>NZ_CP170998.1:0-2552120 GCF_043161975.1 Corynebacterium lehmanniae
CTTCCAGAGCTTCGACGGGGTGGACAACCCCGCTCACTTCACGCACGACCTGCCGGACGGCTGGTCGCAAAACGTCGAGGGTGTGACCTCGGGCGAGGCCCGCTGGAACGGCTGGACCATCTCGGACGTGCGCCACTGGACGTGGGCCGCAGGTACGGATGAGCGCCACTACTTCACGCAGGGGCACGACCAGTTCGCCATCATCGATTCGAAGCAGCAGCGCCTTGCCGAGCGCGACTCCATGGACGCGCGCATGAGCACCGCACCGATTGACATCGCCGGCCAGAACAAGGTCGCCCTCGAGTTCGACCAGCACTACCGCCAAGGCAAGGACGGCCAGCAGGCGCAGGTTGCGGTGGGGTTCGATGGTGGGGAACCGGAGGTCGTCGATAGGCTAACTAGCAACCGTTACTCCTCCCACGAGTACTTCGAGCTCGACGTGCCGGAAGGCGCGAAGACGATGCAGGTGACGTTTAGCTACCTCGGCGGCAACGACGACTACTGGTGGGCCGTGGACAACGTCGCGGTGCGCGCGCCGTTCACCCAGGCCGCGGAGAAGCCGAACACCGTCATCGACGTCATCTCCGATACGCAGGACGACCCGGAGGACTTCAAGCTGGCCGTCCGGCGCCTCAACGCCATGCCGGAGAAGGCGGGCGCGCTGGTGATCAACGGCGACCTGGTGGATAACGGCAGCCAGGAGCAGTGGGACAAGTTCCTCGCCGCACGCAAGGAAGTCCCGCATGATTCGGGCGTGGAGCTGTGGACCATTGGCAACCACGAAATGTATGGCAAGGAAACCTCGGAGGCGCACATGCAGCGCTTCCTCAAATACTCCGGGCAAGACAAGCCGTGGAACGAGGTGGTGGTGAATGGCACGCCGTTGATCTCCATCAACACGGAGTACTACTCCGACATCGACCGCGAAGGTAAAGAGCCGTTCCAGCGCATCTCCGCCGAGCAGCTGAAGTGGCTGGATGAGCGCCTCGCGCACTGGGATAAGCAGGGCGTGACCGCGCTGGTGTTCACGCACCCGCTGCTGCCGGGGACCGTGTCCATGAGCCATTCCGCCTGGTACCAGAACGATTTCGAGGACGAGCAGGCCATCTCGGATGTGCTGTCGAAGTACAACGACATCGTGGCGTTTACCAGCCACTCGCATTCCTCGCTGAAGCAGAACAACTGGTGGGGCACCAGGCGTTACGACGGCACCCCGCAAGGCACCATTGGCTTCCCCGTGGTCAACACCGGCGCGATCCTCAACGAGTACCTGCCGGACGGCGACCACGACGAGGAGATCGTGGACGACAAGGCCGCCACCGGCCTGCGCGTGAAGGTCTACGACGACCGCATCCGCGTCGAGGCCTGGGACTTCAAAGACGGCCGCGGCCTAGCCAACCCCGACGGCGAGGCGAAGATGATCAAATACCAGGATTTTTCCAAGCAGAAGCGCGTGGCGGCGCCCGCGGCCAACGCCCCAGCCGAGCCCAACCCGGATACGCCCACGGATACCGCTGGCGGTTCCTCCACCGGCGAGAAGATCGCGGTAGCTATCGGCATTCTCGCCGCGATTGGCGGGGCGTTCGCGGTGCTTGCGCCGCGTGTACAGGAAGTATTGGGTGGCCTCGGCCTGCCGGCAGTGCCTTTGGAGCTGATCCGCTGATCCACTGGCCCGACGGCGATAAACGGCATCTTGCTAGTAACATTCCGGACGGGGCAGCGGCCGCATGCTTACCCCCGTCGAGTATGCCCAGGGACATTGATCGGATGGGCAGTTAACCCGCTGATAGCGGTGCACCCCCGTGCTGTACCCCCTTCGGCCTCTGAATACTGAGAGAACCTCACTTTTTGACGGATTCACGCTTCCTGATTACGGCAGTACAGCTGGCAAGCGTGGGAAAATCTAGAGGTAGACGCGAAGCAATCTTGGGGTGGCACCTTTTTGCGGATAAGCAAACCTGACCTGATGTTTTCTCAGCGTTTTATGGTTTTGGCAGCTCGCGTGAAGCGAGTATGGACACCGAATTACGGTTCCGTTATGGTCAGCGTTGGCGCCCAAGCTGGGCCCAGAGGTGGTGTGGACGAGTTTGTCGTCTGCCAGCTCAACCTCCCATCGCTGACCGCTACTCGGGCCCAGCGAACTTCGATTCTCCGAAAGGATTTCCCATGGCAATTGCCATCAAGAAGACCGCCGCGATCGCCATCGCCGCGGGCCTGACTTTCGCCGGCTCCGCTGGTATCGCGGCGCAAGATGCGTTCGCTGCAGACGTGAACGCCGCTGTTGGCGAAGCAACCACCGCGTACTCGCTCACCGTGCACAAGCGCGGTGGAAACTGGCAAGAGAATAGCAACTACAACGGCGGTGCTCTGGATGAAGCGCCGGGTACCGATCTCGGCGCAGGTTTCAAGTTCTCCATCGAACAGGTGACGCCGGATCCCGACAACATTAATGACGCAAGCGCCGCGACCCCGGTTCAAGGTGGCGCAACGGCAGAAGGCACGACGGGTGCCGACGGTAAAGTGCGGTTCACCAACCTGCCTGAAGGTGTTTACCGCGTGAAGGAAGCTGGCGTTCCAGCCGACAGCAACTACATCACCGGTCCGGCCTTCCTGGTCAGCGTTCCGGTAACTACCGCAGACGGCACCAAGAACATCAATGATGTGGTTGTGTACCCGAAGAACACGGAAACGACTGTCGAGAAGTCCGTGGAGGATGAAGACAAGAACTCCGGCGATACCATCGACTACACCATTACCGCGAATGCACCGGTGGTTCCGGCCGGTAACACGCTGACCTCCTTTGCGGTGCAGGATGCTTTCCGTGGCAGCGAGCTGACCGATGTGAAGGTTACGAAGGTTGAAGTTGGTGGGAAAGAGGTCCCACCCGCCGAATACGACGTGGTGGACGGCACCATCGAAGGTGGACCAGCTGATGCTGACACTACGAAGACCGTCGAGTTCAAGGACGCCGGTCTCGATCGTGTGAGCAAGCAAGAAGCTGTAGAGGTGAAGGTCTACCTCACTGCAACGATGCAGAAGATTGGCGACGGCGAAATCGTCAACAATGCACGCTCCATCGTTCGCGGACCGAACACCAAGTCCACCGACAAGCCCAAGGAAACCCCTTGGGATGAAGTCAAGACCTACCTTGGTGAGCTTCGACTCGTGAAGACTGATGGTGGGGAAACCAAGCTGAAGGGCGCTAAGTTCGACCTCTTCCGTTGTGATGAGTCCGGTGAAACTACTGGTGATGCCATCGAAACTGGCATTGTTTCTGATCAGGACGGTCTGGTGAAGTTTAACAAGTCGCTTCACGTTACGGACTACATCGACGATAAAGAAGTCGCTGAAGTAACGAAGCGTTACTGCGCTGTGGAGACGCAGGCTCCAGAGGGCTACCAGAAGCTGAACAAGCCTGTTGTGATCGATTTCAAGCGCAGCGACCTGAATGAAGATCTGCAGGTAGGCGACGTTAAGTACGAAAAGGTCCAGAAGACCGTGACGGTTGTTAACACCAAGCCGCTGTTGCCTGGAACGGGTGGCATGGGTGTTCTGATCATCGCCCTGGCTGGTCTCGCGATCATCGGTGGCGGTGTCTACGCGGCACGTCGCAACTCCCAGTCTGCATAACCGCTGACCGGGAGGCGCCCCGGACCCGCCGGGGCGCACGCCCGCCAGCAGGAGGGCGTTAAATTCCTGCTCCAGTTTTGAATAGGAAGGGTTGTCGTCGATAAGCGATGGCCCCAGAGAGGACAACAACGTGACCACAGCAGTGAAGGCGAAGCACCGGAAGCAGCCGGCGCAGAAGTCGTTCTTCCAGCGTGTCGCATTACCTGTCCTCATCATCCTCGTCGGCCTGGCGGTACTGATGTACCCGGTGGTTGCTACTCAGCTGAATAACCGCGTGCAAGAACAAGTAGCGAAAACATACGAAGACCAGCTCGAGGCGGCACCGCCGGAGCAGGTCAACCGTGCGTACGAGGCTGCGGTCGCCTACAACCGCGCGCATACCGACGGTCCGATTCTGGACCCCTGGCTTGCGCGCATCAGCGAAGACAACGCCGAGTACAAAGCGTATGAGGCGCAGTTGGCGGGGGTGTCAGCGATGTCGCAGTTAGCCATCCCGTCGATTGACGTGCGTCTACCCGTCTACCACGGCACCAGCGAAAACACCCTGCAGAAGGGCCTCGGCCACCTGTATGGCTCGGCGCTGCCCACCGGCGGCGAGGGCTTTCACTCCGTGATCACCGGCCACACCGGGCTGACTACGGCATCGCTTTTTGACGACCTCGCGGACGTCGAAGTCGGCGATGCAGTCTACGTCTCCACGTTCGGCGAGCGCATGAAGTACAAGGTGTACGACATCGAGATCGTCCTCCCCGACGAGACCGACAGCCTGGGTGCCGAGCCCGGCCGCGACCTGCTCACGCTGATCACGTGCACCCCGTACGGCATCAACACCCACCGCCTGCTCGTGCACGCCGAGCGCGTGCCGATGGATCCGGACGAAGCGCAGATTCTCGACGAATCCACGTCCACCTTCCAGTGGTGGATGTGGGCCCTCGGCGGCGTTTCCCTGCTGGTGCTGCTGGCGCTGATCTGGTGGATCATCCGCGAGAAGAAGAAAAGCGACCGCAAGGACGCCATGACTAGAGAGGTTCTGTCCTAATGCGCACTTCGAAGTTTGTGGCGGCGCTCGGCGCGGCGTCAGTCCTTGCGTGCGGGTTCTTCGGCCCCGCTGCCGATGCGAAGGTGATCAGCGGCAACGACCGCGACATCCCCGCAGCGAGCGTGGACACCACCCAGCCGATCTCGTTGGTGGTGAAGAAAGCAGCGACGAACCCGTACGACGATGTGCCGGCAGGGGAGAAGCCGCCGGCCATCGCCGGTGCGACGTTCAAGTTGTCGTTGGTCAAGGGCGTGGATGTCACCACGGATGAAGGGCGCGCGGGTGCCAAGAAGCTTTCGCTTGACGACGCTAAAGCCAAAGGCCTCACCCCAATCGCCACCACGCAGACGAGCGAGAAGGGTGCAGCCGGCTTCGACAACCTGAAGCCCGGGCTTTACCTGCTGGAGGAAGACGCCCCGGACGACGGGCACGAGTACCACGTGTCCAGCCCACAGCTGATCATCCTCCCGCTCGGTGACGTGCGTGGCACCCAGTTCAAGTATGAGAACGTGGTGGTGACCAAGTGGGACGGCAGCGACGGTGGCGAGCCGCCGACCTCTACCCCGACGCCGTCACCATCGACGTCGACGACGACGGAGCGCACGACCGAGAACACCACGGAGAAGACCACCGAGACCTCCACAGAGCGCACCACGGAGTTCACCCCGGTCGAGTCCACGATCACCTCCACCATGCCTAACGGCTCGACCACGGTGATCACCACCCGGCCGTCGACGTACGTGACCACCCAGCCGAACGGTTCTGTCACCACGGTGACGCAGCCGCCGGCGGATAAGGAACGCAGCGGCGACCTGGCCTACACCGGCGCGAATGTCCTGTGGGCGGCGGGCCTGGGCGGCCTGCTGATCCTGGTCGGGTTCTTCCTGGCCCGAGGCAGCAAAAACGAAGAGCAATCACGGTAAGACAGCGGATTTAGGAAAACGATTATGCGAAACATCTTGAAGCCTGCAGCGCGAACTGCTAGCTCGCGCACGCGTCGCTCGCTCCGTGGCATCGCTGCCGTGGTTGCCTCCGTGGCGCTTGCCGCTGGTCTGGGTTCGTACCCGGTGGACGCGCAGGAGACCAGCGCCGAAACCACGACGAGTGCGACGGCCGAGACCGTAGCTTCCACGACGACTACGGCGGAGACGCCTACTTCTGCTCAAGCGTCTTCCGAGGCGCCTAAGCCGGTCGTGGTCGAGCCGAACTCTGTGACGGTCGAGCGCGACGGCGATGTTGACCACATCACCATCCGCGACACCGACGACAACCCGTGGGACTCCGGGCGCAAGGCGTCTGACGAGTACATCTGGGGTGTGAAGCGCATTGGCGACGGCGATATCACCCGCATTGTGAAGGTTGTCGCTGACGGCGAGGAGCTGGACCCGCAGTACTTCGGCTACGTCAACGGCGAGGGCTTCGACGTCATCGGCATCGACGAGGACGCCTTCTGGACGATTCCGCCGATGAAGCTCGAGATCGAGGTCGAAACCACCGAGGCCGGCGAGTACGCGATTGCGGAACCGGATGAGGTTCCGACGGCACGCGAACTTTCGGAGACCGGGTACGGACGCATCGACCAAGCCGCCGCCACCGTGAATCCGGAGGGCGCGGGGATGGCGCGTGCGAGCGTTAGCGGCTATTCGGACTCTTCGCTTGACGTCGAGAATCTGCAAGTGACTTTCCCGAATTCGAATCCGCATCTCGAGTTCACCATTGATGAAAGTACGCGAAATTACAGAATAACCAGGGTAAGGGTGAGCAAGAAGAAAGATAATTCAGACACCGTTGACATTGCTGGCCCTCTCCGGATGAGTGTCGTCAGGGATGGAAAGCTTATCTATTCCCGAACGCTTGATAAGGCCAATTTAGATTTCAGGCGTCTTAACTCTGCCAACAAGTCGTACGAGACTGAGTTTGAGTTGGTGCCTAACTATGAAGACGTCGTGTTGAGCTCCGGGGACGTTGTGCAACTCGATCTTTCAGGACCTGGAAAGGGGACCTACGATGTACGAATGTGGGGCAACCAAGTGTACTACAAGTGCCCTGCAGAAAGTTTCGTGAACGACCCGAAACCAGCTCGAACGTTGACGCCCGAGGAGCAGGCGGGAACTCGCATCTACGTTTCTACGTCGGAAGATGCTAACGGAGGGACAACTGATCGTGGGAAAATGGTCCGAACTGTACTAAACCTTGAGAAGCAGGGATCCGATAAATTCCAGCAGTTGGGTAAGAGCGAGTGGATCTACAACGCGCTGGCCTATAACCCCGCGGATAACTGGCTTTATGCGGTCAGTCAGTACCGGGGAGCCGACAAAGATTGCTTCCCCGCTGCACACCTTCTTCAAATCAACCCGCTGTCGGGTGCAGTGACCAATCTAGGTCCCTTGACCGGAGTGACTCTTCCGAATGAAGGCGCGACCAAGAATAACGACGCAGAACTTCTGAACTCCGGTGTCATCTATAACGGCTATCTGTACGTATCAAACTCCGCAACTTCGGGTACTAGACAGCTCTACAGAGTCGCCCTGCCCGACAACCAGAAATTTTCTACGGGGCTACCCCCGGTGGAAAAGATGACCAACAATGGCAATGCAGTGCTAGCCCTTTCCGAGGACTATGCCCAGCTTGCATCCGCGCCAAATTATGCCTGGGGTCTAGTCAGTACGGGCGCGTACAACGCCAAACCCGGACTTAGCCTTCCTAACGGGGTTCCCGTTATGGAGCGAATCAATCTAGATACAGGTGAAATTGATTACTATGAAGTGAAGGGTGAGCGTGCAGAGGCTCTCAATGGAGAGAAACTTAAGGTTCAAACCACCTGGGGAAAAGCTTGGACATACGGAAACGGTAATCTAGGTTTCGGTGTGGGTGGAAAAAGCAACAGCTCCGTCAAAACCGTTCAGATTAGTATTCAGTACCCCGATAATCCGGTTATCCGAGTCGAACAGCTTCTCGATGAAGCCCCATTTTCGTATAACACTGATGCGGCAAGTAACGGCCTGCAGTACCCCACGCCTGAAAGCGATCTGTCTGTGAGGAAAGTGCGACTTTCACCAGATGACCCAGAGACGGCTCAAGATTACGCGCAATTGAGTAACCTGCCGGACGCTGAAAAGTACAGCGACATTTGGCGTATTGAGGTTAGAAATGGTCGCACATACAATTCGGGATCTACACTCATCGAGAACCTACCCGAGGTGTACGAGCCGGGAACGTTTGGCCTGGTCGGAACGGCGGCGTCCGAAGGGCAAAGCCAAAACATCAGAAACCCGAAATCTTACAGAAAGTATGCAGGCGAAGGCTACGTATTCCAGATCGGTTTGCCGGAAATGCAGCCAAATGCGTGGTTGAGGCTGTACGTGCGAGCAAACTCAACGACGGGCAAATGTGGCCCGAATCTCGCGGAAATTGTGAATAACGACAAGGATTCGAACCCGGGGAACAACTCTTCGGAAGCAGCTTGCCCTAAGCCGGAACCTGAAAAGGTCGCTTTTGAAATCAAGAAAGTCGATTCAGGCGGAGGTCAAGTGCCTTTAAACGGTGCGGAGTTTGTGCTGTTTGACGTTACAGCCGACAATAATGGAGTTCTAGATGAAAACGAAATGAATTGGGACCGCTCAACGTGGCAATCCGACCCCAATGTATTTATTTTCGAAGACAGTGCTTCAGGAATCTATAAGGCAGTGGATGGGTTGGAGATCGGAAGGATTTACCGTCTGTTCGAGACCCGATCCCCGTTAGCCGCCGACGGCTCTAGGTATAGCCTTCTGACCGCGCCCATAGTCTTCCGCATTAGTGCAGCGGAGGATGGTAAATCCGTCGAGTTTCTCGAGGACAGGAACGGCATTGAATCCTGGTCGTCTACTCCACCGATCGCGGTCCCTTCAGTGAAGATTGACGGACTTTCAGCATCGATGGAACTTGCCAACGTTAGGCAAGGAAATCTCCCTGCCACGGGCGGGCACGGGGTCGGCGCTCACGCGCTATTCGGCGCGATTCTCCTGTTGATCGGTGCGATTGTGGCAAGGAGAAACTCTCTAGCGCGCCTGACGTAACCCACCGACAGTATTCAAACCCAGTGCCCACATGGCGAGCAGCTCGTTGCGCCTTCTGTCGTGCTCGGGTTCAATCGATTGGCGCCGTCTTCCTGTGGCGCCCCGCTTCACTTATTTCCAGAGCTTCGACGGGGTGGACAACCCCGCCCACTTCACGCACGACTTGCCGGACGGCTGGTCGCAGGACGTCGAGGGCGTGTCCTCCGGCGAGGCCCGCTGGAACGGCTGGACCGTCTCGGATGTGCGCCACTGGACCTGGGCCGCCGGCACCGACGAGCGCCACTTTTTCACCCAGGGGCACGACCAGTTCGCCATCATCGATTCGAAGCAGCAGCGCCTCGCCGAGTGCGACTCCATGGATGCGCGCATGACCACCGAGCCGATCGACGTCGCCGGCCAGAGCAAGGTCGCCCTCGAGTTCGACCAGCACTACCGGCAGGGTAAGAAGGGCCAAACCGCACTGGTTGCGGTGGGGTTCGATGGTGGGGAACCGGAGGTCGTCGATAGGCTAACTAGCAACCGTTACTCCTCCCACGAGTACTTCGAGCTCGACGTGCCGGAAGGTGCGAAGACGATGCAGGTGACGTTTAGCTACCTCGGCGGCAACGACGACTACTGGTGGGCCGTGGACAACGTCGCGGTGCGCGCGCCGTTCACCCAGGCCGCGGAGAAGCCGAACACCGTCATCGACGTCATCTCCGATACGCAGGACGACCCGGAGGACTTCAAGCTGGCCGTCCGGCGCCTCAACGCCATGCCGGAGAAGGCGGGCGCGCTGGTGATCAACGGCGACCTGGTGGATAACGGCAGCCAGGAGCAGTGGGACAAGTTCCTCGCCGCGCGCAAGGAGGTCCCGCATGATTCGGGCGTGGAGCTGTGGACTATCGGCAACCACGAGATGTACGGCAAGGAATCCTCGGAGGTGCACATGCAGCGCTTCCTCAAATACTCCGGGCAGGAGAGGCCGTGGAACGAGGTGGTGGTGAATGGCACGCCGCTGATTTCCATCAACACGGAGTACTACTCGGACGTCGACCGCGGAGGCAAGGAGCCGTTCCAGCGCATCTCCGCCGAGCAGCTGAAGTGGCTGGATGAGCGCCTCGCGCACTGGGATAAGCAGGGCGTGACCGCGCTGGTGTTCACGCACCCGCTGCTGCCGGGGACCGTGTCCATGAGCCATTCCGCCTGGTACCAGAACGATTTCGAGGACGAGCAGGCCATCTCGGACGTGCTGTCCAAGTACAACGACATCGTGGCGTTTACCAGCCACTCGCATTCCTCGCTGAAGCAGAACAACTGGTGGGGCACCAGGCGTTACGACGGCACCCCGCAAGGCGCCATCGGCTTTCCCGTGGTCAACACCGGCGCGATCCTCAACGAGTACTTGCCGGACGGCGACCACGACGAGGAGATTGTGGATGACAAGGCCGCTACCGGCCTGCGCGTGAAGGTCTACGACGATCGCATCCGCGTCGAGGCCTGGGACTTCAAGGACGGCCATAGCCTGCTCAACCCCGACGGCGAGGCGAAGATGATTAAGTACCAGGACTTTGCCAAGCAGCACCGCCTATCGACGCCTCCGGTGCAGCCCCCGGCAGAGCCCACCCCGGAGGCAGATGCTGATTCCGTTTCGGTGGAGGGATCCTCTGCCGGTGCGAAGGCCGCCCTGGTCATCGGCATCGTGGCCGCGCTCGGCGGGGCCTTCGCGTTCGTCGCCTCGCAGTTCGGCGATCAGCTGCGCGGGTTGCTCCCGGGGCTCCGGTAGCGCTGAGGGGAACACTCGGCTGCGCGTCGACGCAGCGTTTGTTAAAGTTTGCCCCAACATCAAGGGGGAATGGTGGGGAAACGTAAACGGTTGAAATCGCGCGAAAGGGCTACACCGCGGCTTTCGTCCGACGCATCGCACTCGGTTGAGTTCTTCATGCGTCCTGATGATGGTGCAGTGCCGTTGTTTAGAAGATCGGAATGGTAGCGGTGTGGTGAGTTTGTGGTAGCGCTTGAGTGGGGATCCGGTAGCGGTCCCTGCTCAGGCGTTTTGTGGGGTTACTGGTTAGTTTCCAGTCTCATGTTTGGTCCTTCGAGGGTGATGATTTCGGCGCCAGCGACGAGTCGGTTGAGGATGGATTCGGCGATGACGGCGTCCGGGATGGATCTGTACCAGTCTTGCGGGGTGAACTGTGAGGTCACGATTGTTGATCGGTTGCCTTCTCGTTCGGAGAGAATGTTGAAGAGCAGGTGTGCGGTGGTGGCATCGACTGGGGTGGTGAGGAAGTCGTCGAGGACTAACACGTCGACGTTGATCAGCTCGCGGGTGAGTTTGAGCCGGGCTGGGTCGTCGAGTGGCATCACTGCGAAGTGCGCGGCAAGCATGTCGGTGCGGTAGAACCTGGCGGAGTAGTCGTTGCGGCATGCTGCGGTGATCAGTGCTTGGGCGAGGTAGGTCTTGCCGACTGAGGATTTGCCCAAGATGACAATGTTTTGGCCCAGGTGGCACCATTGTCCGTGAGCGAGTCGGCTGACTTGTTCTGGGTTGATGTTGCGGTCAGGTGCGTAGACGACGTCTTCGAGGCAGGCATCGGGGTTTGGCGATCGTGATGCCTTGAGCAGTTTGTTGATGCGGCGTTCGCGTCTGGCCGCGACTTCTTTGTCGAGTGCGTAGAGCACCTTTTGGGAGAAGGTCCACGTGTCGAAGGCTGGGTCGTTGGCGATGTCGATGACGCTTTTGCCGAAGGCTGTCATGCGCATCGCTGTGAAGTCCGCGAGGACGGATTCGTCGAGGAAACGCTCTTGAGGCGGGGTCGGTGGGGTCATGGCGTTGTGGTTCCTTTCTTGATGAGGTTGTCCAGACTGAACTGTGCTGCGCCACCGAGGTAGGCGCCGCTGGTGTCGCGTGTGGCAGCGGCGGGTGCGTGGGCCCGATGCCCAGGTGTGGCCGGTGCCCAGGTGTGGCCGGTGCCGGTTGGTCGAAGCCGTGTGGTCGGGTTGCGGCTTCTTTGCGTACGGCGGCCATCATGTTTTTGACCGCGGTGTAGGACACCGCCCGGCGGGTCCCGTCGGAGGAGACCAAGCGCTTACATGCTTCTTCCAACACGAGCTTGTTGGCGTGTTTGCCCATTGACAGCACGTTTCGGCACGATTGGTACGCCTGGGCCGGGATTGCTTTCGCCGCGATCATTTCCTCGATGACGGTGCGTGTCGCCGGCCCGATCTTTTGGGCTTCGCGCAGGAAGTAATCGCTCGTCCACAGTCCCTGGGTGTGATCCATATTCGCCGGGATGTGGTCGGCATCGGTGACATACGCCCCGCGGGTGTGGGCAAGCGTGTGGGTTGTAACGGCACGGCCACCATCGAAGACCGTGAGCACTTGCCCGGTGATGCGCACATCGACAGTGCGGCCAACGAGCTGGTGCGGCACGGAGTACCGCACGCTAGCTACGGTGATGTGGAAATCTGGGGCGATCTTGGCGCGTTTCCACTCGGTGCGCTGCCACGGGGTATCGGGAAGTGCTGTCAACAGGTGCCTTTCATGCGCATCGAAAATGTCTTTGCGGCTTGACTGCTGGTGACGAAACGGTACCGCCTGGTTGATCTGGCCAATCAGCTGTTTAATACGCGTGTTGAGCTCGTCAAGGTCGACGCACTGGTGGCCATCGAGTGCGTGGATGACCTTGTGGGTGACGATCTTGACTGCGGCTTCGACATTCGCTTTGTCTTTCGGCCGTTTCGCCCTCGTGGGCAGTGCTGCGGTGTTGTAATGCTCCAAAAACTGCTCGTAGGTGTCGTTGACCTTGCGGTTTCGATCCGCCGCGCTGATCGCGTTCGACGCAGTCGAGGCATTATCCGGCACCACAACCTCAGGCACGCCCCCGAAGTAGGCGAACGCGTGGTGGTGGGCATCAAGCCAGGAATGCTGGCGCTCATCCGGACATGCGAGGGCAAAAATCATCCCGGAATACGGCATTGAGGCGACAAACACGCTGACCTTCACCCCCGGTGCGCCATAAGGGTCTAACAGGCGCATCTTGGTGCCTGCCCAATCCACCTGCATGGTGTGCCCCGGTGTGTGGGTGATGCGTGCGGTCAAACCGGCCGCATCGACATGAGACGCCACCAACTGGCGAAACCGGTCGTAGCTGTAATGGAGCTGGCCGGGTAAAGCAGGTGTGGTGGTGTAGCGCGCCCACAGCACTTGCAGTGTCTGCTTGTTACGCCCCGTGCGGGCTTTGACCACCGCATCAAAATGAGAGTGTCCGATTCTTTGTGTGCGGGGGTTTGGTTTACAAGTAGTCCGCGAATCGGTCGGGGTAAGCCACGGCTAGTTGGTTGATGGCTTGTTTCCACCCGGTGGCTGTCGCTCCTTCAATATAGCCGTTGCACTCAACGTCGCGCTTTGCTTTCTTCGCTCGCTGCGCAGCGCGCTTGTCTTCGATGTTGCAAATCATCAGCCAAAGCGTCTTCAGCGCCGCAGTATCGTTCGGGAACTGGCCCCTGTTGCGGGTAGCTTTACGCAGTTCAGCGTTGAGCGACTCGATCGAATTGGTGGTGTAGAGCACCCGGCGTGCCGCCGGCGGGAACTGCAGGAACGGCACGAACCGCTCCCAGGCGTCGCGCCAGACTTTGACCGACTGCGGGTATTTCCGGCCGAGTTCACTGGCCTCGAACGCATCCAAGCTGGCACGTGCGGTGTCCTCGTTGGCGGCCGTGTAGACCTCACGCAGCGCCCGGGAGACAGATTTGCGGTCCTGGTAGGACACCCACCGGTTCGCAGCCCGAATCAGGTGCACAATGCAGGTTTGCACCATGGAATTCGGCCAGGTTGCCTCCACGGCTTCCGGCAGGCCTTTGAGCCCGTCGCAGCACACGATGAACACGTCCTGGACACCACGGTTGGCCAGGTCCGCGCACACCGATGCCCAGAATGCAGCGCCTTCATTTTCCGCGATCCACAATCCCAGGATGTGCTTGATGCCGTCCATGTCGACACCAACCGCCATGTAGCAGGACTTGTTGACCACGCGGTGGCCGTCACGGATCTTGACGCGTAGCGCGTCGAGGAAGATCACCGGGTAAAACTCGTCAAGCTGGCGGTTTTGCCAGATCATGACCTCGTCTAACACCGCATCGGTAATGGTGCTGATCGTATCCGGGCTCATATCCACCCCGAGCGTGGTCGCGAGATGGTGCTGAATATCACGCACGGTCATCCCGCCGGCGTACAGCGAGACGATCATGTCATCGAGCTCAGTCAGTCGGCGTGCACCCTTGGGCACCATCTTCGGAGCAAACGTGCCGGCACGATCCCTGGGCACAGTCACTTCCACTGCGCCGTAGCCAGAATTGACGGTCTTGGTATACGACCCGTTGCGGTGATTGCTGCTCTGCGCGGTTTCCACCTGGGCTTTGGTCTTGCGGTCAGAATGGCCGTAGCCCAAATGCGCATCCATCTCCGCCTGTAGACCAGCGTTGATCGATGCCTGCAGTAGGCCTTTGACCAGCTCGCTGGCATCATCAGCGGAGGTCGACAGCTCGCTTATCAAGCTGGCAAGCTCAGGATTTTCCATCAGCTTCTCGCTGATCTCGTTGACCTTTGCCGGGTCATGGTTTTTCTTCGGTGACACCGTAGTCATTATCGGTGAAACTCCTTCTAGATCAGAGCCTCACACACAAACTTCCTGACACCCTCCATCAAAATCGATAGGGACGAAATCGCCCTGGCCGGTACTGCGCCCATCTACGAATAACTCGTCGAGCTCATCATCCGTCAACGCCAAAACCTGGTCGACGGTGCGAATCCCAAGGGATCGAAGCACCTGATTCGACCGGGAAATCGTGCGGTGCGAGCACCCGAGCTGTTGTTCAATCTGGCGGTACGAACGCTGCTGCACAAGCAGCTTCATCACCGCCCGGTAATCCGTCATCAGCGGACTCCTTCCGGTAACCGGCTACACCCCTGTGGTGCAACCACCCGAAAGCATCACCCGCCACCGCCAACCCCGCTACCGGAAACCCACTAAACCGCTACCCGAAAGTCACCACACCGCTACCAACTAGCCGGTCGCAACAGCCGTCTCTTGAAACCTTTGCCGCGTGGCCAAATAAAGCAGCGAGGAAGCTCTTACCTGTCCTCGCTGCTGTAGCAGAGGCTCCTCCGAAAAAGTTCGCTGGTGGTGGTAAGTGGGAAGCAATGCATGGCACCTGCACTGGGATGTATGAGGTGAGGGCGAGGATCGACGGCGTGCACTACCGCCTGTTCTGCGTGCTCGATGTTCTTGCGGAGAACGTGGACCGGCCACTGTTAACCGTCATCGACGCAGATTCGAAGCCGAATGGCGAGGTATTCGCGGAGAGCCGTTATGTGGAATTAAGTGAGCTTCGAGACGAGTACTTCAGGCCCGACGAAAACGGTCGGCCAGTTCGGTCTCTTGCCCCGGCTAGCCTGGTTGCGAGTTATATTGCTCGGACGTGAACCTACGAATGTGTTTCCAAGCGTTCAGCATCAGGCTCTAGCGTGAGACGTAGATTTACAGATGCTGCCAAGTCCGCGAGCGTGCCAACAGTTGGATTCACTTCACGCCCAGACGAGGTAAGCAACCGGCGAACGGAAGAGTAGGGGATGCCGGAATCTTGAGCCATGCGCTTTTTGGTGAGCCCCAGATTTTCGCGGTGCTCCTCAATCGTGTTGACGATCCGGTCGTAGGTTTGGATCCGTTTCAGCTCACGCTCATAGACTTCAGCGAACGCTGGGTCCTTCTCTGTTTGTGCCCGCAGCAGTGCGTTGAATGTATCGCTCACAGGACTCCCCCTTCTTGTCACGGTTTGTATCATTTATGGTACAGAAGTTGACCGCCTGGGGCAACGGCTAGCATGCTTCGGGCTGGCACTGACGCGCCCGCGCTCGAGCCTCCCACCGCCGAAGCCCCGCGCCGGACCGCTTGATTCCGCGGTGGGTGCAGCAGTAGGGGACTAGAAAGACGCAGCTCAAGCGTTTAAGCTGAGTTCCACTTGAGCCGAGAGGCCAGAAAGGAGGGCAAGCGAGATGAGGGTTACGTTAGCGCAGGCTGCCGACTACTTTCGCTCTGATTTCGATGAGATCGCGCGTGTCGTTGAAAGCGGTTGCGTGGCTCTGGATGAGCAGGGGACTGTCAATCTCATGCTTGCCCAAGCGTTGGCGCGCTATGTGTCCGACGAGTTTGTTGAGTTTTTCGGTACGGATCAGGCTTTCGTTGCTCGGGATATCGGCTTTGTTGAAGCGGAGTACTTCAACCACGCTGATCGGCTGCTCCCGGCTGAACTCGGACTGTTGGATGCCAGTGCGTTGGGGCTTGCCCCAGGGGGTCGGAGGTACGTTCAGGCAGCTGGTTTGAGGGACCTCATCAACGCAGGAATTTTAGGGCTGAGCGATCAGACATCGCGCGTAGGTGTCCTCGTCAGAGAGCCAGATTGCTCAGAAAAGCAAGCGCTCGCAGATGCCTACATGCTTGGGGGAGCACGTGTGCAAGGTGCAGTCCGGACATACATCAGAGAGAACGCGGCGAGCGCGGCATAGGCATGGTGGGCGGCGTGTACCCCGGGCTACACCAGGTCGCAGCTGTGTTGGATGGTGAGGACTGGTTGCTCGTAGGTGGGGCAATGACCCAGCTGCATTGCACCTTAAATGATGTTGGCTACGGAAGATCCACGGAAGACGTGGACGTCGTCGTTGATCCGATGAACCATTCGACGCTGGTCGGCGTGGCGGAAGCGCTGGAGAAGGGAGGGTACGAGCAAATCACGCCACTGAGGCGGGAAGGGTTTCTCCACCAGTTTCGTCACCAAGAGGGGCCCCAAGTGGACGTGATGGGAATCGACAGCGACCGCACGCCCGACCGATGGCGTGGATACAACGTTGTGAAATGCCCTGGTTCCAAGTCAGCGCTCGGGCGACTTGCAAGCGGCACGCCGAAAGACGTGCTTGAGGTTCCGGTCAGCGCGGCACATACGGTCAGGTTGCCTAACGCCTGGTCCGCCCTTGCGATGAAGGGCCATGCCCTTCGGCTCCCCGATGCGAACCGGGAGCGCCATGTCCAAGATGCGCTCGCCTTACTCGCGTGCGCGGATAGAACTGAGGCGAAACGAGAGCTGACAAAGTCTGAACGCGCTGGGGTAAACAAGATCCTCTCCAGCTCGTACCTGTCCGAGGTTGAAAATTGGATGCCCCTTGATCAGACGCATTGGGGCGAGGCGCTGCAAGAGATGAGACGTTTACGGCCCCAGGGGGTCATCCCGGTACCACCACTGCTCCAGACCGAGATGCCACTTGGGCGATAAAAAGAACACAACCGCCCTAGGTTTCCGGCCTCTCACCGCGCGCACTACGATCGCACCCACACCGAACCGGGAAGGAGGCCTGTCATGGCGGCTCGCCATTCCCACGCGCCACGGCGCGGCGGGTCCGTGGTTGGACCTTTGGTCGTCGTTACGCTGCTGGCCCTCGTATACCTGTGGTGGACCGGCAACGACCAGCCCGGCGACGAGCCCGCGCCCGAGCCTCCCACCGCCGAAGCCCCGGCGCCGCAGCAGGAGGCGCCGTTCATCGCGGACAGCCGCCCGCTGGAGATGTACATTCCCGCGATTGGCCTGGTCGCGGACTTCGAACCGAACGATTGCCGCGCGCACGACGGCACCATCGACCCGGCGACGCTGGACCTCGCGTGCGCGTACACCTCACCCGACCGCCCGTATGCGCTGCCAGGCTCGCAAGCCGAGGACATTGTGGTCATCGCGGGGCACACGGGTTCCGGGGTGGAGGCAGTCTTCGACAAGCTTTACGACGGCTCCGCCGACCACCACACCGTCCGCGCCGGCGATGTGCTGTACCTGCGCACCGAGGCCTCCGGCGAGGCGTGGCTGAAGTACACGGCGACGGATTTCCACGACCCGGTGAAAGCGTCACTCAGCAGCGACACCTCCATCTGGGGTGACGGCCCCACCCCTGGCAGGTTGCTGACAATCAGTTGCATCCAGCCGCCGTTCTACCAGCAGTCGGTGCGAAATGCGGTTGTGGGCTGGCAGTTTGCAGGTGTCGCCGGGCCTATCGACGGCTCCGCTGAACCCGCCCCAGTCATCCCCCGGGGATAGCTCGCGGCGCCCATCGTGCGTGGATTTCGTATTGAACTGACAGGGTGTGTGGAGGGTCCGGTTGTAACGTAACCGCGCCACCTGGCCGATGCATTAGGTGGGTGGGATAAACAACCGAAAGTGAAGGAGCAGACAATGCGTTTGAACAAGACTGCAATCGCACTGACGACCGCCGCTGCACTTGGTGCTGGCGTAATCCCGACTGCGGGTGCTCAGGAGAGCAACGCGCCGAAGCTCGACGACGGCGTGCAGCAGGCCACCGACAGCCCGAACGATGCCGATATGAGCATCTTCGGCAACGGCACTGGCGACGGTGCCGCGCAGGCGACCGGCAACGCCCCGGAAAACCCGAACGACCAGCTGCTTCCGGGCGCCCCGGAGGGCTCGGAGCCGGCCTCGTCGAACTCCCTGGGCACGAATGAGCAGGCTGCGACCGAGACCGAAACCGCCACTGCCACCGCGACGGCCACGGAAACGGCAACGGCGGGCGACTCGGGCGCTGCCGCGGGCACTGAGGGCACCGCCACCGGCACCGCGACGGCAACTGCGACGGAGACCGCGACCGGTACCGCCACTGCCACCGCCACGCCGACCACCAAGGACAACACTGCCGCGATCGTGCTCGGCTCCCTGGGTGCACTCGCCGGCCTGGGCCTGATCATCGCCGGTGTGCAGTACTTCGTGAACAAGGACGGCGACCTGGTCAAGGACCCGAACCGCGTCGACCAGCCGGCCTCCCCGGAGGAGAAGGCCGAGTCCGAGCAGGTGAAGAAGGACCACGGCGATGAGATCGCCAAGCAGGTCGAGGCCAACGGCGGCGTCCCGGCCGCAGGTAACGCAGGCGCTGGCAACGCTGGCGCCGCGGCGAACGGTGCCGGCAACGCCGCCGCAGCGAACGGCGAGCGCGGCATGAACGCCTCCACCGGTGTGGCAGAGCTGCCCGCTGGCCTGGTCGCGCTGCTGATCCTGTCCATCGTGGGCGCTGCGGGCTACGCCTTCAGCCGCCGCGAGACGGTCTAAGGCTCTATAGCGCCGAAGTGCTCTGAGATCGTCGGCCCCGCTTTGCGATTCGTCGCAAGGCGGGGCCTTCGCTTGCCCAACCAAGTAATCTGTTGCTCATTAGGTTGATTGACCTCGGTGGAAGGAGGTGTGGTTGTGGAACGGCACTATTCGTATCCCAAGTTCGCGGACTGGTTGCGCAACGAAATTCAGACCGAGAACGACCCGTCTTTCGCTGTTCGGGTTCTCAAACGGGTGGTCTCTGACATCCGAGATATACCCGAAGACGAAGAGTTCTTGCTCGCGCACTCTGCTCCACAATCGACTGGAGACACCGATTGGGATCGATTGATTAGAGCCGCGGCTGAGATGACGTACTCCGACCGATTCGCGGGATCGAAACTGGAATGGTTTGAGGAGCAAGAGGAACCTCCGCTGCAGTGGTTTTACCCAACAAGCAGGCGCTCGAGGTTTGCCTTTAACCTTGAAAGGACGCCTGCGCCGTTCCTGGATAGGAAAGTATGTCTGGGGGAAGGCAACCTCCGCACCGCCAAGGACCATGACCGGCCATGGAACGTGTACAAACTGTCATACACAGGAGGCAGCGATGGAAGAGAAGCAGATTTTCCTCTCCGAAGAGGACTTTCGCCAAGTGCAGCGGATTCTGGAGGGGTCAGCTGAGACAACGAAGCTTCAGAAGTTGTTCGATGCAGAAAGCCCGTTCGGCAAACCGATGAGTTTCGGGAGCGGTGACCGCGGACGAAACCGCGCCGTAAACCCCTACTGCGGCTCCACGGGGTTGCCCTGCCACACGGTCATGGCCGGCACCTCGTCGCCACGCATGACCAGCGAGCCCGGGCCCACCGTCGCGCCGGCGCCGATCGCGGACCCCGGCAGAGACACCGAATGCGCTGCCAGCGTCGCGGAGTCCAGGATCGACACTGTGTCCAGCGACATCACGCGGTCCTGGAATAGGTGCGTCTGCACCACCGTGCCCGGGCCGACCGACGCCCCGCGGCCCACCACGCACAGGTCCGTCTCCGGGAACCAGTAGGACTCGATCCACGCGCCGCGGCCCACGCGCACGCCCAGCGCGCGCAGCGCCAGGTTCATCTCGCCGGAACCGGAGGCCCAGTTGAAGAACCACGGCGCGGCCACGACCTCGACGAACTGGTCCTGCAGCTCGTTGAGCCAGACAAACCAGGAGTACAGCGGGTGCTCGGCAGCCTTATGCCGCCCAACCAACACCCACTTCGCCACCACGGCGGACAGCACGGCCAGCACGCCCACGGCCATCCACACCAGGCCGCCGAGGAGGTACGTCCAGAAGCCGAAGCGCTCCAGAAGCGTCACCACAAAAGCGGCGAACACCGCCGCCAGCACGGCTTGCGTCATGGGCGCGAGCAGGCGCAGCGTCTCCACAAACCCGCGCTTGCGCATCAGCGACGCGGACGGCTTGTAGGTCGCCTCGCCGGCGGCTTCGACCTCGACGCGGCGCATGCGCTCCGGCGGCGAGCCCCACCAGTTCGAGCCCGCCTTGGACTTTTTCGGCGACGCGGACAGCACCGCCACCAGCGACTGTTTCGCCAGCTTGCGGCCGGGCGCGACCATGCCGGAGTTGCCCACGAAGGAGCGTTTGCCCACCACGGTGTGGTCGGTGCGGATCCAGCCGTCGCCGAGTTCGTAGGTGCCGACCATCGTGTCGTCGGCAAGGAATGCCCCGTCGCGCACCTCGGTCAGCTTCGGCACCATCACGGCGGTGGACACCTCGGCGCGCTCGCCGATCTGCGCGCCCAGCGACCGCAGCCACACCGGGGTGGCCAGGCCTGCGTAGATGGGGAAGTAGCGGGTGCGGGCGTCGTCCATAAGCCTGGTCACGGTCCACAGCGCCCAGCCGTGCACGCTGCGCACCGGGAACACGCCGGGCTTTACGCCTATCGACGCCACCCTCACGGCCAGCCACGTCAACAGCAAACCGCAACCGATGTAGACGAGTCCGCCGACCGGGGCGAACACGAGAAGGCCCCACACCGACGAGGTGTGCGCAATGTGTGCCAGCCCCACCGTCGCGGCGGCGCCGGCGACACCGGCAGTAGCCGGCAGCAGCGCGAGGAACAGCGACGTCAGGCCGTAGCCCAGCGCCCACATTGGGCGGCGCGGCGGGCGCTCGTCGGGGAAGCGGTGCTTGGAGCGGCCCACCTTGCGCGCGGGCGAGCCCGCCCAGCGCGAGCGCTTCTTCACGGGTTTGCGGCCGGTGACTGTGGAGCCCGCCTCCACGTGCGCGCCGTTGCGGATCTCGGTGCCGGGCATGAGCGTGGAGCGCGCACCGACGCGCGCCTCCGCGCCGATGGACACCTCGCCGACGTGGAATTCGTCGCCGTCGAGCCACACGCCCGACAGGTCCACCTCCGGCTCGATGGCGGAGCCCTCGCCGACCGTGAGCAGGCCCGTCACCGGTGCGAACGCGTGCATGTCCACACCCTTGCCGATTTTTGCGCCCAACATGCGGGCGGTGATTTTCGCGGCGTTGGCGCTGGAGATGTTCAGCGCGCCGGAGGCGACCAGCCAGCGCTCGGCCGCCCATAGCCGCACGTGCTGCGCGCCGCCGCGCTTGTACACGCCGGGCTTCACGCGGCCGCGGATCAGCCGGGCACCCAGTGCGCCGATCGGGATGCGCCCGAACGGGGTGCACAGCACCAAAAACGCCGCGGCCAGCCAGGACCAGCTCAGATCCGTCAGGCCCAGCAGGTTCGCCGCGATGGCCACCCAGGTCACCGCCGTGGCTGCCTTCAACGTCATCACCGGCACCATCAACGCTGTCTGCGCCACGCGGGTGCCGGCGCCGACGGGCGCTACCTCGCGTTCGCGTTTGGCGGTGCGGTTGGCAAGCGTGAGCTCGTCGATAAGCGAGGCAAGCGTTTCTAGCCTGGGGTGGTCGTAGAGGTCGCGCACCGCGATGGTGGGCACGCGCTCGCGCAGGCGGGTGATCAGCGCGGCGGCCGCGAGCGACGAGCCGCCGAGCTCGAAGAAGTCCGCGTCGCGTCCCGGCACGTCCAGGCCGAGGACCTCGACCCACTGCTCGGCCACCCACGTTTCAGTCTCGGTCAGGCCGACCGCGTCCACGCTGGCGGGCAGCGGCCACGGCAGGGCCTTCTTGTCCACTTTGCCGGAGGTGCGGATCGGCAGCTCGTCCATGACGTGCAGGCGCGGCACCAGCGCCGCGGGCATGGTGTCGGCGAGGCGCTCGCGCATCTGCTGCACGTCCAGCTCGGTGCCGTCGTTGGGGGAGACGTAGCCCACCAGCACCTTGTCGCCCGACGGCAACTCCTGCACCGCCACGGCCGAGTTGTACACGCCCTCGAGCGCGGCGACGTTGGCCTCCACCTCGCCCAGCTCGATGCGGCGCCCGCCGATCTTCACCTGGTCGTCCGCGCGGCCGATAAAGGCAAGGCCGTTGTCCGTGAGTTTGACGTGGTCGCCTGTGCGGTACGCGCGCTCCCAGTCGCCCATCGGCGCGTACTTCTCCGCGTCCTTTTCCGGGTCCAGGTAGCGGGCTAGGCCCACGCCGCCGATGATGAGTTCTCCGTCGTCGGCTACTGCCAAATCCCAGCCGTCGAGCGGCCAGCCGATGGTCACGGCCTCGCCCGGGAACAGTTGCTTCGCGCTGGCCACCACGGTCGCCTCGGTGGGGCCGTAGGTGTTCCACATCTCGCGGCCGTCCGCCAGGCGGTCGGTCAGTTCCTGCGAGCAGGCCTCGCCGCCCACGATGAGCAGGCGGATGTTGTCCAGCGCCTCCTTCGGCCACAGGCCGGCCAGCGTCGGCACCGTGGACACGACCGTGATGTCGCGGCGGATCAGCCACGGGCCCAAGTCCTGGCCGGAGCGCACCAGCGCGCGCGGGGCCGGCACCAGACATGCGCCGTGGCCCCAGGCCAGCCACATCTCCTCGCAGGACGCGTCGAAGGCCACGGACAGCCCGGCCAGCACGCGGTCGTCCGGGCCGAGCGGGTTGTCCTGGCAGAACAGGCGCGCCTCCGCGTCCACGAACGCGGCCGCCGAACGGTGCGTCACCGCCACACCTTTCGGTTTTCCTGTGGAGCCGGAGGTGAAGATGATCCAGCAGTCGTGGTCCGGGGTGACCTCGCCGAGCGGGGTCGGCTGCGCAGGCTTGAGCACCCGCAGGCCGTCGTCGGTCCAGATCGCGTCCACGTCCGCCTCTCCGAACACGGTCTCCGCGCGCTCGTCCGGGTCGTCCGCGTCCACCGGCACGTACGCGCAGCCCGCGCGCATGGTGGACAGGATCGCAAGGTAGAGCTCCCTGCTTCCCGACGTCATCCGGATCCCCACGCGGCCCCCATCACGCACGCCCATCTTGCGCATGTCGGCGGCGCGGCGCTCGATTTCCTCCACCAGTTCGGCGTAGGTGAGCACGCCGTCGTCGGCGGAGTTCGCGCCGCCGTCGTCGATGGCGGCGGCATCGGGGTGCTCGGCGGCGGTGGCCGTGAGGACGTCGATGAGCGTCCGCTCCGGCGGGGCCAGGTGGCTGCGAAGGAGGGGGTTGTCGGGCTGAGACATGCGGATAAGGCTAATAGCGCAACGAAAATCCGCAAATTATGGGAAACGCCAACTATTTGCGCCCGCCCACGTTCTAGTCGTCGCCGTCCAGCGCCTGGGAGAGCTTGCGCAGGCTCTTCAGCTGCTTGTTGGAAGACGCCTCCAGCGCGCGGTCCTCCGCCTCAGCCACGTCCGCGGCAAGTTTCGCCAGCACCTTGGTGCCTTTCTTGGTGGCGGCGACGATCTGGCGGCGGCGGTCCTTCGGGTCGCGCTCGCGGGTGACCCAGTTGTTGTTCTCCAGGTTGTCGATGAGGCGGACCATGTCGGACGCGTCGATGGTGAGCAGCTCCGACAGCTGGCGCTGGCTCATCGGCTCCCCGTCCACGCACGTGAGGATCCAGTACTCGCGCATGGTGGAGTCGTGCTTGGCCAGGGTGCGCTCGACCTCGTCTTTGGTGTGCCTGCGCACGCGTTCAACCTGGAAGTGGGGGGACTTGGCCAGTGTGGACGGCAGTTCGGGGAGCGTGGGCATGGCCTTCATCATAACTATGTTTAGGCGCCCAACAATTGGGAACGCCTAAGACTGCCTAATTTTGGTGTGGCAGGCCCTGCTCCACCCAGGCAGTGGTGCCGCCGGCGACGTTGATGACGTTGTCCCAGCCGCGGGCCTGCTCCAGGTATTCGCCGGCTTGCGCGCTGCGGCCGCCGGACTTGCAGATCAGGTAAATGTCGCGCTCCGGGTCGATCTCGTCGGTGCGTGCGACGAACTCGGACAGTGGGATGTTCACGGCGCCCTCGGCGCGGACGGCGGCGTACTCGTCGGGCTCGCGGACGTCGATAAGCTGCGCGCCTGCGGGGACTTTATCTACGGAAACTTCCTTCATGGCTCGTATGATAACTGCCGTGAAGTACCACGTCCGCCGCATCGTCGCACTGCTGATTCTGTTCCTTCTGGTGCGCGCAGGTTTCAAGGCACTGCTTCACGACGAACCTTCGGACCCCCCAGCGGCAGAGCCAACGCAGGAGACGTCGGTGTCGGCGGAGCCTCGTCGGCAAGCTGCTGCCTCGATTCCGCAGGGGCGACCGGTGGAGATGGTGGTGCCGGTGCTGGGGCTGCGCGCCGGGTTCGAGCAGGCGGATTGCCGCGTGGTGGACGGCAAGATCGACCCGAAAAGCATGGATAAGGCGTGCGCGCTGACGGGGGAGGGCTACCCGTACGAGCTGCCGGGCACGGACGCCGGCGACATCGTGGTCGTGGCGGGGCATACCGGCGCGGGCGTGGATGCGGTGTTTAACAAGCTTTACGACGGCAAAGCCGAACGCCACACCGTAGCCAAAGGCGACACGCTGTTCCTGCGCACGGAAGCCTCGGGCGACGACTGGCTGAAGTACACCGCGACCGACCTGCACGATCCGGACAAGGGCGCGCTGGCGGGCAACGCGGAGATCTGGGGGACGGGGCCGATGCCGGGGCGGCTGCTGACCATTTCCTGCATCCAGCCGGCGAACCTGCTGGCGGACAGCGTGCGCAACGCCGTGGTGGGGTGGCAGCTGGCCGGAACGGCGACCGATGACGAGGTTGAGACGGCCTTCGAGCCGCGGTAGTCAAGATTTTTGCGTCTCTTTTGCGGGGTTTGACCTGCGGCTTTACAGGTGTTGTCCAAAAAGTCTGAAGTTTTAGTTGAGACTTGTGTGAAACGTGTTTACTGTTGTGGCGTAACCTTCGACCTGAGGTTTAGACTTTCCCGATAGGAGCCCCAATGAAGCGCACCGTCCGCACGCTCGCCGCAGCCGCAATGGCCGGCGCGATCGCAATTTCCGTGACCCCCGCCGCCGACGCCCAGACCACCATCGACCCGACCGAGATCGCCACGAAGGCTATCGAGGCTCGTTTCCCGGCCGTCATCGTTGCCCCGAACGGCACGTACTACGAGCTGGTCAACGGCGAATACAAGGAGGCCGCAACCACCCCGGCCGGCGCAGAGAACGCCGCGGAGGTTTCCCTGGCAGACAACGGTGACATTGTCGCCACCCTTGCGGACGGCTCCGGTGAGACGATCGTGCTGGGGAAGGCCGAGCCGGCCGCTGAGTCCACCACCACCACTCCCCAGGCCCCGGCGCCGAAGGCGACCGGCGAGGCTGCCGCTACTGCAACCTCCACTTCCACCGCGACCACGCTTACGGTGCCGGCGGGTACGGACACCACCGTCTCCGCAACTGTGGATGCAAACCTGGGCGGCGCCGGCGCTGGCGCGGGCAGCTCCAACGGTGCAGCTGGCGAGGCCAACGCCGAGCTGTCCCCGGGCGCGATCGCGGGCATCGCAGCCGCTGCGATCGGCATCCCGGTCGTCATCGCTGGCGTGACCTACTTCCTCAACCAGGACGGCGAGACCCTGGTCGGCTCCTCCGAGCGCGTGAACCAGCAGCCGACCCCGGAGGAGAAGGAGAAGTCCGACCAGCTCCGCGCTGAGCACGCCGACGAGATCGCAGCGCAGCAGGTCGCTGCCGCCGCTAACCGTGGCGTCGAGGCTGAGACCGGCTCCAACACGCTCGTGCGCACCCTGTTCGCGCTGGTGATCGCTTCCGTGCTGGGCGCTGCCGCGTTCGTGGCTGGCCGCCGCTTCCTGGTCTAGGCGACCCCCTCTTCTTCGCTTGAGGTCTGGTTACTTTCGCGTAACCAGACCTCAAGCGTTTTGCGTACCTAAAACCCCTGGTCGCGCCCGCCGCTGAGGTCTGGTTTGCTGCTGAGGTCTGGTTAGTCCCAAGCAGGAAGAAAACAGCTGTTACTGGAGTGAAAAATGGGGGCAAAGTGTGTAAACTCTCAACCAACGCTTGAGGTTTGACCCCTCGAGCTTCCCCGAACTTCCTAGGAGTCCGTCATGAACCGCACCACCCGCGCCGCCGCTGTCGCAACTGCTGCCGCCGCAGCTCTGCTCGCAGTGCCGGTCGCCGCAACCGCGCAGGATCTGCCGGCCGAGACCGCCGACGCACGCGGCGAGCAGTACTTCCTCAACGAGGAGGGCTCCCACTACGTGCGCACGCTCCAGGAGGCGGCGCAGCCGTATGCGCAGCTGGACAGCGGCCAGCAGGAGCGCGCGGTCGCGGTCGCGGATGCCGCGGTCGCAGGTTTGATCGGCTCCGGTGTGATTCGGGACCAGCCCGCCGACCAGCCGACGGGCGAGCCGGTGCCGACCGACCCGGAAGCTACGGAAGCCACCGAAACGCCCGCCGAAACGCCCACCGAAGCGCCCGTCCCATCTCCGGAAAACGCGCCGGAGGAGCCGCTCGGCGCCGAGGACGTGGATCCCGCCGACGACAACCCCGTCGCCCACGGCCTGGTGAAGTTCCCGCCGGTGCTCACGCTGGACGGCAAGACGTACTTCCTGAACAAGGACGGCCACACCTTCGTCGCCGATGTCACCCGCGTCAACGCGGACGTCACCCCGGAGGAGACTGCGGAATCCGAGGCGATGATCCAGGCCAACGCTGGCGAGATCGGTCGTCAGGGGCTTGAGGCCGCGCGTGCTGCAGGCGAGGCTGTAGAGGCTGCCGTCAACGACGAGATCGCATCCCCGTACGCCGCACCCGCCCGTGGCCTGGAAGCGGAGACTGGTTCCAACACCGTCGCCCGCGCGCTGTTCGCGCTTGCGCTGGCAAGCGCACTGGGCGCAGGCTTCTTCGCGTTCGCCCGCCGCCGCCTGATCTAGCCGCGCAGATTTGCGCCAGCTTGGAGAATGGTGTTCTCTGAGTTGGTGAATTATAGACATCTGCTCGCATCCTGCTGTGCCGCCGCCGTCGCGGCAGGTACGATCGTCACCCCGGCCCAGGCCGCCGTCGACCCGATTGGTCGGGAGTGCCGCGCCGCCACCGCAGCGGCGAACATGGGCCAGCCGATCCCGAACATCGGCAACTACCTACTCAGCGGCAACGAGAACGCCATCGACAACGGCGTCCTGCGCATCTTCGCGCCGGCGAAGTACAAGCCGTACATCACCCAGGCCACGGACCAGTGGGTCAGCGCCACCGGCGGCCTGATGCGCTTCGAGTACGTGGACCAGCCCGGCTACAAGGTGGTCACCGTGCGGGAGGCCAACCTGGGCGGCTACGTCGTCGGCCGCGTGCAGGGCAACGTGAACAACATGGAGCTTTTGCTCAACCCGGACATTCTGCGCAGCGGCTACTACGAGAGCCTGGTCATGACCATCGCGCACGAGCTCGGCCACGCCATGGGCCTGGCGCACTCCTGCGACGGCGCGCTGATGAAGGACGGCACCAACCGCGGCAAGGTGGCCAAAACCCCGCAGCCGCTGGATGCCCAGGTGCTCATCCAGGCGAACGACCTGCGAGCAGCTCGCCTATCGACGAGCTCCGCTACCCCGACGCCGACGCCCACCCCGGCGAACAACGGCAACGTTTACGAGTGGGTCGGCGAGCGCAACTCCACGGTCGTTGAGGTTGCCCCGACCCCGGTCCGTACGACGGTGAAAACGCAGCCGTCGACAAGCCAGACGTCCACCGAGCGTCGCACGACCGTCATCGAGACTACGGTCGCGCCGGAGCCCACCCCCGAACAGCCGAAGCGCGTCTCGCCGCTGGCGATCATCCTGCCGGTGGCCGCGGCCGCGATCTCCGCGATCGGCCTCGGTCTCGCGTTCATGCGCAGCTGGTTCTAGCAGCGCAAAACAAAAGCCGGGCCGACGCGAGAATGCGGGCCCGGCTTTAGCCGTCGATAAGCAAGTTAGTTGACGGTCTTGGCTTCCTTGTCTTCCTCGAGGCTCTCGCGGGAGTTGTCGCCGACGCGCTTGAACTCGTCGAGCGCGGCCTGCAGGATCTTCTCCGCCTCGGCCTTGTCGCCCCAGCCAGAGCCGGTGACTTCCTTGTTCGGCTCGAGGTCCTTGTAGTGCACGAAGAAGTGCTCGATCTCGTCCTTGACAAAGTCGGAGACGTCGGAGATGTCCTGGTAGGACTCGTAGCGCACGTCGTCGATGACGCAGAGCAGCTTGTCGTCGCCGCCGGCCTCGTCGGTCATCTTGAACACGCCGATCGGGCGCGCGATCACGGTGACACCCGGGAAGACGGGCTCCGGGGTGATCACGAGTGCGTCGAGCGGGTCGCCGTCGTCGGCAAGGGTGTTGTCGATGAAGCCGTAGTCCGCCGGGTACGCCATCGGGGTGAACAGGTAGCGGTCGAGGAAGACGCGACCGGTCTCGTGGTCGACCTCGTACTTGTTGCGGGAGCCCTTGGGGATCTCGATGATGACCTCGATAGCCATTACTTCTCCTTTGTTCGGTGCCTGAATTTGGTGAATGTCCGCACGCCATCATACTTCGGCTACCATTTTGGCCGATGAAGGTATGGACTTGGGTCGCAGGCGCCGTCGCGCTCGCTGCGGTTGGCGGTGTCGCAGGCTTCGGCATCGCGGCGCACGAGCAGCTCTCCGAGATCACGCACGCGCCGCCGTACCAGCTGCAGTCGGCCCCGACCGTGTTGGAGCCCGCGGAGCCTTCGCCTATCGACGACGCTTCGCTGCGAACGACCCTGGCAACACTCGCCGACAACCCTGACCTGGGCGTGTTCCACGGCCACGTCACACAGGCTGGCACCGGCGAGGCGGTGTTCGACCGCGCCTCCGACGAGGCGCTGAAGCCGGCGAGTGTGACGAAGGTGCTCACCGCGTCGGCGGCGCTGCTGAGCCTGGGCGCACAGGACCGCATCACCACGGAGGTGGTGCGCGGTGCGAACCCGGGGGAAGTAGTGATCAAGGCGGCAGGCGACGTGTGGCTGAACAGTGAAGCTCTGGATGAGCTCGCGGCGCAGGTGGGGGAGGCCGGCACGGTGCTCATCGACACCTCCGCCTGGGACGGCATGCCGGAGCTCATGCCGGGCTGGGACCCGTTGGACATCGACGGCGGGTTCGTCGCGCCTCTGCAGCCCGCGATGCTGTCCGGCGGGCGGTTAAACGGCGAGACCTCCGGCGACGTGCCCCGCTCCCACACCCCGGCGCTCGAGGTGGCGCAGGCGCTGGCGGAGCGCGTCGGCGCGCAGAACGTCGGTGAAGGCCAGGGCGACGGCGAGGTTGTCGCCGCGGTGGAGTCGCCGACGCTGGTGGAGCGGCTCGAGCTGATGATGAAAAACTCCGACAACGTCTACGCCGAAGCCATCGGGCGCGAAGTGGCGCTGGCGCGCGGCACCACGGACGCGCCGGGCGCGACCCAGAGCGTGCTGGAGGAGCGCGGCTTCAACACCGCCGGGCTCGTCCTGCACGACAACTCCGGGCTGTCCGCGGACAACCGCATCGCGCCGAAGCTTTTGGACGCGCTGCTGTACGACGCCACCGCCCAGCCCGCGCTGCGTCCTCTGCTGTCCGCGCTGCCCGTGGCCGCCGGCGAGGGCACGCTCCTGGACCGCTACAGCGACCTCGCGGGCCGCGGCTGGGTGCGCGCGAAAACGGGCACGCTCGACGGCACCGCGTCGCTGGCCGGCACGGTGACCAGCGTGAACGGCAACGTCTACACGTTCGCCCTGATCTGCAACGACGCCGACGTCCTCGCCGCGCGCCGCGCCATGGACGAGTTCACCTCCGCACTGCGCGAGTTCTGATGGACCCATTCTGGCCGCGCCGCTCGCCGCACTTCCTTGCCTGCCGACGAGCACTCCGCCCCTTCGACGCCCCCGCCATCATCGGCCTGTCCGGCGGGCCCGACTCGCTCGCCTTGGCCGCCGCGGCAGCGGCAGAGAAGAAGGACGTGCGGTGCGTGGTGGTGGACCACGGCCTCCAGGACGAATCGGCGGAGGTAGCCAGGCGCGCAGTTCAGGCAGTCGAAGCCTTTGGCCTCGAAGCCGAAGTCGTCCGCGTCGAGGTGGGCGAGGGCAACCTGGAGGCGGCCGCGCGCAGCGCCAGGTACGAGGCCCTGCTGGCGTACGGCAGTGACGTTTGGGTCGGCCACACCGACGACGACCAGGCGGAAACGCTTCTGCTCGGCGCGCTGCGCGGAAACCCGTCCGGAATGGCGCCGCGCAACGGGCGCATCGTCCGGCCGTTTCTGGGCATCCGCCGCGCGGACACCGTCGGCGCCTGCGGGGAGCTCGGCCTCGATCCGTGGCACGACCCGATGAACGCCGACCCGGCCTTCCGCCGCGTGGCCATGCGCAACCAGGTTGTGCCCCTGCTCAGCGAGCTCCTCGGCGGCGACGCTGTCCCCGCGCTCGCGGCAACGGCAGACCGGATCGCGGCGGACCAGGCTCTCATCGCGTCGCTCACAGACCTCGCGCCGACTACCTGCTGTGCGGAGTTGAAGGCGGATGCGGAGCCGGTCCGGAGGCGTCGATTAGCAGCATGGCTCTTGGGGGAAGGCGTGCCGGTGCAAGGGGACCAGCTCGACGCGGTGGAAGCCTTGGTCGTCGATTGGCACGGGCAAGGGCCCGTGGCTGTCGCGGGCGGGCGCGCAGTGGTGCGTGAGGGCGGACAGCTGGCTATTTTGGGGGAGTTCCACAGTGGATAAAAGTAAAGAGGGGCTCTGCCACTGAGCTACACCACCAAGGTGGGCCGGGAATCGAACCCGAGTCTCCCTCTTTCGTGGAAATCTTGGTCGTGAACCAACGGAGTCTCTCTCGGAGTTCCTGCACGCGATCATCGCATGGTTGCTCAAAAATTTGCAACGGTGCTTCGAAAAGGAAAATTGACCATTGTGGACTAACCCCGCCGTGTATATGGTCTGCTTGCATACAGGAGGTGCTGCATGGACAAGGTGGCAACGCAGGTCTTTGATTCGGGAAATAGCGATGCGGTTCGCCGTCTTCGGGAATTTCAAGCTGCGCATGGCATTGAGGGTGGCATCCTTGAAGACTGCGACGGGCTCTTCGATGACGCGGTGCTAAGCCGCGACGAGACCGAGCTGAACTGATCGGAACGTTTTAGCTGACCCGAACCCCGCAGATGGTTGTACCTACCGCCTGGCAGGTGGCAAGATGTGGAAGTTACGCGCACGTAAACGCAAACTGAAGCGCTAGAACCGCGAGAGGGAAGGGCCAGCCCATGACCGAGTTGCACGACAAGAAGGACTTCAATGTCCCAGCGAACCGCTACGGCGATGATGTCGAGGCGATCCTGATCCCGGAAGACGTGCTCCAGGAGCGCATCCAGGAGCTGGCGGACATGGTCTCGGAAAAGTACCGCGACTCGGAAGAAGACCTGATCTTGGTCTGCGTGCTCAAAGGGGCGGTGTTCTTCCTCACCGACTTCGCGCGCAAGCTGTCCATCCCGGCGGAGATGGAGTTCATGGCCGTGTCCTCGTATGGCAACTCCACCACCAGCTCCGGCGTGGTGCGCATCCTGAAAGACCTGGACAAGGAGATCGCCGGCCGCGACGTGCTCGTGGTGGAAGACATCATTGACTCCGGGCTGACCCTGTCCTGGCTGCTGCGCAATCTGCGTAACCGGAACCCGAAGAGCCTCGAAGTCGTTACTCTTCTGCGCAAGCCCGATGTGCAGACGGCGAAGATTGATCTGCTGGACATCGGTTTCGACATTCCCAACGAGTTTGTCATCGGCTACGGCCTGGATTACGCCGAGCGTTACAGGGACCTGCCGTATGTGGGCACGCTGCACCCGCGCGTGTACTCAGACGCTGACTAGAACAAAGGTTTATGAGCAAAAATAACAAGGTTTTGCGGTGGGGCATCATCGGCGCCATCGCGTTGATCGTCCTCTACCTGCTCACGCTGATCGGGGACGATTCCCGCGCCTACCAGCGCGTGGACACGTCTGTTGCCATCGAGCAGCTGCAGAACCACAACGCTGAAGAAGTGCAGATCGACGACCGCGAGCAGCGCGTGCGCATCGACCTGCGCGAGCCGATCACCGTGGACGAACGCGAGGGCGTCGAGGCAATCTCCGCGCAGTACCCGGCTCGCACCACCCCGGAGATCTTCGGCGCGGTGCGCGAATCCGGCGCGGACAAGTACGAGACGAACGTGACGCAGGAATCCTTCCTGATGTCCATGCTCGGCTTCATGCTGCCGATGGTCCTGGTGTTCGGCCTGATCTTCTACTTCATGTACCGCATGCAGGCGGGCGGCGGCGGGCCGTTCGGCATCGGCGGCTCGAAGGCGAAGCAGCTGACCAAGGACAACCCGACCAACACGTTCGCGGACGTCGCCGGCGCCGACGAGGCGGTGGACGAGCTGCACGAGGTGGTGGACTTCCTCACCGACCCGACCGTGTACGAGGAACTCGGCGCGAAGATCCCGCGCGGCGTGCTGCTCTACGGCCCGCCCGGCACCGGTAAAACGCTGCTCGCCCGTGCCGTCGCCGGCGAGGCTGGCGTGCCGTTTTACACCATCTCCGGCTCCGACTTCGTGGAAATGTTCGTCGGCGTGGGCGCCTCCCGCGTGCGCGACCTGTTCAAGCAGGCGCGCGAGAACAGCCCGTGCATCATCTTCGTCGACGAGATCGACGCGGTGGGCCGCCAACGTGGCTCCGGCATGGGCGGCGGCCACGACGAGCGCGAGCAGACCCTGAACCAGCTGCTGGTGGAGATGGACGGCTTCTCCGGCCGCGAGGGCGTCATCCTCATCGCGGCGACGAACCGCCCGGACATCCTGGACCCGGCGCTGCTGCGCCCCGGCCGCTTCGACCGCCAGATCCCGGTGACCAACCCGGACCTGGCCGGCCGCGCGCAGATTCTCAAGGTGCACGCCAAGAACAAGCCGCTTGCAGACGACGTCTCGCTCGATGCCCTGGCCAAGCGCACCGCCGGCATGTCCGGCGCCGATCTGGCCAACGTGCTCAACGAAGCCGCGCTGCTGACCGCCCGCATCGGCGGCAACGTCATTACCGCGGACGCGCTGGAGGAGGCGACGGACCGCGTCATCGGCGGCCCGCGCCGCTCCAGCAAGGTCATTTCCGAGCACGAGAAGAAGGTCACCGCCTACCACGAGGGCGGACACACCCTGGCCGCCTGGGCGCTGAAAGACATTGAGCGCGTGTACAAGGTGACTATCCTCGCCCGCGGCCGCACCGGCGGCTTTGCCATGACTGCCGACGAGGACGACAAGGGCATGTACACCCGCGACGAGCTGTTCGCCCGCATGGTCTTTGCCATGGGCGGCCGCTCCGCCGAGGAGCTGGTCTTCGGCGCGCCGACCACTGGCGCGTCGAACGACATCGAGCAGGCGACCAAGATCGCGCGTGCGATGGTCACCGAGTACGGCATGACCTCCGCGCTCGGCGCGGTGAAGTACGGCCAGGAGCAGGGCGATCCCTTCTCCGGCCGCGGCTCCGGAGGCTCGCTCGAGTACTCGCCGGCGGTTGCCGCGAAGATCGACGAGGAGATGCAGTTGCTTCTCGACGAAGCGCACAAGGTCGCCTACGCCACCCTCGAGCGCTACCGCGACGAGCTGGACACCCTGGCCTCGAAGCTCCTGGAGAAGGAGACGCTGCGCCGCGGCGATTTGGAGGCCATCTTCGACACCGTCGAGCCGACCCGCCCGGCCCTGCCCGCCCACGACGCCCGCTTCGGGCGCCAGGCGGACCGCGAGCCGGTGAAGACCCCGGTGGAGCTTGCCAAGGAGCGCGGCGAGGAGCCGCCGAAGCGCTTCTCCATCCTGGAGGCGTCCAAGGCCACCCGCGAGCGCCGCCGCAAGGAACGCGAGGCGGAGCAGAACCCGGCGCCGAAGAAGGGCTCCACCCGCTGGCAGCAGCCGAAACACAAGGAGCCGCAGTACGGCGGCCCGAAGCCGCCGGAAGGCTGGACGTACAAGGGCGCCCCTGCGCCGAAACAGGAGCAGCCGCAGCAGCACCCGGGCACCCGCAACTACCCGGCGGAAAACACAGAGCAGATCGGCTTCCGCCTGCCGGAGAACGAGCGCCCGGACCACGCCTCCCGCGGCCCGGAGCCGGAGACGACGCCGGATGCGGAGACCACGCAGCTGCCGCGCGGGGAGCGCGCGCCGAAGCACAGGAGGGACGATGACTAACCCGAAGTTCGACCGCGAGCGCGCTGAGGCCGCGGTGCGCGAGCTGCTCATCGCGGTCGGGGAGGACCCGGACCGTGAGGGCCTGGTGGAAACCCCGGCCCGCGTCGCGCGCGCCTACGAGGAGGTCTTCGCGGGCCTGCGCGAGGACCCGAAGGTGCACCTGGAGAAGTCGTTCTCCGAGAACCACCGCGAGCTGGTGCTGGTGCGCGACATCCCGATCTACTCCACGTGCGAGCACCACCTGGTGCCGTTTTACGGCGAAGCGCACATCGGCTACATCCCGGGCCCGGAGGGCAAGGTCACCGGCCTGTCCAAGCTGGCGCGGGTGGCGGACATGTACGCGAAGCGCCCGCAGGTGCAGGAGCGGTTGACGGCGCAGATTGCGGACGCGATCGTCGATAAGCTCAATGCTTCTGCGGTTATCGTGGTCATCGAGTGCGAGCACCTGTGCATGGCCATGCGCGGGATCCGCAAGCCGGGCGCGACCACCACCACCTCGGCGGTGCGCGGCGGCTTCCAGAACAACGCGGCCTCGCGCGCGGAAGTGCTGAGCCTGATTAGGGGATAGAAGATGACTACCGTTGCCGATCTGACCGTGCCGGGGCGCACGAGCGTGATGGGCATTGTCAATGTCACGGAGGATTCGTTTTCGGACGGCGGCAAGTGGCTGGCCACTGACGACGCCATCGCGCACGCCCACGAGCTGGTGCGCTTGGGCGCGGACATCATCGACGTCGGCGCGGAATCCACCCGCCCCGGCGCCACCCGCGTCCCCGCCGAGGTGGAGGCGCAGCGCATCCGCCCCGTGATTCGCGCGCTGCACGCCGACGGGATCCGCACCTCCGTCGACACCATGCGCGCCGCCACCGCCCTGGCAGCGGCCGAGGAGGGCGTGGACCTGATCAACGACGTCTCCGGCGGCCTCGCCGACGCTGATATGTACCGCGTGATAGCTGAGACGAAGCTCCCGGTGTGCCTGATGCACTGGCGGGCGGACGCATTCGTCAACGCCTCCGGCGCGGCGGACCACGGCGGTGACGTGGTGGGGGATGTACACGAGGTGCTGGCGGAGCTCGTCGACAAGGCGACGGCTGCCGGCGTGGACGAAAGCCAGATCACCCTGGACCCGGGCCTCGGTTTTGCCAAGACGGCCGCGGACAACTGGGCGCTGCTGAACTCGCTGCCGGAGTTCATCGCCAGCGGGTTCCCCATCCTCGTCGGCGCGTCGCGCAAGCGCTTCCTCATGGAAATCCGCCAACAGCGCGGCCTGGAGCATTCGCCTATCGACGCCGACCCCGCCACCGCAGCAGTCACCGCACTTGCAGCCCAGGCCGGGGCCTGGTGCGTGCGGGTGCACGAGGTGGCGGTCTCGCGCGACGCCGTTGACGTGGCGGAAAGGTGGAAAAATGGCTGACCGGATCGAACTGAAAGGCCTCAAGTTCCACGCCAACCATGGCGTGCTCGAGCACGAAACCGAGTTCGGGCAGGCGTTTTCGCTGGACATCACTTGCTGGCTGGATTTCGCCGGCGCGGCGCGCGACGACGACCTCACGCAAACCGTCAACTACGCCGAGCTGGCGGACGCGGCTTTAAAGATCGCCACCGGCACCCCGCGCCAGCTGATTGAGACGGTGGTGGTGGAGATCGCCGAAACCGCGATGCGCAGCTACGACGCGCTGCACGCCGTGGAGGTCACCCTGCACAAGCCGCACGCGCCGATTCCGGCCGTGTTGGACGACGTCTCGGTGGTCGCCCGCCGCTCCCGGAAGCGGATGTAGCCAATGCGTGCCGTGCTGTCCTCCGGGTCCAACATTGGCGACGCGCGCGCCCACCTGCAGACGGTCGCCGACGAGTTCGCCGGCGAAACTCTCGCCGCGAGCTCCATTTACGCCACCGCGCCATGGGGAAACACCAATCAGCCGGACTTCCTCAACCAGTCCCTGCTGGTGGATGTGGACGACACCCCGCAGCAACTACTAGCCCGCTGCCAGGAGCTGGAGCAGCGCGCGCACCGGGTCCGCGAGGAGCGGTGGGGCCCGCGCACGTTGGACGTGGACATCATCTGGGTCGAGGGCTACACCTCTGACAACCCGGAGCTGACCGTGCCGCACCCGCGGGCGCACCTGCGCCAGTTCGTGCTCGAGCCCTGGTTCGAGGTGGATCCGGGTGCGGTGCTCAACGGAGCGTCGATAAGCGAGCTGCTCGAAAACCTCGAGGACCAGGGGGTGCGGAAGCTATGAAGCGCACGCCGTACGAGGGGTTGATCGCGGTCGCCGGGTTCTTCGCCGCCGCAGCGGTGATTTTGGTGCGAAGGTTCTACAACCTGCTGGAATCCTTGAGCATGGTGGTGCCGCTGTCGCTGTGGGTGATGGCCGTGATCGCCACCTGGCTCGCGCTGGTGGTGCGCAAGCGCCGCAAGGAGGGCAAGGTCGGGCTGGATCGCAGCCAGCTCAACCCCATGCAGGCGGCGAACTTCATGGTCTTTGGCAAGGCGAGCGCCTGGGCCGGCGCGGTGTTCGGCGGCATGTACGGCGGCACGCTGAGCTACGTGGTGACCAAACTCGGCGTGCTCGAGGCGGCGCCTGGCGACGTCCCACCGCTGGTCGCCGGCACCCTGGGCGGACTAGCCCTGTGCGCGGCCGGAATCTGGCTGGAGAAAAACTGCGAGGTGTCGCCACCCAACGAGGGCCAAGGCGTTAGCTAGAGTGTTGGGCATGAGTGCCCAGAATGCGTCCCCAGACCGCGCGAGCCTGTGGGTCATCGTGCCTTTTGTGGTCGCTGTCATCGGCACCGTGGTCATGCTGTTCACCAACTCCGCTAACGCGCTGAAGATCGCGCTGATCTTCGCGCTGTGGGCTGGTGCAGCCGGGATCCTGATCAACTCCAAGGTGCGCCGGGACCGTGACGCGGCCACGACCGAGGCTGCGGCCGCTGAGCAGCGCATCCAGGAGCAGGAGCAGCGTCACCGCGAAGAGCTGGAGGCCAAGACCGCGCCGTCCGTGGACGTGAAGACGCTGCGCGAGCTGCAGGAGCAGATCCAGGCGCTGCGTGCTCAGCTGGAGGAGCTCAACGGCCGAGTCTTCGAGTACGAGCCCGCCGCCGTGCAGGCTCGCGCCCGCCGCATCAGCGAGTTGGAGTCGAAGAAGGAGCCAGAACCAGAGCCAACTCCGGAACCCGCCCCGGAGCCGAAGCCGCAGCCGGCGCAAAGCCCGTCCACGGACGACACCGTCGTGATCAGCCGCGTGCGCCCCTCCCGCCCGACGGGTGCGCCGAGCTCGGACGCGATCGCGGGCCGCATCGGCACCCAGCCGCCGGCCCGCCCGGCGCGCAACCCGCTGTCCGACCTGATCAGCGAGCGGGAGGCGGAGAAGGCGAAGGCGGAGCAAACCCCAGAGCCGAAGCCGGAACCAACCCCGGAACCCACCCCGGATCCGACCCCAGAGCCGCAGCCTGAGCGCCGTTCTGGCCGCCGCCGCGCCGATGAGCGTGGAGACGGCGCGGTTTCCGTGGCTGAGCTGCTCGCCCGCCAGGGGAAGTAAATGCCGCCTCGCCTGCTGGTGGGGGCGGTGTTCGGCGTCTCGCCGCTCGCGGAGCGCTTCGAGCGCGCCGGCCACACGGTGCGCGCGCTGGACATCGAGCAAGACCCCGGTGCGGTCGCGCACGTGGATCTTGTGCTTCTCGACGGCCCGTCGGCCGACATCCGCACCGCCTGCGAAATTCTGGCCGACCACGCCCGCCCGCGGCAGATGTTCCTGCACACCGCGCTGGACGAGGGCCAGCAGCTGCTCGACGACGTGGAGACCGCCCAGGCGATTACCATGTGCGCCCACAACATCTTCGACAACGTGTGGGTGACCTCGGCCGCCGACGAGCTCGGCGAAACGGTGGTGGGGCTGCTCATCGCGGAGATCGGCGGGGTGAGCTTGCGCATTAACGACGACGCACGCCCCGCGATCGCCGCCGCCCAGGAGCTGCGGGCGATGGAGGCCGTCATCCGCGACGACGCACAGGCGATTCTCGCCGAGGCAGTGCCGGGCTTCGATGCGGTGGCGCAGCAGTTTCTTCAGGCCCCGCCGGCGCCACGGCATGCCCACGACACGCGGCAGCTGGACCAGCTCGTCCACGCATTGCCGGATCCGGGCGTGCGCCGCCTGTTCGTGGATCTTGCGCGCAGGCGCGGCGAGGTGGACCAGGACACCGACACCGAGCTATGGGTGATTCAGAAATACGAGGGAGGATAAATGGCTTTCGAACCAGGCCAGGCAGTGGTGGTCACCGACGAGAAGCTCTTGGCCACCTACGGCCGGGCATTCCGCAAGATTGGCAAGTCGGTGGTTGTGGTGCCGCTGGGCACGGACATCCACGGCGGGCACGTGGAGCTCATCCGCGCGGCGAAGTCGCTGCTCGGCTCCTACGTGGCGGTCACGTTCTCGGGCAAAGAAGTCCCCGAGGTCTTCGCCCGCGAGAAGGTGGACGTGGTCTTCCACGGTGAGCTGGCAACGTCGGTGCGCGTGGACTCCGGCGTGGAGCCGCTGGAGGACCCGCAACTCACGCAAGCAGCAGTCGCGCGGATCCTCGCCGCGATCAACGCGACCCACGCCACGGACGTGGTGCTGGGGGAGAAGGACTTCGAGGTGCTGGTGGCAACCCAGTACGCGGTGTCCGGGCTGCGCATGGAGTGCAAGCTCCACAGCGTGCCCACGGTGCGAACGCCCGACGGGTTGGCGCTGTCGAACAGGAACGCGCTTGTCGCCGTCGATAAGCGGGAAGCTGCTCTCGCGCTCTCGGCCGCACTGACCGCCGGGGCGCACGCCGCGGAGCACGGAAAAGCGAAAGTCCTGGAAACCGCCCGCGGTGTCCTGGAGGCCGCCGGCGTCACGCCGACGTACCTTGAGCTGCGCGATTTAGCCATGCGCGAGGCTCCCGCAGAGGGTGACGCGCGGCTGCTCGGAGCGGTGGATTTGGGCGGGGTGCACCTGACGGACAACGTGGGTCTGCCGCTGGGGGTTGGCTTCAAACACGTTGAGGCATGACACCCGGTAGACTTTCGCGCATGTCCAACGCCACCATCGCCGGAATGCTCGCAGAACGCTTCGGGTTCACCTTCACCCCGGAGCAGGTTGAACAAACCGGGCGCACCGAGACGTCCACGCTCTACACCGCCGCCGACGACACGGGCCACGGTGTTGAAGTAGAGGTCTTCGACGCCCCCGTGGATTCCGCGATCGGCGAGGAAGTCAACACCTTGAACTCCCGCCTTGCGCTGGCGGCGCACCCGGGCGCGTTCCAGCCGCGCAGCGTGGGTACCACCGAGGACGGCAAACTGTTCGTCCTGCGCGAAGCGCCCACCGGCACCCCGCTGTCGGAGCTGATCGCGCAGAAGGGCGCCACCTTTACCCCGCAGGAGGTGCGCGACCTGCTCGCGCCGGTGGCCGAGGCGGTCGACGACTACGACTTGAAGGGCCTGTCCGGTTTCGTCTCGCGCTCCATTACCCCGGAGCGCCTCCTGGTGCAGCCGCAGTGGTCCACCACCCCGGTCAAGCTCACCCTTGTGGGGCCGAGCACCGACCCGGCGCTCAACGACGAGGAGGCCGCGAAGGGCAACGTGGAAAAGTTCGCCAACGTGGTTGCGTTGATGACCGGTGACGCGCCGCGTTCCGGGGCGCGCACCTGCGCCGGCGTGCTGGAGACCGCCCCGGCGGAGCACGTGGACATTGCAACGCCGGACCAGTCCGTGGCGCCGCGCCCGCAGGACGGCTACCGCAAGCCGCCGGAGCCCTACGCTTACGGCACGGACGGCAACTACGTGCGCACGGTGCCGACGAAGCAGAAGAAGACGGCGCCGTGGCCGTGGATCATCGCCATCCTTGCGCTGCTGCTGATCGCGCTGGCGGCGCTGTGGTACTGGAGCACCCACCGCGGCGAGGAGTGGGCCGGCGCCGAGGCGCAGATCGCGCAGGACTACCCGAAGGTTGTTTCTGATCGTTCGGGCCAGAAGGGCTGGAAGGACCTTGCGTGCGAGCCGGGCTCGTTGGACACCGACCAGGTGGACAAGATCCGCTGCGCCAACGATGAGCTGGGTGTTTCCGTCGTGCAGTACGCCTCCGAGTCCGACCGCGACGATGCGGTGCCGGACCCGAGCGAGGCCGTGGTGCTCGGCTCTGGCGAGTGCACGATTTACTCCTACGAGCTGCCGGACGCGAACCCGCCGGCGTACGTGATGACGCCGCAGGACAAGCCGGAGTACCTGTTCATCGTCAACGGTTTCGACGCGGAGAACCAGCGACTGGACCTCCCGGTGTGCGAATAAGCTACGATTATTCGCCGTGACTACGCAGGACTTTTCAGAGCAGCAGCAAATCCGCCGGGAGAAGAGGCAGAGGCTTATCGACGAAGGGCGGGACGCCTACCCCGTCGAAGTCGATCGCACGACGTCTCTGAAAGACCTGCGCGCCAAGTACGACGGCACGCTGGAGCCCGGCGAGGAAACCCAGGACGAGGTCGCCGTCGCTGGCCGCATCATGTTCCAGCGCAACACCGGCAAGCTGTGCTTTGCCACCCTGCAGGAAGGCGACGGCACCCAGCTGCAGGTCATGCTCTCCCTGGCTGAGGTCGGCGAAGAAGCGCTGGCGCAGTGGAAGGCAGATACCGACCTGGGCGACATCGTCTCCGTGCGCGGCCGCGTCATCGCCTCCAAGCGCGGCGAGCTGTCCGTGATGGCGAAGTCCTGGCACATGGCGTCCAAGGCGCTCAATCCGCTGCCGGTGGCGTTCGCGGACATGAACGAGGAGCAGCGGGTGCGCCGCCGCTACACCGACCTGATCATGCGCGAGGACGCGCGCACCAACGCCATGACCCGCATCAAGGTCATCGCGGCGGTGCGCAAGTACCTCACGGGCCTGGACTTCGTGGAGATTGAGACGCCGATGCTGCAGACGCTGCACGGCGGCGCCGCGGCACGTCCGTTTGTCACCCGCTCCAACGCGCTGGACATCGACCTGTACCTGCGCATCGCGCCCGAGCTCTACCTCAAGAGGGCCGTGGTCGGCGGCATCGAGCGCGTCTTCGAGATCAACAGGAACTTCCGCAACGAGGGCGTGGATTCCTCCCACTCCCCGGAGTTCACCATGCTGGAGACCTACCAGGCGTGGGGCACCTACAAGGACGGCGCGGCCACCATGAAGGGCCTTGTGCAGTTCTGCGCCGAGGAGGTCTTCGGCTCCCAGAAGGTCACGCTTGCGGACGGCACGGAGTACGACTTCGGCGGCGAGTGGAAGGTCCTGGAGATGTACCCGAGCCTGAACGAGGCGCTGCAGCGCAAGTTCCCGGGCCAGCCGGAAGTGACCATCGACACCGACGTGGACACCCTCAAGGGCATCGCGGAAACCATCGGCCTGAAGGTGCCGGAGAACGCCGGCTGGCTGCACGGCAAGCTGGTGGAGGAGATCTGGGAGGAGCTGTGCTCCGACCAGCTCTACGAGCCGACCTTCGTGGTCAACTTCCCGGTGGAGACCTCGCCGCTGACTCGCGACCACCGAAGCCAAAAGGGCGTGACCGAGAAGTTCGACCTTTACGTGCGCGGCTTCGAGCTGGCCACCGGCTACTCCGAGCTGGTGGACCCAGTGATCCAGCGCGAGCGCTTCGAGGACCAGGCGCGTCTGGCCAGCGCCGGCGACGACGAAGCGATGCAGCTTGACGAGGACTTCCTCGCCGCGATGGAGCAGGGCATGCCGCCGACAGCCGGCTGCGGCATGGGCGTGGACCGCCTGCTGATGGCCCTGACCGGCCTGGGTATCCGCGAGACGGTCCTCTTCCCGATGGTGAAGCCGGAAGCATAGAAGCGGATACGCCGTGAGTGTGAGCCCGTACCCCAACTACCCGGGAGACCAGGGTGGGAAACCGCTCATCGAGCCGCACAAGAGCAAGACCACCGCGGCGCTGCTGTTTTTCTTCCTCGGAATCTTTGGGGCGGGCAATTTCTACCTCAAGCAGTACGCCCGCGGCGCGTGCAAGGTGTTCTTGCTCCTGCTTTCGGTGCCGCTCCTGTGGATGTTTCTCGGGCAACTCGTGTTCTTTGGTTTGAGCACGTGGGTGCTCGTGGAATTCATCTTCGTGCTTGTCGGCGCGGAAGGCTATGACAGAGACAGCCGGGGTATCCCGCTGAAGTAACAATTATCCGCAGTTGTGTGCGGTGGTTATAACCAACTAACGTTTGATGCGATCAATCTTTGTGGTTGAAAGGAGCATCAGCATGGCAACCACCAAGGCGAGCCTGCAGGATCAGGCCGCCGACATCCTCGCCGGCGTCGGCGGGGCAGAAAATATCGCGTCCATGACGCACTGCGCGACACGTTTGCGCTTCGAGCTCAACGACGTCTCCCTGGCCGACAAAGACCGCCTCGAGGCAAACCCCAAGGTCATGGGTGCCGTCCCGCAGGGCGGCAACCACTACCAGGTGATCGTCGGCGGCGACGTGGCCAGCGTTTACAACGCGATGAACAAGCTGCCGGAGCTGGCCGGGCGCGACGTGTCCAACGAGGACCTCAAAGCCCAGCAGCGCGACCGTGCCAAGGGCAAGGTGCCGTGGCTCGACGCGTTCTTCGAGTACCTCTCCGACTCCTTCCGCCCCATTTTGGGTGTGCTGCTCGGTGCGTCGCTGATCATCGCGTTCGCCGCGGTGCTGGACGCGTTCGAACTGGTGAACTTCCACGCGGAAGTGAAGAGCCCGGGCTGGCAGTTCGTGGACGCCATGTGGAACTCCGTGTTCTTCTTCCTGCCGGTGGCGGTGGCCTACAACGCGGGCAAGAAGCTGGACATCGACCCGTGGGTGCCGGCCGCGATCATGCTGGCGCTGTTCACCCCGAACTTCATGGAACTGGCCGACCACCCCGAAGCGCGCGTGGTGGAGCTCTTCGGCGAGCCGACCGATGTTGTCGACGTCTTCGGCCTGCCCATGATCCATAACGGCTACGACGGCAACGTATTCGTCCCGCTCATCATGGCCGCGGTTGCGGCGTTGCTTTATAAGGGTCTGCAGAAGATCATCCCGTCCGCGGTGCACATGGTCTTCGTGCCGTTTTTGACCATGCTGATCATGATCCCGGTAACCGCGTTCCTTATCGGCCCGTTCGGCTACCTGCTCGGCGCTTGGATCGGCACCGGCCTTGCCTGGATGAACGGCAACGCGCCGTTCGTCTTCGCCCTGCTGATTCCGATGCTCTACCCGTTCCTAGTGCCGCTGGGCCTGCACTGGCCGCTCAACGCGCTGATGCTGGTGAACATCGACACCCTCGGCTACGACTTCATCCAGGGCCCGATGGGCGCCTGGAACTTCGCCTGCTTCGGCGCCACCGCCGCAGTGCTTGCCCTGTCCATCCGCGACCACGACCCGCTCATGCGCCAGACCTCCGGTTCCGCGCTCGCCGCGGGCCTGCTCGGCGGCATCTCCGAGCCGTCGCTCTACGGCATCCACCTGCGTTACAAGAAAATCTACCCGCGCATGCTCGTGGGCTGCTTCGCCGGTGGCCTCACCATTGCCATCCTGGGCACCCCGTTCGGGGGCGTGAAGACGAACGCGTTCGTGTTCACTTCGCTGCCAACCATGTTCGTGTTCGACCCGAAGTGGGTCTACATGGTCGCCATCGCGGTGGCCTTTTTCACCGCCTTCTTCGTCATCCTCATCACGGACTACCGCACGCCGGAGGAGAAGGCGGAGGCGCTCGCCCGCGCCGCTGCCGCGCGCAATGCGGACGAGGCTGAGGAGGCTGAGCTGGTCGAGGACGAGGTCACGGCCACGAATGACCCGGCGAAGCTGACGTCGGCAAGCGATGCGGATGCCACTGTGCTCGCGCCCGTTGCGGGCGAGGTTGTCGCGATGGAAGCGCTTTCGGACGCCGCGTTTGCCTCCGGCGCCCTCGGCCAGGCCGTCGGCATCACCCCCGAAAACGCCAAGCTCACCGTGGTCGCCCCGGCGGCCGGCAAGGTCATCTCCGTGGCCAAGACCGGCCACGCCTACGGCATCAAGACCGATAATGGTGTGGAGCTGCTCGTCCACATCGGCGTGGACACCGTCAAGCTCGGCGGCGAGGGGTTCACCCCGCTGGCAGAGAAGAAGCAGATGGTCAACGCGGGCGACCCGCTGGCGGAGGTTGACTTCGCCGCAATCGCCGGCCACGGCGTGGACACGACGGTAATCACTACAGTGGTGAACTCGAAGAAGCTTGGTGGCGTGGGTGACGTTGCGGACGGCACGGTCGTCGCCGGCGATCCTATTCTCGAGGTCACAACTGAGGTGAACACGAATGTCTAACCGCACCGTCCTGCACGGCATCGGCGTTTCGGCCGGCACCGCGTCCGGACCTATCGCCGTGGTCACGCCCGCAGTGGGCATCGACGAGCACGAGCCCGCCTCCACCGATCCGGAGGCCGACAGCGAGCGCATTCGCGCTGTGCTTCACGACGTCGCGGCGTCGCTTTCCGCACGCGCCGAGCACGCCAACTCGGACTCGGCGAAAGCCGTGATGGATGCGACGGCTTCCTTGGCAACCGACAAGGGCTTAATCCGCGGCATCGACAAGGAGCTGAAGAAGGGCACCGGCCCGACGAAGGCGATCCACGACGCGGTGGAGCTCTACGCCAACAAGCTGCGCAAAATCGGCGGCTACATGGCCGAGCGCGTCACCGACCTCTACGACATCCGCGACCGCGCCACCGCGCGCCTGCGCGGCCTGCCGGAGCCGGGAATCCCGGACCTGACTGAGTCGTCCATCCTGATCGCGCACGACCTCGCGCCGGCGGAGACGGCGACGCTGGACAAGAACCTGGTGCTCGGCATCGTCACCGAGGCGGGCGGTGCGACGTCCCACACCGCCATCCTGGCGGCGCAGCTGGGCATCCCGTGTGCCGTGCAGGTCAAAGGCATTGCGGAGGCGACTGTCGACGCACCGCTGGTCGCCCTCGACGGCGGCGTCGGCGAAGTGATCGTCGCGCCGAACGCATCCGACGTGGACGAGCTCGAGGAACGCTCCCGCCGCCGCGCGGCTGCCTTGGCCGGTTCCTCCGGCGAGGGTGCGACCCGCGACGGCTACAAGGTGAAGCTGCTGGCCAACATCGGCACCGCAGATGACGCGGAGAAGGCAGCCGGCTACGACCTCGAGGGCTCCGGCCTGTTCCGCTCCGAGTTCCTCTTCCTGGACCGCGACGCCGCCCCCAGCCTGGAGGAACAGACCGAGACCTACACGAAGGTGCTCGAGGCGTTCGGCAACCGCCGCGTTGTGGTGCGCACCCTGGACGCCGGCGCGGACAAGCCGCTGTCGTTCGCGGACCTCGGCGAAGAAGAAAACCCCGCCCTGGGCCGCCGCGGCCTGCGCCTGTCGCAGGCGCGCGAAGACCTCCTTGCCACGCAGCTGGAGGCGCTTGCGAACGCAGCTCACAACGTCCCCGACTCCGAGCTGTGGGTCATGGCGCCGATGGTCGCCACCGCCGAGGAAGCCAAGTGGTTCGCCGAGCGCGCCCGCGGCGCCGGGCTGAAAAAGGTCGGCGTGATGGTGGAAACCCCGGCGGCCGCCATCCGCGCCGGCCAGGTGCTGGAAGAGGTGGACTTCGCTTCCATCGGCACCAACGACCTGTCGCAGTACACGATGGCCGCGGACCGCATGCAGGGCGAGCTGGCGGAGCTGCTCTCCCCGTGGCAGCCGGCGGTGCTGTCCATGATCCGCGAGACCTGCCGCGGCGGCGAGGCCACCGGCAAGCCGGTCGGCGTGTGCGGCGAGGCAGGCGGCGACCCGCTCATGGCTCTCGTGCTGGTGGGCCTCGGCGTGAAGTCCCTGTCGATGGCCCCAGGCAAGGTCAACGCCGTGCGCGCGGCACTGCGCCTGCACGACTTCGACACTTGCCGCCAGATGGCCAACTTCGCCGTCGACGCCCGCACCGCCGCGGGCGCCCGCGAGGCCGTGCTGAACCTCGCGGATCCGGTGCTGAAGGATCTGCTCTGATCCACGGAATCGACGTCGACGGGCAAGGGCGTTGCGCTCACTGGCACTCCGAGCGCGACGTCGTTGCCAACACGTGCGGCGAATGCGAAAAATTCTGGGCCTGTTCGCTGTGCCACGATGAGTTGGCCGATCACGGGTTCGTGCCCGTCGATAGGCAACTGCCCTCCGTGATGTGCGGCGCGTGCGGGCGCATGATGACGTATGCCGAATACGGCGCGTCCTGCCCCTCCTGCGGGCACCCTTTCAACCCTGGCTGCAAGGCGCACGAGGACGTGTATTTTCGGCCTGTTCGCTAAGGGTGAACATCGCCTCTCACCTGCGCTTATCGACGTCCATGCGGGAACGCACGCACAAAGCAGGGAAGTGATGTCGGACCCCAGCGTTATGGTGGTGGACAACTGATTTAGGAAAGAAGGGGTCAGCCACATGTTCGAGCGGTTTACCGACCGGGCCCGTCGCGTCATCGTCCTTGCACAGGAGGAGGCGCGCGAGCTCAACCACAATTACATGGGCACCGAGCACATCCTGCTCGGCCTGATCAAGGAGGGCGAGGGCGTCGCTGCGAAGGCGCTCGAGTCCATGGGCATCAACCTCGACGACGTGCGCCGCGAGGTCATCGACATTATCGGCCACGGCACCCAGCCGGTGACCGGCCACATCCCGTTCACCCCGCGCGCGAAGAAGGTGCTGGAGCTTTCCCTGCGCGAGGGCCTGCAGATGGGCCACAAGTACATCGGCACCGAGTTCCTGCTGCTCGGCCTCATCCGTGAGGGCGACGGCGTGGCGGCACAGGTGCTGATCAAGCTTGGCGCGGATCTGCCGCGCGTGCGCCAACAGGTTATCCAGCTGCTGTCCGGCTACGAGGGCGGCGAGGGCCAGAACCCGGAGTCCCCGCAGCAGGGCCAGCCGGGCTTCGCAGGTGCGGGCGCAGGCCCGCGCACTGGCGGCGGCCCGCAGGGCGGCGAGCGCTCCAACTCGCTGGTGCTGGACCAGTTCGGCCGCAACCTCACCGCGGCCGCGAAGGAAGGCAAGCTCGACCCAGTTGTCGGCCGCGACAAGGAAATCGAGCGCGTCATGCAGGTGCTGTCGCGCCGCACCAAGAACAACCCGGTGCTCATCGGTGAGCCCGGCGTGGGCAAGACCGCCGTGGTGGAGGGCCTCGCCCTGGACATCGCCAACGGCAAGGTCCCGGAGACGCTGAAGGACAAGCAGGTCTACTCCCTGGACCTGGGCTCCCTGGTGGCCGGTTCCCGCTACCGCGGCGACTTTGAGGAGCGCCTGAAGAAGGTGCTCAAGGAGATCAACCAGCGCGGCGACATCATCCTGTTCATCGACGAGATCCACACCCTCGTCGGCGCAGGTGCCGCCGAAGGCGCCATCGATGCGGCGTCGCTTTTGAAGCCGAAGCTGGCGCGCGGCGAGCTCCAGACCATCGGCGCGACCACGCTGGACGAGTACCGCAAGCACATCGAGAAGGACGCCGCCCTCGAGCGCCGCTTCCAGCCGGTGCAGGTTGACGAGCCGTCCGTGGAGGACACCGTGCAGATCCTCAAGGGCCTGCGCGACCGCTACGAGGCGCACCACCGCGTGTCCTACACCGACGACGCGCTCAAGGCGGCTGCGACGCTGTCGGACCGCTACATCAACGACCGTTTCCTGCCGGACAAGGCCGTCGACCTGCTCGACGAGGCCGGTGCCCGCATGCGCATCAAGCGCATGACCGCACCGGAGGACCTGCGTGAGGTGGACGACCGCATCTCCGAGGTGCGCAAGGAGAAGGAAGCGGCGATCGACGCCCAGGACTTTGAAAAGGCCGCCGGCCTGCGCGACACCGAGCGCAAGCTGGGGGAGGAGCGCTCAGCCAAGGAGAAGAAGTGGCGCTCCGACGATTTGGAGGAAATCGCCGAGGTCGGCGAGGACCAGATCGCGGACGTGCTGGCCAACTGGACCGGCATCCCGGTGTTCAAGCTCACCGAAAGCGAGTCCAGCCGTCTCCTCCACATGGAAGACGAGCTGCACAAGCGCATCATCGGCCAGGACGAGGCAGTCAAGGCCGTCTCCCGCTCCATCCGCCGCACCCGCGCCGGCCTGAAGGACCCGAACCGTCCGTCCGGCTCCTTCATCTTCGCCGGCCCGTCCGGTGTGGGTAAGACGGAGCTGTCCAAGGCGCTCGCCGAGTTCCTCTTCGGCGACGACGACTCCCTGATCCAGGTGGACATGGGCGAGTTCCACGACCGCTTCACCGCCTCGCGACTCTTCGGCGCCCCTCCGGGATACGTCGGCTACGAAGAGGGCGGCCAGCTCACCGAGAAGGTGCGCCGCAAGCCGTTTAGCGTGGTGCTTTTCGACGAGATCGAGAAGGCGCACAAGGAGATCTACAACACGCTTCTCCAGGTGCTCGAAGAAGGCCACGTCACCGACGGCCAGGGCCGCAACGTGGACTTCAAGAACACGGTGCTGATCTTCACCTCGAACCTGGGCACGTCCGACATCTCCAAGCCGGTCGGCCTGGGCTTCACCGGCGACACCGCCGCGGATTCCGATGCGCAGTACGAGCGCATGAAGGGCAAGGTCCACGACGAGCTGAAGAAGCACTTCCGCCCCGAGTTCTTGAACCGCATCGACGAGATCGTGGTGTTCAAGCAGCTCAGCCAGGACGAGATTGTCAAGATGGTGGACCTGCTCATCGGCCGCGTGGACAAGAACCTCGCCGCGCAGGACATGGGCATCGAGCTGACCGAGAACGCGAAGAACCTGCTCGCGGTCCGCGGCTTCGACCCAGTGCTGGGCGCCCGCCCGCTGCGCCGCACGATTCAGCGCGAGATCGAGGACATCCTGTCGGAGAAGATCCTGTTCGGCGAAATCGGCGCCGGCGAGATCATCACCGTGGACGTCGAAGGCTGGGACGGCGACGTCGAGGCTGCGCGCAAGGAGCGCGGCAAGGCTGCGCCGGACGCGAAGTTCACCTTCACCCCGCGTCCGCGCCCGCTGCCGGCCGAGGCCTTCGACGTGGAGCCGGAGGACGAAGTCCGCGACATCGAGCCGGAGCGCACCCAGCCGGAGTCCGAGGCCTCAGAGTTCCCGGATGAGCGCGACGATCAGAAGGGCAGTGACGGCAAGGACGGTAGCGAAGGCAACGAGGGCAACGGCCCCGAGCCGGTGTAAGCCCACAAGCCCAGGGCGCCGAGGACTGCGACAACGATCGCAGTGATCTCCACGGCGTTGAGCCCCTCCACTACCTCATACTCGGGGTGGTCGGAGGGGCACACCTGTTTCAAGGGCTTGCCCTTGAAGCGGTCGGAAAGCCAGTCCGAGACGTTGCCCGTCTGCAGCACCAGCGGCAGCGCGTGGCCGGAACCCGGCGCGCGCGGGGTGAGCTCGCGGCGGCCGGACGACAAGGGCTGCGTCGGCGAGCCCGGCACCACCACGCGGCGGTACTCCACATCGGCGCCGATCGCGCAGTAGTCCTCGGCCAACTGGGTGGCCTGCGGCTCCGGGACGAGGTCGTCGTCCGGGTTGGTCAGCACCATGATCGGCGCGTTCGGCTTCACCTTGCCCAGCTTGTTGTGTTCGAGGTATTTGCCGATGCGCTCGTCTTCCTCCGCGATGTCGGCGAAGGTCTTGCCGTCGACGAAGATGTCGCCGGTGATCTTCGGGGCGCGCATCGACGCATCCACCACGCACGACGTTTTCAGATCATCCATCCAGGCCCTGCCGTCGTCGGTGAGGTACTCCTGGATGGCGTCGCGGAACTCGGGGTAGGTCTCCGAGTAGCTGGCGGCGGCGAAGCCCGCCACGGCGGTGAGCATCGACGCGGACGCCTGCTGCAGCACGGCCAACGGGTCGGCCGGGGGAGCGCCGGAAAAAGTGCCGACCACGTTGAGCTCCGGGGCGTAGTCGCCGACGAGCTCCGCGGCCGCCGCAGCCGCGCCGCCGCCCTGTGAGTAGCCCCAGAACGCCACCTTCTCGCCACGTTTGGATACTGCCCGGGCGGCGTCAATCACCGCCCGGCCCTGGTCGACTCGGTTGAGGTAGGTGTGCAGACCGTCGGTACCCAGGCCCATGTAGTCGGTGACGACCACGCGGTAGCCGTCGTCGAGAAGCATTTGCACCATCGGTGCCTCGTAGTTGATGTTCACCGTGCCGTCGAGGCCGAGCGAGGACAGCATCGACGACCCCGCCGACGGCGCGCACTGGTCGCCCAGGCCGCGCGTTCCCGGAGCGAGAACAACCAGGCCCTTCGCAAACGGACGGTCGTACAACGCGCCGGTGACCGGCACTTTCTCGCCGCGCTCGTTGACGGAGGTGTAGCGGATGCGCTTGCCGTTGGTGCCCGGCACCCGCTTCTTCGCGTCGAGCTCGCCGGCAGCGTCACCCGCCGCGCCGCCCAGCGCATGCGAGGACAGCTCCGGGATGGAAGACAGCGACGACGCGTCGCCGATGACCTCGAAAGTCGACGAGCCAACCGACGACAGGGACGACAACGATTCCGCGCTCAAATCCTCAGCGTGTGCCGAGGGGCAAATCAGGAGCGGGACAGCAAAAAGACACCACCGTTTACGCATGGGAAGCAGTGTAAGCTCCCCTCCATGGGAATTCAGTACCGCAAGCGCCAAAAGATCAGCGACGGCAGCTGGCTCAACTACTCCAATTCCGGCGTGTCCGCGTCGAAAAAGATCGGGCCGGTCACCTTCAACTCCCGCGGCGGCGTGTACGTGAAGCTACCCGGTGGGCTGCACTACCGCGGCAGGTGGAAGTAGCCCTTCTCGTCCTGCTCGGCCAGACCGTCTTCGAGCAGGGAAAATAGTGCGCGGGAAAGCTGTGCGGGGTCGTGCCAGAGGGCGTCGATAAGCTTTTGCTCAACGGGGCTTTCAGACTCGCGCAACAGCCGCATGATCTTGCCGCGCACTTGGCGGTCGGTGCCAACAAACTTCTGAGTTCGCTTCTTCACCTCGGCCTCAGGCTTGCCGGCTGCGAGCCACGCGCACTCAGAACTCACCGGGCACTTTTCGCATTTCGGCGCCCGCGCGGTGCACACGAGCGCGCCGAGCTCCATCAGACCCACCGAAAACTCGGGGCCGTTTTCCGCAGGTAGCAGCGCCGCCACTTGTTCGATCTCCTTCTTGCCGGGCGCCCCGAGCGCCTCGCCGCGCTCCACCCGAGCGACCACGCGCCGCACGTTCGTGTCCACAACCGGCACGTTTTTCCCGAACGCGAAGCACGCCACCGCCCGCGCGGTGTAGTCGCCGATGCCGGGGAGAGCCAGCAGCTTATCGACGTCCTCCGGCACCTCCCCGCCATGCTCATCCACGATGACCTGCGCACATTCCTTCAGGCGCAGCGCCCGGCGCGGGTATCCCAGGCTGCCCCAGGCCCGCAGGATCTCGTCCGTGCCAGCCTGCGCGAACGCCGCCGGGGTGGGCCATCGTTCCATCCATTCCTGCCAGATGGGGGCGACCCGCTCGACCTGAGTTTGGTGGCTCATCACCTCACTGAGCAGCACGCCCCAAGCGGACGTTGACGAGTTTCGCCACGGCAGCTCGCGGGCGTTGGCTCGGTACCAGTCGATGATCTTGTTTGGGCGCAGTTTCGTCACAATGCGTGCAACAATAGTGGTCATGACTGACGTAACCGATCTCCAGGCCGCCACCACACCCCGCGAGGTGTGGGAGCTGCTTCAAGCCGGCAACGAACGCTTCGCCACCGGCAACACCGCGGACCCGCGCCGCGACCCCGCAACCCGCCAGCAGCTCACCTCCGGCCAGAACCCGGCAGTGTGCGTGGTGGGCTGCTCCGATTCGCGCGTGCCGATTGAGCTGCTTTTCGACGCCGGCTTCGGCGACATCTTTGTCATCCGCACCGCCGGTGGCTGCGTGGACTCCGCAGTGTCGGCGTCCGTCGAGTACGCAGTGGACGGCCTCGGGGTGGACCTGGTGCTCTTCCTCGCCCACGAGAAGTGCGGCGCTGTGGGCGCCGCGGTGTCCGCGCTCGAGTCCGGTGACATCCCTCCGGGGCTGACGCGCGTGTTCGTGGAGAAGATTTCGCCGGCCGTGGCGGAGGCGAAAACCCGCGGCGAACAGGTGGAGCAGGCGCACGCCCGCAACGGCGCAGAGCACCTGGTGGCGCGCATCCCGGCCGTCATTTCCGGGCTGGAGCACAAGACGGTCGGTGTGGTCGGTGCGCGTTACCGCCTGTCCGACGGCCGTGTCGAGACCACCTACGAAAACTTCGGCGATTAAGTTATAGGCATGTCGAACCAGCGCCCACTGCCTCCAGAGATTTACATGCGCCGCCGCGTGGCGGCACTCGTCATCCTGCTGGTGGTTGTGGCGCTTTTGGTGTGGGGCCTGTCCGCGTTCGCCCGCAGCGGAAAGACGGACGAGACGGAAACCACCCCCGAAACCGTGGCGGAAGCCCCGTCCACCACCCTGGCCACCGAGCCGACGGTGCAGCTTTCTGAGGAGAGCACGACTCCGTCATCTTCGGAGGCGCCCACCGAACCCACCGAGCCGAGCGAGGAGACCGCCGCCGCTCCGGTGAAGAAGGGCAGCTGCGAACTGGCTGACCTGCAAATCCACGCGTCCAGCAACCAGCCCTCGTATGCGGTTGGGGTCCAGCCGGTGTTCTACATGGAGGTGGAAAACCCCACCGACACCGACTGCGTAATCAACCTGGACGACGACCTGCTGCGCTTCGAGGTCTACGACATGGCCACCAACGACCGCATCTGGTCTGACACCGACTGTTACCCGCCGGTCGCCGCAGGAAACGTCGAGTTCGCGCCGGGCGAGAAGCGCCGTTGGGAGGCCCGCTGGTCCGCCACTGCATCGCAGCCGGGGCAGTGCGACAATCGCCCGGAAGTGAAGGCCGGCTCCTACTTCCTGCACGGCGTGATCGGGGACAACGCTTCCGACGCCAGCCCCTTCAACATCACCTAAGCCGCTGGAGCGCCTGCGAATACGCGGGCGATCCCGAGAACACCCCGAAGTCGCGCAGGTAGTTAACGGCCCACCCCATCGCCTCGGCATCGCAGGCTTCGCGCGCCCGCTGGTGCACGGACTCAAACACCATCGCGGATTCCTCGAAGCACCCGCAGCAAAACAGGGACACTGCATTGTCGCAGAGCGTAAACAGGGTCTCTTTCGGGTTATTTGTTTTCGCCGCGACCGGCAGCGCCCACGACGACAGGTCCACCGCTTCCTCCGCCCGCTGCGTTTTCTGCAGCGCGGTGACCACGTTGCCGACGTACTGCGCGCCCAAGCCTTCCGACGCGCCGCTGTCCACGTACTCGGAAAACGCGCGCTCAAGACGAGCGCGCGCCGACGGCCAGAGCTGCCCGAACCCGGGATCGGCCGCGGAGGCGACCCACTGCGCCACCGCCGACGCCCCTTCCAGACGCCACCACGGCGAACCGTGCCCAGCGTCCACAATGTCCTGGGTAGGGGAGACTAGGTACAGCGCCGCGTCGAACTCGTCGGTGCTCAAAAGCCTGCGCATCACCAGCGAATACCGGCGCAGGGCGGTGTCAGGCTCTTTGCCGGCCGTGTCCAGCAGCAGGCAGGCCGCGGCGTCGCGCATCGCGCCCAAGTCCATGTAGTTCGCGGCCTTCACCAGTGCGAGATCTACTTCTTCCATGCCGGGGCACATGCGCTCCGGCAGCTGCGACAGCGCGTTCAGAAACGCCAGGGTGTCCAGGGGTCGCCGCGCTTCGTCCGCAAGCAGGGCGAGCTGGAACACCACCACGTAGTCCAGCGACAAGTGGAACGCCACCGCGCCGGCGGCGTCGAAGATCTTGCGGGCCTGCTCCGTGCTCAGATCCAGGTCCTGCAGCACCATCACCTGCTCCACCAGCTGGTCCGGCTCCGGCAGGTGCGCCCCGACTGGAGCCGTCAACGAAAACACCACCGTGTCCGCGAAATCCGCCAGGTCGAGGCAATACCCATCCACGCGCCTGCTCGTCCCCCCGAACGCCTCCGCCAGCGACGCCACCTGCGGGTCCGTGCCCGGCCAGCGCGGGGAGGTGAACCGCACGAGCGGACGCTCACCCAGCCCAGCGTCCAACGCGGCCGCGAAGAACTCCCCGAGCGCGCCCATCGCCTCCGCCGGATGCTCGATGAACGGCTCGGTGCCGGAGACCAGGCCCAATGCCTGGTCGTGCAGCCCTCCCCGCAACAGAAACGTCGCCGTCTCGATGACTGCAACTACGTGGTGTGGATCTGCCGTGTGTTCGCGGAGCACGTGAATAGCCCGCTGAATTTCCCCCGATTTCATGGCGCCTACTGTAGCAAGGACAGCGCCTCCGCGAGGGTGGAGACGGGGCGGACCGTCAGGCCGTCGATAGACAGCTCCTCTCCCGCGGGCACGATCGCGCCGGTGTAGCCCATGCGCGCCGCTTCTTGGAGGCGCCGTCCGAGGTTGGGCACGCGCCTGATCTCGCCCGCCAGCCCCACCTCGCCCACAACCACGGTTTTCGCAGGCAGCGGCTTCTCGTGCAGGCTCGACCACGTGGCAAGCGCGACGGCGAGGTCCGTGGCCGTCTCCGTGATCTTTACCCCGCCGACGGTGGCCACGTACGCGTCCTTGTCGTTCGTGCGCTCCCCGCAGCGCGCTTGCAGCACCGCCAACACCATGGGCACCCGGTTGAAATCCAGGCCGGTGACCACGCGCCGCGGGCTCTTGTTCACCGGGTCCACGGTCAGTGCCTGCACCTCGGCGAGGATGGGGCGCACGCCGTCCATCGCCACCGTCACAGCGGAACCGTCCGGCGTTTGTCCACGGTGCGACAGGAACAGCCCCGACGGGTCCGGCACCTCCCGGATACCGCCGGAGGTCTGCTCGAAGCAGCCGACCTCATCAGTCGCGCCGAAGCGGTTCTTAATGCCCCGGAGCATTCTTAGCGACGACTGCCTGTCCCCCTCAAAGTTCAACACCACGTCCACCAGGTGCTCCAGCACGCGCGGGCCGGCGACGTTGCCGTCCTTGGTCACGTGCCCCACCAGCAGCACCGGGATATTGGTGGTCTTGGCCAGCGTGGTCAGCGCCGCGGTGACCGCGCGGGACTGCGCCACGCCGCCGGCCACGCCTTCGACGCCGGCGGCGTGCATGGTCTGTACCGAATCCACAATCAGCAGCGAGGGCTTGAGCTGTTCCACGTGCCCGAACACCACGTCCAGGTTGGACTCGGCGGCCAGGTACAGCGTGTCCACCAGTGCCTCTGTGCGCTCGGCGCGGGCGCGGACTTGGCCCGCAGACTCCTCCGCCGTGACGTAGAGCGCCTTGCGTCCCTGCTTCGCCCAGCGCGACGCCACTTCCAGCAGCAGGGTGGACTTGCCCACGCCGGGCTCGCCAGCCATCAGAACGACAGAGCCGGGCACCACGCCGGAGCCGAGCACGCGGTCCAGCTCCAGGATGCCGGACTTCACCGTCTTCGTCGCCGCGGCCTCGACCTTCGTGATCGGGCTTGCGGGGGCGGACGGCGTCAGCGAGGACGTCTTCACCGGGCCCGACGCAACCGGCGCCTCCTCTTGGAGCGTGCCCCAGGACCCGCACTCAGGGCAGCGGCCGAGCCACTTCGGGGAGGAGTAGCCGCACTCGGTGCAGGTGTGGATAACACGGGGTTTCTTTGCCATGCGCCACACCGTATAACACGGCCCCGACACGGCGTTCGAACACGAAAAAACCGCTGGTCAAACCAGCGGCAAATTCTAAAAGAGGAACTAAACCTCGCGGTCCACCTGGCCGGAAGCCAACGTCGGTGCGGACACGGTCGCATCCACGTCCACCGAGCCGGTGTCGAACTTGAAGGTGACCGGGACGTTACCGCCGTAGGCGAAGCCCTCGTTCACCAGGGAGGTGGCGGTGTACTCGATGCAGTTGTCGTTCTTGTCCTGCGGCATGCGCTCCAGGCCGTCCTTGGAATCCGCGACCAGCGCGCAGTTGTAGGCGATTGCGGAGGTGCTGGAAACGGTCGCCGGCTTGCGGTCAACTTCCACGGACTTCAAGGTGTGGTCCTTCATGGAGGTGTCCTGGTTGGTGGCGGTGAACTTCAGTGCGGCCTGGCCGTCCTCAGCGAGCACCACGGTCACGTCCTGCACGGAGACGGAGCCGTCCTCGGTGGAGGCGCTTGCGCCGTCAACGGCCGCAACCTGGTTCGAGGTCTGGGTGATCTGGCCGGCGGAGCAGCCGACGAGGGCCAGGGTTGCGCAGCCAGCGACGGCGGCGGCAGCGACGCGCTTCAGGGACTTCACGGGGGTGTCCTCCATCATCAAACTCATTCGAGGGTTTTCTCCGCCTTACTCTAGCGTCTGCACAGTAAGTTTTCCCACTTGCTCCCCCTATTGGGCGAGCCGACCTTTGGTCGTCGATAAGCAAAATGCTCGGTGGTAGGGTGTTGGGGTCTGAACTTCGCCTAACGACGCAAGGAGCCGCAATGGAATTCAAGGTCGGAGAAGTGGTCGTGTACCCGCACCACGGAGCGGCCCGCATCGCCGACATCGAGCAGCGCGAGATGCGCGGGGAGACGCTCGATTACCTGGTGCTGCAGATTCTCCACTCGGACCTTGAAGTGCGCGTTCCGGTGAAGAACTCCGAGCTCGTCGGTGTGCGCGACGTGGTCAACGAGGAAGGCCTGCAGAAGGTGTTCTCCGTGCTGCGCGAGACCGATGTGGAGGAGGCGGGCAACTGGTCCCGCCGTTACAAGGCCAACCAGGAGCGCCTCGCGTCCGGTGACATCAATAAGGTGGCCGAGGTGGTCCGCGACCTCTGGCGCCGCGACCAGGGTAAGGGCCTTTCCGCAGGTGAGAAGCGCATGCTGGGCAAGGCGCGGCAGATTCTTGTCGGCGAGCTCGCGCTGGCGGAGCCGGTGGACGAGAAGAAGGTCGAGGAGATGGAAAAGCAGATCCAGGCCATCATCGACGCGCAGGTCAAGGCCGGTATTTCCGAGGATCCGGGCCAGGTCGACGACGATGACGAGGTGGATCTGGACGACCTCTCCTTCGACGACGAGGACGACGACAAGTAAATTGCGCCGCGAAACAGTGGCGGTCGTCGCCGCCGCCGGCCAGGGAACCCGGTTGGGCGCCGAGGTGCCCAAGGCGTACGTGGAGCTCGGCGGCCGCACGCTGCTCGAGCGCTCCGTGGCCACGATGTCCGAGGTAGTCGACCATGTCGTCGTGGTAGTCAGCCCGTCGATGGAAGCGCGCGCCCGCGAACTTCTCGCGGACTATACGGTCCAATTCGTGCACGGGGGCGCGGAGCGCGCGGACTCCATCTTCGCTGCGCTCAAAGCAATTACGCTTGACGACGCCTGCGTGGTCGTCCACGACGCCGCCCGCGCGTTAACCCCCGCCGCGATGGTCTCGCGCGTGGTCGACGCGGTGCTGGGTGGCGCCCCCGCCGTCGTGCCGGTGGTGCCGGTTGCGGACACGGTGAAGCGGGTGTCGGGACAGACTATCGAAGCAACCCTGGACCGGTCCGCGTTGCGCGCCGCCCAGACGCCGCAGGGCTTTGACCTGCGGATGCTGCGTGAGGCGAACGAGAAGTACCTCGCCGAAACGCCTGCGTTTGTCGCCACCGACGACGCCTCGTTGATGGAGTGGTTCGGGGTGCCGGTCGCGACCGTGGAGGGGGATCCCATGGCGTTCAAAATCACCACCCCGCTGGATCTGAAGCTCGCGGAAAGCGTGGTCGGCGCAGCCTAAGGCCCGTGTCGGGGTCGTTTGCTATAGGTACGCGTGGGGGATTTTCGCATTTTCGGACGTTCGAAAAAATTGCCGAAAAAAGTTTTGAAAAACCCTTGACATGTGTTGTGGGTCGGAACTATGTTCGATAGTAGTTTCGGGAAGGAGGGTGAGACATGAGCGGAACATTTGTCACAGAGAAGGAAGGTTGTCCGGTCGCAGCTGCAGGCCAGGCGATGCGGGAAGCGGAGTTTGCAATCTTCCACCGGTACGCCAAACCGTTGGTGGAAGTGGAGGACTTCGAACTGGAGGCCTATTCGATCGCGATGGCAGTAGGGGAGAGCCAAAGTTGGGCTGAATCCGGGATTCTCGGGTATTCGGTGCTGGCGGATCTGCCGAAGCTGTGTGCGCTGCAGGAGGAGACCCGCAGGTTGGATGTTCGGAGGTTGTCGGCCATCGAGTCCACGCTAAACCGCCTCAACGACCTGGCCACGCCAGACATTCTCGCGGACATGGATGAGTACCTGGTCAAGGTGTTCACGCCGAAGCGGGTGGGGGCGGAGTTGCCGTCGCCAAGCTCGCTGCGTCGCCGCCTGCGCGAGCGGATCCAGCGCATCGATTCCGACCTCGCGCCGAACCAAAAGAAGATCAAGGAGCGGAAGAAAGAAAAAGACATGCCGTTCGGTACGTGCCGGAGCCACTTCTACGGACAGGACGACGGCGACGCGGGGCTGAACGTCGAGGGCGATCCCGCCACGGTCGGCCTGATGGAGCGCTACACCGAACAAGTGGCGCGCGAGCACAAGCTCTCGCGGGACGACGCGATCAAGGCCATCCTCACCGGTGACATTCGCGCGACGCCCAAGGTCGTGCTCTACATGTTCACCTCGAAAACGCCGGGCAGCTCCTACTACATTCCCAACTTCGGCTGGACGGACGCCGACGGCACCGCCGCGGTGGAGCAGATGCTGGAGGACAACCCGCCCCACATCGTGGACCTGGACGAAGCCGAGCACGCCGAAACCGAGGCATACGTGCCCACCGCCGCCATCCGCGCGCTGGTGCAGGCCCGCGACGGGGTCTGCCTCTGGCCCGGCTGCAACGTGAAGGCCGAAAACTGCCAGCTGGACCACCGCATCCCGTACGACGAGGGCGGCAAGACCACCGTGTCCAACCTGTTCAGCCTGTGTGCACACCACCACAACATCAAAACCGATCGTCGCGTGTACTACGTGCCAGACCCTGTCACCGGCGAAATTGTGTGGCTGCACGCGGACGGCACCTTCCAGGTCTCGGCGCCGGAAGGGTTCATCACCGACTACCTGCAGCCGACGAACCCGAGATGGAAGACGACGCTGGAGAAACGCCGCCAGAAACGCAAGGACCGCGCCGAGTTCTACAACCGGTGTCACTCCGCGGTGGAGAAGTACGAAAACGACCTCGACTACGACGCATGCATGGCCACCATCCACGCCCTGGAGGACCGGTTCGGCATGACATTCGAGTACCCGCCGAAAAAGCAACCGGAGGACCCTTTGGATATCCTCGCCGCGCTGGAATGGCACTGGAGAGAAGTGGAGTGCGCGGAGATGCACGAGTACTACGCCATCCGCGACTATCCGCCGGACCCTGAAGTAGCGTCGTACCTATGACAAATCTTCGAGTAGGCACGGCGTTCGACGCCCACCAGATCCAACCCGGGAAAGAATGCTGGATCGCCGGCATCCTCCACGAAGGCCAGGACGGCTGCGAGGGTCACTCGGACGGCGACGTGGTCAGCCACGTCATCGTCGACGCCGTGTTGTCTGCCTCCGGCCTGGGCGACCTGGGCTCCTTCGTCGGTGTCGGCCGCCCGGAGTACGACGGGGTGAAAGGTATCCAGCTTCTGCAGGAGCTCAAAGAGCTTCTCGACGCCCACGGCCACAGCGTCGTCAACGTCTCCGCCCAACTGATCGGCCAGACCCCGAAGATGTCGCCGGTGCGCGAGGAGGCGGAACGGGTGCTCTCGGAGGCCCTCGGCGCCCCGGTGTCCGTCTCGGCGACGACTACGGACCACATGGGGTTCACCGGCAGCGGGGAGGGCCGCGCGGCCATTGCGACGGCGTTGGTGGAACGAAAGTTCCCTATTTCGTAACTAAAGTTCCCTACCTGCGGTTTTAGCTTCCGTTCAGAGAGTTTTCGGCTTATCGTGACCGCATGCGAAAAATACGTACAGCGCTCGCTGCGGTGCTTGGAACGGTCGCGGTGGCCCACGCCCCCATCGCGGCGGCGGTCCCGGCGATGCCGCAGGGGTACCCCATTGAGAACCTGGACACGGAGTGCAGCGCCGGTGTCACGCCCGAGTGGCGCTACGGCGAGACCGCCCGCCGCTACCTCGCGGACGGCACTCTCCAGTTCACCAACCGCACCGACCAGACCGTGCCCTACACGGCGACGGTGGAGACGGGCACGAACCGCAAGATCGAGGCCAACTCGAAGGCGGCCCTGCCCAGCGGCTGGGACACCACCGCGAAGGCCGACATCGGCCTGAAGGAGTCCAACGGCTGGATCGAGGGCGAGACCTTCGGTCCGATCGAGCTCGGCCCGGGTGAGTCGTTCCGCGTGGATTACGGCGTGCTGGAGAAGGACTTCATCTCCATGTTCGTCACCTGCGACAACGGCGTGCTGCGCAACGGCCCGGGCGCGAACGTCATCCGTGGCACCGGCCCGGCGGAGCGCTACGCGTTCGCGTACATCATCAAGGCGGACGGCTCCGTGTCCAACCTGGCCATGGAGATCCCCGCCCGTGCTGAGGGCGCGAACTCGAAGCCTGCCGGCGACACGTACACCGCCACCTCTGGTCCGAGCTTGGAGAAGGTGGCGGGGGAACGGGACGCCGTCGTGAAGCCTGATGCGAGCTTCCGCCGCGACGAAGAGTGGCCGCAGCTGAACGAGCCCGCACGCGAGGGCGACAAGTCCTGGTACCCGCACGACATCGAGGCGGTCGCGCCGACCTTCCGCAAGCCGGGGTACTCGCAGGACTTCCTCAACTGGTCCAAGGGTGACTACACCTTCCGCCCCGTGACGGATTACGTCGTCGGCGCGGAGAACAACCAGTACCTCAACTGGATGGGCGAGGATGGCAGGCTGCCGGAAGGCTGGCTCAGCTCCGTCGGGGCGGTCAAGCGCGCCTACATGCCGGTGAACACCCCGCTGAAACCCATCGACCTGAAGCCGGGCGACCGCGTCCGCGTCGAGTACGGCACCACGATGACGCGCATCAACTACAGCGAAATCTCCGCCGGCCGCGACGGCAAGTACTCCCGCGTGGTGACGCACCCGCAGTCGGCGGCGCCGTCCGGTTTCTGGGCGGAAGCCACCGTGACCAGCAAGGACGGAACCAAGCAGGTCATCGACGTCACCCCGGACGAGTACCGCAACCTCCCCGTACCCACCCAAACCTACCTCTAAGGAATAACCATGAAACGCACCATTGCTCTGCTCACCACCGCCGCTGTTATCGCTCTCGCCCCGGCCGCCAACGCCCTGCCGCAGCGCACCTACGACGAGACGAACCCGACCACCATCGGCGACAAGTGCGCCAACCCGGGCGACCGCGGCCAGACCGTGGAGATCGTCCGCAGCTACTTCGACGGTTCCGCAGGCACCTGGACCGTGGCCAACTACAACGACGAGCCGCTGCCCGTGACCCGCTCGATCACCGAGACCAAGACCAAGACGTGGAACGTCACCGCGGGCCTGAGCTTCGACGTGGCCAAGCTGATCCAGTTCACCTTCTCCACCAGCTACACGAACGAGCAGTCCTACGAGGTCGGCGAGAAGGTCGGCCCGTACAACATCGCCCCGGGCAAGACCGCCGTGCTGCAGGCCGGCTGGATCGTCTCCGACTTCAAGGGCCAGGAGACCGTGTGCGGTGCAAACGGCACCTGGGAAGCTGCCGGCAACACGTTCACCGCGACGATGCCGAAGGAGCGTCACGTCCGCGTGAGCACCCGCGACAACATCGACTGGGGTGCGTAAATGAAACGGGTGATCCCTGCGCTGGCGGCAATGCTGCTGTTTGCTGCCCCCGCCAACGCGCAGTCCTACGATTTCGAGCTCCCGCAGCGCTGGAACGAGGACCTCGCCCCGGGCAGCCATTGCGCCACCCCGGGTCTCACCGACACCTACGTCGACGCGACCCGCCGCTGGTTCAAGCAGACCGACGCCGCGAGCGTGGGCAACGACACCGAAGGACCGGTGCCGGTGGAGCAGACCGTGAAGCAGAAGCGTGTGCAGACCCTGGAGGTTTCCGGCACCTTCACACCGAAGGGTGACCTGGTGAAGAACGTCTCCCGCGCGTACGGCTGGAACTACGTGCACCAGGCCACCTGGTCGCTGAACCAGGTGGTCGGCCCGTACACCCTCGATGCCGGAAAGCAGGGACGGCTGGTGTGGGGCTTCACCATGCTCGACGGCGACGCGCAGGACGTGAAGTGCAGCGCGGACCAGGTCTGGGAGCCGGTGGGTAAGCCGTACGAGTTCAGCGTTCCGGAGGCGCGCTACTCGGAGCTCAAGGTGGACGAGTCGTCTCTGTAGACTGCGGTGTTGTGAAACAACGCATTTTCGACACCAAGACCCGCACACTGCGCGACTTCGAGCCGATTAGGCCCGGCCACGTCTCGATTTACCTGTGCGGCGCCACCCCGCAGGCCAAACCGCACATCGGGCACCTGCGCTCGGGTGTCGCGTTCGACATCGTCCGCCGCTGGTTTTTGGCCAACGACTACGATGTCGCGTTCGCGCGCAACGTCACGGACATCGACGACAAAATCCTGACCAAGGCGCGCGAGCACAACCGCCCCTGGTGGGAGTGGGTCTCCACGTACGAGCGCGAGTTCACCCGCGCGTACGACACCCTCGGGGTGCTACCGCCGTCCGTGGAGCCGCGCGCGACCGGGCACGTCACCCAGATGGTCGACTACATGCAGCGGCTTATCGACGCAGGCTTCGCCTACACCCGCGAAGGCTCCGTCTACTTCGACGTGAACGCCTGGGTGAAAGCCGGCGGAGACTACGGCTCGATCTCCGGCAACAAGCTGGAGGACATGACGGGCGACGACCCGGACTTCGCCCTGTGGAAGGCCGCCAAACCGGGCGAGCCGAGCTGGCCCACCCCGTGGGGCCCGGGCCGCCCCGGCTGGCACCTCGAGTGCTCCGCGATGTCCACCTGGTACCTCGGCTCCGAATTCGACATCCACGGCGGCGGGCTGGACCTGCAGTTCCCGCACCACGAAAACGAGCAGGCGCAATCGCATGCGGCCGGCGATGGGTTTGCGCGCTTCTGGATGCACAACCACTGGGTGACCATGGCGGGCGAGAAGATGTCGAAGAGCTTGGGCAACGTGCTGTCCATCGACGCGATGCTCGAGCAGGTACGCCCGGTGGAGCTGCGCTACTACCTGGGTTCGGCCCACTACCGCAGCGTGCTCGAGTACTCGCCGGAGGCGCTGCAGGAGGCGGCGGCTGGCTACCGGCGCATTGAGGAATTCGTCAAACGCGCCGGCATGCCCGAGCCCACGACCTGGACCGACGGGTTCGCCGAGGCGCTCAACGACGACTTCTCCGTGCCCAAGGCGCTCGCCGAGATCCACAACATGGTGCGCGAGGGCAACAAGGCTTCCGATCCCGCTCCTATCGCAGCCCAGGTACGTGCGATGGCGGCGGTGTTGGGTGTGGATCCGGGGGCGTGGCCGTCGTCGACAAGCAATAGCAACGCGCTCGACGTGCTGGTCCGCGCCGAGCTGGAGCGGCGCGCGGTCGCCCGCGCGGAGAAGGACTGGGCGACTGCCGACGAGGTGCGCGACAGGCTGGCCGCGGCCGGCATCGAGGTGACCGACACGGCCGACGGGCCGCAGTGGCAGGTGAAGGAGTAGATCATGGCGAAACCGTACGAGCGGCCCGACAAGCAGAAGAAGAACAAGAAGGGCCCCACGAAGGGCTCCGGCGGACAGCGCCGCCGCGGGCTGCGCGGCAAGGGTGCGACCCCGAAGGCGGAGGACCGCGTCTACCACGCCGCCCACAAGCGCAAGCTCGACCGCCAGCGCCGCGCGCAGGGACGCCACGATAGGGAAGTCGCCGACATGGTGGTCGGCCGCAACCCGGTGGTGGAGTGCCTGAAGGCGAAGGTGCCGGCGGAGGCGCTGTACGTGGTCGCTGGCACCGGCCACGACGAGCGGCTGAGCGAGGCGGTCGGGATGGCCAACTCCAAAGGGATCCCGGTGCACGAGGTGCCGCGCCAGCAGCTCGACGCGATGACCGGCAACGGCATGCACCAGGGCATCGGCCTGAAGATCCAGCCGTACAAGTACGCGGACTTTGACGATCTGCTCGAGTCCGTGGACGGACCCGGCATGTTCGTGGTGCTGGACAACATCACGGATCCGCGCAACCTTGGCGCGGTGATCCGCTCGACCGCGGCCTTTGGGGGCAATGGCGTGATCATCCCGGAGCGCCGCTCGGCGCAGGTCACCGGCGTGGCGTGGAGGACCTCCGCAGGCACCGCGGCGCGCCTGCCCGTGGCGCGCGTGACCAACGTGACCCGCACCGTCAAGCAGTTCCAGGACAACGGCTACACCGTCGTCGGCCTCGACGCGGGCGGCGAGCACACCCTGGACACCTTCGACCAGGCCACCGACAACGTGGTCATCGTCGTCGGCTCCGAAGGCAAGGGGATTTCGCGCCTGGTGCGCGAGAACTGCGACGTGATCATGTCCGTGCCCATGGAGGACTGGGTGGAATCCCTCAACGCCTCCGTCGCGGCGGGCGTGGTGCTAAGCGAGTTCGCTAGGCAAAGAAGAACTCGCGGATAAGCTCCCCGCCGGTAGGGGACTTCGGGTTGTGGCCCAGGCGCGGGTCGAGGTCCTTGTCTACTGGCACCATGTGCCCAGCGCCTTCGAGGGAGACGAGGCGGACCGGGTGCTCGCCGGCCCAATCGTCGACGCGGAGCTTCTCGCTTATCGACGTCTCGTGGCCGACGCACCCGTTCAGTTCCGCAAAGAACTCGGCGGAGTTTGTGGCGGAGCGGGTTTCTCCCCGGTTGTTGCCGCCGATGCCGGCCATACCGCCGTCGTAAGGCACGAGCTTGTCTTTTGTTCCCTGCACGGCCAGGAGTTGCGTCGGCTGGTAGTTGTCGGCGGTGGTCAGGGTGTTGTCTTCGGTGGGCATCGACGCGCCGAAGGTGGCGGCGCCGGTGAGCAGGCCTGGGGCGTCGAAAAGCAGGCGCATGATCATTTGCCCGCCGTTGGAGAACCCGCAGCCGATGACGGTGTCGGCGTTGTAGCGCTCGACGACCTTTGTGAGGAAGCCGACGTCGTCGATGCGCATGCGGCGCGCGTCCTCGTTGAAGCCCGCGCGCAGGTCGTTGAAGTGGTGCTTGATGCCGTCCGGGTAGACCACGGTGGGGCCGAGGCCCTCGAAGGTGCGGTCGGTGAAGTTGCGCAGCACGTTGCCGGATTGCAGCGAGCCGTGCAAGACCAGCAGGAGGGTGTTGGTCGTGCCTTCGATCTCGATCCAGCGGCGCTCGTGGCCCTGGTGGACTAGCGCGTGGCGCTCCATGCTTCCCTTTCGTCGGCGAGTTGGGTGAGCAATTGTGCCATGGCGTCGACACCGGGTACCCGGCGGGTGGCCTGCGACGGTTTTGTGCCGACCTTGATGCCGAGGTCGGTGTCATCGAGGACCGCCATGGCGTGTTCGTCGGTGTCGTCGTCGCCGGCGAAAATCGTCCTGTCGAAGGCCTGCTTGTAGGCATTGAGCCAGGTGCCCTTGGTGATCTCCACCGCGGAAAACTCCACCACGTTATGGCCCTGCGTCTTCGGGCGGCCGTGGGTGTCGATGGCGTTCGCTGCGGCGAGGATGGCTTTGGCTGCGGTTGGGTTTTGTACCTTCGCCACGTGGAGGACGCGCTGGTACGGCTTGACCTCCACGTAGGCGCCGTCGGTGGCGAGGGCGTTTAGCTGGTTTTCGATGTGGTCGAGGTAATTTTGGTCCTCTTGTCCAAGTTGCGGCCCCGGCTCCGCGCCGTGGGAGCCGATGATTGTTACTGGGAGGTCCGCCGGAAGGACCTGCTTGATGCCCGCAATGTGGCGGCCGGAGAGGATGGCCACCTCGGTGTCGCGGATGGCTGCGAGGCGGCGGATGGCGGCCTCTGCATCTGGGTGCATGCGCACCGCGTACGGGTCCGGGTCCAGCTCTGCGAGGGTGCCGTCGAAATCCAGGCAAACAAGGAGCCTCATCGCATCAGCCTTATCGTTTCGCCGGATTCTGCTACCAGGATCATCTCGAAGTCGGCGGGGTGGGAGACCTGGAAGGACGTGTTTTCGGTGAGGAGATGAGCGAGCTGGTCGTGGGTGTGGCGGGCCCAGCCGGAGCAATCGCCCGGGTCGCTGAGCGTGATGTCTTCCAACGTGATGGTGTCTTCGCCCTCGAACGAGCCGGACACGTCAGAGCAGCCGGTGGTGCCGGTGAACCTTTGGTCGTCGATACGCACACGCGCCACGGAGGTCTCAGTGGCGGGCTGGTCCTCGCTGGTGCGCAGCGAGACGAGCTGCCACGTGGGGGCGGGCGCGCAGGCGGCCAGGGCAAAAAGTGTTATGAGTGCGAGGGCGCGTTTCACAGCTCCTCCAAGAACGATTTCGCCCACGCGGCCACATCGTGCTCCATCACCCAATCGTGCATGTGGCGCATGCGCGCCGGGTCCGGGTCGCAGGCCTCGAGGATCGCCTCCTTGATGGACTCCAGGTCGAACGGGTTGCACAGATACGCCTGGTCGAGCTCCACGGCGGCACCCGCGAACTCGGAGAGCACCAGCGCCCCGTCCGCGTCCGGGTGGGCCGCCACATACTCCTTAGCCACCAGATTCATGCCGTCCTTGAACGGGGTGACCAGCATGATGTCCGCGGCGGCATAAAAGGTGCCCAGGTGCTCCTTCGGCACGCTGCGGTGCACGTAGTGCACGACCGGCCGGCCCACCTCGCCGAAGCGGCCGTTGATACGCCCGATGGCCTCCTCGACCTGCTTGCGGGTCGTGCGGTAGTGCTCGATGCGCTCGCGCGACGGGGTCGCGATCTGGATAAAAGCGATGTCGGAGAGCTTGTCTTCCTCCAGCAGCGACTCGATGGCCAGCAGGCGCTGCAGGATGCCCTTCGTGTAATCCAGGCGGTCCACGCCAAGAAGGAGGTGCTTCGGGTTGCCGACGGCGTTTCGCAGCGTCTCGACCTGCTCGTTTGTGGCGGTCGCGATCTCCCCCGAATCGATGGAGATAGGGAAAGTGCCGGTGCGGATGTCGTCGGTGAGCAGGCGGAAGTTGTCCTCGTCAGTGTGGCGCTGGAAACCGATCAGGTCGCAGCCCTTCAACCCCTCGAGGATCTCGTCGCGCCACGGCAACTGCTGGAACAACGCCGGGGCGGGGAAGGGGATGTGCAGGAAAAACCCGATGGTCACGTCGGGGCGGAGTGCCTTGAGCATCCCCGGGACGAGCTGGAGCTGGTAGTCCTGCACCCACACCGTGGCATCTTCGGCGGCGGCCTTAGCGGTCGCCTCCGCGAACTTGCGGTTGACCTCGACGTAGCTGTCCCACCAGGCCTGGTTGTACTCCGGCTGGACAATCAGGTCGTGGTAAAGCGGCCACAGCGCAGAGTTGGAAAAGCCCTCGTAGAAGCCCTCGAAATCGTCCTGGTCGAGTGCGACCGGCAAGAGGGAAATGCCGCCGAACTCGAACGGCTCGAGCGTTTCGCCGATGTTGCCGGGCCACCCCACCCAGCAGCCCTCGCGGGCGCGCAACACCGGGGCGAGGGCAGCGACAAGGCCGCCCGGAGAGACCTCGTAGTGGTCTCCCACTTTGTCCACCGGCAGGCGGTTCGCCACTACGACGAACTCGTTGTCCCCCATTTAGGCCTTCTTGGCAGTCTTCTTCGTCGACTTCTTGGTGGCCTTCTTCTTCGTCGCCTTCTTCTTGGTGGCCTTCTTGGTCGACTTTTTCTTGGTGGCCTTCTTTTTGGTTGCCTTCTTCTTGGTGGCCTTCTTCGGTGCCTCCTCCTCGGCCTCCTGCTCGAGCTCCTCGACGTACCGCTTGTACACGAAGCCCTTCGGGGCAACCCCCAGCATGGACATCAGCGTTACGCCGTCCAGGAAATCTTCGGCGTAGGTTGCCACGATCCGACGGGCACCCGAAGCCGTCTGCTCCTCAACAGCGTGCATCGCCTCGGCGGTAGGGCGCGAATCAGTGATCTTGGGTGGCACTACGGTCTCCTCCTAGCATCAGGCGTCAAGGGTTTTCATCCTACGCGATGAACTTATCTGCGTCGCCGCACCCTGAGCAGCTGCTCGAACGTGAAGCGGCCAGCGCGTTTGAACGCTTGGTACGGCACATACAGCTGCGGCCGGCGGATGCGGCGGGCGACCCACTCACCGAACACCACACCCGCGGCCAAAGCCATGCAGGTGCCGATGGCGGTGAACAAGTTCATCATGCCCAGCAGCATCTGTTCGTTCATCAACGCGTACATGCCGCGGTAGATCCACGAGCCGGGCAGGAACGGCGTCACACCCGCCACGGCCGTGATCACCGGGTTGATCAAGAACCGGCGGGAAATCAGGCCGCCGACGAGACCCACCACGATCGCACATGCCGCGGTGGCCGACAGCCTGCCCAAGCCCAACGGAGTGAGCAGGATGTAGTAGCAGGCGGAGCCGAGCGCGGCGGTGACAAACGACAGGATGATCGCGGCACGCTCCGCGAAACAGCACACCGCAAACGCCGCCGCGGCCATCCCGCCGCCGACCACGGTGAGCAGGGCGTTCGAGTACGCGGCGCTGCCGGGTAGAAGCTCGATCGGCGGCAGCGGCATGCCCACCATTTCCGAGACCGCCACGCCGCTGGCCACGCCAGCCACGATGCCGCCGGTGTTCAGCATGGCCGAGAAGAAGCGGGCGGAGGCGTTTAAGGGCGAGCCGGTGACGCCGTCGAGAAGCGATTGCACAAGCGTCAGACCCGCGAGTAGCACGATGATGCCCGTCGCGATGAGCTGGCTGGGCACAATTGTGTGTCCGATCGACGCCGAGAAGTCGTAGGTGATTGCGGCCGGGACCGTGGCGAGGAAACCGCCGATGACGTTATGGAAAAACGCGGGCAGGCCGCCGCGCGAGAGCAGCTTGTTGAAGCCCATGATGAGGAAGGCCGTTAGGCCACCGACCGTCATCATCAGCAGGTCCCCGCCCAGCAGCATGGCCACGAAGAAACCCATCACCGTCCAGCCAGCGAGGTTGCGGGTGTTGCGGTGGGGGATCGGGGAGGTGTCGATGTCGTTGAGGATCCGCTCCGCCATTTCCGGCGGTGTCGCGCCGGATCGGATCGAGCGGATCAGGCGGTCGACTTCCTGCAGCTTGTGGTAGTTCTCGCTGATCATCGTGACCACGCGGAACACATTCACCGGGGTGCGCTGATCCACGCCGATGATCGTGTTGAGCGTGATCGTGTTCACCGTGATCGAAACATGCACGTAGTGCAGGCCGTAGGAGGAACACACCGTGTGGATCTGCTTCGCCGCATCCGCGGAGGTCGTCGCGTTCGCGATGAGGATCTCCCCGATGCGCGCAGCGATGTTCATCACCGCCGCGACCTCGGCGGGATCTGCCAAGTTAATGGGTGCGAGGACGGACGGCGGCGGGGACGTGCGGGCTTCGTCAATCGTTGCCACGCGCTGCCGCGAGCCGGAGATCCTCTCCCACAATGAGTTACCTTCTGCCACACGCTCACACTATCGGTTGGGCAGTTGTGTCGCAGGTGCGGGGCGTGTGTAAGATTTTGCTGCACTGCTGGAGTGGCGCAATTGGTAGCGCAACGGTCTTGTAAACCGTAGGTTGCGGGTTCAAGTCCCGTCTCCAGCTCCAATTCTTTTTGTGGGGCTTGTTGTGGGGAGCCATTTCGGGGCAAGTCCGCGAGAGCCATTCAGTGGACGTACAGGAAACGTGCAGACTTGTGCGGTTTAATCGCTCTATCTTGTTAGCAACGCAGAAATTGCGACGAAACGGAAAGTGATTGACATGGCAGACAACTCGCAGAACCTGAAGGTGCTCGTCGTAGACGACGAACCGAACATCGTGGAGCTGTTAACTGTTTCCCTGAAGTTCCAAGGGTTCGAGGTGGAGACCGCAAACTCCGGTGCCGCAGCCATCGAACTCGCGCATTCCTGGAAACCGGATGCCTACATCCTCGACGTGATGATGCCGGAGATGGACGGCTTCGAGCTGCTGAGCAAGCTGCGCGCCGAAGGCTTGGACGCGCCGGTGCTCTTCCTCACCGCCAAGGACGCGGTGGAAGACCGCATCCACGGCCTGACCATCGGCGCGGACGACTACGTGACCAAGCCGTTCTCTCTCGAAGAGGTGATCACCCGCCTGCGCGTGATCCTGCGCCGCGGCAACGTCAGCGAAGACTCCAACGAAGACACCACCCTGCGCTACGCGGACCTGACGCTCAACGACGACACCCACGAGGTGACCAAGGCCGGCGAGATCGTGGAACTGTCGCCCACCGAGTTCAACCTGCTGCGCTACCTCATGCTCAACGCCGAGGTTGTGGTGTCCAAGGCGAAGATCCTGGACAACGTGTGGCACTACGACTTCGGCGGCGACGGCAACGTGGTCGAGTCCTACATCTCGTATCTGCGCCGCAAGGTGGACACCGGCGACGTGCAGCTCATCCACACCGTCCGCGGCGTCGGCTACGTGCTGCGCACTCCGCGCCAGTAGTGCCATGCCGTATTCGGTGTTGACGGCGCCGTCGAAAAAGCCGCTCAAGCGACAGCTTGTGTCGGTGGTGATGGCGGCAGCCACGATCGGCATCGCGCTCAGTTCGGTGCTGATCTACTTTGTCATGCGCCACTTCCTGTTCGACCGCGCAGACGACCAACTGCGCGAGGGCATGGCAACGTGGGCGCAGCAAACCCCCGCCTGGCAGTTCAATATCCTGAGCCTGCCCAGCGAGTTCAACCAGGCAACCTTGTACCCCGGCCACGACCAGTTGGTGCCGCGCAGGGGATCGTTGAACCCGCCGGACTACTCGAAGGTGGAGCGCCTCGACCACCCCACCACCATCCCGTCCGCGGGCGACAAGGGCCAAGGCGTGAAGTGGCGGGCGATGGCGCACCAGCAGTCCGACGGCACGGTGCAGTACGTGGCCAAGTCGCTGGAGACCGAGGCGAAGATGCTACGCGCGCTCGCCTGGGTGGAAGCCGGCGTGGGCGTGCTGGCGCTGTTCGGCATCGGCGTGGCCGCGAACTACATGGTGGCCCGCGCCCTGGCGCCGCTGAAGATCGTGGAAAACACGGCGCTGGCGATTGCCAACGGCGAGACGGACAGCCGCGTGCCCGCGTGGCCGCGCGAGACGGAAGTGGGCAGTTTGTCCTACGCCATGAACACCATGGTGTCCAAGCTGCAGGACTCGCTGGAGACCGCCCGCACCCAAGAGGAACAGATGCGCCGTTTCGTCGGCGACGCGTCCCACGAGCTGCGCACCCCACTGACAAGCGTGCGCGGGTACACCGAGCTGTACCGGAAAGGCATGGCGAACGACCCGGACATGGTGCTGGGCAAGATTGACGAAGAGTCCGCACGCATGCAGCTGCTGGTGGAAGACCTGCTGGCGCTGACCCGCGCCGAGGGAGCACGCCTAGAGAAGAAGCCGATGGACGTGCTGGAGTGGGTGCTTTCCGCAAAGAGCACCGTCGACGCCGCGTTCCCGGACCGCTCCGTGGAGGTCATCACGGACACCCCGGAGATCGCGCAGGTCAACGGCGACCCGGACCGGCTGCACCAGGTGCTGGTGAACCTGATCACCAACGCCTACAAGCACGCGGGCCCGGACGCGGAGGTCACCGTGACCATCCGCAAGAACCTCGACCGCGTCGTCATCGACGTCGCCGACAACGGCTGCGGCATGGAGGCCAAGGACGCGGAGCACATCTTCGAGCGCTTCTACCGCGCCGACAGTTCCCGCAACCGCGCCACCGGCGGCTCCGGGCTGGGCCTGGCCATCACCAAGTCCCTCATCGAGGCGCACGACGGCACCGTGAAGGTGGTCACTGCGCCGGGCGAGGGCTCGACGTTTACTATTTCGCTTCCTGCGCTTTAAGGGCTTCTCGGATGGTGTCCGCGGCGGCGTCCATCTTCGCTGCGTCGGTCTCGTCGTGACGCATCGCGGTAGACAGCGAGTAGCCCGACATGTCGTTGGCGGGGAAGACGTGGATGTGGGCGTGCGGCACCTCGAAGCCGGCGATGAGGTAGCCGGCGCGCTCCGCGTTGAACTTCTCCACGATGACCGCGCCAATGTTTTGGGCGACCTCGTTCATGTGCGCCCACAGGTCCGCCGGCATGTCGGTCCACTTGTCAATCTCCTCGACCGGCACGACCAGCGTGTGGCCGTAGGCGACCGGCTCGATGGTGAGGAAGGCGGCGACGGTGTCGTCCTGGTACACGATCCGGCCCGGGATGTCGCCTGCGATGATCTTGCTGAATACGGTGCTCATACTTATCGACGCTACCGGTAAATTGGGGTGCATGCGCATCCTTGTCATCGGCTCGGGCGGCCGCGAACACGCCCTACTCAACGCAATGCAAGGCCACGATCTCACGGTCGCACCGGGCAACGCGGGCATGACCCGCTTAGCGACGGTACGCGCCGTCGACGTCGCCTCGCCCCAGGCCATCGTGGACCTGGCCCGCGAGATTGACGCGGAGCTTGTGGTGATCGGCCCGGAGGTGCCCCTGGTGGCGGGTGCGGCCGACGCGCTCGTCGAAGCCGGCGTGCCGGTGTTCGGCCCGACGAAGGCCGCAGCGCAGCTCGAGGGGTCCAAGGCCTTTGCCAAGGACGTGATGGCGGCGGCGGGGGTGCCCACCGCGTCGGCGACCCGCGTCGAGAAGCTTGAAGACGTCGAGACCGCGCTCGACGAGTACGGCCCGCGCTACGTGGTCAAAGACGACGGCCTGGCAGGCGGCAAGGGCGTGGTGGTCACCGAGGACCGCGCCGCGGCGAAGGCCCACGCGGAGGCGGTGCTCGGGGCTGGCAACCCGGTACTGTTCGAGTCCTTCCTGGAAGGCCCCGAGGTTTCGCTGTTCTGCCTGGTGGACGGCGAGACGGTGGTGCCGCTGCTGCCGGCGCAGGACCACAAGCGCGCCTACGACAACGACGAAGGCCCCAACACCGGTGGCATGGGCGCCTACGCGCCGCTGCCGTGGTTGCCGGAGGACGGGGTCGCGACCATCGTGGATGAGATTGCGCGCCCCGTGGCGGAAGAGATGGTGCGCCGCGGGACCCCGTACCAGGGCCTTTTGTACGTCGGCGCCGCTTGGGGGCCGGACGGCCCGGCCGTGGTGGAGTTCAACGCCCGCTTCGGCGACCCGGAGACCCAGGCGGTGCTCTCGCTTTTGGAGACCCCGCTGGCGGACGTGCTGCTCGCCGTCGCGGAGGGCCGCCTGGACGAGGTCGGGGAATTGCAGTGGCGCGACGGGTTCGCCGCCATGGTGGTGCTGGCCGCCGAGGGCTACCCGCAGGCCGCCAAGACTGGAGGTGTGATTACCGGCGAGGCGCTAGACGATCCGACAAAGGTGCTGCACGCCGGCACCGCGTTGGAGGACGGCGAGTATGTTGCCTCCGGCGGCCGCGTGCTCGGCGTCGTCGGGCTGGGCGCGACGCTCGAGGAAGCCGTGGCTGAGGCGTACGAGGTCATTTCGGGCATCGAACTTCCCGGGTCGTTTTACCGCAAGGACATCGCCCGCCCCGCGATCGAAGGAGCGATCTCCCTATGATGAAGGCCGTGAAGCCGAATAACGCGAATGTCCTGAGTAACCGCTACGCCTCCCCGGAGATGGCCACCCTGTGGGCCCCGGAACACAAGATCATCCTGGAGCGGCAGCTCTGGATCGCCGTGCTGAAGGCGCAGCAGGAGCTCGGTGTCTCCGTGGAACCGGGCGCGATCGAGGACTACGAGAAAGTCATCGACCAGGTGGACCTGGAGTCCATCGCTGAGCGCGAAAAAATTACCCGCCACGACGTGAAGGCGCGCATCGAGGAGTTCAACGCGCTGGCGGGGCACGAAGAAATCCACAAGGGCATGACCTCGCGCGACCTGACTGAGAACGTGGAGCAACTGCAGGTGCGCCGCGCCCTCGAGCTCACCCGCGACAAGGCGATCGCGCTGCTGAAGGCCGTGGGCAACCGCGCCGGCGAGTACAAGTCCCTGGTCATGGCCGGCCGCTCCCACAACGTGGCGGCGCAGGCGACCACCCTGGGCAAGCGCTTCGCCTCCGCCGCCGACGAGATCCTCGTGGCGGTCGAGCGCATCGAGGAGCTGCTGGAACGGTATCCGCTGCGCGGCATCAAGGGCCCGATGGGCACCGCGCAAGACATGCTCGACCTCATGGACGGCGACGAAGAGAAGCTGGCCCGCCTCGAGCAGGGTATCGCGGACGGCCTCGGCTTTGACCGCGTCTTTGATTCGGTGGGGCAGGTCTACCCGCGCTCCCTCGACTTCGACGTCGTGTCCTCGCTGGTGCAGCTGGGCGCGGGCCCGTCCTCGCTGGCGACCACGATTAGGCTCATGGCCGGCAACGAGACCGTCACCGAGGGCTTCAAGGAAGGCCAGGTCGGCTCGTCGGCCATGCCACACAAGATGAACGCGCGCTCCTGCGAGCGCGTCGGCGGCTTCCAGGTGATCCTGCGCGGCTACCTCACCATGGTGGCGGATTTGTCCGGCCAGCAGTGGAACGAGGGCGACGTGTTCTGCTCCGTGGTGCGCCGCGTGGCGCTGCCGGACGCGTTCTTCGCCATCGACGGCCAGCTGGAGACCATGCTCACCGTCCTCGAAGAGTTCGGCGCATTCCCGGCCATGATCAACCGCGAACTGGACCGCTACCTGCCTTTCCTGGCCACCACGCGCATCCTTATGGCAAGCGTTCGTGCGGGCGTCGGCCGCGAGACGGCGCACGAGGTGATCAAGGAAAACGCGGTGGCCATGGCGTTGGACATGCGCGAGCGCGGCGCGGAGCAGAACCTGGTGGAGCGCTTGGCCACCGACGAGCGCCTGCCGCTGGACCAGGCGCAGTTGGAGGAGGCGCTTTCGGATCGCCACGCGTTCATCGGCGCGGCCGAGTCCCAGGTGGACCGGGTGCTCGCGAGGGTGCAACAGCTTGTCGACGCGCATCCGCAGGCCGCCGCCTACACCCCGGGCGACATCCTGTAGTTACTTCCACGTGAGGGTGGTGTCGCGGCCCTTGAGCTCGACGCCGCGGCCCACGATGCCCGGATCCGCGCTGCCCGCCCAGGAGACCACAAAGCCGGTGTAGGTGCGGTTTTCCTCCAGCTCACCGGTGTATCCGGTGATGTCCCAGTCGCCGCAGTAATTCGGGTCGGCCACGTTGGCGGCCAGGGGGCCGTCGATAGGCAAAAGCTCCGGCAGCGCGACCGTGACATCCATGGGGAACTCGCCGATGGCAACCGGGGTGAAGCTGACCGGGAAGCACACGATGGAGCGGGCTTGTTCGGCGCTGCGGGGCGCGCGGGTGGTGGTCGGCTCGTCGACCGTGACCTCCCACTGCACCGGCACGTGGTAGCGCACGTCTTCGGTGACGATCTTGCCCGTCTGGCCGAAACGGAACGTGGCGCCGTCGCGCGAAGGGTAGAAGTCCGGCATCTCCCCGCTGAACTCCGAAGGCGCGGTGCACGCTGCGAGAAGAAGCGGGAGGAGGACAACGGTAGCGCGGTTTTTCACGGCGCATATACTAGCGCGCATGCGTCCAGAGCTTTCAGATTACTCACACATCTCCGGCGGCAAGGTTCGCGAGATCTACGAGGTGGATGAGCAGACCCTGCTCATGGTCGCGACCGACCGCATCTCCGCCTTCGATTTTTCCCTCGAACCGGCGATCCCGGACAAGGGGCGGATCCTCACCGCCACCTCCATGTTCTTCTTCGACCTGCTTTCCGACGTGCCGAACCACCTCGCCGGCCCGATCGACGACGAGCGCATCCCCGAAGACGTCCTCGGCCGCGCCATGGTGGTGAAGAAGCTGGACATGGTGCCGTTCGAGTGCGTGGCCCGCGGCTACCTCACCGGCTCCGGCAAGAAGGAATACGACGCCACCGGCCGAGTTTGCGGCGTGAAGCTGCCCGAGGGGCTGACCGAGGCGTCCAAGCTGGACGAGCCGATCTTCACCCCCGCCACCAAAGCCGAGCAGGGCGACCACGACATCAACGTCACCTTCGAGCACATGGCAGGAAAACTCGGCGCGGACCTCGCCGAGCGCCTGCGCGACGCCACGCTCGAGGTATACCGCCGCGCCGCCGACTACGCGGAGACCAAGGGCATCATCCTCGCCGACACCAAGCTCGAGTTCGGGTTGGATGAAAACGGCGAGCTCGTGCTCGCCGACGAGGTGCTCACGCCGGATTCTTCCCGCTACTGGCCCGCCGACGGTTACGAGGAAGGCCGCAACCAGCCCAGCTTTGACAAGCAGTACGTGCGCAACTGGCTCACCGGCCCGAAGTCCGGCTGGGACCAGGAGGAAGGCACCACGCCGCCGGAGCTGCCCGGCTCCGTCGTGGAAGCCACCCGCGACCGCTACATCGAGGCATACGAGCGGCTTTCCGGCCGCCGCTTCTCCGAGTGGCCGGGGGAGCATGCATGATCCCACCCGTAGCTGACAAACGCCCGATTGTCCGCACGTTCCACGGCCGCGAGTTCGTGGACAACTACGAGTGGCTGCGCGACAAGGACAACCCCGAAGTCCTCGCGCACCTAGAGGCGGAGAACGCTTACACGTCTGAGCGCACTTCCGCGTGGTCCGGGCTGGTGGACGACGTCTACGGCGAGATCAAATCCCGCATCAAAGAGACCGACATGTCCGTGCCGCAGCGCCAGGGCAACTGGTGGTACTACGGCCGCACCATCGAAGGCAAGGACTACGGCATCTCCTGCCGCATCCCCACCGCGGAAGACCCGTGGACCCCGCCCGAAGTCGCCGAGGACATGCCGGGCGAGCAGGTGCTTCTCGACGTCAACGAGCTCGCCGACGGGCACGAGTTCTTCTCGCTCGGGGCATCGTCCGTGTCCACCTCGGGCCGCCTGCTCGCGTACTCCTTCGACACCGAGGGCGACGAGCGCTTCACCCTGCGGATCAAGAATTTGGATACCGGCGAACTGCTCGACGACGAGCTCGAAGGCATCTTCTACGGCGCGACCTGGGCGGGCGAGAACTACCTGTTCTACGTCCGCTGCGACGACGCCTGGCGGCCCCACCAAATCTGGCGCCACAAGCTGGGAACCGACGCGTCCGAGGATGTGCTGGTGTACGAGGAGACGGACGAGAAGTTCGGTGTCGGCGTGGGCGCGGACCGTGCCGAGCGGTTCCTCATGATCATCGCGTCGTCCTCGCTGACCTCCGAGTACCGCGTGCTCGACATGGCGGATCCCACCGGCGAGTTCCAGGTGCTGTGGGAGCGCGAGGCCGGCATCGAGTACCACCCGGACTTCTGCGTCGTCGACGGCGAAGAGCAGTGGGTGGTCACGCACAACGCCCACGGAGCGAACTTTTGCGTCGCGACAACGCCCGTCGGCGCTGTGCCTCCCCTGCGGGAACTGCCCGTGCTGGTGGAGCACTCCGAAACCGTGCGCGTCGAGGCGATCGACACCTACCGCGACTTCATGTTCATGGCCTACAGGCGCGGCGGGATCCCGCGGCTGGCCGTGGCGTCGCTCGACAGCGGTTTCGGCGAGTTCAAGGAGCTGGAATTCTCCGAGGAGCTCTACACCGTCGGCCTCGGCGGCAACCCGGAGTGGGACGCCCCGGTGGTGCGCATCGGGTACTCCTCCTACACCCAGCCCTCGCAGGTGCTGGACTACACGGTGGCGACCGGCGAGCTGACCCTGCTGAAGGAAAAAGAGGTCGAGGGCGGCTACAACCCGGACGAGTACGAGGCGTTCCGCGAGTGGGCAACCGCCCCCGACGGCGAACAGGTGCCGATTTCGGTTGTGCGCCACAAGGGCGTCGAGGGTCCCGCGCCCGCGCTGCTGTACGGCTACGGCTCGTACGAGGCATCCACGGACCCCGGGTTCTCGGTGTCGCGGTTGAGTTTGCTCGACCGCGGCATGGTGTGGGTGTGCGCCCACGTGCGCGGCGGCGGCGAAATGGGCCGCGCGTGGTACGACAACGGCAAGATGCTGCACAAAACCAACACCTTCACGGACTTCATCGCGTGCGCCGACCGCATCGTGGAGCTGGGGCTGACCACGCCTAAGCAGCTGGTGGCCGAGGGCGGCTCCGCCGGCGGCCTGCTCATGGGTGCGGTGGCAAACATGGCCCCGGAGAAGTTCGCCGGCATCCTCGCGATCGTGCCGTTCGTGGACCCGCTGACCTCCATCCTCAAACCCGAGCTGCCGCTGACAGTGGGGGAGTGGGAAGAGTGGGGCGACCCGTACCACGACCCCGAGGTGTACGACTACATGGCGACCTACGCCCCGTACGAGAACATCACCGCGCAGGACTACCCGGACATTCTCGCGGTGACGAGCTTGAACGACACCCGCGTGCTCTACGTCGAGCCCGCGAAGTGGGTGGCCAAGCTGCGCGAGGTGGGCACCGCAGGCGAGATCCTGCTGAAGACGGAGATGTCCGCAGGGCACGGCGGCGTGTCCGGCCGCTACGCCAAGTGGAAGCAGACCGCGTTCGAGTACGCGTGGACGCTGGTGAAGGCCGAGGCGGTTTAACCGTCCGGGTCGAATAGGGCAGGGTCCGGCGGGCGGTTGTGGTTGCCGCCGTGCCGGGACCTCGCCTTTTTGGCAAGCCTCTGACCAGGTGAATTGCGGTACTGGTAGGTGGTTGTGTGCCTGGGTGGGTCCCCGTTGGCGGGGTGGTAGTGCACGTCGCCGGTGTCGGGGTCCCGGCCGAAATGGCCTTTGTTTCCGGCACCGTCTTTGTTGTCGTTGTTGCACATGTGGTGCTCGCGGCACAGCAGCACCAGGTTTTCGATGCTGGTGAGCCCGCCACTGAGGTAGGAATCCAAGTGGTGGGCCTCGAGCTCGACACCCGGCTTGGTGCAGCCGTTCCACGCGCACACGCCCTGCATGGCCAGCAGCACGAGCCTCTGTTCCACGGAGGCTAGGCGGGTGCGTCCGAGGGAAAGCGGGACGCCGGTAGCGGAGTCGAGTTGGAGGATGAAGCTGTCCCCGGCAAGCCCCAAACGCACAATGTCGAGCGGGGTCAGCGACACCGAGGTGTTGGTGGGGAACTCGGTGAAGGCGTCCGCCTCCAAAAGGTCGTCGAGGGTCAGCGTGATCACCACCGTGCCCACGCCGCCCCGGGACTTCGTGGCAACGTCGCCGTAGCGGTCCAGCACGTTCAAGAGCTGGTCCAGGCGGCGCTGGTGCTTCCGTCGGCTGTCCCGTTTCGCCGCGTCCTCGCCCTCCATGTTGGACCCCATGTGGTCGCCGGCGGCGAGGCAGGCCTCCAGCTTCGCCCGTGACGCGGCGTCGAGGTAGCCACTGAAAGGGGAGCCGCCGTCCGCGTCCGGTTCCCCGAGCCAGATGCCGCGCTTCTTCCACGCGGCGAGGGGGTCTTTCTCGCCGTCGTAGTCGCGTCCGCGCTTGTTGGCGCGCTTGACCTGGTCGCGGACGAACTTCCGGAGTTCTTCGGCGGTGAGGGACTCGGCCGCCTCCATCGCTTCGGCCAGGATCTCCTGGTAGCCGGGGTTGGCGTGCTCGTTGAGGTCTTTCAGTGCGTCGGTGATGATGCGCTTCTTCTCCGCGTTGGCCTTCTCGGCAGCTCGTCGCGCCCGCTCCTGCGCCTCGCGCGCCTTCTTGCGGCGCGCTTCCGCCTCCTGCTCCTTGCGTTCGCGGTCTTCTTTGTTTTCGCTCGGCTCCGGCTCAGGCACCTCGGGTTCGCCGTAGAGCTTCTTGCCCTGCTCCAGGAGCGCGAATGCTTCTCGACGGGACAAGCCCAAGCTCCGTGTCAGATACTCCACGGCGTGGTTCGCGCCGACGAGGGCGCCGGCGCCGTCCCGGTCGCAGAGGAAGGCGAACGCGACGTCCGCGTTGGACAGCAACGGCAGGCAGGCGTGGAGGCGCTCCATGGCCACGTGGGTGGAGGCGAGGTGGAGGGAGTCCGGTTCCCGCATGACGTCGGCAAGCGACCTTAGCCCGGCGACGATTTGGTTGACCGCTTGGTCTAGCACTGCACTCATCTGGAGCACCTCCTTTCTTTGCACTTGGCTACGCATAGTAGAACCCCGTCCGACACGGCCCCGACAATGTAGAACACGTGTGCGAACAGCGCGAGAAAATTTCACCCGGCGCAGACTGTCTGCGTGTGCGATAATTTCCCCTATGCCTGGGCGCGTGCTTGTCTCCATTTCCTCCATCTTCGACGCGACGTTGGAGGACGTCACCAGTATGGTGCGCGACCTGGACCGCGAGGGGATGCCGGTTTCACTGCTGGTTGCGCCCCACATTGACAAAAAGTGGCATCTGGCCAAGGACGACGGCACCCGCGCCTGGCTCACCGAGCAGCTCGAAAGCCGCGCCCTCATGCTCAACGGCTTCGATCAGCCGGTGCAGGGAAGGCGCAGCGAGTTTGCCAGTTTGGGGGAGCACGAGGCGAGGCTCCGGCTCAAAGGCGCTACGCGTCAGATGTCGGCGCTCGGTTTCGACTTGGATATGTTCGCGCCGCCGCGCTGGCGCATGTCGGACGGCACGTTAAAGGTGCTCGACGAGTTCGGTTTTACCGTCGCTGCCTCCACGAAGGGCATCTACCGCATTAAGCGGGGGGAGTTTTCCCAGGCGCGAAATTTGTCGGTGGGTGAGGGGTACGGCGCCGCGAAGTGGTGGCGCCGCAACGTGATCAAGGCCGCCGAGCGCGGCGCGGAGAAGGGCAACACGATCCGCTTGTCCGTCTCTGGTCGCGAGCTGGGGCAGAAGAAGGTGCGCCGCGACTTCCTTGCCGCAGCCGCCGCCGCGGTGGAAAAGGGCGCTATGCCGGCGGACTACAGGGAGTACCGCTAGCCGCGTACCCGGCCGATCACTCGGCACACCAGGTAGATCCCGAAGGAGATAAAGGCCACGAACACGCTCACCGGCATACCTGGGGCGAGCGAAAGCGCCATCCCGCCTACGGCCGCGACTTCCGCGAACACGATGGACAGCACCACCGCAAGCTTCGGGTTCGCCGTCACCTGAGCGGCTGACGCCCCCGGGGTGATCAGCAACGACATCACCAGCAACGCGCCGACAATCTGCACTGACTGGGCCGACGCGATGCCCACGAGTACCGCGAACACCAGCGCCATCGTGCGCACGGGAACACCGCACGCGGCGGCCATCACGGGGTCTGCGGAGGAAAACAGCAGCGGCCGCCACAGAACCAGCACGGCGCCTGCAACCAGCACCGTTGTGCCTGCCAGCAGCATCACGTTCTGCGCGGACACGCCGACAATCTGGCCCGTCAGCAGCGCGAGCGCCCGGTTCGAATTCCCTGGATACAGGTGGATGAACAGCACAGACAAGGCCATGCCGAAGCTCATGGCCACCCCTACCGCGGAATCCTGCTGGCCCTTCAGTCCCAGCGCCGCCAGCACCAGGGCAGCGACCACCGCGCCCGCCACGGCGCCGAAACCGACGTTGAGACCGAACAGCAGCGCCGCGGAGGCACCCATGAGCGCGAGCTCCGAGGTCGCGTGCACCGAAAATGACATCTGGCGCAGCACGATCAGTGGCGCCATCACGCCGGACAGCACGCCCAGCAGCGCGCACGCCACCAGCGTCGTCTGCACGAAATCCTGCCCGAGCAGGTAGGACGTGTCCGCCAAAAACGCACTCACAGGACCACCATCCGTCCGTCAACTTCGACTACGTCCACGCGGGTGCCGTAGAGCTCGCTGAGCACCTCGGAGCGCATCACCTCGGACACGCTTCCCACCACGTGGCCCTCCGGGCCCAGGTACAGCACCCTATCCACCACGCCCAGCACAGGGTTGATGGAGTGCGTCACGCACACCACGGCAGCCGGGTGCTCGGCGAGGCGCTGCACTGTGTCGCGTGCGCGGGCGGGGTCAAGGGAGAGCAGGGGCTCGTCGCAAAGCAGGAGCTCCGGCGATTGCGAGAATGCCTGCGCCTGGCGGATCAGCTGTTGCTGGCCGCCGGAGAGCACACCTACGCGCCGCTCGGAAAAGGATTGCGCCCCCACGGAAGCCAATTGCTTATCGACGTCCTCCGGCCTCGCCCGCCTTCCCATCGCCAACGCAACAAGGTCGCGCCCGCGCACCGGCAAGTCCTTCGGAAACATGTGCTGCTGCGGGATGAAGCCGATCTGCCCGTGGACGTTCGCAGCTCCGGAACTGAGCTTGCGCGTGCCCATCAGCGTGCCCAGCAGGGTGGATTTGCCCACGCCGTTTGGGCCGAGCACCGCGATGAATTCGCCGGGCTCGACGGTGAGGGTGAGGTCGCGCCAGAGTGGTTCGACGGCGGCGCTGCGAAGCTCAGCGATCAAATTGGCAATTCCTAGTGGTGGTGGCCGGTCGGCTCAGCGTGGGCTGCGATGTCGGTGATCTGACCCACGATCTCCTCGAAGTAGTCCAGGAAATTCTGGCCGGCCGGGGGCGTCTCCCGAATTTCAACAACGGGAACATTATGCGCCTTCGCCGCATCCGCCAACCGCTGGGTGGCGCTGTTGGTGCTCTGCGGGTTCACAAACAGCATGTCCAGCTCGCCGCGCTCGATCTGCTCCAGGAAGGCCGCCACCGCCGCCGCGGACGGCTCCTGGTGGTTCAGGCTGGCCTTGACGTACTCCTCGGGCGTGATGTCGTGCAGCTCCGTGCCCCACACCAGGCCGGCCGCGATCGTCTCAGTCATGCCGATGTGCACGTGCGGCACCGCGTTGAGCTTGGATTGGATGTCGCCGATGCGCTGCTTGACGTCTGACGCGTCCCCTCCGGTGCGATCCGCAATGTCCTCTGCGACCTGCAGCACCTTCTCCGGCGCGAACCAGGCGTGCTCGAGTTCGTCCAGGGAGTTGGGCATGTGCGCGTGGTCGTGGGCATGCTCGTGGTCGTGAGCCTCGTGCTCGTCGAGAAGCGGGATTGCGTAGATGATGCGGTCCTGCTCAGCGGCGGTGTAGAGGGCGGCGTCGTACGCGCCGCCGTTGGCCACGACGGTGTCCGCTTCCTTGATTCGCGAGAGGTCCTTCGCGGACGGCTCGTAGTGGTGCGGATCCACCGCGTCGCCGGTGATGATCGCGTCCACGTCGCTGCCCGTGACCGCGGAGGCCACGTCCGCCCACACGTTCGTGGTGGCGATGATGTCGCTGCCATTCGCGCCATTGCTTTCCGACGAGCATCCGCCCAGCGCGCCAACCAGAACAGTCGCCGCAACCGCGGCCACGGGAGTCAAATGAAAACGGTTTCGCATAAAGGAAATCTAACCATTATTGGAAACAGTTTTCAAATGAGTTAGCCCCGCGCCGGGGGATTCCCGGGGCGGGGCTAACGCGTGGTGAGTGTTGCGGTCCTACTTAGAGGAACCGCCCTCGGTGCTGCACACCGTTGCCAGCGTGGCGATCGCCGCGATCGCGAGCGCTGCGCCAGCGATCGGTCCGGCGGTCTGCACCGGAACCGGCAGCTGCTCGCCAACCTTGTTCAGCTGCTCCTTCACCGGAGCCAGTGCCGGAATGTCCATGGTGGCTGCCAGACCGAGCGGGATCAACGCCAGCAGCGGCAGGGCCATGATACCCACCGCCGGCAGGCAGCGGTCGCTCACGCTGGAACCCTCGCCAGCCGGAGCGTTGGTGCCATTAGCGCCGTCCTGGCCATCCTTGCCGTCGATGCCGTCGCGGCCATCAGCGCCGTCTGCGCCCTTCTCGCCGTCCTTGCCCGGCTTGCCGTCCTGGCCGTCGCGACCGTCTTCGCCCTTCTCGCCATCAGCACCCACGACGCGGCCCAGGTTCTGAGTCTCGCCGTCGGTGTAGGTGAGGACGAGCTCGCCGTTTTCGTTGACGGTGGCCTCTGCGATGCCGCGGCCGTCGGTGCCCGGCTCGCCGTCCTTGCCGTCCTGGCCTGCGGCGCCGGTATCGCCCTTGTCGCCCTTCGGGCCCTGCTCGCCGTCGGCGCCGTTCTTACCCGGCTGACCGTCCTTGCCGTCGATGCCGTCGCGGCCGTCCTTTCCGTCGGCGCCCTTCTTGCCCTTAGCACCGTCCTTGCCATCTTGGCCTGCGGCGCCGGTATCGCCCTTGTCGCCCTTCGGGCCCTGCTCGCCGTCGGCGCCGTTCTTACCCGGCTGACCGTCCTTGCCGTCGATGCCGTCGCGGCCGTCCGTACCATCAGCGCCATCCTTGCCAGGTGCGCCGGTGTCGCCCTTCGGACCCCGCTCGCCGTCCTTGCCAGGCTTGCCGTCGATGCCGTCGCGGCCGTCCGTACCATCAGCGCCATCCTTGCCAGGTGCGCCGGTGTCGCCCTTCGGACCCCGCTCGCCGTCCTTGCCAGGCTTGCCGTCGACGCCATCCTTGCCGTCAGAGCCCTTGTCACCGGTGACCTTGCCCAGGTCCACGGTCTCACCGTCGGAATAGGTAACGATCAGGTGACCTTCGTCGTTGATCTCGAAGGACTTCACACCGCGGCCGTCCTTGCCGTCTTTGCCGTCCTGGCCTGCGGCGCCGGTGTCGCCCTTGTCGCCCTTCGGGCCCTGCTCGCCGTCCTTGCCCGGCTTACCGTCGGCACCGTCCTTACCCGGCTGACCGTCTTTACCGTCGATGCCGTCGCGGCCGTCTTTGCCGTCCTGGCCTGCGGCGCCGGTGTCGCCCTTGTCGCCCTTCGGGCCCTGCTCGCCGTCCTTGCCCGGCTTACCGTCGGCACCGTCCTTACCCGGCTGACCGTCTTTACCGTCGATGCCGTCGCGGCCGTCTTTGCCATCCTTGCCAGGTGCGCCGGTGTCGCCCTTCGGGCCCTGCTCGCCGTCCTTGCCCGGCTTACCGTCGGCACCGTCCTTACCCGGCTGACCGTCTTTACCGTCGATGCCGTCGCGGCCGTCTTTGCCGTCCTGGCCTGCGGCGCCGGTATCGCCCTTGTCGCCCTTCGGGCCCTGCTCGCCGTCCTTGCCCGGCTTACCGTCGGCACCGTCCTTACCCGGCTGACCGTCTTTACCGTCGATGCCGTCGCGGCCGTCTTTGCCATCCTTGCCAGGTGCGCCGGTGTCACCCTTGTCACCCTTGTCGCCCTTCGGGCCCTGCTCGCCGTCCTTGCCCGGCTTACCGTCAGCGCCCTTGACCTCGCCGAGGTTCTCAGTGTCACCGTTCTCGTAGGTGACAACGAGCTCGCCAGAGTCGTTGATCTCAGCCTTGACGATGTAGCGCGGCTTCTCCTCAGGCTGCGGCTCTTCCTCTTCAGCCTTCGGCTTCACATTCACAGTGACCTTCACCGTGTCGACGGTCTTGTCCGGGTAGGTGACGGTAATTTCGCCTTCCTGACCGTCGCCGACAGTGTCGGTGTTCGCAGGCTTGGTCCACTCGAATTTGGTGTCCGCCGGCAGCTGGTCTGCGTCCTTCACCGTGGCCTTTGCGTCCGGTAGCTGATCGCCCTGGGTGACAGTGACTTCCTCGCTCGCCTCTGGTGCGAACTTGTCAGCATCCTTCTCGTCGAGCTTGGTGCCGAAACCAACCTTGACAGGGTCGTGATCGGAGGAACGGAACGGGTTGCCGTAGCCGTAGATCGGGTCGTCGCCGTCGCCGAAGAAATCCTGGGCGTTGTAGTTGCGGCGCGAGTACTCGAACGCTGCCGACTCGTCGCCGTTGATGTTCCAGACAGCGGAGTCCTTCACAAGCTCCATTGCGGCTGCGTTTGCGAGGACATGGTCGAGGGTGCCCAGCTGGCCGTCAAACTGGTAGGAAGCCTGGTCGTAGTCCTTCTCGGATTCAACGATGTTGAAACCACCATCGACCAGCGCGGTGATTGCGTCTTCCTTGGTGTACGCGTTGAAGTCGCCCACAAGGAAGGTGGGCAGGTCAGCCCAATCTTTCTGTTCACCTAGGTGCTTCAGCAGAGCCTTGGACTGCTCTGCGCGGATACGAGCATTGTTGCCTTGGCCGTCGCCGGTGTCTTCGTCGCCCTTGGCGACAGAACCCTTGGACTTGTAGTGGTTGACTACAGCCACAAAGTTCTTGTCTTCGTCGTTGCCGACAGTGTCGAACACTTGCGCCAGCGGCTGGCGGGCAGTCTTTGTGAATGCGGGATCATCAAAAATGACAGATTCGCCGACCGGCTTCACCTTCGCCGGCTGATAGATGAAAGCGACACGGATGAAGTCTTCGTCAGTACCCAGCTTCTGCGGGGACTTCACAAGATCCCACTTGCCCGGCTCCTTTGCGTTAAGCGCATCGACAAGGTTCTGCAGAGCCTCGTCGCGCTTGGCGACGTCGCCGGTCACGCTAGCGGTGTTCTCAATCTCGGACAGGCCGAGCACGTCGGTGTCCAGCTTGTTGATGGCGGTGACGATCTTTGCCTGCTGGTCCTTGAACGCGTTCTGCGAGAATGCACCGCGAATGTTGCAGTTCTTGGCGCCGACGGGCTTACCGTAAATGTCGTTGTACGCCTTGCAGCCGGAGACGTCCTTGCCCAAGGTGGAGAAGTAGTTCAGCACATTGAAGAAGCCGATGGAGTAATCGCCCTCGACGTTGTCAATGTCGTCGTACGCGTCTGCGCGTGAATCCTCCCACGTGATGGGCAGCTCCGCTGCTACATTCTTGCCGGTGATCGGCTGCAGAGGCTGGAAACGCCAGTATTCGTATGAGAAGTCGACGACCACAGGGGTCTGGAACTGGACTTGATCGCCGGTGCGGATTGACTTAATACCATTGTCGGAAGTGACCAAGTACGGCAGTGGTGTCTGCTTATCGGTGCGGAAGTAATTCGCGTTTCGACCATCGTCGACGTGAACGACCTCAGCGTCTTGCTTATCTTGAAGCGCATTGGCTTCGCTACCAGGAGAAACAATATCGGTGGGAGTGCGGTGAGCCGTATCGCCAGGCGCCAAACCGATATCGCCAGTGTTATTCAGTGTGTAGTTGTTTGTCACCGTATAAGGACCAGTGATGTTCACGAGCATGCCCTCGTAAGACTCCCTGGCGTCATCCCCAGCGGGAAGAGACTCAAGCGAGATCGGCGCAGGGTCTTTAAAATCTGCGTCTTTCTCAATCACCTGCCACTTCGCGTCGCGAAGCTGGGTCGTCGACATGCGGTCGGAGACCGTGTCCTTTTTGACTTGCCAAGTTGCTGTGTATTCGTCTGCGGTACCCGCAATTTCGAGGAAGTCACCGATTTCCGGGTACGCACTCTCTGCGACGCGGCCCATGTAAACGAAGATGCCGTCAGAGGCGTCGCCTTTCTGCTTCGGCGAACCACCCGTTCCTGGAGTCTGGATGTAGAAGCCGCGCTTGCTGCCGTCAGATGCGTAAACCGCGGTAACCACGCCGCGAGTGGTTACGTTCTTCCCTTTAAACGGAGAGGTGTGGCCGGTGCCCTGGATCTCAGCGATCGGGGTGATCTCGCCCGGCTGCGGCTGCTCAGGCTGGGCCGTCGGATCTGTCGGATCCTCCGGGGTTGGGTCAACGGGCGTCTCGCCGGTATTGCCAGAGTTCTGCGGTGTCGGCTCCGCGACAATGAAGTCGATTGCGTTGTTGTCGGTGTCGACACCGACATCCTTTCGCTGAACAGACGTGGCGTTTGCAGTCCCCTTGGCAGGGGACGTCTCGGCTCCTTTGGCGGTTGTGCCCCAGCCGACCAGGTCTGCTATCTGGCCGTTGTTGTCAATCAACTCGGCGATTGCAGCCTTTGCGCCGAAGTTGAACGAACCAACAAGGTCAGCCTTCGGGAGATCCTGCGACTTTTCGTTGTCTTGGCTGTCCCCCTGGATGAGGAAGAAGCCTTTCGCGGGGACCTTTCCCGAGAGCTTAACGGTGTTACCGGTATTTCCGTTTGCGGCCTTTTGGTTAAGCTTCCAACCGCTGATGTCAATCTCAGCGTCGGTCGGGTTGTAAAGCTCAACGAAATCGTTGTTGAACTTGCCGCCTGCGTTGCCGCCACCGCCGTACACCTCGTTGATGACGACGTTGGAGCCGTCCACCGCTGCATTGGCAGTCGGTGCGACGACGGAGACGGTACCTGCTGCCAGCGCGATTGCGAACGCGGCGCCGAGGCTCTTGCGGGGAGTGGACATGGTTACCTTTCGGAAACTCAGGGGGAGACGGTTGATGGCAAGAACAAACTAGCCGTCTTTCTCAGTCTCAGCTTGGCGAGAAGTTAGGTTTTTCCAAGAATTCACCATCCGTTCACTTTTTCCCGGTCAGCAAGGGTTTCGGGCCGTGTCGGGGTGTCCGATATACTGACGCGCGTACCGCAAAGGTCGTTCAACCTCCCGAAACGTGAAGGATTCTCATGGCACGAGTCGTCGTCAATGTCATGCCCAAGGCCGAAATTCTTGACCCGCAGGGTCAGGCGGTGCTCCGCGCACTGGGCCGGATCGGAGTCGAGGGGGTGACCGACGTCCGCCAGGGCAAGCGCTTTGAAATTGAGGTGGATGATTCGGTCTCCGACGCCGAGCTGAAGCGCATGGCTGAAACGCTGCTGACCAACACTGTTATCGAGGACTTCGAGGTTGTGCGATGAGCGCAACTATCGGAGTCATTACTTTTCCGGGCACGCTTGACGACGTCGACGCGTTGCGCGCCGTCCGTCTCGCCGGTGCCGAACCGCGCCAGCTGTGGCACGCGGACGATGACCTGACCGGCGTCGACGCGGTCGTCGTCCCGGGCGGCTTTTCCTACGGCGATTACCTGCGATCCGGCGCGATCGCCGCGCAGGCCCCGATGATGGGCGCCGTGGTGGAGGCTGCGAAGAAGGGCATGCCGGTGCTCGGCATCTGCAACGGCTTCCAGATCCTCACTGAGGCTGGCCTGCTGCCGGGCGCGCTGACCCGCAACCAGGGCCTGAACTTCCACTGCGTGGACACCTACCTCGAGGTGGAGAACGCCGGCACCGCGTGGACCAGCCAGCTGGGCGAGCGCATCTACGTGCCCGCCAAGCACGGCGAGGGCCGTTTCCAGGCCGCCCCGGAGACCATTGAGGCGCTGGAGAAGGAAGGCCGTGTGGTGTTCCGCTACACGGACAACTTCAACGGCTCCATCAACGGCATCGCCGGCGTGACCAACGAGACCGGCCGCGTGGTCGGCCTCATGCCTCACCCGGAGCACGCCATTGAGACGCTGACCGGCCCGTCCACGGACGGTCTCGGCCTGTTCACTTCCGCCATCGACGCGATTTCGAAGATCGGAGCGTAGACCCGAAATGACCGTGCACAACGACACCGTCGACAACGCCTTCGACACCCCGGAGCTCGAGCAGCCGTACGCCGAGCTGGGCCTGAAGGACGACGAGTACGCCAAGATCAAGGCCATTCTGGGCCGCAGACCTACCGACGCGGAGCTGACGCTGTACTCCGTGATGTGGTCCGAGCACTGCTCCTACAAGTCCTCCAAGACGCACCTGCGCTACTTCGGCCAGACCATGACCGAGGAGATGGCGTCGAAGATCCTCGCCGGCATCGGCGAGAACGCCGGCGTGGTGGACATCGGCGGCGGCGACGCGGTGACCTTCCGCGTGGAAAGCCACAACCACCCCTCCTTCGTGGAGCCGTACCAGGGCGCGGCCACCGGCGTCGGCGGCATCGTCCGCGACATCATGGCCATGGGCGCGCGCCCGATCGCCGTGATGGACCAGCTGCGCTTCGGGCCTATCGACGCTGAAGACACCAAACGTGTCCTGCCGGGCGTCGTCCACGGCATCGGCGGCTACGGCAACTGCCTGGGCCTGCCCAACATCGGCGGCGAGACCGTTTTCGACCCGGCGTACGCCGGCAACCCGCTGGTCAACGCGCTCTGCGTGGGCACGCTGAAGGTGGAGGACCTCCACCTGGCGTTCGCCTCCGGCACCGGCAACAAGGTCATTCTGTTCGGCTCCCGCACCGGCCTCGACGGCATCGGCGGCGTGTCCGTGCTGGGCTCCGCCACCTTCGAGGAGGGCGAGGAGCGCAAGCTGCCGGCCGTGCAGGTGGGCGACCCGTTCGCGGAGAAGGTCCTCATCGAGTGCTGCCTCGAGCTCTACGCCGCAGGCGTGGTCGAAGGCATCCAGGACCTGGGCGGCGGCGGCCTGTCCTGCGCCACCTCCGAGCTCGCGGCGTCCGGCGACGGCGGCATGACCGTCAACCTGGACAATGTGCCCCTGCGCGCGGAGAACATGTCCGCCGCGGAGATCCTCGCCTCCGAGTCCCAGGAGCGCATGTGCGCGGTTGTGGCGCCGGAGGACGTGGATAAGTTCATGGAAATCTGCGCCAAGTGGGACGTGCTCGCGTCCGTCATCGGCGAGGTCACCTCGGACGCGGACCGTCTGCAGGTGTTCCACAACGGCGAGCTCGTGGTGGACGCCCCGCCGTCGACTATCGACGAGGGCCCGATCTACGAGCGTCCCTACGCGCGCCCGGATTGGCAGGATGGTGTGCAGGCCGGAGGTGACGTCGAGAAGCAAAGCGACATCAAGGACGCATGGCTGAAGATGGTCGCATCGCCCGCGTTGTGCTCCCGCGACTTCATCACTGAGCAGTACGACCGCTACGTGCGCGGCAACACCGTGCAGGCCAAGTACGCCAACTCCGGCGTGCTGCGCATCAACGAGAAAACCAACCGCGGCGTGGCCGTCTCCGCAGACGCGTCGGGCCGCTACACCTACCTCGACCCGAACATGGGCGCGCGCCTCGCGCTTGCGGAGGCGTACCGCAACGTCGCCGTCACCGGCGCCACCCCGGTCGCCGTGACCAACTGCCTCAACTTCGGCTCCCCGGAGAACCCGGATGTGATGTGGCAGTTCCGCGAGGCAGTGCATGGGCTTGCCGACGGCTCCGCTGAACTCGCCATCCCAGTCTCCGGCGGCAATGTGTCCTTCTACAACCAGACCGGCGAGACACCGATCCTGCCCACCCCCGTGGTCGGCGTGCTGGGCGTGATGGAGGACGTGGAGAAGGCCATCCCGCACGCGTTGCCGTCCACGGACGAGCAGTACACCCTGATCCTGCTCGGCGAGACCAAGGACGAGTTCGGCGGCTCCGTGTGGCAGGACATCTCCGGCGCGGGCCTGGCCGGCCTGCCGCCGCAGGTGGACCTGGCTAACGAGGCCCGCCTGGCGGAGTTCTTCGCCGGCAACGCCGCGGGCATCGCGGCCGCGCACGACCTGTCTGAGGGCGGCCTGTCCCAGGCGGTGTTCGAGCTGCTGCTCGGCTCCGACAAGGGCGCGGAGTTGAACCTGGAGGGCGTGCACGAAGACGCGTTCACCGCGCTGTTCTCCGAGTCCGCCTCCCGCGTGCTGGTCGCCGTGACCAGCGACCGCGCGGAAGCAGCCGTGGAGCGCGCGAACTCCGCGGGCATCCCGGTCGCAGTGCTGGGCGAGACCACTGACGACGGTGTGCTGCGCGTGGCTGGGCAGGAGATCCAGGTCGCGGAGCTCGCCGGCGCGTGGGCGGCGACCATGCCGTCGCACTTCGCGGCCGCAACGGCGCCGAACGCGGCGGTCTAGCGCTCTAGCGCGACCACCAATTAAGCGTTTGGGGAATGCGGCAAATATTTGCCACATTCCCCAAACGCTTATACGGGTGCGAAAAGACCTAGGACGTGCGCTGCACCGGCGGCAGCGGCTTGACCAGCGGCACCGGCTCATACTGCCCGCGCAGGTCCTTCAGCGTCTGCGTGTGCTCCCAGAGGCGCTGGTCCTCCTCGGTGACCGGGGTGAACTTGCGCGCCGGCAGGGGGTTGCCGTCGATGTCGATGCCGATGTAGGTGAACGTGGCGTGGATGGCGTCCTTCAGGTTGTCCCGCCCGCCGCGGGGGTCGCCGGCGCGCAGGTGCACCGAGGTGTGGATGGAACGCGAGTCGGTGCGGGTGATGCGCGCGTCCACCTCGATCAGGTCGCCGATGTGCACCGGGTGGTAGAAGCGGATGCCGCCGGCGTAGACCGCCACGGTGCGCTCGCCGGACCACTCCATGGTGCAGGCCAGGCCGGCCTCGTCGATCCATTCCATGGCGGTGCCGCCGTGGACGTTGCCGCCCCAGTTCACGTCGGTGGGCTTAGCCATGAAGCGGTGCACGATGCGCGGCGCGGTGGAGTCGTCGGTGTAGGTCTGCGCCTCCATTTCTTCCTCGATCGCCTTGCGCAGACCAATGCGCGACTCGGCGGCCTCGGCGACGCGGCGCTCCTCGTCATCCGTCGGCACAAACGACGGCACCGCCATGGATTTGCCGGTGTCCGGGTCCTTGGCCACGAACACCACCAGGCAGTCGCAGGCGCGGGTGAACACGCCCTCGCGGGGGTCGGCGGAGAGCACCTCGTTGACGATGTGCATGGAGGACCGCCCCGTCATGGCGATGCGGGAGCGCACCTCCACGATGTGGCCCGAGGGAATCGGCCGGGTGAAGTGGATGTGGCCCACGTAGGCGGTGACGCAGTAGGTGGCGGACCACTGCGCGGCGCAGGCGTACGCCGCCTTATCGATCCACTCCAGCACGCGGCCGCCGGAGACACCTTGTGCGCCGTGGTGCAGCACGTCGGTGGGGGAGGCCATGAATCGCAGGGTCACGGACGGGGAGCGCTCGGCGGCGACGGGGGTATTCGGCATGGGGCCACCTTAATATGGTGTGTCATGGTGCAGAAACAAGACCCGGCGCTGACACGTGAGGCGATCCAGCAGGTGGCTGGGTGGCTGGAGGGTGGGGCAGCGGAGCCGTCGAGAAGCGAGCTTGCAAATGCTTGCAGGCGCACCGCGCGCACCCTCGCCGAAGAGCTCCCGGGCCACTCGGTGGAGCTGCGCGTGCCGCCGTTTGTGGCGGTGCAGTGCGTCGAGGGGCCGCGGCACACGCGCGGCACCCCGCCGAACGTGGTGGAGATGAAACCGGAGACGTGGCTGCGGCTCGCCACCGGGCTGACCAGTTTCGACGAGGAGCTCAAGCGCGGGACTATCGACGCCTCCGGGTCCCGCGCCGCCGAAATTGCTGCCGGTCTTCCCGTGATTGCGCTGCGCTGAGTGGACTCGGATACAGTGAGGGGCGTGCTTACGGAGAGCCCTAAACTAAGTCAGGACTTCGACATCGACAGCGACACCCCGCGCGACGAGTGCGGCGTGTTCGGCGTCTGGGCGCCGGGCGAGGATGTGGCCAAGCTGAGCTACTTCGGCCTGTTTGCGCTGCAGCACCGCGGCCAGGAAGGCGCCGGCATCGCGGTGGGAGACCCGGACAAGCTGGTGGTGTTCAAGGACACCGGCCTGGTCAGCCAGGTCTTCGACGAACCCGCGCTGGAGGCGCTGCAGGGCGATGTGGCGATCGGGCATACCCGCTACTCCACGGCCGGCGGCAATTCGTGGGAGAACGTCCAACCGATGTTCCGCACCTCGCCTAACGGCACCGACATCGCGCTGGCGCACAACGGCAACCTGGTCAACTACGTGGAGTTGCAGAACGAGGCGATTGCGAAGAAGCTCATCCCGCCGGCCGGGGTCAATGGCCAGGGGTCGTCGTCGGACACCGCGGTGGTCTCCGCGCTGCTGGCGGATTTGGTCACCGAGGGCAAGACGCTTCTCGACGCCGCACGTGAACTCCTGCCCCGCGTCAAAGGCGCCTTCTGCTTCATGGTCACCGACGGCCACACGTTGTATGCCGCGCGCGACCCGCACGGCGTGCGCCCGCTGTCGTTGGGCCGCCTCGACGGCGGCTGGGTGGTCGCCTCAGAGACCTGCGCTTTGGACATCGTCGGCGCCTCGTTCGTGCGCGACATCGAGCCGGGCGAGATGGTCGCCATCGACGAGTCCGGCGTGCACTCTGAGCGCTTTGCCGAGACCCCGAAGGCGCACTGCGTGTTCGAGTACGTCTACGTGGCGCGGCCCGACTCCGTCATCGACGGCCAGACCGTCAACGCCTCTCGCATCGAGATCGGCCGCCGCCTGTCCAAGGTGAGCCCCGTCGAGGCGGACCTGGTCATGCCCGTGCCGGAGTCCGGCACGCCAGCCGCCATCGGCTACGCGGAGGCGTCCGGCATCCCGTTCAAGCAGGGCATGATGAAAAACGCCTACGTGGGCCGCACGTTCATCCAGCCCTCCGACACGCTGCGCCAGCTGGGCCTGCGCCTGAAGCTCAACCCGGTGCGCGAGGTCATCGAGGGCAAGAAGCTCGTGGTGGTGGACGATTCCATCGTGCGCGGCAACACGCAGCGCAAGCTCATCCGCATGCTGCGGGAGGCGGGCGCGGCGGAGGTGCACGTGCGCATCGCCTCGCCACCGGTGAAGTGGCCGTGCTTCTACGGCATCGACTTCGCCAGCCCGGGCGAGCTGATCGCCAACCATGGCCGCACCGACAACGACGAGGCGGTCGCCGAGTCCATCCGCACGATGATCGGGGCGGATTCGCTGGCATTCGTGCCCATCGACGACATGATCGCCGCCTCGAACCAGCGCAAGGAAAACCTCTGCGCGGCCTGCTTCACCGGCGATTACCCGCTGGGCCTGCCCGAGGGCAACCCCAACGCCGACCTTGTCCGACGCATCCAGAAAGGTGCAGAAGCCTAAATGAGTACTGAACAGAATCCGGTTTCCTACGAAGCCGCCGGCGTGTCCATCGAAGCCGGCGACAAGGCCGTGGAGCTTTTCGCCCCGCACGCCAAGCGCGCCACCCGCCCAGAGGTCCGCGGCGGCCTGGGCGGCTTCGCCGGCCTGTTTGCCCTGGGCAAGTACAAGGAACCGCTGCTGGCGGCAGGCTCCGACGGCGTGGGCACGAAGCTTGCGGTGGCGCAGGCCATGGACAAGCACGACACCATCGGCATTGACCTGGTGGCCATGTGCGTGGACGACCTGGTCGTCTGCGGCGCCGAGCCGCTGTTTCTGCAGGACTACATCGCCATCGGTAAGGTCGTGCCCGAAAAGGTCGCAGAGATTGTCTCCGGCATCGCCGAGGGCTGCGTCCAAGCCGGCTGCGCGCTGCTCGGCGGCGAGACCGCTGAGCACCCGGGCGTGATGGAGCCGGACGAGTACGACGTGTCCGCCACCGCCGTCGGCGTCGTCGAGGCCGCCGAGCTGCTCGGCCCGGACAAGGTCCGCGAGGGCGATTCCATCATCGCCATGGCCTCTTCCGGCCTGCACTCCAACGGCTACTCCCTGGCCCGCCACGTGCTGCTGGAGCGCGCCGGGCTGCCCCTGGACGCGGAGATGGAGGAGCTGGGCCGCACCCTCGGCGAGGAGCTGCTCGAGCCGACCCGCATTTACGCCCTGGACTGCCTGGCGCTGGCCGCAGAGTGCGAGGTGCACACGTTCTGCCACGTCACCGGCGGCGGCCTGGCCGGCAACATGGAGCGCATCATCCCCGAGGGGCTAGTGGCGGAGATGCGCCGCACCACCTGGACCCCGGGGCCGATCTTCCGCACCATCAAGTCCGTCGGCCAGGTTCCGGACGAGGAGATGGAGAAGACGTTCAACATGGGCGTCGGCATGGTGGCCATCGTCAGCCCGGAGGACCGGGACCGCGCCCTGGCCATCCTGGCGGCGCGTCACATCGACGCGTGGGATCTCGGCGAGGTCCGCGCCGCGGGCGAGGGCGATACTGCCCGCGCCGTGCTCACCGGCTCGCACCCGCAGTACTAGGAATACGTAAAAAGCACCCCGGTGAGGGGTGCTTTTTTCATTGAGGCGGTGGACTAGCGGTCGTCGTCCTCGTCGTCCCAGTCCGCGTACTCCGCGTACTGGTCGTCCACCTCTGCCTCGTCGTCGTCCCAGCTGCGTCGCGGGGCCTGGCCTGCAAGCTCTCGCTGCAGGGAATCCAGGTCCATTTCAGGAGTGTTGTACTTCAGCTGGCGAGCAACCTTGGTCTGCTTGGCTTTTGCGCGTCCGCGGCCCATGGCGTGACCCCCTTGAGGTGGTTCTTGGGCGGCCTTCTAAAGAGGCGGCCTCATACTTATTTACGATATTTTCCTGTAGGACACTATAGCTTGCACTCAGAAAAAATGCGCTTTGGGGGTCTGAACAGCTTTTATAGCTGGCTCTCAGGTCCGCGCCTTAGCCTATCGACGGCCCGGCGTCCCGCGTGGTCGCCCTCATCTGCCGGCAGGGACGACTGGTCCACCGACGCCGCCGTGCCGCCGATATCCAGCGGCGCCTGTAGCGCCGAACGCTTCACCAGGGCGAGGGCGACCGGGCCTTCGTCCGCGTCGTGCACAACGGTGCCGAGCCTGCCCACCTTGCGCCCGCCGGCGGTGATCTCGGCGCCGATCTCCGGCTCGGACGGGGCGGAGCCGTCCAGCTGCAGCTTGACCAGCAGCCTGGGGGAGCGGCCCAGATTCTCCACGCGCGCGACGGTTTCCTGCCCGCGGTAGCAGCCCTTATCCAGGTGGACGGCGCGGATATTTTCGCCGCGGTTGATCAGGTTCGGTGCCTCGTGTGGGATGGATTTCTCGTCCAAGTCCGCGCGCGTTTCCGGCTCGCCGGCAGCGACGCGGAAGGCGGTAAAGGCCATCAGCCCCGCGAGCGGGAATTGGTCCGCGACCTCGGCAATCCGGGCCTTCGGCACCGCGATGTCGGTGCGGCCGACCCCGCCCCAGCCGTCCAGGCGGCGGGTGAACACCTGGCCCAAGTCCGGCTGTGCCACCGGGCCCAGGATGGTGAGCACGCCCAGGTCCGGCTCCTCGATGGTCACCTCGGACCAGAACACCATCTTGCGCAGGAAGTCCACGAAGGATTCGCGCTGGTAGGACGGCAGGTCGAAGTAGTAGACGCCGCCGGCCACCGCCACGTCGGCGTGGTGCAGGATGCGGCCCTGCGCGTCCAGGTCCAGGGCGGCAGCGGCGAAGCCGTCGGCGGCGTCATCCAGCTTCTGCGAGAGCAGGTTGTTGAGGAATGTCGGCGCGTCCGGCCCGGAGACGGCGATAACGGCGCGGTGGGAACGGTCCACCAGCGTCGGCTCGGTGATGCGCTGCTCCACCAGGGGGTTGCCGTAATGCCAGGGGACCCCTTTGGCGTCGAGAAGCGAGGCCCCGGGCAGCTCCTGTGCGCCGGGACGTGTCAAAAGCTCCGATGCGTAACCCATGGGCGCCTATCATAGGGCCACTATGGTTTTTCCCCAGCTAACGCCCGCACCCGTGATCTACCTGGTGGAGCCGTTCGGCGGCTCGGTGCGGCGCCAGAACCCGAACATGCCGCACGTGTTCTGGGACGACGCGGCCGTCACCCGCGGCGACGGCATCTTCGAATCCATCCTGGTGCGCGGGGGAAAGCCGCGAAACCTGGGCAAGCACTTCAAACGCTTTGTACGCTCCGCGGAGCTTTTGGGCCTGCCCGAGCCGGGCCGGGAGCACTGGGTCCGCGCGACCGAGGAGGCCGTGGCCGACTACTGCCGCGAGCGCGGGGACGCCGTGGACGTCGAGGCGAAGGTTACTTGGACCATGACCCGCGGGCGCGAAACCACCGGGGTGCCCACCGCCTGGATCACGGTGCGGCCGCTGCCGGAAAGCGTGCTGCGCCAGCGCGAACGCGGGGTGAGCGTGCTGACCACCCCGCGCGGCTACGCCATCGACTTGGACGTGCCGTGGATGCGCGACGGCGCGAAAACGCTGAACTACGCGCTGACCATGGCGGCCTTGCGCTGGGCGGGGGAGCAGGGCGCGGACGACATCATCTACATCGACCCGGAGACCGGCCGCGTGCTCGAAGGCGCGACGTCGAGCGTGCTCATGGTGAAAAAGGGCGGCCGCCTGCGCACCCCAGCCCCGGGCGCGGGCGTGATGGCCGGCACCACCCAGGCCGCCGTCTTCGAGCACGCGGAAAAGCTCGGCTGGAAGTGCAAGGCCAAGGACATTTACCTCAACGAGCTGTTCAAGGCGGAGTCCGTCTGGTTGGTCAGCTCCACCCGCATCGCCGCGCGCGTGAAGCGCCTCGACGGCGAAAAGCTGCCCGCCCCCGACAACGCGTCGGAGATCAGGCAGCTCATTGAAGACGCGATAGCTTAGCCCGCCACTCGCTTGAGCTCGGCGGACATGTAGGGCACCATCTCGCCGTCGACGGCACGCTCGTCCACCCAGCCCAGGTTGTTGTTGGGCATCAGGCCGTAGAGGCGCTTGCCTGGGCCGTGGGCCGCCGGGCCGGTCTCCGTGGCGATGGTGGAGGCGCTGGTGAGCTGCCACGCGCGCTCGTTGACCAGGCCGCCGTACATGATTTCCACCAAACCGCGGGAGTTCGTCAGCGTCACCTCAATCTCGTCCTTGAGCGAGATGCGCCAGAACCCCACCTCGCGCTGGTCCGCGCCGGTGGCGTTGCCCTCGGAATCCAGGCGCCAGATGCGGGACTCGAAGCGCAGGTAGTTCTCGCCGTCGTGGGAGACGACGAGCTGCTGGCCGAAGGCGTATTCATCGCCCTCCGGGTCGGACGGGTCGTTGGCCTGGCCGGAGCCGGTCCACACGCCGACGAGCGGCAGCAGGGCCAAAAGGCCGTCGTGAAGCGACGGCCCGTAACGCAGGTTGGCCGTGTCCGCCTCGAGCGGCATGTCCTCGAATCCCAGCTCCGGGATGTTGCGGTGCGCGGTCTCCTTGGACTGCTCCGCCGCGAGGTTCACAGCGTCGTTGCCGTTGAGCTTGTTTTCTGGGGTGTTGTCTTGCTCAGTCATGCTTCCCAAGCGTAGACGCTCCCGCCAGCGGTTCCAGATCCGCGGGCTCCACCACAGTGTTTACCCGGTCGCGGGACAGCTCGAGCGAGCCCCCGCGAAGCTGCACCAGGTCCGCGGGCCCGCCGAGCGGCAGCTCCCGGGTGTCCAGGTCGAGACTGAATCCGTCCAGCACGGCCTGTTCGTCGCCGTCCGCGACGTCGAGGAGCTGACTCGGCCGCATGCGGAATGTGCCGTCGACAAGCCGCAGCGTCACCACCACGGTGGCGGGCTCGCGCGCGCCGGGCGCGGTGCCGGTCAGGCGCGCCTCGCTGGCCACGCCGCCGGTGGGGGAGATGTCGTAGGGGTTGGCCATGTCCAGGTCCGTGATGCCCAGCAGCTCGCCGAAGCCCACGCCGTCGAGCCGGATGCGGCGGCGCACCAGGCGGGCGTCCGCGCCGACGACTTCGCCGCGCAGCGCATCCGAAGGCGTGTCCAGCTTGAGGTTGAACATCTCCACGCTCACCGTGCCCACCCCGGGGCCGGGGATGTCCGCGTCGGTGCGCTTCACGGTGACGCGCGGGACGCGGCCTGAGATGCCCGACCACACAAAGGGCACGGCGCTGACCTCCGCCTCCACACCTTCGCGCGCGAGGTCGTGCTCCACGTGCGAGGCCAGCGCGGTATCCGCGAGCCCGAGGGCGGCGACGAGTACCGCCGCGACCACGACCGCTTTCTTCACCGCGCTCTCCTTCCCGCACGTAGCCTTGGGAGCCATGACTGCCGATATCCTAAGCGCCCACCTGCCCGGCGACCGCGTGCGACCCTTGCTTGAGGCCGCCGAAGCCCACGACGGCATCGCCGCCTTCTCTGAAAGCTTTGTGCAGGGGCTTGACGACGATCGCCTCCGCCATACCCACTTCCTGGCCGAGCGCGACGGCGAGGTCGTCGCCTGCGCGGGGCTGGCGGAGGACGGCTCAGCGGAGCTGGTCGTGCACCCGGAGCGCCGCCGCGAAGCCATCGGCGAAGCACTGGCGCGCACAGTCCGTGCCGAAAACCCTGACGCCGGGCTGTGGGCGCACGGCAACCTTCCGGGGGCGAAGGCGCTCGCGGCGAAACTGGGGCTCGAGGTAGTCCGGGAGCTGCTGGTGATGGGGATTTCCGCCGACGACATCCCTGCCGGCGGGCCAGAGCTGCCGGCAGGGTTCGAGGCCCTGGACTACGTGGGGGCGGTGGAGCGTTGGGGGCGGGACGCCGTCGAGAAGCAATGGCTCGCCGTGAACAACGACGCGTTTTCCTGGCACCCGGAACAGGGAGGCTGGGACGTGGAGCGGTTGCACCGCGCGATGGAGGCTGAGTGGTTCGACCCGGCGGGTGTGCAGCTGCTGTACGAAGGCGAACAGTTGGCTGGGTTCCACTGGACCAAGCGCCACCCTGATGGGACGGGTGAGGTGTATGTGGTTGGGCTTGCCTCAGAGCATCGGGGGGAGGGAATGGGGGGACCATTGATGCAGATGGGGTTGGCGCACCTTGTCCAGGGTGGATCCCCGCAGGTCATCCTCTATGTTGAGGCAGACAATGAGCCCGCTGTGAAGCGCTATACGCAGCTCGGCTTCAAAGTTGATGAAAGTCACGTTGTCTACCGGTAGCCTGGCTTTTACCTGCGGAAACGTTGTGATGGGCGGGAGTTCACCAGTTATTCACTTAACTGGCTACCGGCCATTAACCAGGGTTCCGTAGGTTTGCACTCGTGAGTAATCGGACAGTTGTTCCGACACTCGAAACTGACCCGTTAGCACCGGAAAGGTATCCCGTGATCCGTAACTTCAAGCGCACCGCAGCAATCGCTGGCGTCGTTGCCCTCTCTTCCGCTTCCCTCGTCGCTTGCGGCGACTCCGAGGACAACGCAGCTACCGACGCTGTTGAGTCCGCAACCGAGGCCGTGTCCTCCGACGACAAGGACAGCAAGGACAGCGACTCGAAGTCCGGCGACTACGAGCTCTCCGGCCAGGAGGGCACCCTCGTCGCAGAGGGCGCTTCCTCCCAGCAGAACGCGATGGACTACTTCGCGTCCGTCTACGCATCCGAGGTTCCGGGTGCTCAGCTGGCCTACACCCCGTCCGGCTCCGGCGCTGGCCAGAAGAACTTCATCGCCAACCAGGCTGTCTTCGCTGGCTCCGACTCCCCGCTGAAGGACGACCAGGTCCAGGCAGCCGCTGACCGCTGCGGCGGCAACGAGGCATGGCACCTGCCGTTCGTCATCGGCCCGGTCGCAATCGCCTACAACCTGGACGGCGTGGACGAGCTGAACCTGACCGTCGACAACATCGTCGAGATCTTCCAGGGCGTCATCACCACCTGGAACGACCCGAAGATCGCCGAGAACAACGAGGGCGTCGAGCTTCCGGACGCTCCGATCAACGTCTTCTACCGCTCCGACGAGTCCGGCACCTCCGACAACTTCCAGAAGTTCCTGGCTGCCGCTTCCGACGGCAAGTGGGAGTCCACCGGCAAGGCATTCCCGAACGCTGTGGGCACCGGCGCCAACGGCTCCTCCGGTGTGGCACAGGAGGTCAACGCAACCGAGGGTGCAATCACCTACGTTGAGGCTGGCTTCGCTGACAAGAAGGCCAACATCGACTTCGGTGGCGGCCCGGTTGAGCTCACCGACGAGGCTGTTGAGAAGACCCTGGACGGCCTCGAGTTCAAGACCGAGGGCCACAACATGGTCGTCGACTCTGACAAGCTGTTCAAGACCGACGCTGCTGGCGCATACCCGCTGGTTCTGACCACCTACGAGATCGTCTGCTCCGCCGGCTACGACGAGGCAACCTCCAAGATGGTCAAGGACTTCCTCAACGTTGCTCTGGACAGCCAGGACGACGAGCTCGCTGCTGAGGGCTTCATCCCGGTCAAGGGTGCACACGCTGAGCGTCTGCGCGAGGCTATCAACGCCATCAAGTAATTGCTGGCAATCGGCTACTGCGGTCTTAGGCCGCAGTAGGCAGATAGACCCCCTCAGATTCCGATCTTTGGGGGTCTCTCTATGCGGAGAAGTGGAGCGCAAGCCCCAGTTTCCGCCGTCCACAACGATTCATCTTCGAAGGATTCGAGCATATGGCTGCTAACGATCACCTCGACCGCGGAGCAGGACCCGCGAACACCACAGATCCTGTAATCCAGAACTCAACGGGCACCACCCTGACAAAAGGCGACGGCGGAAACACCCCGGTAGCGGACAACGCAAACAAGGGCTCCGGCGTGAAGCGCCCGGGTGACCGCGTTTTCGAGTTCCTCTCCACCGCCTCCGCGACGCTGATCACTGTGCTGGTCGCGGCGATCGGTATCTTCCTGCTCATCCAGGCCCTCCCGCCGCTGATGCGTAACGACCGCGGCTTGATCGGCTTCCTCACCTACGGTGGCGGCTGGCAGACGGCGAACCTGGACGCAATGAAGTTCGGTATCCCGAACCTGTTCTTCTCCACGGTGACCATCTCGCTGATCGCGCTGGTCATCGCGATGCCTATCGCCCTTGGCGTGGCACTGTTCCTGTCCAACTACTGCCCGCCGAAGCTGGTCCGCCCGCTGGGCACCCTGGTGGACATGCTCGCCGCCGTGCCGTCCATCGTCTACGGCCTGTGGGGCGCGCAGGTGCTCGGCCCGCTGCTGGGCGACTTCTACAAGTGGGTCAACAGCTGGGGCGGCGACTTCTTCCTGTTCGCCACCTACCAGAACTCCCCGCCGTTCTCCACGGCCCGCAACATGATGACCGGCGGCATCGTCCTGGCCATCATGATCCTGCCGATCATCGCCGCAACCGCCCGCGAGATCTTCGTGCAGACCCCTCCGGGCCAGATCGAGTCGGCACTGGCTCTCGGCGCCACCCGCTGGGAAGTCATCCGCATGACGGTGATCCCGTTCGGCATGTCCGGCTTCATCGCCGGTTCCATGCTCGGCCTCGGCCGCGCGCTGGGTGAGACCATGGCGCTGTACATGGCTGTGGCACCGGCGAACGACTTCCGCGGCTCGCTGTTCGACGGCGGCACCACCTTCGCCACTGCGATCGCCAACGCCGCCGCAGAGTTCAACAACCCGGTCTCCGCAGGCGCGTACATCGCCGCCGGCCTGGTGCTGTTCCTGCTGACCTTCATCGTCAACTCGATCGCCCGCGCGATCGTTAACAAGTAAGGAGCGGAAAGCAGATATGTCTACTGCAGTACCGAACAACGGCTCCTCCCAGGTAGCAACCAAGAACTCCGCTCCGGCGCGTCGTAAAGGTGAAAGCCCGTTCACCGACATCGCCGCAAGCCGCAAGACCACCAACTCGATCATGGGCGGCCTGATGTGGCTGTGCATGATCCTCGCCCTGATCCCGCTGCTCTGGCTGCTCATCACCGTGGTCTCCCGCGGCCTGGGCGCCGTGATCGACCCGGCCTGGTGGACCCAGGACATGGTCGGTGTGCGCTCCTCCAAGCCGGGCGGCGGCGCACTCCACGCCATCGCCGGCACGCTGATGCAGACGCTGGTCGCGTCGCTGTTTTCCATCCCGATCGGCATTTTCACCGCGATCTACCTGGTGGAGTACTCCAACGGCAACAGGCTGGGCAAGCTGACCACCTTCATGGTGGACATCCTCTCCGGTGTGCCGTCCATCGTCGCCGCGCTGTTCGTCTACGCCCTGTGGATCACCATCCTGGGCCAGCAGCGTTCCGGCTTCGCAGTGTCCCTGTCGCTGATCCTGCTCATGATCCCGGTTGTGGTCCGCAACACCGAGGAGATGCTGCGCGTGGTTCCGATGGACCTGCGCGAGGCGTCCTACGCACTGGGTGTTCCGAAGTGGAAGACCATCATGCGCATCGTGCTGCCGACGGCACTGTCCGGCATCGTCACCGGCGTCATGCTCGCCATCGCCCGCGTGATGGGCGAGTCCGCCCCGGTGCTGATCCTCGTCGGCTCCACCCCGACCACGAACTGGTTCAACATGTTTGACAAGCCGCAGTCCTCGCTGCCGCTGTTCATGCTGGATATGTGGAAGTCCGGTGCGACCGGCCCGGCAAACGACCGACTCTGGGGAGCGGCGCTGACGCTCGTGATCCTCGTTGTCACCCTGAACCTGCTCGCTCGATTCGTGGCGAAGCGCTACTCGGTCAAGAAGTAACCCACCCGCGTTCCCACCCATCCCAGGAGAAACCCAGATGTCTACCAAGCTCGAACTCAACGACGTCAACATCTACTACGGCGACTTCCACGCCGTGCAGAACGTCAACATGCAGATCCCGTCCAAGGCCGTGACCGCCTTCATCGGCCCGTCCGGCTGCGGCAAGTCCACCGTGCTGCGCACCCTGAACCGCATGCACGAGGTCATCCCCGGCGCATCCGTGAAGGGCGAGATCCTCCTTGACGGCAACGACATTTACGGCAAGAACGTCGACCCGGTTGCCGTGCGCAACACCATCGGCATGGTGTTCCAGAAGGCCAACCCGTTCCCGACCATGTCCATCGAGGACAACGTCGTCGCGGGCCTGCGCCTGTCCGGCGAGAAGGACAAGAAGAAGCTCAAGGAAGTTGCCGAGCAGTCCCTGCGCGGCGCGAACCTGTGGGAAGAGGTCAAGGACCGCCTGGACAAGCCGGGCGGCGGCCTTTCCGGCGGTCAGCAGCAGCGTCTGTGCATCGCGCGCGCGATCGCTGTGCGCCCGGAGGTCCTGCTCATGGACGAGCCCTGCTCCGCCCTGGACCCGATTTCCACCCTCGCCGTGGAGGACCTCATCCACGAGCTGAAGAACGAGTACACCATCGTCATCGTGACCCACAACATGCAGCAGGCTGCGCGTGTGTCCGACAAGACCGCCTTCTTCTCCCTCGAGGCCACCGGTAAGCCGGGCCACCTGGTGGAGTTCAACGACACCACCACCATCTTCGAGAACCCGGAGCAGAAGGAGACCGAGGACTACATCTCCGGCCGCTTCGGCTAAAGCATTCTGCTTTTCGACGCGCCCCTTCGGTGCCCCACGCACCGCAAGGGGCGCCGCCCTTTTTGGACCTACTTCCGTTTGCGGAACTTGCGCTCGATGGTGGCGAACTTCTTCACCGGGTCGTAGTCCACCTCGTCGCGCTGCTGCACGTATGCCTCGGGCTTGAGCCCGGTGATGAGGAAGACCATGCGCCGGCCCACGCTGACGCAGCGGTCGGCGTAGCGCTCGTAGTAGCGCGCCAGCATGGACACGTCCACGGCTTCCCGGTTGGTGTATTGCCAATCCTTGTCGGTGACAAGGGCGCTGAGGTAAGCCTTCATGTCGTCCACGCCCTCGTCGATAGTGTGCAGCTCCACGGCGGAGTCGGCGTCCGGCTCGACAAGCAGCTTGCGGGTGGCGGCACCCATCTCGTAGACGAGGCGGGCGAGCTCCTGGACGTAGCCGTGCAGCGGCTCGGGGTAGACGGGGTCGGGGTGGCGCAGCCGGGCCAACAGCGCGATGTTCTTCGCCAGCGACCCCATGCGCTCGAAGCTTTCCACGATGTAGATCGCGGAGACCACCTGGCGCAGGTCGTAGGCGACGGGGCTGTGCAGCGCGAGGAGGCTCATGCTGCGTTCCTCGCAGCGCTGGCTGATCTCGTTGAGCCCGTCCGTGGCCGTCAGGGCGGCCTCGGCGTCCTCCAGGGATTGCTCCAAAAGCGCGGCCGTGGCGTGTTCCATGACTTCGCGCACGGAGTCGCACATCTCGAGGACGTCCTCGTTGAAGGCCTGGAGATGTTCTCTGTACACGGTGCGAAGCATGGGCTTCATGCTACGCACGCTGGCGGGTTTACCCGCCGTTATTTTCAATTTCGGCGCCTTCGGGAACGGTGTCGTCTTCGGGGTCGTCCAGCCAGCCCTCGGGCAGCGCGATCTTGCCGGCGGAGCCCTGGCGCCCGCGGGCGTCGTCCGCGTGCTGGGCCATCTCGTCCGAGTCGGCGATGGGTGCCAGGCGCTCCTTCAGCTCCGCCAGCGAGCTGACTTGGGCCAACGATTTGCGGAACTCGCCGCCGACGGGGAAGCCGCGCAGGTACCAGCCGGTGTGTTTGCGGATGTCGCGGCAGGCGTGCTCTTCGCCGTCGTGGGCGGCCAGCAGCTCCGCGTGGCGGTAGATGATGCCGGCAACTTGGCCGAGCGTCGGCTCCGGCGGGATCTCCTCGCCGCGCAGTTGCGCGCCGAGCTGGGCGAACAGCCAGGGCCTGCCCAGGCACCCGCGGCCAACTTCCACGCCGTGGCAGCCGGTTCGCTCCATCATCTTCGCGGCGTCGTCGGCGGCGAAAATGTCGCCGTTGCCGATGACGGGCACGCCGGTGCCGTCCATGTGCTCGACCAGGCGGCCGATCTCGTCCCAGTGGGCCTCGCCCGAGTAGCGCTCCGCGCCGGTGCGGGCGTGCAGGGCCACTGCGGCGGCTCCTGCCTCGGCGGCGATGCGGCCCGCGTCGAGGTGGGTGTGGTGCTCGTCGTCGATGCCGATGCGGAACTTCACCGTGATCGGGATCCCGGAGCCTTCGGCGGCGCGCACGGCGGCGTCGACGATGTTGCCGTAGAGGCGGCGCTTGTACGGGATAGCGCAGCCGCCGCCCTTGCGGGTGACCTTGGGCACCGGGCAGCCGAAGTTCATGTCCACGTGGTCGGCGATGTCTTCGTCCACGATCATGCGCACGGCCTCGTAGGTGAACTTGGGGTCCACGGTGTACAGCTGCATCGACCGCGGGGTTTCCACGTCGGCGAAGGTGGTCATGTGCAGGGTTTTCTGGTTGCGGGCCACCATGGCGCGCGCCGTGATCATCTCGCAGACGTACAAGCCCGAGGAGGTGCCGGTGAGCTCTTCTTCAATCTCGCGGCACAGCACGCGAAACGGCATGTTTGTCACCCCGGCCATCGGCGCGAGGATGACGGGGGAGCTCAAGTCAATGCCGCCGATAGTCAGGGCGGGGGCAACTGCAGTCATAGTGCCGCCCATTCTTCCCGTGGACTACGCGTCCCGTCCAATCGTCGGGTTTACGCCCGTTCGGGGGTACGGAGCCGTCGCTAAGCACTTGCTTTTCGACGAGCTCCGCCCGAATCCTGGCAGTGGGGCGTACGTCACAATATGGTGGGAAATGTTATATACCCGCACGAAACGATTTGAGGGAGCATCATGAGCGACCGCATTGCAAGCGCCAAGCTGCGCGACAAGGTTATGTCCGCCGAAGAGGCTGTCCAGTTTGTCAACCACGGCGACAAGGTCGGCACCTCCGGCTTCACCGGCGCCGGCTACCCCAAGGCTATGCCCGCCGCCATCGCGGAGAAAGCGAAGGCCGCCCATGAGAAGGGCCAGGACTTCTCCATCGACATGTACACCGGCGCCTCCACCGCACCGGAGTGCGACGGCGTGCTCGCCGAGGCCGGTGCGCTGCGCTACCGCATGCCGTACCAGTCCGACCCGACCATGCGTAACAAGATCAACGCCGGCGAGATGAAGTTCCAGGACATCCACCTGTCGCACTCCGGCATGATGGTTGAGCAGGGCTTCTTCGGCGAGGTCGACCTGGTCATCGTGGAGGCCGTGCGCATCACCGAGGACGGCAACATCGTCCCGTCCTCCTCGGTGGGCAACTCCGTGGAGTTCCTCAACGCCGCCAAGAAGATCATCATCGAGGTCAACTCCTGGCAGTCCGAGGAGCTCGAGGGCATGCACGACATCTGGACCGTGCCGCCGCTGCCGAACCGCATCCCGATCCCGATCACCAAGTGCGGCGACCGCATCGGCACCACCTACATCGAGATCGACCCGGAGAAGGTCGTCGCCGTCATTGAGACGAACGCCCCGGACCGCAACGCCCCGTTCAAGGCGCCGGACGAGATCTCCGAGCAGATCGCCGGCAACTTCCTCGACTTCCTGGAGAACGAGGTCAAGGCCGGCCGCCTGGCCTACGACGGCTACGTCATGCAGTCCGGCGTGGGCAACGTCCCCAACGCCGTGATGGCGGGCCTGATGGACTCCAAGTTCGAGAACATCCAGGCCTACACCGAGGTGATCCAGGACGGCATGGTCGACCTCATCGACGCCGGCAAGATGACCGTGGCGTCCGCGACCTCGTTCTCCCTGTCGCCGGAGTACGCGGAGAAGATGAACAACGAGGCCTCGCGCTACCGCGAGTCCATCATCCTGCGCCCGCAGTCCATCTCCAACCACCCGGAGGTCATCCGCCGCACCGGCCTGATCGCGTCCAACGGCATGATCGAGGCGGACATCTACGGCAACGCCAACTCCACCCACATCAACGGCTCCCGTCTGATGAACGCCCTGGGCGGCTCCGGCGACTTCACCCGCAACGCCTACATCTCCTCCTTCATCTCCCCGTCGGTGGCGAAAGACGGCGCGATTTCCGCAATCGTCCCGTTCGCGTCCCACATCGACCACAACGAGCACGACGCGATGGTCTTCATCACCGAGTACGGCGTGGCCGACCTGCGCGGCCTGGCCCCGCGCGACCGCGTGGCCAAGATGATCTCCATCGCCCACCCGTCGTACCGCCCGCTGCTGGAGGAGTACGTCGAGCTCGCTTCCAAGTGCAAGTACCAGGCAACCCCGCACGATCTGCGCCACGCCTTCGACTTCCACCTGCGCATGGAAGAGACCGGCACGATGATGAAGCAGGACTAACCCTGCCCCGATTTCCGGGCTAATGGTCCCAGGGGCTACCATTAGCCCCCGCGGGCCTTTAGCTCAGCTGGTAGAGCTACGGACTTTTAATCCGCAGGTCGCGGGTTCGATCCCCGCAGGGCCCACCTTCAACCCCCGTCGCTATATTGCGGCGGGCGTTTGTTGCATCCAGGGGCGGCTGGGCGGGCTAGAGTTGCCGCATGAACTTTGGGCTCGCGTTCGGTCTGTCGCTGTTCGCCGGTTTGTCTACCGGCCTCGGCGGCCTGCTTGTGGCGCTCAAGCGCAACCCCAGTGACAAGTTTCTCGCTGCTTCGCTGGGATTTTCCGCCGGCGTGATGGTCTACATCTCGCTGGTGGAGCTGCTGCCGGAGGGGGTCGCCTCGCTCGGGGGCGACGACAGGGCGCAGCTGTGGGGCACCGTCGCGTTCTTCGCGGGCATCGCTGTGATCGCGTTGATCGACAGGTTTGTGCCCGACGGCATCAACCCGCACGAAGACCCTTCGGGCGGAAAGACCATGCGCAACGTCGGCGTGGTCACCGGCTTAGCCATCGCGGTGCACAACTTCCCGGAGGGCTTCGCCTCGTTCATCGCGGCGCTGGAAAACCCGGCGCTGGGGCTTCCGATTGCCATCGCGATCGCCATCCACAACATCCCGGAAGGCGTGGCGGTGGCCGTGCCGCTGCGCCAGGCCACAGGGAAGAAGTGGAAGGCCGCCGGCTGGGCCACGCTGTCTGGTTTGGCCGAGCCGTTGGGCGCACTGATCGGGTTTGTGCTGCTTCGCCCCTTCCTGGGCCCGGAGACGCTCGGCGTGGCCTACGCCGCCATCGCCGGGATCATGGTGTTTGTCAGCCTGGACAAGCTTTTGCCCACGGCAATTCATACCGGCCGCCACCACACCGCGATCTACGGACTCATCGCGGGTATGGCCGTCATGGCGGCCAGCCTGCTCATTCTGCCGGGCTAAGGCCTACTTCCAGACCTCGAGGCGCATGAGGATCACGCCGTCGTCCGCGCGCACGAGCGCGAGGTCTTCCGGCTCCGCCACCTGGGCGTCGAGGATCTCGCGGGTGATGCGCAGCTGGTAGCGCTGCTTTTCGCCGTCGATGTCCACTGAGCCGATGCTGGTGTACTCGTTGTGGTCCTCAATCTCCGCCGCACTGACCGCCACGTCGGGGGTCTGGCCGGTGCCGCGCACCGCGAAGATCGGCTCGCCGGTGCTGAAGGACGCGCCCTCGCCGCCGGAAAGTATCGTCTGGATCAGCTCGCGCACAGCCACCGGATCCGTGGTCAGCGGCGCCACGGAGCGGGCGCCGAGGACGGAATGGTTCATGGGCGTGAGCTCGTCGTCAAGCTTGGCTCCCGCGTCGCGGTAGGAGACACCGAACTGCCGCAGCGCGCCGTTGACATCGCGGCCGATAAGGACTTCGATGCCCACCTCGCCGTCGCGGTCCACCACACGGTAGGAACCGAGGGATTCAACGATGGGGGAGTGCGCGGAAAGGAGTTCATCTTTTGTCGGGGACAGGGTCGCGTCGTAGATGATTGCTTCAGCCATGTAGGCCACTGTAGTGCTCGTTTGGTTGCTGCGAAGGCTGTGTCGTATGATTCAACGGCTGTCTTTGATGACAGGCCCCCATCGTCTAGAGGCCTAGGACTCCGCCCTTTCACGGCGGCAACACGGGTTCGAATCCCGTTGGGGGTACGGCCCTGTGGCGCAGTTGGTTAGCGCGCCGCCCTGTCACGGCGGAGGTCGCGGGTTCAAGTCCCGTCAGGGTCGCCATTAGCTCGAGGTACGCCTCGAGCCTTTTGCTTTGCGACGGCTACGCTTGGCACCCGTGAAGAACAAGGCTGACGCCCACGACGTAATCGTTGTTACCGGCGCGAACGAGAACAACCTGCGGGACGTCTCTGTCACGATCCCGAAACGCCGCCTCACCGTGTTCGCCGGCGTGTCCGGGTCCGGCAAGTCCTCGCTGGTCTTCGACACCGTTGCTGCCGAGTCGCAACGCCTGATCAACGAGACGTACTCGTCCTTTGTCCAGGGCTTCATGCCGTCGATGGCGCGGCCGGACGTGGTCGGGCTCGAAGGGGTGACCGCGGCGATCGTGGTGGACCAGTCTGCGCTCGGGGCGAACGTGCGCTCCACCGTCGGCACCGCCACGGACGTCACGCCGATGCTGCGTGTGCTGTTTTCGCGCATCGCGGAGCCGCACGCCGGCGGGCCGGGCGCGTACTCCTTCAACGTCCCCAGCGTGACGGGCGGCGGCGCGATCAAGGACGCGACCGGCAAGAAGAAGGTGGTGAAGAACTTCACCCGCACCGGCGGCATGTGCCCGGAGTGCGCCGGCACCGGCCGCGCGAGCAGGTTCGACGAGGCGCAGGTGGTCGACGACTCGCTGTCCATCGATGACGGCGCCATCCTCGCGCCCGGCTACAAGCCCGGCTCCTGGCAGTTCCGCGCCTACGCCGAGGCCGGAAAGTTCCCGGTGGACGTGCCTGTCGGCAAGTTCACGGCCGAGCAGCGCCACGCTCTGCTCTACGGCGAGCCCGAGAAGGTGCAGTACCTGGGCTTCAACACCACCTACCAGGGTCTCATCCCGCGCCTGGAGGCCTCGCTGCTGAGCAAGGAAAAAGAGGGCCTGCAAAAAGCCGCCCGCGAGTTTGTGGACCGCGCCGTGACCCAGGTGGATTGCCCCGCCTGCGGCGGCACCCGGCTGGCGCAGCACACGCTGGAATCGAAGATCAACGGCAAGAACATCGCCGAGCTGTGCGCCATGGAGGTCGAGGACCTGGCCGAGTGGTTCGAGGGCGTGGACGCGCCGGGCGTGGCGCCGCTGGTGGCGTCCATACGCGAGGCGCTGGCGAATTTTGTTGCCATCGGGCTGGGCTACATCGCGCTGGATCGGCCGAGTTCGACGCTCTCCGGCGGCGAGTCGCAGCGCGTGAAGATGATCCGGCACTTGGGCTCCGCGCTTTCGGACGTCACCTACGTCTTCGACGAGCCCACCGCCGGCCTGCACGCCGCCGACATCGACAGGTTGAACGGCCTGCTCACCGCGCTGCGGGACAAGGGCAACACCGTGCTCGTGGTGGAGCACCGCCCGCAGACCATCGAGGTCGCCGACCACGTCATCGAACTCGGCCCCGGCGCCGGCACCGAGGGCGGCCAGATTGTTTTTGAGGGCACCGTCGATGAACTGCGCGAGGCTGGCACGCGCACGGGTGAGAGCCTGAAGCTCGGCGTCGAGCTTAAGGAGGACCCGCGCGAGCCCGTCGATTGGCTGCAAGTGCGCGGGGCGAGCGAGAACAACCTCGCCGACATCGACGTGGACATCCCCACCGGTGTGCTCACCGCGGTGACGGGCGTGGCGGGTTCCGGCAAGTCCTCCCTGCTTCGCGCGTTGCAGGATTCCGCGCTGCTGGAAGACGCGGTGTGGGTGGACCAGGCCCCCATCTCCGGCTCGCGGCGCTCCAACCCCGCCACGTACACCGGCGCGCTGGACTCGATCCGCAAGGCGTTTGCGAAGGCGTCGGGGGAGCCGTCCTCGCTGTTCTCCCCGAACTCGGCCGGGGCCTGCCCGCACTGCAAGGGCGCGGGCGTGGTTTACGTGGACCTCGGCGTGATGCAGGGCGTGGACGTGCCCTGCGAGGTCTGCGAGGGTAAGCGTTTCAGCGACGCCGTGCTGGTGCACACCCTCGGCGGCAAGAACATCGCCGAGGTGCTGTCCATGCCGGCGGAGGAGGCGCAGCCCTACCTGAAGGAGAACAAGGTCAACGCGGCCGCCAAGATGTGCGGGCACCTTATCGACGTCGGGCTGGGCTACGTCACCCTCGGCCAGCCGCTGACAACCCTGTCCGGCGGCGAGCGTCAGCGTCTCAAGCTCGCGGCCAGTCTGAAGAAGCCGGCTCCCGCCTACGTCCTGGACGAGCCCACCACCGGCCTGCACCTCACCGACACCGCGCGCCTGGTGGAGCTGTTCGACCGGCTGGTGGATTCCGGCGCGACCGTCATCGTGGTGGAACACAACCTAGCGCTGGTGTCCCGCGCCGACTATGTCATCGACCTGGGCCCCGGTGCCGGCTCTGCGGGTGGGCGAGTGGTGGATGCGGGCACGGTGCGGCAGCTCGTCGATAGGCATGAAAGCACCGGGTCCGAAACCGGGAGATACCTCTCATAAGCTGGCGATTTGTAGCAGTGTGAGGGTGCTGTGTAGTGTATCAACTCGTGCAAGCGACAGTGTGAATCGCACTTGAGAGGGCACAGAAACAACAGAATATGGCCCTGTGGCGCAGTTGGTTAGCGCGCCGCCCTGTCACGGCGGAGGTCGCGGGTTCAAGTCCCGTCAGGGTCGCTGAATTGCTTGGCAAACGAGTAGTTCCGGCCAGATAGCTCAGTTGGTAGAGCACACGCCTGAAAAGTGTGGGGTCGCCAGTTCGATCCTGGCTCTGGCCACACTCCCGAAACCCCTTCCGCAGCGACGCGGAAGGGGTTTCACATATATAGTCGGCCGCATGTCTGAGAACCCGGAAGTATCCGTGCGCAAGAACGAAACGGAAGGCCAGTACGAAATCCTCGTCGGCGAAGAAGTCGCCGGCTTTGCCACCTACACCGACGCGAACGGCGTGCGCGACCTGCCGCACACCGTGGTGGACCCCAAGTTCCGCGGCCAAGGCCTGTCCAAGCCGCTGATCCAGGCAGCGCTTGACGACGCCCGCGCCGACGGCATGCAGGTCACCCCGTCCTGCCCCGCCGTGGAGCGCTACATCGAGCAGAACCCGCAGTACCGGGACCTGCTCGCCTAATCAGATGATGTAGCTGCCCGGATCGACGTAGCTGTCCGGGTCCACAAGCTTGATGCACTCGTCCGTCTTGCGCGGGCGGGTCTTCGCCGGGATGCCGACAGCGATGGAGTTTTCCGGCACGTCCTTGGTCACGACGGCGTTCGCGCCGACGGCGGAGCCCGCGCCGATAGTCACCGGGCCCAGCACCTTCGCGCCGGCGCCGATAGTGACGTTGTCGCCGATGGTGGGGTGGCGCTTCGTCTGTGTGAGCACCTGCCCGCCCAAAGTGACGCCGTGGTAGAGCATGACTCCCTCGCCGATCTCCGCGGTCTCGCCGATGACGATGCCCATGCCGTGGTCGATGAAGAACCTGCGGCCGATCGTCGCGCCGGGGTGGATCTCAATGCCGGTGAAGAACCGGTTCAACTGCGCCAGGATGCGCGCCGGCCCCTTCCAGTCCCGCTCCCACATGGCGTGGCAGATGCGGTGCACCCAGATGGCGTGCAGGCCTGAGTACACGACAGCGTTTTCGACGTCGCCGCGCGCGGCCGGGTCGTGCTCGCGCGCGTTTGCCAGGTCCTCGCGGACGGTGGAAATTACCTTTGCGGCCAGGGAAAGCATGGGGCGCAGTGTACCAAGCGGTTCATTTTTTGTGGGGATAAAGATTCCCCCGGGGTCATGGGTGGTCCGACCAGCCCTGCCCAGCCCGTCAGAACCGGTCCGTTCGCACGAAGAAACCGGCTACCTACAACCGGCTACCAGCCGAGTTGGGGATGCGGACAAATTCTTGGAGTGCATTTGGGGGACTTTGTCTCGTTGTTATGCACTCAGTGCTTGTCGGTGTTCGGCGATGGTGGTGTAGCCGTCGCCGAGTGTCGACTTCAATCGTCTGTGAATGTAGAAGTCGATGTAGGTGTCAATATAGTCGCGCATTTGCTCCACCGTCATCGTTGACACCACAGGCCTGCCTTTGAGCAGTTCTTGTTTCATCGTGCCGAAGAACCCTTCGGTGCGCGCGTTGTCGCCGCTGGTGGCTTTGCGTGACAGTGACGGGATGTATCGCCACCGGGTGTCGCACCACGCATCGGCCTGGCAGTCGGGGCAATCCAGGATGTTGTGGGTGTGGTCGGTGATCAGGCTGACCCAGCGTTCACTGCGGTAGAGCCCGCCACGGTCGGAATGGATAATCGGTTGCGCACCGTCGGGTTTTACCTCGTCGATTCGCGCGATCATCTCGGCGACCAAGTCGTGATTCGGCGACGTCGACATGGTGACCGCAATCGGCATCCCGTCGTAGAAATCGATCGCTGCCGACAGGAACAACTTCCCGTCTGGGCAGTGGATTTCGGTGACGTCGGTGCCGATTTTCTCCCACGGGGCATCCGCGTGGAAATCGTGGGTCAGCCCCTGAGTGTCGGCGTGGTCGATGAAATACTGCGACGGTGCAACAACCGGCCGGGCCGCATCCGAATCCGCATCCCCGTCGCTGCTGTCGGGTGGGGTGATCAGCAGCAGGTTTGCCGGTTTGTGGTCGGTTTCACCGGTGTAGGAGGAGTACTTGCCCGACGCCTTCGCCGGCGGGCGGCACCCAAGCTCTTTCATGAGGGTGCGCACGATCTTTTCCGACACTGTATGCCCCATGATCTTTAACCAGGCGTGGATGCGCCGGTAGCCGTAGCTTTGCCCGGATTCGGCGGCTGCCTGCAAGATCAGCGGTTTGAGTGCAGCGTGGCGCTGTTCGCGCTGTTGCACTACCTGCGTGTGTTTGTGTCGGTGGTAGTAAAACGTCGACTGCGCAATCCCAACGACCGCGCATGCTCGAGCGATGGAAAACTCGTGGGCGTCCGTGAGGGCAACCACCACTGCGGCTTTCGCCGCGGTGGACAGCTCACCGTCACGGACGTCGTCTTTTCCCCGCGACTCACCGTCGCGGACGTTGTCTTTTCCCCGTGGCTCACCATCGCTCATGAGCACGTGGATAATGGCGTCTTTGACCGTTTCCCGGTCGCGCATCTCAACAACGAGTTTTTTCAGCTCGTCCATGTCACTGGGTAAATCAGCGATATCGTCTATCGGCCCAGGCCCTGGCAGCCACTCGTTGACTGGCCGGGGTGGTTTCTTCGCATTGGCTGCCTCATCGACTCGCTGCTGCTGATGGTTGCGTTGGACTTTGCGGTGTTTGCTCACGCGTTCCATTGTCGCCGCATAGGCCTCGTCGAAAGTCATCGACGCTGCCGAATCGCGTTCGTCATCGTCGGGCCAAAACCGCTTCGTCCAGGTCAGTGCCGCGGTGTCGTGGACATCGAACTCCACGGCAATGTCACGCACTGTCGCCTGCGAGGTCAATCTGCGTGCGACAACTTTTGCGATGGTCTCAGCGTCGTAGGCGCGTCGCGTACCGTCCAAGCTCTGGCCACGACGCTTGGCCGCAACCCAGTTGCCGACCGTGGCCACCGACGGTCGGCGACCACACGCGTGTTCAGCCCAGTCGCAGACCTCACGGGCAGACGACCCAGCCAAAAACCTCTCAACCGCACCAACGCGGATATCAGATGGAAAACCTGCGGGCATCGGAATACCTTCCAGCCCCCAACACTCCAACTTTTTGTCCGCGCTCCCGTTTTCGACGGGTAGCCGGTTGTAGGTAGCCGGTTTGCGGGTTTCGGGCCCCGCCCGCCCCGGCGCCGGATGGTGTCGGGGCCGGGGGAGGGGCGACAGCTCGTCGCAAAGCAAATAGTGCTTAGTCGCGGATGTCCTCGTACAGGACGGTGGAGACGTAGCGCTCGCCGAAGTCCGGGATGATGACCACGATGGTCTTGCCCGCGTTCTCCTCGCGCGCGGCCAGCTCCAGCGCCGCCTTGACGTTTGCACCTGCGGAGATGCCGCCGAGGATGGCGTCCTTCACCGCGAGCTCGCGGGAAGTGGACACGGCGTCCTCGTTGGTCACGGCGATGATCTCGTCCACGACGTTGCGGTCCAGGGTGCCCGGGATGAAGTTGGCGCCCAGACCCTGGATCTTGTGCGGGCCAGCCTCGCCCTTGGAGAGCAGTGGGGAGGCAGCCGGCTCGACGGCCACGGCCTTGACGTCCGACTTCTGCTCCTTGAGGTACTTGCCGGCACCCGAGATGGTGCCGCCGGTGCCCACGCCCGCGACGAGGATGTCCACCTCGCCGTCGGTGTCCTCCCAGATTTCCGGGCCGGTGGTGGCGTAGTGGATCTTCGGGTTGGCCTCGTTCTCAAACTGGCGGGCCAGGATGGCGCCCTCGTTCTGCTCTACCAGCTCGTTGGCCTTCTCCACGGCCCCCTTCATGCCGGCGGCGCCCGGGGTGAGCACGATCTCTGCGCCGTAGGCGCGCAGCAGCACGCGGCGCTCGGTGGACATGGTCTCCGGCATGGTCAGGATGACCTTGTAGCCCTTCGCGGCGCCCGCGAGTGCGAGTGCGATGCCGGTGTTGCCGGAGGTTGCCTCGACGATGGTGCCACCCGGCTTCAGCTCGCCGGATGCCTCGGCGGCCTCGATGATGGCCTTGCCGATGCGGTCTTTGACGGAGTTGGCCGGGTTGTAGAACTCCAGCTTGGCCAGCACGCGGGCCTTGGATCCGTTGGCCTCGGTGATGTCCTTCAGCTCGACGAGCGGGGTGCCGCCGATGAGGTCGAGAACGTTGCTTGCGATCTTCGCCATGAGAGATTGCCTCCTGGGTTGATTGAGTTTGTTTAAGGCTCAGCATACACCCCGAACTAGACCGGGTGGTTTGTCTCGTGTGTACCGGATGGTTCGGACCGGCGTTTTGGGTGCCGTGGAAGCGTTGAATCAAGCGCCGTTCGAGCGGGGCTAAGTTTGGCTACCCCCGTTCGCGCGATATGATCACGATTGTTTTTGAGTCCTGTTCGGATTCGGGTGTTCCCCAAACGGGTGCCCCCGGAACGGTGGAAGGCGACACGTATGACGATGGATGCGCAGCGCATCAAGGACGACGATGACGCGATCCGTGCTGCACTGACCGCGTTGAAGACCGCAACCGGAATTCCAGTTGCCATGTACGGCACTCTCCTGTCGGACAACCGGATCCAAATCACCCAGTGGATCGGCCTGCGTACCCCGGCGCTGCAGAACCTCAGCGTCGCCGAGGGGGCTGGCGTGGGCGGCAGGGTCGTGTCCACCCGCCGCGCAGTGGGCATCGCCGACTACACGCGAGCGTCCGTGATCTCCCACGAGTACGACCAGCAGATCCAGGACGAGGGCCTGCACTCCGTCGTGGCCGTGCCGGTGATCGTGCAGCGTGAGATTCGGGGCGTGTTGTACGTCGGCGTGCACTCGCCTGTGCGTCTGGGCGACAAGGTCATCGAGGAAGTCGCCATGACCGCGCGCACCCTCGAGCAGGAGCTCGCCGTCAACGCGGCGCTGCGCTCTTCCGACGGCGGGGACCGCGCCGGCGCCAAGACCGGTCGCGCGATGAACGGCGCCGAGTGGGAGCAGGTGCGCGCCACCCACTCCAAGCTGCGCATGCTGACCAACCGTGTGGAGGACGAGAAGCTGCGCAAAGAGCTCGAGCAGCTCTGTGAGCAGCTGGTCTCCCCGGTGGCCGTGAAGCAGACCACCAAGCTGTCCGCTCGCGAGCTCGACGTGCTCGCATGCGTGGCGCTCGGCCACACCAACGTGGAGGCCGCCGCCGAGATGGGCATCGGCGCGGAGACCGTGAAGTCCTACCTGCGCAGCGTGATGCGCAAACTCGGTGCTCACACCAGGTATGAGGCGGTCAACGCCGCGCGTCGCATCGGCGCTCTGCCGTAGGCAATTGCTTATCGACGTCCCTCCGGTTCTGTACTGTGGCGGACGTGAAAGAACGGTTTTTGGTTTCAGGCGGCGCCCGGCTTGCGGGCGAAGTTCGCGTCGACGGCGCCAAGAACAGCGTGCTCAAACTGATGGCCGCGGCCCTTCTTGCCGAAGGCACCACCACGCTGCGCAACTGCCCCCGGATCCTGGACGTTCCGCTGATGCGCGACGTCCTGGTCGGGCTGGGCTGCGAGGTGGACATTGACGGCGATGTGGTGCGCATCCACACTCCGGCCGAGGTGTCCCCGCACGCGGACTTTGACGCGGTGCGCCAGTTCCGCGCATCCGTTGCAGTGCTCGGGCCGTTGGTGGCCCGTTGCACCGAGGCGTACGTGGCGCTTCCTGGCGGAGACGCGATTGGCTCGCGCCCGCTGGACATGCACCAGTCCGGCCTGGAGAAGCTGGGCGCGACCACCCACATCGAGCACGGCGCGGTGGTGGCGCGGGCAGACAAACTCACCGGCGCCTCCATCAAGCTGGACTTCCCGTCCGTGGGTGCGACGGAGAACATCGTCACCGCGGCGGTGCTTGCGGACGGCCGCACCGTGCTTGACAACGCCGCGCGCGAGCCGGAGATCGTGGACCTGTGTTCCATGCTCAATTCCATGGGCGCGCGCATCGAAGGCGCGGGCACGTCCACCATCACCGTCGATGGTGTGGATTCGCTCTCGCCGACGGAGCATACGGTGGTCGGCGACCGCATCGTCGCCGGTACCTGGGCGTACGCCGCGGCCATGACCCAGGGCGACATCACCGTCACCGGCGCCGCCCCCGGGCATCTGCACCTGGCGCTGTCGAAGCTCAAGCTCGCCGGCGCCAACGTGGAGACCTACGACAACGGGTTCCGCGTGCGCATGGACCAGCGTCCACGCGCCGTGGACTACCAGACCTTGCCGTACCCCGGCTTTCCGACGGACCTCCAGCCCATGGCAATCGCGCTGGCGACGATTGCCGACGGCGTATCCGTGATCACCGAGAACGTCTTCGAGGCCCGCTTCCGGTTTGTGGACGAGATGCTGCGCCTGGGCGCCGACGCCAACGTGGACGGCCACCACGTCATGCTGCGTGGAGTGGACAACCTGTCGTCCACCGACGTGTGGTCCTCCGACATCCGCGCCGGCGCCGGACTCGTGCTCGCTGGCCTGGTCGCGGACGGTGTGACCACCGTGCACGAGGTGCACCACATCGACCGCGGCTACCCGGCCTTTGTCGAGCAGTTAAACGCGCTTGGTGCACATGTAGAACGCGCATAAAACCCGCGTTGTGCTGCGGGTTTGTGTTGTGTGTGGGGTGTGTGTAACTTATATCGAGTCAGCGAGACCGACAACGCCCCGCTGGAAGGTGAGATTCTTTCCGGTTTGTGTGGCGGGCAGGAAAACAATCGCTGGTAGATTCCAAAGTCACTTTGATGCTGACTCACTGTGTGTGGGTTGGTGTTGGGTGTGCTGGTGTTGTTTGAGAACTCGATAGTGTGCCAATGTACTTTTGTTGCGTGGGTGTGTTTGCCTGCCTCGTTTTGTGCACTGTGTGGTGTGCGCCCTGTTGTGGGTGTGTGCCGGTGGTGGCGTGGTTGAATTCCAATGATGGATCGCGTCATCTGTTTGGTTCAGTGTGCGTGGGGTGTGGTTGAACATGTTTCACGTATTTTTGGCCGACCCCTGTGTTTTCGACCCCGTCGGGTTGGGGGTTGGTTGTTGAACCTTTGTAATTTTTGGATTTTTGCCAGTCACTTGATGCCCTGGTTTTGGGTGTTTGGTTTGTTTTTGGTTGGGTTTGGGCTTTTCACGGCCTGTTTCTTTCTGAAACTTTTTGTGGAGAGTTTGATCCTGGCTCAGGATGAACGCTGGCGGCGTGCTTAACACATGCAAGTCGAACGGAAAGGCTCCTGCTTGCAGGGGTACTCGAGTGGCGAACGGGTGAGTAACACGTGGGTGATCTGCCCTGCACTTCGGGATAAGCCTGGGAAACTGGGTCTAATACCGGATAGGACGATGGTTTGGATGCCATTGTGGAAAGTTTTTTCGGTGTGGGATGAGCTCGCGGCCTATCAGCTTGTTGGTGGGGTAATGGCCTACCAAGGCGTCGACGGGTAGCCGGCCTGAGAGGGTGTACGGCCACATTGGGACTGAGATACGGCCCAGACTCCTACGGGAGGCAGCAGTGGGGAATATTGCACAATGGGCGCAAGCCTGATGCAGCGACGCCGCGTGGGGGATGACGGCCTTCGGGTTGTAAACTCCTTTCGCTAGGGACGAAGCGCAAGTGACGGTACCTGGAGAAGAAGCACCGGCTAACTACGTGCCAGCAGCCGCGGTAATACGTAGGGTGCGAGCGTTGTCCGGAATTACTGGGCGTAAAGAGCTCGTAGGTGGTTTGTCGCGTCGTTTGTGTAAGCCCGCAGCTTAACTGCGGGACTGCAGGCGATACGGGCATAACTTGAGTGCTGTAGGGGAGACTGGAATTCCTGGTGTAGCGGTGGAATGCGCAGATATCAGGAGGAACACCGATGGCGAAGGCAGGTCTCTGGGCAGTAACTGACGCTGAGGAGCGAAAGCATGGGTAGCGAACAGGATTAGATACCCTGGTAGTCCATGCCGTAAACGGTGGGCGCTAGGTGTGAGTCCCTTCCACGGGGTTCGTGCCGTAGCTAACGCATTAAGCGCCCCGCCTGGGGAGTACGGCCGCAAGGCTAAAACTCAAAGGAATTGACGGGGGCCCGCACAAGCGGCGGAGCATGTGGATTAATTCGATGCAACGCGAAGAACCTTACCTGGGCTTGACATACACCAGATCGCTGCAGAGATGTAGCTTCCCTTTGTGGTTGGTGTACAGGTGGTGCATGGTTGTCGTCAGCTCGTGTCGTGAGATGTTGGGTTAAGTCCCGCAACGAGCGCAACCCTTGTCTTATGTTGCCAGCACGTTATGGTGGGGACTCGTGAGAGACTGCCGGGGTTAACTCGGAGGAAGGTGGGGATGACGTCAAATCATCATGCCCCTTATGTCCAGGGCTTCACACATGCTACAATGGTCGGTACAACGCGTCTGCAAGCCTGTGAGGGTGAGCTAATCGCTGTAAAGCCGGTCGTAGTTCGGATTGGGGTCTGCAACTCGACCCCATGAAGTCGGAGTCGCTAGTAATCGCAGATCAGCAACGCTGCGGTGAATACGTTCCCGGGCCTTGTACACACCGCCCGTCACGTCATGAAAGTTGGTAACACCCGAAGCCAGTGGCCTGTCATGGGAGCTGTCGAAGGTGGGATCGGCGATTGGGACGAAGTCGTAACAAGGTAGCCGTACCGGAAGGTGCGGCTGGATCACCTCCTTTCTAAGGAGCTTTTATTTTTCGCCCGCAGTTGTGGGTGTTGTTTTGTGTGGTTGAGTCGCCGAGTGTGCGACTGCCACGAAAGTATTTTGCCGGGTGGAGACACACCTTCAAGGTCATGGTGGCACCGTCTGGATGGTGGTGCGGCTGGGCTGAGAAGGGGTTGTGCTCACATGGTGTTGGTTGGTGGTCACACCGGTTTGCGTGACAAAAGAGTATGCGTTGGTGCACTGTTGGGTGTCTGGGGCAGCACAAGGTTGTTCCTGTTGGGCCCTCATGTCGGCTGGCTGCTTATGTGTGGTTGGTTGTGTGTGGGGGTTGTGTTGTGTGAGAACTGTATAGTGGACGCGAGTATCTTTCTTTTTTGTGTTTTGGTGTTTGTACCTTGATTGTTTGTGTGTCCGTGTGTTTTGTTACGGGCGTATGGTGGATGCCTTGGCATGCTGAGCCGATGAAGGACGTGTGAGGCTGCGTTATGCCTCGGGGAGTTGCCAACAAAGCGTTGATCCGAGGATGTCCGAATGGGGAAACCCAGCACCAGTTGTGTGGTGTTACCCGCAGGTGAATACATAGTCTGTGTGGGGGTTGACGCGGGGAAGTGAAACATCTCAGTACCCGTAGGAGAAGAAAACAATTGTGATTCCGTGTGTAGTGGCGAGCGATAGCGGATGAGGCTAAACCGTGTGCGTGTGATACCTGGCAGGGGTTGCGTGTGCGGTGTTGTGGGGCGCAAATGGTGCAGGCTGTCAACTGCACGCGCAATGCATATACATCAGCGGAAGCATCTGGGATGGTGCGCCGGAGTAGGTGAAAAGTCCTGTACGTGAAGGTGTGTGTGGTTGTGTGGTTTGTGTTTTTCCCCGAGTAGCAGCGGGCTCGTGGAATCTGCTGTGAATCTGCCGGGACCACCCGGTAAGCCTAAATACTCAGTGTGACCGATAGTGGATAAGTACCGTGAGGGAATGGTGAAAAGTACCCCGGGAGGGGAGTGAAAGAGTTCCTGAAACCATGCGCTTACAATCCGTCAGAGCACTTTTTTGTGTGTGATGGCGTGCCTTTTGAAGAATGAGCCTGCGAGTCAGCGGCATGTCGCGAGGTTAACCCGTTTGTGGGGTAGTCGTAGCGAAAGCGAATCCGAATAGGGTGTTTAAGTGGCATGTCCTGGACCCGAAGCGGGGTGATCTACCCATGGCCAGTGTGAAGCAGCTGTAAGAGGTTGTGGAGGCGCGAACCCACTTAGGTTGAAAACTGAGGGGATGAGCTGTGGGTAGGGGTGAAAGGCCAATCAAACTCCGTGATAGCTGGTTCTCCCCGAAATGCATTTAGGTGCAGCGTGATGTGAGCTTGCCGGAGGTAGAGCTACTGGTTGGTTGAGCGGGACTATCATCTTAGCGACGTCAGCCAAACTCCGAATACCGGTTTATAGTGGTGCATTGCAGTGAGACTGTGGGGGATAAGCTTCATAGTCGAGAGGGAAACAGCCCAGATCGCCGGTTAAGGCCCCTAAGGGTGTGCTAAGTGGAAAAGGATGTGGGATCGCGAAGACAGCCAGGAGGTTGGCTTAGAAGCAGCCATCCTTGAAAGAGTGCGTAATAGCTCACTGGTCGAGTGGTTCCGCGCCGACAATGTAGTGGGGCTCAAGCACACCGCCGAAGCCGCGGCAAACATTTTTGTTTGGGTAGGGGAGCGTCGTGTGTGGGGTGAAGCCGTACCGGAAGGAGCGGTGGACTGCATGCGAGTGAGAATGCAGGCATGAGTAACGAATGGCAAGTGAGAATCTTGCCCGCCGGATGACTAAGGGTTCCTGGGTCAAGTTCGTCTTCCCAGGGTGAGTCGGGTCCTAAGGCGAGGCCGACAGGCGTAGTCGATGGTTAACGGGTTGATATTCCCGTACCCGTATATGCGCGCCCAGTATCGAAGCGGTGATACTAACCACCCTGACCCGCCGGCCGTTGCCACTTTTCGAAGTGGTTGGTTGGTGGTGATGCGTGGGGCCTGATCCGTTGTAGGTCAGTGATGGGGTGACGCAGTGAGGTAGCCGAGCCGCTGATTGGATTGCGGTGCAAGCGTGTGGCACGACACCACGGTAAATCCTGGTGTTTTTTGTGTGAGGCGTGATGCGTAGCCCATATGTGGGTGATGTTGGTGATCCTGGACTGCCGAGAAAAGCCTCTAGCGATGTGCGTATACGGCCCGTACCCATAACCGACACAGGTGGTCAGGTAGAAAATACTGAGGCGAGCGGGTGAACTGTGGTTAAGGAACTCGGCAAAATGCCCCCGTAACTTCGGGAGAAGGGGGACCCACACTGGTTACCGGTCATACGATTGTGTTGCTGGTGTGGGTCGCAGAGAAGAGAGGGGAGCGACTGTTTATCAAAAACACAGGTCCGTGCGAAGACGGTTAAGTTGATGTATACGGACTGACGCCTGCCCGGTGCTGGAAGGTTAAGAGGACCTGTTAGGACGTGATGTCCGAAGCGGAGAATTTAAGCCCCAGTAAACGGCGGTGGTAACTATAACCATCCTAAGGTAGCGAAATTCCTTGTCGGGTAAGTTCCGACCTGCACGAATGGCGTAACGACTCCCCTGCTGTCTCAACCACAGGCCCGGTGAAATTGCAGTACGAGTAAAGATGCTCGTTTCGCGCGGCAGGACGAAAAGACCCCGGGACCTTCACTATAGCTTGGTATTGGCATTCGGTGCGGTTTGTGTAGGATAGGTGGGAGACTGTGAAGCATGCACGCTAGTGTGTGTGGAGTTGTTGTTGAAATACCACTCTGACCGTAGTGGATATCTAACCTTGGCCCATGATCTGGGTTGGGGACAGTGCCTGGTGGGTAGTTTAACTGGGGCGGTTGCCTCCCAAAATGTAACGGAGGCGCCCAAAGGTTCCCTCAGCCTGGTTGGCAATCAGGTGTATAGAGTGTAAGTGCACAAGGGAGCTTGACTGCGAGACTGACTAGTCGAGCAGGGACGAAAGTCGGGACTAGTGATCCGGCACCTACTTGTGGATGTGGTGTCGCTCAACGGATAAAAGGTACCCCGGGGATAACAGGCTGATCTTCCCCAAGAGTCCATATCGACGGGATGGTTTGGCACCTCGATGTCGGCTCGTCGCATCCTGGGGCTGGAGTAGGTCCCAAGGGTTGGGCTGTTCGCCCATTAAAGCGGCACGCGAGCTGGGTTCAGAACGTCGTGAGACAGTTCGGTCTCTATCCGCCGCGCGCGTTGAAACTTGAAGAAGGCTGTCCCTAGTACGAGAGGACCGGGACGGACGTACCTCTAGTGTGCCAGTTGTTCCGCCAGGAGCACGGCTGGTTGGCTACGTACGGAAGGGATAACCGCTGAAAGCATCTAAGCGGGAAGCCTGTTTTAAGATGAGGTTTCATTTGAGGTTCCCAGAAGACGACTGGGTTGATAGGCCGGACCTGGAAGCACAGCAATGTGTGGAGGCGACCGGTACTAATACACCAATAAACACACGAATCGCCGCACACCAACCAAGGGTGTGAACACCGCGAAAACGAACACAATCAAGAGCACATATGCTCCGCGTCCACTGTGCAGTCACTGACACAACACACCAACACCGCTACATGCGGGACAAGTTGGCCGATATAATTGCATACACACGCTGAACACAACAGCGCCGTGCATACCCCATAAGGTGTGTCGGTGGTTGATGGCGGCGGGGAAACGCCCGGTCCCATTCCGAACCCGGAAGCTAAGCCCGCCCGCGCCAATGGTACTGCCCCCGGGAGGGAGTGGGAGAGTAGGTTACCGCCGACCCAACAACTTCACACACAAGCACCCGCTGCACAACACGACCGTTGTGCGGCGGGTGTTTTTTCATATGCGCAGCCAGTGACCCGCGAGGCCGCCTGGGGGATCCCCGCATTGCGGACAACCAGACCACCACCTGTCATTGGTGCATACCCATGAGACCCCGGGGCGAGACCACCCGGCGGGGCGCGACCTGCCAACTAGGGGCCACATAGGTCGCGGGGCCAGCACACGCAACCACCATGACGCCTACTGTGGGGCGGAAGTCGAGTACCGGGCGTCGAGTACGCCCGCGTACACCGTTGGACTCGACCTCCGCTACTCGACTAACAACGCACCCACAACAACCCGGGGCCGGTCCACACTCCGCATTGCGGACAACCACCAGATACACCAACGATGGGTGTACACCCACGAACTGCAGATCGGGCGATACTACGCATTGCGGACAACCACACCAGCCCCCATCATTGGTGTCCGCCCACGAATTCTTCAAGGGAGTAGCTGACTATCTGCCCTGTCTTACCGGATGCGTATAGTCCCGGAGGAATGGATTGACAGGAAGGTGAACCTCGATGTCTGAGTCGGACGAGATCATTAAAGCGGGAGCACCCATCGCAGCAGCAGCAGAACCGGCAACGCACAACGCGGCCGCCCGGGCGGTAGGCCTGGTCAAGACGTACGGCAAGGGCGACACCGAGGTCAGGGCGCTCGACGGCGTCAATGTGGAGTTCGGCCGCAATGAGTTCACGGCGATTATGGGCCCGTCCGGGTCGGGAAAGTCCACGCTCATGCACGTCATGGCGGGGCTGGACTCCGCCACCACCGGCGAAGCGTACATCGGCGAGACGGACCTGTCCCAGCTCAACGACAAGCAGCTCACGGCGCTGCGGCGCGACCGTCTCGGATTCATCTTCCAGTCCTTCAACTTGGTCCCCACCCTCACGGCCGCGGAGAACATCACGCTGCCCACGAACATCGCGGGCGGCAAGGTGGACCCCCAATGGTTCAACGAGGTCACCGACCGCCTCGGCCTGAGCAAGCGGCTGGATCACCGCCCGGCGGAGCTGTCGGGGGGCCAGCAGCAGCGCGTCGCCTGCGCCCGCGCGCTGGTGAGTCGCCCGGAGCTGATCTTCGGTGACGAGCCCACGGGCAACTTGGACTCCAACGCCTCGAAAGAGGTCCTGGACATTCTCCGTACGGCGGTGGATAAGGACGGGCAGACGGTGGTCATCGTCACGCATGACGCCCGCGCCGCCTCCTACGCCGACCGCGTGGTGTTCCTCCGCGACGGCAACATCGTCGACGAGATGCGCGATCCGGACATGGATTCCATCCTCCGCGTCATGGCTGGCATGGAGGACTAGATGGCCAACACGTTGACGAAGGTGTCGCTGCGCAACGTCGCGGCGCACAAGCTGCGGCTCGCGCTGACGGTGCTTGCGGTGGTGCTGGGCACGGCGTTCCTGTCGGGTGCGCTGATGTTCACGAACATGCTGTCTGCCACGTTCGATTCGGCCGTCGATACGGCGCTGGAAGACGTGGACGCGGTGGTGCGCCCGACCGAGGGCAGCATCGACATGGACACGTTCAACGCCATCGAGGACACCGAGGGTGTCGATCGGGTGAATGTGTTCGTGGATGAACCTGTGGTCGTCGCTAGGCAAGATGAAGTTGCGATTCAGACGCAGCTCGGCACCTCCCGCCTCCTGCCTTTCTACAGCGAGGGTGAGGCTGTGGGGAGGGCACCTGTGCTTATCGACGGCTCCGCTCCCACCGCCACCGGCGACATCGCCGTCAACGCGAACGGCGCGCAGAAGTACGGCATCGCGATGGGCGAGAAGCTCATCGTGGTGGACAAGGACGGGCGCAACGAGTTCACCGTCACGGGGCTATACGAGGACCCGCTGGCGCAGGAGACGTCGCTGGTGCTGCGTGTGGGGGAGCAGGCGTACCTCGACGTGTACCGGGACGGCGCGTCGGTGCCGGCGGTGACGGTGGATGGGGGAGCTGGGGTCGTCGATAGGCTGAAGGCGCAGTTTCCGGAGTTGGAGGTCCGCGCAGGCGCGGATGTGGCCGAGGAGATGTCTCAACAGATCCGCGAGGGCTTGAGCTTTGTCAGCTACTTCCTCGTCGCGTTCGGCCTGGTTGGGCTGTTGGTGGGGACGTTCCTCATTGCGAACACGTTCTCCATGATCGTGGCGCAGCGCACCCGCGAGTTTGCGCTGCTGCGCTCGTTGGGGGCGTCGCGCGGGCAGATCACCCGCTCGGTGGCGTTCGAGTCCGCGCTGGTGGGCCTTCTCGGCTCCGCGCTCGGCGTGGCCGGCGGCGTGGGGCTGGTGGCCCTGATCCGGGTGGCGATGGCGCGCTACGGCATGCCGCTGCCGGACGCGGGCACGGGCCTGTCCACCCGCGCGGTGGTGGTGCCGCTGGTGGTGGGCACGCTGGTGACGGTGCTGTCGGCGCTGGCGCCGGCTCGCAAGGCGGGGCAGGTCAAGCCTGTGGAGGCGATGCGCTCCAGCGAGGACGCCACCCCGCAGCCGCTGCGCTGGCGCACTATCGCGGGCCTGATCCTGGTGGCCGCGGGCGTCGCGGCGGCGGTGTACGCGATGGGCTGGGACGACGGCGCGACCGGCCGCCGCGCGGGCCTGGTGGGCGTGGCGGCACTGGCCGCGATCACTGGCCTGTTCCTGGCCGGCCCTGCGCTGAGCCTGCCGGTGGTGCCGCCGCTGGGCCGGGTGATTGGGCTGCCGTTCGGTGCGGTGGGCAGGCTTGCGTCCACGAACACGCGCCGTAACCCGCGCCGCACCGCCACCACGGCGTTCGCGCTGATGCTGGGCATTGCACTGGTGACGGTGATCGGCATGCTGGGCGCGTCGATGAAGCGCTCGGTGGATGACGTGGCCAGCAGCGAGGTGTCCGCGGACTTCGTGCTCTCCGGCCCGCAGAACGGGGTGTTCCCGCTGCCGGAGGACCTGCCGGAGCGCTTGGATGCGGTGGACGGCGCCGGCGAGACGGCCGCGTACACCCAGGCGCCGATCACCGTGGACGGGCAGTTTGGCTACCAGCTCGGCGGCTTCGGTATGACCGACGTGCTGCAGGGCGACCCGGCGGACCTGATCACCCTGGACATGGTGGAGGGCAGTTCCAGCCTGGACGGCAACACCATCATCGCGCCGGCGCCTTTGGCACAGGAGCACGGCTGGCGCGTCGGCGACACCCTCCCCGTCGCGGGGCCCACCGGCGAGTCGGTGGAGGCGACCCTGGGCGGGACCTTCGAGCCGTCGAATATCCTGCAGTCCTTCGTGGTCTCCGACGAGGCAGCCGCGGCCACGGGCGCGCGGGGGACCGGGCGCGTCCTCATGGTCGGCGTGAACAACGACGGCACGGTGGACGAGGCCCAGTTGCGCGCGAACCTCGAGGAAGAGGTGCGCCACGACATCGTCGTGCAGGTCCGCTCCACCAACGACATGGCGGGCGAGGTCTCCGCCATGATCGACCAGATGCTGTTCATCCTGTACGCGCTGTTGTCGCTGGCGGTGGTGATCGCGGTGCTGGGCATCGTGAACACGCTGACGCTGTCGGTGATTGAGCGCCGCCAAGAGATCGGCATGCTGCGTGCGGTGGGCACGCAGCGCCGCCAGGTCCGCACGATGATCACGCTGGAGTCGGTGCAGATGACGGTCTACGGCGCCATCCTCGGCGTGCTGTTGGGGCTTGGACTGGGCTGGGCGTTCCTCACCGTACTCGAGGCAAAAGGCTTGACGACGATCACCGTCCCGTGGCAGCTCATCCTCACCGTCCTCGTAGGGTCGTTCCTGGTCGGCCTGCTGGCCGCGGTGTGGCCGGCGGGCAGGGCCGCGAAGACGCCGCCGCTGGACGCGATCGCGGAGTAGGGGGGGCTTACCCGAACCCGTACACGCCGACCGCCGAGGCGGCGATGGCGGCGAGGGCGGTGCCCACCCCGTATTTCACGGCGAGGACGAATTCGCCGCTTTCGACCATCTCGCCGAGCTGGCGCGCGAGCATGGACAGGGTGGACAACGCCCCGGCGAAGCCGACGCCGATGCCGACGCGCCACACGCCCGGCGCCGCCGCCGCGAACCCGATGACTGCGGCGGCCGAGACGTTCGCCGCAAACGTGGACGCAAGCGGGCTGTGGATCTGGCGCATGAGCAGCCAACGGGCGAACCCACCCAGCATGCCGCCGATGAACACGGCCACGACTCCGATGAGCAGGGGCAGCAGGTTAGGCATGTCGGCGCCCCCGGGTGGCGTCGCCGGCCATCCAGGCCAGGGTGGCGGTGGTGAGGCTGAGCACGATGATGAATCCGGCCCACACCGGAGAATCCGACACCGCGGTCAGGGAGACCGCGGAGAGGGTGGAAAACCCGCCGAGGAAGCCCACGCCCCAGAACGGGCCGGGTTGGAACAGGCCCATGGCGAAGCAGGCGACGAGGTTCACCGCGGAAATCACGGTCAACGCGAGCGCTTCGGGCGTGGTGGGGTTGACCCAGATCAGCACGAGGTAGCGCGCGACAGCTCCAAGTCCCGCGCCCAGCGCCACGGAAAGGCCGGTTGTGAGGTCTTTGAACTGCACATTTCCCACTCTAACGCCCTAGCCGCCGAAGGCCCGCAGGCCCCAGCGCATGCCGAACCAGGCGGCGACGATGCCGAGCACCGCGGTGCGCAGGGCGTAGCGCAGGGCTGCCCGGTGCCGCCCGGCGGTGATCAGGTCGCCGAGCTCGCGGGCGAAGGTGGACCAGGTGGACAGCGCACCGGCGAAGCCTGCGCCGAGTGCGATCTGCCACGCGATTGGGGCGGTGGCGGCGAAACCGGCGATGGTGCAGGCCACGGTGTTGGCGGCGAAGGTGGCGGCGTGGGCGTTGTCGATCAGCTGGGACAACGCGAAGCGCGCCATGCCGCCGAGCACACCGCCGGCGAACACGACGACGAGGGTAAGTGCCAATCCGAGCCAGCTAACCATGGCGGCGCTCCCGGAGGGTGTGGCCGAGAAGGTAGGAGGCTATAGACGTCGCAAAGCTGAGTGCGACGATGACCAGCGCGATGATCGCCTCCGACTGCATCGCCGCCACCGAAATGGCGGAGAAGGTGGTGAAGCCGCCGAGGAAGCCCGCGCCCCACAACGGACCCGGCTTGTACAGGCCCATGGCGAAGCAGCCGGCGATGTTGACGGCGAAGGTCAGTGCGAGCGCCGCCGTGGACCCGGGTGCGGCATATAGGAGCACAAAATGCCTGACGACGGCCCCAAGGCCCGCCCCGAGCCCGACCGTGAGTGCTGTCCGGAATGTGTCCACGGCTGGGAGTCTATCGCCAGTCCATCTGCTGGCGTTCCACGAACTCCGCGACCTCCTCCGGGGTCTTCTTCAGGTACGGGTCCCAGGCGAGGTACTCGCGGGTCTCGCGCACCACGATGCCGGACAACAGCAGCAGGCCGATCAGGTTCGGGATGGCCATCAGCCCGTTGGACAGGTCGGAGAACGTCCACGCCAGCTCCAGCGACGCCACCGCGCCCACAAAGGACAGGGCGGTGAAGAACATGCGGTAGGGGATGGACGCCCAGTCGCCGAACAGCGCCACGATGGCGCGCTCGCCGTAGTAGGACCAGCCCAGGATGGTGGAAAAGGCGAAGAAGATCAGGGAGACGGAGACGATCATGCTGCCCCACTCGCCGGGCAGGGCCGTCTCGAAGGCGGTGGCGGTCATAATCGCGGCCTGGTCGCGGCCCATGTCCCAGGTGCCTGCGGTGACGATGACCAGGCCGGTGATGGTGACCACGATGATGGTGTCGATGAACGTCTGGGTCATGGACACCAGCGCCTGGCGCGCCGGGTGCTGCGTCTTCGCGGCCGCGGCGGCGATGGCGGCGGAGCCCATGCCGGACTCGTTGGAGAAGATGCCGCGGGCCACACCGAACTGGATGGCCAGCATGATGCCGGAGCCGACGAAGCCGCCGGTGGCGGCGGTGCCGGTGAACGCGTCGGTGAAGATGGTGGCAATGGCTTCCGGCACCCGGTCCGCCATCAGTGCCAGCGCGGTGATGCCGCCGCCGACGTAGATGACGATCATCAGCGGCACGAACGCAGCGGTGATCTTGCCGATGCCCTCGATGCCGCCGAGCACGGCCGCGCCGACCGCGAAGAAGATGATTACGCCGGCGACGTTGGCGCTGATGCCGAAAGCGTCGTTCATGCCCGCGGCGATGGAGTTGCCCTGGGCGAGGTTGCCGATGCCGAAGGATGCGAAGATGGTGAACAGGGTGAACGCCGCGGCCAGCGTCTTGCCGAAGCGGCCGCCGACACCGGTGCGCAGGTACTCGTGCGGCCCGCCCTGCTGCTTGCCCTTCTTGTCGGTGGTGCGGAAGCGCACGCCCAGGTACGCCTCGGAGTACTTCGAGGACATGCCGACGATGCCGGTCAGCCAGATCCAGAACAGCGCGCCGGGCCCGCCGATGGAGATCGCGGTGGCCACGCCGACGATGTTGCCGGTGCCCACCGTGGCGGCTAGGGCGGTGGTCAGCGCCTGGTAATTGGAGATGTCGCCGGCGCCTTCCTCGGGCTTGTCCACGAACGCGTGGCGGGTGGCGCGGCTGAGGGTGCGGAACTGGATGCCGCGCAGGCGGATGGTCAGGAACAGGCCGGTGCCCAGCAGCAGGGGGATGAGCAGGAACGGTCCCCAGACGAAAGTGGAGATCGCACTGAGGATGTCGTTCAAGGTGTCAGCCATGCCGAATAGTAAAACATACGGCGCGGTGAATAATATATAGGTGGCGGGAAATACATTCACGGACGATGATGGTGGAAAGGACTCTGCCTGAGACACAAGGAGTATTCCCATGGCATACGAACGCGCCGGCCAGCCCGCCCGCGAGGACGACCTCATCGACATCGCCGAGGTGGTCACCGCCTACTACACCCGCGACATCGACCCGGACAACCCGGACCAGCAGGTCGCCTTCGGCACCTCCGGCCACCGCGGCTCCTCCCTGGATAACGCGTTCAACGAGGCGCACATCTTGGCCACCACGCAGGCGATCGTGGACTACCGCCGCGGCGAGGGCATCGACGGGCCGGTCTACATCGGCCGCGACACCCACGCCCTGTCCGAGCCGGCTATGGTCTCCGCGCTCGAGGTGCTCATCGCAGGCGGGGTGCAAGTGCTTGTCGACGCCTCCGGCCGCTACACGCCCACCCCAGCCGTCTCCCACGCCATCCTGACCCACAAAGGCGGCAAGGCTGACGGCATCGTGGTCACCCCGTCGCACAACCCGCCGCGCGACGGCGGCTTCAAGTACAACCCGCCCACCGGTGGGCCTGCCCCGGCGGAGGCCACGGACTGGATTGCCAAGCGCGCCAACGAGTACATCGCCGCAGGCCTTGACGGCGTGAAGCGCACCCCCGTCAGCGGCGTGCTGGACGAGCGCGCCGGGAAGTTCGACTACCTCGACCATTACGTTGCCGACCTGGGCAACGTGGTGGACATGGACGCGATCAAGGCGTCCGGCCTGCACATCGGCGCCGACCCGATGGGCGGGGCGAGCGTGGACTACTGGGGTGCCATCGGCGAGCGTTACGGGCTGAACCTCGAGGTGGTCAACCCGCACGTCGACGCCACCTGGCGGTTTATGACCTTGGACACCGACGGCAAGATCCGCATGGACTGCTCCAGCCCGAACTCCATGGCGTCGCTGGTGCACAACCGCGACAAGTTCGACCTGGCCACCGGCAACGACGCGGACGCGGACCGCCACGGCATCGTCACCCCCGACGCTGGCCTGATGAACCCGAACCACTACCTGGCCGTGGCCATCGAGTACCTGTTCAGCCACCGCGACGGCTGGTCCGACGGCACCGCGGTGGGCAAGACGCTGGTGTCGTCCTCCATGATCGACCGCGTCGTCGCGTCGCTCGGCCGCGAGCTGGTGGAGGTGCCCGTCGGCTTTAAGTGGTTCGTGCCGGGGCTCATCGACGGCACGATCGGCTTCGGCGGCGAAGAATCCGCCGGCGCGTCGTTCTTGCGCAAAGACGGCACCGTCTGGTCCACCGACAAGGACGGGCTGATTATGGACCTGCTCGCCGCCGAGATCACCGCCGTGACCGGCAAGACCCCCTCCGCGCGCTACGCGGAGCTCGAGGCCGAGTACGGATCCCCGGCCTACGCGCGTATCGATGCCCCGGCCGGCCGCGAGGAGAAAGCCAAGCTCAAGGCGCTTTCGGCTGACCAGGTGTCGGCGGATACGTTGGCGGGCGAAGCTATCGTCGCAAAGCTGACTGATGCTCCTGGCAACGGCGCCGCCATCGGCGGGCTGAAGGTGACCACCGAAAACGCGTGGTTCGCCGCGCGCCCGTCTGGCACCGAGGACAAGTACAAGATCTACGCCGAATCATTCAAGGGCGACGCGCACTTGCAGCAGGTGCAAGAGGAAGCGCAGGCGCTCGTTTCTGAAGTTTTGGGCGACTAATGGAGTAACGTACGACCTGTGAGCACAACGACAACCCCCGCGCCCGAGCGCAACACGAAGACGCTGGTGCTGGACGTACTGTCCGCACTCGCGCGGTTTTACATGGCGTACGTGTGGCTGGACGCCGGCATCGCGAAACTCGGCGTCCCCCTCGACGTGACCAAGACCATCGAGGCCTACGAAATCTTTACCCCCGACTGGTCTTACCTGCTGGCCCACATCATCGGCCCACTTGAGGTGGCCGGCGGCCTGCTGCTGCTTCTGGGCATCAAGCTGCGCTGGTCCGGCAAGGTGTCCATCATCGTGCTGACGCTGTTCATCATCGGCATGCTGTCCGCCTGGCAGCGCGGCCTGGTCATCGACTGCGGCTGCTTCGATCCGTCCGCGGCGGGGGAGGGCGAGACCAACCTGCTTGTTACCGTCGCGCGCGACGTGGCCTACATCGCGATCACCGGCTTCATGATGTGGCGTCCGTTTAAGAAGTTCGCTATCTACCCCTAAACTTGTGCGGGTAAATCTGTACCCGCCATGCCGCCAGGCACGCACAACAGGAGATAACTGTGACCACACGCAAAGTGGAAAACCCGAACAAGAAGGGCAACACCGCCTTCATCTGGGCAGTCCTCGCCGTACTCGCTATCGCCCTTGTGGTGATCGGCTTGATCGTCTTCAACGGCCGCGAAAACCGCAGCGCCGCCATCAAGGAGGGGATGATCGACGTCGAAGGCATCAACGTCGCCTGGAACGAGGATGAAGACATCATCCACCTCACCGGCGACAACGCCGACGCCAAGACCGCCGAGCTGTTCGAGGACTTCTCCTGCACCCACTGTGCGGACCTGCACATCGCCAGCGACGAAGCGATGATTGAGAAGCTCAAGGCTGGCGAAATCAACGTGGACCTGCGCCCGATGACCGCCCTGGACAAGGGCGAGGAGGGTCACTCCACCAAGGCGCTCGCCGCAGAGCTTGCGCTTATCGCCAACGGCGACCTGGCCCAGGCGTTCACCATCCGCGACTACCTGTTCCAGAACCAGCAGAGCGTGTACAACAAGTACGACAACGACGGCTTCGCGGACATGGCCAAGGACTACGAGGCTTCCGACGCGGCCATCCAGGACATCCGCGACGGCAAGTTCATCGAGACCGCCAAGCGAATGGGTGCAGACAACATGAAGTACCAGGAGGACAACACCGGCGAGGCGTGGACCCCGCGCGTCCTGGTCGACGGCAAGGACATCGAGGACATCGAGGGCAAGCGCGACGACTGGCCGGAGACCCTGTCCCAAATGTAAACGCGTTCCGCAAGCGTTTTCACCGCCTCACTCCGGTCCCGGGGTGGGGCGGTTTCACGTTCCCGCTGGGGATTTGGAGGCCCGCGCGCCCGGCTGTATATTTACGTGAGTTATCCAAGGGGCTATGGCGCAGTTGGTAGCGCACCACACTGGCAGTGTGGGGGTCACGGGTTCGAATCCCGTTAGCTCCACTCCACAACTACATATTCCTGTGGCGGCACGGCTGCCATACGGGGCTATGGCGCAGTTGGTAGCGCACCACACTGGCAGTGTGGGGGTCACGGGTTCGAATCCCGTTAGCTCCACCAAAAGCAAAACTGCCCGGCTGTTCGGCCGGGCAGTATTTTGTTTGTATGCGTTACTGGGCGGCTTGGCGCATGCCCTCGAAGTAGGCGTTGCCGTCCGAGCCGGTGTAGCAGGCGTGCGAATCGACGGGCCACACGTCACGCGCCTGCTCGCACGTGAACAGGCTGCCGTAGGGGCCCAAGGTGGCCCACTCCATGGCCGGCGGGCCGGAGGGTTGCTGGGGTGCGGGTTCGGGGGCTTGTTGTTGCGGCGCTTGTTGCTGTTGCTGCTGTTGTTGGTTCGCCGCCTCACGCTCGGCCGCGCGCTGCGCTTCCGCCTCGCGCTCAGCCGCTTCACGTTCGGCTGCCTTGCGTTCGGCTTCGCGCTCAGCCTCCGCGGACCTCGACGCAGCCGCGGCGGAAGAGGAAGCCGCCGCAGCAGAAGAGGACGCAGCGGCCGCGGATGACGAGGCGGCGGCCTCCTTCTCCTCGGCTTCCTTGTCCAGCCGCTTGAGGGCGGCGTCGAGCTCCTCGCGGTCGATGACGCCGTCGCCGTCCGCGTCGTCCGACGCGTCGAGCTTGTGGCTGAGCTCGCGCATGTCGGATTCGCAGCCGTCGTCGCCGTCGCACACCGCAGAGGCGATGGCGGGGCTGGTGCCGGCGATGGTGTCGGATGAGCTGCCGCAGGCGGCCAAGGTCAGGGCCGCGGCGCAGGCGAGGGCGGTTGTGAGTCTCCTGTGCATGGCCAGAATTTTAGCGCAATTGCCGGCGCGGGGAGCTACTCTGAGCTGCATGTTTACCTCACCGATCGGGCCGTTGCGCTTCGCCGCGAGCGGGCGCGGCGTCACCCGCGTGTGCTTCGAGGGGGAGCCGCTGCTTGACGACGCCCTTTCGGTGAGCCCCCTGGTCACCCAAGAACTGACCGAGTACTTCGCTGGCACGCGCCGGGAATTCACTGTCCCGCTGGACTTGTCAGGCGTGACTGAGTTCCGGGCGGCGGTGCTACGGGAGCTGGCGAAGGTCCCGTTCGGGGAGACCACCACGTATGCGCAGCTCGCCCGCGCGGTGGGCAACCCCAAAGCGGTGCGGGCGGTGGGCAGCGCGTGCGCGACCAACCCGCTGCCGCTGTTCATCCCGTGCCACCGGGTGCTGCGCTCCGACGGCCAACTCGGCGGTTACCGTGGCGGGGTAGAGGCAAAACGTTTCCTACTGCGAATGGAGGGCATCGATGTCTGACTCGTTTGTGAAGTACGGCAGCGCGCCGGGAGCGGCAGCCGCGGAGGCCGCGTACCTGCGCTGGCTGCGGGAGGGCTCCGCCGCGGTGGTGGAGGTGCTCGCACTCGACGAGGACGCGAACACGCTGACCATCGAGAAGGTGGATTCGGCCCGCCCGACCGTGGACGCCGCCCGCGAGGCCGGGCGGGAGCTGGCCGCCATCCACGCCATGGGCGCCGCCGCGTTCGGCGCGCCCGCGGACGGGTGGGACGGCCCCAACTTCATCGGCACCCGCCAGCAGGCGTGCGAGCCCACCGAACGCTGGGCCGAGTTCTACGTGCAGCAGCGCGTGCTGCCATTCGCCGAGAAGGCGCTTAAAGCGGGGAATCTCGGGGGCGGCGGCATGGACGTCGTTAAGCAAGCATGCGATGCGCTACTCGAAGCGGACGAGGACGCCCCACTGGCGCGCATCCACGGCGACCTGTGGGCGGGCAACCTGCTGTTCGGGTCGGAGGGTCCGCGGTTCATTGACCCGGCGGCGCACGGCGGGCACCCGCTGACCGACATCGCGATGCTCGAGCTGTTCGGCGCCCCGTACTTCAACGCGATCGTGGACGGGTATGTGGATGCCGGCGGCGAGCTGGGCCGCGACTGGCAGCGGCGCATCGCGGTGCACCAGCTGCACCCGCTGGCCGTGCACGCGTGGACGCACGGACCGTCCTACGGCTCCGCGCTCGTGCGCGCGGCGGAGGAGACCCTGCGCGTGGTAGACAGTAGGCAATAAAGGAGGAGATTCAGATGGGGAATGCAGAAAATTCGCTAGACAGGCTCGAGGAACTCGGGCTCCTGGAGCAGAGGGGCAAACCCTTCGAAGTGACCTGGGAACCCATCCAACTCGACTTCACTCTTGAGGAATGGCTCGAAGAGGAGCGCGGTGAGGACCGCCTGGTACGAGTGATGGCGGACCTTCGCGACCTGCTCTAGCGCCACCAGGTGTCGTTCGGGCCCGGCGGCAGGTGGCGCTTGTGCTGGCCGGTGCGCCACAGGTGCTCGAGGCGCTTGGCGACCTCTTGCGGGACTTGCTTGCCCTCCAGGTAGTCGTCGATGTGGGCGTAGGTGATGCCGAGCGCGTCTTCGTCGGGAAGCGCGGGGCGGTCTTCCTCCAGGTCCGCGGTGGGGACCTTCTCCCACAGGCGGGGATTCGCGTCTAGGTGGTCCAGCAGCGCCGCGCCCTGGCGCTTGTTCAGCCCAGCCAGCGGCACGAGGTCCGCGGCGCCGTCGCCGTGTTTGGTGAAGAACCCGGTGACGTTCTCCGCCGCGTGGTCCGTGCCCACCACCAGCAGGCCGCGCTCGCCGGCGATGGCGTACTGGGCGATCATGCGTATGCGCGCCTTGACGTTGCCCTTGTTGAAGTCGCCGAGACTGCCCGTTTCTAGCGCGTCCGCCACAGCACCCGCCATGGCGGTGGTGGCTGGCTCAATGTCCACCGTGACCGTCTCGTCGGGCTGAATGAACTGCAGGGCCAGCTGCGCGTCGTCCTCGTCGGCCTGCACGCCGTGGGGCAGCCGCACCGCCACGAACGTCGCGTCGTTGCCGTCCGCGCGGCGCTGCTCCACCGCCAGCTGCGCCAGGCGCCCGGCGAGCGTGGAGTCCTGCCCGCCGGAGATGCCCAGCACGTATCCCTTCGCGCCGGTGGCGTCCAGGTGGTCCACCAGGAACTGCACGCGCCGGGTGATTTCGGTGTCCGGGTCGATGGTCGGTGCCACGCCGAGGGCGGCGATGATGTCTGACTGCATGGCGCTCATGGTAGGAGGTTTTGATTCAGCGCGTCCGATGTGTAACATTTACCCCCGTGTTGCGACCCGGCAGCCCGCCGTTGGTCGCTAATTGCAGGTAATCCGAGCAGAAAGGAGCGCCCGATGAAGGTCCGCAAGTCGCTTCGGTCGCTGAAGAACAAGCCGGGCGCCCAGGTTGTGCGTCGCCACGGCAAGGTTTACGTGATCAACAAGAAGGATCCCCGCTTCAAGGCTCGCCAGGGCTAAGCGCGAATCCTGCCCCGTCACCGTTTGGTGGCGGGGCTTTTTGCTGTAATTTTCCGCCAAATTACACCCGTGGGAGCAGATGGCCGTCCATGTTTTAACTACATGTAGGTGATTTGCTGGCCCTATCCTGGGAATACCACCCGTGTAACTACTACATGTAGTAGCAGTTGCCGAAGTTTCCCCCAAGGTATAGTGTCTCTTGGTGTTGCCCCGGGGGATCCGGGGAAGCGAGAAAACCCCGTCGATTCCCTGTCGAATCCCAGTCGAAGACCCGCACAGAAAGAGCCTGAAGAACTATGTCGATCACCGTTTACAGCAAGCCGGCCTGCATGCAGTGCAAGGCAACCGAGAAGGCCCTGACCAAGGCCGGCCTTGAGTTCACCACGGTCGACATCTCCATGGACGAGGAGGCCCGCGACTACGTCATGGCCCTCGGCTACGTGCAGGCGCCGGTCGTGGAGGCGAACGGCGAGCACTGGTCCGGCTTCCGCCCGGACCGCATCAAGGGCCTCGCAGCGGCTGCCTAACTCGGCGGTCCACCCCGCCGCAGCGCGGGGATAGGGCGGGCGGCGCCGAACAACTAAAACTCAACACGAAGAAAGGCGGCGGCCATGCTGGTGGTCTACTTCTCTTCCGCGACGGAAAACACGAAGCGGTTTGTGGAGAAGCTCGGCCTCCCGTCCCAGCGCATCCCGTTGCGCAGGAGCGACCCGGAACTCACCGTCGACGAGCCGTACGTGCTCATCTGCCCCACATACGGCGGCGGGGCGAGTGTGAGCGGCGGCAACTCGCGGCCGGTGCCGGGGCAAGTGATCCGCTTCCTCAACAACGAAGGCAACCGGAGCCTGATCCGGGGTGTCATCGCCGCCGGCAATTCCAACTTCGGGGCAGATTACTGCCTTGCCGGGAAGGTTATCGCCGACAAGTGTAAGGTCCCGTACTTGTACCGGTTCGAGCTCATGGGCTTGGCCGAGGACGTTGCGCACGTGCGCCGCCAACTAATCCAGAACGCTGGAAGGTTGGGGCTGCGTGGGGGACCGGAGGTCGTCGATAGGCAAGATGCTCCGGACGAATCCGAGCGCTTGGCAAAACTGCGTGAAAAATACGCCGGTAAATACTCAAGAACACGATGAAGGACGCGATGTGACTACCCAGACTGTCGGTAAGAATGTCCCGGAGCCGGTCAATGCAAGCGACCAGCTGGATTACCACGCGCTCAACGCGCTTTTGAACCTCTACGACGAAAACGGCCAGATCCAGTTTGACAAGGACCGCGAGGCCGCCAACCAGTTCTTCCTCCAGCACGTCAACCAGAACACCGTCTACTTCCACGACCTGGAAGAAAAGATCGACTATCTGGTCACCAACAAGTACTACGAGCCGGACACCATTGAGAAGTACGACTGGAACTTTATTAAGGACACGTTCAAGCGCGCGTACTCCTACAAGTTCCGCTTCAAGTCCTTCCTCGGCGCGTACAAGTATTACACCTCCTACACGCTGAAGACCTTCGACGGACGCCGCTACCTCGAGCGCTTCGAGGACCGCGTCGCCATGACGGCGCTCTTCCTCGCCGACGGCAACGAGGAGCTCGCATTCGCGCTTGTGGACGAAATCATGACCGGCCGCTTCCAGCCCGCCACCCCGACGTTCTTGAATGCCGGCAAGGCGCAGCGTGGCGAGCTGGTGTCGTGCTTCCTGCTGCGCATCGAGGACAACATGGAGTCCATCGGCCGCGCCATCAACTCCTCGCTGCAGCTGTCCAAGCGCGGCGGCGGCGTGGCGCTGCTGCTTTCCAACATCCGCGAGTCCGGCGCGCCGATCAAGCACATCGAGAACCAGTCCTCCGGCGTCATCCCCGTGATGAAGCTGCTGGAAGACTCCTTCTCCTACGCCAACCAGCTCGGCGCGCGCCAGGGCGCCGGCGCGGTGTACCTCAACGCACACCACCCGGACATCATGCGCTTTTTGGACACCAAGCGCGAGAACGCGGACGAGAAGATCCGCATCAAGACCCTCTCGCTCGGCATCGTCATCCCGGACATCACCTTCGAGCTGGCCAAGCGCAACGACGACATGTACCTGTTCTCCCCGTACGACGTCGAGCGCGTCTACGGCGTGCCGTTCGCGGACATCTCCGTGACCGAGAAGTACGAGGAGATGGTGGAAGACCCGCGCATCCGCAAGTCCAAGATCTCCGCGCGCGCGTTCTTCCAGACCATCGCCGAGATCCAGTTCGAGTCCGGCTACCCGTACATCATGTTCGAGGACACGGCCAACCGCGCGAACCCGGTGAAGACCGGCCGCATCAACATGTCCAACCTGTGCTCGGAGATCCTGCAGGTCAACTCGCCGTCCGTGCTCAACGACGACCTGACCTACGCCGAGACCGGCCACGACATCTCCTGCAACCTCGGCTCGCTGAACATCGCGATGGCCATGGACTCCGACAACTTCGCCCGCACCGTCGAGTCCGCCATCCGCGCGCTGACCGCCGTGGCGGACAAGACCTCCATCGACTCCGTGCCGCCGGTGCGCGACGGCAACGACGCCTCCCACGCCATCGGCCTGGGGCAGATGAACCTGCACGGCTACCTCGGCCGCGAGCACATCGAGTACGGCTCCGAAGAAGGCCTGGACTTCACCAACGCCTACTTCGCCGCCGTGATGTACCAGTGCCTCCGCGCCTCCCACAAGATCGCCGTGGAGAAGGGCACCGCGTTCGCCGACTTTGCCAAGTCCGAGTACGCCACCGGCGAATTCTTCGACCGCTACGACCCGGCGGACTTCCAGCCCAAGACTGACAAGGTCAAGGAGCTGTTCGCCAAGTCCGACATCGCCGTGCCGACGGCAGAGGAGTGGGCGCAGCTGAAGGCCGACGTCGCCCGCGACGGCATCTACAACCGCTACTTGCAGGCGGTGCCGCCGACCGGCTCGATCTCCTACATCAACAACTCCACGTCCTCGATCCACCCGATCGCCTCCAAGATTGAGATCCGCAAGGAAGGCAAGATCGGCCGCGTCTACTACCCGGCGCCGCACATGGACAACGAGAACATCGACTACTTCAAAGACGCCTACGAGATCGGCTACGAGAAGATCATCGACACCTACGCGGTGGCCACGAAGTACGTCGACCAGGGCCTGTCGCTCACCCTGTTCTTCAAGGACACGGTGACCACCCGCGACATCAACCGCGCGCAGATCTACGCGTGGAAGAAGGGTGTCAAGACCCTGTACTACATCCGCCTGCGCCAGATGGCGCTGGAAGGCACCGAGATCGAGGGCTGCGTCTCCTGCATGCTGTAGGGGAGCGCGTGCTTCTCGACGAGAAAACCGCTGACGTGCTAGTTCCGTTTTAGGGGAACTAGCACATCAGCGGTTTTCGTTTGCAAGGCGCGGGGCGAGTTACATCTCCATGAAATCGTTGACGCCGCGGAGGAGACGTCGAGAAGCATCTTCTGCTGCATCCGCGTCGCCGGAGGAAATGGCGTGGGCGAGATCCACGTGGATCTGCATGGTGTCCACGTGCGGGTCGTCCGGCATGATGCCGTAGAGCGCGCGGCCGGACATGATGTCCATGATCGGCGGGGTCAGCGCCACGAACATCTCGTTGCCGGACGCCTCGAGCATCAGGCCGTGGAACTCCAGGTCCGCTTCCTGGAACGCCTCGGAGTTGCCGGCGTCTTGTCCTGCCAGCTCCACAATCTGGTCTGCCAGCTGGCACAGCCGGCGCGCCTGCTCGCGGGACGCGTTGGTGGCGGCTAGGCGGGCGGCGGCTGGCTCGATGGCGTCGCGAAGCTCCCGCAGCGACGCCAACTGCGCCGGACGTTGCTCCTCGCTGCGTAGCCGCCAGGAAATGATGGAGTGGTCGAATACGTTCCACTCGCTTTGCGGCAGCACTTTCAAACCCACGCGGCGCGAGGAGGAGACCAACCCCAGTTGCTCCAGTGCGCGCATCGCCTCACGTGCGACGGTGCGGGAGATGCCGAAGCGCTCCGACAGGTCGTGGAGCGTGAACGTGTGCCCCTCCGGCTGCCTGCCCGAGACGATGTCTTCGCCGAGCGTGTCCAGGATCGAGGAAAGTAGGGGTTGAGAGGACCGATGACCGCTTGTAGTCACGGCGCGACCTCCTTTAAAAGATGATGTATTGCAGCAATCTGCGAGTAGTTTATGTCATGCACCTCCGCGGTTACGGCATTGCGTGTGGGCAGTCCGCGCACGGGGAGCAGGACGTCGCCCGAGCCGGTTGACACCGAAGTAGGATGGTCGCCATGACTGACGATTACGCGCGTTACCTCGAGTCCCACGACAAGCCCGTGAAGGCTATCAACTGGAACAGCGTTCCGGACGACAAGGACCTTGAAGTGTGGGATCGCCTGACCGGCAACTTCTGGCTCCCGGAGAAGATCCCGGTGTCCAACGACATCCCGAGCTGGAACACCCTCAACGACGAGGAAAAGCAGGCCACCATGCGCGTGTTCACCGGCCTGACGCTGCTGGACACCATCCAGGGCACCGTCGGCGCGGTTTCGCTGCTGCCGGACGCGAAGTCCCTCCACGAGGAGGCGGTGCTGACCAACATCGCGTTCATGGAGTCGGTGCACGCGAAGTCCTACTCCAACATCTTCATGACGCTGGCGGACACGCCCGCAATTAACGACGCGTTCCGCTGGTCCGAGGAAAACGAGTACCTGCAGCGCAAGGCGAAGATCATCCTGAGCTACTACGAGGGCGACGACCCGCTCAAGCGCAAGATCGCCTCCGTGATGCTGGAGTCCTTCCTGTTCTACTCCGGCTTCTACCTGCCGCTGAACTGGTCGGTGCACTCCAAGCTGACCAACACCGCGGACATCATCCGCCTGATCATCCGCGACGAGGCGGTGCACGGCTACTACATCGGCTACAAGTACCAGGTGGCGCTGCGAAACGAGTCCGAGGAGCGCAAGGAGGAGCTGAAGGACTACGCCTTCGAGCTGCTCTACGACCTCTACGAAAACGAGAACCAGTACACCGAGGACATCTACGACGCGCTCGGCTGGACCGAGGACGTGAAGCGTTTCCTGCGCTACAACGCCAACAAGGCGCTGAACAACCTCGGCTACGAGGGCCTGTTCCCGGTGGATGAGACGAAGGTCTCGCCGGCGATCCTGGCGTCGCTGTCGCCGAACGCGGACGAGAACCACGACTTCTTCTCCGGCTCCGGCTCCTCCTACGTCATCGGCCGCGCGGAGGACACCCAAGACGACGACTGGGACTTCTAGGCACAAGCTTTACGACGCACCTTCGGTGGTCCCCGGTTCGCGCTTGCGAGCCGGGGATTTTTCTTGCCTCCCGTCTAGGTCCCTTGCGCCTCACCAGTAACAGCCCGGACTGGCCGTCGCCGGCGCTGACCCCGCACGGGGGCAGCATTGCGGGAGGCTGGAAAATCAATGTGCAGAACGTTATGCTGATCCGGTATCACTCGTGGCATCTGTGCCCATTCCGGCGTGAGCTGGACGGGGTGCAGGTGCCGTAGTCAGGAGGATCAGATGACCGCTGTGGCACCGCGGCTGGATAATTACGTCCCGCCGACACGCCCCGAGCCGACGGGCAACGCTCGTAAGGGCTCGAAGATTTACAAGCAACTCACCACGACTGACCACAAAGAACTGGGCATCATGTACATCATCATGTCCTTCGTCTGGTTCTTCGTGGCCGGCCTGATGGCACTGCTTATCCGCACCGAGCTGTTCAGCCCAGGCCTGCAGTTCCTGTCCAACGAGCAGTTCAACCAGCTGTTCACCATGCACGGCACCGTGATGCTGCTGGCGTTCGGTACCCCGATCGTCTGGGGCTTCGCCAACTACGTGCTGCCGCTGCAGATCGGCGCGCCGGACGTGGCCTTCCCGCGTCTGAACGCGTTCGGTTTCTGGGTGACCACCGTCGGCGTTGTCGCCATGCTCCTCGGCTTCGTCACCCCGGGTGGCGCGGCCGACTTCGGTTGGACCATGTACATGCCGCTGGCTGACGCTGTGCACACCCCGTCCGTCTCCGCCAACCTCTGGGTTGTCGGCGTGGGCGCCACCGGTGTGGGCACCATCGCCTCTGCGGTGAACATGCTCACCACGGTGCTGACGATGCGTGCGCCGGGCATGACCATGTTCCGTCTGCCAGCGTTCACCTGGACCATCTTCGTCACCTCCATCATCGCCCTGATGATCTTCCCGCTGCTGACCGCTGCGGCGATGGGTGTGCTCTACGACCGTCTGCTGGGCGGCCACATCTACGACACCGCCAACGGCGGCACGATCCTGTGGCAGCACCTGTTCTGGTTCTTCGGCCACCCCGAGGTGTACGTCCTGGCGCTGCCGTTCTTCGGCGTGATCTCTGAGATCGTCCCGGTGTTCTCCCGCAAGCCGGTCTTCGGCTACATCGGCCTGATCTTTGCAACGCTGGCAATTGCCGGCCTGTCCATGGCTGTGTGGGCGCACCACATGTTCGCCACCGGCGCGATCCTGCTGCCGTTCTTCTCCTTCATGACCTTCCTCATCTCGGTCCCGACCGGCGTGAAGTTCTTCAACTGGCTGGGCACGATGTGGAACGGCCACCTCACGTTCGAGACCCCGATGCTGTGGGCCGTGGGCTTCCTGTTCACCTTCCTCTTCGGCGGCCTGACTGGCATCATGCTGGCGTCCCCGCCGCTGGACTTCCACCTGCACGACTCCTACTTCGTGGTTGCGCACTTCCACTACACCCTGTTCGGCACCGTGGTGTTCGCCTCCACCGCTGGCGTGTACTTCTGGTTCCCGAAGATGACCGGTCGCATGCTGGATGAGAAGCTGGGCAAGATCCACTTCTGGTTCACCGTCGTTGGCTTCAACATGACCTTCCTGGTCCAGCACTGGCTGGGCAACATGGGCATGCCGCGCCGCTACGCCGACTACCTGGACACCGACGGCTTCACGCTGCTGAACCAGGTCTCTACGGTTGGCGCGTTCATCCTGGGCATCGGCTTCCTGCCGTTCATCTGGAACGTGTTCAAGTCCTGGCGCTACGGCGAGATCGTCACCGTCGACGATCCGTGGGGCTACGGCAACTCCCTGGAGTGGGCAACCTCCTGCCCGCCGCCGCGCCACAACTTCACCGCCCTGCCGCGTATCCGCTCCGAGCGCCCGGCGTTCGAGCTGCACTACCCGCACATGGTGGAAACCCTGCGCCGCGAGGCGCACACCGGCCACCGCGACTCCAAGTAGTCGCCGGACACCGGCCTCCTGAACGAACCCCCGCTTCGGCGGGGGTTTTCGTCGTTTCAGGCCCAACGCAATGAGGAGTACCCTGACCCCGGTGACTGAGCAGATGATCGCCGCCGCCCACCAACTCCTTACAGAGCGCGTCTCGGGCGACTACAAAGCCCGCAGCGAGGACCCGGACGACCCGCAGACGGTGCAGGCGATGCAGATGGCCATCAACCTGCCCAAACAGGACCCGCCCAGCCGAAACCAGGTGCTTGCAGACGCTGCCCGCGCCGCCGTGGCCGTGTGCCTCGACCCGCGCGCGGGAGAGGACGGGTTTTGGCGCGAGGCCTTAGACGCCTGGTACTCCCACCGCATCCGCAAAGTGGCCCGCCGCGCCCGCAACAAGGCCTGGGACGACGTGCAGGCGCTGCCCGGGGTCACAGTCGGCAATGTGCGCGCCTTCGTGCCCTCGGCGGTTGCAGACGTCCCGCACGCGATTGCGAAGCTGCAGATCAAGGGCACCGAGATCGAGCCGGGGGAGGTGCTCCCGCGCGACCCGCACGTGCCCCTGATCGCGCTCGACGCGTCGCTGCACATGTCCGCGGGCAAGGCAGCGGCCCAGGCCGGGCACGCCTCGATGCTGCTCGCAGCCGCGCGCGACACCGCCTGGGCGCAGCGGTGGGCGGAGGCGGGCTTCCCGCTAAACGTGCGCGAGTTGCCCCGCGAGGAGTTCGCGGAGCTCGCCGCGCGCGCGGATGCGGTGGCGGTGCGCGACGCCGGTTTTACTGAGGTCGCGCCCGGTTCCACCACAGCGCTCGCTATTGCTTAGCGACGAGCCTCCGCAACGCCCCGCGCACGACTTCCGCGTCTGTGGTGTCCCAGAACGCCGGCAGGCTGCGCCTGATGAACGAGCCGTAGCGCTTGGTCACCAGACGGTTGTCGAGCACGGCGACGACCCCGCGGTCGTCGACAGACCGCAAAAGCCTGCCCGCACCTTGCGCCATGAGCAGGGAGGCGTGCGTGGCGGAGACCTCCATGAACCCGGAGCGGCCCGCCGCGTCGGCGGCGTTGGAGCGGGCTTGCAGCAGCGGATCGTCGGGGCGGGGGAAGGGGATGCGGTCGATGATCACCAGCGAGCAAGCGCTGCCCGGCACGTCCACGCCCTGCCAGAGGGTCAGCGTGCCAAACAGGCAGGAGTTCTCGTTTTTGGCGAAGGTGTCCACCAGCGTGCCGGTGGAGTCCTCGCCTTGGAGCAGGATGTCGAAGGGCAGGCGCGCCCGCATGGCTTCGGCGGCCTGCTCCGCGGCGCGGCGGGAGGAGAACAGGCCGAGCGTGCGCCCGCCTGCGGCGGTGATCAGCTCCGCGATCTCGTCTAACGTCTCCGCGGACAGCCCGTCGCGGCCCGGGGTGGGCAGGTGGCGCGCGGTGTAGAGGATGCCGGACTTGCGCGGGTCGAACGGCGTGCCGGCGTCCAGCGAGTCCCAGGTGCCCTGCGGCAGGCCCCAGGCGGCCGCCATGGCGTTGAAGTTGCCGCCCACAGTCAACGTCGCGGAGGTGAGCACGACCGTCTTCTCGCCGAACAGTCGCTCGTGCAACAGGCCCGCCACCGACAGGGGAGCGACCGAGACGGAGTCGCCGTAGCGCTCCGAGCGGGTCAGCCACACCACGTCCGCGTGCTTGGCGGGGTCCGGCTCGTCGAAGACCTCGAGGATGCGCACCACCGCGTCGTGCAGGTCCTCTAAGTGGTTGCGCAGGTTGGCGCGTTCGGCGAACTTCTCCGGGTCGTTTTCGGACTCGCCGGGTGGGGCGTCGGAGATGGCGGTGCGGGTCTTCCACAGGGCGTCGCGAAGCGCGGCGAAAGCGCCGCGGGCCGGTTCTGAGATGACCTCCCAGCGTCCCGGGGCCTCCAGGTCGATGGCGGCGGTGAAGTCGTCGATGACGCCTTCGAGCGTGTCGCGCTCCGCGCCCAGCTTGCCGGCGCGTCGGGCGGCCATCGCCAGGGCGCGCGCGGAGATCTCGTTGGTGGCCACGGAGGTGATGCGACCGTCGAGCTCGTGGGCCTCGTCGATGATCACGGCGTCGTGCTCGGGCAGCACGGCCACGTCCGCGAGGGCGTCGATAGCCAAAAGCGCGTGGTTGGTCACCACGATGTCCACGTCCTTGGTGCGCTCGCGGGCGAGCTCCGCGAAGCACTCCTCGCCGTGCGGGCAGCGGGTCGCGCCGAGGCACTCGTTGGAGGTGACGGACACCTGCCGCCACGCCATGTCCGGCACGCCGGGGACCAGGTCGTCGCGGTCGCCGGTTTCGGTGTCCTGCGCCCACTCGGCCACGCGCTTGACGTGTTTGCCCAGCCAGGACAGGTCCTCTTCCTCGATGAGGGATTCCGAAGGTGCGCTATCAAGCATTAATTTGTGCTTGCACAGGTAGTTGTTGCGGCCCTTCTGGATGGCGAAGGTGGGGCGCTCGGGCAGCAGCGGCTCGAGCGCGTCCGCCAGCCGCGGCAGATCCCTATCGACGAGCTGCCGCTGCAACGCGATCGTCGCCGTCGACACCACCACCGTGGTCCCGTGCGCCTGGGCGTGGCGGATGGCGGGGACGAGGTAGGCCAGGGACTTGCCGGTGCCCGTGCCCGCCTGCACGGCCAGGTGGCGCTCCGAGTCGAGGGCTGTAGTCACCGCTTCGGCCATCTTGACCTGGCCGGGGCGGCGCGAGCCGCCGAGGGACTTGACCGCGGCGGCGAGCAGGTCGGTGGTGGACTGGGTGAGTGGTTCGTCTGCTGCCACGGCCTACTCGGTGGGCTCCGGGAAGCCGACGAACTTCGTCGGGATGGCCACCTCGCCGCGCGACAGGGCCAGGCCCTCCCACGGCAGCGTCTTGCGGGCGGCCGCGTGCAGCTCGCGGATCTCCTCAATGCCGGGCTGGCCGTCCACGATCTCGCCGTCGCGGATCAGCGGCACCGTCATCGGGCGGTACTCCAGGTTCGGCTTGCGCGGCACGTCCACGCCGAGCGGGTGGACCACCTCGCCGACCGCCACGCCGGAGGAGCGGTAGGCGCGAAGCGCGGACTTGCCGCCGCCGTAGGTGACCTTGCCGGAGGAGCGCTTGGCCACCGGGTGGCCGTCCACCTCCACCAGCTTGTACACCAGGCCCGCGGTGGGGGCGCCGGAGCCGGTGACCACGGAGGTGCCTACGCCGAAGCCGTCCACCGGGTCGCCGCGCAGGCCGGCGATGGCGAACTCGTCCAGGTCGGACGAGACGATGATGCGGGTGTTGAAGGCGCCTGCCTCGTCCAGCTGCTTGCGCACACGCCTAGAGACGATGCCCAGGTCACCGGAGTCGATGCGCACCGCACCCAGCTCGGTGCCGGCAACCTCGAGCGCGTTTTCCACGCCCTTGGTGATGTCGAAGGTGTCCACCAACAGCGTGGTGTCCACACCGAGGGAGTCGATCTGGCCCTTGAACGCGGCCTTTTCGTCCGGGTTGCCGTCCTCGTCCACGTGCAGCAGCGTCCAGGAGTGGGCGGAGGTGCCGGAGGCGGGGATGCCGTAGCGCAGGGAGGCCTCCATGTTGGAGGTGGCGTTGAAGCCGGCGATGTAGGTCGCGCGCGCGGCGGAGACGGCGGCCTGCTCGTTGGTGCGGCGCGAACCCATCTCGATAATCGGGTGCCCGTCCGCGGCAGAGACCATGCGCGACGCCGCCGATGCGACAGCGGAATCGGCGTTGAGGATGGACAAAAGGACCGTCTCCAGGATCACGCATTCGGCGAACGTGCCGCGCACCGTCATAATCGGCGAGTACGGGAAGTACAGCTCGCCTTCGCGGTAGCCGTCGACCTGCCCGGAGAACTTGTAGTTTTCCAGGTATTCGCGTGCCTCAGGCGAGAGGAAGTCCGCGGAATCCAGCTGGTCCTGCGTGAAGCGGAACTTGGTGATCGCGTCGAGCACCCGCTCGGTGCCTGCGACTACGCCGTAGCGGCGCTCGTTGGGCATGCGGCGGCCGAAGACCTCGAAGACGCAGTCGCGCTCCGCGGTTCCGTCCTTAATGGCGGCGTCGAGCATGGTCAGCTCGTACATGTCCGTGAAAAACGCGGTGGAGCCGCGCGTGCCGGTGGAGTGGGTGGGAGTGTCGTTCATGGTGAGACAGCGTACCCTCCAGGCACGAGAAGGTAAGGTGGTGCACATGTTTTCCTCAGCCGATTTTCCTGCGGCCAGCCGCGCGGAGCGCATGGGTTCGCCGCTGGCAACCCCGGAGTTGGACGAGGCCATCGACGTGGACGTGGCCACGAGCGAGAACCTGCCGTGGCTGTGCATCGTGTGGGACGACCCGGTCAACCTGATGAGCTACGTCACCTACGTGTTCCAGACCGTGCTGGGCTACGACCGCAAGCGCGCCACCGAGCTGATGATGCAGGTCCACACCGAGGGCAAGGCCGTGGTCTCCTCGGGCGAGAAGGACAAGGTGGAAACCGACGTGAAGAAGCTGCACACCGCGGGGCTTTGGGCCACGATGCAGCAGGCAGGGTAGGGGAGAATCGATGCAGCCGTGGCGTAAGAAGAAGGGCCTAATGCGCTCGACGCCGAAGTACACCACCGTCTTCGACCCGATGGAGCGCGAGGTCATCGGCGACCTCACCGCCACCGTGTCCGAGGCGCTGATCGCGCGCGCCCAGTCCGCGCCGAAGGACGAGTTCGCGGAGATGCTCGGCGTCGCCACCGGCCACACCGAGGCACCCGAGGACCCGCGCCTGGCGCGCCTTTTGCCCAACTTCGAGCGCGATGGCGACGAGGAGTTCGACGGCGACAACGGCCTGCTTCGCAGCCTGCACGAAAACGACATCATCAAGGCCAAGCTGATCAACCTGCAGGTGGTCAACACTGCGCTCGGCCCCACGGGCGGCGTCGAGGTGACCATCGAGGAGGACGAGGCGCACCAGTTCATCGCCGCGCTCAACGACATGCGTCTCTACGCCTCCGCGGACGACTCCGGCAGCGAGGCCGCGCGCGAGGACCGCCAGCGCCTCATCGACTGGCTCGCGTTCTGCCAGGACTCCCTCCTCGAAGCCCTCATGGGCTAGGGGTTTCGCCCGCAGCTTTACGACGACCTCCGGCCCGCCACCGCCCAACCACCGCCCAGCCTGTATCCGGCGAACCCGCTAGACTCCAACCACGATGAGCGAACACAACCACACCCCCGAGGGCTGGGGCTACGGCCAGACCGGGCAGCCGGGCTACGGCAAGCCGTTCCAGCGACCGTTCTCGCACCCGGAGCGGCAGCAGCCGGCGTTCAGCGAGCCTGCACAGCCGTACAACCCGTACGCGACCCCGCAGCAGGGCCAGTACGGCCTGCAGGGCCAATACGGCCAACCCCAGTACAACCAAACCCCCGGAACCAAACGGGTGTCGAAGCGAAAGGCGCAGCGCCAAACGGGCCTGAAGCTCGCCGGCGGCTTCCTCGCCACCATCTGGGTCGTGTTCATCCTGGAGCTGGTGTTTCCGTGGCTGCAGGCGTTTGGCATTCACCCGTTGGACGTGTCCTCCCTGCCGTTCATTTTCACCTCGCCGCTGCTCCACGCGAATCTGGAGCACATCATCTCCAACTCGATCCCGGGCGCGATCTTCGCGTTCTTGGTGGGCTACTCCGGCAAGCGCGTGTTCTGGGAGGTCACCACGTTCGTGGTGATCATCGGCGGCCTGGGCACCTGGCTGCTCGGCGGTGTGGGCACGAACCACATCGGCGCGTCCGGGCTGGTGTACGGCTGGCTTGCGTATCTGATCATCCGCGGCTTCTTCAACCGCTCCATCAGCCAGATCATCACCGGCCTTATCCTCGGCTTCTTCTATTCCGGCCTGATCTTCGGGCTACTGCCGGGCACGGAGGGCGTGAGCTGGCAGGCGCACCTGTTCGGCGCGATCGGCGGTCTGGTCGCCGGCATGGTCATCACCTCCGACGACCCGCCAGAGCTGGTGGCAAAGCGCGAGGCCAAAGCGCGTTCGTTGCAGAATCCTGGCCAGCGATAGGATTGCCGGCGTGGATACTTTCGCCGACAACAACTCAGCACCGATCGGGCTCTTCGATTCCGGAGTGGGCGGCCTGACCGTCGCCCGCGCGGTGATGGACCAGCTGCCGGGCGAATCTCTGATCTACATCGGCGACACCGCCCACGGACCCTATGGCCCGCAGCCGATCGCGGACGTGCGCGCGCACTCGCAGCGCATCGCCGACGAGCTGGTGGAACGCGGCTGCAAGATGCTGGTCATCGCCTGCAACACCGCCACCGCCGCGTTCCTTCACGACGCCCGCGAGCGCTACGACATCCCTGTCATCGAGGTGATCCAGCCCGCCGTGCGCCGCGCAATCGCCACCACGCGCAACAACAAAATCGGCGTGATCGGCACCGAAGGCACCGTGAAGTCCGGCGCGTACCAGGACCTGTTTTCCATCCACCCGGGCCTTGAGGTCACCGCCCAGGCCTGCCCGGAGTTCGTGCCGTTTGTGGAGCAGGGCAAGACCTCCGGCAAGGAAGTCCTCGAGGTAGCCCGGGGCTATTTGGCGCCGCTGCGCGACGCGGACGTGGACACGCTCGTGCTCGGCTGCACCCACTACCCGCTGCTCTCCGGCGTGATCCAGCTGGCCATCGGCGACGAGGTCGCGCTCGTCTCCTCCGCCGAGGAGACCTCGAAGGATGTGCTGCGGGTGCTCACGGAGGGCGACATGCTTAATAGTGCCACTGCCGCCCCCACCCACATCTTCGAATCCACCGGCGACCCCGACACCTTCGACGCGCTCGCCCGGCGCTTCCTCGCCCCGCCGGTGCACGCCGTGGGCCGCGATTAGGGCTTGACAGCCGGTCAGAGTGCGGTTTTGATCAGGGGTAATAGTTCAGCCCGCCTTCCAGCTGTAATGCTGGTTGAGTGGGCTGGATCTCTAATTGGGGGATGAGGCTCGGTCAGCCACACAACTAGGAGAATTTAAGGATTCACTAGGAAAATGTGCCCCATTCATGGCAGAGTGATTCCATGCAGTTGACCATCCTCGGGTGCTCCGGGAGCCTGGCCGCGCCCGGTAACCCAGCTTCCTCCTACGTCATCTCCGTGCCTGGTGAAACGGATGTGGTGATGGACTTCGGTCCGGGAGCGCTCGCCGCCATGCAGGAGCGGTTCGACCCGTCTGCGGCGCACGTCATCTTCAGCCATCTTCACGCCGACCACTGCTCGGATTTCCCGTCGCTGCTCGTGTGGCGCCGGTACCACCCCACAGCCCCGGCGGAGCAGCGCCACAGGCTGATCGGCCCCTCGTACGCCCCGGAGCACCTGGGTCGCATGAGCGCGGACGCGCCGGGGGAGCAGGACGACTTTACGGACACTTTCGAGTTCACCACCTGGCGCGCCGGGCAGCCGGAGCAGCTCAGCGGCCTGACCATCACGCCGTTCGATGTAGTCCACCCGGCACAAGAATCGCACGCGCTGCGCATCGAGGACGCCGCCGGCAAGGTGATCACCTTCTCCGGCGACTCCGGGTACACGCCAACGCTTATCGACGCCGCCCGCAACGCCGACTACTTCCTCTGCGAAGCCGCCTGGGGCGCTACCTCCGAGGGTAAGGCGGAGGGCATGCACCTGTCCGGCAAGGAAGCAGGACGCATTGCCCGCGAAGCAGGAGTGAAGACCCTGGTGCTGGTGCACATCCAGCCGTGGACCGATCCGGAGGAGGTCCTCGCAGCCGCTCGCACCGAGTTCAACGGGGAGATCATCCTGGGCAAAGCCGGCGCCACCTTCGAGCCCTAAGCGCCTGCGTTGCGCGCAGTGGCAGTGAGGGCAACTTAATGTGTTAAGTTAACCAGCACAATGACCGGTTCCGCTCGTCTACTTCAGGTGGTCAGTCCAGGGCCGGTTTTCTAAATTTCGGGGAGCTACATGGGTGCCCTCCGAACGTGATCAATCAAACGCTTTGGGCGTAGCAATCCGACGAATCGACATTGCCGAACTGCGTTACCCTTGGACGCATGACTGATTTTTCGCGCCTGGACGGCCGCGCCTTCGACCAACTGCGCCCTGTGCGCATCACCCGCGGCTTCACTTCCAACCCGGCGGGCAGTGTGCTCGTGGAGTTCGGCAACACCCGCGTCATGTGCACCGCCTCCGTGGAGGAGGGCGTGCCGCGCTTCAAGAAGGATTCCGGCGAGGGCTGGCTCACCGCCGAATATGCCATGCTCCCGTCCGCCACCCACGAGCGCATGCCGCGCGAGTCCATGAAGGGCAAGGTCAAGGGCCGCACCCATGAGATCTCGCGCTTGGTGGGCCGCTCCCTGCGCGCCGCGGTGGATCTGAGCCAGCTCGGCGAGAACACCATCCAGCTCGACTGCGACGTCCTCCAGGCCGACGGCGGCACCCGCACCGCCTCGATTACCGGCGCGTACGTCGCGCTTGCGGACGCCATCGCGGTGCTCAAGGAGCGCGGCGTGGTCCCGGGCGAGCCGCTGCTCAAGCCGATTGCCGCCGTATCCGCCGGCATCATCGACGGCCACGTGTGCCTGGACCTGCCCTACGAGGAGGACTCCCGTGCTGAGGTCGACCTGAATGTGGTGATGCAGGAGGGCGGCAACTTCGTGGAGATTCAGGGCACCGGCGAGCACGGCTTGTTCGGCCGCGAGCAGCTCGGCGAGATGCTGGATGTCGCGGCCAAGGGCTGCGAGGAGCTCATCGCTGCGCAGAAGGCGGCGCTGGGATGGTAAAAGTTCTCGTTGCCTCTAGGAACCAAGGCAAGGTCCGCGAGCTCGAGCAGGTGCTGCGCGAGCTCAACATTGAAGGGGTGGAGCTTGTCTCGCTTCACGACGCTCCGCCGTACCCCGACCCCGTCGAAGACGGCCTCACCTTCGTGGACAACGCCCTTTTGAAGGCCCGCGCCGGGGCGAAAGCCACCGGCCTGCCCTGCGTGGCCGACGACTCCGGCCTGACCGTGGAAGCGCTCAACGGCATGCCTGGCATCCTGTCCGCCCGCTGGTCCGGCAACCACGGCGACGACCAAGCCAACAACGACCTGCTGCTCGCCCAAATGAAGGACATCAACGAGCGCGCCGCCGCGTTCGTGTCCTGCTGCGCCCTGGCCTCCCCAGACGGGCAGGAGTTCACCGCCGAGGGCCGCTGGGAAGGCGAGCTGCTGCGCGAGCCCCGCGGCGAGCACGGCTTCGGCTACGACCCGCTGTTTGCACCTGCCGACGCCAACGGCCGCTCCTCCGCAGAGCTGACGCCTGAGGAGAAGAACGCACGCTCCCACCGCGGCAAGGCGCTACGCGCGCTCGCCCCGCACATAGCGGCGCTGAAGTGACGTAATTCGTTACAGTGTGCTTATGAAGAAAACGATTGCACTTGTAGGAACTGTTCTCGCGTCCGGCGCGCTGCTGACCGGTTGCGGTCAGAAGGGTGATTTCGACGGCGAATGGACCGGCGACATCACCTCTACCCAGGAAGGCAAAGGCGGCGGCCACGCCACCATCACTATCGATGGCAAGGACTGCGACTGGCAGATGACCGAGACCGACGGTGAAACCAACGAGGCGAACTGTCTTCGCGACGACAAGGAGTTCAAGCTCGAGGATCCGCTGACCCACCAGGATCTCGAGTACGACGCCGAGCGCAGCGGCGACACCCTCACCCTGAGCCCGGGCAACGACCAGGCAGAAAAGGTCGGCGTAATGGTGCTGACCAAGACGGGCGAGAAGTAAATAGGCTGCGACAGCATAAAACCCGGCAGTGAAAACCTGCCGGGATTTGTCTTACGCTCTCTGCCGCTTATGCGAGCTGGAACTTCTCTTTCACTTCATTGCGGCGCTTGCCCTCAATGACGAAGGACATAAACGGCACCACACCCGAAAGGGCCGTGGCGATCCAGGTGCCCGCGGACCAGCGGGCTTTAGAACCGAGGTTCAGCGACGCCATCAAAAACGCCACGAACGCGAAGCCGTGCACTCGGGCGACCCAGGACAGGTAGTCGACGTTCATGTCCAAGCCGTACTGCATGATCATGCGCGCGACCAGCAGGAGCAGCAGCACACCGGTAATCCATGCGGTGACGGTGAAAAATTGCAGTGCCTGCTTCACGCGACGCTGGCGCTCCGGGTGGATGCGCGCCGGCTGGGCAGGCTGGGTCTGCGGGGTGGGCTGCGTCATGCTGATTCACCTTTACCTTTTGTGTTGGTTCGACGGCGCGGGGTCACAAGCTTGTTGTATTCCTCCACGTCCAGCTCGGGGCGAGAGGGGAGGAAGTCCTCGTCGATCGCCGTGGGTTCCTTCACCTCGCCGTACTTGGCAAGGTCGGCCTCGTAGAGGTCGTCCATGGTCAGGCCGGCGTTTTCGGCGTCGATTTTGTCGTTTTCCATGCGCATACCCACGCGGTAGGCGTAGATGAAAAACGCGGCGAAGCACGGCCACTGCAGGGCGTAGCCCAGATTCTGGAACGTTCCCGAGCCGGACTGATAGCGCTCCCACTGCCAGTTAGCGAGCAGGAGGCAGGTCACGGCCGCAGCGATCAGCAGCACGATGTGCCACCAACGCACGCGGACGCGCTCGCGTTGGGGCACCGCCTCAGTGCTCTCAACTGCCTTGTTTTCTTCGCTCACAGCTGGTCAGTCTACCCGGCAACCTTAAAAGACCAAACGAAAGTTTGACTGCTGCATCTTCAATTGCACCTTATTTATATGTCGCTGCAAATGGTCAGGTTCCAGTTAACGTTTGCTGCGGACCACTGTGTAGTATTCATCAACGACGCGCCCGTGGCGGAATTGGCAGACGCGCTGGATTTAGGTTCCAGTGCCTTATGGCGTGAGAGTTCAAGTCTCTCCGGGCGCACAGATCCTCCCGGGGGTAGTGGGGGCGATTCGAGGATTCTTAGAGATTCTCGGGCTTTGGACAGCTTTATATGTTTTCAAAAGGTTTCCCCAGCGCGTTGTAGGGATGTCCAGCTCTCAACCCTTAGAGGGTGTTAAGCGGATGGTCCACTAATTTACAGAAGTCTTCGACCTGCGTATATCCCGTTGCCCCTCTCCTGTCTATGGGTTATCTTTTCCCTGGAATATCCCTGTCTTCGGCGTGTCCGTCGAGTGGGGTGTCGGAAACGGGTCGGCCACGTGCTGCTCGGTGAGTGAAAGGTGGAGTTTGTGTTAAATAGTCCAGCAAGAACTAGATCGTGGTGGGGGGTGTTCGTTTCCCTACTCGCCTCTATTGCGTTGGCAGTCGCGATGGTCTCAGTGCCGACTCCGGCTCAGGCGCAAGCCCACGGCGTGGGTTCGCGGGGTATCAGCTTCATTCCGGATCAGTCGGGCTACCCCGTTCAGACTGATTCCCCATACGGGAGTAACGGACGAGTTGTCCCTGTTATTCTCACCGTTCGAATTGGCGATGTTGTCTACAGTGGTTACTGCATTGAGCCATCCAGCGGTATCATTCCCAAGAACGTCGAGGGAACGATCGTTGATTGGAACGGTTACGAATCCAATGCGCCAACTCCTAATAAGCTGGCCGGTGATTCCGACCGCCAAGCAAAGCTTTCTTGGGTTGCGTTTAACGGATACCCGTATAAGAGCCTTGAGGAGCTTTCGGCACGGGTGGGGAAGAACCTAAACCCTGGTGAGGCGGTGGCGGCAACTCAAGCCGCAGTGCAGTACTACTCCGACGGAATCAATCCTGATTTTCAGAACTCCAAGGGCAGTAGCACGAACCGTCGAAACATGCAGGCTCTTTACGACTACCTCACGGGGCCATCGAACGTTGGTATCGCCAACAAGGCCCTCAGTGGGGTTGGCGGACGAGTCTTCGTGCCTGACGATGCTGTTGGTCAGCAGGACGTGATTATTTTCCCGAAGACTGACGAATCTGTACCGTCTACCTCGGGCCAAGTACCGCCGACGCAGCCGACCTCTCCGACTACCTCGACAAAGCCGTCCGGTAGCACTGAGGAGACCACGACGACCACTGAGGAGTCGACGTCTCCCGCTCCGGAGGTTCCGCAGGAAGAGGTCCGGATCCGCACGCAGGCCTCCTTTGAGAAGGACAAGGTGGTTCAGCACGCAGTCGGCAAAGTGTCGGACGAAGGCTGGGATGAAGTTACGATTGAAAATCTTCCCCCGGGCTGGTACAAACTCCACACCTATCAATGGGGGACTCGCGCCCTCGAGGGTAAACCGGACGAGGAACTGGGCGGCAATCATACAGTCGAGTTTATTGTTCGAAATGACCTCGAAATCGAGGCGAAGGACGATCACGAGGGTGAGGACTTCGAAAAGTCTTGGGAGAATCCAGACGGTACGGTTTCAGGGTCCGTCGTAATGAAACTCGACGATAGCGACGAAATCGTAAACCTCGACGACGGCAATAAGATCGGAGAATTTGGCTACATTAGCCAGCGCTTGGAGCGTCGCGACATCGACGAAGATAACGAGCCGACGGGCCGTACCGACGAGAATTACGCAATACACGACGGTAAAAACTTCGAGTCACAGAGACTGTACCCGTACCACGGTTTCGTTCCGCCGACCATGGGTACCTCCGCTTCGTTTGTCGACGGCAAGTTCGACAACAAGCGTGTCGACTACGTAGAAATCCCCGAGGGCGAGGAAGCCCCCGCAGTTGTCTACGACAAGGTCTACTTCACCAACCTGGCGCCTGGCATCACGTACTCCGTAACTGGCCAGCTGATGAGCAAGTCCACCGGTGAACCACTGGGCGGAGAGGCGTCGAGCGCCGAATTCACCGTCGACAAACTGCGCGATAAGAAGGCCGATGACACTGGCGGCTACTCCGGTTGGATCTCGGTTGCAGTGCCGCGTGAGAAAGCTCTGGAGCCTGGTGAGGAAGCAGTTGTCTTCGAGACGCTGCACGCTTTTGCGGAGAAGAAGGACGGCAAACTCGTTTCTGCAGACTCCAAGATGGAGATCGCCAAGCACCACGACTTGGACGATGAGGCGCAGACTGTCGCTGTTGATAAGGAAGTCCCGCGGTTTGCACCGAAGGTTCGCACGAGCGCTTCTCTGGAGAATGATCTCTTCGACGGCGAGCGTGTCGCGAAGGCTTCTTCTGCAACGACTGTCTACGACAAGGTGTACCTTGAAGACCTCGTCCCGGGTGTTGAGTACACGCTGAAAGGACAGTTGGTCAGCCGCTCCTACCCGTACACGCCGTACGGAGACGAAGTGTCCATGACTGTGACACCGGACGAGACTTGGGCTGAAGGCTCATTCCCCGATTCGGTTTCCGGCTCCGTCGTCATGGAGATCCCCGTATCCGACCAGATCGAGGACGGCGACGCTGTCGTATTCGAGCGTCTCTACTTCAACGACCTCGGTACTGAGAAGCTTGTGGCTGATCACGCGGACCCGAACGACGCCGCACAGATCATCACCATCGATAAGTCCTTCAAGCCGGTTCCGTCGAACCCGAAGGGCAAGATCGCTACTAAGGTTTCGGTCAACGACGTGGAGGCGTCGAAGGACGCTCCGGTGACCGTTAAGGCGGAGGATGTCGCCGATGGTCTGGACTTCAAGGACACCATCACCTACACCGACCTGGTTGCTGGTATGAAGTACCGGTTTGAGGGTCAGTTGCAGCTGGTTGATGGCGAGAAGGTGACCCCGGTTGGCGGTGTCGTAAGTAAGGACATTGTTGCTGCCGAAAACGGCTCTGGCACGGCTGACGTCGATTTCAAAAATGTTGAAGGGCTGAAGCCGGGCGCGACCTATGTCGTTTACGAGAAGGCAATCCCACTTGACAACGAGGGCAACCCGACCACCGATGATGCCGGCAAGCCCAACGATTCGTCGGAGGATAAGCGCACGGTAATCGAGCACGAGGACCCGAGCGACAAGGCACAGACCTTCGTGGTTGAAAACCCGGAGCCGTCGATCAAGACTCAGGCTGAGTTTAAGGATGGCGCTACCGAGATCAAAGCAGGCACGGTAGTTGTCGATACTGTGACCTACACCAACTTGGTCGCGGGTAAGACCTACACGCTGAACGCAAAGCTCGTCGATAAGCAGGACGAAAACAATGTCCTGGGTACCGGTGCTGTGACCTTTACTGCCGAAGGTAACGACGGCGACTTCGTTAACGGCAAAGTCAACGTTGATATCACTGTCGGTAAGGGCGTGGAACTAAAGGATGAGAACCCGGTTCTGGCTGCGGTTGCGTTTGAGTACCTGACTTCTACGGAGGTTGACGCAAACGGCAAGGACAACCCGCAGGGTGCTGAAACGGAAGAGGACTCGTCCGACGATAACCAGATCGCTAAGCACGACGACATCAACGATGAGGCGCAGACTGTTCGCACCGTGTTTGAGCCGAGCATCAAGACCAATGCGAAGTTCCAGGATGGCTCGACTGAGGTTGTTGCTGGTAACACGGTGATCGACACTGTTGATTACGAGGGTCTGGTTCCGGGCAAGAAGTACACCTTGTCTGCGAAGTTGATGGAGCGTCGTGGTGAGGCTGGCTCGTACGAGGCTGGCCGCGTACTGGGTGAGGGCACGGCGACCTTCACTCCGGAGACCACCGACGGTTCCGTCGAGGTCGAAATCAAGGTCAACGACGATGTGACCGAACCGGTTCCGGCTGCGGTTGCGTTCGAGTACTTGACTTCTGAGGAAGTCAACGCTGCCGGCGAAGAGACCGACGGTGAAACGGTCAACGACATCGCTAAGCACGACGACATCACCGATGAGGCGCAGACGGTCCGAACCGTGTTTGAGCCGAGCATCAAGACCAATGCGAAGTTCCAGGATGGCTCGACGGAGGTTGCCGCTGGCAACACCGTGATCGACACCGTTGATTACGAGGGTCTGGTTCCGGGCAAGGAATACACCTTGTCTGCGAAGTTGATGGAGCGTCGTGGTGAGGCTGGCTCGTACGAGGCTGGCCGCGTACTGGGTGAGGGCACGGCGACCTTCCCTGCGTCTGAGACTGGTGCGGGTTCTGTTGAGGTCACCATTAAGGTGAGCGACGATGTGACCGAACCGGTTCCGGCTGCGGTTGCGTTTGAGGAGTTGACCTCCACCGAGGTTGATAAGACCGGTCAGGACAATCCGCAGGGTGGTAACACCCCGGATGACTACTCGGATGACAACAAGATCGCCGAGCACAAGGACATCAACGACGGCAACCAGACCGTCGAGGGCCCAGTTGACACTCCGACACCGACGACGCAAGCTCCGTCGTCCCAGGAGACTTCGCCTGCTGTCCCGTTGGTGCCGACGACTGTGACTACCACTGTCAAGCAGGGCTATACGCCGAATCCGAAGATTGAAACTCGTGCGGAGTTCAAGGACGGTGTGAACGTTGTTCAAAACGGCACCACCGTTGAGGACACTGTGCGCTATTACAGTCTTGTTGCCGGTAAGACCTACACGCTGGATGCGAAGCTCGTCGACAAGCAGGATGAGAACAAGGTCCTGGGTACCGGCGCGGTGACCTTCGTGGTCCCGGGCGACGAGGGCGAGCTGGTCAACGGCAACGTCAAGGTCGAGATTGCTGTGACCAACGCCCCGAACCCGGTTCAGGCAGCGGTTGCGTTCGAGCGTCTGACTTCCAAGGAAGTCAACGCTGCAGGCGAAGAGACCGACGGCGAGAAGACCAATGACATTGCCAAGCACGAGGACATCAACGATGAGGCGCAGACGGTCCGCAGCGTCTTTGAGCCGAGCATTGCTACCAATGCGAAGTTCCAGGATGGCTCCACTGAGGTTGCTGCCGGCAACACCGTGATCGACACCGTCGATTACAAGGGCCTGGTTCCGGGCAAGGAGTACACCCTGTCCGCGCAGCTGATCAATAAGGCTGACGGCAAGACCGTTGTGGGCACAGGCACCAAGACCTTCACTCCGAAGACAACCGACGGTTCCGTCGAGGTCGAGATCACGGTCAACGATGATGTGACTGAGCCGGTTGACGCCGCTGTTGCGTTTGAGGAGTTGACCTCCACGGTCGTCGACAAGACCGGTCAGGACAATCCGCAGGGTGGCGACACTCCGGAGACGTCCGACGACAACAAGATCGCTGAGCACAAGGACATCAACGACGCCAACCAGACTGTTGGTGTTCCGCACATCTCCACGAATGCGAACTTCGCGGAGGGTTCCGCTGAGGTGACCAACGGTGCTGTGGTTGTGGATACTGTCTCCTATGCCGGTCTTGTGCCGGGCAAGGAGTACACGCTGACCGCGCAGCTGATTGATAAGGCTGATGGCACCACTGTTCTGGGCACTGGCACTAAGACCTTCACCCCGACGGAGCCGAATGACTCTGTTGATGTGGAGATCACCGTCGACAACGCTCCGGATGACCGCACGGTCACTGCTGCTGTGGCGTTCGAGGAGCTGACCTCCAAGGTCGTGGACCGTGGTGGCAACGAGAATCCGAAGGGTGGCAACACCCCGGATGACTACTCGGATGACAACAAGATCGCTGAGCACAAGGAGATCAACGATCAGGATCAGACGGTCCGTAATCCGAAGATCTCCACGAACGCGAACTTCGCTAACGGTGCGCAGGAAGTCAAGAACGGCGTCGCTGTTGTTGACACCGTCACCTACGAAGGCCTCGTGCCGGGCAAGGTGTACACCCTGACCGCTGACCTTATTAATAAGGCAGACGGCGAGACTGTCCTCGGTTCTGGCAACAAGACGTTCATTCCGACTGAGCCGAACGGTTCTGAGGATGTGACCATTGTTGTCAGCAACGCGCCGGAGGGTGAGACTGTCACTGCTGCTGTTGCCTTCGAGAAGTTGACCTCCACGCAGGTTGACCGCGCTGGCAAGGAGAACCCGAAGGGCGGGGAGACCCGCACTACGGACGACGACAACAAGATCGCCGAGCACACGGACCTCAACGACGAGGCGCAGACCGTGCGCAGCCCGCGTATCGCTACCAACGCGAACTTCGCGGATGGTGCGAAGCAGGTTGAAAACGGCACGGTCGTTGTGGACACAGTTGATTACTCCGGTCTGGTGAAGGGCAAGACCTACACCCTGACCGCTGAGCTGAAGGAGCGTCTCGGCGAGGCAGCTCCGTACGGTGTGGGCCGCACGATCGGTACTGGCACTGAGACGTTCCAGGCTCCGGCTGAGAACGGTTCGGTTGATGTGCGTATCACCGTCGATGGTCTTGAAGATGGCGAGCAGGTTGCTGCTGCCGTTGCCTTCGAGGAGTTGACCTCGACTGAGGTTGATCGTGGCGGCGACGACGCCCCGAACGAGGGTGGCAACAAGATCGCTGAGCACAAGGACATCAACGACGGCAACCAGACCGTCGAGGGTCCTGTGAACACGACCACCCCGGCAACGACGGCGGAGACCACCACGGTCACCGAGACCACGACCACGGGTGGCGCATCCTCGACGAAGACCGCGGGCGTAAGCGAGGAGACCTCGACGACGTCTGAGACGACGTCGACCACGGAGCCGACTCCGGCCACCGAGACCACCACCACGGAGACGACGTCCGAGGCGACGCCGACGACGGTGGCGTCTACTACGGTGACGGTTCCGGCTGAGCCGACGACTGGTGAGTCGACCACGACCACGGAGCCGGCTCCGACCACCGAGGTAACCACCACCGAGGCGACGCCGACGACGATGGCGTCTACTACGGTGACGGTTCCGGTTGAACCGACGACTGGTGAGTCGACCACGACCACGGAGCCGGCTCCGACCACCGAGGTAACTACCTCCGAGGCAACGCCGACCACCGAGGCGACGACGACTGACGCGACGACTGCGGTGACGACGACGTCGGTGGCGGAGCCGTCGACAAGCGAAACTGCTCCGAGCAGCACCCCGGTGGTGCCACTGGTGCCGTCGAACCCTGAGGGCAAGATCGACACCAAGGTGACGGTGAACGGCAAGACCATCGTCGATGGCAAGCCGGTGACCGTGACCGAGCAGGACGTGACCAACGGCCTGAGGGTGACGGACGAGATCACCTACTCCGGCCTGGTCGCGGGCGCGAAGTACCGCTTCGAGGGTCAGCTGCAGCACGTTGAGTTCAACGAGGCCGGCGAGGTTGTGAAGGTCACCCCGGTGACCGAGGTGAAGTTCACCGACGTTCTTGCCGCTGAGAACGGCGCGGGTACGGCTACCGTCGACTTCGGTACGCTGACCGAGCTGACCGCGGGTGAGACGTACGTGGTGTACGAGCAGGCCATCCCGCTCGACGAGAACGACCAGCCGACGACGAACCCTGACGGCACGCCGAAGGATCCGTCGAAGGACAACCGCAAGGTCGTCGAGCACAAGGATCCGAAGGATAAGGCGCAGACGTTCGTGGTCGAGAAGACCCCGACCACTTCGCCGACTGCGCCGGTGGCGCCGAGCACCACGCCGGACAACTGCGTGCCGGCGACCACGGTGAGCACGGTGCCGGGTACGACGGTTCCGGAGACCACCGTTCCGGGCACCACTGGTCCGGGAACCACCGCCCCGGGCAGCACTGTTCCGGGTACCACGGTTGAGGAGTCCACGACTGAGGTGACCACCGTTCCGGAGACCTGCGCTTCCACCACTGAGGAGAAGCCAACCCCGGCGACCTCCGAGGAGCCCACGACGACGGTTCCGGCTCAGCCGACCACGTCTGAGCAGACGACCGAGCCGACGAAGGTGACCACCTCCGAGCAGCCGACGAAGCCGACCACTCCGGTGGTTCCGTCGAACACGACCACCCCGGTTGTGCCGCCGGTTGTCTGGTTCCCGAACCCGCAGATCGGTACGACTGCTGACTTCGCCAACGGTGCGACGGAGGTTGTCTCCGGCACCGTGGTCAACGACACGGTCAAGTACCAGGGCCTGGTCCCGGGCAAGACCTACACGCTGACCGCTGAGCTGGTGAGCAAGGACGTCTACAACGAGCTGGTGAACCGCGACGCCTACGGCGACGCCATCATCGGCACGGGCACCAAGACCTTCACCGCGTCGGAGACCGGCAACGGCTCCGTGGTTGTGGAGATCCCGGTTGTAGACGGCATCGACACCCCGGTCCGCGCGGCTGTCGCCTTCGAGACGCTGACCTCCACCGAGGTCGACCGCGAGGGCAACGACAACCCGCAGGGCGGCGAGACGCCGAACGACGTCTCCGATGACAACCCGATCGCTGAGCACAAGAACATCAACGATCAGAACCAGACGGTTCGCAGCTCGAACGTCCCGGAGACCTCCGAGCCGTTCATCGGCACGAACGCGAACTTCGCTGACGGTGCCAAGCAGGTTGTGGCTGGCGCCACCGTGGTGGACACCGTCCGCTACACCGGCCTGGTTCCGGGCAAGACCTACACCCTGACCGCCGACCTCGTTGCCAAGGGCAGCGGTGCCATCATCGGCCAGGGCGAGAAGCAGTTCGTTGCATCCGAGGCTGGCTACGGTTCTGTCAACGTCGACATCACCGTCGCCTCCTGGGTGACCAACCCGGTCTACGCTGCAGTCGCCTTTGAGCGCCTGACCTCCACGGAGGTCGACGCTCAGGGCAACGATCAACCGGCAGGCAACCGCGTGCCGCAGCAGATCGCCGAGCACCGCGACATCAACGATGCCGCGCAGACGGTGATCACCCCAGGTATCAGCGAAGGCCGTGACGTCCCGGGCGAGCCGGGTGTGTCCACCAACGCTGACTTCTCCAAGGGTGCTGAAGTTGTCAACGGCGCAGTGGTGCGCGATGTGGTCAAGTACTGGGGCCTGGTCCCGGGCGCGACCTACACCGCTACCGCGCAGCTGATGGAACGCCTCGGCGAGTCCGCTCCGTACACCGAGGGCCGCGTGCTGGGTACCCAGTCCGTGACCTTCACCCCGGAGGCTGCCTACGGCGAGATTGTGGTGGAGATTCCGGTGACCAACGCTGAGGGTGCCGTCCCGGCAGCCGTGGCGTTCGAGACCCTGACCTCCACCGAGGTTGACCGCAACGGCGACGAGAACCCGAAGGGTGGCAACACCCCGGACGATGTCACCGACGACAACCAGATCGCCGAGCACAAGGACATCAACGACGGCTACCAGACGGTGAAGACCAGCGAGGGCAACACCCCGCCGGCGGAGGAGACCACCCCGGCAACGACCACACCGTCGACGACCACCCCGGGCGCACCGGCTGAGGAGACCACCCCGGCTTCCTCCACCCCGGCGCCGTCCACGACTCCGGGTGAGGAGGGCAGCTCGGCTGACTTCGACAAGAAGAAGCTGTGGTGGCTGCTGCTCATCCCGGGCCTGGGCATGATCCCGGCAGTGCTCGGTGGCGGCAACGGCTCGTCCAAGCCGGCGCCGAAGCCGACCCCGGCACCGCAGGAGAGCAAGCCTGCTCCGGCACCGTCCAACCAGCCGGCGCCATCGCCGGTGGGCAAGCCGGTCCCGGCTGACAGCCCGCGTGGCGAGATCAAGCAGATCCCGTCCGGCGGCACCGTCCTCGAGAAGGACATGCCGGCCTACATCTAGGCGCTGACGGCGCCGCCCACACCAGGGCGGTGCCAGGCATAGCCCGCAGGGCATAACCGAAAAGGCCCCGCACACCCGAATGGGCGTGCGGGGCCTTTGGTCGTCGAAAAGCTTAAATGTGCCAGTCGCGCAGGATGCGGCCCACGTGGCCGGTGGCCTTCACGTTGTACTGGGCCGTCTCGATGGTGCCCTTGCCGGCGTCGTCCACAGATACCAGGAAGGTGGAGCGGATGACGCCCTGGACCACCTTGCCGTAGTTCTTTTTCTCGCCGAACGCGCCGTAGGCCTCCAGGGTCTCCTTCGACGGGTCGGACAGCAGCTCGACGGTGAGGTCGTGGTCCGCGCGGAACTTCGCAAGCGCCTCGGGCTTGTCCGGGCTGATGCCGAGGACCTTCACGCCGGCGTCATCGAACTGGCTGAAGTTCTCGGTGAAATCGCACGCCTCGGTGGTGCAGCCCGGGGTGTTGGCCTTGGGGTAGAAGTACACGATCACGCGGGAGCCAGCGAAGTCCTTTAAGGAGACGGTCTCGCCACGGTCGTTGGACAGTGCAAACTCGGGGGCGGTGTCGCCGGTATCTAGGCGGATGGAGTCAGTCATACCACCCCGTTTTACACTAAGCTGATACCTCGGCGGCGGAAACGCCGAACGACAAAACTTTTAACAATCTGAGGAGCAATTTCCCATGGCACGTGACATCCACGACATCGAACGCGACCTCGAGCGCACCCGCAACCAGCTCGCCAGCACCCTCGACGAGCTCGCGGACCGAACCAACCCGAAGACCCTGGCCGGCAACGCCAAGTCCGAGGCCGCCAACTGGCTGCAGGACGAGACGGTGCAGAAGGTCATCGGCGGCGTCGTTGCCGGTATCGCAGTCCTGATCAGCATCAAGGCCTACAACGGCCGCAAGCGCAAGAGCGAGCTCAAGGAACTGCAGAAGCTCCTGGCCAACCGCTAATCGACGCACCAAAGGTAACCCCCGCACATGTCCACCTCCATCTCTGGCAGCACCCCCGAACCGGGCCGCGGAAAGCACCGGCTCGAAGATAAGCAGGACGACAGGCTCGACGGCCTGAGCGACGACGAGGAGACGCAGCAGCGCCGCAATTGGTGGCCGATCGTGGCCATCATCGCAATCGCGCTGGTGCTGCTGCAGCTCGCGATCTTCGCGTTCCGCAACAACGACGACGAGCCCGCTGACACCGACGCCGCCAGTGAGGCGCCGGTGGGGGAGAGTGTGGCGCCGTCGGCAGGCGAGGCCCCTGAGGGCGCGACGGAGCAGGAGCCGGGCGAGGAGACCCCTGTGCCGACGGAGGGCGGCTACGTCGACCCTGAGGGCGAGCAGGAGGTGCAGTACGAGGCTGCGCCGGGCCAGTTCGACGGCATCGAGGGGATGGCCTTGAGTGTCGGCGGGGAAATCGCCGCGGTGGATCCGGTGCAGCTGACGGAAGCTGGCGCGCTGATCCCGCCGTCGGACGTCTCGCGCCTGGGCTGGTACTCCGCCTCGGCCGTGCCGGGGGCAGAGGGTGCCGTCGGGTCCTCGGTGATCACCGGCCACATCAACTACCAGGGCCAGGGCACCGGGTACGCCGCCCGCTTCGCCAACATGGCGGTGGGCCAGGAATTCGACGTGCTCATCGACGGCACGCCGCGCACCTTCCGCGTCACCCAGGCGCCGTACCGGCTGCCGAAGGGCTCCGACTTCCCGCCGGAGGTCAACGACGCCACCGGCCCGAACCGCCTGGTGCTGATCACCTGCGGTGGCCAGTTCGTCGGCGGGGCGCTGGGGTACGCCGACAACATCATCACCATCGCGGAGCCGGTCGCGCCGCCGGCACCGCCTGCGGCCTAGCCCGAGTTCTCATTCCTACCGCGCCGATGCGCTGCACAAAACGCAGTGTGTCGGCGCGGTTTTTGGGTTACGCTCAAACAGAACGAGAAAGGGCATACCAATGACGAATGAGCACGCGCAGACTACGCACGATCCGGAACTCGAACAGATGCGGCCCAGCAAGAAGCCGCTGTGGATCGCGGTGGCGCTGATTGCGGCGCTGGCGCTGGTGCTGACGTTCGCGGGGCCGTCGATACGCGCCGCGTTTTCGCCTGAGACCTCCACTTCCGCCGACGGGGAGGCGGGCTACAACGACGTGGACGTCCACTTCCTCGGGATGATGGTGCCGCACCACGAGCAGGCCATCGACATGTCGGACGTCCTACTGGCCTCGGACGTGGACGACGCTCAAGTCCGCGACCTTGCGCAGCGCATCAAGGACGGCCAGGAGCGCGAGAACGAGCAGATGCGCGTCTGGGCCGACGAGTGGGGCATCCAGGACGACATGGAGCACCACTCCAAACACATCGCCAACGGCATGTTCCACACGGAGCAGCTCGCAGAGTTCGAATCAAAAACCGGCGACGAGCTTCGCACTGCGTTTTTGGAGATGATGCACTTCCATCACGCCCACGTCATCGACATGACGCAGGACGAGATCGACCGGGGCGGCTACGGCCCGCTGCGCGAGATGGCGCAGCAGATGGTCGACGTCCAAACCGCCGAGATGGGCGAGATGGAGGAGATGCTCGGCTACACGCCGAACGAGAGCTAGACCAGTTCCGCGCCGGCGTCGATCATCTCCTGGAGGGCGTCGGCGCCGCGCTTGTCGTCGACAGGCGAGCACATTGCCCGCAGCACGCTGACCTTGAAGCCTTCCTTCAGCGCGTCGAGGACGGTTGCGCGCACGCAGTGGTCGGTGGCGATGCCGCAAACATCCAGGTGGGAAACGCCCTGCGCGCGCAGCCAGTCCGCCAGCAACTCGTCGTCGGCGTTGACGCCCTCGAAGCCGGAGTAGGCGGCGGTGTAGTGGCCCTTTTTGAAGAACTGGTCGATCAGTTCGGTGTTCACCGGGCCGCGGATCTGCGCGCCGTAGGAGTCGGCCCGGCAGTGCGGCGGCCACGAATCCACGAAGTCGGGCGCGTCCGAGAAGTGCGCGCCCGGGTCGATGTGCCAGTCCTGGGTGGCAACAATGCAGTCGTAGTCGTGGGTGCGGCTGTCCGCGGTAGAGATCAGTTCGGCGATTTTGGACGCCACCTCGTCGCCGCGGGCGGTGGCCAGCGCGCCGCCGGGGCAGAAGTCGTTCTGCACGTCCACGATCACTAATGCTGTCTTCATGGGCTTAAGCCTACTCTCAGGGGGCGGGCAGCGGGCGCAATGGGCAAATACAGAACAAAACGAGGCCAGCAGGTAGAATTCCTGCTGGCCTCGCCGCGCATTGTGCGCCATCAGGGAATCGAACCCCGAACCCACTGATTAAGAGTCAGTTGCTCTGCCAATTGAGCTAATGGCGCGTATTTTGTTTTCTCCGTTGCTCTCGGCAACGAAAAGAAACTGTAGCACCCACTCTGCTCAGCGTGAAATCGGCTGGTCAGGGGCGAGAAATCGTCGATAGGCAATGTGCGTAAACACACCTATGAGAATAGTGGACTTTGGCTGGTGAGGGGATAGAGTATGGGGGATTGATAAACAGTAGTTGTGTGAGGGGTTTGCCGTGGTCCGTCGAGTGGTGAGCGTATGTGCGCTGGTGGCTGCAGCAGCGACGCTGGCGTCGTGCACCATCGGGGACGCAGGCAAGCTGGAGCCGGCCGCGCACACCTCCGACGCCTCCCTGGTGGAAAAAACCACCGAAAAGGCCTCGCCGCGCCCGCCGAAGGTCAACGTGGCAAACGGGGAGACCGGTGTCGCGCCGCTGGACCCGATCACGGTGACCGCCGCCGCGGGGCTGTCCTCGGTGACCATGACCAACGAGGCCGGCAAGGAGATCGAGGGCGAGTTCGACGGCGACAAGTCCGAGTGGTCCGTCGCCGAGCCGCTCGGCTACGGCCGCACCTACACGGTTGAGGCGCGCGACAAGGAGGGCCAGAAGGTGGTCTCCTCGTTTACCACGCTGACCCCGGACGCGACGGTGAACGCCTACGTCGGCCCCTTGGACGGTGCGACCGTCGGCGTGGCGCAGGCCGTGACCATCCGCTTCGACAGCCCCGTCCAGGACACGAAGGCGATGGAGGAGCACATCGATGTGGAGACCTCCAACGACACCGAAGGCGCGTTTTTCTGGCTGGACCCGTACGAGGTGCGCTGGCGCCCGAAGGAGTACTGGGAGCCCGGCACTGAAGTCAGCGTGAAGGTGGACATCTACGGCCAGAAGCTGAGCAAGGGCGTCTACGGCGGCGAGGACAGCGAGACGAACTTCACCATCGGCGACAACGTGGAGGCCGTGGTGGACAACGCCGACAAGATGATGCGCGTCTACTCGGGAGGCGAGCTGGTCAAGGAGTTCCCGATCTCCCTGGGCACCGACAACGTCCACGACACCCCGAACGGTGTGTATGTGGTCGGCGACGAGCACGAGAAGCTGACCATGGACTCGCGCACCTACGGTCTCGCGCTGGACGCCGGCGGCTACGTCACGCCGGTGGACTACGCCACGCAGCTGTCCTACTCCGGCATCTACGTGCACTCCGCCCCGTGGGCGCTTGGCGCGCTGGGTAGCTACAACCAGTCCCACGGCTGCATCAACGCCTCATACGACAACGCGCAGTGGTTCCAGAACTTTGTCAAGCGCGGCGACCCGGTGGTGGTGAAAAACACCGCCGGTGGCACGCTCACGCCTTACGACGGCCTGGGGTACTGGAACCTCGATTGGGAGCAGCGCTCCGGCGGTTCCGGTGAGCCGCTGTACGAGTAGGGGTGTGCTGGTTTTGGAATGTGGCAAATATTTGCCACATTGCTAAAACGGCATACCCGTGGCCGAACGGGAGGGGCCAGCCGGGGACAAACCAGGCGCCAACAACTAAGGCCTGGCCCGCGAATTTCTGCGGGCCAGGCCTTGAACTTTGGGGTGGCTGACGGGACTCGAACCCGCGACACCCAGGATCACAACCTGGTGCTCTACCAGCTGAACTACAGCCACCATCGCTGTTTTTGCAGCGGGATCTACCTTAGCCCCTCACCGTGTTTTCACAAAAACGGCTGGTAGGCGTCGGTTGCGCTTGCGGAAGCCTCCACGGCGGCCTCCGTGTCGGGCCCGGGGGAGGGCACGAACACGGAGCGTCGATAGTAATCAAGCTCGCGGATGGACTCCACAATGTCCGCCAGCGCGCGGTGCGCCATGCCCTTTTGCGGCTGGTTGAAGTACGCCTTGGGGAACCAGCGGCGGGAGAGCTCCTTGACCGTGGAGACGTCGATCATGCGGTAGTGCAGTGCCGCATCGAGGCGCGGCATCTGCGCTCTGATAAACGTGCGGTCGGTGGCGATCGAGTTGCCCGCAAGGGGAGCGGGATGCGCAGGATCGCAATGCTTCTCGACGAGCCCGAGCACCGCATCCTCCGCCTCCGCCAGACTGACCTGGGACGCCTTGATGTCATCGAGCAGTCCGTTGTCGGAGTGCATCTGCGTGACAAAGTCGTCCATCTCGGCGAGCTCGGCGTCGGTGGCGTGCACGACCAGGTCCACGCCCTCGTCGATAATGTTCAGCTCCGCGTCCGTGACCAGGGCGGCGACCTCCACGATGACGTGGCGGGAAGGGTCCAGGCCCGTCATCTCCAGGTCGACCCAGACGATGCGGTTGTCCTTGGCAGCGATGTCCATCTATTCCTCTCCCATCTGTGCGTAGAACTTGCCCATGATCGGCGGCAGCCACCCGCGCGGGGCGTAGTTGGACACCACGTCCATGGCCTTCGAAAGCGGGCCGGGCACGATGCGGCGGCGGTTCTTGCGCATCGCGTTGATGGTGTCGGCGGCGCAGGACTCGTAGGTGGTCCACAGGAAATCCGGCACGACCTTGTCCACGATGGACTGCTCTTCCTCCGGGATGTACGCCTCGCGCACCGGGCCCGGGGCAAGCAGGGTCACGTGCACGCCCGAGTCCTTGAGCTCGTAGTGCAGCGCCTCGGTGAACTGGTTCACGCCTGCTTTGGTGAACACGTAGGTGGCGTTGTTCGGGATCGGCAGGTTGCCGGCCGCGGAGCCGACGTTGCACAGCGCGCCCTCGCCGCGCGGCACCATCTGGTCCAGCACCGCCTTGGTGATGCGGAACACCGCCGTGGCATTCAGGTTGAACTGGTTCGTCTCGTACTCCCAGTCCTGGGCCATGAACGGCCCGAAGCTGGCGATGCCCGCCGAGTTCACGCAGATCGAAACCGTGCGGTCGTTGATGTGCTTCACCAGCGCGTCCACATCGCGCGCCTTGGACAGGTCTGCCGCGAAGATTTCGACGTCGATGCCGTGGGCGAGCGAGAGCTCGTCGCCAAGCTTTTGTAGGACTTCTTGGCGCCTTGCGACGAGGATGAGGTTGTGGCCCTCAGCGGCGAGCTGGCGCGCGATGGCCTCGCCGATGCCTTGGCTCGCGCCGGTGATCAGCGCGAACGCGCCGGGTGCAGGTGCGGGAAAACTCATGGGGACGAATCTACCCGCCCGCGATCTCACGCAGCGCCGCCGTGTGGTTTTCAAAGGCCTGCGCGCCCGTTGCGGTGAGCGTGACCCACACCGTGTCCTTCGCGCGAGTGGAGCCGTACTCGCGGAAACGCGTGACGTAGCCGTGCTCCTCCAGCGTGGCCAGCTGCTTCGACAGGGCCGAATCTGACAGGTCAGTTTTCTCTCTCAGCGAGCTGAAGCGCATCTCGTGCCGGGACGTTTGCTTCTCGACGGCTCCCGCGCTGTACAGCGCCGCACAAATCTTCAGCCGCGCCAGGGGATGTATGACGGGGTCGATGGCCGGGGCGTTCATCGGTTCCTGCTTTCGTGGATCATGACGGCCGTGAATATGACCGCCGTGATTACGCCGGCGATGACCCCGCCGACCACACTGCCCTCGGGGACGAACCAGATCAGCGGCATCATGAACGCGGGGGCGAGAGCGGCGGCCCAGTTCGTCTTGGGGTCTTCCTGGATCGGCTGCTTCATGCTGGGGCGCACGTTGCGGTTGTTGTCCCAGATCGCGAGCGCGATGCAGGCGACGCCGATGAGCAGGAACAGCACCCACCAGTACTTCCAGCCGATGATCGTGCCGGCGATCGTGACGCCGAAACTGGTGCCGAGGATGGCGTAGGCCCACGCCGGGGTGTGTTTGCGCTGCGATTCGTGCTCGATCCCGTCGATTTGCTCGAGGGCGGCGCGGGCTTCTTCCTTGGAGATTTGCGTTTGCGGCGGCTTGTTGCTTTCCATGTCTGCAAGTGTGTCACTTTCCGGAGTGGAAAGCAAGAGATTTGGGTGGTGGAGGTGTGCGCGTTTGGTGGCCTCGGTGAAAACCTGAACTCAGGGGGCGTTTGACGGGGCGGTGACGTGAAAAACGGGCGGCCGAAGCCGCCCGAGTTCAGGTTTTGTACGACGCGTTAGATTTCGTGCATCTCCTGGTCCTTGGTCTCAGGTGCGGTGAGGATGGCCACCAGCGAGATCGCGGTGACGACTACCAGGTAGTAGCCCACCGCCTTCGGGCCGTAGTTGGAGCTCAGCGCCGTGGCGATGAACGGGGCGATCGCAGCACCGAGGATGGAGGATACGTTGTAGGCGATGCCCGAGCCGGTGTAGCGCACGTTGGAGGGGAACAGCTCCGGCAGGATTGCGGACATCGGGCCGAAGATGAAGCCCATCAGGATCATGCCGATGAACAGGAAGATGCCCAGGGAGACCATCGTGAACGTCTCCGGGTTGAGCAGCCACTTGAAGCACAGGCCGTAGACGATGATGGCCACGGACGTCAGACCCAGCGTCGGGCGTCGTCCGTACGTGTCGGCCAGGTGCGCCGCGACCGGGATGCCCAGCATGAACCCGAAGATGCACACCAGCTGCAGCTTCAAAAACGTCGGGTATGCGATGCCCAGGCCCACGCCCTCCTCGGCGGAGCCGATGCCGTAGGAGAGGAACCAGGTGGTCACGATGTAGAACAGCGTGTAGCAGCCGACCATGATGAACGTGCCCTGGATCAGCGGCTTCCACGCGGTCTTGAACACCTCGGCCAGCGGGGAGGCGGCCTTCTGGTCGTTCTGCTCCACCTGCTGGAACACCGGGGTTTCCTCAACCTGTAGGCGCACCCACAGCCCGATGATGACCATCACGATGGACAGCAGGAACGGCACGCGCCAGCCCCAGGCCATGAACGCGCCTTCGAAGTCGCCGGACGTGTGGCCCAGGACCGTCACCAGGATCAGGAACAGGCCGTTGGCCAGCAGGAACCCGAATGGCGCGCCGAGTTGGGGCCACATGCCGGCCCATGCGCGGCGTCCCTTAGCAGCTGTTTCAGTGGACAGCAGGGCCGCACCGGACCACTCGCCGCCGAGGCCCAGGCCCTGGCAGAAGCGCATCAGGGCAAGCAGCGCCGGCGCCCAGATGCCGGCCTGTGCGTAGGTGGGCAACAGGCCGATGACGAAGGTGGCGATGCCCATGGTCAGCAGCGCGCCCACCAGGGTGGCCTTGCGGCCGATTTTGTCGCCGAAGTGGCCGAACAGCACCGAGCCGAGCGGGCGGGCGATGAACGCCAGGCCGAAGGTGGCGAACGAGGACAGCAGCGCAACCGTGCTGGACTCCGACTTGGGGAAGAACAGGAACGGAAACACCGCCACGGCGGCGGTGGCGTACGCGTAGAAGTCGTAGAACTCGATCGTCGTGCCGATGGTGGAGGCGAGTCGGACGCGGCGGCGCTCCTCCGGGGTGGTCTCCCTAATCTGCGCGGCGGGTGCCGCCGGTTGGGGAGTGGGGTGGTGTTCGACGCTGGTTGTCATCGCCCGTCCTTTCATTCCACTGTGTGGGAACTGAATATCAGTGTGCGGACGAATGTACCACATGGTGGGACGGCTATTCCAAAACGGTGCGGCGCTCTGGGCGGGTTGTGCACGAATCGACAATTCCGCCAATTTTCGGTTTGCAAACCCCCAGGTCAGGATTTGGCGCGGACGATTCGTACAAAAACCGGCCGCCGCTACAAACGCGGGGCCGGTTTTCGCTGGACGTGCCTAGTCGCGGCCGTCCGCTTCAAAGTCGTTGTCCTCGCCGGTCTCCTGCACGGACGTGTCGGCGTCCGGGTCGGACAGGTTCTCAATGCTGTCTTCGTTGACCGGGGAGTTCTTCGGGTCAGTCATGGTTTAGGGCCTCCTTGGGGTAGGGGAAATCTGCCCCACCGACTGTATGCACAAACCCGCACATCACGCCGAAAACTCCTCTGTCCAGGCAAAAAGCGTCCAAACGGGCCACTTGGAAATGGCGCCATTGTGCCGAACCCGTCGAAGTAGCCGATGTGCATTCTTCCCTTAAAATGCACGAAAGCTCGCGCTTTCGCACGAGCCTCGGAAGTGGAGCACCGCAATGCGTCCGAAGCTCACAGTAGCGTGCGTCATGGCTGTTGTGCGACCTCAGCGGGGAAAGCTGGGCTACGATGCAACTCGAGCACACCGTCACGGAATCTGTCTCGGAACCGTTGTGAACACAAACGTTTGAGTAGGGACTTCGTAATGCCCCAGCGAGAAAAATGGCACAGAGTCGAGGAGGCCAAGCTCATAGCAGGGGTCTGTGCTGGAGTAGCCGAAACATACGGAACCTCCGCCGACACGGTCAGGACCATTTACGTGATTGCCTGTCTCTGCGGGCTACCCATGGTTTTCGTCTACTTATTGCAGTGGGCTATCTACCCACGATATTGAGTGCCCATTCGTCGGTCGCACTCTAGGTGAATCTGCGCGGTTTGTTGGTCATTCTGCCTAGTGGTAACCGTTAGCTTCCGCCGGGATGTTTGGCCCTAGTGCGTCGCCCTGCTCGGTAAAGTGCCTGCTCAAGGTGGCAATTTGCGCCCCCAGCAGTGCCTGAGGTCACGACATATTTGACGGGGTGTGCCTGCGGAAGGCGTTGTGATCCTTGACAGGTGAGTCGCGTCATTGTTGACACTTAGGGTTACCTCAGCCGTGTCGGTGACGCTTGACTGGTGAGTCGGGACATGTTTGACGCTATGAACAGTCCCAACCGCAACCTCGCCATCGTCAGAGCCGTCAGAGACCAAGGCGGCACACCCACCAGCGTCGCCAAGCGCTTTGGCATCTCACGCCAACGTGTCCACCAGATCCTCAACGCCTACGACGCAGGCGGCGCCGAGGCAATCGCACCGAAATCGCGTGCCCCTCACACCCACCCGCACGCCATCCCGGAAGCACTAAGCAACGACATCATCAGCATCCGCAAGCAACTCACCCGGCACGGACTCGACGCAGGACCCGAAACCATCGCCTACCACCTCGAACAGGCCGGCAAACGTGCCCCGTCAACTTCAACGATCCGCCGCATCCTCACCAAAGAAGGCTTGATCACCCCGCAGCCGCAAAAGAAGCCAAAAAGCTCCTACATCCGCTTCGAAGCCGCAATGCCCAACGAATGCTGGCAAGCCGACATCACCCACCTCTTCCTCGCCGACAACACACGAGTCGAAGTCCTCGACTTCCTCGACGACCACTCGCGATACTTGCTGTCAATCACCGCGGCCGCCGCATTTACAGGCCCCGCCGTCGCCGCCGAACTCACCCGCCTGATCGGCGCGTACGGCCCACCAGCATCCACGCTGACGGACAACGGTTTGGTGTTCACCGCCCGCCTAGCCGGGCGCAAAGGTGGAAGAAACGCGTTTGAAAAAGTGCTCGTCGCACACAAAATCCAACAGAAAAACGGCCGGCCCGGCCACCCCCAAACCCAAGGAAAAATTGAGCGGTTCCACCAAACCCTCAAAAAATGGATCAAGGCCCGACCCACAGCACAAACAGTTGCTGAGCTGCAACAACTCCTCAATGAGTTTCGCCAATACTACAACTGCACCCGGCCCCACCGCGCCCTGGGCAGACGCACCCCGCAGCAGGCATACACCACCGGAGTCAAAGCCACACCCAACGACAACCCCAAAGAAGAATGGCGAACCCGAAACGACACAGTCGACAAAAACGGCAAAGTCACCGTGCGCTACGCCGGCAAACTCTTCCACCTCGGCATCGGACGCGCCTACAAACACAAGAAAATTCTCATGGTCATCACCGACAACCACGTCATCACATCACTAGCCGAAACCGGAGAAGTCATCACCGAGCACTACATCGACACCGCCCGCGACTACCAAAAGGCCTACTGGAAACACGGTGACCCACCACTTCGCCCCAAATGAACAAAACCGGCACCCCAGAATAAAAACAACTGGGATGCCGGTCCGTCCAGCATGTCGCGACTCAGGCGTCAAGCATGACGCGACTCATGACATTTGCGCCCCCAGCAGGATTCGAACCCGCGACCAGCCGGGTAGAAACCGGATGCTCTAATCCACTGAGCTATGGGGGCAATACCGGCTGATTGTAGTTATGGCTCAGCCAGGCGCGAAAGTAGGGTATGCGGCATGAATGCACCTGCACGCACCCGCACCGTCGCCCCCGCTTGGCCGCTGTATTTGGCCGCGTTCGCCATCGCGGCTGTTGTCGCCGGCGCGGTGGGGGAGGCGTTCTCGGGCGGCTCGCTCGCGGAACTGGGCATCCCGGATCCGGGCGCGGCCACCACGGTCGGGCTGCCGGCGCTGCGTGGCGTCGCGTGGCTGCTCATGGCGCTGGCCACGGGCTCGTTTTTGCTCTCTGCCTTCCTCATCCCGCCGAAGCAGACCCAAGAAGACCTCAACGGCGCCCGCCTGACCGTCGACGGCCACCTCGCCTCGCGGACCGGCGCCCACGCCAGCGCGGGCATCGCGCTGATCGGGCTCGCCATGATCCCGCTGGTGCTTTCGGACGTCTCCGGCCAGCCGCTCAAAACCGTCCTGTTCGAGGCAGCCGCATGGTCGCAGGCGCTGGACCAGGTGGCGGACGCGCGCGTGTGGCTCATCGTCGCCGTCTTCGCCGCCGTCGTCGCGGCGTTTGCCTACACCGCGACCAGCTGGTGGTCCCAGGTCTGGCTGTTCGTCGGCGCGATCGTGGTGGTCATGCCGATCGCGCTGACGGGCCACTCGGCCACCGGCGGCGCGCACGACTTCGGCACCAACTCGCTGATCTGGCACCTGGTAGCCATGCTGCTCTGGGTCGGCGGGCTGATGGCGCTTGTCGCACATGCTTTACGACGAGGCCCCGGCCTCACCGCCGCCACCCAGCGTTACTCCCGCATCGCGCTGTTTTCCATCCTGGCCATGGCTATCTCCGGTGTGGTCAACGCGCTGGTGCGGGTGCGCCTGGAGGACCTGACGCAGTACAGCTACGGCTGGGTGCTGATCATCAAGACTGTCGGCATTGTCGTCCTCGGCATGATCGGCTACGTGCACCGCGAGCGGACCATCCCACAGCTCGACACCCAGCCCAGGGCGTTCACCCGACTTGCCGCGGGCGAGGTGCTCATCATGGCGGCGATTGCTGGCCTGGCCGTCACGCTCGGGCGCACCCCGCCCCCGCCGCCGCTGGACCCGAATCTGACACGCATGCAGATCCAGATGGGCTACAACCTCACCGAGCCGTTGACCTGGACGAACTGGCTGACTACCTGGCGCCCGGAGCTGCTGTTCAGCGTCATTGCGATCCTGCTGGCGGCGTACTACCTCCACCTTGTCCGCCGGGTGGATGGCTGGCCGGTCGCGCGCACGCTGTGGTGGCTGGCCGGTTGCGCGATGGTCATCGTCACGCTGAGCTCCGGCATGGGCATGCACATGCCCGCCTCCTACTCCGCGCACATGACGGTGCACATGATCCTGTCCATGGGCGTGCCGGTGTTCCTGGTGCTCGGTGCGCCGCTGACGCTCGTGCGCGAGGCGTACCCGGCCGGCGAGTTCAATCCGCGCCTGTGGGCGGAAAGCTTCCAGAGCTCGAAGTTCCTGCGCGCGGTGACGTTCTCGCCGGTGTCCACCATCCAGTTTTTGGTGGTGTTCTACGCCATGTACGTGATCCAGCCGTTCTACGAGCTCATGATCTCCGAGCACGCCGGCCACGTCATCATGAACGCCGCGTTCCTTATCTCCGGCTACCTCTACTTCTGGGAGCTCATCGGCCCCGACGAGATCGAGGGCCGCCCCACCGCGAAGGTGCGCCTGTTGTGGCTGTGGGTGTCCATGCCGTTCCACCTGTTCATGGGCGTGTACCTCATGCAGCTCGGTTCCGTGATGGGCGAGGAGTTCTACCGCTCGCTGGAGCTGCCGTGGAACCCGGACCTGCTCGCCGTGCAGAAGGACGGCGGCGGCATCGCGTGGGCGTCCGGCTCTTTCCCGCTGGTGATCGTCTTCGGCGAGCTGTTCCTCCGTTGGTGGCGCGAGGATAAGGCGGAAACGGCCGAGTCGGACCGTCGCGCGGAGGAGACCGACGACGAGGAATGGCGCCGCTACAACGAGATGCTTTCGCAAATTCATGGCCGCTAGCTGCGGATTGTGAATTTCTCAGGTTAAGTTATCCACAATTTGGCCGACCCCTTTTTCTGCCTTGCGTTTCGTGCGACTCTGCTCGCGCAGGGGGCAATTGCTTATCGACGAGCTCCCCGCCCCCGCAACCGCACACCATCCGCACGCATGCAGAAAGGGGCCTTGAAATGGCCAACATCGACTACACGCTGCTCGGCAACCTGATCGCCGAGCCGTACTTCAAAACCTTCAACTCGGGCAACGCAGTGCTGCGCTTCCGCGTGGCCACCTCGGACGTGAAGAAAGAAAAGAACGACAACGGCGACGACGTCTGGCAGGACTACAACCAGTTCTACGTCGACGTCGAGTGCTGGGGCCAGCTCGCGGTCAACGCTGGCGCGTCGCTGCGCAAGGGCTTCCCGGTGATTGTGATCGGCAAGCTGGTCCACGAGTACTGGGAGGGCAAGGACGACAAGGGCGAGGTGGCCCTGCGCTCCAAGACCACGCTCAAGGCGCGCCACGTCGCGTTCGACCTCGCGCGCTACCAGGTCAACTCGGTGCGCACGTCCGCTTCCGGTAACACGCTCGAAGGCCACGAGATGCCCAAGCCGATGGACGCCAAGGCGCTGAACCGGAAGCTCAACGGCGAGGACGCCGACGACACTGAGCCCAAGGGCGGCTGGGGCAGCTTCGCGGACACACCGGAGGTGGAGGAGCGCCGCGTCAGCGCCGAAGACGTCGACGGGGTCACCCGCACCGACGCCGACACCGACACCGACACAGACAGAGCAGGGGAGGAGCTCGCCGCCACCGGCGGCGCGCCCTTCTAGTTTTCGCAGCCTTCGCCCCGCCGCTTCCAGCGCGCCTTGGAAGCGGTGGGGCGCGCGTGTGCGTCATGTACCCTAAGTGCGGTATTTACCTCCGCACTAACAAAGGGGATTCGTAGTGGCTGAGTTCATCTACACGATGAAAAATGTCCGCCGAGCCATCGGCGAGAAGGTCATCCTGGACAACGTCACCATGGCGTTTTACCCGGGCGCCAAGATCGGCGTCGTGGGCCCGAACGGCGCCGGTAAGTCGTCGCTGCTGAAGATCATGGCCGGCATCGACCAGCCGAACAACGGCGAGGCGTTCCTCCAGCCGGGCGCGTCCGTGGGCATCCTGCTGCAGGAGCCGCCGCTGAACGAGGAAAAGACCGTGCGCGGCAACGTCGAGGAGGGCCTCGGCGTACTGTTTGAGAAGAAGCAGCGCTTCGAGGAAATCGCCGAGGAGATGGCGACGAACTACTCCGACGAGCTCATGGAAGAAATGGGCAAGCTGCAGGAAGAGCTCGACGCGGCCGACGCGTGGGAGATCGACTCCAAGATCGAGCAGGCCATGGAGGCACTGCGCTGCCCGCCTTCCGACGCACCGGTGACCAACCTGTCCGGTGGCGAGCGCCGTCGAGTAGCACTTGCGAAACTGCTGCTGAGCGAACCGGACCTTTTGCTCCTCGACGAGCCGACCAACCACCTCGACGCCGAATCCGTCCTGTGGCTGGAGAAGCACCTGCAGACCTACCCGGGTGCCGTGCTGGCGATTACCCACGACCGCTACTTCCTGGACAACGTCGCCGAGTGGATCTGCGAGGTCGACCGCGGCAAGCTCTACCCCTACGAGGGCAACTACTCCACCTACCTGGAGAAGAAGGCCGAGCGTCTCGAAGTCGCCGGCAAGAAGGACCAGAAGCTGCAGAAGCGCCTGAAGAAGGAGCTGGACTGGGTCCGCTCGTCGCCGAAGGCCCGCCAGGCCAAGAACAAGGCCCGTCTGGAGCGCTACGAGGAGATGGCGGCAGAGGCCGAGCAGTACCGAAAGCTCGACTTCGAAGAAATCCAGATCCCCACCCCGCCGCGCCTGGGCAACAAGGTCGTCGAGGTGGAGGACCTGAACAAGGGCTTCGACGGCCGCGTGCTGATCAAGGACCTGTCGTTCACCCTGCCGCGCAACGGCATCGTCGGCGTGATCGGCCCCAACGGTGTGGGTAAGTCCACCCTGTTCAAGACCATCGTGGGCCTGGAGGAGGCCGATTCCGGCTCCGTGGAGGTCGGCGACACCGTCAAGATCTCGTACGTGGACCAGAACCGCGAGAACATCGACCCGGAGCAGACCGTCTGGGAGGTCGTCTCCGACGGCCTGGACTACATCCACGTCGGCCAAAACGAGATGCCGTCGCGCGCCTACCTGTCCGCCTTCGGCTTCAAGGGCCCGGACCAGCAGAAGCCGTCCAAGGTGCTCTCCGGCGGCGAGCGCAACCGCCTGAATCTGGCGCTGACGCTGAAGCAGGGCGGCAACCTGATCCTGCTGGACGAGCCGACCAACGACCTGGACGTCGAGACGCTCGGCTCGCTGGAAAACGCGCTGCAGGCCTTCCCGGGCTGCGCCGTTGTGATCTCGCACGACCGCTGGTTTTTGGACCGCACCTGCACCCACATCCTCGCCTGGGAAGGCAACGTGGAAGAAGGCAAGTGGTTCTGGTTCGAAGGCAACTTCGGCGACTACGAGGCCAACAAGGTCGAGCGCCTCGGCGAAGAGGCCGCGAAGCCGTCGCGCGTCACCCACCGCAAGCTCACCCGCTAGGAGCACACCATGGCTGAGATCCACGTCCACACAATCCCGGTGCGCTGGAGCGACTTCGACCGCTACGGGCACGTGACCAATTCCGCTTACATCGAGCTCGCCCAGGAGGCGCGCTTGGCGTTCGCGCAGGAGTTCTTCTTCTCCCAGGGCCACGAGTTCGTGGTGTTCGTGCGCCGCCTCGAGGTGGATTACGTCCGCCCGATCCTGCCCAACACCACGGAGGTGACGGTGGAGACGCAGGTGTCCAACGTGGGCAACACGTCGTTCACCACCCGCCAGGAAATCAAGGATGCGCAGGGCAAGGTCTGCTGCGTCATCGACTGCGTGCAGGTCACGGTGGATACCACCACGACCTCGCCGCGCGAGATCACGCAGAAAGAGATCGGCATCCTGTCACAAACGGCCGGGGCCTAAGTGGTCGAGGTTCGCATCGAGCGCGGCGCGCGCGGGCTCACCGCGCTGCTTTCGCGCGCGCTCGCGCTGGACGCCCAGGCCTCCGCGCGCATCCAGGAGGTGGGGGAGGGCCAGCTCGACGTGTTCGTGACCACGCCGTTTGATGCCATTGCTTCTCGACGCACCTCCGGCTCCACCACGCACCCCGGCGCCACCGTCAGCGCTCGCGATTTGCTCGACGCGCTGCAGTCCGGCGCGACCGAGGTCGGCCCCGCCCGCGACGCCGCCTGGCCCGGGGCCCTGCCGCCGGCCAGCGGCTTCATCGCCCGCGAGGAAGTCCCCATCGGCGTCGCCCGCCGCCTGGCGGACGAGGGCCGCAACCTGGCGCGCCAATTCTCCGGCCCGGCCGGCCCGCCGCGCTCACTTCTCGACGGGGTAGTGCTCACCGCCGACGCCGACAGCGACAACCCGGTGGAGATCCCCATGCGGATGATCTTCGCCTGCACCTCGCTCGGGCTGATCCCCGGCTTCGAGGCCCCCGCCGAAATCCCGCGCCACCTGCGCGTTGCCACCTCCGGCAGCTGGGTGCGCTTGGACGCGCCGTTCGGCTCCGTCTACCGCAGCACCCGGCCGAACCTGCTGTTTTAGTACGCGCGCGGGCCCTGGTTGATCATCATGTAGGCCACGCGCTGCATGTGGTTCCACATTTGGGCGCGGTAGGCGGGCGGCAGCTCGTCGTCAGTAAATTGCTCCATGGAATTGCCCATGAGCTCCAACCACCGGTCCGCCTCCGCCTCACCGATGGCGAAGGGCAAGTGGCGCTTGCGCAGCATCGGGTTGCCGCGCTTTTCCTGGAAGGTGCGCGGGCCGCCCCAGTACTGCACCAAAAACCAGCGCAGGCGGTCCTGTGCGCCGTCCCAATCCTGGTCCGGGTACATCGGGCCGATGAGGTCGTCCTCTTTGACCTGCGTGTAAAAGCCCTCGACGAGGCGGTGGAAGAACGCGTCGCCACCGACGGCGTCGTAAAGCGTCTGCTCCTGCTTAGGACCGATCTCCATTGCTCTCCTTCATCTCTACAAGCACAGAATCCATCGCCGTGAGCACCACGTCCTGCTCGTGCAGCGCCGCCAGGATGCGGTGGTTCAGGTGGCGGGCCACGCCCCACTGCTCGCCCGGCATCGTGGTCACGCTCAGGCGGAACGACACGTAGGTCGGGTTGAACTCGCTGGGACCCAGCATCGTCGGCGTGCCCATGACCAGATCGCGGATCTCCGGGTCCTCGCACGCCGCGACTGCGGTTTCCTCGATGACGCGCGAGACCTTGTCCGGGTTGGCCATGACCGACACCGGGATCTGCAGACGCGCCGTGGAGAAACGCGCAGAGTGGTTGCCCACCTGCTCGATATCGCCGTTGCGGATGTGCCACAGGGCGCCGTCGATGTCGCGCAGCGTAGTGATGCGCAGCGACATCTCCTCCACCTCGCCGACAATGTCGCCGACCTGGATGGTGTCGCCCACGCCGAACTGGTTCTCAATGAGGATGAACATGCCGGAGAAGAAATCCTTCACCAGCGACTGCGCACCAAAACCGATGGCCACGCCGACCACGCCGGCGGACGCGATCAACGGCGCGACGTTCACCCCCAGCTGATCCAGCACGGCGAGGATCGCCCACGTCCAAATCACAATCGCCGCGACGGAACGGCCCACGTTGCCCAACGTCTTCATGCGCTGCTGGCGGCGGGCCTCCTGCGCCCGGTACTGCGGGGTGTCCTCCACGGTGGGGGCGATGAACGGGGTGCGCTCGATGCCGTGACGGGTGGCGCGGTTGATCACCTTGCGCGCCACCCAGCTCAGCACCAGCGCGACCACGATGATCAGCAGGATTTTCAGGGGGCGTTCCACCACGAGTTCGTGGGTGGCTGGGTCGTTCCACCAGTTGGTGACGCCGTCGACGGCCTCGTCGACCTTTTCTGCAGTATCTGTTTGCGCTTTCATCGGGAGCGAGTCTAGTGCATAAAAATGCCCGCGGAATGAACCGCTTGGTCTACTGTCTGTGGGCATGACTGGATTTGCTACCGACGCCATTCACGCCGGCTACGAACCCGACAGCCTGTACGGGCCGATCAACACGCCGATCTACGCGTCCACCACGTTCGCCCAGGACGGGCTGGCGGAGCTGCGCGGCGGCTACGAGTACACCCGCGTGGGCAACCCCACCGTCACCGCGCTGGAAAAGGCCGTCGCGGCGCTGGAGAGCGCCGAGTACGCCGTGGCCTACTCCTCGGGCATGGCGGCTATCGACGTCATCCTGCGCATCCTGCTCAAACCCGGCGACCACATCGTCGTGTCCAACGACGCCTACGGCGGCACCTACCGCCTGATCCAGCAGGTTTTCACGCAGTGGGGCGTGGAAAACACCGTGGTGGACATGACCAACCCGGAAGAGGTCGCCGCGGCCGTCAAGGACAACACCAAGGCCATCTGGGTGGAAACGCCGACGAACCCGATGCTGGACATCGTGGACATCGAAGCCATCGCCGCCGTGAAGAAGCAGGCCGCGCTGGTAGTGGACAACACCTTCGCCTCGCCGTACCTGCAAAAGCCGTTCGAACTCGGCGCGGACGTGGTGGTGCACTCCACGACGAAGTACATCGGCGGCCACTCGGATGTGGTCGGCGGCATCGTCTGCGGCGACGATTCCCGCGTGCCCGGCTTCCACGAGCAGCTGCGCTTCTTCTTCGGCTGGGTCGGCGCGAACCCGTCCCCGTTCGACACGTACCTCACCGGCCGCGGCCTGAAGACGCTTTCCGTGCGCATGGACAAGCACTGCGACAATGCGGAAGCCGTCGCAAAGTTCTTGGATGCCCAGCCCCAGGTCGCGCGCGTGTGCTACCCGGGCCTGGAGACCCACCCGGGCCACGAAACCGCAAGCAAGCAGATGACCCGCTTCGGCGGTATGGTCTCCGTGCTGTTCCAGACCACCGAGCAGGCCAAAACCTTCTGCAAGTCCACCAAGCTGTTCTGCCTGGCGGAGTCCCTAGGCGGCGTGGAGAGCCTGCTCGAGCACCCCGCCACCATGACGCACGTTTCCGTCGCCGGCTCCGCGCTCGAGGTGCCGGGCGAGCTCGTGCGCATCTCGGTGGGCATCGAGGAAGAGGCCGACCTCATCGCCGACCTCGAGCAGGCGCTTACTCAGCTGTAGCGTCGACCTCGCGGTTGCGCACCGCACGGGCGATGCGGTCCTGGCCCTCGGCGATGACGCGCTTCAGCCCGGCCGGGGCGTCGCCGCCCAGCAGCGCGTTCGCCTTGTCAACGGCGCCGGCGGTGACATCCCAGCGCGGGTACATGCCCTCGAGGGTGCGCTGCGCCATCTCGTTGGTCAGCCGCTCCCACAGCGCGGGCGCGGCGCGGAAGTACTCGTCGGTCAGCCCCTCGAGCCCGTCGTAGGTGAACGTCAGCCCGTCCATGAGGTAGCGGGCTTCGAGGTTGGTCAGGTCGTCTTCCACAAGCTTCTGCCAAGCCCATCGCTTATCGACGACAGCTCTCGCCCGCAGACGCGAAATCGCGCCCTCCGACGTGTTGTCCTGCTCCTTCTCCGCCGCCTCCAGCGGCAGGGCGCCGGCGGCGATGAGGTTCGTGATGGCCAGCCAGCGCACCTCCTGGTTGTCGGAATGCTGGAGCAGCTCCTTGAAGTAGGCGATCGTCTCCTCGGTCGGCGTCAGGCGGGCCAGTGCGCGGTCGAAGATGGCGGCCGGTTCCGCGCCGCGGAAGGCGGCGTTGAGCAGGTCCATGCCCTCGCCCTCCCAGGCGGGGTCGACGTACTGGCGCACCGCCTGCGTGGCCTGTGCCAGCAGGCGCTCCTGCACGCTCGGGTGGGTTTCGGCGGCGGCGTGGGCGGCGACCAGCTTCACAAACTCGCGGGCGGCCAGCTCGCCGTCGCGCACCGACTCCCACAGCGACGACCAGATCAGGGTGCGCGCCAGGGAATCCTCGATCTCGCCGATGTGCTCCAACGCGAACTTTTGGTGCTCCGGGGTCAGGCGCATCTTGGCGTAGGTCAGATCGTCGTCGTTGACGATCGCCAGGTCGTGCTCGATGCCGGCGAGCTCGGGGATCTCGGTGCGTTCGCCGTCGATGTCGGTCTCGATCTGCTTGACGCGGGTAACGGAGCCGTCGACAAGCTTGTAGAGCCCCACGCGCACACGGTGCGGGCGCGGATCCTCCTGCAGCACCGCGAAGCGCTCGCCGATCTCCGGGCGCAGCGTCGACGGGCCCGTGGTGCGCAGCCACTTTTCGGCCCAGCCCGAAAGGTCGCGGCCCGACGCCTCCTCGAGCGCGCCGAGCAGGTCCGCGAAGGTGGCGTTGGAGTAGGCGTGGTTGTCGAAGTGCTTGCGCACGCCGGCGAAGAACTCCTCGTAGCCCACGTACGCCTGCAGCTGCTTCAGCACCGACGCGCCCTTGGCGTAGGTGATGCCGTCGAAGTTCTGCTCCGCGGTCTCGATGTCCGGGGCGTCCGCGGCGATCGGGTGCGTGGACGGCAGCTGGTCCTGCTGGTACGCCCACGCCTTCTCCACGGACGCGAACGTGGTCCACGCATCCGCGTACTCGCCGATCGCCGTCTGCGCGGTGGCCGCGGACCAGGTGGCGAAGGACTCGTTGAGCCACAAATCGTCCCACCACTGCATCGTGACCAAATCGCCGAACCACATGTGCGCCATCTCGTGCAGGATGGTGTCGTTGCGGCGCTCCAGGCGGTACGGGGTGGGCTCGGAGGTGAAGATGTACTCGTCGCGGTACGTCACGCAGCCGACGTGCTCCATCGCGCCCATGTTGTACTCCGGGCAAAACACCTGGTCGTACTTGTCGCCGAACGGGTAAGTGCGGCCGAAGTTGGCGTGGTAGAAGTCGAAGCCCTCCTTGGTCTGGCGGAAGATGCGCTCCGAATCCATGTGGGGGATCAGCGATGCGCGGGCGTACAGGCCGAGCTCGATGGTGCGGCCGTCGCCGGCGTCGTAGGTGTCGGAGATGCGCTCAAACTCGCCGGCGCAGATCGCGATGAGGTAGGTCGACAGCGGGTAGTCGATCGTGGTGGTCCAGGTGGAGGTGCCGTCGCCGTTATCGGTGCGTTCGACCGCCTCGTTGAGGATCACGGTGTAGCGCTCCGGCGCCTTGACGCTGACGGTGTAGGTGGCCTTCAGGTCCGGCTGGTCGAAGCCGGCGAACACCTTCATCGCCATCGCCGGCTCGAACTGGGTGTACAGGTAGTCCTTGCCGTCCACCGGGTCGGTGAACTTGTGCAGGCCCTCGCCGGTGCGGTTGTACGCGTCGTGGGAGGTGACGACCAGCGTGTGGGCGCCGTCGCTAAGCGAAAGCTCCCGGCCTGTCTCATCGCCGTCGAGGGTGGCCTCGAAGCCTGCCGCCACCAGGTCGAAGTGGGTGGTGCCCGCCTTCGAATCGAAGTTCACGGTGCTCACCGTGGTGAACTCTTCCGCCCCGGTGATGTCCACGGCGATGTCGTAGCGGACGTTGGAAATCAGTTCGGCGCGCGCCTGCGCGTCCTTGCGAGTCAAATTAGTCTTCATCTGCCGCAGCCTACACGCGCTATCGTGGGCGCCATGACGGAACAAGTGAAATTTTGGTTTGACGTATCCTGCCCGTTCGCATGGCAGACCTCCCGCTGGATCAAAGAGGTGGAGAAGGTCCGCGACATCGAGGTCGAATGGGTGCCCATGTCGCTCGCAGTGCTTAACGACGGCCGCGACATCCCCGAAGACTACGCCGCCATGATGGAAGCGAACTGGGGTCCGGCGCGCGTGTTCGCGAAGGTCAAGGAGGAGCAGCCCGAGAAGGTCGACGAGCTGTACACCACGATGGGCACGATGATCCACGCCGGCGGCGAAGGCGGCAAGAAGGGCGACGGCGCCTACGACGAGATCATCGCGAAGGCGCTGGCGGAGGTGGGCCTGCCGGAAAATTTCGCTGAGGTGGCCAACACGTCCGACTGCGACGATTTGCTGCGCGGCTTCCACGCCACCGCCATGGACGCCGTCGGCGACGACGTGGGCACCCCGGTGGTCAAGCTCGGCGACAACGCGTTCTTCGGGCCCGTGATCACCCGCGTGCCGGAAGGCGAAGAGGCCGGCGCATTGTTCGATCACGCGGTTGGGTTGGCGGAGTTCCCGTACTTCTTCGAACTCAAGCGCACCCGCACGGAGATGCCCCAGGTACGCTAAACGCCATGCGTATTTACCTTGGAGCAGACCACGCCGGATTCGAGCGCAAGAACCAGATCAAGGCCCACCTTGAGGCCCAGGGCCACGAGGTGACCGACTGCGGCGCCCACGAGTACGACGCCTTGGACGACTACCCGGCGTTCTGCATCGCCGCCGCTGAGGCCGTGGTGGCGGACCCGGGTGCGCTGGGCATCGTGCTCGGCGGCTCCGGCAACGGCGAGCAGATCGCCGCGAACAAGGTCAAGGGCGCGCGCTGCGCCCTGGCGTGGTCGGAAGAGACCGCGAAGCTCGCCCGCGAGCACAACAACGCACAGCTCATCGGCATCGGCGGCCGCATGCACACCGAGGAAGAGGCGCTCGCAATTGTCGACGCCTTCGTGTCCCAGCCGTGGAGCGAAGAGGAACGCCACCAGCGCCGCATCGACATCCTCGCCGAGTACGAGCGCACCGGCGTCGCGCCCGAGCTGCCGTAAGCTGCGTCACCAGCCCGCGAAGTAGCGCTCCAGCTGCAGCGGGCCCGCAACCGGGGTCATCCCGATGTCCTCGGGGTTCGCGGTGACCGGCTCCATTTCCAGCGCGGCGGCGCGCTTCGTGCGCACCACCGTGCCGTCGGGGCAGAGCACGTACTCCACCGCCAAAAGCGCGGCCATATCCTGCGGCGCCCAGCCCGCGCCGACGGCGATGTTCACCCGCGCGTCAACCTCGTCGGTGCCCACTCGCGGGTCGTCCGCGAACAGCGCCGGCACCTCCGCCACCCGAACGTACGCGCCGACCTTCAGCCACTCCGAGATGACGAACTCGCGCACCCCCTCGCCGTCCAGCTCCGGGACCTCCACCTGCATGTCGAAGGTGTCGAAGATGACCCCGTCCGGCCGCGCCAGTGGGTGCGTCACGCGCCGGGCCAGCGCCAGCGACTCGGCGTTTTTGACAGCGGTGGCGGCGGCCGGGTCGTCGTAACGCTTGCCAAAGTCCTCCTCCGCGTGGTGCGCGACGGCCGCCGGCTCGTGCACGAAGCTCGCACCGGCGTTCCAGGCGCGGAAGCCGAACTCCCAGTCCTCGCCGCCGTAGCCGACGAGCGTGCCGTCGAAGCCGCCGACCTCGTCGAAGAACTCGCGCGAGCACGTCAGCACCGCCGAGATGATGTAGCGCCATGAGCTGTGGTCGGCGTTGCGGAGGTTGGCGGTGGCGGACCAGGCGTCGATAAGCCATTGCGGCTCTTTGTCCTCGGCGCCGGTGCGGCGCGCGCCGACGACCACCGCCCGCGCATCCCCCACGATGTGCGGCACGACCGCGGAGAGGTAGCCGGGTTCGGGCACGGTGTCGGCGTCGAGAAACGCGAGCACCTCGCCGCGCGCCGCGTCCGCGCCGAGGTTGCGCGCCGCGGCCGCCCGGAAGCCCTTGTCCTCCTGGCGCACCACGCGCACCCCCTCGATTTCGGGCGGTTCGGCGGAGCCGTCGTCGGCCACGACGATCTCCACTTCGCCCGCGTAGTCCTGCGCGCGCACCGCCGCGACGACCCGTTCGAGCGCATCCGCGTCGTTGTAGTGCGGGATGACCACGCTCACATCAGGCCAGCTAAACGCCATGTTTCCTCCCACTGTTGCGCGACCTCGGCCCAGCCGTAGCGCGGCGGGTCCATCTGCTTGGGCACATGCTTATCGACGGCCTCCCGCCACCCGCCGTCAGCCACCAACGTCACGCGCCCGGGCAGCCACGCGTCGATCTCGCGGGCGTAGGCGGAGTCGCGCACCAGCACGGTGCGGCCCGCGCCCAGCCAGGCCATCAGCGAGCCGGAGGCGGAAAAGTGGCGGTGCGGGCACACCGGTACGGCGATGCGGCCCATCTCGGCGGCGAGTTGGGCGTCGGAAAGCCAGCCCGTGATCTCGGCGTCGAGGTTTTCGGCCCATGTTTCGTGGCCGTGTGAGACCGCGCCGAGGAAGCGCAGGCGGCGGTCCGGCAGTGCTGCGATGAGGTCCTCGTGGCCCTTGCCGGGGTAGAGGAACCCCAGCACGCCGACGCTGCCCGGCTCGGGGTTGAAAGGGGAGTCGATGACCGGGATGGGCAGGCGGATCACGGTTGTTGCGGCGTCGAAGAAGGACGCCTCGTGGTCGGAGTTGACCACCGCGGCGTCCGCCCTTTCGACCAGCTCGCGGTAGACCCCGGCGCGGCGGGCGTAGCGCTCGGCGCCCTCCTCGGGCTGGGGGATGTCGTGCAGGCTCACGGACAGCGGGCCGTCGATGCGCGCCAAAAGGCGCTCGGCCGTGTCGCCGAAAAGGTGGTCGGTGAACGTGACGTGGACGGGGCCGGCGAGCGGGGTATCGCCGAACGTCTCCTCCCGGACGACCTCGGCGCCGGTGGCGCGGGCGAGCCCGAGGGCGTATTCGGTCACCCCGTGGCCCGCGGGGCCGACGATGAGATGTTTCATTGCACCAACCCTAGATTCGCCAGGCGCTCCGCGTGGCGCTGCAACCCGTGGGCGACCAGCGCCGGGCGCTCACGGTAGAACTCCAGCTGCGCGGCGCGGATCTCGTCGGCGTCGATGACCCCGCCGCCGCGCTCGCGCCACTCATCGCGGCCGTGCACCGAAACACCCAGGGCGTCGGCGGCCTCGGCGTCGACGGGCGCGTCCAGCCCGCCGAGCATTTCGTAGTCGGGGGCGGTCGGGGCGTCGGAAAGCCCGAGCGCCTCTAACACACGCGACGCCATGAACGCAAGGGTGGCGTTGTCGGGGTGGTTGACGGTGTGCCACACCGGGTTTGTCTCCAGGTAGTCCGAGACGACAACCGCGCCGTGGGCGCGCTCGCGCACCCGCATCTGCTCGACGGACATCGCGGCTGCGCGGCGCAACGCATCCGGCGGAGGCGGCGCGGCCGGGGCATACCCCGCGGCCACGGCCAAGGTGCGCAGGTCGTGGTACGGCACCACCGGCGGGTTCAACGACGGGTCATCCGGGTCGCGGATGATGGCCTGGTGGGGCATGAGCCCGTCGAAACGCAGCACCGGCACGACTACCCGCCGCGCCGACGTGCGCAGCTGCCGGGTGCCCACGGGCAGGCCGCGGTAGTTGTCGCGGATCGGTTGCGTCACCAGCACGTCGGCGCGGGCTACCAGGTCCAGAAACCACCCCATGTCTGCTGCTTCAAGCTCGTGGACTGGGGCGATGCGCTCGCCGGTGAAGTGCCCGGTGGACATGAGCAGCTTGCGCGTGGACTCCGCCTGGCAGTTGCCAACAACGACGAGCAAAGACATGCCAACACAGTATGCGAAAACGTTTATATTAGTGGGGTGCGCGTTCTGTCTATTCCCTCCGGTCACCCGTACACGCAGGCTATCCGCCCTGCTGGCGTGGAGTTTCTGCCGGACCCGGACATCGACGGCAACTGGTGGCCGCACCCCGCCTTCGAGGCCGAGTTTTGGCGCGACCCGCCCGCGGTGGACCTCGTGCACGTCCACTTCGGTTTCGAGCACCGCACGCCCGCGCAGATCGCGGAGCTTTGCCGCGCGCTGCCGGTGCCGCTGGTGCTCACCGTCCACGACTTGGACAACCCGCACCTTGAGGACCAGACCGAGCATCACGAGCGATTGCAATTGCTTATCGACGAAGCATCCGCCCTCATCACCCTCACCGACCAAGCCGCCGACATTCTTACCCGCGACTTCGGCGCGGGCGACGTGCGGGTGGTGCCGCACCCGCGGATCGTTCAGGAGCCGGTGGCGGTGGAGCCGGGCGATCGCGCGGCGGTGTTTTTGAAGTCGGTGCGCTCTAACGTGGTTTCGGACGCGCAGTTCTACCGCGATATCGCGGCGCGGGTGCCGTTGGATGTGTATGTGCATGGGGGAGCGGAGCTTGCGTCGATAGGCACTGTGGTGCACGAGCCGATGAGCGACGACGAGCTGCACGCCGCCGTGGGACGCGCCGGGGTGTGCGTGCTGCCCTACACCCGCGGCACACACTCAGGGTGGCTGGAGATGTGCCGCGACCTCGGCGTTCCCGTGGCGGTGCCGGACTGCGGCTGCTACGCCGGGCAAGCCGACACGCGCGACGCGGTGGAGGTCTACCGGACCGGCGACGGGCGCGCGGCCGGTGAGGCTGCGGCGCGGCTGCTCGCGCGCGGGCCGGTGCCGTACGCCGGCGACCGGGCGAAACAGCTGGACGAGGTGCGCCGCGCGCACGAGGAGATTTACAGGAAAGTGGTGAGCGAGTGACCGTTGCCGCGAAACCCGCGCCGCGCGCCTCGCGCACCGGCAAGCTGCGCATCGCACTGGTGGGGCCCGCGCGCTACCCGGTGCGCGAACCCTACGCCGGCGGGCTGGAAGCGTTCTGCCACACCATGGTCGCAGCCCTGCGCGACCTGGGCCACGACGTGGACTTCTTCGCCGCCGAAGGCTCCGACGGCAACGACAAGACACTCGAACTGCCCGGGGTGGACTGGGGCGCGGACGCCGCAGACGCCACCGACACCACCTACCCCGAAGGCGGCCGCGAGCGCGAAAACGCCGCGTTTGTGCAGCTGCGCCGACTGTTAGTCGCCCGCGGCTACGACGTGGTGCACAACAACAGCCTCAACCCGTACATCTTCCCCTCGGCCGCGTCGCCGGAGCCGCTGCCGATGCTGACCACGCTGCACACCCCGATGGTCGACGAGATCCAGGCCGCCATCACCGCAGCGGGCCTGCGCGCCGGGCGGTTCGCCGCCGTGAGCCGCACCACCGCGCGCGACTGGCGCCTGCCCAGCGAGCCGGTGATCATCCCCAACGGCGTCGACGTGGACCTGTGGCGTCCCGGCGACGGCGGCGACATCGCCGTGTGGTTTGGCCGCCTCGTGCCGGAAAAGGGCGCGCATTTGGCTATCGACGCCTGCCGCACCGCCGGCATCCCCCTCGTCCTGGCAGGTCGCAACGGCGACCACCACTACTTCCGCGACGAAATCGAGCCGCGGCTCGGGCACGACGCGCAGTGGATCGGCGAGCTCTCCCACGCCGAGCTGCGGCGCCTGGTTGCCGGGTGCGGCGTCGCGGTGGTCAGCCCGCGGTGGGAGGAACCGTTCGGCCTCGTCGCGTTCGAGGCGATGGCGTGCGGAACCCCCGTTGCGGCGTTTCGCCGCGGCGGCATGGGCGAGCTGCTTCGCGACGCCCCCGCCGCCCTCGCCCCCGCCGACGACGTCGACGCGCTCGCCGCCGCGATCACCCAGGCGCGGGGGATTGAGAGGGACGTGGTGCGCCGTTGGGTCGTCGAGAGGCATTCGCTTTCCCAAACCGCGAAGCATTACACCGACATCTTCCGCCAGGTGGCGGCGTTTGGAAAGGTAGGACAATGATCGGGATCTACGCCCACCACCACGGCTCCGGGCACCTGCACCGCTGCCGCGCCATCCAGCGCGAGCTGCGCGCGATGGGGCATGAGGCGCAGATTTTGTCCACGACGGGCGGGGACGTTGCGCTTCTCGACGACGCCAGCGCCGGCCCACGCGAACTGCGCAGCGGGCGCGCGATGACCGCCGGGGGCACGCTGCATTACGCGCCGTACGGGGCGCCGCAGATCGCATCAAGGTTCGCGCAGATCGCCGACTGGGTGGCCGAGAACCAGCCGGAGGCGTTCTACGTGGACGTGTCCAACGAGGTCGCCGCGTTCGTGCGGATCATGGGTGTGCCGGTGGTGGTGCACGCGATGCCGGGCTACCGCGGCGACGCCCCGCACCAGCTCGCCTATTCGCAGGCCGACGCGATCGTCGCGGCGTGGCCGGACTGGGTCGAGGTGCCCGATCACCTGCGCGCGCACGCCGACCGGCTGCACGCTGTCGGCGGGATTTCGCGGCTGACCCCGCGCGAGGGTGTCGAGCGCGACCCGAACCACGTGGTGGTGATGGCGGGCCTGGGCGGTTCGACGTGGTCGCCTGCCGACTGGGAGGCGGTGCAGGCCGCCTGCCCCGAGTACCGTTTCACGTTTTTGGGCGGCGACAACCACGTCGACGACCCGACGGAGTTGCTGCAGTCCGCGGGCATCGCCGTGACCGCCGGCGGGCAGAACTCCGTGGCGGACCTGGCGGCCACCGACACCCCGGCGGTAATCCTGCCGCAGCCGCGCCCCTTCACCGAGCAAAAAGCGGGCGCGAAAGCACTCGAAAGCTTGGCGACGGTACGAAACGCCTTCCCCGCCCCCGAAGAATGGCCCGAACTGCTGCGACGCCGCGACACCGACTGGGCCCGTTGGCAGACAGACGGCGCGGCGCGCCGGGCCGCCGAGGTCATCGCCAGCGTGGCGGGGGACCCCGGCCAGCCGGCGACCTGCGTGATCACGCTCGCCGACGTCAACCGGCGCGACCACCTGACTCACCAGGTCAACCTCATGCCGATGGGCGTCGACCACGTCACCGTCGCACTGAATGATGTGGACGAGTTGGCCAAAGCGGTGCCGAAAAGCTGCGTGGTTCCAGGACCGCGCAACCTCGCCGCCGCCCGCAACCTGGGCGCGAAGGTGGCCATCGAACGCGGCGCTGAGGTGCTCGTGTTCCTGGACGCGGACTGCCTCGCCTCCGACGCGCTCGTGCCGCGCTACGTCGCGGCGCTCACGCGGCGCCCCGAGGCCGTCGCCGCAGGTCCGGTGACCTACATGAAGCAGGGCGAGCTGCGCGTCACCGACCCCGAGCCGCACCCCGCCCGCCCCAATCCGGACGACGGCGAGCTCGTCGACGCCGACAACTACAACCTGTTCTGGTCCCTGTCCTTCGCGCTGACCGCAACAACGTGGGAGCGCATCGAGCACGACTTCGGCGGCTTCGACCCCACCTTCGAGGGCTACGGCGGGGAAGACACCGACTTCGCCCGCGAACTTGAGCGCCACCGCACCCCGCTCGTCTGGGTCGGCGGGGCCCACGCCTACCACCAGTGGCACCCCGTGTCCTCGCCGCCGTGGGAACACATCGAGGACATCGTCGCCAACGCCAACCGGTTCCACGACAAATGGGGAACCTTCCCCATGGAAGGTTGGTTGGAGGCGTTCGAGGCCGAAGGTGCCGTCGAGAAGCAAGAAGCCCCGAAGCGCTATATCCTGCGGAACCATGAACTTCACCATCCACGAGGGAAGCACTGACTGCCCGGTGATCGTGCACGTGCCGCACGCGTCGCGCGAGATCCCGGCCGAGGTTGCTGCTGATTTCATCGCCACCGACGACCAGATTGCGCGCGAGCTCGACCGCGTCACCGACGACCACACCGACACCCTCGCCGCGGCCGCCGCCGAGCAGTCCGGGTGCGCGCCGTGGATGATCGTGAACAACCTCTCGCGCCTGGTCGCGGACCCGGGGCGGTTCTCCAACGAACGCGAATCCATGGACTCGACCGGGCGCGGCGCCATCTTCCTCAAGCTTGGCGACGGCAACCCGCTGCGGCCTTTGGACATGGACGTCGCAGACCTGAAAGCCGAGTACTACTTCCCGTACGCCGACGCCGTATCGAAGCTGGTCTCTGGCCGCATCCAGGACTGCGGCTGCGCCGTGATCGTGGACGTGCACTCGTACAACAACCAGCCCGACGAGTACCGCATCCACCCCGGCAAACTCCTGCCGGACGTGTGCATCGGCACCCACTCCGTGCACACACCCGCCGTGCTTGCCGACGAAGCCGCCCGCACCTTCACCGCCGCCGGCTTCAACGTCGAACGCAACACCCCGTTCGCCGGGGCGTACGTGCCGGTGGACTACGACAAAAACACCTCCGTTTTGGCCGTGATGTTCGAGGTGCGCAAAGACCTGCTGGAAAACGACGAGTCGCGCGTGCGCGTCGAAGCCGCGCTGGCCGAGGTGATCTGCAAGGCCGTGGAGATTTCCCGCACCGACATGGGCCGCCCGCTGTAGCGCCGTTTTTGGGCATGCCGATGTGCCCGCCCTTTCGGGGCGGGTTTTCGGTGTGTGGTTAGTCGAAGAGCAGCTCCATCGCGCCCGGGGTGGTCATGGGGACGCGTGTGCCGTTGGGTGCGACCCAGTGGATGCGGGCGTTGGGGTTGTCGATGTAGCCGAACGGGCCTTGCCTGTTGTCGGCGTTGACCCCGTTGTGGAAGGGGCACAGTTCGGCGAGGTTGTCCATGTTGGTCATTCCCCCGTAGCGCCACGCGTTGATGTGGTGGGTTTGGGTGGTCTCTGCCGAGTGTTTGCAGTCGGGAAACGCGCAGGCCGGGCAGAGCAGCTTCGACATGACCTTCTGCTTCGCGTTGGCGCAGCGCTCGGCGTAGTACAGGTTGACCGGGCCTTCTTGGGGGTGGAACGCGGCGACTTCGAGTATGTCGCCGAATTCGTGCTCCATGTACTCGGCACCGGTCATGGTGGTGCCGTCGGTGCAGATCAACGTGACTTCGTCGGCGTGGCCTGATTGGATGCGGGCCCAGTCGGCGATCGGCACCAGGATGATCGGCCGGAAGTTCGCCTTCGGTATGCCTTTGCCGTCGCGCAGGATCCCGATAAGGGTGTGGGCCATTTGGGCGGCGGCGGGGTCGTCTGCGTCGATGAGTTTGCGCAGCAGGTGCTCAAGATCGGCGAGGTCGCGCTCGTTGTAGGTGAGGATCATGGTGCGCATGCCGGCCTTGGAGCGGGAAAACTTGCACGAGGGTGGGGCGGGTTTGACGGGTTGTTTGATCAGCCGTTTGATCCGCTTGGTCAACGCCCGGTAGGAGCCGCGGTGGCGCACCAGGTCGAGTCGGATGCGCCAGCGTTCGGCGGCGCCTTCGACGGCGAGGAGTTTTTTCTCGATGTGCACGAGCTGGTCGACCGGCAGACCGTGCGCTGCTTCGAGTGCGTCGCGTTGTTTGCGGGTGAATTGGGTCGGACCAAAGTAGGTGTGGTGCACCCGCGCCAAGTCGCGGACCCGGCCAGACGACAGGCCGGCGGCCATGGCTACATCGCGGTCGAAGTCGGCGAGGACGGAAACGCCTGCGGAAACAAAGTCGGTGAAGTTCATGGCCTGAAAGCTATGGCGGCCACACAACACCAAACAAGACCCAAATCAAAATCTGTGGATAACCCCCGCCGGTTGTTGACGCCGCAACACAGTTGTCCACAGAAACGCAAAACGCGGTGGCGCAAGCACGCCACCGCGGTATACGTTGCAAAGTTTTAGCGCTTGGACACCTTGCCGGTCTTGCCCGCCACAGGCGCGACCACCGAGGCGCGCGCGAAGAACCAGCCCAACGCCGTCACACCCGCCGCGACCAGGAACAACACCACACCGATCCAGCTGGTGGCGTCCTCGCGCGCGGCGAACATCGCGTTCATGTTGCCGCGCAGGCCGGTGGTGAGCACGAGGAACACGTGCACCACCACAAACGCCACGAAGTAAATCATGGTGGGGAAGTGCACCGCGCGCGCCCACGACACCGGCACCGCCTTCCACGACGCCGGCCACATGCTGCTCATGCGGAAACCAGACACGATGGCCAGCGGCGAGGCGATAAACACGGTGACGAAGTACGACAGCTCCTGCAGCGCGTTGTAGTACAGCCAGGGGTTTTCCGTCGGCCAGTCCAGCGACAGGTACTGCAGGCCCGCCGACACCGCGTGCGGGATCGCGTCCCAGCTGGTGGGCACGATGCGCATCCATTGGCCGGTGGTGAACAGAAGCACGAAGAACACCACGCCGAGGACGACCCACGCGACGTCGAGAAGCTGGTGCAGCCAGAGCGTCACCGAGATCTTTTTGCCGCCCTTCTTCGGCTGCCAGTAGGCGGCGGGGCGTTTCTCGCGGCGCACGTCAATGCCTGTTTTGATGATCAGCGCCATCAGGAACATGTTGAAGAAGTGCGCCCAGTTCAGCCAGCCGGGCAGCCCGGTGGGGGCGTTGTCCGGCAGCGGCTGGATGCCGTTGTAGCGGGCGATGAAGTCGGCGCCGGCCTCGGTGCCCACGTACCAGCGCGCGCCGAACACGGCCGCGGCGAGCAGCAGCAGCGCACCGATCGCCCATGGGAGCCATTGCCTTACGACGCCCTCCGGTTTCCCCGCCGTCGCCGACGCGGGTGCCGGCTGCGGGGCTGGTTTCGGAGCCGGTTTCGGGGCTGGCTCGGGGGCCGTCTTGGCGACAGCATCGTCCACCACCGTCGCCGCCACAGGCGCCGCGGTCTCGGGCTGTGGCTCCGGCTCGGCTTCCGGCTCCGGCGCGGCGACGCGCACGGTGCCGGCGGGCGGCCACGGTTCGCCGCCCTCGACGCGGGGCAGGCCCTGGCGCAGCGGCACCTCGACGGTGTGCGCCGGCTCGGCAACGTCGGCAACGTCGGCGGCCGCGGCGGAAGCACCAGCGGCAGCGGGCACCGCGACGCGCACCGACCCGGCCGGCGGCCACGGCTCGCCGCCCGGCACGCGCGGCAGGCCGCGGCGCAGCGCCACCTCTGCGGTCTCGGCCGCGTCGGCAACGGGTGCAACGTCAGCCGCAGTGTCCTCGGTCGGCGCGTCGGCGACGTCGACGGTGCCGGCCGGCGGCCACGGCTCGCCGCCCGGCACGCGGGGCAGTCCTCGGCGGAGTTCTACCTGCATTACTTACGCGCCTCGATCTCGGAGATGATGTCCGGCACCAGGTCGAACAGGTCGCCGATGATGCCGAAGTCGGCGATGTCGAAGATCGGGGCGTCCTCGTCGGAGTTGATCGCCACGATGGTGTCGGCAGTCTGCATGCCCACCAGGTGCTGCACCGCGCCGGAGATGCCGACGCCGATGTAGAGCTTCGGGCTGACCATCACACCGGTTTGGCCGATCTGCGCCTCGTAGGGCACCTGGCCTTCGTCGACGGCGGAGCGGGTGGCGCCGACGGCGGCGCCCAGCGCGTCGGCAAGTCCGCCGACGAGGTCTTCGAACATGTCCTCGTCGCCCAAGGACACGCCGCCTGCGACGACCTTGTCGGCGGTGAGCAGGTCGGGGCGGTCCGAGGCGCGCTCCACCGAGGTCACGGAGAGCACTTTTGCCTCTCGACGTCCCGTCGGTGCCACCTCCAACTCCCGCACCTCAGGCGCGGCCGCCTCGGCGCGCCTTTCCACCGCACCCGTGCGCAGGGTGATCGCCGGCGCGGAGTGCGTCGCCGCGGCAGTAGCGGTGTAGACGCCGCCGAAGTTCTGGTGCTCGGTGACGATGCCCTGGTCGTCGCGGGCGACAGACACCGCGTCGGTGAGCAGCGCCTTGCCTGTGCGTGCGGCGAACCGGCCGGCGGCTTCGCGGCCGCGCACGGTGTGGGCGAACAGGACGGCGGCGGGGAAGAGGTCGTCGAACGCGGCGGCAGCTGCGTCGATAAGCGGGGCGTCAGACACCAGCACAACGGCGGCGCCTAAAGCGCCCAGGTCCTCGGCGTGCGCGCTGTCCTGCGCCAGCACCACCGGGGTGCCGACGGCGGACGCGGCGCCGATGAGCTCGGCCGCAACGGGGCTGACCGAGCCGTCGAAGGAGCGGTCCGGGACAACAAGAATCTGGGTCATGGCTGCTCCTTAAATGAGGTTCTTGGATTCGAGGAAGTCCACCAGGCGGGCCGCGGAGGTGGAATTGCCGTCGATGATTTCGCCGCGCTGGCGCTCCGGGCGGCGCTCGATGCCCACCATGATGGCGCGCGGGTGGGTGAAGTCCGCCGGGTCCACGCCGAGCTCGGCGAGGGTGACGGTGTGCAGCTCCTTCTTCTTCGCGGCCATCAGCCCCTTGAAGTTGGGGTAGCGCGGGTCCGCGAACTCGTCGGCGACGGACACCACGGCCGGCAGCTGCGCTTCGAGCTGGGCGGTGGCGGCGTCGGAGGCCTGGGTGGCGCGCACGGTCTCGCCCTCGAGCGTGAGCTCGGTGAGGTTGGTCAGCACCGGCCAGTCCAAAAGCTCGGCCATGAAGGGGGCGATGACGCCGGTGCCGCCGTCGGAGGATTCGGCGCCCGCGATGACGAGGTCGTAGCCCTGCTTCTCGACGAGCTTCGCCAACACCTCACCAGTCAACGTCGCATCCGCGCCCGTGAGCGCGTCGTCCGAGACGATGTAGGCCTCGCTCGCGCCCATGGCGATGCCGCGGCGCACCGAGTCGGCGGAGGATTCTGGGCCGACGCTCAAGATCTCAACCTCGACGTTCTCGCCGGCCTCGGCGATGCGCAGCGCGGCCTCGACGGCGCGCTCGCTGACCTCGTCGGCGACGACGTCGCCGGAGCGGTCCGTCAAACCCGTCTCCAGGTTCATTTCGCGGTCACTGTACGTGTCCGGCACTTCTTTCAGCAGCACAGCAATGCGCACGGCCACTCCTTGCTCTTGAGCTCTCTGGGGTTCGCGATCGCTGTGCAGTGTAACGCACGGCTAAAAGTCGAATCCCCCGAAGTCGAAGCCGCCGCCGTCGCCGAACCCGCCGAAGTCCCCGAAGTCGCCGCCGGCATCGCCCATGTCGCCCATGTCGCCGGCGCCGTCCATGCCTTCCATACCGGCGCCGTCCATGCCGTCGCCAAGCCCGCCGGCCTCAAACGCCTCCGCCGAGGCCACACCGGCCATCCCGGCGAACATGGTGGAGTAGAACATCATGGAGCTTGCGGCCCACACGCCGGTCATCATCGCCGGGCCCCACCACGCGGTGGAGTACCAGCCGGCCGGCACCGGGCGGCCCGCGACGGCGCCGCCGGGGTAGTAGTGCGGCGTCTGCGCGGTGGCGTGCGGCGACGCCATGACCTGCGTGCCGTCCTCCTGCGTGACGGTGCGCTGCTCAGTTACGCGACCTGCCTGGCGCTGGCCCTCCAGCTCCGGCAGCTGCGGGCCGGCGGGCAGCCCCATGATCTCGCGGGCCGCGTTGACGTAGTGCAGGCCCTCCAGCGCGGACTCGCGCGCGAGCATCGCCTGCTTGACGGAGCGTGCCTCGCTCAGCCCGGCGGATGCCGCGTTGAAGCGCTCGGAGGCATCGGCCATCGCCTGCTGCGAGGCGGTGTCGTTGCCGGAGAGGTTCAGCACCTGCGAGCCCAAGCGGTCGGTCCACCGCTTGGCGTCGGCGTACGCGTCGTCGAAAGTCAGCTGCTGCTGCCTTGCCACCTGGCGCCGCGACTGGGGCATCTGCCGCTGCCCGCTCATACTCGACAACACCACCAACGCGCCGATCATCAAGAAAATGAGCAACAGGGTGAACATGACTCCTCCTAAAATTTCGTTCGTGTTTGGTTCAACGCATACGCCTGCGCTAAAGTTCCGCACAGCGCTGCAGATTTCGGCGCCTGGGAATGTCGTATAGTGGCTAATACCTCAGCCTTCCAAGCTGAAGACGCGGGTTCGATTCCCGTCATTCCCTCCACACAAGACACCGGTTCCGGTTGCGGGGCCGGTGTTTTTGTGCCCTCAATGCGGACAGTGATTCAAGCACCGCTACAATGACTGTCCTGAACTACACACGTTCAACGAATGTGGTTCATACCGTGCGGTTTTACCGCAACGGGGCGTGGCGCAGCTTGGTAGCGCACCTGCTTTGGGAGCAGGGGGTCGCAGGTTCAAATCCTGTCGCCCCGACCAAGGCGGGCCCGTGATTTCCGCGGGCCCGCCACATATAAACATCTGACAAACGTTGTTTCGATCTAGTACAGGAGAAATCCGTGAAGACTTCCGTCGACAAGCTCAGCGACACCCGCGTGAAGCTCAACGTCAGCGTGCCGTTCGACGAGCTGGGCAAGGAAATTGACCAGGCCTACAAGGCCATCGCCCAGCAGGTCAACATCCCGGGCTTCCGTCGTGGCAAGGCTCCGCGCCAGCTCATCGACGCTCGCTTCGGCCGCGGCCCGATCCTGGAGCAGGTCGTCAACGACATGCTGCCGACCCGCTACGAGCAGGCCCTGGCGGAAAACGAGATCAACCCGCTCGGCCAGCCGGAGATCGAGATCACCAAGATCGAGGACAACGACGTCGTCGAGTTCACCGCCGAGGTCGACGTGCGCCCAGAGATCGAGGTGCCGGACTTCTCCAAGATCTCCGTGAAGGTTCCGGAGCTCAAGCTTGACGACGAAGCAGTCGACGCCGAGCTGGACACCCTCCGTGAACGCTTTGGTGAGCTCAAGGACACCAAGCGCAAGCTGAAGACCGACGACTACGCCATCATCGACCTCGAGGCCACCGTCGACGGCGAGAAGCTCGACGATGCTTCCGCCGAGGGCCTGACCTACCGCGTCGGCGCCGACGACCTGATGAAGGGCCTGGACACCGCGCTGCGCGGTCTGAAAACCGGCGAGGACGCAGAGTTCGAGTCCGAGATCCAGTACGGCGAGCACAAGGGCGAGAAGGCCACCGTGAAGGTCACCGTCCAGCAGACCAAGGAGCGCAAGCTGCCGGAGCTCGACGACGACTTCGCGCAGATGGCGTCCGAGTTCGACACCGTCGAGGAGCTGCGCAACTCCACCCGCGAGCAGGTTGAGGAGAACGCCAAGGCCAAGCAGGCCGCGGACATCCGCGACGAGGTGCTCAAGGTCGCCCTGGCAGAGTCCACGTTTGCCCTGCCGGAGTCCGTGGTGGACGAGCAGGTGCACAACCAGCTCCACCAGCTGCTGGGCCAGATGGCGCACGACGAGAACGCGTTCGCCCAGCTGCTCGAGGCGCAGGGCACGACCCGCGAGGAGTTTGACAAGCAGTCCCGCGAGCAGGCCGAAGAGTCCGTGCGCACCCAGCTGTTCCTCGACGCTGTGGCAGAGCAGGAGCAGCCGGAGGTCTCCCAGCAGGAGCTGACCGACCACATCCTGTTCACCGCGCAGTCCTACGGCATGGACCCGAACCAGTTCGTGGCCCAGCTGCAGCAGTCCGGCCAGATTGCCAACCTGTTCTCCGACGTGCGCCGCGGCAAGGCCCTGGCCATCGCCATCTCCCGCACCCAGGTCGAGGACGAGGCCGGCAACAAGGTTGACCCGAACGAGTACTTCGGCGAGATCGAAGAGGACGAGGCTGAGGAGTCCGAGGAGAACTAAGCCGTTCTCTTAGCGGCCGGGGCGCGTTGGTGCCCCGGCCGCTTTCGCGTTTTCTGGGCTCCTTCGCCAGATTTGTTCACTCCCACGGACCGTGCCGGTGAATGAATTCCGTTTTGGTCGGATGGTTTGTTCACTTTCCCCAGGTAGCATAAATCCCGGAACCCGGTTGATTCACGCCGCAGTGAACAAATCTCCCTGGGGGACCCCGGCCCCGACACTTCGCGGCGGAATCTGTCAGGCGGCCACGATAGCCCCAGGTCGCCGCAAACGCCCGCCGTAATCTGTCAGGAACCGGCCGCCGGCCACCCCAAAACCGGTCCGAACCGGCCCCAAACTTCCGACCCGTACGCCGGTAGCGAACAGGCTCGGAGTTACAGAATCACCCGAGTAGGGTAGTGGCGTTACCGGATGAACTAGCAAAGGAGCGTCTGTTATGACTTCCCCGACCCAAGGCATGAACCTGGGAGACTCCGTTTATGAGCGTCTCCTCCGGGAGCGCATTATTTTCCTGGGCCAGCAGGTGGACGACGAGATCGCCAATAAGCTCTGCGCCCAGATTCTGCTGTTGTCGGCGGAGGATCCGACGCGCGACATCAACCTCTACATCAACTCGCCGGGCGGCTCCGTCACCGCCGGTATGGCGATTTACGACACGATGAAGTACTCCCCGTGCGACATCGCCACCTACGGCATGGGCCTGGCGGCGTCGATGGGCCAGTTCTTGCTCTCGGGCGGCACGAAGGGCAAGCGTTACGCTCTGCCGCACGCGCGCATTATGATGCACCAGCCGTCCGCAGGCGTCGGCGGCACCGCGGCCGACATCGCTATTCAGGCGGAGCAGTTCGCGGAGACGAAGCGCGAGATGGCGCAGCTCATCGCGGAGCACACGGGCCAGACATTCGAGCAGATCACGAAGGATTCGGACCGCGACCGCTGGTTCAACGCTATGCAGGCGAAGGAGTACGGCATCGTGGACCACGTCATTGAGAATGCGGCCCAGGCCGGCGAGCACTCCATCGGCGAGAACTAAGGCACACGAGGAACTAAGGAGACACCCACTATGACTTTCCAGATGCCCAACTCCCGCTACGTGCTGCCGCAGTTCCTGGAGGAAACGAGCTTCGGCACGAAGCAGATCGACCCGTACGGCAAGCTGTTCGAGGAGCGCATTGTCTTCCTGGGCACCCAGGTGGACGACACGTCGGCGAACGACATCATGGCGCAGCTTCTGGTGCTGGAGTCCCAGGACCCGGACCGCGACATCACCATGTACATCAACTCCCCGGGCGGCTCGTTCACCGCGCTGATGGCTATCTACGACACGATGCAGTACGTCCGCCCGGACGTGCAGACTGTCTGCCTGGGCCAGGCTGCCTCCGCCGCCGCGGTGATCCTCGCCGCTGGTGCGCCGGGCAAGCGCGCCGCGCTGCCGAACTCGCGCGTGCTGATCCACCAGCCGGCGACCCAGGGCACCCAGGGCCAGGTGTCCGACCTGGAGATTCAGGCCGCGGAGATCGAGCGCATGCGCCGCCTCATGGAGGACACGCTCGCGCACCACACGGGCCGCACGTCGGAGCAGGTCCGCATTGACACGGACCGCGACAAGATCCTCACCGCCTCCGAGGCTGTGGATTACGGGATCATCGACCAGGTCTTCGATTACCGCAAGCTCAACGGCTAAGAGCCCACAAAAAATGCGCCCGGTTCACTTCCGGGCGCATTTTGCTTTGCGACGAAACCTCCGGCTACTCCTCAGCCTCCCCGGATGCCGGGTCGCAGAATGCCACGGCGTTGCGGATGGCCTCCGGCGCAGCTTCGAAGTCTTCGCGCGCCCAGCAGACGCCGCCATCGTCGGTGGTGACGGGGTCGACGGAGACCCAGCCCTGGCCCTTGGCGGCCCAGTAGTAGTCCTGGCCGTCGGAGGTGACGGTGCGGGCCCATTCGCGGTCGCAGAAGGTGGAGTACTCCTGGTTGCCGGACGCCGCGCCCTGGGTGGGCCAGGCGCAGGTGGCGCCGGGGCGGTCGTCGACGATGGTTTCGCGCACCGGCTCCGGCTCACGCGCCGCGTTGTTGGAGTCGTTGGAGCTGCGCGACTCCGAGCGCTTAGAGCTGGACTTCGTTGAGGTGCGCGTGGACGACTTGGTCGACGAAGACGAGCTCGACGAGGACTTCTTCGTCGTGGTGGACGTGGAGGTGGTGGTTTCCTCATCCTCGTCGTCGTCCTCGGTGGACGTCGGCGTCGGGGTGGCGGTGGTGCTGGTCTGCGGGAAGTCCAGCATGGGTTCTGCCAGGGGCTCTGCGTCCGCGCCGGAGTCGGAGCAACCGGCAAGCAGCGACGCGGCGAGGGCGGCTGCGGCGAAGGCAGAAAGTGTGCGGCTGCGATTCACGGATCGGTTCCTTTCGGGGTGCTCAGCGTTGGGGCACCGGTGGGCACGATTGTTTAACGTGTACAGGCTAGCGGATTAGCTTCCAAGGAACCGCGTCAGTGCGGAGTTGAATTCTTCCGGGTTCTCTATGGCCACTTGGTGGGCGGCCGGGTCCACCACCACTGACTGAGACGGGCCGGCCACGCCTTCGGCGATCTCGGCCAGCTTCTCGGGCGGGCAGGTCGGGTCGGACGCGCCCGCGATGGTGAGCACCGGACAGGTGATCTTCCCCAGCTCGCCGGCAAAATCCCAGGTGGCGAGCGCGGTTCCGTTGTGGGCGTAGCCCTCGTCGTCGACGGAGTCGATCATGTCGGCCACGCGCTGCACCGCATCCGGGTGCTCCGCGCGGAAAGCTTCTGTGAACCAGTTGCCCATCAGGGTGGAGGTCAGGCCGGAGGTGCCGTCGTGAAGCGCAGTGTTGATCTTCTGCTCCCACGCCCTTTCACCGCCGAGGAAGGTGGCGGTGGCGGCGAAGACGGCCTTGTCCACGCGGCCGCTGTTCGCGGCGAGCCACTGCGCGATCGCGCCGCCGAGGGAGACGCCGACGACGCTGAAGCGATCCACGCCGAGCTCGTCGAGTGCGGCGAGGACGTCGCGGCCGAGCGTGCCCACCTCCGTTGGGCGCTCGGCGGGCACGCCAGAGCCGCCGTGGCCGCGGTGGTCGACGGTGATCACGCGGTAGCCGGACAGCGCCGGGATCACCTCGGACCACGCGTCAGAGGTGGTGGCGATGGAGCTGAGCAGCACCACCGCTTCGCCGTCGGGAGTGCCGAATTCTTGCGTGTGAAGAAACGTCATGGGCCCCATTTTCGCACGCGCGCGACAGTTGTGTCGGCGCGGCGGGTACGGTTTGACGCAAGCATTACACTCGGTGGGGATTGACCGAAGACGGGAGTAGATAGGCGCATATGGCAACTACGCACGACAGCGCGAACCTGCTCAAGTGCTCTTTCTGTGGGAAGAGCCAGCAGCAGGTGCGCAAGCTCATCGCCGGCGGCGGCGTCTACATCTGCGACGAGTGCATCGAGCTGTGCAACGAGATCATCGAGGAAGAGCTCGCCGGCGCGCAGAACACGAAGGACGCGGACGACCCGGACCGCCTGCCGCGCCCGAGCGAGATCACGGCGTTTTTGGACGAGTACGTCATCGGCCAGGACACCGCGAAGAAGACCCTGGCTGTGGCGGTGTACAACCACTACAAGCGCATCAAGGCTGAGACGTCCAACGTGTCCAGCCGCAAGCGCGATGAGGACGTGGAGATTGCCAAGTCCAACATCCTCCTGCTCGGCCCCACCGGCTCCGGCAAGACTTACCTGGCGCAGACGCTGGCGCGCATGCTCAATGTCCCGTTCGCCATCGCGGACGCCACCAGCCTCACCGAGGCCGGCTACGTCGGCGAGGACGTGGAGAACATCCTGCTGAAGCTGCTGCAGGCGGCGGATTTCGACGTCAACCGCGCCCAGCACGGCATCATCTACGTCGACGAGGTGGACAAGATCTCGCGCAAGTCCGAGAACCCGTCGATCACCCGCGACGTCTCCGGCGAGGGTGTGCAGCAGGCGCTGTTGAAGATCCTGGAGGGCACCACCGCGTCCGTGCCGCCGCAGGGCGGGCGCAAGCACCCGAACCAGGAGTTCATCCAAGTGGACACCACGAACATCCTGTTCATCGTCGCCGGCGCGTTCGCTGGCCTGGACAAGGTGGTCGCGGAGCGCGTGGGCAAGAAGGGCATCGGCTTCGGCGCGGAGATCGACTCGAAGGAGCAGCGCGACGAGGCGGACCTGCTCGCCCAGGTGCAGCCGGGCGATTTGGTCAAGTTCGGCCTGATCCCCGAGTTCATCGGCCGCCTGCCCATCCTCGCGCACGTGAACGACCTGGACCGTGATTCGATGAAGCGCGTGCTTACGGAGCCGAAGAACTCGCTGGTCAAGCAGTACCAGCGCCTGTTCGCCATGGACGGCGCGGAGCTGACCGTCACCGACGGGGCGCTCGGCGTGATCGCCGATAAGGCGGCGGAGCGCAAGACCGGCGCCCGCGGCCTGCGCGCGATCATGGAGGAGCTGCTCGTGCCCATCATGTACGAGCTGCCGGACCGCGAGAACGTCGCCGAGGTCGTTGTCGACGAGGCCGTGGCGCTCGGCACGGAGGAGCCGAAGTACATCGAGGCCGAAGAAAAGCAGTCTGCTTAGCGACGGGCCGTTAGACGATCCAGCCTTCGTCGCCGTAGATATCGAATAGCTCGTCCGGTTCCGCGTCCTCGGCGGGTGCCGGGGCGGCCTCCAGGTAGGACTCGTAGCCGGAGTACGAGATGTTGGAGGTCAAAAACGCCAGCACGGCGTCGATGACCATGCGGCGCATGCCGTCGACGTTGCGGCGGCTTTCCGCATCCACGCCGAAGACGTGCTTGGCGGTGGCGGCGTTGCCGACACGGTAGAAGCACAGCGAAGAAATCAGGGCGAGCAGGTCAACTGCGGTGATGCCGGGGCGGAAGGCGCCGGCGTCCTGGCCGGCGAGGAGGAGCCGTTCGGCGTGCAGGCTCACCTCGCGCACGCCGGCGAGCATTGACGCGTCCTCCGCCTTAACTTCTGGGTCCAGGTTTTCGCGCAGCACCAGGCGCACGGCATCGGGGTTGTGCAAAAACGCGTGGTAGAGCGCGTCGACGAAGCGGCGCATGCCTTCCACCGGCACGGCGTGCGAGCGGTTGAGGATGTTCTCCGGCGGCGCCAGCTGCTCGAGCGCGAGGCGCAGCGCCGCGGTGTAGAGGCCGCGCTTGTCGCCGAAGTGGTAGTGGATCATGCGCTTGGTCATGCCGGTCTTCTTGGCCAGCGTTTCCACCTTCGCACCGGAGTACCCCTTGCGGGCGAACGCGACCAGCGCTGCTCGGACCACCGTGTCGGGGGAGGGCGCGCCGGAAGTCGCGTTGTCGACAACGTCGGTCACGTCCGTCCCCTTTCTGCTCGAAATACCCCTCAATCGTGCACTAGATGTCCGCTCTCGGACGTATAGCGCTGAAATTCTGCCCCGGCTGGGGGTAGGTTACTGTGAGGCAACACACAAACGTTTCGATCGAAGGAGCGAGACACATGACAAAGATTGTGGTCACCGGCGCCGCCGGCAGCATCGCCTACTCCCTGCTGTGGCGCATCGCCGCCGGCGACGTGTTCGGCGACGAACCGGTGGACCTGACCCTGCTGGAAATCCCGGACGCAGTGCGCGCCGCCGAGGGCACCGCAATGGAGCTCGCCGATTCCGCGCTGCCGCTGGTCAACTCCATCGAGGTCACCGACGACGCGACGAAGGCTTTCGACGGCGCCGAGGCCGCGTTTTTGGTGGGCGCGAAGCCGCGCGGCAAGGGCGAGTCGCGGGCGGACATGCTCGCCGCCAACGGCAAGATCTTCATCGGCCAGGGCAAGGCCATCAACAACGGTGCGGCGGACAACATCCGCGTGCTGGTGGTGGGCAACCCGGCTAACACCAACGCCTACATCGCCTCCAAGGCAGCGCCCGACGTGCCAAAGGACCGCTTCAACGCGTTGATGCGCCTGGACCACAACCGGGCGCAATCGATGTTGGCGGACCGGCTTGCCGTGCCGTCGAGAAGCATTGAGCGCCTCGTGGTGTGGGGCAACCACTCCGACACCCAGTTCCCGGACGTCACCTACGCCACGGTGGACGGTAAGCCGGTGGAGGTGGACCGCGAGTGGTATACCGGCGAGTTCATCCCGCGGGTGGCTAAGCGCGGCGCCGAGATCATCGACGTGCGCGGCAAGTCCTCGGCCGCCTCCGCGGCGTCGGCGGCCGTGGACCACATGCGCGACTGGGTGCAGGGCACAGGTGGGCGGTGGGCGACGGTGGCGTTGCCGTCGACAGGCGAATACGGCGTCGACGTTGGCCTCGTCTTCGGCTTCCCGGCCGTAAGCGACGGCAGCTGGCGTCTCGTCGAGGGGCTCGAGCTTTCCGACGACCAAAGGACCCGCATCAACGCCAACATCGAGGCCCTGCGGGAGGAAGCCGCCATCGCCGACAAGCTGTTTTAGGGCGCTGGTTAAGATAGGGCGCGTGACTCAGAACGATCTTGCGAATGACCTGCCCAAGTCGTGGGAACCCAGCGCCCACGAACGCGACCTGTACGAAGGTTGGGTAGACGCCGGTTACTTCACGGCGGACCCGGCCTCGGACAAGCCCGCGTACTCGATCGTGCTGCCGCCGCCGAACGTGACCGGCCAGCTGCACATGGGCCACGCCCTCGACCACACCCTGATGGATTCCCTGGTGCGCCGCAAGCGCATGCAGGGCTACGAGGTGCTGTGGCTGCCGGGCATGGACCACGCCGGCATCGCCACCCAAACCAAGGTGGAAGCCAAGCTCAAGGCGGAAGAGGGCAAGGACCGCTACGACTACGGGCGCGAGGAGTTCATCGAGCGCGTGTGGGAGTGGAAGGAGCAGTACGGCGGCACGATCACCACGCAGATGCGCGCCATCGGCGACTCGGTGGACTGGTCGCGGGAGCGCTTCACGCTTGACGACGGCCTGTCGCGCGCCGTGCAGACCATCTTCAAGCAGCTCTACGATCGCGGCTTGGTCTACCGCGACTACCGCCTGGTCAACTGGTCGCCGGTGCTGGAAACCGCCGTCTCCGACATCGAGGTGGTGTATAAGGACGTCGAGGGCGAGTTCGTCTCCATCCGCTACGGCTCGCTCAGCGACGACGAGCCGCACCTCGTTGTGGCCACCACCCGTGTGGAAACAATGCTTGGCGACGTCGCGATCGCCGTCCACCCCGACGACGAGCGCTACGCCGACCTGATCGGCCAGGTCTTCCCGCACCCGCTGCGCGAGGACCTGCAAATTGAGGTCATCGCCGACGACTACGTGGACATGGAACTGGGCACGGGTGCCGTGAAGATCACCCCGGCGCACGACCCGAACGACTACGAGATGGGCCTGCGCCACAACCTGGACATGCCGATCATCATGGACGAGAAGGGCCGCATCGCCGATACCGGCACCCGCTTCGACGGCATGACGCGCGAGGACGCCCGCGTGGCCGTGCGCGAGGCGCTGGCGGAGCAGGGCCGCATTGTCAAGGAGGTGCGCCCGTACGTGCACTCCGTGGGCCACTCGGAGCGCTCCGGCGAGCCGATCGAGCCGCGTTTGAGCTTGCAGTGGTTTGTCAAGGTCGACGAGTTGGCGAAGATGTCCGGCGACGCGGTGCGCGAAGGCGACACCAAGATCCACCCGGAATCCATGGAGAAGCGCTACTTCGACTGGGTGGACAACATGCACGACTGGACGATCTCGCGCCAGCTGTGGTGGGGCCACCGCATCCCGATTTGGTACGGCCCAGAGGACGAAAACGGCGAGCGCGACGTCGTCTGCGTCGGCCCCGACGAGGAGCCGCCGGCAGGCTACGAGCAGGACCCGGACGTGCTGGACACCTGGTTCTCCTCGGCCCTGTGGCCGTTTTCCACGATGGGCTGGCCGGAAAAGACCCCGGAGCTGGAGAAATTCTTCCCCACCACCGTGCTGGTCACGGCCTACGACATCCTGTTCTTCTGGGTGGCGCGCATGATGATGTTCGGCACCTTCGCCGGCCAGGAAACGCCTGAGATCCTGGGCGAGGGCGCTGACGGCCGCCCGCAGATTCCGTTCGAGCACCTCTACCTGCACGGCCTGGTGCGCGACGAAAAGGGCCGCAAGATGTCCAAGTCCCTGGGCAACGGCATCGACCCGATGGACTGGGTCGAGCAGTACGGCGCGGACGCGCTGCGCTTCGCCCTGGCCCGCGGCGCGAACCCGGGCGTGGATCTGCCGATCGGCGACGACCACGCCACCGCCGCCCGCAACTTCGCCACCAAGCTGTTCAACGCCACCAAGTTCGCGCTGATGAACGGCGCGCACGTGGGCGAGCTGCCGGCCCGCGAGGCGCTCACGGACGCGGACCGCTGGATCCTGGACCGCGCCGAGGAAGTGCGCGCCAAGGTGGACGCCTACCTGGACGACTACCAGTTTGCCAAGGCCAACGAGCTGCTCTACCACTTCGCGTGGGACGAGCTGTGCGACTGGTACCTGGAGATCGCCAAAACCCAGATCCCACGGGACGAGGCTGACGCTTCGTCGGAGGAGAAGGACCGGGGCGAGACCACAAAGGTCGTGCTCGGCCGCGTCCTCGACGTCGTGCTGCGCCTTTTGCACCCCACCATGCCGTTTGTCACCGAGGTGCTGTGGAAGGCGCTCACCGGCGAGGCAACCGTCACCATCGCGCCGTGGCCGACCGCGGACGACACCAACGGCGGCGCCGAAACCGACACGAAGGCCCGCACCCGCGTCGAGGACGCCATCAAGCTCATCACCGAGCTGCGCCGCTTCCGCTCCGACCAGGGTGTTAAGCCCTCGCAGAAGGTGCCGGCGCGCGTGGACTTCGCGTCCGCGGACCTGGCGGAGCTCGAAGACGTGGTCCGCCAGATTGCCAGGGTGGAGGAGCCGGGGGAGGACTTTAGCGCGTCGGCAAGCATTGAAATGCGCCTGAGCCAAGCCAACCTCGACGTCGCGTTGGACACCTCCGGCACCGTGGATGTCGCCGCGGAGCGCAAGCGCCTCGAAAAGGAGCTCGCCGCGGCGCAGAAGGAGCTGGACACCACCGGCGGCAAGCTCGCCAACGAGCAGTTCCTGGCCAACGCGCCGGAGCAGGTCGTGGAGAAAATCAAGGTCCGCCAGCAGGTCGCGCAGGAAGAGTTCGAGCGCGTCACCGCACGCCTGGAACAGCTGCCGGAGGCCTAAGTGGCAGACAACGATTTCGAGCTGCCCGAACTTCCGGAGCAGTACGACATCCAGCAGACCGACACTGGTCTGACGCTCAACCTCGGCGCGCCGGGGGAGGGGCGCGAGGACGATGCGCTCGCCCCGCGCGGCGTGAGCGAGGAGGACCTCGTCGCGCTCGCGCAGGTGGAAGCGGAGCTCACCGCCCGCTGGCCGGAGACGGACATCGACCCGTCGCTGGAGCGCATCGAGCTGCTCATGGACTTTCTCGGCGAGCCGCAGAAGTCCTTCAAGGTCATCCACGTCGCCGGCACCAACGGCAAAACCTCCACGGTGCGGATGGTGGAGTCGCTGCTGCGCTCGTTTGGCAACCGCGTGGGCCGCACGACCAGCCCGCACCTGCAGTCTGTCACCGAGCGCATCGGCATCGACGGCGAGCCGATCCACCCGGCGGATTTCGTGCGCATCTACCGCGAGATTGAGCCGTACATCCAGATGGTGGACGAGCGCACCGGTGTGCCCATGAGCTACTTCGAGGTCATGGTGGGCCTCGCGTTCGCGGCCTTTGCGGATGCGCCTGTCGACGTCGCCGTGGTCGAAGTCGGCATGGGCGGCACCTGGGACGCCACCAACGTCGTCGACGCGGACGTGGACGTGATCATGCCCGTCGGCCTGGACCACACCGCCTACCTGGGCGACACGATCGGGGAGATCGCCGGCGAGAAGGCCGGGATTATCCGCAGCGCGGATGCCGTGGCCGTGATCGGCCAGCAGGACCCGGACGCGATGCGCGTGATCCTGGAGCGCACCGTGGAAATCGGCGCGCCGGTGGCCCGCTTCGGCCAGGAGTTCGGCGTGGCCGCCTCCGAGGTGGCCGTGGGCGGGCAGACGCTCACGCTGAAGGGCCTGTCCGGCGAGTACCCGGAGGTGTTCCTCCCGCTGTCCGGCCCGCACCAGGCCCACAACGCTTCGGTGGCGCTGGCGGCGGTGGAGGCGTTCCTCGGCGCGTCGTCGGAACGCACGCTCGACGCGGACACCGTGCGCGAGGGCTTCGCCGCCACCACCTCGCCGGGCCGGCTGGAGCGCGTGCGCGCCACCCCGACCACCTTCATCGACGCCACCCACAACCCGCACGGCGCCCAGGCGCTCGCGGCGGCGCTGGAGCGCGACTTCGACTTCACGCGCCTGATCGGCGTGCTGGGCATCTTGGGCGACAAGGACGCCCTGGGCATCATGGAGGCGCTCGAGCCCGTGCTCACCGAGGTCGTGATCACGCAGAACAGCTCCCCGCGCGCCACGGACGCCTACGAACTGGCCGAAACCGCCCGCGAGGTTTTCGGCGACGAGCGCGTGCACGTCGAGGAGCACCTGCCGTCCGCCTACGAGCTCGCCGTGGAGCTGGCCGAAGAAGCGCTCGCTGAGGTGGGCGTGCAGTCCGGCTCCGGCGTGATTATCACCGGCTCGGTGGTCACCGCCGGCGAGGCCCGCGCCATGTTTGGAAAGGACCCGCAATGACACCCAAAAAGCAGCAGATGGGCCCGCTCGGCCCCGGCAAGGCGCCCGTCAAGGACCCGATGTCGGGGCTGACCGGCGTGCTCGCCGGCACGCTGATCATGGAGGCCATCACGGTCCTGCTCATCCTCACCGTCATCCTGAAAGTCGACGGCGGCGAGCACTGGACCACCTTCAACTGGGTCTACGTCACCGTCATCGGACTGGCGCATGTGGTGATGGCGTTCTTCCAGAAGAAGCCGGCCGCGCTGTGGATCGACCTGGCGCTGCAGATCCCGCTGATCTTCGGCTTCTTCATCCACTGGTCCGTTACGGCCGTGGGCATCATCTTCGGCATCGTCTGGTACTTCGTCATCCGCATGCGCTCCGAGATTGTCCAGCGCATGCGCGGCGGCTACCTCACCACCCAGCACTTGGGCACTTAAAGGTCCTTGCGCAAAATTTTGCCGGCGGCGTTGCGGGGGATCGCCTCCACGAACGCCACGGCGCGCACCTTTTTGTAGGCGGTCACGCGCGCCGCAACCCACTCCATCAATTGCGCCTCATCTAAAAGCCCTTGCTTTACGACGAAAGCCTTCGGCACGCCGCCGCGCTCGGCCACAGCCACATCATCGATCTGCGGGTGCGTGAGCATGAGCGCCTCGAGCTCGGCCGGGGCGATCTGGAACCCGTGGTACTTGAACACGTCCTTGGCGCGGTCCACGACCGTGACCGTGGCGTCCGGGTTCACCCGCGCGATGTCGCCGGTGCGCAGCCAGCCGCCGACGATGGCGTTGCGGGTGGCCTCTGGGTTGTGCAGGTAGCCGCGCATGACCTGGGGGCCGCGGACGTGCAGCTCGCCGTCGTGGCCGTCGGGAAGTTCAGCGCCGGTGCCTAAGTCCACCACGCGGAATTCGGTGTTGGGGATGGCGAAGCCGATGGTGCCCGGGTTGGATCTGCCGGCGATGCCGACATGGGTCACCGGCGAGGACTCGGTGGTGCCGTAGCCCTGCAGCATGACCGTGCCGAGGCGGTCCTCCACGCGGCGCGCCAGCGCCTCGTCCAAGGGGGCGGCGCCGCAGACCATGTGGGCGCAGGCGGCGAAATCGGCCGGGTCGATGGCAGGCGAGTTCGCCAGCGCCAGCGCGATCGGCGGAGCGATGAAGCTCAGCTCGATGGCGTACTCGCGGTGGGCGCGCGCGAACTCGGCGAGGTCGAAGCGCGCGGCGGTGAACACGTGCCGGCCCGCGGCCAGCGACGACAGCAGCAGCGTGTTCAGCCCGTAGATGTGGGAAAACGGCAGGGGAGCGGCCACGCGGGTGCCCGCGCCGATGCCGCTGGCGGCCAGCGCCGCGTTGAATTGCACCGCGTTGGCGGTAATCGAGTGATGCGTCAGCTCCACTCCCTTGGGCAGGCCGGTGGTGCCGGAGGAAAACGGGATGGCGGCCACCGAGTCCGGGTCGGCGGGCGCGAAGTCGTCGGCAGGGCCGGCGGCGAGATCGCCCGGCTCGACACGGTGGGTGGTGCCGGCGAGGGTGGCAAGGCGGGACGCTTCGGCGTCGATAAGCGAATGCCCCACAAGGCAGGCCGCCGCCCCCGTGCGCGAAACGGCGAGCAGGGCGACCGCGAAGTCGATGGAGTTGGGCAGGCGCAGCTCAACGACGCTTCCCGGCCCCACGCCGCGGCGACGCAGGCGGGTGGCGGCGGCGTCCGCGAGTGCGCCCAGCTCGTCGTAGGTGACGGTGCGGCCGGTGTCGTACTCCGTGACGGCGGGCAGGCCGCTGCGCGGGACCAGGCGATCGAGCGAAACATCAGGCAGCGCGACATCCGGCAGGGGAGAGCTGTGCACCATGGGCATCAAGGCTACGGTATGGCCCATGCGCATCGTGAGTTTCGCCCTGGCCGCCGTGTTCTCCATCGTCGCGGTGGTGGCCGTCTACACCACCCTGCCCGGGTGGGTGGGCACCGCGGCGATCATCGCCGCCGGGCTGTTTTTGGTGCTCGGGTTTTACGAGCAATACACGCGCCGCGAGGAGATTGCGCCCGAGCTTGACGACGAGCAGCGCGCCACCGTCAACCGCATGAAGGCGGAGGGCAACTTCCAGCTAGCGGTGCAGCAGGTGCAGCTGTGGTTCCGCAACACCACGCCGGAAGACGCGGCGCGCATCGTGCGCGAGGCGTAAATACGACTTTGGGGTAAGATTTTGGGCTATGACTGAACGTACTCTGATCCTGATCAAGCCCGACGGTGTTGCAAACGGCCACGTCGGCGACATCATCTCCCGCATCGAGCGCAAGGGCCTGAAGCTGGTGGAGCTGGACCTGCGCACCGCAGACCGCGAGACCGCTGAGAAGCACTACGCAGAGCACAAGGACAAGCCGTTCTTCGGCGAGTTGGTGGACTTCATCACCTCCGCTCCGCTGGTCGCCGGCATCGTCGAGGGCGAGCGCGCCATCGAGGCGTGGCGCCAGCTGGCCGGCGGCACCGACCCGGTTGCCAAGGCCACCCCGGGCACCATCCGCGGCGACTTCGCGCTGTCCGTGGCGGAGAACGTCGTCCACGGTTCCGACTCGCCGGAGTCCGCCGAGCGCGAGATCGGCATTTGGTTCCCGAACCTCTAAGTGCACGTAGCCAACACCGCAGCCACCCGGCTGCGGTGTTTTTCACGCCTTGGGCGGGGGGAATTAAAATCACGCGGGATCAATTGTTGTATAAATAGAGTCGCATGTAATCCGCATAGTGAGAAAGGGAGATGGTGGTGGCATCTCGCAGCGAACAGGCACGAGCGGTGGAGAAGCGCTCTGCGATCCTGGATGCGGCGATCGGTCTGCTGCTTTCGGAGGGACTCAAAGGGGTGACGCACCGCCAGGTCGCTGCGGCGGCGTCGGTGCCGGTGGGATCCATCGGCTACTACTACTCCACGCGCGACAAACTTGTGGCTACCTGCTTCGAACGGCTGGAGCAGGGCCGCCGTGACGCGTTCGAACGCGCAACCGCCGAGGGTGAGGCGTTGACAGACCCTGTGAACCTGGCGGAGGCGGCCGTCGCGGTGGTGACGTGCGGCCAGCCGGAGCGGGCGCGCGCCGTGATCTCAGCGTTTGTGGAGGCGCAGCGCGAAACCGGCGAGGTCGGCGACTTTGTCGGCCGCACCCTCAGCGAACTGAAGGAGCTCATCTCCCAGCTGCTGCAGCGCGCCGGCGTGGATTTCAACGCCGCGCGTGTGCTGCAGATCGTGGTGGGCACCGCACTGACTGAATCCCACGAGAACGCCCCCGTGGCCGCGGTGGCCGACCTTCTGCGACTGGCCGAGAAGTAAACACTGCCCCGCTGTGCCACAATGGGGAGCGCAAGCGCCGCGACGCGACGCTAGGAAACTTTCACATGTACCGCACCGTGGGGTTCGCCGCGCGGCCGCTTCGGCACCGTTTTGCCAGCGCCCGGCCCACCCCGGCGGGTTGCGGCTGAGCAAAATTGGAGAGTGACGCACATTGGCTGGTCACAAAAACATTTACGCCGAGTTCGACCGCTCCCAGCTGGCGGAGAAAACCCGCGTGTTCGCCCTGGCGAAGGCCCTCGGCGTGCCGTCGAAAGAGCTCGTCGTCGCGCTGTCGGAGCTCGGCGTGGTCAAGGTTGCGCAGTCCACGCTGACGCGCGCTGAGAGCGAGCAGCTTCTCGACGCCCTCGCGAACGCCGCCGCCACCGACACCACCGACGACGAGACCACCGACGATGCCGCGGATGAGAAGATCCGCCAGCGCGTGCGCAAGGACGTGGAAAACGAGATCCACCAGATCGAGGAAAAGGTCGAGGCGGACCTGCGCGAGGGCCCGCTGACCGACGTTGAGCCGGAGATCACCCCCGTGCCGGAGGAGACCACCAACCGCGCACCCGTCTTCAAGGCCCCGGAGCGCAAGCGCCGCCGCGCCACCCGCCAGGCTGCCCCGAGCGAGGAGAAGGAGCCCAAGCCTGACGACGAGGCTTCGCCGGAGGACGTCGATAAGCAAGAGCCCGAAGTCATCGAAGAGCCGAAGGCGATCAAGGGCTCCTCGCGCCTAGAGGCGCAGCGCCGCCGCCGCACCGAGAAGCGTGAGGAGCAGCGCAAACGCTCCCGCATTGTCAGCCAGGCGGAGTTTTTGGCGCGCCGCGAGTCCGTGGAGCGTCACATGGTGGTGCGCGAGCGCGACCGCCACGACGGCCACGGCAAGATCACCCAGGTCGGCGTGCTCGAGGACGGGCTGCTGGTGGAGCACTTTGTCACCGCCGAAAGCCAGTCCTCCATGATCGGCAACATCTACCTCGGTCGCGTGCAGAACGTGCTGTCCAGCATGGAGGCCGCGTTCATCGACATTGGGCAGGGCCGCAACGGCGTGCTCTACGCCTCCGAGGTGGACTGGAAATCCGCCGGGCTGGGCGGGCGTTCGCGCCGCATCGAGCAGGCGCTGAAATCCGGCGACCAGGTGCTGGTGCAGGTGACCAAGGACCCAGTCGGCCACAAGGGCGCGCGCCTGACCACCCAGATCTCGCTGGCCGGCCGCTACCTGGTGTACGTGCCGGGCGGCCGCAGCGCGGGCATCTCCCGCAAACTGCCGGCGCCGGAGCGCAAGCGCCTGAAGGAGATCCTGAACAACGTCGTGCCCGGCAAGGGCGGGGCGATCATCCGCACTGCAGCCGAGAACGTGCCGGAAGAGGCCATCGCGGCTGACGTGAATCGCCTGCACAACCAGTGGACCGCCATCCAGAACCAGGCGGAAAAGGAGAAAAGCTCCAAGGGCGCGAAGCCGGTCACCCTCTACGAGGAGCCGAACATCCTGGTCAAGGTCGTGCGCGACCTGTTCAACGAGGACTTTACGTCGCTCATCGTCGACGGGCGCAAGCCGTGGAACACCGTCCACGCCTACGTGCAGTCCGTCGCCCCGGACCTGCTGGACCGCCTGGAGAAGTTCGACCGCTCGAAGCACGACGGCAAGGACGCCTTCGAGGTCCACCGCATCGACGAGCAGCTGCAGAAGGCGCTGTCGCGCACCGTGTGGCTGCCGTCCGGCGGCACCCTGGTTATCGACCGCACCGAAGCCATGACCGTCATCGACGTCAACACCGGCAAATTCACCGGCTCCGGCGGCTCGCTGGAGGAGACGGTCACCTCCAACAACCTGGAGGCCGCCGAGGAGATCGTGCGCCAGATCCGCCTGCGCGACATCGGCGGCATGATCATCATCGACTTCATCGACATGATCCTGCCCGAAAACCAGGAGCTCGTGCTGCGCCGCCTGAACGAGGCGCTCGGCCGCGACCGCACCCGCCACCAGGTCTCCGAGGTCACCTCCCTGGGCCTGGTGCAGATGACACGCAAGCGCCTGGGCAACGGCCTGCTGGAGACCTTCTCCACCGAGTGCGAGTGCTGCGGCGGCCGCGGCATCATCGTCTCCGACGACCCCGTCGAGCACGACCCCTACTCCGAGCGCGGGCGCGAAGAACGCTCCAAGCGCCGTTCGCGTGACGACGAGCACCGCTCCTCCCGCGGCCGCAACAAGCCCGCCGAGGCGGAGCACGACACCGGGCGAGACTCGGGCCGCGACGAGCAGCCGTCGCGCGGTTCGCGCCGCTCCAAGCGCAAGCAACTCAACGAAGACGAGATGGACAACCTGCTCAACTCGATCTTCAGCGACGACAGCGACTCCGCTGACGCTGCGGATTCCGACGTCGACAACGACAGCTCCGAGCCGCGCCGCCGTTCCTCGCGCCGCCGCGGCCGCCGCGGAGGCAACCGTGGGCGCGGCCCCCAGACGGACCGGACGGACCAAATGGACGCGCAGGAGCAGCGCGACGAGCGCCCGGCGGACACGCAGGACACCCCGCAGCAGAGCTTCGAGGAGGCGGTGGACGAGTTCGACAACTCGCCGCGCCGCAAGCGCCGCACCCGCGGCAACTCCCGTTCGGATCACCGCCCGCGCCGCGAGGACTACCCGGATGCCGCCGAGGAGACCACCGCAGCAGCAGCCGACTCGGATGCCAAGAAGGTTGAGCCGGCAGAAAAGGAGAAGCCGGCGGCGGGCCGCCGGGGCCGCCGCCGCGCGGTGCGCAAGTCCAACGCCACGTCCGCCGCAGCCGCCAACGCCCGCGCGGCCGAGAAGGAAAGGCCGAAGAAGGAAGAGGGGCAGGCGGAGCGCCGTCGAGAAGCAAAGGCTTCTCCGCGGCGCGGACGCAGGCGCGCCACACGCCGCAGCAGCTAACGCGGTTTGGTAAAGCGCAAGGTGCCGGTGTAGTCTTGCCGAGTCGCTGTTTCGGGGCGTGCCGCCTCGTTGCCTACGCATGCGGGCACGGCAGGCTCACCATCGGCCCCGAAACGCTCAAACTGTTCCATTTCCGCCTCCGAGCATGCAGGGGGCGGGCGAGTAGAGATAAGGGGTAACCCTCTATGTACGCGATCGTCAAGACCGGCGGCAAGCAGTACAAGGTTGCCGAGGGCGACCTCGTCAAGGTCGAGAAGCTTGAGGGTGAAGCAGGCGACAAGGTCGAACTCACCCCGATCCTTCTCGTAGATGGCGCAGACGTCACCTCCGGCGCAGACGCACTGTCCAAGGTCAACGTGACCGCAGAGATCGTCGAGCACGGCAAGGGCAAGAAGGTCGACATTCTGAAGTACAAGAACAAGACCGGCTACAAGGTTCGCCAGGGCCACCGCCAGCAGCAGACCACCGTCAAGATCACCGGCATCAAGTAAACACATAGGAGAATTTGAACAATGGCACACAAGAAGGGTGCATCCAGCTCCTCGAACGGTCGTGACTCTGAGTCCAAGCGCCTCGGTGTGAAGCGCTTCGGTGGCCAGCAGGTCAAGGCCGGCGAGATCCTCGTCCGTCAGCGCGGCACCAAGTTCCACCCGGGCGACAACGTCGGCCGCGGTGGCGACGACACGCTGTTCGCACTGACCGCAGGCTCCGTCCAGTTCGGCATCAAGCGTAAGCGCCGCATCGTCAACATCGTCCCGGCCGACGGCCAGGGCGTCGCTTCCGAGGTCCTCGAGCAGGCCGAGGCAGCAGGCGTTGTCGACGAAGGCACCGCCGAAGAGGCAACCGCCACCGCGTAACCGCGAAGCGTAGGCGCCGCCGGTCCATTCGGGCCGACGGCGCTTTTTGCATATCATCGTCCGTGTCCTAAAGAAAGGCGGGAAAACCCACCATGGCCCAATTCGTTGATCGCGCAACCCTGCACCTGCAAGCAGGCGACGGCGGCCACGGCTGCGCGTCCGTCCACCGCGAGAAGTTCAAACCGCTCGGTGGCCCGGACGGCGGCAACGGCGGGCACGGCGGCGACATCGTGCTTGAGGTGTCCACCCAGGTCCACACCCTGCTGGACTTCCAGTACCGCCCGCACATCAAGTCGCAGCGCGGCGCGAACGGCGCCGGCGACTGGCGCAACGGCGCCCGCGGCGAAGATCTCGTGCTGGAGGTGCCGGTGGGCACGGTGGTGCGCAGCGAGGACGGCGAGGTGCTCGCGGATCTCACCGTCCCGGGCACCCGCTTCATCGCGGCCGAGGGCGGCTTCGGCGGCCTGGGCAACGCCGCCTTGGCGACGGCGAAGCGCAAAGCCCCCGGTTTCGCGCTGAAAGGCGAGCCGGGGGAGGCGCACGACCTGATCCTGGAGCTGAAGTCGATGGCGGATGTGGGCCTGGTCGGGTTCCCGTCGGCAGGCAAGTCGTCCCTCATTTCCGTGGTTTCTGCCGCGAAGCCGAAGATCGCGGACTACCCGTTCACCACGCTTGCGCCGAACCTGGGCGTGGTCAACGTCGGCCACGACACGTTCACCATCGCGGATGTGCCCGGCCTGATCCCGGGCGCGAGCGAAGGCAAAGGCCTCGGCCTGGATTTCCTGCGCCACATTGAGCGCACCGCGGTGCTCGCGCACATCGTTGATGTGGCGACGATGGAGCCGGGCCGCGACCCGATCTCCGACATCGAGGCCCTCGAGCATGAGCTGGACACCTACGCCGACGCCCTGGACATGGACTCCGGCCTTGGCGACCTGCGCGAGCGTCCCCGTCTGGTGGTGCTGAACAAGATGGACATCCCGGAGGCGAAGGAGCTCGCTGAGTTCCTGCGCGCGGACATCGAGGAGAAGTTCGGCTGGCCGGTGTACATGATCTCCACCGCCACCCGCGAAGGCCTGGACGAGCTGAAGTGGGCGCTGTGGGACATCGTCAAACGCACTCGCAAGCAGCGGCGCACGATGCCTATCGACGAGCCACAGGTCATCCGCCCCAAACTCATCGGCCGCCGCCACGACGATGGGGGCGTGGAGGTCGTGCGCGACCCCATGTACCCGGAAGGGTGGCTGGTCACCGGCGAGAAGGTGGAGCGTTGGGTGCGCCAGACGGACTTCGAAAACGACGAGGCCGTCGGCTACCTGTCGGACCGCCTGAACAAGGCAGGCGTGGAAGACATGCTTCGCAAGGCCGGCGCCCACGAGGGCGACACGGTGACCATCGGCGAGATCTCGTTCGACTGGGAACCGTCCATCGGCGGCGACCCGACGCTTGCCGGCCGCGGCCAGGACGCGCGCCTGGGCGGCACGGACCGCACTTCCGCGGCGGAGCGCAAGCGTGCGTCGCAGGCCCGCCGTGGGCTTATCGACGAGTACGACTACGGCACCGGCGAAGAAGCCGACCGCGAGCGCTGGCAGGGCTAGGGCCGCGGGTTAGCCACAGGCGTAGACTTTCCGCGTATGACAACGCTTCGCCAAACGATCGCCTCCGCCCGCCGCATTGTGGTCAAGCTAGGCACGAGTTCCCTGGTCAATGCCGCAGGCGAGCTGGATCCGGCGAAGATCGACCGCATCGTGGACGCTATTGAACACCGCATCGTGCGCGGTTCCGAAGTGGTCGTGGTTTCCTCGGGCGCCATCGCGGCGGGCATGGGGCCGCTGGGGCTGAAGGCACGCCCGCGCGATCTGGCCACCAAGCAGGCGGCCGCGTCGGTGGGGCAGATCCACCTCGCGCAGGTGTGGGGTGCCTCGTTTGCGCGCTACGGCCGCACGATCGGCCAGGTGCTGCTCACACAAAGCGACGCCGGGTCCCGCGAGCGCGCCCGCAACGCGCAGCGCACCATCGACCGGCTGCGGCAGATGGGGGCGGTGCCGATTGTCAACGAGAACGACACGGTGGCCACCTCCGAGATGCGCTTCGGCGACAACGACCGCCTCTCCGCCATCGTGGCCACCCTTGTGTCGGCGGATGCGCTGGTGCTGCTGTCGGATGTGGACGGCCTCTACGACAAAAACCCGTCCGATCCAGGGGCGAAGCTTCTCGACGAAGTCCGCTCCGGCAACGACCTCACCGACGTCGAAGCCGGCGACGGGGGTGTGTTCGGCACCGGCGGCATGGCGGCGAAGGTCTCGGCCGCGCGCCTAGCCACCCGCGGCGGCGTGCCGGTGCTGCTTACCGCCACGGAGAAGATCGAGGACGCGCTCGAAAACGCGCAGGTGGGCACCGTGTTCCACACTCGTCCGGAGAGCAAACTCAACGCCTGGAAGTTTTGGGCCCTCTACGCAGCGGACGCTGAGGGCGTGCTGCGCTTGGACAAGGGCGCCGTCGAGGCCGTGACCCGCGGCGGCACGAGCCTGCTCGCAGTGGGGATTACCGGGATCCAAGGCGAGTTCCATGCAGGCGACATTGTGGAGATCCTTGGGCCGGACTCCGAAGCTATTGGTCGCGGGGAAGTGGCGTACGACGCCGCGGAGCTTGCCACGATGTGCGGCCGCCACTCCGACGAGCTGCCCGAACACCAACGCCGCCCAGTCGTCCACGCCGACTACCTGAGCAACTACGCCTCCAGGTTGTAGGGGGTAGCCGTAAGTGAAGTTTCAGTGCACCTGGAGGGTGTGTTCAAGGGCGTCGATGAGTGTTCGCTTCTCATTCGGGCTTTGACCATTGAGGTAGTACTGCCAGTTTTGGGCAGGGTCCAGCGCATCGAGGAGTAGTGCGAGTTGCGCTCCTGTTTCGTATGGCATCCGGCCGGCGAGAAAGCCTTCGTCGAGCTGCCCTGACTGGTAGAACGGCACTATTTCTGAAAACGGCGCGTGTGCGGTGTTGTCGAAGTACATAGGTCCGAAGTCGTATCCGACGGCTTCGGAAGGAGGGAAACGCCAAGCTCAAACGATGTAAATCTTCCGAGTTGACGCGTCCCTCACTAGGCTAGGGGCACCCTTTGTCCTTGTAGGCATATAGCGGGGAGCGTACGTGCGCATAAGTTGACTCACGCCTACACAGCTTTGCTCTCGCTGTATGGCAACTTCGCTTTGACGCCTTCGACTACTTGCCTTTATGTTTGGCCTTCTTTTTAGCGGCACGGATCTGAAATTTCCGTTGCGCTTTCTCGCGCCGAGCGATCCGAGAAGCTTTCTTTTTGTTTGCGTTAGCTAATTCAAAATTTAATTTTGTTGCTTCTTGGGCTTTCGAGGACACCCCTGAGGTCTTGCGTTGCTCTTTATTGACTTTCCGCTGCAGGCGTTTGGGATTTCCTCGCTGTGGCTCTTCAATAGCGCCAGGTATAGGTACGGAACGATGGGCCCGTTTGACTAGGGAAGAACCATTGACGAGCAGCCACTCATAAAGTTCGGCGTTATTAGGCTCTGGGCCGAAAACTACTCGGACGGCGCGGAGTTGGTTGTTACTGGAAGTCTCGTAGACTCCGCACCAAAACTGACCATCGTGAAAAAGGGTGAATTGAGCAGGCAAAGTTGTCTCCAGGTACGCTAAAGCGGACCTGACGACGCTGGATTCCTTAGCTCTAATGAGCGCAAGAGCTAAAGCGACGGATAGAACTGGCTAGTGCTATCGCTCAGACTTCCTACTGAGACTGTGCGTTTCGCGCATCAGGATCTTACGGGAGGTAACACTAACACACCCTGATGTTTAGACCACGTGTTTAGTAACGGTGTGGTGAGTTTCGGGTAACGCCCGGGTGAGTATCGAGTAACACCCGGGCGTTTAGGTTGGTAGCGGGGGTTATTGGGTCAGTCGCATGTTGGTGCCTTCGAGTGTGATGATTTCGGCGCCGGCGACGAGTCGGTTGAGTATTGACTCGGCGATGACGGCGTCGGGGATGGATTTGTACCACTCGTCGGGTGTGAACTGGGATGTCACGATGGTCGATCCGCGGGGTTCGCGTTCTGCGAGGATATTGAGCAGTTGGTGTGCGGTGGCGGCATCGATTGGGGTGGTGAGGAAGTCGTCGAGGACTAACACGTCTGTGTTGTGTAGGTCTTCGAGGAACGTGATGCGGGCTGGGTCGTCGTGTTTGAGCACGGCGAGGTGGTTGGCGAGTGTGTCGGTGCGGAAGAAGCGTGCGGAGTAGTCATTTCTGCACGCCGCGGTGAGTAGTGCTTGGGCGAGGTAGGTTTTGCCGACGGAGGATTTGCCCAGGATGACAATGTTTTGTGCGCTTTGGCACCATTGGCAGTGAGCGAGTCGGGTGATTTGCTCTTTGTTGATGGTGCGGCCGGGCGTGTAGGTGATGTCTTCGATACAAGCATCGGGATTTGGCGATCGGGATGCTTTGAGCAGTTTGTTGACTCGCCTCTCACGCTTGGCCGCTACCTCTTTATCGAGTGCGTAGAGCACTTTGTCGGAGAAGCTCCAGTCGTCGAATGCGGGATCGGCGGCGATGTCGATGACGCTTTGTCCGAAGGCGGTCATGCGTAGATCGGTAAAGATCGGCAGGACTGATTCGTCGAGGAAGCGGGCGGATGATGATGCTGGTTGCGGGTGGGGCATGGGTTATGCAGATCCTTTCTTGGTGAGGTTTTCGAGGCTGAACTGGGCAGCACCACCGAGGTAGGCGCCGCGGGTGTCACGCGCTGACGGGGCAGGCGCACCGTCAGCGGGTCTGCCGGTTAATTGATCGATTGGCAGGTCAGCACCTGTAGGTCGTGTGGAGGTGTCTTTGCGCACGGCGGCCATCATGTTTTTCACCGCGGTATACGACACAGCACGCCTTCTGCCGTCGGTGGACACCAAACGTCTGCAGGCATCTTCGAGGATTGGCTTGTTGGCGTGTTTGCCCATGTTGAGCACGTTGCGGCACGCTTGGTACGCCTGGGCAGGGATCGCTTTAGCTTCGATGAGCTCGGCAATCACCTGGCGTGTGGCCGGCCCGATCTTGGAGGCTTCGCGCAGGAAGTACTCACTTGTCCACAACCCACGGGTATCACCCAGGTTCGCCGGTATGTGGTCGGTGTCGGTGACATACACCCCGCGGGCACGCGCGAGTTGGTGTCTGGCCACACGCTGCCCGGCGTCGAAGACGGCGAGACTGTCACCGGTGATGCGCACATCCACGGTGCGGCCCACCAGCTGGTGCGGTACCGAGTAATGCGCGTTGTGCACTCTGATGTGGAAATTGGGTGCGACTTTGGCGCGTTTCCATTCGGTGCGCTGCCACGGTGTTGCAGGCAGCGCGGTGAGCACGTCGCGTTCGAACTGATCAAACAATGCGCGTCTGCTCGTCGCATTGCCGCGAAACGGCGTGGCAGCGTTGATCCCATCGACCAGGGCGGTGATTTTCGCGTTGAGCTCGTCTATCCCGACGCACTGGTGGCCATCGAGTGCGTGGATGACGTTTTGGGTGACGATCTTGACTGCGGCTTCGACGCTGGCCTTGTCTTTGGGTCGTTTCGCCCGAGCCGGCAATGCGGCGGTGTTGTAGTGCTCCAAAAACTCCTCGTAGGTGGAGTTGACCCGACGATTTTTGTCCGCGGCACTAATCGCGTTCGAGGCTGTCGAGGCGTTATCTGGCACGATGACCTCGGCAACCCCGCCGAAGTACTCAAACGCGCGGATATGAGCTGCAAGCCATGCGTCCTGGCGCTCATCCGCGCACGCGCAGGCGAACACCATGCCTGAATACGGCAGCGAGGCGACAAAGATACTGACCTTCGATCCTTGCCCGCCGGTGGGGTCACACAGCCGCATCTTTGTGCCTGCCCAGTCCACCTGCATCGTATGGCCTGGGGCATGGGTGATCCTGGCGGTCAGCCCAGCTGCATCAACGTGTTGGGCCACAAGCTGGCGAAACCGCTCGTAGCTGTAATACCGCTGGCCTGGGTCCGCAGGCTGTGCGGTGTAGCGGCCCCACAGTACCTGCAGGGTCACCTTGTTGCGCCCGGTGCGTGCCTTGGCGACAGCGTCGAAATCGATCGGGACGAAATCGCCCTGAGCATGGCTGCGCCCGTCGACGAACCAGTCCACCAGCTCATGATCCGCAACCCCACGAAGTTGCTCACGGGTTGTGATGTTGTGTTCCACCAGCGCATCGCGTGCTTTTTGCACCGTGGTGTGCGAGCACCGCAGACTCGAACAGATTTGGCGGACAGACCAGCCTTTGAGCACTTGATCCATTACCGCCCGGTAGTCAGTCACAATCAGACTCCTCTGGTAACGCCGCGTGCCCTGAAGTCACGCGGTCACCAGAATCCTCCCCCGGACTGTTACTGGATGCTCACCAATGCGTTACTCGATACTCACCACGGTGTTACTAGATACGACCGCGTAACACCCTGATTCTGAGGAAATGCAGCACGCAGACCGTGCACACCCTCCCGATAGGATAAGCGCCAGCACCGAAAGGAGAAGAGGACTGTACATAGTTATTGTCTTGGCTGCGCTGGTGTGTGCCACCGTCTTGGCCGTCCAGACCATCCGCCGCGAACAGCCCCAAGACCGTATGCGAGTCGCCGCGATTGGAGGCGGAACCAGCGTGGCAATGATCCTGGGCGCTTATCTCATCTTCAACCTCGCAGAGCTGCCGCTAATTCTTACCGCACTTATTGCGTCGCTGGGACTACTCGCCCTGTGGACTGGCATTTTCGGAGCCCGCCTCAATGAAAGAACCAACAGGTAAAGCCACGTTTCGGTGAACATACGCTATAACATATGCTTTAGCGTATGTCGTGCCATATGCCTAAGCATATAGCCTGCCATACAGCAATCACCGTGGGGCGTATATTCACCCGCACGCCGCGCCGTATCTATGCGTTTTTCAACACCCGATACACCGTAGGGCTTGAACGGAATTCGTGTAGGCGCAATCAGGGGCTATAAAGTATCGCATTACTTGCATCCAAACCTGTACATTCAGAGAATTGCCTTGGACTGGCGGTAACAGGTACCAGATATGCGTTCGTAAAATTCGCGCGCGTTAATGTCGCTCCACGAAGGTCTGACTCGCTAAGAATTGCGTTCGTAAAATCTGCGTCGGTGAAATCTGCCGATTTCAAGTTAGCCCATGCCACCATGGAGCCGCGAAACGAGCATCCTTTGCATATGCTTCCTTCGAGATTGATATCCGTCAGGTCATAGTTGGACATATCTTTCCCGGAAATGTCTTCCCCAGCGAGCTCCGTGGCCCACGATTGAGGCATCGTTTTGTACATTTGCTATTTAATCTGCGGTGAATTGATAATCCATTGCGGGCAACGGCCTTGGTAGCCAAGGCAGTGAGTGGTTACAACTCCGTAAGGTTTGCCGTCCCTTATCTTGTTGAAACCAACCACCGTTAATATGTCTGTGGTTTCAACTTTCCGGCACTTCTTAAAAGGTCCCCAACCTGAGCAGGAAATATGATCCATGGGCAGGCGATATTCATAGCGGTCGCCGGAGCGCTTAATTTTTGGCGCATATTTTGTTGAAGCTTGTGAAGCACGAATGGATAGACCGTGTTTGTTCTGGTTTTTCGCCCGAGCCTTTTCCCGAAAGTAAACCAGCTTTCCATTTTTATCCGTCCACTGCGACACGATAGTGTAAGGGCCTTTATTTCCAAAGCTTTGATCCCAACGTATGTTGCTGTGCCTTCGATCGTTGCCTTCCAGCGTTCAGCGGCGACGTACTCCGGGTCGGCAGCGAGTCGGCGCATCTCAATAGCCAACAGCCCGTGGGCTAAGTCTCTGAGGCGGCTTGGGCTGGTTTCGGCGCGTATTTCGTCGAAAAGCACGAGCTCTTCTTCCAGCAAAGCAAGATCTGGCTGACCAAGCGGACCCGGATCCATGCTCCAGTTCTCCTGCCCGTAGAAATGGAAAGCCTCGTGTGCGAGGAAAGTGATGAAGTGCTCAGAAGAGTTTGGAACGTCGAAGCTGTGCTCGCCGAACTTCACGTAATAGGAATCCTGACCGAGCACTCGTTTGGGGTGACCGATAGTGGTGAAGTTGCCACCGAGCAACCATGTTGGCAGCAGCTGCGGGTAAAGGCGTGCAAGCCGGTATACGTGGAAACCTTCTGCCGCCGGTGCAGGAATCGGCTCGGCAAACGGCGACGATACTGGCTCGTTTGTGACGAGATAGCTGAATCCGGAGTCTTTGCTCATGAGGACGAACGGGTGTGACACTACGTCGACGTCGCGCCACAGTTGCGGGGTGTCGGCGAGTGTTTGGAACTCCTCGAGAGCCCGCCTGTCAATCGGGGATAATCCCGCACGTTTGGCAATTACAAGGTCTGCCGCACCGGCTGCAAATACGATTGCGAGCAAAATGGCGAGAAGTCTCAGGATGAGAGAACGCATGGAGTCGATTATCTCCGAAGGACCATGCGCCAGATCTTGTCACCCAGCGGAGTGATGCGAGTTTCGGGTTTGATCTTCATGACGAAGTTCTTGTCTTCTACTGTGCGTGGCAGGTGGGTGAAGCCCGGAAGGCTCGTGAGGCCCACGATGGGTGGGGAGGACGGGTCGCAGTCGATGACCACGTCGAATTGACGAAGACGTTTCAAGAGTCCGTTGGCACGTTCGCGGGACTCGTTTGTCAGTTTCCCAGGGGCGGCACCGGTGCGGTCTTGGACACTTAAATGGTGTGAATGCCGGGGTGTGAATGCCGGGGTCGGAGGTCGAGTTTTTCCATACTCTGGGTAGGCATGAAGTTCACGTATTTGCCAAAGCCTAAAAACGAACCCATCGCTGCGCTGGAGGCGAAGGGACATCAACACGTCGCCCTTGAGGACAACCCGGACCTCGTGTTGTTCGGTGGCGGTCCGAAGGATTTCCCGGATGAGCTGCCGGACAGCGTGAAGGTTGTGCAGATCCAGTACGCCGGCATTGAAGGTTTGCTGGAGGCCGGCATTCTGTCCAAGCATGCGGCCAATGGCGTGCGCTTTGCTAATGCGGGTGGGCTTTACGACGACACCGTCGCCGAATCCACCCTCGCCCTCCTACTGGCAGTAGAGCACCGTATGAAAGCGGTAGATCGCGAGTGGAACAACACGCAGCTGTTCAAGGAGAAGGAGTACCTCTTCGACAACAAGAAGCTCGCGATCATCGGCGCCGGAGGCATCGGCAAGACGCTGATCCGATTCCTTCAGCCCTTCGGCATGGAGATCACTGCGGTGAACCGCTCGGGCAACCCGGTGGACGGCGCGGACCGTTCCGTTGCCATGAAGGACGCTGGCGAGATCTGGGCAGATCATGACTACTTTGTGTTGCTCACCCCGCTGACGGAGGAAACCCGCCATATGGTGAATGCGCAGCGGATTGAGCAGATGAAGGACACTGCGGTCGTCGTCAATGTGGGGCGCGGGCCGCTCGTCGATACGCAGGCGCTCACGCAAGCGCTTGCCGACGGCCACCTGCGCGGCGCCGGCCTCGATGTCACAGAGCCCGAGCCACTGCCCGCCGACCACGAGCTGTGGGGCCTGGACAACTGCGTCATCACCCCGCACGTGGCCAACATCCCGCGGTTCATGGAGCGCCGCATCGGCGGCCTGGCCGCGAAGAACTGGGAGCTTTACGCCGCGGGCGAGAAGATGGCCACAGAGGTCGACGTCGACGCCGGGTACTAAATGACCAGTATGGTAGCCCCGAATCCAGGTGCGTTACCGAGGCGGGCATCTGCGGTGACGAGCGGCTGATTAAGCGTTTCGGCAAGCGCTATGAAAGTGGCGTCGTAAGCGGAAACGTTCTCGCGGAGCTGCCAGGTTCGAGCCATGAGCGGAAGGTGTCCGTGAAATTGGATACCCAGCTCGCTCAAGATCGATAAAGACTCGGCCGCTCTACTCACGTCCAAAACGTTGGAACGCACCTGTCTTCTCATTACCTGCACGACTTCAGTTACCAGTAGGTGAGGTGCGTGGATTTCTGCGTCTTCGGCAGAGATCAGCTCGAGTACTTGGTCGCCCTTTTCAGTACGTAGCAATAGTTCGATTGCCGCGGACGTATCCAGAATCATGCCCTGGCATCCCGTTCAGCGCGAACAGCTTCGGCAATGGACTCGCCCTTCGTGCTCACCCGGGGAAGATTGGCGAGACGAGCCAGAGCCGCGGAACGCTTGCGGCGGTTGAGCGCGAATGTCAGCTCGTCAACAGCAACGTCGGACACGGAGGTGTTCCGCAGCTGGGCCTGCGCTTCAAGAGCGCGCACCAGCTTTTCCGGGACGTTGAAGAGCTGCAAATCGGTCATACCGAAATAGTGGGCCACCCTCGCGCCGGTGTCAAGGGTTTTGGTAATCGTCTAGCGCTAGGATTGCCGCATGAGTGCGCAGCAGACTGACCAGCAACGACAGGCCGAGCGCGAGGAGGTGCTCGCGAAGGCGCGCCGCGCGAAGGAGGTAGCGCCGATAATCGCCGCGCTGCCGACCCCGGCGAAGGACGCGGTGCTGCTCGCGGCCGCCGCTGCGCTGACGGAGCGCGCCGGGGAGATCCTCGACGCCAACGCCCGCGACCTTGAAACCGGCCGCCAAAATGGCCTGGCGGAGTCGGTGCTGGACCGGCTTGCACTCGACCAGGACCGCATCGAGGGCATCGCCGGCGGCCTGCGCCAGGTGGCCAGCTTGCAGGACCCGGTGGGGGAGGTGCTCACCGGCCGCACGCTGCCCAACGGCATCCAGATGAAGAAGGTGCGCGTCCCGCTCGGTGTGATGGGCATGGTCTACGAGGCCCGTCCGAACGTCACCGTCGACGCGTTCGGCCTAGCGCTGAAATCCGGCAACGTGGCGCTGTTGCGCGGATCGAAGACGGCGCGGCACTCGAACAACAAGCTCGTCGAAATACTGCAGGACACCCTCGCGGCACACGACCTGCCGCGCGAAGCGGTGCAGTTGCTGCCGTGCGACTCCCACGAGTCGGTCCAGGACCTCATCACCGCGCGTGGGCTTGTCGACGTTGTCATCCCCCGCGGCAGCGCCCGGCTGATCGAGGCGGTGGTCACCGGCGCGACCGTGCCCACCATTGAGACGGGCACGGGCAACTGTCACTTCTACATCGACGCCTCCGCGGATCTGGACAAGGCGATCGCGATGCTCATCAACGGCAAGACGCGCCGGGTCAGCGTGTGCAACGCCACCGAGACAGTGCTCATTGACGCGGCTCTCGCGGACGAGGACAAGCGTGCGGTCGTCTCAGCGTTGCAGGCTGCGGGGGTTGAGGTGCACGGAGACGTCGAGAAGCATGCTGCGTTTGGTGCGGACGTTTCGCCTGCGACCGAGGCCGATTTCGCCGAGGAGTACCTGAGCATGGACATCGCGAGCGCGGTCGTGGACGGCGTCGAGGGGGCGATCGCCCACATCGCGCACTACTCCAGCGGCCACACCGAGGCGATTGCGGCCCAGGACGCACATGCTTTGCGACGGTTCGCTGACGCCGTGGACGCCGCCGCCGTCGTACTCAACGCATCGACCGCCTTCACGGACGGGGAGCAATACGGCATGGGGGCGGAAATCGGCATCTCCACCCAGAAACTGCACGCCCGCGGACCGATGGCGCTGCCGGAGCTGACCACCACCAAATGGATCCTGGAAGGTACCGGCCAGGTGCGCTAGTCTATCCGCGTGAAAAAATCCCGTTCCTCCTGGCGCGCCCGCTTCGGCCTGTTCGCCACCGCTGTCGCCACCGCCGTGACAGCCACAGTTTCCCCCGTCGCGCCCGTGCAGGAAGCCGACGCGCAAACCCGCTGCCCGGCCGTCGCCGTCATCGCCGCCCGCGGCTCCGGCCAAAACACCCAGATCTACCCCACGCGCTACTCGGGCGGGGCGGCCTGGACCTCCAACGGCTGGGAAGCGGAGACCATCCGCGCCTTCCTCCAGCACGCGGAGCGCCGCTACACCGCCACCCACGGCGGCAACTCGCTGATGAAGGACGTCGAGGTCATCGGCTTGGAGCCGCGCTACTACCCGGCGACGTTCCCGGAGTACGACGTGCCCGAGGTCGCCGTGCCGTCGACGCTGCTGCAGGCGCTCGGCCTTGCCATCCAGTGGGCCAACCCGATGTTCATGATGGCGCGCAGGGCCTCGAACCAGTTCCTGGACTCGGTGAAAATCGGCCGGGGTGGCGTGATGCAGATGATCAACGACTACCAGGGCGCCACCGGCTGCCGCCCGAAGTACATCCTGTCCGGCTACTCCCAGGGCGCGATGATTCTGCTGGAGCACGAGCGTGAACTGGCGCGGCGCGGCCAGCTCGCCGGCGTGGTCTACTTTGGCAACCCGAACACCGCCCCGGGCGACTGGTCCACCGTGGGCGTGCGCGGCGGCGGCGCGGGTGGCATCCTCGGCGCGCTGCCGTTTAACACCAAGACCGCCGCGGCGACCCGCAACCGCGTCAACTACTGCCTGCCGCTGGACGCCGTGTGCGACTTGTCCGTGCAGACGCTGGAGGCCTCCCGCGCCACCGGCGGCAACCACGCCCGCTACTTCCGCTGGAGCTCCCGCTGGGACAACCAAGTCTCCGACGCGTTCGGGCGCTTCGTGGATCAGGTACGGTACGGCTAATGAACCAGCTGATTCGGACCACCGCCGCCGCGACCGCTTGCGCCGTCGCGCTTTCAGTTGCGCCTGCGGGCGCGGAGACCATCACGCGTGACACCACGCAGCGCGTGACGGTGGAAAAGACCTGTGAGTGGGAAGTGGACGCCAAGGGCAACCCGATCCTGGACGCCAAGGGCAACCCGATCCCGGTGGAGGTGGACGGCAAGCAGGTGTGCAAGGAGCGCGAGGTCGCCGCCGGCTCCTCGAGCAGCGCCAACAAGTGGGCGGACGACACGCGCGACGAGCTCAGCATCGGTGCTGTCGTCGGCGTGGTCGGCGCACTGCTCGCGCTGGTGCTCGGCGCCGGACTGCTGTTCATCGAGTCCGTGGACATCCGCATGCTTCCCCCGGCGAGGTAACGGCGCATGACGGAGCACTACGCAGCTTCCTTGGAGCAGGCGCGGCGCATCGGGGTCATGGGCGGCACGTTCGACCCGATCCACCACGGCCACCTGGTCGCCGCCAGCGAGGTGGCGGACCGGTTCAACCTGGACGAGGTCATCTTCGTGCCCACCGGCCAGCCGTGGCAGAAGGCGGGCAAGACCATCAGCCCGGCGGAAGACCGCTACCTGATGACGGTGATCGCCACCGCCTCCAACCCGCGCTTTTCCGTCTCCCGCGTCGACATCGACCGCGACGGGCCGACGTACACCATCGATACGCTGCGGGACCTGCGCGAGCAGTTCCCGGACGAGGAGCTGTACTTCATCACCGGCGCCGACGCGCTGGCCTCCATCATGTCCTGGCACGACTGGGAAGAGATGTTCCAGCTCGCCGAGTTCGTCGGCGTGACCCGCCCCGGTTACGACCTGCGCGAGGACATGCTGCCGGCCGACATCCAGGAGCGCGTGCACCTGGTGGAAATCCCGGCGATGGCCATCTCGTCTACCGACTGCCGCGAGCGTGCCGCCGAGGGCCGGCCCGTGTGGTACCTCGTGCCGGACGGGGTGGTGCAGTACATCACCAAAAACGCCCTCTATGCCTAAGTAGCACTCTTAGGCCGTGTCGTGGGACAATGGCGGGGTCTGTCCAACCAACGAAGGGTTTGCCACTTGACCGCTCCGCAGATCTCCATCGACCGGGCCAAGATTGCCGCCAAAGCGGCCGACGAAAAGCTTGGCAAGAACATCGCTGTTATCGACGTCACCAACGTCATGGCCATCACGGACGTGTTCGTGATCGTCTCCGCCGACAACGAGCGCCAGGTCGCCGCCATCGTCCAGGAGGTCGAAGACGACCTGACGGATGAGGGCGTGGAGCCGAAGCGCCGCGAGGGCAACCGCGAAAACCGCTGGGTGCTGCTGGATTACGGCAACTTCGTCGTGCACATCCAGCGCGAGGCAGAGCGCGAGTTCTACGGCCTGGACCGCCTGTACGCGGACTGCCCGGCCATCGAGGTCGAGGGCCTGGAGCCCTACGAGCGCCCCGCCACCTTCGGCAACGAGGCCGAGCTGCGCGAGGCGCAGAACATCGAGGACCTGCCGCTGGCCGGCGACGGCCCGGCGGCCGCAGACGACGAGTTCTAGGCGTCGCGCATGCAACGACGTTTGATCCTGCTGCGCCACGGCGAAACGGAGTACAACGCCACCTCCCGCATGCAGGGGCAGCTGGACACCGTGCTCTCCGAACGCGGTGTGAACCAGGCCCACGCCGCCGCCAAAGAGCTGCGTGACCTGGGTATTTCCAAGATTATCTCCTCCGACCTCGTGCGCGCGAAAAACACTGCTGACGTGGTGGCGGCGGATTTGGGGTTGACTGTAGACGTCGATAAGCGGCTGCGCGAAACACACCTCGGCGACTGGCAGGGCAAAACCCACACCGAGGTGGACACGGAGCACGAAGGTGCGCGGGCGGTGTGGCGCACCGACGCGACGTGGGCGCCGCCGCGCGGGGAAAGCCGTCTCGAGGTGGCGGCGCGCGCGCAGGCCGTGGTGGACGAGTTGATGCGCGACTACGACGAGTGGGACAACTCCGCCGTGCTTTTGGTCTCCCACGGCGGCACCATCGCCGCGCTGACCGCGTCGCTGCTGGGCTTCGTGGTGACGCAGTACCCCGCGATCAAGGGGCTGGGCAACGCGAACACGGCGCGGCTGGTGGCGATGCCGCGCCTGGACGAACCGGCGAAGATCCGCTGGTTCCTCGAAGCCTGGAACCGGGGGCTGAACTAAATGGCAGTGCGCGTGGTGGTGGATTCCTCGGCGGGGCTGCCGCCCGAGGTCGTCCGCGAGCTGGACATCACCGTCGCCGACATGCACGTCATGGGCAGCGGCGAGGACAGGGGCACCTCCGGGCTGTCCTCGCTGGAGCTTGCGGCCTGCTACGCGCGCCAGCTGGAGCGCGGCGGCGACGACGGGGTGATCGCGCTGCACCTGTCCAAGGCGCTGTCGTCGACGTGGTCCGCGGCCGTGGCGGCGTCCGCGGTGTTTCCCGGCACGGTGAAAGTGGTGGAGACGGACGCCGCCGGCATGACCATCGGCGCGGCCGCCATGGCCGCCGCCACCGTGGCCCAGGAAGGCGGGGACTTGGCGGCGTGCGAGGCGATGGCGAAATCGACGCTCGCCCGCTCCGAGACGTGGGTGTACCTGCACCAGCTCGACGACCTGCGCAAATCCGGGCGCCTGCCTACCGGCACCGCGGTGCTCTCCGCGGCGCTTCTGGCTAACAAGCCGATTTTGCGCATCCACGACGGCAAGCTGGAGCTTGCTGGCAAGACCCGCACCCAGTCGAAGGCGTTTGCCAAGCTCACGGAGCTGGTGGTGGAGCGCGCCGAGGGGCAGCCGGTGTTCGCGGCGATCCAGCACGCGGACGCCGAGGAGGCGGCCGAGCAGCTGGCATCTTCGCTTGAGGCGGAGTTGCCGGAGGGCTCGCGGGTGATGTGCGAGCCGCTTGTCGACGTCCTCGCGGTCCACACCGGCCCCGGCGCCATTGGGCTGTCGGTTGTCTTTTCTTCTCGGGAATCTGCCCAGTAGGTGTGGATAACCCGCCCTGATTGGTGACGCCGCAACAACGTTATCCACAGGTTTGCGGGTGGGGGCTTCCGGTGCGGGGGTTCTCGGCTTAGCGTGCCGGGCATGAACGCCATCGACCGTCTCCAGGAGCTCACCCGGCCCACCGGGGAAGAGGACCTCCTGGCCGTGCGCTATCCCGCGCCGCGTGTGTCCGTGCCGGTGAAGCCGGCCGCCGCGGCGGTGGTCGCGCTGCTGGTTGTAGTGGGTGCGTGGGCGCTGCTGCGTGGCGGCGGGTCGGAGGGGGACGTCGACTGGGAGCAGGTGGCCTCGCCGACCGAGGTCAGCGGGGTGGTGGTCGTGGCCGTGGTGGGGGAGGTGGCCAACCCGGGACTGATGACGCTGAACGAGGGCTCCCGCATCGCCGACGCCCTGCAGATCGCACAGCCGCTGCCGCACGCCGATTTACTGGCGCACAACCAGGCGCAGCTGCTTGTGGACGGCCAGCAGATCCACGTCCAGGCCGTCGGCGCCGCGCCCCCGGCAGGCGGCGGAGGAGCGGCCGCGCCTGACGCTGGAACGGTGTCGCTGAATAACGCGTCCGCCTCCGAGCTGACCGCGCTGCCCGGGGTGGGGGAGGCGACCGCGGCGGCGATCGTGGCCCACCGCGAGGCCAACGGGCCGTTTACCGCGGTGGAGCAGCTCATGGACGTCCGTGGCATCGGACCCGCGAAGTTCGAGGCCATGCGCGACATGGTGGGGCTGTAGCGGTGTCGGAGCTGCGGCTGGTGCCGGCAGCGCTGGCGGTGTGGGCCGCGGCGGCGTGCTGCGTCCTGTTCGGGGTGTGGGCGGCGCTTCTTGTTGTCGGGGTCCTCGCCGCCGGCTGCCTGCTCGCGCGCGAGTATGGCCAGGCGGTGCTGACCGCGGGCCTCGGCGCGGCGGCGACGCTCACGGCGGCGGTGCGCAAACACGCAAGCGTCTCCGCCTCCGAGATCGTGGGCACCGTCAGCGGCACCCCGAAGCAGACCGAGTCGGGCGCCTACCTGGTGAGGGTGAAGGTGCCCGGCCAGCCGTCGACGACGCCGGTGTTTGCCGAGGAGCTGCCCGACGGTGCGGTCGCCGGCGCGCACGTGGTGGGCCGTGGTGTGTCCAAAGAATCTGGCGTGCCGGGCGTGAACCCGTTCGTGCTCAACGGCGACGTCGAGGTCCTTGGCCCGCCTCGCGGATTAGCGGCGTTCGCCCACCACGTGCGCACGACTTTCGCCGCGGCGGTGGAGGCGCAGGTGGGCGAGGGTGCGCGCGGGCTCATTCCGGGCATGGTGCTTGGCGACGTCTCCCTGCAACCGCCAGCCGAACAACAGATGTACATCGACACAGGCCTGTCACATTTGTCCGCCGTGTCCGGGGCGAATATCGCGATCGTGGCCACTTTCGCCACGGTGGCCGCGGCCGCTTTGAGGGCGGGGTTGCGCGGCAGGATCGCGGCCTCGGCGGTGGCCCTGCTGGTCTACGCCGGGCTGGTTGGCCCGGAGCCGAGCGTGTTGCGCGCCTCGGTGTCCGGCCTGGTGGGGCTGGTCGCGGTGCTCGCCTCCCGGCAGGCCGAGCCCATCCACGCGCTGTGCCTGTCCGTTATCGGGTTGGTGCTGGTGGATTCGGACCTCGCGGTGCACTACGGCTTCGCCCTGTCGGTGGCGGCGACGGCGGGCATCGTGGCGCTCTACCCGCTGTTGTACCGCGCACTGGCGGTGACTGGCTGGCCGGACATCCTCGTTCGCGCCCTTGCTGTGGCGGTGGCGGCGGACCTGGCCACCATGCCCATCGTGGCGATGATGGCCGGCAAAGTCTCGCTGGTCTCGGTCGGTGCCAACGTGCTGGTCGCACCGGTGGTGGGGCCGGTGACGGTGCTCGGGCTCATCGCGGCGGTGGCGTCGCTTTTGCCCGGCGGGCTGGAGGTGCCGGTGCTGTGGTGCGTCGAGCCGTTGGCGTGGTGGGTGCACACGGTGGCGAAGATCGGCGCGGGGCTGCCTAGTGCGACGGTTTCGGCGACCCCATTGACCGCTCTTGTGGTCTACGGGTGGGTGCTCGCCGGGTTTTTGACGGGCCGCCCCCGCGCCACCGTGTGCGCGGCGGCCGCCTGCCTGGTGCTGTTCACGGCACCCGAGCACCCCGCGCCCGTGGACCCGGCCGGGCTGCGCGCCCACGTGGTGGACACCATCGATGAGGTGGAGCCGGTACCAGGGTGGGCCCAGATCGTCGTCGTTGTGGAAGGCGGCCCACCGCGCGGCCGCCCGGTGGCCACGCGGGAGGGTATCCCCGTCATCTTCCCCAACGACTAAGCAAACGCCGCTACTTCTGGCTGCTCGAATCGGAGCTCAGCTGCTCGCCCGGGGTGCAGTTCTTCCACAGCAGCGTGACAACGAGTGCTGCCACGGCGACCGCGCCGGCGCCGCCGATCAACGTGCCGTGCTCGCGGCCGAACGCCTGCAACTGGCGGTTGATGCTGTCCACCTGCTGTGCAACATCTGGGTTGTACAGGCCCGTCTTCTGCTGCAGCTGGGTGTTGAAGTCCTGCAGTGCCGAGTGTGCTTGCTGCGAGAACTCATCGACCCACGGCAGGCTGACCTGCGAGCCGATCGCGATCGGGATCAACGCGAGCAGCGGCAGGCCGAACCCGACGCCGGTGGCGATGCAGCGACCGCGCTCCTCATCCGTCAGTTCCGAGGAACCGGACGGCGCAGGGGCCGTGTCGGTGGGCTTTTCGGGCACCGGAGCGGGCTCGGTGACGGTGACGTCGATGACCGCGTTGCTCGGGTCCTTGTCGGGGCGGGTGATTTCGACCTCGACGGGGTAGGTGCCCGGCGTGACGTCTTGCGGCGGGGTGATGATGACGCTGCCGTCGGGTTTGACGTCGACCCAGTCGGGCACGCTGGGTGCCGGGGTGACGGTGGCGTCGTCAGGCAGTGCCGGCGCCGGGATTTCGGTGGTGCCGCCCGGGGTGACGGTCACCTCCGGTGGGTAGGCGTCGGTGGGCTTTTCGGGCTCGGTGACGGTGACGTCGATGACCGCGTTGCTCGGGTCCTTGTCGGGGCGGGTGATTTCGACCTCGACGGGGTAGGTGCCCGGCGTGACGTCTTGCGGCGGGGTGATGATGACGCTGCCGTCGGGTTTGACGTCGACCCAGTCGGGCACGCTGGGTGCCGGGGTGACGGTGGCGTCGTCAGGCAGTGCCGGCGCCGGGATTTCGGTGGTGCCGCCCGGGGTGACGGTCACCTCCGGTGGGTAGACGTCGGTGGGCTTTTCGGGCTCGGTGACGGTGACGTCGATGACCGCGTTGCTCGGGTCCTTGTCGGGGCGGGTGATTTCGACCTCGACGGGGTAGGTGCCCGGCGTGACGTCTTGCGGCGGGGTGATGATGACGCTGCCGTCGGGTTTGACGTCGACCCAGTCGGGCACGCTGGGTGCCGGGGTGACGGTGGCGTCGTCAGGCAGTGCCGGCGCCGGGATTTCGGTGGTGCCGCCCGGGGTGACGGTCACCTCCGGTGGGTAGACGTCGGTGGGCGCTTCGGGCACCGGAGCGGGCTCGGCCGGGACAGACGCCGGATCGAACGGGTTGGTGCCCTTGTTCACCTCGTCCTCGTTGGACACGCCGTCGCCGTCCCAGTCGGAGACCTGCGCCATCGGCGTGCCGTCGACGGCCACGAGAGTAAACCGGGCGGTGACGTCCTCGTCGGCGGGCACACCTGGGCGGTAGGTGACGGTGACGTCGGCGGAGGCGTCGAAAAGCGATGCGAGCTCCGCGACCGATTCCTTGCCGGTGTACAACTTCGCCAGCGCCTCCAGCGTCGGACCCACTGCGGTGATGTTGCCGCGGGCGTCCGGGTCGGAGATCTGCCATAGCCCGTTGTGGTCGTGCGTTGCGGTGATGTGCGCTTCGGAGACATCCGGAGCGACCTCGAAGGTCAGAAGCGACGTGCCGGAACCGCCGAGCGCGGCGGTGACGGGGTCGCCGTAGCCCGGGTTGTAGGGCAGCTCGGCGGTGACCCGGATCTCCTCCGTCTCGTACGAGCCGTCCGGGTAGCGGATGGTCACGGTGGTCGTGAACACATCGCCGGGCTTCGCGTCCGCCGGCACGGTGAAGTACACAGTGCCGTTGTCGGCGATGACAAACGCCGGGTTGTCCACGGTGAACGTGGTGCCGGCCGGCAAGGAGCGGTCGCCGATCTGCGGCAGGGTCACCTTGGCACCTGGCTGGGCGTGGGTCTGGTTCCAGAACGGGGTGTGCGTGGTGGACAGCGATTCACCCACGGTCAGGGTGGTCTCCACGACGTCCTTGGTGCCGTCCGGGTAGGTCACGGTGATCGACGCTGTCTGCTCGCCGGGCACGGAGGTGTCCGGCTCGGTGGTCCACTCGATGTGGGTGCCCGGCGGGAAGGTGCCGGCGTTGACGACGGCGGTGGCGGCCGAAGGGGCGCCGACAAGCTGCTTCGTAAACACCGGGCGGGTGTCTGGCTGGTGGGACTCGTTCATCGGGGTCGCGGGGGCCTCGATGACGGTGACCTCCACCGGCACCCGGTCCTCGGTCTTGTCCGGGTAGGTCACCACCACAGTTGCGGCAGTGGTGCCAGGTGTGGAGGTGTCGGGCTCGCTGTCCCAGGTGATGGTGGTGCCGGCTGGCAGGTCGGACGCGTTGGCGATAGCGGCCGCGGCGTTCGGCGCAGGAATGTCCACCACGGCCTGGATACCCTGGCCCTGCGGGTCGTGCGTGTCAGCCTGGCTCGCCACGTCAACGGTGACGTCCACGGTGTCCGTGGAGCCGTCCGGGTAGGTCACCACCACTGTGGCCTGCTTTGCGCCCGGGGTAGAGGTGTCCGGGGCGGTTTCCCAGCCGAATGTGGTCCCCGCGGGAAGGTCGGCCACATCCGCCACGGAGTTTCCGGCCTGCGGCACATCGCCGCTGGTGACACTCTGGTCCTTTCCAACCGGGTCGTGCTGGTCAGCCATGGAACCGACGGCAACTTGGACGTTGACCTTGTCCGTGGTGCCGTCCGGGTAGGTCACCACCACTGTGGCCTGCTTTGCGCCCGGAGTAGAGGTGTCCGGGGCGTCCTCCCAAGTAATCGTGGTGCCCTCGGGGAGCAGCTCCGGGTTGGCAATAGACGCGGACGCCTCAGGGGCATCGCCTTCCTTCACGGGCTGGTCCTTACCGGCCGGGTTGAACTGCTCGGACTGCTCGCGGACGTTGACTTTCACCTTCACGGTCTCAGTGGAACCGTCGGGGTAGGTCACAAGCACTTCGGCGTCCTTATCGCCCGGGGCGGAGACGTCCGGCTCGGTCTTCCAGGTCACCGTGGTGCCGGCAGGCAGCTCGGAGGCGTTGGCAATCGAGCTGGTGGCCGCTGGCACTTGTCCGTTGTTGGTGCTCTGCGGCTGGCCCTCCGGGGAGAACTGGTCGGCCTGGGAGCGCACGGCAACAGTGACCTTCACAGTGTCGGTCGTTCCGTCCGGGTAGGTCACTAGCACCTCGGCGTCCTTATTGCCCGGGGTGGAGGTGTCCACCGGCTGGGTGAACTCGAAGTGGGTGCCGGCCGGTAGGTCGTCCACGTTGCCCACGGAAACGCGTGGCACGACGCTGTCGCCGACGTTGACGGTCTGTTCGGCGGACTTCGGCTCGTACTGCTCGTTCATCGGGGTCTTCGGCGCCGCGACAACGTGGACGGTGACCGGGACGCGGTCCACCGTGCCGTCCGGGTAGGTCACCAGCACGACGGCCGGGACGTCGCCGGTCGCAGCGGTATCCGGCGCGACCGACCACGTGTAGACGGCATCGGCCGGCAGCTCCGCCACGTTGGCGATGGCGGTGCGCGCCGGCGGCGCGTCGACGCCCTCGACAGCGGTGATGTCCTGGCCCGCAGCGTCGTACTGGTCGGTGTGGGTGCGCACGATGACCTTCGCCGGCACGCGGTCGACGGATCCGTCCGGGTAGGTCACCACGACAACGGCGTCCTTCACGCCCGAAGTGGAGGTGTCCACCGGCTGCTCCCAGCTGAGGTTCGTGCCGTCCGGCAGGTCGCCGGATACCGACGCGCGCGGGTCGGCGGCCTGGCCCTGGTTCACCACCTGGTCGGCGGTGGTGGGATCGTGCATCTCAGCGTCGTTACGCACCTGCACCACAACGGTGAGGGTCTCCGAAGTGCCGTCGGGGTAGGTCACCAGCACCTCGCCGGTCTTCTGCCCGGGCGAGGAGGTGTCGGGCTGGCTTACCCAGCTAAATTCCGTGCCCTCAGGCAGCTCGTCGGCGTTGTCCACGGAGTCGGCGGCCTGCGGCTGCGCGCCCTTGTCCACCGTTTGCAGACCCGCGTGCGGGGTGTACTGCTGCTTGTTGGAGCGGACGCTCACGGTCACGCTTACGGTTTCGCTGGTTCCGTCGGGGTACTCCACGCGCACCACGGCGTCCTTCGCGCCGCCGCTCGAGGTGTCCGGCGCCGTCTCCCAGGTCAGCTTGGTGCCCACCGGCAGCGAATCCGGGTTGACGATGGAGGCGGCGGGCGCCGGCTCGTCGCCGATGTTGACGGTCTGCGTCCTGCCGGCGGGCGCGTAGTACTGTTCGTCGGTGCGCACGCTGACCTGCACAGCAACACGGTCGACGGAGCCGTCCGGGTAGGTTACCAGCACCACCGCGTCCTTGGCGCCGGAAGTCGCGGTGTCCACGGGGGATTCGAAGGTGAAGGTGGTGCCCTCGGGCAGGTCGTTTGCGTTGCTTATCGACGCCTTCGGGTCCACCGCAGCATCCCTATTCACCGTCTGCGGCTGGCCAGCCGGCTCGTTCGCGTCCGCAAGCGGGCTCACAACGATCTGGGTTGTGACCACCTCGGAGGAGCCGTCCGGGTAGGTGACGGTGATGGAGACGTCCTGGACGCCGGTCTTGCTGGTGTCCGGTGGCGTCTGCCAGGTGTAGGTCGCGCCGGGCAGGTCGTCGGTGTTGGCGATGGAATCCTCCGGGCGCAGGTCCTTGGCGCCGTTTTCCACGGTGCGCGCCTTAGGCGCGGGCGTGGAGGTGTCGGCCTGCGGCCGCACGGTGACGGTGACCTCGACGGTGTCGGTGGAGCCGTCGGGGTAGGTCACTTTCACGGTGCCGGTCTTGTCGCCGGGGGAGGATGTGTCAGGCGTGTTGTCCCATTCCACCTTCGTGCCGGCTGGCAGGTCCGAAAGGTTGCCGATGGATGCGGCGGCGTCCGGGGTGGCGCCGTTGTCCACGGTCTGCTCCGCGGCGGCAGGAGCGTAGTCGTCCGCAAGCGGGGTGACGGTGACTGTCACGGTGATGGTGTCGACCGTGTCGTCCGGGTACACCACGCGCACCTCGACGTTGTCGAACGTGCCGGGCTTGTCCGTCGACGGCGGGTTGACGAACTCAAAGTGCGTGCCAGCCGGCAGCGAGTCCGCGTCCGCCACGGCATCGCGGGCGTTCAGCGCGCTGGTGGCCTTGACGGTGACGTCCTGGCCGGCTGGATCGTTGGTCGTGTTCATCGGCTCGGCGGGCTTCGGCGTGACGTTGACCTTGACCGGCACGTCCTCGGTGGAGCCGTCCGGGTAGGTCACGCGCACGACCGCGTCCTGGGTGCCGGTTGCGCTGGTGTCCGGCTCGGTGGCCCAGGTAAAGGTGGTGCCGACGGGCAGGTCGCCGATGTTGGTGATCGCCGACTCGGGGTACGCCGCGGCGCCTTCGACCACGTCGATGTCCTGGCCCACGGGGGAGTTGGTGTCCGCCTGCGGGCGCACCGTAACGGTTGTGGTGACCTTCTCGGTGGAGCCATCCGGGTAGGTGACAACAACGGTGACCTCTTGCTTGCCCGGCTTCGAGGTGTCCACCGGGTTCTCCAGCGCGAGCGTGGTGCCTTCCGGCAAGTCGGCCTCGTTTGTCAGCACGTCTTCGGGGGTGACTGCTCCGCCGTTGTCGACGGTGATGTCGGCGCCCTTCGGGTCAGTGGTGTCCGAAAGCGGGCGCACGGTGACCTTCACCGGCACTGTGTCCACGCTGCCGTCGGGGTAGGTGACGATGACGTTGGTGGTGTACGTGCCTGGTTTGTCGGTCGAAGGCTGCGTCTCAAAGGCGAACTTGGTGCCCTCCGGCAGGTCGCCGGCGTTGGTGATGGAGTCCTTCGGGTCCAACGTGCTGCCGTTGTCCACGGTGCGGTCCTGGCTCTCGGGGGTGAGCGCGTCGGCCTGCGTGCGCACAACCACGCTCACCGGGATCTTTTCGGTGGACCCGTCGGGGTAGGTGACCACGACGACGGCGTCCTTCGACCTCGGCGAGGAGGTGTCGGGCGCTTCCTCCCATTCGAACGTGGTGCCCTTCGGCAGCGATGCGGTGTCGACGAGGGAGTCTTGTGCCTTCGGCGTCGCACCGTTGTCGACGGTCTGCGTTTTCGCCACCGGCGCGTACTGCTCGGCCTGGGTGCGGACCTCCACCTGCACCTTGACGTCGTCGGTGGTGCCGTCCGGGTACGTCACGCGCACCACGCCGTCCTTCATCCCCGGCGTGGCGGTGTCGGGGGTGGTGGCCCATTCGAAGGTGGTGCCGCTAGGCCGCTGCTGGTTGGGCACGAGCGACAGCTCCGGATCGAGGGCGTCGCCCTGGTTGACCACCTGCACGGCAGGTTGCGGGTCGAATTGGCTGTTCAGCGGGGTGACGTCGATCTTCACCGACACCTTCTCGGTGGTGCCGTCGGGGTAGGTCACCACCACCACGGCGTCCTTCGTGCCGGGGGTGGAGGTATCCGGCTGCTTCTCAAAGGCGAAGGTGGTGCCCTTCGGCAGGTCACTGGCGTTGCTTATCGACGCCTTCGGGTCCACCGCCTCCCCATGATCGACCTCCTGGGTGGTGCCGGACGGGTCGTACTGCTGCTCCTGGGTGCGCACGTACACCTTCACCGACACCTCCTCGAAGGAGTCGTCCGGGTAGGTCACCACCACCACGGCGTCCTTTTCGCCGGACGTGGAGGTGTCCACCGGAGTTTTGTAGGTGAAAAACGTACCGGCGGGCATGTCGTCGGCGTTGGCGATGGAGGCGTTCGCGTTCGGCGCCTCATTCAGGTTGACCGTCTGGTCTTGCCCGGCTGGGTCGTTGGTCTGGTCCAGCGGCTTCGTCGGAGCAGGGGTGATCCGCACCGTCACATCCACACGGTCGACGGAGCCGTCGGGGTAGCGCACCAGCACCACAGCCGGGACGTCGCCCACCTTGTCGGTGGCGGGCGCGGTTTCCCAGGTGTAGGTCGCGTCCGCAGGCAGGTCCACCACATTGGCGATAGCGGAGCGCGCCTCCGGCACAGAGGTGCCCACGATGGCCTCCGTGGTTTGGCCCTGCGGGGTGAACTCCTCCGCCTGCGGGGTCGGTGTGACGGTGACTTTGGCGAAGACCGTCTCCTGCGAGCGGTCCGGGTAGACCACCTGCACGGGGATCGTGTACTCGCCGGGCGCGGTGCCGGCGGGCGGGGTGGCGGTGAACCCGCCGGTGCCCGCATCCGAAGCTGCCTGCGTAGTCCAGCCGGAAACGGGGGCACCGGAGGCGTCGACAGGCGTGCCGAAGGTGAACGTCGTGTCCGCCGGAACGGACGTGTCCGTCTGGTTCAGTGTGACGGCCTTGCCAGGGAAGGTTTCCTTGGCGGGGTAGGCCGGCTGGCTCATCGCGTTTTGGCCCTTGGCCACAATAAAGGAGTCAGACGCGAGCAGGTCGTCGATGCCGCTGTAGAGGGTTGCCGAGTACACGGTTCCGGGGGCGGCGGTGGGGTCCGCGGACACCGGGAAGGTGCACGCGTTTGCGTCCGAAAGCGAGGACACCGGGCACTCCTTGACCACCTTGCCCGTGGTTTCGTTACGCCAGACGATGCGGTTGCCCGGCACCGGCGGCAGCGTGCCCGTGACGTTGAGCTGCGCCGTGCCGTTCAGCGGCGACGGGTTCAGCAGCTGGTCGTAGTTGGGAATGTCCAACTTCACCGGCCCGTAGGGCACGACCGCAAAGCCGAAGTTGTAGAAGTTGTCCGGCGCGGGGTTCATGCCCGGCACGATGGCCGCGGCGGGGTGGGGAGCCTCGCCGGCGTTGTCGTTGTACTCCTGGAACACCGGGGTGGGAAAAGGTGAGTACGCGTTGACCTGCTGGCCGTTCTGGTCCGTGACCCACATGTACATGCGCGAGTTGCCGGAGAGTTCCTTGTAGTCGGTGCGCAGGGTGTACTGGCCGTTTTCGTCGGTCTTTCCGGTGACGGTTACCGCGATCGGTTCGTTGCCGGCAGCCCGCATTTCCTCGAGCATGGCCTTGATAGCGCCCGCTCGCTGCGCCAGCGTGATCTTGGAATCTTTTTCAATGGCCTCGACGCGCTTTTGGGCTTCGGGGGTCAGCACCGAGGCGAAGACGTTGTAGCCCTCGAGGTTGGTGTCGCCGTTGCCCGTGTTGCGGGTTGGCGGGCCGACCTGGCGGTCGCCTTTGAGCGTGTCCATCCACACGAAACCGGAGATGGTGTCTTTGACAGAAAGCGTGGTTGCCGGGTTGTTCAGCGGGCCGAGAGGATCGACCTTGACGTTGGGGGCGGACATGTAGCTTTTGGCGGGGTCTACCACCTCGGTGAGGAAGATGCCGGTGCGCTGGATATTCTGACCAACCAGCTGGAACATGCCGGACGCGTCCGCGGGGTACTGGCCAGAGCCCGGCGCCACGCCGACCCAGGAGTTGGGCACGATGCCGCCGGATTGGCGGGTGTAGACGTACGGGTTGCCGGTTTCCGGGTTGACCATGTCCTTCTCAGCCACCCACAGGCGGTACGCCTGCTGGCCGTTGCCCACGCCGGAGGCGTCGAACAGGTGGGGCTTGCCGTTGGCGTCGTAGAAGGAGACGTAGTTGCCCTTTTTGTCCTTGACCAGGTTGCCCTTGGCGTCGCGCATGCGGAGGTCGAAGGCGTACGCGCCGGCGGCCTGCCCCTTGAGGGCCTGGGACTGGGCTGCGTAGACGGGGGAAAGTGTGCCGTCGGAGTCGCGGAACTGCATCAACACGGTGACACCGTTGAGACCCATGGAGTCGCTGATGCTCGACGGCGCGGTTGACTCCATGACGCCGACGCGCCCGGACAGCAGGCTCCCGGCGTTTGTGAGGTCGATGGCGCTGTTGACGTAGCCGTTTTTGATGGCGTCTGCGTCGATGGTTCCGGCCGGGGCAGACCACTTCGGGTCGGCCGGACTGCTGTTGGTCACAGCCTCAGCTTCTGGGGCAGTGTCGGGGGAGGCCACCACATGCGTAAGCGGGGCAACGGTGGCGAGGGCAAGTGCGGCGGCAGCGATGGAGGTGCCGCGTCGACGGGAGGTCAGGTGCGTGCTCAAAGGGGGGTCCTTCTGTTGTGTTGTGCCGGTCCGGTACTGGCGCGCGGATGCTCGCGGGCGGTGACGCTTTGCGCAGTCTCCAATACAAGTATGAAGACTCACTGCGGAATTTGCCAGGGTTTACGGATACTAAAAACCCTGTGGGTTTGTGGGGAAAACCCCGGTGCGGAGTCGCTCTGTGGGAAGTGGGTGCAGGACGTAAGATGGCGCGCATGCTCAACCCCGTGCACCTGGTGCTCGGCGAGGACGATTTCCTTGCCGAGCGCGCAACCAAAGCCATCGTCGCCCAGGCCGGCGAGGGCGTGGAGGTGACCACTCTGCGCGCCGGCGACGTCTCTGAAGGAGAGATCGCGATGGCGACCAGCCCGTCACTGTTCGCGGAGGACCGCGTGGTGGTGGTCAAGCACGCCGAGCTCGCCGGCAAGGAACCCACCGAGATCCTCCTGCAGGCCTGCGTGAACCCCGCGCCGGGCATCACGCTGATCATCGAGCACACCGGCGGCGGGCGTCAAAAGGCGATGGTGAAGAAGTTTGCCAAGGTCGCCGAGGTGCACAAGGCCGATCCGCTGAAAGACAATGAGCGCCGCTCCTGGCTCATGGAGGAGTTCCGCAGCCACGGCGTGCGCCCCACCCCGGACGTGGCCGCCGCGGTGCTGGAATCGGTCGGCTCGGACCTTCGCGAGCTCGCCTCCGCCGTCAGCCAACTGGTCAGCGACACTGAGGGCGAGCTCACCGTCGAATCCGTGCGCGCCTACTACGTGGGCGTGGCTGAGGTCGCCGGCTTCGACATCGCGGACCAGGCGGTGGCAGGCCGCGCGGACCGGGCGCTCGCGTCGACGCGCCGCGCGCTGCAGCTGGGCACTAGCCCGGTGTCCATCGCGGCGGCGCTCGCGCGCAAGGTCGGCGACATCGCCAAACTCCACGGCGTGCGCGGCAACCCGGACCAGCTGGCGCGCACCGTCGGCATGCACCCGTACGTGGCGAAAAAGACCATGCAGGTCGCGCGCCAGTGGAGCGGGGACGCGGTCTCGCACGCGGTGATCATCGTCTCCGACCTCGACGCCGAGGTGAAGGGCCAGGGCGGCGACCCGGAGTTCGCCCTCGAAAACGCGGTGCGCCGCATCGCGGAGCTTGCATGATCGCGCCGGGCGATCTCGCGGTCATCGTCGGGTTCAACCTGGTCGGCGCCGCCGCCCCGGGCCCCGACATGGTGCTGCTTATGCGCACGGCCACCCGCTCGCGCAGGCACGCCTGGGCGACCAACCTGGGCATCCACACCGGCGCCGCTTTGTGGTTCACGCTCACCGTCGTGGGCGCGGCGGCGCTTTTGCACGCGGTGCCGCAGGCCGTCGCCGCCATCCAGATACTCGGCGGCGCGGCGCTGATTTGGATGGGCCAGCACAACCTGCGCGGCGGGCTGCGCGACAGGCACGACCCGCCCGCGGACCTGGATGAAGCGGTGCAGCGCTTGGGCTCGGTGCGTGCTGCCTATCGACGGGGCCTTGCCACCAACCTGGCCAACCCCAAAATCGTGGTCGCGCTGACCGCCATGATCGCGCCGCTCTTGCCCGCGAACCCCTCGCTTTCCACCGCGCTGATTGTCATCGCCTCGCTCTGGCTCAGCTCGTTCGCCCTGTTCGGGGCGATCGCGCAGATCACCTCCGCCGAGCGGGTGCGCCGGAGGTTCCTGCGCGCCGGGCCCTACATCGACATTGTCGCGGGCGCGTTTTTCATGGTGGTCGGTGCAGTGCTCATCGCCCGCGGGCTTTTCAGCGTGCTCTAGAGGTAGCGGCGCAAGAACTGCGCAGTCTGGCGCGTCGCGCTCGGCGAGTCGAACCAGGTGTGGCCGCCGCCCTCGACGCGCTCGATGCGCACCGGCGCGGAGCAATCCTCGAAGTCGAAGGTGGTGATGGCACCGGAGCGCGACTGCGACGCCACCATGGAGCAGTCGTTCTTGCGGGCGAAGGTGCGCGCCACGTTCTCCACGGACTCGAAAGGTGCGCCGTGGCGGAAACCGCCGTTGTAGCCCACCACGCCGTCGTTGGTGCCGTGCATGATCATCGTCGGCACCTCGCCGGAGGTGCAGCCCGTGACGGTGGGGGAGTAGAACGCGCCCGCCACCGACGCGACACCGCGCACCGTCTCCGGGGCGTGGCAGGCCAGCGCGGCGACCATGCCGCCGCCGTTGGACAGGCCTACGGCGACGGTGCGGGAGGTGTCGGCGTTGTAGCGCGAAGCGACGTCGTTAAGCACGGCTTTTGTGTACGCGACATCCTCGTCGATGCTGGTGTCCGCGTACGGCGCGCCGCCCCATGCATTATCCACGCCCTGGCCGTAGACCACGATTGCGTTCGGGAACTCGCTTTCCAGGTTGGAGTAGTCGTGCATGTTGCCGGAGGTGTGGTGCCAGCCGCCGAAGCCCAGCACCACCGGGTAGGACTTCTCCGCGTCGAAGCCGCGCGGCAGCACCACGTCGTAGGTGCGGGTGCGCCCGTCCACTGTCAGCGAGTGGGTGTGCTCGCGGCTCGGCGAGACGACGCTCCCGTTTTTCGCCATCGGAATCGCGATTGCGATGCTGGCCAACAAGGCAGCCAGCACCCCGAGCGCACGCACCTGCTCCGGGTCCACGCCCTGGGCGTAGCGGGCCAGCAGCGCCTCAAACTCGGAGGAAGAACTTAACTGCTGCGCCTCGGCCGGCGCGACCGGCAACGACAGAGACAGGGAGGTGGCAAGCGCAGCTGCGAGCGCGCGGCGGGAGTGTTTCACAGCGGGTACATCGATTCTTAGTTCAAGGGGGTTACACACGAAACGCCCCGCGCACCGATTCAACGATGCACGGGGCGAAACACGACGGAACTAGTCCATCTTGTTCAGGGCGCGGGCCATGTTGGACTTCTTGTTCGCTGCGGAGTTGCGGTGGAACACGCCCTTGGTCACAGCCTTGTCCAGCTTGCGGGAAGCCACGCGCAGCTGCGCCTCAGCGGCAGCCTTGTCGCCGGACTCTACAGCCTCGCGGAACTTGCGGATCTCCGTGCGGGTGGCGGAGCGGACGGACTTGTTGCGCATGCGGCGCTTCTCGTTGGTGAGGACGCGCTTCTTCTGCTGCTTGATGTTAGCCATTATGAAATACCTCTTGGTTTCTCAATCGAACATGGATGTCGTCGTCCCAGCCGGGGTATCTTGCGCACCGCTTTGGCTATGAACGCGAACCCAAGGTCCTGCCCGCGTAGCAGTGTGCACCCGAAGGTGGCCGGTAACGGTCAACTTGAGCAGGATAACAGCCCGGCATTACCGGGCCAAACCGTCCTTACAGCCACTGGAAGCGCTCGCGCAGCGTGTTCGCCACCCGCTCGAAGCGGCGCTGCGGCACGGTGGTGCCGCGCCGGTGCACGTCGGCCTCCGGTACCACGAGCGTTTTGTCCAGGCGCACCCAGCACGGATGGCCTGAGGCGTCCCAGTCGCCGGGGCCGATTTCAAACCAGCGGTCATCCTCCGCGTGCTCCTCTTCCGGGGAGATGAGCAGGCCCAAGATGTCGCTGTGCTCGCGGCCCACCACCAGCATGGAGCGCTCTTTCGGCGGGTGCGACGGCACGGTCACCCACACCACCTCGCCGGGTTCGGCGCCGCCGTCCATGTCGGGGGCGTAGTAGACGTTGCGGGGCACCGAGCCGGTGGGGCGCACGTCCACGCGCGAGGCGCGCTTGCGGCGCATCTCAATCTGGTTGGTCACCCGGTCGTGCAGCAGGGCCAGGCCTTGGTCGAGCGATGCCGTGCGGGGTCGCGCGCCTTTGCGCTTAAATCGCTCGAACGCCACGTTGGCACCTCCACATTGCAGTTATCTGCAACCTTAAGCTTTCGTGTCTGCCGGGACAAGGGGTTTCTGCTGTTCTGCTGAAATCCCCCGCAGCGCCCACAGAAGGAGGGCGGTGCACACGACGGTCATCAGCGAGGCGCCCAGCATCTGCTGCCAACCGATCTCCGTCGCGTTCGGGTCCACCATGTCCAGTGCCCCGTAGCCGAAGAAGATCGTGTTGCTCACGGCGTGCAGCGCAATCGACGCCTCGAGCCCGCCCGTGCGCCAGGTCAGCACCGCGGTGCACACGGCGAATATGGCGATGTCGATGAGCCCGACCCAGTTGTAGGCGTGGCCCGCCACAAAGGCGATGCCCGGCAGCAGGTAGGCCAGCCACGCGGGCGCCCGCCACTGCCCGAGGATCTGCGGCAGCGCGCCGCGGAAGAGGAACTCCTCGGCGGCGGACTGCAGCGGCACGGCGATCAGCAGCGCCGCGAGGAGGGTCAGCCGGAACGGGTTGACGGTGGCTTCGGCGTGGGCGCCCCGGAAGGCGTCGATAAGCACTTGCGCCCCGTAGACCGCGCCGACGACTACAAGCGCGCGCCCGAGCACACCCCACCGCATTCCAAGCGCGGTGCTGAACAGCGCCGATGGGCGGCGCCCGGCGATGCGCGCGGCGAGAAACGGCGCCGGCAGGATCGCCGCGATGATCAGCACCTGCACGAGCGGGCTGAGCGGATCCGCTCCGCCCTCGACGAGCATTTCGAAGTCGCGGCCCGACAGCCCCGCGGCCAGCCCGAGGGCGATCACCGACGCAACCGCAAACAGGGCCACGAACGCGACCAGCACCACGAGCTCAATCAGTGCCCGCCACCACGTGGCGGGCCGGTGGCGGGCAACGAGTCCTAAACGGTGGTAAGGCATGGTGCATACCGTAGCGCGGGGTGCGCAAAGTAGGATGTGGCAACTATGGCCGCCAAATCGAAAAACTTTGCAGAGGAAACGTTCACGGACCCCGCCCGGATCCGCAACTTCTGCATCATCGCGCACATCGACCACGGCAAGTCCACGCTGGCAGACCGCATTTTGCAGCTGTCCAACGTCGTCGACGAGCGCGAGATGCGCGACCAGTACCTCGACAACATGGACATCGAGCGTGAACGCGGCATCACCATCAAGGCGCAGAACGTGCGCCTGCCGTGGGTGCCCAAGACCGGCGATCACGTGGGCGAGCAGATGGTGCTGCAGATGATCGACACCCCAGGCCACGTCGACTTCTCCTACGAGGTCGCCCGCAGTTTGGACGCCTGCGAGGGGGCAATCCTGCTTGTCGACGCAGCGCAGGGCATCGAGGCGCAAACCCTGGCCAACCTCTACATGGCCATCGACAACGACCTCGAGATCATCCCGGTGCTGAACAAGATCGACCTGCCGGCGGCGGACCCGGAGAAGTACGCCCTGGAGATCGCCAACATCATCGGCTGCGAGCCGGAGGACGTGCTGCGCGTTTCTGGCAAGACGGGCGAGGGCGTGCCGGAGCTGTTGGACCGCGTGGTGGACCTGATTCCTTCTCCTTCCTCCCCGTCGGGCGCGGCAGCGACCGACGCCGACGCACCGGCCCGCGCGCTGATCTTCGATTCGGTGTACGACACCTACCGCGGCGTGGTCACCTACATCCGCATGATGGACGGCAAGCTCGAGCCGAACCAGAAGGTGCAGATGATGAACACGGGCAAGACGCTGGAGATCCTCGAGATCGGTGTCGTCTCGCCCACCATGAAAAAGACGAAGGGCTTGGGCCCCGGCGAGGTGGGCTACCTCATCACCGGCGTGAAAGACGTGCGCGATACCCGCGTCGGCGACACCGTCACCTGGGCTTCCAAGGGCGCTGAAGAGCCGCTGGAGGGCTTCGAAGACGTCAAGCCGATGGTCTACTCGGGCCTGTTCCCGGTTTCGCAGGAGGACTTCCCCACGCTGCGCGAGAGCTTGGAGAAGCTGCAGCTTAACGACGCTTCGCTGACCTGGGAGCCGGAAACCTCCGTCGCGCTGGGCTTCGGCTTCCGCTGCGGGTTCTTGGGCCTGCTGCACATGGAGATCACGCGTACCCGCCTGGAGCGCGAGTTCGACCTGGACCTGATCTCCACCGCACCGTCCGTGACCTACCGCGTGGTGTCTGAGGACGGCACCGAGCAGATCGTGCACAACCCGTCGGACTGGCCCAGCGGCAAGATCCCCGAGGTCTACGAGCCGATCGTGAACATGACCATCATCGTGCCCCAGGAGTTCGTGGGCTCCACGATGGAGCTGTGCCAGTCCAAGCGCGGCCAGATGAAGAACATGGAGTACCTTTCCGAGGACCGCGTGGAGCTGCGCTACATCATGCCGCTCGGCGAGATCATCTTCGACTTCTTCGACATGCTGAAGTCCCGCACCAAGGGCTACGCCTCGCTCAATTATGAGGAGGCAGGCGAGCAGCTCGCGGACCTGGTCAAGGTGGACATCCTGCTCCAGGGCGAGCCTGTGGACGCCTTCTCCGCCATCGTGCACAAGGATTCGGCGCAGTGGTACGGCAACAAGATGACCAAGAAGCTCAAAGAGCTCATCCCGCGCCAGCAGTTCGAGGTTCCGGTCCAGGCCGCCATCGGCTCGAAGATCATCGCCCGCGAAAACATCCGCGCGCTGCGCAAGGACGTGCTGTCCAAGTGCTACGGCGGCGATATTTCCCGTAAGCGCAAGCTTTTGGAGAAGCAGAAGGCCGGTAAGAAGCGCATGAAGAACATCGGCTCTGTCACCGTGCCGCAGGAAGCGTTCGTGGCTGCGCTGTCCACCGACGGCGAGGAGTAGCGGCCAGCGCCCACCCCACCCGCCGCCGGTGCCACATGTGACAGAACGAATGTCACATTTGGCACTCTTCCCGGGTCGCGCAAGAAGCCGATGGCACATCCGTCACCGGACCCCGAGCTTCTGCTTCAGCACCGCCTCCACCACCTCGACGCACTGACGCATGCTCCTGGAGGCAGTGCGTGGCACCGTCCAGCCGTGCATTATCGATGTCAGATTGATCGACGAGTCCAATTGCCGCTGTTCGTAGGTCCAGTGGTGGCTGCCGTCGTACATGATCCCCAATTTCAGCTCGGGGATGGCGAAGTCGAAGGTGGTGACCACCCTGCCGCCGACTACCAGCGGGTATTGCTCCACCAGCATCAGGTTGTATTTTTCCACCACTGGCTGCAGGAGCAGGCGCAGCTCCGTTTCTTTCGGCGAATCGGCGGTGTCGCGGGAGAGATTGAGTACCTTCGAGAGCCACCGCTTGCTCAGTTGGCCCGCGGCGGCCTGCTGCAGCTCCGGGACCTGCAGCCCCAGGTGGCGCCGGACGCAGTCCACGAGCTGCACCGCCCGGACCACCTCCGCTGCAACGCCCGGGACCGGCTCCGTCTGCCACGAATGTTCGCCGGCTCGAATCTGCTGCAAGGCCTGGATGGTTGCCCGGGCCGGCGTGGCGGTGCGGATAGGCATGCCGCGGTGGGTGAGTGTCCAGGTTTCGGTGTGGGGCGCTCGCAGCCGAGCAACCGCGGGTCGGAAGGTGGAGGCAGGCAGTGTCGCCCGGACGGCCGCCCGTAGCGTCGTGTCCGCCCCTTCCACCAGGTACGGCAGTCGGTACAGCGCCAGCGCCGAGAAGCCGCAGACCACGCTGCCGGGCCGTTCGGAGGCGTGCACCACCGCGCGCACGGCTGCGGCGACGTCGTAGCGTTCCCGGCGCGGGTGGTGTCGCGCGGCCAGTTGCGTTGTCCACTCGTCGTGCCCAAACCGTTCGTGAACGAATAGTCGCTTGCTCACGCGCAGGTAGTACTGCTTGGGTTGCATCTGGTCGGCGCGCAGGATCACCGGGTCGAATTCAATTTCCATGCCGTCGTGCATAGGTATATGACGCTCCGAGCTGCGCCTCGGTTCCTACAATCGCCGTATGCGCGAAATCGAAATCACCCGCGGCGGGTTCACCGTCTTCGCCCGCGTTGTCGGCGACCCCAAGGCCCCGGCGCTGCTGTACCTGCAGGGCGGGCCGGGGTTTCCGGCGCCGCGCCAGCGCTTCGCGTGGATCACCCACGCGCTTGAGCGTGGCTACCAGGTGGTGCTCTTGGACCAGCGCGGCACCGGCCGCTCCACTCGCATCGACGCCGCTACACCTTCGCTTATCGACGCTAAAGTGCTCACGCAGCTGCGCGCCGACGAGATTGTCGCCGACGCCGAAGCGCTTCGCGAGGAGTTGGGGCTGAAACGGTGGGACGTGCTGGGGCAGTCCTTCGGCGGGTTCTGCCTCATGCACTACCTGTCCGCGCACCCGGAGGGTGTGGGTAGGGCGTTGTTTACCGGTGGCGTGCCATCGATAAGCAAGGGGCCCGACGAGGTGTACCGTGCGACCTTTGCCAAGCTGAAGCGCCGCCACCTGCAGTTCAACGAGCAATACCCGGCCGCCGAGGCGATGGTGCGCGAGGTGTGCCGCCACCTGGAGGCGCAGGAGGAGCTGCTGCCGACGGGGGAGCGCCTCAGCGCGCGCCGGCTACGCACTGTGGGTATCGAGCTGGGCCGCGAGGGCGGCTTCGAATCGCTGGCCAGGTTGTTTGAGGCACCGTTCCACCAAAACGGGCGCCTGCGCACCGATTTCCTGGCGGAGGTGGGCGAGCGCGTCAGCTTTGCCAAAGGCCCGCTGTACGCCGCGGTGCACGAGAGCATCTACGGCGGGACGGTGCCGGGTGCGACCAACTGGGCGGCCGAGCGGGTATCGGCCGAGTTGGACGGGTTCAGCCCGCACGCACACCCGGACGATGCGGAGTTCTACCTCACCGGCGAGCACATCTTCCCGTTCCAATTCGATGAGGATCCGGCGCTGCGCCCGTTCGCACAAGTCGCCCACGACCTGGCGGAAAAGGACGACTGGCCCAACCTGTACGCGGGATTGGGCAGCGACTACGACGCGTACGCGGCGGTGTACACCGACGACATCTTCGTCCCGCGCGAGCTGTCGCTCGAGACCGCCTCGGCGATCGGCGCGCAGGTGTTTGAAACCGACCAGTTCCAGCACGACGGGCTGCGCCGCCACGGCGAAGCGGTGCTAGGCCGCCTGCTGGACATGGCGGGGGTGTAAAGGGGCCTAGAGCTCCGGCAGCTCGTCGCCCACGGAGGGGTAGGACGGCTGCGCGCCGGGCCGGGTGACCGAAAATGCGCCGACGCGGGAGGCGAACGCCGCGGCGTCGGCCATGCTGTCGCCTTCGAGGATGCGGTGGCAAAACGCGCCCGCGAACGAGTCGCCGGCGCCGACGGTGTCCACCGCCTCCACCTTGGGTGAGTCGATGTGGGTCAGCTCCTCGGCGGTGGCGACGAGCGCGCCGGCGGAACCGAGGGTGAGCACCACGGAGGCGAACCCGGCGTCGAGCAGGCGGCGGGCCAACTCTTCCGGGGTGCCGGCGCCGTCGAGGCCGAGCTGCTCCAGGATCAGGCCGGCTTCGTGCTCGTTGGCCATGAGCGGGTCGGCGGCGAGCAGAGACTTACGCGGCACGTCGACGACGGGCGCGAGGTTGACCACCACGCGCCCGCGCGCCAGCTCCACGGCGCGCGCGAAGCCGTCGGCCGGGATCTCGCCCTGCAGCAGCACCAGCTCGGCGGTTTCCACGGCGTCGGCGTGCCTGTCCACGAACTCCGCGCCGACCAGCGCGTTCGCCCCCGGCACCACCAGCACGGTGTTCTCGCCGTTGGCGGCGACGGTGATCACGGCCAGGCCGGTGACGTCCTCGACCTCTTCGACGTGGCGCATGTCAACCCCGGCCTCGCGCAGGATTGCGGTGGCGGGGTCGGCGTTGGCGTCGTTGCCGGTCGCGCCGACCATGACCACCGGGGTGCCCAGCTTCGCCGCGGCGACGGCCTGGTTCGCACCCTTGCCGCCGGCGGTGATGCCGCCGCCGGAGCCCAGCAGGGTCTCACCTGGGGTGGGGTGGCGCTCGACGTTGACGGTCAGGTCGGCATTGATGGATCCGACGACGCACATACTCATGGCCGTCAATCTACAGCACAGCGTCGAGCAGCTCGCGCGTGTACGGGTGCTGCGGCGCCGCCCAGATCTCCTCGGTCGCGCCGTGCTCGACGATGCGCCCGTGCCGCATCACCGCCACGGTGGGGCACAGCTCGCGCGCGACCCTCAGGTCGTGGGTGACAAAAACGAGCGTGTGCTTGCCGACGGTATCGCGCAGCAGATCCAGCACATGGTCCTGGATGGTGGCGTCGAGGGCGGAGACGGGCTCGTCGGCAAGCAAAATGCTCGGGCGCGGTGCCGCGGCGCGCGCGATCGAGATGCGCTGGCGCTGCCCGCCGGAAAACTGCCGCGGTGTACGGTCGCCGGTGCCCTCCAGCCCCACGCGCGCGAGCACGTCGTCGGCGCGCGCGGTATCGACGCCTGCCTCGCGTATCGACGTCCTCACGGCCATCCGCGGATCCAGCGACGAGTACGGGTCCTGGAAGACCATCTGCACGTCGCCCGCAACGTTGACGGTGCCGGCGGTCGGCTCGCGCAGGCCCGCGATGAGGTGCAAAAGCGACGTCTTGCCGGAGCCGGACCCGCCCACGATGGCGAGGCGCTCGCCGGCGCGCACGGTCAGGGTGACGTCGTCGACGGCCAGGGTGTGCCCGCGCCGCAGCGAGACGCCGTCGAGTGCGACCACCGGTTCCCCGAGCGCGACGGGCTCGGCGGGCGGGCCGGGCACCGCAGCGGCGGCAAGCGCCTTGGCGTAGTCCGAGTCCGGCGCCATCATGCGCCCGCCCTTGAACACGAGCACACGGTCGGTCATGCGGCGCACCACGGCGAGGTCGTGGGAGATGAACAGCAGCGCCATGCCGCGTTCGCGCACGAGGCGGTCGAGAAGCTCCAGGATCTCCGCCTGCACGATGGCATCGAGGGCGGTGGTGGGCTCGTCGCAAATCAGCGCGTCCGGGTTTTGCGACAGGGCCAGCGCGACGAGCACGCGCTGGCGCTGCCCGCCGGACAGCTCGTGCGGGTAGGCGCCCGGCCGGTCCACGCCGACTTCGCGCAACAGCTCGCGGGAGACGAGTTTGCCGATCTTCTTCAGCGGATCCAGCGCCGTCATCGGCTCCTGGAACACCATCGCGACTTTCCTGCCGCGCACGCGCCGGCGCACGCGGTCCGGGGTGCCCACCATCTCGGTGCCGTCGACGGTGATGGAGCCCTCCGCCGGCAGGTCGGTCAAACCCATGATGGACAGTGCGGTGACGGACTTGCCGGAGCCGGACTCGCCGATGATGCCCACGCGCTCGCCCGGCGCGACGGAAAAGGTGATGTCGTCGAGGATGCCGGGGATGGATAAGTGTTTAACGTCGATCATCAGCGTGTCCCAGAAGATTGAAGCCCAGCACGGTCAGCGCGATTGCCGCACCCGGCCACAGCGCCAGGTGGGGGGAGGTGGCCAAATACGGCTGGGAGGCCTGCAGCATGCGGCCCCAGGAGGCGTAGGGCGCGGGCGCGCCGAGGCCCAGAAACGACAGGCCGGCCTCCGCCAGGATGGCCAGGGCGACCGCGACGGAGACCTGGGTGAGCACGAGCGGCCAGATGTTCGGCAGCACGTGCCGCCACGCGATCAAAGGCCCGGACACCTTGGCGATGCGCGCGGCCAGGATGTAGTCGTGCTGCATGACTTGCATGGTCCCGGCGCGGGCCACGCGCACGAAGGCGGGGATGCCGGCGATGCCGATGGCCAGCACCACAATCCAGATGGAGGCGCCGAACACGGCGGTGAACACGATGGCCAAAAGCAGCGCGGGGAAGGCCAGCAGCAGGTCCGCGCCGGCCATGACCACGCGCGAGGCAGACCGCCGCATCCCGGCCCAGATCCCCAGCGGCACGCCGACAAGCCCGGACAGCGCGACCGCACCCACGGCCACGGTCAGCGTTAGCCGCGCGCCGTCCATCACGCGCGAGAGAATGTCGCGGCCGAACTGGTCGGTGCCCATCCAGTGCGACGCGGAACTACCTTGCAACCGAGCGGCGACTTCCGTCTGCAGCGGGTCGTACGGCGTCCACACGAGCGACAGCAGCGCCGCGACGGCCACCAGCGCGACGATTACCGCGCCAACTTTGCGCTGCCAGCTCATGCCTGCCTCCGAATCCGCGGGTCCACAACCGTGTAGGTCAGGTCCACGATCAGGTTCACCACCAGGGTGAACGCCACGATGACCATCATCACGGTCTGCACGGTGGCCAGGTCGCGGTTGCCCACAGCGTCGAGAAGCATGGTGCCCAGACCCGGAATCGTGAACACCCGCTCGATCACCACGGCGCCCACCACCAGCGACGCGAGCTGCACGCCGACGACCGTGATCACCGGCAGCGCGGCGTTTCGAAGCGCCGAGGTGAACAGCACATTGCCTATCGACGCACCAAGGGCCCTGCCCGTCCTCACATAATCTTTGCCCATCTCCTCGCGCACCGAGGCTGCGACGTAGCGCGTGAGGATCGAGGCCTGCACGAGCGCGAGCGAGGCCACCGGCAGCACCGCGTGCGCCGGCGTGCCCCAGCCGTTGGCCGGCAGCCAGCCCAGGCGCACCGAAAACAGCGCGACCAGCGCGATGCCGACCAGAAACGACGGCACGATGATGCCCACCTGCGACAGCGCCCCGACGACCGCGCCGTCGGGGGAGTGGGTGCGCCGCGCCAGGTACACGCCCACCGGCACCGCGACGGCGAGCGACACCGCCATCGCCACAAGGGTGAGCGTGAGCGAGACCCCGGCGCGCTCGATCACCGTGTCGGTGATGTCTTTGCCGGAGGACATGGAGATGCCGAAGTCGCCGGTGAGAAGGCCCGAAACCCAGTCGATGTACTGCACCGGCAGCGGCTGGTCCAGCCCGAGGCGCGCCGACAGCTCCGCGACGGCCTCCTCGGTGGCCGAGACCCCCAGCGCCACGCGCGCCGGGTCGCCGGGCACGGCGCGCAGCAGGGTGAAGATGACCACGCTGGCCGCGGCGAGCAGCAGCACGAAGCGCAGGATGTGTTTTGCCAGCGTGCGGATCATTTCTCCACCTCGTTCAGCGGCAGCGAGTCGGTGACCACGTTCGGGTCCAGGCCGGAGACCCCGGGGGCGTAGAGCACGATGTTCGGGGCGTTGGCCAGAGTCAGCGCGGCGGCGTCGTCCATGATCTGCTCGACCGCGCCGGCCATGTCGCCGGCGGCGATGCGCTCGCGCACCACCGCGTTGTCGTAGCCCAGGTAGTAGTCCGGGTTGCCAAAGAGCATGGGCACGTCGCGCGGCTCCACGTGGGCCACCAGCGAGGCCTGGTAGTCGTGGCCCTTTAGCACTTGGTTGAGCCAGACCGCGGGGAATTCGACGGTCTCGAGGCGCACGCGGAAGCCGACGTCTCGAAGCTGCGAGTACAACAGCTCGCTCGCTTCCTGGGCGTAGGGCCGGTTGGGCACGGTGATGGTGATCTCGGGGGTGCGCCCGGCGAGCAGCTCGCGCGCCTTGTCCGGATCGAAGGGGTAGAAGTCGCGGCCCGGGTACCAGGGGTCCGTCGGGGGCACGGGCGCGCCGCCGGTGTCGGTGGCCAGGCCGTTGTAGACCACCTCGTTGACCGCCGCCCGGTCCACCGCGTACGCCACGGCGCGGCGCACGTTCGGGTCGTCGAAAGGCGCGCGGGTGTTGTTCATGGACAGCAGCACCTCGCCGTTGGTGGTGCCCACCTCGACGCGGATGTCCTCGGGCAGCGTGTCGATCAGCTGCGGCGCCTGCATGCCCCACACCACGTCCGCATCGCCCACGCGCAAGGCGTTGACGGCGGAGACCGGGTCGTCGAAGTAGCGGATCAGCCCGTCGCGCGCGACGTCGCCGCCCCAGTAGTCCTCGCGCGCGTCGAACTCGATGGCCTCGCCCACGTCGAAGCGTTTCACGGTGTACGGCCCGGTGCCCAGGGGAGCGGTCGCAAGCTTGTCGACGCCTGCCGGTGTCATCATCGCCCCCGTCAGGGTGCCCATGGACCACAGCCACGCGTCCTCGGCAGCGGTCCCGCCCTCGACGGTCACGCGCAGCGTCCGCTCGTTAACCACCTCGACGCCTGTGACCGGATCCATCTGGGCCTTCAGCCCGTTGGTCCACTCGTTTTGCACGTAGTGGATGGAAAACGCGGCATCGTCCGCAGTAAACGGTTTGCCGTCGGCGAAGGTGACGCCGTCGCGCAGGTGGAAGGTGAACGTGCCGCCATCGCGCTCCACACGTTCGGCGAGGTGGGGCACGGGGGCACCGGAGGCGTCGATACGCACGAGCGTTTCGTAGACATTGCCCACGAGCGCCTGGGGCGCGGCCGCGCCGCCGGTGGTGGTGAAATCCAGCCCGGCCGGTGCGCCGGAGGCGGCCACGACCACGTTGTCGCGCGGCGCGGCATCACCGCAGGCGGCCAGGGGGAGGGCCAAGGCGACGGCGGCCACCAGACTCCTTGCATGCATGTATGAAGAGGTTAGCGGATCTCTGATTCCGCCTGGAACCACAGCGGGGATGAGTGCCCGCGCACGTTGTTCAGACCGAAGGACAGCTTGTCCACGCGGAAGGTGTGCACCGCGGCCTCGAGCACGTCGCCGTTGTGCGTCAACGCTTTGATCTTCACGCGCAGCACCGGGGCGCCTTCGGCGATGCCCAGCTTGCCGGCGACGTCGGCGTCCGCCTGCTCGATGGTGAAGGCGCGGGAGATGTTGTTGAAGTCCGCGCCCGCGCGGATGAGCTCGCGGTGGATGGACTGCTCGGAGGTGTCCACGGATTCGATGACCTCCGAGAGCACCGGCAGAAACGCCATCTGCTCAATCACCATGGGCTCGCCGTCGGCGCTGCGCACGCGGCGGACAACGAAGATCTCGTCGCCGGGGGTGATGCGCATGCACTCTGCCAGCTCCTCGCTGGCGGTGTCCAGGCCGAACTGCTCCATGTCCTCGCTCGGGTCCTTGCCCATGCGGAAGATCCAGGAGGTGTTGGACAGGATCTCCTCGAACGTCTCGGTGCGCGTGTTCGACAGCACCAGGGAGCGGCGGCCGCGGCCGGAGGACAGCAGGCCCTCGGCGCGCAGGGTGGCCACAGCCTGGCGCACTGGCCCGCGGGAGGTGTTGAACTGCTCGCACAGTTCCACCTCGCTGGGCAGCGACTCGCCGGCCGGAATGTGGCCCGCGAAGATCTCATCACGCAGGTAGTCCGCGATCTCCTCGTGCTGCTGCGGGCGGCGGAGTGGGCCGGTAGGCAGTTGCGCCATTGCGGGATCACGTCCTTCTTAGACAACCGGGAATGTAACGTCCCCCGATACTAAACCAGCCGACGAATAACTCCTATTAGTTGGAGGCCTGTCCCGATTAACCCCAGGCTTCGGCGAGGATTTCCATGGACCGGCTCACCTCGTCGTGGCTGCCGGCCTGCAGCGAGATCATCAGCTCGTCGGCCTGGGCAGTCTTGCGGAACGCCTCCAAGTACTCGGCGACCTGCTCGCCGGTGCCCTCGGCGGTGTAGCGCAGCATGTCGATGATCTGGCGGCCCTGGTACGAGTTGACCACGGTGTCCAGCTGGTCGTCGGAAAGCTGCTTGCCCTGGCGCCCCATAAACGCGCGCACGCGGTTGCGGTGCACCACCTTCGTCTGGCGCTTCGCGTCCTCCTCGGTGTCGGCGGCGGTGACGTTGACCGCGGCGATACAGTACGGCTCCGGGTGGCGCTCGGACGGCTGGTAGTTCTCGCGGTAGTAGGAGGTGGCCTGCTCCAGGTGCTGCGGGGCGAAGTGGGAGGCGAACGCGTACGGCAGGCCCAGCTGCGCGGCCAACGAGGCGCCGAACATGGACGAGCCCAGGATGATCAGCGGCACGTTGGTGTTAAAGCCCGGCATGGCGGTCACGCCCGGCAGCGGCGAGGTGTTGGACAGCCACGCCTGCAGCTCCTGGACGTCCTGCGGGAAGTTCTCGGCGGCGCGCGGGTCGCGGCGCAGCGCCCGGCCCAGGGTCTGCTGGTCGGTGCCGGGCGCGCGGCCCAGGCCCAGGTCGATGCGGCCGGGGTAGAGCTCCTCCAGCATGCCGAACTGCTCGGCGATGACGTACGGGGAGTGGTTCGGCAGCATCACGCCGCCCGCACCGAGGCGGATGCGGCTGGTCTTCGCGCCGATGTGGCTGATCAGCACCGCCGGCGACGAGGAGACGATGCTGGACATGTTGTGGTGCTCCGCGTACCAGATGCGCGAATAACCTAAGGCCTCCGCCTGCTGGGCGAAGGCCACGGAGCGCTGCGTCGCCTCGCCGACGGATTCGCCGGGGTAGCGGGTGCAGAAATCGATGAGCGAAAGTGGGGCGTTCATGCGCCCCACCGTACTAGTCCCTGGTTTGCAGGACGGGGACAGCGTCGCCCTCCGCCGAGAGGTCTTCGCCCTCGACGGATTCCATCGTGCCCGGGATCATGGCGGGCTTGGGGCGGACAAAGTCCACGACCAGGCCGATGACGAAGGCGATGACCACCGGCACGACCCAGCCGAGCCCGGCGTCGAACATCGGCGCCCACTGCACAATCGGGGTCAAGGCATCCGCGCCCCACTCCAGCGAGATCAACGTCTCGATCGCGGACCACACCACGGCCGTCCACAGCGGCAGGAAGAACGCCCAGCTGAAGCGGGTGCGGGCGCGGAAGGCCGGCTCGATCAGGGTCAGGGCGATCAGGGTGATCGCCGGCGGGTAGAGGAAGCCGATGACCGGGGCGGCGATCGTCATGACGAACTCGAGGCCCTGGGTGGCGATGATCATGGAGGTCACGGCGAAGATGACGGCCCAGACGTGGTAGGAGCCGGGGAACTGCTCGGAGAAGTACTCGCCGGTCGCGGTGATCAGGCCCACCGCGGTGGTCAGGCAGGCCAGCAGCACGATGGCGGAGAACACGGCCTGGCCGGCGCCGCCCATCGTCAGGTTGGCGGCCTCGGCGAGCAGCCCGGCACCGTTGTCGAACTCGCCGGCGTTCGGCATGACGCGGCCGATCAGGCCCAAGCCGATGTAGACCAGGCCCAGCATGATGCCTGCGCCGACACCCGCTGCGATGGTGCCGCCGACCAGCTCCTTGCCCTCGTTGAAGCCCCGGTGGCGCAGGGTGGAGATGACCACGATGGAAAACGCCAGCGCGGCGATGGAATCCATGGTGAGGTAGCCCTCGAGCAAGCCGGCGGTCAGCGGGCCATCGTCGTACGGCTCGTTCGGCGCGGCCGGTTCGGCGCTCCAGCGGAACGCGGCCACGGAAATCATCACGACCAGCAGCACCAGAAGCGCCGGGGTGAGGAACTTGCCCAGCTTCTCCATGATGGTGGTGGGGTTCCAGGACAGCGCCAGCGCGATGCCGAAGAACACCACGTTGAACACGGCGGACGAGGCAAAGGATTCGAGGCCGAACAGCGGGGTGATCGCCGTTTCAAAAGAGACGGCGCCGGTGCGCGGCAGGGCGTAGAACGCGCCGATGGACAAGTACGCCAGCACCGGGAAGACCACACCGAAGATGGAGCCGGCGCGCTGCGCCAGGTCGCGGAGGTTCGAGCCGGACAGCGCAATGGCGATCACGGCCAGCACCGGCAAAAGCGATGCGGTGGTGAGGAAGCCGAACAGCGCCGGCCAGAAGTTGTCGCCCGCCTCCACGGCCAGCATGGGCGGGAAGATGAGGTTGCCCGCGCCGAAGAACATCGAAAACAGCGCCAGCCCGGTGACGACGATCGCGCTGGTGGAGCGCTTCGAGCCGCCTTCGGGCTGTGATGCCACTGTGGAACCCATGGTCGTTCCTCTCTAGTTGGGTTGAAGTTCCCTAGAGTCTAGACCAACCGACCGCTAGATGGGAACAGGGTTCCATGAAGTGGGATGCTAAAGCTTTGCGACGGCTCCGCCCATCCGCCGCACCGCTTCCTCCAGGATCTCCGGCGAGGTGGCGAAGTTCAGCCTTGCGCGGTGCTCGCCGCCGGGTCCGAAGTCCACGCCCTCGTTCATGGCCACCTTCGCGTGGCGGCGCAGCCACGCGGCGGGTCTTTCGTCGACAAGCTTGGTGTTCTTGAAGTTCAAAAACATCAGGTAGGTCGCGGCCGGCACCTCGATCTCGATGCCCGGCACCGCCTTCGGCAGGTTTTCCACCAGCCAGTCTCGGTTGGCCTTGAGCTGCGCGATCTCCTCGTCCAAGAACTCGCGGCCGTGGTCGTAGCAGGCCTCCGCCGCAACGATGCCCAGGGTGCCCACCCCGTCCTTGGCCACGCCCGACATCGCGTTCCAAGTCTGCACGTCCTCGTCGTTGGAGAAGATCATCTGCGCGCACTTCAGCCCCGCGACGTTCCACGCCTTGGACGTCGCGGTGACCGTGATGCACACGTCCGGGTTGTTCGCCGCGGCGCAGACGTGGGTGCCGTCGTAGACCAGCGGGGCGTGGATCTCGTCCACGATCACCCGGGCGTTGTACTTGCGGGCCAGCGCGCAGACCTCGTCGAGCTGCGATTCGGTGAACACGTAGCCGCCCGGGTTGAACGGATTGGTCACGATGATGCTGCCCGCGCCGTTTTGGAACGCGGTTTCCACTTCTGCCAGGTCGAGGCCCCCGGCGGAGCTGACGTCAACACGCTTGCGGCCAGCAACCTCCGCCACATCCAGGAACGGAAAGTAGGCGGGGACCGGGACCACCACGTCGCCCTCGGTGAAGTACTGGATGGCCAGCATCACGCCGCGCACCACGTCCGCGACCGGGAAGATTTTGTCCGCGTCAGGGCGCCAGCCGTAGCGGCCCGCGTAGAAGTCGGAGACGGCCTCGCCGAGGCGGTGCGCGTGCGGGGCGGGGGTGTAGCCGAACATCTCGCGCTCGGCGGCTTCCACGATCGCCTGCTTCACAGCGGGCGCGGTGGGAAAATCGCTCTCCGCGATAAACAGCGGCAACACGTCAGGGTTGAACTGCGTCCACTTCCTCGTGCCGCGGGCTTGCAGGGTGTGAAGATCGGGGAATTGCATGGGGCCTACGGTAGCCATCATCTTCTCTGCGTTGGGTCAGCGCCCACGCGGCGAACACCGCGGCGGCGAGCAGCGTCCACCACACCACGGACGACATGACCCAGTCGCCGAGCACCCGGTCGCGTCCGGCGATGGTGTCCATGTTTTTAAACTGCGAGTGCGGCACGAACACGGTGGAAAGGCCCAGGTAGGTGAGCATGGTCAGCAGCGCGGCAACGTCGCGGCGGCGCCACGCGAACTCGCCGATGATGAACACGCCCGGCAGCATCCACGCCCACGCGTACGGCGGGGCCCAGGAGGAGACTGTCAGTGCCGCGAGCGCCAGGCTGACCGCGCCCATCGGGGCCTCGCCGCGCTGAATAAAAACGCGGGCGGCGTAGATCAGCGCGCCGCCGACGACGAGCACCGCGAGCACCCACAGCGCGCTCGCGCCGTCTGCGCCGGTAAACCGTTGGGCGGCGCCGAACAGCGTGAGGTTCTGCGCCTGGGAGAGGTCGTAGCGCTCGCCTATGTGCCACAGGTAGTCGGTGAAATACGCCGCCGTCATGCCTGGGCGCGCCACCGCACCCAGCGCGGTGAGGGACGCGAACGCGCCGCCCATCCAGCCGAGCGCCCGGTAGTCCTTGCGGAACAGGAAATACAGCGCGAACACCGTAGGCCGCAGGGTAAACGCGGCGGCGATGCCGGTGAGCAGCCCCTTGGGCACCCAGCGCTGCCACTCGCCCGGGCGGGTCCACCACAGGTCCGTGGCCACGAACGCCACGGCGAAAATGGCCAGCTCGCCGTAGTAGAAGTTGAACCGCACCGGGTCCAGCCACAGCACCGCCGGCAGCAGCACCGTCGCGCACGCCACCGGCGACGGCCACCGGAAACGCCTGAACAGCAGGTAGATGATCCACCACACCGCCAGCGTGCCCGCGATGGTGTGCAGCGCCTCCCACGTGCCCATCTCGCCCGCGCCGAGCAACCTGCCAAACAGCATGGTCACCGGCGGGTGCAGGAAGTAGTCCTGCCGCCCGTCGGGGTAGCTGAACGCCACCGAGTAAATGTCTGGCTCGGCGAAGAAGCCGTCGCCCGCCCCGCGCAGCATCTGCAGGTGCTCCAGCGGGTGAAAGATGCCTTCGTACGCCGACAGCATCGGCGATTCCATCTTGCGCCACCAGGCTGTTGCAAACGTGCACAGCACCGCGTAGGCCACCAGCGGCGGGAAGGCCACGAACTGGGTGAACCGCAGGGGCTTTTGCCTATCGACGAGCACGAATCCCCGCGCCTGCACCCACATCACAAACACCACCAGAATCGCCCACACGACCAGGCTGGACTGCGCCAAGTCACGCACGGTGTACGCGTCCGGCGTGGTGGACATCGGGTTCATGATCTGCTTGTGCGGGATGAAGATCGTGGAGATGGTCAGATACACCGCCACCAGAAACGGCGGCCACGGGTTGGCGTTGCGGATGCCGCCGACCGCCATGATGATGCACAGCGGAACCACCCACACGTAGTGGTGCTGCCAGGTGATCGGGGCGACGAGCAGCGACAGCAGCGCGACGCAGAGCACCGCCGCCTCGTTGGCGCGGGCGGCCAGCAGGCGTCGCAAGGCCAGCAGCGCGAGCGCGATGATGCCGGCGAACATGATCGCGGTGAAGTAGGTCTGCGCCGCTTCCGGCACGTAGCGGGCCACCAGGCCGCGGGCGGACTGGTTGTGCGAGCGGTTCAGCCCAAGCACGCCGGACATCTGCCCGATTTGGGTGGTGAAGTAGTACGCCAGCGCCTCCGGTTTCAGCGCACCCGCAACACCCAGCGACATCACGCCGGTGAGAAACGCCGCGGCAAGCGCCTTCCAGTTGCGGGTGAAGATGAAGTACAGCCCGAATAGCGCCGGCGTCATTTTCACCGCGGCCGCGATGCCGGTGAGCACGCCCACGGGCAGGTACTTGCGCTTCGGCGAGTCCCACCACAGATCCGTGAGCACCAGCGCCATGAGCACGATGTTGACCTGGCCGTGGTGGAACGTGTTGTGGACCGGGTCGACCCAAAACGCGAGCGGCAGCGCCACCAGCGCCCACTTGCCGGCGTCTTCAATGCGGCACTTGCGCAGCGTAAGCGTGATCACCCACCACAGGGCTGCCAGCGACACCAGCGAAAACACCATCAGGCCCACCGTCTCCCCGAACAGCGTCAGCGGGGTGAAAAACAGCAGCGACGACGGCGGGTACGAGTACGGCAAATCGCCCGCAGCGCCGGTGTTGATCAGGGACTCGTAGACGTTCGGGCTGTCCCAGAACGCCTTCGCGCCGCGGTAATAGACCAAAAAGTCCTCCACCTCGCGCCGGTCCGTGCTGTAGAAGGGCACGTAGCTGTGCTGGTACCAGCCAAACAGCAGACTGAGCAGGCACAGTACGAGCGCCACCGCCATCATCGGCACAGAGAGGATTACTTTTCGCACAAATGGGCATACTAGGGGGTGAGCGCGCCGCCCGCGTTGTCCGCGTCGTTTTCCTCATCCTCGTCGTCGGCGCCGTCGACGTGGAACCCGAACGCCTTGAGCCGCTCCCGGTCCGCGGCGGAGGACGACGCGGTCAGGCGCAACAGCTCGGAGTAGATGCCGCCGGAAACGGCAAGCTCGGCAGGTGAGCCGATCTCGTCGACGTGGCCGTCGCGAAGTGTGATGATTGTGTCCACACCCGCGATGGTGGACAACCGGTGCGCGATCATGATGGTGGTGCGGCCCTCCATCAGCTGGTCCAGGCCGGCCTGCACGGCGCGCTCGGCCTTGGTGTCCAGGGCGGAGGTGGCCTCATCCAGGATCAGGATCGGCGCGTCCTTGAGCATCGCGCGCGCCACGGCCACGCGCTGGCGCTGCCCGCCGGAAAGGCGCAGGCCGCGCTCGCCGATGACGGTGTCGTAGCCGTCGGCGAACTTCATGATGAACTCGTGCGCGTTCGCCCGCTTCGCCACCTCCACGACTTCTTCCAGCGTCGCGTCGGGCTTGCCGTAGGCGATGTTCTCAAACACGGACCCGGAGAACAGCGCCGCCTCCTGGAACACCACGCCGGTGGTGGCGCGCAGCTTCTCCACGTCCAGCTCCGAGATCTCCTCGCCGCACACGCGCAGCCGGCCGCGGGTGATGGGGTAGAGGCCCAACAGCAGGTTCACGATCGTGGATTTGCCGCCGCCGGATTCGCCGACAAGGGCGATGGTTTCGCCTTCGTGGGCGGCGAAGTTGACGTCGTGAAGCACAGGCTCGCCCTCCAAATACTCGAAGGTGACGTCCTCGAACGCGATCACCGGCTCGCGCACCTGCAAAGGAGCCTGCTGCTTTGCGACGACCTCCGGCATGCCCGACGCCTTCGTCGCCTCGACGAGCTGCCGGTTCGCCGTCGGCTCGACCGGCTCGTCCATCACATTGAAGTAGTCGCGCGAGCCGGCGATGGCGCGCTGCGCGGAATCCACGATCCAGCTCATCATCGTCACCGGCTGGCGGGCCATGGTGACCATCTGGATGAGCATGACCATCTCGCCGACCGTGAAGTGCCCGTTCAGGGTGCGGGTGAACAAGATGAGGTAGATCCCCAAAAAGATCAGGTTCATGGCCACGCCGCGCAGCGTGTCCATGGAGTGCCACCAGCGCGACTGGGGGCGGGTGATGTCCACGGTGTTGGTGTAGTGGCGGCCGAACTTCTCCAGCTCGCGCACCTCGGCGCCGTAGGACTTGGTCACCTTCACTTGTCCCACGACCTCGGCGAAGCGGCCGTTGCCTTCGTCGATGTTGGCGTTTTTCTCCTTTTCAAAGACCTGCCAGCGCTTCGACGTCAACGCGGTGAGCCAGGTGTAGAGCGGGAACAGCAGCGCCAGCAGCACCGTCAGCGGCCAGTAGTAGTAGGCGGTGATGCCCAAAATCGCCACCACCTGCATCAGCATGGGCAGGAAGTTGTTGGTGAAGGATTGGATGAACTGCGTGACGTTGGCGATTGAGCGGTCCAGCCGGGCGATGATGGTGCCGGTGACCTGGTTGTCGTAGTAGCGCTGCGGCAATGCCAGCAGCTTGGCAAAATACCGCGTGGACAGGATCTGGCGGATCCGCGCGACCATCACGTCGCCCAAGTAGCCGGAGACGTTGCGCAGCACCGAAGCCATGGCCTCGGCGGCGAACAGCGCCACGGCGAGCCAGATGACGGTTTGGGTGGGGTCGGGCAGGGAGGCGTCGCCAAGTTTGGCCACGATCGTGTCAGTCGCCTCCCGCAGCAGAAACGGGGTGACCAACCCTAAACCAGCCACCAGCGTCGACACCGCCACAACCGCGATATAGAAAGGCCAGAGGGCGGAAGCGCTGCGGACAACGCGCATCAAAGACTGCATAATTTCGACACCCTACTAGGGCTGTAAAGTGGTGCAGCAAAGCTTCCCACCGCGACAAAAGAAGAGGCGCACATGTCCCACTGCACCCGCCGCCCCAAGGCCGCCCTGGCCGCCACCGCCCTGGCAGCCGCCTTGGCGCTTTCTGCCTGCGCGGACGCCGAGATGGGGGAGGACACCATCAGCTCCACCCAGGTCACCGCCGCCGAGGACGCCCCGCAGGGCCAGGCCGACGACCGCATCGGTGTGCAGCGCAAGCCCTTCGAGGTCAACGAGGCGGAGCCGCTGGTCAGCGACGAAACCACCGGCGAACGCGTGAAGGACCCGGCGATGGAGCTGTCCTACAAGTGGCAGGGCTCCTCGTACGCGCCGAACGGCGGCTCGGTCGTGGTGGTGGCGATCACCAACGAGTCGGACGCGCCGCTGCCTGCGGACGCGCTCGAGCCGAAGCTGCGCTACAACGTCAACTCCACCTCCAACCCGGACATGAAGGATGCGAAGTTCATGCCCATCGCGGAGGAGGCCGGCGTGGACATCGTGGGCCTGGACCGCCCGCTGGGCCCGGGCGCGACCGTGAACGCGAAGTTCCCCTTCGACGTGTCCACCGGCAACCTGTGGGACGCGGAGTTCACCATCGGCAACGTCACCTTCAAAGGCAACCTGAACAACTAGCGGGCAGATTCCGCGATCGCGCCGGGGTCCAGCGCGTCTTCCACTCGCACTACCGCGAGCTCTGCGAGCTCGGAGGCGTCGTGGGGCTGCGGGCCCATAGGTCCGAAGAACTTTGCGTATCGACGGTAGCTCCGCCCCACCCTGCCAGGCCGATTCTCCGCCAACTCGTTGAGCTTGGCGCGCGTCAGCGGCGCGGACAGCAGGTAACGCACGATCCACTTGCGCTTCTCGTACGGCGCGCGCGGGAACACCGGGTCCGCGGCCCAGACGCGGCGGAACTCGCCGGCGTAGTGATCGCGGCGGCACAGCCACAGCGCCACGGCCGCCTCCTCGCCGGCGCCGACGACGGTGACGTTGGTGGGATCACCGCCGAAGGCCTCGATGTTGCGCTGGATCCAGCGCAGCGCGAGTTGAACGTCGGCGACGCCGCGGAAGTGCCCGATGGCGTCGGCGGCAAAGGGGAGAAACCCTTCGAAGCCGTCGCGGTGGGGCACGTGCACGTGAACGAATTCGTCGCCGAGCTCGGCCGGCGCTGACAGCCACACCACCACCGGGCAATCCGTGCCCGAGCGAGCGCAAAGCGGGGCACTGATGGAGAGGGCGTTGGGGTGCGGCGTGGTGGCGTCGATAAGCAATCCCTGCTTTACGGCCACCGGGTCGTCGAAGGGGTGCGCAATTTCCAGGAACGGGATGGCGTCGAAAAGCCTCGCGCCCCCGCGCACCTCGCCCACGATGGTGCCGGCCGCGCATGTGATCTCCGTTTCGCCCATGCGGCAGATCGTATCCGCATACACTGACCGCCATGACAAACCCGCTTCTGACCCCCTCGACCCTGCCGTACAACCTGCCGGACTTCGCCGCGATCCGGCTGGAACACGTGGAGCCCGCGTTCGAAGAGGCGCTGAAGCGCCACGCCGCGGAAATCGCCGAGATCACCACCGCTGACGCGCCGACGTGGGCCAACACCGTCGAAGCCTTCGAGCTGGCCGGGCAGGACCTGGACCGGGTGATGTCGTGGTTTTTCAACCTGCAGGGCACCGACGCCACCGACGAGTTCGACGCGGTGGCAGACCGCATCGTGCCGAAGCTGTCCGCGCACGTGGACTCGATTTACCAGAACGACGCGCTCTACCAGCGCATCAAGGGCGTCGAGGTGCCGGCGGACGCGGAGTCGCAGAGGCTTCACAGCGAGCTGCTGCGCCGCTTCACCCGCCGCGGCGCGGACCTTAACGCCGCCGGGAAGTCGCGCCTGCAGGAGATCAACCAGCGTTTGTCTGAGTTGTCGGAGCGCTTCGGCCGCAACCTGCTCGCTGACACGAAGAAGCTCGCGGTGGAGTTTTCGCGCGAGGAGCTCGCCGGGCTTTCGGACGACCAGCTCGCCGCGTACGAGGACGGCGGCCACTACGTCGTGCCGATTGAGCTGCCCACCACCCAGGCGCTGCAGTCGGAGCTCGAGGAATCTTCCTCGCGCCACAAGCTTTTCGACGCCTCCCGTGCCCGCGGCCGCGACACCAACCCGGACATCGTGCTGGAGTCGGTGACACTGCGCCAGGAGCGCGCGAAGCTGCTCGGCTTTGACACACACGCCGACTACGTCATCGCTGAGGAGACCGCCGGCACCGCCGCGGCAGCGCGCCAGCTCATCGCGGACCTGGCGCCGGCGGCCGCCGCGAACGCCGAGGCCGAGCGCAAACTCGCCGGGGAACTGGCCGGCGAGGAGCTTGGCGGGGCGGACTGGCCGTACTGGCAGGCCAAGCGCCGCGAGGAGGAACTCGGCATCGACGAAGCGGAGCTGCGCAAATACTTCCCGCTCGAGCAGGTGCTCACCGACGGCGTCTTCTACGCCGCGAACCTGCTCTACGGCATCACGGTGGAGAAGCGCGAGGATTTGGCCGGCTACCGCGAGGACGTGGACGTGTGGGAGGTCAAAGAGGAAGACGGCACCGGCATCGGGCTGCTGCTCACGGACTACAACGCCCGCCCGTCGAAGCGCGGCGGCGCCTGGATGAGCTCGTTTGTGGACCAGTCCCACCTCGCCGGCACGAAGCCGGTGGTGGTCAACGTCATGTCGATCAGCTCCAACCTGCTCACCATCGACGAGGTGACCACCCTGTTCCACGAGTTCGGCCACGCCCTGCACGGCCTGCTCTCGGACGTGCGCTACCCGTCGCACTCCGGCACCAACGTCCCGCGCGACTGGGTGGAGTTCCCCTCCCAGATCAACGAGAACTACGCGTTTGCCCCCGAGATCGCCCGCAACTACGCCCGCCACGTGGACACCGGCGAGGTCATCCCGGCACCGCTGTTAGAGGCGATGGAGGCCTCCCGCCAGTTCGGCCAGGGCTTCACCACCGCCGAATACCTCGCAGCCAGCGCGATCGACCTTGCGTGGCACTCGCTTGCGGGCGACATCCCGTCGGACATCGACGCCTTCGAAGACAACGTCCTGCGCGAGTACGGCCTGAACGTCGAAGGGCTGGAGCCGCGCTACCGCTCCACCTGGTTCAACCACATCTTCGCCGGCGGCTACTCCGCGGGCTACTACTCCTACCTGTGGGCCGAGGCACTCGACGCGGACGGCTACCAGCTCGTTGCCGAGGAGGGCATCAACCGTGAGACCGGCGCGAAGTTCCGCGAGGCGATCCTGTCCAAGGGCTCCTCGCGCGACTACGCCGAGGCCTACCGCGCCTTCCGCGGCCGCGACAAGGACACCCGCCCGCTGCTTCAGCGCCGCGGGCTCGCCGGCTCCGACGTGTAATTCCGCGGGTTCGTGCTGTACAGTTCCGGGGAAACCGTTAAAAGACAAGACAAGGAAAGCTGCATGGCGAACGGTACAGTGCGACGCCCCCGCGTGGGCGCACGCGTCGCTGCGCTCGCCGCGGCGTCCGCGCTGGCAGCTTCTGGTCTCGTCGGTGGAGTGGAAGCGCCGGCGGCGGAGCGGCTCGTCGTCAAGCAAGGTGCCCGCATGTTCGTGGACAACCTCGGCAACGACAACCTCACCGCCTGCACCATCGGCTACAACGACTCGAAGCAGCGCCGCAGCTACACCGCCGGACACTGCGCCGACAACGGCAACTACGGGTGGCAAACCGGCTCGCTGGTCTACCTCGCCGACAGCAAGGGCCGCGAAATGACCACCCCTGCCGGCATGATCTACCCGGCCGCCGCCTACTACGGCGCCTCCAACGCCAACGACTGGGCGGTGATCTACTGGTTCAACGGCGTCGAGGTGGAGGCCAACCCCTTCGGCGGCGAGTACGTGCCCATCGAAGACATCGAGCCCGGCGAGACGCTGTGCTACCACGGCTACGCCTCGCACGGCGGCACAAACCGCGCCACCTGTGGGCCGTTCGTGGGCATGATCGAGAAAACCATCTACTTCGACGCCCCCGGCATGCCGGACTACGGCGACTCCGGCGGGCCGGTCTACGCGCCGGGCCGCGGGCTCGTCGGCGTGATGTCCGGGGCGAACGCGCTTGTGGACGAGCGCGGCGAGGAGGTCGTGGGCTTCGAGCGCGCCAGTTCGCTTCAAAGCGGCGCGCTTTACGACGACTCCGCCATCGACACGTTCCTCCGCTCCCACTACGGCGTGTCGGCAAAGCCGGCCTCGCCGAGCAAGAAGACGTCGACGCCGGCGGTGCCGACGTCGGTGCGCAGCACCGTGGTGAACCCCGTTGCGGAGGTCACGCGCGAGCCCGCGCCTGCCTCTGAGGCGCCAGGGGCGTCGCCGCAGACTCCCCGCGAGCCGGCGCCGGCCGTGACGTCGGTGTCCGGCAACACCATCCACATCTCTGGGCCGACGAAAAAGACCGTGGTGATCCCGGCCCCCACGCTGCAGCAGCCGATCCCGGTCGGCGCGGCGACGCCGTCGAGTGTGCCGAGCGAGGCGCCCGTCGTCACGCCTGAGGCTCAGGAGCAAAGCAGCGAGGACGCCGCGGAGGAGACCCGCGACAACAACATCGCCAAGGCGCTGCTGATCACCCTCGGCGTCGTGGCCACCGTGGCGGTGCTGGTGCCGGCGATCGGCTACGCGATGGGCCTGATCTGATGAGCAGCGCGCTGCTCGGCTGGGTGATGGGCCTGAGCCCCTGGCTGCAGGTCCCCGCGATCCTCGCCGCGGCCGCGCCGGTGTGCGCCGCGGCCGGCTACGCGCTGCTGCGCCTTGTCGACGGCATCGCCCGGGCCACCGCGCGCCTGGTTTCCCGCCGCTAGCCCGCGGCGCTAGGCTTACACACCATGGCCAACCCGGAAGAGCTGCGAAAGCAGGACCAGAAGCTGCCCAAGCCGCAGCGCAAGTACCCGCAGTCGCGGGTGACCCAGGTGATGTGGGTACTCATCGCGCTCGTCGTCGTCGCCGCGATCGTCAGCGCGCTCTAGCGCTCGCTTCGTGCGCTGGCTTCGGCGATGCGCGTGAACAGCGCGACGTCGGGGAGGTCTTCGATGAGGACGGGGGTACCGGAGGCGTCGCAAAGCGGAATGCACCAGTTGGAATACATCTCGCGGTTGGTGCCCGGCTGGTTTTGAATGCGGGTGTCGCCCACCATGTCCACCAGGTTCGTGCACGTCATCGCGGACGGGGTGGAGGCGATAAACCGCGTCAGCCCCTCGACGAGGGCGTCCACGTCGTCGTACTCGCCCAAGTCCCGGTCGAGAAAGTCCACGTCAGCGAGCGTGGAGTTGTCGAACGCCCCCTCCGCCTGCGCGGCGGCGAGCACCTGCGAGATCCACACCGCGTCCGTGGCGTTGAGCTCCTCCAGCGACTCCTTCACCAGCCCGAGCTTGTGGCGCAGCGCGTTGTGCGCGCCCTCCAAATACCCGGCGGTGGGCGGCAGGTCGTGGGTGCCCACCGCGGTCAGCGCGAGGTTGCGGTACTGCTGCGACGGGCGCGGTGCCTCCGGCGGCACGGACTCGAACCACAAAACGGAGGTGCCGAGGATGCCCTTGTCGCGAAGCACGTCCTGGACCCACGGCTCGAACGTGCCCAGGTCTTCGCCGACCACCACGGCGCCGGCGCGCTGCGCCTCCAGCACTAGCACGCCGACCATGGCTTCGAAGTCGTAGTTCATGTACGCGCCGTGCGCCGGGGGGTCCATGCGCGGCAGCCAGAACAGGCGGAACAGGCCCAAAACGTGGTCCACCCTGATTCCACCCGAGTGCCGCAGCACCGTGCGAAGCAAATCGCGCCACGGCCCGTAGCCAGCCTCCGCCAGCTGCTGCGGGTTCCACGGCGGCTGCGACCAGTCCTGGCCCTGCTGCGAGTACTGGTCCGGCGGTGCGCCCACCGAGGCGTCGGGCACCAGCACCTCGTGCAACGTCGCCGCGTCTGCCCCGCCGGGGTGGATGCCCACCGCCAGGTCGGTCATGATGCCCAGCCGCATCCCGGCCGCGAGCGCCCGCTCCTGCGCCACGCGGCGCTGCTCGTCGGCGATGAACTGCAGCCACATGTAGAACCGCACCAGCTCCTGCGGGTCCTCGCCCGCGTGCTTCGGCGCGCCGTGGTGTTCCGACTCGCTTGCCTGCGCCGCGCACCACTCGGCGAACTGGCGCAGCCCCTCGCCCTCAACCTCGCAGAACAGCTCGAAGTCCCGCGTGCGCGCCTCGTCCGCCGCCGAAAGGTAAAACAGCGTGCGCAGCGCCGCCAGCTTCGCGGCGAAAATCCGGTCGCGCTCCAAGGGGTCTGCGGTGTGGTTCATCGCCTTCAACTCCGCAGCAAGCTTCTCGACGTCCTCCCGGTCCCCCTCGTCCAACAGCCCATACTCCGGCACCTGCTCCACCGCGATGTAGATCGGGTTGACAAACCGGCGGGAGGTGGGCAGGTACGGCGAGTCCTCGATCGGCGGGACGGGTTCGGCGGCGTGCACCGGGTTGATCAGCAGGTAGTCCGCGCCTTCCGCGGCCACCGCTTCGGCGATCGCGCCGAGGTCGTGGAAGTCGCCGATGCCCCAGGAGTCCAGCGAGCGCACCGAGTACAACTGCGCCATCACGCCCCACACCGGGTCGCGCACCACCTCGGCGTTGGTGGACAAGGACGCCGGCACCACGATCAGCGGGCAGACCTCGTCCAAGTTGTCGGATTCTAAGTGCAGCTCGTGGTAGCCGACGGGCAGGTCTCCCGGCACGTGGAACGTGGCCTCGCCCCAGACCACGCCGTCGGCAGCGGTGAACGGCGGGGCCCAGTTCTCGTCCTGGTAGGCGTCGCGCGAGGAGCCGTCCTCCAGCCGGATCCAGCAGTGCGCGAAGTGCCCGTCGTGGACGTGGACGTTGAAGTGTTTCTCGGCGCCCTCGGTGGCCACCACGCACGGCGGCATGGGCCTGGTCGCCCAAAATTCGCGGCGGGCATCGAGGTGGAATTGGAGCTCTTCGTCCGACGGGTCGTCGTTAAGCGAAAGCCCCAAGGCCCGCAGCAGCTTGATAAACGACTCGGCGGGCGGCTCGGTGACCAGCCCGTTCGAGGCGCGGTAGGACGTGCCGAATCCATAGGACTCGGCGAGGGCGTGAAGCAGTGCAACGTTGGTCACGCCCCGCATTGTGCCAAAGCTGGGGCAAGCACGCTGGGGTAGTGTTGGGCACCATGCCTTCAAACGCGCACACCACGGAACTTGGATTCACGCTCACAGACACGGACACGTGCCTCAGCCGGCTGATTCGCACCTGCGAGCAGAGCCCCCACCTGGTGCTGTACTACCGGCCGCGCAACTACGAGTGGGTCTCGGTCACGGCGGCGGAATTCTTGGAGGAGGTCTACGAGGTCGCGAAAGGCCTGATCGCTGCGGGCGTTGAGCCAGGGGACCGCGTGGCCATCTTGTCGTCGACGCGCTACGAGTGGTCGCTGGTGGACTTCGCCATCTGGGCCGCCGGCGCCGCCTCGGTGCCGATCTACCCGTCGAGTTCGATGCACCAGATCCAGTGGATTTTGGAGGACTCCGGCGCAAAGATCGCGTTCACCGAAACGCGCGACCACACCCAGCTGATGAGCCCATTTCTGCTGGACGAGACAGGCAAGCCGAAGTTCGCGGACTCCCCATCAAAGCTCGAGCGCATCTACGAGTTCAACGCCGCGGGTGTGGAGACGCTGAAATTTGAGGGGCGCGACGTCGAGCAATCGCTTATCGACGAACGCGTCGCCGCCATCCGCCACGAAACCCTCGGCTCCATCGTCTACACCTCCGGCACCACCGGCCGGCCGAAGGGCGTGGAGATTTCCCACGGCAACTGGGCGTACCAGTGCTGGGCGCTGCTGGAAAACGAGATCGGCTCGGTGTCTTTCCCCGGCCAGCGCATGGTGACGTTTTTGCCGCTGGCACACGTGCTGGCGCGCGCGGTGTCGCTGGCGTGGACGATCTCGGGCGCAACCCAGTCGCACTGGTCCGACACGTCGACGATGATGGTGGAGCTGCAGCGCGTGCGCCCGAACCTGGTCGTGGGCGTGCCGCGCGTGTTTGAGAAGGTGCGCGAGGGCGCCTACAACAAGGCCGCGGACGGCTCCGCCATCGGCAAGCGCATGTTCCTCGAGGCTGAAAAGGCCGCGATTGAGTACTCGAAGGCGCTGGACACCCCTGAGGGCCCGTCGCGGGTGCAGAAGGCGAAGCGCGCGGTCTACGACAAGGTCGTCTACGGCAAGATCAAGGAGGCCATGGGCGGCTCCGTCTGGTACGGCATCACCGGTGGGTCCGCAATGAGCGCGGATTTGTCGCACTTCTTCCGCGGCATGGGCGTGCCCATCTACGAGGGCTACGGCCTGACCGAGACGTGCGCGGCGGCATGCGTGAACAACGCGCATGCCAACACGATCGGCACCGTGGGCCGGCCGGTCAACGGCTACTCGGTGCGCATCAACGACGACGGCGAGATCGAGTTCAAAGGCCCCGGCGTGTTTGAGAAGTACTGGCGCAACCCGGCCGCCACCGAGGAGGCGCTCACGGACGGCTGGTTCAACACCGGCGACCTCGGCGAGGTGGACGACGACGGCTACGTCTCCATCACCGGCCGCAAGAAGGACCTGATCGTCACCGCGGGCGGCAAGAACATCTCGCCGGGGCCGATGGAGGAGATCATCCGCCAGGACCCGCTGATCTCCAACGCGCTGGTGGTCGGCGACGGCAAACCCTTCGTCGGCGTGCTGGTCACGTTGGACGAAGAAGAACTGAAGCGCTGGAAGGCCAACCACAACATCCCGGCGAACAAGAAAGTTGCCGAGCTCGCCCAGGACCCGGCGCTGCGCGCGGAGGTCCAGGACGCGGTGAACCTGGCCAACGCCACCGTCTCGCGCGCCGAGGCGATCAAGAAGTTCCGCATCCTGGACCGCGACCTGTCCGAGCAGCACGACGAGATGACCCCGACGATGAAGGTCAAGCGCAACGTGGTGTTCCAGCGGTTCCAGGAGGACATCGACAAGCTGTATCAGCGCTAAGTCCGGCGCGCCTTCCTTTAACGCGCGTGGCTGTGGCATAGCATGCCAATTTGTCACTTCCCACAGGCGTTTCCAAGGAGGGCTCGCGATGCACAAGACTGCCGCCGTGCTGCGTCACCGCGAGCTCACGCAGGAGATTTACAACATCGGCGACGAGGTGGCGGAGTACACCGAGCACCTCGCCGAGGCGATCGCGGACTACGACGGGGAGCTCACTGAGGACTGTCTCGCCGAGTTCGTCGAGATCGTCGACGACGCCCGCCAGGACGCCCGCCGCGTCGTCGCTGAGCTGATCGGCCTGCGCCAGGCGCTGACCTCCGGCCGCGCCGCCGGCCACCTGTCCGCTGGCGCGAAACCGGAGGAGCGCATTCCGGAGCCCGAGCTTCTCGACGCCTCCGGCCTGAACGACCTCTTCCCCCTCCAAGCACCGTTCTCGGTGCAGACCATGCAGGACGCGCTGACCGGCCGCACCGACCTGGTGGTGCAGCACCTCGGCGAGATCGTGTCGTATTGCCTGGAGCAGACCGACATGGTCGCCCGGGAGCTCGGCGTGGTGTCGCTGCCGCAGATGTACGCGCGCGTCGGCGAAATCGTCGAGAAGGCCGTGATGGGCTGGGTGGAAACCGTCTGCGTGGACCACCCGGCGTTCGTGCGCACCATGCGCGGGTCCAACCCGCCGGAGTTTTTGGAGGAGCGCGCCCGCATCGACCGGATCGTGGCCAAGGTCGCCGCGAAGCGCTCCCGCCGCGGCGCCTAGCCTTAGGGCCATGGATTCTTTCGGCGTTTACGTCCACGTCCCGTTTTGCGCCACGCGCTGCGGGTACTGCGACTTCAACACCTACACACCCACCGAGGTGGATTCCTCCCACGCCCAGTACTTGGACGCGCTCGAGAAAGAACTCGAGCTCGCCGCCGCCCGCGGCCTGCCCAAAGCCGACACGGTGTTCATCGGCGGCGGCACCCCGTCGCTGCTCGGCGCAGACGGCCTCGCACGCATCCTCGACGCCGTCCGCAACACCTTCGGCCTGAACCCCGGCGCGGAGGTCACCACCGAGTCCAACCCGGAATCCACCAGCCCCGACTACTTCGCCGGCCTGCTGGACGCCGGCTTCACCCGCGTCTCACTCGGCATGCAGTCCGCCTCCACGCCGGTGCTCAAGGTGCTGGACCGCCAGCACACCCCGGGCCGCGCCGTCGCCGCCGCCCGCGAGGCCCGCGCCGCCGGCTTCCAGCATGTGAACCTGGACATGATCTACGGCACCCCCACCGAAACCGACGACGACGTCCGCCGCACCCTCGACGCCATCCTGGCCACGGACGTCGACCACGTCAGCGCCTACTCGCTCATCGTCGAGGACGGCACCGCCATGGCCCGCAAGATCCGCCGCGGCGAGCTGCCGGCGCCACAGGAGGACGTCTACGCCGACCGCTACGAGATCATCGCAGACACCCTCGCCGACCACGGCTATAACTGGTACGAGGTCTCCAACTGGGCCAAACCGGGCGGCGAGTGCCGCCACAACCTCATTTACTGGCGCAACCGTAAGTGGTGGGGCGCAGGCCCGGGCGCGCACAGCTTCATCGCTTCCGAGCGTTTCTTCAACGTCAAGCGCCCCGAAAAGTATGCACAGTTGCTTGCCGACGGCGCGCTGCCCATCCAGGACACTGAACCCATCACGGAAACAGAGGCCCACACCGAGGCAGTCATGCTCGGCCTGCGGCTGAAAGAAGGGATCCCGTCAGATTGGGTCGGGGCGGGGGCACGGGAGGTCGTCGATAGGCATGTGCATGCTGGCTTGCTTCAGGCAGGCGACAGGCTGCGGCTGACCGACAAGGGCCGGCTGCTTGCAGACGGCATCATCACCGATATCCTGGCAGCCGAGTAAGGAGGCGTAATGGGTACTGCGGACCAGCGGCGCCAAGCGGTGCTGCGCGCGATCGTGGCGGACTACATTGCAAGCCAGGAACCGGTGGGGTCGAAATCGCTGGTGGAGCGGCACAAGATGGGGGTGTCCTCGGCGACGATCCGCAACGACATGGCGGTGCTGGAGCAGCAGGGCTACATCTCGCAGACCCACGCCTCGTCCGGCCGCATCCCCACTGAGGCGGGTTACCGCGCGTTCGTGGACGCGCTGCACGACGTCAAGCCGTTGAGCGCCGCCGAACGCCACGCCATTTTGGACTTTTTGGAAAACGGCGTGGACATGGAGGACGTGCTGCACCGCTCCGTGCAGCTGCTCGCGCAGCTGACCAATCAGGCGGCGGTGGTGCAGCTGCCAACGCTGACGGTCTCGCGCGTGAAGCACTGCGAGGTGGTGGAGCTGACCCCGACGCGGCTTTTGCTCGTGCTGATCACGGACGCCGGGCGCGTGGACCAGCGCAACGTGGAACTTTCGGCGCCGATCGGGCCGGACGGGGTGCGCCTGCTTCGCGACCTTTTGAACGAGGCCCTGGTGGGCCAAACCATGCGCGACGCCTCGGAGGCGCTTTCTCGCCTATCGACGAAAGCTCCGCCCCACCTCGCCGACCCCACCTCACGCGCGGCAGAAGTGCTGATCACCACGCTTGTCGACGCCGCGCCGGACCGGCTGATCATCGCCGGCTCGTCGAACCTGGTCGTGCCGTCGGGAGGCTTGCAGGGCGTCATCGACGCGCTTGAGCAGCAGGTGGTGGTGCTGAAACTGCTCGCCGGCGCGCAGGAGCTCGAGCGGGTGAGCGTGCGCATCGGGCGCGAGAACGAGGACGAGGAATTTTCGCGCGCCTCGATTATTACAACAGCGTACGGCTCGGGCGACGAGGCACTCGGCGGCCTCGGGGTAGTGGGTCCGACCCACATGGACTACCCCGGTACCATGCAGAAGGTTGCCACCGTGGCCCGCTACATCAGCCGCATTCTGCGGGGCGAATAGAAGGGAAGTTATGGCTCGCGATTACTACGGCATCCTCGGCGTGGACCGGGAAGCCACCGAGCAGGAGATTAAGAAGGCGTACCGCAAGCTGGCGCGCAAGTACCACCCGGACGTGAACCCGTCCGAGGAGGCCGCCGAGAAGTTCGCGGAGATCGCGGCGGCGCAGGAGGTGCTGCTGGACCCGCAGAAGCGCGCAATCGTCGACCGCGGCGGCGACCCGATGGAGGCCGGCGGCGGCATGGGCGGCGCGGGCGGCTTCGGCGGCGGGGGACTCGGCGACATCTTCGAGGCGTTCTTCGGCGGCGGTGGCGCCCGCCAACCCCGCTCGCGCGTGCAGCCGGGCAACGACGCGCTGCTGCGCACCGCCATCACCCTGGAGGAGGCGTTCGCCGGCACGAAGAAGGACGTCACCGTGGACACCGCTGTGCTGTGCGAGAAGTGCCACGGCACCGGGTCCAAGACCGAGGCGAAGCCGGTGCCCTGCGGCACCTGCGGCGGCGCCGGCCAGGTCCAGGAGATGCAGCAGTCGTTCTTGGGCAACGTCATGACCACCCGCGAGTGCCCCACCTGCCACGGCTACGGCGAAGTGATCAAGGACCCGTGCACCCAGTGCGCCGGCGACGGCCGCGTGCGCGCCACCCGCGATCTGACTGTGAACATCCCGGCCGGCATCAACTCCGGCATGCGCATCCGCATGGCGGACCAGGGCGAGGTCGGCCACGGCGGCGGCCCCGCCGGCGACCTCTACGTGGAGGTGCAGGTCAAACCGCACCCGGTGTTCGTGCGCGAGAACAACGACCTGCACGTGCGCCTGACCGTGCCGATGTACGATGCAGCGCTCGGCACCGAGCTGAGCGTGGACAACCTCGCCGGCGAGAAGACCGTCATCGAGGTGCCCGGCGGCACCCAGCCCGGCGACACCATCCACCTGCAGGGCGAGGGCATGCCGCGGCTGCGCGCCGAGGGCGCCGGCGACATGATCGCCCACGTCCAGGTCACCGTGCCCACCGCCCTGACCAACGACGAGCGCGCCGCGTTGCAGGACCTCCGCGACGGCCACCCGGACAACCCGGAGGTCCACGTCGAGTCCGACGAGCACGGCGAGGGCTTCTTCTCCCGCATGCGCGACCGTTTCCGCCGATGAGCCTGCCGTACTTCCTCACCGACGACCCCGCCGCCGGCACGCTCACCGGCGCCGAAGCCAAGCACGCCCACGTCAAGCGCATCCAACCCGGCGAGCACATCATGCTTATCGACGGCCAAGGGTCCACCGCGCTCACCCGCGTCACGTCGGTGGGGGCTGGTCGGGTTGACGGAGTCGTCGAGAAGCTTCAGTTTGTGCCGCAACCCACGCCGCGGGTGACGGTGGTGCAGGCGGTGCCGAAGGGCGAGCGCGCGGAGCTCGCCGTGGACCTGGCGGTGCAGGCCGGGGCTGATGCGATTGTGCCGTGGATTTCGCACCGCACGATCGCGCGGTGGCCGGCGAACAAGCAGGCCAAGCAGGTGGAGAAGTGGCGCGCGCAGGCGCTTTCCAGCGCGAAGCAGGCGCGGCGCGCGTGGGTGCCGGAGGTGCGCGACCCGGTGACGACGAACCAGCTGTCCGAGCTGCTGCAGGAGCGCCACGCTCTGGTGCTGCACGAGGACGCCACCGACTCCATCCGCGACGTCGACTTCGGCGAGGACGTGTGGCTGATCGTCGGGCCCGAGGGCGGCATCGGCGACGACGAACTGGAAATCCTGGGCGCCCGCCCGGTGAAGCTCGGGCCCGAGGTGCTGCGCACCGCCTCGGCGGCGTTCGCGGGGCTTTGCGCCATCGGGGCGTTGACCTCCCGCTGGTAGGGTTGGCCCCCATGGAAGAAATGGTGACGCGCAAGGTCGAACTCGACTCGGCGTACGCACAGTCCGTCCTGGGAATCAACGATGACAACCTGCGGGTTCTAGAGGACCAGCTCGGGGTGGGCTTCCACGCCCGCGGCACCGAGCTGACCGTCAAGGGGCACGCGGAGCAGGCGGCGCACGCGCTGCGCGTCGTCGAGGAGCTGGAGTCCATGGCGCGCCGCGGTGTGCCGCTGGGGGTGGACACGGTGATCCAGGCGGTGCGCATCATGGAGGCCGAGGCGCCCGGTGCCGTCGCGGACATCCTCGGCGAGGAGATCATCTCGCGCCGCGGCAAGGTCATCCGCCCGAAGACGGCCGGCCAGCGCGCGTACGTCGACGCGATCGACGAGAACACCATCACCTTCGGCATCGGCCCCGCCGGTTCCGGCAAGACGTACCTCGCGGTGGCGAAGGCGGTCCAGGCGCTGCAGAACAAAGAGGTCAAGCGCATCATTTTGACCCGCCCGGCGGTGGAGGCGGGCGAGAAGCTCGGTTTCTTGCCCGGCACGCTCTCGGACAAGATCGACCCGTACTTGCGCCCGTTGTACGACTCGTTGCGCGACATGATGGACCCGGAAGCGATCCCGAAGCTCATCGAGGCCGGCATCATCGAGGTCGCGCCCCTGGCCTACATGCGCGGTCGCACCCTGTCGGACGCGTTTGTCATCCTGGATGAGGCGCAGAACACCACCGGCGCGCAGATGAAGATGTTCCTCACGCGCCTCGGTTTCGGCTCGAAGATGGTGGTCACCGGCGACACCTCCCAGGTGGACTTGCCGCGAGGCACCGTCTCCGGCCTGCGTGTGGCGCGGCGCATCCTCGCGGACATCGACGACATTTCGTTCCAGGAGCTCGGCGCCGGCGACGTGGTGCGCCACCACCTGATTTCGCGCATCGTCGCAGCGTACGACCGTCACGACGCGCAGAACGCCCTGCGCTACGAGAAGCGCCAGCAGGCGATCGAGGCCGAGCGGGAAGCGGAGGCAAACCAGTGAGCATTGAAGTCTTGAATGAGTCCGGCGAGGCGGAGGTCAATGAGCAAATGCTTATCGACGTCGCGTCGTTCGCCATGCGCTCCATGGACGTCCACCCTGAAACCGAAGCCACCATCACGCTCGTGGACGAAGCCACGATGGCTGACCTGCACGTGCGCTGGATGGACCTGGAGGGCCCGACGGACGTGATGAGCTTTCCCATGGACGAGCTCACCCCCGGCGGCGGCCGCCCCGACGCGGACATGCCCGGCCCGGCGATGCTCGGCGACATCATCCTGTGCCCGGCCTACGACCGCAAGCAGGCCGAAATGGCCGGCCACGACCTGGCGCACGAGATGGCGCTGCTCACCGTCCACGGCGTGCTGCACCTTTTGGGCTACGACCACATCGAGCCGAAAGACGAGCGCGAGATGTTCGCGCTGCAGAACGAGATCCTGGCGGACTGGTACGACGACCTTGCCCGCCGCGGCGTGGAGTACCAGCCGAAGCCGACCGGCGCGCACGCCTTCCCATCGGCCGCGGACCGCGACGAGCTGGACAAGCTGATGAAGGGCATCGAGTGACGCTGACCTTCGTCTACGCGGCCGTCACCGTTGCCGCGCTGCTGTTGTCCGGCCTGCTCGGCTCCATCGAGTCCGCGCTCGCCCCGATCTCGCGCGCCCGCGTCGAGGGCATGGTCAAAGACGACACCCCGGGCGCGGAGGCGCTGCTGCGGGTGGTGGATCACCGCGCGAACCACGTCAACACGCTCGTGCTGGTCAAGACCGTGCTGGATGTCGTCGCGTCCGTCACCGCCGCGATGCTCGCGATGGATCTGCTGGACTCCGACGGGTGGGCGATCGCGGTGGCGGTGATCGTCGTCACGCTGCTGCAATTTTCCATCGTCGGGGTGTTCGCGCGCACCGCGGGCAAGCGCAACCCCTACACCATTTCGCTGAAGGCGGCCCAGGGGCTGGGGGTGTTCCAAACGGTGCTCGGGCCCGTCGCAAAGCTGTTGATTTGGGTGGGCAACCTGTTCCACCCCGGCGAGGACTTCCGCGACGGCCCGTACGCCACCGAAATCGAGCTGCGCGAGATGGTCGAGGTCGCGCAGGAAAAGGGCGTGGTGGAAACCACCGAGGGCCGCATGATCCAGAACATCTTCGACCTCGCGTCCAACTACGCGCGCCAGGTCATGGTGCCGCGGCCCGAGATGGTGTGGATCGAAGGCGAGAAAACCGCGCGCCAAGCCACCGCGCTCATGGTGCGTTCCGGCCATTCGCGCGTGCCGGTGATCGGGGAGAGCGTCGACGAGATCGTCGGTATCGCGTACCTGAAGGACATGTTCACCGACCGCGGCACCCCGATCGACCCCGCCACGCTGATTACGGAGTTCATGCGCGAGCCGCTGTTCATCCCGGACTCGAAGCCGCTGGACGTGCTGCTCAAAGAGATGCAGCAGTCGAACACGCACATCGCCATGCTTATCGACGAATACGGCACCGTCGCCGGCCTTTTAACCATGGAGGACCTGCTGGAAGAGATCGTCGGCGAAATCACCGACGAGTACGACGAGGACGAGGAAGCGCCGATCACCGAGGTGGAGCCGCGCGTGTTCCGCGTCCAGGCGCGCCTACCGCTGGATGATTTGGTGGATTACCTCGCCGACAACCTGGACTACGAGCTGGAGTACGCCGAGGACGTCACGGAAAACGTCGACACGGTGGCGGGGCTGTTGTCGTATGAGCTGGGGCGCGTGCCGCTGCCGGGCGCGTCGATTCTGCGCGACGGGGTGCGCTACACCGCCGAGGGCGGCCGCGACCGCCGCGGCCGGGTGAAGACCCGCACCGTGCTCGTCTCGGTGGCGGAGGCCACAGAGCCGCTCCACGGCGATTAGTCCTACTTTTCGGTAGAATTGTGCACGTAAGCAGGTTTCCACCGAGAGGAGCTTCACATGCGCGCTGTACGTTACTACGGCCAGAAGGACATCCGCGTCGAGGACATCGACGCCCCAGAGGCGGGCAAGGGCGAGGTGCTCATCGACATCGCCTGGTGCGGCATCTGCGGTACCGACCTCCACGAGTACCTGGAAGGCCCGATCTTCTGCCCGAAGCCGGGCCACCCGCACCCGATCACCGGCGAGGAGCCGCCGGTCACGCTCGGCCACGAGTTCTCCGGCGTCGTCGCGGCACTGGGCGAGGGCGTGGACGACCTTGAGGTCGGCCAGCATGTCGTCGTCGAGCCGTACGTGCTTCCCGACGATGTCGACCCGAAGGAGCCGGGCCCGTACAACCTCCACCCGGACGTCAACTTCATCGGCCTTGCCGGCGGTGGCGGCGGCCTGTCCGAGAAGATCGCGGTGCAGCGCCGCTGGGTCCACCCGATCAAGAACGACGTGCCGCTGGACGAGGCCGCGCTCATCGAGCCGCTGTCCGTCGCCCACCACGCATTCTCCGCCTCCGAGGCCGGCGAGGGCGACGTGGTTCTGGTCGGCGGTGCTGGCCCGATCGGCGTGCTCACGGCTGCCGTCGCAAAGGCATACGGCTGCACCGTCGTCGTCTCCGAGCTGTCCGAGCTGCGTCGCCAGAAGGCCCTCGACGCCGGCGTCGCAGACCACGCCATCGACCCGTCCAAGCAGGACCTGAAGGAAGAAATCCTGAAGATCACCGACGGCAAGGGCGTCGACGCGGCCTTCGAGGCAACCTCCGTCAACGTCGTGCTCGACCAGCTCGTCGATTGCCTGAAGCTCAAAGGCACCCTGGTCGTCGAGTCCATCTGGTCCAAGAAGGCCGAGCTGGACATCCACGCCGTGGTGATGAAGGAGCTGACCATCCGCGGCATCATTGGCTACGCCCACGACCACGAGCAGACCATCAAGCTCGTCGAGGAGGGCAAGGTCGACCTCAAGCCGTTCATCACCGGCAAGATCGGCTTCGACGGTGTCGTCGACGAGGGCTTCGACACCCTGATCAACCGCAATGAGACCGCCGTGAAGATCCTGGTGTCGCCGGAGCTCTAAAATGCTCGTATGAGCAACATTCTCTCCATCCAGTCCGCTGTCGCGTATGGCCATGTTGGCAACTCGGCAGCGGTCTTTCCTTTGCAGCGCATCGGCCACGAAGTGTGGCCGGTGAACACCGTGAACTACTCCAACCACACCGGCTACGGCGCGTGGGGCGGGCCGATCATTCCGGCCGACGACGTCGCCGCGGTGCTGAGCGGCATCCGCGACCGCGGCGCATTCCCGCTCATCGACGGCATCCTCACCGGCTACCAGGCTTCCCCCGAAATCGCCGACGTGATCGTCGGCACCGTGCGCGACATCAAGGCGGAGAACCCGGACGCTATCTACACTTGCGACCCGGTGATGGGTTCGGCGACATCCGGCTGCTTCGTCGCAGATTCGATCCCGCCGCTGTTCCGCTCAACGATCGTGCCGGCCGCCGACATCATCACCCCGAACCAGTTCGAGCTGGGGTACCTGACCGAGCGCGACGTTACCGACCTCGATTCCACCCTCGCCGCCGTCGACGCCGCCCGCGAGATGGGCCCGTCCACCGTGCTGGTCACCTCGGTAAAGCGCCCGGAGACGCCTGAGGACGCCATCGAGATGATCGCCGTCGACGACCACGGCAAGTGGATCGTGCGCACCCCGCGCCTGCCGTTTAAACGCAACGGCTCCGGCGACGTCACCGCGGCGCTGTTCACCGGGCACTACCTCCGCGGCCGCGACGCGAAGGACGCGCTGGCCAAGACGGCGTCGTCTGTGTTCGACCTGCTGCGCGTGACCCTCGAGGCAGACTCGCAGGAGCTCAAGCTCGTCGAGGCGCAGGACTACTACGCCAACCCGCAGCTCCAGTTCGAGGTCGAGGCCCTCTAACCGTTTTCAGGCATGCCGATGTGCCCGCCCTTTTGGGGCGGGTTTTCGGTGTGTGGTTAGTCGAAGAGCAGTTCCATCGCGCCCGGGGTGGTCATTGGGACGCGTGTGCCGTTGGGTGCGACCCAGTGGATGCGGGCGTTGGGGTTGTCGATGTAGCCGAACGGGCCTTGCCTGTTGTCGGCGTTGACCCCGTTGTGGAAGGGGCACAGTTCGGCGAGGTTGTCCATGTTGGTCATTCCCCCGTAGCGCCACGCGTTGATGTGGTGTGTTTGGGTGGTCTCGGCGGAGTGTTTGCAGTCCGGAAACGCACACGCCGGGCAGAGCAGCTTCGACATGACTTTCTGCTTCGGGTTGGCGCAGCGCTTACCGTAGTACAGGTTGACGGGGCCTTCCTGGGGGTGGAACGCGGCGACTTCGAGTATGTCGCCGAATTCGTGCTCCATGTATTCGGCGCCTGTCATGGTGGTGCCGTCGGTGCAGATGAGCGTGACTTCGTCTGCGTGGCCTGATTGGATGCGGGCCCAGTCGGCGATCGGCACGAGAATGATCGGCCGGAAGTTCGCCTTCGGTACCCCTTTGCCGTCGCGCAGGATCCCGATGAGGGTGTGGGCCATTTGGGCGGCTGCGGGGTCGTCGGCGTCGATGAGTTGTCGCAGCAGGTGCTCCAAATCGGCGAGGTCGCGCTCGTTGTAGGTCAGGATCATGGTGCGCATCCCTGCCTTCGAGCGGGAAAACTTGCACGAGGGTGGGGCTGGTTTGACGGGTTGTTTGATCAGCCGTTTGATGCGCTTGGTCAACGCCCTGTACGAGCCGCGGTGGCGCACCAAATCCAACCTAATGCGCCAGCGTTCGGCGGCGCCTTCGACGGCGAGCAACTTTTTCTCGATGTGCACGAGTTGGTCCACAGGTAACCCCTCGGCGGCGGCGAGTGCGTCGCGTTGTTTGCGGGTGAACTGGGTCGGGCCGTAATACGCGTGGTGCACCCGCGCCAGGTCGCGTACGCGGCTGGTGGATAGGCCGGCGGCCATAGCTACGTCGCGGTCGAAGTCGGCGAGCACAGAAACGCCTGCGGAAACAAAGTCGGTGAAGTTCATGGCCCGAAAGCTAAGCCAGCGCAACCCCCAACACCAGACCCAAATCAAAATCTGTGGATAACCCCCGCCAAAAGCCCCCGCCGCAACACAGTTGTCCACAGCGAAACCACTCAGGGGTTGACAGGTAGAATCCCAGGCCATGAACGACTTCCCCGATTTCCCGGACGATCTGCCCGCAGAGGCCAGCGCGAACGATTTCGAGCGCGCCGACGCCGGCGGCTTCACTGACACCCCGGAGGGCTTCAGGTCGGGGTTCGTCAGTTTTGTGGGCCGCCCGAACACCGGTAAGTCCACGCTGACGAACGCGCTGGTGGGGGAGAAGATCGCGATTATGGCGGATCAGCCGGAGACGACCCGTCACCCGATCCGCGGCGTGATCAATCGCCCCGACGCCCAGGTCATCGTGGTGGACACCCCGGGCATCCACCGCCCGCGCACGCTGCTGGGCGAGCGTCTCAACGACGTGGTCAAGGACACCTTCGCCGACGTGGACGTCATCGGTTTCACGGTCCCTGCGGACGAGAAGATCGGCCCCGGCGACCGCTACATCCTGGAGCAGATCCGCGAAACCAAGCCGAACACACCGATCGTGGGCATCGTGACCAAGCTGGACAAGACCGGCAAGGACACGGTCGGCGAGCGCCTGCTGGAGCTGCACGAGCTGCTGGGCCAGGACGCGGAGCTGGTGCCGGTGTCGGCCACCCAGCAGGTGCAAATCGACACGCTGCTTGACGTGCTCGTCGATAAGCTCCCGCAAGGCCCGCGTTTCTACCCCGAGGACCACACCACGGACGAGGACACGGAGACGCGCATCGCGGAGCTCATCCGCGAGGAAGCGCTGCGGGGGCTTCGCGACGAGCTGCCGCACTCCGTCGCCGTCCAAATTGACGAGATGATCCAGGAGGACCGCCGCGTCAAAATTTACGCCGTGCTCTACCTGGAGCGCCCGGGCCAAAAACGCATCATCGAGGGCCCGGACGGACGGCGCTTAAGCGGCATCGTGCACCGCGCCCGCAAGCAGATCATCGAGCTGACCGGGCAAAACGTCTACCTGGACGTGCGCGTCAAAGTGCTGAAGAACTGGCAGCAGGACCCGAAGGCGCTGGGCCGGCTTGGCTTCTAAAGCCCCGCGCCCGAACTGGCGCGACCGCGCGTTCGTGGTGCGCACCTACGATTTTGGGGAGGCGGACCGGGTGGTCGTCCTGCTCACAAAGAACCACGGACTTATCCGCGGCGTGGCCAAGGGGGTGCGCAAGGCGAAGAGCCGCTTCGGCTCACGGCTGCAGCCGTTCGTGGAGGTCGACGCGCTGATCTACCCGGGCCGAGGCCTCTCGACGATCGCTTCCGCCGACACCGTCACCTACTACGGCGCCCGCATCATCGACGACTTCGACCGCTACGCCGCCGCCTGCGCCGTGATGGAGACGGCGGAAAAGCTCAGCTTCGAAGAAGCGGACCCCACCCTGTTCGCCCTGGTTCAGGACGCGCTGCGCAACCTGCAAACGGAGCAGCACCCCACGATGGTCCTCGACGCGTTCATCCTGCAGGCCACCGAGCACGCCGGCTGGGGTTTAAGCCTCTTCAACTGCGCGAACTGCGGGGTACCCGGCCCGCACAAGGCGTTCAACGCCACGGTCGGCGGGGCGGTGTGCAACAACTGCCGCCCGCCGGGCTCCATGGACGTCCACCCCGAAACGTTGCACGAGATGTGGCTGATGGAGAGGGGCAGCGAAGTGCCGTCGATACGCGTGGCGCAGATTCACCGCGCAACCGTCGCGCACCTGCAATTCAACCTGGAGACCGGGCTGAAAAGCTTCAAGATTATGGAGCAGGCATAATTGACGCCCATGGGCGCACCGAGAATTGACACGAAGTTCATCCCGAAGCACATCGCGCTGGTGATGGACGGCAACGGCCGTTGGGCGCAAAGCCGCGGCCTCAAGCGCACCGAGGGGCACAAGGTGGGTGAGGAGAAGCTCATGGAGGCCGTCGACGCGTGCATCGAGCTCGGCGGCGTCGAATGGCTCTCGGCGTACGCGTTCTCCACGGAAAATTGGAAGCGCTCGCCTTCCGAGGTGCACTTTCTCATGAACTTCACGCGCGAGGTGCTGCGCCGCCAGCGCGACGAGCTGCACGCCAAAAACGTGCGCGTGGTGTGGTGCGGGCGCCGCCCGAAGCTGTGGGGCAGCGTCATCGAGGAACTCGAGGTCGCCGAGGAGCTGACCAAAAACAACACCGGCCTCACGCTTGCCATGTGCGTCAACTACGGCGGGCGTGCGGAGATCACAGATGCGGTGCAAAAGCTTATCGACGCTCACGTGTCCACCGTCGACGAAAAAACCATCGCCCGCTACCTGTACCGCGCGGACATGCCGGACGTGGACCTGTTTCTGCGCCCGTCGGGGGAGCAGCGCACGTCGAACTTCCTCATCTGGCAGTCGGCGTACGCGGAGATGGTGTACCAGGACGTGCTGTTCCCGGACTTCACCAAGGAAGACCTCTGGGACGCGGTGCTCGAGTACGCCAAGCGCGACCGCCGTTTCGGCGGCGCGGTGGACAAGTTCGCTAACTAGCGCTTGGCCTGGCAGGCGCGGCACACGCCGTAGATTTCGGCGTCGTGGCCGACCAGCTCGTAGCCGTAGTGCGAGGCGATGACCTCGGCCCACTTCTCCACGGGCCCGCCCTCGATTTCCTCGCTGCGGCCGCACTCGGTGCACACCAGGTGGTGATGGTGGTGGCCGGATAAGCAGTCGCGGTAGAGGGTCTCGCCGTCGGGGGACTGCAGCACGTCCACGGCGTTGACCTCGGCAAGCGATTGCAGGGTGCGGTAGACGGTGGTGAGGCCGACGGACGCGCCGTCGGCAAGCAATTGCTCATGGATGGTTTTCGCGGACGCGAACTTGTCCAGCCCCCGCAACGTCTCCACGACGGCGGCGCGCTGGCGCGTCATTCGCGGGCCCAGCTTGGGCACGGGGCGGGATTGCGCCCGGCGGTTCGTTTGCGTCATACCATTGCAGTCTAGCTAGTCGCGCACAGGCTTTGGCGTCTGCGGGGCGAGGCCGGGATCCACTTCAGGACGCACCGTGGCAGGCGGGTCGACGATCGCCGCGCCGCTCGAGCCGCTGGCATGGCCGATGTCACGGTTGCGCCTGCGTTTGCGCAGCTGCGCCAGCTCGTCCTGCGCCTCGGTGAGCTTCTCCAGCGACGCCAGCTCGTGGATGATGCCGATGATGTCCGGCTGGTCCAGCGCGTAGAGCACCTCGCGGCCCTTGCGCGACGACGACACCAGGCCCGCCGAACGCAGCACCCGCAAGTGCTGGGAAATCAGCGGCTGCGACTTCTCCAACTCGTTGACCAGCTGGTGGACGACCTTCTCTTCCTCGGCCAGAAGCAGCAGAATCTCCAGCCGGGTTTTCGAGTCCAACACTTTGACGAGCGCGGCAGTGCGGTCCACGTCCTCGTCCGCCAGCTTTGGAAGGTCCGCCAAAACGTAACGTTCGCTCACGGCGTCCCCTTTCCTCAGCGCCAATGGGAAACAGATGATTCGTTCAGAATACAAGAATGCCTAAACAGAGTGGGACTTATGTCCAAACTGGGCGGGTGACCGGAGGCGTCGTAAGGCGGGCTATGCTGTTTTGCGTACTTTGCACGCACTTTCCCACCAGGAGATGTTGATGCCCGCATCAAAGATTGAGACCGTCGTTAACCTGTGCAAGCGCCGCGGACTGGTGTACCCGGCCGGCGAGATTTACGGCGGAACCCGCTCCGCGTGGGACTACGGCCCGCTCGGCGTGGAGCTGAAAGAAAACCTCAAGCGCCAGTGGTGGAAGCACATGGTGCAGTCCCGCCGCGACACCGTCGGTGTGGACACCTCCGTCATCCTGCCCACCCGCGTGTGGGAGGCCTCCGGCCACGTCGAGGTGTTCACCGACCCGCTCGTGGAGTCGCTGTACACCCACAAGCGCTACCGCGCCGACGACCTCCTCGAAGCCTACGAGGAGAAGCACGGCCACCCGCCGGCAAACGGCCTCGCGGACATCAACGACCCGGAAACCGGCCAGCCCGGCAACTGGACCGAGCCGAAGTCGTTCTCCGGCCTGATGAAGACCTACCTGGGCCCCGTGGACGACAAGGAAGGCCTGCACTACCTGCGCCCGGAGACCGCGCAGGGCATTTTCGTGAACTTCAAGAACGTGATGACGTCGTCACGCATGAAGCCCCCGTTCGGCATCGCGAACACCGGCAAGAGCTTCCGCAACGAGATCACCCCGGGCAACTTCATCTTCCGCACCCGCGAGTTCGAGCAGATGGAGATGGAATTCTTTGTCAAGCCCGGCGAGGACGAGAAGTGGCACGAGTACTGGATTGACAACCGCTACAACTGGTACGTCGACCTGGGCATCAACCCGGACAACCTGCGCCTCTACGAGCACCCGCAGGAGAAGCTTTCCCACTACTCCAAGCGCACCGTGGACATTGAGTACGCCTTCGGCTTCACCGGCTCCAAGTGGGGCGAGCTCGAGGGCGTGGCCAACCGCACCGACTATGACCTGAAGACCCACGCCGAGGCCTCCGGCGAGGACCTGAGCTACTTCGACCAGGAGAACAACGAGCGCTGGATCCCGTACTGCATCGAGCCGGCCGCAGGCCTGGGCCGCGCGATGATGGCGTTCCTCATCGACGCCTACGACGAGGAAGAAGCCCCCAACGCCAAGGGCGGCACCGACACCCGCGTCGTGCTGCGCCTGGACCGCCGCCTCGCCCCGGTGAAGGTGGCCGTGCTGCCGCTGTCGAAGAAGCCGGAACTGTCCGGCCCGGCCGAGGAGCTCGCGGCGAAGCTGCGCCAGCACTGGAACGTCGACTTTGACACCTCCGGCGCGATCGGCCGCCGCTACCGCCGCCAGGATGAGACTGGCACCCCGTTCTGCGTCACCTACGACTTCGACACCCTGGAAGACCAAGCCGTCACCGTGCGCGAGCGCGACACGATGGAGCAGGAACGCGTGCCGCTGGCGGAGCTGGAGTCTTACCTGGCCGCCCGCCTGATCGGCTGCTAGATTCTCGCTCATGCATTATGTGAGCTGGGATCGCTCGAACCGGGACGCGCCGAAGCTTTTGGCGGAGGACGGCCCGGACGTCCTCGGCGTGTTCGAGCACGACCGCGCGATTGTGTGCGGCCAGAGCTGGGATCTGACGGCGCACGCCGAGTCGGGCGCACTGGCCACGTGCGGCGGTGAGGAGATCGTGCGCACCTCCGACAGTTTGAAGCGCGCCAAGCGCATCGACGCTGTCGTGGACGGCACCTCCTTCGCCCTGATCCCGGAGACGTCCAAGAACTGGGTGGTCGAAGGCCCGGACGGCGAGAAAGTCGCCCAGTTCACGCAGGACCACAACGGGGTGCGCAAGGCCATCCTCGAGTTCGAGGGGGAGACCCATCTGTCGCCCGTGCAGGTTGCCGGCCTGGCGTGGCTGTCGCGCTGCGTGCTGGAGGCCCGCAAGATGGCCAATTCCACCGCGTTGATTGCCACGCTGGTGTTCCTGTCGCTGTTTGTCGTGGTGGTGGCAGTGCTGTGATTTGGCAGGGAGCTTCGCTTATCGACGACCAAAGGTCCATCGCCGAATCCACCCCCGACACCGTCACGGTGTTTGCCGGCGCTTCCCCTCGCGCCGCAACCTCGGACACAGCCACCGTGCTTCGCATCACGTCCGATAACCCGGCGAAGTTCCGCGCCTTCGACATCGCGACGTCGGATGAATACCTGCTGCGCAAGGCTGGGTTTACGGTGTCGCGCTACGCCGCGGACTGCGCCGGCCGCCGCTACACCTTGAACCGCTCGGGCTTTGACCTGCTGTCGGGCGCGATCACCCCGAAGCGCGAGATCCGCGACGGCGCCGGCGAGCTCATCGCCGTGACCCGGGGCTTCCCGTCCGGCGAGCTGGGCGTCGACGTGGCGGAGCCGACCCTTCGCGCCGACGGGTTCGACGAGATCCAGCTCGTGGACCTCGCCTTCATGTCCTGGGCGCTGACCTTCGTCGACGCGCCCGCCCGCCGCACGCGCTACTGAGCACCCCCGCGGCGCCGCCTAGAAGGTGCCGCCGCGGTTGGAGGGGCGCCCGCCGGAGAAGCCGCCGCCCCCGCCGAAACCGCCTCCGCCACCGAAGCCTCCGCCGCCACCGCCGAAACCGCCGGAGAGCACCGAGCCCCACAGCACGGCGCTGGCCAGCGAGTCGGCGGTCTGGCGGTTGCGCTGGGCCTGGTAGCGGCGCAGGTCGTCGTTCGCGGCGGCCTCGGCACGGCGCGCGGTGGCGGTGGCGGCACGTGCGGCGTCGATGCCGGCGCGGGTGTCGCGCACGCGCAGCTGGTGGGCCTGCGCGTACTGGCGCTTCGCCTCCGCCAGCAGGGTGCGCGCGTGCGAGCCGATGATGCGGCCGCGCGACAGGATCAGGTCCTCGGCGCGCTGGATTTGGGCGCCGGCGACTTGCATTTGCTGGTCGAAAAGCTGCAGCGCGCGGGACTGGTCGCCGGCGATGCCCTTCGCGCGGTCCAGCGCGGCGTCGATTTCGGCGTCCATGCTGGTCAGCTCCTGGTACAGGGCCAGCGGGTCGGACTGGTCGCGGTCGCCGATTTCGCCCAGCATGCGTTGGGCCTTGGCGGCAACGGTGTCGAGCGAAGTGACGTCGATACGCGCGCCCTGTGCACGAGCACCCTTGACCTGCTCGATTTCGCGCAGCTCGCCGCGTATCTCGTCGATCAGCGCGGGCAGGTTGGCCTTCGCGGCGCGGATGTTGTCCTCTGCGTGCTCGATGGCGGCGAGGTTGGTGTCGGAGACGTTCACGGCGCGGGTCGCGGAAGCCAGCGTGTCCAAAAGCGCGCCCTGGCGCCCGGCCGGCTTGTCGGCAAGCGTGCGCGCTTCGCCGAGGGCCTTTTCCGCCTCGTCCAACGACGCTTCGGCCAGGTCCACGTTGTCCACGATGGACTCCAGAATCTGCGCCGGGTACTCGCCCTGCAGCTGCGCCAACGTCGCTCGCGCGGGCTCCAGGCGCGCCCGGATGTCCACGGTGCGCGCGAGGACCTTCTCCACCTCTTCGGGCGCGCGCATGAGCACGCCGCGCATCTCGTTGAACTCGGTCGTCTTGTCGCGCAGCGCCTGCTCCGCGCGGCCGGACGAGGAGATGATGTCCACCAGCATCGCGCGTTTTTCGGGTTCGGTTTCGGGGATGGCGTCGTAAAGCTTTTGGTGCGTGGCAAACGCGCGCTGCAGGGTGGTGGTGGCCTCGTTCATCGCGGAGGTGAACGGGCGCACGCGGTCCGCGCCGAACTCGGCGGTGGCCAGCTCGAGCTCCTGTTTGCCCTGGGTAATCGAGTCGTCGGCGGAGACCAGCGCGTCGCGCGCGACCTCCTCCAGCGTCGGCGTGGGCAGGCGTCCCAGCGAGTCGGTGTCCGCCGGGTCGAGGGCCTTCGCGGACTCGATCTGTTTGGCCTGCTGTTTCTTCGAGCCCTTGCGCGTCGCCGCGTACACGCCGCCGCCCGCCAGCGCCGCGACACCTAGGCCGCCCGCGAGCCAGCCTGCGCCATCGCCTGACGACGAGCTCCCGCCCGCCACCGCATTCACCGCATTCAACGCGGCCGAAGACCAGTTCATCTCGGACAGCTGGGCGTGCGCGGCGGAGTTCATGCGGTCGATCTCGGACTGGGTCCACTCCTCGCCGCCGCCGACGTTATACAGCCGCTCATCCGGCGAGATCGCCAGCACGGCGGTGTTGGAGCCGTTCGCAGCGACGGCCTTGTCCACCCATTCGGGCGGGGTGTACTGCCCGAAGGAGCGCAGGAACACCACGCGCACGGACTTGCCCTGGGTCTTGCTGACCTCCTGGATCGCGCCTTCGATCTCGGCCAGTTCGTCGGCGGAGAGCACTGCGGCGTCGTCGGTCACCGGCTGCGTCAGCCGCCCCGGCTCGAGGGATGCCTTGGTGGCGGTTGCTTGGGCCTGGATGAGGGTGGGCGGAGCTTCCGTCGCAAAGCTGGGTGCGGCGGCGACAAAAAGGCCGCCGGACACGGCGAGGATGCGCAAGTAACGGCTAGTCATGCCGACTAGGGTAGCGCGACGTGTACGTTTACAACGCCGCCGATACGCAGCGCCGCGCCGACGAGGCGCCGAAGGGCGCGCAACTCGCCCCGGATTCACGCGGGGATTTCGCCCGCGACCGCGCCCGCGTGCTGCACTCCGCGGCGCTGCGGCGCCTCGCCGACAAGACGCAGGTGGTCGGCCCCCGCGACGGTGACACCCCGCGCACGCGCCTGACGCACTCGCTGGAGGTCGCGCAGATCTCGCGCGGCATCGGCGAGGGCCTGGGCTTGAGCCCCGATCTGTGCGAGATGGCCGGGCTCACCCACGACATCGGGCACCCGCCGTACGGCCACAACGGCGAAGTCGCGCTCAACGAGGTCGCACCCTGCGGCTTCGAGGGCAACGCGCAGACGTTGCGGATCCTTGCGCGCCTGGAGCCCAAAGTGCTTATCGACGGCACGTCCTTCGGCCTCAACCTCACCCGCGCATCATTGGACGCGGCCGTGAAGTACCCGCTGACGCGCACGAACGCGGACGGTTCGGTGAACCGGAAGTACTCGGCCTACGACGAGGACGCTGGCGTGTTGGCGTGGCTGCGCGAGGGGCATACCGATGGGGCACCGCCGATGGAGGCGCAGGTGATGGACTTTTCCGACGACATCGCCTACTCCGTCCACGATGTCGAAGACGGCATCGTCTCCGGGCGCGTGTCCCTGCGCGTGCTGTGGGACTTCGTCGAACTCGCCGCGTTGGCCGAGAAGGGCGCGGACGCGTTCGGCGGCGACGCCGATTCGCTTGTGGACGCCGCCGATCGGTTGCGCTCCCTGCCCGCCATCGCCGCGGCCGCCGAGTTCGACTACACGCTTAGCGCGTGGGCCGGCCTGAAGGCGTTGACGTCGCAGCTGGTGGGACGTTACGTCGGCGCCGTCACCCGCGCCACCCGCGAGGACGATGGCAACCGCGCCCTCGCGGACGCGCCTGGCGCTGCGACCTCCGGCGCGCCTGGCCTCGGCTTGGGCCGCCAGCACGGGCGCCTCGTCGTCCCACCGGACGTGGAGGCCGAGGTCCGCCTGCTCAAGACCGTCGCCGTGCTGTATGTAATGGACCAGCCGTCGCACCAGGCGCGCCAGGACCGGCAGCGCGACCGCATCTACCGCGTCCACGAGTACCTCCGCGCCGGCGCGCCGGGCAGCCTGGACACGATGTTCCAGGCGTGGTTCATCGCCGCCGAGACGGACCTGGAGCGCGAGCGCGTGATCGTGGACCAGATCGCGTCCATGACCGAGTCGCGCTTGGAGCGCACCGCTAAAAAGGCCGCCGCCTTCGAGGGGTACTTCTAGTAAGGTAGGCGCTGTAATCCCCTCCCGTAGTGGTCCCCCGTTTTAACGGCATGGCTGTGGAGGGGTTTCTTTATTACAACCGCTCGGCGATGGCGGCGAGCGCGGCGCGGGTGCCGATCTCGCCGGGGAGCCAGGGCAGTTCGACGCGGGGGACGTCGGGAAGTTGCGAGTCGAGCAGCGAGAGCGCGGAGTCCTCCACGGCGCGGCGCGAGGCCATGAACTCGCCGGCATCGGCGGGGCTGCGGCGGTTGATCACCAACGAGCCGACGCGGATGCTGTTGGACGTGAGGTCGTCGTAAAGCTCGCAGCTCTCAAGGACCGGGAGGCGCTCCGCGGTGAGCACGATGTGAAACGCGCAGGCCGCGGGGTCGGTGAGGATGTCGCGCAGGCGCTCGAACTTGCGACGGCGGCGCAGCAGCGTGGCGCGGATTTCCTGGTTGCGGCGCTCGACGGGGTCGTCGACCGTGCCGCCCAGGCCGCGGACGGCGCGGGAGAACTTGTCGGACTGCTCGCGCCGCTGCATCAGCCCGCCGGTGTACGCGGCCATCAGCTCCGGCAGCGCGAGCAGGCGCGAGGTGTGGCCGGAAGGCGCGGTGTCGAAGATGATGTGGTCGTAGCCAGGCCTATCGACGAGCTCCGCCACCGCCTCCAACATCGCCGCCTCATGCATGCCGGGCGAGTGCCGCGCCAGGTCCAGGTGGCGGCGGATCTCGGGGTGCATGCGCTCCGGCATTATCGCCCGCATGGAGCGCTCCACGTCCGCAAGGTGCCGCTCGGTGGTGGCGGCGGGGTCGAGCTCCACGACGTCGAGGTTGGGCTCGAGTGGCGTGGGGGCGTCGGAAAGCTGCGCGTCCCAGATGTGGCCCAAGTTGTGCGCCGGATCCGTGGACACCAACAGCACGCGCCGGCCGGCCTCGGCCAGGCGCACCGCGGTTGCGGCGGAGACGGTGGTTTTGCCCACCCCGCCCTTGCCGCCGAAGAACATCACGGGCGCGGGCGCTAGCAGCATCGGACGCCGTCCAGCGGGGATCGCTCCATGCCCATGCGGGTGTGCCAGGCGTGGAATTCGTCGTAAAGCAATGGCATCAGTTCGAGGGTGTAGAAGCTTGCGGGGTTGGGGATGCCGAGCGTCTCCGAGGCGACAAGCAGGGTGAACAGGTCGTCCTCCTCGCGCGCGGCGCGGGCGAATTCGCGGCGGTAGGGGGCTTTGTAGAACTCGTCGAGGCCGCGGGCAATTGCTTTAAGACGTTCGCGCATCCGCCAATTCACCCGGAATCGTCTCATCGTCGCGCCAGGTCACAGCCGGTTCTTTGCGCGACTTCGTGATCGCCGTGAACGCCTCGACGATGACCCAGATGGCGCAGCAGATGATAATCACGTCCAGCACCAGGAGCAGCCAGTTGCCCGCCTCGAGGAACGTGCGCAGCTGCAGCACCGCCGCCCACAGTGACATGGCGGTGACGAACACCAGCGGGATCAGCACCGGCCAGGTCGGGCGGCGCAGCTGCGTCAGGATGATCACCACGACAGACAGCGTCAGGCCCGCCATGAGCTGGTTGGTGGTGCCGAACAGCGGCCAGATCAGCATGCCGCCGGAGCCGTCCAGGCCCATGGAGAACGTCAGGCCCAGCGCGCAGCCCACCGCGATGATGGTGGCCACCGCGCCGGAGAGCTTCACGCCGGCCAGCTCCGCCATTTCCGCGACGACGAGGCGCTGCAGGCGGATGCCGGAGTCCATCGTGGTGGCGGCGAACAGCACGGCCATGGTGGCCAGGATGGTGGCGGACAGGGAGGTCGGGATGCCCAGGCCTTCGTTCATGAGGTCGCCGCCGCCTTGGATGAACGCATCGACGCCGCCGGCGTTCCACTCGTTGTAGATCTCCTCCCACGTCGCCAGCGACTTGAAGCCGGCGGTGGTGGCCACGATCGTGCCAAGTGCGAGCAGGCCCTCGCCGACCGCGCCGAAGTAGCCGACGAAGCGCGCGTCCGTCTCCTTGTCCAGCTGCTTCGACGACGTGCCCGAGGCGACGACGCCGTGGAAGCCGGAGATCGCGCCACAGGCAATGGTGACGAAGAGCAGCGGGAAGATGCCGGGGGTGCCGTCGGGGACGGCGTCGCGAAGCGAGGGCGCCACAATCTCCGGGCGCACGATGAAAAACGAGCCGTAGAGGATGATCAGGCCCACGAACAGCTGCAGGCCGTTGATGTAGTCGCGCGGCTGCAGCAGCACCCACACCGGCAGCAGCGAAGCGATAAAGGCATAAGTGAACAAGAAGATGATCCACCAGCCGCGGTCCGGGATACCCAGCATCGTCTCCGGCAGGGCGAGCGGGAATTGGTCGCCCAGGATCATCAGCCCGTACAGCGCCGCGACACCCACGATGGACACCAGCGGCAGGTTCCAGTTGAAACGGTAGATGGCCTGGCCGATCAGCAGCGCGACGACGATCGCGCCCCAGGTCGGGATCACCGCCGTCGGCGTGGAGATCAGCAGGTTCGAGATGACCACCGCGAACGCCGTGTTCACCATGAGCAGCAGCAGGAAAATCACCACGAGGAACAGGTTGCGCCCGCGCGCGCCGATATAGCGGCCGGACAGCGTGCCGATTGACTGCCCGCGATGCCTTTGCGACGCCCACAGCGCCCCCAAGTCATGCATCCCCGCGAAGAACACGGTGCCGAGCGTGACCCACAGAAACGCCGGCACCCACCCCCAGATGACTGCGACGGCCGGGCCGATGATCGGTGCCGCGCCCGCCACGGAGGTGAAGTGGTGGCCCCACAGGACGTACTTGTTCGTGGGGACGAAATCCACGCCGTCTTCCATCGTGTGCGCGGGGGTGGTGTACGCGTCCGAGAGCTTGTAGACGCGTTTGCCCAGGAATTTCGAGTACAGCAGGTAGCCGGCAGCCATCATCGCCAGGCCGACGAGCACCAGGATGAGCGAGCTCATGGGTCTTCTCCGATCGTGTCGTGCTTCACATGGTCTGTGTCACATTGGTTGGGATTATGGCACACGACACTTTCCTAGGGGTTTCTCAGGGGTTTCTATTCTTCGGTGCGCTTGGTGTGTGTGGCGCCGGCGCGCGGGCTCCACCCTGTATCCCACCCCAATCCCGCCTGATTCCCGCAAACCCCTAGTAAGCTCTCCCGAGAATGCCCGATTTTCGGCCTTACTAGGGGTTTGTTCCTAGGGGTTTGGGGGCAGCGGGCCAGGGGGCCGGGCACCGAGCGGCCCCGGCGGCCGGACCCGAAACCCGGCAAGAACAACGCGCCTGCGGTAGTCTCCGCAGCGGGGTAACTGGTCAAGGGGGGACTAATGAAAGACACGCGCAAGAAAGAGCTGCGGGAAAAGCTGGTCGACGTGCGGAGGGTGTCGTCCGCAGACACTGAGACGCACCGGCGCATCAGTGAAGGCGAGCTGGCGCAGCTGACCAAGTCGATGTACTTCTGCGCCGAGACGTGGAAGAGGCTCAAGGAGTACGAGAAAGCCTTCCTGAGGTGCTACGCAGCGGGATGCCAGAGCAGGAAAGCCGTGCTCGTCGACTGCTCGGCCGCGCGGCTCAACGGCGTTTGGACCATCGCGCGCAACGAGCCCGTCACACTCGCGGTGCCCAACGGCCGCCCAGCCTCCATCAATGGTAGCTGGACCGGGTACGAGTACCGCCACCGGAAAATCCCGGAAACAGACATCATCCACGACGGGCCCGTGCGCTACACCAACGCGATCCGCACCGCCGTCGACATTGCCCGCGAACGCGGCGTGCGCGAAGGCGTCATAGCGATAGACAGCGTGCTCTCCGGCCACGGCGACCACCTCTACGCGGAACTGCTGCACCAGTTCCGCGCCACCATCGCTCGTCTGGCCGGCACGAAAGGGATCGCCAATGCCCGGAAAGCGTTGCCGCTGGCCAGCAGACTTTCGGATTCGCCCTACGAATCCCTCCTGCGCCTGATCCTCGATGCCCACGGGGTCCCGTACCGCACCCAGGCGGCGATCGGGCGGTACCGGGTGGACTTCCTCATCGGCGACAACCTCGTCGTGGAGGTCGACGGCTGGGAAAAGTACGAAGACGTTCCCCACGAAGTACTGCGCAAGCAGCGTGTGCGCGATGACTGGCTCGCCGAGCGCGGCTACAAGGTCTTGCACTTCTACACCGAGGACTTCTGGGGCGACGAAGCCGACTTGATCCAACGCATCCGCAACGCCTGGCCCGGTGCCCGGAGCCTGCTGCCCGTGCAGGTCAAGCCGAAGGCCTACACGCCGACCGGCCCGGGGCGCGCCGTGGCGCTGCCGCCGGACCTGCAGGAGGCCGTCGACATGCTAAGCAGACCCTAGCCCCTCGACTTCCGAACACATTCCGAATACTCTCAGGGTCATGACACTCGCAGCAGGAACCCCACCGCACACCCGCCGCTCATCCGACTTGAGCAAGCGGTCCGCCGAGGTGTTCGCCGAAGCGGAGAAGCACCCGGTCACGGTCACGCGCCGCGACGGGGAGTCGTTGGTGCTCATGTCAGCGCGGGAGGCGCAGGGGCGGGCACAGCTGCTGGAGCTCGCGGCGCAACTCGTCACCGTCGCCACGGAAGGCGTCGGCAGCCTCAGCGAGCGAATGGCCCGAGCGTTCCCCTGGATGTTGGCGCTGTCGCAGGCGGACAGGGAATCATGTTCGCAAGAGCTTATCGACGCAGCACGCGCCTCCTTCGCCACCGAACAACCGCACCTCGCCCTCGCCGAGTTCACCGCGTGGAAGGAAACTGCGACCGCCATCGCGGCAGGGCTCGGAGACGTCGAAACCGACTGGCTCGACGACAGTGAGCCAGTGGAGCGGCCCTGACGATGGCGGCCGGGAGGAAGGGGGAGCTGGTCCCACGCCCCGCAAAGAAGGTCGAGTACGACATCCGCTTCGCCTCGTCCGGGGCGAAGAAGGGGTGGCGTGACCTGGTGGCGACCATGCGGAACCCGATGGCCGATGCATGGGATTTCCTCACCAGGACCCCGACGTCCACCACTTCCACTAACTACCGGCTGAAGGGGGAGCTGGGGATCGTGCAACGCGGCGGGCGCTCGTTCGAGCGGTGGCAGCACAAACCGACGCTGAAGGGCTCGGCGCGGATCTGGTTCTATGTCGATGACCGCACGGTCTTCCTCGAGGCCGTGCACACCAGCCACCCGAACGAGACGAAGTAGCCACTCCCACCCACAAACCCCTAGTAACAAAGCCCGAGTATGCGCCATTTTGGGCCTTAATAGGGGTTTCTTACTAGGGGTCTAGCGGGAAAGCTCGACGCCTTCGTCGGCGAGGACCTCGAGCAGCCCGCCTATCGACGCCTCCGGCATCCCCCAATCCGTCACCACCACACGTGTCACGCGGGTCTCGCGCAAAAGGTCGGCCAGCGCGTCGAGGTTGCGCGGCACCGGGCGAGCGCCGGCGGCCTCCGACGCACCAACGCCGTAGACGGCGGCGATGATGGCGGCGCCGAGGTCCTCGATCGAGCGCACCGGGCGCGTCACAAACACAGCGGGCATTAGTTGACCTCCATTTCGCAGAAGGATTCGTAGTGGTCGGCGGTGTAGAACCACTCGTCGACGTGGCCGTCGCCGCCACCGCCGGTGACGATGCGGCGCGCGCCGCGGTGGTGCACGCCCGGGGTGTCTACGGTGTACTCGCGGTAGTAGTTGCGCGGCTGCTCGGGGAGGATGCGTTCGTAGTTGCCGAAGCGTCGGTCGTCGTTGTCGGGGTGGGGGAAGGGGCCGCCGGCTTCGATGAGGTCGACGGTGTCCCAGGCTTCGTCGGGAAGCGAGCCGCACGCGGGCAGCCCCGAAGTGGACGCAGGCTCGGCCGGAGGTGGCGTCGATAGGCAACTGCTCAAAAACAGGCACGGGAGCAGGACGGATAGGCGCTTCATGGGCAATATCGTGCCACGCGCTAGAGTGAGCGCCATGGCTAGGGGCAGAATTCCGGATAGCGACATTGAGGCTATCCGTCAGCGCGCGCCGCTCGATGAGATCGTCGGCGAGTACGTGCAGCTCAAACCTGCCGGGCACGACTCGCTGAAGGGGCTGAGCCCCTTCAAGGACGAGCACACCCCGAGTTTCCACGTCCGCCCCGCGCACGGCTACTACCACTGCTTTTCCACGGGCAAGGGCGGCGACGTGTTCAGCTTCCTCATGGAGATGGAGCAGCTGACCTTCCCCGAGGCAGTCGAGGCGGTGGCGGATCACATCGGCTACCACATCAATTACCAGGGCGGTTCGACGGGCGCTCGCAAGGTGGACCGCGGCACGCGCCAGCGCCTGCTGGCGGCGAACAAGGCGGCGCACGAGTTCTTCCGCGAGCAACTGGAGACCGCCGACGCCGCCCCGGCGCGCGAGATGCTGCTCAAGCGCGGTTTTTCCCGCGAGCTCATCTACGACTTCGAATGCGGCTACGCGCCCTACGCGTGGGACCCGATGACCAAGCACCTTCTGCGCAAGGGCTTTGAGGTGCAAGAGCTTATCGACGCCGGCCTGTCCTCGATGGGCAAACGCGGCCCGTTAGATAAATTCCGCGGCCGTTTGATCTGGCCGATCAAGGACACCGCCGGCAACGTCATCGGCTTCGGCGCCCGCAAGCTGTTCGAGGACGACCGCCTGGGCAAGTACATCAACACCCAGGACACGCTGCTGTACCACAAGTCGAAGGTGCTGTTCGGCATCGATAAGGCGAAGAAGAACATCGCGGAGAAGCACCAGACGGTGGTGGTGGAGGGCTACACGGACGTGATGGCCATGCACGCCGCGGGCGTGGATACGGCGGTGGCCACCTGCGGCACTGCGTTCGGCGGCGATCACATGAGCCTGATCCGCCGCCTCATGCTCGACGACAGCTTCTTCCGCGGCGAGCTGATCTACACCTTCGACGGCGACGAGGCCGGCCGCAAGGCCGCCATGCGCGCCTTCGAGACCGATGCGGAGTTCGGCGCCCAGTCCTTCGTCGCGGTCGCCCCCGACGGCATGGACCCCTGCGACCTGCGCCTTGCGCGCGGCGACGGTGCCCTGCGCGACCTCGTCGCATCGCGCGTGCCCGTGTACGAGTTCGTCATCGAGTCGCTTTTGAAGGACTACTCGCTGGATTCCGCCGAGGGGCGCGTGCAAGCCTTACGACGCACCGTCCCCGTCGTCGCCACCATCTCCGACAAAGTGCTCCAACAGGAGTACGCCCGGCGACTGGCCGGCTGGGTCGGCTGGCCGAACCCGGACGAGGTGCTGGAGCAGGTCCGCGCCGAGGCGAAGAAGCCGAAGAAGCAGAAGCGCGCACCAAAGGATCCGGCGCGAGCGGCCGCCGCCGGCGCGGGTGGCGGCGTCGGTGCTGGTGCTGCCGTCGGCCCCGACAGCTCCGGCGCGCAGTCCGAGATCCTCATCCCCCCGCGCCCCGACGACCCAGTGCTGTGGCCCCAGCGCGAAGCCCTGAAGCTGGCCCTGCAGCATCCGGCGGCGGCCGGCAACTACTTCGACGGCATCAACCCGGACGCCTTCACCCACGACGCGTACCACCAGGTTCGCGAGGCCATTACCGCCGCCGGCGGCTGCGCCCGCGCCGGGGCTGCCGCAGCCGCCGCGGGTGCGGGCGCGCCGGGCACCGGCTCCGCGCCGGGCGCCACCCCCGACAACACCGCCGCTGGCGCCCCAGACGCCTCGAACTTCCTCGCTGCGGTCGCCGGCGAGATGCGCGACTACGCCGGCCGCAACTTCGTTTCCGAGCTGGCCGTCGAACCCATCCACGCCGACGACCTCTACGAATACGCCGACTCCGTGCTCTCGCGCCTGCAGGAAACACGCGTGGGCCAGCAGATCGCGCAGCTGAAATCCCAGCTCCAGCGCATGAGGCCTTCCGACGACGAGGAGGCTTACAACGCCCTCTTCTCCGACCTCGTCGCGCTTGAGCAGGCCCGCCGCGACCTCAACGACCGCGCCTTCCGCGGCAACCGGTAGCACCCGAGGAGCTCGATCTTGCGTTTGTTTTACTTTGACGATTCCGGTTCGCGGGTTCCAGGGAAGGGGAAACCGTTTTTTGTTCTCGCAGGATTCGGGATCGACAGCGACGATCTGCCTTTGCTGAAAAAGGCAGTAACCCAGCAAGCTCGCTTCTACGGGATGGAGCTTGGCTACCCGACTGAGTTGAAGTTTCATCACGTTGCAACTCTCAGGGATAACAAGCCAACAAAACCTCAGTGGATGCTTCGCTCGGGATTGACGGAGATGAATCAACGAAGGGCTTTGGTCTATTCCTGTCTCCGAGCAGCCTTATCTATTCCGTCCGCTGAAGCTCTCTGCGTTGGGGTTAACAAAGAGCGCTTAAGTGGCGATCAAAGCGCAATTTCGGAAGCGCTGACGCTCCTGCTGGAGAGAGTTCAGTTGAACTGCCAAAAGCATGGAACTTCCGGGCTCGTATTGATGGACGAAGAGCGAAAGGAAGACAAAGCCCTTCGCGAAAGTTTGCGTCAGGGCTCACCATTTTTTCAATATGACCGAATCGCCGACACCATCGCATTTATGCCGTCTGAGGAAAGTATTGGCATCCAGATAGCAGACCTCGTGGCCGGTGGATTTTCAAGGCATATAAACCACGGCGACCCAGGGTATCTAAGAACATTTGCAAGGTCTGCGGTCGGATACCCGCACTCGGTCATCGGAAGAGGCCTCAAGGTTCTCAGCAACCTGGACACTGTCCAAATGCCTGCAGCACGCACTGCACCATGGACTACCCAAGACCGAGAAGTTCACGGCTGGGAAATGCAGTTCACACAGAAACAAAAGCTGGAGTGGAAAAGCGATGGAACTCCAAACCTCATTTTCCCGTTCGACACTGACAGTCGATAAAGGGAAAGAGACCGAGTGCATTGCTGCAACGGGGTACGTAGCGCCCCTCTCGGTCTATCTCGAATGATAATGATTGGGTGGGTGTGAGGTCAAGGCCCAGCGCATGCGGCCTTCCGACGACGAGCAGGCCCGCCGCGACCTCAACGACCGCGCTTTCCGCGGCAACCGGTAGGGGGCGGGTACACCGAAAATTGGAATGCGGCAAATATTTGCCACATTCCAAAAACACAACATCCGTGGGCGAGTGGTGCCGGACGAAAAGTTGGGTGGGCCCTTCGGTGGGATCTTGCCTACATGAGGAAACCGGTTACCTACAACCGGCTACCATGCAGAAAAACCGCTGGAAGCCGGTTGTGGGTAGCCGGTTTGTGTGGCGGCGAGTGCGCCAAAAACCCCGCCCCCCAAACCCCCTACTCGGAGCGGCGGGCGAACTCGCGCAGGGCCCACTCCACGGCGTCCAACGGCAGCGATGCGTCGTAAGCGTCGCGCGCGGAGGCCAGGGCGGCCAAATACTCGCCGTACTCCTCAGCGGTCCAGTCGGCATCCTTAGCCAGCCCGGCCACCTTTGCACGGTTGGAGCAAATGATCACCGGCTTCGAAGCCTCACCCGACTCCTGCTCCCCAGCCAGGAAGTACGCCACGGCGGAGGCGAACTTCGGCGGCAGGCCAGTCGCGACCAAAGCGCCGTAAGCCTCAACAGCACCCACACCGTCAAGCTTCCGCACAGCCGCCAGTAGCTGAGACGCATTCCCCTTGTTTCGCAGGAACGCCTGCATCTGCATCACCTGGTTGGACTGGCCGGCCACGTAGGCGAAGCAGGCGCCCAGGAAGTCGATGATCTGCTCACGCGCAAAACCGGACTCGCGCACGTCCTCGCCGAACGCGAACACTTCGGAGCGGGTGATAGAGGCGGTGGCGTCGTCGCGGAACGGCGGCACGCGGCGCAGGTGGTGCGGCCACCCGGTTTTCCAGCGGATGGGGGAGAAGGTCACGGAGTCGCCGAGCGCGTCCTGCGCGGTGGGTTTGACGGTCTCGAGGGCTTGAGCAATCTGAGTCATGCGCTCCATCTTAGAGCCCTTAGACTTGCCCACCATGACCGCAACCGTCCTGCTTCTCGACCCCCGCTGGCCCTCCCTCATCCCCCTCCACCTCGCCGGCCGCATCAGCGGCGATGTCGCCTTCACGCCTGAGGTGCCTGTCGACGTCCGCTGGGCCCTCAACGTCGAAGGCGGCCCGGACCGCTGGCTGATTTCCACGGAGCCGGACGACCCGGAGGTCCTGCGCTGGCAGAAAGACGGGGCGGCCACGGAACGCGTCGATAGCCTCGATGACCCGGTGTTCCAGGCCACCCGCACGATGCACGCCGCCCGCCGCCGCGGCGAGTGGGAGCAGGCCATGACGCACGAAAGCCTCCTGCCGTTTCTGCGGGAGGAGGCTGAGGAGGTCGCGCAGGCAATCGAGCGCAAGCTGCCTATCGACGATCTAAAGTCCGAACTGTCCGACCTCCTCCTCCAAATCCTGTTCCACGCCGAAATCGCGCAGGAGACCGGAGCGTTCGATTTCGGCGACGTGGCTGACGCGTTCGTGCAGAAGATGCGCCGCCGCGCGCCCTACCTTTTCGACGGTTCAACCGGCCCCGTGGACAAAGCCACCCAGGACCGGTTGTGGGAGGAAGGCAAGGCCGCCGAGAAGCAGTAGCCGAGAAGCGCTAGCGCAGCGCGCCAGCCAGACGGCGCGTTTAGCGCAGCGCCCCGATGTAGTTGCGGATGTCCGGCAGGTTGGCCTGAGAGGACATCTGGGAGCTCATGGCGAAGAACTGGTCCAGCGGGGTGGCCGGGTCCGGCTTGACGATGCCGCACTCCAGCGCGCGGTCCGCAAGCGCGCCGACCGTGGAGGCGGAGGCGAGGCGCAGGGTGGCGTCCTTGCCCACGACGTTGTTCACGTTGGCAACCAGCTGGGAGCGGGTAGTATCCGGGCCGACCATGTTGGTGGAGGTCAAACCGACGCGCAGGGCGTCGCAGTTGGCGGTGGCGATGTTGCCGTTGAGAAGCTTGATCAGCTCGAGCGACTGCGTCTGAGCCTGGGCGGTGGCGGGGGAGGCGATGGCGGCCGCGGCCAACAGGCCAGCGGCGGCAAGGGGTGCGATACGGCGCATTGGGAGGGGTCCTTTCGGGGAAGAAACTAGGTCGCGGAGAATCATACATGTTAAACAAGTGACACGTGTGGCGAAAGTGTCCAAAGTGGTGAAGAACCGGCTTGCCGGCTGGGGTGGAGGTATGCGGATTGGCTCGCGTAGATGAAAACCTGAAAACGGCCGCGCGAAACCCCAGCTCGACTAACGCCGGCCCGCCCCAAAGCGCCCGCTGAATTCAGGCTAACTGCGACAAAACCCAACGCGGGTATGTGCTACCGGCGCGTTCACCATTCGCCACCACCCGCGCGGTACACTCTCCGGTCATGTCAGCAGCCAGGCGAGTAGCGCGCGGGTGCGGCTGCGCGGGTGTCCTCGTCGCGGCCGCCGCCGTGGTGATGGTGGTCGCGCTGGTGGCGTGGCTCATCGCCGCGTTTTCCACCCCGGACCGCCACGAGCCGCTGCAGCCGGTGCCCACCACCATGCCGCCGCCAGCCGCCGTAGCACCCCCGCCTATCGACGTCCACGGCCCCGGCCGGACCTCCGACCTGCTCTTTGACTGGTCGCAGGATATCGGCAACGCCACCAACGTCTCCGGCCAGGCCATCCGCGCCTACGCCAACGCTGCGCTGATCGCCGCCGATTCGTGGCCGGCCTGCAACCTGCAGTGGAACACGCTCGCCGGTATCGGCTGGGTGGAAACGCGCCACGGCACCTACACGGGCCACTTCAACAACTCCCAGTTAAACCAAGACGGCTACCCGGAGCCGCCCATCATCGGCCCGAAGCTCGACGGCGACGGCTTCGCCCACGTCACGGACACCGACGGTGGCGCCTTCGACAACGACCCCGAGTTCGACCGCGCCGTCGGCCCGATGCAGTTCATCCCCGAGTCCTGGGCGCGCTACGGTCGCGACGCCAACGGCGACGGCCACCCGGACCCGCAGCAGATCGACGACGCCGCCCTCGGCGCGGCCAACCTGCTGTGCAACTCCGGCGGCGCCACGCGCGACTTGGCCACGGAGGAGGGATGGCGCCAGGCGATTTTCGCCTACAACCAGTCCAACGACTACGTGGCCAGAGTCCGCGACGCCGCGGCGAACTACGCCATGAACCAACCGGCACACCGCTAGCCAAACCCGGGCTAAGCTGGTACGCGGTAAGACAGCACTCGACCCACGCAAGGAGTCACCATGGCCGACATCATGCACATCTTCGCCCGCGAGATCCTGGATTCCCGCGGCAACCCGACTGTGGAGGTGGAGGCGCTGCTCGCGGACGGCTCCCACGGCCGCGCTGGCGTGCCGTCCGGCGCGTCCACGGGCGAGCACGAGGCGCACGAGCTTCGCGACGGCGACGAGCGCTACGCCGGCAAGGGTGTGCTGAAGGCTGTCGAGAACGTCAACGAGACCATCGCGGACGAGTTGGCGGGGATTGAGGCGGACGACCAGCGGATCGTCGATACGCTTATGCTCGAGCTCGACGGCACCGACAACAAGAAGAAGCTGGGCGCGAACGCCCTTCTGGGCGTGTCCATGGCCGTGGCGAAGGCCGCCGCTGATTCGGCTGCGCTGCCGCTGTACCGCTACATCGGCGGCCCGAACGCGCACGTGCTGCCGGTGCCGATGATGAACATCCTCAACGGCGGCGCCCACGCGGATTCCGGCGTGGACGTGCAGGAGTTCATGATCGCCCCGATCGGCGCGGAGACCTTCACCGAGGCGCTGCGCATGGGCGCCGAGGTCTACCACGCGCTCAAGAGCGTGCTGAAGTCCAAGAACCTGTCCACTGGTCTTGGCGACGAGGGTGGCTTCGCCCCGTCCGTCGGCTCCACCAAGGAGGCCCTGGACCTGATCGTGGAGGCCATCGAGAAGGCGGGCTACAAGCTTGGCGACGACGTCGCGCTCGCCCTCGACGTCGCTTCCTCCGAGTTCTTCGAGGACGGCGCCTACAACTTCGAGGGCGGTAAGCACTCCGCCGAGGAGATGATCAAGGTCTACGCGGACCTGGTGGAGCAGTACCCGATCGTCTCCATTGAGGACCCGCTGGACGAGAACGACTGGGACGGCTACACCGCACTGACCGAGCAGCTCGGCGACAAGGTGCAGATCGTCGGCGACGACTTCTTCGTCACCAACCCGAAGCGCCTGGCCGAGGGCATCGAGAAGAAGGCCGCCAACGCGCTGCTGGTGAAGGTCAACCAGATCGGCACCCTGACCGAGACCTTCGACGCCGTGGAGCTGGCCCACCGTAACGGCTACCGCACCATGATGTCGCACCGCTCCGGCGAGACCGAGGACACCACCATCGCGGATCTGGCCGTGGCGCTGTCCTGCGGCCAGATCAAGACCGGTGCTCCGGCCCGCTCCGAGCGCGTGGCCAAGTACAACCGTCTCCTGCGCATCGAGGAGGAGCTCGGCCCGGCCGCCGAGTACGCGGGCCGCTCCGCGTTCCCGCGCTTCAAGTAAGCACCTGCCTATCGACGCACCTTCGGCCCCGCCCGTTTTCGGCGCGGGGCCTCCGTCGTGTCGGTGAGATCCCCGAACGAATCTCACCTCTGGCGTATCATCTGCTGATTATGACGAAGCGCTCCCGCACCCGCCGCCCCAGCACGGTCCCCGTTGCCAGCCGCGACCGGGAAAACGCCGAGCGCGCCGCGCGCCGCAAGCAGCGCGGCAGGGCCATCGCATTTCCGAAGCAGGACATGGCCAGCGTGGTCATCCTCATCGCCGTGCTCATCCTCGTGCTGCTGGCCATCGCGGCCCCGCTGCGCAACTTCTACGAGGGCCGCGCCGAGATCGCCCGCGCCAACGAGTCCATCGCCCGCCTCGAGGCCCAGAAAAAGGCCCTTGAGGACGACATCGCCATGTACGACGACGACGCCTTCCTCAAACAGGAAGCCCGCCGCCGCCTCGGCGTGATGGAAGAGGGAGAGACCGCCTGGCGCATCATCGACCCCCGCATGACCGCCCCAGAGGCAATCACCACCGGCAAGGACGACATCCCCGACACCCGCACCTGGCCGCAGGTGATGTGGGATTCCCTGCGCGAGGTCCCAACCGAGGAGCTTCCGCCTATCGACGACGCTCCGCCCGCCCCCGCCCCCGAAGCGCCAGAGGGGCCCGCGCCGGAAGTTCCGGCTCCGGAGGGGCCTGAGGGGCCTGCGCCCGAGCCTGGCGCGCCCGAAGCGCCGGCGGTACCGGAGGCCCCGGCACCGGAAGCTCCCGCGCCGGCGCAGTAGCCGGCGTGTGGGACAATGGCCCGCATGCACACTCCTCCCACAGACGAACAGCTCGCCATCGTCGCCGAGCAGCTCGGCCGCACCCCGCGCGGCGTGCTCGCCATTGCGTACACCACCCCGGACAACCAACCGGCAGTGGTGAAGACCGCGCCCAAACTTGACGACGGCACCCCGTTTCCCACCCTCTACTACCTCACCGACCCGCGCCTGACCGCCGAAGCTTCCCGCCTCGAGGTTGCACAGGTGATGAAGTGGATGGAAAACCGCCTCAACGCCGACAGCGACGAGGACGATGATCTGCGTGCCGACTACCAGGCAGCCCACGAGCACTTCCTCGCCGAGCGTAACGCCATCGAGGACCTGGGCACCGACTTCTCCGGCGGCGGCATGCCGGAGCGCGTGAAGTGCCTCCACGTGCTCATCGCCTACGCCCTCGCCGAAGGCCCGGAGCGCGTCCGCTTCGGCACCGAAGCCGTGGCCTTGGCCGCCGAGCACGGCGACCTCCGCGGCACCGCCATCCCCGCTGACTGGCCCACGCTCGAGGACCTCGGCATCACCCTCGCCGAAGCAGGGGAGGGGCTGGCATGACGCGCGTGGCTGCAGTGGACTGCGGCACCAACTCCATCCGCCTGCTCATCCACGACACGGATACCGGCGAGGTCTCTCGCCGCAACACGATCGTCCGCCTCGGACAGGGTGTCGACGAGACGGGTCGATTCGCGCCAGAGGCCATCGAGCGCACCCGCGCAGCACTTGCGGACTACGTCGACGAGATGCAGCGCGAACACGTCACCCGCGTGCGCATGGTGGCCACCTCCGCCACCCGCGACGCCGCCAACCGCGAGGACTTCTTCGCCATGACCCGGGACCTCCTCGGCCAGATCCAGCCCGGTGCAGTCGCGGAGGTCATCTCCGGCGAGGAAGAAGCGGCGCTCTCGTTCGTCGGCGCCACCGCGGACATCGACCCCGCCCGCGGACCGTTCTGCGTGATTGATCTCGGTGGCGGCTCCACCGAGCTCGTCATGGAGGGCCACGCCGTGTCCACCCAAATGGGGTGTGTGCGCATCACCGAGCGCATCATGCGCACCGACCCGCCCACAGCAGAGGAGACCGCCGAGGCAAGAAAGCTTATCGACGCCAACGTCACCACCGCTTCCGCCACCGTGCCTTTCGCTAAGGCGGGAACGTTCGTCGGCTGCGCCGGCACCTTCACCACGCTCTCCGCGCTAGCGCAAGGGCTGGAATCCTACGACCCCGAGCGCATCCACATGTCGGAGATCCCCTTCGGCCGGCTGCGTGAGGTGACCGCTGACCTGCGCGCCAAATCCGCGGAGCAACGTCGTGAGAACCCGGTGGTCCACCCCGGCCGTGCCGACGTGATCGGCTCCGGTTCCACCGTGGTGGAGCAGCTCATGGACGCCTTCGAACGCGAAACCGGCGCGACCAGTTTCGTCATCAGCGAGAAGGACATCCTCGACGGGATCGTCGAAGGCCTTGCCCAACACTAGGGGCGGATGCTTCTAGTCCTGGTCCGGCTCGTAGATCGTGTCCTCGATCTGCTTGTCCGAACCGCTGCGGAGCTTCTTGCCCTTGCGCAAGTCCTTCACCTCGCGCATGCGCGGCTCTGGGTCAATCTTGTTCGCGATAGCCCGACGAGCAGAGGCGGTGACTTGCTTGGTCACTGGCGAGTTGGCGACAGCCTGCGCGGCATTAACGATCTGGTGGTAACGTTTTCGGCCGGCTTTCGTGCCGAGCACATACCCGGCGGCGGCCCCGACGACGTATTGGTACATGGCTCCCCAGACTAAAGGAAAACGGCAAGAGCAGTTGTATAGCAACGGTAAAAGTCGCGCGTGCGGTTAGGCGTGCCGAGCATCGTTTTCTGCTAGTTTTTGCCGAATGTACTAGCTTTAATAGAATGTTTAGCATTCGCTTTCAGTTTAAGAGATATTGAAGTTATGTCTCCGAAGCCTAGGATTATGACGGTTTATGGCACCCGGCCAGAGGCAATAAAAATCGCCCCAGTTGTGAGCGCATTGCGAGGAGATCCTCGGTTTGACTTAGTCGTAATCTCGACAGGTCAACACCGTGAAATGCTTGAACAAGTGAATGCACGGTTTGGAATCAAGCCAGATTACGACTTGGCCCTGATGAAGCCTGGTCAGTCACTAAATGAATTAGTGTGGCGTGCATTAGAAGGTCTTGACGCTCTAATAACAAAAGAGAAGCCTGACATTATTATTTCTCAGGGCGATACCTCGACTGCTATGGCCGCAGCGCTCGCTGGCTTTAATAGGGGGGTTCGAGTCGTCCATCTTGAGGCGGGATTGCGCACGCAAGATATCTCTTCTCCATTTCCTGAGGAAGCGAACCGGAGGATTATAGGACAAGTTGCTAGCTTGCATTTGGCTCCGACGAACGTGTCACTGGAGAACTTACGACGAGAGAGTTTTCCCGCCGAAGACATTGTGGTTACAGGTAATACAGTGATCGACGCCTTGCTGGCAGCATCAACTTGGGATGTTTCATTTGAGGATCCGAGACTTGAGGAGTTGCGGCGAAATGACAAACGTGTTGTGCTCCTGACTACCCATCGCCGAGAAAACCTCAATGCAATGAAGGAAATCGGCGGCGCGATTCAAGACTTAGCAAAAACATATCCCAATTGCGTATTCACTCTTCCACTTCACCTTAATCCCAGAGTGCGGGAGGCAGTCCTTCCGGAAGTAGAGGACAACTCAAACGTAATTATCACTGATCCGTTACCCTACGATCAGTTTACCGCGCTAATGGCTCGTTCATACCTAGTGCTGACCGATTCGGGCGGGATTCAGGAAGAAGCACCGTCGTTGGGTAAACCGGTGCTAGTAATGCGTGAGAATACCGAACGACCAGAGGCAATTGTCGCCGGAACGGTCAAGCTTGTAGGTACAGATCGAAAGCGAATTGTGGAGGAAGCTCGGACACTTCTCGATGACAAGAGGGCTTACGAAGTGATGGCGAACGCGGTAAACCCTTACGGCGACGGGAAAGCGTCGTCGCGGGTGATTGCCGCAATCGCCGAGTTGGTTGGGGTAGGAAGACGAATGCCTCAGTTTGAGCCCTAGGTAGTGCTGAAGGCTCGAGAGTTGTTGTGTGCGGGGATGTGGGGGTTATAGTTGTTAGCGGCAAATTGCAAATAGGGGCTATAGCTCAGTCGGTTAGAGCCGCGGACTCATAATCCGCTGGTCGCGGGTTCGAGCCCCGCTGGCCCCACAATCACTAGTTGGCGGGAGGAAAAGTCAAATGCGCATCCTCCTAATTAGCCAATATTGGGAGCCTGAGAACGGGGTGCCACAACGACGCTGGTCCTGGCTAGCCAACGTGCTGGAAAAAGCAGGGCACGAATTGTTCGTTGTGGCGCCTCCGCCACACTACAAGCGTCGAGTTTCATTCAAGGAATGGCTCGCAGAAAAGGGGTATCGCTCTAAGGAGGATAGTTGCGAAATAAACTCTAATCGGGTGGTTCTTCGCTCTGGTTACGTGCCGGGAGGCGACTCGATCTCTCAGAAAGCCCTCAATCAGATTGCCGTTGCTGCTGGGGCCATTCACGTGATCGTCCGAAGACCAGGGAAACTCGCCGGGTTTCAGCCCGATTTAGTGATTGGTACCGTCCCAGCTATACCTACGGCTTTTGTGGCTGCATTAGCCGCACGGCGGTTCAAGGCACCATATGTAATTGATCTGCGTGATGCCTGGCCAGAATTGCTAACCGTTTCCGATCGTTGGAATGCTGCGATGGGTGAACCTTCGCTACGTCAGCGGATTCTTTCGAAAGGACCTCTTCAGATTGCGGTTGGTATTGCGAACATATGGCTTAATCAGGTGCTGAAACATGCCTCCGCAGTTATATCAACCTCGAGCCGACTAGAGAAAAAATTGCAGGCTCGCTATCCAGAATCCCAAAAAACTTATACCGTGCGGAACGTTTTTCCTCCCGAAACCCTAATTGCGAAGGAGCCTCTTCTCGATGGCCCTAACGATACATTGAACGTTCTTTATGCTGGGACTCTCGGGCGCGCGCAAAATCTTGCAAATGCGCTCTGGGCAGCGAAAGAGGCGGAGCTTGCTGGTGTGCACGTGCGTCTAAGGTTCGTTGGAGCTGGAGCTGCAAAATGTGAGCTTGTGGAATTAGCAGATCGCTTGGGCATTGAAGCCACGTTCGAGAGCTACCGAAGCGCGGAACTGCTTCGAGAATGTTACGAGTGGGCTGACACCGCCCTTGTGCACCTTACTGACTGGAGTCCGCTTGTTGAGGCTGTACCGTCGAAGACGTACGAACTGATGAATCAGGGCCTTCATATCTCGGGCGTAGTCCAAGGCGAAACCGCCGACATCATCCGGAGGCTGAAAGCGGGCGACGTAGTTGAACCTGAAAGTCCTGAAGCCCTCGCTCAACTATGGGTTGGTCTCGCGGAAAACCGGTCAATGCTCCAAGTATCCGATACCGGGAGAAGGTGGGTGCGTCACAACCAGGAAGTTGTCGCGCCAGCAACTATTATGGAGTGTGTTGAATGGGTGTACAAAACGCACCAATGAGATCAAAATACCTCCCACTAGCAGCAAGCAATTATATCGTGCAGTTAACGCGGTCCCCGCACGCTTTTGCTTCAAAGGTGAGTAGCCGCCTTCTAGGCCACACGTTTAATTGGCCACCGCCTCCGGATCACCGTCAGAGCGATTTCCGCGTGCCTATCATACCCTCGCCTACTGGTGGAGCCGCCGTGGCGCCACTTCATATCTTGACGAATTCGCTACCACATTCGACTGGTGGATATGCGATTCGGAGCCATCACATCTTGACGGCCCAGAGAGGCGCAGGAATGAAAGTATCGGCGCTTACTCGGATAGGCTACCCCGTCAACATCGGGCGATTCCCCACGGGAACTAGCGAACTCCAAGACGGGATTACTTACAGTCGAGTTCTTCCATCTGTCTTCCCTGTTTCGTTCAAATCTCAGATACGGGAATACGCAAAGTGGATCGTTTGTGAGGCGAAACGCCGTGATTCTACGGTCATCCATGCAACAACTCCGTGGCCAAATGCGGCTGCGGCATCCCTTGCTGCACGTGAGCTGGGGATTCCCTGGATTTATGAAGTACGGGGTGAGCCAGAGGCGACATGGGCAGCGAAGCAGCCCCCTGGATCTGCCCCGCTGATGACTGCCTTTTTCAATGCCTCCCGGTCAAAAGAGGAAGAAGCGATGCGTGCAGCAGCAGCGGTGGTTACGCTGAGCGAAGTATCCGCCGATTCGCTTCGCAAGCGTGGGGTCGTCGGAAGAGAGATGATAGTAGTGCCAAATGCTGTGGACGAGCAATGGCCTGCTCAGCGTATTGCAGTTGAGATGGCGCAACGCAAGCTCGGACTACCTCCACGGCGCTATATCGGCGCTGTAAGCTCGCTCGTTGAATATGAAGGATTTGATGATCTAATCTGTGCACTGCACTACCTGCCCAGCGATGTCTCAGTTCTTTTGGTTGGTGACGGCAATTCATTGTCAACTCTCCGTAAGCTTGCTAAAACTGAGCAACTGGAAGATCGGGTTGTGTTTGTCGGTCGCCATTCACATGACGATATAGCGAAGTTCTACAGCGCCCTTGATGTTTTCGTCGTCCCCCGCAAAGAATCGCTGGTGACCCGCACCGTTACCCCTATAAAGACATTGCAGGCTCAAGCGTTCGGCATTCCAATCGTTGCCAGCAACCTACCAGCTCTACGTGAAGTAACAGGTGGCACGGAACGATACGTGCGTCCGGGGTTCCCGCAAGGCATCGCGGTAGCCGTCAACAATGCACTGCAGAATCCCGCACCTCCTCCACCAAAATTATTTACGTGGGCCGACGCAGCACAAAAATATAGGAAGCTATACGAGGCGCTATAACGTTTTAAAGGGGATGAAACCAAGCCTTTCCAGTGCCAAGTTGTCGTTTACCACAACTGCTTCAAGCGCGGCACGAAAGACAGACTTTGGCGGAGCGATGTGGCCGTTGCCCCAATTGTCTTTAAGTAGTCTCAAGTCTAAATCGGAGCCCAACTCCTGCACAAACGGATTCAGATGTCTGCGGATGTGGAATTCGTCGGTAGAGTTCTGCATGTAAAGCACTGGGGGGGTGGAGTCTGCAGCACTCAGCCTCTCAATCGCAGAGCTGTAACCGGCAGCTATGAACGCTTCGCGGTCGCCGTTCCAAGCAATATCAAGGTATTTCTGAACGTGATCGTCGTGGTAGAGAAGCACGTTGGTCTGGGCGTTGGCGATAAGCACTTTGGCTTCTGGGAACGCAGCAGCTTGGATAAGCGAGGCGAATCCTCCACCTGAGGAACCAAAAAGCACAATACGTTTAGCTCGTATGGATCGCGCGATCTTGCGAATTATCTTGGTTGTCAGTTTTGGCAAATCTGGCTGAAACTCATTACCCGCATGCCAAGCGAGCGGTAGCAGCGGTGAAAGATAGAGGCTAGGGTCTGTGAAGGCGAGTCTTGATACTCGGAGCCCACTGGCCAAATTTGAACCAGGAAAAATTGGCAGTGTGGCGTTTAACTCAAGGGCACCGTGAAACACAACAAGTAAAACGTCCGCTTGGGATCGAGTTAGCTCGAAATCTATCGGTAAGCCGTGGTGCCATACAGAATGCACGCCCTGTCGGATGCGCTGCGATTCTAGAAATGCATTGGCTGTCGGCCATGCTCTTTGTATTGTTGGGAAGAAGCCGACTGCTCGGTCTCTAGCCAATTTTGATTCTCTAGGCTCGGAGAAGAGCCCAGGTGTTTGGTACGTCGCGACCAAGCCGGAGATGGCGCGACGTGCCTGCATCAACTGGCGCCGGTATGCACGTTTCTTTTCGTATGAAAGTTGCACGTCTATACCTCTACGTGTCTTAGATTCTTTCCTAGCGTCTCTATTTCGGAGTAAGCAAGGATCTCTGTCTCGGATATCTGCCAAGTGTGCCTGTCATTTCCGCGGATACAGACGTAGTTGAAGCTGTCCGCAGAATAGACCTTGCGTCCCTTGCGCTCAAGCTTCATCAAGAAATCGCTATCTTCACCCTTTGTGCGGTCTGCAAATGGAGTTTCAGCGAACACGTTTCTCCACCCGACGAAAGTGGCGCCAGCAACGAAATTCCGCCAAAGATGTTCTTGGTGCTTCCAGCGCCGTGCGATGACGTCGAAACCTGGCAAATAGAAGTAAATTGACCCTTTCCCCACTAAGTCTGCGTTCATATTGATCAACGTATTGACTTGGTCGCGTAGGTAATTAGGCAAATAGTAGTCATCGTCATCAAACTTCGCGACGATCTTGCCTGAAGTTGCTGCTACTAAGTCGTTTAGGCACTCTCCCAAACTTACCGACTCTTTTCGGTGCAGCACCTTAATTCGTGAGATCCCAAGTCTATTCGCCCGCTCTTCGAGGTCAGGGGAAAGCTGGATTCCATGACCTAAAACTATTAGCTCAATATCCTGGTAGGTTTGCCAAGCGACTTGTTGAAGAAGATGTGTCAACTCAGTGTCACGGTTGGTAGAACAAATGATGCTTACCAGAGGGGTCGATATACCAGTGCTAGGTAGTTCCAGCGCTTGGACTAGCGCGCTGGCCCGGTGCTGATAAGTGTGTTCCTCCCAAACCCGCCTCAGGGCGAGGTGAGCAGTTCGGCGGCGTAGCATTTCAGACTCAACTTGGGCGCGTAGGATTAGCTCAGCGTCCCCAGAGTGAGCCGATGGAACCTCTTCTGCAGTGAAGAAGTTCCGCAAAGCTTTTGATTCGGTACTTACTACAGGCGTACCGGACGCGGCGATTTCAAATATTCGCCGTGCACACATGCTAGGGCTTTCCGTCACAGAATTTACATTGAGAAAGACTTTGAAGGAACGATACGCCGACAGCATTTCCGGATAGGGGAGTGATCCGACTACATGTTCGTGCCATTTAAATGGGAACTGATACTTAGAATCGCCGCCGGCATGGCGAGAAAAGATAGTGAAATTTGTATCGGACTGCTGGCTGATGCGATGAGCCGCAGACAATAAGACGTCCATTTGGCGGCGACGTTCGGGGAATTTGTGTCGGAAATACGTGCCTGCGAAGGCTATGTCACCGGACTCTTCAGGAAACCCGTTTCTAGCCGGATTTTGAATCGCCGGTTGAGCTGCGAAAGGAAGAGTGAATATTTTCGCAGACGGGAAGAGTCGTTCGTACTTCGGTAGTGTATTCGAATCGGTGGTTGCGATAAAATCGAATAGCGCGGCGGTGCCTTTGAAATCCTCGAAGTGGGCGGGATCTTCTTTATTCCAGAAAATGGTGGGTATTCCGCGATGCTTGCATTGCCTAATAATTTCACGCAGAGCGGGGGATGGGGCATTCTGCCCCGTGAGCTGATATTGCCATTTGCCGCCATTGCCGGCCCACGCCGCTTCAACTAGCACAAAATCCACTGGGGGTACTGTAGCGCCTGGGTCTAAAGGGATTAGCGTAAATTCCGGTCCCCAGGCAGCGAGAGAGAATTCATCTAGGATGCACCCGACAGTGAACGGGAAATGGGGCTCAACTGTTGGGGTGGCAAATTTGCTGCCGAGCGTGACCGCGGGGAAACCACTCGTTGACAGGCGTTGGATCTTTTTATGCTTTAAGAGTCGCTGGGCCTGTCGGAGATTGTATACAACAGGTCTAGGCGCGTGTTGCAGAATGAAACGCTTGGCGGTGGTCGCTGCAGACCGTGTCATTCCCTCAAGCGTGGCAGACAGCTTGATCATTTTAATTCGCTCCTTACCCTTAAGTAATATTTCGATCATAGGTTGAGAGGAGAACAGGAATGCTTCGAAGACACTCACAAGTGGGAACCACTCAAGCTCATGCTTCCACCCAAGATAATCCCACTGAAACGCTGGTGGTTTGTATGCGGGGCATGCGCAAACTCAATGTTCGGCCCTCCCTGCCGTTATACATAGCTCAACTGTGGGAGAGGCGGAATTTTATCGTTACGGATGCGCGATTCAGGGCCTTCCGTACCGCCAAGAGCTATCATCTGTGGCGGTTCTGGCTGATCGCACAACCAATGCTGGATGCGGCGATGTACGGTTTGATTTTTGGTTTCCTTCTAAAGACGTCTCGTGGTGTTGAAAATTTCATAGGGTTCTTAATCCTTGGAGTGACGTTTTTCGGCTTTATGACATCCTTGGTCAACGGCGGGCAGTCATTGATTCAAACGTCTAAAAATCTCATTCAAGCTTTTTCCTTCCCTAAGGCGACACTGGTTTTATCTCAATCGCTTCGATATCTGATCGACAATCTTCCCGCGCTTCTAGTCGCTGTTTTTGTTGCGCTTGGAACCCAGTGGGGAAAGCCTCTATCCTGGACGATCATCCTAGTCGTGCCGCTCACCTTACTGATGTGGGCATTTGGAACCGGCTTAATGTTCATTATTGCCCGTATTACATCATTTCTACCGGACTTTAAAGTGTTGATCAGTGTGGGGCTGCGCGCTTGGTTCTTCAGCTCGGGAATCTTTTTCCCGCTGGAACGCTTTGCGCACTCACCATTTCTCTATGATTTATTCTCCCTCAACCCTGGGTACCTTTTTCTCGACGCAGTTCGAGGGGCCGTCCTCTATTCCACCGCCCCTTCTTTAGCCCGTTGGTTAACTCTCGCTTCCTGGGGGGTAGGGCTGCTGCTCGTAGGCCTAGTCTTCTTCTGGAGGGCCGAAGAAAGGTATATTAATGTCCGTCAATAATCGTGATAACGTCGCCGTGGAACGGGAGATTACACGCATAGATAACCCGGCGGTTGTAGCGCAGAACATTGGGAAAGACTATCTACTAAAAGGGGCATCCGCGAATGCTGGCAGGGGTTTAGGGAGGCAAAATCGGTCGCGTACCGTGGATGCACTTAGATCTGTAAGCTTTGTTGCTGGTAAGGGTGAATCGATCGGTATTGTCGGGCGCAATGGTTCGGGGAAGTCGACCCTTCTTAGGATAGTTTCGGGGAGCGAAGCACCAACTTCTGGAATGATCCATGTTTCCAGCCAGCCAACGCTCCTCGGTGTGGCACCGGCCCTTCAAAGCTGGCTGACAGGCGAGCAGAATGCCTATCTTGGCCTTCTTGCGCTTGGGATGCAGGCAGAAGAAGCTAGAGACACCGTTCCTGAAATTATCGAGTGGGCTGAGCTCGGCGAGGCTGCGACACGGCCGATGGGGACCTATTCCTCGGGCATGGGGTCAAAACTAAGCTTCGCCATCTCTACCGCCGTGAGGCCGGAAATTTTGCTCGTGGACGAGGCTCTTTCAACAGGTGATTCGGCTTTCGGCGCTAAAGCGCAGAAGCGAATGGATTCCCTCCTAGAGGATGCCGGAAACATTTTCCTAGTCTCGCATGCGTTGGATACCGTAAAGCGGAATTGTGACAGATGTATCTGGATACATCGTGGCGATATGATCGCGGATGGGCCGACAGACGAGGTTATTTCGCAGTATTCTAATTTTTCAGATTTGCTGAGAAAAGGGGAGGACTCAAAGTCGTTGGAGTTCCTTGAGGAGGTCCAAGCGGAGCTTCCCATTTTAGAAATCAGGACAACCTAGGAAACCGTATAGCGATTTTCGTAGCGCGAGCTCCGAGGTAAAGTAGCGGTCATGCAGTTTCCCCGCTTTTTCCAACTAAACTTAGGCCTTACCTCTGTTGGTTTCATAGCGATGGTGGTTTCCCGACTTGGACAAACTACTATCGCCCGCAGCTACCGATCTGCATTGGAGGGGGTTGGTCTGACGCTGATTGGCGCAGGGGAAGTAGTCAAACTGGTCCGCTTAGAGCGTGAATCTCAGAGGGCGGCAGAACGTGCCCGGGTTGGCCAAAGGGCATTAAGTAGACTTGCGGCGAAAGCGAATACAGCGCCCCGAGTCACGCGCGCGGAGCGACGGAAGTCAAGCCGCGATACTTCTTTAAAGGACTTGCGGGTTGCAGCCATACTAGATGAGTTCTCTTATCGCAGTTTCGCTCCTGAATGCCAGCTCACAGCTTTGACTCCCGAGAGCTGGAAGCAGCAATTCCACGAGCTCTCGCCCGATCTGTTTTTCTGTGAGTCGGCTTGGGCCGGTCACGATTCAGATCTACGGCCTTGGCGCGGAAAAATTTATGCTTCAGAAAAGTTCTCGCACGAGAACCGACAAGTGCTGCTTGAGATTCTTGAGCATTGCAAAAGGGAGGGTATTCCGACAGTTTTTTGGAACAAGGAGGATCCGTCACATTTTGACGACAAAGCCCATAATTTTGTAGACACAGCCCTGAAATTTGACCATATTTTTACAACCGATAGTGACTGCGTGCATCGGTATAAGGAAGAGTTTGGTCACCCGAGTGTCCACACTCTGCAGTTCGCCGCGCAGCCTAAACTTTTTAATCCGATCGAATTCGCCGAGCGTACGGATGATGTCGTCTTTGCTGGCGGATGGTATGAAAATCATAGGCAACGATCGGAGGATATGGAACGTATCTTTGATTCGGTAGTCCACGCGGGCCGTGAGCTCAAAATCTACGATAGGTATTTCTACTTCCGGGATGACGACACCCACATCTATCCGGCTCGCTTTGCCCGCTATATTCATCCCCCGGTTCCAGCGGAAGATATGGCTGGAGTGTATAAAGAGTCCACCATCGGAATTACCATCAACACTGAGAGCAACTCAGAAACGATGTTTGCTCGTCGCATCTTCGAACTTATGGCCTGCAACACGTTTGTTGTGTCCAATTATTCGAAAGGCATCGACATGATGTTCGGGGACTCGGTGCTCTACCTCGATCGTTCACCGGGCGCTCTAACTGCTCTGACTAAGGCAGAAATGGACGAATCCCGTCGAAGCAATCTGCGTTTGGTCCTTAGCGAACATACTTACGCGAAACGATTGGAAAAGGTCGCTCGGGTAGCCGGCTTGTCATTTGAATCGGCCACGGCGACGGTAGCTGCATTGATCCTTCTAACTGATAGCAGGAAGGCAAGCGACGCATTTGATGTGTTGCGTAATCTCGACGCGAACACGGTAAAGGAACGAATAATAGCTGTTGGACCTTCGGTGGAACCTTTCGAATTTGGTCTTCTGCTAAGAGATTTTAACCGCGACGGCGTGCAGGTGATTTGGCTTGGGGATGATGCGCAGCGTGGGCACGAGTTGCTTGGAGACGTTGGTGTAGACCAATTTTTGGTTTCGCGTGTCGAGAGTTTTCCCGCTCAGGAGGACGTCGGTGAAGTGATAGGGGACTTGCTTTTGCATGCACAGTATTCGCCGTGCCCAGTCACATTTTTGAAGGGCGAGCAAAAAACCTACAGGATTGTATCGGGTAATCTGAACGGGCCAACGATAGTTCCTGCAGCATTGATTCACGAAGTGCTGGGATCCGAATTGTCGGGAACTCCCTTCGATCAGATCTTCGTCGACAGGAGCAATTGATGTCTCCAATAGTGAGCGTTATTGTCCCAATCTTCAACCCTGGTCCAAAATTTCAGCGTTGCCTTATGTCACTAACGCGGCTGCGTAAGTTGATGGATATACAGGTTGTACTGGTTGATGACCATTCTTCAGACGGTACCTTTCGTCGGATTGAGGAGTTCGCAAATTCCAGGGATTGGGTGATAGCGGAACGTCTGCCTAGTAATTCAGGATCGCCGTCTACTCCTAGAAACGTTGGACTGAGGCTTTCCGATGGTGAATACATCATTTACCTAGATGCAGACGACCAAATTCTCCCCGACGGAGCTATTTCGGCCATCGACGTCGCGCGCCAGACGGGCGCTGATTTTGTCCGGGCCCCGCTGGTCCGCAGAGATGCCGAAGGGGATCGGGTGATGAATACGATTGATGGATGGCAACAACTGCGTACCCGCCGAGGGAGGGCTGAGGCCATTGTCCGGTTCCATAGCACGACTCCAACCGCGGTGTTTTCGAGAAAGTTCTTGGTCGATAATGAATTGGCATGGCCGTCAGAATTGCACCTAGCGGAAGACGCGGTGTTTCTGTACGAATCGCTGGTTTTGGGTAAAGTCGAATACTCCAAAGAGCCCCTATACATCTATGACGCTCGGCCGGAACACGGTCAAACCTCGGCAACCCAGCGATATGAGGATTCCGAGATGCTCAACCATGTAGTGGCGTGGTCTAGGGCGCAACGAATCCTAGAACAGATCGGCATCGACTTCTTCGCCGTTCGCGGACAGGTGGCCCTTCAATCTGCTATTGAAAGTATGATTGAAAATAACCAAACTGGTTTTAGCAGAACGGTATTTCGCCGTTTCGGGGACCTTTTAAGAAATCACTCAGAGGTTGCTGACTACATCTATCGTGAACGTGTCGGTGAGGTGCGGGACCATATTCTCAAGGATCGGTACGATGCCTTTTTAGAGTCGATAAAGCAGAGGGTCGTGATTGCCGGGCATGATATGAAGTTCATAGAACCGGCCGTGTCGCGGCTCAAAGAGGTCTACGCGATAAAATACGATAACTGGTCCGATCACGATCGGCATGACGAAACGCGGAGTCAAGAGCTTCTTGCATGGGCGGATATAGTCTTCTGTGAATGGATGCTAGGCAATGCCATATGGTACTCAGAGCGTAAGCTTCCGCACCAGCGCTTGTATATTCGCGTTCACCGATTCGAACTTAACAAGCCTTATGGTTTAGATATCGTGATCGAAAACGTCGAACGCTTCATAGTTATTGCACCCGCCTTAATGGACGAACTCCAGCTGTCATTTAATGTTCCTAGAACCAAAATCGTGTACAGGCCAAACTATTTGGCGATTGACCAATATGTAAGCGGTGATGATCCCGGGCGAGTCCACCGCTTAGCAATGGTGGGCATTGTGCCGAAGTTAAAAGGTTTAGATCGAGCGCTCAAAGTTCTCGCGGAACTCCGCGAGTATGATCCTAACTACACGCTTACTCTTTTTGGAAGACATCCGTCTGAGTTGCCATGGGTGGCGAGCAACCCGGACGAAGTTGCCTATTATCAGCGATGTAAGCAGTACATTGACGAAAATGGGCTAGGCGACGCAGTCAAATTTGATGGGTGGGTTGATACCCGGAATGAGCTGGCGAAATTTGGATTTGTGCTCTCAATGAGTGATATCGAGGGGTCTCATGTTTCTGCAACGGAGATCTTCTTCGCTGGAGGCGTGGGGGTTTTCAGAAAGTGGCCCGGAGTGGCTTTTCTCTACCCAGAAGAATTCATTTTCAGTAATAGACATGCACTAGTTGATTTTATTTTGTCGTGCAGGAATCTAAAACGATTCCAGTACTTTCAAGAACTAGGCAGGAACGCGATGACGCAGCTTTACGAAAGCGGCAACTAAACTGAGCGAAGTTAGCTCGGTGTAGGGCCACCCCGCGCCTGCGGGACGAAACCGAGTGGAGTCCGCATGCAATCGAATCTGCCAGATCGCTCTTTGGAGCTTCAGCGGAATTGAGATTATATGCTTAACACACCGTCGCCTGAGGGGTGATCGTGTTTAGACCACGTATTTAGTAATATGTTGGTGAGTTTCGGGAAATGCTCGGGCGGGTAATTGGTAACATCCTGCCCAGTTCGTCTTGAACGTATGCCCTCCTTCTGGAGCCTTCAACCTGGGGCGGAAAAGCGGTCGGGTAGCCGCCCCAGAGCACCAGCAGGGGCGTGATGTCACGCCGAGCGGGCGGAGTGGGCACACCATCAAAATCGATCGGAACGTCGGGCTATGAGCATGACTGTACCGGTCGACGAACTAGCTGGCCAAGCGTGACAGCGACACCACTACTCTGTTTGCGGAGCGTTATGGTTGGTGGTGCGAGAGCTTCTCGGGCCTTTAGCGTGACCACCGCTGGCTCTAACGGATGTGGCGGGTAATCCGGTGCTCTCAGCGCAAGAAAGCTATCAGAATTCTGCTCGGACTGGAACTGAGTACTCACCGACACGTTACTCACTACTTACCACGGTTTAGTTAAATGTGACCACGCAATTGCGATCGGCACTGCGCTCCTGAGCTCGCTATTTAGTTCTCGAAAACGCGACTCTATGCTCATAGGCAATATGGGGCTGATGGACTCACCGCCCTTTCATCGCGAAGACCACAATGAAAGGGCGGTGAGTAGATGAAAATTAATTATTTTAGCCGATCTCCAAACGCATGTCGATGGCGCGTAAAACGTCTCTCAGCCCTCGATCACCGGTTCCTCTAAACTCCGGGAGCCAAACTGTACCGATCTCAAAGGCTTCAGCGAGAAGTACCGTTGCGGCGATAAACGGTGCCCACCATTCGCGAGTGAAGGGCTCAAAATGTGCAGCAAAAACACCGGCATTTGAGGGGATATCGATGTTCGGCAGGTCCATGCTCCATCCAACACGCTTGCTAGAGTCGTGGAATGTAAGTAGGAACTCTCGATCTCGGTCAAACCCGTTAGCTATTTCAGGCAGATCAAGTTCACTCGACGCAGTGTTCAAAAGCGCCCGATTTGGACGTCGGTTGGGTTCCTTTGGCCGGAAGCTAACTTTCGAAAAATGGACAAAGGGCTGCCGGAGGAAGTTTTGAAGACCCTCGGCGACAGGTCTATCAACTTCGCCATCAACAGTCACCTTGCCTTCAACGAAGGGCCCAAAGGCAAGTACACCTGCGGTAGCAAGGGAGTTTGCGGAAACAGGGCGGGGGGAAATGAATTCGTTCTGGAGCTTTCTTGGCGTCGGGCTTCCGTCGTATTCCTCAGCTATGGCAGAGACTTGACTGAATCCAACGATGTCATCAAACGAATAGCTAAATTTCATTACTTTTCACCCTCAATCGTCAACAGGAAGTCTTGATCTTCCACTAAGTCATAAACAACGGGAGCAAATTCCGGTTCCACGCTGTAGATGTTTACCCAGAAACGTTCGTCATCAGGTGCAACCAACTCAAGCGCTGGATAGTCAGCTTCCTCGTCAGGCTCATTGGAAGTCTTGACCAGGTACACGCCGGGGGTACCTATCAGCGTTTCGACTGAATTCCAAAGTCCTCGCCTGAGCAGCCAGTCCGCAGTTGCTGATTTATTGTCGAAAAATTCGATTTGGTATCCGATATCAGCCAGGTCGAACACTGTGCTCCAGCTGGAGTTTTCGGCGATACCCCAAACCTGATGTTGATCCTTCCCGGGTATTTGAACCGAATACAGGTTTGACAGGTTAGGAACGCGAGTTTCGCGCTTTGCAACATCTTTCCCATAAACGAAGACTTTTCTGTTAGCCCAGGAATCTGGGCCGTACATGGTAAGCAGTGTACGGGGGATGTTGTTGCTTACCTCGACGGCGGGTGATTGCTTGTCTGCGTTTGATCGCTTGAATTTGGTTTGTGGCAGCGACGAGCTGGGGTGGCCGAACTGTTTCGATGTCGCCCAAGACGCCCGTTGATACGAGCTATCCGCATGTGTCACCTGCTTGTCATGGAGGCGGCGCAGGATAGCCAATTTGCCGGTATGTTTCAAGCTCATCCCGTTACGAAGCATTCGTAACGCCATATTGAGGTCAGACCCCGATCGGAAAGTTTCGTCGTAACGCGTTGTCTGCATCAGAGAGCGGCGGAGCATCAATGTCGGATGGAGGTAGACTTGGCCACCGAATCGAACTGCATCCTCCGAAAACTTTCGTCCAGGAAATACCTCAAATGCACCGCCGGGACGGTCCTCGAAATCGACCCATCCCCCGTATGTGCCGTCGACATCTTCTGTCAAGGCTGCGAAGTGGTCTTCGATTCGCGTCGGTAGCATTATGTCATCATCGTCGTGAATGATGATCCACTCTGCCGTTGCTAGATCAGTTCCGATATTTCTCGCTGCAGCCAGACCTATGCCCTCTGTCCGATGGATAGTGACTCGCGGATCCCGGATAGACGTTAGAAACTCCCAAGTTGTGTCATCCGATCCGTCGTCGATTACTATCAGCTGAAAGTCTTGGACAGTTTGCGTGAATACAGAGGCTAAGGCTTCTTTGAGATATCCGACCCGATTCTTGGTTGAAATAACTACAGAAACCAACGGGGTCGCGTCTGCGGGACGGTGCATCCAGTGCGTGAGGTTCCTGACGGGGCTTTGGTCATTGAGCAGGATTTCTGAGTTGCGGCGAATGGCGTTCGAGCCTTCCTGGGAGCTCTCACTCGCTGCTCTCGATGATGGATGCCAAATGTGATAGATGGCGATTTGCGGATCGTTGATCCAGTCGAACCGGTATCCTAGCTTCCGTAGTCTTTGAGCGAAATCGATGTCCTCGCCACCGTACGTGTGCATTCTCTCATCGAATCCCCTAGCTCGGAGGAATGCCTCCCGGGTGCAGGCGATCATACCGCCCATCCCGTACCTAGGGCGGAACAGAGATTCTGACTCGCACTTCTCGAAGTCGATTGAATCCAAAGTCGCAAAGTAGTCTGCGTTCATCTGCTCAGGCAGATCCTTGCACTGCAGTATGCAAACACGAGAAGTAGCCGAGTCGAAACGTTGCAATATACCCGAAATTGCATTCGGAGTGAAGATCATGTCGGCATCTGTGCTAATTAGCACCTTGCCGTTCGATTCCGCGAAGCCTGCATTGAGCGCCCGCGAACGCGACCAAGGATCGCCATTCTCTACTCGAACCAACCGTGCTTTTGCGGATTCGACAACTGACTGCACAGCTTCTGGTTCTGCGGATCCATAATCGACAACGATTACCTCCCCACCAGCGTCCTCGACCTGCGGGACAAGAGACGCTAAGGAAACGCCGAGACGATCGAGGCCCCAATCTTTAAAACCAATGACGACAGAAACGGTCTTCACGTGCTTACTCGCTTTCCGTTAACTTGAAGGACACGGTGCCAGCGCTGGTCTTCTGCTCAAGGAACACACTGACGAATGTGCGTGGGTCGGATTGCCTTCCCCACTGGTGGAGTTGCAGCTCAATACGAGCTGCCTTTGCCGGTGTCTCTAACGCCAGACGCATAGGGTTATCGGGCCCGTACACGTCAGATTCCGGGACGTAAGCAAAGGGCGCGTTCAAGAAGTCGGAGTAGTTCAACTCATCGACCTTCTCGTTGATAAGTGCCTCATTTTCATCCCAGTAAAGGAATGCTGCGACAAAGTCTTTGAGGGCCAATTCGGTGGCAAAGTTGAATATCAGTGAACTTGATGAGAAATCCACAGCGGAAGGTATGGCGTATTTCACCACGGAGCTAGAGGGTGAGTTTTGTGTCGACATGATTTCCTTGTTAGTTGGGGTGACTTCGTTACTAGCAGACTTAGAACTACTGTTACCAGATAGGTCCTCGATCAGCTGCTCCCATCGAAGGTAGACTCTATCGGGAGAGTACTCTGATGTCGCCTCGTAGGCTGCTGCAGATTTGCTCTTCCACTCGGTGTCGTTTTCAGAGAGGTTGACAACTGACCTTATGAATTCGTCTCTATCACCTGTGGGAACAACCACCCCCGCCCCATGTGAGCTGCCAAATTCACGAGTTCCTGGACCTGCATCGTAGACAACACAAGGGGTTCCGACTGAGCCAGCTTCCAGCAGCATCATTGGAAATCCTTCTCTAGGAGAGCAAGAAACCACCAGGCGGTGTTGCGAAAGAACTTCCTGTGGATCAGAAGTAAAGCCACACAGCTCGACCGTCGACGAGAGTGCTTTTTTCGAGATTGTTTCCGCGAGCAGTCCTTCTAGGGGCCCCGTACCATAAATCTTCAGAGGTGGGAGAGTGCGCCCGATGGCTCTTGCATACTCCCAAACATTAAGAAGTTCCTCTACACCCTTTTCTTGGTGCAGACGCCCAACGTATACGCATGCAGCTTCACGACTGCTTTGCGAAGAGCCGGTTCCACCTCGAATTGCGTTGGGGATCGAAATACCGTTAGTGACGCCGTCAGACGTGAATTTGGAGCAATCTTCATCGGTAAGAAATACGGCACGGTCACATTCCTGCAGAAGACGCTTGAGTAGGCGGAGATAGCCAGCGTCCTTGGCATACTCCCACGAGCTGTGGTACGCCCCCACCAAATGGAATCCGCGTTCAGACTGCTCTAAAAGGTGAGCATGTTCGAGGTCTACTAAGCATCCGTACTGAACCGCGATAACAACGGTGTTCTTGCGAAGACTTCCAAAGATCTGATCAAGTCGGCGATTCGCGCGAAATCGTGCTGCAATAACTGACTCATCTGATCGTGCATCTGTCGTCGACCGGACCAAGTCTTGGTAACCAGGATCGTAGATCGATTGAGTCGGAGCACCGTGGAATAGTAGATCCTCAGAGTGGTACCGGGAAACCACGGATATTTGAAATCCGCGTCTTGCCATCTCTTGTGCGGAGTCAATGACGTGCTTACGGACGCCTCCGAGTGCAGATGCGTCTTCCAGGAAGTAAACGATTGAGTCAATTCCTGGGTTTCGAGGTTCCGTCAAAACCGAGCTTCTATGGTTAGACATCAACCGATCGACCTGCCCAGGGCGCGAATCTTCCAGCCGGTATCTTGCCAGTCGGTGACGTTGAGGACGTTGCGGCCGTCGATAAGCAATTGCTTGTCGACGAGCTCCGCCGCCCACCGCGGATCCATCTGCTTGAACTCCTGCCACTCGGTGGCGAGGATGACCAGCTCAGCGCCGCGCAGTGCGTCCTCGAGGCTGGTGGCGTAGTCGAGGGTGGGGAAGACCTTGCGGGCGTTGTCCATGCCCTGCGGGTCGTAGACGCGCACGCTTGCTCCGGCGAGCGAGAGCTGGCCGGCCACGGCAAGCGCCGGCGAGTCGCGCACGTCGTCCGAGTTCGGCTTGAACGCCGCACCCAGCACGGTGATGTTGCGGCCGATCACACTGCCGAGCTCCTCGCGCGCGAGATCGATCACGCGCTGGCGGCGGCGCATGTTGATCGCGTCGACCTCACGCAGGAAGGTCAGTGCCTGATCGGCGCCGACCTCGCCGGCGCGCGCCATGAACGCGCGGATGTCCTTGGGCAGGCAGCCGCCGCCGAAACCGAGGCCCGCGCCGAGGAACTTCCGCCCGATGCGGTCGTCGTAGCCGATGGCGTCCGCAAGCTGGGTCACGTCCGCGCCGGCGTTCTCGCAGACCTCGGACACGGCGTTGATAAACGAGATCTTCGTGGCCAAAAAGGCGTTGGCGGAGACTTTCACCAGCTCCGCGGTCTGCAGATCCGTCACGATGAACGGGGTGTCGTTTTCCAGCGGGGTGGCGTAGACCTCGCGGGCGATCTCCTCCGCGCGGGAGTTCTCGGCGCGGTGGCCTAGCACGATGCGGTCCGGCTCGATGGTGTCCTTCACGGCGTAGCCCTCGCGGAGGAACTCCGGGTTCCACGCGATCTCCACCGTTGTGCCCGGCTTGGCCAGTTTGTCGGCGCGCTCCTGCAGCGCGGCGGCGGTGCCGACCGGGACGGTGGACTTGCCCAAAATCAGGTGCTCGCCCTCGAGCTGGGGCACCAAGTCGTCGATGACCGCCTCGACGTAGCGGGTATCCGCCGCGTAGGAATCGCGCTGCTGCGGGGTGCCAACCCCGATGAAGTGCACATTGGCGAAGGCGGCGGCTTCGGCGTAGCTCGTCGTAAAGCTAAGGCGACCTGCCTCGATGTTGCGCTCGAGCACCTCGGGCAAGCCCGGCTCGTAGAACGGCACCTTGGAGTTCTTCAGCGCCTCAATCTTGGATTCGTCAACGTCTACGCCCAGCACCTCGTGGCCGAGTTCAGCCATGCACGCCGCATGCGTTGCGCCGAGGTAACCGGTACCAATCACAGTCATCTGCATAATGTCTATTATGCCGTGCCCTGACTTGTATGTCCTCTTGGGGTGGCGAAATGTGGGGCGACGGTAGGAGCACTTTGGCCTCAGTAAATCTGACAGTGCAGCGTGAGTAGTGTATGCGATAAACAACGAAAGGATTTCGACGTGGAGCAGTCACCAATTTCCACCTTGACTGTCGTCGGACTTGGGTATATCGGCCTACCGACAGCGGTATTCTTCGCCAATGCAGGGTTGACTGTGCGGGGCGTGGATACGAGCGACCGAGTTCTTCAGACGCTTAATGAAGGGCGTGCAACATTCGAGGAGCCTGGGTTTTCGTCGTTGCTAACTCGGGCTCTAGAGAGCGGTTTGCTTGAGGTAGGCAAGGACATTCGTCCGTCCGATGCCTTTGTTATCGCTGTGCCGACTCCTTTGGGGGAGGGTCGCTCGTTCGATAATAGCTACATAAATTCTGCGGCAGACGCGATCGCGCCTAACTTGAAAGGCGGTGAACTGGTTGTTCTTGAATCGACTTCGGCACCCGGAACCACTGAAGCTCTCGCACAAAGAATTGTTTCCAGCCGTCCTGACCTGACCTTGGAGGAAGATAGGGAAAACAGCGTTTATTTTGCATACTGCCCAGAAAGGGTCATTCCGGGCGGGATTACCGCCGAAATGCCTGCTAATGATCGTGTGGTCGGCGGCACCACCGAGACCGCTACTTGCATGGCTGAGGAGCTTTACAAATGCTTCGTCCGCGGCAGCATTAGGTCTTCAACGGCGATTACCGCAGAGATGGTAAAGCTAACTGAGAATGCGTTCCGTGATGTTAACATCGCATTTGCGAATGAGCTTTCGTTGATTTGTGCGGATCTAGAAGTTGATGTGTGGGAGCTCATAGATCTTGCAAACCTTCACCCTCGCGTAAATATTTTGACACCTGGACCAGGGGTTGGGGGGCACTGTATCGCCGTTGATCCCTGGTTTTTGGCGGCCTCTACGCAAAGTGCGCATTTAATTCGTGTAGCGCGAGAAGTTAACGACGCGAAGCCTGAATTTGTTTGTAGCCAGATTCAAAACAAGATCGATAGCGGTAGTTTGAAAGAGGTTGCATTATTTGGGCTCGCGTTCAAGGCGGATGTAGGCGACCTTCGGGAATCGCCGGCGCTCAAGATTGCGAGCCTTATTGCTAAGCGAAACCCAAAAGTATCGCTTAGGGTCGTAGAGCCGAACATTTCACATCTCCCCCCTTCGTTGGAATATGCGGACAATGTCCGCCTGGACTCTGCGGAGGGCGCATTGAGCAACAGTGAGTTAGCCGTACTTCTTGTCGCACACAGTACTTTCCTTTCGGTTGACAAGCGTCAATTTCCGGAAGTCGAGTTTCTGGACTTCACGGGTAAATGGACTGACTGAAATGTATAGGGCGTTTACGGGCACAACAACCTGCAGGATTGCACCGTCAGGCAGAAGGTTTCAGCCTGGTCGCCATCAACGGCAAGTATCCGACACACCAAAAGAAAGGTTTCATAGATAAAATGCACGCGGTAGTAACTGGCGGAGCTGGGTTTATTGGATCTCATCTAGTGGACCTCTTAATCTCCAACGGCCACAACGTGACGGTAGTCGACAATTTGAGCAGTGGTCGGCGTGAAAATCTCTCCGACCACCTGTCGAATCATGCTGTCGAATTGCTCGAGCAAGATATTCGTGAGGCCGATTTTGAAGCACTTTTCAATCGGGTCGAACCTGAAGTTGTTTTTCACCTTGCTGCCCAGATCGATGTTCGTAGGTCCGTGGAGGATCCAATTCTTGATGCTGAGATGAACGTGCTCGCAACAATCCGAATAGCGGAAGCTGCACGAAAATGTGGGGTGCGCAAGCTAATCCACACGTCATCAGGCGGATCGATCTATGGTGAACCGGAACAGCTACCTGCAACGGAAGCAATGTCGGTGGATCCGAAATCTTCCTATGCTGCTTCGAAGGTAGCGGGGGAGCTCTATCTAAACGTCTTTCGTCACCTTTACGGTCTTCAAACAGCCTTTATTGCTCCTGCGAATGTATACGGACCGAGGCAGAACCCGTATGGTGAGGCTGGTGTGGTGGCGATCTTTGCTCGTCACCTTTTGGATGGCGGGGAGACATATATATTCGGGGGTGGCACCAATACGCGAGACTATGTATATGTCGAAGATGTCGCCCGTGCATTCTTTATGGCGGCAGGTGAGGCCGGGGATGGGGAAAGATTCAATATCGGTACCGGGATTGAGACGACTGACAGGGATTTACATTCCGCAGTTGCAGATGCAGTTGGCGGAGATGATCGTCCAACCGATAAGCCGGCGAGACTTGGCGATGTGGCGCGGTCTTCGCTTTCCGCAGATAAGGCGAAGAAAACCTTGGGGTGGGAGCCACGAGTTTCCTTAGACGAGGGAATTCGGCGTACGGTTGAATATTTTCGTACTAACTAGAAGTGGTGCAAGTTGCAGAGGGTGAAGACTGTTGTGGTGCCGGCTGCGGGTATGGGGACGCGTTTTTTGCCGGCGACGAAGACGGTGCCGAAGGAGCTTCTGCCGGTGGTGGATACCCCGGGCATTGAGCTGATTGCTGAGGAGGCTGCTGCGGCGGGGGCGCAGCGTCTGGCTGTGGTGGTTGCGCCGAATAAGGAAGAGATCATGCGGCATTTCGGCGAGTTTTCGGACTTGCAGGAGCTGATGGTCGCCCGTGGCAAGCAGACGCAGGCGGACAAGGTCGCGCGCGCCAACGGTTTGATTGAGGCTGTGGCGGTGACCCAGGACGAGCCGCTCGGGCTGGGTCATGCGGTCGGCTGCGCTGAGGAGGCGTTGGACGACGACGAGGATGCGGTTGCTGTGATGCTGCCGGATGATTTGGTGTTGCCGGCGGGTGTGATGGACAAGATGGTCGCGGTGCGTGAACGTCTCGGTGGCTCGGTGTTGTGTGCGTTTAACGTCTCGCGTGAGGAGGTGTTCAACTACGGCGTGTTCGACGTCGAGGATGCCCAGGCCGAGATCGACGATGTTGAGGTGTTGAAGGTGCGCGGCATGGTGGAAAAGCCTGCTGCTGAGGATGCGCCGTCGACGCTGGTGGCTACCGGCCGCTACCTGTTGGACCGCGGGATTTTTGATGCGCTGCGCCGTATCACACCTGGCAAGGGTGGTGAGCTGCAGCTGACGGATGCGATTGAGTTGATGATCTCTGAGGGTCACCCGGTGCATGTGGTGGTGCATGAGGGCAAGCGCCACGACCTGGGTAACCCGGGCGGGTATATCCCGGCGAATGTGGATTTTGGTCTGCGGGATGAGAAGTACGGCCCGGCGCTGTACACCGCGGTGAAGAAGATCATCGCCGACTTCGAGAATGAGGTGGTGATATAGCTATTGCGAGTATTGCCGGGGTGAAGTTGATCGCCCGTAAATGAGTTAAACTTGATGCCGAGCCTAAGATGAATTCATAGGCTTTCCCGTTGGTCCAAGAGTGGTTTCGGTCGGGTAGCCAGTCTAACTGATTTTAGTACCCTAGTCATGAGGCGGAGTTGGTTGTCTGCTAAGCGGGCATCCTGCCTACTGTGTGATAGACAGAAATGGTTGGTCGACTCTGTGTCTGGCTAGTTTGAAGCCTCCTACATCAATTTTGGCGACTTGGAACCGCTGGCGTCTCACTTGACGAAATGGGCTCGAAGTGGGGCTAGGTCAAATATTCGCAGCGGTTTTTGGTCGCGCGAAATCCATGCGGATCGCTTGACCAAGTGGCGGAGCATAAGACACTTTCTCGCTTGCAAGTGGGCCTGGCCGACCCACCCTTCGGAGTCTTGAACAACCGACAATCAACCACCGCAATTATTTTCGCAGGTTAGAATCCGTGACCTGTTGTTTCATCACTTGAGGATTTTCTTCAATTCTGTTGCGAGTACCTCAGACACTATTTTGTGGCCGCGAAGATTCAGATGGAGAGTATCGTAAAATAGCCTAGGGTCACCCTCGACAGTGCCCGCCAGGTCGATGCAGGGCACCTCCATCGATACCGCCGCTCTTCGTGCTGTGTCGTTGATCTCGTTGTATCGGCTGTAATATTTTTCAAGCTTTTCAACTGAGTCAAAGCGCTTTGCGAGAAACTCATCCTGCCAAGGTTCTGCATATCTAAACGGAGATAGTACTACAACTGGTTCTTGGTTAAACTCCTGACAAAGTCCTACGAGTGATCGAAGCAATGCGTACTGTGGCTGGGTGTTGGCGGAAACTTGGGGGCCGTACGAGGCCGGGTTGTCGTCGCTGACAATTGGCGAATGCATCTTGTGTTTTATCCAATAGGAATCGGCATCGATTTGCGGCCGATTATCACTCATCGATGTAAAGAGGAGTAGGCGCTCTGTTTGCTTGAACAGCGGCACAAGTTTGTTTAGGACGATATTGTATACATGCAGCAGCGTGGCCCCTGAGTATCCGCCGTTCAAGACCTGTAGAGGGTGTCCATCCTCGTTAAGGAGCCTCTCAACCCGCGCGGGGAACCGTTCGGTCTCCGGCGCGAAGAGAGATTCAACAAATGACCCGCCCAGCATAATGATATTTCTTTTCGCTTCGGAATTGGAAATTGAGTTGCCGGTCTTTATGAATCCCGATGCGTCGGTTCGGAGGCGGTAGGGGGCGGGGGCAAGGGAACCGTCGGTGCCTTTTAGATATTCTTCTTGGGGTGTTTTTGAGGTGTCCTGTAGTACTCCCCATTCCTTTAGCCTGATATAACGTTTCGCATTCATTTTCTCCTCCTTGGGATTTACTTGCATGGCGAAAGGGGCGTTGGCCAACTCTTTGGAGGCGATTGAACTCCCTTGAGCGTTAGATCATAAGGCATGTATCACGATCTCGACGCTGCGGTAATGAACTCATGAGTTGTCACGGAGATACGGCCGTTAGGACGATCAAGATGAATTTGCGCTGTCGAACTTTCGGGGGAGTGATCGCTTTAACTCGCTGTGATCGTTCAGTGGTAGGAGCTGAGGCTCATGGTGCGTATAATGAAGCGAAAAAGCCCAGTAGGTTAGGAAAATGCGTGTTTGGAAGCCCTGTATATCTATGTGTCGAAAACTCCCCGGTAGGGGATAGCTGGACTCGATCTCGCTGGGTTACGTTTGGTGGACGGCAGGTTGGTGCTGACAGCTCCAGGCTAGAAGCCCTGAACTTTCGTGGTGGCGGTCGCATTGGCGGGATCTTCGTTTCCGACTTAATCGGCTTCCAGTCTGTCCTCTCCGGCAAAACTTCGGAAGACATTGCAGCGCTTGCCGTTGAAAGTTCAGGATCTTTCACTGCCTCGGTTCTAGATTCCAGATCCGAGGATATTTACCTGCTGACGGACCCCTTGGGTGGGGGAATGCTTCTGCGGTATCAAAGTGAGAATGTAACTGCGTTCGGCTTCGATTCCGAATCTTTAAGAGTTGCCCTTTCTGTCTTTGGGATCGCCACAAAACGGGATCCGCTATTTGAACTCAGCGCGATAGCGACCGGTACGGGTTATCTTGGATCCGACTCACCGGTTGAGGGTTTTAAACTGATGCCTCCGGGCAACGTGATCGAGTTGCACCCGGATGGCACTTACGTTTCACACCGACTGCCCATTGGCGAAAAACTTTACGGGGCGAGTCCCGATGACTACCCAGACCTTATTGAAGAAGGCGTGCGGAATATTCGAAGAAACGCTCATGCGGTAGTTGAAGCTTCTCAAGGCGAAGTTTACGCTGACGTCACTGGTGGGTTCGATTCTAGACTTGTTATCTCCGGCTTAAATAACGCACGAGTTTTAGATAGTGTGTCTTTCTACAGTCTAAAATCCTCTGATGAGTGGCAGACGGCATGCGGTATTGCGAGAGTCTGTGGCAGACCCATTAGCTGGCTGTACCCGGTTTCTTCCGTGGTGGAGGAAAACTCTAACTTCCTGAGCGGTTGTATAGAGGGTTCGCGGGACTCGGCGGGGACTATCAATCACTCTGCGAGAGATTTTGCAGGGCGTTCTCCGGTAACGTCGCTATCTGGCGGGTACGGTGAGACTTTTCGGGACTTCTATTTAATCTCTGAGGAGCTCTTAGGTAGGGGAGTTTCTGGTGGAGGTTTCGTAGAATCTGTTTTCTCCAAGTATCCGATATACTCTTGGGCAGTAGAAGGGCGGCGGCTTTTCCTTCCTGATTTTGAATCCCTAATCAAAGACAGGGTCGAAGAAATCCTTGAGAGAGGACGTGATGCTGGCGCTCGCGAGGACCAGCTGGGGAACTATTTGTACCTAACGGGTAGAAATCGCTTTTGGATAGGGCAGCTCGCATATTGGTCATCGCGGGCCCAGCTGCGGTTCGACATTCTATACAATCTAGAGCTAATTGCAGCTGCAAACGTGCTGGACAGGTATCGGCGTCGGGCAAATTTTGTTGGGTTGGATGCTATGCGCAAAATGGCACCTTACTTGATGAACTATCCTTTCCACGGCTCCGGTCATGACCGGATACCGGCAATCTATCGCAGGGAGCGGTTTGATCCTCCCCGTTACTTCTTTCCGAATGGGCAAAATAGGATTGTGGCGCCGAATTTGAACCCTCACTTCTCACGATCGTACGAAGTGGAAACCGATTTAGTCTCCGACCGAGACGTACTTGAAGCTAAACGGTTAGGAATTAGTCCTCGGCAGGCCTACGGTCTCCGAACATTTGCGGATGAAGCTGCGGAGGCGCTGTCGCACCCTGCTCTTTGCGATTACCTGAATCGCTCCGATTTGGCGCACACCCTCAGAACATTCTCTGAGAGTCCTGAGAAGGCGAAGATTTCGTTGAAATTTATTTCTTCCTTGGTGCGGCTAGGCTTAGTCGGAGTCGACCGGCTCCAAGCTGAGGACAGAATTCGATTTGAGTATCAATCACTCTCGGAGGGTGCGTGCACCTTGTAGCGGAACGGCTTGAGCTTTTTGGCACGGGAATAACCGACACACAATTGGCCCCCTCGCGTTGTGCAGTCATTAACGAGACGTTGTTGTGACCGTTTGCCACAATTTGGAATTGTTCTTAACGGGAGTCCGGCCACCTACTAAGTGTCATTAGGAGTGCTGAACGTTGCGGTGGGATTGAAGGTGTTCTAATTTGCCGCCTGAGTCTAGGAAAAATCGGCTTCACGGCGATTGAAAAATTTCCCTGCCGCCCGCCCTACCAGCGCACCTCCACCACCGGCGACAACGGGTCCGACTTCGTCGCCGTCTAACACGCACCCGGCGAAATCGAGATGGGCGACGCCGCCGGGAAGAAGACGCCCGCGTACACCCACGACGAGCCGCACACCTACCGGCGGGGCAAATTGCTGGTCTCGGAATGGACCAACCGTGGATCATGCGTGCGGTAAAGGCAGATATGCTCGGCCGCATGCGCAATTTGGGTTATGACGAGGTACTGTCCGCTGTCACGCCACGTGTGGCGGTCGATGCCGTGCGGGAGGTGCTTCTCGACGGCTTCGATCCCGCCACCGACCCGCACCGCCAGAAGGTGACGCTGCCGCATGGGGAGATGCACCTGCTGCCGTCGGCGCTTGATGGGGTGGTCGGGGTGAAGGTGTTGGGGATTCAACCGGCCGGCTCGGAACTTGATGTGCCGCTGGTGCAGGGATCGTATCTGCTCATGGGTGAGGAGACGCTCACGCCGGAGGTCGTGATGGATGCCGCGGCGCTGACGGAGGTGCGGACACCGGCGGTTGCGGTGGCGGGGGTGCTGGACCGGCTGCGGGCGTCGAGCGAGCCGTTGGAGTGTGTGATCGTCGGTGCGGGTGTGCAGGGACGGGCGCATGCGCGCACGATAGTGGATGTGCTTGCAGGGGTGCGGGAGGTGTCGGTGACGTTTATCTCGCGGAGTGAGCCGGCGGATTTGCCGTATCCGTGGGCGGAGTCGGGGAGTGCTGCGGCTGATGAGGTGTTGGGGCGTGCCGGGTTGGTTGTGGTGGCGACTTCTGCGGGGGAACCTGTGGTCGTCGATAGGCAGTTGCGAGCTGATGCGACTGTGCTTGCTGTGGGGGCGCACACCGCGGACACGCGGGAGTTGCACGAGGATGTGCTGCGGGGCGCGCAGGTGCTTGTGGAGGATGTTGAAGCTGCGCGGCGGGAGGCCGGCGATGTGGCGATCGCGGTGGAGAAGGGTGCGCTTGCGTGGGAGGATGCGGCGACGATGGCCGAGGTTGTGCGCGGTGATGTGGCGCTGGATCCGGCGCGACGGGTGGTGTTCAAGACCGTCGGGATGCCGTGGGAGGACCTGGCGGTGGCGCGGGTTGTTGCCAGCCAGGCCCCAGCGGCGTTGAAGTGAGCCCTAGGCGAGGTCCTTTACCAGGCGCTCCGCGAGCTCCTTGGACGAGGACGGGTTCTGCCCGGTGTAGAGGTTGCCGTCGACGATGACGTGGGACGCCCACGGCTCCGGCGCCTTCTCGTACTCAGCGCCGAGGGCGACGAGCCGGTCTTCGAGCAGCCACGGTGCCTTGTCGGCGAGCCCACCGGCGCGTTCCTCGTCGTTGGAGAAGCCGGTCATCTTCCGCCCGGCAAACGGGGAGCCGCCCGGGGCGTTCTCCGTTGCGAGGACCGCGGCCGGCGCGTGACAGAGCAGCGCCACAGGCGCGTTGTTCTCCATGCGCTCGGTGAGGATGCGTCCGGAAGTCTCGTCCACCGCGAGGTCTTCCATCGGGCCGTGCCCGCCGGGGTAGAAAACAAGGTCGTAGTCCGTGGCGTTGACGTCGGCCAGGTTGAGCGGCTTCGCCAACATGGGTTCAAGCTTCTCCAGCTGCGTTTTCACCTCTGCCAGGGTGCCAGCGTCGCCGGCGCTGTCATCGAGGCTCGCCTTATCGACGACTGGCGCCCTGCCGCCGGGTGTCGCCACATCGACGTCCCAGCCAGCGTCGGTGAAGATCGAGTACGGGGTCACCAGTTCTTCGGCCTAGAAGCCGGTGGGGTGGGGTGTGCCGTCGTTAAGCGTCCAGTGGTCTGCTGCTGAAACGACCATAAGAACCTTGGTCATTGTGTCCTCCTAAAACTTGACGATCATCTTGCCGGTGTTGCCGCCTTCGAACAGCTCGAGGAACGCGGCCGGCATGTTGTCGATGCCCTCGCGCACCGTGGTTTCGAACGTGATTGAGCCATGGACGACGAGCGGGGCGATCTTCTCTTGGAACTCCTTGGCAAGGTGGGAGTACTGGCCCACTACGAACCCGCGCAGCGTGAGGCACTTGCCGATGGAAAGGTCCAGATTCCGCGGCCCGGGCGCCGGCTCAGTGTCGTTGTACTGGGCGATGGCCCCGCACATGGCGATGCGGCCGAACGTGTTCGCGTTCTGGATCGCGGCCTCGAGGTGGTCCCCGCCGACGTTGTCGAAATAGACGTCGATGCCCTCCGGCGCCGCCTTGGCAAGCTGGCCGTTGACGTCGCCGTCCTTGTAGTTGAACGCCTCGTCGAATCCGATGCTTTTGAGGTATTCGATTTTCTCCGCGGAGCCTGCGGACCCGATCACCTTCGCCGCGCCGAGATGCTTCGCAATTTGCCCGGCGGCCGAGCCCACAGCACCTGCCGCGCCCGAGATGAACACGACGTCACCCTCCTTCATCTCGCCGACGGCGATCAGCCCGACGTAGGCGGTCAGACCCGTCAGGCCGAGGATGCCCAGGTACGCCTCTGCTGGGGCGATGGTGGTATCGATCTGCTCCGCCTCGTCCTCGTTCAGGACGGCGTCTGTGCGCCACCCGGCGAAGTGCCGGACCGTGTCGCCCGCTTTGAACTTGTCCGAGCGGGACTCCGTGACCGTGCCGACCGCAGTGCCGGTCAGCGGCTCATCGATCTGGAACGGCTCGATGTAGGACTTCACGTCGTTCATCCGCCCGCGCATATACGGATCCACGCTGGCGAAGGTGTTCTCGACCAGAAACTGGCCCTCAGAGAGCTCCGGCAGCTGTGCTTCCTCGAGTCGGAAGTTCTCGGCGGTCGGCGCGCCCTCCGGGCGAGAAGCGAGAACCCATTGCTTGGCTGTAGTCAACGCATTACTCCTTAAATCGCTGTTCCTGGAACAACGGTAAGAACGTTGGACAGGGCGGCCGCTATTCCCTCCGCTTGGCTGGGACAAACGAAACACCCCGCGAGTAGCTTTAGCGCTAATTGCGGGGTGAAGGTGCTGGGGATTTCGGCGCGGCGGGTGGTGTTCAGGACCGTCGGGATGCCGTGGGAGGACCTGGCGGTGGCGCGGGTGGTTGCGGAGTAGCGATCGGGCTTGAGGCTGATTGAACGGGTGCTAGAATCCGTGAGGAAGCGACACTGGGGGTGCGGTGGCCGGGAAAACATATGGGGCCGGGGATAGATGGCCAGAGCTAGAGGACAAGGACTGCAATGAGCAGGCACAGCGGGCGAGGTCTTTAGGCTGGACCGCAAGATCCAAGGAGAGCCACGGGGGCTTTGTAGTCCGTTGCCCAGCTGGGGAATGCGAGGTGCGGTTCGATTCAACTCCGAGGAATCCCACTGCCAAAGCGAAGGAGGCTCGCCGAATAATTCAGCTGTGCGAGCACGGTGCCGAGCACACCGATGCGGTCGCGGCGGCGAACGAGGCTCTGGACCGCGCGGAAATGCTGATTGGCGCGGTAGAAAAACAGGCGGCATCGAATGCACTGTTAAACGCCGCGATGATTGAAGAGCGGAGAGCGCTGCTTGATCGTGCAGCAAAGTTGGAGAATGAGGCGCTGCGGATTCTCTCGGTGATTGAACGGGAGGGCGCCGACGGTGGTGATTTGGGCGATGTCTCAGGAATCGCGGATCGTGCTCGTGGCTATCTGAACCGTGCTCGCGAGAAAATTGCTCCGTTGCGTCAAAGCAAACCGGTACGTCGAGACGTGGAGGCTGCTTGGCAGCGCTACAGGTCAGTTAGAGCGCGGCTAAACACGCTGCAACAGGGATAGGGGAGTGAAGCCGAGGGGTGACGGAAGCCGCTGGCGGGCTGCTGCAGGCTTGGCAAATCTTCCCTATGCTGATTAACTAGTTGTCAATTGACAACTGCGGGCGTGTTGGAGGGGTAGAGGATGGCTATTGTCTTAGGCCTGCGAGTATTGGGCATTGACTATGACGATGAAGAACGCATCGAGCGGATCGAGAGCGCCTTCCCGGCGGTTTCTTTCGTCCGGCTAAATGGTTGGACGATCGCGGAACTGCACCTGGAATGCTTGCCTGAGAAGGCCTTTCATGAGGCAACCGATCTCATGCATCAACTGGGAGCTTATGGCGAACTAGAGTTTGTGGAAGTCGTCCCCCACTTGGTGAATACGAGCGATATAGCGAAACTAACGGGTGTGACCCGTCAGGCGGTGAACAAATGGGTTACGCACCCTGATTTGGGCTTCCCCGCGGAGACTGATTTCGTTGGGGGCGGACAAGCGCGACAGAAGATCTGGAGCCTTTACACCGTCAACGAGTGGCTGTCTGAAGTGATGGGAATTGATCTAGGCCTTGAGCTGCCGCCGATGAACCTGGTGAAACAGGTGGACGGGTACCTGGCGCTGGAGGGGGATCCCCTTCTTGATGGGGCGAAAGATCTTCATGCCTCCGGTCTGTGAGGTGTTGTCAGGTGTGTGGGGTGGCACGCGTTGTCCGTGGCTACATTTTGACTACAAAAGACCCCGGAAGCCCCGGAAACAGAAATAGCGACACAGCAAGAAAACATCCCCTCACCAGACAATCCGTCTGGTGAGGGGATGTTAGGTATTTGCTCCTCCAACTGGGCTCGAACCAGTGACCCTTCGATTAACAGTCGAATGCTCTGCCAACTGAGCTATGGAGGAATATGTTGCCGTTGCTTGCGCTGTGCAACGAGATGTAACAATAGCGCGGGATGTTTGACTTGCCCAAATCGGCAGGTGAACGGTGTTTTCTGGGGTGGTTATGTGGCCGGCAATTTGGGTAGGGTGGCTGGCATGTTGATTCCGATAGGTGGATTCCGAGCAAACGCCGTCGCATGGGGACTGACGGGCTTTGGCGTGGTGTGCCTGTTGTCGGCGAACCGTCTCGACGACTGGCGGGCACTGACGTTTCTGGGGCTGGCGCTGGTCGTGCCGAGCGTCGTTTGGCTGGCCGCGGACAAGTGGTTCTCGCGGCCGCGCGGTGTGCTGTGGTGGGTGCTCGTGGCGGCCGCCGTCGCGCTCGGAGTGTGGGGAATTGCGTTGTTCCCCTCGAAGTGACGGGGATAACGCGATAGAGTGGCGGGCATGAAGAAACCGATGCTTGCACTCGGCGTCGCCGCCGCCGTCACCACGTCCGCCGTCCTTGCGCCTGCCACCTTCGCTGAGGATGGCGCAGACACTACCGATACGGGTTCCTCTGCGGATTCGGGGGAGGCCGAAGGTTCGTCGTTAAGCACGGGCGCAATTATCGGCATCACCCTCGGCGTGCTGGCCGCAGTGGGTGCCGGCGGGTACTTCGCGGTGCAGCAGGGCTTGCTGGAGCTGCCCGAAGGGCTGGACCCGGCGGCGGCCGCGGGACTGTCCTCGCTGGTGCCGGCGCTGGCGATCCCGGGGCTGACCAAGAAGGACAATGGCGCGGCTGCTGGTGGCTCTTGCGCGCCGCAGGCGTTTGACGCGGTGGTGCCGGAGTGGCCGCACTTCACCGGGACCAACGTGATGTTCTGCGACGGCAAGTGGGCCATTGCGGGTGCGAACCAGACAGACTGGATCCTGTACTTCAAGAATTCCAACGGCAAGTGGGCCGTGATCCCGACTGCCGGCACGAAGCAGACCGGGATGCAGCGCGGGTGCTACAACGGTCTGACGCTGCGCGAGCAGGGCGCGCCGGAGGAGTTCATCCGCCAGGCGCCGATTTGCACGCCGGCGGAGATTGGGAAGTAGTTCGGTTGGAGCCTGGAGGGAGTTCAATTAACTCTCTGCTTAACTGCCTCACGGCGTACGAAGGGAAGTGAGATGCGGATGGCCGAAGAGGACGAGATGCCGACTGACTGGTTGATCCAGAGGGTGAAGGTCGGCGGCTTATTCGGAAATCTGGAACACGAGTTCGATTTAGATTCCAAAAACACGCGCGCTATCCTCATTGGCCCTAATGGTGTTGGCAAGACGAAGCTGCTGAACCTGGTGAAAGCGCTCCTGAATCTTGAGATCTCAATTTTGCTTGCTGAACCGTTTCGACTGGTGGAAATTAGTTTCCAAAACGGTGAGGTTCTCCGGTGTGAAAGACAAGAACACCCTAGTCAGCTGACGAGATCCAGCTCCCAGTCTGTAAACAGCATCCTGCTTTCCCTGAACTACGCCGACGGTAATGCCGAGTGGGCATTTTCATCCAAGGAGTATAACCAATTCGAAGATTGGGCTGAGGATCGTCTCTTGCTCAGGAGGAGGCGAGGTCCTGGCCCCAAGCAGTGGAAGCTCCCGGCGGGCTTAATGTCCACAGATCGCCTGTTGAACTATTGCCTTACTGACGAAGGTGAGAGCAAATTCGGGCCGGTTTTTGGGGGAAACGCAAGAATCATTAAGGGGTTTTTGGGACATGAGAAAGTCTGTATGGTCGGTGCTGATCGACTCGCTGGCAACGGAAGTTTCTCTGCCTCAGGTGATTCGAGTGCCAGTTCGCATCTGATTTCGGATACTCCCGATATCGTGTCCCACATCCGAAAAGAATTCGAAGATGCGCGTCTCGACTATGTGAAAGTCTCTCAATCGCTCGATTCCACCTTTCCTCAGAGATTGCTGAACGAGCAGGGAGGCGGTGGGCGGCGAATGTTCGACACAGAAAATGAGTTTCGTGCAGTATACGAAGTTCTTCGGGAAAATTTTCGTGAAACGACGCGCAATGTGGGCGTGGATGAAATTGAGATGGCTCCACTGCCTGATCGGCGTTTAGAAGGATGGGAGATCGAAGCGCTGACTCTCCATGTTCTAGACGGGATGGCAAAAATCAACTCGTTAACTGATTTAAGTCAGCGTGTAGACATTTTTGAGAAACTAGTAAATGCGAAGCTGGTCAGAAGCAAGATTGTAGTTGAGCCAACGGGGATTTTTCTGCGGTTCGCCGACGGGCAGTTGGTTTCGCCGCGCGGCTCCAACTTGTCATCGGGCGAACGCCATCAAATACGAATGGCGTTCGATCTCGTCTTCCGCTCGCGCTCTAAGCGTCTGGTGCTGGTCGACGAACCCGAGCTTTCGCTCCATGTTAACTGGCAAGCTGAGATTCTCGATGAGTTCGAATCGTTGAGAGAAGTGAACGATTTTCAATATATTGTTGCAACGCATTCGCCTGAAATAATTGGCGACGCTTGGGAGGCAGTGCGACCGCTGACGTTAAAAAGCGAGCAGGGCGGGGAGAATTGAATACAGATAGTGAAGCCGTGATGCGGGACATCCAGGAACGGTCAATTGAGGCTAGAAGAAACCTCGCGGGCATGCGAGAGAACGGTGGGGATTCTTTACCGCTTATCTTTCCGGAAGGCGAGGATGATGCCACTTTAATAGAGAAAGGCTTCAAAGGTGCGGTCGACATCCGGCTGATTAACGGAGGCAAGCCGAAAAGTCTGGAATTGGCTGCAATGATTGAAGATGCGGGCTTTAAACGGTCGCGAGTTTTGATCGATCGAGACTTTGATGAAATAGTCTGTACCGACGGGGGTGGAGAGTCGGTTGTCATTCAAACGAATGCTCACGATGTTTTCATGGACGTGCTGTGTAGCGCGCCGCGCGTGACAGGGGATGTCGTAGGTGCTGTAAATAAAATAAGATACCGGCGGATGCAGGACAGAGAAAAGTCCCAGCATCAGGCTTTAACTATTTCTTCTGCCCTATCTTTGACTTTTAATTTGACTTGCTTAAGAGTCCTGAATGCGCGTTATGGAATCGGCTTGAAGTTCGATTCATTTCCGTTTGCGGCTTACTTGAGTAGCCCGATGCGAAGTTTGGAGACGGTAGTCGAGCTCGTATTGCATAAATCGAAAGGGTTGGACGGGGTCAGCGTGGAGATTGAAAGGGGAACCGTCCGCGTTCGAAACGAAGAATACAGGTTGGAAGAGGAGACGCAGCAGATTCTGGCCGAATTGCGCGGCAAAGAATGGCGAACGATCGGGGATCATGATTTCTTGGAGGTGCTCAATTTCCTACTCGATGACTCTTGGGGCACTCGTAAACTGAGGACGTTGTTCGAAGCTGAAATCACGCGCAGTGAGGTGCGCAATTGCCCGTGGGGCACCGCGATCAGTGAATTCGTTGAGCAGTGTTCATGCGTCTAGTTCGAGCAAAAGGTGTTGCAAGGTATTTTAGCCCGCTAGCAGGCCCATGGCGAGGCCGCTCCGTGGTTTTAAGGGGTCCTAGCGCACGACGCGGAGAGCTGGGCGAGTGGGTGTATTCGTTCTCGGAGCAGAGCCAGAGACGGTGTGGGGTTGAGCACTGAGCATGAGCGCGTGCAGGTCTTGTGGTGGGAGCTTTGTTTCAGCGGCGATGCTCGAGATGCTGGCGCCACCATCGGGGGAAAGTACGTAATCGAAGATGCGCGAGCGTTCGTATTGCAGTGTGCTGCCTGGCTCGTCCGTGCGGAAGCCGCGCGCGGAGAGGGCGGTCAGGCGGGAGTGGTATTCCCGCTCGCTGAGTTTGCCGTGGTGGTAAGCGGCGCGAAGCATGGCCATGGCTGACACCTTCAACGCGGACTTGATGTTACGCGGTCGTATCTAGTAACACCGTGGTGAGTATCGAGTAACGCATTGGTGAGCATCCAGTAACAGTCCGGGGGAGGATTCTGGTGACCGCGTGACTTCAGGGCACGCGGCGTTACCAGAGGAGTCTGATTGTGACTGACTACCGGGCGGTAATGGATCAAGTGCTCAAAGGCTGGTCTGTCCGCCAAATCTGTTCGAGTCTGCGGTGCTCGCACACCACGGTGCAAAAAGCACGCGATGCGCTGGTGGAACACAACATCACAACCCGTGAGCAACTTCGTGGGGTTGCGGATCATGAGCTGGTGGACTGGTTCGTCGACGGGCGCAGCCATGCTCAGGGCGATTTCGTCCCGATCGATTTCGACGCTGTCGCCAAGGCACGCACCGGGCGCAACAAGGTGACCCTGCAGGTACTGTGGGGCCGCTACACCGCACAGCCTGCGGACCCAGGCCAGCGGTATTACAGCTACGAGCGGTTTCGCCAGCTTGTGGCCCAACACGTTGATGCAGCTGGGCTGACCGCCAGGATCACCCATGCCCCAGGCCATACGATGCAGGTGGACTGGGCAGGCACAAAGATGCGGCTGTGTGACCCCACCGGCGGGCAAGGATCGAAGGTCAGTATCTTTGTCGCCTCGCTGCCGTATTCAGGCATGGTGTTCGCCTGCGCGTGCGCGGATGAGCGCCAGGACGCATGGCTTGCAGCTCATATCCGCGCGTTTGAGTACTTCGGCGGGGTTGCCGAGGTCATCGTGCCAGATAACGCCTCGACAGCCTCGAACGCGATTAGTGCCGCGGACAAAAATCGTCGGGTCAACTCCACCTACGAGGAGTTTTTGGAGCACTACAACACCGCCGCATTGCCGGCTCGGGCGAAACGACCCAAAGACAAGGCCAGCGTCGAAGCCGCAGTCAAGATCGTCACCCAAAACGTCATCCACGCACTCGATGGCCACCAGTGCGTCGGGATAGACGAGCTCAACGCGAAAATCACCGCCCTGGTCGATGGGATCAACGCTGCCACGCCGTTTCGCGGCAATGCGACGAGCAGACGCGCATTGTTTGATCAGTTCGAACGCGACGTGCTCACCGCGCTGCCTGCAACACCGTGGCAGCGCACCGAATGGAAACGCGCCAAAGTCGCACCCAATTTCCACATCAGAGTGCACAACGCGCATTACTCGGTGCCCAACCAGCTGGTGGGCCGCACCGTGGATGTGCGCATCACCGGTGACAGTCTCGCCGTCTTCGACGCCGGGCAGCGTGTGGCCAGACACCAACTCGCGCGTGCCCGCGGGGTGTATGTCACCGACACCGACCACATACCGGCGAACCTGGGTGATACCCGTGGGTTGTGGACAAGTGAGTACTTCCTGCGCGAAGCCTCCAAGATCGGGCCGGCCACCCGCCAGGTGATTGCCGAGATCATCGAAGCCAAAGCGATCCCTGCCCAGGCGTACCAAGCGTGCCGCAACGTGCTCAGCATGGGCAAACACGCCAACAAGCCAATCCTCGAAGATGCCTGCAGACGTTTGGTGTCCACCGACGGCAGAAGGCGTGCTGTGTCGTATACCGCGGTGAAAAACATGATGGCCGCCGTGCGCAAAGACACCTCCACACGACCTACAGGTGCTGACCTGCCAATCGATCAATTAACCGGCAGACCCGCTGACGGTGCGCCTGCCCCGTCAGCGCGTGACACCCGCGGCGCCTACCTCGGTGGTGCTGCCCAGTTCAGCCTCGAAAACCTCACCAAGAAGGGATCTGCATAACCCATGCCCCACCCGCAACCAGCATCAGCATCTGCCCGCTTCCTCGACGAATCAGTCCTGCCGATCTTTACCGATCTACGCATGACCGCCTTCGGACAAAGCGTCATCGACATCGCCGCCGATCCCGCCTTCGACGATTGGAGCTTTTCCGACAAAGTGCTCTACGCACTCGATAAAGAGGTAGCGGCCAAGCGTGAGAGGCGAGTCAACAAACTGCTCAAAGCATCCCGATCGCCAAATCCCGATGCTTGTATCGAAGACATCACCTACACGCCCGGCCGCACCATCAACAAAGAGCAAATCACCCGACTCGCTCACTGCCAATGGTGCCAAAGCGCACAAAACATTGTCATCCTGGGCAAATCCTCCGTCGGCAAAACCTACCTCGCCCAAGCACTACTCACCGCGGCGTGCCGAAACGACTACTCCGCACGCTTCTTCCGCACCGACACACTTGCCAACCACCTCGCCGTGCTCAAACACGACGACCCAGCCCGCATCACATTCCTCGAAGACCTCCACCACACAGACGTGTTAGTCCTCGACGACTTCCTGACCACCCCAATCGATGCCGTCACCGCACACCAACTGCTCAACATCCTCGCAGAGCGCGAACCCCGCGGATCCACCATCGTGACATCCCAGTTCACACCCGACGAGTGGTACAAATCCATCCCCGATGCCGTCATCGCCGAATCCATCCTCAACCGACTCGTCGCCGGCGCCGAAATCATCACACTCGAAGGCACCAACATGCGACTGACCCAATAACCCCCGCTACCAACCTAAACGCCCGGGTGTTACTCGATACTCACCCGGGCGTTACCCGAAACTCACCACACCGTTACTAAACACGTGGTCTAAACAGACTTGAGCCGGAGGATGTCTTCGAGGCTCGCGTGCAGGCGAAGGTTTGCGTGAACTATGCCGGGCGGGATAAGGAAGTCGGCGGCGAACTGGTTGGCCTCGTCCTCCTCGCGTTTTCCGCTGCGTGGATCGTCGCTGCTGTGGAGTAGCAGGTGGCCCAACTCGTGTGCGAGATCGAAGCGGGCGCCTTCGGGCGTGCGGCGCCGGGCTAGGAAGATGAACGGCTGCTCGCCGTCCCACATGGAAAATGCGTCAACAGCGGAGGCCGTGGGTGGAAGGCCCATGACGGCGATGCCGAGCGACTCGGCGAGTTGGACTGAGTTTGGAACTGGCTTATCGCCCAGCTGCCAGATCGTGCGCGCGTGACGGGCCGCCTCCGCAGGAGTGAACCCAGACAAGTCCGGGAGGTTGGGTTCTGGGAAGTTGAAGTTGCGGCGAAGCCACGCCAAGAGCGTGCGGGCGTTTGCCCCGGATGCGACTGCGACGCTCTTCTGCCGTAGAGTCGCGCGGCTGCCAGCCCGAAACAGGGTGGAATCCATTGAAGGAACTTCAAGTTCTGGGGAGAGGAAGTATCCGGCGGAGAACCCGAGTGCTGTTTCGAGGCGCTCGAGGATGGACTCAGTGTTGGAAGGCGGTGGCCCTTCGTTCTCCCAGCGAGAAAGCGTTGCCGGAGCGATGTCGAGATTCGCCGCCAGCTCTGCTTTGGTGAGGCCTCGGCGCAGTCGGGCGACCGTAATGCGGGAAGGCGGGATGCGGGCGGAGTTAGTTTCCGCTCGCTCGTGAGATTGTGAAGTCAATGTCATCGCCCTCGGTCCGCTGTTCTTGGCAATGGGGGTGCTTGGCTCACAATAGCTCGGAATTTCGCTTATGATGCAAGAAACTTGAATCATAGGCGAATTTTTGGAAGGGGTGCCTATGCTGCTGGATCTCACGATTGCGAACTACCGCTCGGTGTACGAGCCTGCGTCGATAAACATGGTCGCAACCAGGGAACAGATTCATCGTGAGCGGTGCCCCGAGCTTTCTCGTCGTTACAAGAAGCGGGTTAATCCCGTAGCAGCGCTGTTTGGTGCGAACGCGGCGGGCAAGTCCACGTTCGTCATGGCGCTGACCGCGCTGCAGCGAATGCTGATAGATCCACCGCGCCCTTCAGATCCGATGCCGTTTGATCCGTTCGCCCTTCGCCCAGAGGCAGCGCTCGAGCCAACGAACTTTGAGGTGTTGTTCTCCGTCGACGACATAGTCTACGAGTACGTGCTGGCCTTCGACGCGAGGAGCGTTGTGGAGGAGCGGCTGACGAAGTACCTGTCCAAAGATGAAATTGACGTGTTTGAGCGCGTGGGTGATTCGTTCAGCTTCCCGCTGCTGGAGGAGAAGTCGGAGCGTTTCCCCACCGAGGTTGCGCAAGCACGAGTCCTGCTCGAGTCTGTTCCACCCAAGGTCCCTCTTGCCTCCTTTGCCAGCGAGACGAACCTTTCGCGGTTCCCAGATTCGCTCAAGCTGGATGCATTCGGCGTCGTCCGTGCATTCATCGAAACGGTCCTTGTGATTCCGGCAGGACTTCTGGATCTCGGCCAATTGCAGTCCCAGCCCGACGGATGGGAGAACTTGGTCTCCCAGATCGACGCCGGAATTACCGGTATTGAAACCGAGCACGTGGAACTGTCTGCTCTGGGGTTGGGCGCCGAAGATGCACTAGAGATGGAGCAAGAGCTGCGAAGCAACCCGGATTATCCGATGGATGTGGAATTACCTTCGGGGCGCTTCACGCTACGGCTCAAAGACGATGAGATTGAAGCGGAACGAATTGCCCTCCTCCATTCAGCTGAGGAAGGCGAAAGCTACGGCCTGCGCTGGTGGGACGAGTCGGACGGGACCCGTTCTGCGACGAGGCTGCTTGGGCTGTTCTCCCGGCTGGCAGCCCCGGGTTTTGAAGCTGTCTTGGTCGTTGATGAGTTCGACCGCAGCTTCCACACTGAACTCTCTCGCGCGCTGATAGGAGGATTCCTGGCGAATTCCTCCGCGGATTCCCGTGCACAGCTGATCTTCACCACCCACGACCTTTTGCTCATGGACCCCGAAACGCTGCGGAGAGATGAGATTTGGGTCATTGAGAAGGGTCGATCAGGACAAACCCAAACGAGCGTTCTATCGGATTTCGAGGGGCCGCGGAAGACGACGGACCTTCGAAAGAGCTACCTGCGAGGCAGGTTCGGTGGTGTGCCGTCGATAAAGCCGCTGGAGTTCAGCAATGTCGAATAGGCGGGTGCGCTCTTCTCGTCAGAGAAAGTTCGGGGGTAAGAGCAAAAGGGCCAATACCCGCCCGGTAAAAGATGTGTTTCTCATCGTCACTGAAGGCACCACGGAGAAGAACTACTTCGAAATGGAGTGCTTTCGGGACAAATCCGTGAAGGTGGAAGCGCGTAGAGGTGTGCATCCCCACCCGCCTGCGCTACTCAAGACTGCAGACGATTGGCTGGCCAACCTTAAGCGCGACGGCGACTTACGTCCCGGTGACCAAGCTTGGGTGGTCCTCGATGAAGACGACGCGACGGACCAGCAACTCCAGGCAGTTTTTGAATGGGCTGCCGAACGCAAGGACCGCGGAGTAGGTTTTAGCGTTCCGCAGTTCGAGTACTGGCTCCTGCTCCACTTCGCCGACGCAAAGGGCGCAAGCACGCAGAAGGATGTCCTGGACAGCTTGATGCAGCACTGGCCGTCGTATGCCAAGACCGTTCAACCAAACTTCACCGTGGACGATGTCCGGTGTGCCATAGCACGCGCTGAGGCGAAAGTTCGGGAGCCACTTGATTCGTTAAGGGATTTCGACGAGCACGTCGGTCGGCATACTGCCTCGACCACCGTGCACCTTCTTGCGGAGCGAATCATCGCGTCGCTCTATGGCAGGTGACGGGTCTAGCCGGAGGCTCGTCGAGAAGCAAAGGGCCCGGCTGCGCGGACGCAACCGGGCCTTCGCCGCCCCCGAGCTACACCTGGTAGCCCATCGGCGCGCCGGGGCCGAGCGGGATGCCCAGGGCGTACCAGATCATGAAGAAGACGAACCAGCCCACCAACATGGACACCGCGTACGGCAGCGATAGCGACATCAGGGTGCCCACGCCGGCCTTCTTGTAGTACTTCTGCAGGAACGTCAGCGCCAGGGCGAAGTAGGGCGACATCGGGGTGATGATGTTGGAGGGGGAATCGCCGATGCGGTAGAGCATCTGGGTGACCTCGGGGGAGACGTCCACGTACATCATCATCGGCACGACCACCGGCGCCATCAGCGCCCACTGCGCGGAGCCGGAGGTGATGAACAGGTTGATCAGCGTGACCATCAGCACGAACGCGGCGAAGAGGATCACGTTCGGCAGGTCCCAGGACTGCAGCAGCTCAGAGCCCTTGATCGCGGTCCAGGGGCCCAGGTTGGACCACTGGAACCACGCCAGGAACTGGGAAACGGCGAAGAACAGCACCAGGATCGGCAGGAGGGATTCCAGGCCCTTCGCCATGAACTTCGGGATGTCCGCGGCCTCCTTAATCGTGCCCACGATCAGGCCGTAGACCAGGCCGGTGACGAAGAAGATCGCGGTGATCGGCACGGCGATCGCGCGGATCAAAGGCGACTCCATGAAGCCCTCCTCGGGCCGCGCGAACGGGGAGCCCGGGATGAAAAGCAGGGCGAAGTAGGCCACCAGGCTGAGGACGAGGGTGATGCCGGCCCAGGACAGGCCCTTGCGCTCGAGAGGGGTGAGCGACAGGTCATCGTCGTCGGTGAGGTGGGAGTCGTCGGGCTGGTTGGACTCGTCGAGTTGGAGTTCGTCCTCGTCGATGTGGTCGTGGTCGACAAGGTTCTCGGCCTTCTTGTCCACGAACAGCTCCGTCACCGCCGTGATGATCAGCGACAGCACCACCGCGGAGGGGATGACAAAGTAGATGTTGGCGAGCGGGGAAACTTCGTAGGCTTCGTCGACAAGCTGCGCGGCGGAGGTGGAGATGCCGGCCAGCAGCAGGTCGGTGATGTTCAAAATCAGCGAGGAATTAAAGCCTGCCGACGACGCCGCGAACGCCACCATCGCACCCACCACCGGCGAGCGGCCCACCGCGTGGAAGGCCATCGCGCCCAGCGGGATGATGATCACGTAGATGGCGTCCGAGGCCACCGAACCCGTCACGCCAGCGAGCGCGACCATGAACGTGAGCATCTTCGGGCTGACCTTGTCCACCATCGCGCGGACCATCGCCGCGAGCAGGCCCGTCTGCTCCGCCACGGCCACACCCAGCATCACCGCCAGGATCACGCCCAGCGGCGGGAAGGCGATGAAGTTCTCCACCGCGTCCGTGACCATGCGCGAGATGTTCTCGCCGGTGAGCAGCGATTCGACGTGGATTTCCTCGCCCGAGGCCGGGTCGATCGCGGACAGGCCCGCCTTGCTGGCCAGCCAGGAGGACACCGCCACCACGCCGGCGAGGATCACAAACAGCCAGAATGGGTCCGGCAGCTTGTTGCCGACTTTTTCAATCCAGCCCAGGAAGCCGGACATGCCCTCCTGTTGCTGGTTGTTGTCCTTGCGGTCCGCGTTGTGCTCCGGGGCCGGGCGATCTTCCAGGCCTTTTTCTACTTTGGTTGATCCAGTCATGGTGGGTCTTCCTGGTCGGCGATAATTCGTCGTGAAAAGGTGAGAGCCACCTTACATTTTCTCGACGAAGTAAGGTAAACGAAGTGAGCACGAAATTGCAGATTTCCCCGCGCGATACCCGGCCAACCGGCTGCTTCGGTGCGCTGGCCTCGGTCATAGCCGTGGTCGCCATCGTGGCGCTCGTCTTGGCGCTGACCCGCCCGGCGCTGCTCAATTGGAAAGAGGGGGAGGTGACGTCGACGACCATTGGGGCGTCGTTAGGCGATATTGCCGAGCTTTCTGTGGAGGAATACGTCTTCTCCGACGTGGGCAAATTCGACCAGGAAGGCCTCGAGGTGCTCGGGGTGCGCGTGCCGTTTACCGGACGGAATCTCCTGGTTACGTACGACGGGCGCGTCACCGCGGGCATCAAGGACGCCTCGCTTATCGACGTCCACCTGGCCGACGGGGAAGTCAACGTGCAACTGCCTGAGGTGGAGGTTCTGGAATCCCACATCGACGCCGACAGCGTCAAGGTTTACGACCAAACCATGAACCCCATCAACCAACTCCGCGTCGAAGACGTCACCGGGTTCATCGCCGACCGCGAGGCCGACGCGCGGGAGAAGGCCATCGCCTCCGGGCTTCTCGACCGCGCCGGGCAGCACGCCGAGGAGCTCGCGCGAGCGCACGCGACGGCGCTGGTGGCCGGCACGGAGTACGAGGACTACGAGGTGCGGGTTTCTCGGGGTTTGTGGAAAGGCTGGTAAGGAGGTGCCGTGCGGGGTATCTTTTTCCACATGCGTAAAACTTTTGCCGCGGGCGTTATCGCCTGCGCCGCCGTTGCTGCCGTACTTCCGCCCGTCGCCGGAGCCGCCGAAGCTGCCGATGCGCCTGTCGACCCGGGCTTCTCCCGCGTCTGCGCCGTCGAGTACAACGCCGACCAGGTGCCTGCCCTGGCCGCCGGCCTTAACGCCGATGACATCCTCTACCACTCCGGATCCCGCGCCGACGCGCTCGCGCTGTGGGCGAAGAAACAGGACCAGCTGCGCGCCGGGCTCGGCGAGAACGGCTGGGGCTCGGTGACGCAAGCTGATGACCTGAAGCTTTGGCCCGTCGAGGAGCACACCACCAGCTCCGTCATCGCCGACGACCTGGGAAGCTCGAAGACCGGCACGCCGTCCACCCTCGACACCCCGTTCAGCGCCGGCGAGGTCGCGTACATCAAGTCCGCCGCCTCCTACACCGCGCAGCGCTTCCAAGACTGCGGCAAAGACATCAACCGCACCGAGCCGGCCGCCCCGTCGAGCCTGAACTCTCAGGTCGCGCCGGGCGCCATCGCCGGAATCGTCGCCGCGGTGCTGGCGGTGCTCGGCGTCGGCGCGGCGTTTGCGGCGTCGGCGGGCATGATCCCGGGGCTCCCGGCGCTGCCGTTCTAAGGACACAAACCCCGAGTAAGCCCTCCCGAGTATGGCCGAAAATGGGCCGTAATAGGGATCGCTTACTAGGGGACTGCGGGTGGGGGCGCACGCCACTCGGTCCCCGGCTTGGGGCTCGTGACTGCCGACATTGCCGGGTGGGCGGTTTGAGTTTCTGCGTGAAACCCTTTGACGTTGTACCCCGCGCGTCGTATATTCACAGATGTGAGCCAGAGGTGAGCGTCCGCAAGAATCCTCCGGGCAGCAACTCCGAAACCCACACGCTAGTGTGGGTTTTCGTGTATTGAATGCACGAATGTCCTGGCGCTTCGCCTGAAGGGGGTTTCGCGTGCTCCTTGCGTATCTAGATGAGATAGGGGCACCTGGCGCCTTTGTCTCCCCTAGTCATCCAAGGTTCGCTGACAGCCCAGCATTTGGCTATGGCGGGTTCATCATTCCAGAGGACAAAGCGCGTGTATTCGGGGCGTACTTCGCAGAAGCGAAGAAGAGATTGTTCAAAAACGAGATTCCTGAAGGCCAAGACCCGGGGCGTTGGGAGAAGAAAGGTGCATCGCTCTTGTACGCGAGGGTGTGTGAAGAGCGACCCCAGAATCTGAGGGTGTTTAACTCTTTGATCGGTTCGTTAAGGGGAATGGGCGGGCACCTTTTTTATTACGTGGATGAGAAGCCAGTGGGGACACCGAAGCAGACCAACACCGGCCCAGCAGAATTCGAAAGGCGCGAACAATCTGCAATGTACGAGGCGCTAAATCGGATCGCTCGGCACGCCGACAAAGCCGACCAATCGGTGATGGTGATGATGGATCAGATTAATGAGAAGTCTCGGAAGCAACGCCTACCTCAGATGTACGCCCACATTCTGGGAAGGGCCGCTGACTTCGAGGAAATGCGGAGAATCATTGAACCACCGATGCATATTGATAGCACGCTCTCGGCCAACATCCAGTTTGCGGATTGGGTTTGCGCTCTCGTTAAACGCGCTGTTGAATCCCAACTTGTTCCTAATTCTCGCTACGAATGGTTAGCGGAATCCAAGCAGATCAGTGCAGCACGAGGGGCTTTTACATACGAATCCAAATTGCATCTGTTCGAGCGGGGAATACCAGACTTGGTTCATTCCGATATTTTGGATCCAAGGCGTCCGGTTATCAACGACCCGAGCATGCTGACCCCGGAAAACCGAAGGAAGCTTGAACAGGTGCGTGTTGCGGCTGTCAGGGCGAAGAACAGCTGAAGAAACGAGCTTCTACGTAAGGTGGGCGGCATGGAGCTCGAGAAGTTTTTCAGCAACTGGCCGGTGGACAACGTCGCGGCGGCCCTCGTCGGCGACACGGAAGCCACGTTCGGCGACCAAGACAAAGTCTTCGAACTCGCGAGCGTGACCAAGCTGCTCTCCGCGTACGCCGTGCTCCTCGCGGTGGAGGAGGGGGCATTCGAGCTTGACGACGCCGCCGGTCCCCCCAACTCCACCATCCGCCACCTCCTCGCGCACGCTGCCGGGGTGGGGTTCGACTCCCGCGAGCCGCAGAAGGAATCGGGGGAGCGCCGCATCTACTCCTCGGCCGGCTACGAGATCCTGGCCGACCACGTCGAAGAAACCACCGGCATCGCGTTTGCGGACTACGCCCGCGAGGGGGTCTTCGAGCCGCTCGGCATGGACTCCACCGAAATCTACGGCTCGGCCGGCCACGGCGGGAGGTCCACCGTCGGCGACCTTTCTGCGTTCGCCTCCGAGCTCCTCTCGCCGCGTCTTCTGGACCCGTCGACGCTTGGCGAGGCCTTTTCTAACCAGTTCGGCGACCTGCGCGGCGTTGTGCCTGGTTACGGCATGCAGAAGCCGTGCCAGTGGGGCCTCGGGTTTGAGATCAAGGGCGAGAAGGCGCCGCACTGGACCGGCGACGGCATGCCCGCGGACACCGTCGGGCACTTCGGCATGGCCGGGACGTACCTGTGGGTCGCGGGCGGGCAGGCGTGCGTGGTGCTGACGGACCGCGAGTTCGGCGACTGGGCCAAGCCGTTGTGGCAGGAGACCAACACGGCGCTGTGGGAGGCGCTGGGGTAGGCGGCAATTCTCGGCGGGGGGGAGTGGGGGCCGGTGAGGTGGGCGTCGATAGGCAAAATGCCCCCGCATTTCGGGTGTAGCCGCCGCCTTTTTCGTGTAGGCGCGCGGCGCGCAGTGTTTTAAACTGCACGCATGACTACGACAAACACCCCGCTACCAGCAGCGGGGCAGAAGCTGCCGACCAATCAGGTCGTGCCCCTGATGACGGCGCTGCTGGTCGCCGTCTTCGCGTTCCAGCTCAACGCCTCCATGCTCGCGCCGGCGCTGCACACGATGGAAATGGACCTCAACGCCACCACCGCGCAGATCGGCATGACGCAGACGGCGTTCTTCACCGCGGCGGCTGTGTTTGCGCTGTTCATGCCGCGCTGGGGTGACTTGATTGGGCGCCGCAAGGTGCTGGTGTGGATGATGATCGTCACGGTCATCGGTTCCGTCGTCGCGGCGCTGGCCACCAACGTGACCATGCTGTTCATCGGCCGCGTGATCCAGGGCGTTTCCGGCCCGACCGTGGCGCTGACGTCCGTGATGCTGCGTCAGGCGGTGCGCGAGGAGAAGCAGTTCGCGTTCCTGGTGGGCATCCTCACCTCGGTCAACGGCGGCATCGCGGGCATCGACGCGATTCTGGGCGGCTGGCTTACCGACGCCTTCGGTTTCCGCTCCCTCTTCTGGGTCATCGGCGCCGCCGCGCTGATCGCCGTGTTCGCTGTGCAGTACGGCGTGGAAGAGACCAAGTCCGATCAGCTCCAGCCCATGGACTGGAAGGGCGTTGTCGGCCTGGTTGTCGGCGTCGGCCTGGTGCTGACCGCCCTGAACATGGCCGGCGAGCTGGCCGCGGCGAACTGGTTCATGGTGATCCTGCTTCTGGTCGTCGGCGGCGCGTCGCTGGTGTGGTTCTGGCGCACCGAGAAGGCCAGCCCGCACCCGCTGATGTCCACCGACCTGCTGTCGCAGCGCCGAACCTGGGCGCTGCTGCTCACCACCACGCTGACCATGACCGGCGTGTTCGCCGTGATGAACGGCCTGGTGCCCAACCTCGCGCAGGACCCGACGGCCGGCCCGGGCATGTCCGCCGGCGTCGTGTCCTGGTGGACGCTGACCCCGTACGCCCTGGCCGGCCTGGCCATGGGCCCGATCTCCGGCTGGCTCGCGGGCCGCGTGGGCTACAAGATCATCCTGCAGATCGGCATCGCCGGCGCGGCGCTGTCCGTGCTGTTCGGCACCGTCGTAGTCGGCAACGCCACCCACGCGATGCTTCTGGCCATGTCCATCCTCGCCGGCATCACGTACGCCGGCATGAGCAACATCATGCTCGGCTCGCTCGGCGTCGTGCTGGCGCCGAAGCACAATCAGGGCTACCTGCCGGGCCTGAACGGCGGCGCATTCAACCTGGGCGCGGGCCTGTCGTTCACCATCATCTTCGCCGTGTTCACCGCCACCGACGGAAACTACCGCGCGGGCATGATCGCCGGCGCGATCCTGCTGGGCTGCGCGTTCGCGGCGTCCTTCCTCATCCCGAAGCCGGAGACCGTTCCGGACACGATCGCCGCGGAGGACCTGGCCGCCCGTGCGTAAAATCATCCTGGACTGCGACCCCGGCCACGACGACGCCGTCGCCATCCTGCTCGCCGCCGGCAACCCGGACATCGAGCTGCTGGGCCTGACCACCGTCGGCGGCAACCACACCATCGACCACGTCACGCGCAACGCGCAGCAGGTGCTTACGGTCGCCGGTCTCAAGGACCTCCCCGTCTACCGCGGGGTGACGCGCCCATTGCTTAACGACGTCATCACCGCCGAAGACATCCACGGCGACACCGGCATGGAAATCCACGGCTTCGACCTGCCGGAACCCGCTGTCCCGGTGGGGGAGATCGGGGCGGTGCAGTGGATCGTCGACACGCTGATGCGCGAAGAACCGGGGACCGTGACGCTGGTGCCCACCGGGCCGCTGACCAACATCGCCCTGGCCGCGCGCCTGGAGCCGCGGATCGTTTCGCGGGTGCGCGAGGTCGTGCTGATGGGCGGCGCGTACGGGGCCGGCAACTTCTCGCCGTCCGCGGAGTTCAACATCGCCGTCGACCCGGAGGCCGCCGCGATCGTGTTCGGCGAGGACTGGCCCGTGGTCATGGTCGGGCTGGACCTGACGCACCAGGCGCTTGCCACTCCTGAGGTGCAGGACCGTTTCCGGGGGTTGGGCACCGCGAGCGGCGACTTCCTGGCCGCACTTGTGGACGCGTTCCGTGCCAACTACAAGGACGCCCAGGGCTTTGACAACCCGCCGGTGCACGACCCGTGCGCGGTGGCGTACGTCATCGACCCGTCCGTGGTCGAGACCGTGTCCGTGCCGGTGTCGGTGGAGCTCGCGGGGACGTTGACGCGCGGGCGGACCGTGGCGGACCTGCGCGCGTTCGGCGCGCTTGGCTTGTCCGCGCTCGCGTCGGGCGTGCCGGGCGAGGGCGCTGCTGGTGCCGCTGCGTCCGCCGCAGACCCGGCGTGCAACACTTCGGTGGCGACGCGCCTGGACGTGGACCGGTTCTGGGACCTCGTGGTCGACGCCGTCGAGCGCTTGGGCTGAGGTGCGCCTCCCGCCCCGTAAAACCGGCTACCTAGAACCGGTTACCCTGCGAAAATTCGGTTGGTAACCGGTCCTAGGTAGCCGGTTTATGGCATGTGGAGCAACCCCACACCAACCACCCAGCTAAAGACCCACCCGGAAAGCTAGCCTTGGCGCCCATGGACTTCTCTGATGACGTGGGCAACCTCTACTTTGTCCTCGAATACACCGGCGTGTTGTTGGCGGCCACCATCGGCGGGACTGTGGCCAAGCGGATGAACTTCGACATTGTGGGGTTCGCGTTTGTGGCGTTGATTTCGTCGCTGAGCGGCGGCCTCATGCGCGACGCCATACTTAACGACGGCCCCGCCGCCGCCCTCACCAACCCCGGCTACCTGATCACCGCCACGATCGGTGGGCTGATCGCGTACTTCGCGCCCCTGCGCGGCAAGCTCTGGGAGAACTTCCGGTTCTACGCGGACGTGGTCACCATCGGCGTGTGGGCGGTCGGCGGCACAATCAAGGCGCTCAACGCCGAGCTGAGCTGGGTGCCGTGCGTGCTGCTCGCCGTGATCACCGCAACCGGCGGCACGCTCGCCCGAGACATTGTGCTGCGGCAGATCCCGGCGCTGTTTACCAGCGAGAAGATGACGGTGTTCCCGGCGATCATCGCGTCGGTGATCATGTTGGTGCTCAACCGCTTTGACCTGGTGTGGGAGGGCATGCTGGCCGCCGCGATCGCCGCGCCGCTGTTCGCGCTGGCGGTGTACTTCGGCGGCGACAAGCTGTTGGGGCTCCAGACCAAGCGCATCGAGCGCCCGCTTGAAGAGAAGATCGGCGAGGCGTTGGGCGTGGACACCGACTCGCGACGCCCGGCCGAGTCCGGCAAAGAGGTGCGCAACGCGTTGGAGCACGCCTCGGATGAGGAGCTGATCCAGGCGCTGCGGGTGATGCTGCAAAACGAGGTGCAGGAGAGCACGGAGGCGAAAACCTAAACCGGCCCCGCCCCGGCGCGAACCCCTTTACGATGGCGCGCATGTACTTCGACAACGTGCTCACCCCTGTGGGTTTTTCGTTTGCCGTGATGGATCTGATCGGCGTGTTCCTCAACGCTTTGATGGGCGGGCTTGTGGCCAGACGGATGCGTTTCGACGCCGTCGGCTTCATGGTCATCTCCATCATCTCCGGCATGGCGGGCGGCATGATCCGCGACGCCCTGATCGGCTCCACCCCGGCGTCCGCGCTGCAGAACCCGTGGTACATCGGCACGGCGCTCGTCGGTTCGCTGGTGGCGTTCGCGCTGTCCATCGGCGGCCGCGCGTGGGAGCTGTTCCGCTTCCACGGCGACATGGTCATCGTGGGCGTGTGGGCAGTCACCGGCACGGTCACAGCGCTGCGTGCCGACGTCACGTGGTTCGGCTGCATCCTCATGGGTGTGCTCACCGCCACCGGCGGGATGGTCATCCGCGAGATGATGATCGGGCAGATTCCCAACATTCTCGTTGACCGCCAGTTGTACGTGGTCCCGGCGATAGTGTCGTCGATAAGCGTGCAGATCTTCTACGACCTCGGCTGGCAGTCGGTGGGCCTGGCCGTTTCCGCGCTGCTCGGCATCGCGCTGGGTGTGGCCGCGTACTGGCTGGACTGGTCGGTGCCGGGGGTGGAGGCGCTCGCGCCCGTGGACAGCTATTTCACCCGGGTAAAGCACCGGGTCGGCGACAAACTTCCGCCCGTGTCGTACCGGCAGCGCAACGCCAACCCGACCCTGATTTCCGCGCCGACGCGCAAGGACGTGCGCGACGAACTCGCCGCCGTCGACGGCGACATCACCCACGAGGAGTTCATCGCCGCGCTCTACCGCGCCTACGGGCTGAAGTAGCTACCGCTGCGGGCTAGGTAAATGGCCGCGCGCTCGGCGTGAGAAGATCGGCGCATGCTGTTGCTTGTGGCGCTCGCGGTAGGCGGGCTGATTCCGATCCAGACCGCGGCGAACTCGCGCTTGCGCATGAGCGTGGGCAACAAGCCGGTGGTGTCTGCGCTGGTGTCGTTTACGGTCGCGCTGCTGGTGGCCATCATCGCGACGTCGGTGCTGCAGGGCAACCCGATGCCGCAGTTTGACGACGGCGTGAGCGCGCCCTGGTGGGTCTGGCTCGGCGGCGCAATGGGCGTGTGCTTCGTGCTGGGCAACATCCTGCTGTTCCCGCGTCTCGGGGCGGTGCAGACCGTGGTTCTGCCGATTCTGGGGCAGGTGGTGATGGGCATGTGCATCGACCGCTTCGGCCTGTTCGGCGCGCCCGTGCTGCCGGTGACGTGGTTGCGCGTGGCGGGGGCGTTGGTGGTGCTGGCCGGCATCGTCGTGGTGCTGCGTGCGGGCAAGCGGCCGCCTATCGACGGCGACGCCGCCGGCCTCGAACTCTGGCTGTTCCGCGCGCTCGGCGTGCTGGTCGGCGTGGGGTCCGCGGTGCAGACCGCGGTGAACGGCTACCTGGGCACCATCGCCGGGTCTTCGCTGCACGCCGGCGAGATCAACCTGGCGGTCGGCGCCCTGTTGCTGCTGGTGGCGGTGCTGGTGACCAGCCCTCGGCAGCTCGTGCGGCGTCCGGAGCCGGGGCCGTGGTGGATGTGGGTCGGCGGCCTAGTCGGCGCGACCTTTGTGATTTCGGGCGCGACCCTGTCCCCGCTGCTAGGCACCGCTACCACCGTGATCGCCTTCAACGCGGGCACCATCGCCGCAGGCCAGGCGCTGGAGGCGCGCGGGGCGTTCGGCGCGCGGAAGAACCCGCTGACGGCGACGCGCCTGGCCGGCCTGGTGGTGATCTTCCTCGGCGTGCTGGCGGTGCGGCTGCTGTAGGGCGGGGTGCTAAACGACGATATCGGCGTTTACCCGTAACGGCTCCGCAAAAGCCCAGGTCGCCGCATCTCGGAAGGCGTAAACGCCGATATCGGCATTTGCGATCGGGGCGGCAAGAGGGGCTCGCGGCCTGACGTGCGGGCTACGCGTGCCCGCCGCCCCTCAACCTCAACCGAAGCTCGAGCAAATAGGGGGATCAACCAGCGGTTGAGGGTTGCTCGAGTCAACTCGTGTGAAGCAATATCGGCCGAGAGAAATCAGAGGCCGTTGGGGAAGACGAACCTCTCGTCTCACACTCCGCCGCGCGGACTAGTCACCCGCCGCGGCAATCCCGCCTAGTCACCGGGGTCGGAGTGTGCCGCCACCGATGCGGGCCTTCGCCACCAGGCGCCCGCAAGAAGGGTCCCCACCAATGACGACAACACTGGCCGCACCGACCTGCCGCGCCCCGCGCACCCGACTCGCGTGGACATTCTGCGTTGAGGGGATGCCGGTGCGGGAGCGACGGAGCGTCGAGAAGCAGATGCTTTTGCTTCCCGACGGCGCGCCCGGCGAAATCTGGTTCACCCGCTGGCAGCGGCGCGCGGACCGCACGTACTCGTGCCGCGAGACGATTTACGCCACGCGCGAGGAGATCGAGGCGTTTGCGCAGGCCATGGAGCGCCTTTCGCGGGAGAAAAATTTTGTGGCGAGCCTCACGCCACGCTCCTACGATGGGCCGCATGTCTACTAAATACCGCGTACAAAACCCGAAGAACAACGAGATCGTCGAGTCCTTCGACTTCATCACCGACGACGCGCTCGAGACCGCGCTGACCACCGCAAACGACACGTTCAAGCAGTGGCGCGAGAAGAGCTTCTCCGAGCGCGCCGAGGTGCTGCGCAAGGTTGCGAAGCTTTTCGACGAGCAACGCGCCGAGCTGACCCGCATCATCGCTGAAGAGATGGGCAAGTCGGTCAAGGAGGGCGACGGCGAGATCAACGACGTCGTCGAGATCTTTAACTACTACGCCGACAACGGCGCTGAGTTCGGCGCCGACGAGGAGATCCCGAACCAGCGCGGCGGCACCTCCGTGATGCGCAAGGTCCCGCTCGGCGTGATCCTGGGCATCATGCCGTGGAACTTCCCGTACTACCAGGTCGCACGCTTCGCAGCGCCGGCGCTGATGGCCGGCAACGTGGTGATGGTCAAGCACGCCGAGATCTGCCCCCGCTCCGCCGCCGCGATTGCCAAGATCTTCGACGAGGCGGGCGCGCCGAAGGGCCTGTACACGAACCTGTACGCCAAGCACTCGCAGGTCTCCACGCTGATCAACGACGACCGCGTCCAGGGCGTGTCCCTGACCGGCTCCGAGCGCGCCGGCCGCACCATCGCCTCCCAGGCCGGCCAGGCGCTGAAGAAGTGCGTGCTCGAGCTCGGCGGCACCGACGCGTACGTCGTGCTGGATGCTTCCGATGTCAAGGCCGCCGCGGAGACCGCGTGGAACAAGCGCATCGGCAACGTGGGCCAGGCCTGCACGTCGAACAAGCGCATGATCGTCATGGAGGACATTTACGACGAGTTTGTGCAGGCGTTGGTGGACCTTGCGTCGTCGTATAGCGAGGGCGACCCGCTCAACCCCGGCGACGGCAACGAGTTCTACCCGCTGTCCTCCCGCGACGCCGCGGAGCTACTCGCGCAGCAGCTGCGCCTGGCCGTGGAGGACGGCGCGAACCTGCGCGTCGGCGGCGAGGTCACCGGCAAGGGCGCCTACATCACCCCGGCCGTGATCACCGACATCCCGGTCGGCTCCGACTCCTACTACGAGGAGTTCTTCGGGCCCGTGGCCGAGGTGTACAAGGTGTCCTCCGAGGAGGAAGCGATCGAGCTGGCCAACGATTCCCGCTACGGCCTCGGCGGCGCCGTGATGTCCGAGGACGCCGAGCGCGCCAAGAAGGTCGCCGCGAAGATCGACACCGGCATGATCCACGTGAACATCCCGCAGGCCCGCGGCGCCGAGCTGCCGTTCGGCGGCGTGAAGGCGTCCGGCCTGGGCCGCGAGCTCGGCCCGCTGGGCATGGACGAGTTTGTCAACCACCAGCGCTACTACGTCGCGGGCTCCGACTCGGCGGTGTAGCTGTTTCAAAAATGAAACGAGCGTGTCAATATTGACACCATGAAGCTTCAGAACCCGTTCACTGCCATCTGCTCAGATGCGGATGCGGCGGTGCTGCTCTCGCTCGGCCGGGCGCCGGTGGAGCTCACCGCCCAACAGGTTCACCGTCTCGTGGCGGGGCCGTCTCTGTCCAGCGTGCGTCGTAGCTTGGAACGGCTCGCCCGGAGCGGGGTGGTTCTTGAGCGGGTGCTGGGGCAGGCGAGGGGGTACTCGCTGAATCAACAACACCTGCTTGCTGGCGCGATCCGGGAAATTGCTCACGCGACCGAGGAGCTGTACTCCCGCATCGCGCAGTCCCTGGATACTTGGCCTGTGAGCGTGGCGGGGTGCGTACTTTTCGGATCGGCTGCGCGGGGCGAGATGGGGGATTCCAGCGACATTGATTTGCTCATTTTGGTGGACAACGAGTCCGCGGCGGTGCAGGCGGAAAGCGTAGCCTATGAGCTATCCCGGCAGGTAGAAGCCTGGACAGGGGTGCCCGCCGATGTTGTCGTGTGGACGCGCGGCCAGGAAAACCCGGGCGCGATCCTCGACAACATAGCGGGCGAGGGCAAAACCATATACGGTGACCCGCGAGAAATTCGGGGGATTCTGAGGGGGATTCGTGGCACCACGAGCGGGCAAGGGGAAGACCGCGCAAGCTAACAACGCTGTCTTGCGCAAGCGAATGCTCCGCGTAGAAGAGCATCTGGAGTTGGCGCAGTTCGCCGAAGGCGAGTTCGGAGCGAACGCTGTGATCTCGAGCTACATCAACGCAGCGATCGGCGCTGGGGACGTGATCTGCGGAGCGCTGACCGGTGAATACAACCGTTCCGCTGATCACCTCGAGGCGGTGCGGATGCTCGAGTTGGCTGGAGAAAAAGACGCAGCGAAGGCGCTCAACACGGTGCTGCAAAACAAAACGGTGGCGAACTACAGCGACGTTGGGCTCAGCGACGTTCAGGTCAAGCAGACGTCGCGGCTGGCGAGGCAGCTCGTCGAAAGGGCGAGGCAGCTCGCCCCGTAGGCAACTGCCCCGGCTACTCGCCGTCCGTGTAGCACCCGTCGCCGAACGGGTCGCGGATGCGCTCCACCAGGTCCGCCACGGAGTCCAGCACCGCTGTGGGGCGGAATGGGTATTTGGCGATCTCGGAGTCGTCGGAAATACCGCTGCGCACGAGCACGGTGCGCATGCCCGCCTCGAGGCCGGCCTTGACATCGGTGTCCATGCGGTCGCCGATCATCACCGTGTTCTCCGAATGCGCGCCGATGTTGTTCAGTGCCGAGCGCATCATCACCGGGTTGGGTTTGCCCACGTAGTAGGGGCTCATGCCGGTCACGGCGGTGATCATGGCGGCCACGGACCCGGTCGCCGGCACCACGCCCGCAGGCCCCGGGCCGGTGAGGTCCGGGTTGGTGGCGATGAACCGCGAGCCGTTCCGGATCAGGTTCGACGCGGTGGTCAGTGCCTCAAAGGAATAGGTGCGCGTCTCGCCCAGCACGACAAAGTCGGGGTCCGCGTCGGTGAGGATCCAGCCGATTTCGTGCAAAGCCGTCGTCAAGCCAGCTTCCCCGATGACGTACGCCGACGCCGCGCCCGCCTGCTGCGAGAGGAACTTCGCCGTCGCGGTGGCGGAGGTCCAGATGCGCTCCGGCTCGATGTCCAGCCCCATGCGCATAAGCTTCGCCGACAGGTCGCGCGGCGTCTGGATCGAGTTGTTGGTCAGCACCATAAAGTCGATGTCTTCGCTGCGCAGCGCGCCGATGAACTCCTTGGCGCCGGGGATGATCTCACCCTCGCGGTGCAGCACGCCGTCCATGTCGGTCAGATACGAAATCATTGGTGCTCCTCCACATAGTCGGCGAGGTCCTGGGCGGTGGTGCATTGGGCGTACACGTGCTCGTCGATAGGCACTCCAAATGCTTCCTCGATGCGAACCGCGAGCTCAATGCGGCTTAACGACGAAACCCCGCTCCCGTCCAACCTCGTCCCGGGCTCAATGTCCACACCGGAGACGTCCTCCACGAGCTCCGCGATGCGCGCGAACGTGCCTCGCGCCTCCGCCTGCTCTTGGGCGTCCGTGTCGTCGGCGAGGTCGAGGTTGCTCAGGTCCAACCGCTGCGAAAGTTCCATGCCGTTATGATAAGCGCATGCAACGCTTCGCACTTCCGGCCGTGGTCGTCGTCGCCGCCGGCCTGCTCGCGCCCGCCGCCTCCGCCGCGATGTCCGACGAGTATTCGCCGCACTTCGATCCGGCGCCGCGGCACGCGGCTGTGAAGCCGGGGGACGGGTATTCGGAGACCGTCGAATACGAGCTTCTCGGTGTGCCGGAGGGGACGAAGTGGAAGCAGACCGGCGAGGACACGCTGCGGAAGAAGGCGCAGCTGTTCAACGGGGAAACCGAATTTGTGGACAAGCCGCTCGGCGTCAGGCTGAACAACTACACCAGGGAAACACCCCCGCAGCCCGGCGAAAACGTCATCGACTTTTCGGTCCGCGTTTTGTTCCCGGACGGGTCGAATGAGCTGTATTCGCAGAAGGTCACGCTGACCTCCGACGACGCGTTCTACTACAACCCGCTTTACGACGCCCGCGTCACCGCCAACCCCGGCCAGACCGTGACCTTGACGCCGGAGAACCAATACCAGCTGGATCTGCCGACGAACGCTCGTTGGAAGGTCACCGGCGGCGAGGGGTGGGACTGGAGCGTCGACCAGAAGACGGGCACCATCACCGCGACGGTGCCGACCGACTCCTACAGCGACGCAAACTTCGAGGTAGTCACTACGTTTGCGGATGGGTCGGAGCGCAAGACTTGGACCAGCATTGACAACTCCGGTGTCGGTGTGGAGCTTCCGGAACCCCCGGCGGCGGAGCCGGATCAGGACTCGCCGGCGCCGGGCGGAGAGGGCGGCTCTAACGGGTCGTCCACGGCGCAGAAGACCGCTCTCGTCTTCGGCATCCTGGCGCTGCTGGTAAGCGCCGCCGCCTTCGCGTGGCCACAGCTGCAGCAGTTCCTGCCCAAGATGTAGGGGCCCCGGGCTCTCCCAGGGCCATCCCCGGAAATTTGTTCACTCGGGTTCTGCTAGCAGGTGAACAAACCCCTCATTTGAGCGGTGGTTTGTTCACTTTGCCCAGGTTGGGTGTTTGAATGGGGTGGGTTGATTCATCACGTAGTGAACAAATCCAGGCGTGCCGGTAGACGAGGACGCGCGGCCCAGACACATCGCGGCGGAATCTGTCAGTCTGGCCCCATCGGCCCAGGTCGGCACAAAGGGCCGCCGTAATCTGTCAGGAACCACCCAAGCCCCGCCCAAAACCACCCCAAAAAGGCACACGAAAAGGGGCGTTCCGCTACCGGGAACGCCCCTCCGTCGCTAGGCAGAAGGCCCTAACTCAAGCTACTCAGCGGCGTTCTCGTCGCCCTTGTCCTCGCCGTCGGTCTTGGCGGCGGTGGCGGTCGGGTCGTCGATCTTCAGGTCCTTGGCTGCCTGGGCGGCCACGGAACGGTCGATCTTGCCCTCGTTGGCCAGGCCGAGCAGGGCGGCGACGGCCATGGACTCGGCGTCGATGTTGAAGAAGCGACGGGCGCCCTCGCGGGTGTCGGCGAAGCCGAAGCCGTCGGCGCCGAGCACGATGTACTGGCCCGGGACGTAGGCGCGGATCTGCTCCTGCAGGTCGGAAGCGAAGTCCGAGGTCGCGATGTACGGGCCGGAGGTCTGCTTCAGCTGCTTGGTGGCAAACGCCTCCTCGACCTCTTCGCCCGGGTTGAGCAGCTGCTCGGCGGCTTTGGCCTGGCCCTCGCGGGCGAGCTCGGTCCAGGAGGTCACGGAGTAGATCGCGGCGCCGACGTTGTACTGCTCCTGCAGGATCTCCTGGGCGCGCAGCGCCTGCTGCATGCCCACGCCGGAGGCCAGCAGGGAGACCTTGTTGTCCAGGTCCTTGCCCTCGTCGTAGAGGTAGATGCCCTTGTGCAGGCCCTCCACGTCCAGGTTCTCCGGGCGTGCCGGCTGGTGGTGCGGCTGGTTGTAGACGGTGATGTAGTACATCACGTTCTCGTCCTTGCCGGCGCCCTGGCCGTACATGCGCTCGATGCCCTTGGAGATGATGTACGGCATCTCGTAGGCGAACGCAGGGTCGTACGAGACAATGGCCGGGTTGGTGGACGCCAGGATCGGGGAGTGGCCGTCCATGTGCTGCAGGCCCTCACCGAACAGGGTGGTGCGGCCGGCGGTGGCGCCGATGATGAAGCCGCGGCCCATCTGGTCGCCGGCGGCCCAGAAGTTGTCGCCGGTGCGCTGGAAGCCGAACATCGAGTAGAAGATGTACATCGGGATCATCGGCTCGCCGTGGGTGGCATACGACGTCGCCGCGGCGATGAAGGAGGCCGACGAGCCGTCCTCGTTGATGCCCTCGTGCAGGATCTGGCCGTCGGTGGCTTCCTTGTAGGACAGCTGCAGGTCGTGGTCCACCGGCACGTAGTTCTGGCCGTTCGGGTTGTAGATGCCCAGGGTGGGGAACCAGGAGTCCAGGCCGAAGGTGCGGGCCTCGTCCGGGATGATCGGGACGACGCGCTTGCCCAGCTCCTTGTCGCGCATGAGCGCCTTGAAGGTGCGCACGAGCGCCATGGTGGAGGCGACTTCCTGCTTGCCGGAGTCCTTGAACAGCGCCTTGAAGGTCTTTTCAAACTCGGGCAGTTCCAGCGGGGTGTACTTCTCGCGGCGCTCCGGCAGGTAGCCGCCGAGCTCCTCGCGGCGGGCCTTGAGGTATTTGATTTCCTCGGCGTCCTCGCCCGGGTGGTAGTACGGCGGCAGGTACGGGTCCTTCTCCAGCTCTTCGTCGGAGATGGGGATCTGCTGCTTGTCGCGGAAGAGCTTGAGGTCTTCCAGCGTCAGCTTCTTCATCTGGTGGGTGGCGTTGCGGCCCTCGAAGTTGTGGCCGAGGCCGTAGCCCTTGACGGTGTGGGCGAGGATGACGGTCGGCTTGCCCTTGGTCTCCAGCGCGCGCTTGTAGGCGGCGTAGACCTTGCGGTAGTCGTGGCCGCCGCGGCGCAGGTTCCACAGCTCCTCGTCGGTCATGTTCTCGACGAGCTTCTTGGTGCGCTCGTCGCGGCCGAAGAAGTGCTCGCGGACGTAGGCGCCGTCGTTGGCCTTGAAGGTCTGGTAGTCGCCGTCCTTGGTGGTGTTCATGATGTGGACGAGTGCGCCGTCCTCATCCTTTTCCAAAAGCTCGTCCCACTCGCGGCCCCACACGACCTTGATCACGTTCCAGCCTGCGCCGACGAAGAAGCTCTCCAGCTCCTGGACGATTTGGCCGTTGCCGCGCACCGGGCCGTCGAGACGCTGCAGGTTGCAGTTGATCACGAAGGTGAGGTTGTCCAGGCCGTACAGGGAGGCCATCTGGATCAGGCCGCGGGATTCCGGCTCGTCCATCTCGCCGTCGCCGAGGAATGCCCAGACGTGCTGCTGGTCGGTGTCCTTGATGCCGCGGTCCTGCAGGTACTTGTTAAAGCGTGCCTGGTAGATCGCGTTCATCGGGCCCAGGCCCATAGACACGGTGGGGAACTCCCAGAAGTTCGGCATGCCGTGCGGGTGCGGGTAGGACGGCAGGCCGCCCTGCTTGCGGGAGTGCTCCTGGCGGAAGCCGTCCATGTCGTCTTCGCTCAGGCGGCCTTCCATGAAGGCGCGGGCGTACATGCCGGGGGAGGCGTGGCCCTGGAAGAAGACCTGGTCGCCGCCCTGCGGTGCGTCCTTGCCCTTGAAGAAGTGGTTGAAGCCGACCTCGTACAGCGCCGCTGCGGAGGCGTAGGTGGATATGTGTCCGCCGACCTTGATGCCGGGGCGCTGCGCGCGGTGCACCATCACTGCGGCGTTCCAGCGCATCCAGCGGCGGTAGCGCTTCTCAATCTGCTCGTCGCCCGGGAATTCCGGCTCGAGCTTGGTGGGGATGGTGTTGACCAGGTCGGTCGAGGACAGCGCCGGCAGCGGCACGCGCTTGGCGTTGGCGCGCTCGATCAGGCGCAGCATGAGGTAGCGGGCGCGCTCCGGATCGGATTCCTCCAGCAGACCGTCGAGGGAGTCCATCCATTCCTGGGTTTCCTCCGGGTCTGCGTCGTGCAGGTAGGACGCTACGCCTTCGCGCAGCGAGAGAATGTTGGTGTCAACTTCGGACGCGTTCTTCACGCGAGCGTCTTCCATCTTGGTCTCTTTCTGGGCCACTTCAACCTCCTGGCTTCAGTCGGGCAATACGTCCCCAAGGATACGTGCTTACGCGCGCGCTTTCTTACAGCGGGTGGCCTTTGGTGAGACTAATCACGAGTTTCCAAGCATTCTTTGCTTCTCGACGTTAAGCTATCGCCCAAACCACACCATTTTGATACTTGGAGGACATGGAGATTTGAGTGCCACAGGAGTGGACACCTACGCATCCCGCCTGGGGGTAAAACCGGGTGATGTTGTGCAGGAGATCGGCTGGGACGAGGACGCGGATTCCGCCATCTCGGAGGCCATCGAGGATGCCATCGGGGCCGAGCTTCTCGACGAAGACGCCGACGAACCCTGCGACACCATCCTCCTCTGGTTCCGCGACGGCGACGGCGACCTCGTCGACGATCTCGTCGACGTCTCCCGCGGCCTCGGCCCCGGCGGCCGCATCTGGCTGATGACCCCCGGCGCCGGCTCCGCCTCTACCGGAGTTGTCCCGCCTAGCGAGATCGCCGAGTCTGCCCAGCTCGCCGGCTTCATCCAGACGAAGGCGGACCGCTTCGGCGCCTGGCAGGGCTCCTGCCTCACACCCCGCAACCGGTAGCTGTCGGCGGATTCTGGCCAGCGCTGGCCACGTCGCGGGGCTAGGCAGCAATGCGAATGGTCCCGTTCCGGAATGCCGGATCGGGACCATTGATTTGGTGCGCCATGACGGGCTCGAACCGCCGACCTACTGGGTGTAAACCAGTTGCTCTTCCAGCTGAGCTAACGGCGCGCGTAGCAAGCAGAGTAGCAGAGCCTTTACGGGAAGCGAAAACTGCTGCTGGCTGGGTAACTCAGCTCATCTGGGCCTAGGTGCTTACCCCAGGATGCTTACCGGGCCTAGATGCTTACCCGAGGATGCTTACCCGGCCTAGATGCTTACCCGAGGATGCTTACTTCTCGAGTGTAGTGGCGGGCGCGGCCGGAGGTTCGTCGAGAAGTAAGCGTTTAGGAGTAAGCATCTAGCCTGGGGCGGGGTTTCGGTGCCCACAGACCCTGGGCAGGGGCGCCAGCAGAGGAGCGCGGGCAGTGCGGGGCTATAGCGCGCGGGACTCGATGGCGGCGAGGATGGCTAGCTCGAAGCAGGGGGAGGGGCCGTCGAAGGGCACGTCGGCGACGTCCCACTCGGAGAACTGCACCCGGGCGGAGCCGGTCGTGGAGCCTTTGGCGTCGGGGACGACGGCGAGGCTCCAGAGCTCGGCGCCGGCGGCGGCGCAGGCGCGGGCGGCGCGGGTTTCCAGGGAGCCGGGGCGGGCGAGAGCGAACAGAGCTTCGTCGGTGTCTGACAGTCCCGCCACCTGCGCCAACACCGCGAACGGGCGGGTGGGGAACAAGACTGGCTGGTCGGCCACGGCGTCGTCGATGTCGTCCACCTCGATGTCATCCGCGAGGTCGACACCCGCGGATTCGAGGGTGAACAGGGCGGAGTGGAGCTGGTCGGCGGTCGAATTCACGGCGGTAGACATCCGTCCCCTTCAACGATCAAGGAAAGCTAGCGTTCTTCTTCCTTATCGTAGGCCTTGGCCCACGGGTTGGCGCGGGAGGAGCCGTAACGCTGGCGGGACCGGGCAGTGGAAACAGTGGGCACAGCGGGAGAAGGATCCGGGTCGGGGCTGCCGGCGGCGGGGGTGTCGTCGAGAAGCAATTGCTCCTGCTCGGCCTCGAAGCGGCGCCGCTCGCGGGAGTCGGCGTAGAGGAAGTAGATCAGGCCGGCGGGGGCGGCGAAGCCGAACAGGATCCACTGCAGCCCGTAGGACAGGTGGTTGCCCGTTTCGAGCTGCGGCAGCGGGATCGGGTCGAGCACGCCCGGCTCGCCGCCGAGCAGCTGCAGGTACGGCGAGACCACATCGGTGCCGGTCAGCGAGCCGATCTGGGCGGGGCTGATAGAGTAGACCATGTCGTAACCCTGCTCGTGCATGGGCGGGTTGGGGTGCTCGCCTTCGTCGGCGCGCAGCAGGCCGGTGAGGGTGACCTCGCCGGAAGGCGCAGGCTCCACGGCGGGCACCTGGGTGGAGTTTTCGGCTTTCACCCAGCCGCGGTGGACGACGATCGCGCGACCGTCGTCCAGCACAAACGGGGTGAGGACCTGGAAAGCGGGTGTGCCGTCGACGGGCCGCAGGCGCAGCAGCACGTCCGAACCTGTGTAGTGGCCGGTGGCGACCACGCGGGACCACTCGGCGTCCGCCCCCAGGGAGCCGTCGGCACCCACGCGGGAGGACAACGGCTCCGGGTCGTGCTCGAAGGCGGCGGAGATGTGCTCGTTGCGCTCGACCAGCGCTTCGTTTTTGCCCAGCTGCCACGGCGCCAGGAACGTAAACGCGTAGTAGGAGAACACCCCGATGAGTAGCGCCGCGATGACCCAGCCGGGGGTAAGCATCTGCCGCCACCACGGCTTCGACGTCTGATTCTTGGCGCTCACGCCGGGTCAGTCTAGTCGCTCGCGCACCCAAGCAATAATGCCGTCAGCTGCGGACTCGATCTGCTCGCGCACGACGGTGAAGCCCTGGGGCCCGCCGTAGTAGGGGTCGGCCACGCCGGCGCCTTCCTCAGCAGCGGGGTCGAACGAACGGATGAGGCGCACCTTGTCCTCGTCCACGCCGCGTGCGACCAGCTCGGAGACGTGGTTCGTGTCCAGCGCGACAATCAGGTCCGCTTGCTCCTGCTCAAACCCGAACTGTTGCGCGCGGTGCGCCTCGCCGTCGTAGCCGTGGGCGGCCAGCTCGGCGCGCGCCCGCTCGTCGGCTTTCTGCCCGACGTGCCAGCCGCCGATGCCTGACGACGTCACCGTGACCGCGTCCGCAAGCCCCTCCTGCGCCAATTTCTCCCGCACAATCACCTCCGCCATTGGGGAGCGGCAGATGTTGCCGGTGCAGACGAAGTCGATGTGCAATTTAGAACTCACGGATGATCCTTTCCAGCTCGTCGGCGTCGCGCGCCACGTAGTCCGCCAACTCCCACTCATTTTCCGCACCGTAACCCCAGGTCATGGCCACGCTCGGGATGCCGAACGTTTTCGCGCCCTCGAAGTCGTGCAACCGGTCGCCGACCATCAGCGGGCGCTCGGGCGTAGCCTCCTCCAGCACGTGCCGGATCACGTCGACCTTCTTCGCGCGCACCCCGTCGTTCGACGCCGCGCCAAGGAAGTCGATGTGCTCCAGCAGCCCGGCGCGCTCAAGGGCGGCGCGGGCGAAGCGTTCGCTTTTCGACGTCGCCGTGCACACGCGGTAGCCCTCACCCGCCAACCGCCGCACCAGGTCGTCCATGCCGGGGTAGACCTCGAAGCGCTGCCAGCCCTCGCCGGTCATGTAGTCCGAGTAGGCGACCATGGCCTGCTCGACCTGCGCGGCAGTCATGCCCAGCGAGCGCATCGTCTCCGGCATGGGCGGGCCGGGGATGCGGCGGATGAATTCCTCGCTGGGCGTGTCCCACCCAACGGCCTCCAGCCCGACGAGAAAGCCGTGCCTGATGCCGGGGAAGGAGTCGATCAGCGTGCCGTCGACGTCGAAAAGCAAAGTGGCGTTCACACCTGCCTACTGTTCCAAATTTGTAGGCTGGCTGCCATGACAGACGTAACAGTGCAGACAGTTGTTGACGCGCTCGAGGCGGCCTACCCGCCCGCGCTTGCCGAGAGCTGGGACCAGGTGGGGCTGATCTGCGGCGACCCGGATGCGAAGGTGACCAAGGTTGCCTTCGCCCTCGACTGCACCCAGGAGGTGGCCGAGCGTGCCGTCGCCGCAGGTGCGCAGCTGCTGGTCGTGCACCACCCGCTGCTGTTGCGCGGCGTGCACTCCGTGGCGGCGAACACCCCGAAGGGCAAGGTCATCCACACTCTGCTGGCCGGCGGCTGCGCGCTGTTCGCCGCGCACACCAACGCCGATTCGGCCCGCCCGGGTGTGTCGGACAAGCTGGCGGAGCTCGTCGGCATCACACCCGGCCGCCCGATCAAGCCGGTGCTCCTAGACGCCACCGACCGCTGGGGCGTGCACGTCCCGCCAGCCGCCGCCGCGGACCTGAAGCGCGCGCTTTTCAGCGTCGGCGCCGGCGCGATCGGCGACTACCGCGAGTGCGCCTTCTCCGTCGAAGGCACCGGCGAGTTCACCCCCGTCGAGGGCGCGAACCCCACCGACGGGGCCGTGGGCACGCACTACACGGGCGACGAGATCCGGATCGAGTTTGTGGCCAGGGCGGGGGACCGCCGGAGGATCGTCGAGAAGCTGCGCGAAGCGCACCCCTACGAAGAACCCGCGTTCGACGTGGTGCAGATGGCCGACACCAGCGACCTCGATAAAGCGACCGGCCTGGGGCGCATCGGAGAACTGCCCGAACCGATGACGCTGCGCGAGTTCACCCAGCAGGTCGCCAACGCGCTGCCCGAGACCGCGTGGGGCGTGCGCGCCGCCGGCGACCCGGACCAAATCGTGCAGAAAGTCGCGGTCTCCTCTGGCTCCGGCGACAGCTTCCTCGCAGATGTGGCGAAGCTCGGCGTGGACGTCTACGTCACCTCCGACCTGCGCCACCACCCCGTGGACGAGCACCTGCGCGCAGGCGGGCCGGCCGTGATCGACACCGCCCACTGGGCCAGCGAGTTTCCCTGGACCGAGCAGGCGGAGAGTATCGTGGCTCCGTTGAGCGTGGACACCGAGATCCTGCACATCCGCACGGACCCGTGGACCATCTCCGCGCACCCCGAGTAAGGAGAAACGATGCACCTTTCCAAAGACCTGCAGCCCGTCCTCCTGCAGCTCGCGCAGGCAGACGCCGCGTCTTCCCAGCCGCGCGTGCGCCCCGAGGAGCAGGAGCTGCAAAAGCTTATCGACGAGCGCAAGCGCCTGACCGACGCCTCCGCCGCAGCCCAACTCGCAGTCGACGACATGGAGCTGGAGATCCTGCGCATCCAGGAAGACGAGCGGAAGCTGAAGAAGCGCGAGCTGGACGACAAGCGCCAGCTGTCCGCCGAGACCGACCCGGAGCGCCGCAAGGACCTCGAGCACGACCGCTACGCCGCGAAGTCCCGCATTGCGGACCTTTTGTCCGAGCTGAAGGAGGCGCACAACGAGATCGCGGCGCTGCGCAACAACCGCGACGTCCACGCTGCCCGCGTTGACGAGGCCAACCGCAAGGTCGAGGCCGCCCAGCGCGCCGTGGATGCCCTGCCGTCCGAGGAGGTCGTTGACGTCGAAGCCCTGCGTGCGCAGTTGCCCGCCGAGGTATTGACGGCCTACGACGAGATTGGCGCCGCCAAGTTCAACGGCCGCGCCTGCGGCGGCTGCTTCATCCAGCTGCCTCCGGCCGAGCGCGCCGAGGTGCTGGCCGAGCCGGAGGACGCGCTGCCGACCTGCCCGAACTGCGGCACGCTGCTGGTGCGGGTCAACCCGGTTACCGACGAGGCGTAAATGCACGTCAAGATGTACTGCGACGGTGGCTCCCGCGGCAACCCGGGTGTTGCCGGTTCCGGCTCCGTGGTCTACGACGCTGACGGGGAGACCCTCGGCGAGATCGCCTACGTGGTGGGCAAGAAATCCACCAACAACGTGGCCGAATACTACGGCCTGGTGCGCGGCCTGGAGGCCTGCCGTGAAGTCGGGGCGACGCGGGTGGACGTGTTCATGGACTCCAAGCTGGTGGTCGAGCAGATGACCGGCCGCTGGAAAATCAAGCACCCGGACATGCAGAAGCTGGCCCGGGAGGCGCGCGACCTCGCGTCGACGTTTGAGAAGGTCACCTACACCTGGGTCCCCCGCGCGAAAAACAAAAAGGCCGACGAGCTTTCCAACGTGGCCATGGATGCCGCTGCCCGCGGCGACGCACCCGGCATCGTCAAAGGCACTGGCGTGTGGGTGGGGGAGAAGCGGGGGGAACCGGAGGACGTCGAGAAGCAAACGCACCAGACCGCAAGCCCCGCGCACTGGGCGGGCGCCGACGCGCCGCGCACCCGGTTCATCCTGCTGCGGCACGGGCAAACCCAGCACTCCGCTGAGCAGCGCTTTTCCGGCGCCGCAGACCCCGAACTGACCGACACCGGCCGCGACCAGGCGCGCCGGGCCGCCAACGCGCTGCGGGGATTCGGGCGCATCGACGCCGTCGTCGCCTCCCCGCAAGCCCGCGCGCAGGGCACGGCCCGCATCGCCGCGGGCGTGTTGGGGCTCGACGTGGTTGTGGAGGAGGGGCTGCGCGAGATCGACTTCGGCGACTTCGAGGGGCTCACCCGCGACGAGGCCGTGGCGCGGGACTCGGCGGCGTTCGACGAGTGGCAGTCCTCGCCGAACAACGCGCCCCCGGGCGGCGAGTCCCTGACCGCGTTGCACCGCCGGGTCACGCGCACGCGGTCGAAGCTGCAGGAACGCTACGAGGGCCAGAACGTGCTGGTGGTCACGCACATGACGCCGGTGAAGTCGTTCGTCCGCCAGGCCCTCGGCGCCGGGCCGGAGCTGTTCAAGCACCTTTTCCTCGACCTGGCCAGCATCAGCGTCGTGGACTACTACGGCGACTTCGGCGTGGTGCGCTGCGTCAACGACGTCGCGCACCACCGCGGGTAGCTAGATGCTTACCCCAGGATGCTTACCGGGGGAGGATGCTTACTCCTAAACGCTTACTTCTCGAGTAACCGCGAGAATTACTCGGCAACGCTCTCGAGGGATAAGCATCCTGGGGTAAGCATCCTCGACCGATGCCCGGCAGTTCCGTTCCAACCGGCGGAAAGCGTATGCTGTACCTCGCGAATGAGCCGGCCGGGCGGCCGCGGCACCGCGAACCACTCCAACCATGGAACAGGCGCGGGTCGAGGAAAGTCCGGACTCCACAGGGCACGGTGGTTGCTAACAGCAACCCGGAGCGATCCGCGGGAAAGTGCAACAGAAAGTAGACCGCCTCGGCAACGAGGTCAGGGTGAAAGGGTGCGGTAAGAGCGCACCGGCATCTGCGGTGACGTAGGTGGCCAGGTAAACCCCACCGGGAGCAAGGCAAGAGCCCCCGTCGCAAGGCGGAGGTCGTCGGATGTAGGCTGCCCGCCCAGTCCGAAGGTAGCTGCTTGAGGCGCCCAGCGATGGGTGGTCCAGATGGATGGTCGCCGCCCCGCAAGGGGAACAGAATCCGGCTCATAGGCCGACTCATTCGCCCTTTTCGTGGCACGATGGCTGCTTATGAAGCTCTACGCCGCGCCCCTGAACTTCCGCTCGATCGCGCGCGAATTCGACGTGCGCACAACGTTCGCGCCTGAGCTGCACACCGAAGCCTCGCAGCTTCGGGACCGCTTTTCGCAGTTGCGTATCGACGCCCGCTCCGTGCCCCTGGTCACCATCGATCCCGTCGGGTCGAAAGACCTGGACCAGGCAGTGCACATCGAGGCGCGCGACGGCGGCGGCTACGTGGTGCGCTACGCCATCGCGGATGTGGCGGCGTTCGTGGATCCCGATTCTGCGGTGGCGGCGGAGTCGCTGGAGCGCGGCCAGACCATCTACCTGCCCGACGAGCCCGCGCGTCTGCACCCGGAGGAGCTGTCGGAGGGCTCTGCCTCACTGCTTCCCGACGTGGACCGGCCCGCCGTGCTCTGGACCTTCGAGCTGGACGGGCGTGGCGAGGTCGACTCCGCGCACGTCGAGCGCGCGCTGGTGCGCTCCGTGGCACGGCTGGATTATGAGGGCGTGCACGAAGACATGCAGGCAGGGACGGTGCACCCGTCGATTGCGCTGTTGGAGGAGGTCGGGCAGTTGCGGCAGCAGTCTTCGCTGCGCAGGCACGCGATCAACCTGCGCCTGCCGTCGGTGCGCGTGGTCGGCGACGGCGACACCTTCGAGCTGGTCATCGAGCCGCGCCACCCGGTCATGGACTACAACTCGGAGATCTCGCTGCTCACCGGCATGGTGGCGGGACGGATGATGGTCGACGCCGGGGTGGGCTTCCTGCGCACGTTGGGTCCGGCGGATGAGGGCGGCGAGGCGGAGTTCCGTCGAGAAGCACGCAACTTGGGCTACGAGGTCGCCGGCGACATCGGCGAGTTTTTGGCCGGCGTGGACGCCGACACCCCGCGCGGGATGGCGGTGATGCGGGAGGCGCAGAAACTGCTGCGCGGGTCCGGCTACGTGGACCTGTCCGAGAAGCAGGCGGAGGTGCACGCCGGCATCGGCGGGTTCTACTCGCACGTCACCGCGCCCCTGCGGCGGCTGATCGACCGCTACGCCACCGAAGTCTGCCTCGCCATCTGCGCCGGTGAGGACGTGCCGGAGTGGGTCGAGCGCGACGCCCCGCGGGTCATCAAGACGATGGGACGGTCCTCCCAGCTCGCCAACACCGTGGAGAAGGCGTGCCTGCACCTAACGGAGGCGACGGTGCTCGAGCCGTGGGTGGGCCACAACTTCGACGGCGTGACGCTGAAGAGCGGGGAGGACGCGGCGCGCGTGTTCATCGTGGACCCGCCGGTGCTCGCGCCGTCTGCGGGCGCGCCCGAGGAAGGCGAGGAGACGAAGTTCTCCCTCGTGCGGGCGGACCCAGCGGCGCGCGAGGTCGGGTTCGCCTGGCCCGCGGATTAGGGGCCCGCGCCTACCCCTCGAGGCGGGCGGGTTCGCCGGCGGCGACCTCCACCACCTCGAACTCGCGCGCCATCGTCGCCGCGAACGCGTCGGCCTCCTGCACCGGCACGAACGCGATCACCGCGTCGGAGGTGCCGATGGCTGCAGGACGGGCGGCGACGGCGCCGCGCTTGCGGGCTAGGGCGACCAGGGCATCGGGGGAAGCCAGGTCGTGGGCCTCAGAAGGCGAGTTGAGCAGCGTAAACAGCTCGTTGGCGCGGCGCGAACGTAGGGCCTTCGCCGCGGCAAGCGAGCGCAGCGTCTCCGATTCGCAGAACGTCACCCAGCGCCGCGCGGCCTCCGGCTCCGGTGCGTCCGAGTCACCCGCGGCGCGGCGGGCCTCGACCCATTGGACGGCGCGGCCGGGGGCGTCGGGAAGCTGGCGCAGCGAGGAGACGCCGAAGTTGGAGCAGGCGGCGTCGATGAACGCGCGGCGCTCAGCGATCGCCTCGCGGGACTGCGTAAACGGCACGCCCAGCTCCTGGGACACGGAAAACACGCGCACGCCGTGGCGCGAGGGGTGCGGCGCCTGGGTCAACGAGCCGTCGGCGTAATCCACCACCGACACGCCCTCGGCCCCGCGCAGCGCCACCGAGTGCCGGGCGCGCAGCACCGGCAGCGACGAGTAGGTGGCCACGGCGTGCGAACAGATCTCCGCGAGCCGGGCACGGAACGGGGCGGTGTCCACGTCGTCGTGCTCGCCGGCCAGCGCCAGCGCGATCGCGGCGTCGGCGGCGTACAGCGCGCCCAAACCTGCGCCGACCGGCACGTCGGATTCCACGGTGATGTCCACGCCAGCGGTGTCGCGGGAGAGCACCTGGCGCTGCACCAGCGTGTGCACCAGCCCCCACCAGCGGCGGGCGAGGCCGTCGGCGGGTTGGTCGTCGTAAGGCAATTGTGCCTTAAACTCCTGGCCGAGCGGGCCGTTGGCTGCAATAGAGATCACGCCGTCCGAACGCGGGTGTACCGACGCGGCCGCGCGCAGCGACGCGGTGCCGGCCAGGGTCACGCCGCCGAAGTGGTCGACGTTTTCACCGATGAGCACCCACGTGCCCGGCGCGGATGCGACACGCCCAGACGCTGCGCTAACGCGCTCCACAGGGGACTTGGAGGGGGTTTCAAACAATGCCATGTCACGCTCCTTTTAACCGCCACCACACTACCAACCGCCCCGGTACAGTCGGACGGGTAAACAAACCACGAAAGGAACGAAAATGGCAGACGAGCAGTTCTACTACAACCCGTCCACCGGCGAGGTCACCCAGGGCAAGGAAGCCGCCTGGGACAACCGCATGGGCCCCTACGCCACCCGCGAGGAGGCCGAGTCCGCGCTGCAGATTGCCGCGCAGCGCAACAAGAGCGCCGACAACCAGGACGAGGCGGACGACAACTGGGGCGAGGCCCCGTCCTGGGAGAAGTAGCCCGCCGAGGAACTACGGCTTGATCTTCTTAAACGCCTTGCGCACCTCGCGCACGGCCTCGTCGTAACCGCTTAAAGCCTGCTCCCCGCGGTCGAGTTCGCGCTGGTAGAGCATGCCGTAGGCGAAGGTGTCCTCGCCGCGCTCGCGGGCCTCCTCGGCAAGCCGCTGGATGCGGTCGCGCGAGGTCACGGCGTCCTGGAAATCGCCCAGCTTGGATTGAAGCGCCTTGCACGCCTTCGCCAGCCGCCCCGCCTTCAACCCGGCGTCGGCCGCGGCGTTGGCGGAGTACCGCAGCTTCTTCGCGGCCTTGCGCACGTCGTGGACGTAGTCTTCGCGCTCGTGCAGCGGCAGGTCGGTGTCGTGGTAGTGCTCGTCGACCTTGTCGTGGCGCTTCTTCAGCTTCTTGTAGCCGCGTTTCAGGTGGTCGTAGAGGACCTCCTTCGACTCCGCCGGGGTGTCCTCAGACACCTCTTGCTTTGCGACGGGCGGCTCGGCCAACAACCCATCGATCGCGTCCAGCAGATCCATGAAGCGCTGCGAGTCGAGCATGGCCACGATCTCGGCGTGGGCCTCGTTGTAGTCGCGGCGCATATCGCCGGCGATGTGCGCGCGGGCGGCGTCGTCCACCAGCCCGGACTCGTCCGAATCCAACAGCTCTAAGAAGCGCTCTTCCACCACCTCGGCGTCGCGGGCCACGCCCAAAACGCCGGCGGCGTGCTTGAGCTCGTCTTCAAGCGCGCCGAGCTGCTCGCCCTCCAAAACACCCTCGAACGTCTCCAGCAGGGAGCGCATCTCGCGGGTTGCCACGCGCAGCTGGTGCACCGAGTCGTACTCGTCGGCGCGCACGCGCGGCTCCCACGAAACGATGGCGTCGCGCTGCTTGCGCAGGGAATCCACCACGGCGGCGGCTGGGGAGTCCGCCTCAAGCTCTGCCTGCATGTGCGGCGGCAGGGGAGCGGTCTTCACCGAATCGCCCAACGCGGTGGCCAGCTTCGACGGCGAGGACGACTTGCGCGCGCCCGCCGAGATCAAAAAGCTCGTGCCCTGGTTAATCAGCGTCTCGCCCGCCTCGGTGCCGGCGAGCGCCTCGGCCAGCTCGAGCTCCCACTCGCGCCAATTGGTGCGCTCGCCGCCGGGAAGCAGCGACCAGGCGGTGACGTGGTCGTCGCAGAACTCCGCGACAGCGCCTTCGGCGCCGGAAAGCAAAATCTCAACCCGGCGGTTGTCCACCTGCGCCACCGGCGCCAGCTCCTCGGTGCGCACAATCGAGCGCACCTGGGCCAAAAGTTCCTCGGGCACGGCCGAAGGGTCGTCGAGAGGCATCCGCACCTCGTTGCGGCCGCCCTCCTTCGGCAACTTCAGGTGCCAGCCGTCATCCGCCCCGCCGGTGCGGCGGCGTAGCGTGATCTTGGATCGCGTCAGGCGCAGATCCTTCGTGTCGTAGTACACGGCGGAGAGGTTGTGCTCGCGCATGCTCGCAATCTCCTCCACGCCGGGCAGTTGCGTCAGGTCCGGCATGCCGGTGCCCTCGTCCACCGCGAGTTTGATTTCCACCTCGAGGAACTGCTCGGGTGCTTGTGCAGCCATGATCGTTGTCCTCCTTCAATGGTTTGTTGCTACCAAGCTTAGCCTGCCTATCGACGTCCAAAGGCCCGCTACAGTTGAGCAGCATGAGCGCCCAAACCGACAACGTGCTGCGAATGGTGGAGCAGCAGGACATCGCCTTCATCCGCCTCTGGTTCACCGACATCTTCGGCTCGCTGAAAACCGTGATGATGTCGCCGGCGGAGCTGGAAAGCGCCTTCGAGGAGGGCGTGGGCTTCGACGGCTCCTCCATCGAGGGGTTTTCCCGCGTCTCCGAGTCCGACACCCTGTTGCGCCCCGACCCGTCGACGTACCAGCCGTTGCCGTTCGACGAAGAGGCGGGCCTGCAAACCGCGCGCATGTTCTGCGACATCACCATGCCCGACGGCGACCCGCTTTTCGCCGACCCGCGCCAGGTGCTGCGCCGCCAGATCACCAACGCCCGCGACATGGGCTTCGAGTTCGTGGCCAGCCCGGAGATCGAGTTCTACGTGGTCAAACCCGGCCAGGGCGACCAGCCGCCCACCCCGGCGGACAAGGGCGGCTACTTCGACCAGGCCAAACGCAACGAGGCGCCGAAGTTGCGCCGCATGGCCGTCTCCGCCTTGGAGTACATGGGTATTGTCACCGAGTTTTCCCACCACGAGGGCTCGCCGGGCCAGCAGGAGATCGACCTGCGCCACACCGACGCGCTGACCATGGCCGACAACATTGTCACCTTCCGCTACATCGTGAAGACCGTCGCGGAGATGAACGGCGTGCACGCCACGTTCATGCCCAAGCCGTTCAAGGACCTCGAGGGCTCGGCAATGCACACCCACTTCTCCCTGTTCGAGGGCGACACCAACGCCTTCCACGACCCGGACGACGAGATCAGCCTGTCCAAAACCGGCCGCCAGTTCATCGCCGGTATCATCGAGCACGCGGGCGAGATCTCCGCGGTGACCAACCAGTGGGTCAACTCGTATAAGCGCCTGCAGTTCGGCTCCGAGGCGCCCACCGCCGCCACCTGGGGTATTTCCAACCGCTCCGCCATGGTGCGCGTGCCCACCTACCGCCTGCACAAGGCGGATTCGCGCCGGGCGGAGGTGCGCTCGCTGGACTCGGCGTGCAACCCCTACCTGGCGTTCGCTGCAGTGCTCGCCGCAGGCCTGAAGGGCATCGAAGAGGGCTACGAGCTGGATGAGCCCGCCCGCGACGACGTGTTCGCCCTAACCCGCCGCGAGCGCCGCGCCATGGGCTACCGGGACCTGCCCAACTCGCTGGACCAGGCGCTGCGCCAGATGGAGCGCTCCGAGTTTATGGCCGAGGTCCTCGGCGAGCAGGTCTTCGAGTTCTTCCTGCGCGCCAAGTGGGACGAGTGGCACGACTACACCGCCCAGATCACACCCTGGGAGATCGATACGGGGATTGACCTGTGATTTCACCCGCTAAGCTCGGACTGACCAGCCCGCGCGCAGCAGAGGACATCGAGGAGCTTTCGCTTATCGACGAAGCTTCGCTCTACACCCTCGCCGGCGCAAGCGACCCGGACCTGGCGCTCAACAACGCCCACCGGCTCTTTGACGCGCTTGGAAGCGGCTGGGCGCAGCTGCTCGAGGCGCTGCGCGACTTTCCCGTCTTCCGCACCCGGTTGTTCGCGCTGCTGGGCGGATCCACCGCGCTGTCGGACCACCTGATTGCGCACCCGCAGCAGTGGCGTCTGCTGCTCGAGGACTTACCGGACGAGGCTGAGCTGTACCGCACCATGCTTTCCGCCGTGGGGGTCGACGCTGACGGTCCGGGGTTGTATAAGGCGGGGGAAGGCGAAGTTCACGTCGCTAAGCAAAAGCTCCGCGCCACCCACCGCGACCTGGTGATGCGCATCGCCGCCGCCGACCTCGCCGGCACGTTCGCCGCGGTCAAGGGCTACGGCGAGGGCGAATCCATGAGCTACAGCTACACCACCGAGCGGCTCACCTGGCTCGCGGACGCGGCGCTGACGGCCGCGCTCGCGGTGGCGGTGCGCGACGTCTACGGCGACGAGGAACCGGACGCGCAGCTAGCCGTGATCGCCATGGGCAAGTGCGGCGCCGGCGAGTTGAACTACATCTCCGACGTCGACGTGGTGTTCGTGGCCGAGCCCGCCTCGCCGAAGATCACGCGCGTGGCCGCGGAGATGATGCGCATCGGCTCCGCGTGCTTTTTCGACGTGGACGCGAACCTGCGGCCGGAAGGCGCCTCCGGCGCGCTGGTGCGCACGCTGGAATCGCACCAGGCGTACTACCGGAAATGGGCCGAGACCTGGGAGTTCCAGGCGCTTCTGAAGGCGCGGCCGCAGACCGGGACCATGGAGTTGGGGCGGGCGTACTCCGAGGCGATCGCGCCGCTGGTGTGGGAGGCCTCCCAGCGCGACTCCTTCGTCGAGGACGTCCAGGCAATGCGCCGGCGCGTGTTGGAAAACGTCCCGGCCGAGGTGCGACGCCGCGAGCTGAAACTCGGGCCCGGCGGGCTTCGCGACGTCGAGTTCGCCGTGCAGCTTCTGCAACTCGTGCACGGGCGCATCGACGACACCCTGCGCGCCCGCAACACCTTGGAGGCACTCACTGCCCTGGCTAAGGCCGGATACGTCGGCCGCGACGACGCGCGCGTGCTCACCGAGGCCTACGAGTTTTTGCGCCTGTTGGAACACCGGCTGCAGCTGCAGCGCTTCAAACGCACCCACCAGCTGCCCGAGCCGGACGACGAAAAGCGCAACCGCTGGCTCGCCCGCGCCGCCGGGTTCACCGCCAACCACCGCGGCACCGCCCCGGACGCGATGTACCGCGAGCTCAAACGCGTGCGCCGCGACGTCTCCGACCTGCACGAGCGGCTGTTCTACCGCCCGCTGCTCGGCGCGGTGGCCGACATGTCCGTCGGCGAGGCCACCCTCTCCGCCGACGCGGTGAAAGCCCAGCTCGCCGCGCTCGGCTACCGCCACCCGGCGCGCGCCTTCGACCACCTCTCCGCGCTGGTCAAGGGCACCTCGCGCAAGGCCAAGCTGCAGGCGATCCTGCTGCCGTCGCTGATGCACTGGCTCGCGGACACCGCCGACCCCGGCCAGGGGCTGTTGAACTACCGCAAGCTTTCGGACGCCGCCGTGGACCGCAGCTGGTTTCTCCGCATGCTGCGCGACGAGGGCGTGGCGTCGCAACGCCTCATGCATATCCTGGGCACCTCGCCGTACGCCTCCGACCTCATCATTTCCGCGCCCGACGTGGTCAAACTCCTCGGCGACGGCTCCAACGGCCCCCGGCTGCTCGACGCCGCCCCCGACCAGGTCCACAAAGCCATCCTCGCCTCCGCCAAGCGCCACCAGGCCGACCCGGACAAGGCCGTCGCCGTGGCGCGCTCCCTGCGCCGCGCGGAGCTCGCCCGCATCGCGTCCGCCGACCTGCTCGGCTTCATGGAGCCGCGCCAGGTCTGCCTCGAGCTGACCTACGTGTGGGAGGCCGTGCTTGAGGCCGCACTTCGCGCCGAGGTGTACGCCGATCTCGCATCCTCGCCTTACGACGAGCCTCCCGCCCGCATCGCCGTCATCGGCATGGGCCGCCTCGGCGGCGCCGAACTCGGCTACGGCTCCGACGCCGACGTGATGATCGTCGCCGAGCCGAGCGAGGGGTCCGACGGAGGAAGCGACGCGATCGCGTGGGCGGCGAAAATCGTCGACCAGATGCGCGCCCGCCTGTCCAAGCCCTCCGGCGACCCGCCCCTCGAGGTGGATCTGGGCCTGCGCCCCGAGGGCCGCTCCGGCGCGGTGGTGCGCACCATCGCCAGCTACGAGCGCTACTACCGCGAGTGGGGCGAGGTCTGGGAGCGCCAGGCGCTGCTGCGCGCGGCCGTCGTCGCCGGGGACCGCGGCGTGGGCGACGCGTTTTTGGAGGCCATCGACGCCTTCCGCTACCCAGCCGGCGGCGCCAAGCCTTCCGACATCCGCGAGATCCGCCGCATCAAAGCCCGCGTGGACAACGAGCGCCTGCCCCGCGGCGCCGACCGCGCCACCCACACCAAGCTCGGCCGCGGCGCGCTCGCGGACGTCGAGTGGACCGTGCAGCTATTGACCATGCAGCACGCCCACACCCACGAGGAGCTGCGCACCCCGTCCACCCTCGACGCGCTGGACTTCCTCGTCGAGCTCGACGACCCGTCCGTCATCCGTGGCTCGCACGCCGAGATACTGCGCACCGCGTGGCTCACCGCCACCCGCGCCCGCAACGCCATCGTGCTCGTGACCGGCAAGCGCACCGACCAACTTCCCGCGCCGGGCCCGCAGCTCGCGCAGGTCGCGGGCTCGGCCGGCTACGACCCCGACGACCAGCAGGAGTTCTTAGAGGACTACCTGCGCATCACCCGCCACGCCCACAAGGTGGTCGAGGAGGTGTTCTGGGGAGAGGTGCCGTCGCACGAGTTCGATTAGGCAATATGCTCGGGGTCATGGCAGTGAACATGACCATCGACCTGAACAACGCCACCTTCGCAGACCTGGTTGCGCTGGTGGACGCCGCGCGCGTGGCCGGCGTCGACCCCAAGACCGGGCTGGAGCTCGACGGCGAGACGCTGAGCATCACCGTCGAGCCGACTACCCGCACGCCCGCGCGCGAGCAGGCGCCCGAGAAGGAGCGCACCGTGCCGCCGCTCGGCGACGCCGCGATTCGCTCGGTGGTGGATATTTTGACCGGCCGACAGGAACCGCCCCGCCGGTAGGGGCTTCCGCTGCTGGTCAATCGAGTGTAAAAATATTCACATGAGCGGATCAGTAATCAGTCTTCGCGTAGACGAAGACCAGAAGAGGCGATTGGACGCGCTTGCCCGGCGCACGGGCCGCCCAGCCTCTTATTACGTGCGCGAAGCGCTGAGTGCGCACCTCGCGGAGCTGGAGTACGTCGACGTGCTTGAAGCGGAAGCCGATGCGATTCGGCGTGGCGAGCTTCCAACCATCTCCCTCGAGGAGCTAGAGAATGAGCTCGGATTGGCGGATTGAGTTTTCGCCACGTGCAGCGAAATCGTTTCGCAAACTCGACCGAGGCGAGCAGAAACGGATTCAAAGTTTTCTCCACCGACTTCGAGCCGCTTCCGACCCACGGGGAAGTGGCAAAGCTCTGGTGGGCACCAAACGGGGGTTGTGGCGCTGGCGGGTGGGGGACTACCGAATCATCGCAGACATCGTGGACGACAAAGTCCTGATTATGCTGATCGATATCGGCCACCGATCGTCCGTCTACAAGCACTAGTTGCCCTCCGCGGCTGTAAGTATATCCCCGGATCAGGCCGGGCAGAGGCACCCATGACGTAGACTGCGCGGGGTGGACTACATCTCAACTCGCGACGCATCGGCGCAGCCGCGCTCCTTCACAGACATCCTGCTCACAGGCTTAAGCCCCGACGGCGGCCTGTTCATGCCGGCGGTGTACCCGTCCATCACCCCGGACCTTCTGAGCGAGTGGCGCGAGCTTTTGCTTCACGACGGCTACGCTGCTCTCGCCGCCGAAGTGCTGAAGCTTTACGTCGACGACATCCCCGAGGCGGACCTCGAGACCATCGCGCGCCGAGCGTACCGCACCCCCGTCTTCGCCGACGAGGAGATCGTGCCGGTGACCCGCCTGAACGACACGCTGCACATCGGCCACCTGTCCGAGGGTCCGACCGCCGCGTTCAAGGACATGGCGATGCAGCTGCTCGGCGAGCTGTTCGAGTACGAGCTGGCCCGCCGCGGTGAGGAGATCAACATCCTGGGCGCGACCTCGGGCGACACTGGCTCGTCGGCCGAGTACGCGATGCGCGGGCGCGACGGCATCCGCGTGTTCATGCTCACCCCGGCCGGGCGCATGACGCCGTTCCAGCAGGCGCAGATGTTTGGGCTGGACGACCCGAACATCTTCAACATCGCCCTGGACGGCGTGTTCGACGACTGCCAAGACGTGGTCAAGGCCGTCAGCGCGGACGCGGGGTTTAAGTCGAAGTACTCCATAGGCGCGGTGAACTCCATCAACTTCGCGCGCCTGCTCGCGCAGGTGGTGTACTACATCGCGACCTACCTGAAGGTCACCGAGACCAACGACGAGCGCGTCTCGTTCTGCGTGCCCACCGGCAACTTCGGCAACGTGTGCGCGGGCCACATCGCGAAGCAGATGGGCCTGCCCATCGACCGCCTCATCGTGGCCACCAACGAAAACGACGTGCTCCACGACTTCTTCGCGCGCGGCGAGTACCGCCCCCGCTCCGCCGCGGAGACCTACGCGACGTCCTCGCCGTCGATGGACATTTCGAAGGCGTCCAACTTTGAGCGGATGCTTTTCGACGCCACGTTGCGCGACTCCGACCTCACCCGCGAGCTGTTCGCCAACAGGGTGAAAGACGGCGGCTTCGCTGCCACCGATCTGGGCGGGGAAGAGGCGATGGAGCGCATCCGCGGCGAGTTCGGCTTCGCCTCCGGCACTTCCACCCACGCCGACCGGGTGGCCACCATCAAGCGCGTGCACGACGAGTTCGGCGTGCTGGTGGACCCGCACACCGCCGACGGCGTGTTCGTCGCCAAGCAGCTTGCGGACGAAGTGGACACCCCGATCGTGGTGCTGGAAACTGCGCTGCCGGTGAAGTTCGCCGACACGATCGCCGAGGCGATCGGCAAGGCGCCGGAGGTGCCGGAGCGCTTCGCCGGCATCATGGACGCGGAGCGCCACGTGACCGACCTGCCCAACGACGCTGAGGCCGTCAAGGCGTTTATCGCCGAGGCCATCGAGGGCACTAACGTCTAGGGCACACCAAGGAAGGAGTGGGCGCGCATGGCACAGGAGCAGTTCGCAGGCCCGGAGCACTACACCGACTTCGACCCGGAGAAGTTCATCCGGGACATGAAGATCATGGCCGAAGAGAAGGAGAAGGACGGCGAGTCCGGCGACGAGGGCTCGGCGGTTGACGCCTCCGAGTAGCCAGGGCGGTTCAGCCAAGCGCTACCAGCCCGAGCAGGGCCCGCAGTGGCGCTTCCCGGACATGCCCGGAGAGCCAGCGCCGCAGCGGCAGCAGTACCCGCAGCACCCGCTGAAGTTCCCCGACATGCCGGGCCCCGGCTCCACGGCTCGGGCGCGTCGCAGCGGGCTGCAGACGGGCGGGTGGATCACCGTCATCGTCGCGACGGCGATGATCGTGGGCATCGTGGTGTGGCTGGGCCTGAACGCGTCGAAGGTCCCCACCGGCACGGTGGAGGAGCGCGAGGCGCTGTCCGAGGTGCAAACGCCTGACGACGACGCTCCCGCGCCGGAGAACGAAAACAACGTGCTCGTGCCCGCGTTCGCCCCCTGGGCACCGGGGACGAAGATCCAGACCACGGACCACCGCCCGGCGCCCGGGGAGCATTTCACGGCGCAGTCGTGCACCGCGGCGTTTTCGTTTACCGGCAAGGACGGCCGGGCGTATGCGGTGACCGCCGGCCACTGCGGCCGCGAAGGCGACCTGGTGTGGCCCACCAACGCCTCCACCGCCTTCGACTACGCCTCCGAGGTCGGCCACTTCATTTTCTCCGGGCTGTATTCGCAGAACACCCCGGAGACGGAGGGCGCGGACGTCGGCATCATCGAGATCACGGACCCGGACCGGTTCATGGACATGGTCGGCGTGCCGATACCGACTGGGATCGGGGAGGGCCTTGGGCCCGTCGATAGGGTGTGCAAAACGGGCGCGACCACGGGCTACACGTGTGGCGATTTCGAGGACACTGAGCGGGTGCAGATAGTCAACCTCGACCCCGGCGTGGAGGACGAGACCTTCGGCGACATCGCCGCCGTGTGCGCCGCCTCCGGCGACTCGGGTGGGCCGGTGTTCGCCGACGTCAACGGCCGAGCCACCGTCATCGGCGTCGTCTCCGGCACGGAAGCCGGCCGCGCGGGCGAGGAGTGCTACGAGGGCATGGAGGATCCGCACCTGATGAGCTACTCCAACGTCAATCAGGTCATGGCCGTGATCCGTCACGCGGTGCCGGACGCGGAGTTTATTCCCCGGCGTTGGTGACAGGGTTGGCGAGCAGCGGCCAGCGCTTGAGGTGCTCGCCGGTTTCCTTGTCGTTGTCCACCACCACGACCTCGTCGTCGGTGTAGCCGTTGAACGTCACGCGGTCGATCTCGTCGGGGCGCTCCACATCGAGCCACCGCTTCGACAGCGCGTCGGCGTCGTCCACGTCCATCCAGTTTAGGGTGATCACGCGGAAGTGGTTGTGCGACGCGTAGTCCACAAACGACACCGAATCGGCGCCCTCTGCCACGCCGAAATCGATGTACTGGGCGAGGGTCTCCGGAGGCAGCGTCGAGAAGCAAAAGCCCCAGAAGTTAAAGCGCATCCCGCTTTTCGACGTCAACGTCACCGTATCCAGACAATTCTGCTCCAGCAGACGCGACAGGTGGCCCGCGATCTCGGTGGAGTCGTCGAGGGCGCCGTCCACGACGTCGCCGCGCATCATCGCTCCCGAGTTCGTCTCGCCCACGCGCACGTTGTCGATCAGGTTCGGTCGGATGCTCGCCGCGACGTTGCCCGGATCCGCCGGCGCCGGGTTGAACGGGCGCTCCGGCTGCGGCAGCTCCGCGGCCGCCGGGGAGCTCGCCGTGGTGCGGCTCGCCGCCATCGCCACCCCGAAAATCACCAGGATGACCAGCGCGCCGTACGCCGCGACGAACAGGGGCGCGGGGACGCGTCTGACCCAGGGCTGCTTGTCGGAAACGGCGGTGCTCATAATTTCAGGGATTGTACACTTGCCACCATGCCTATCCCGGAGTTCATCGTGGAAACCCGCAAGAAAATCGGCACCGACCTGATGTGGGTGCCCGCCGTGTGCGCCGTCGTGCTTCGCGACGCCACCGATGCGTCACCGTGGGCCGTCCCCGAGGTGCTGCTGGTGCGCCGCGCCGACAACGGCGAGTGGACACCTGTGACCGGGATCGCGGACCCGGGCGAAGAGCCGCACGTCGCCGCGGTGCGCGAGGTGCTGGAGGAAACCGGCGTGCGGGTGACCGCCGCGGCGATTTTGGGCGTCGGCGCGCACGGCCCGGTCACCCACGCGAACGGGGATAAGGCCAGCTACATGACGGTGCAATTGCGCTGCGAGCCGCTCGACCCCACCGCGGAACCGGTGATCGGCGACGATGAGAACACCGAAGCCGGCTGGTTCCCCATCTCCCAGATGCCGGTGCGCGACCCGAAGTGGCGCCTGGCCATCGCGGACGCCGCCTCGCAACGCCGCCACCCGGGCAGCTTCGCGCCGCGCATGGGGCTGACCAAGCGGTGAGGCTCGGCGTCGACGTCTCGGAGCACCAGGCCGGGCTCGACGTTTCCCGCTTCGACTTCGTCATCGCCCGCGCCACCGACGGCACGTACCAGGACGCTGCGTTTTCGTCGTTCGCCCCTTTCGCGACCGCGGCGTACCACTTCCTGCGCGCCCCCTCCGAAGGGACCACCATTGCGGCGCAGGTGTCGGCCGCGCTCGAGGTTCTCGGGGGCCGCCGCTTGCCTCTGTGGCTCGACGTCGAGTCCCCCGCGGGGCTTTCGCTTCTCGACGTCCGCTCCGCCCACCACTCCTTCTCCTCCGCAGGCGTCGAAGTAGCTGGAGTCTACACGAACGCCTGGTACTGGCGGCGGCACATGCTGTTCGCGGACGTGGCCGAGTTCGGTGCGCTGTGGCTGGCGCAGTGGGGCTCGAACCCGGTGGTCGACGTTTCGACGCCTTTGGACGTGGGGGCGTGGCCGCGCCCCGTCGGCCTTCCAACGCCCACAGTGTGGCAGTTCACCTCGCGCGGCCGCGTAGACGGGACGGACGTAGATTTAAATTTGGCCCTGTGAACTGCGCTTTGTGAATTTCTCAGGTTCAGTTATCCACAATTCGCCGCGGGTCTGGTGTTGGGGGTTGCGCTGGCTTAGCTTTCGGTGCATGAACTTCACTGACTTTGTTTCCGCAGGCGTGGCCGTGCTCGCCGACTTCGACCGCGACGTAGCCATGGCCGCCGGCCTATCGTCTGGCCGTGTGCGCGACCTGGCGCGGGTGCACCACGCGTATTACGGGCCGACCCAGTTCACCCGCAAACAACGCGACGCACTCGCCGCCGCGGAAGGCTTGCCTGTGGACCAGCTCGTCCACATCGAGAAAAAGTTGCTCGCCGTCGAAGGCGCCGCCGAACGCTGGCGCATTAGGTTGGATTTGGTGCGCCACCGCGGCTCCTACCGGGTGTTGACCAAGCGGATCAAACGGTTGATCAAACAACCCGTCAAACCCGCCCCACCCTCGTGTAAGTTCAGCCGCTCGAAAGCGGGCATGCGCACCATGATCCTCACCTACAACGAGCGCGACCTCGCGGACCTGGAGCACCTGCTGCGCCAACTCATCGACGCCGACGACCCCGCCGCCGCCCAAATGGCCCACACGCTTATCGGCATCCTGCGCGACGGCAAAGGCGTGCCGAAGGCGAACTTCCGGCCGATCATCCTGGTGCCGATCGCCGACTGGGCCCGCATCCAATCAGGCCACGCCGACGAAGTCACCCTGATCTGCACCGACGGCACCACCATGACCGGTGCCGAGTACATGGAGCACGAATTCGGCGACATACTCGAAGTCGCCGCGTTCCACCCCCAGGAAGGCCCAGTCAACCTGTACTACGGTCAGCGCTGCGCCAACGCCAAGCAAAAGGTCATGTCGAAGCTGCTCTGCCCGTCGTGTGCGTTTCCCGACTGCAAACACTCCGCAGAGACCACCCAGACGCATCACATCAATGCGTGGCGCTACGGGGGAATGACCAACATGGACAACCTCGCCGAACTGTGCCCCTTCCACAACGGGGTCAACGCCGACAACAGGCAAGGCCCGTTCGGCTACATCGACAACCCCAACGCCCGCATCCACTGGGTCGCGCCCAACGGCACACGCGTCCCCATGACCACCCCAGGCGCCATGGAGCTGCTCTTCGACTAACCCCTGAAACGCCAAAACCCGCCCCACAAGGCGGGCGATTTGGCATGCCGTTTTTACCGGCGGCCTTCTATCGTCCAGCTGATGAAGCGGCCGGAACACAGCGACCAGTGCACGATGAGCAGGAACGGCAGCGTCAACGCGACGACGTCCAGCCAGTGCGAGCCGTTGACAAGCGCGACCTGGTGCCCGCCCATGCTCACCGTGCCCGGCGGGAAGGTGCACGCCCACCAGGCAGGTGTGTACTCCACCCAGCGCGCGACATTGGGGTAGAAGTTCCACATCGCCCAAATACCCAGCGGGATGGCCAACACCAGTGCGACGTAGCCGTAGTGGATGGAGAATGTGCCGGGGAACAAAATCTGCATCGCGGTGGTGGATTGCCCGATCACGCCGAGCGGCACCCATGCGGTCGCCGACAGCGGCCCTGAAAGGTCCACCTTCCCGTGCCACGCCGCCCAGTACACGCGGGCGAACGTGGGCACCGCGGTGAACAGGGACATCAGGAAGAACACGGTGCCGAGCACGTGGTAGAACTGCCCGTAGTCGCGGGCGAGCCAACCAGCCACCGACGCGGAAATCATCGGGCCGACCAACGGCAGGCCCCAGGTGAACTTCGGCGCGCCCTCGAAGCGGCTGAGCTGGATAGCCCAGGTGATGACGGTGACGGGGGCTCCGACCCAGAAGCCGATGAGGCGGTAGACGCCTTCGTCGGTAAGCCCGGATAGCGCGGCACCCAGTGCGAGGATGCCGATGAAGAACATCGACCATTCCGCCATGGTGGTGCGCTCGAAGCTGGGGTGGCGGTAGCGCGCGAACCCGTACACGAGCACGACGAGGATGAAGCACGCGATCGCGGCGAAGACGGCGGCGAAGAACTGGTGGTCCATTTCTACGAGCAATCGCGACACGATTGAGGTGCCCATGAGGCTGCCGCCCCACGCGGGGCCGGGCGGTGGCAGTTGGCGGAACTTGTCAGTCACTCAGCGCATGGTAATCCCTTTTTTGGGAAGGTGCTCGCGCGGCCCGCCGGGAGGGACCCGTTGCACAAAAACGGCCCCGGCAGCTCAAAACCCGACCTGCGGTTTTGCGCCGATTCGGTCGGGTTCTGGTTGGGCAGGTCACTGTTGGACCGCGGTGTGTTTCTAACCCACGTTCGCTCCGAACAGCGAGCCGATGGCGAACGTTGCCGCCAGCGCGATGGTGCCGCCGACCACGATGCGGGTCACCGAGCGGGCGACCGGGGCCTCGCCGAGCTTCGCGGACAGCGCGCCCGTCAGCGCGAGCGCCACCAGGGTCAGCACGAAAATCGCGGCGATGCGCCAGGATGCGGGGGCGAGCAGCGCCGTCGCAAAGGGCAGTGCGGCGCCGAGCAAGAACGACAGGAAGGATGCGATGCCCGCGGACCACGGGTTGACCTGCATCTCCTCGGACATCCCCATGGCGCGCTCGGAGTCGCGCTGCGAGGACACTGAGACGTATTCGCCCAGCGCCATCGACACCGCGCCGCCGATCACCGCGGCCAAGCCGGACATCGCGATCGTGGTCGCATCGGACGTCGCGCCCGCCACGCCGACGACCACGGCGGCGGTGGAGACGATGCCGTCGTTCGCCCCGAGCACCGCCGCGCGCAGGCGGTTCAGCCGCTCGCCGGTGCCGGGCTCATGCCTATCGACGCCACCTTCCGCCGTGCCCGGACAATCAGCCGGGCAGTCGGGGTGGGGGCGGTTCAGCAGATCAGTCATGACCCAATCATCGCCCGGCCCGGTCACCCCCCGCAAGGAAGTTCGGCCTGCCTTACTGCAGGTCAGGCTATGCAAACCTAGCAGTCGAAGTACATCTCGAACTCCTGCGGGGTGGGACGCAGACGCACCGGGGTGATCTCGTTGTCGTACTTGAGCTTGATGTAGGTCTCGATGAGGTCATCGGTGAACACGTCGCCTTCGGTGAGGAAGTCGTGGTCCGCCTCCAGGGCCTTGAGCGCGGCCTCGAGAGACGTCGGTGCCTGCGGGATGTCCTTGGCTTCCTCCGGCGGCAGCTCGTAGAGGTCCTTGTCCACCGGGGCGTGCGGCTCGATGCGGTTCTTGATGCCGTCGATGCCCGCCATGAGCATCGCCGCGAAACCGAGGTAGGGGTTGCCCGACGGGTCCGGTGCGCGGAACTCGATGCGCTTGGCCTTCGGGTTTGCGCCGGTGATCGGGATGCGGATCGCGGCGGAGCGGTTGCGCTGCGAGTACACCAGGTTGATCGGCGCCTCGAAGCCCGGCACGAGGCGGTGGTAGGAGTTCAGCGTCGGGTTGGTGAACGCCAGCACCGCGCCGGCGTGCTCAAGCAGGCCGCCGATGTACCAGCGTGCGATGTCGGACAGGCCGCCGTAGCCGGACTCGTCGTAGAACAGCGGCTCGCCGTCCTTCCACAGGGATTGGTGGGCGTGCATGCCGGAGCCGTTGTCGCCGGCGAGCGGCTTGGGCATGAACGTGGCGGTCTTGTCGTACAGCGTCGCGGTGTTCTTCACGATGTACTTGAAGTCCTGCAGGTCGTCCGCCGCGTGCAGCAGGGTGTTGAAGCGGTAGTTGATCTCCTGCTGGCCGCCGTTGCCCACCTCGCGGTGGAAGCGCTCGATCTCAAAGCCGGCGGCGGCGAGGTTGCGCACCATGGCGTCGCGCACCTCGACGGTCTTGTCGTACGGCGGGACGGGGAAGTAGCCGCCCTTCCAGCGGTTCTTGTAGCCCAGGTTCGGCGAACCGTCGGCCTCGACCTCGTTGCCGCGGTTCCACCAGCCTTCCGCGGCGTCGATCTCGTAGAACGCGGCGTGGCCCTCCACCTCGTAGCGGATGGAGTCGAACAGGTAGAACTCCGCTTCGGCGCCGATGGAGCAGGTGTCGGCGATGCCGGTGGAGCGCAGGTATTCCTCCGCCTTCTTGGCCACGTTGCGCGGGTCGCGGGAGAACGGCTCGTGGGTGAACGGGTCGTTGACGAAGAACTTCACGTTCAGGGTCTTGGACCCGCGGAACTGGTCCAGCTTTGCGGTGGCGAGGTCCGGCATGAGGGTCATGTCGGATTCTTCGATGGTGGTGAAGCCGCGGATGGAGGAGCCGTCGAAGGCGAGGCCTTCTTCCATCACGTCTTCATCGAACATCGATGCCGGGATGGAGAAGTGGTGTTCGATGCCGGGCACGTCGGTGAAGCGCACGTCGATGAATTCCACCTCCTCGTCGGCGATGAATTTCTTGACGTCTTCGATGTTGTCGAAGGACACGGGTGGTACTCCTCGTTGTGTGTCGGACATAAGCGGTTTCAAGTCTACGCGGACCTCCCGCTACGCTTCGGAGGCATGGCTGCTTCTCGACGACAAACCTGGCACGACGGTCCCGAAATCCCCAACCAATTCTCCGGCGAGGATGCCCTGCCGGAGTACCCGGGGCAGTTTTTAGGCATGCCGAAGGAAGGGGCGGGATCCCAGGCGTCGGTGCTGCGCCGCATGGGCGGGGTGCTCATCGACTGGGCGTTGTGCGCGGTGGCGGCGTCGCTGATCACGGCGAACACCTCCGCGTTGGGGGACCGCTACACCGCGACGTACCTGCTGTGGATCGTCCTGGGCATCGTGTGCGGCTGGCTGTTCGCCCGCACCCCGGGCATGGCCGTACTGGGCATGGGTGTGGCCCGCGTGGACAAGGAAGCCCCGGTGGGGCTGTGGCGCGCGGCGGTGCGCACGATCCTGACGGGCTTTGTGCTGCCGGCGGCGCTTGTGGACGCCGACGGGCGCGGCATGCACGACCGCGCCACCACCACGACGGTGATCCGCACCTAGTTGTTGATGGGGCGTTCCTCGCCGACGAGTTCGTGGTCGAAGTCGATGTAGCGGAAAAACGCCCAGGTCGGGTCGGTGAGCATGCGTCCGACGGAGAGCCCGCCGGCGATGAACAGCACCACGAAGGACACTTCGGTGAATTTCGACAGCGCGTTGATGATGTCGCCGACCGCGAAGTTGTGCACCGCGGCGTAGATGACGGGGCCGGGGATCATCACCACGGCGGCCGGGATGGTCACGGTGGTGCGCGGCACCTTCGCCACCTGGCCCAGCAGCCCGCCGACGATGCCGATGATCAGCGCGGCGACGAACGCGGCGAGGTAGGAGCGCACCCCGTCCGCAAGCAATGCGAGGCGCGCGGCGTTGGCCACCATCCCGAGCGCGGCGGCGATGAGCGCCATGCGTCTCGACGAATTGAACAGCAACGCAAAGCAGCCCACGCTGACAAAGCTGGCCAGCGCGCCGGAAACCAAAAACTCCGCCGACTTCGGCACGGGCGCCGTCTGTGCCTGGGGAGTGCCGGAGAGCATCGCCACCACGGAGACGGTCAGCATAATCACCACGATGATCTCGAGGGCGAAGAACAGCCTCGGGATGCCGGCGGTGAAGTCGAAGCGCGCCAGGTCCACAAACGAGGTGAACAACGGGAAGCCGGGGATCAAAAACAGCACCGCGGCGATGAAACCGGGGGAGACCACGCTGGCAAACGGCAGCACCCGGTCGAGCAGCAGGAACGCCGACGAGGCGACGAACGACGCCGCCATCGTGATCCCGATCAGGTTGAAGTGCGCCTTGTGCAAAAATGCGCGCACGAGCTGGCCCAGCATCGCCGCCAGGCACACCAGCGCGGCGGTGGCGAGCCCGAATTGGTTCAGCACTGCGAATCCGGCGCAGGCGAGTCCGGCGGCGAGCGTCGATAGGCGAAAGCCCCAGCGTGGAGAGGGGATGCGTTCGATCTCATCCAGCACCGCGTTGATGACCTCGGGGGTGCGGTAGCTCTGCAAAAGCGAGTGCGCCGCGGTCTCCAGCGCCTCGATGCGCGAGGCGTTGACACCCGGCAGCGGCACGTCGGACACCGCGGTGCGGAACTGCTCGCCCCGGTGGAACGTGCAGCTGATGGTGTTGAAGCCGACGATGACGTCGGCGTCGTCGAAGCCCACCGAGCGCGCGCAGCGCTTCACGGCGCGGATCACGCGATAGCCGGACGCGCCGGCGGACAACAGCAAGACGCCGAAGCGAAGGCAGGTGTTCGCTTCGGCGTCCATGCCGGGGTTGTGCTCGATCACTTGCCGCCCTTGCGCTCCTGCATGCGGCGCATCTTGCGGTTCATGCCCGCCATGTTCTGCGCCTGCTTCGGCAGCGGGCCGCCCGGCAGGCCGGCCGCCTGGGCGCCGCGGCCGCGCGAATCCATCGCGTCGAGCTTGGCGGCGAGGTTGTACACCTCGTCCTTCTGGTAGTTCTTCGGCAGCTTGAGCAGGTGCTTCTGCAGGTCGCGGTTGCGCACCTGGCCTTCGCCCTCGCCGGCGTACACCTCGTAGATGGGCACGCCCGCCAGCAGGCGGTCCACGCGCTTGTGCTCCTTGGCCATCAGGGACTTCAGGCGGTTCGGGCTGCCCTCACCGACCAGCACGACGCCCGGGTTGCCCACCACGCGGTGCACGGTGTCCATGTGGGTGTTGGCCTGCACGCCGGTCTTGGTCTGCCACACGATGCCCATCGTGTTGCGCATGTTCTCCAGCGTCCAGCCGGCGGCGCCGGGGGTGTCGCCGACTTCGTCGTACATGGACTTTTCCAGGCGGCGGGAGAAGATGAACATCGCCAGCACAGCGCCCAGGACCAGGCCCATGATCAGCCAGAACCACTTCGCACCGATGAGCAGGCCGAGGAGGAAGAACAGCAACCCGCCGCCCAGCACGCAGGCGAGCATGATGGGGATCAGCGCCTTGTCGCGCTTGCGCTGGATGTCGAACGCCTGCTTCAGCTGGGAGCGGGTTGCTTTGCCCTTGGCGCGCTTCGCGGCGCGCTGTTCTTTCTTGGCGGCTTTCGCCGCTTCCTTGTCCTGCGTCTTAGCCATGGCCATAACTGTATGCCACAGCTAAGACGCGGGCCAAAGACCCTAGCGGGTCTCCACTGGGTGGTCGGCGGATGCGCCGTACTTCTTCAGCAGGGTGGAGGCTTCCTGGGCGGTATCGCCTTGCGACGTCTCCGCCAAGTGCTTCAGGTTCTCCGGCAGCTCGAGGCCGCGGTGGGCCATCGCCTCGACGTACAGCTTGCCGGCGCGGTAAGAGGAGCGCACCAGCGGGCCGGACATGACGGCGCCGAAGCCCATTTCGTAGGCGGCGTCGCGGTACTCGATGAACTCTTCCGGCTTCACCCAGCGGTCGATCGGGTGGTAGGTCGGGCCGGGGCGCAGGTACTGGGTAATGGTGATGATGTCGCAGCCTGCGTCCACCAGGTCGTGGAGCGCCTCGAGGACTTCCTCGCGGGTTTCGCCCATGCCCAGGATGAGGTTGGACTTGGTGATCAGCCCGAAGTCGCGGGCCTGGCGGATCACGTCGAGGGAGCGTTCGTAGCGGAACGCCGGGCGGATGCGCTTGAAGATGCGCGGAACGGTCTCTACGTTGTGCGCGAAGACCTCGGGGCGGGCCTCGAAGACTTCCTGGAGCAGGTCCGGCTTGCCGGAGAAGTCCGGGGTGAGGTTTTCCACGCCGGTGTGCGGGTTGAGCTCGTGGATCTTGCGCACGACCTCGGCGTAGAGCCAGGCGCCCTCGTCGTCGAGGTCGTCGCGGGTGACACCGGTAATGGTGGAGTAGTTCAGGTTGAGGCTTTTGACCTCTTCTGCGACGCGGCGCGGCTCGTCGCGGTCCAGGGGATCCGGGCGGCCGGAGGCGATGTCGCAGAAGTCGCAGCGGCGGGAGCAGCGGGATCCGCCGATGAGGAAGGTCGCTTCACGCGACTCCCAGCACTCGTGGATGTTCGGGCAGCCCGCCTCTTGGCACACGGTGTGCAGGCCCGCGCCCTTGACCTTTTGCTTCATGTCCTCGTACTCGGGACCGGTCTTGACGGAGTTGCGGATCCACCGCGGCTTCTTCTCAATCGGTGTTTCGGAGTTGCGCGCCTCAACGCGCAAAAGCTTGCGGCCTTCTGGTGCTACAGTCACGCTTCTCACCGTACCTTCCGTGTCAAACCCTTCGAGGGGTCCGGTCGTGTGGCGAATGTGTGGTCCGCCACGACCAGCTCGCCGGACAGCGCGCGCTCGAGTTCGCGCACCATCGGCGCGGCCATATCGGCTGGGGTGATGTCGCGGCCGAGTTCGAGCGACAGGGTGGTCACGTCGGCGTCGTCGATGCCGCAGGCGACGATGTGTTCGTAGTGCTCGAGGGTGTTGCTGCAGTTCAGGGCGAGGCCGTGCATGGTCACGCCGCGGGTGATGCGGATGCCCAGGGCGGCGATTTTGCGTTCGCGTGTCGACGCCTCCGGGTCCACCGCCTTCGTCTCCTCCGGCACCCAGACCCCTGAGCGGCCGTCGACACGGCCCGCCGTGGTCACCCCGGCGTCCCGCACGACCTGGATGAGCGCCTCTTCGAGACGGCGCACGTAGTCGACCACGTCCACCGGTTCGGCGAGTTTGATGATGGGGTAGACCACCAGCTGGCCCTCGCCGTGCCAGGTGATGCGCCCGCCGCGGTCCACCGGCACCACAGGCACGGGGTAGGCGGGGTCGGGCATGTCCTCCGGCTGCGTGCGCTTGCCGGCGGTGAAGGTGGAGGGGTGCTCGAGCACTAGCACTGTGTCCGGCAGTTCGCCTTTGGCCCGTCGAGAAGCAATGTCTGCCTGGAGGTCCCAGGCTTCCTGATAGTCCACGAGCCCCAGCTCGCGCACGTCAATGGGCGCGGCTGAGGCTCGGATGGATTTGTCGGCGGGGAAAAACGGGTCGCGTGGGGCAGTCATACCCTTAGACCCTAGTCCCCGCCGGTTTAGACGCCGTTGGAGGAGGCGTACTCGTCGGCGGTCATCAGCGGGCCGACCTCCTCGACCTCCACCTCGAAGAGCCAGCCTTCGCCGTACGGGTCGTTGTTGATGGCCTCGTAGGCGCCGTCGATGTCCTCGTTGACCGCGGTGACCGTGCCGGTGACCGGGGAGTACAGGTCGGAGACGGACTTGGTGGACTCGATCTCGCCGCAGGTCTCGCCGGCGGTGACGGTGTCGCCCACCTGCGGAAGCTCAGCGAAGACGACCTCGCCGAGGCGGTCAGCGGCGACGTGGGTGATGCCCACGCGCACAGTCTTGCCTGCTGCCTCGTCCGGGGTGGCGTTGATCCACTCGTGGTCCTCGGAGTAGTAGAAGTCCGGCTTCAGCTCCATGGTTATGCGTCCTTTCGGGAGTAAAACGGGGTCGGTGCAATAGTAAACGGGTAACGGCGTCCGCGGATGTCGATTTCCACTTCCGTGCCCTCTTCCGCGTGCTGCGGGTCCAGGTGCGCGAGCGCGACCGGGTAGCCTAGCGTCGGCGACGGCTGGCCGGAGGTGACCACGCCGATCTTCTCGTCCGAGCTTGCGAGGAAGACCTCGGCGCCCTCGCGGGCGGCGCGGCGCTGCTCGGAGGTCAAACCCGCGATGACCACGCTCGGCTCGCGGCCGAGCAAAGCGTCCTTGCCCACGAAGTCCGCTTCCTTCTTGGCAAACGCGCGGCCCATACCGGCCTCCACCGGGGTGATCTCGGCGGTCAGTTCGTGGCCGTAGAGCGGCATCGAAGCTTCCAGGCGCAGCGAGTCGCGCGCCGCCAGGCCGCAGGGGGTGCCGGAGCCGATGACGGCGTCCCACACCTTCTGCGCGTCATCGCTTGCGCAGAACAGCTCGAAGCCGTCCTCGCCGGTGTAGCCGGTGCGGGCGACGAAGGTTTCCACGCCGTCGAGGGTCATCCACGCGCCGGAGTAGTAGGACAGGGCGGAGGCGTCGTCGCTAAGCAAAGGCTCCAGCACCTCGAGCGCACGCGGGCCCTGGACCGCAACCAGCGCGAACGATTCCGAATTGTTGGTCAGCTGTACGTCGAAGTCGCCCTTGCGGGCCTCAAACGCGGCCCACACGGCGGCGGTGTTCGCGGCGTTGGGCACGACCATGAAGTGGTTCTCGCTGAAGCGGTAGGTGATCAGGTCGTCCAGGATGCCGCCGTCCTCGGCGACGATCATGGAGTACTTCGCCTTGCCGTCTTTCAGCGCGGAGAAGTCGGAGATGAGGGTGTAGTCCAAAAACGCGGCGGCGTCGGGGCCCTGGACGGTGATCTCGCCCATGTGGGACAGGTCGAAGATGCCCACGTCGTTGCGGACGGCGCGGTGCTCCTCCAGCTCCGAGCCGTACTTCAACGGCATCTCCCAGCCGCTGAAGTCGGTGAAACTGGCGCCGAGCTTCTCGTGGGTGGCATGCAGCGGGGTCTGTGGCATTGGTTCTCCTTAGGATTCGGTTTCGATGTCGAAGGCTTCCGGCGGCGGGCAGGCGCACTGGAGGTTGCGGTCGCCGAAGGCTTCGTCGATGCGACGCACCGGCGGGAAGTACTTCGCGTGCACCAGCGAGGCAACCGGGTAGGCAGCCTTCTCGCGGGTGAACTCGTACGGCCATTCCGAGCGGATCACGCTGGCGGCGGTGAACGGCGCGTTGTGCACGACGGACTGCTCGTATTCGACTTCGCCGTCGATGATCTCCTGGATCTCGGCGCGGATGGAGCGCATCGCCTCGATGAAGCGGTCCAGCTCGGCCAGGTCCTCGGACTCGGTCGGCTCCACCATCAGCGTGCCCGCGACCGGGAAGGCGAGGGTGGGGGCGTGGAAGCCGTAGTCGATCAGGCGCTTGGCCACATCGGCTGCGGTGACCCCGGAGGCGTCGGTAAGTTCGCGCAGGTCCAGAATGCACTCGTGGCCGACCAGGCCGTCGTTGCCGGTGTAGAGCACCGGGTAGGAGTCGTTCAGCGCGCGTGCGATGTAGTTCGCGCCCAGCACGGCGTGTTCGGTGGCGCTGCGCAGGCCGGCGGCACCGGACATGGCGATGTACGACCAGGAAATCGGCAGCACGCCCGCCGAGCCGTACAGGGTGGAGGTCACCGGCACGCCGCCCTCGCCGTCCGCGGCGGTCGGGTCGCCCGGCAGGAACGGGATGAGGTGCTCGCCCACGCCGATCGGGCCCACGCCCGGGCCGCCGCCGCCGTGCGGGATGGTGAACGTCTTGTGCAGGTTCAGGTGCGAGACGTCGCCGCCGAAGTCGCCCGGGCGCGCGATGCCAGTCAGGGCGTTCATGTTCGCGCCGTCGATGTAGACCTGCCCGCCGGCCGCGTGCACCTTGTCGCAGACCACGCGCACGTCTTCCTCGTACACGCCGTGCGTGGACGGGTAGGTGAGCATGATCGCGGCCACGGCGTCGGCGTGCTTTTCCAGCTTCGCGTCCAGGTCCTCAAGGTCGATCGAGCCGTCGTCGGCGGTCTTCACCACCACGACGCGAAGGTTCGCCAGCGTCGCCGACGCCGCGTTCGTGCCGTGTGCCGAGGCCGGGATGAGGCAGATGTCGCGCTCGGTGTCGCCGTTGGCCACGTGGTACGCGCGGATGGCCAGAAGGCCGGCCAGCTCGCCGGTCGCGCCGGAGTTCGGCTGCACTGACACCTCGGCGTAACCGGTGATTGCCACGAGCCAGGCGCGGATTTCGTCGATAAGCTCGCGCCACCCCGCGGTGTACTCGTCGGGGGTGTAGGGGTGCACGTTGGCGAAGCCCGGCCAGGTGATCGCCTCCAGGCCAGCGGTGGGGTTGAGCTTCATGGTGCACGAGCCCAGCGGGATCATCGTGCGGTCCAGCGCGAGGTCCTTGTCGCCGAGCGCGCGGATGTAGCGCATCATCTGCGTCTCGGAGTGGATGCGGTTGAACGTCTCGTGGGTGAGGAACTCGGTGGTGCGCTCCAGCGCCGCCGGGATGCGCGCGGCGCCCTCAGCGGTCTTCGCCCCGAAGCCCGCCAGCAGCGCCTCGACGTCGGCGTCGGTGGTGTCCTCGCCGAAGGAGACGCCGACGGTGGTCTCGTCGATTGCGCGGACCAGGTAGCCAGCATCCGCCAGCTTTGCGACGACCTCCGGTGCCCCCGCAACCTCCACAGCCACCGTGTCGAAGAATTCGGCGTGCTTGACCGTCACACCGGCCGCCTCGAGCGAGGCCGCGAAGTCTGCGGCGCGCTGGTGGACTGCGCGCGCGATCTCGGTCAACCCTTCTGGGCCGTGGTAGACGGCGTACATCGACGCCGTGACGGCCAGAAGCGCCTGCGCGGTGCAGATGTTGGAGGTGGCGCGCTCGCGGCGGATGTGCTGCTCGCGGGTCTGCAGCGCCAGGCGGTAGGCGGGGTAGCCCTCGGCGTCCTTGGACACGCCCACCAGACGGCCCGGCATCTGGCGCTGCAGCTTCTCGCGCACCGCCATGTAGGCCGCGTGCGGGCCGCCGTAGAACAGCGGCACGCCGAAGCGCTGCGTGGTGCCGATGGCGATGTCCGCGCCGAACTCGCCCGGGGACTCAAGCAGCGTCAGGGCCAGGATGTCGGCGTCGACGGCGACCAGGCCGCCGCGCTCGTGGATCGCCTCGATCACCGGGCGCGGGTCCACGATGTCGCCCTCGGTGCCCGGGTACGCGAACACCGCGCCGACCAGGTCCTCGCCGACCACGCCCTCGGCCAGGTTGACCACCTCGACCTCCAGGTCGATCGCGCGGGCGCGCTCGGAAGCGACCTTGACCACCTGCGGGTGCAGGCGCGAATCTAGGAGCACCCGGCGGCCCTTCTTCACCACACGCGACATCAAACCGACGGCTTCGGCGGCGGCGGATGCTTCGTCGAGAAGCGATGCGTTCGCGATGTCCAAACCGGTCAGATCCTGCACCATGGTCTGGAAGTTCAGCAGCGCCTCAAGGCGGCCCTGCGAAATCTCGGCCTGGTACGGCGTGTACGCCGTGTACCAGCCGGCGTCCTCCACCACACCGCGGCGGATCACGGGCGGGGTCAGGGTGGAGGAGAAGCCCTGGCCGTAGAACGCGCGCAGCACGGTGTTCTTGTCTGCGAGCTCGCGCAGGCGGTCCTGGGCCTCGTACTCCGTCAGCGCCTCCGGCAGGTCGAGCGGCTGCTCCGCCAGGATGCCGGAGGGCACCGCGGCGTTGATCAGCGCATCGATGGAATCGTAACCCAGGGCATCCAGCATTTTCTGCTGTTCTGCCTGGTCTGGGCCGATATGGCGGGAGATGTAATCCAACTGGGGCTCCTTGAAAATCGGGTCGTGATAACCACGCGACAGCTTAGCTGTTTCTCAGCCCCAGAAAGCCCGATTTAGAACTCATCTACACCCGCGTTTCCGAACAGCCACGTCACCGCGATCGCGCCCGGATCCGGCACGTCTTTCGCGCTCTCGCCGAGGTAGGACGCCCGGCCCTTTTTCGCCTGCATGCCGCGGGTCGCCTTCGCGCCCTCGACCGCCGGGGCGAAGACGTGCGCGAGCACCTCGTCGACGCTGCCGGTGGCGTCCTTGGCGGCGCGGGCGGCCGGTGCGAGAGCGTCGACGAGCGTGTTGTCGCCCTCCTTCGCGCCGCCGAGCTCGGTAATGGCGTCGACGCCGCGCTTAAGCCCCTCCGCCAGCGCCCCGGCAAACGCGGCGCCGTCCGCGTCGCGTGAATCCACGCCGGCGTCCTCGAACGCGTCCGCCATCTGTCGGAAGAGCGTGCCCAGCACCGCACCCGAGGTGCCGCCGGCGCGCACCAGCATGCGGTGGGCGAAAAAGTTCAACACCTCCGCATCCGCACCCCGCACAGGCCTGACGACGTCACCAAAGGCCGCCTCCATATTCTGACCGAAGTCGCCGTCGCCGGCCTCCCGGTCCAGGGCCGTCAGGTCGTCGTAGCTGGCGGCGAGGCGCTCCACAAAGCCGGTCAGCCACGCATTCTCCTCGCCGGAATCCGGCTGGGTTTCGTCGTCGACCATGCGCGCATCCGCGTACTCGGGGTCCGCAACGGTGCCGGGCCAGGCGGGCGCGGCGGTGTCGGCGTCGATGAGCTGGATCAGCTCGTCGTCGACCACGGTGAGCGTGAGCGAAATGCCCGCCATGTTCAGCGAGGTCACCAGCGTGCCGCGCATCCCGCGGCGCACCTTCAGCCCCCGTTCCGTCAGCTGCTTGAGCGCTTCGCCGAAGACCAGGTCCTGCTCGAGCTGGCTCGTACCACCCAGGCCGTTGACAAACAGCATGACGTCCTCGCCCTCAACGCCGGCGTCGCGCAGCGAGGAGAGGATGCCATCCAGGAGCTCTTCCACCAGGGCTGCGGCTGTGAGCTGCGCGCCGGCGATGTCGCGGCGCTCCACGCCCGGCTCGCCGTGGATGCCCACGCCGATCTCGATCTGGCCTTCGCCCAAGTCGAACGTCGCTCGGTCCGAGGTCGGGGAGTGGCCCGGCTGCAGCGCCACCGCCATGCTGCGGGACTGATCCGCCGCGCGCTGGGCAACCTCCGCCACCGCCTGCAGGTCGTCGCCGCGCGCAGCCGCAGCGCCGGCGACCTTCTCCACGATCACCGTGGCACCCGTGCCGCGGCGGCCCGGCGAGTCGTCGTTGTCGATCTCGGTGGCCACGTCGTCGTCCACCAGCACCTGCGCCACCTCAGCGTCGGCGTGGTTTCCCGCCACGGTGAAGTTCATCACGTCGCCGGTGTAGTTCTTCACCACGTGCACCACGCCCGCGCCGCGGTTGGCCCACTCCGTGGCCGCGCCGATCTGCACCGCGTTGGGGGAGGTGAACAGCAGACCCGGGCAGGCCGCATCCAGCATGCCGGCACCGATGAAACCGGCGTGCATCGGTTCGTGGCCCGATCCGCCGCCGGAGATGACGGCTACTCGGGGTTCGCCTTTGGTGGCGTCGTCAAGCAAAAGCCCCACGAAGCCCTCGTCGTGCCACTCGGCGCAGGGGTGCGCGGCGACAAGGCCGCCGAGGGCCTCGCGCATGAAGTGGTCGGTGGAGTTACGAAATGATTTGAACGTGTCAGCCATACCGCCACTTTATGCCAAAAACGACGAAACCCGGCACCGAAAGACGGTGCCGGGTTCAGCGCATTCCGGGGCTAGATGTCGAGATCAGCCTCGAAATCGCCCTGCTCGATGCGGTCCTTGATCGTGGTTACGAAACGGCCCGCGTCCGCACCGTCGATCAGCTGGTGATCGTAGGTGAACGGCAGGTAGCACATCTGGCGGATCGCGATGGAGTCGATGCCGTCCTCGGTCACGATGACCGGGCGCTTCTCAATCGCGGCGGTGCCCAGGATGCCGGCCTGCGGCGGGGTCAGCACCGGGGTATCCAGCAGCGCGCCCTCGGAACCGATGTTGGTCACGGTGAAGGTCGCACCGGACAGATCGTCCGGACGCAGCTTCTTGTCGCGCGCGCGGGACGCAAGGTCCGTGATCGCCTTCGCGATGTCGGCCAGGTTCATGTCCTGCACCTGCTTGATCACCGGTACCAGCAGGCCCATCGGGGTGTCCACAGCGATGCCGATGTTGACGTCGGAGTGGTAGGTTATCTCCTTCGCGTCAGCGTCGTAGGAGGCGTTGACGTTCGGGTGGGACACCAGCGCCTCTGCCGTGGCCTTGATGAAGAAGGCCAGGTAGGTGATGTTTGCGCCATGCTTCTCGACGAATGCCGGCTTGACCTTCTTACGCAGCTCCGCAACGCGAGTCACGTCGACCTCCTGCACGTGGGTCAGCTGCGCGGTGGTCTGCAGGGACTCCACCATCTTCGCGGCGGTGATCTCGCGGATGCGGTTCACGCGCTGGGTGGTGCCGATGAGCTCCGCCTTCGCCGGATCCACGGACTTGGTGGACCAGTTTGCGCGCGGGCCCTTCGGGGCGTCCGCCTGCTCCTTCGTCGCAGACGCGGAAGCGGATGCGCCCTCGGCCTTGCCGCCCTCGGCAGCGGCCAGGACGTCCTGCTTGCGGATGCGGCCGCCGACGCCGGTGCCCTCAACCGTGTTCAGGTCCACGCCGTGCTTGTCGGCGAGCTTGCGCACCAGCGGGGTGACGTACGGGACGTTGTCGCCGTTGTTCACCTTGGCGGAAGCGTTCTTGGACTCAGCCTTCTCGGCCTTCGGCTCTTCCTTCTTCGGCTCCGGCTTCTTCTCTTCCTTCGGTTCCGGCTTCTCTTCAGCCTTCTCCTCGGCCGGCGCCTCGGCATCTTCAGCCTCGTCGGCGTCGTCTTCCTCGACGGCGGCCTCGGCATCGCCGATGATCACGATGACATCGCCGACCTCGACGGTGTCGTCCTCCTCGGCGAGGATCTCCAGGATGGTGCCGGCAACCGGGGACGGGATCTCGGTGTCGACCTTGTCGGTGGAGACCTCGAGCAGCGGCTCATCGACCTCGACCATGTCGCCGACGGACTTCAGCCAGGTGGTGATGGTGCCCTCGGTGACGGACTCGCCGAGCTCCGGCATCTCAACCTTGGTGCCTGCGCCGGAGCTCTTCTTCGGCTCCGCCTTCTTCTCTTCCTTCGGCTCGGCCTTCTCTTCCTTCGGCTCCTCGGCCTCTGCGTCGTCGGCCTCATCGGCGTCGTCGGAAGCCGCAGCAGCGTCAGCGTCGCCGACGCGGGCGATGACATCGCCGACCTCGACGGTGTCGTCCTCTTCAGCCAGGATCTCGATCAGGGTGCCCGCGACCGGGGACGGGATCTCGGTGTCGACCTTGTCGGTGGAGACCTCGAGCAGCGGCTCGTCGACCTCAACCTCGTCGCCGACTTCCTTCAGCCAGGTGGTGATGGTGCCCTCGGTGACGGACTCGCCCAGCTCCGGCATCTCAACGTCGGTGGCGTCGCCGGAGGCCTTCTTGGCCGGCTTGTCGTCCTTCTTCGGCGCCTCAGCCTTCTCCTCGGCCGGCTCCTCAGCCTCGGCCTGCTCTTCCTTCTTTTCGGAGGAGGAGTCTGCTTCCTCGCCCTCGTCGCCGATGATGGCGATCACGTCGCCGATCTCAACGGTGTCGTCCTCGTCGGCCTTGATCTCCAGGATCACGCCTGCGACCGGGGACGGGATTTCGGTGTCGACCTTGTCGGTGGAGACCTCGAGCAGCGGCTCGTCCACCTCGACCGTGTCGCCGACTTCCTTCAGCCACGTGGTGATCGTGCCTTCGGTGACCGATTCGCCCAGCTCGGGCATCTCAACTGAGTGCGCCATTTCTTAAGTCTCCTCATTGAAACGTTGGAAGCTATACAGGCACAAAGCGTACCTGTAACACGCCCCGCACGTCGCCCAAGGGGTGACCTTTTCTGCCCCAGGTGCACCGTATGATGTGTGACGTGTTCAACCTGTTCGGCAAAGGCAAGAAGTCCACGACGTTTAAACCGCCGCGCGCGCCGGGGGAGACGATTCGCGCCGACGATGCGCAGTACCTGCGCGACTGGGTCGTCGGCCGTGCGTATGTGGAGGGTTTTGTCGAGCCGGAAACGATGGTCAACGAGATGTCTGTCGTCCTCGTCGACGAAAAGGGCAATTACACCCGCCGCCGCATCGGCGGGCCCAAGGGCATCGACCAGGTGGCCGACATGCTGAGCATCATGCTCTACGACGTCGAGGAGACCGGCTATCCCGACCGCATGCGCAAAAAGATCGAGCAGGAGCGCATCCTGCGCAAGCGCGAGGAGCAAAAGCAGCGCCGCGCCCGGTTCGAGCGCGGCGAAAACCCCTACGGCTAGTTTGTACGAATCGACAAAACGCCCCGGCGTGCTGGTTTCCCACCTGGGAAAACGCCGGGGCGTTGTTGATTCGTACAAAAGACGCCGTTTGCGGGCTCCGCATTGCGGACAACCTCGTAAAAGTTGACATTCTGCCCTCTCTGTCAGGCTGGTTGTGAACAACGATCCGTAGGAGGTTTTGTTCATGACTTTGCTCGATGTTCCAGTGTTGATCCCGGAGCCGGACGTGCTGTCCGAGGCAGCTTCGGTCGGTGGTCAACAGGTTCGAAGCGGTCGCCTGCCCAGGCGGAGGCTTCGCGCTGATGATGTGTTGTCCCTTGCGGTGACGGTGCTGTCTCCTGGCGAGGTCCTCGACGAGGATGACCTGGTTATGCCGCAGGCTGGCGCGGTTGTGTTTACAGCGTGCCAGCCGTATTCGCGGGGGTTGGATTTTACTGCCGCTCAGAAGCGACAGATGGTCACGATCTATCGCCAGTTGCCGTATGGGGCGAAAGGTATCTGGCTTGATCGCCATGGGCTGTATGGAGCCAAGATCTTTCGGTGGGGCCAACAGCTTGGGCTTTTGACCTGCGCGCAGCAAAAGGCAGCGTCGGTCGGCGACGAGGAACTGCCAGCGGTGCTCGACGCCGCGGCGGTGACGTCGCTGGTGCAGCGCTACCTTTCGCTTCCTTACGGTGAAAAGGAGGCGTTTATCGCCAGGCATGATCTGTGCCACCGGACAGTGCTGCGGTGGGCCACCATGGTCGCAGACGGGTCGATCGCGCATTACACGCATAAACGAAAGGCAGGAACAGTGGGAAAACGCACCTCAGATGACCTCACGCAGTCACGTCGCCAGGTTGAGGCGATGATTCGGGAAAACGAACGGTTGAAAAAAGAACTCGCCAAAGCCAACCGCAAACTCACCCGGCAAGAACAAGAACTGGATAAATGGGTCAAAACCAGTGATGTGTTGGGAAAAGCTTTAGCGTCCATGCCCGATCTTCCTGGCGTGGACTACGACGCGGAGGAAAACGCCTATCCGAAGACGAAACGCGACGCTATGAAGCTGGTCGACAAGAAGAACAACGACTCATCGACGCCCTTGTCGGATTAGGCCACTCCACTTCCCGGGCGTGTGTGTTGCTGGGAGTCAGCCGCAGCCGGATCTACTACGAATCCAACCCGCGGCCGAAAACCGCCAACCCGATTGCCCACCACGAACGCAACATCGCCCGGCTCACACAGGAACACGTCGATAAGATCCTCGCCCAGCTGGACGCCAACCCGCAATCGAGCGTGGACGATGTGTTCTACAACGCCTATAACCACGGCGTTTACGTCGCCAGTTTGAGCAGCTTCTACCGCATCGCCCGCAAGCACAACAGACTGTTGAAGCACCGTAACTGCACTCGCACCAAACGCAGGTCGAAACGCGGCAACAACCAGCCACCACATGTCGTCGCTACTGCACCAGCACAAGTGCTGTGCTGGGACATCACATTCCTGCCTGGCCCGTTCGTCAACGAAAACTACGCCTGCCACACCATCATCGACCTGTACTCACGCGCCGTGATCGGCACGTTGGTCACCCACCGCGAAGACGCACGCGGTGTATCCAAACTCTTCGACGACATCTTGACGCGCTACCCCACAGTGCAAACCGTGCACTCCGACAACGGGGCAGCTATGCGAAGCAACGCCTTAAAGCGAGTGTTCGCCAAACACGACGTTGACGCATCGTTTAGCCGGCCGGCAACAAGCAACGACAACCCCCAGATGGAGTCACTGTTCCACACCATGAAGGGATTTGCGTACTACCCGAAAGCCTTCGCCGACATCGACGCCGCCACCCAATGGGTAGCCCGCTTTACCAGGCACTACAACAACCGGCCCCACAGCGGCATCAACGGCTACACCCCGCAAAGCGTGCTCGACGGTACCTGGAAGCAATACGAAACCAACCGCATCAACGCAGCACGTGCCGCACTCGAAGCCGGACTCATCACCGCAATGCCCAAAACACCGACCGGACTACCCAAAGAGGTCACCATCATCCGCACAACCACCAAAACCCGCCCACAATCACCCACACTTACCGTCGCCTGAACCAGAAACTGTTCACAACCACTTGACACAAAGCGCTGCCGAATTCGGCCCGTGGCGAACTGCGGAAATGTAGGGCTGTTGTCAGATCTTGCGAGCGCCGGGGCGTAAAAAGCTATTGCTTATCGACGAGGCGCGACAACGTCTCCACAATCGTCCGCACAGGCGCGCCAGTGGCACGCTTCGGGGTGTAGCCGTAGGGGGTGCCGCCGTTCCAGGCGGGCCCGGCGACGTCGACGTGCGCCCACTCGACGTCCTCCGGCACGAAGCGGGACAGATACAGGCCCGCAAACAGCATGCCGCCGGTGCGCGCGTTGTGGGTGTTGCGGATGTCGGCGATGGGGGACTTCAGCTCGTCCTCCTGCTCTTCCAGAAGCGGCATGGCCCAGGCCTGCTCGCCCACGCCGCGGCCGGTCTCGGCGATGAGGTCGCGCAACTTATCGGAGCCCATCACGCCTGCGGTGCGGTTGCCCAGCGCCACTAACTGCGCGCCGGTGAGCGTGGCCGTTTCGATGAGGTAGGCGGGGGCGTCCTCGCAGGCGCGGGCGATGGCGTCGGCAAGTACGAGGCGTCCCTCGGCGTCGGTGTTGATGACCTCGCTGGTGATGCCGCCATAATGGGTGATTACATCGCCCGGGCGGGTGGCGGTGCCGGACGGCATGTTCTCCGCCAAGGGCAGCCAGGCGTCGACGCGCACCGGCAGCTCAAGGCGCGCCGCCGCGGCGATGACGGCGAGCTGGGCTGCGGAGCCGCCCATGTCCGAGATCATGTCCTCCATGCCGGAGCCGGGCTTCAGCGAAATGCCGCCGGTGTCGAAGGTGATGCCCTTGCCCACCAGCGCGACCTTCTGAGATGCCCCGGACGGCGCCCAGGTCAGGTGCACCAGGCGCGGCGGGCGCGAGGAGCCGCGGCCCACGGACAGGATGCCGCCGAAGCCCTGCTGCTCCAGCGCGGCCTCGTCGAGCACCTCGATGTCCAGGCCGGCAGCCTGGGCGACCTCGCCCATGACGCCGGCGTAGGACTCCGGGTAGAGGTAGTTCGCCGGGGTGTTGACCAGGTCGCGCGCCAGGTTCACGGACTCGGCGACAATCACGGCGGCGTTGTACTCGGCCTCGTCGGCGCCGACGACGGTGACCTCGGTGGTCTGCGGCGTTTCGGCGTCGGTGTTCTCGTCGTCTAGCACCTCTGCCTGGGACTTCAGGCCGGTGTAGGTGTAGCCGCCCAAAAGCAGGCCCTCCACCACGGGGGCGACGCCGAACTCGGCGGAGATGGCGGCGCGCTCCACGTCGTTCAACGCGCGCGCGGCCGCGCCGACGCCGCGGCGGACGGCTTCGTCATCGATCTCGGCGGCGTCGCCGAGGCCGAATGCGGTGACCAGGGAGCCGTCGATAAGCAGACGCGTCACCTCGCCCTCGGTGCCCTTGGCACCGACCGCAACCAGCGCCTCCAGCAAACCCTTCGGGGCGAGTGCGGTGACCGGGACCTCGATGCCGTCCTCGCCGTTGGCGACGGGGATAAGCAGCGCCGCACCTTCCGGGGCAGTGGTGCCAAGCGTTGTGCGCACCGTGGTGCCGCGGGCGGGGAGGCTGATGTCGAAGGCCATGGATGTCCTTTCGTTGTGCGGGCAATTACACCCTGTGAGGGTACTGAATAAGGGGAGTACCCTGGTCCGTATGGCTGAGATCGAATTCACAATCACCCCCACCGCGAACCCCACCCCCGACGCGGAGCGCGCGAAGATCCTCGAAGACCCGGCGTTTGGCCAGCAGTTCACGGACCACATGGTCTCCATCGACTGGACCGAGGACGAAGGCTGGCACAACGCGCAGGTGCGCGCCTACGAGCCGATCTCGCTGGATCCGGCATCCAACGTGTTCCACTACGGCCAGGCCATCTTCGAGGGCCTGAAGGCCTACCGCCACGCGGACGGCAGCATCACCGCGTTCCGCCCGGAGCAGAACGCGAAGCGCCTGAACAACTCCGCTGCGCGCATGGCCATGCCGGAGCTGCCGGAGGAGGTCTTCCTGGAGGCGGTGCGCCAGATCGTGGACATTGACAAGGCCTGGGTGCCGGAAGCTGGCGGCGAGGCGTCGCTGTACCTGCGCCCGTTCATGATCGGCACGGAGAAGACGCTGGGCGTGAAGCCGTCCTCGAGCTACAGCTTCTACATCATCGCTTCGCCGGCCGGCGCGTACTTCTCCGGTGGCATCAAGCCGGTGAGCGTCTGGATCTCCGAGGACTATGTCCGCGCGGCCCCCGGCGGCACGGGTGATGCGAAGTTCGCCGGCAACTATGCCGCCTCCCTGCTCGCGCAGCAGCAGGCGGCGGAGAAGGGCTGCGACCAGGTGGTCTGGCTGGACGCCATCGAGCGCAAGTACATCGAGGAGATGGGCGGCATGAACCTCATGTTCGTCGAGGGCTCGGACGCGGACGCGAAGATCATCACCCCCGCGCTGTCGGGTTCGCTGCTGCCGGGCATCACCCGCAAGTCCCTGCTGCAGGTGGCCGAGGACCTGGGGTACTCCACCGAGGAGCGCAAAATCACGGTGGAAGAGTGGCGCTCCGGCGTTGCCGACGGCACGATCACCGAGACCATGGCGTGCGGCACCGCGGCCGTGATCACCCCGGTGGGCACCGTGAAGTCCAACGAGGGCGAATTCACGGTGAACAACAACGAGGCCGGCGAGATCACCATGGCCATGCGCGAGCGCCTGCGCGGCATCCAGACCGGCGACGCGGAGGACACCCACGGCTGGAACACCGTGCTCATCGAGAGCTAATTGCCTATCGACGCACCTTCGGCCAGCACCTCACCCGCCAACTCAGCGGCGAGGTTGAGCTGACCAAGCGCGGCCAGGGCCCCTGCGCCCTGGCCCGTTTTCATTTCCAGCGCCAGCACCGGCGTGAGATTGAGTGCCTCGAGGCAGCCGGCATGGGCCGGTTCGGTGGTGGATTGGCCGGCAATGAGCCAGTCCTTCGTGCCGGGGGCGAGCCGCTCGGCCACGTAGGCGGCGAGGGCAGGGTAGGCCTCGCCGATGAGCACCGGGGTGCGGCGCGCGGCGGACTGGGCGATCAGCCCGACCAAAAACGCGAAGTCCGGGCCGGTCAGTTCGGCGCAGACGCGCTCGGTGTCCTCGCGGAAGCCGCGCACGCGGAACATCGCGTCGCGCACCGCGGCGACCTTGATCTTCCACACCTTGTCGTTGATGCCGGAGCCGCGGCCGATGGCCTTCACCGGCTCGGTGCGGGTGAATACGCCGTAGACCGCCGCGGCGACGGTGGTGTTGCCCACCCCGATGTCGCCGGGGATGATCAGGTCCGCGCCCGAATCGATCTCGTTGTCCGCCACCTCGGCGCCGGCGGCGAGGGCGGCGTCGAACACCTCGGGGGAGGTGGCGGGCTCCACATCGATGGCACCGGTGGGGGAATCCAGGTAGTCGCCGATGAAGCGCAACGTCGCACCCGCCAGGCGTGCCGCGGCGTGGGCCGGGCCGCCGCCGGCGCGCAGCTGCTCGGCCTGCACGTCGCCGGCGTCGTCGGTCCACGCGGACACGCCGCGCGCGGCAACGCCGTGCTTGCCCGCCACGACCACCACGCGCGGGCGGGCGAACGGGGCGGGGACGTCTTTGCCCTGCACCGAGGCGATCCTGGACGCCAGAGAGCCCAGCCTGCCCAGCGCCAGCCCCGCGGCAGAGCCTGCCAACGCGTCGGCGACGGCGTGGCCGTGGGACTGCTTCGGGGCGTCAACCGGCGGAAACTGCATGGCCTAGACCTTTTCGCCCACGGCCACGCGCGGCTTCGGGGTGCGCCAGTTGCGCGGCTGGGTGGCGCGGGAGAAGGCGTACATGCCCAGGCCGAAGCCGGTGTCGGCCTCTGGGAACTTCTCGCGCACCGCGCGGTTGGCGCGGATGCCGATGATGAAGCCCTCGATGAAGATGGTCAGCATAAACAGCAGGCTCAACAGCGACAGTACCGCGGACACGCGCGGCAGCCAGGTGCCGATCAGCATGATCAGCAAAAGCACCAGCGCGGCCGGCATGACGTAGTTGTTGAAGAAGCGCTTGGAATCCACCCAGTCGCGCACGAACCCGCGCACCTCGCCGCGGTCGCGCTCGGTGAGGTAGCGCTCGTCGCCGGCGTCCATGCGGGCCTGGATCTCGCGGTTGCGGGCGCGGTTTTCCTCCCGCACCTGCTTCTTGTGCGCCTTCCACTCCTCCTTGGACATGGTCTTCTTCAGCTCTTTTTCGCGCTGACGGATCTGCGCCGGGGTGGCGGCGTTCGGGTCGCGCACCACGCCGCGCTTGATCTCTTGGTCGATGCGCTTCGGCGTCGGGCGGCCCTTCGGCGGGGTGTAGCCCTTAGGGAGCTTTTCCCCCGTCTGCTCGGCCTCGGCCGTGGTGACAGCCTTGTCGGCCTCAGGCAACTCGACCTTCGTCGAGCCCTGCGCCGCGTCTGCGCTCTGCTCGGTTTTCTGCCAGGGAAGTTTCACGCTCATTAGGCTACAAGGCCCGCGTGCGGGAGTGGAATAACCCGGCACGCCTACCGGTTGCACTGTGCATGGCCAGTGGCGCGTAGCATGGGCGCCACTCCACATCGAAAGACTTGAGTCGAGGCACGAAGGAGACTGCAATGACTGCCCCCACCTCTACCACCGGCGTGAACCTCACCGAGGCCGCCGCTGCGAAGGCGAAGGCCCTGCTTGATCAGGAGGGCCGCAACGACCTGTCCCTGCGTATCGCTGTCCAGCCGGGCGGCTGCGCCGGCCTGCGCTACCAGCTCTACTTCGACGACCGTGACCTGGACGGCGACAAGGCCGACGAGGTCGGCGGCGTGCGCCTGGTCGTGGACAAGATGAGCGTGCCGTACCTCATGGGCGCCACCATCGATTTCGCGGACACCATCGAGCAGCAGGGCTTCACCATCGATAACCCGAACGCGGGTTCCGCCTGCGCCTGCGGCGACAGCTTCAACTAAGCACTTCGTGCTTATCGACGACTAAAGCTCCGCACCGTCACACAGTGCGGAGCTTTTTCGCGTCTTATGCGCAGCTGTGCTCGGCCGCGAGCCACGCGAGGGCTGCGTCTTCGCCGCCGGGCTCATCGGGCTGGATCGGGTCTTCGGAGAAAACTTCGCCGGTGCGTGCCTTATCTTTCGCAATGGTCAGCATCAGTGCGCTGCCATCGGGGAAGTCGTAGACCATGTTGGCTGAGGCGTAGCCGGCTGTCGGGGTGCCGAAACTCTTGGCGTGGTCCAAGCCTCGGAACGCCAGCATGGTCGCTTCGGCGGAGGAAGCGGTATCGCCGTCGACAAGCACTGCGACCGGCGCGTCCCACTTGCCGCCGGAGGTAGTCGTCGGACTACCGCCGCCGCGCACCCCGTTGCCCTCGATCGTCACGGGGCTGGAGTACGCGTTGGAGACAAACTCCAGTGCTGTGCCGTCCGGCAGTAGGGGAGAGACCCCGGCGAGCATCGGCCCCATGTCGCCTCCGTCGTTGCCGCGGAGGTCCACCACCGCGCCGCAGGCACCGCCGTCGCGAGCGGCAGCCAGCCCCTTGGCAAGCGTGTCGGCGTAATGCTGGCCGTCGTCGTGGCGGCCCACACCGGGCACCGTCGCCCAGGCCACGCCGTCTTTGACATTCACAGACGGGGAGCGGGTGTCCGCTTCACTTGCGTTGTCCTGCTCGGCACCAGGCTCGATGAGCTTGGAGTGCTTGCCGCCGGCAGCCTTCACGGCATCGTTGAGGGCGGAGCGGACGTCGTCACGCGAAGATGCCCCCTGAACCGCATCTTCGGCTGCGGCGCGCGCGGCCCGGAACTCCTCGGAGTCGCCGTAGATGCCCTCCTCCGACAGATCCAACACTGTCTTTGCGTAGCGGCGTGGTGTGTCCGTGCCCCAGAATCGCGCGGTTCCCGAAAACTTCGCGGTCATGGTGGGGCCGTAGACGAACGCGGCGGCGACGGCGACAAGTATCAGCGCGCCGAGGACGCCGGCTACTGCGATGAGGACTTTCCGTGCAGTTGACATGCAAACCATTGAACCAGGCAGCCGTCATGCCGGCAGCCAGATTCGCCGGAAAATGGCTGCGCTAGAGCTGGACCGGGTAGTCCTTGTGCTCGATCTGCGGGTCGATGCGGTGCTCGACAAAGATGCCGTGCCAGACCATGAACGCCAGCACCGTCCACAGGCGGCGGGAGTGGTCGGAAACACCGTCGCGGTGCTCCTTGAGCATCTCCAGGATTTGGTCCTTGGCAAAGATGTCGTCGGTCTGGGACTCGCGGATGGTGTCCTGCGCCCAGCCGTAGAGCTCGTCGCCCGCGAGCCAGTGGCGCATCGGCACCGGGAAGCCCAGCTTCTTGCGGTGCAAAACGTGCGGCGGCACGATCTGCTCCATCGCCTTGCGCAGCGCGTACTTGGTGGTGCCGTTGGCGATCTTCTGGTCGAACGGGATGGTCTGGGCGACCTCGAAGACCTCTTTGTCCAAGAAGGGAACGCGCAGCTCGAGGGAGTTGGCCATGTTCATCTTGTCGGCCTTGACCAGGATGTCGCCGCGCATCCAGGTGAACAGGTCCAGGTTCTGCATGCGGGCCACCGGGTCCATCTCGGTGGACGCGGCGTAGATCGGGGCGGTGACCTCGCGGTGGTCCCACTCGCGCTTCGCCCACGGCAGCACACGCTGGAGCTGGTCGAAGTTGAAGGAGCGGGCGTTGCCGTAGTAGCGGTCCTCGATCGGGGTGGTGCCGCGCTCGAGCAGGCTCTTGCCCTTCATGCCCTCCGGTAGCACGCGGCTGAGCCGGTTCAGCCCCTTGTTCAGCGCGCCCGGCAGCTTCTCAAACGGCGCGAGCGACAGCGGCTCCTTGTAGATGGTGTAGCCGCCGAACAGCTCGTCCGCGCCCTCGCCGGAGAGCACCACCTTCACGTGCTTGCGGGCCTCCTGCGCGACGAAGAACAGGGGCACGAGCGACGGGTCCGCCACCGGGTCGTCCAGGTACCACATGATCTTCGGGATCGCGTCCGCGTACTCCTCGGGGGAGACAATTTTCACAATGTGCTCCACACCGATCGCCTCGGCGGACTCGGCGGCCACGTCCACCTCGGAGTAGCCCTCGCGCTCGAAGCCGGTGGTGAAGGTGAGCAGGTTCGGGTTGTGGCGCTTCGCCAGGGTGGCAATCGCGGTGGAGTCGATGCCGCCGGAGAGGAAGGAGCCCACGGTGACGTCGGCACGCATGTGCTTTTCCACGGAGTTCTCCAGCGCACGCGCGATACGGTCGTAGAGGTCCTGCTCCTTGCCCTTCGGCACCGGCTGGGACCTAAAGTGCGGCTTGAAGTAGCGGTCCGAGTGCACCTTCCCGCCCGGCTTCAAGGTGACGGTGCAGCCGGACTCGACGCGGCGGATCTCCCTGTGCAGGCTTTCCGGCTCGGGCACGTACTGCAGGTCCACGTAGTGCTCGATCGCGCGGCGGTCAAGGTCGAGACCTAGACCGAGCTCCGGCGCCATCTCCAGGATGGACTTCTTCTCGGAGGCGAAGACCGTGCCCTCGTCGGTGGTGGCGTAGAACAGCGGCTTGATGCCGAACTGGTCGCGCGCCGCGAACATCGTCTGCGTTTCGGTGTCCCAGATGACGAAGGCGAACATGCCGCGCAGGTGCTCGACAACGTTCGCGCCCCAATGGTGGTATCCCACAACGATCGGCTCGCCGTCACCGCTGGTGTTGAAGGTGTAGCCGGCGGCCTGCAGCTCCTCGCGCAGCTCGATGTAGTTGTAAATCTCGCCGTTGAACGTCAGCGCGTAGCGCTCCGGGTTGTCCGCCGGTCCCCAGCGCAGCGGCTGGTGGGAGTGCTCGATGTCGATGATGGCCAGGCGGTTAAACCCGAACACGGCGCTGTCGTCGTTCCAGGTGCCGGCGGCGTCCGGGCCGCGGTGGTACATGCACGGCAGGGCGCGCTCGACAGAATCAACGAACTTGGCTGCGTTTGCGTCCGCGGTAAGCAGGGCAAGAAGGCCACACATACTCAAACCTCTCCGTATATATAAGGTGCGCCGTTTTCACGCGGCGGGAAGTCCCCTCAACAATAAGGTTTGGCACCCGGTTTTCGTGAACCGGAACCGCCCAACTTTCGCCGTGCCCCATAAGGGGGCCAACTTAAGGATGAACTTTTTCACGGCTTCGTCTGCCGGGCGAAGCTTTATCGTCGCTAAGCACTTGCTTATCGACGTTCCTCCGGCGCCCACCGCAACCCCCACTTTCTAGATTCCGACGGGCTATGCCGGATGAACTATTCTGACCCCGTAGGAATGTTCTGTCACGAACATGGGCATTCAGTGTTTTTAGTGTGGACAGGAAGGCAGACACACGTGGATAAGGAAGTAAACCGCGGTTTCGCCAAGAAGGCCGGCGTCGCGGCAGCGCTCCTGCTCGGCAGCTTCGGGCTCGCTGGCTGTGACGTCGCTGCGCCGGAGGCGGTCGCAAACATCCTCGACATGGGCTGGCCGGACCCGGTCACCCCGGAGGGCACCCAGATGTACAACTTCTGGGTCTGGACCTGGGTTGCCGCCTGGATTATCGGCATCATCATGTGGGGACTGTTCATCATGGCCATCGTCCGCTGGAACTCTAAGGCCCGCGCGAAGAGCGGCGCCGGCGAGTTCCCGCGCCAGACGCAGTACAACATCGGCCTCGAGCTGGGGCTGACCGTCGTGCCGATCATCATCGTGATGGTGCTGTTCTTCTTCACCGTCCAGGCGCAGACGAAGACCACCGCCCTGGACAAGGATCCGAAGGTGACCGTGGACGTCACCGGCTACCAGTGGAACTGGAAGTTCGGCTACGCCAACGTTGCCGGCGACCTGACCGAGGACGGCAAGGACTACGACGGTCTGGACTCCGAGCGTCAGGCGCTCGCCGAGAAAACTAAGTACGACCCGGAGGACATGCACAACGCGAACCCGATTCACGGCACCTCCATGGGCGACCAGTCCTACCTCAACTTCAACGAGATTGAGACCATCGGCTCCACCGAAGAGGTGCCGGTGCTGGTGCTGCCGACCGACACCGCGATCGAGTTCCGCCTCGCCTCCGGCGACGTGAACCACGCGTTCTGGGTTCCGGAGTTCCTGTTCAAGCGCGACGTCTACGCGCACCCGGAGAACAACCAGCAGCAGCGCGCGTTCCAGATCGAGCGCATTGAGAAGGAAGGCGCATTCGTCGGCCGTTGCGCCGAGATGTGCGGCACCTACCACTCGATGATGAACTTCGAGGTCCGCGCCGTGAGCCCGGAGAAGTTCGAGCAGTACATCCAGTTCCGCCGCGACAACCCGGACGCACCGAACTCCGAGGCACTGAAGTCCATCGGCGAGGATCCGTACGCAACCTCCACCCGTCCGTTCGTCACCCAGCGCGATGCGACCCGCGACGGCAACAACACTGTCGACCCGAACGCGAACGTTTAAGAAAGAGAGAGCGAAGCCATGGGAACTGGATCAAAGGTTTTCTACGCCATCGGCACCTTCCTTGCTTTGATGGCCGTGTTCTACATCCTCGCTACGACGTGGATCGGCGAGGACGCGTACCTGTTCGGTATCGAGTGGATCGGCTCGGTCGGCCTCGTACTTGCCACCGTCTTCTCCTTCATGCTGGGCGGCTACCTCAGCATCACTGAGCGCCGCATGGACATCGTCCCGGAGGACTGGGAAGAGGCGGAGATCGAAGACGGCGCCGGCGTGCTCGGCTTCTTCTCCCCGAGCTCCATCTGGCCGTTCACGATGGCGATGGCGATCTGCGTGCTCGGCCTGGGCATTGCCTTCTGGCAGCTATGGCTGCTCGCCCTTGGTGCGGTGTTCCTGATCTGGGCCACCACCATGCTGAGCCTGCAGTACGGTATTCCGCGCGAGAAGCACTAAACGCTGAAACGAAAATTCCCCCGCCGCGATGGGTCGCGGCGGGGGAATTTTCGCGTTCGACGGCCGAAAATGGTCCGATCATCCGAAAGTTTGTCCCCCATTTTGCACGGGCGGGCAAGCCGCGGGAGATGTGAGATCAGGCACACCGGGGAACTTTTTGAGGGCGGGAGAGCCGGCCAGAAAATTGTCGGCCAATTCTGCGAGGTAGGGCAGTAGGCGTGCACCCGATGCGATGACCAGCATCGTTCTAGTCGGATATGAGGCAGAAAAGTTCCCGGGAAATTGAAAAAAGTTTTTCCGCAATACGGGCCGTGCGAAAAGGTGCTGGTTGCGCGCGAGTTCACAGGAAAATTGCGGGGGTGAGTGAGATGAATATCAGGACGAAATAGGGGATAATCTCATCCGTGACGACCGCAATGACAAACCAAGATATGGCGACGCCGCAGAATCGCGTCCCAGCGCTGAACCGTCCGAACATGGTCAGCGTGGGCACGATTGCGTTCCTCGCCCAAGAGCTCATGTTCTTTGCCGGTTTGTTCGCGATGTACTTCACGTCGCGCGCAAACGGCCTCGCTAACGGTGACTGGAGCACCCAGACCGATCATCTCAACATCGTGTTCGGCGGAATCATCACCGCCGTGCTGATCGCGTCCTCCTTCACCTCCCAGTTCGGTGTGTTCGCCGCCGAGAGGGGTGACGTGTTCGGCCTGCGCAAGTGGTTCACCGTGACCATTGTGCTGGGCGTCATCTTCCTCGGCCTGGTGGCCTTCGAGTGGACCGAGATGGTCACGGCCGGCGTTACGCCGCAGTCTTCCGTCTTCGGTTCGGTGGTGTACATCATCACCGGCTTCCACATGGCGCACGTGACCGCCGGCATCATCGCGTTCATCGTGGTGCTGCTGCGCGTGGCCAAGTCGAAGTTCACCCCGGCTCAGGCAACCGCCGCAATGGCAGTTTCCTACTACTGGCACTTCGTCGATGCCATCTGGATCGGCGTGTTCATCACCATCTACATCGTTCAGTAGTCCTCTTCCAGGTGAATGCCTGGGGGAGCGGAAAAGTTCTGAAAAGTCGATAAAGGGAACACAATGGAAAACACACCCAAGAAGAAGCGCCAGGGACGCAAGACGCAGCGCACGCTCGCTGGCGCTGCGGCCTTGACGCTGGGGTTGACCGGCGCGGGGCTTCTCGCGTCCGCACTGACCCCGAACGCACAGGTGGCAACGGCGGCCCGTGATGAGCAAGCGATGATCCAGGAGGGCAAGGACCTCTACGACATCGCCTGCATCACCTGCCACGGCGCAAACCTGCAGGGCGTTCAGGACCGCGGTCCGTCGCTCATCGGTACCGGCGAAGGCGCCGTGTACTTCCAGGTCAACTCCGGCCGTATGCCGATGATGTCCAACGACGCGCAGGCGGAACGCAAGCGCCCGCGCTACACCGAGGAGCAGGCTCTCGCCCTCGCTGCCTACGTCGCAGCGAACGGCGGTGGCCCGGAGCTGGTGTACAACGAGGACGGCTCGCTTGCCATGGAGGAGCTCCGCGGCAAGGACTACGACGGCAAGATCCAGGAAGGCGACGTCGCCCGCGGCGGCGAGCTGTTCCGCCTGAACTGCGCTTCCTGCCACAGCTTCACCGGCCGCGGCGGCGCACTGTCCTCCGGTAAGTACGCGCCCGCACTGGATCCGGCCAACGAGCAGGAGATCTACCAGGCCATGCTCACCGGTCCGCAGAACATGCCGAAGTTCTCCGACCGTCAGCTCTCCGCTGACGAGAAGAAGGACATCATCGCCTTCATCAAGTCCACCAAGGAAACCCCGTCCCCGGGCGGCTACGCCCTCGGTGGCCTCGGCCCGGTTTCTGAAGGTATGGCGATGTGGATCATCGGCGTGACCCTGGTCGCTGCCGCTGCTATGTGGATTGGATCTCGCTCATGAGTGATGTGAAGAAGAATTACACGAAGGAAGAGCTGGACCGCATGAGCAATGCGGAGCTGGCTGCCCTGGGCACCGAGCTCGACGATGTCACGGTGGCGTACCGCAAGGAGCGCTTCCCGGTCGAGGGCGATCCGCGCGAGAAGTCCGCTGCTGCCGGCATCGGCATCTGGCTGACTATCTCGATCATTTCCGCGCTGGCCTTCCTCGGCGTCTACCTGTTCTGGCCGTGGCACCCGAAGTTCCACGGTGATGAGGGTCTGTTTGTCTACACCCTCTACACCCCGCTGCTTGGCCTGACCGCGGCTTTGGCGTTTGTTGGCCTCGGCGTGGCGATCATCCAGTACGTGAAGAAGTTTGTGCCGGAAGAGATCGCAGTGCAGCGCCGCCACGACGGCCGCTCCAGCGAGCTGGACCGCCGCACCACCACCGCGCTGCTGAACGACGCATGGGAGACATCGACCCTCGGCCGTCGTTCGGCACTGAAGGGCCTGCTCGGCACCGCTGGCGTTCTCGCCGGCCTGATGGTCATCGCTCCCCTCGGCGGCGCGATCAAGAACCCGTGGAAGGTCCGCCACGAGCTGGACTACCACGGCGACGGCACCCTGTGGACCCACGGCTGGACCATCCAGGACAAGGGAGTAAAGGTCTACCTCGGCCGCGACACCGGCGCTATCGCCGAGCTGCACGAGGGCGAAACCGGCTCGCACTACACCACCGCGGGTGTGTCCCGCCTGGTGCGCATGCGCCCGGAGGACCTCGCGGCAGCCGCAATGGAAACGGTGTTCCCGCTCTACCCGGAGGACGTCAACGACGGCGACGATTACGATCCGACCCGCGACGTCTACGAGCACCACATGCACTCGATCCACGGTCCGCGTAACCCGGTCATGCTCATCCGCCTGCGTTCCAAAGACGCGCAAAAGGCGGTTGAGCGCGAAGGCCAGGAGGACTTCCACTACGGCGACTACTACGCCTACTCCAAGATCTGCACGCACATCGGTTGCCCGACCTCGCTGTACGAGGCTCAGACCAACCGCATCCTGTGCCCGTGCCACCAGTCGCAGTTCGACGCGCTGCAGTACGGCAAGCCGGTCTTCGGCCCGGCCGCCCGCGCACTGCCGCAGCTGCCTGTGACTGTTGACGAAGACGGTTACCTCATCGCCAACGGGAACTTCATTGAGCCCGTCGGCCCGGCATTCTGGGAGCGTCAGTCCTAATGAGCACTAAACTTGAGCAAGTCGCGGACAACGTTGATTCGCGCTACACAATCTCGGGCGTGCTGCGCCCGCAGCTGAACAAGGTCTTCCCGACCCACTGGTCCTTCATGCTCGGTGAGATGGCGCTGTACAGCTTCATCATCCTGCTGCTGACCGGTATCTACCTGGCACTGTTCTTTGACCCGTCCATCACGAAGGTCATCTACGACGGTGCGTACCTGCCGCTCAACGGCGTCGAAATGTCCCGCGCGTACGCAACCGCGCTCGATATCTCCTTCGACGTCCGCGGCGGCCTGTTTGTCCGCCAGATGCACCACTGGGCCGCGCTGATGTTCATGATGGCGATGTTCGCCCACATGATGCGCGTGTTCTTCACCGGCGCGTTCCGTCGCCCGCGTGAGGCCAACTGGCTCATCGGTGTCACTCTGGTGCTGCTGGGCATGATCGAGGGCTTCATGGGCTACTCCCTGCCGGACGACCTGCTCTCCGGCGTCGGCCTGCGAATCATGTCCGCGATCATCCTGGGCCTGCCGATCATCGGCACCTGGATCCACTGGGCAATCTTCGGCGGCGACTTCCCGTCCGACCTGATGCTGGACCGCTTCTACATCCTCCACGTGCTGATCCTGCCGGGCATCATCCTCGCCCTGGTTGCGGCTCACCTCGCGCTGGTTTGGTTCCAGAAGCACACCCAGTTCCCGGGTCCGGGCCGCACCGAGAACAACGTCGTCGGCGTGCGCATCATGCCGGTGTTCGCAACCGAAGCTATCGGCTACATGATGGTCGTTTTCGCGGTGCTGGCTGGCATGGCTGGTCTCACCTCCATCAACGCGATCTGGAACCTTGGCCCGTACAACCCGTCCCAGGTGTCCGCTGGTTCCCAGCCGGATATCTACATGCTGTGGACGGACGGCGCCGCCCGTGTCATGCCGGCGTGGGAGCTCTACCTGGGCAACTACACCATCCCGGGCGCATTCTGGGTTGCTATGTTGTGTGCCCTGATGGTCGTGCTGCTGATCACCTACCCGTTCATCGAGCAGAAGGTCACCGGCGACACCGCCCACCACAACCTGCTGCAGCGTCCGCGCGATGTTCCGGTGCGTACCGGCGTCGGCGTGATGGGCCTGACTTTCTTCCTGTTGCTGACCCTCTCCGGTGGTAACGACCACGTGGCGCACTTCTTCCAGATCTCGCTCAATGCGATGACCTGGGTCGGCCGTATCGGCTTGATCGTGCTGCCGCCGCTGGCCTTCTTCATCACCTACCGCCTGTGCATCGGCCTGCAGCGCTCTGACCGCGAGGTCCTCGAGCACGGTATCGAGACCGGCGTCATCAAGCGCCTGCCCAACGGCGCGTTCGTGGAGATCCACCAGCCGCTGGGCCCGGTGGACGAGCACGGCCACCCGGTGCCGCTGGAGTATGCAGGTGCCCGCGTGCCGAAGCAGATGAACCAGCTCGGTTTCGCGGACTCCGACACCATCGGCAAGTTCTCCCCGGCGGAGCTCGGCGTCACTGAGCGTGTGCGCGACGCTGAGGAGCAGAAGCACCACGAGGCCGTCGAGACGATGCGTGCGCTCGAGGCGACGAAGGATCGCTCCGACCGCGACGCAACTCACGAGAGCGCAGAGTAAAAATAGCGCTCTTGCGGTCGCAAGCTGACCCCCTTTCCCGGCTATGGGAGAGGGGGTTTTGCTTTGTTACAAACGCGTAAACAAGGCCATGTGACAAAGACCACAGGAGATTTAAGGTTGTGTCTGCGTGCAAACCTTGAGTGAAGTCGCGCGGGCTGAGCGCCACTCAAAAAACGCCAGCGTACGCGTGGAAAACTGTCTTGTTCTGCGTCCCTGAGAGGACGTTAAAGCATGCTGAGAGGCGGTCGTGTCACACAATATTTTTGTTGATAACGGAACTGTAACGGCGTGGCGGGTGGACACCGTTGTTGCCGTTTCGTAACCTGTTCGAGACATTGCGACAACAGCCGTTGGCAGCATGTACCGAAAACAACATATGAGCCGACACCCGAAGCGGCGGTCCGAATCCGCGGACCGTACGCCATGGGGACCGGGGAACCGCAGTGGAGCCAGAAGCTCCCGTGGGGCGCAGGGTCTTTTCTCAACGCCCGGCCCGACAGCTAACTCGGTTGGCGAAGAGAAGATATGGAGAAAACTATCGTGGCAAAGCACCGTCGCCAGGACAACACCGCAGCACGCGCAGCAGCGGCTACCGTAGCCGTCGCAGCGGGCGCCGCTCTGGTCGCGCCGGCCGCCGCCTCCGCAGCAGAGGTCCGTGTTCCCAACACTCCGGTTTCCGTCCAGGTTCCGGGCATCGAGAATGTCCCGGGCATCGCATCCATCCCGGGCATCGACGCTTGGATCCCGTCGCTCGCAGGCGCACCGGCCAGCGGTAACGTCCAGAACGCCATTGCCTCTGTGAAGGCAATGCCGGGCGTGGCCAACGTTCCGGGCTTCACCCAGTTCCTCGCTAACGTCGAGCAGCAGGTCCGCCCGGCGGCTCCGGCTCAGGCACCGGTCCAGCAGACCTACTCCGCACCGGTTGCCGCTCCGGCTCCGGAGCCGTCTATTGGCGAGCGCATCGTTTCCATCGCGCAGTCCAAGATCGGCTCCCCGTACGTCTACGGCGCTGCGGGCCCGAACGCCTTCGACTGCTCCGGCTTCACCTCCTGGGTTTACGCGCAGGCCGGCAAGTCCATCCCGCGCACCTCCCAGGCACAGGCGTCTGCCGGCCAGCAGGTCGCGCTGAGCGACATTCAGCCGGGCGACATCGTCGCCTACTACGGCGGCGCTTCCCACGTTGCCATCTACGCTGGCAACGGCCAGATCATCGACGCGCTGAACTCCGGCATCCCGGTCGGCTACCGCGATCTGCACATGATGCCGATCCACTCCGTGGTTCGCTTCTAATAGCAGACTCTGTGCCCCGTCCCGCATCGTGCGGACGGGGCATTTTTTCTCTCTTACCTCAGTATTCACTCAAATCACACGTTGAGCATTTTGCTTGGCGACGGCCACGGGAGCAGCTATAGTTTGTTCGTTCGTGCAGAAATCTGAAGAGGTGTCCACCGTGGGTAAGCACTCCCTCCGCCCCAACCGCTCCCGCGCCGCCGTCGCGGCCACTGTCGCCGGCAGCGTCATCGCCACAACGGTGTTTCCCGCGGCCCCCGCACACGCGGACGACGTGGACGCGTTGATCGAGGAGATGGAGTCCGTCTCCCACGACGCCACGGCGAAGGCGGAGGAGATCAAGGAGCTGGAGGACGAGATCACCGAGTCCGAGGCGAAGCTGCGTTCGGCGAACGCCCGCGCCGCCGAGGCGAAGTCCCAGCTCGAGTCCTTGCGCGGAGTGTCGGACGCGCAGCGCAAGAACGTCGGCGACATCGCGCATTCGCGTTACCGCATGCCGAAGTCGGACGCGCTTTTGACCACCCTGGATTCCGGCAACCCGCAGGAGGCGATCGACCGGTCCGCGTACCTGGCCGCATTGGGCCGGAACTCGCAGCGCGCGCTGACGGAGCTGGAGGACGCCAACCGCGCCGCCGGCGAGCGCGCGAGCGTGGCCAGCATCGCGGTGGCAGAAGCGCAGCACGCCCGCAACGAGCTGGACGGCAAGCGCAAGAAGCTGGAAGAGGAGCGCGAGGAGTTGGATCTGCGCGTCGCCGACATCGAGCGCCGCGTGGACAGCCTGAACGAGGCGGACCGCCAGCGGTGGATGAACAAGGACAACCCGGTGGATTCCGCGTCCCTGCCGGGTGTGGACTCCGGCATCGTCGCCGCGGCCATGGCGCAGCTGGGCAAGCCGTACGGCTGGGGCGCTGCCGGCCCGGACGCGTTCGACTGCTCCGGCCTGATGGTGTGGGCCTACGCCCAGAACGGCATCGGCATCCCGCGCACCTCGCAGGCGCAGCTTGCCGGCGGCACCCCGGTGTCGCTGGACGCCCTGCAGCCTGGCGACATCATCGGCTACTACCCGGGCGTGACCCACGTGGGCATGTACATCGGCGACGGCATGGTGGTCCACTCCTCGGACTACGGCATCCCGATCCAGGTGGTGCCGCTGAACTCCATGCCGATCCAGGGTGCAGTTCGCTATTAAGACGCTGCTGGTCACCAACGACTTCCCGCCCACAGTGGGCGGGATTCAGTCGTATTTGCGGGACTTCGCCGGCGAACTCGCGAACCGCCTCGGCCCCGACAAACTCGTGGTGTTCGCCTCCACCCAAGACGCCGACGCGGCCAGCGAGTGGGACGCGTCCGCGCCGTACACCGTGGTGCGCTGGCCGCGCCGCGTCATGCTGCCCACCCCGGCCACAAGCCGCGAGATGCAGCGTCTCATCCGAGACCACGGCATCGGCACGGTGTGGTTCGGCGCCGCCGCACCGCTGGCGCTGATGGGCGCTGCCGCGAAGCGCGCCGGCGCCGCCTACGTCATCGCCACCACCCACGGCCACGAGGTCGGCTGGGGCATGCTGCCCGTCGCCCGCCAGGTCTTAACCGCCATCGGCCGCAGCGCCGACACCGTCACCTACATCTCGGAATACACGCGACAGCGCCTGACCGCGCTGGGCACCCGCCCCCGGTTCGTGGCGCTGCCGTCCGGCGTGGACACCGAGTTCTTCCGCCCCGCAACCGCCTCCCAGCGGGCCACCGCCCGCAAATTCCTCGGCGTCGGCGACGCGCCGCTGGTGGTCTGCTCCTCGCGGCTGGTGGCCAGGAAGGGGCAAGATGTGCTGATTCGGGGGTGGCCGGAGGTTCGTCGACAAGCAAAAGGCGCCCGGCTGGTCATCGTGGGCTCCGGGCCGTACGAGCGGAAGCTGAAGGCGATGGCGGGCGAGGGCGTCGTGTTCACGGGCGCGGTGCCGGGGGAGCGGCTGCGCGACATCGTGGCGGCCGCGGACGTGTTCGCCATGCCCGCACGCACCCGTCTCGGCGGGCTCGACGTCGAGGGCCTCGGCATCGTCTACCTGGAGGCGCAGGCGTGCGGCGTGCCCGTCGTCGCGGGCGACTCCGGCGGCGCGCCCGAGACGGTCACCGCGGAGACGGGGGTGGTGGTGGACGGCCGGGACACGGATGCCGTCGCCAAGGCGATTGCGCAGCTGCTTCTCGACGACCAAAGGCGCACCCAGATGGGTCGCGCCGGACGCGCGCATGTGACCGAGCACTTCTCCTGGGACGTGCTCGGGGCGCGGTTGGCTGCGCTATGCAGCGCTCGCGGGCGGCGGGACTAGACTGCCATTCCATGGTTGCTCACTCACCGATGACCGTCGGATTCGACATCGGCGGCACGAACGCACGCGCAGCAGTGGTGGACGCTGACGGGGTGATCGTCGATTCGCTCGGCACCGACACGCCGCACGACGCGGAGGGGCTCACCCGCACGATCGTGGAGATGGTCGGCGAGCTGCGCGCATCCCACGACATCGGGGCGGTGGGCGTGGCTGTGGCCGGGTTTTTGGACCCTGACTGCGAGATCGTGCGCTTCGCGCCGCACCTGGCCTGGCGCGACGACCAGCCGGTGCGCCGCGACCTCGAGCAGGCGCTGGGCCTTCCGGTGCGCCTGGAGCACGACGCGAACTCCGCCGCGTGGGGCGAGTACCGCCACGGCGCCGGCCGCGACCTGGACACGTGGGTGTTCTTCGCCGTCGGCACCGGCATCGGCGCGACGCTGATGCACCACGGGGAGATCTACCGCGGCGCGTTCGGCACCGCGCCCGAGTTCGGCCACATCACCGTGGTCCCCGGCGGGCGCGTGTGCTCCTGCGGCAAGCAGGGGTGCTTAGAGCGCTACGCCTCCGGCACGTCGCTTGTGGACTGCGCCATTGGAATCGCCACCAAGGGCAGCTTTCGCGATTCGTCGGTGTACCGGGCGGTCGTCGAGAAGCGGGCGAGCGGACACGACATCATGGCCGCAGCCCGCGCTGGTGACCCGCTGGGGCAGGCCGCCCTGGACAGCTTCTCCACCTGGCTCGGCCGCGGTCTTGCGATCGTCGCCGACGTGCTGGACCCCGCACACATCGTCCTCGGCGGCGGCGTGAGCGAGGACGCGGACCTGTACCTGGACGACGCCCGCGCGTCCATGGCCGCCAACATCGTCGGAACCGGATACCGCCCGCAGCCGGAGATCCTGTGCGCTGAGCTGGGGTCCCGGGCGGGTATGATCGGGGTCGCTGATCTGGCCCGTGAACTGCTGTAGAAGGCGAGTAAACGATGAACAACAAGTGGTATTCCCTGTTCAAGGTTATTCTCGGGCCACCTCTACTTGTGTGGAACCGCCCCACCATCGAGGGCGCGGAGAACATCCCCGACGAAGGCGCCGCGATTTTGGTGTCCAACCACCAGGCCGTGCTGGACTCGTTCTACCTGCCGCTTCTGGTCAAGCGCCAGATCACCTTCCCTGCGAAGAAGGAGTACTTCACCTCGCCGGGGCTGTCCGGGCGCATCCAGAAGTTCTTCTTCTCCTCGGTGGGCCAAATCCCCGTGGACCGCGCTTCCAAGGACGCCGGCGACGCGCTGCAGAACGCGGCGGAAAGTGTACTGGGCAAGGGCGACCTGTTCGGCATCTACCCGGAGGGCACCCGGTCCCCGGACGGGCGCGTGTACAAAGGCCGCACCGGCATAGCGCGCGTGGCCATGGCCACTGGCGCACCCATCGTGCTTATCGGCATGATCGGCTCTGGGAAAGCCAACCCGATCGGCACCACAATCCCGCGCCCGGTGAAGGTGCGCATCAAGGTTTCCGAGCAGATCCACCCGCACGCCTGGGCCGCCGAGCACGGCTTCGACCCCGCATCGCGCGAGGTCATGCGCCCGTTCACGGACTACTGCATGCGCCGCCTCGCGGACATGGTGGGGGAGGACTACGTGGATGTCTACGCCTCGGACGTGAAGAAGTCGCTGGCGGAGACGGGGGAGTACCCGGAGGAGGCACGCCCGTGAACAAACCGCTGATTATCCGTTTTGCGCTGGTCGCCGTTGTGGTGGCGATCTACCTGGTTGCCTCCGAGGCAGGCTGGTACCCCAAGCTGGCCGGGCCGCTCGCCGTGTTGGCGGTGGCTGCGGTGATGTTCTGGCCCCGCCGCGGCGGCGGTCCGAAGGGGCCGTCGAGACGCGAGCTTCTCGACGACATCCGGTCGGAGCAGCGCAAGTAGATGCGGTATTTCTACGACACTGAATTTATCGAGGACGGCTCCACCATCGAGCTCGTCTCCATCGGCATCGTCGCCGAAGACGGACGCGAATATTACGCCGTGAGCACGGAGTTTAATGCTTCCAACGCGAATGAATGGGTGCGCGAGAACGTGCTGAACAAGCTGCCGCGCGCTTCGCATCCGGCGTGGAAGCCGCTGCAGCAGATCCGCGACGAGGCCCACGAGTTTCTCACCGCCGGCCGCGGCAAGCCGGAGCTGTGGGCCTGGGTCGGTGCCTACGATCACGTCGTGTTCGCCCAGCTCTGGGGCGACATGGCCGGCTTGCCAAAGGACCTTCCGCGCTACACGCGCGAGCTGAAGCAGTACTGGCAGATGGCGGGGCGCCCGCGCCTGCCCAAGGTGCCGGATGGCAACCACGACGCGCTCGTGGATGCGCGCCACAACCTGCGTAAATTCCGCGTTTGCATGGAGGCATTGCCTATCGACGCCTCCGGCGCCGTGTCCAAATAGTGAGATTCATTCTTCGCATTTTGGGAAATTGCAGGTGAAATGGGTTGTAGTGCGGTGGGATTCGTGCTACTACTGATTGGGTGAGTTGGACAATCGACATCCCCAAAGACGTACTGCCGGACCTGCCCCCGCTGCCGGGCGACCTGAACGAGCAGTTCCAGGACGCAATCTCCCGCGACGCGAAGCAGCAACCCTCCTGGGACCCCACCCAGGCGCAGTACGTGCGCAAGATCCTCGAGTCCGTGCCGCCGGTCGTGCTCGCCCCCGAGGTGGAGGAGCTGAAGGCCCAGCTGGCGGACGTCGCCAACGGCAAGGCGTTCATGCTGCAGGGCGGCGACTGCGCCGAGACCTTCGAGTCCAACACCGAGCCCCACATCCGCGCCAACGTCCGCACCCTGCTGCAGATGGCCGCGGTGCTGACCTACGGCGCGTCCATGCCCGTCGTGAAGCTGGCGCGCATCGCCGGCCAGTACGCGAAGCCGCGTTCCTCTGACCTGGACGCGAACGGCCTGCCTAACTACCGCGGCGACATCGTCAACGGCGTTGAGCCCACCGAGGAAGCCCGCCGCCACGACCCGGCCCGCATGGTCCGCGCCTACGCGAACTCGTCCGCAGCGATGAACCTGGTCCGCGCCCTGACCGCGTCCGGCACCGCCGACCTGCACAACATCAACGACTGGAACCGCGAGTTCGTGACCAACTCCCCGGCGGGTGCGCGCTACGAAGCTTTGGGACGCGAGATCTCCCGCTCCCTGGCCTTCATGGACGCCTGCGGCGTGCGCGACGACAACCTGCGCACCTCCAACGTCTACGCCTCCCACGAGGCGCTGCTTGTGGACTACGAGCGCGCCATGTTGCGCCTAGCCACCGACTCCAAGGGCGATACCAGACTCTACGACCTGTCCGCCCACCAACTCTGGATCGGCGAGCGCACCCGCGGCATCGACGACTTCCACGTCAACTTCGCCGCCCTGATCTCCAACCCGATCGGCATCAAGCTCGGCCCGACCACCACCCCGGAGGAGGCCGTCGCGTACGCCGACAAGCTGGATCCGGACCGCATCCCTGGCCGCCTGACCATGGTCATCCGCATGGGCCAGGACAAGGTCCGCGAGGTCCTGCCGGGCATCGTGAAGGCCGTCGAGGCGTCCGGCCACAAGGTGGTATGGCAGTCCGACCCGATGCACGGCAACACCTTCACTTCCTCAAACGGATACAAAACCCGCCACTTCGACAAAATCCTCGACGAGGTCCAAGGCTTCTTCGAGGTCCACCGCGAGCTGGGCACCCACCCGGGCGGCATCCACATCGAGCTCACCGGCGAAAACGTCACCGAGTGCCTCGGCGGCGCCCAGGACATCACCGACGTCGACCTGCCCGGCCGCTACGAGTCCGCCTGCGACCCCCGCCTCAACACCGAGCAGGCCCTCGAGCTGTCCTTCCTCGTCGCCGAGATGCTGCGCTACTAGTCTTCAGTCGGCCCGCTTGTGTGCTCTGCTGGCTTCCCAGGGCCTTCGGGGCCGGCGGGTTTTGTACGAATCGACAACGCTCCGGCATTTCCCCAGGTGGGGGAATGGAGACCCGGGGCGTTTTGTCGATTCGTACAAAATTGCGCTGCTTGCGGACTCCGCATTGCGGACAACTCAGCCAGCACCAACGGTTGGTCGACGCCCAGTTTTTGTAAAACTCGGCCGCGATTTGGGGGAAGTGACCGAAATCCCCTAGTGGCGTTGAGTGGCGCGCCGGGTTTTACAAAACGGCGGACTATGCAGCTGCATATTGGCGGGGCACCGCTTGCGGGATCCGCATTGCGGACAACTTGGCTGGCGCCAATGGTTGGTTGGCACCCACTATGCAGGTGCATAGCGACGGCCCGGCGGTTGCGGGATCCGCATTGCGGACAACTCGGCCGGCACCAATGGTTGGTCGGCGCCCACTATGCAGCTGCATAGCGGTGGGTGGTGGTCCCTCGTAAAAGTTGACACTTTGCTGAAATCGGCCTTCGGTGACCTGCGGAAATGTTGGGCTGTCGTCAGATCTTGCGAGAGCCGGAAGGTGGCCGGAGCTTGCAGGCTCCGCATTGCGGACAACTCGGACGCCACCAATGGTTGGTCGGCGCCCAGTTTTTGTAAAACTCGGCCGCGATTTGGGGGCAGGTGGCGAAATCCCCTGGTGGCGTTGAGTGGCGCGCCGGGTTTTACAAAACGGCGGACTATGCAGCTGCATAGTGGAAGTCGCCCGGCTAGGGCTGGGGAACGATGACCTCCGGGATTTCGCCGTACATGCCGGAGCCGAACCACCAAGCCCCCAGTGCCACGGCGACGATCGCGATGATGACGAAGACGGTGTACAGGGCCACGCCGAACGGGGAACGGTTCGACACGGGGTTAACGGAGGGACGTCGGGAGGCGGGCTCGCGGGAGGAGGGGGCCTCCGGGGCTGCAGGGGAAAGCGGCCCCGGAACAGGCCTCGGCGCAGGTGCCGGGCCAGCGGCCGGCGCAGGCGCAGGACCGGCAGCCGCACCTGCCGCGGGCCACTGGCCACGGGTCGGGCCGGGCGCTGGTTGGGCGGGCCTGGCGGGGGAGGGGGAGACGCGCGTGGGGGCGTCGTCACCGGGGAAAAGGCGCTGGTGGGCCGCGCCACCTGCGCCGCCAGCGCCACCAGCCCCCGCGGCCAGTCCGAGGTTCGTCGGGTGCTCGGCGGCGCGGTGCGCGGCCGAGTTGCGCGGCGCCGGCACGGTGTAGGACGGAAGCCGCAGCTCGCTGGCCACATCGTCCAATGCCGCCAAAAACTCCGCGGCGTCGTGGAACCTGTCGTGCGGGTTGCGGGCGGTGGCGGTGGCCACGAGCTCGTCGAAAAGCTTGGGCACCCCCGCGATCAGCGAGGACGGCGCGGGCACATCGGAGCGTAACCGGGCGTAGGCGTGGGCCAAGGGGGTGTCGCCGCTGAAGGGGGTGCGGCCGGTGAGTAGTTCGAAGAGGACGATGCCGGCGGAGTAGACGTCGGAGGCGGCGGTCAGCGCCCCTCCGTCGACCTGCTCGGGCGAGAGGTAGGCGACGGTGCCGACGATCTGGTCGGTGGATTGGGTGGTTTCGGCGGCGGCACGCACGAGTCCGAAGTCGGAGAGCTTGACGCGGCTGGAGGCGTCGATGAGCACGTTGTCGGGTTTGATGTCGCGGTGCACCATCCCCTTCGCGTGCGCGACCGAAAGCCCGGTGAGCATGCCGCGCATCACGGCCGCGGCGGCGTGCGGGGGCATGGGGCCGCGCTCTGCCAGCAGCTCGCGCAGGGTGCCGCCGGTGATCAGCTCCATGATCAAAAACACTTCGCCGCCGGATGCGGAGAAGTCGTACACGTTGACCAGGTTCGGGTGGCTGAGCTGCGCCATTGCGCGGGCTTCGCGGCGGAATCGCTCGCGGAACACTTCGTCGTGCACGTACTGCTCGTGCATGACTTTCGCGGCCACTTCGCGCCCGAGCCGCGCGTCGACGCAGCGGTAGACCGTGGCCATGCCGCCGCGCGCGATTGGGCGGTCGACAACGTAACGCCCGTCCAGTGTCGTGCCTGCGCGCAAGGTTGCCATGTGTACCAGAGTAGAATCGCCGACCGTGAGCGCACAAACGAATCTTGAGCAATTGCTTATCGACGAAACCCTGCTGCCGTTCCCGGATGTCGCCGAGAAGCTGGGCGTGCCGGTGACCAAGGTGCACGACTACATCGGCGCGAAGAAGCTGGTGCACTACGTCAAGGACGGCAAGAAGGTTGTGCCGGCGAGCCTGTTCGGCGAGGACGGCTTGAGCAAGTTCGTCTCCGGCGCGATCACGGTGCTTTTCGACGGCGGCTACGACGCCGACGAGATCCTGGCGTTCCTGTTTACGCCGGATGATTCTTTGCCGGGGCGTCCTGTGGACGCGCTGCACGGCCAAAAAGCTCGCGAAGTGATCCGCCGCGCGCAGGCGATGGCATTCTAGCCGGATCCCTAAACAGCCACTCCACCGCCACGACGGCGGCGGTCGCGGCAAAGGCGAGGAACCACATGTCGTAGAGGCGGTGGTTGCCGCTGCCCTTGAACGCCAGCGCCACGACTATTGACGCCCCGACGGTCACCCGCACCACCCAAGCCGGCGGCTTAAACGTGCCAGCTAGCGAGATGACGGAGGCGTAGTACCAGGGCAGCGTCACCGCGTTGGCGGCAAACGCCACAGTGTATGCGGCGGTGGTGCCGGCGACGGCGCGGCGCTCGTAGGCCTCGCCGCGGCGGGGGCGGAAGATCCACCACACCACCGCCAGGCCAACCAGCATGAGCACGGAAAAGACGGTGCGGGTCCAGCCGAGGGCGGTGTTGTAGCGGAACGTGTCGTCGAAAAGCTGGAGCACCGGCGTGATCAGTTCGGCGGCGAGGGTGGGGCCGGCGAGCGGGTTGATCACCTTCGAGTTGCCGGTGATCTCTTCGAGCCACCCCCAGGTGGTGCCGGATGCCCACGTGACCAGCTGGATCACGGCGACGTTGACGGCGAGCGCCCACGCCCCGCCAGCCACGAGCATGCCGGCGGCGCCAAGCGTGGTGGTGCTGCGGCGCTGGACCATCAGCCAAACCACGAACGGCAGCGCCACCGCGGCGGTGGCTTTCAGCGACACCGCCAGGGCGATCAGCGCGATGCCGGGGGTGCACCAGCGGCTGCGCAGGCACGACAGAAGGCCCACGCTGACCAGACCGACCATGACGGCCTCGTTGTGCATGCCGCCAATGAGGTGCAGCAGCATCACCGGGTTGGCCGCGCCCAGCCACAAAGCGAGCGCGGGATCGCCGCCGATCTGCGTGGCAATGCGCGGCAGGGCCCACACGATCAACGCGAAACCCGCCAGCGAAATCAGCCGGTAGACCACCAGGCCCAACGTGACGTTCTCGCCGACCAGCCACGTCACCGCCTTGCCCACGCCGAGGTGCAAAGGACCGTACGGCGTGGTGGTGTTGCGCCAGTCGTGGGAGACCTCCCACAGGTACGGACCCGGGTTGACGGCGGCGCCTTCGGAGTACGGGTCGAAGCCGTCGCGAAGCATCGCTCCCTGCATGAGGTAGGAGTACACGTCGCGCGACAGGATCGGCGCGGACAGCGCGAGAACGCCCGCCCACCAGCACACGCTGCGGCGCACCTGCGCCAGGCCGGGCCGGGTTTTCCACAGCAGCACCCACGCCACCACCAGGCCGAAAATGCCGGCGGTGAGCAGCACGTCCATCAGCGCGCGGCCGTGCCCGTAGGACAGGTGCTCCAGGCCCACCGCGCGCAGCAGGCCGCCGCGGTAACGGGTCGCGCCGGCGCCGAACGAGCCCACGGCGATCAGCGCGCAGGCGGCAACGCCCAAATGTTGCGGGCGCATCACATCCGCCGGTCGGTGGCCTTGTGCGCGAGCACGGTGAGCGCTTCAACGGCGGCGTCGTTGATGCCGGCGCCGGCCAAAAAGCCCAGGCCGGAGGCGGTGAGCTCCTCGATGCGCGCCTCCACCGCGTCTTCCGCGCCGCTGGAGCGGATGAGCGCTGCTAATCGACGCAGCTCCGCCTCGTCCTCCGCCCTACCAATCCCGTCACGCAGTTCCTGCGCGGCGGCCGGGTCTGCTTGGTCCAGCAGCTCGAGGGCCGTGGCGAACAGTTCCGTGCGCTTGCCTTCGCGGATGTCGTCGCCGGCCGGCTTGCCGGTGACCGCCGGGTCGCCGAACACACCGAGCAGGTCGTCCCGCAGCTGGAACGCGATGCCGATGTCGCGGCCGTAACCACGGAAGGCGTCGATAAGCGACTCGCCCGCACCCGCAAGCGCCGCACCCAAGTGGAGGGGGCGCTCGATGGTGTACGCCGCTGTCTTGTAGCGGTTGACGCGGTTGGCCATCTCCACGGATTCGCTGCCGAGGCTCTCCAGCATCATGTCCAGCAGCTGGCCGCCGATGACCTCGGTGCGCATGCCCACCCACGGCTCCGCGGCGCGTGCGAGCGCGTCCTGGGAGACGCCGGAGTAACGCCACATGTCCTCAGCCCAGGCGAGTGCGAGGTCGCCGAGCAGGATCGCCGCGTTCGTACCGTAGAGCTCCGCGGAGCCGAGCAGGCCCTGGCTGCGGTGCTCCGCTTCGAGCGCGCGGTGCACCGTGGGGTTGCCGCGCCGGGTGTCGGAGGCGTCGATGATGTCGTCGTGCACCAGCGCGCACGCCTGGATCAGCTCCAGCGAGCTCACCGCGCGGAGCACTGCCGCGGGGTCCTCGGTGCCGTGAAGACCGCCGGCGCCGACGAACCCGGCCCATCCGTACGTGGGACGCACGCGCTTGCCGCCGCCGAGGACAAATCGCCGCAGGTGGCCCACGGCGTGGGCGACAGGCTCACCAATGGTTTCGACAGCCTTCGCGCGCTCGTCAAAAAACGCTGCAAGATGCTGCTCCACCTGTGCCGGTACGTCCTCGAGCCCAAGATTTTTCACGCCCACGCTCCTCGTGCCTGAAAATTCATGCTTTCCCTGCAAACCCTACCCAGTGCGGTTTTGCAGATCGAGGGCGAGGATGGCGAAGGGCCGTTTATCTCCCTCATAGAGGAAATTGCGCGCCACGTCCGTGAATCCGAACTTTCGGTAGAGACCGAACGCGTTGTTCGCCTCGCCCGCAGCTTCCGGCGTGGACAGCAGCGCCCAGCGTGTCGGGGCTTCCCGCAGCAGCTCCGTGAGCAGGCGGGAGCCCAGACCATTGCCTTGCAGGGCAGGGGAGACGTGCACCTCCGCGACCTCGAAGTAGCTGCGCAGCATGTCCCGGTCCTGATCTGTGATCCCGCCGTTCGCCTCCATCGCGCGCACGAGCTGACGGTCCCACCAGCGCTCGCGGGTGCCGATGAAGCCGTAGGCGATGCCCACGACTTGGCCGCCCTCGATCGCCGCGATCGCGGTGAAACCGGGGGAGCGCACCTCGCCCTTCCACACCTGGATGCGTTGGCGGCGCATGGCCCTCGGGTACCCCATGGCCTCTATATAGATGTCCACGAGCGTTGGGGCGAGCATGAGGAACTCGGCTGCCGTGAGGCGCTGGATGGTTGCAGTCACCCCTCTATGGAAGCACTTGCGGGTGCTCGGCGTGGCAAGAACCCAAACAATGATTCGAACAAATGTGCCCTTGGGTGCCGGGTGGTGTCGAACGGGTGTTTTAGGGTGAGCTCATCACTTGAACGAAAGCAATGTTTACGCAGGAGGAAGCGATAATGGGAAGCGTAGTTTCGGCAACAACCGGCGCGGTCTACGGGCGGGGTGCCCGTATAAACAAGACCGACCAATTCCTGGCCGCGGCCGAGGAGCTGATCGGTCTGGCGCACGATGATTTCGAGGCCGGCCGCCACGACGTGGCAATGGAAAACGCCTATCGCGCGGCACTTCGGGTCGCCGGGGCGCGCAACGCGAGCTCGCCGATCGTGCGCAAGCGCAAGCGTCTGCCCACAAGCGCGTGGGACAAGCTCGCGCTCACGGGCGACGACGGGGCGCACTGGGCGGCCGTGTTCAAGCGCTATTCGGCGCAACGCGGCAGGGTGGCGTCCGGCATTGAAACGGATCCGGGCGCGGTCGTCGTGCACCGCTTGCTTGCGGATGCAGAGGAGTTCTACCTGTCCACCAGGGCGGGGGAGGCGCCGATGGCCGCCTAGCGGGACGAAGGTGGGGCACGGGAACAATCTGCGTACCATGGCCGTTATACGGATAACGTCAGTCCGCCATCGGTATCTGGAGAGTGAGCAGTGTCTCTATCTGAGCAGGAAATGCGGGCGTTGCGCGAAATTGAGCAGTCTCTCTTCGCGGACGACCCGAAGTTCGGCAGCAGTGTCGTGACTGAATCTGGCTTCGGTTCTGCACCCAAGACCGGTCAATTGACCATGCGTAGCGTCGCGCTGATCGTCCTGGGGCTCGTGCTGCTGCTCGGCGGCGTGGCGCTGGCGAGCCTGAGCATTTGGACGATTGTGCTGAGCATCATCGGCTTCGCCGTCATGCTCTTCGGCGGCATCATGGCCCTGCGCACCCCGTCGCACCAGTCGTCCCCGTCCGCGCGCTCGTCCCGGCAGGCGAAGCCGCGCACCCAGCGCAGCGCAAGCATGGAGGAAAGCTTCCGTCGGCGTTTTGAGGATCGCCAGTAGCGCCTAGCCCAAGCGCCTTCCCGGCATAGCGGGAGGGCGCTTTTTTCGTGCCCGCCCCAAATCCCCCACTTCTCCCCACCTGTGCCCCAAAAGCGCCCAAACCTGGGTGCAGGCGTTCCACTCGGGACGAAAGCCATGGGGTTAAAGAGGTGAAAAGTGGCGTGTGTGAGCCGTGATTCTGGCCCGGTCGGGTAAACTCCCCACGGCGAAATAGCGGCTTTGAGCTGTGAAAACGCGACACGCCAGAACAAAAAACTGCCGAGGTGTGGCGTTTGTGGGGGAAAGTGGGTTAAAGTGGGGCTCAGCGGAGTGACGTGGCGCGCATCTTGACTACGTGCGCGGTGCGGAACGAAGCCGAGAAAATTTCACAGCCAACGTCAGAAAGTGAAGGAAGGTAGGTCGCCGGATGTTTCTGGGAACCTACACTCCCAAGCTCGACGACAAAGGTCGCCTGACGCTCCCCGCGAAGTTCCGTGAGGATCTTGCGGACGGGTTGATGGTGACCAAGGGGCAGGACCACTCGCTTGCGGTGTACCCGCGTGACGAGTTCGCCGCCCGCGCCCGCAAGGCCGCAGCGGCATCCCGCACAAACCCCAAGGCGCGCGCGTTTATCCGCAACCTGGCTGCCAGCGCGGATGAGCAAACGCTCGACGGGTCTGGGCGAATCACCCTGTCCCCGGCGCACCGGGAGTACGCAAGCCTTTCCAAGGAGTGCGTGGTCATCGGGTCGGTGGATTTTCTCGAGATCTGGGACCTCGAGTCCTGGAATAAGTATCAAGAAGAGACTGAAGCTGCGTTCTCCGCGGCGGATGACGACGACATTCTCTCCGGTCTGCTGTAGGGCTGACTACCCGGCAGCAGGCATCGACTACGGAGAGCGTGTACGGACTCTGTCCGGGGCGTGAAGCGTTCTGGTGTACTTCCCCGACATCAGAACAGCCGCCCCGGGCAGGGCTCTATGCGCTCCCCGCGCTGACATCGCTGACACACCGCACGAGCTTGGGACACTAAAGGGACACGGAGGGCATGGCATGGCGAACTTCACGCTCGCTGACGACCCGCACGGTCACGTCCCCGTCATGCGCGAACGCATGGCTGAACTGCTCGCGCCCAGCGTCGAGAAGTTCGGCGCAAATGCGGTGCTTATCGACGGCACGCTTGGCGCCGGCGGCCACACCGAGCACTTCCTCACCGTGTTTCCCAACGCCCGCGTGATCGGCGTGGACCGGGACCCGAACGCGCTGCGTCAGGCGCAGCAGCGCTTGGCACCATTCGGCGACCGCTTCACCGCAGTGCAGTGCCGCTTCGACCACGTCGACGAGGCGGTGGCGGACAACACCGGCGACATCTTCGACACGGCCCGCGAGCACGGCATCGCGGGCGCGCTGTTCGACCTGGGCGTGTCGTCCATGCAGCTGGACCAGGAAAAGCGCGGTTTTTCCTACCGGGGCGACGCCCCGCTGGACATGCGCATGGATCAGACCCAAGGCATCACCGCGGCCGAGGTGCTCAACACCTACAGCCACGGCGACCTCGCCCGGATTTTGAAGACCTACGGCGACGAGCGTTTCGCCGGCAAGATCGCCTCCGCCGTGATGGCGGAGCGTGAGCGCGAGCCCTTCGACCGCGCCGCGCGTCTGGTGGAGCTGCTTTACGCCACCATCCCGGCTGCGACCCGACGCACCGGCGGGCACCCCGCGAAGCGCACGTTCCAGGCGCTGCGCATCGAGGTCAACCGCGAGCTCGAGGCGGTGGAAAACGTCGTGCCCGTGATCACCGACCTGCTCGGTGTCGGCGGGCGCGCGGTGTTCATGAGCTACCAGTCCCTGGAAGACAAGATCGTCAAAGCCGCGTTCAACGAGCTCACCACCTCCAAGACCCCGGTTGGTCTGCCAATGGACCTGCCGGGAACCGAGCCGGAGTTCCGCACCGTCACCCGCGGCGCGGAGAAGGCCCCGGCGGAGGAGATCGAACGCAATCCCCGCGCCGCACCCGTGAGGGTGCGTTGCATTGAAAAACTCAGCCCCTCCCAGCCCACCCACTAAGCCCGACAAAGGACGGACACCATGGCCGCACGAGCAACGAGATCGGCAACGCTGACCCGTAACCAGAGCCGCACACAGGGCCGCACCCCGCGCCGCACTGAGCACCCGGCCAACCGCGTGCGCACCATGCCGGGCGTGAAGCCGCACGTGGAGCACCCGAAGTCCCGGGGCCGCCTGGGGTCGAATCAGGTGGTGTCCGTCCGCGGGCGCCGCGTGGCCACCACGAAGGCGCGTTCCAAGTTCTCCTCGCTATCCCAGATTGCATTGCCGCTGCTGGTGGTTGGCATCGCCGCGGCTATGATCTTGTCCGGTATCGCAACTACGCAGACGTTTGCGATCCAGAAGCTACAGGCGCGTGAGCAGGAGCTGTCCAACGAGGTCGAGTCCCTCAATCGCGACTTGGAGGACCGTCGTTCCTCGGCGGCGCTTGCGCAGCGCGCGGATTCCATGGGCATGGTGCTCGCCGGCGAGCCGGGTGTGGTCGCAGTCAATGAGGAGGGCCACGCTGAGGAACAGCGCCCCTACAACCCGGAGTCGGCCACCAAGCTGGTGGATGTCAACGGAGAGGGAAGCCCCACCTCCCGCGCCTCGTCGGACAACCGCGCGACGAAGGAGCTGGAAGACGCTCTGACTCAGCGTCCGGGACGCGCCGCGAACGCTCCGCGCCTTGACAATTTGGCGCCGTACCAGGCCAACGTTGCGGCCCGGCCGTAGCGGAGGGCGTGGCGCACCTAGGTATCTGCCCGGGGGCGGGGCATGATGGTTGTCGACAAAACGGCGGGTACCAGCCAGTGGATATGGGAGGTGAGCAGTGCCACGCACTCACGCTAACGCGCAGGTAAGGCCAGAGAAGCCAGCGCCGGCTTCCCAAAAGCAGATCACGGGTACGCGCGTGTATTGGCTTGCTATCGCTTTCTTGGCGGTGGCGGCCTTGCTTATTGGACGCCTGTTTTGGGTGCAGGTGATCATCGGCGACGAACTGCGCGAGCAGGCCAACGATCAACGCAGCCGCACCTATGTGGACCGCGCGCGCCGCGGCGAGATCGTGGACCGCGACGGCAACAAGATGGCATACACCATGCAGGCGCGCTCTTTGACGGTGTCTCCGGTGCAGCTGCGCAAGGAGCTCAAGGAACAGCAGGAACTTGAGATGCGTGTGGACGGCATGTCCCCGGAGGACATCGCCGCCCAGGTCGATGCCCGCGTGGAGGACAAGCTGCGCACGATGGCCAACGAGATCCCGGGGATGATCGGCGACGGGGAAGTGGTGCGCGACGCGCCAGCGAATACCGCCACCGGCGAGCCGACCACCAAGGTCGGACAGGTCAGCGCCAAGGAGATCCTGGACAAGCTGCACGCCGACACCAGTTATGAGGTGCTGGTGCGCAACGTCGATCCGGATGTGGCCGCCACCGTCGCGGATGCGTTCCACGGCATCGCGGCGGACCACCAGGACATACGCCAGTACCCGAACGGCGCGGTCGGCGAGAACATCATCGGCAAGGTGTCCATGGACGGCCAGGGCCAGTTCGGCATGGAAGCTTCCCGCGACGCGGATCTCACGGGCATCGACGGCCGCTCCACCGAGGACGTTTCCGCGAACGGCCAGTCCATTCCGGGCTCGCTTCGCGACGTCGTTCCGTCCGTCGGCGGCGCCCAGATCGAGCTGACCATCGACCTGGATCTGCAGACCTACGTCCAGCAAACCCTTGAGCAGGCAAAGGCCAACTCGCTGGCCAAGCAGGCCCAGGCCGTGGTGTTGGACGCCCACACGGGCGAAGTGCTTGCCATGGCCAACACCGACACGATCAACCCGAACGGCAACGTCGAGCAGCAGGTGAAGCAGGGCAAAGACTTCGAAAACCCGAGCGTGTCGCACCCCTTTGAGCCCGGCTCAGTAGCCAAGGTGATCACCGCCGCCGCGGCGATTGATCAGGGGCTGACGGACCCGTACGAGGTGCACCAAGTCCCGGGGTCCATCGACATGGCGGGCGTCACGGTGCGCGACGCGTGGGAGCACGGCGTCATGCCGTACACCACCGCCGGCATCTTCGGTAAGTCCTCCAACGTGGGCACACTCCAACTCGCGCAGCGTCTGGGGGAGGAGCGGTTCTGGGATTACCTGAACCGTTTCGGCATCGGCCAGGGCACCGGCATCGAGCTGCCCAACGAGTCCGCCGGTCTGCTGCCGGTGTTGGAGCAGTGGTCCGGCGGCACGTTTGCCAACCTGCCCATCGGTCAGGGCATGAGCTGGACCACGCTGCAGATGGCCGGGGTGTTCCAGACCATCGCGAATGAGGGCGAGCGGATCCAGCCGCGGATCATCCATAAGATTACCGGCCCCGATGGGGAGGAGATCGCGCAGGAGGAGCCGCAGCGCACCCGCGTGATCAGCGAGGAGGCCGCGCGCACCACGCTGGACATGTTCCGCGCCGCGTTCCAGGAGGACCCGGCCGGCGTCAACAACGGCACGGCCCAGGGCAACAACCTGGAGGGCTACCAGTTCTCCGGCAAGACCGGCACGGCCCAGAAGGTCAACCCGGATACCGGCGCGTACTCCAACAGCGCCTACTGGATCACCTTCGCCGGCGTCGCGCCCGCGGACGACCCGCGCTTCGTCGTCGCCGTCATGCTGGACGAGCCGCAGCGTGGCGTGCTTGAGGGCGGCAACGGCGGGCAGTCCGCGGCCCCGATTTTCAAGCAGATTTCTGGTTGGCTGCTCAACCGTGAGAACGTGCCGCTGAGCCCGCCTGCAGAGCCGTACCCGTTGCAGGGCCAGTAGAAACAGATGGAGGTCTGACAAATGACAAGCTTGCAGCAGCTCGCCGACATCGCTGGCGCGCGAATCGTCAACCCGCCGAGCGCGGATGCGCCGGTGACCTTCGTCGGCCTGGATTCGCAAAACGTCGAGCCCGGCGGCCTGTTCGCCGCGCTGCCCGGCACCCGGGTGCACGGCGCGACCTACGCGTTCGACTCCGCCGCTGGCGCCATACTTACGGACGAAGCCGGCCTGGCGATCATCCAGCAGACTGCCGACCGCCGCCCGGTGCTGGTGGTTGAGGACGTGCGGGCAATCTTGGGCTATGTGGCGGCTGAGGTGTACGGGCACCCGTCGCAAAGCTTCACGCTCCTCGGTGTGACCGGCACCTCCGGCAAAACCACCACCACCTACATGCTGGAAAAGGGCCTGACCGCTGCCGGCTGCAAGGTGGGGCTGATCGGCACCACCGGCACGAAAATCATGGGCCGCGACGTGGCCACGGAGCTGACCACGCCCGAAGCGCCGATGTTGCAGCGGTTGTTCGCGCAGATGCGCGACGAGGGCGTGACGCACGTGGTCATGGAGGTCTCCTCGCACGCCCTGATGCTCGGGCGCGTCACCGGCGCGGACTTCGACGTCGCCGCGTTTACGAACCTTTCCCAGGACCACCTGGATTTCCACCCGACCATGGAGGATTATTTCCAGGCCAAGGCGTCGTTTTTCGACCCAGCGAGCGAGCAGCACGCCGCGCGCAGCGTCATCTGCGTCGACGACGAGTGGGGCCAGCGCATGGCCGAACTTGCCGAGGCGCCGGTCACCGTCGCCACCACGGGCGACGCCGATGTGACCGCGCAGCTCGTGCGTATCGACGACCAGGGCTCCCAACGCATCCAGCTCACCGCCGACGACACTTACGAGTTCACCCTGCCCATGCCGGGCGCGTTCAACGTGGCCAACGCCGCCCTCGCTGCGGCCATCGCGCAGACCGCGGGCGTGGAGCTCGCGCCGTTTTTGCGCGGGCTTGAGCAAGCGGCGGTGCCGGGGCGCATGGAGCGTATCGACGAAGGCCAGCCCTTTGTCGCCGTCGTGGACTACGCCCACAAGCCGGCCGCCATCGGCGCGGTGCTGGCCACGCTGCGCGGCCAGGTGGAAGGCCGCATCGGCGTGGCCGTCGGCGCGGGCGGCGACCGCGATTCCTCCAAACGCCCGCTGATGGGCGCCGAGGCCGCCAAGGGCGCGGACTTCGTGGTGGTCACCGACGACAACCCGCGCACCGAGGACCCCGCCGCCATCCGCGCCGCGGTGCTCGCGGGCGCGCGGGAGGCCGGCACCGGCGCCGAGATCGTCGAGGTCGGCTCCCGCGGCAAAGCCATCGACGCGCTCGTCGAGTGGGCGCGCCCCGGCGACGCCGTGATCGTGGTGGGCAAAGGCCACGAGGTTGGCCAGCTCGTGGGCACCGAGAAGCTGCACTTCGACGACCGCGAAGAGATGCGCAGGGCAATCACAGAAAGGCAATCTCGAGCATGATCGACATGACGCTGGGGCGCATCGCCGAGATCACCGGCGGGCGTTTGAGCCCGGAAGCCGACCCGGACACGCACGTCACCGGGTTCGTGGAGTTCGATTCCCGCAAGATCGGCCCCGGCGGGCTCTTCGTCGCCTTCCCGGGTGCGCGTGTGGACGGCCACGACTTCGTGGACAAGGCCGCCGAGGCCGGCGCGGCCGCGTCGCTGACTACGCGGGAGGTGGGCAGGCCTTCGGTGATCGTCGAGAAGCTGCCGCCCCGCGAAGGCGACAACTCGGACCTGGCCGCGAACGACCCGGACGGCTCCGCGGCGGGCGTGGTGGACGGCATGTCCAAGCTGGCCGCCGCTGTCGCGCGCGAGCTGACGGACTCGCACGGGCTGACCATCGTCGGCGTGACGGGGTCCGCCGGCAAGACTTCCACGAAGGACCTCATCGCGGCGGTGCTCTCGCGCGCCGGCGAGACGGTGGCGCCCCCGGGCAGCTTCAACAACGAGATCGGCCACCCGTACACGGTGCTGCGCTGCACCGAAGACACAGACTTTTTGGTCGCGGAGATGTCCGCCCGCGGCATCGGCCACATCGCGCACCTAGCCACCATCGCGCCGCCGACAATCGGCGTGGTGCTCAACGTCGGCTCCGCGCACATCGGCGAATTCGGTTCGCGCGAAAACATCGCGAAGGCAAAGGGGGAGCTGGTGGAGGCGCTGCCGCAAAGCGGCGTCGCCGTGCTCAACGCGGACGACGAGCTCGTCGCGGGCATGGCTCCGCGCACCAACGCGCGCGTGGTCACCTTCTCCGAATCCGGCAACACGTCCGCGGACTACTACGCCACGGACGTTGAGCTCGACGCGGTGGCGCGCGCCTCTTTCACCATGCACACCCCGAACGGCGATCCGCAGCGCGTCACGCTTGGCGTGTTCGGCGCGCACCAGGTGGGCAACGCGCTCGCCGCTGCTGCCGTGGGCACCGAGCTGGGCATGGACGCGGCCACCGTGGCCGAGGCGCTGTCCGCCGCGAGCTCAGTGTCGGTCAACCGCATGGACGTGAACACTCGCGCCGACGGCGTGACAGTGATCAACGACGCCTACAACGCCAACCCCGAATCCATGCGCGCGGCCATCGCGGCGCTGGGCTACACCGCCGCCGCCCGCCCGGGCGTGCGCTCGGTGGCGGTGCTCGGCGAGATGAGCGAGCTCGGCGCCGGCGCCGAACAGGAGCACGCACTGCTCGCGGACGAGCTGGCGCGCTACCGCGTGACGCACCTGGTGGCCGTCGGCAAGTCCGATGCCATGGCCGCGCTGACGCGGCGCGCGGAGGAACGGGGCATTTACACCACCGCTGTCGCCGACACCGACGAGGCCGCGCAGGCGGTGCGCGAGTTGCTGGCAACTGCCCCGGCGGGGGAGGACAATTGGCGCGAGCGCGCCGACCGGGATGTCGTCCTGGTAAAGGCCTCCAACGCCGCCCGGCTGTGGGTGGTGGCGGAAGCGCTCCTGCAAGGGCATACCCTTAGGTAGACACTCGACGTAGAGAAATAGCAAGGTACAACTTCCATGGTTCAAGTTATCTGCGCCGGAATCATCAGCTTCTTGGTTTCGATCTTCCTCACGCCCACGCTCATCCGGTACTTCAACCGGCGGGCGATGGGCCAGGAGATCCGGGAGGATGGTCCGGCGTCCCACGCCCGCAAACGCGGCACTCCGACGATGGGCGGCATCGCCATCCTTGTGGGCATCACCATGGGCTACCTCGGCGGCAGCCTCGTCGCCCTGGTCACGGGCCATTCGGCGTTTACGGCCACGGGCCTGATCGTGCTGTTTCTCACCCTGTCCCTGGGCCTGGTCGGTTTCGCGGACGACGGCATCAAGCTGTTCATGCAGCGCAACCTGGGCCTGAACAAGACCGCGAAACTGGTGGCGCAGTTGGCCATCTCGCTGATCTTCGGCTGGCTCATCCTGCGCTTCCCGGACGACAACGGGCTGACCCCGGGATCGCAGTTCCTAAGCTTCGTGCGCGACATCGAGACGATCGACCTGACCTTCGGCGGCGGGACCATCGGCACGGTGTTCTTCCTCATCTTCATCTACATCCTGCTGGCCGCGTGGTCGAACGCGGTGAACCTCACCGACGGGCTGGACGGGCTCGCCTCCGGCACCACCGCCCTGGTTATGGCCGCGTACGTTGGCATCACCTTCTGGCAGTTCCGCAACTCCTGCGAGGCCGTGGCGGCCGCCGGCTGCTACAGCGTCCGCGACCCGCTGGATCTGGCCATCCTGGCGTCCGCAGGCTTCGGCGCCTGCGTGGGCTTCCTCTGGTGGAACGCCGCCCCGGCGAAAATTTTCATGGGCGACACCGGCTCGCTCGCGCTTGGCGGCCTGGTCGCTGGCCTGTCCGTGGGCTCGCGCACGGAGCTTCTGATGATCATCATCGGCGCGCTGTTCGTGCTCGAGGCGCTCTCCGTGGTTATCCAGGTGGCGTCGTTCAAGTCCACCGGCAAGCGCGTGTTCCGCATGGCGCCGTTCCACCACCACTTTGAAAACGGCGGCTGGCACGAGACCACCGTCGTGGTGCGGTTCTGGATCATCTCCGCCATGGCGTTCATGCTCGGCCTGGCTGTGTTCTACGGCGAATGGCTGAACGGGGCGAACCTGTGACGCAGCCGATCCTGCCGGACTACACCCTGGTCGCCGGCGCCGGCGTGTCCGGCCTCGGGGCGGCGCAGCTGCTTGAGCGCGCCGACGCACGCTTCACCGTGGTGGATGACAGTGATGCCGGCCGCGCCCGCGCCGCGGCAGCCGGCTACGACACCTGCACCGGCGACGAAGCACGCGCCCGCTTCGGCGAGGTCGGCCTTGTGGTCACCTCGCCCGGGTGGCGGCCGGACACGCCATTGCTTGTCGACGCCGCATCCGCCGGCATCGACGTCATCGGCGACGTGGAACTGTGCTTCCGCCTGGACCGCGCCGGAGTGTTCGGCGCACCCCGCACTTGGCTGGTGGTCACCGGCACGAACGGCAAAACCACAACTACCGGCATGCTCGCGCAGATGATGATCGAGGCCGGCAACGACACCGGCCTGCGCGCGGGCGCGTGCGGCAACATCGGCGTCGCGGTGGGGGAGGCGATGCTCGCGCCGGAGCGTTTGGACGTGCTGGTGGCTGAACTGTCCAGCTTCCAGCTCCACTGGTCCTCCCAGCTCGTGCCCGATGCGGGCGTGCTGTTGAACCTGGCAGACGACCACATCGACTGGCACGGCAGCTTCGCCGAGTACGCCGCCGCCAAGGCGAAGGTGCTCAAGGCGCCGGTGGCGGTCGCAGGCATCGACGACACCGAGGTCGCCCGAATCGCCGCCGCCACGGGGCGCGAGGACATCGTGGGATTCACACTCGGCGAGCCGGCGGACGGCCAGGTTGGTGTGGTGGGCGGACGCATCGTCGCAAAGCTTGGCGGCACAGTTGTGGATGTCGCATCAGCCGACGGCATCGAGCCCGCTGGTGCCGCAGGCGTCCTAGACGCGCTGGCCGCCACCGCTGTGGCGCTGACGCAGGGTGCCAGCCCTGAGCACATCCAGCGCGCGCTGGACGTGTACCAGGTGGAGGGCCATCGCGGCGCGGTCGTGCACTCCGGCGGCGGGGTGGACTGGGTGGACAACTCCAAGGCCACCAACCCGCACGCGGCGGATTCGGCACTCACCGGCGCCGGCACTGTGGTGTGGGTCGCCGGCGGGCAGCTCAAGGGCGCGTCCGTGGACGCCGTGGTCAAGGCGCACGCCACGCAGTTCCGCGCGGTGGCGCTTCTGGGCGTGGACCGGGAGCTGATCCGCACCTCGCTCGAGCAGGTCGTGCCGGAGGTGCCCGTGTTCGTCTCCGACGCGCAGGACCCGGAGCAGGCGATGGACGAGGTCGTCGCGTGGGCGGCCACGCAAGCGCAGCCGGGGGACACCGTGCTTTTGGCGCCCGCCGCGGCGAGCTTGGACATGTTTTCCGGCATGTCTGCGCGTGGCAACGCATTCGCGGCTGCCGCAATGCGACACTGGGACCCGCACAACAAGTAAGCTCAACTCAAGGTTGAGGTTTTCTTCCGCGGTTCCAATCGAAAGGGCAGCATGACGGTTCAACGCGCACCCCGGCAACGCGCACCACGGCCGGACGCCCCATCGAAGCTCAGCGCAGGCGTCAGGCGCATCCGGGATGCGCTCGATTCCCGGCCGCTTATCGACTACACCATGATCCGCAGCATCGTGCTCTTCCTCGCCGGTCTCGGCGTGGTCATGGTGATGAGCTCGTCAATGGCGACCTCGTTCGCCGCGAGCGCGAGCGTGTGGTCGCTGGCGGCGCGCCAGTTCGTGATGGTCGTGCTCGGCCTCATCGCGTTCTGGGCGGCGCTGAAGACCCCGCCGGAGCGGCTGCGGGGCCTGAGCAACTGGCTGATGATCATTGCGGTCCTGCTGCTGATCGCCGTGCTCACGCCGCTGGGCACTGGCCGCGCAGAGGTGGGTTCGCAGTCCTGGCTGGTGGCCGGCCCGCTTCGCCTGCAGCCCTCCGAGTTCGCCCGCGTGGCCATATCTATGTGGGGCGCGAAGATCCTGGCCAACAAGGACCCGCGCCGCCTGAGCACCCCGAACAACGGGTTTGCCGCGTTCCTCACCGTTTCCATCATCTGCGTCGGGCTGATCGCCATGCAGGGAGACATGGGCATGGCGCTGTCGCTCGCCGTCGTGGTGGCGTTCATCCTGCTCTTTGCCGGCGTGTCCCTGAAGGCCGTGGGCGTCGTCGTGGCCTCGGGCCTGGTGGCCCTGGTGGTGATCTTCCTCTCCGGCAGCTTCCGCTCTGACCGCTTCCACGTCTACTTCGACGCGTTGCGCGGCCACTTCGATGATACGCAGGGCATCGCGTTCCAGTCCCACCAGGGCTTCCTCTCACTGGCGGACGGCCATATCTTCGGTGTTGGCCTGGGCCAGTCCCGCGCGAAGTGGTTCTACCTGCCGGAGGCGCGCAACGACTTCATCTTCGCCGTCATCGGCGAGGAGCTCGGTCTGTGGGGCGGCGCGCTGGTCATCACCCTGTTCGCGCTGCTGGGCTTCTTCGGCATGCGCACCGCGCTGCGCGCGCAGACGCAGTACCAGACGCTCATGGCTGCGTCCCTGACCGCCACGGTGGTCTCCCAGGCTTTCATCAACATGGCCTACGTGGTGGGCCTTCTGCCGGTGACCGGCATCCAGCTGCCCATGCTGTCCGCCGGCGGCTCCTCGGCCGTGTTCACCCTCGGCGCGATGGGCGTGCTGGCCTCAGTTGCGCGCCACGAGCCGGACGCGATTTCGTCCATGCAGAACTACGGCCGCCCCCTGTTCGACCGCATGTTCTTCATCGGCGAGCCCCGCGCGCTCAAGCAGCGCCGCCCGGCTCCGGCTGCCGCGCCGCGCCGCGAGCGCTACGGCACGCCGGTGACCCAGCCGGTCGCCGCGGCCTACCATGGGCAGCCGCACCGCCGGACGCCGCGCCGTTAGGAGATCTATGACTACCCAAACCTTCAGCGTCGTCATCGCAGGCGGCGGCACCGCGGGCCACATCGAGCCCGCACTCGCAGTCGCGGAGGTGCTTCGCGACGCCTACGGGGCCAACGTCGTCGCCCTGGGCACGGAGCGTGGACTGGAAACCACCATCGTGCCTGCCCGCGGGTTCGAGCTTTCCCTGATCGACCCTGTGCCGATCCCGCGCAAGAAGCCGTGGAAGCTCGCGTCCGTGCCGTTCAAGCTGGCGCGCAGCGTGCGCCAGGCCAAGCAGGCGATGAAGCGCTGCGGCGCTTCCGCCGTCTTCGGCACCGGCGGATACGTCTCCGGCCCGGCGTACCTGGCCGCGAAGCAGCTTGGCCTGCCGTTTTTCGTGCTGGAAACCAACGCCCTGGCGGGCATGGCCAACAAGTTGGGCGTGAAAATCGGCGGCACCGGGTTGAACGCGGTGCCCAACTCCGGCATGGACGGTGAGGTCGTCGGCGTGCCGGTGCGCCCCGGCGTGGGCGTGGATCCGGACGGCGCGAAGCGCGAGCGGGGCCTGCGCATGTGGAACCTGCAGGAAGACCGGCCGACCATCCTGGTCACCGGCGGCTCGCAGGGCGCGGTGAGCATCAACGCGGCGTTGGCCGACGCGGTGGAACGGCTTACCGGCGCGGGGTACCAGATCCTGCACGCCTACGGCCGCAAAAACGACGCGCCGGCAGCGCACGACCACTACACGGCCGTGCCGTACATCGACGACATGGAGGCCGCCTACGCCGTCGCCGACGTGGTGGTGTGCCGCTCCGGCGCCATGACGGTCGCGGAGAACTCCGCCGCCGGCCTCCCCGCCATCTACATCCCCCTGCCGCACGGCAACGGCGAGCAGGGTCTCAACTCCGCCCACCTCGTGGACGCCGGGGCGGCCCTGCGTATCGACGATGCGGCGCTGAGCGGCGACGTGCTCGTCGAGAAGCTGCTGCCCCTAAAGGACCCCGACGCACGCGCGACGATGCGCGCAGCACTCGAGGACACCGGCGCTGGCAGCGTTGCCGAGGACCTTGCCGCGCGCATCGCCGCGGCTGCTGGAAAGGACACATAAATGACAGATCTCTCCCGCGTCCACCTCATCGGCATCGGCGGGTCCGGCATGTCCGGCGTCGCGCACATCCTGCTGGACCGCGGCGCGACCGTGACCGGCTCCGACGCCAAGGACTCCCGCCCCGTGCGCGCGCTGAAAGCCAAGGGCGCCAAGGTAGCTCTCGGCCACGACGAAGCCAACCTGGAGCTGTCCGGCGAGCTGCCCACCGCGGTGGTGACCAGCTTCGCCGCCATCCCGCAGGACAACCCTGAGCTGGTGCGCGCCAAGCGTGAAGGTATTCCGCTGCTGCGCCGCTCCGACCTGCTGGCGGAGCTGATGGAGGGCTCGACCCAGCTGCTACTCGCGGGCACGCACGGCAAGACGTCCACGACCTCAATGGCGGTGGTGGCGCTGCAGGCGGCGGGGGAGGACCCCTCGTTCGCCATCGGCGGCCAGCTCAACCGCGCCGGCACCAACGCCCACCACGGCCACGGCGACGTGTTCGTGGCGGAGGCCGACGAGTCCGACGCTTCGCTTCTGCGCTACTCCCCGGACGTCGCAGTCATCACCAACATCGAGCCGGACCACCTGGATTTCTACGGCACCCGCGAGAAGTACTTCCAGGTCTTCGACGACTTCGCGGACCTTGCCAAGCACGTGGTGGTCTGCCTCGACGACTACTACGCCGCCGCCTGCGGCGAGCGCGCTCTCGAGCGCGGCTTGACCGTCTCCGGCTACGGCACCGCCGAGGCCGCCGCCCGGCACCCGAAGATCCCGGCGGCCGCGGTGATCACCGGCGAGCGCCAGGAGGGCGAGCGCACCGTGGTGGAGGCGCAGCTGCGCACCGACCGGATCTCCGGCGACGTGATGTACACGCTGGCGATCCCGGGCCGCCACATGGTGCTCAACTCGGCGGCCGCGCTGCTGTCCGGCGTGCTCGTGGGCGCCGCCCCGGCGAAGCTCGCCCAGGGGCTCAGCGAATTCACCGGCGTGCGCCGCCGCTTCGAGTTCAAGGGAGAGGTGGGCGGCACCCGCGTCTACGACGACTACGCCCACCACCCGACGGAGGTCGCCGCCGTGCTCACCGCAGCGCGCGACAAGGTCGCCGCCGAGGGCAACGGCGCCCGCGTCGTCGTCTGCTTCCAGCCGCACCTGTACTCGCGCACCCAGGAGTTCGCCGGCGAGTTCGCCGAAGCGCTTTCGCTTAGCGACGAATGCGTGTTGCTGGACATCTACGGCGCCCGGGAAACGCCGGTGGAAGGCGTGACCTCCCGGATCATCGCCGAAAAGATGACCGCGCCGGTACGTGTGGAGCCGGACTTCTCCGCGGCGCCTGCGACCGTGGCGTCGGTGGCGAAGCCGGGCGACCTCGTGCTCACTATGGGCGCGGGCAGCGTGACCATGCTGGCGGACGAGATCCTCGCCGCCCTGCAGGAGGCGTAAAGATGTCTCGCCGCGCGATCACCATCGTTGCCGGCTGCGTAGCCCTTGTGCTCGCGGTTGTGGCGGCGCTGCCGTTCACCCCGGCTATGCCGGTAGACAGCGTCAACGTTGAAGGCGCAGTGAACCTGCCAGCGGAAGAAATCGAGGGGTTGTCCGGCGTGCAGCCGGGCACCCCAATGGGGCGTGTCGACGTGCGCGGGGCCGCCCAGAAGGTGGCCGGCAACCCGTGGGTGGACTCGGTGACGGTGAAGCGCAACTGGCCCAACGCGGTGGATGTCACGGTGGTGGAGCACACCCCGGTGGCCTGGATCGACCAGGGCGGCGAGCCGCACCTGATCAACAGCGAGGGCAAGGATTTCGTGGTCGCCCAGCCGCCGCTGGGGGCGGTGCAGCTCGTCGGCATCAGCGAAGCGCAGCTGCCGAAGGCGGTGGAGGTCGCCTCCGCGATCACGGACCCGGCCCGCCCGCAGGTCCGCGAGCTCACCAGCGACGGGGACCACAGTTTCGTGCTCAAGCTCGACGGCGACAGGACTGTCACGTGGGGTGCGTCCGAGGACAACCACAACAAGGCGCTCGCGCTTGAGACGGTGCTGCAGCTGGACGGAAAAACATTCAACATTTCCAACCCGGAACTGGTCACTTCGCGCTAAAACCGCAGGTCACAACCCTAAAGTACAGGTTTAGGGTTGTGACACGCCGAACCAGAAAACAAAAATCCGCGCGCTTTCACACAAGATGGTTGGCAACTGCAAAAACCAACTTGTGAAAGGCGAGACCACCATCATGACCTCTCCCGCCAATTACCTCGCCATGATCCGCGTCGTCGGTGTCGGCGGCGGCGGCGTCAACGCCGTCAACCGCATGATCGAGGAAGGCCTTAAGGGCGTCGAGTTCGTTGCCATCAACACCGACTCCCAGGCGCTGCTGTTTACGGATGCCGACACGAAGCTCGACATCGGGCGCGAGGCCACCCGCGGTCTCGGCGCTGGCGCGAACCCCGAGGTCGGCCGCACCTCCGCCGAAGACCACAAGCAGGAGATCGAGGAGTCCCTGAAGGGCTCCGACATGGTCTTCGTCACCGCTGGCGAGGGCGGCGGCACCGGCACCGGCGCCGCCCCGGTGGTCGCCGGCATTGCCAAGAAGATGGGCGCGCTGACCATCGGCGTGGTCACCCGCCCGTTCACCTTCGAGGGCAAGCGCCGCACCCGCCAGGCGCTCGAGGGCATTGAGAACCTCAAGGAAGTCTGCGACACCGTCATCGTCATCCCGAACGACCGCCTGCTGCAGCTGGGCGACGCTGAGCTTTCCATGATGGAAGCCTTCCGTGCGGCGGACGAGGTGCTCTACAACGGTGTCCAGGGCATCACCAATCTCATCACCATCCCGGGCATGATCAACGTCGACTTCGCGGACGTGCGCTCCGTCATGGCCGACGCCGGATCCGCCCTGATGGGCGTCGGCTCCGCCCGCGGCGACAACCGCGTGATGACGGCAACCGAGCAGGCCATCAACTCCCCGCTGCTGGAGACCACCATGGAGGGCGCCAAGGGCGTGCTCATCTCCGTCGCTGGCGGCTCCGACCTGGGCCTGATGGAGGTCAACAACGCGGCCTCCATCGTCGAGGAGAAGGCCGACGAGGACGCCAACATCATCTTCGGCACGATCATCGACGACAACCTGGGCGACGAGGTCCGCGTGACCATCATCGCCACCGGCTTCGACGAGAAGGCCAACGCCCGCCCGGCCGAGCCCGCTGAGCAGGAAGCGCCGCAGGCGCAGCCGGAGCAGACCTCCACCAAGGTCGTGGAGGCCGAGCCAGCCAAGGAGGAGTACCAGCCGCGCCACCGCTACGAGCCGTCCACCCGTAGCGGCCTGTTCACCGAGCGTGAGCGCGAGCCCCGCGAGCCCCGCGACGGCGGTTTCGACGGCGGCTTCGATGACGTCGATGTGCCGGACTTCATGCGCTAGTTAAGCTGGCAGGCATGCCAGATCTTTCCTCCCGCCCCGTCCGCATGGTGTTCACCTCCCGTGCGGGCGGGGTTTCTGCTGCCCCCTACGATTCGTTCAACCTGGGCACCCACGTCGGCGACGACGCCGCCGATGTCGCCGCGAACCGCGCCCGGCTCGCGCAAATACTTGGCCTGCCCGAGGAGCGCTTCGTGTGGATGGAGCAGCTGCACACCAACACAGTCACGCTTATCGACGGACCTTCGGCCACCCCCGTGGAAGCCACCGACGCCATCGTCACCAGAGAAAAGAACCTGGCCCTGTGCGTACTCGTGGCTGATTGCACCCCGGTGCTGCTGTCGGACCACACCGCCGGCGTCATCGGCGCGGCGCACGCCGGGCGGATGGGCGCGCGCAACGGGATCGTGAAAAACACCGTCGAGGCGATGGTGGGCCTCGGCGCTGAGCCGTCGCGCATCCAGGTGCTGCTGGGGCCTGCCGCGGCCGGGGAGTCGTATGAGGTCCCGGAGGGGATGGCTTTAGACGTCGAGAAGCATTTGCCCGGCTCCCGCACCCGCACAAAGAAGGGCACCCCCGGCATCGACGTGCGCGCCGGGCTGGTGCGCCAGCTGATGAGCCTGGGGGTGACCCACATCGACGCGGACCCGCGCGACACCATCACCGACAAGGACTTCTTTTCCCACCGCCGCGAAGGTGTGACCGGGCGCCAGGCTGGCGTAATTTGGATGCCAAATGTCTGATCTCGCACGAAACCTCGACACTGTCCGCCAACAGATCCGCGACGCGGAGCGCGCCGCCGGCCGTGAAGAAGGCAGCGTGGCACTTTTGCCGGTGACGAAGTTCCACCCGGTGGAGCGCATCATCGAGCTGGCATCGCTCGGCGTTGTGCTGGTGGGGGAGAACCGGGAACAGGAGGCCCGCGACAAGGCGGCGGCGCTTGAGGGGCGCTGCGGCATCGCCATGATCGGCCAGATCCAGTCCAAGAAGGCAAACTCGGTGGCGCGCTGGGCCTCGGAGGTGCACTCGCTGGACTCGCTGAAGCTGGCCCACGGGCTGGACCGCGGCATGGCGCTGGCGCTCGAGCGCGGTGACCGCACAGGCGAGACCCTGCCGTGCATGGTGCAGCTGTCTTACGACGGCGACACTGCCCGCGGCGGCGCACACCTCGACGACGTTCCCGCGATCGTGGAAGCGGTGGAGGAATCCGAGCACCTCGAAATGGCCGGATTCATGGTTGTGCCGCCGTTGGATTCGCAGCCCCGCGAGGTGTTCGCCCAGGCGCGCTCGTTGACGGACGACTACGCCGCGAAACTCAAGCGCGACTTGAGACTTTCCGCAGGTATGAGCGGTGATTTCGTAGACGCGATCGAGTGCGGATCCGATATCGTGCGTGTCGGAACAGCCCTCCTCGGGCCCCGGCCCGTACTCTGAAATCCACCGCGAATCACCCCATAAAAGGAGCCGCCCGCATGTCCTTCTTCGACAGTGCTAAAGATTTTTTCGGCCTCGGCCCCGTGGATAACGCCGAGGACGACGCCTACTACGACGACCCGCAGTACAGCTCAAACGCCGCCGGTTCCACCGCCTACGACCGCGCGGACCGCGCAGACCGTGTGGAGCGCGCCGAGCGCCCCTCGCGCATGGACCGCCCCGCCGCGCGCGACTACGGCCGTGAAACCGTCCGCCCCAGCTACCGCTCCACGACGCACATCGTCACCGCGGCGCCGCGCAACTACAACGACGCCAAGGAGATCGGCGAGCCGTTCCGCGACGGCGACGCTGTGGTCATGGACTTGACCGACCTGGACACCGCCGACGCGAAGCGTATCGTCGATTTCGCCGCCGGCCTGTGCTTCGCGCTGCGTGGCAGCATGCACAACCTGTCCCGTGGCGTCGACACGCGCAAGCGCCTGTTTGCCATCGTTCCGGAGAACGCGAAGCTGGAGAAGGACGACCTGAAGCGTGCTGCCGGCTTGCGCTAGCCGGTAGGGTGATTCGCCGTGGCACTTTTTGGAGCAATCATCTACGCCCTGGTGGGTCTGTACTCGCTGCTGGTTATCGTGCGCATCATCATTGAGATGGTGCAAGCGTTTTCCAAGCAGTTCGACCCGCCGCACTGGTTCATCATGGTGGCCGAACCCATCTTCCGGATGACTGATCCGCCGGTGAATGCGCTGCGCAAACTCATTCCGCCCCTGAGGCTCGGCGGAAGTGGTGTGGGCCTGGACGTGAGTGTCATTGTCCTGTTTTTCATCCTCATGCTCATCCAGATGCTCATCGGTGCCGTGCTGATTAATCCGGCGTTGCGATAGCTTTACTTGAGCTTTAGCCCGGCTTTACGGCTAGGCTGGGCTACACTCGTCGAACGAAACCGTTACAATTCAGCAGATAATGCTTCGCGCGAGCGAGTACTCACACGATTATCGAAGGGAACGCAAATGCCGCTGACACCAGCAGACGTGCACAATGTCGCTTTCAGCAAGCCGCCGATTGGCAAGCGAGGCTACAACGAGGACGAGGTGGATCAGTTCCTCGACCTCGTGGAGGACACGCTTGCACAGCTGCAGGATGAGAACGACGAGTTGCGTTCCCGCCTGGAGGAGGGTGGCCAGGGCGCTGTCGCTGCAGCCCCGGTGAAGCGTTCCGAGGACACCGAGAAGGTCGACGAGGCCGCTATCCGCCGCGAGGTGGAGCAGAAGGTCCGCGCCGACTTCGAGGCGCAGCTGCGCTCCGCGAAGCAGGCGCAGGAGAAGGCTGAGGCTGAGGCCCGCTCCGCTAAGGACGAGGCGGCGAAGGCCCGCAAGCAGGCTGAGGAGGCCGCGAAGGCTCCGAAGCAGGCGACCGCTCCGGCCGCTGCCGCATCCCAGCCGGCCGGCAGCGACGTTTCCGCTGACACCCACGTGCAGGCGGCCAAGGTGCTCGGCCTGGCGCAGGAGATGGCAGACCGCCTGACCAGCGACGCGCAGGCGGAGGCGTCCTCCATGCTTGCCGACGCTCGTGCCGCCGCAGAGCGCGAGATCGCCGAGGCCGAGTCCAAGTCCAAGAAGCAGCTCGAGGACGCGCAGACCCGCTCCCGCACCCAGCTGCAGGACGCGGAGACCCGCTCCAAGCAGCTGGTCACCGACGCCCAGAAGAAGGCTGAGGAGACCACCAACGAGGCCAACTCCCGCGCCGAGGCGCAGATCCGCCAGGCGGAGGAGCAGGCGAACAAGCTCAAGGCTGACGCTGAGCGCAAGCACACCGAGATCATGAACACGGTGAAGCAGCAGCAGACCGCACTGGAGAACCGCATTGCGGAGCTGCGCACCTTCGAGCGCGAGTACCGCACGCGTCTGAAGACGCTGCTGGAGTCCCAGCTGGAGGAGCTCGAGTCGCGCACCAACACCGCGCCGAACGAGAAGTAGTACCTGACTCTTCACAAACGCCCAGCATCCCTGTAGGATGCTGGGCGTTACTCGTAACACGCAATGATCCGGCCATCACCGGGGAGCGTTTCCGGAAGAACGGCTTTTGCTTACTAGACCCGGACGTCACACACGGAAGACGTAACTTCCTTCACCGAAATGAAGTGGGGGCAATTGCCCCAAGCAGGGTGGTACCGCGCAGCAATGCGTCCCTGCACGGCTGAAGGAGTGATGTCATGGTTGGCAACGTCTACCCCAAGGTTGACATGACCGGCGGCAGCGACCGTTTCCCGGAGATGGAACGCGTCGTCCTCGACTACTGGAACACGGACGGCACGTTCAAGGCCTCCCTAGAGCAGCGCGAGGGCTGCGAGGAGTACGTGTTCAACGACGGCCCTCCATTCGCCAACGGCATGCCGCACTACGGCCACCTGCTCACCGGCTACGTCAAGGACATCGTGCCGCGTTTCCGCACCATGTCCGGCTTCCACGTCCCGCGCGTCTTCGGCTGGGACTGCCACGGCCTGCCCGCAGAGCTGGAGGCGGAGAAGCAGCTCGGCATCACCGACAAAGCCCAGATCGAGGACATGGGCCTGGAGCAGTTCAACGAGTACTGCGCCAAGTCCGTCATGCACTACGCGGGCGAGTGGGAGGACTACGTCACCCGCCAGGCTCGCTGGGTGGACTTCGAAAACGGCTACAAGACCATGGACCCGGAGTACATGGAGTCCGTCATGTGGGCGTTCAAGGAGCTCTACGACAAGGGCCTGATCTACCAGGGCTTCCGCGTCCTGCCGTACTCCTGGGCCGAGCACACTCCGCTGTCCAACCAGGAGACCCGCCTGGACGACTCCTACCGCGACCGCCAGGACCCCACCGTTACCGTCACCCTGCCGTTTACAGGCGGGCGCGCAGGCTACGCGGCGGAGAAGACCTGGGCCGAGCACCCTGAGCTTCACGACGCCTCCGCTATCGCCTGGACCACGACCCCGTGGACCTTGCCGTCCAACTTGGCCCTCGCGGTCCACCCCGAGGTGGAGTACTCGTTGGTTAAGGTCGGTGCGGACGGGGCCGAAGGTTTCGTCGATAAGCAATTGCTCTTGGCGACGAATCTGCTCGGCGCCTATGCGAAGGAGCTCGGCGAGTACGAGGTCGTAGCCACCTATCTCGGCGCGCAGCTGGAGGGCCTGGAATACGAGCCGGTCTTCGACTACTTCCGCGACCACGACAACGCGTTCATGATCCTCAACGCGGACTACGTGACCACCGAGGACGGCACCGGCGTGGTCCACCAGGCACCCGCCTTCGGTGAGGACGACATGCTCACCTGCCAGGAATACGGCATCGACCTGGTCATCCCCGTCGACGCCGACGGCAAGTTCACCTCGCTGGTGCCGGAGTACGAGGGCAAGCTGGTCTTCGACGCCAACCGCGACATCATCCGCGACCTGCGCGCCAAGGGCCGCGTGCTGCGCGACCAGACCATCGTGCACTCCTACCCGCACTCCTGGCGCTCCGGCGAACCGCTGATCTACATGGCGCTGCCGGCCTGGTTTGTGAAGGTCACCGAGTTCCGCGACCGGATGGTGGAGCTGAACCAGGAGATCGAGTGGATCCCGTCGCACATCCGCGACGGCCAGTTTGGAAAGTGGCTTGAGGGCGCGCGCGACTGGAACATCTCCCGCACCCGCTACTGGGGCTCGCCGGTGCCGGCGTGGGTCTCCGACAACCCGGAGTACCCGCGCGTGGACGTCTACGGTTCCCTGGATGAGCTGGAGCGCGACTTTGGCACTCGTCCGAAGTCCCTGCACCGCCCGCACATCGACGAGCTGGTGCGACCGAACCCGGACGACCCGACCGGTAAGTCCATGATGCGCCGCGTGCCGGACGTGCTGGACTGCTGGTTCGAGTCCGGCTCCATGCCGTTCGCGCAGTACCACTACCCGTTTGAGAACCGCGAAGAGTTTGAGACCCGCCAGCCGGCCGACTTCATCGTGGAGTACTCCGGCCAGACGCGCGGCTGGTTCTACCTCCAGCACGTCATGTCCACCGCGCTTTTCGACCGCGTCGCGTTCAAGAAGGTTGTCGCCCACGGCATCGTGCTGGGCTCCGATGGTCTGAAGATGTCCAAGTCGAAGGGCAACTACCCGGACGTCATGGAGGTCTTCGACCGCGACGGCTCCGACGCCATGCGCTGGTTCCTCATGTCCTCGCCGATCTTGCGCGGCGGCAACCTGATCGTCACCGAGCAAGGCATCCGCGAGGGAGTGCGCCACGCGCTGCTGCCGATCTGGAACGCCTACACGTTCCTGCAGCTGTACTCCTCGGAGGACGCGCAGTGGTCCGTGGACTCGGATAACGTGCTCGACCGCTACATCCTGGCCAAGACGCACGACCTGGTCGCAGCAGTGGGGGAGGCGTTGGACGACACGCGCATCGCCGACGCCTGCGACGAGGTGCGCCGTTACGCCGACACGTTGACCAACTGGTACGTGCGCCGCTCCCGCGACCGTTTTTGGGAGGGCCAGGAGGCGCACCCGGAGGCGTTCAACACCCTCTACACGGTGCTCGAGGTCGTCTCCCGCGCGGTGGCGCCGCTACTTCCGTACGTCTCCGAGGTGATCTGGCGCGGGCTTACCGGAGGCCGTTCGGTGCACCTGACGGATTACCCGCAGGCGACCGAGCTGCCGGCCGACGCTGACCTGGTCGCCGCCATGGATGCGACCCGCGCGGTCTGCTCTGCGGCGTCGTCAGTGCGAAAGGCGAACAAGCTGCGCAACCGCCTGCCTCTGCCGAAGCTCACCGTCGCGCTGCCGGATTCCGCCAAGCTTGAGCCGTTCCGCTCCACCATCCGCGACGAGGTGAACGTGAAGGACGTCGTTTTGACTGACGACGTTGACTCCGCCGGATCCTTCGAAGTCGTGGTCAACGCGAAGGTGGCTGGCCCGTCGCTGGGCCGAGACGTGCAGCGCGCCATCAAGAACGTCAAGGCCGGCAACTACGAGCGCCGAGGCGACGACGTGGTGGTCGACGGCGACATCGTACTCACCCCGGAGCTTTACACCGAGCGACTGGTGGCGGAGAACCCGGAGAGCACCGCGCGTGTCGACGCCGATGGCACCGTCGGCTTGGTCGTCCTCGACACCGAGGTCACCGAGGAACTCGAGGCCGAGGGCTGGGCCGCAGACGTGATCCGCGGCCTGCAGGACGCCCGCAAGCACGAGGGCTTCGAGGTCTCCGACCGCATCGCCGTGGTGCTGGCCGTGCCGGCTGAGAGGGAAGCGTGGGCCCGCACCCACGCGGACCACATCGCCGCCGAGACCCTGGCGACGTCCTTCGACGTGGTCACCGAGCCCGTCGAGGGCCACGACATCGTCGACGGCGTGACCGCCACTGTTCGGAAGGACAGCTAAGGCTGGAAGGTTAGGCTGGAGCCTCACTCGTGCAGAGTGGGGCTCCTTTCTTCGCGCTGAGCAGGGTCAGCATGTTTGTGGACACTATGCAGCGGCATAGTTTCTGGCGTGGTCGTGGGGGGTCGTGTGGGGCGTCCGAGGGGGAGGCGACTATGCAGCTGCATAGTTTTTCTGACCAACTTTGGGTAGACACCCACTATGCAGTGGCATAGTCTCCCGGGGTGTGCGGAGCGGGGTATCCACTATGCAGCTGCATAGTCTTTCGGGGCGTGTGTGGGGGCGTATGGGTGGAACCGCTTATGCAGCTGCATAGTTTTCTGACCAACTTTGGGGACACACCCACTATGCAGCGGCATAGTTTCGCGCGGCTCAAGCGGGCGCTCCGGGGAGACACCCACTATGCAGCTGCATAGTGAAAGGCTTCTATGTTCGACGCTCAAAATTAGTTAAGTCGCATGCATTGTCCACTTCAGTGAACATTTTCTGCAAAACCCTTGACTCGAACACATGAGCGTTCTATAAAGGTGTCAATGTTCATGAGTGAGGGGATTAACCATGACAATTGCGGTGGACGAACGTACGGAAGGCCGAACGGGTGGTCTGTCGGCAGAGGTGCTCGAGGACCAGATCAAATGCAATCAATTGTCGGCCAATCACCACCGGGCGCTAATGCTCGATGCGGTGGGACAGTTCGACGAACAAGGGCTCGCGGAGCAGTACGGGGAGAGGTCGACGGCAACGTGGTTGCGTACCGAGCTCAACCTCCCGGAGGCCACAGCATTCGAGTATGTGCGCGTGGCGCGGGGGCTGAGGAAGTTCAGGCGTTTGTACGACGCATTCGAATCGGGGGTGATGCCGTATTCGACAGTTCGCTTCCTTCTCCGGTACCTGGATGAGTACAACGAGGAGCAGTACGTCGAGCTCGCGCTGAGCATGTCGTTTGCTGATCTTCAGCTTTTGCTCGCCGGGGCAAGGCCCAAAGAGGAGGACCCGACTGAACCTTTCGCTCGCGCCCGCGAGTGCGACGACGGCATGCTCGCCTTCGAGGCGAGGCTTCCGGCGGTAGCCGGCCAAAAGCTCCTGACTGCGCTGAAGGTGGCGCAGTTGGCCAGTTTCGGTCTCGAGGATGTGGACCCGGATGATCTGCAGGATTCGGAGAAGGTGCAGAAGCTTATCGACGACGCAGCTGCCGCCGAAGACGCCGTCCCGTCGGAGCAGGACCGCGCTCCACGCAAGCGCACGAAGATCACCATGGACGACATCGCGCGTTCGGTGTCGCGCTACGGGCCTCCAGAAAAACAGGATGTGTACGGGGCGTTGTTGTCAATGATCGATATGGTCCGTGCAAACCCAAGGAGTCCGCTTCGTAGCCCTGGCGTGCAGGTTAACCTCATGGTGAATCAGCAAGGTCAGTGCTGGATGCCGGAAAACCGCTCGGCCTGTTCTGAGGACGTGCGCAGCTACCTCGCTAATGCGATGGTGCGTTTGCACTTGCTGGATGACACGGGACTGACTATCCGCGTCGGACGTTCGCGGAGGTTCGCTACAGACGGCCAGGTGCAGGCACTGCTCGCGATCTGGGGGTATCAGTGCGCCATGCCTGGATGTTCGCATAGGCGCTTCATAGAGATGCACCACATAAAGGAGTGGGAGCACGGAGGCATGACCGACTTGGACAACCTGATCCCGCTGTGCTCGAGCTGCCACTCCCAGGTGAGCCACGGAGTGATCACCATCGAGCGCCAGGGGAGCGACTTGTTCTTCACGTTCAAAAACGGTGCCCGGTTCGTCTCGCGTAATCGAAAGCAGCCGAGGCGGATGGAGTACGTCACCGGAGATTCGTTCGCCGGGTGAGGAGATTGGAACTAGGCGGTCCCGGTGGTGCACAGTGGTGGACATGAACCGCTGGGTGCTGCACATCGACATGGATGCGTTCTACGCCTCCTGCGAGCAGCTGACCCGGCCGACGCTCAAAGGACGCCCAGTGCTGGTGGCGGGAGTAACGGGCCGCGGCGTGGTCGCAGGCGCCAGCTACGAGGCACGCAAGTACGGGGCGCGCTCAGCGATGCCGACGCACCGGGCGGCGCGCCTGGTGGGGTCGAAGGCGGTGCTAGTGGCGCCGCGCAGGCCGGTCTACGTGGCGGCGTCGCGGCGGGTGTTCGAGGTAATCGGCAGGCACGTGGACGTGGTGGAGCAGCTGTCCATCGACGAGGCGTTCATGGAGCCGGAGGACTTGGTCGGGGCGAGCCCGGAGGATGTGGAACAGTGGTCGAACGAGCTGCGCGCAGCCATCAAGGAGGAGACGGGCTTGCCCAGCTCGATCGGGGCCGGTCCGGGAAAGCAATACGCAAAGATCGGTTCGGGCCGGGCAAAGCCGGACGGGGTGTTTGTCATCCCGCACGATCGGCAGCTAGAGATTTTGCACCCGATGCCGGTCAACGAGCTGTGGGGTGTGGGCCCGGTGACGGAATCGAAGCTGCTCGCTGCCGGAATTGAAACGATCGGTGACCTCGCCAACCTCAGCGAGAAAGAGCTGGACATCGCCATCGGCGGCGCGGTGGGCAAGCAGCTGTGGTGGTTGGCGCGGGGCGTGGACGAGCGGCCGGTGGCGCCGAGGGCGGAGTCGAAACAGATCTCCTCGGAGCACACGTACCCGCAGGATCTGACCACCCCGCCGGAGGTGGACGCGGCGTTGGAGCGGGCGGCTGCGGAGTCGCACCGCAGGCTGCGCAAGGACGGCCGCGGGGCGCGAACGGTGACGGTGAAGCTGCGGATGGCGGACTTCCGCATCGAGTCGCGTTCGGCGACGCTGCCGTACGCCACCGATGACGCGGAGACGCTGCTGGCCACTGCCTTCCGGATCGTGCGCTATCCGGACGAGGTGGGCCCGATCCGGTTGGTGGGAGTGTCGTACTCGGGGCTGGAGGACACGTTGCAGGATGTGCTCTTTCCGGAGCTGGACCAGGCGATTGTGAAGCCGGCGCCGGTGTCGGTGGACTACGAAACCGGGGTGAGCGACCACGAAACCCAGTTGGATACGGAGGTGCTTCAGGAGTCAGCACCGGAGCGAGGCGTGTGGCGCGCGACTCAGGACGTCTACCACCCGGACTACGGCCACGGCTGGGTCCAGGGCGCCGGCAAGGGGTGGGTGACGGTGCGGTTTGAAACGCGGGCGACGGGCCCGGGCAGGATCAAGAGTCTGCGCGCGGACGACCCGCAGCTCCAGCAGGCCGACCCGTTGGATTCGCTGGCGTGGGAGGACTGGTTCTCACAACAGTGAGCTCGGGTTCACGCCGCTGGCCAGCGCGGTGGCCAGCGCGATGCGGGCCTGGCTGGCGCTGAGGTAGCCGGCGGGCAGCGCGCCAAGATCGCCGAGGGTGGAGCCGCCGCCGGCCCCGCCGTACGCGAACGACACCTCGCCGTAGGGCACCGACGTGGCGACAACCACAGGGACCCCGCGACGCAGCAGCTTTGCGACGGCTCCGCCCATGCACGCCGACACATTGCCGGAACCGAGGGCTTCTAAGACGAGCCCGTCGATAGGCCCGAGCGCGCGGATGAGGGCGTCGTCGGCGCCGGCCCACGCGCGGATGATGGGGATGTTCAACCCGGCCAGTGGCGCGGGAGGCACCGCCATGGGGCGGGGCAGGGGCGAGCCGCTGGTGAGAGTGAAGGCGTGCTCGGCGGTGGTTTGCGTCTTCATCAACCCGCGCGCCGGGAGGGTCTCGCCGGCAGAGTGGACGAGCACGCCGGTGTCGCGCCGGCTGGCGGCCACCTCGATCGCCCCGCGCAGGTTGGCAGGCCCGTCGGGGCGCGCGTGGTCGGCGGAGCGCATCGCGCCGGTGAGCACTACAGGGCGGGGGTCGGCGTGGACGAGGTCAAGCGCGAGGGCGGTCTCGGCCATGGAGTCGGTGCCGTGGGTGATGACGAGGGAGGCGGAGTCGTCGAGAAGCGAAGTGCGCACGGTTTCGCGCAACATGTCGATCTCGGCCAAGCCCATGGACGAAGAGTCCAGGCTGGCCACGTCGATCGCGCGCACCTGGCGAGTGGTGCCGCAGCGGTCGACGAGTTCCTCGCCAGTGAGGGTGGGCACGAGCGCGCCGCGGGCGTTTGCAGTGGAGGCGATCGTGCCGCCGGTTGAGATGACTAACACGTTCATGCACACAGAGTGCCAGAAAGTTGCGGGTGTGCAGTAACGTGAAGCGAGAGATTTACGCTACGCAAGGAGAACACGTGAAAACACCGAAACTTGTCGCAGCCGCAGCTGTCGCGGGGCTTGCGCTGAGCCTGACTGCCTGCTCCGAGGATTCGGACACGACTGAAACTACCGCCGCGTCCCAGTCGGCCTCCTCCGAGGCAGCGCCGGTGGCGGAAATGCCGACGGCGGAAGAGCTCAACGCCGTGCTGCAGCGCGCTGCCGACCCGAACCTGCCGATCGCCGAGCGAGCGAACACCGTGCAGGGCGGCGAGACCACGCCGGAGCTGTTCGACCTGATGACGCAGTCGCAGCAGGAATCCGGCGCGAACTTCCAGGTGGTCAACCCGGTGTTGCCGGGCTACACCGCCAACTCGGTGCTCGCCACCGTGAACTTCACCCGCCCGAACGCCGAATCCCAGCTGGCGGAGGACGTGGAGTTCATCAACGAGGAAGGAAACTGGAAGATCTCCAAGAGCTGGGCATGCTTCCTGGTCAGCAACACGCTGCCGCCGGAGCAGGTGCCGGACATGTGCAACAGCGGCGCCCCCGCCGCCCCTGAGGCGCCGGCCGAGCAGGCGCCGGCCGAAGCCCCGGCCGAGCAGGCGCCGGCCGAGCAGCCGCCGGCCGAAGCACCGGCCGAAGCGCCGGCGCTCTAAGCGCCGTACTGCACAGCGCGGGTGATGTCTTGGACCACCCGCGCTTTCTCGTCTCCGCCGTAGATTAGGCGGGTGGTCCAGGCGGTCTGGCCGGACACCGGCAGCGGACGCGACAGGTCCACCACGATCTGGCCCTCGGAGGTGGTGCGGGAGGAATCCACCTGCACGCTTTCGCCCTCGAGTTCGCCGGGGCCGTCTACGGTGACGGTGTTGTTCTGGGGGCGTTCCTCAACCTTCGTGTCTAGCGTCAGAGTGTCCCCGTCGCGCGAGACCAGCGTGTAGGTGGTGGTGCGCGTCATGGAGGCGTCGCCTGCGACGCGGTTTTCCACGGTCCACGTCGCGCCGGGGCCGATCGGCTCGTCGGGGAAGACGACGGTGCTGTTGATGAGGGCGAGCAGGGTGGGTTCGACGTGCTGCAGGCCGCGCTGCGGCGCATCAGTTGGAGCGAGCAGTTTCAAGGTGGACACGCGGCCGGTGTCCTCGGCGCGCCAGCTCATACGGAACCCCTCGGAAGCGGCGACATCCTGGCCGATGTCGAGATCGGAATGCTTGCCGGAGCCGACCACGAAGTCGATGCGGGAATCGGCGTCCTCTTCGCCGTCGGAAGGGGCCGGGGCTTCGCCGGCGGTCACCGTCAGCGGCAGGGTGGTCTTGTTCACGTCGCCACCGGCGGGTGCGTTGGCATCCTCGGCTTCGCCGGGAGCTGCCACGTGCTGGTCCACGCCGGAGGAGACCGCAACTGAGGTATCCCACTCAGCGGCGGGCGAGTAGCGCACCTCATCCGGGTTCTCGCCGGGGTTGACCAGGGTGACCGAAGGAGCGTCGATAGGAAATGCCGGCACCCCGGCCACCGGATCGTCATCTGCTGAGGAACAGGCGGTGAGCGCGAGGGTGAGCGTGGCGGCGGCGGTGATACTGCGGAGGGTGCGGAACATTCTTCAAAAGCTACCTGGCCCGCGCAGCGGAATACAGGCAGCCCGCATGCGACCGGCTAAAGTGGTTCGGCGATGAAGCAGGACACGACAGCACAACGCACCCCGCGCTACCTCGTCTTGGTGGCTGCGGTCACGCTCGCGGTTGCCGCGGTGGACCAGCTGGTCAAGCAGCTGATGCTGAACTGGCTGGAGCCCGGTGTGCCGCAGCCGGTGATCGGGGACTGGTTCCGCTTCTACCTGCTGTTCAACTCCGGCGCGGCGTTTTCCATGGGGGAGAACCTCACCTGGTTGTTCACCGCGATCCAGCTGGCGTTCGTGCTGGGTGCGCTGTGGTTCGGGCCGCGCATGACCTCGAAGTGGGAGGCGCTGGGGCTCGCACTTGTTGCGGGCGGCGCGTTGGGCAACCTCACGGACCGCTTGTTTCGGGACCCCGGATTCTGGTTCGGCCACGTGGTGGACTACATCTCCGTAGGAAACTTCGCGGTGTTCAACTTGGCCGATGCGTCGATCACCGTCGGCGTTGTCGTGTTCATCCTGGGCACGCTCGCGGCGGAGATGAAGGGAGGCGAACGTGGGCGGTGAGTTCAGGGCCCTGCCCGTGCCTGAGGGGCTTGAGGGCATGCGGGTGGACGCGGCGATCGCCAAGCTCTTCGGAGTCTCCCGCTCCGTCGCCTCCGAGATGGCGGCGGAGGGCGATGTGCTTGTCGACGGAGCTGCCGCCCAAAAGTCCGACCGCGTCGCCACAGGCGCGATGCTGGAAGTCACCCTGCCTGAGCCGAAGCGCGCCCCGCAGCCGGTGACCGAGCTGGTGGAGGGACTGGAGATCCTCTACCAGGACGCGGACGTGATCGCCGTGGACAAACCGGTGGGCGTGGCCGCGCACCCCACGCTGGGCTGGGAAGGCCCGGACGTGGTGGGAGGTTTGCAGGCGATGGGCTTTACCCTGCCGGACGCCGGGCCCCCGGAGCGCCAGGGCATTGTGCAACGCTTGGACGTGGGCACCTCCGGCGTGATGATCGTGGCGGCGAGCGTGCCCGCCTACTCCGTGCTCAAGCGCGCCTTCAAGGAGCGCACGGTGGACAAGACCTACCACGCGCTGGTCCAGGGGCTGCCGGATCCGATCGAGGGCACCATTGACGCGCCGATTGCGCGCCACCCGTCTGCAGGCTGGAAGTTCGCCGTCACCCAGGACGGCCGCCCGAGCGTGACCCACTACAGCGTCATCGAGGCATTCCGCCGCGCGAGTCTTTTGGACATCCACCTCGAAACCGGGCGCACACACCAGATCCGCGTGCACATGTCCTCGGTGGGGCATCCCTGCGTGGGCGACCCCATGTACGGCTCCGACCCGAACCTGGCCAAGGAGCTGGGCCTGAAGCGCCAGTGGCTGCACGCCACCAAGCTGGGCTTTACCCACCCGCGCACCGGCGAGTACATGGAGGTCTCCTCCGAGTACCCGAAGGATCTGCGCACAGCGCTGGATAAAGTGCGGAACGGCTAGATGCGCGCACTCGCCCTGGTGCTCGCGCTCGTGGCCGGGTTCTGGCTCGTCGGCGAGGCCAACCCGCCCGCCCCGCCAGTGCTGCAAGGAGACCAGCTCGGCCCGGAGGAGGGGGAGACCGCGCAGCAGTACGTCCAGCGCGCCGCCGCAACTCTCGACCACGATGAGGCCTCCTTCGCGTTGGTCACCTTCGACCGGCCGCTTGACCCCGACGATGCTGCCGCGGCACTCGAGCCCGCCCCGCGCGTGAGCGCGCTGGTGGTTCCGGGGGTGGCTCCGGTGGTGGTCCCGGAGGCGTCGATAGGCAAAATGCGTATCGACGTCCTCCGGTCCGCCACCGCCTCCCCAATCGCCGGAGCAGTAGTGTTTGCCCCGCGCACGCAACTGGAGCGGATTAACGCCACGGACACGGTCCTTGCTGTGGAAATGCTGCCAGCGGACGCGGTGTGGGGAGCGTTTTCCATCACTCCTTCTGCGACACGTGGGGGGTGTATAGTTTGCGGAGTTGTACGCAAGCCCGTTTTGCACCGTTAGGCAAGGAGAGCTCTTGACTTCCTCTACCGAAAACTCGACCGGACACAAGCGTCTTACCCGCGCGGGGCTTGCGTTGGTGACAACCTCCGCGCTCTTCCTCGGCGCCTGCGGTTTCGGCGGAGGCGGCGACGACAGTGCTGAGGGCGCGGGCCTGAACCCCGGCGACTACACCGTGGCCACCAACGAGGGCGTGTCCGACAGTGTGGTGGTCAACGGCACGATCGAGCCGATCCGCTCCGTGAACATCTCCACCCCGGTGCAGTCCGAGGTGGAAAAGGTGGCAGTCAAGGCTGGCGACCGCGTGCAGCCGCAGCAGTTCTTGGCCTCCATGAACTCCGAGCAGCTGGAGCGCCAGCTGGAGGTGCAGCAGAAGCAGCAGGCCAACGCGCAGGCCGACGCCCAGGCGCAGGTGGATCAGGCGCGCGCGGCGCTCAACGCCCACCAGGAAAGCGTGAACAACGGCACCAACGAGGCCATCCGCGCCGCCCAGGCGCAGGTCAATCAGGCGCAGGCGGCGTACGACGCAGCCGTGGCCGCCAACGGCGGACCCCGCATGATCAACCGCGGCATCGCGGCTGTTGAGCGCGCCGCCGGCGACATTTCCTCGAACCTGGGCATTAGGACAGCGCCCCCGGCCGCGCCGGCGGCGCCTGCTGCACCGGAGGCGCCGGCTGTGCCAGCTCCGGAGCAGGTGCCGGGCCAGCTGAGCCCGGAGCAGCTGGCGCAGCTGACGGGGGAGAACGCTGGCGGCGGCGCCGGTAGCGGTGCTGCCGTGGGCGCGGGCATGAGCGTCGAAGAGGCTAGCGCGGCGTTGCAGGACGCGAAGGCGGGCCTGGCGGCGGCGCAGTCCGCGGCAGCGCAGGAAGGCAACCAGCTGCAGGCGCAGCTGGATTCTGCCACGCGACAGGCAGAGACTGCACAGCTCGGCGACGGTGACGGCACCCTGGAGTACCAGGTGCGCGAATCCACCATCTACGCCCCGATGGCGGGCCTGGTTACCAGCGTGGACGTGCGCGAGGGCGACATCCCGCAGGGCAAGCTGCTCACCATCGCGGATGACTCCCGCTTGGTCATCCGCACCGACGTGCGCGAGTCGGACGTCCCCAACGTCAAGGAGGGCGACCGGGTGGAGTTCACCACCACCGCCACCGGCAAGAAGACGTTTAAGGGCCGCGTCACCCGTATCGCGCCGGCGTCCGATTCCGTTGCCAGCGGCAACCAGAACCCGATGCAAGGTATGCCGCAGCAGGGCAACAACAAGTCCAGCGAGGTGACCTTCCCCGTGGAGATCGAGGTCACCGGCGACAAGGAAGGCCTGCTGCTCGGCGGTTCCGCCCGAGCGGAGATCATCACCGCCGAGGCGAAGGACGCGCTGAACGTGCCGCTGGACGCCGTCTACGGCGAGGACAACGACCAGAAGGTGCTCGTGCTGGCCACGGACGGCGACGACGCCACATCCGGCACCGTCGAGGAGCGCAAGGTGAAGACCGGCGCCTCCAACGACGTGGACGTCGCAGTCACCGGCGGCGAGCTCAAGCCGGGCGACATCGTGATCAACTGGCCGGATGAGTACCAGGGCCGCCTTGGCGAGAGCGTGGAGATCACGGACCCGAACTTCAACCCGGACCAGGTGCGTCAGGCGCGGGAGAAGAAGGAGCGCACCACGGCCACGGTGACGGTCACCAGCACCCGTCGTGCCGCCGAGGGGCAGCAGTAGATGACGGAGGCTTCCAAGCACGGCGGCATGGCCGATTCCGGCCTGCTCATCGACATGCGCAATGTGGTCAAAACCTACAACGAGGGCGAACCCAGCGAACTGACGGTGCTGCACGGGGTGGACTTCTACGCCGACCAGGGCGAGTTCGTCTCCATCGTCGGCCCGTCCGGCTGCGGCAAGTCCACGTTGATGAACCTGATCGGCATGCTGGATAGGCCCACGGAGGGTGCCTACGCCTTCAACGGCGAGCCGGTCTACGCCAAGGAAGACAAAGAGCTCGCGTCCTACCGCAGCAAGAACATCGGCTTCATCTTCCAGAACTTCAACCTGATCGGGCGCATGGACGCGCTGCAGAACGTGGCCATGCCCATGATGTACGCCGGTGTGGAGCGCAAGGAGCGCGACGAGCGCGCCGCCGAGCTGCTGGACCGGATGGGCATGGGCGACCGCCTGCACCACAATCCGAACGAGCTTTCCGGCGGCCAGAAGCAGCGCGTGGCCATCGCGCGCAGCCTGGCCAACGACCCGGATCTGCTTCTCGCGGACGAGCCCACAGGCGCGCTGGACTCGAAGACCGGCCGCATGGTGATGGACCTGTTCCACGAGCTGAACCAGGACTTGGGCAAGGCCATCGTGTTCATTACCCACAACCCGGAGCTCGCCGAAGAGACCGGACGCGTGGTGGAAATGATGGACGGCCGCATCGCCGGCGTGCGTCAACCGGGAGGGGCGAGCTAGATGAACATCCGCGAATCGATGCGGCTGGCCATGTCCAGCCTGAACACGAACAAGCTGCGCTCGCTGCTGACACTCCTGGGAATCATCATCGGCATCATGGCCGTGATCATCATTATGACGCTCGGCCGCGCCCTGGAAAACGACGTCATGGGCGGCCTCGAAGACGCCGGAACCACCACCTACCCGGTCATGATCCACGAGCGCCCCGAGGAGGGCGAGGGCAGCGACGACCCGTTCGCGGGCTTCGGCATGGCCCCACCGTCGGAGGAGCGCGACGGCATGAGCTTGGACGACCTCAACGACCTGTCCTCCACATTCGGCGACCGGATCCGCGGCGTGGACATCGACGTCTCCGGCCAGGGCGAGGCCAGCACCGGCGACGATTCCGTCTCCGTCGGCATCAACCCCGCGCTGACCGGCTCGCTAGACCTGCGCAGCCTGAAGGTGCAGTACGGGCGCGGCATCACGCAGGACATGCTCGACGGCCGCCGCCCCGTCGCGGTGGTCTCGCCCGAGCTTGTTGAGGCGCTTTTCGACGGCGATTCTGCCGCCGCCCTCGGCTCCCGCTTCGACGTGGACGTGGACGGCACCACCAGCGTGTTCACCATCGTCGGTGTGCTGGAGCGGGCGGAGAAGGACCCCGCGTTCGGGCAGTCTGCAGCCGCGGAGATCTTCATTCCGGCCACGGCCGCGGACCGGGTTGGGCTGGACGCCAGCTGGACCCCGTCGTTTAGCGTCCGCTCCTCACCCGAGGAAGACCCGGAGGTCTTCCGCGCGGACCTGCAGTCCTACTTGGACCGCAAGTACGCGGGCAACGAGGATTACGAGGCTGAGGTTTTCGACATCTCCGCGAGCCTGGAGGGCCTGACCACGATCTTCCGCACGCTGTCCACGGTGCTGTCCGCCATCGGCGGCATCTCGCTGCTCGTCGGCGGCATCGGCGTGATGAACATCATGCTCATCACGGTCACCGAGCGCACCCGCGAGATCGGTGTGCGCAAGGCCCTGGGTGCGACGCAGAACGACATCCGTGTGCAGTTCATCGTCGAGGCGATGCTGGTCTGCCTCATCGGCGGCATCATCGGTGTGATCCTCGGCGGCGCGATCGGCATGATCGCAAGTTCCGCGGTGTTGGACCTGACGTGGCCGCCGCTGAGCGCCGTGATTTTCGCGCTGCTGTTCTCGCTCGCGACAGGTGTGTTTTTCGGCGCGTACCCCGCCTCGAAGGCGGCGAAGATGCAGCCTATCGACGCCCTCCGGTACGAGTAACCGCACTGGTTTTCGAGGGGATTCGCGCGTGTCGGCGCGCCGTCTAAGATGAGCCGCATGGCCAAAAAATCCTCCTTCGTGCACCTGCATAACCACACCGAATTTTCCATGCTGGACGGCATGGCGAAGGTGGACATGCTCGCCGACGAAGTGGTGCGCCAGGGCATGCCCGCGGTGGGCATGACCGACCACGGCAACATGTTCGGCTCGAACGCGTTTTACCGCCGCATGGTGGATGCCGGGGTCAAGCCGATCATCGGCATCGAGGCGTACATGGCACCTGAGTCCCGCTTCAACAAGAAGCGCGTGCTGTGGGGCACCCCGGACCAGAAGCGTGACGACGTTTCCGCGTCCGGCGCGTACCTGCACCAGACCATGCTGGCGGAAAATGCGACGGGCCTGCGCAACCTGTTCAAGCTGTCGTCGTTGGCGTCTTACGAGGGACAGCTGGGCAAGTGGCCGCGCATGGACGCGGAGCTGATTGCCGAGCACGCCGACGGCATCATCGCCACCACGGGCTGCCCGTCGGGCGACGTGCAGACGCGCCTGCGCCTGGGCCAATACGACGCCGCGTTGGAGGCTGCGGCGATGTGGCAGGACATCTACGGCAAGGACAACTACTTCTTGGAGCTGATGGACCACGGCCTGCACATTGAGCGGCGCGTGCGCGAGGACCTGCTGCGCATCGGCCAGGCTCTGGATCTGCCGCCGCTGGTGACCAACGACTGCCACTACGTGCTCGAATCCCAGGCGCCGGCGCACGAGGCGATGCTGTGTGTGCAGACCGGTAAGACCTTGCTTGACCCGGACCGCTTCAAGTTCGACGGCACCGGCTACTACATCAAGTCCGCGGAGCAGATGCGCGAGCTGTGGGATTCCACGGTGCCGGACGGCTGCGACAACACCTTGTGGATCGCGGAGCGCGTCGGCGACTACGGCGAGCTGTGGGAGGAGCACCCGCACGACCGTATGCCGATTGCCGATGTGCCGGAGGGGCACACCCCGACCACGTGGCTGCGCGAGGAAGTCCAGCGCGGGCTGGAGGATCGCTTCGACGGGGGAGAGGTGCCGGAGGAGTACCTCACGCGCGCGAGCTACGAGATCGACGTCATCGACATGAAGGGCTACCCGTCCTACTTCCTCATCGTGGCGGAGCTGATCAAACACGCCCGCGAGATCGGCATCCGCGTCGGACCGGGCCGTGGTTCCGCGGCAGGTTCCCTGGTTGCGTACGCGCTGACGATCACCAACATTGACCCGATGGAGCACGGCCTGCTCTTCGAGCGATTCTTGAACCCGGAGCGCCCGTCCGCGCCGGATATCGATATCGACTTCGACGACCGCCGCCGCGGCGAGATGATCACATACGCCGCCGAGCGCTGGGGTGAGGACAAGATCGCCCAGGTGATCACCTTCGGCACGGTGAAGACGAAGCAGGCGATCAAGGACTCGGCGAAGGTGAACTTCGGCCAGCCCGGCTTCCAGATGGCGGACCGCATCAACGGCGCGCTGCCGCCGGCGATCATGGCGAAGGACATTCCGCTGTCCGGCATCACCGACCCGGAGCACGAGCGCTACACCGAAGCCGCGGAGGTCCGCTCGCTGATTGAGACGGATCCGGACGTGGCCAAGATTTATGAGACTGCGCGCGGTCTCGAGGGCGTGGTGCGCCAGGCCGGCGTGCACGCGTGCGCGGTGATTATGGCGTCGGTGCCGCTGATGGAGCACATCCCGATGTGGAAGCGCCCGGCCGACGGGGCGATCATCACCGGCTGGGACTACCCGGCGTGCGAGGCCATCGGCCTGCTGAAGATGGACTTCCTGGGGCTGCGCAACCTCACGGTGCTCGGCGACGCGCTGGAGAACGTGAAGAAAAACCGCGGCGAAACCATCGACCTCGAGGCGTTGGACACCGACGACCAGGCAGTCTACGAGCTGCTTTCACGCGGCGAGACCCTGGGCGTGTTCCAGCTGGATTCCGGCGGCATGCAGGAGCTGCTCAAGCGCATGAAGCCGACCGGCTTCAACGATATTGTCGCGTCGCTGGCGTTGTACCGCCCGGGCCCGATGGGTGTGAACGCCCACTGGGATTACGCGGACCGCAAAAACGGGCGCAAGCCGATCACGCCGATCCACCCGGAGCTGGAAGAGCCGCTCAAGGAGATCCTGGACGAAACCTACGGCCTGATCGTCTACCAAGAGCAGATCATGAACATCTCGCAGAAGGTGGCGAACTACACGGCCGGCCAAGCAGACGGCTTCCGCAAGGCCATGGGTAAGAAGAAGCCGGAGGTGCTTGCGAAGCAGTACGAGACGTTTTCCGCCGGCATGTTCTCCAACGGCTACTCCAAGGAGGCCGTGGACGCGCTGTGGGGCACCATCGAGCCGTTCGCGTCGTACGCGTTCAACAAGTCCCACGCCGCAGGTTATGCGCTGGTGTCCTACTGGACGGCCTACATGAAGGCGAACTACGCCGCTGAGTACATGGCTGCGCTTTTGACCTCCGTGGGCGACAAGAAGGACAAGTCCGCGATCTACCTGTCGGATTGCCGTCACCTGGGCATTAGCGTGCTGCAGCCGGACATCAATGAGTCCGAAGAGAACTTCATGGCTGTCGGCGACGACATCCGCTACGGGCTTGCCGCCGTGCGCAACGTCGGCGTGGAAGTGGTGGAGTCCATCAAGAAGACCAGAAAGGAAAAAGGAGCGTTCACCAGCTTCTCCGACTACCTGGACAAGATCGAGCTGGCGGCCTGCAACAAGCGAATCACAGAATCGCTGATCAAGGCCGGCGCGTTCGACTCGTTGGAGCACCCGCGCAAGGGGCTCATGCTGATCCAGGAAGACGCCGTCGATTCCGTCCTTGCCACGAAGAAAGCGGCGGACAAGGGGCAGTTCGACCTCTTCGCCGGTTTTGGCGGGGAAGACGGCGCCGACAATTCCGCGTTCACCATCGAGGTGCCTGACGACGAATGGGACCGAAAGCACAAGCTCGCACTGGAGCGCGAGATGCTCGGCCTGTACGTCTCTGGCCACCCGCTCGACGGCTTCGAGGAGGCCATCGACGCGCAGACGGATACCCAGCTGACCACCATCCTCTCCGGCGAAATGCGCAACGGGGCGGAGGTGACCATCGGCGGGCTGATCTCCTCCGTGGACCGCCGCTTCTCTAAAAAGGACGGCTCGCCGTGGGCCATCGTGACCATTGAGGACCACCACGGCGCCCAGGTAGATGTCCTGCTATTTAACAAGGTGTACGCACTGGTTGCGCCGCAGATTGTGGAGGACAACATCATCCTGGTCAAGGCGCACGTGTCCATCCGCGACGACCGCATGAGCCTGTTCGGCGACGACGTGAAGGTGCCCGAGCTCGGCCCCGGCAACGGTGCGGGCCTGCCGCTGCGCCTGACCATGCGCACGGACCAGTGCACGGCGGAAAACATCGCGAAGCTCAAGGGCGTGCTGGTGAACAACGCCGGCGACTCCGACGTCTACCTGAATCTGGTCAACGGCGAGCACAGCCAACTGATGATTCTGGGCGACCACCTGCGCGTGAACCGCTCTGCCAGCTTGATGGGCGATTTGAAGGCGACACTGGGAGCCGGGATCTTGGGCTAGCACCTGGTGCTAGGCAAACGGAAAGCCCGTCCGGTGTAAAACCGGGCGGGCTTCGCGTTTGTGCTACAGGCTCTTACTTCTTGCCCGTCAGCTGCTTGAGGTTCTCCTTCAAGCCTGGGACTGCGCCCACAACCACCATCAGGGAGCTGATCGCCGCTGCGAGTGCAGTGACCCAGAGAGAGATCTTACCGATCACTTCGAGCGCCTGCTCCTCGTAGGAGGACGGCTGCAGCCATGCCGGCGGGGTGTAGGTCGGCGTCGTGGTATTGGTCAGGACGTTGGTTCCGGTCGGCTCGGTGGTAGCCGTCGTGGTGGCCGGCGTAGTGGTAGTAGCCGGGGTAGTGGCAGTGCCGGACGGCTCAACCACTGCCGGAGTCTTCTTGGTGGGGGCCGGCTCGTTGGTCGTAGTGGGCGCCGTGGTAGTCATCTTGGAATCCTGCGTAGCCGTGGTGGACGGCTCGGCAGTGGTGGACGTGGTCGTCGTCGAAGTATCAGCTTCGGCGGCGGCTGCGGCACCCGCGAGGGAGCCGGCTGCGATTGCGGTTGCCGCGAAAGACGCGGCTACGAAACGGGACTTCATTGATTGACCTTCCTCAGGCGAAAGAGAGCGGATTGGCTAGAAGGGGAGGTTCGGGAGCTGGAAGTTGGGCAGCTCAACCTTCGGGGTGTGCAGGTGCGGCAGACCCAGACCGAACTGAGCGTTGACCATGTCGATGATCTTGTTCGCGCCACGCGGGTCGGAGAACACGATCAACGAGGTGGTCAGCACGGCACCGAGGGTGCCGGAGAAGATGCCGACCAGGGTGCCCTGGGAGGAGCCGGAGCTCTTCTGCTGGTTCTGCTGCGGCTTCGTGGTGGTAGTCGTCGGCTGAGACGGCTGGGTGGTTGCCGGGGTGGTGGTCTCAGACGGCTGGGACGGCTGGGTGGTAGCCGGCGTGGTGGTCTCGGTAGCCGGGGTGGTGGTCGTCGGCTGAGACGGCTGGGTGGTTGCCGGAGTGGTGGTCTCAGACGGCTGGGACGGAGTGGTGGTTGCAGCCGGAGTGGTGGTGGCTGCAGCCGGGGTGGTGGTTGCAGCTGCGGTGTTCTCCTGAGCCATAGCCGGGACGGTGGCCAGGGACAGGGCGGTAGCGGCAGCCACGGCTGCGGTGGAAATACGCTTCATATGTTCTCTAATTCTCCTCGTAGAAGATCCAAAACAGTCGATGTGGGCGCTGTGCCCGACATGACACCCCGATGAACCTAGCAGGTTTATCGTTAAAAATGTAGTGAAGCGGCGGCGTTAATTTCATGGACAACAGTCGGCCGCCGCTTCGGATTTACTTGGCAAACATCGAGTTCACAACGTTGCCCAGTGCGCCGAGTGCGCCCATGACAAGGGCCACGGCAGCAAGTGCGATGGCAATCACACCGCCCTTGGAAAGGGTGCTGCCGGCGCCGTCGTTGCCCGGCTGTGCGGGCTCGGCGGGTGCCTCAATGAGGGAGTCCACCTGGAACACGGTGGTGGTGCCGGAGACCTCGTTGCCCACGATGAGAAGGTTCTCGCCGTTCGGGGAATCCTTCGCCGGGACGAAGGTGAGGCCCTCGGCGCCCAAGTCACCGACCTTCTCCAGACCGGCCTTCACGGCGTCGTCGCCCTCTTCTGCGAGCTCTTCCATGTTGATGGAGAAGTCGCGGTTGTTGATGTAGGCGGTGTAGGCCGGCTTCGCCGGGTCGGTGATGTCGTAGACCATCACGCCGCCGAGGCGCTCGAAGCCGATGAAGGCGTAGGTGCGGCCGTTGATCTCGCCGAGCGTGACGCCCTCCGGCTCTGGGCCCTTGTCATCGGAGCGGGACTCGAGCTCGTTTTCCGTGTGGTTGGTGTTGAAGTACTCCGGCAGAAGCTTCGCGGTGATTTCCTCGAACTCAGCGCCGGAGTCGAACACGCGCGTGCCGTCGGCGGTGAAGATGGAGAAGCTGCGGCCGCCGTAGGTGTAGAGGTCCTCGTAGCAGTTCTTCTCCTCGTTCAGGCCGAACGCGGTGGTGATCTTCAGCCGACCAGCGTTCTCGTCGGCCTGGAATTCCTCGATCTCGCCGGCGGTCATGCCCGCGTAGCCCTCGCAGATCGGGGCCAGCTTCTTGCCGCCCAGCTTCTTGATGCGCTCTTCCTCGGAGTAGGCCTCCCAGTCGCGCGCGTCGCCCTCGTTGGCCGTGACCAGGTAGGTGGTGCCGTCGACCTCGTAGGCGGCGATGGAGTCCGGCTGCAGGATGCCCTTGACCGGCGCGGTGCGGATGTTGATCTTGCCGTCCTTGTCGGAGATGTCCATCGGCACCTCGCGGCGGTCGGTGTAGCCCAGCGGCCACACATCTTCGACGGTGGCAGAGGCGATGTCCACCACGGCGACGGCGTTGTTCTCCTGCAGCGTCACGTAAGCCTTGCCGCCTGCGACGGCGATGTACTCCGGCTCGAGGTTCTGCGCCTCCGTGGTGGAGGCGCCCACCTGGCCGTAGATGTGCACGCCCTTGTCCGCCAGGGTGCCCTCGAAGGCGCGGAAGTCTGCGGTGCGCACGTCGGCCTGGGTTGCGGCCTTAACAGAAGCAGGCAGCTTGACGACGGCTACGCTGCCCTCCGGATCAACCGAGTAATCCTCGGCAGGCTCGCCCTCGTTCGCCACCAGCGCGTAGTCGCCCTCCGGGGTGATGGTCACCATGTCCGGCAGGGCGCCGACGCCCACGCGGCCGAGCACGGTGCCGGGCTCGTCGGCGCCGGCGTCGAAGAAGATCAGCTCGCCAGCGTCGGTTTTGTTCTCCGGCTCGACGGCGGCGACCGCGAGGCCGTCGTTACGCACTGCGACGGAGTTGATGGTGGTGTTCTCGCCGCCGGAGATCTCGCCGACCTTGGTGGGCTTGGCGGGGTCTGCCGCGTCGAGGACGTCGATCTTGCCGGACAGAGCGTTGACGGTGAGGATGCGCTTGGAGTCGGCGTGGAAAGCGACGATTTCGGCGGCGGACTTCTCAAACGCGCCGGCGCCGTAGGAGCCGAGCACCGAGATATCGGCGGTGGCGCCGTCGGCAAGGTCCTTCACCGGCTCCGCAACGACGGCGGCGGTTGCCGGGGAGACAAGGCCGAGGGCGAGGGCAGTAGCGCACGCGGCGGCGAGGCCGGTGCGGGACTTTCGGTTTCCAGACATGGGTGGACCTTTCGGGGATGCTGCAAAAACGAGTACGCGTTCTTGTGTACAGCCTGAAGGTGGGCACGAAGTAACGGCGAGGTGAAGGGGGAGTGAACGAGCGGGGCAGTTGTAGACTCGCTAACCATGCGCACAGCCACACCGAACACGTCCGACTCCGCCTTCGAGGAAGTCCACGCAGCCGACATCCGGTTCGCGCAGGGCCGGATCTCATCGGTGATTTCGCCGACCCCGCTGCAGTACTGCCCGCGCCTGTCGCAGCAGTACGGCGTGGAGGTCTACCTCAAGCGCGAGGACCTGCAGGACGTGCGCTCGTACAAGATCCGCGGCGCCTACTACGGCATCTCCCGCTTGGGCGAGGAGGCCCGCGCCACCGGGGTGGTGGCGGCGTCCGCAGGCAACCACGCCCAGGGCGTGGCCTACGCCTGCCGCGCGATGGGCATCCAGGGCAAGATTTTCGTGCCCAAGCCCACCCCGAAGCAGAAGCGCGACCGCATCCGCGTCCACGGCGGCGACGCCATCGAGCTTGTGGTCACGGGCAACACGTTCGATGAGGCCGCGCAGGCCGCCCGCGAGGACGCCGCGGCACGCGGGGCGACAGTGATTGAGCCGTTCGATTCCCGCGACACCGTCGTCGGCCAGGGCACCGTCGCCGCCGAGATCGTGGCGCAGCTAGCCAGCCTGGGCAAAGAGCTGGACACGGTGCTGGTGCCGGTGGGCGGCGGCGGGCTGCTCTCCGGCGTGCTGTCCTACCTCGCCGACATGTCGCCTGCGACGAAGGTGGTTGGGGTGGAGCCGAAAGGCGCGGCGTCGTTAGGCGCAGCGCGCAACGCGGGCGAGCCCGTCACCCTGGGGACCATCGACCCGTTCGTGGACGGCGCCGCGGTCAAGCGCATCGGCGAGATCCCGTGGCAGGTCTTCAACGCGCACCGCGACGCCACCGAGCTCCACACCGCGGACGAGGGTGCCGTGTGCACGGAAATGCTCGGGCTGTACCAAAACGAAGGCATCATCGCCGAGCCCGCCGGCGCGCTGTCCGTGGCCGGCCTGGGGCTGGGGGAGTTGGCGCCCGGCTCGACCGTGGTGTGCATCATCTCCGGCGGCAACAACGACGTGCTGCGCTACGCCGAGGTGATGGAACGCTCCATGGTGCACCGGGGGCTGCGCCACTACTTCTTGGTCAACTTCCCGCAGGAGGCCGGCCAGCTGCGCCACTTCCTCAACGACATCCTGGGCGAGGAAGACGACATTGTGTTGTTCGAGTACCTGAAAAAGAACAACCGGGAAACCGGTGCCGCGCTCGTGGGCATCGAGCTCGCCCGCGCCGAGGACTTAGGCCCGCTGATTGAGCGCATGGAGGATTCACCGATCGGTTGCCGCCGCCTGGAGCCGGGCACACCGGAGTACGACTACATCGTGGCGGGCTAGATGGAGCAGTCGTACGTACGCCCCGCGGCGGAACTTGTCACCCACGAGTTCGAGGTGAAGCGCTCCCGCTTCATCGGTTGGGTCACCCGCGCGACCACTGAAGAAGAAGCGCGCGCGGTGATCGCCTCCGCGCACGAGGAGTACCCTGACGCGCGCCACCACTGCTCCGCGTTCATCGTGCACCAAGACGGCGCGCAGCCCATCGAGCGCTCCTCCGACGACGGCGAGCCCTCCGGCACCGCCGGCAAACCCATGCTGGAGGTGCTCAAAGGCTCCGGCATGCAAGACGTGGTGGCGGTTGCGATCCGCTACTTCGGCGGCATCAAGCTCGGCACCGGCGGGCTGGTCAGCGCCTACACCGAATCCGTGGCCGACACGCTCGAGCAGGTCACCCGCGTCACGCGCGAGGTCCGCGAGCTGGGCACCGTGGACTTCCCGCACGCCGAAGCAGGGCGCATCGAGTCGGAGCTGCGCACCGCGGGCATCGACGTAGTGGACGTGGAATACGGACGCGCTGCCGCCTACACCCTGGCGTTCGCACCGGGGGAGCGCGAGCGTGTGGACGCGCTGCTCGCCGCCGTCACCCACGGCGGCGCCGAGATGAAAGAGGCCGGCTACCGCTGGGTCGAACGCGGCGCGTAAGGCGCTACACTTAGTGCCCATGACGATGCAGCCGCGCCCCAATGACCCGATCGCACAGCGCAAGGCCGCCGTGCGCCAGTACTCCCGCAACGCCGTCCTGTGGGCCGGCGGCGGCGTGGCCGGAGGCATCGCGTTCGGCCTTATCTTCAGCTCCTGGACCTTCCTGTTCCTCGGCCTCGTCGTGGCTGTCGCCGGCGGGTTCACCAACTGGAACAAGGTCCAGCGGATCGTCAACCACAAGGACCAGTACTAGCTTGACTCAGCCAACCATGGCGGCGGTGCGCATCGACGCCTGGCTGTGGGCCGTGCGCATCTTCAAAACCCGCAGCCAAGCCGCGGACGCGGTGCGCGCCGGGCACGTGAAAATCGACGGCAAGGCCGTCAAGCCCGCCCAGCAGGTCGTGCCGGGGGAGACGGTGCGCGTGTGGAAGGACCACCGCGAGTACATCCTCGAGGTCGCCGCGACGGTGAGCAAGCGCGTCGGCGCGCCCGTTGCCCGCTCCTGCTACATCGACCACTCGCCGCCGCCCCCGCCGCGCGAACTGTTCGCCGCCCCGCCGGTGCGTGACCGCGGCACGGGTAGGCCGACGAAGAAGGAGCGCCGCGAGATCGACCGGCTGATGGGCCGGCGCAGCTGACCTACTCGCCGCGCAGCAGACCCAAACGGCTGGTCAGGCGCTTGCGCCGCACCTGCGGGCGGTTGCCGGCGTCCCAGGTCCGCTCGATGTGCTCGGTGCCGTAGCGGTTGAGCAGCAGGTCGTCGACAATGCGTACCTGGCCCGGCACGAAGGGGTAGGACAGCGAGTTCGAGATCGCCTCGATGTCCGCCGGGTTGGTCAGCTCCGCGACGTCGGAGACGTGCTCCATGCCGTGGGCGCGCAGAAGTTCGGTGCAGAAGCGGTAGTCGCCGGCGCGTGAGAGCGGGAACTGGTTGCCCAGCAGGACGGTGAGGATGCCTGGCAAGGTCTCGGGCGAAATCTCCGCGTCCACTTCGGTGTTGACCTTGTCGGCCGGGTCCTCCGGGTTCGCCAGCGCGGCGATCTGGTCGAACTGCTGGTCCGCCAGTTCGATCAGGCCCGCCGCCAGGGTGAAGGCGCGGTCCACCTGCGGGTCCAGGTCCTTGGTGGCGCGCTTGTAACGGATGTCGTGCTCGAACTCCGCCCAGGCGTGCTGCAGCACGGTGCGGATCTGCACCTCGAAGACTTGGCCGACGTACTCTTCCAGCCCTTCGGACTGCTCCTGGACACGCATGATCATGTGGTGGGAGCCGTAGCCGAAGCCGCCGGCCACGCGTGTTTCCTCGGCCTTGTCCACGCTGCGCAGCACCTCGAACTGGTCCGCGAGCAGGCGCTGCACGGCCGGGATTTCGGTGGAGTGCAGCACCGTGATGCGCGCGCCGATGATGTCCTTGATGTCGTGCCACGGGTCGGGGTAGACCATTTCGCCGTCGTCGCGCGTCTTGCGCGCCTTTTCCTTCAGCGAGGTCCAGGACTTCACGCGCGCGTCCACGCGGTCGAAGTTGATGCCGGCGTCGCGCATGAGTTCGTGCAGTGCGTGCCTAAACGTCGTCGCGGCGTCCTCGTGTTCGCGCATCCAGGCAAAGTAGGTCGACCCGAGGCGGGCGATGGTGTCGTCCATCGCCTTGTTCCGGGGCTTCGCGGGCTTTGCTGTGCTCATAACGGCGGGTTAGCTTACATGGTCAGAAGCACTGCGGGCAGTTCGGCGCACAGCTGCGCCATTTCCACCGTGCCGGAGTATTCCCGCCCGGTCAGCCGGTCCGTCCAGGTGCCCTCGGGTAGTGTGAGGGTGGTGCCGCGCCAGCCGCCGGCGCGCTCTAAGGCGAGTGGGGTGCGGGTGGCTACGGCGATGACCTGTGGTGCGTCGTCAAGTGTGCGCACCATGCCCACCGCATGCTCGCGCGCGGGACCGGCGGCGAAGATCGCGCGGTAGCCGCCTTCGAGGAAGAGCTGCGGGCGCTCGCGTCGCAGGTGCATGGCGGCGCGCACAATGCGCTGCTTATCGACGTCCTCCGGTGCCCCCTCACCAGCACCAAGCGCCTGGTAGTCGACGAAGCGGCGGTTGTCCGGGTCCACCAGCGAGAAGTCGAGGAATTCGGTGCCCTGGTAGATGTCCGGGATGCCGGGGCCGACGAGCTGCAGGAGTTTGCGGCCGAGGGAGACGGCCACACCGCCGCGGTCGAGTTCGCGGGCGAAGTCGGCGAGCAGGGCTGTGGCGGGGCCGTCGGTGAGGCGGGCGACCCAGCCTGTCAGCTCGGCCTCGAACGCTTCGTCGTTGTCGTACCAGCTGGTCAACCGGTCCGCCTCGCGCGCGGCCTTGACGGCGTAGGCCTTCAGGCGCTGGGTGAATGCTTGGGTTGCGCGGCCGTCTCGCGGCCAGGCACCGAGGATGTTCTGGATGAGGAAGTACCCGGTGGCCTCGTCCGGCGGCGGGGTCAGCGCGAACACGTCGCGGACCAGTCGGGCGAACTCGTCGGGCAGCTCCGCGATCTCGAGCATGCGGGCGCGGGTGTCCTCGCTGCGCTTGGTGTCGTGGGTGGTCAGCGTGGTCATGGTGCGGGGCCACAGCGCGGCGCGCTCCTCCTGCAGCAGGTGGAACTCGGCCTGGCTCACCCCGGCACGCCCCGGCGCGCCGCCGACTTCCTGTAGCGCCACCAGGCGGCACGCGCGGTAGAACAGGGTGTCCTCCACGCCCTTGGCCATCACCGCGCCGCAGACCTGGGCGAAGCGGTGGGCGGCCTGACCGCGGGCGGCGAGCGCTGCGGCGATCGCGTCCAGCGCGGCCGGGTTGTGCCCGAGCTCGGCCAGCTGCGCGATGAGTGTTGCGGTGACCCGTGACAGGGAGCGGTAGTCGGCGCGGTAGACCGGCATGCGCGCCACCAGTGCCACCAGGACTTCGGTGAGCTCGGCGAGATCGGTTTCAGTGTGGCTGTCGCGGCGCACTGCGCGGGCGAGCCTGCGCACCTCAGCGGCGAGTTCCTCCTCGGCGATGCGGGCTTTGAGCTCCCACTCGGCCGCCTCCACATCGTCGGCGTCCCAGGTGCAGCCCGAGTATTTTCGCGCCAGCGAGCCGAGTGTGTCCGCCGCGCCGGCATCGACGAAGACGCCGTCGAACTCGCGCAGCGCGTCGTAGCCGGTGGTGCCGTGGATGTTCAGGCGCGGGTCCAGGGGCTCGTCCGCGGCGAGGATTTTCTCCACGATCAGCCAGGTGTCCTGCCCGATGAGCTCACGCAGCCGGGTGAGGTAGCCGAACGGGTCGGTCAGGCCGTCGGGGTGGTCGACGCGGACGCCGTCGATAAGCCCCTCGCCCACAAGTTCCTTAAGGCAGGCGTGGGTGGCGTTGAAGACGTCCTCGTCTTCCTGGCGCACGCCGGCCAGGCCGTTGATGGTAAAGAAGCGGCGGTAGGTGATGATGCCGTCGCGCCAGAATTTGAGCCGGTAGTGCTGCCTCGCGTGCACGGCAGCTGGGTCGTCGGAAAGCCCCGCGTAGCTGCCGGGCGCGAGCGGAAAGACGTGGTCGTAGTAGGTGAGCACGTCTTCGCCGTCGATGTGTTCCAGCTTCAGCGCGTCCGTGTCGCCTGGTGCGCCGAGGACCGGCAGCGCGATCTTGCCGCCCGCGCCGTTATCCGCGGCCCAGTCGATGTCGAAGAAGTGCGCGAAGTCCGAGTTCTGCCCGTGCTTCAACACGTCCCACCACCACCGGTTGCGGCGCGGCACCTCCACGCCGAGGTGGTTGGGCACGATATCCACCACCAGCCCCAGCCCGGCGTCGTGGGCGGCGCGGGCGAGCAGGCGCAGCCCGTCAATGCCGCCGAGCTCCGGGTTGACCACGGTCGGATCGATCACGTCGTAGTTGTGGTTCGACTCCGGCGCGGCAGCGAAGATCGGGGAGAGGTAGAGGTGCGACACCCCGAGCTCGGCCAGGTAGGACACGAGCTCGGCGGCTTGGGCAAAGCCGAACTCGCGGCCGTGCGGATCGGCGTGCGGGCCGCGCAGCTGCAGGCGGTACGTGGAGGTGATCGGGCGCTTCACGCCCCACACCCTAGCGGGATTGGTCGCCGTACAGCAGGGGAAAGCCCACGGAGTAGCTCAGCACGTCCGCGCCGGGCAGGCACCGCGCCACATCCTCGGCGTGAGCGTCGAAGACGAACAGCTCGCGCCCGTCGCGGGTGGCGTAGGTCAGCCCAGTCTCCGGACGCAGCACGGCCTCGAAGTGGCGGTGCAGCAGGGTAAAGGGCTGCGGGTGGGCAAGCCACCAGGCGGCGGGGGCGCTGTGGCCGTCCACCTCGAAGCCATGCGGCAGTTCCTCGCAGGCCAGCGCGGCGCTGGGGCAGCGCACCAGAAACTCCACGCCGTTGTCGCGCTGCGCGCGCGAGACTAGCTGGGCCGCCGCGGCGTTCCACAGTTGGTGGGCGCTCACTCCCGCGGCGCCGACTTCCTGGTGCGTCAGCCCGGTGGCGGTGGGAGAGTCGAACACGCACACCAGGCCGGGCGAGAGGCTGATGAAAGCGGTGGAGGCGCCGAAACCGGCGGCGATGCACGCGCGGGTTTCCGCGCTGTCCACTCGCGCTAGCCGCAGGGTGATCGCCGCGGCGGGCGCGGGTGCTGGTTGAAGAAGCTGCATGGCTACTTAGACGCAGCCGCACCCGCCCCGGTTCCCTCGAGGCCGATATTTTTTTTTAAAACGGCGGCTTTTCGTCCAGCCCCAGCGCCTCAAGCAGCTGGCTGGCCTGCCAGATCTGGATGTCCTGGCCTTTGTCCTGAAGCTCGCGGGCGCGCTTTTCCTTCGAGGTCACCGTCGCCCATTCGCCCACCACCAGCACGGTGGTCTTCTTGGTCACGTTCTTGCCCACCTGCGCACCCTGCTCGACAATCTTCTGCCACAGTTCGCCCTTGTCGTGCGGCTCGAACTCACCCGTCAGCGTGACGTTCTCGCCGTAGAGCGGGGAGTTCGGGTCCGCCGCCGCGTTCGGCTCCGGCACGGTGTCCGGGGTGGCCACGGACTGCCAGGGCCGCTGGGGGCCTTTGCTTTGCGACGGCTTCGCCGGGCCCGCCTGATTCGACCCCTGCGGCGCCGCCGATGCGGCCACGGCCGCGGACACGCCGCCCTGGGCCGCCTTCTCCGCCTGCATCGCGCGGCCCGCGCCGGAGCGGTCGCGAAGCACCGGGGTCACGCGCGCGGCGTCGATGGAGCCGAGCGAGAAGCCGGAGTCGTGCACGAAGCTCATCAGGCTGCCGGTGTGGCCGGCCTGGCGCGCCAGGCCCACCATCACGCCGGCGCAGGCCGCGGCGTCCTCGCAGGCGTCGTGGTGGTTATCCAGCGTGATGCCGAAGTGCTCCGCCAGGGTGGGCAGGCGGTGGTTGGCCACGTCCAGCTTGGTCGCGCGCGCCTGGGCGAGCGTGCAGGCGAACAGCATCTGGGGCACCTCGACATCGGAGGCCTGGCAGGCGTCGCGCAGCGCGGACGCGTCGAACTGGGCGTTGTGCGCCACTAGTGGCAGGTCGCCGACGAACTCGGCCATCTTCGGGATGCAGTCGCACACGTCCGGCGCGTCGGCGACGTCCTGCTCGGTGATGCCGTGGATGGCCACGTTGCCCTCCTCGAACTGCGACAGCGACGCCGGCGGCTTGCACAGCCAGGACGCACGGTCCACCTCTTCGCCGTCGACGATCTTCACCAGGCCGATCTGGCAGATCGAGCCCCAGCGGCGGTTCGCGGTCTCCACGTCGAAGCCGACGAAGGAAAAGCCCGGGATGCCGGCGCCGCCGGCCACGGTGCCGGTGGCGGGGGCGTGGCCGTGCCTTGCGTCGTCGAGAAGCTTGCAAAGCTCGGTCGGGCCCTCCTCGTCACCGGGGGCGAACCAGACGGCCAAGGTGTCGCCGCCGGTGTCGATGTCCACGCGCGAGCGGGTCCACGCGTCACCCGGGGTGGAGGTGGCGCCCGCGATGTCGGCGATGGCCACCTCGCGGGAGTGGCCACTGCCTTGCAGCGACGCCGCGAGCGGGGTGGGGGTGAGGGTCAGTGCCTCGTTGGTCACGGTCAACGTTGCGCCGTGCGCGGTGATCATTAGTGGCTGGCCTCCGAATTTCCTTCGCCTGCGGGTGGTTGGGTGCGGCGCAGCACCACGGTGGAACGCTGGCCCACGGTCACAGCCGCGCCGGGCTGGACCGGCTCCGCGTCCTCGCGCACGCCGAGCGGTTCGGTGGTGTCCACGACAACCTCCCACTCGTCGCCGAACTCGGCGCCCGGCACCGTGAAGTCGATGTCTTCGTAGTGGGCGTTGAACATCAGCAGGAAGGAATCGTCCACCACGCGCTGTCCGCGCGCATCCGGCTCGGCGATGGCGTCGCCGTCCAAGAACACCATCAGAGCACGACCGAACGGGGTATTCCAATCGTCCTGCGTCATCAACGTGCACTCAGGCGTGAGCCACGCGATCTCGCGGCCGTGCTCTTCGTCTCCCAACGCGCCGCCGGCGAGGAAGCGGCGGCGGCGGAACACCGGATGGTCGCGGCGCAGCTCGATCAGCCGCCGGGTGAAGTCGTGCAGGTCGGACGCTTCCTCCAGCGTGGACCAGTCCATCCAGGCGATCTCGTTGTCCTGGCAGTAGACGTTGTTGTTGCCGCCCTGGGTACGCGCGATCTCGTCGCCGTGGGCGAGCATTGGGGTGCCCTGGGACAACAGCAGGGTGGTGAGGAAGTTGCGGCGCTGGCGCGCACGCAGGTCCAGCACCTCCGGGTCGTCCGTGTCACCTTCCGCGCCGCAGTTCCAGGAACGGTTGTGGCTTTCGCCGTCGCGGTTGTCCTCGCCGTTGGCCTCGTTGTGCTTGTCGTTGTAGCTGACCAGGTCGTTCAAGGTGAACCCGTCGTGGGCGGTGATGAAGTTGATCGACGCGGTGGGGCGGCGGCCGTTGTGCTGGTACAGGTCCGACGAGCCGGTCAGGCGCGAGGCGAACTCGCCGAGGGTGGAGTCCTCGCCGCGCCAGAAGTCGCGCATGGTGTCGCGGTACTTGCCGTTCCACTCGCTCCACAGGGCGGGGAAGTTGCCCACCTGGTAGCCGCCCTCGCCCACGTCCCACGGCTCGGCGATGAGCTTGACCTGGCTGACCACCGGGTCCTGCTGCACCAGGTCGAAGAAGGTGGCCAGGCGGTCCACGTCCGAAAACTCGCGGGCCAGCGTGGAGGCGAGGTCGAAGCGGAAGCCGTCCACGTGCATGTCCGTGACCCAGTAGCGCAGCGAATCCATGATCAGCTGCAGCGAGTGCGGGTAGCGCACGTTGAAGGAGTTTCCGGTGCCGGTGTAGTCCATGTAGTGGAACTTGTCCTCGTCCACCAGCCGGTAGTACGCCTCGTTGTCGATGCCGCGGAACGCGATGGTGGGCCCCATGTGGTTGCCTTCGGCGGTGTGGTTGTACACCACATCCAGGATGACCTCGATGCCCGCCTCGTGGTACGCGCGCACCATCTGCTTGAACTCGGCGACCGCGTCGCCCGGGGCGGTGGAGGAGGCGTAGTTGTTCTCCGGGGCGAAAAACCCGAACGTGTTGTAGCCCCAGTAGTTGCGCAGGCCTAGGTCCCTGAGGCGGTCGTCCTGCAGGAACTGGTGCACCGGCAACAGCTCAATCGCGGTGACGCCCAGGTCTTTGAGGTAGTCCACCATCACCGGGTGCGCCATGCCGGCATAGGTTCCGCGCAGGTCCTCCGGGATGCCGGGGTGAGTCTGCGTCATGCCCTTGACGTGGCACTCGTAAATGACGGATTCGCCCTCGGGGATCTTCGGCGCGCGGTCGTCGCCCCAGTCGAAGAACGGGTTGATCACCACGGACAGCATCGTGTGGCCCAGCGAGTCCTCCTCGTTGCGACCCGTGCCCGGCTCGTCCGCGTGCACGTCGTAGGAAAACAGCGAGGAGTGCTGGTCGAACTCGCCGTCGAAGGCGCGCGCATACGGGTCCACCAGCAGCTTGTTCGGGTCGCAGCGCTTACCGTTATGCGGGTCCCACGGCCCGTGTACGCGGTAGCCGTAACGCTGGCCCGGGCTCACGCCGGGCAGGTAGGCGTGCCAGACGTGGTTGTCCACTTCCTCCAGCGGGATGCGGGTCTCCGCCCCGTCGTCGTCGATGAGGCACAGCTCCACCTTCTCCGCGACACCGGAGAACAGTGCAAAGTTCGTGCCTGCGCCGTCGAACGTGGAGCCGAGGGGGTAGGAGGAACCGGGCCAGACGATGGTCTCACTCATGGGGCCACAGCTTAGTGCCCGCTGAGGCACTTCGCTTTAGGCCGTCGAGCAGGAAGGCCACCGCCGCGGCGTGCTCGTCCGCGCCGTCCGACTCCTCGTCCGCCCCGGTCGCCTGCGCCAGCTGCGCGGCGGCTTGCTGCACCGCCGCGTCGCCTAAGGTCAGCCGCAGCAACCCGCGGGCGGCGATGCGCACATCGCTTGTCGACGCCGCTTCGCCCAGCCACGCCCTAACCGACGCCGCGAACCTGGTTTCCAACTCCTTTTGCACTTGCGAGCCGGGCTGGCTGACCGCCGCGACCACGACCTCCGCGCCGTCGCGGGTGGAAAGGAGCGCTTCGCGCAGCTCGCCGCTTAAGCGTGCGGGCTCCGGCAGGGGGCCGCACAAAAGCTCCTGCACAATCTCTTCCGCCATGGAGGCGATGAGTTCCTGCTTGTTCGCGATGTGCCAGTACAGCGCGCCGGGCGCGACGGAAAGCGAGGTGGCCACCCGGCGCATGGACACGTCCGCGAGCCCGTACTCGGCGAGGATTGCCAACGCCGCGCCGGTGATGCGCTCACGGGTTAACTGCATTCCTCCAACATAGACGTGCGGCGTCTTCGAGTGACCAAAAAGGCTTTACGCGGACTCACAGAAACCCTCCAGAATGCTTGTATAGATGTCCAACGGGAGCGACAGTGAGTAGTTGGTACTATTTCTGACAGGTCTTCACCGCGACTGCATTGTTGATACCGAAAAACGAAGAAGGAAACAGTCGCTGGTGCCAACCCGTGCCGAATTACCGGGCGGGTCCGACAACGAGAGGTACAGGTATACCGTGAAGTTGCAAACGAAGAAGAGCATGGCAGTAACGACGGCGGCGCTCGCCCTCGTGCTCCCGCTCGCCGCGTGCGGGTCCGACGACGAAGGCACCTCCGGCGGCCTTTCCACCGCCGCCGAGGCACCTGAGGCGTCCGCCGCGAACTCTTCCACGGAAGCCTCTGCGGAAAAATCCGAGAAGTCTGAAAAGTCCGAAGAGAAGACGGAAAAGACTTCGAAGAGCTCCGAGACGGAAAAGAAGAAGAAGGAAAACAAGGACGACAAGAAGAAGTCCGACCAAGCGCAGGGCGGCGAGGAGCAGCCGCCGACACTGGCCAACCCGTTTGAAAACGGCATGCCGGAAAACACCAACGAGCCGCTGGCCAACGGTAAGGAGGGCAGCGAGGACGACCGCCGGGAGATGGAAGACACCGCCCGTGCCGTGCTGAACCCGGGCTCGTTCGCGGACTGGACCCCGACCATCTTGGAAAACTCCTGCAAGGCCGTGACCGAGCCGATGCTGGAGGAGCTTGAGCGCCAGGGCATGAGCCTGGAGCAGGTGCAGGAAGCCAGCCGTCTTGCCGAGGAGCAGGGCCAGGGCATCGACCTGCCGGAGACCGAGGTCAGCCTGGACGATGTGCGTATCGACGGTGACCGCGCGTCCGCAAGCCTGACCGCGAAGAGCGACCAGGGTGAGGAAACCTCGACCATGATCTTCCAGAAGGAAGACGGCCGCTGGAAGCTGTGCAACTAATCCGCAAGTCCGCACTGAGCGCCGGAGCTGGGCTCCTGGCGCTCGGTTGCGTTTTGGGCATCCTCGGCGGCGGGGTGTGGGCGCTGGTGCGCCCGGCCTACATCGGCGTGGTCGAAGGCGGCGGGCTGCGCGTGGACCAGGCGGAAAGCCCCGTCAACGCCGAGTTCGCGGGCTTCGGCTCGTTCGCTTTGCTGACCACGTTGGCCGGTGTTGTCGTGGCGGCAGTCGCGCTGATCGCCGCGAGGCGCGGGAAGGTCCGCGGGTCGGTGGCGTGGCTGCTCTGGGCTGGCATCGTCAGCGCTGTAGCCGCGGTCGCGCTCTACATCTTCGGCGGCTGGTTCGTGGGGCTTGTGCACCCCCTCCCGTCGCCCGATGCGCTTTCGGACGGCGACACGCTGACCATGGTGCCGCCCGTGCGTCCAGGTGCCGCCTGGGCGGCGGGCCCGTTCGCGGCAGTGCTGGTGTACTGGACCGCCAACCTTTTGGCCTACGCCAAAGAAGAGCGCTAGCTAGCGCCTGCCCGGCCAATCCACCACGGAGTGGCCAGCCGTCTGCTGGCTGACGTGGTCGATGGCAGCAAGACACGCCGCCATCGCCGAAACGACAAACTCGCCGACCTGCTCCGGCGCCGCGCCTTCAGCCACTAGCATGGTTGATTCGGCGTGCATGTGGGCGGCGCCGTCGAACTCGTGCAGGTACGCGGCGGTGGCGCAGGTGCGTTCGTTGACGTCGTTGCACACCAGCCACAGCGGCAAGAACGCGTCCAGCGCGTCGCGGCCGGTGTCCCACATGCCAGTCACGCGGGCGTAGCGCGGCCCCGGTTCGCCGTCGATGGTCAGCGCGAACGCCACACCGTTGACGCCGGTGGCGATCACGCCGTCCTCGCCGACACCGTAGCGGAACTCCAACTCATCCAACGCGGCGGTGAGGTCGCTGATGTCCGCCGGCGCGATCACGCCGGCGGGCCCGTCCACGTCTTTGAAGAGCTCCGGTGCCGTGGACACCTCGCGACGTCCCCCGCGGGGCAGGTGACGCAGCGATGGGTGTCGCCCCAACAGCACCTCCGTGTCCTGGGCGCGCATGAGCTGCGGCGGCAGCGGCTGGTCCAGGCTCGCGTCCAAGAAGCGCTCGCGCAGCTGCCGGTAAAACGCGGCGGCGTGCTCGAGGGTGTCGGCGAGTTCGGCGGCCAGTTGATCGTCGCTAAGCCCATGCTTGATGTGCACGCCCCGGCGCATGCGCGCGCACAAATCCCCGGACTCCATGAGGCGGAAACTTGCCCACGGGCCCACCCGGTCGTGGTTCCACGTGTTGATGAAGCGGGCGAGTGCCGCAGAGTGCTCGAAGTCGGTGGGGATGCGCTCTGCGGTGTCGATGACCAGCGCCATCGGGCGGGCGAAGTCAATCCACAGCGCAACGGTGAAAGCGTGCGCGCCGATAACCAGGCGGTCGGGGCGCACCAGCGGATTGAAACCGAGGCCCTCCAATACGGCGGCGGCGCGCTCGAGTGTGACCTCGCCGGGGCGCTGGCGGCCCACCGGTGCAGCGTGCTTTCCCATACAGCGAGCATAACGCCCCGCCCGACGGCAGCGGCTGTGGATTTCGATGCAGCGTCTACAATGTCGGCGGAATCGACTCGGTTGTGAAGGAGGTCATTGCGGTGTCCGCTGTCGGGAATCCGATTTTGGTGGTGGTGCTCAGCCTTGTGGCGGGGATTCTCGTCGGCGGAGTGTGGTCCAGCTACCAACGCGGAGCACCGCGCGCGGTTACCGCCGTGTTAGCGCTTCTGGCTGTCATGGCCCTGCTCTTCGCAGCCCTCGCGCTTATGGAGGTGATGTGAGATGGCATGGTCCAAACAGCCGCTGACCCGTGGGGAAGTTGAATCGCTGACCAATGTGTGGCGCGCCCGGGGCCTGATCCCGGTGCTCGTTGCGGTGGCCTCGGCCTTCGCGGCGTGGGCGTTGCTGCTGCCTGTGGTCCCCACAGCCGTGATCGACGCTGGCCAGCCGGCCTCCCTGGCAGGGCTGTCCACCGGCGTGTTCATGTTCGCCACCGTGATCACCCAAATTTTCACCCCAAAGGCGCTGAAGACGTTCGGCTTCGGCTGGGTGCTGGCCATCTCCTCGCTGCTGCTGGGCATCCCGGCGTTCGGCTACATGCTCGGCATGGACGCCGTACCGCTGTTGACCGTCAGTGCGATCCGCGGCATCGGCTTCGGTGCGCTGTCCGTGGCGGAAGCCGCCATCATCGCCGAGCTAGTCCCGCTGCGCCTGCTGGGCAGCGCCACCGGCATCTTCGGCATGGTCGTGGGCCTGGCGCAGATGGTGGCGCTGCCGTCCGGCCTGGCGTTGGTGGACAAAATCGGCTACGACGCGGTGTACGTGATCGCCGCCTCTATCGGCGCGGTTTCGCTGGTGGCCTGCCTGGCTATCCCGCCCATCCCACCGGCGGACCCGGACGCTGAAACGCAGCAAAGCGTGCGCGTGCCCATGTGGCACCTCGCGCTCGTGCCGGCGCTCGCCTTGATGTTTGTCACCACCGCATACGGCGCGATCACGAACTTCCTGCCGGTGTCCATGCGTGAGCTTGACCCAGTCTCCGGCGCCGCGCTGGCGGGCGTGATGCTCGCAGTGCTCAACTTCGCAGCCATGGTGGCGCGCTACGTCGCCGGCCGGATCATGGACCGCCGCGGCTACCCGGGCAGCGTCATCATCCCGTGCCAGATCATCGCCGCCATCGGTGTCGCGCTGATGGCGATGATCCTGTCCATGGAGTTGCCGGCGTGGACGATGCTCATCGCCGCGCTGTTCTACGGCGCCGGCTTCGGCGGGGTGCAAAACGAGGCGCTGACGATGCTGTTCTACCGCCTGCCGCGCCACAAGACGTCGGAGGCCTCTGCGATCTGGAACATCGGCTTCGACGGCGGCACCGGCTTGGGCTCCACGTTCTACGGCATGCTCGTGGCGCAGATGGCGTTCGCCCCGGTGTTCGGCATCGCCTCTGCCGTAATCACCATCGGCCTGGCCATCACGCTTTTGGACCGGCAGCTGGGCCGCCACCGCGTGGTGGAAGTGAACAACCTGTCCGCGCGCCTGAAGTCGGTGCAGGTGCCGCGGCCCTACCCGCGCAAACGCCAGTAACCGGCGCGGGAGCTAGACTACGCACCTATGAGCGAGACATCCTCCGGCCAACAAGCCGCGGCTGTGGCAGTGTTCGACCCGTTTGCGGGCGCGGACCCCGCCGTCGGCGCGCTGCGTGACGCGCTGCGGGCTGAGGGGGTTGACGCGGAGATCACGTCGGACCCGGCGCACGCCGTCGCCGCGGACGGGCTGGTCGTCGCCGCCTCCGGCGACGCCGCCGAGGCGCTGCGCGCACTGCGCAAGGCCCAGGCAGACCGTGTTGTGGGGCAGCGCCTCGCCGGTTCGCGCCCGGTGCTCGTCGTCGGCGCCGCCATGGACGCGCTGTTCGAGCGCGGTGCGGACGGCGCGGCTGGGTTCGGTGAGTGGCCGGGAGGCGTCGACAAGCTTGCTGCCCCTGTGGAGCGCGCGGAGGTTGCGCCTGCGGCAGACTCGCTGATGCTCGATCGGGCGCAGGAATTCGAGTTCAACGCCGCCACCGGGGCACGCGATTTCGAGCTGAAAGAAGACGAGTTCATCGCCTACCCGAAGCTGAGCTGGGCGGGCGAGGTGCTCGCCGCGGTGGAAAACGGCCCGCTGTGGACGACGCGTTTCCACCCCGAAGCCTCCGGTGCGGCCGGCGCCGGCGTGCTGCGCAACTGGATCGCGCAGCTGGGATAGCACGATGACGGATATGACGGAGAACCTTCAAGCAGCAGTGGCGGCGGTTGACGCCGCCCGCGAGATCTTCGTCAACGAACTCGGCGCCGCGCCCGCCCTGCACAAAGGCTCGGGCGACTTCGCCACCGCAGCGGACCTGGCGGTGGAGGAGCTGCTGCGCGACAAGCTCACCGGCGCGACCGGCATCGGCGTGTTCGGCGAGGAGCAAGGCGGTGAGCTGGACGAGCACGCCTGCTGGGTGGTGGACCCCATCGACGGGACGTCGAACTATTCCACCGGCAACCCCAACTGTGCGATCCTGGTCTCGCTTCTGGTGGAGCGGCAGCCTGTGGTGGCGGTGGTGGACGCGCCGCTGCTGGACATGCGGATGACCGCCGTCGAGGGTGGTCCGGTGCACCTCAACGGCGCCGCGCTGCCGCCGGTGAACGAGGCCACGTCCGCGCCGCACGTCGGCGTCGGCTCCCTGTTCTCCCGCGACCGCAGGCGCATGCCGTCCAACCAGCGCCTGGACCTGGCAGGGGAGCTGACCCGGGCGCACCTGCGCCCGCGGATTTCCGGCTCGGTGGGCATCGACTTAGCGTTCGCCGCCCAAGGCATCTACCAGGCCGCGGTGAGTTTTTCGCCGCACGTGTGGGATAACTCCGCGGGCATCCTGCTGGCGCGCAGCGCAGGAGCGGTGGCCACCGCCGGCGACGGCACGCCGTGGGAGCCCGGCAAAGTCGGGGCAGTGGTCGGCACCGCCAAGGCCCACGCCGCGGTGATGGAGGCGGTCCGGAATGTACGAATTGATGCGGGCGAGGAGGACTAACGCATGACTACAGCCGCAAAACCCGACAAGAAGGCCGCCCGCAAAGGGGCTCTCGCGCTCGGTGTTGCGGGCGCGCTGAGCTGGATCAGCTCGCGGATGGCGTGGGTGCGCGCCGAGTTCGTCGACGACATCTCCGGCGGCGGCGAGGCAACCGTCAACGGCGCGGACTGGTCCACTGAGACCGGCGCGATTGCGGTGCTGCTGCTTGCCGGCATGGTCGCGGCATTTGCTTTGCGACGCCTCGGCCGTCGCGTCATCGGCGCCATCTGTACCGCGGCGTCCTTTGGCCTGGCGGTGCCGGCGGTGCGCTTGCTGCTCGGCGGGGCGGACCCGGAGCGTGTGCACGCGCTGCTGACCGCTGGCGCGGACGAGGCGCAGCAGGGCAATTCCGCGCCGGCGATCGCGCAGTGGGCGGACATCACCTCCGCAACGACACTGGTGGCCGGTCCCGGGTTGGCGCTCGCGGCCGCGCTGCTCGGCCTGGCCGGCGGGGTGCTGCTGATCGCCCGGCCGGGCGAGGATTCGCCGCGGCAGAACAAGTACGAGAAGGAAACCGTGCGCCGGGAGAAGGTGCGCGAGGACTTGGAGGAGGACCCCCAGTCCGGCCGCGTGCTGTGGGACGCGATCAGCGCGGACATCGACCCGACCGATCCGCAGAGTGGACCGGATTTCCGATCCTCGAAGTCCACCCGCTAGCCTTATCCGTGACAGGCCAGGCCCCTTGCAACTGGGAGGTAGCCATGCCGGCTCCGAGCACACTCGACGACGTTGTCGCTGGTGTGCTTCGCGACGTTGCCAAGCGTGAGGCCGCCGTTTCCTTCAAAGAGATCAAAGCGCGTTCGCGCGATATGGCGCCGACCCGGGATGCCCGGGCGGCGCTTTTGCGTCATGGCTGCAGCGTGATCGTGGAGATCAAGCGCAACTCGCCGGTCTTCGGCCCCACCGGCGCCGGGCTTTCCAGCATCGAGGCGCTGGCCCAGAACATCGAAGCCGGCGGCGCCCACCTCATCGCGTGCCAGACGGAGCGGCTGCGTTTCGACGGTTCCCTGGCCGACATGGCCCAGGCTAGGGAAGCGGTAGAGCTGCCGATGGTGTGCCGCGACGTGATCGTGGACCCGTACCAGATCCACGAGGCCCGCTGCTACGGCGCTGACGCCATCCCGCTGCAGGTGGGGATCCTGGACCAGCCCCGCTTCGAGGCGCTGCTGGACCGCGCCGAATCCCTCGGCATGGCCGCCGTGGCGGAAGTGCGCACCCCGGAGGAGGCGGACCGCGCGCTGCGCGCGGGCGTGTCCGTGGTGGCGGTCAACTCTTGGACCTTCGACACCAACAACTTGAACCGCAACGCATTCGCTGAGATCGCGCCGGGTCTTCCCAGCGAGGTGATCAAGATCAGCCTCGGCGGCGTGGCCACCCCGCGCGATCTGATCAACGCCGCCTCCTGCGGCGCGGACGCTGTGCTGGCGGCGGAGGCCGTCATGGCGGCGGGCGATGTGCTCTCCGCGACGCGCTCGCTGGCCACGGCGGGCCAGCACCCCGCGTGCCCGTCGCGACGCTAAATGGCACACTAAGTGGCGTGCAAACGCTGAACTTGGCTCACATTCCGTCGCCGCCGCAGGGCGTGTGGTACCTCGGTCCCATCCCCATCCGCGCCTACGCGCTGTGCATCATCACCGGCATCATCGTCGCGATGGCGATCTCGCTGCGCCGCTACAAAGCGCGCGGCGGCAACCCGGAGACGGTGTGGGACGCGGCGATTGTGGTCATCCCGGCCGGCATCATCGGCGGGCGCCTGTACCACGTGATCACGGACCACCAGAAGTACTTCGGCGAGGGCAAAAACCCCTGGCAGGCCTTCAACATCACCGCCGGCGGCTTAGGCATCATCGGCGCGGTGACGCTTGGCGCGTTGGCGGTGTGGGTGATGATGCGGCGCAAGGGGCTGCCGATAGCGCCGCTTGCGGACGCGATCGCGCCGTCGGTGATCCTCGCCCAAGGCATCGGCCGGCTGGGAAACTACTTCAACCAGGAGCTCTACGGCGCGGATTCCGACGTGCCGTGGGCGCTGGACATCTACTACCGCGTCAACGAAGCCGGCCAGTACGCCCCGTTGACGGGACGCTCCACCGGCGAGGTGATCGCGAGCGTGCACCCGACGTTCCTCTACGAGCTGATTTGGAACGTGGCGGTGTTTTTCGTGCTCATCTGGGCGGACCGCCGCTTCCGCCTCGGCCACGGCCGTGTGTTCTGGCTGTACGTGGCCGGCTACACGCTGGGCCGCTTCTTCATCGAGTTCATGCGCCGCGACGAGGCCAACCTCATCCTCGGCCTGCGCGTGAACACGTGGGTGTCCGCCATCTTGTTCATCGTCGCCGTGGTGATCTTCTTCAAGCTGCAAAAGGGCAGGGAGACCCCGGAGGAGGTGGACCCGGAGTACAACCGCTCGTCCACGGCAGACTCCCAGGATCGGGAGTACCGTGGGGCGCTGGAAAACACGAATGGCACCTACGAAGGTGAGGTTGGTACACGTGGATAGAAGGACAAAGATCGTCTGCACCCTCGGCCCCGCTGTGGCCAGCAAGGATGCGATTTTGGGGCTGGTGCGCGACGGCATGGACGTGGCGCGCCTGAACTTCTCGCACGGCGACTACCCGGACCACGAGCAGAACTACCGCTGGGTCCGCGAGGCCACCGACGAGACCGGCCACGCAGTGGGCATCCTGGCCGACCTGCAGGGCCCGAAGATCCGCCTCGGCCGCTTCGAAGGCGACGGCAAGACCTACTGGGAAACCGGCGAGACCGTCCGCATCACCGTCGACGACATCGAAGGCACGCACGACCGCGTGTCCACCACCTACAAGCAGCTCGCCCAGGACGCGAAGCCGGGCGACCGCCTGCTCGTGGACGACGGCAAGGTCGGCCTGGTCTGCACCGAGGTCGACGGCAACGACGTGGTCTGCCGCGTCACCGAGGGCGGCCCGGTGTCCAACAACAAGGGCGTGTCGCTTCCGGGCATGGACATTTCCGTGCCGGCGCTGAGCGAGAAGGACAAGGCGGACCTGCGCTTCGCACTCGAGCTCGGCGTGGACATCATCGCCCTGTCGTTCGTGCGTTCCCCGGCCGACGTGGAGCTGGTGCACGAAATCATGGATGAGGTCGGCCGGCGTGTGCCTGTCGTCGCCAAGCTTGAAAAGCCCGAGGCTGTGGACGCGCTGGAGTCCATCATCCTCGCGTTCGACGCAGTCATGGTGGCGCGCGGCGACCTGGGCGTGGAGATCCCGCTCGAGCAGGTCCCGGCGGTGCAGAAGCGTGTGATCCAGATTGCGCGTGAGAATGCCAAGCCAGTGATCGTCGCCACGCAAATGCTCGACTCCATGATCGAGAACTCGCGCCCGACCCGCGCCGAGGCCTCCGACGTGGCCAACGCGGTGCTCGACGGCGCGGACGGCGTCATGCTCTCCGGCGAGACGTCCGTGGGCGTGGACCCGCACAACGTGGTGCGCACCATGAGCCGCATCGTGCGCTCCGCGGAGCAGATGGGCAACGTGCCGCCGCTGAACCACATCCCGCGCACGAAGCGCGGCGTGGTGTCCTACTCGGCCCACGACATCGCCGACCGCCTCAACGCGCGCGCGATTGTCACCTTCACCACCTCCGGCGACACTGCACGCCGCGTGGCGCGCTTGCACCCGGACCTGCCGCTTCTGGTGTTCACGCCGGTGCAGCAGGTGCGCTCGCAGCTGGCCATGACGTGGGGCGCGGAGACGTTCCTGTGCGAGCAGGTCCACAGCACCGACGACATGATCAAGGTGGTGGACCGCCAGCTGCTGGCCATGGAGCAGTACAAGGAGGGCGACACCATGGTTGTCGTCGCCGGCACCCCGCCCGGTGTTGCGGGCACGACGAATACCATCCACGTGCACCAGCTCGGCGAGGACACGCGCCGGCAGTAACCGGTTACGCTGGTGGGCATGCCAGAAACCGGAATTGAAGTTCGCGACGCCCACCTGCACAACCTCCGCAACGTGGATGTGGACATCCCCCGCGGCACTCTCGTTGCGGTGACCGGTGTGTCAGGCTCCGGCAAGTCCTCGCTCGCCTTCGGCACCATCCACGGCGAGGGCCAGCGGCGCTACCTCGAATCGGTGGCGCCGTTCGCCCGCCGCCTGATTGGCTCGGCGGTGGACCCGCAGGTCGGTTCCGTGGAGGGCCTGCCGCCGACGGTGGCGCTGGAGCAGTCCACCTCCGGCGGAGGCGCGCGCTCGACCGTGGGCACCGTCTCCGCGCTGTCCAACAGCATCCGGCTGTTGTACTCGCGCGCGGGCGACAACCCGAAGGGGCTGTACTCCGACTCGTTCTCCCCGAACACGCCCGAGGGCATGTGCCCGACGTGCCAGGGCACCGGCGTGGTGCACGAGCCCACCGAAGCGTCGATGGTGCCGGACCCGACGCTGTCCATCGAGGACGGCGCGATTCAAGCCTGGCCGGGCGCGTGGGCCGGCAAGAACTTCCACGACATCCTGGCCACGCTGGGCTACGACCTGGATTCGCCCTGGCAGGACCTGCCGAAGGAAGACCGCGAGTGGATCCTGTTCACCGAGGAGCGCCCCGTGGTCACCGTCAAGCCGCTGCGCGGCGAGGACCAGATCCAGCGCAACTACAAGGGCACGTGGCGCTCCGTGGCGTCGTATTTGACCAATACGCTCGCCGAGACCCAGTCCGACACCCTGCGCAAACGCGTGCTGTCCTACATGGAGTCGCGCGTGTGCGAGACCTGCCACGGACGCTGCCTCAACCCGGAGGCCCTCAAGGTCACCTACGCGGGGATGCCTATCGACGAGCTCGGCGCCCTGCCGCTCGACCAAGTCCACGAGGTGCTGGCCGCGCAGGAACCGTCCAAGGGCTCCGCCGAGGACCTGCTGCTGAAGCAGATCCTGCCCGCGCTGCAGTCCGCGCTCGACCTGGGGCTGGCGCACCTGAGCTTGGACCGCCCCGCGCCGACCCTGTCCGCCGGTGAACTGCAGCGCATCCGCCTGTCCGCCCAGCTGCGCTCGGGCCTGTTTGGCGTGGCGTACGTACTGGACGAGCCGTCGGCTGGCCTGCACCCCGCCGAGCGCGGCGCGGTGCTGGACATCTGCCGCCGCTTCATCGACGCCGGCAACTCGGTCCTGCTGGTCGAGCACGATATGGAACTCGTCGCCCAGACCGACTGGCTCGTGGACGTCGGCCCGCTCGCCGGCGAGCGTGGCGGCGAGGTGGTCTACTCCGGCCCCACCAGCGACTACACCGGCGACGCACCTACCGCGAAGGCGCTGGCGAACCGTGCGCTTTCGCTTAACGACGACCCACGGTCCGCCACCGGCGAACTGCGCCTTTCCGGCGTCTCGGCCCGCTCGATTGAGGGGCTGGACGTGTCGTTTGGTCTGGGACAATTCACCGCGGTGGCCGGCGTGTCCGGCTCCGGCAAGTCCACCTTGGTCAGCACCGTCCTCGCTGGTGTGCTCCGCGACGCCGCGTCCACCGTTGTGGAGGAAGAGGACGACTCTGCGGGTGATGCGGGGGCGGGGGAGGCCGGATGGACCGTCGATAGGCAAGAAGGCTTCGACGCAGTGAGCCGAGTCGTGCAGATCACCCAGAAGCCCATCGGGCGCACCCCGCGCTCGACGCTGGCGACCTACACCGGGCTGTTCGACGGCGTGCGCAAACTGTTCGCCGGCACCGACGAGGCGAAGCGGCGCAAGTGGACCGTGTCGCGGTTTTCTTACAACGTGAAGCAGGGGCAGTGCCCGACCTGCGGCGGCGCCGGCAAGATCGAGGTGGAGCTGGTGTTCCTGCCAGGCTCGTACACCACCTGCCCGGACTGCGGCGGCGCGCGCTACAACGACGAGACCCTCGAGGTGACCTGGGAAGGCCTGACCATCGCGCAGGTGCTGGAGCTGACTGTCGACGAAGCCGCGGACGTATTCGCCGACGAACCGAAGATCCTGCGCGCCGTGGAAACCCTGCAGGCCGTGGGGCTGGGCTACCTGCGCCTGGGCCAGGGCGCGCCGGAGCTTTCCGGCGGCGAGGCGCAGCGCATCAAGCTGGCCACCGAGCTGCAGCGCTCCCGCAACTCGCGCCGGGGCCACACCGTGTACCTGCTGGACGAACCCACCACCGGCCTGCACCCGGCCGACGTGGCGCTGTTGGTGAAGGAGCTCAACAGCTTGGTCGACGCGGGCCAAACCGTGATCGTGGTCGAACACGACCTGTCCGTCATCGCGCAAGCCGACCGCGTGATCGAGATGGGCCCCGGCGCCGGCGCCGACGGCGGTCAAGTGGTGGCTACCGGCACCCCGGCCGAGCTGGCGAAGTCTGATACTGCAACCGGAAAGGTGCTGGCCGAGCGTTCGGCGTAGGTCGTCGTCGGTGGCGACTATGCAGCTGCATAGTCTCGGGGTTGCCGTTCGCGTGATTCGTAGGGGTAGTCACCTAAACGAAACCTGCAAAAGTCGACAATTGGGACGGGCGTCCAGATTTATCGGCGCAGGTCAGAAGCTTATAAGTGTTGCCGCATGTAAATTCGTACAAACCGAGCGGGCAAGGGCTCGAATCGCTATGCAGCGGCATAGTCTTGCGATGGCTGATCAGCCACAGGGGCGGTTGCCTCGGCTCCGTTGACTATGCAGCTGCATAGTCTCTTGGGTCGGGTTCACTATGCGACGGCATAGTCTTGCTGACCGGTCCCGCTATGCAGCGGCATAGTCCCGACACTGCCACCAGACTATGCAGCTGCATAGTCTGGTGGGATGGATTCGCTATGCAGCGGCATAGTTTTTCTTGATGGCCGGACCGTCTCAGGGAAGATTGGTTCGGCTTCGTTGACTATGCAGCGGCATAGTCTTGTGCACCGATGCCACTATGCGACGGCATAGTCCCGACACTGCCGTCCACTATGCAGCGGCATAGCCTGGTGGGGTGGATTCGCTATGCAGCTGCATAGTTTTTCGCGATGCCTGGTTCGCCTCGGGGGAGGTTGGTTCGGCTTCGTTGACTATGCAGCTGCATAGTCGTTGAGCCCCAACCGCCCCGGAGGCCCTGCGAATCTAGTCATCGATTTCGATGCCAGCTGCTTTGGCCCGCTCCACCAGCTCCGCGATTTCAGCAGGTCGTTCAGCGATGCTGTTGCGCGGTCGTATCTAGTAACACCGTGGTGAGTATCGAGTAACGCATTGGTGAGCATCCAGTAACAGTCCGGGGGAGGATTCTGGTGACCGCGTGACTTCAGGGCACGCGGCGTTACCAGAGGAGTCTGACTGTGACTGACTACCGGGCGGTAATGGATCAAGTGCTCAAAGGCTGGTCTGTCCGCCAAATCTGTTCGAGTTTGCGGTGCTCGCACACCACCGTGCAAAAAGCACGCGATGCGCTGGTGGAACACAACATCACAACCCGTGAGCAACTTCGTGGGGTTGCGGATCATGAGCTGGTGGACTGGTTCGTCGACGGGCGCAGCCATGCTCAGGGCGATTTCGTCCCGATCGATTTCGACGCTGTCGCCAAGGCACGCACCGGGCGCAACAAGGCGACCCTGCAGGTGTTGTGGGGTCGCTACACCGCACAGCCTGCGGACCCAGGCCAGCGGTATTACAGCTACGAGCGGTTTCGCCAGCTTGTGGCCCAACACGTTGATGCAGCTGGGCTGACCGCCAGGATCACCCATGCCCCGGGCCATACGATGCAGGTGGACTGGGCAGGCACAAAGATGCGGTTGTTTGACCCCACCGGCGGACAAGGATCGAAGGTCAGTATCTTTGTCGCCTCGCTGCCGTATTCGGGGATGGTGTTCGCCTGCGCGTGCGCGGATGAGCGCCAGGACGCGTGGCTTGCAGCTCATATCCGCGCGTTTGAGTACTTCGGCGGGGTTGCCGAGGTCATCGTGCCGGATAATGCCTCGACAGCCTCGAACGCGATTAGTGCCGCGGACAAAAATCGTCGGGTCAACTCCACCTACGAGGAGTTTTTGGAGCACTACAACACCGCCGCGTTGCCGGCTCGGGCGAAACGACCCAAAGACAAGGCCAGCGTCGAAGCCGCAGTCAAGATCGTCACCCAAAACGTCATCCACGCACTCGATGGCCACCAGTGCGTTGGGATAGACGAGCTCAACGCAAAAATCACCGCCCTGGTCGATGGGATTAACGCTGCCACGCCGTTTCGCGGCAATGCGACGAGCAGACGCGCATTGTTCGATCAGTTCGAACGCGACGTGCTCACCGCGCTGCCTGAAACACCGTGGCAGCGTACCGAATGGAAACGCGCCAAAGTCGCGCCCAATTTCCACATCAGAGTGCACAACGCGCATTACTCGGTACCTAACCAGCTGGTGGGCCGCACCGTGGATGTGCGCATCACCGGTGACAGTCTCGCCGTCTTCGACGCCGGGCAGCGTGTGGCCACCCACCAACGCGCACGTGCCCGCGGGGTGTATGTCACCGACACCGACCACATCCCGGCGAACATAGGTGACACCCGTGGGTTATGGACAAGCGAGTACTTCCTGCGCGAAGCCGCCAAGATCGGGCCGGCCACACGCCAGGTGATTGCCGAGCTCATCGAAGCCAAAGCGATCCCTGCCCAGGCGTACCAAGCGTGCCGCAACGTGCTCAACATGGGCAAACACGCCAACAAGCCAATCCTCGAAGAAGCCTGCAGACGTTTGGTGTCCACCGACGGCGCCAGGCGTGCTGTGTCGTATACCGCGGTGAAAAACATGATGGCCGCCGTGCGCAAAGACACCTCCACACGACCCACAGGCACCGATGTACCAATCGGTCAACCAACTGGCAGACCCGCTGGCGGTGCGCCTGCCCCGACAGCGCGTGACACCCGCGGCGCCTACCTCGGTGGTGCTGCCCAGTTCAGCCTCGAAAACCTCACCAAGAAGGGATCTGCATAACCCATGCCCCACCCGCAACCAGCATCATCATCCGCCCGCTTCCTCGACGAATCAGTCCTGCCGATCTTTACCGACCTGCGCATGACCGCCTTCGGACAAAGCGTCATCGACATCGCCGCCGATCCCGCCTTCGACGACTGGAGCTTCTCCGACAAGGTGCTCTACGCACTCGACAAAGAGGTAGCGGCCAAGCGTGAGAGGCGAGTCAACAAACTGCTCAAAGCATCCCGATCGCCAAATCCCGATGCTTGTATCGAAGACATCACCTACACGCCCGGCCGCACCATCAACAAAGAGCAAATCACCCGACTCGCTCACTGCCAATGGTGCCAAAGCGCACAAAACATTGTCATCCTGGGCAAATCCTCCGTCGGCAAAACCTACCTCGCCCAAGCACTGCTTACCGCGGCGTGCCGAAACGACTACTCCGCGCGCTTTTTCCGCACCGACACACTCGCCAACCACCTCGCCGTGCTCAAACACGACGACCCAGCCCGCATCACATTCCTCGAAGACCTACACAACACAGACGTGTTAGTCCTCGACGACTTCCTGACCACCCCAATCGATGCCGCTACCGCACACCAACTGCTCAATATCCTCGCAGAACGCGAACCCCGCGGATCCACCATCGTGACATCCCAGTTCACACCCGACGAGTGGTACAAATCCATCCCCGATGCCGTCATCGCCGAATCCATCCTCAACCGACTCGTCGCCGGCGCCGAAATCATCACACTCGAAGGCACCAACATGCGACTGACCCAATAACCCCGCCAAACCCCAAAACGCCCGGGTGTTACTCGATACTCACCCGGGCGTTACCCGATACTCACCACACCGTTACTAAACACGTGGTCTAAACAGCGATGCCTGTGAAAGAAGACTGGGCCTTGTCGATGTGTGCTGGATCACCGTAGATGCCGATGCCTTCGCCTTCCGGGTCGAGCTGGAGGCTGGGATCAACCCCGGCCCTTCGATTGGAGGTAGCGAGCGACGCCCTCGAGGAAGTAGCCGTTGGCTTCGTGCCCGCTAGCGGCGATTGCTTTATCGAGTTCTGAACCGGCGGCCACTTGGAGGTAGACCGAGTGTTGGCCTTCAAGCTCCCCAGCAGACTCATCGAGTTCTACCCGGCGCATCTTCAGGCCGGTCGACGATTCCGACTCTTCGGCGCCATGGTCGATGTCCTCGTCTGGCGGGCTTACATCCGTCGGGATGTCAAAACCCAGGTGGTAGCAGCGGTACTGCTCAAGCCAGAGGTCCAAGAAACCGAGTGGATAGAACGTCCAAGGAATAAGCTGATAGTCGCGTTCCTCTTCGGTGGCGGGGCGGATGGCTGAACCGCTCACCCACACGAAGAGTTTCCAACCGGAAGGGTCGACAGAGTTAACGTCAAGAGGTATCTCGTCGTTGAGGTCCTTGGGGACGAATCCGGGAGGGCCCGGCCGGTACAAGCTCGCACCTACGGCGACTTTCGACGCGTCGAATCCCCCAGGGATGGTTTCAACCTTCCCGTCGCGGATGAAAGGGCCGCCTTTACGGAAGGCGTCGGTGAGCAGTGGAAACGGTGGAATGATCCACGGTGAGTGCTCGCCGGTCCCACTAGAAAGTCCGAGCACAGCCAGATTTTCAGGGGTGCGGGGTACGCCGACCAGTGAGGCCCCGCCGATTCGGTGTTTCGCTTCGTAGACGTGAACTTCAATGTCGCCGTTGCGCGTCGGCATATGCAGGCGCGTGTTGTCGGACTGGCGGATCGCCTTCATCGACGGGGCGAATTGCATGAAGTACGTCATCGGATCATCTTCAGCCGTTACCGCTCTTGCCAGATGCTGAGCAGTTGGTTTTCGGTGTACGCGTAGTCGGGGTCGACCGCCTCGATCGCGCGTGTGAGGCGTTCCTCCCACTGCTGCATGATCTCCGTGCCAAGAGGACCGATCGGGCCATCCGGGTTCTCCACGGCGGCGTCGAGCACGATGCCGGCAATCTCGATGTCGGGTCGCACCCAATTGTGCCCGTCGCTGAGCTCGAGAAAAGCGCGACAAGCTGCGAGCGCCTTATCTGGATCTTCGAGTGGTGCTTCGTGGTGCAGCACTGCGGTGGCCCAGTGGTGCATGGCGAGGAGATTGTCGCTTTCCGACGGCGCTTCCGCCCCCTCAACGAACCGGTACAGATCCAGCGGAGGATACTGCGCTGCGTCGTAGGCCTTGAGCATCATCACTGCCCAGAGAGCGACGGGAGAGTCGGCGAGCGCGTCTAGGGTTTCCTTGCCGGGGATGCTGCGGGAGGTGCTGTGATTGCGAGTGAGTGGCGCGATGACGGCAACGTGCGTTTCTGCGTCGTTAGACTCGGACAGGATCGCCTTGGCTTCCTCCCATGTCAGGTCGGGAATCGGGGCAGGCTCGGTGTCGGCGAGGTACTGGTCCAGGGTGATGGGGTCCGGAATCTGTGGCGTCATGGGTCGAGCTCCTATTTCTTCTTGGGTTGGTAGTAGTGGGGGTCTTGGTCGACTGTGCGGGTTTGGATTCCGCGGGTGTCGAAGTTGGCTTTGAGCCAGCTAACAAGCTCGGAGGTGTAGTACTGGTCCATCCACAGGTCGGGGTTGTCGGGTGAGGTCCGGATTCTGAACACTGGTGCCTGCGGTGTGTCTTCGTGGAGGTTGAACGCGCGGAAGCCGATGTAGTCGCCGTACTGGCTAGTGAACGTGCATTCGGCAACTCGAGCACCCTGCTGGTTGAGGGTACGTCGGATCGCGATGGCTGCATCGGTCGGAGCGATAAGCATGCCGATGGATTCGGTGAGGCCGAAACGCGGGTAAGGGGAGCCGTCCGAGTTGAAACAGCCTTCCAGCACATCGAAATGCTGGCCGTCGATTGTGTCGAAATGCTGGGCTTTTTCCATGCTCAAAATTGAGATCGATGGGTCGAATACAAAGACCGCCGTGCCGATCTTGTGCTCGATTTTGTGGCAAAGCACCGTTCTCTCCTAGGTTTTTGCTTGCCTGCCTGGGCTAAACCGCGGATGGGCGGCCGGGGTAGGCGCCTTCGGCAACGCCAAGTTCGTAGAGCCTGCCTAAAATGTCGTCACCGGCGAGGCATGCTTGCAGTTCGTCGGCGTAGATGGGGTAGACGCCGAAGAAGTGGACGGCTTCGTCGCCTACAGGCGTGCGCAGAAAATCTCCGTCGGCGTCAACCGTGAATGCGCTGCCGATGATGAAGCCGGAGAAGTCGCTGCCCGGATAGGTCTCGCTCGGGTCGAGCCCTGCCTGGCCCGAGGTTCCGTAGGACAGCCACGTATCCATGTCTTTGGGCAGGCGTGCGGTGGACTTGAGCAGGGTTATTGGCCAGCTGATCGCGTCGCCTTCGGGGCCGTTTTGCGAGCCTATCTCCGCAAGTGGCCAATCGTCCGGAAGCGTCATCACAAGCTCCGTGCGGTTGAATTCTTCCTTCCCGGGTGGCATCTGCATCCGGTAGTCGTTCATGCCCGAGGTGCACAGCGTCCAGAATTGACGCTGCTCGGTGGGGGCCCAGCAATAGACGTCGATGTGCAGCTCGTCCGAGATGAGCTCGTGAAACACTGAATAGTCCTCGCCCAACAGCGGGGCTAGGCGGTAGTGCACAATGTCTTGTGGAGTCTGCGGGTTGGTCATGTGACCTAAAGTACATAAATCACGCGTGCGTGACTGATAACGAGTTGTCAGTTTCCTGTGGTGTGTTTAAGCTCCCGGCAGAACCCGCCCCACCACCAGTCGCGCCACTCGTCGAAAGAGGGGTGCACCGGCGGAGTGATCACGGCGTCGCCGACGTGCAACTCGCTGACCGGGCTGATGCCGTGCAGGGAGTTAAGGAACCACAGCGGGTGCTCAGCGGCGGTGTCGGGGTACAGCCGGCGCCGCTCAACGCGCATGCCTAACCGCTCAGCCCGCGAAACAACCTGCTGCAACGTCACACTCGGCAGCCACACGCCGTCGGGGAGGCACAGGGTGTCGCCGTCCCACATCACCAGCGCGCCGGTGGTGGTCTCCAGCATGGCGCCGTGCCTATCGACGATCACCGTGTCGTCCGTGCCCGCCACCTGGTACCGCGAACGGTACGCGCGAAACGCGGCGAAGTCGGGGCCCTTCACCTCGGGCTGGGTGCGCGGGTCGGGTGCCTGCGCAAACGTCAGTGCAGTGGTGGGGCGCGGGGGAGGGGCGGAGCGGACGTCGAGAAGCAAAAGCCCCTGCGACAGGGCGATGCGGGGAAACAGTTCGCCCTCGGACAGCAGTGGCATGAGCTTATCGACGAAGCCGGCCGGCAGCGGGCCAGCAGCGCGCGAAAACCGCTGAAGGTGCAGGTCGAGGCCGTTGGTGCGGCCGGATGAGTGGCGCCAGGAGTCGGCGACGTCGAGGGGCCCGTCGGGGAAATCGCGCGGGACGAACGAGCCGTGCCAGGCGTACTTACGCATCCCACGCCCCCAGCACGGACTGGGCCTTGAGGTTGCGCTCGGCGAGCTCGGCCTCTGGGTCGGAGGCGAGCACGATCGCGCCGCCGGCGCCCACGGTCACGGTGTCGCCCGCGCGCACGGCTGTGCGGATCACTACGGAGAGATCGGCCTGGCCGTCGAAGCCGAAGTAGCCCAGCGCGCCGGAGTAGACGCCGCGCGGGGAGGTCTCCAGCCGGTCGATGATTTCGCAGGTGCGCAGCTTCGGCGCGCCGGTCATGGAGCCGGGCGGGAACGTCGCGCGCACGGCGTCGACGGCGGTGCGGCCCTCGCGCAGGCGGCCCGTGATGGTGGAGACCAGCTGGTGCACGGTGGCATAGCTCTCCACCTGCATCAATCCAGGAACACGCACGGTGCCGGGCTCGCAGATGCGCGAGAGGTCGTTGCGGAGCAGGTCGGCGATCATGAGGTTTTCGGCGCGGGTTTTCGCATCATTCAGTAGCGCGGGGTCCTCATCGGCGGCGATGGTGCCCTTGATCGGCTTCGCCTCCACGTCGCGGCCGCGCACGGTAAGGAAGCGCTCGGGTGAGGCGCTGGCGACCTCGACGCCGTCGAAAAGCAGGTGCGCCGCGTACGGCGCCGGGTTGTGTTCGCGCAGCGCAGCATAGATATCGCCGGTCGCGTGCGTGGTGTAGGTGTCGGTCAGGCACACCTCGTAACTCTCGCCCGCGCGCAGCAACTCCTGCGCCTCCTCGATGCTGGCGAGGTAGTCCGGGTTGCTCCAGGAGCCTTCGCCTATCGACGCACCTCCGGCGGTGCCCGCCCCCGCAAGCGCCTGTGCAAGCCGGTCGAGCAAACCGTCGGCGCCGTCGCCGGCCAGGGCGCACAGGTGCGCGGTTTCGGCATCGTGGTCGTAGACGATGAACGACTGCGGGCGCACAAAGTACGCGTCCGGGAAGGGCGAGCGGTGGCGCAGCGTGATCGGCATAGTCAGCTCGGCGCACTCGTAGCCCAGGTACCCGATCCACCCGCCGGTAAACGGTAGGTCGGGCGCGTCGATGACCGGGGTGGATAGCTCGGTGTCGAGGATGTCGAGCACGTTGCCGTCGCCAAGCGAAAAGCGAATGGAGCGCGAGAGCGCACCTGCGGTGTCGCCGAGGATGGAGAAACGCCCGCGTGTGTCGGCGGAGTCGAGGAAGAACGCGTCGTTGCCGTCTCGCGAGATCGCGTTGAACACGCGCTGGCAGTCGAGCGCGCCGGGCACCTCGCGGTGGATGATGCGCCAGCCGCCGAGGAAGTTGCGCATGAGCGCCGCGCCGTGCTGGGTGAGGACGGATTCCGGGTGGAATTGCACGCCCCAGTGATTCAGTCCGTCGACCTTGAGCGCTTGGATGACGCCGTCCTTGCTGCGGGCGTGCACGGTGATGCCGGGGAGCTCGTCAACATCAAGGTCGACGTGCAGGGAGTGGTAGCGCACCACCTCGAAGCCCTGCGGGATGCCGGCGAAGATGCCCTCGCCGGAATGGGTGACGGTGGAGACGAACCCGTGGCGCGGCTCGGGCGCGCGGGTGACGCTGGCACCGGCGAGCATCGCCAAACCCTGATGGCCGAGGCACACGCCGAGCAGTGGGACGCCGGCGTCCGCGGCTGCCTCGATGACGCGCCGGGACGCGCCGAAGTCCTCCTCGCGCTCAGGGGTGCCGGGGCCGGGGGAGATGACCACGTGGCTGAACTCGCCGGCGCGCACCCGCTTCGGAAGGTCGGTCGCCTCGCCCGCGGGGACCACCAGGGGCTCGCGGCCGGTGGCCTCAGCAATGAGGTGGGCGAGGTTGAATGTATATGAGTCGTAATTGTCGACGAGCAGAATCATTGTGCCGAGATCGTATAGCGTTTAACTGCATGGACGCCACAATCCGGCCAGCTCGCGCCGAAGACGCCGCCACTGTCGCCGCCGTGCACAACCGCTCCCGCGCACAAGCGTTCCGCGGACGCATCGCCGACGAGGTGCTGGACAACTTCGAACCCCTGGAGCTCAAGTGGGCCGAGTACTTCGACGCCCCCGACGGCCGCGTCTTCCTTGCGGAGGTGGACGGCGAGGCTGTGGGCATGGCCTACGGCGTGCCCGGCGAGCGCACTGAGCTGTGCAACCTCTACCTGCTCGAGGAGGCGGCCGGAAACGGCATATCCGAGCAACTCCTGGACGCGGTCGTGCGCCCAGGCGAGCCCGCGTTCTTGTGGGTGGCGGACTTCAACGAGCGCGCCCAGGCCTTCTACACCAAGCAGGGCTTCGCCTTCGACGGCGAGGAAACGCACCACGCGGGCGACGACGTCACCTTGAAGCGCATGGTGCGCGGGTAGCTAGTTGATCGGGGTGGGCTCGATCTTCCACACGTCCTCGGCGTAGTCGCGGATCGTGCGGTCGGAGGAGAAGCGGCCGGACTCGCAGATGTTGATCCAGCACTTGCGGGCCCACTCGTCCGGGTCGGCGTAGTAGTCGGCGGCCATGCGGTCGCGGGCCTCGCGGTAGTCGGCGAAATCGCCGAGCACGTAGTAGACGTCCTGTTCGCCGTAGCCGTTGTCCTCGAGCAGCGAGGCGCGGATGTCGTGGAAGGCGCCGGTGCCGCGGTCGTCCAAGGTGCCGTCGACGAGCGCGTCGAGGGCGCGCATCAGCCCTGGGGTCTGCTCGGCCACCTGGCGCGGGTTGTAGTGCGCCTTCAGCTCCGGAAGCTCCTCCTCGCGGGCGCCGAAGATGTAGGCGTTGTCCTCTCCGACGGCGTCGACGATCTCCACGTTCGCGCCGTCCATGGTGCCGAGCGTGAGCGCGCCGTTCATCATGAACTTCATGTTCGAGGTGCCCGAGGCCTCCTTGCCGGCGGTGGAGATCTGCTCGGAGACATCGGTGGCCGGGATGATGTGCTCGGCGGGGGAGACGTTGTAGTTCTCCACGAACACCACGTGGATGTACTTCGAGGCCTCCGGGTCGTTGTTCACCAGCTCAGCGATGGTGTTGATGAGCTTGATGATGCCCTTAGCGGTGACGTAGCCCGGGGCTGCCTTCGCGCCGAAGATGAAGGTGCGCTTCGGCACGTCGCGCTCGCCGTCGACCGTGATGCGGAAGTACAGGTCCAGGATGTACAGCGCGTTCATGAGTTGGCGCTTGTACTCGTGCAGGCGCTTGATCTGGGTGTCGTAGATGGAGTCTGGGTCGATCTCCACGCCCTGGCGCTCGCGGATCCACTCGGCGAAGTCGCGCTTGTTCGCCGCCTTGATGTCGCGGAGTTCGTTGAGCACCTTTGGGTCGTCGATAAGCGGGCGGAGTTCCTTGAGCTTGTCCAAGTCGGTGACCCACGCGTCGGAGCCGGAGAGGCGGTCCAAAAGCTCGGACAGGCGCGGGTTGCACATGCGCAGCCAGCGGCGGGGCGTCACACCGTTGGTTTTGTTGTTGAAGCGCTCCGGGTACAGGCCGTGCCAGAAGCCGAGGGTGTCGCGTTTGATGATCTCGGTGTGCAGCGCCGCCACGCCGTTGACGGAGTAGGAGGCATAGCAGGCGATCCACGCCATGTGCACGCGACCGTCGTGCACCGGGGAGTAGTGGTGCGCCGTCTCCGCGTCCACGCCGCGGGCTTCCATGTCCAGGCGGTAGCGGCGGTCGATCTCCTCCACGATCTCCCAGATGCGCCAGAACAGCTGCTTGAAGATGGACTCCTCCCACGTCTCCAGCGCCTCCTGCAGCACCGTGTGGTTGGTGTAGGCGAACGTGTGGGTGGTCACCTCCCAGGCCTCGTCCCAGCCGAGGCCGTGCCCGTCCATGAGCAGGCGCATCAGCTCGGGGATGCCCAGCACCGGGTGGGTGTCGTTGAGCTGGATGGAGTTGTACTTGTGGAAGTTACGCAGGTCGTCGCCGTGGGCGGCGATGTAATCGTCGATGAGTTCCTGCAGCGATGCCGAGCAGAAGAAGTACTGCTGGCGCACGCGCAGGAGTTTGCCGGCGTAGGTGGAGTCGTTGGGGTAGAGCACGCGCGTGATGTCGTGGACGGCCTCGCGCTCCAGGATCGCGTCGGCGAAACGCTGGGAATTGAACGCGTCGTAGTCGAACTCGGCGATCGGGGAGGCGTCCCACAGGCGCAGCGTGCCCACGTTGTCGGTGCCGTAGCCGGTGATCGGCATGTCGTAGGGGATGGCGCGCACGTGCATGTCGTCGAACTTCACAATGCGCTGCTCGGAGCCGCGGCGGATGATGAAGGGGTAGAACGATTCCTTCCACGCGTCCGGGTGCTCGCGCTGAAAGCCGTCCTCGAACTCCTGGCGGAACAGCCCGTAGCGGTACAGCAGGCCGTAGCCGGTCAGCGGGAAGTCCTGCTCGGCGGCGGAATCGAGGAAGCAGGCGGCCAGGCGCCCCAGGCCGCCGTTGCCGAGGGCGGCGTCGTGCTCGGCCTCCAGCACGTCCGAAAGCTCGAAGCCGTTCTCCTCGGCGATAGCCTTCGCCTTATCGACGAGCCCAAGGTTGGTCAGGTTGTTCAGCAACGCCCGACCTTCCAGGAATTCCGCCGAGAAGTACGAGGCACGGCGGGTGTTCTTGTAGGCGCTGCGGGTTTTCGCCCAGTTGTCGGCGATCTGCTCGACGGTGGCGGCCGAAAGGCCCGTCCAGAACTTCTTCACCGTGGAGTCCTGCGGCGCGCGGCCGGAGAAGCTGCGGACGTGGCCCTCGACGGTCTGCTCGAATGGTGGTGGCGTGGTGGCAGTCATGTGCCCCGAGCGTACCGGCGTGGTCGCAGACGTGCAGGTGAGCTACTTAGCTAGGTAGGTCAGCGCCGCGGTCAGTCCTGCGCGGGTGGAGGCGTCGATGGTGGGCTCGTACTCCGGCAGGAAGGTGGACATGTGGTTGACCGGCACGTCCTCGCCGACGCGGTCTTCCTCCACGGCCTTGTCCCACACGTCGTGGGGCGTGCAGCCGACAAGCCAGAAGAAGTACGGCGCGCCGTAGGCCTGGCCGATGACGGGGAAGTCCTCCGAGACGGTCTTCGGGTCGGCGGTGACAGAGGCGTCGCCGAAGACGCCGTCGAACTGCTCGCGCACGCGGGTGAAGACTTCCTCGTCGTTGTCCAGCAGCTCGCCGTGGGCGAAGAAAGAGATCATGGCCTGGTCCAGCGAGCCGGAGGCCAGCACCTCGGCGTGGACCACGCGCTTGATAGCGGAGTAGACCTTCGCCTTGACCCGGTCGGAGTAGAAGCGGCAGTTGAGCACCAGCTCGGCCTCGCCCGGGATGATGTTGTTGGTGGTGCCGGCGTGCATGCTTGCCACGGTGACCACGGCGAAGTCCGCCGGGTCCACCTCGCGGCCGACGATGGCCTGCAGGCGGGCAATGATCATCGCTGCGGTGTAGGTGGGGTCGATGGCGTTGTGCGGCATGGAGCCGTGGGCGGCGCGGCCCGGGATCTTGATGCGGATGGAGTCGCAGGCGGCGAACTGTGGGCCCGGCTTAGACATCACCTTGCCGGCGCGGCCGGGCATGACGTGCTGGCCGAAGACCACATCCGGAGCGGGCACCTTCTCGGTCAGGCCGCCGTCGGCCATGTCCTGGGCGCCGGCGCCGATCTCCTCGCCGGGCTGGAATAAGGCGATAAAAGTGCCGGACCAGTGCTCGCGGGTGTTGTCCAAAAAGTCGCACATGCTCAGCAGCGCGGTGGTGTGGATGTCGTGGCCGCAGGCGTGCATGGTGCCCACGGTCTGCCCGTCCGCGGTCTTGGCCACCTTGTGGGAGGCGTACGGCGCGCCGGTCTGCTCGGTCACGGGCAGGCCGTCGAAGTCCGCACGGTGCATCACAGTCGGGCCCTCGCCGTTTTCGAAGACGGCGCAGATGCCGAACTTGCCGATCGGGGCGATGACTTCGCAGTCGAAGCGCGACAGCTCCATCATCAGGCGGCTGTAGGTCTCCTCCTCCTGCAAGGACAGCTCCGGGTTTGCGTGCAGCAGCTCGTAGAGGCGGCGCTGCCACACCTCGTCCACGGAGTAGGAGCGCAAAATCTCGGAAATATTACTCAAAACTCATCTCTCCAAATTTGGGTTATAACGCAATAGGTTGGGTGCCGGGGTACATTCCTCGGCGATGCGTAACGACGCAGACACGTGGCCGTCGCTACGCAATGTGCGAAGTGCCGCGGTGGCGCGGTCGCGCATGTCAAACGGCGAGAGCGTGTTCACGTAAATCTGCGTGCCGCCCTCGAAGCCGGCGAGTGTGGAGATGCGCCATTTCAGGTTGATGCGCCACGGCATGGGCACGTCCAGGTCCACAGGGCGGTAGTGCCACTCCTCGTTGGTGGCCACCTGCCCGCCGGTGGCGGCGTGCGCCGCGTGCAGCAGGTCGGACACCGCGCGGACCTCCTCGTCCGTGTGCTCCCACGGCTCGCTGGCGCGCGACTTCGAGTACACCGTCATGGTGGGGTAGCGGTGGCCCACGCCGGCGGTGAGGATGGCGTGGTCGTTCTCCGCGATCACCAGGTTTTGATAGAACGCGTGGTTGACGCCCCAGTCGTTGTACAGATTCAAATTCTGGCGCAGCTTCGCCGTTTCGGTCTCGGCGTTGACGCCGCGCTCGTCGATGGCCACCAGCTGCTTGTGCAGGTGCTCGAACGACGCGCCGGCGGGCGAGAGCCAGTTTTGGAACACCACCACGTAGCGGGCGTAGGTGTGCTGCTCCACCAAGTCGCGCAGCGAATCAACGGTGAACGCGATGAAGCGGTAGTGCTCCTCCGGGGTCAGCGACCCGGAGCCGGCGAGCTGTGCTGAGTTCTCCGCACCGTCCACGAAGTGGCGCCGGCCGATGATCACGTCGTGGCCGCCGCCGAAGTACGCCGGGGCAAGCTCGAGCAGCTCTTCGTCGGGCCTGTCCGGGTCCTGGCCCGCCGCAGCCAGGCGCGTGCGCACGGTTGCCAGCACATGCTCGCGCCCGGCGGGATCCGCCAGGTAGCGCTCCATGTGGACGCGGCGCGCCGTGGGCATCTCGTAGCCGTAGTTCTTCTGCCAGTAGTCGTAGGAGACGATCTCGAACAGGTTGGGCACCCGCCGAAACTCCGCGACTGTGTTGTCTAACTCGTCGGGCATGGCGTCGCGCAGGATGGCAAACCCCTCGCCGTCGGCGACCAGCCGCGACTTCTCCGGCGGGGTGCGCAGTTTGCGCGCTTCGCAGAAATTGCAGGTGTCCGCGTGCGCGCCGGGCATCAACGGCTCCGGCGGGGCGCCTGTGGTGGTAAGGGGCCTGTTGCCGCGGCCTGGAACCGTCCACACCTCGGTGCCGGAGAACGGATTGACCTGCTTTAAAGTCCCGTCCGCCATGGTCCGCAGTGCAACGTGGTACGAGTGCGCGGGGTTCATGGCGGGGTTAGACATGCACGCAACCATACCGGTTAGCCTTACACGCATGTCTGTGATCCAATTCGACGTCCTCGTCCCACCCACCGTCGCCGGCGAGGTCAAAGAGGTCTTCCAGCGCGCACTCGACATCCTCGTGCACCGGGAGATGCTCACCTCGGGCACGGTGGAAATGGAGCGGGTGCTTATCGACGACTCCGTGCGCACGCAGCTGGCCGAAACCTACGAGCGGGACCGGGGCGAAGACCCCGCGGACGCCGAGGTGTTCCGCTACAGCATCACGCCCGAGGGGGCAGACAGCCTCAACCGCCTGGCCATGGGCCTGTCGCGCATCCTCACCCCGAAGGTGGACCTGCCGCGCGACCCGGTGCTGCTGGAAGACCAGGACCGGTTCGAATCGCCCTCGATCTACCCCTGGACCGTGGAAGTGTTCAGGTAGGCCACGGCGATCTCAGCGCCGGCCTGGGTGAGCTGCTCGCGCACGTTGTCGGTCTCCGCAAGAGTGACCGCTATGGTGCCCTCGGCCGGCAACTCGTCGAAACGCCCTGCGGCGACCGCGAACGCCGCGCCGGCCTCGCGGGCCAGTTCGCCGACCACGGAGGCGACCTTGCCGGTGCCGGTCTGTCCGTCGAAGCGGCCCTCGCCGGTGATCATGAGCGCCGCGCCCTCGACCTGCTCCGCGAGCCCGTTGGAATCCGCCACCACGCGCGCGCCGGGCAGGATGTGCACGTGGGATGAGTCCCCGTGCAGCATGGTGGACAGCCAGGTGATGCCGATGCCCACGCCGCCCGCAGCGCCTAGGCCCGGGGTGGCCGGGTCCACGTCCGCGACTTCGCACAGACGCGCCAGGCCCCGGTCGAGCACCTCGATGTCGTCTACTGTTGCGCCCTTCTGCGGGCCGAACACGTGCGCCGCGCCCTGGGGTCCGGTGGCGGGCGCGGTGGTGTCGGTCAACAGCACCCACTCCACCGCGCCGGCGGGGACGTTGACCTTCGCGGTGTCGAAGTTCGCCAGCTGCTCCAACGCGCCGCCGCCGGGCTTGAGCTGGTAGCCGGCCTGGTCCAGGGGGTTGACGCCGAGGGCGACGAGGATGCCGGTGCCGCCGTCGATCGTTGCGGTGCCGCCGAGCCCCAGCACGATGCGCTCAGCGCCGCGGGTCTCGGCGTCCGCGATGAGCACGCCGGTGCCGTACGTGTCGCCGGTCAGCGGCACCGGCTCGTCCACCGCGGGCAGGCCGGAGGCCGCGGCGACGTCGATGTAGGCGGTCTTGCTCGGGGCGTGGAAGGTGTACTCCGCTTCGGTGAGGCGGCCGGCCGCGGTAGTCGTCGGCAAGCAAATGCGCTCGCCCTCGAACAACGACGAGGTGCCTTCGCCGCCATCGGCCATGGGGGTGAGCACGATCTGCGCGTCGCGGATGACGGAACGCACACCTTCGGCGAGCCATTCGGCGGCCTCGGCGGCGGTTGCGGTGGATTTGAAGGAGTCCGGCGCGACAACGATTTTGGGCGACGGAACTGCGTCGAGGGGAGAAACCATGGGGGAGAGTTTAGCTACCGGCCACGCGGGGCCGAATGGTGTTGTAAAGTTTGTCCGGTACACAATTCTGCATAGCTATAGATATCGGAGGCCACGCCCAATGAGCGCGATTGACCAAGAAGTTGCCGGCTACTACCAGAAACTGCTGGAGCGCAACGCGGGCGAGCCGGAGTTCCACCAGGCGGTTGCCGAAGTGCTGGATTCGCTGAAGATCGTGCTGGGCAAGGACCCGCACTACGCGGACTACGGCCTGATCGAGCGCCTCTGCGAGCCGGAGCGCCAGATCATCTTCCGCGTGCCCTGGCTGGACGACGACAACAATGTGCGCGTCAACCGCGGCTTCCGTGTCCAGTTCAACTCCGCGCTCGGCCCGTACAAGGGCGGGCTGCGCTTCCACCCGAGCGTGAACCTGGGCATCATCAAATTCCTCGGCTTCGAGCAGATCTTCAAAAACTCCCTGACCGGCCTGCCCATCGGCGGCGGCAAGGGCGGTTCCGACTTCGACCCGAAGGGCCGCTCCGACGGGGAGATCATGCGCTTTTGCCAGTCCTTCATGACGGAACTGTGGCGCCACATCGGCGAGTACCGTGACGTGCCCGCCGGCGACATCGGCGTGGGCGCCCGCGAGATCGGCTACCTGTTCGGCCAGTACCGCCGCCTGGTGGACCAGCACGAGTCCGGCGTGCTCACCGGCAAGGGGCTGACCTGGGGCGGCTCTCTGGTGCGCAAGGAGGCCACCGGTTACGGCAGCGTCTACTTCACCAACGAGATGATGAAGGCGAACGGTGACTCCATCGACGGCGCGAAGGTGATCGTCTCCGGCTCCGGCAATGTGGCCATCTACGCGATGAAGAAGGCGCAGGAGCTCGGCGCAACTGTGGTCGGCTTCTCCGATTCCTCCGGCTGGGTGGAAACCCCGAACGGCGTGGACATCGAGCTCGTCCAGGAGATCAAGGAGAAGCGCCGCGGGCGCGTGTCCGAGTACGTGGAGGAGGCCACGGGCGCGACCTTCCACAGCGACGGCTCCATCTGGGACCTGAAGGCGGACGTGGCGCTGCCGTGCGCGACGCAGAACGAGCTCAACGGCGACCATGCGCGCACCCTTGTTGACAACGGCGTGCGCTACGTCGCGGAGGGCGCGAACATGCCGTCCACCGCCGAAGCGGTGGAGGTATTCCGCGAGCGCGGCGTCTGCTTCGGCCCGGGCAAAGCCGCCAACGCCGGCGGTGTGGCCACCTCCGCGCTGGAGATGCAGCAGAACGCCTCGCGCGACTCCTGGTCCTTCGACTACACGGATGACCGCCTGCACCAGATCATGTCCAACATCTTCACGGTGGCCAAGGACACCGCAGAGGAATACGACCACGCAGGCGACTACGTCATCGGCGCAAATATCGCCGGTTTTAAAAAGGTTGCCGACGCGATGCTCGCCCAGGGCGTGATTTAACGTTTCAGCGGGTACGCTTAGGCACCATGTACCGCGTTTTTGAAGCCCTGGATGAGCTAGTTCAGACCCTGGAGCAGGCCTACGGCGTGCCCATGACCTCCAATTGCATGGTTCCCCGCAACGAGATGCTTGGGCTTCTCGACGACCTCCGCAACGCCCTGCCCGTCGACTTGGACGACGCGCAGGACGTGCTGGACAAGCAGGACGAGATCCTGCGCGGGGCGCAGGACCGCGCCGACATGCTCGTCGGCGATGCAGAGGAGGATGCCCGCCGCATCGTCTCCGACGCGCACTCCGAGTCCGAGTCGATGCTCTCCGACGCGCAGGCGCGCGCGACCAACCTGGTCACCGACGCGGAGGAAGAGTCCAACATGATGGTCACCCAGGCGCAGAACGTGGCCGAGATGACCGTGAACAATGCGCAGCGCGAGGCCGACAACATCGTCGAGTCCGGCAACGCGGAGTACCAGCGCACCGTGGACAAGGGCCTGGCGGAGCAGGAGCGCCTCATCTCCGAGTCCGAGGTCATGCGCCGCGCCGACGAGGAGGCGCACCGCCTGGTGGATGAGGCGACCGCAGAGTCCAACCGCCTGCGCTCGGAGTGCGACGACTACGTCGATTCCAAGCTCGCCGAGTTTGAGGAGGGGCTGCGAAACGTGCTGCAGACCGTCTCCTCCGACCGCTCCGCGCTGCGCCGCGGCGCCGGCGCCGCTGGTGCTGCGGTTCGCGGCCGACGCGACGACTACTAACGGGTAGTCTGTTGCCGTTATGTCTACCAATCCTTTCGTATTCGATGTCAGCGACGTCCTCGGCGGCGACGGCACCCCAGAGACGGTGACACAGACAGGCCCGTCCCCGTCGCGCATCGGCCCCGAGATGATTGCCATCCCGGCAGGGCGCGAGGTTGAAGTTGAGGCGACGCTGATCCCGCTGGGCTCCGGCGTGATGGTGGATGCCACCGCGACCGCGCAGCTTGAAGGGCAGTGCGTGCGCTGCTTAAAGGAGCTCACCCCGACCGAGACGCTGCGCATTTCCGAGGTGTTTTCCGCCTCCGATGACTTCATCACCGGCGACAGTGAGGAAGAAGAGGACCAGGGCTCCGGCGACGAGATCCGCAAGGTTGTCGACGGCACCGTGGACTTGGAGCAGGCGTTCGTGGACGAGGCCGGCATGAACTGGCCGTTCAACCCCACCTGCCAGCCGGAGTGCGAGGGCGACACTGACGTGCCCGCCCCGGACGCGGTCGAGGGCGAGGAGAACAACCTGGTCGACCCGCGCTGGGCCGACCTGGAGAAGTTCCTGTGAGCCGCTCGAAGAAGAACAAAGGCAACGCGGACGAGCTGTGGGAGCAGACGTTTGACGCCGTCGACCACGCCCCGCTTATTGCGCACCTCGGCGTGGACATCGAGCGCGACAGCCTGAAGCTTGCGCTGACGCACCGCTCGTTCGCCAACGAGCACGGGCACCTGCCCAACAACGAGCGCTTAGAGTTCGTCGGCGACGCCGTGCTGGGCTTGTCCGTGGCCACCAAGCTGTTCGAGCTGTACCCGTCGCGCCCGGAGTCCGACCTGTCGCCGATGCGCGCCGCCATCGTCTCGCGCTACGGCCTGGCCGACATCGCCCGGGAGATCGACCTGGGCAAGCACGTACTCATCGGCAAAGGCGAGGAACTCACCGGTGGCCGCGAGAAGGAGTCGATCCTCGCGGACACCACCGAGGCCATCTTCGGCGCGATCTACTTGCAGCACGGCTTCGAGCCGGCGCGCGATGTGATTCTCAAGCTTTTCGACGAGAAGCTCCGCACCGCCACCGTGAACAAGAAGCACCACGACTGGAAGACCGACCTGCAGGTGCGCCTTGCCGAGCTGAAGCTGCCGGTGGCCGAGTACGTCTCCGAAGCGTCCGGCCCCGAGCACAACCAGACGTTCACCGCGCAGGCGCTGGTGGGCGGCGTTTCCCGCGGCACCGGCACCGGCCCGAACAAGAAGCTGGCGGAGCAGGAGGCGGCCCACCAGGCGGTGCTGTATCTGCGCGACCACGCAGCGGAGGCCGTGCGCGGCAATGCCTGAGCTGCCCGAGGTTGAGGTGGTGCGCCGCGGGCTGGACCAGCACGTGGTCGGCCGCACATTCCAGCGCGTGGAGGTGCTGCACCCCCGCGCCGCCCGCGGCAACACCGTGGACTTGGAGCAAACCCTGCCGGGTCTGACCATCACCGGCACCGGCCGCCGCGGCAAATACATGTGGTTCACGCTCAGCGACGGCGCAGCACTCCTCGTGCATTTGCGCATGAGCGGGCAGATGCTCGTCGCAAAGCATGGCACCGTAACATCGCCGCACCTGCGTATTCGCGCGGACATGGGGGAGGTGGAGCTAGATTTCGTGGACCAGCGCACCTTCGGATTCTGGCAGTACACGCAGCTTATCGACGGCATTCCGCAGCCCGCCGTCCACATCGCCCCCGACCCGTTCGAGGACGACTTCGACCTGCGCGAGACCGCGCGTGCGATGCGGCGCAGACGGTCGCCGCTGAAGAATGTCCTGCTGAACCAGGAGGTGGTCAGCGGCATCGGCTCCATCTACGCCGACGAGGCGATGTGGGCCGCGCGCCTGAAACCCTGGCGCAGCGCGAAAACCATGCGCCAGCGTGACGCGGAGGCCGTGCTGGACGCCTCGCGCGAGGTGATGGCCCGCTCGCTGGAGCAGGGCGGCACCAGCTTTGATTCGTTGTACGTCAACGTCAACGGCGCGTCCGGGTACTTCTCCCGCTCGCTCAACGCCTACGGGCAGGCGGGCAAGCCCTGCGCGCGATGTGGTGCCCCGATCGAGCGCGTGACGGTCGGCGGGCGCTCTAGTTACTTCTGCCCGGTCTGCCAAGTGCGCTAGCGCGCGAGTACGGTGGTGCGGCATGGTTGATCAGTCAGCATTCAAAGACGCAATGAGCCAGCTGGCTGCCGCGGTGGCGATCGTGACCACCGGTTCCGCAACAGACCCGCACGGCACCACCGTCAGCGCATTTATGTCCCTGTCGCTGGATCCGCCGATGGTGCTGGTGTCTCTGGACAAGAGGTCGTCGCTGTTGGCGTTGTTGCCCGAAGGTGCGTCGATAGGCATTAATGTGCTCTCCACCGAGCAGAACTTGCTCGCGCGGCGCTTCGCATCCAAAGGGGTGGACCGCTTCGCGGGGGTGGAGTGGCAGATGGCGGACGGCGCGCCGCAGCTGCCCGGCAACCACACCTGGGTGGCCGGGAGGGTCGCGCAGAGGATTGAGGCGGGCGACCATGTGCTCGTGCTTGTCGACGTTGCCGCCACCGACGTCAACACCAACTGCCCGCTGCTGTACTGGCAGCGCGAGTTTGGCACCCACGGCGCGATTCAGCCTGGTGAGGTGTGCACACCGGCGGTGGAGGGGTAGCTCAAAGGCCCGTCGTTGTGTGATGTGGGCAACCTGGCGATACACTGCCCGCCATGGAAACCGCTACCTCATTCGTCGAGGACACTCTCAACGGCGTGATCTGGAACGTCGTCCCCGTGTTCCTCGTCCTCGCCGGCGTCTACTTCGGCGTGCGCACACTGTTCGTTCAAATCCGCCTGTTCCCGGAGATGCTCAAGGCGGTCGCCGAAACCCCGAAGGGCAAGGATCGCGAGGGGCGCGACCTCGATGAAGAGTACGGCGGCCTGTCCGCATTCAAGGCCTTCACCATTTCCGCCGCCTCGCGCGTGGGCACCGGCAACATCGCTGGCGTGGCGCTGGCGATCTCCATCGGCGGGCCGGGCGCGGTGTTCTGGATGTGGATGCTTGCCCTGCTCGGCGGCGCGACCGCGTTCGTGGAGTCCACCCTTGCGCAGCTGTGGAAGACCAAGGACGCCGAGGGCAACTACCACGGCGGGCCGGCCTACTACATGACGCGCGGCCTGGGCTGGAAGCCGCTCGCCGTGATCTTCTCCGCGTTCTTGGCCATCACCTACGGCTTTGTCTACAACGCCATCCAGACCAACTCCATCGTCGAGGCGGTCGGCGGCTCCCTGGGCACCGACTCCGTCGTGCTGAAAGGCGTCGTCGCCGCTGTGATCGCCACCCTGACCGCCCTGGTCATCTTCGGCGGCGTGACCCGCATCGCCTCCTGGACCCAGGTCATCGTGCCGTTCATGGCCGGCGCCTACATCCTCATCGGCCTGGCCGTGCTGGTGATCAACTGGCGCGAGATTCCGGGAATGATCGAGATGATCGTCGGCCACGCCCTGGGCCTTGAGCAAGTTGTCGGCGCCGGTGTTGGTGCGGCGTTCATGCAGGGCATGCGCCGCGGCCTGTTCTCCAACGAGGCCGGTATGGGCTCCGCCCCGAACGCCGCTGCCACCGCCACGGTGTCCCACCCCGTCAAGCAGGGCCTCGTGCAGACCCTCGGCGTGTACTTCGACACCCTCCTGGTCTGCTCCATCACTGCCTTCGTGGTGCTGCTCGGCCCGGCCGTAACCTACGGCCGCGACGACATCCAGGGCGCGTCGCTGACCCAGTCCGCGCTGGCTGACTCCGTCGGCGCTTGGGGCGCGCACGCCATCACGTTCATCCTGTTCTTCCTGGCATTCTCCTCCGTGATCGGCAACTACTACCTCGCGCAGGCGAACCTGCAGTACCTCACCGACTCGAAGACCGCGATGACGGTGTTCCGCCTCGTTGTCATCGGCTTTGTCATCTTCGGCGCGTTCGGCTCCGTCCCACTGGTGTGGGCGCTCGGCGACACCATGGCCGGAATGCTCGCCATCTTCAACATCGTCGCTATCGTCCCGCTCGGCGGCGTGGCGCTGAAGCTGCTGAAAAACTTCAACGACCAGCGCCGCAAGGGCATCGACCCGGTGTTCCACCGCGAGATGCTGCCGGAGCTGAAAAACGTGGAGTACTGGGACGGCTCCGACCCGGTGACCCGCCGCAGCGCAGACGACCGCATCACCGTCAGCGAGGACAACGACGGGCGTTAGTCAGTTGTAAACTCAGGTACCATGAATCGGCCTGAGAAAACTACTCCCACGCTGGTCTATCTGCACGGCGTGAACAGCAAGGGGCCAGAGGCGCCTTCCTCTGCAAAATGGAAGGAAGGGCTTGCCCGAGGGCTTCACGCTGCGGGGTACCCGGGGTTGGAAGACGTCAGTATCGTCGAGCCCTCCTACGCTGATCTCCTTCAGAAACTCAACGGCGACCCAGACAAAATCGACGCCCCGATTCCCCCAATTACGCAGACGAAACAGTCGTCCTCGGAGCGTCGCCAGAAAAGATCCGAGTTCGATTCGCGCATGGCTGCGATGGAGCGTCGCCTCGCCGACACAGATGCTCTCGGACCCAAACCCCTAGCAACCGCTGCGGAGATGGCTGCAGCAGCGGCCTTCAGGTTCAATAAGTTCCGAGAAGCCAGCAACTACATGAACGATGACAAAGTTCGGCGCGATGTGCTTAACCGGGTTATCCGGCAGTTGCCGGCCGATGGGTCAATTGTGCTTATCGGACACAGCCTGGGCAGCGTGATCGCGGCTGACTTGCTGCCCCGCATACCGCACAACCTCAAAATTGCAGGCATGGTCACTATCGGGAGCCCTCTAGCGCAGGGCAACTTTGATTTGAGCAAGCTTGAGACCAACCTCAAAGAACCGCCGTCCAATCTCGCATGGTGGATTAACTTCTGGAGTCACTGGGATCCCGTTGCTGCTCTGCGCGGAGCTTCGTCAGTTGTGCCGTGGTTGCTGGATCTCCGTGTGTCCACACCAGTTAATCCGTACTTTGCACACTCTGCACATGAGTATCTGGAAGAAGAGCTCGTAGGTAAAGCAGTTGGATATGCTCTATTCGGAGCGCAATCGGCTGAGCTCGCGGTGATTGAAACAGGCGTGGATGTTCAGATGGACCACGAGGAAAAGCTAGTTCTTGCGGGTCTACGTTTGTCGCACCTGATCCGGGAAAACCTGAAGGGTGACACAAAAGAGCGATTCGGTGGAGCGCTCTCTGATACGCAGTTTCAGGTGATTAACGACCTCATTGCTAAACGCACAATGGAACGACGTGCCATACCTGGCGGTCTTTCTGTCCTGCAGACGAATGAGGTTTGTGACCCCGATAACCTCAGCACTCCGGTGGTGCACTTGTTCCCGGACCGCGACCAAGCGGCGAAGGATCTCATCACACTTGCCCTTCAAAATCCTCTCTCTCCATATGAGGTGGAGGTTAAAGAATCAGTGCGTATCTCGGCTATGAGGCAGCTTGCGGCGGAGATGGCGCTGACCCCGCAGCAGGGGGAGGACGCGTTCGACGCACTTGAAGAAGCTTCCAAGGCGTTGGCTGGTAAAACGCGGCTTATGAAGTGGGGATTGCTGGGAGCTGGTGCGCTTGCTGTAGTTGCCTCAGGAGGACTTTTACTGCCAGCTGCACCAGGACTGGCTGGGGCAGCGGCCGTTACAAGTGCATTGGCATCCTTCGGCCCCGGTGGCATGGTGGGAGGCCTTCTCACCGCAGGAGCACTTGTGTCTGCTGGGTCGGGGACTATTGCAGTGGGAATGATGACCGCAGGGAGCACCGCCGAGGAATTCGAGGGAGTAATCCACATTCAGTTGTCCCGGCTGATTCTGCGAGACACATGGAGAATGCCGTGTGATGAATCAGTGTGGCACGTGTGGACTGAACTGGAGCGTGACCTTATTCGTCAACGGTCAAAGCTTGAACGGTTCAGCGACAAAAATGCGCCGGGACTCAAGGACACAGATCGGAAGCTCGCCACGGTGCGGAAAGCGATTCGCTACGCGGAAGAGAAAAGACTTAGTCCGAAGGTACGCTAACCCCGCTACGCTTGGGTGGCATGACAACAACACGCATGACCGCCCATGTCCGCGGCAACGTCCAGGGGGTGGGGTTTCGCTGGTGGACCCGCTCCCGCGCCCTAGAGCTGGGATTGGCCGGATACGCGAAGAACCTTTCAGACGGCAGGGTTGAGGTGGTTGCGGAGGGGGCCGAAGGTGCCGTCGAGAAGCTCAAAGCCCTTCTTGAAGAGCAGCCTTCGACTGCGAAGCGCCCGGGAAATGTGGAGCACGTCCAGGCGCAGTTCGGGGAGCCGAAGGGCGCGGAAGGGTTTGAGGAGCGATGAGCTCACTGTTTGACGACTAGGGGGAGTCCGGGGACGTAGCGTAGTCAGGTGAATCCACGGTGAAACGGATCTTCGCCCCGACTGCTCGCGCATAGCGCTGCACGGTCGACAGTTGCGGGTCTGATTCACCCCGTTCCAGATCTGAAATCGCAGACTGAGTGGTGCCCATGGCGTCCGCAACTTGACGTTGGGTCTGGCCGGACGCTTTCCTGAGCTGACGCAGTGTTTCTACGAGAGTGGACCGGGCGGAGGCATCCTCAAAAGCTCCCGCGAATCCGGGGTCCTTCAAGTGGCTCCCAAAATCTATTTCTTTGGAATTGTTATCCGCGTAGCTCATTGCAGCATCCCCTCTTATATCGGTTATAGCAGATATTACGGGAGTCTTGGACCACGTCCACTGGGCTTTCCTTGTTCCCTTGCCTGGCGTCGCGCACGCTGGGTTACACTGCCCCAATGCACCTGAAATCGCTGACGCTCAAAGGATTCAAGTCCTTCGCGTCGGCGACGACGATGAAATTCGAGCCCGGCATCTGCGCGGTGGTGGGGCCGAACGGCTCCGGCAAGTCCAACGTGGTGGATGCACTCGCGTGGGTGATGGGCGAGCAAGGCGCGAAGAATCTGCGCGGCGGGAAGATGGAAGACGTCATCTTCGCCGGCGCGGGCGGCCGCAAACCGCTGGGGCGCGCGGAGGTCACGCTCACCTTCGACAACACGGACAAACGCCTGCCCATCGACTACACCGATGTGGCCATCACCCGCCGGATGTTCCGCGACGGCGCCTCGGAGTACGAGATCAACGGCTCCAAGGCGCGCCTGATGGACATCCAGGAGCTGTTGTCCGATTCCGGCATCGGCCGCGAGATGCACATCATCGTCGGCCAAGGCAAGCTCTCCGAGATCCTGGATTCGCGCCCCGAGGAGCGCCGCGCGTTCATCGAGGAGGCTGCGGGTGTGCTCAAGCACCGCCGTCGCAGGGAGAAGGCGCAGCGCAAGCTAACGGGCATGCAGGCGAACCTGGACCGCCTGACCGACCTCACCGACGAGCTGGGCAAGCAGCTCAAACCCTTGGCTCGCCAGGCTGAGGCCGCCAAGCGTGGCGCTGCGGTCCAGGCGGAGCTGCGCGACGCGAAGCTCAAGCTCGCCGGCGACCAGGTGGTGCGGCTGCGCGCGAAGTACGCCGACGCCGAACGCGCCGCCGAGATGCTGGCGGAGCAGATGGAAACCGTCACCGCAACGCTGGAGACCGCGGTGGAGGAGCAGGAGGCCGTGGAGGCTCGCCAGCAGGAGCTGCAGCCGCAGGCGCAGGAGGCGCAGCAGTTGTGGTTCGCGCTGTCCACGCTGGCTGAGCGCGTCAGCGCCACCCAGCGCATTGCTTCGGAGCGCGCCCGCAGTTCCAACTCGTTCGCACCCTACGCGGGCCAAGATCCGGAGGACCTGGAGGCGAGGGCTTCGCTTGCCGACGAGCGCTACGCCGAGGCCCTCGAAGCCGCCGAAGAGGCCGCGGAGAAGCTCGAGACCATCCGCGAGGAAGTTGCCGAGCGGCAGGAGGCCTTCGACGCCGCCGAGCGCGAGCACATGGCGCAGGTGCGCGCGATCGCGGACCGTCGTGAAGGTGTTGTGCGCCTGATCGCGCAGGAGGAGTCCCAGGCAGCGGCGGTCGAGGCGGCCGAGGACGAGGTCCGCCGCCTGGAGGAGACGCTCGCGGAGACGAAGCAGCGCGCCCGGGAGGCCGATGCGGAGGTCGCGTCCGTCGAGGAGCGCATTGCGGGCTTTAGCTCGGAGCGTTCGCCTCTCGACGACGCATTCGCCCGCGCCCACACCGAATCCGACGCCGCCGACAAGCGCCTGGACCAGCTGCGGGCGAAGCAGCGCGAGCACGAGCGGGCCGTGGCGACCCTGCAGTCGCGCATTGACACCCTGGCGGAGCAGGCGCCGAAGCGTTCGGCGGAGGACGTGCTGGAAGGCTTCACCGCCCTTGCCGGCCTGGTCACCGTGGAGCCAGGGCTGGACCGCGCGCTCGCTGCCGCGCTCGGCGAGCACGCCGAGGCGCTGGCGGGCGAGGTCTCCGACGACGCGGTCGGCGCACTGGAGTCCGCCGCGCGCACGGTGGTGGTGGACGCGCGCGGCGGGTCGACCTGGCGCTTGGACACCGACGGCGAGGTGGACTGGCTGCTCGACCACGTCGAACTGGATCCGACGGTGGTTGGCCCGGTCACGCGCCTGCTCGCGGACGTGGTGGTGGCGGACGACCTCGCCGCCGCCCGCGGCGTGGTGGAACAGGACCCGCGCCTGCGCGCTGTCACGCCTGCCGGCGTGCTGGTGGGCGAGGGGTGGGTCGCCGCCGGCACGGGGCAGACGTCCACGGTGGAGGTCTCCGCCCGCATCGAGGCCGCAAAGGCGGAGCTCGCCGAGGCACAGCAGCTGCTCGAGGAGCTCGCGGGCACCCTCGAAGGCGCGACCGTCGCCGCCGACGAGGCCCGCGTCAGCGCCGCGTCCGCCAAGGCCGCGCTGCGCGAGCACGACACCGAGGTGGAATCCTGGCGCCGCGACCTCGCCCGCCTGGTCAAGCAGGCCGAGGCGAACAAGTCCGAGCACGAGCGCGCCGCGGCGAGGGCGAACGAGGCGGACGCGCGCCTGGCGCAGCGCCAGGCTGAGCTGGAGGAGACGCGCGACCGCCTCACCCGCGTGGACACGGACGTGGCGGAGTCACCCGAGGAGCCGTCGACGGAGCAGCGCGACCAGGCCAGAAACGCGCTCAACCACGCGAAGTCGCTGGAGATGGAGGCCACGCTCGCCTCGCGCACCGCGCAGCAACGCGCCGAAGCGGAAGCCGGTAAGGGCGACGCGTTGCGCCGGCAGGCGGAGCAGGAGCGGCAGGCGAAGGCCCGCCATGAAGCGGCGATGGCTCGCCGGAGGGCGGAAGGGGAGCTGGCCGGTGCCGTCGAGAAGCACGCGCGCGACCTCGCCGCCCGCATCGAGGACGCGCTCGCCCGCGCCACCGCCCAGCGCGACGAACTGAACGCGCAGGTCAACTCGTTGCAGGGCAAGGTGCAGCAGGCGCGCCAACAGGTGGGCGCCACCCGCCAGCAGCTCGCGCGGCTGACCGACAACGCGCACCAGTCCGACATCGCGCGCTCGCAAGCGCAGGTGCGCATCGACGAGGCAGAGGCCAACATCACCTCCTCGTTGGGCATCGCGGTCGCCGACCTGCTCGCGGACTACACCCCGGGCGAGGACTTCGACCGCGACGCCGAGCAGAAGCGGCTCAAGCAGGCGGAGAAGGACCTGCGCGCCCTGGGCAAGGTCAACCCGCTGGCGCTGGAGGAGTTCAAGGCGCTGGAGGAGCGCTACACGTTTTTGAGCACGCAGCTCGACGACGTGATCCAGGCCCGCAAGGACCTCACGAACGTGATTGAGGACGTGGACGCGCAGATCCTGCAGCTGTTCACCGACGCGTGGGCGGACGTGGAGGCCGAGTTCCCGCGCGTGTTCCAGACCCTGTTCCCGGGCGGCGAGGCGCGGCTTGTGCTCACCGAGCCGGAGGACATGCTCGCCACCGGCATTGAGATCGAAGCCCGCCCGCCGGGCAAGCGGGTCAAGCGTCTGTCCTTGCTTTCCGGCGGCGAGAAGTCGCTCACGGCGCTTGCCTTCCTGGTGGCCATCTTCCGCGCGCGACCCAGCCCGTTCTACGTGCTCGACGAGGTCGAGGCAGCACTTGACGACGTCAACCTCCGCCGCCTCATCGCCCTGCTAGAGGAGCTGCGACAGGACTCCCAGCTGATCGTGATCACGCACCAGAAGCCCACCATGGACGTGGCGAACGTGCTCTACGGAGTGACCATGCGCGGTGATGGCGTGACCCGCGTGCTGTCCCAGCGCATGCAGCCTGCCGGGGCTGCGCCCGCAGTGTAATATCATCCGAAAGTTGGAGAAAGGATGACTATGTCTGTATCGCGTACCTCGGCGGTGGTAGGTGTTTTCGCACTGGCTCTCGTAGTTGGCGGATGCTCCACCTCAGCGGACCTGGACGGCACCTACACCAAGGTTGAATCAGCTGGTGAGGAGAGCCTGACCAGTACCCTCACCATCGGCGGGGGCGACTGCACGCTGCACCACGTCGCCGAGCCCGAAAATGTGGAGGCTGACGAGTCGTGCACCGTCGATGAGGATAACCTCATCTTCACCGCGGATGGCGCGGAAACACGGTTACCGGTCACTCAATCGGACAATGGGGACTTGCGGATCGGACTTGGTGACGGGGAGCTCTACCAAAAGAGCCACTAGGGCCTTCTTGATGCCCGTCCCCGCGTGATGTCGGCGGTGCTGGCACACTAGAGCGCATGGATCTCAATGCTTTAGTCAACAGCACTGCGTTTTGGATTGTCCTTGCAGTCATCGTCATTGCGCTGATCCTCATCGGCGTTGTCGTCGCCGGTAAGAAGCGCAGGGAATCGAAGACCATCTCCTTTGACAAGGTCGAAGAGCCCAAGGAGCTGACCCAGCAGGAGAAGTCGGGCAACTACCAGGCCAAGGGCGGCTTCAACTTCGCACAGGCGGACGCGCAACCGAAGCAGCCGGAGCCGGTTCGCCGTGAGAAGCCCGCGCCGAAGCAGGAAGCAGCCGCGGCTTTTGTCCCTCCGAAGCAGGAGGAAGAGGAGACCGTGGTCGAACGCGCAATTTCGCGTGACGACGAACCACAGGTCCCCACCGAAACCACCCAGCCCGCGAAGGCTGAGTCGGAGGCGCCGGTGGAGCAGCCGGTGGAGCCAGCTGAGCCGGTCGCCGAGGAGAAGCCGGCTCAGCCGGTCGAGCCGGCAGAGCCAGTAGAGCCGGAGCAGCCCGTCGAACCAGCTGAGCCCGTGGAGAGGGTTGACGAGGTCGAGGCGGAGCCCGTCGATAAGCAGGCTGCTGCTGAGGCTGAGGCAGAGGAAGCCGCGGCGGCTGCGGCGGCCGCGCAGGAGAGTGCGGACGAGGCGCGACAGGACGGTGCCGAGGTCTCCGAGGACGCCGTCGTCGTTGAGGCGCCGACGGAGGAGCCGCTGGACGACATCGCACCGGCCGCCGGCCGCATGGGCAAGCTGCGCGGGCGCCTGTCGCGCTCCCAGAACGCGATCGGCCAGGGGCTGCTCGGCATCCTCACCGCGGGCGACCTGGACGAGGACGCCTGGGAGGAGATCGAGGACACGCTGATTATGGCGGACCTCGGCGCCGAGCTGACCATGAAGGTCACCGACTCGCTGCGCGAGAAGATCGCCGAGCGCGGCGTGGAGACCGAGGACCAGGCCCGCGCGATGCTGCGCGAGACGCTCATCGAGGCCGCGCGCCCGGAGATGGACCGCTCCATCAAGGCCATGCCCAACGACGGCAAGCCCGCCGTGATCCTCGTCGTCGGCGTGAACGGCACCGGCAAGACCACCACCACCGGCAAGCTCGCGCGCGTGCTGGTGTCCATGGGCCACTCCGTGGTCCTCGGCGCGGCCGACACCTTCCGCGCGGCCGCCGCCGACCAGCTGGAGACCTGGGGCAAGCGCGTCGGCGCCTCCACGGTGCGCGGCAAGGAGGGCGCGGACCCGGCGTCCGTCGCCTTCGACGCCGTGGCCACCGGCGTGTCCGAGGGCGCGGACGTCGTGCTCGTGGACACCGCGGGCCGCCTGCACACCTCCACAGGCCTGATGGACCAGCTGGGCAAGGTCAAGCGCGTGGTGGAAAAGAAGAGCAACGTCGACGAGGTCCTGCTGGTGCTGGACGCCACCGTCGGCCAGAACGGCATCATGCAGGCGCGCGTGTTCCGCGACGTCGTGGACATCACCGGCGTGGTGCTGACCAAGCTCGACGGCACCGCGAAGGGCGGCATCGTCTTCCAGGTGCAGGAGGAGCTCGGCGTGCCCGTCAAGCTCGTCGGCCTGGGCGAGGGCGCCGACGACCTCGCGCCGTTTGAGGTGGAAAGCTTCGTCGACGCGTTGCTCGGCTAAGCATTTGCCTATCGACGCCCACGCGCCCCGGCGATGACACAGTGATGTGCCCATTGCCCGGGGCGCGCGCTAGTCTTGTGGGGATTATTTTCCGCTAGCAGCACAAGGGAGCGTGCACACCGTGTTCGAGTCACTGTCCGACCGCCTCCAATCAGCCCTCGGCGGCCTGCGCGGCAAGGGCAAGCTCACCGAGGAAGACATCAACGCCACCGCGCGCGAGATCCGTCTCGCCCTGCTTGAGGCGGACGTCTCGCTCACCGTCGTGCGCGCGTTTATCAAGCGCGTCAAGGAGCGCGCGCTCGGCGCCGATGTCTCAGCGGCGCTGAACCCTGCGCAGCAGGTGATCAAGATCGTCGACGAGGAGCTGACTAACATCCTCGGCGGCGAAACGCGCCGGCTGAACATGGCGAAGAACCCGCCGACCGTGATCATGCTGGCCGGTCTGCAGGGCGCCGGTAAGACCACGCTGGCCGGCAAGCTGGCACACCACCTGGCCAAGCAGGGCCACACCCCGATGCTGGTGGCCTGCGACCTGCAGCGCCCGGGCGCGGTGCAGCAGCTGCAGATCGTCGGCGAGCGCGCCGGCGTGCCCACCTTCGCACCGGACCCGGGCACGTCCCTGGATTCCTACGAGCACGAGATGGGCACCTCCCACGGCGACCCGGTCGCCGTGGCGCAGCAGGGCATCGAGTACGCCAAGCAACAAAAGAACGACGTGGTCATCATCGATACCGCGGGCCGCCTCGGCATCGACGAGACGCTGATGACCCAGGCGCGCAACATCCGCGACGCCGTCAACCCCGACGAGGTCCTCTTCGTCATCGACGCCATGATCGGCCAGGACGCGGTCAAGACCGCCGAGGCGTTCGCCCAGGGCGTGGACTTCACCGGCGTGGTGCTGACCAAGCTCGACGGCGACGCCCGTGGCGGTGCGGCTCTGTCCATCCGTGAGGTCACCGGCAAGCCGATCCTGTACGCGTCCACAGGCGAGAAGCTCGAGGACTTCGACGTCTTCCACCCGGAGCGCATGTCCAGCCGCATCCTCGGCATGGGCGACCTGCTCTCTCTGATCGAGCAGGCCGAGGCGACCTACAACGAGCAGGACGCCGAAGCAGCCGCGAACAAGCTCACCTCCGGCGAGCTGACCCTGGAAGACTTCCTGGACCAGCTGCTGATGATCCGCCGCATGGGCCCGATCGGCAACCTGCTGAAGATGATGCCGGGCGGCAAGCAGATGAACCAGATGGCCGACATGGTCGACGAGAAGCAGCTCGACCGCATCCAGGCCATCATCCGCGGCATGACGCCCGAGGAGCGCCAGGACCCGAAGATCCTCAACGCTTCTCGACGCAAGCGCATCGCCAACGGCTCCGGCGTGAAAGTCTCCGACGTCAACCAGCTCGTCGACCGCTTCTTCGAAGCCAAGAAGATGATGGGACAGATGGCCAGCCAGTTCGGCCTGCCGGGCATGCCGGGCATGGGTGGCGGCCGCTCCGCCACGAAGAAGAAGCCGAAGGGCCGCAAGGGCAAGAACGGCAAGCGCAAGGCGCCGAAGCGTGGAGGTGGCATGCCCAAGATGCCGGGCATGCCGGGCATGGGCGGCGGTATGCCGGGGATGCCGGGTGGGATGCCGGACCCGAAGGAGCTGGAGAAGCTCCAGGAGCAGCTGCCCGCAGGCATGCAGGGCATGGACCTGAACAACCTGGACTTCAACGAGGCGATGAAGCGCATGCAGAAGGGCAAGTTCTTCTAAGCCGAGCGCCGCGGTCTGCCCGGGCGTTGTTGTCAACCGGCGGCACTCTCCCGCAGACCCCGAGCGGAGGACCCCTAGTATGGCCAGTTTTCGGCCGTACTAGGGGTTTCTTGCTCTGGTTCTGTGGGCGGGGCTCCGGCGGTGGGGCTGTGGGCGTGGGTGGGGCTCCGGCGGTGGGGCCCCGGGGCATAGACCCTGGGAGGCAAAGCCTGGGATCGCGCAAAAATCGCGCGTTGCCAGGGTCTTGATCCCAGGGTCTGCGCGAGGGGACGGGGAACGAGCTGGCAGGGACGAGGGACGGGGAACGAGCGGGCCGAACCGCGGGGGAGCTGACGGGAGCGCCCCGAACGAGGGGGGGGCTACGGGGTGGCCGGAGGGGCGTCGAGAAGCGAAAGCTCCTCGAAGATCGGCGCGAGGCGCTCCCACAACACCGGCGTCAGCGACTCGGCGTAGGCGTTGGAGATGTGGTTTTGGTCGCGGTAGATGTACACGTTGCCGATCTGCGGCGGGCAGAGGCCGTCGATGCAGTACCAGCCGGCAGTGTCGATTTCCCACTGCGCGAAGGCGGCGTCGATCAGCTCCGCCGCTGGGTCCTCGGGAGCGTAGACCATGTCCGCGGCCATGGAGCAGTCGTGCTCGGAGTAGCCCGCCACGATGCACAGGTTCGGGTCCATCGGCTCGCCGGTGGGGGTGAACATCCACGGGTTGTCGCGCAAGCCCACGAACGGAATGCCTAGCTCGGCCAGGCGCTGCCAGAGGTTGGCGTAGGCTTCCGGCACGTAGTCGGCGGAGACGCGGCCGTCGCCGGCGTGGCCCGCGGGGCGGGTGGAGGTGGAGATGACCATGGCGGGCTGCAGGTTGATGATCTCCTGCATTGCGTTTTCGCCCCACTCGGCGCACTCGGGGGAGACGATCTCGTTGGCCGGATCCAGGGGCCCGCCGACAACCAGTGGGCATTCCTGGCGCACGAAGGTGGCGACCTTGAAGTGGTGCTCCTTGCCCAGTTTGTCCAGGGGGACGATGAACGGTTCGATGTGGGAGCCGCCGGCGAGCACGATCGTCGTCTCCGCCGAGAGGTCGCCGTAGGTGCAGTCAGGGCCCGGCATGGCGTCGGGGGCTTCGGGGAGGAAGATCATGCAGTCGTCGAGCCCGATGGGCGGGAACACGCCGGCGATGAGGTTCGGGTTTGGCTGCGGTTTCACGTTCGGCACTTGCGCGCCTTGGATGGCGCGGGCGCCGGGGTAGTTGACCGGGTCGAGGGCCTTTTCTGCGCTGTCGACTCGGTTGTCCCAGTACGGCTGTACGGCCAGCGCCACCGCAAAAAGCGCCGCCGCCAGCGCGCCACCTACCGCACGCGCGGCACCGGGCAAGGTGCGTAGCGACGCTCTCGCTTCGGCCACCGGATGGTCGTCGCCACGCGGGCGCTGGCGGTGCTGACGAAGCGGGTCCTCAACCAGCGTGTGGGTGACGTGCGCCAGGCACAGCGACACCAGGATGACCAGGCCGCCCAGCCAGGCCGGAGGGGTGTCGTAGCCGCCGATGACGGTGACGATGATCAAAAGCGGCCAGTGCCACAGGTATAGCGAGTAGGCCACGCTGCCCAGCCAGGTCATCGGGGCGGAGGCGAGCACCCTGGACACGCCGTTGGCGTTGCCGGAGAGGATCACCAGCGCCGCACCGGTGAGCGGGATCAGGGCGACGGGGCCGGGGAAGGCCAGCGAGGTGGGCACGATCAGACCGGTGACGGCGATGAGCACCACGCCGAGCAGCGCGGTGAGCCACGCGGTGGCCTGCGGCAGGAACCGGTTCGCCGGCACGAAGGCGAGCAGCGCGCCGAGGGAGAGCTCCCATGCGCGGGAGAACGTGGAGTAGTAGTTCTCGCCGGTGCCCTCCAGCCCGAAGCGAGAGGCCCAGGCGAACGACGCCACGGTGATCACAGCCAGCAGCGCAATCGCGGCGCGGCGGGCGTGCTCAGGCTTCGCGTGCAGCTTCACGACGGCCACGGCAACGACCCAGCCCATAAGAATGCCGAAGACGTAGAACTGCCCCTGCACGGACATGGACCATAGGTGCTGCAGGGGAGAGGTCTCCTGGCTGGCCGCGGCGTAGTCCGCGTTCTGCGCCATCAGCTCCCAGTTTTGGAAGTACAGCATCGACGCGGTGACCTGGCGGGACAGCTCCACGCCCATCAGTTCCGGGGTGAACGCCATGACCAGGCCGACGACTGCAACCACCACCAGCGCCAGTGCCGGCACCAACCTGCGGATGGTGCGCCACAACGGCCACCACGGGTTCAGGTTCGGGTTCGGGCGCAGCGCGTAGCGCAGCTGGCCGCCGAGGAAGAAGTAGCCGGACAGCAGCAGGAACACATCGACGCCGCCGGAGACGCGGCCGACGAACACGTGGAAGATGACCACCAGCGCGATGGCGAAGCCTCGCAGCCCGTCCAGGTCAACGCGGTAGGCGGTGGAGCCCTTCGTCGGCCGCGGTGCGTGCCCTGCCGTCGTACTCAACCGTTTCTCCAACCCGTCTTGTCGTGTGTGTCTTGTTGCGCTGTGCCGATTATCGTCACAAGCGGTTAAGGACAATACCGCCACCAACGCGCCGGACCGAACCAGACTCGCGCGGGCATGACCGGGCAAAAGCGGACGCGTGTTTTGGAGCCTGGCCAAAGCGCGCGTAAGGTATCACGGGTTGTCCGGCGTGTTTGTTCGCCAGGCACGACAAGTCCATAACTGCGTACGCGCCGGATCCGTCTTGCCCGTGCTTTGAAGCACGGGAGGTCGCCCGGCCAGGCACGCGCAGGGTAAATAAGAAGGGTTGAACCGGCTCGTCGATAAGTGGCGAGTGTCTGCACTGCCCAGTGACCTAAAAGGAAGTACACCATGGCTGTAAAGATCAAGCTGCAGCGCGTTGGCAAGATCCGCAACGCGCAGTACCGCGTCGTCATCGCTGACGCCCGCACCCGCCGCGACGGTGCCGTCATCGAGAACATCGGCATCTACCACCCGAAGGAAGAGCCGTCGCTCATCCGCATCGATTCCGAGCGCGCTCAGTACTGGCTGGGTGTCGGCGCGCAGCCGACCGAGCCGGTGCTGGCACTGCTGAAGGTGACCGGCGACTGGCAGAAGCACAAGGGCCTCGACGGCGCCGAGGGCACCCTGAAGGTGGCCGAGGAGAAGCCGTCCAAGCTCGACCTGTTCAACCAGGCTCTGGAGGAGGCCAAGAACGGCCCGACCGCCGAGGCCATCACCGAGAAGCGCAAGAAGGCCAAGGAAGAGGCTGAGGCAAAGGAGGCCGCTGAGGCCGCCGCTGCCGCCGAGGCAGAGGCTGCTGAGGCCGAGGGCGAGTCCGCTGAGGCTGAGTCCGAGGCTCCCGAGGACGCTCCGGCTGAGGAGAACTAAGCGCTCTTCGCTTATCGACGAACCCCCGTTCCCGCACACCGCGCGCGGAACGGGGGTTTCGTGTTGGTGGGGTTTCCTTTTGCCACCGAGCCGTCCACCCCAACACTTACCGCAAACCCGGGGATCCAAAGCCTGGGATCGCGCAAAATTCGGCGGCGGGATCAAGCGGTTAATGCGCCACGTTTGAATATTTGCTCGAGTATTTCACGTGGTGTTGCTCCGCCGAGGACTTGTCGTGGTGTGTCGTTGAGTTCGTTTTGTACCCAGGCGACGTGCTCGGGGGTTACTTCGGCGAAGTCGGTGCCTTTCTTGTAGAACCGGCGGCGGATCTCACCGTTGGTGTTTTCGTTGGTGGGCCGCTGCCACGGCGAGTGCGGGTCGCAAAAGTACACCTCGCAGCCGTCTTTGATGCGCACACGTGCAGTTTCAGCCATTTCCACGCCTTGGTCCCAGGTGATGGTCTTGAGCTGTTCGGCGTTGAGGTCTTTGACCATCTGCTGGATCGTTGCAATCACCGTCATCGATGTGTGTTCGGTGGGCAGATGTCCAAGCAGGGTGTAGCGGCTGGTGCGCTCAACTAGGGTGATCAGCGCGCTTTTGCCGCCTTTGCCGATGACAAGATCGCCTTCCCAGTGCCCGGGGATTGCCCGGTCGTCGGCTTCTGGGCTGCGCTTGGTGATTTCAGCACCTTTGATCCACGGCTTGCCGGTGAGCAGACCTGCATTGCGGGGCCGGGTTTTTCGGCGTTTCCCGCCGCGGATGAGCACATCTTGGGTCTTCATCACCGCTTCAAGCTCGGCGCGCAGGCTGCCTTTGCCCTGGATGTATAAGGCGCTGTAGATCGCTTCGTGGGAAATACGCATGCTTTCATCATCGGCGAAAGCATGCTGAAGCCACACACTGATGCGCCCGGGTGACCACCGGCGGGCAAGACATTCCACCACCACAGCGCGAAGCACCGGGTTGTCATCAAGCTTGCGCACCTTCGGCCGGCACGCACGCGCCTGAGTACCCGCGTGGGCACGCCGGGCGTTGTAGAACACCTTGACCTCACCGCTGTCATCGTCGATGATTTCCCATCCGTTGCGGGCAATCTCCCGGCTGATCACGCTGTGGTGGCGCCCCAGAAGTGTGGCGATCTGTCTGGCTGACAATCCCTGGCTGCACCCATGTTGGATCGTCAGGCGGTCTTCAAACGACAGTTGGACCCCGCGGCCGACGTTCACACGGTCCTCGGCATGGTCGGCAGGCGCGCTACCTGCCTGTGTTTTCATTGGTGCTGGCACGGAATCAACTTTGCTGTGCGCAGGTGGTTTTACCGTGCAAGCCTCCGGCGTGTTGGCCGGCTGCACCCCATCACGGTTTCCGCCCGCTTTCTCCTGGCGTGCTTGCTGCACCCAGCGATACACCGAATTAGTCGACATGCCATATGCATCAGCAACGCGTTTCACCGGCTCACCATCCAACACCCGTGCGACCGCGTCTTCCTTTTGCTGCGGGGTGATGCGCGGCTTTTTCTGCAGTTCGGTCAGCACACCGACTTTCGCCAACCTCGGGTACAACACCCCTGGTGACGTGCCCAACGTCGCAGCCACATCCGGTACCGACATCCCTGACATCACCAACGCCACCGCATCGCCGATAAGTTGGTCGCGTGCACGCGCCAACGCCTTCTTCGGCGAAAGCGCGCCAGCTTGCTTGACCCATTCATAAACCGTGGCCTCTGCCACTCCGGCATCACGAGCAATCTCGCCGACATCATCGCCTGCAACAAGCCGCGCCACAGAAGCAGCCTTCACATCCTTCGGAGTCCAACGACCAGCCACAACAACCTCCAAGTCGAGGTGGCGCATTCACCCACTGACAACTCCGGCCATTCCCAGGGTGGAGTTCCCAGGGTTTGTGTCTTCTGCAGGGCAGGGTAGGGCAATGCAGGCGGTGCAGCCAGGAACTCTCGGTGCCCGGCCCGTGGCCTGCTACCGTAATCTCCCATGGAGCTGCAGATCGGCCGCGTGGTCAAGTCCCACGGCGTGAAAGGTGAGGTTGCCGTCGAGTTGCTGGCGGACGAGTCGGAGGAGCACATCGTCGTCGGCGCTGTGCTCACCGGCCGCCAAGCGGGCAAGGAACGGGAGCTGACCGTGAAGACGGTGCGCCCGCACCAGAAGCGCCTGCTGGTCAGCTTCGAGGAGGTGCCGGACCGCACTGCCGCTGACAGCCTGCGCGGCATGAAGTTCTTCGCCGAGCCGCTGGAGCGTGAGGAGGACTCGGACGAGTACTACAACCACGAGCTCATCGGCCTGAAGGTGCGCCACGACGGCGCTGAGGTCGGCGAGGTCACCGGCGTGATGGACGCGCCGAACCGGAAGATCCTGGAGATCGACTACAACGGCAAGGACGTCATGGTCCCGTTTGTGATGGACTTCGTCCCGGAGCTCGACACGGATGCGGGCTACCTCACCATCACCCCGCCCGAGGGCCTGCTTGATGTCTAAGCTGCGCCTCGACGTTGTCACCATCTTCCCCGAGTACCTCGACCCGCTGCGCCACGCGCTGCTGGGCAAGGCGATCGAGCAGGGGATCCTGTCGGTTGGTGTGCACGACCTGCGCGACTGGGCCACCGGCAACCACAAGTCCGTGGACGCCCCGCCGCTGGGCGGGGGACCGGGCATGGTGATGAAGCCGGAGGTGTGGGGGCCTGCGCTTGACGACGTCGCCAAAGGCCGCCCTGGAACATCCCTCGACACCGCGGCGGCGCACCGCAACGACAAGCTGCGCCACGACGACGTGCACGAGGTGGCACCCCGTCCGTACGAAGGGGGTGAGGACAGCGGCAAGCCGCTGCTGCTCGTGCCCACCCCGGCCGGCAAACCCTTCACGCAACAGGACGCGCAGGCGTGGTCGCGCGAGGAACACATCGTGTTTGCGTGCGGGCGCTACGAGGGTATCGACCAGCGCGTCTTCGAAGACGCGGAGAAGCGCTACCGCGTGCGCGAGGTGTCCATCGGCGACTACGTGCTGATCGGCGGCGAGGTTGCCGTCCTGGTCATCGCGGAGGCGGTCACGCGCCTGATCCCGGGCGTGCTGGGCAACACGGAAAGCCACGAGGACGACAGCTTCTCCGACGGCCTGCTCGAAGGCCCGAGCTATACCAAGCCGCGCGTGTGGCGCGGGCTTGAGGCGCCGGCGGTGCTGACCTCCGGCGACCACGCCAAGGTGGAGGCCTGGCGCAGGGAGCAGTCCTTGAAGCGCACCCGCGAGGTCCGCCCTGAGCTGCTGGAGCAGACTCATCTGAGCGAGGACGACCGGTTCATGCTGGATGCGCGCGACGTGCTTACGACAGTGAGGGTGGACGGGGCGACGCGGATCGTCGTGAAGCAATTGCGCAGGGCCTTGAAGAAGGCTGGCTACCGCGACCCCGAGATCACGCTCGAGGGGGATACGCTCACCGTCGCCGGGCGCACCGCGCTCGCGCTCGAGGAGGCCACGCGTGCGGTGGAAAATGCGCTGCCACCTGGGGCTTATCAGTCGGGCGAGACTGTAGAGGTTTAACCTATCTGGTGGGCAACCACCGGCACCACGCGGATTGGCAAGTTCGTGATCAACCACTCCTTCCTCGTTGCGGGCGCGATCTCGGTGTTCACCTCGTGTGTGGTGGGGTCGCTACTGGCGCAGGTGCTGCTGTAAAACTCGCGCGAAACGGGCGCGACTAGACTCGCCCGAATGACATCAATCGCAGCCACCATCGCGAACGAAATCAATGTGCGGGACAACCAGGTCGAGCAGGCGCTGAAACTGCTCGCCGAGGGCAACACCGTCCCGTTCATCGCCCGCTACCGCAAGGAGGCGACGGGCGGCCTCGACGACGCGCAGCTGCGCCACATCGAGGAGCGCAACACGTACCTGCTCGAGCTCGCCGAGCGCAAGCAGGCCGTGCTGGAAAGTATTGAAGAGCAGGGCAAACTCACCGACGAGCTGAAGCAGGCGATCCTTAACGCCGACACCAAGGCGCGCGTGGAGGACCTCTACCTGCCGTACAAGAAGCGCCGCAAGACCAAGGCGGACATCGCGCGCGAAGCCGGGCTTGAGGCGTTGGAGCAGCAGCTTATCGACGACCCTTCGGCCGACCCCGAAACACTGGCAAAGGCCTACCTCTCGGAGGGCTTCCCGGACGCGAAGTCCGCCCTCGAGGGCGCCCGCGCGATCCTGGTGGACCGCTTCGCCACGGACGCGGACTTGGTCGGCGAGGTGCGCGACCGCGTCTACAACCAAGGCACGATGCGCTCCGCCGTGGTGGAGGCCAAGGAAACCGAGGGCGCGAAGTTCGCGGACTACTTCGAGTTCTCCGAGCCGTTTGAGAATTTGCCCAGCCACCGTATCCTGGCGCTGCTGCGCGGCGAGGCCGAGGGCGTGCTCACCCTGGACATGGACCCGGGCGAGGAGGCCGTCTACGAGGGCATGATCGCGGAGCGCTTCGACCTGCCGGTCAAAGACTCCGAGTGGCTGGCCAAGGCGGTGCGCTGGGGCTGGCGCACCAAGCTGCAGGTCTCCGCGAACCTGGATACCCGCATGCGGCTGAAGGAAAAGGCGGAGGAGGGCGCGCTGCAGGTGTTCAAGACCAACCTGCGCGACGTGCTGCTCGCCGCACCCGCCGGCCAGCGCGCCACGCTGGCCCTGGACCCGGGCTACCGCAACGGCGTGAAGTGCGCCGTGGTGGACGAGACCGGCAAGGTGCTTGCCACCACCATCGTCTACCCGCACCAGCCGCAAAACCGCTGGGACGCCTCCCGCGCGGAGCTGGCGTCGCTGGCCGCGCAGCACGGCGTGGAGCTCATCGCCGTGGGCAACGGCACCGCCTCGCGCGAGAGTGAAAAGCTCGCCGGCGAGGTGGCGGACCTGATCGCCCAGGCCGGCGGAAAGCGGCCGACCCCGGTGGTGGTGTCCGAGTCCGGCGCTTCGGTGTACTCCGCCAGCCAGATCGCGGCGGAGGAGTTCCCGGACATGGACGTCTCCCTGCGCTCGGCGGTCTCCATCGCGCGACGCCTGCAGGATCCGTTGGCGGAGCTGGTCAAGGTGGACCCGAAATCCATCGGCGTGGGCCAGTACCAGCACGACGTGAACCAGACCGCGCTCGCCCAGACGCTGGACGCAGTGGTGGAGGACGCGGTGAACTCCGTCGGCGTGGACGTCAACACCGCCTCGGCGCCGCTGCTCGAGCGCGTGGCCGGCCTGTCAGGCACGGTGGCGAAGAACATCGTGGCCTACCGCGACGAAAACGGCCGGTTCACCACCCGCAAGGAGTTGGGCAAGGTGCCGCGCCTCGGCCCGAAGGCGTTCGAGCAGGCCGCCGGCTTCCTGCGCATCCAGGGCGGGGCCAACCCGCTCGACGGCTCCGCGGTGCACCCGGAGGCCTACCCGGTGGTCGAGCGCGTCGCCCAGGCCACAGGTTTGAGCACCGAGCAGCTCATCGGCAACACCGCGGTGCTGACCAAGCTCGCCCCGGCAGACTTCGCCGACGAACAGTTCGGCGTGCCCACCGTCACCGACATCCTCGCCGAGCTGGACAAGCCGGGCCGCGACCCGCGCCCGGAATTCAAGACCGCCGAGTTCAAGGAAGGCGTCAACGAGGTCAAGGACCTCAAACCCGGCATGATCCTGGAAGGCACGGTGACCAACGTCGCCGCCTTCGGCGCGTTCGTGGACGTGGGCGTGCACCAGGACGGGCTGGTCCACGTCTCCGCCATGAGCCACAAGTTCGTCTCGGACCCGCACGAGGTGGTGCGCTCCGGCGAGGTGGTGAAAGTCAAGGTCATGGATGTCGACGTCGCCCGCAACCGCATCGGGCTGAGCTTGCGGCTTGACGACGAGCCGGGCCAGCCGGCGCAGATGAAGCAGCGCAAGCAGCAGGGCAAGACTTCGGGCAAGGGTCGGAAGCGGGGTAGGCCGGAGGGACGTCGAGAAGCATCCGGCTCGATGGCCGACGCGTTGAAACGCGCCGGATTTGGGAAGTGACCGGCGCATATGTAAAATGCTGCAGGTTCTTGTAATCGACATGAACCGGCCGAGCGCCCCAGGTGGGGAAGTGCCGCCAGGGTCCTCTGTCCGAACACGTAAAGGATTGCTTTCATGAGCAACGGCATCATTGATCTTGTCGACGCAGGCCAGCTGCGCGACGACATCCCGGACTTCCGCCCGGGCGACACCCTCGACGTCCACGTCAAGGTTATCGAGGGTTCTGTGACCCGTACCCAGGTCTTCACCGGCTTTGTGGTCCGCCGCCAGGGCGCGGGCATCCGCGAGACCTTCACCGTGCGCAAGGTCTCCTTCGGCATCGGCGTTGAGCGTACCTTCCCGGTGCACTCCCCGAACATTGAGAAGATCGAGGTCGTCCGCAAGGGTGACGTCCGTCGCGCGAAGCTGTACTACATGCGTGACCTGCGCGGCAAGGCTGCCCGCATCAAGGAGCGCCGCTAGTTTCAGCGCGCACAAGTGCCCCGTCCGAGTCCGCTCGGGCGGGGCACTTTGCTTGTCGACGGCTCCCGCGGTGCTAACGTATCCCGGGTGACCAACGTGAACGGACCCGCAGGCGAGCCTTCCGCCTCGAAGCCTGCACAGCCCCACAACCCGTACGCCGCCGAGCCGCGCTATGAGGCGGCCCCGGAGGCGCAGCAGCCGGCCGCGGACGAGCCGGAGGAGAAGAAGGAGCTTCCCTGGTACGTGGAGATCCCGGTCGTGGTGGTGCTGACGCTTCTGATCATGTTTGTGATCCAGACGTTCATCGGCCGCCTCTACGTCATCCCGTCCGCCTCCATGGAGCCCACGCTGCACGGCGAGTCCGGCTCCGGCGACCGCATCTTCGTGGAGAAGGTCAGCTACTACTTCTCCGACCCGGAGCCGGGCGACGTGATTGTCTTCGCCGGCACCGATTCCTGGAACACGGGCTTCGACTCCAACCGTTCCTCCAACCCGGTCATCCGGGGCATGCAGGAGGTTGGCTCCTGGGTGGGCCTGGTGCCGAAGGACGAAAACACCCTGGTCAAGCGCATCATCGCTACCGGCGGGCAGACGGTGTCCTGCCAGGCGGGGGACCCGGCGATCATGGTGGACGGCAAGCCCATCGACCAGTCCTACATTCTGCAGCCGAACTTCTACCCGGTGGATAAATCCACAGGCTCCGACGCCTGCGGCGGGCCGTACTTCGGCCCGGTGACGGTGCCGGAGGGCAACTACTTCATGATGGGCGACAACCGCACCAATTCACTGGACTCGCGCGCGCACATGGGCGACCAGTTCCAGGGCACCATCCCGGAGGAGAACATCCGCGGCAAGGTCAAGGCAGTGGTCTTCCCGGTCAACCGCATGCAGGGCGTGAGCGACCCGGACATCCAGCAGTAGGCCCGTGCGGCGCTTAAAACAGCTGCGCACCTACGAGGTCGCCTTGGACAAGGCGGGTTTCGGCCCGGTGGCGGGGGTGGACGAAGCTGGCCGGGGCGCGTGTTCGGCCCCATCACTATCGCCGCGTGCGTGCTTTCGCCAAAGCCACAGCCGGCGCTGGCGGAGCTCACGGACTCTAAGAAGCTCACCGCCCGCAAGCGCGACATTCTGTTCGACGCTGTGAAAGACATCGCGGTGGCGTACTCCGTGGTGCACATCTCCGCGGCAGAGATTGACCGCCGCGGCATCCAACACGCCAACATCGACGGCGCTCGTCGCGCCGTCGCCAGGCTTTCGGTGCAGCCGGGCTACGTGCTTGTCGACGCGTTCCGTATCCCCGGCCTTCCCTCACCCCAACTGCCGGTGGTGGGAGGCGACTACACCGCCCGTTGCATCGCCGCAGCAAGCGTGCTGGCCAAGGTGAGCCGGGACCGGCTGGTGTGCGAAATGGCCCAGAAGTTTCCCCAGTACGGGCTAGAGGGCCACAAGGGTTATTCCACGAAGGTGCACATGGACGCGGTGCGCCGCCACGGTGCGAGCCCCGAGCACCGTTATAGTTATGCGAACGTCAGGGACGCTGACGACTTCTATTGGCAGTCCAGCAAGAAGGGGCACGCATGAGCGCCGAGGATCTTGACAACTACGAGGCTGACGTCGAGCTTTCCCTCTACCGCGAGTACCGGGACGTGGCCAGCCAGTTCTCCTACGTGGTGGAAACGGAGCGCCGGTTCTACCTGGCCAACGCCGTGAAACTCATCCCGCACACCGACGGCGGCGACGTCTACTACGAGGTGCTGATGTCGGACGCGTGGGTGTGGGACATGTACCGCGCCGTGCGCTTCGTGCGATACGTGCGTGTGATCACCTACAAGGACGTCAACATCGAGGAGCTGGACAAGCCCGATCTGACCTTCCCGGAATAGGGCTGTCGCGAACCGTTTGTAATACTCGGCGTGTCGCGCTTTGTGCCAAGCATTCACCTGGCCAAATACCGGTGCGGTCGCCGAGTTTTGCAAAACTGCCCGCGCCATGGAACCGCGGCGGGGCCTTCCACGTCTGATAGAGGACCAACATTTTTGGCAACTCTATGAAACGGGGAGGCACCGTGCAGGTGAACTATCAGGACCAGTGGGAGCTGGGCAGGGCGGGCGAGCACGCCGCCATCAGGTGGTACGAGGACGAGGGCTACACCCTCTTGGGCCACCGGCAGCGCATGCGGGCGGGCGAAATCGACGCCGTCGTCGAGGACGAGGACGGCACCGTCGTCTTCGTGGAGGTGAAGTCCCGCCGCGGCACCGCGTTCGGCGCCGCGGAGGCGGTGACCACGAAGAAGCTGAACACCATGCGCCGGTGCGCGGCGCAGTGGCTGGACAAGCATTCGCAGGGCCAGTACCGCCCGATCCGCTTCGACGTGGTGGAGGTGGTCTTCGATGGGGAGGATTACATCCTGCGCCGGTTCCCGGGGGTGGAAGATGGCGCTTGCTAGCACGATGAGCGCGACCGTGGAGGGGGTCACCGCCCGCCTGGTCACGGTGGAGGCAAACGTTGGCGCCGGGTTGCCCGGCATGCACATGGTGGGGTTGGGCGACGCGGCTGTGAAAGAGTCGCGCGATCGCATCCGCACCGCGATTTCGAATTCTTCCCTGCCGTGGCCGCGCACGAAGATCATGGTGTCGCTCTCGCCCGCGCACCTGCCGAAGGCCGGCTCGCACTTCGACCTGCCGATCGCCCTGGCGGTGCTGGGCAGCCTGGATCCGCGGGTGGAACGCACGCTCGCGTCCACGATGTTCTGCGGGGAGCTGGCCCTGGACGGGACTTTGCGACGGGCCGAAGGCGTGCTGCCGATGCTCATCGCAGCCTTCGACGCGGCAGAGCCAATCCGCACCGTCGTCGTGCCCAGGGCCAACGCCGCCGAGGCCGCGTTGCTGGGCCGCCGGGAGGTGTTGGTGGCGGATTCGCTTACACAGGTGTGGCGGTGGATCGCCGGGGAGGCGGAGCTCGAGCCCGCAACAGCGCCGGAGGCTGATGCGCCGCAGCGCGCGGTGCCGGATTTCCAGGACCTGGCGGGGATGTCCGAGGAGCGCGAGGCCCTCGAGGTGGCGGCGGCCGGCGGGCACCACGTGATGATGATCGGCCCGCCGGGCTCGGGCAAGTCCATGCTGGCGGAGCGCATCCCGTCGATCCTGCCGCCGATGGATGTGCAGGAGATGGTCGAGGTCACCGCCATCCACTCCGCGGCCGGGGTGTCCGGCGGCGGGGTTGTGGAAACGCGGCCGTTTATCGCCCCGCACCCCTCGCTGACGCGCGCGGCGCTGATCGGCGGGGGAGGCGGCACCCCGACCCCAGGCGTGGTGAGCCAAGCGCACCGCGGGGTGCTGTTCTTGGACGAGGCCTCGGAGATTCCGGCACCGGTGCTCGACTCGCTGCGCATCCCGCTGGAAAAACGCGAGGTGCGGCTGACCCGCGCGAAAAGGGAAGTGGTCTACCCGGCGGACTTTCAGCTGGTGCTGGCGGCGAACCCGTGCGCCTGCCAGCGCATCAAGGGGCAGTGCTCGTGCAGGTCCCCGCAGCGGGCGCGGCACTTAAGCAACGTCTCCGGACCGTTGAAGGACCGCCTGGACGTGTTCGTGACCACTTCTGGCGACGCGGCGGTGCTCAGCCCGAGGGACGCGGAGCCGTCGAGAAGCATCGCCCAGCGTGTGGTGGCCGCCCGCGAGCGCGCCGCAGCCCGGTGGGGGAAAGCGGGCTGCGACGAGGACGTCAACGGACGTGTGCCCGCGACGCTGATCCGCAGGCATTTCCCCGCCAAGGAATCGGCGATGGCGATGCTGCAGGCGGAGCTGGTCCACGGCAAGATCACGCAGCGCGGGGTGGATAAATGCTTAAAGCTGGCCTGGACGCTCGCGGACTTGGAAGAGATGGACCAGCCGGACATCCACCATGTCTGCCGCGCGGTGGAGATGCGCGAGCACCAGCTGCAGCAGCAGGAGGTGGCGTAGATGTCGTCGTTGGAATCCTGGGCTTACCTCTCGCGGGTGGTGGAGGGGCCGTCGCACCACATCCAAGCGCTTCTGCGTGTGGGCAAGACCGCGGACGAGATCGCCGACGGTGTGCGCACCCGCGCCACCTGGATCGGCGGCCTGCTGTCGCAGACCGAGAACCGATACACCTGGGACCGCCCGGCCGAAGACCTCGAGTTCGCGGCGGAGCTCGGCTACACGCTTATCACCCCGGAGTCGCCGCAGTGGCCGACGGAGGCGATCCAGTGCTCGTTTGGCCGCCAGCAGACGGGGGCGGCGAGCAAAGCCAGCCACCAGCCGGACGGCATTGCGCCGCACGCGCTGTGGGTTGCGGGAAACACGAACTTGGCGGGCCTGTTCGCCCAGTCCGTGGGCGTGGTGGGCACCCGCCACGCCACCAAGTACGGCCACATGGCAACAAAGGATTTGGTCGCCGGCCTGGGCGGGCACAACTACACGGTGGTCTCCGGCGGCGCGCTGGGCATAGACACAGTCGCCCACACGACGGCCATGGACGTGCACACCCCGACTGTGGTGGTGGCAGCCTGCGGGCCTGGCGAGCACTACCCGCGCTCCAACAAGGCGCTCTTCGAGCGCGTGGTGGCCACGGGCGGCGCATTGATGACGGAGTATCCGCCCTCGGTCACCCCGGACAGGCACCGCTTCCTCACCAGAAACCGACTCGTGGCGGCGCTAACGCTGGGCACCGTGCTGGTGGAAGCGCCGTTTCGCTCCGGGGCGCTGAACACCCTGAAGTGGGTCAACGTGTTCAACCGCACCGCCATGGCGGTGCCGGGGCCGGTCACGGACGCCCAATCCCTCGGCGCCAACCTGGCCATCCAGAACAACGAGGCGGAGATGGTGCTCAACGCCGGCCAGATCCACGAGCAGCTCTCCGCCGTCGGCGAGTTCAGCACCGAAGAGCAGATGGAGATGGAGTACCCACCAAGCGTGACCCAGCAGCTCTCGCGCAACGAGCTGCGCATTTACGACGCCCTTCCGCCCGCCGGCCGCGCCGGCCGGGAAGCCGAGGCTGTGGCGGCGGATTCGGGGCTTTCCATCGCGCTGACGGTGCACATCCTGATGGACCTGTCCAAGCGCGGGTTGGTGGAGCGCGACAAGCGGCTCTGGTCGCGGGTGGAGCAGCCCGGGTAAGGGGAGCGAGTACACTGCCGTGACATGAGTAAACATCTGGGGCAAGTGCAGGCGGCGGTGGAAGACTTCGCCGAATACGCCGAACTTGTCCTCGGCCGCTCCCCGAACACGGTCAAGGGCTACGTCGCAGATCTCAAAGGGCTCGCGGGCTACGCAGATACCTTCGACGCGTTCACCCTCGACGCGCTGCGGCGCTGGCTGGCGGACGCGATGGGCGCTGGCAAGAGCCGGGCCACGCTGGCTCGCCGCACCGCCGCCGCCCGCGCCTTTTCCACCTGGGCCTACCGCCAGGGATACATCAGCACCGATGCCGCGGCGCGGCTGAAAGCGCCGAAGGTCAACCGCCCGCTGCCCACGGTGGTCAAGGGCGAGCGCGCCGGGGAGCTCGTTGAGGCGGGCACCGCCGACGACGCCCACCCGGCCGAGTATTTGCGCGACCGCGCCATGCTCGAGCTGCTCTACGCCACCGGCATCCGCGTCGGGGAGCTGACGGGCTTAAATCTCGGCGACGTGGACTTAGCCCGCGGCCTGGCGCACGTCACCGGCAAGGGCAACAAGCAACGCGTCGTGCCGTTCGGCGACGAAGCCGCGGCGGCTGTGTCCGAGTGGCTGGAGTTCGGCCGTGCAGAACTTGCGGGCGACACGCCGGCGATGTTCGTCGGCTCCCGCGGCGGGCGCATCGACCAGCGCCAGGTGCGCCGCATCGTCGAGCGCGCCGGGCAACGTGCCGGGGTGGAACACGTCAGCCCCCACACGCTGCGCCACACCACCGCCACCCACATGCTGGAAGGCGGGGCGGACCTGCGCGTGGTGCAAGAGATGCTCGGCCACACCAGCCTGCAAACCACGCAGATTTACACCCACGTCTCCGCGCAGCGGCTCAAACGCGTCTACGACCAGGCGCACCCGCGCGCGTAGTGGATCCGTCCAGGGGTTTGAGCCTGATCCGCGGCGCCTCCAACAGTGTGAGCGGGTCGATGTAGGCGTCCTTGCCCGTAAGCGCGCCCCAGTGCAGGCCGTCGTGGGAGCCGGAAAACCCCGCGGGGGCGTGCGCCAGGGTGCCAATCGGCTCGCCCTCTTTCACCTTGTCGCCGACAGTCAGCGGGGAGCGCACCGGCTGGTACGTGGTGCGGATCCCGCCGGCGTGGTCGACGGAGACCACCGGGGTGCCGGCCACCGCGCCAACGAACGCCACCACGCCATCGCCGGCGGCCAGTACGTCGGCGCCGATGCGAAGAGGCAGATCCACGCCGCGGTGGCCGGGCTTCCAGTTCTGCTCCGGGATGTCAGCGGGCCGCGCCACCGCCGCCGGGTGCGGGGTGCCGGCGGCGGGATCGACCCAGGCGGCTGCCGGGGCGGCGCAGGTGGCGGCGGCAAGGATGAGGGCGGTGGTGGACCGGAGGATCGTCGATAGGCGCATGCGTGAATAGGAGCACGCAGGACGCAAGAAAACTAGCCTGGTTGCGGAAATCTGTGGATAACCCGGTGCCTGCTGCGGTGTTATCCACAGAATGTGCAGATGAGATTAGGTTTTGCGGACGTAAGCGGGTAGTGTTGCACGGGCAGCTTTTATGGGCTGACTACGCGCGCCGGATAATGCCTGCTCAGCGACGGTCCCTCTCACAGGGTGCAGGGCGAGCACGGTGCCAGGGTGCGGGATAAAAACCCGCACGTGAGATACGCAATGTAACCGAACTACTTTCTCCGAAGGAGACAAAACCATGGCAGTTGTAACCATGCGTGAACTCCTCGACGCCGGTGTGCACTTCGGCCACCAGACGCGTCGCTGGAACCCGAAGATGCGCCGCTTCATCTTCACCGACCGTAACGGCATCTACATCATCGACCTGCAGCAGACGCTGACCTACATCGATGAGGCCTACGAGTTTGTCAAGGAGACCGTCGCACACGGCGGCACCGTCCTGTTCGTCGGCACCAAGAAGCAGGCGCAGGAGCCGATCCAGGAAGAGGCGCAGCGCGTCGGCATGCCGTACGTGACGCACCGCTGGCTGGGCGGCATGCTCACCAACTTCCAGACCGTGTCCAAGCGCATCGGCCGCATGAAGGAACTGCAGGCCATGGACGCAGCCGAGGACGGCTACGCAGGCCGCGGCAAGAAGGAAGTCCTCATGCTCACCCGCGAGCGCATCAAGCTCGAGCGCGTGCTGGGCGGCATCGCCGACATGACCAAGGCTCCGTCCGCGCTGTGGATCGTGGACACCAACAAGGAGCACATCGCCGTCAACGAGGCGCAGAAGCTGCGTATCCCGGTGGTTGCCATCCTGGACACCAACTGCGACCCGGACGTTGTGGACTTCCCGATCCCGGGCAACGACGACGCAATCGGCGCCGTGAAGCTGCTCACTCACATTGTGGGCGAGGCTGTCATCGCCGGTAAGCAGCAGCGTGAGGAGCGCCAGCTCGCTTCCGCACGCGACGCCGCAGGCGACAACGACGCGAAGCGTCAGGCAGAGGCCGCGGAGGCCGCTGCCCAGGCTGCAGCTTCCGAGGAAGTGTCCGCAGCTGACGCAGCGAAGGCTGCCGTCGCAGCTGAATCCGCAGCTCCGCAGGAAGTTGCCGAGGTTGAGCAGCCGCACGCTGTCCGAGCAGCTGAGCAGGCTGAGGCCAAGGCGAACGAGTCCGGCGACGAGTCTGCAACCCAGGCGTAAGCTTTCCGGCTCACGCCACCTGCACGCGCACCCCGCGTTCCGCTCACGCCCGCCGGCTTTCACGCCCGGGACAGTGCGGGCGCGGGGTGTTTTGTGTGCGCCCCGTTCCAAGCCGTGCCACAGCGAGTACTGTCGGCTACGCTTGAAACGGTTTGAACACTTTTAGCAACACATTCACGAGGAGGATCGCCCACTATGGCGAACTACACTGCTGCTGACGTCAAGAAGCTCCGCGAGACCACCGGTTCCGGCATGCTCGACTGCAAGAAGGCACTCGAGGAGACCGGCGGCGACTTCGATAAGGCCGTCGAGAACCTCCGCATCAAGGGCGCGAAGGACGTGGGCAAGCGCGCTGAGCGCAACGCCCTCGAGGGCCTGGTCGCCGTTTCCGGCAACACCATCATCGAGATCAACTCCGAGACCGACTTCGTGGCCAAGAACCAGGAGTTCAAGGACATCGCAGCCCAGATCGCTGACGCAGCCGCCGCAGCGAAGGCGAACTCCCAGGAGGAGCTGGCGAACGCAGACGTGAACGGCGAGACCGCGCACGACGTCCTGGAGCGCCTCTCCGCCAAGATCGGCGAGAAGCTCGAGCTGCGCCGCGCCGCCACCATCGAGGGCGAGCGTGTCGAGGCGTACCTGCACCAGAAGGCTGCGGACCTCCCGCCGGCAGTCGGCGTGCTGGTGTCCTACACCGGCGACAACGCCGAGGCAGCGCACCAGGTCGCTCTGCAGATCGCCGCGATGAAGGCTCGTTACCTCAACCAGGAGTCCGTCCCGGCGGAAGTCGTTGAGAAGGAGCGCGCGGTCCAGGAAGAGATCACCCGCAACGAGGGCAAGCCGGAAGCTGCCATCGCCAAGATCGTCGAGGGCCGCATGGGCGGCTTCTTCAAGGACGTTGTTCTGCTGGATCAGCCGGCGCTGTCTGATTCCAAGAAGACCGTCAAGCAGTACGCCGAGGAGAACGGCATCGAGGTCCTGGACTTCGTCCGCTTCGAGGTCGGCCAGGCTTAAGCCACAGGCTTAAGCTGCGCTAACAGCCAAGCCCCGCACCGCTTCCGCCCAGTTGGGCCGGTGGCGTGTGCGGGGCTTCGTCGTGAAGCATGATGCCCCCAATTGCACGTTTCGGTGTGCGCATTAAAGCACGTCTAGAATCGTCTGCGAACATCTGCACATCCCGCCGCGCAAAAGGAGCGAATTTCGGTGACTGACCTCAATCCCAGCCGCACAGGTTTCAAGCGAGTGATGCTGAAGTTGGGCGGTGAAATGTTCGGCGGAGGCAAGGTCGGCATCGACCCGGACGTGGTCGAGTCCGTCGCACGCCAGATCGCGGACGTGGCACGCGCAGGCACCGAGGTGGCCGTGGTCATCGGCGGCGGCAACTTCTTCCGCGGCGCCGAGCTGCAGCAGCGCGGCATGGATCGCGCGCGCTCCGACTACATGGGCATGCTGGGCACGGTGATGAACTGCCTGGCGCTGCAGGACTTCCTGCAGCAGATGGGCGTGGACTGCCGCGTGCAGACCTCCATCAACATGGCCCAGATCGCCGAGCCGTACCTGCCGCTGCGCGCCGCCCGCCACCTGGAGAAGGGCCGCGTGGTCATCTTCGGCGCCGGCATGGGCATGCCGTACTTCTCCACGGACACCACCGCCGCCCAGCGCGCGCTGGAGATCGGCTGCGAGGTGCTGCTGATGGCCAAGGCCGTCGACGGGGTGTACGACTCCGACCCGCGCGAGAACCCGGACGCGAAGCTGTACTCCGAGATCTCCCCGCGCGAGGTCATCGAAAACGGGCTGAAGGTCGCCGACGCCACCGCGTTCAGCCTGTGCATGGACAACAACATGCCGATCCTGGTGTTCAACCTGCTGCAGGAGGGCAACATCGCGCGCGCCGTCTCCGGCGAGCAGGTGGGCACGCTGGTGGCCTAAGCGCGCAGCAGCTCGGCCTGTGCAGCCAGGCCGAGTAACTCGGGGCCGCTGAGTGTTAGGCTGCCCAGGTGCACCCCCGCGAGTGCGATTGCGGGGGTGCGCAGCATATTGAATACCGAGCACCACGGCGACCATTCCGTCTGCGCGTGGAAGCTCTCTTCGGGGCGCAGCGCGGGGAAGTAGCCGAGCGGGGGCGGATCGAACGCGATGGTGGGGGAGAGCACCGCGTCCACGCCCCACTGCGCCGCAAGCAACGCGGGGAGTGCGCGCGTGTGCGCTTTCGCCGCGGCGACCTGCTCTGGCCGCAGCCGGTGCGCCTCCTCTTTGAGCCACGCGATGTAGCCGCTGTCCAGCGGGTCCACCTCCTTGAACCAGCGCTTGATTGTGGTGCTGAAGTGCGCGTACGTCTCCTTTGACTCGGCGTAGGGGGAAATCTCCACCACATCGTGGGTGCGTCCCAAAGCAGCAGCAAGCTTCTCGACGTCAGCTCCGCGCCCCTCCGACACCTCAGGGTCCGCGAACACGCCCCGGGTGAGCACACCGATGCGCAGCCTCCTGCGCGCGGGCGGCGTCCAACCGGTGAGCCTGAACAGGTCGCCGACGTTGCGGGTGAAAAACCCGTGGGCGGACAGGTCGCGGCTGGCAAGTTTCAGACCCACCACCCCGCAGGCCGCGGCCGGCACACGGATCGAGCCGCCGGCGTCGGTGCCGTGGGCGGCGCGCACCGTGCCGTCCGCTACCACGACTGCGGCGCCCGCGGAGGACCCGCCGGGCGTGCGGCCGGGGAAGGCGGGCGATTCCAGCACGGCCACGCCGGGGCGCTCCGCGTAACAGGTGGCGCCCAGCTCGGATGTCAGGGTTTTGGCGGCGACGCGCGCTCCGGCGTCGATAAGCATCTGCGCAAACGGGTCCGTTGCCTTCGCGGTGTAGGCGCGCGCGGGGTTGCCGTGCGTGGTGGGCCAGCCTGCGACATCGGTGCCGTCTTTGATCGGGATGCTCCAGCCGGAAAGCCGCCCGCCGAGCGGGCCCGTGAGCGCAGCGCCGGGCGGCGCGACGAACGTGAAGGCTGGGTGCGGCATGGCGACAGTCTAGGCACGCGGCAGACGCTGGTAGGTTAAGGGGGACGCAAACCCGAGAAACGATAGGGGTAAAACCATGATTGATGACGTTTTGCTGGACGCCGAAGAGCGCATGACCGCCTCCGTTGAGCACACCCGAAACGAGCTGGCCACCATCCGCACCGGCCGCGCGAACCCGGCCATGTTCAACGGCGTGATGGCGGACTTCTACGGCGCGCCCACCCCGATCAACCAGATGGCCACCATCTCGGTGCCGGAGCCGCGCATGCTGCTGATCAAGCCGTACGACATGTCCACCATGGGCGAGATCGAAAACGCCATCCGCAACTCCGACCTCGGCGTGAACCCGACTGACGACGGCCAGGTCATCCGTGTCTCTGTCCCGCAGCTGACCGAGGAGCGTCGCAAGGAGCTGGTCAAGCAGGCCAAGCAGAAGGGCGAGGACGGCAAGATCGCCATCCGCAACGTGCGCCGCCAGGGCATGGAAGCGCTGAAGAAGATCCAGAAGGACGGCGACGCCGGCGAGGACGAGGTGTTGACCGCCGAAAAGGCTCTGGACAAGACCACCCAGGGCTACGTCGGGCAGATCGACGAGGTCGTGCAGCGCAAGGAAAACGAGCTGCTGGAGGTCTAAGCCGACGTGTCGAAGGCGCAGACGGAAGCCACCGGGCCAGCTGAGGTCCCTGAAGGCACCGAGATGGGTGCGGCCGAGAGCGATGCTCTGGAGGCACCCGAGGCCACCCCGAGCCGCTGGCCCAGCCGCGCCCCGAAGCCGAAGAACAAGGCGGGGCGCAACCTGCCGGCGGCGATCGCCACGGGTGTGGTGCTCGGCGCGCTGGTGATCGCGGCGGTGTGGATCGGGCCTGTGGCCTGGTACCCGCTGGTCGCCGTCGCCGTGGCGCTGGCCATGTGGGAGGTGATGACGCGCCTGCGCGAGGCCGGCTACGTCCAGCCGCGCACGCTGATGATCATCCTCGGCCAGGCCATGCTCTGGCTGTCCGCGCCTTACGGCACCACGGGTCTGGTCTCCGGATTCGCCTTCACCGTGCTGGTGGTGATGTTCTGGGGGATGTTCCACCAGGGCAGGCACCACCAGCCCGAGAACTACCTGCGCGACACCGCAGTGGCGATCTTCGTGCTCGCGTGGATCCCGCTGTTCGGCACATTCGCCGCCATGATCTCCCGGATCACCGAGGCCGGGGTTGATGGCTCCGCCTACATCGTGGCGTTCATGCTGTGCGTGGTGGCCAACGACGTCGGCGGCTACGCCGCGGGCGTGATGTTCGGCTCCCACCCGATGGCCCCGGCCGTAAGCCCGAACAAGTCCTGGGAGGGCTTCGCCGGCTCCATGACCGCCGGCATCATCACCGGCGTTTTGGTGGTGCACTTCCTCATCCACGGTCCGTGGTGGATGGGCATCGTGCTCGGCATCGCCTTGGTCATCTGCGGGACCATGGGTGATTTGGTGGAAAGCCAGTTCAAGCGCGAGCTGGGCATCAAGGACATGTCCAACCTGCTGCCGGGCCACGGCGGCATCATGGACCGCCTCGACGGCATGCTGCCCGCCGCGGCGGCGACCTACATCCTGCTGACCACCATCACGCTGATGAACCCCTAGGTCTGCGCCCGCGCCAGATTCGAAATTCGTGGCGCGACGTGCCAAGATGGGGCGCACTATGAGCGATTTCCCCCAGATCCAGCTGCTCGCCCCGAAGCGCGGCATGCCGCCGAAGCACTTCGCGGACTTGAGCAAAGACGAGCGCATCGACGCGCTCAAGGAACCCGGCCTGCCCAAGTTCCGCGCCGACCAGATCGCGCGCCACTACTACGGCAAGTTCGAGGCCGACCCGCTAACCATGACGGACCTGCCGGAGGCGCAGCGCCAGACCGTCAAGGACGCGCTGTTTCCCACGCTTTTGACGCCGGTGCGCACGGTGGAGACCGATGAGGGTGACACGACGAAGACGCTGTGGCGGCTTCACGACGGCACCCTGCTGGAGTCCGTTCTCATGCGCTACCCAGGCCGCGCTACCCTGTGCATCTCCTCGCAGGCCGGCTGCGGCATGGCCTGCCCCTTCTGCGCCACCGGCCAGGGCGGGCTGGACCGCAACCTGTCCGTGGCGGAGATCGTCGACCAGGTCCGAGCCGCCGCGGCGATGATGGCCGCGGAGGGCTCGCGCCTGTCCAACATCGTGTTCATGGGCATGGGGGAGCCGTTGGCCAACTACAAGCGCGTGGTCAACGCGGTGCGCCAGATCACCCAGCCGTCCCCGGACGGATTCGGCATCTCCCAGCGCAACGTCACCGTCTCCACGGTGGGGCTCGCCCCGCAGATCCGCATGCTCGCGGACGAGGGCCTGTCCTGCACCCTGGCTGTCAGCCTGCACACGCCTGACGACGAGCTCCGCGACGAACTCGTCCCCGTCAACAACCGCTTCGAAGTGTCCGAAGTGCTGGACGCCGCCCGTTACTACGCGGACCAGACCGGCCGGCGCGTGTCCATCGAGTACGCGCTGATCCGCGACATGAACGACCACGACTGGCGCGCGGACCTGCTGGGCAAGAAGCTGCACTCGGCGCTGGGCTCGCGCGTGCACGTCAACGTGATCCCGCTCAACCCCACGCCGGGCTCGAAGTGGGACGCCTCGCCGAAGGCCCGCCAGGACGAGTTCGTTCGCCGCGTGGCCGCCCAGGGCGTGCCGTGCACGGTGCGCGACACCAAGGGCCAGGAAATCGCCGCGGCCTGCGGCCAGCTCGCCGCCGACGAGGAAGCCAGCTAGCCGCTTAGCTTCCGTTACGCTCGCCAGCCGCGCTTACCTGTGGCGGCCGCAGCCCTCCCGCGCACAAACCCCGAGCACAGGACCCCTAGTATGCCCAAAATAGGGCCATACTAGGGGTCTCTTGCTCTGGGTCTGCGTATTCAAGCCGGGACGCGCGGTCTGCCGTTTGGAGAGAGCCGGGGCGGCCGGGGTCGCGAACAATGTTTGCATCTGGCACGAAAAAACCGCCAGCGGGGGCTGGCGGTGACGGTGGCGTCGAGAAGCTTAGATGCGCTCGTGCTTGCCGCGGGACTCGACGGTGATGACCTCAACGTCCTCGCGCTGCTGCGCCGCGTCCACCGGGCGGGCAGCGGTGCTCTCGACCACGCGCTCCTGGCCGCGAGCCGGGCGCAGGTGGGCGACGCGGCCCGGCTCGATGTTCAGGGAACGCAGCTGAGAGTCGGAGAGGTTCTCGTACACGTCACCGGAGAGGGTGGCCTGGTCGTAGATCCAGTCCGGCTCCTGGTGGCCCACCGGCTTGTTGTGGGCGGTGACGGTGCGCACCTGGTTCAGCTTCGGCTTGGTGGCGTGCAGGATCAGGCCGAGCGCGATCAGCACCGCGAGGGCGATGAGCCAGATGGTCTCGACGTGGCCCTGGTGGTTGCCAAAGTTGTAGGCGATAAGGAACAGGACGGAGATCCAACCGGCGATCTGAATAGTGCGGTCGGTGAAGGCGCTCCAGCCGAAACGGGCGGACGGAACATCCGCCTCAGAAACGCCGTTGTACACCTGGGGTGCGTTGTCCTTCGCGTGGGCCACTGGAATGCTCCTTCAAAGCCTGCTTAGCGGTTGCCAAGATCGGTAAAACTTTCAGCGCCTATCATCGCACACCGGGTGGGGCAAAGGGGACTTCTCACCCCCAATGTGTTCAAACTTTCGCACCACAGTCCACGGGATTACGCCCGCACAGTGCCAGAATGTGCTGTTTCATGTCACAATAGGTGCGTGAAGAATGTAATCATCTTGGGCTCGACAGGTTCTATCGGTTCTCAGGCGATTGATGTCATCCGCGAACATAGAGACCAGTTCAACGTGGTCGGCATCGCCACCGGCGGAACCAACCCTGACCTGGCTATCGAGCAATCCCGCGAATTCGGCCTCAGCGCCGACCAGGTTGCCGTGCGCGATCTGGAAGGGGCCAAGAAGGTTTCGAAGGCGCTCGGTGGCTTCGTCATTACCGGCGACGCGTGCGCGACCGCGCTCGTGGAGTCGCAGGAAGCGGACTTAGTGCTCAACGCGCTCGTCGGCTCCGCTGGCCTGCCCGCAACCCTCGCCGCGCTGAAGTCCGGCGCGACGCTGGCGCTGGCGAACAAGGAGTCGCTCGTCGCTGGCGGTCGCTTCGTGCTCGAGGCTGCGAAACCCGGACAGATCATCCCGGTGGACTCTGAGCACTCCGCGATGGCCCAATCGATGCGCTCCGGTGACCGCGGGGAGGTGGCCCGCTTCGTGCTCACCGCCTCCGGTGGCCCATTCCGCGGTAATTCCCGCGAGGAGCTGATGGACGTCACCTACGAGCAGGCCGTTGCCCATCCGACGTGGTCTATGGGCTCGATGAACTCGCTGAACTCCGCGACGATGGTGAACAAGGGCCTGGAGCTGATTGAGGCATCGCTGCTGTTCGACGTCGAACCGGACAACATCGACGTCACGGTCCACCCGCAGTCCATCGTCCACTCCATGGTGACGTTCACCGACGGCGCCACGATCGCCCAGGCGTCCCCGCCGTCGATGATGCTGCCGATCTCCCACGCGCTGAACTGGCCGAACCGCATCCCGGATGCGCAGCCTGCCCTAGACTTCTCGCAGGCTTTCGAGTGGACCTTCGAGCCGTTGGATGAAGACGCTTTCCCGGCGGTGAAGCTGGCCCGCGAGGCCGCGGCGAAGGGTGAGCCGTACCCGGCGATCTACAACGCGGCCAACGAGGTTGCCGTCGACGCGTTCGTGGCAGGCCGCATCAAGTTCCCGTACATCGTGGACATCATCGCCGAGGTCCTCGAGAACGCGGATGATTTCGCGGAGGCGCCTGCCAACGTCAACGCGGTCCTGCGCACCGAGTCCCGCGCTCGCGAGCGTGCCGAGGCCGTTGTCGAGCGCCTCGCGCACAAGTAGCGCACTAGGGGTTCTGTGGGTGCGCTAGGCATTCTGGCGTTCGCGCTTGCGATCGCCGCGTCTATTGCGCTGCACGAGGCCGGGCACATGTTCACCGCCCGCGCGTTCGGCATGCGCGTGCGACGCTATTTCATCGGGTTCGGCCCCACGGTGTGGTCGACTACGAAGGGCCACACCGAGTACGGCCTTGCCGCGTTGCCGTTCGGCGGGTTCTGCGACATCGCGGGCATGACCGCGATGGATCCCCTCACGCCGGAGGAGGAGCCGCACGCGATGGTGAACAAGCCGGCGTGGCAGCGCATCGCGGTGCTGGCGGGCGGCATTGTGATGAACCTGCTCATCGGCGTGGTCATTACCTATTTCGTGGCGGTGTTCTCCGGCATCCCGAACCCGGACGCGGACTTCACTCCGCGCGTGGGCAAGACGGTGTGCGTGGCGGACCAAGTGGATGCGGAGACGCTGGGGGAGTGCTCCGGCGCGGGCCCGGCGGGCGAGGCCGGTGTCCAGGTCGGCGACACGCTGGTGGCGCTTGACGGGCAGGAGATTGAGCAGTTCGGGCAGCTGCGGGATGCCGTCGCGAAGCAGCCCGGCGAAACGGTGACCCTCGAGGTGCTGCGCGGCGGCGAAACCATCACTATCGACGTCCCCGTCGCCGAGGTTGAGCGCATCGACCCGGCGACCGGGGAGCACGTCACCCAAGGCGCAGTCGGCATCGTCTCAGCAACGGATGCGGTCAAGCAGTACGGTCCGGCGGAAGCGGTGCCTGCGACCTTCCGGTTCACCGGCCAGATGCTGCGCGCGACGGTGGACGGCATTGCGTCGTTCCCCGCGAAGATCCCGGGCGTTGTGGCCTCCATCTTCGGCGCGGAGCGCGACATCGAGGGCCCGGTCAGCGTCATCGGTGCCTCGCGCACCGGCGGCGAGCTGGTGGAGCAGGACATGTGGTCCGCGTTCTGGATGATGCTGGCCAGCCTGAACTTCTTCCTCGCCCTGTTCAACCTTGTGCCGCTGCCGCCGCTGGACGGTGGGCACATTGCGGTGGTGCTGTACGAAAAGATTCGCGATGCTTTACGGCGTCTCCGTGGCCTCGGCCCGGGCGCTCCCGCGAACTACGAAAAGCTCATGCCCTTGACGTACGCCATGGCAGCGCTGCTGCTCGGCGTCGGTGTGTTGGTGATGGCCGCGGACGTGGTCAACCCCGTCCGAATTTTTGGCTGACGGTGCTAAAGTTAGCCACCATGAACACCCCCATCGGATTAGGCATGCCCGAAGGCCCGGCACCGACTCTGGCTCCGCGCCGCAAGACCCGTCAGCTGATGGTGGGAGATGTCGGCGTCGGCTCGGATCACCCGATTTCTGTGCAGTCCATGACCACCACGAAGACGCACGACATCAACGCCACGCTGCAGCAGATCGCGCAGCTGACCACCGCAGGCTGCGACATTGTGCGCGTGGCCTGCCCGAAGACGGTGGACGCCGAGGCCCTGCCGGCGATTGCAGCGAAGTCGCCGATCCCGGTGATCGCGGACATCCACTTCCAGCCGAAGTACATCTTCGCGGCCATCGACGCCGGCTGTGCCGCGGTGCGCGTGAACCCCGGCAACATCAAGGAGTTCGACGGCCGCGTCAAGGAGGTTGCTAAGGCGGCGGGCGACGCGGGCATCCCGATCCGCATCGGCGTCAACGGCGGCTCCCTGGACAAGCGCCTGCTGGAGAAGTACGGCAAAGCCACCCCGGAGGCGCTGGTGGAGTCCGCGATCTACGAGGCCGGACTGTTCGAAGAGTACGGCTACGGCGACATCGCCATCTCCGTGAAGCACTCCGACCCGGTGCTGATGGTGGAGGCCTACCGCCAGCTCGCGGAGAAGACTGACTACCCGCTGCACCTCGGCGTGACCGAGGCCGGCCCGAAGTTTATGGGCACGATCAAGTCTTCCGTGGCCTTCGGCGCGCTGCTGTCGCAGGGCATCGGCGACACCATCCGCGTGTCCCTGTCCGCGGACCCGGTGGAGGAGATCAAGGTCGGCGACCAGATCCTGCAGTCGATGAACCTGCGCCCGCGCAAGCTGGAGATTGTCTCCTGCCCGTCCTGCGGCCGCGCCCAGGTGGACGTGTACAAGCTCGCCGAGGAGGTCACCGCCGGCCTGGACGGTATGGAGTTCCCGCTGCGTGTGGCCGTGATGGGCTGCGTTGTCAACGGCCCGGGCGAGGCGCGCGACGCAGACCTCGGTGTGGCGTCCGGCAACGGCAAGGGCCAGATCTTTGTCAAGGGCGAGGTTGTGGAGACCGTGCCGGAGTCCAAGATCGTGGAAACGCTCATCGAGTACGCGCACCGCATCGCCGAGGAGGAGGGCCTCGAGGAGGTCGCAGGCACCAAGGCCGAGGTCAAGGTCACCCGCTAGCATGCTCCGTCGCAGTGTCGCGGGGGTTGCGGTGGTGGCGCTTGCGGCGTCGATAAGCAGTTGCACCCCGCGACCCAACGACGCCGAACCCGCCGCCTCCGATTTTCTCAGCGCGCTGGAAAAGCGCGAGGTGAACTCGTCGCTTATCGACGACGCCTCCGCCGCCGAAACCTCGCTGAACGAGACGTGGGGTGGGCTGCAGGCGGAGAGCTTGAGCGCATCGCTTATCGACGTCCACCAGGACGACAACCTGGCCACCGCCACCTACGAGCTGCGCTGGGACCTGCCGCGAGAGCGAGATCTGACGTATCAGGCGCAGATGACGCTGACACAAAGCGGCAACGAGTGGAATGTGCGCTGGCAGCCGTCGGTTCTGCATCCGCGGCTGGGCGCGAACCAGCACCTGGAGCTGCGCTCGGTGGCGCCCTCGCAGGCAAGCGTGGTCTCATCCGACGGGGTGGAGCTGCTCAAGCCCGGCACCGCGTACCGCGTGCTCGTGGACACGGACGAGATGCGCAGCGCAAGCTCGACGGCCGCAGGTATCAGCGCGGCACTGGCGAAGGCGCACGAGGTGGATCGCGGCGTGCCCCTGCGCGACGCGGAAGGTATTGCCAAGGAGCTGGAGGACGCCTCCGGGACGTACTCCGTCGCCGTGGTGCCCGCACCTGCGCGCGACGCGTTCGAAGCGGCACTGGCAGGCGAGCCCGGCGTGCGGCTGAACGAAGAGGCCGCGATGGTCAACGCGCAGCCGGACTTCGCCCCCGACATCATGGCGCGCGTGGGCGAGCTGGTGCGCGACGACCTGCAGGGCGATACCGGCTGGAGCGTCGACGTGGTCAACGAAAACGGCGCTTCCTACGAGGAGATCAAGCGCCAGGACGCCGCCCCGGCTCCGGCGGTGCACATCAGCCTGGACCACCGCATCCAGCGCGCTGCGGAGATGGCGCTGGAGCCGGTTGCGGGCCAGCAGGCCATGATCGTGGCCATCCGGCCGTCCACGGGCGGCATCCTGGCTATTGCGCAGACGCCGGCCGCGGACGCCGGCGGCAACCTGGCAACGATGGGCCAGTACCCGCCGGGCTCGACGTTTAAGATCCTCACCGCGTTCGCCGGGCTGACCAAGCAAGGGCTCATCCCGGGCTCGCCTGTGCCGTGCCCCGGAACGATGAACCTCTTTGGGCGCACCGTGACCAACTACGCAGGCTTCGGCCTGGGCACCGTGCCGCTGGAGACCGCGTTCGCCCGTTCCTGCAACACCACCTTCGCGGATATTTCCACGAAGCTGGCGCCGGGGGAGTTGAAGACCATCGGCAAACAGTTCGGCTTGGGCATAGACATGGAGATCCCCGGGGTGGAGACCATCACCGGCTCCATCCCCGACGGCGAGGAGCCGCTGGATCGCACCGAGGCCGGCTACGGCCAGGGCTTGGATCTGGCCAGCCCGTTCGGCATGGCGCTTGTCTCCGCAGCGGCCGCTCGTGGATCGTTGCCCGTGCCATACCTGGTGGAGGGCGAGGAGACGAAGCTCAGCGGAGATGCCCCGCCGATGGACCCGCAGGCGGTGGACGAACTACGCCAGATGATGGCCGCCGTGACCGGCCCGGGCGGCACCGCGAGTGCGTTTACCGCGGGCGGGGACATCCGCGGCAAGACCGGCGAAGCCGAGATCAACGGCGGCTCCCATTCGTGGTTCACCGGCTACCGCGCGGACGACGACATCGCCTTCGCCACCCTGGTAGTCCTCGGCGGCGGTTCTGAGGCCGCAGTGGCGCTGTCAGACCGGATGTTGCTGAACCTCGACGCGCCCGCCCAGTAGGCCGCCCAGCGGGCTGTGTTGGCCCGTTTGACCGCGGGTCTACCATTGGGGACATGAATAATCGAGGCCTACTTACCCCAGGAAAACCCACCCCAGAGCGCAAGGTGCCAAAGTCCATTGAGCGCCCTGAGTACGCGTGGAAGGACGAGGTCCAGGAGAACGTCGGCGAGCCGATCGTCCAGACCCGCGAGACCATCGAGGCGATGCGCGAAGCCTCCAAGATCGCGGCGAACGCGCTGGCGCTTGCCGGTGCCGCCGTGGCCCCGGGCAAGACCACCGACGAGATCGACGGCATCGTCCACGACTACCTGGTGGAGCACGGCGCCTACCCGTCGACGCTGGGCTACCGCGGGTACCCGAAGTCCTCCTGCATCTCCCTGAACGAAATTGTCTGCCACGGCATCCCGGACACCACGGTGATCCAGGAGGGCGACATCGTCAACATCGACGTCACCGCCTACAAGAACGGTGTCCACGGCGACACCAACGCCACCTTCTTCGCCGGCGAGGTAGCCCAGGAGCACAAGGATCTGGTGGATCGCACCTACCAGGCGATGATGCGCGGCATTAAGGCTGCGAAGCCTGGCCGCCAGATCAACGTGATCGGGCGCGTGATCGAGTCCTACGCCAAGCGCTTCGGCTACAACGTGGTCACCGATTTCACCGGCCACGGCGTGGGCACAACCTTCCACAACGGGCTTGTGGTGCTGCACTACGATTCCGACGCCTACACCGACGTCCTCGAGCCAGGTATGACGCTGACCATCGAGCCGATGATCAACCTCGGCGAGCTGCCTTACCGCGTGTGGGACGACGGCTGGACAGTGCAGAACATCGACGGCGAGTACACCGCCCAGTTCGAGCACACCATCGTGATTACCGACAGCGGCAACGAGATTCTCACCATCCCGGACGCGGATGTCGCCGCCGGGCAGCACATGCTGGGGGAGTAAACCGCGCAAGAAGGTAAAGCGGGCCCGTACGGATCTATTCCGTACGGGCCCGCTTTACGTCTACGGACGGACCGCAGACAGAACGAAACCCCCATTGCTACGTGCAGATGGGGGTTACGTGTCTCAGCAGCAAGAATTACTTGCTGAGCGGGTGCTGCAGCCAGCCGTTGTAGAAAGCGAAGTTGAAGCCAGCGATGACCAGGCCAACCAGGGCGCCGATGGCGGCAACGATGGAGCCGTCGATCCAGTAGCGAGCCCACTGCGGGACGTCCTCAGCGTTGGTGGTGTTACCGAAAGCATCGGTCGGGTAGAACGGATCCTTCGCGTCGTTGAAGTAGTGGGAAGAACCCTTGCCATCGAACAGGCCCTTGGTGCCGTCGCTGACAACCTCGCCGAAGTCCTTATCGGTCTCCTTCTGCTTGCCGACGAAGACGACGGCCTTGTCCTTGGAGTTGGTCTCGGTGGTGCCTTCCTCAGCGGAGGCGATTGCGGTGCCACCAGCAACGACGGTCAGAGCGGTTGCGGTAGCAACTGCAGCGGTGCGGAAGTTACGCATCGTGTTCCTTCTTTCGAAAAATGAGTTGGAATTGGTTTGCGGGAATCCGCGAACTTAGAACTGGAAATCGCCGTGGACGAAGTAGTTGTACAGCGGGCCAACGATGAGGCCGACAACTGCGGAAACAGCGGTGAAGATGGTTGCGCCGTACGCGAGACGAGCGTAACGCGGCTGGTCACCGAAGTTGTCCTTCTGGCTGCCGAAGATCTGCTCGCCGTCGGTGCCGCGCAGGTTGCCGTCCTTGTCGCGGAACTCGAGCCACTCGGACTGGACGATCTTGTTGGAGGAAGCCGGCTCGACGCCGTCCTTGCTGTCCTTGTCCTCAACCGGGCGGACCGGTGCGGTGTAGGCCGGAGCCTCCGGTGCCTCAGTGCCTTCGGTTGCTGCGGTTGCGACTGCGGTGGAGCCGAATGCCACAGCGACGGCGGTTGCGCCGGCGAGGGCTGCCTTACGGAAATTACGCATGAAACGAAATCCTTCTCTGATAGTTCTTGCACGACGTCCGGGTGGAATTCAAAGAATCCCAGGGGCATTGAGCTCCTAGGACCGATAGCAAGCCCGGTGGGCTCGGTCCCGGTGTCTGCACTGACAATAGCCGAACACTTCCAGCCGTATGCAAGTTGACGCTTAAAATTTTTCAAAAGTTCAACCAAAGGTTGGAAAGCTTGGCGTTCACTGAAAAAATTGGGCTAGACCAAATATCTCTCACGTGCTCTTTTCGGCACCTGTGCGGAAAAGGTCATGCCTTTTAACCCGGTCCCCCGAAAGAGGGGGTAAAGTAGGGGTTTAGACTTCTTTGAACGTCAGGTCGAGGCCGAGGATCGCGTTTTCGGTCACCTCCGCCAGCGACGGGTGGATCCAATACTGCGAGCGAGGAAAGTCCCGCAGGTCCAGCCCGTATGCGAGCACGGTAATCATTTGCTGGATAAGCGTGGACGCCTGCGGACCCATGTAGTGCGCGCCCAACAGCTGGCCGGATTCGCGGTCCGCCACCAGCTTCACCACACCGGTGGAGTCCTCCAAGCCCCAGCCGTAGGCGACATCGCCGTAGTTCTGCACTTTCACCGTGACGTCGAAGCCCGCGTCCGCTGCTTCCTGTCCAGTCAGGCCCACCGTCGCGATCTGCGGGTGGGTGAAGATCGCCGACGGGACGTGATCGTGCGGCATCGGCACCATCGCGGAGTCGTCGTTGCCCGCCCATGCCTGAAGCACGTTGTGTGTCACGGCTCGCTGTTCTGCGTTCGCCACGTGCTTGAGTTGGTATGGGGAAGACAGGTCGCCGAGCGACCACACGCCGTCCACGGAGGTGCGGCCGAACTCGTCGACGGCGACGCGGCCGCCTTCGTGCGTTTCGATCCCTGCAGTGGCGACATCGAGGGTGTCGCTGTTGGGGATGCGGCCAGTGGCGATGAGGAGGGATTCGGAGCTGACCGTGGTGCCGTCGTCAAGCGTGAGCGTGACACCCTCGCTGTTCTCGGTGGCGGAAGTGACCGTGCGGCCGATGTGGACGGTGTAGCGCTCGGCGGCGAGTTTGTTGAACGGCTCCGCGAGGTCCGGGTCCAGCTGGCGAAGCAGCTGAGAGCGGCTGATGATGGTCACCTCGGTGCCCAAGGCGTCAAAGACGTGCGCGAACTCCATGGCAATGAAGCCGCCGCCGACGATGGTCAACGACTTCGGCTGGCGCTCAAGGCGCATGATGTCCTCGTTGGTGTGGAACGTGACGTCGTTGGCCCACTCCGGAATGAACGGGCGGGCGCCGGCGGCGAGGATGATCGTGTCGGCGGTGATGAACTCTTCGGCCCCGCCGCGGCCGGTCTTCAGCGTCTTCGGGCCGAGGAAGGACGCCTCCACGTCGTAGACGGTGACGTTGGGGCAACCGTTGCGGCGGTAGTCCTCGCCGCCCTTGGCGATCAGATCGATGCGGTTGTCAAAGACGCGCTCGACGATCCCGGGCCAGTCCGCGCCCTTGTACTCGAGATCAATGCCGAGCTTTCCAGCCTCGCGCGCCGCGTACGCCTGCTCCGCGGCGAGCACGTACATCTTGGTGGGGATGCAGCCGACGTTGAGGCACGTGCCCCCGAACGCGCCTTTTTCCACAATGGCGACGTTTTTGTCGTCGAAGTCGGGAGTGAGAATGGAGTTTCCTGAACCCGTTCCCACAATGATCAGGTCGTAGTGTGTGGCGTCCTGTAAATCGCTTACGTGAGCGGGCATGGTCTTCTCCTCTATATATATGTGTATTTTGCGTATCGACGTTACTGGGTGAAATGCTGGCCGTCGAGCCACCCGAACACAGCCTTAAACGCGGCCTCGCGGGCGTGGCGCTCGGACAGGAACACGTCGTGGCGCGCACCGTCGATGACCTGCACTTCTGTCTCGTCCGACAGCGTCGGCGCCCAGCGCTGGATCTGGTCGACGTCGAGCACAGTGTCGGCGGTGTCCGCGGCGGGGGAGTAGTCCTCGCCGAGGTACGAATGCGACGAGCACAGCGTCAGCGTCGGCACGCCAGTGTCAACGTCCCCGGCGTGGATCTGTTCCTGCCCCTTGATCACCGCGCGGATCCAGCCCAAATACTTGCGGTGCCCGTCAATCGGCTTCCACTGCGTATTGAATTCCCATTCGCCGTGGAAGTCCTTGTGGATGGACTTTCCGTAGGTGCCCTCGCCGCGCTGCAACAGCGGCAGCGACGGGAAGATCGTGCCGAAGAAATTGAGCACTGGCTTCAGTACGGCCACCTGCCACTTCGGGAACTGCATGTCCAGCCACGGGCTGTTCAGGATCACACCGGCGAGCTTCGCATGCTCCGCAGGCTTTTCGCGGCGCAAGTGATCCGCCCACAGCGGCACAATCAGACCGCCGGTGGAGTGCGCCAGCACCACCACCGAACCGTGCTGCGCCGCGAGGATCTCCAGCGCCTGCGTGAGCTCGGGGAAATACCGGCTCATCGAAAGAGTGAAGTGCGCCCGCTGCCCCTTCCTCAGCGCGCGCCCGCAGCGCCGCAGGTCCAGCGCGTAAAACGGATACCCGTGCCGCGCAAACTCGTCGGCGACGTGGGACTGGAAAAAGTAGTCGGACATGCCGTGCACCCACAGCACCGCGGGCTTGTAGGGGCTTGTGCTTTGCGACGCGCGCACGTCCCGCACCAGCACCGCATCCACGCGGGTTCTACTGTCCGGGTCCTTGCCTTGGGGGAGGACGGCCTGCTCGAATCCGTCGCCGAGCGGGTCGGGTTGCCAATCAAGTTTGTCCATGCGGCCGATGATACTTTTCTGCGAACGGTTCGGACCTGTGGTCGTCGACAAGCCTTTGCACCTTGGCGACGAAGGGGACGTAATATAGTCACCACTCCCAAAAGTCGATAAACATCAAAGGATGACTACGTATGTCTGACAACGGTGGTAACAAGTACGCGGACGAGGTGGACATCCTGCACGTCGGCGCCGGCATCATGAGCGCCACGCTGTGCTCGATGCTGCACGAGCTGGAACCCGACTGGTCCCAGATGATCTTCGAGCGGCTCGACGGTCCTGCCGAGGAGTCCTCCTACCCGTTCAACAACGCCGGCACCGGCCACTCCGCACTGTGCGAGCTGAACTACACGCCCGAGAAAAAGGGACGCATTGATGTCTCCAAGGCGATGAACATCAACGAGAAGTTCCAGCTGTCGCGCCAGTTCTGGTCCTACCAGGTGGAAAACGACGTACTGACGGATCCGCGCGCCTTCATCAACCCCGTGCCGCACGTGTCCTTCGCACAGGGCGAAGACCAGATCAACTACCTGCGCAAGCGCTACGACAAACTCTCCGCAAACCACATGTTCCCCAACATGCAGTTCGCGGACGACCGTGAGACCTTCGCAGAGAAGCTGCCGCTGATGTCCCAGGGCCGCGACTTCGACGCCGAGCCGGTGGCCATCTCCTGGACCAACGTGGGCACCGACATCAACTACGGCTCCCTGACCGGGCAGTTCCTCGACGCCGCGAAGCGCAACGGCACCGAGATCCGCTACGGCCGCGAAGTGACCAATATCAAGCGCGAAGGCAACTTCTGGAAGGTCACGGTCAAAAACGTCCACACCGGTGACAAGCAGGTCGTGCGAGCCCGCTTCGTCTTCGTCGGCGCCGGCGGCTACGCGCTGGACCTGCTGCGCAAGGCAGGCGTGCCCGAGGTCCACGGCTACGCCGGCTTCCCGATCTCCGGCATGTGGCTCAAGACCGACAACCAGGAACTGGTGCAGCAGCACAAGGCCAAGGTCTACGGCAAGGCCAAGGTCGGTGCCCCGCCGATGTCTGTGCCGCACCTGGACCTGCGCGTCGTCGACGGCAAGGAATCGCTCCTGTTCGGCCCCTACGGCGGCTGGAGCCCGAAGTTCCTCAAGGAAGGCTCCTACCTGGACCTGTTCAAGTCCATCCGCCCGGACAACATCCCGTCCTACCTCGGCGTCGGCGCAACCAACCTTGCGCTGGTGAAGTACCTGGTGCAGGAAGTCTTCCGCGACTTCGACGGCAAGGTGGACATGCTGCACGAGTACTACCCGGCAGCAGACGGCAAGGACTGGGAGGTCGTGGTCGCCGGCCAGCGCGTGCAGGTGATCAAGCCGGCTGCCGCCCCGCGCTTCGGCACCCTGGAGTTCGGCACCGCCTTGGTGAACGACCAGAACGGCACCATCGCCGGCGTGCTCGGCGCATCCCCGGGCGCATCGATTACCCCGGCCGCCATGATCGAGCTTTTGGAGCGCTGCTTCGGCGAGCACATGATCGACTGGGCCGACAAGCTGCACGAGATGTTCCCCACCTACGGCAAGTCCCTCAAGCGCGACAAGGACGCTTACGACGAGCAGTGGGCGTGGACGCAGAAGACGCTCAAGCTGGACACGGGCGAAAACACGCTGTAGCGCGACCGCGTCGCACTACAGGGGCAGCGGTTCTTACGTCCCGCAGAAGGTGACGTAGGGCAGCTGCCCCTCAGGCCGGGCCATCCATTCGGGCCCGGCCTTTTCGTTGTACGGGTCGCTCACCGCGGAGAGCAGCTCGTTGTACGCGGTGTAGTCGCCGCGCAGCTCGGCGGCGTCGATAGCCTCCTGCAGCATCTGGTTGCGGGGGATGAAGACGGGACCCTCGCTTCCGTTTATGCCGTGCTCGCGGTTGTAGGTGGTGATGTCGGCGGCGGCGTTGAGCCCGTCGTGGTCGTCCCCGATCCACGTCGCCCAGGCTTCGTCCCAGGCTGGCTGGACAGTTTTGACGTAGGCGTCGACCTTCTCCGCGCCGAGCAGTGGGTAGAGCGCCTCCGCCAGCCGCGCCATGTTCCAGGCGATGATGTTGGGCTGGTTGCCAAATGCGTAGCGGCCCTGGCGGTCGATGGAGGAGAAACTCGCGGTGCCGTCGAAGCGCTCGGTGAACGCGCACGGGCCGTAGTCGATGGTCTCTCCGGACAGTGCCACGTTGTCGGTGTTCATCACCCCGTGGACGAAACCCAGGCGCATCCAGTGCGCCACCAGGTCGAACTGGCGGCGGGTGACGGTGCGCAGCATCTCCTCGGCATCGGCGAAGCCCGCGGCGGCGACGACCTTCTGCGTCAGCTCCTCCGACTGCGTCGCCGCGTACTGCACCGTGCCCACGCGCAGGTGGCTCTTGGCCACGCGCGCCACAATGCCGCCGGGGACCGCGCCGTTTTGGCGGATCACGGTGCCGCCGGTGGACAGCACCGCCAGCGACCGGGTGGTGGGCACGCCGACCGCGTGCATGAACGTGGAGACGAGGTGCTCGCGCAGCATCGGCCCGATCGCGCCCACCCCGTCCGTGCCAGGGCGCGAGAACGCGGTCAAGCCCGAGCCCTTGAGCTGGATCTCATGGCCGGCGGTGTCGCCGAGCAGCAGGGCGCGGCCGTCGCCAAGCAATGGCACGAACTGGCCGAACTGGTGCGCCGCGTACGCCATGGCGTGGCCGCCGGATCCGCCGGAGAGGAACTTGAGGCCGTCGTCGGATTTGAGCCATGCGACATCGAGCCCGAGCTCATTTGCAAGCGGCTCGTTGAGCGCGACAAGCTGCGGGTTCTCAAACTGCGTGCCGGGCTCCGCGTGCGCGAGCTCCGGCAGGGTGTCTGGGAGCGTGTGGGCGAGCTGGGGTTGATTCATGGCTCCACCCTAAACTGATTGGCTATGACTACCGGCCACATCACACTCGTAGGTGGCGGCCCAGGCGCGTGGGACCTGCTGACCATCCGCGGACTGCGCGCGCTCGAGGCTGCCGACGTCATCCTCGCCGACCACCTCGGCCCCTCCGCTGAGCTGGAGGGCTTTTTGGACCTGACCGGCAAAGAGGTCGTGGACGTGGCGAAGCTGCCGTACGCGAGGCAGGTGGCGCAGGAGCGGATCAACGAGATGCTCGTGGAGTTTGGGCGCGCCGGCAAGCACGTGGTCCGGCTCAAAGGCGGCGACCCGTACGTGTTCGGCCGCGGTTTCGAGGAGCTACAGGCGTGCGCCGCCGCCGGGCTGGAGTGCTCGGTGGTGCCGGGCGTGACCTCTGCGGTGTCCGTGCCGGCCGCCGCTTCGGTGCCGGTGACCCAGCGCGGGGTGACGCACGCGTTCACGGTGGTCTCCGGGCACCTGCCGCCCGGGCACGAGAAGTCGCTGGTGGACTGGGGTGCGCTCGCTCGCGTCGGTGGCACGATCGTGGTGGTGATGGGCGTGCGCAACGTGCGCGCGATCACGGCGGCGCTGGTGGAGGCCGGGCTGTCCGGGGACACTCCCGCCGCCGTGATCCAGGAGGGCGAGACCGACGCGCAGCGCGTGTACTTCGCCACCGCGGCGACCTTGGCTGACGTGATGGAGGCCGAAGGCGTCGCCGCGCCCGCCGTGTACGTGGTGGGGGAGGTCGCGGGCCTTGCGCACGCTGGATAGCTTGATCTGGGATGTCGCCTTCGGCGCGGCTGACGGTGGTCAAAGGACAGTGCTCATCTGCCACGACCCGACCCTGGACCTGACCCGCGCGGCGGTCGCGACGGGCACGCCCGTGCTGTTCTGCGACTCGGACTACACGCGCAGCCAGCAGGCCCGGTCGCTCGGCGCCGAGGTGGCCGGGGACGTGCGCCTGGACGAGTACCTCGCCGGCGCGACCGGGGCTGCCGTTGCGGTCGGAGAGATGCCGAAGTCCCTGGCGCGGCTGGATTACCTGGCGCGTTCTATCGCGGGCGCAGGCTTCGACGAAGTGCGCCTCGTGCTCGGCGCGAACAATAAACACCTCGCACGCAGCATGAACGCGACGTTGGGGGAGTCGTTCGAAGAAGTTGCCGCCTCGCTCGGCCGCGGCAAGTTTCGCTGCCTGGTCGCCTCCGGCCCCCGCGAGGTGTCGTATGAGCCATTGCTTTACGACGGCCTCGTCGCCGTCGGCGGAGTTTTCTCCGGCGCAAAACCGGACCGGGGCGGGGAGCTGCTTCGCTCCTGCCTGCCCGCCGAGCCCGGCCGGCTTCTCGACCTGGGCTGCGGCAACGGCTCCGTCACCCGGGGCTTGGGCGGCGTCGCCACGGACGCGGACGCCGATGCGGTGCTCTCCGCCCGCGCCATCGGGCTGGAGGCGACGTGGGATGACGCCGGCTCCCGATTGCCGGACGCGTCCTTCGACACAATCGCGCTGAACCCGCCGTTCCACGACGGCACCACCGTCGACGCCACGTTAGTGCAGCACCTCATCGACGCCTCCGTGCGTCTGCTCGCCCCCGGCGGGGCGCTGTATCTGGTGCACAATTCGCACCTGCGCTACCGCGGCGAGGTGGAGCGCCACTTCGCGTCCGTGGAGCAGGTCGCGCGCGGTAGGACCTTCACGGTGCTCCGCGCCAGCTCGTAAATGTGGTACCGTTTTGCGGTACCACATAAAGGAGGGGTAAATGTCCATCAGTGCATCGGAAGCTCGCCGGACTTTATATCCGCTCATCGAGCGTGTGAACAACGACCGCGACGCGGTTGAAATTGTGTCGCGCAATGGCAATGCCGTGCTTATGGCCGCAGAAGACTATGAGGCATGGGTAGAGACTGCTTACCTGTTTAAATCGCGGGAGAACAGGCGCAGGTTGACTCGGTCCTATGAGGATGCCCTCAACGGCAAGTTCGTTGAGCATGATCTCGATCTGGATGAGTAATGCGCCTCGTTTGGACTGCTGATGCGTGGAGCGACTACCTCTATTGGCAAACCAACGATAGGAAGATGCTGAAGCGCGTGAATCAGCTTCTCCGTGATACGCTGCGAGATCCTTTCGAAGGGATTGGTAAGCCTGAACCGTTGAAATATGGAGCGGATGGTGCCTGGTCAAGGCGTATTACCCAAGAACACCGGTTGGTTTACATGCTCGCAGATGGCGATCTGGTAATCCTGCAGGTCCGCTATCACTACTAGCCCAGAAGAGCAGGCAGCGCGTTGGCGGCGGTGTCCTCGATGACCACGTCGGCCAGGTGCGACAGGTCGGTGCGCATGGGGGTGACCTCGATGATGGGGATCTCGCGGGCGTGCGCCATCAGCGGCAGGCCGGCGGCGGGGTAGACCACCCCGGAGGTGCCCACGATCACCAGCGCGTCAGCGGTGCGCATGCGGCGCTCCGCTTCCCTCCACTCGGCTTCCGGCAACGCCTCGCCGAACCAGACCACGCCGGGGCGCACTGGGCCTCCGCATTCCGGGCAAGCCGGGGGAGTAATTGCTGTCACGGGTTCTTTGGGGAGATCGATGGGCTGGGCGGAGCTTTCGTCGCAAAGCGTACAGCGAAAGTCGAACAGCGAGCCGTGCAGATGGACGACCTCCTTGCTTCCCGCGCGCTCGTGGAGGTTGTCGATGTTTTGCGTGGTCACCGTCGTCTTCGGCGACTTGGCGACGGCGACGTGGCCCGCGTTCGGCTCCGCCTGCTGCGCGAGGTGGGCGCGCCAGAGGTACCAGGCGAACATGGTGTCGGGATCGTCGTGCCACGCGTCGATGGACGCCATGTCCTGCGGGTCCACGTTCTCCCACAGACCGGTCTGCGCGTCGCGGTAGGTGGCGATGCCGCTGTCGGCGCTCATGCCGGCGCCGGTGAAGACCTCGATGTGCGAGGCGTCGGCGATAAGGGCGCGGGCGGTGTCGATGGTGGAGGAGGCGGTCATGGGTGCGACGGTACCTGTGGGGCGGGGGCCAGGGGGCGGTGTTAACGACGATATCGGCATTTAGGGCTGACGCGGCGGTAAAAGCCCTGGTCGCGGTCGGGTCGGGACGGTAAATGCCGATATCGTCTTTTGTACAGAGAGGTTCCCAAGTACCTGAACTGTGGATAACGATGGCGGCGAGTTATCCACAGATGAGCAAGAGCCCTTCCATTTTGCGTGAACCTCTGTCAGTATCGCGGCATGGATCGGGGGAGACAAGCAGAGATTGTGCGCAAACTACGCCATCGGGATAACGTCAACGACAACGCAGGTGCAGTGATCCTGTCATCGAAGCACTGCATGTCGCGGGCCGACTTCTCGGGGCTCGCGTTCTATGAGAGGCGGTGGATCCAGGCCATCGCTGCGGGGAAAGCCGCCAGGAAAGCAGCACTGGCCGGGCGATCAGCTGCAAGGGTGTTGGATATGTGGGTGGTGACGACCGAGGTCAACGAGCCAGTGGAGCTACTTCTGCCAAACGGCAAAGCGCCGCCGAAGAAGCAGCAGCCGGCGAACACGGTCTATCACCGGGCAAGGAAGCGGCCAGCGACAATCCGGCGCTTCGACACACTGCGTGCCACGGATGAACTGACCACGGCGTTCGAAATCGCGCTGCGACATGGTTTCCGGGAGGGGCTCGTCGCCATGGACTGGATACTGAAGTTCTACGCGGACAGAGACACGGTCGAGGCCGAGATGGAGAAGCTGGGCAGGGTGCGAGGCATTGACACGCTGCGGAAAGTAGTGAGGTTCGCGGTGGACAACTCGCGCTCGCCGTTCGAGTCGTACGGAAGAGCGATTCTGATTGAGCGGGTGGCGGAGCACTGGATCGTCAACGGCATGTTTGCCGGCTATGAGGTGGATCTTCGCCGCGGGATGTTCGTGACGGAGATAGACGGCGACTACAAATACGACGGAGTGACGTTCAAACCCACCGACGAGACGCTGCGGAAAGAACGCCGCCGCGAAAAGAACCTGCTGAAGGCCGGCGTCAAGCTACTGCGCCCATCGCCGGTCGATTTGTTGTTCAGAGAAGATGAGTTTGTGGCTGATGTGCGCCGGCTTCTCGCGTTAGCGGAGATGGTTGAGAAGGCGGCGAGTTAGCGCAGGTAGAAGGGGCGCAACCGATAAACCGATAAATTCCGCTCGACCGATAAACCGATAAACCGATAAATTTCGCCGGCGCGAGGGCAGGACCGAGCTAGACCGCAAAAGACAGCGCCACGCACACTATGGGGATCAAAGCTATGCCGACCACCACCCGCCGCAAGTAGCGCTTGCCCGGCGCGTGGGCGGTGTTCACCGCGATCTTGCCCGGGTTCGACGGCAGCACCGCGGCGACCATAGGGTCGTTCGGCGCCGAATAGGTGCCCATGCCGCCCTGGTAGCGCAACTGCTCGTTGCGGGCCTGTTCGTCCGCGTCCGGTTCGATCCCGTCCTTTTTGAGGTCACGCGCATGCCGATCACCACCACATAGATGATGAAGCCGATCCAGAGCACAATCTCCAGCCAGAACGGCAGACTCACGTCCGGCACGACCATGGCAATGTTCATCACCGCGAGCAGTGCGGCCATCGCGAGGATTATTTTGGAAACGACGTCTGCGGAGGCGTCGCAAAGCTTCTCGACGCGCCGGGCCACCGTCTCCGAAAACGGCAACGCGCCGTCGGCCGGGACGTCGACGGTGTGCCGGGCAAGCGATCTCGGCGGCAGAAACAGCGGCAGGATCAGCGTTACCGCGATGCCGATGATCATCGGCAGGGTCGTGCTGAGCAGCGTCTTCGGCGCGAAGCCGTCCGCCTCGCCGGTGGGGCCGATGTGCACCGTCACAGGGTCGGGGATCGCATCCCAGCGCAGCAGGATGTAGGCGAACCCGGCGGCGTAGATCAACGCGGCCAGTCCGTAGCGGCGGTAGTGGGATGGCATGGAGCTCAACCTACACACGCATAGTGAGCAGCGTGCCGTCGACCGCAACGTCGAACCCGGCGGCGGAGGCGATGTCGGCGACGTCGTCGGCGCACGTGGCGTCGTGAGGCGCCAGCGCGCGGGCCAGCTCGCCCTTGTACTGCTTGTTGAAGTGGCTAACCACCTTGCCGGTGTCGGCCTGCTCCACGCGCACCGTCAGCGCTCCGGGCACCGGCCCGAGCTGTTGGTAGGCGCCGGAGCGCATGTCCACCACGAATCCCTGCTCACAAAGTACGTCCGTGACCGACCTGCCCCACCACGACTTCATCGTCTTCCCGCCCACCTTGGAGCCGCCGGAGACGCGGTAGCGGGGGATCAGGTCGCCCGCGCGCACCACCCCGAAAAGCGCGGAGCCCACGGCCAGGCGCGCCAGGGCCTCATCGGGCAGGGACGGAGCGTCGAGGGCGTCGTACAGCACGCCCGTGTAGCGCTGGATCGCCGGCATCACCGGTGCCGCGCGCAACGCGAGGTTCTCCTCGGCCTCCGCGCGTTTGCCGGCAGGGACTTTCAGCTCGCGCATTTGGATGTCCACGTCGGTGGCCGTGAGGACGTCGATAAGCGATGTGCGTACGGCGTCGAGGGAAGGAAACGACAGCGACATGGTGGCGTCGGTGCCGCCGGGGGCTTTGGTTTCAGAAGGCGGGAGCACGATCAGCATGCGCAAAACCCTAGCGGTAAACTTCCAAACCATGATTACACGCCTGTCCACGCTGTTCCTGCGCACGCTGCGCGAAGATCCCGCCGACGCCGAGGTGCCCAGCCACAAGCTGCTGGTGCGCGCAGGCTATGTGCGCCGCGCCGCGCCGGGCGTGTACTCCTGGCTGCCGCTGGGCCTGCGCGCGCTGCGCAAGATCGAAGGCGTGGTGCGCGAAGAGATGGACGCCATGGGCGGCCAGGAACTGCTCTTCCCGGCGCTGCTGCCGCGCGAGCCGTACGAGGCCACCAACCGCTGGGCGGAGTACGGCGACGACCTGTTCCGCCTGAAGGACCGCAAGGGCGCGGACATGCTGCTTGGCCCCACGCACGAGGAGATGTTCACCACCGCGGTGAAGGACCTGTACTCCTCCTACAAGGACTTCCCGGTCACGCTGTACCAGATCCAGACCAAGTACCGCGACGAGGCGCGTCCGCGTGCCGGCATTCTGCGCGGGCGCGAGTTTGTGATGAAGGACAGCTACTCCTTCGACATGTCGGATGAGGGGCTGGACCAGTCCTACGCCAACCACCGCGCGGCTTACCAGCGCATTTTCGACCGCGTGGGATTGCGCTACGAGATCTGCAAGGCCACCTCCGGCGCCATGGGCGGCTCCGCGTCCGAGGAGTTTTTGGCGTACTCGGACAACGGCGAGGACACCTTCGTCGTCTCCACCGCGGGCGACTACGCGGCGAACGTCGAGGCAGTGACCACCGTCGCGCCCGAGCCGCGCCCGTTTGAGGGGCTGCCGGAGGCGGTCGAGCACGACACGCCTGCGTCCGAAACCATCGCGGCGCTCGTGGAGTGGGCGCAGGGGGCTGGCGTGCTTATCGACGGCCGCTCCGCCGAAGCCGCCGACACCCTCAAATGCATGATGGTGAAGGTCAACGACCCGCGTCAGGTAGATGAGGACGGCGAGCCGGTCGGCCCGCAGCTGGTCGGCGTGCTCATCCCCGGCGACCGCGAGCTGGACGAGAAGCGCCTCGAGGCATCGCTTGAGCCCGCCACGTTCGAGCTGGCCAGCGACGAGGACTTTGCCAAGAACGACTTTTTGGTCAAGGGCTACGTCGGCCCCCGCGCGCTCGCGGCCAACGGCGTGCGCGTGCTGGCGGACCCCCGCGTGGTGGACGGCACCGCCTGGATCACCGGCGCGGACGCGCCCCAGAAGCACGTGGTGGGCCTGGTCGCCGGCCGCGACTTCACCGTCGACGGCTTCATCGAGGCCGCCGAGATTAAGGCCGGCGACCCGTCGCCGTCCGGCAACGGCACCGTCGAACTCGCTCGCGGCATCGAGCTGGGCCACATCTTCCAGCTCGGCCGCAAGTACACCGAGGCTATGGACGTGCAGATCCTAGACGAAAACGGCAAGCGCGCCGTGCCCACCATGGGCTCCTACGGCATCGGCATCTCCCGCATGCTCGCGGTGATCGCGGAGCAGCGCCACGACGACAAGGGCCTGGTCTGGCCCGTGGAGATCGCCCCGTTCCAGGTGCACGTCGCGGTGGCGAACAAAGACGCCGCGGCCCTCGAGGCGGGCGACCGCATCGCCGCCGAGCTGTCTGACGCCGGGCTCGAGGTGCTTTTCGACGACCGACCAAAGGTCTCCCCGGGCGTGAAGTTCAAGGACGCCGAGCTTTTGGGCATGCCGTTCATCGTCATCCTCGGCCGCGCGTTCGCCGACGGCGTGGTGGAGCTGCGGATCCGCGGCGGCGAGACACTGGAGGTCCCGGCCGACGAGATCGTGGCAAAGGTGCAGGAGCTCGTCGCCGAGCGCCTCGGCTAGACCCGCTGGGCGTGGGCGGCCAGCCTGATGGCGTCTCCGCGCCAGGTCGCCGATTCCGCGTGCGCGGCGGCGTAGCGCCACTGCGCGACCAGGTCGCTCTGCATGGTTTTGACCAGCTGGGCGGCCTCTTCTGTGTTTGCGGGCTCGCTGTAGCCCTCGGCGAACTCGTAGCCGGCGGCGGGGACCAGAGACTCGCCGTCGGCGATATCCAGCACGCGAGTCAGTGCCGCGGTGCGCTCGTGGGATGCCTCGCGCAGCTCGCCGACGCGTTCGCGCAGGTCGGCATCGGCGTAGGCGAGCGCGAGGCCAAGCCCGTAGTAGACGGCGTTTTCCCGCGCGAGCATGTCGCGTGCCGCTTCGGTGTCCGCGGCGTCCGACACTGTCTCGGTGACAGGCTCGAGGTCGACGGGGGAGAGCGTGAGTGCGTCGATAGCCTGGGCGACGATGAGGTCCACGGACTCTTCCGGCACCTTGTCGGCGGCGGCGACGGTGTGCTCGAGCACCGCAGACGCATTACCTTCGGCGGGCAGGTCGGTGTCGCCGTAGCTGACGTCGCACGAGGCGGGCGTTTGCCCTTGCGCGTCCAGGCCGCACAAACGAAGCGCTTCCTCTTTCAGCTCCTCGCTCTGCTTCTGGCGCATCTCGCGCCACTGTTCCCGCGCGGGGTCCCCGAAAACCCAGTCGGCGGAGGCCTGCTTGGCCAGCGCCATGATCTCGCCGTTCGCGCGTGGACCCACGACGTCCATCACGGTGCAGCTGGTGAGCAAAAGCGCGGCGGCGGGCAGCAGGAGGAGTTTCTTCACGCGCTGCACGTTACACGCTAGGTTGGTCGGCATGGCTTTTCCCACGAACGAGGTAATCGAGCGCATGGTTGAACCGGTTGCGCGCACCTACGGCATGGACATTGAGAAGATCCGCACGGTCAAGGCGGGCAAGAAGTCGCAGGTGATCATCGCTCTGGATTCGGACGAGCATCCGACACTCGATGACCTCGAGGAGGTGTCCAAGGAGCTCTCTACGCTTTTCGACGACGCCGAGGAACGTGGTGAGGTCAGCTTCGGCGCGGGCTACACCCTGGAGCTGACCACCCCGGGCGTGGACCTGCCGTTGACCGAGGCGCGGCACTTCCGCCGCAACCGCGGCCGCAGGGTCAAGGTGGGCGGGGAGCAGTGGCGCGTGGGCCCGCTCGACGCGGAGGAGACTCAGGTGGCGTTGGTGCGTGCGACGAAAAAGGGGGAGGAGGTTCGCGTTTCGCCAGTTTCTGAATTGTCGGGCGCAGTGGTAGAAATTGAATTCAATGCCCCGCCGGCAGCCGAAACGGAGCTGGCGGATCGGGCGTTTGAAGAGCTTGAGGCCGCTGCGGCGGAAGGAAAGGAACACAAGTGAATATCGACTTGAACGCGCTGAAGGCGATCGAGGAACAGCAGGGGATCGCCATGGAGGATTTGCTGGCGACCATCGCGAATGCACTGCTGTTTTCCTACCGCGAGTTCAAGGAGGGGGATGCCGGGGCGAAGGGGGATGACAAGTCCAAGGCGCGCGTCGACATCGACACTGAAACCGGCGACGTCGCCGTCATCGTCAGCGAGCTGGACGCCGAAGGGGAGGTCGTCTCCGAGTACGACGACACTCCGGTGAACTTTTCCCGCATCGGCTCCGTCGCTGTGCGCGACGCCATCAAGGGCCGTCTGCGCCAGGCGGAAGCCGGCCGCGTCTACGACGAGTACTCCGGGTTCGAGGGCCAGGTGGTCTCGGGCATCGTGCAGCGTGACGCGCAGGCGGAGGCCCGCGGCCTGAACATCGTCCAGCTTGGCACCGAGGCGGACCCGCAGGACGGCATCCTGCTGCCGGCGGAGAAGATCCCGGGCGAAAAGCTCAAGCACGGCGACCGCATCAAGGCGTACGTCGTGGGCGTGAACAAGGGCGACAAGCGCGTGCAGGTGAACCTGTCGCGCACCCACCCGGAGCTGGTGCGCGGCTTGTTCGCGCTCGAAGTGCCGGAGGTCGCAGACGGCTCCGTGGAAATCGTCGGTATCGCCCGCGAGGCTGGCCACCGCTCCAAGGTGGCGGTGCGCGCCACCGTCAAGGGCGTCAACGCCAAGGGCGCCTGCATCGGCCCGCGCGGCGCGCGCGTCACCAACATCATGTCCGAACTCGGAGGCGAGAAGATCGACATCATCGACTGGGACGAGGACCCCGCCAAGTACGTGGGCAACTCCCTGGCCCCGTCGAAGGTGGTTTCCGTCGAGGTGCTGGACCTTGAGGCGCAGGCGGCCCGCGTGACTGTGCCGGATTACCAGCTGTCGCTGGCCATCGGCAAGGAAGGCCAGAATGCCCGGCTCGCGGCTCGTCTGACGGGCTGGAAGATCGACATCCGCTCCGACGCTGACGCGGCCGAGTAAATAACACCGCTGTAACCAGGAAACCCGCTGGAAATATAGATCCAGCGGGTTTTGGCGTACAGTGTTATACGGCTTTTGTGTCCGCACGTTCAGGTGCGGCGACGATAAACGCGAGAAAGGACGGGACGCGGATGGGTGTTGCCCGCAAGCAGCCGATCCGCACCCGAACCTGCATCGCCACCCGCACCGCGCAGCCCGATACCCAGCTGCTGCGGGTCGTCGCCGATCCGGACGTGCCAGGGCGGGTGCTCGCAGACCCGGGCAGGAAACTTCCTGGCCGGGGAGCGTGGATCACGCCCTCGTTGGACGCGGTCGAGCTGGCGGAACAACGCCGTGCCTTCGGGCGGGCGCTCCGTCTGTCCACTGCGGTGGACCTAGGTCATGTACGTACGTACCTTGCGTCGTCGCAAAGCAACTGCGACGAAGTAAAAGACCCAGACGAAAAAGGAAAGACTGAACACTGATGAGTACGCAACCATGAAGCAGCATCAGCGATGAATGTCACTGACCACGTCTAGGGGCAAGTAGCCGGAAGGGCACTGCTCCTAGCAACAACGAAGAGGAGATACGTGTCCGGAAAGCTACGCGTTCACGAGTTGGCCAAACAGCTCGGCGTAACAAGTAAGGAACTGCTCGCCACGCTCAAGGAGCAGGGTGAGTTTGTGAAGACGGCGTCGTCGACAATCGAGCCGCCCGTCGTGAAGAAGATGAAGGCGCACTACGCCAAGCAGGCCGGCGGCGATGATGCTGCCGACACGAAGAAGGCTGAGTCTGCGCCGAAGAAGCCGCCGCTGAAGAAGCCGGGCCAGAACCGCGCGAAGGCTGCGGCGCCGAAGCCTGCCTCCCCGAAGCCGGCGGGCGAGAAGCCAGCCAAGCCGGCGGAGAGCAAGCCGGCTGCGGCGAAGCCGGTTCCGGGCGCCCCGAAGCCGGGCGCAGCGAAGCCAGCGGGCGGCGAGCCGGCACCGAAGCCGGGCGCAGCAAAGCCCGGTGCGCCGAAGCCGGGTGCCGCGAAGCCCGGTGCGCCGAAGCCGGGTGCCGCGAAGCCTGGTGCGCCGAAGCCGGGCGCAGCAAAGCCCGGTGCCGCGAAGCCCGGTGCCGCGAAGCCTGGCGCGCCGAAGCCGGCCGCGAAGGGCGGCGCTCCGACGCCGGGCGCGATGCCGCGTCCGGTGCCGAAGCCGGGCCGTCCGCGTGTGGCAAACAACCCGTTCTCTTCCAACACCGGCGGTGGCCAGCGTCCGCCGCGTCCGGGTGGCGGGCGTTCGGGTGGCGGCCGTCCCGGCCAGGGTGGTCCGCGTCCCGGCGGCGCTCGTCAGGGTGGCGGCTCTCGTCCGTCCCCGGCTGATATGCCGGCAGGTCCGTCCCCGACACAGATGCCGTCCAAGGCGGCCGCTCCAGGCGGTCGCGGCCGTGGTGGCGGCGGTGGCCGTGGCCGTGGTGGCGGACCGGGCGGTCCCCGCTTCGGCGGACCGGGCGGCGGCGGTTTCCGCGGTCGCGGCGGACGCCGCGGCGGCACCGCTGGTGCATTTGGCCGTCCCGGTGGTGCACCGGGCAAGCGCCGCAAGTCCAAGGGCCAGAAGAGGGCCGAGTACGAGGAGATGCACAAGCCGAACGTCATCGGTGGCGTTCGTCTGCCTGACGGCGGCGGCAAGACCGTCCGCCTGCGTCAGGGTGCGACCCTGTCTGACTTGGCGGAGAAGATCAACACCGATGCGTCTTCGCTCGTGCAGGCGCTGTTTAACCTCGGTGAGATGGTGACGGCAACGCAGTCTGTTTCCGAGGACACGCTGCAGCTGCTCGGCGCCGAGATCAACTACGAGGTGCAGATCGTCTCGCCTGAGGACGAGGACCGCGAGCTGCTCGAGTCCTTCGACCTGCAGTTCGGCGAGGACGAAGGCGGCGAGGAAGCGCTCGAGCAGCGCCCGCCAGTGGTCTCCGTCATGGGCCACGTCGACCACGGTAAGACCCGTCTTTTGGACTCGATCCGCAACGCCAACGTCGGCCGCGGCGAGGCCGGCGGCATTACCCAGGGCATCGGCGCGTACCAGACCGAGGTCACCCTCGAGGACCAGCCGCGCAAGATCACGTTCCTGGACACCCCGGGCCACGAGGCGTTCACCGCCATGCGTGCCCGCGGTGCGAAGTCCACCGACCTGGCCATCCTGGTCGTGGCGGCGGACGACGGCGTGATGCCGCAGACCGTCGAGGCGATCAACCACGCCAAGGCGGCGGACCTGCCGATCGTGGTTGCCGTGAACAAGGTGGATAAGCCGGAGGCGCAGCCGGACAAGATCCGTGGCCAGCTCACCGAGTACGGCCTCGTGCCGGAGGAGTACGGCGGCGACACCATGTTCATCGACATCTCCGCGAAGCAGGGCACCGGCATCGACGACCTGCTGGAGGCCGTCCTGCTCACCGCCGACGCGGCGCTCGAGCTGACGGCGAACCCGGACATGGACGCCCAGGGTGTGGCCATCGAGTCCCACCTGGACCGCGGCCGCGGCCCGGTGTCCACCGTCATCGTGCAGCGCGGCACGCTGCGCGTCGGCGACTCCATCGTCGTCGGCGGCAACTTCGGCCGCGTGCGCCGCATGGTCGACGAGTGGGGCAACGACGTCGAAGAGGCGGGCCCGTCCCGCCCGGTGCAGGTCCAGGGCCTCAACGGTGTCCCGGGCCCGGGCGACAACTTGCTCGTGGTGGACGACGACCGCGTGGCGCGCCAGATTGCGGCGCAGCGCGACGCCCGCCACCGTGCGGCGATCCAGGCGCGCAGCAAGAAGCGCGTCTCCCTGGAGAACCTGGATCAGGCGCTCAAGGAGACGAGCCAGCTCAACCTCATCCTCAAGGGCGACAACGCCGGTTCGGTGGAGGCCCTGGAAGAGGCGCTACTCAAGATCGAGATCGACGACGAGGTCGAGGTCAACATCATCGACCGCGGCGTCGGCGCCGTGACCCAGACCAACGTCTCCCTCGCGGCGGCGTCGGACGCTGTCATCATCGGCTTCAACGTCCGCGCCGACGGCAAGGCCACCGAGGAAGCCAACGCCGAGGGCGTGGAGATCCGCTACTACTCGGTGATCTACCAGGCCATCGAGGACGTGGAGAACGCGCTCAAGGGCATGCTCAAGCCCATCTACGAGGAGCGCGATCTGGGCGAGGCGGAGATCCGCCAGATCTTCAAGGCCTCCTCCGTCGGCCTCATCGCCGGCTGCATGGTCACCGAGGGCAAGGTCAAGCGCGGCGCGAAGCTGCGCCTGGTCCGCGACGGCAACGTCATCACTCCGGACGCGACCATCGAGTCGCTGCGCCGCGAGAAGGACGACGCCAACGAGGTGGCGAAGGGCTACGAGTGCGGCATGGTGCTGTCCTACCCGGACATCCAGGTGGGCGACATCATCCAGACCTACGAGATGGTCGAGGTGCCGCGCGACTAGCACTGCCGCGTGACAACCGTCGCAAAGCAATTGCTTTACGACGCCAACCCCCGCTCCGCGCGAACCCGCGCAGGGCGGGGGTTACACTATTGAAAGTTTCGGACAAAGGAGTTGAGCATGGCTGACAACCCACGCGCGCAGCGCCTGGCAAAGCAGATTCAAACGATCGTCGCTTCCGCCATTGAGCGAGAAGTGAAAGATCCCCGCTTGGAGCTGGTCACCGTCACCGACACCCGCGTCACCGGCGACCTGCATGACGCAACGGTGTACTACACAGTGCGCGGACGCGACATCAACGACGAGCCCGATTACGACCAGGCGGCAGAGGCGCTGCACCGCGCCCGTGGTCAGATCCGCAAGATCGTGGGCGACCAGCTCAGCGTGCGTTTTACCCCGACGATCGCCTTTGAGCGCGACACCGTCCCGGAGTCGTCCGCCCACATGGAGGAGCTGCTCAACCGCGCCCGCGCCCGGGACGAGGAGCTGGCGAAGCTGCGCGCGAACGCGAAGCCGGCGGGTGAGAGCGACCCCTACAAGCGCACAGGTGACGATGTCTAAGCAGGCACCGGTATACATTCCGGAGGCGGCGGCGCAGTTTGAGGCCGCCGCCTCCCGTGTGCGCGCAGCCGAGAAGATCTCGGTGGTCGCGCATATCAAGCCGGACGCGGACGCGATCGGCTCCGCGTGCGCGCTGGCGTTCGGGCTGGAGAAGCTGGGCAAGGACGTGCAGGTCTACATCGGCCAGCCTCTGCCGCACTCGGCGAACATGCGCACCATCCCGGGCGTGGGCCGCATCCACTATGGGGCACCGCTGCCTGACGACGGGCTCGTGGTCACCGTGGACTGCGCCTCTGCCGACCGCACCGGCTCACTCATGCCGGCGATTTTGGAGGACCCCTCGCGGGTCATCGTGATCGACCACCACAACACCAACCCCGGCTTCGGCGGGATGAACCTGATTGTGGAGAGCGAATCCACCACCGTGATGGTCCGCGAGCTGCTGGGCTGCCTCGGCGTGGAGCTTGACCCGGACATCGCCTACTGCCTGTACGCCGGCCTGGTCACGGACACGGGCAGCTTCCGCTGGGGCACGCCCCGCATGCACGTCTTCGCCGCGGAGCTGATGGAGTACGGGCTGAACACCCGCCAGATTGCCCTCGACCTGATGGACACGATGGGCCCTGTGGACCTGCAGCTGATGGGCGAGGTGCTGGCCAAGACCCAGATCGTGCCCACGAAGCGACTGTCGGTGGCGGTGCTGACGATTCCCGTCGGCATCCACTCGCGCATGAGCCAGACGGCGGTGGAGTCGATCATCGACTACTCCCGCTCGTTGGAAGGCACCGATGTCGGCGTTGTTCTCAAGGAGCAGGCGCCGAAGTACTGGGCGATGTCGCTGCGCTCGGTGGTGGTGGATGTCTCCGCCGTCGCGCAGCAGCTGGGCGGCGGCGGCCACTGGGCCGCGGCCGGCTACTCCGCCACCGGCACCCGCAAAGAGGTCATTCGCCAGCTTCTCGACGCGTTCCCGGAGCCCGATGACTAACTCGCAACCAGCAACACAACGTTCAATGGGCCGCGAGATCCTCATGCTCGCCCTCCCCGCGCTCGGCGTCCTGGCCGCCAACCCGCTGTACCTGCTTCTGGACACCGCGGTGGTGGGCCGGCTGGGCACCGCCGAGCTCGCGGCACTTGCAGCGGGTGCGGCGATTCAGTCCACGGTGACCACCCAGCTGACGTTTTTGTCCTACGGCACCACTGCGCGCAGCTCGCGCTTCTTCGGCGCCGGCCGGCGAGACAAGGCTGTCGCAGAGGGGGTGCAGGCCACGTGGGTGGCCTTGGGCGTCGGCACGCTGCTGGCGCTCATTGTGGGGCTGTTCGCGCAGCCTCTCGCCCAAGCGCTCGCCAGCGATTACGACACGAGTGTGCGGGCGGCCCAGTGGATGCGCGTGGCCGTTTTTGTGGTGCCGATGACACTGATGATCATGGCCGGAAACGGCTGGATGCGCGGCGTGCAAAACACGAAACTGCCGTTTCATCTGACGCTGTGCGGGCTGATCCCCGGCGCGATTTTGCTGCCGATCCTGGTGGGGCGCTACGGGCTTATCGGCTCGGCGGTCTCCAACGTGATCGGCATGGGGATCACCGCAACGCTGTTCGTGGCCGTGCTGGTGCGCGAGAACGGCAGGTACGGCGGTAGCTGGGCGCCGCGTTGGGGCGTGATCAAACGCCAGCTCGTGCTGGGCCGCGACCTGATTTTGCGCTCGCTGTCGTTCCAGGTCTCGCTCCTCGCGGCCGCGTCGGTGGCCGGCCGGATCGGGGTGGTGGCGCTGGCGGCGCACCAGCTCATGCTGCAGCTGTGGAACTTCCTCACGCTCGTGCTGGACTCGCTGGCGATTGCGGCGCAGACACTGACCGGTTCCGCGCTGGGCCGCGGGGGAGCGAAAGAGGCCCGCGCCGTGGGGGTGCAGGCGCTGAAGTACTCCATGATCTTCGCGGTGGCGCTGTCCGCCGTGTTCGCGGTGTTCGCTGTGCCGATCCAGAGCATCTTCACGTCGGACCCGGATGTCGTCGATACGCTGCGGGTTCCCTGGTTCCTGCTCATCGGGATGATCCTGGTGGGCGGGGCGGTCTTCGCCCTCGATGGCGTGCTGCTCGGCGCCGCCGACGCAGCGTTTCTGCGCAACCTCACACTGTTTTCGCTGTTGGGGGTGGCGCTGCCGATCATCCTGGCCTCCGGGGCGTTCGGCTGGGGGCTTACCGGCATCTGGGTCGGGCAGCTGGGCCAGGTTGTGGCGCGGTTGATTGGCGTGGCGTGGAGATTCCGCTCAATGCGGTGGGCCGTGTCTGGCGTGGATGGTAAGAATGAGGAATGACCACCACGCTCTGGGCCGTCAGCGACCTGCACGCGGCGGTGAAGCGCAACGGCCCGAAAATCGATGCCATCCAGCCGGCCGACCCGTCGGACTGGCTCATTGTCGCGGGTGACGTAGCCGAGCGCCCGGAGCTGATCGTCCAGGTGATGGAAGATCTTGCCAACCGCTTCGACACGGTGGTGTGGGTGCCCGGCAACCACGAGCTGTTCTGCCGCTCCGCGGACAGGCACCGCGGGCGCGAGAAGTACACGATGCTGGTGCAGGCCATGCGCTCGATCGGCGTGATCACCCCGGAGGACCGCTACCCAGTCTTCGGCGGAGTGACCGTCTGCCCGCTGTTCACCCTCTACGACTACTCGTTCCGCGCCCGCAACCTCACCGTCGAGGAGGCGCTCGCCGCGGCCCACGAAAACAACGTGGTGATGACCGACGAGGTCGCCATCGCCCCCTTCGTGGACATCCGCGCCTGGTGCTGGGACCGCCTGGCCTACACCACCAAACGGCTGTCCCGCATCAACGGCCCGACGATCCTGATCAACCACTGGCCCTTGGTGCAGGAACCGGTGCAGCGCATGCAGTGGTCTGACATTGCCCTGTGGTGCGGCACTCGGCACACGCGAACCTGGGCCCAGCGCTACAACGCGCAAGCCGTCGTGTACGGTCACCTGCACATGCCGGGGGTGACAACTGTCGACGGAATCGAGCACATCGAAGCGTCTCTCGGCTATCCGCGCGAATGGGAGCGTCACCCGTCCGCGCAGCCGTTCCCGTACCCGGTCATGGAGGTTGAGCAGTGATGCAAGACGTTGCGCTGTTCCCTGCCGAGGCACGCTGCGTGTTCTATCTCACCGACGACGCATCCGACGCCGTGGACCTGACCCGTTACGAGCACTTGCACCCCGACGAGCGCAAGGAAGTCAGCGCCGCCGTGGACCTGCGCAAAGGCGAGTTCGGCGACGCCCGCTGGTGTGCCCACCAGGCCCTGCGCGAGCTCGGCGTGGAATCGGCCGGCGCCATCCTGCGGGGGGAGCGGGGCATGCCGCTGTGGCCGGAGGGTTTCACCGGCTCGCTCACGCATACCGACGGGCTGCGCGCCGCCGTGGCTGCGTCCACCCGGCACGTGCACTCAATGGGCTTGGACGCGGAACCCGCCGAGCCGCTCCCGGACGGCGTGCTGCGTTCCATCGCCAGCGCAACCGAGATAGCGATGGTGCAGCGGCTGCAGACCGACGGCTACCCGTGGGCGGACCGCCTCCTGTTTTGCGCGAAGGAAGCCACCTACAAGTGCTGGTACCCGATGACCCGGCGCTGGCTGGACTTTGACGAAGCCGAAATCGAGCTGCGCACCGACGGGACGTTCACCTCCCAGCTTTTGGCCCGCCCCGCCCCGGTGCCGCTGTTCGAGGGCCGCTGGGTCGAGCGCTGCGGCTACGTGGTCACGGCCACCTACGTGCGGTAGCGCGGGCGCGGCGACGGCGACCGCAGCCCAACCAACACCGTCTACAACGTCGACGGGCGCGCCACGAACACCGTGGCCAGCCGCTTGCCTTTCTCCTTCACCAGCGCTACCGCGCGCCCGTCCGCGCCCACCGCCGCGTGGACGTCTTCCAGCCCGCGCGGCTCCAGCCACTTGCCCATGGCCAGGGCGTCGTATTCCTCGGCAGTCACGTCGAGCACCGGCCACGCCCGCGTCAAGGCCTCGTCCAGGCTCAGGGACAGCTCGGCGGAGTCCTCGAGCTGTTCGAGGGTGCGTGCGTCGGTGAGGGAGAAGGAGCCGACGCGTGAGCGTCGTAAGGCAATCAAATGCCCCCCGACACCTAAGGCGGCGCCGAGGTCGCGCCCGAGCGAGCGGATGTAGGTGCCGGAGGAACAGTGCACGCGCGCGTCGACGTCCACGAACTCGCCGGCGCGGCGGATCTCGCCCAACTCAAACGCGTGGATGGTCACCTCGCGGGCGGGGATGTCCACCTCCTCGCCGGCGCGCACCAGCTCGTGCGCGCGCCGCCCGCCGATCTTGATCGCGGACACCTTCGACGGCACCTGCATGATCGTGCCGGTCAGCTTCGCCACCTCGGCGCGGATCGCCGCATCGGTCACCCCAGAGGCATCATGCTTGTCGACGATCTCGCCCTCGGCATCATCCGTCGTCGTCGAGGCGCCCAGGCGAATGGTGGTTTCGTACACCTTGTCCTCCGCCACCAGGTGGGCCAGAAGCTTCGTCCCGCGCTCGATGCCAGCGACGAGCACGCCGGTTGCCATGGGGTCGAGCGTGCCTGCGTGGCCGACTTTGCGGGTGCCGAAGATACGGCGCAGGCGGGCGACAACGTCGTGGCTGGTCATGCCAGCGGGCTTGTCCACGACGACGATTCCGGAGGTTGCGAGGGGATCGTTCATGCTTCCGAAGTATGCCGTACGCTAAGTCCCCGTGGATATTCTGCGCGGGCTTTCGAGCGTGCCGGATTCCTTCGCGGAAACCGGCACGGTGGTCACTATCGGTGTGTTCGATGGGGTGCACCGCGGCCATCAGCTGCTCATTTCCAAAGCGGTGGACACCGCGCGCGAGCTCGGCGTGCCGTGCGTGGTGATTACCTTCGACCCGCACCCCGTGACCATTTTCGCCCCGGAACACGCGCCGCGGGCGCTGATGCCTCTCGACGAGCGCGCCCGCCATATCGCCGAGCTTGGCGTGGATGCGCTGTTGGTCATTGACTTCCGCGAAGAACTCGCTGGCCTGACGCCCGCGGAGTACATGGACGACGTGCTGGTTTCCGCCCTGGGTGCGAAGCACGTGCTGGTGGGGGAGAACTTCACCTTCGGCCGCGACGCCGCCGGCACCGCAACCGACATGGCGCAGCTGGGGGAGCGCGCGGGCGTGGACGTGACCATCGTCAAGCTGCTGGGCGAGGGCGAGGTGCGGATTTGCTCGACCGCCATCCGCGACCACCTCTCCGGCGGCGACGTTGCTCTGGCCACCGACTTTATGGGCCGGCCCTTTTCCGTCATCGCGCCGATTGAGCGCGGCGCGGGCCGCGGCGGCAAGGAGCTGGGCTACCCGACGGCGAACCAGTACGCCTCCGACACCTCGGCGGTGCCCGCGGACGGCGTGTATGCGGGGTGGCTGACCATCATCGACGACGGCGAGATCGAAGGCGACATGCAACCCGGCGTGCGCTACCCGGCGGCCATTTCCGTGGGCACCAACCCCACGTTCGGCGACGCGCGGCGCAGCGTGGAGTCCTTCGTGCTGGACCGCGACGCGGACCTGTACGGCCGGATGGCGCGTGTGGAGTTCGTGGGCAAAGTGCGCGACATGGTGAAGTTCAACTCGGTGGACGAGTTGCTGGATAACATGGCCCGTGACGTGGAAACGACCCGCGAGATCTTAGGAGTGGCGTAAATGGCCCGAAAGCTCATTCTGGACGTGGACACCGGCATCGACGACGCGTTGGCTATCGCGTACGCGCTTGCCTCGCCGGAGTTGGACCTCATCGGGGTGACGTGCACGTACGGCAATGTCGAAGTTGATCAGGCGGTGCGAAACTCGCTGGCCATCCTGGAACTGTTCGGTAGGACGGACGTTCCGGTGTTCGCCGGGCCGCAGCGCGACGGCTTCGAGGTCATGGAGATTTCCCAGTTCATCCACGGAGTCAACGGCATCGGGGAGGCGAAGCTTTACGACGCCTCACGTGCCGCCGAGCAGCAATCCGCCGTCGATTTCATGGTGCAGTCTGTGCACCGGTACGGCGACGACCTGGTTATCGTCCCCGTCGGGCCGCTCACGACGGTGGCTGCCGCGGCTGAGGCCGACGAAACCTTCGCCTCGCGCGCGCACATTGTGTGCATGGGCGGCGCGCTGACAGTGCCGGGCAACGTCACCCCGTGCGCGGAGGCGAACATCAACCAGGACCCGGAGGCGGCCGACTTTGTGTTCCGCCAGGGCGAGGACATCACCATGATCGGCCTGGATGTCACCCTGCAAACGTTGCTGACCACGGTGGAGACTAAGCAGTGGGGGGATTTGGGCACTGCCGGGGGAGACTTCCTCGCCACGGCTACTAACTACTACATCAAGGCGTACGAGACCACGGCACCGCACCTCGGCGGATGCGGTCTCCACGACCCGCTGGCTGTCGCGGTGGCCGCGGATCCTTCCCTGGTGGACACGCTGGCGATCAATTTGAAGGTGGACACGGATGGCGAGACGCGCGGGCGCACCATCGGCGACGAGACGTGCCTGAACGACCCGGTGAAGTCTGCCCGCGTGGCCGTGGGGGTGGACGTGGATCGCTTCTTGGAGGAGTTCATGCGCAGGTTGACCGGTTTGGCCCGCGAGACCCCGGTCGTGTAACCTCTCCCAAGGTCTTGCGCCATTTGACTGTGGTTCGCGGCAGTTGCGGCGCAGTGAAGACTTTTTCCGTAGAACGCGAACTGAAACAACCAAGGAGTACCTCATGGCGCTGTCCACTGAGAAGAAGGCTGAGATCCTCAAGGCTTACGGCCTGCACGAGACCGACACCGGTTCCCCGGAGGCCCAGGTTGCGCTGCTGACCGAGCGTATCAACAACCTGACCGAGCACCTCAAGGACCACCAGCACGACCACCACTCCCGTCGTGGCCTGCTGCTGCTCGTCGGCCGTCGTCGCGGTCTGCTGAAGTACCTGCGCGAGAACAACGTCGAGCGCTACCGTGACCTGATTGGTCGTCTGGGTCTGCGCCGCTAAGCGTCGTTAAGCCGTCGCAAGGCTTCGGCCCAAAAAGAACGCCTCACCAGCATGGTGGGGCGTTTTTTGTTATCATCATTGGCCGTTGCATGAGAAACACGACAAGGCGGCACCGATGATCGCCACGAACCTTCAAGGAGAGGGATCCTTTTGAGCAACTTCAAGCCAAAGAATGCTTTCGATGTCCACGTGGACGAGGAATTTGGCATCACCGAGGCAGTAGCGACCCTGGACAACGGCGACTTCGGTTCGCGCACCATCCGCTTTGAGACGGGCCAGCTGGCGCGCCAGGCGGACGGCTCCGTCACCACCTATCTCGACGACGAGACGATGATGCTGGCCACCACGACCGCATCCAACCAGCCGCGCGAGGGCTTCGACTTCTTCCCGCTGACCGTGGACGTGGAAGAGCGCATGTATGCGGCCGGCAAGATCCCGGGTTCCTTCTTCCGCCGCGAGGGCCGCCCCTCCACGCAGGCGATCCTGGCATGCCGCCTGATCGACCGCCCGCTGCGCCCGACCTTTGTCAAGGGCCTGCGCAATGAGGTGCAGGTGGTCATCACCGTGCTTTCGCAGCACCCGGAGGAGTACTACGACGTCGTGGCAATCAACGGCGCGTCCGCTGCGACCCAGCTGTCGGGCCTGCCGGTTTCCGGTCCGGTCGGCGGCGTGCGCATGGCGCTGCTGGCGGACGACAAGCACCCGGAGGGCCAGTGGGTGGCCTTCCCGAACCACGAGCAGCACGAGCGCTGCCTGTTCGAGATGGTTGTCGCTGGCCGCATGGTCGAGCGCAAGCGCGGCCGCAAGACCGAGGAAGACGTCGCCATCATGATGGTGGAGGCTGGCGCCGGCGTGAACGTGGTTAAGCAGATCGAGGCCGGCTACCCGGCGCCTACCGAAGCCACCGTCGCCGAAGGTATCGAGGCCGCCAAGCCGTTCATCGAGACGCTGTGCCGTGCCCAGCGTGGCCTGGCCGAGGAGATGGCCAAGGAGACCAAGGAGTTCCAGCTCTTCCCGGCGTACTCCGACAAGGTCTTCAACGCCGTGGAGAAGAAGGCGTCCAAGAAGCTGGCCAAGCTTTTGACCATCAAGGGCAAGGCCGAGCGCGACGAGGCCACCAACGAGTACATGGAAGACATTGAGGACAGCCTTCTCGGCGACTTCGACATCGACGACGATGACCGCGAGGAGCACGCGGCGGCGTCCAAGGAAATCCGCGCGGCCTACAACGCGCTGATGAAGCAGATCGTGCGCGAGAAGATCCTCACCGAGGGCTTCCGCATCGACGGCCGTGGCGTGACCGACATCCGCGACCTCGAGGTCGAGGTCCAGCTCATCCCGCGCGCCCACGGCTCCGCACTGTTCGAGCGCGGCGAGACCCAGATTCTCGGCGTGACCACCCTAGACATGCTGAAGATGGAGCAGCACCTGGATTCTTTGCACCCGGAGGATTCCAAGCGTTACATCCACCACTACAACTTCCCGCCGTACTCCACCGGCGAGACCGGCCGCGTCGGTTCCCCGAAGCGCCGCGAGATCGGCCACGGCGCCCTCGCCGAGCGTGCGCTTTTGCCGGTGATCCCGTCGCGCGAGGACTTCCCGTACACCATCCGCCAGGTTTCCGAGGCGCTGGGTTCCAACGGCTCCACCTCGATGGGTTCGGTGTGTGCCTCCACGCTGTCGCTGTACAACGCGGGCGTGCCGCTGGCCGCCCCGGTGGCCGGCATCGCCATGGGCCTGGTCTCTGGCGAGGTCAACGGCGAGACCGAGTACGTCACCCTGACCGACATTTTGGGCGCGGAGGATGCGTTCGGCGACATGGACTTCAAGGTTGCCGGCACCCGCGAGTTCATCACCGCGCTGCAGCTGGACACCAAGCTCGACGGCATCCCGTCGAAGGTGCTGGCTGACGCGCTGAACCAGGCGCACGACGCCCGCGACGCCATCCTGGACACCATGGCCGAGGTCATCGAGGGCCCGGACGAGATGAGCGGGCTCGCCCCGAAGATCACGACTGTCAAGGTTCCCGTGGCCAAGATCGGCGAGGTCATCGGCCCGAAGGGCAAGACCATCAACCAGATCACCGAGGACACCGGCGCGGAGATCTCCATCGAGGACGACGGCACCGTGTTCGTCTCCGCCGCTTCCGGCGAGGCCGCGGACGCCGCGATTGAGAAGATCAACGCGATTGCTAACCCGCAGATGCCGAAGGTGGGCGAGCGCTACCTGGGCACCGTGGTCAAGACCGTGGCGTTCGGCGCGTTCGTGTCCATCATGCCGGGCACTGACGGCCTGATTCACATCTCTAACCTGGGCGGCAACACCCGCGTGGAAAACGTCGAGGACGTCATCAACGTCGGCGACAAGGTTGAGGTGGAGATCCGCGACATCGACAACCGCGGCAAGATCTCGTTGGTTCCGGTCGAGGACGGCGAGTAAACCGGCAGGTAATCGTCGAAAAGCGGGCGCTCTCGTGGTGAGGGCGCCCGCTTTCTTGCTTCTCGACGTTTCACGTCACGGCAAGAACCGCAACTTCTTGCCCAGATCCAGCGCAGTGGTCATGAGCTCGCCGTAGTACCGGCGCGGCATCTGCTTCGGGCCACGCATGGACATAATCCGCTGCTGGGAGATGTTCTTGACCTCGGTGTACTTGGTCAGGCCCTCGGGGCCGTGGCGGCGGGCCACGCCCGACTCCTTCACGCCGCCGAGCGGGGTGGACACGGATGCCCAGGTGGCCGCGTAGCCGTCGTTGATGGTCACGCCGCCGGCCTGCACCTGCTCGGCGATCTCCCAGGCTGTGTCGGGAGCGCCGAAAACGGAGGCGTTGAGGCCGTAGCTGGTGTTGTTGGCCAGGCGGATCGCCTCGTCGGTGTCCGTCACCCGCTGGACGTAGACGACCGGGCCGAAGACCTCCTGGGTGAGCAGGTCGGCGCTTTCGGGCACGTCTGTGAGCACCGTCGGTTCGAAGAAGAACGGCCCAAGGTCCGGCCGGGGTGTGCCGCCGGTGATGACGGTCGCGCCCTTGGCCACGGCGTCATCGACGAACCGTTGCACGGTGTCCAACTGGTTCTGGTTGATCAGCGAGCCCATCTGGTAGTTCCAGTTCAGGCCCGACCCCAGTTTGATGCGTTTGGTGGCCTCGCGGAACGCGCCGATGAAGCGGTCGAAGACCTCGTCGGGCACGTAAATGCGCTCGATGGAGACGCACAACTGGCCGGAGTTGGAGAAGCAGGCTGTGGCGATGGTGTCGATGTGGGCCTCAATGTCCGCATCCGGCGCGATGATCATCGGGTTCTTGCCGCCGAGCTCGGCGGAGTAGCCCACGAGGCGCTCGCCGACAACCTTGCCCAAAAGCTTGCCGGTGGCGGTGGAGCCGGTGAACATGAGGTAGTCGCACTGCTGGGCGATCGCCTGGCCGACCTCGCGGCCGGTGCCGGTGACAATCTGAAAGACGTCGTGCGGAAGGCCGGCGTTGAGCAGGAGGTTCAGCGAGATGATGTTGGAAAACGGGGTGTTCAGGTCCGGCTTGGCAATCACGGCATTGCCCGCGACGAGCGCCGCGAGCGCATCAGAGATGCCGAGCGCGAGCGGGTAGTTCCATGGGCTGATCTGGCCGACGATGCCCTTCGGCACCCGCTGCTCGACGGTTTTTGTGATGAGGGGAAATGCGCCCGGTCGCGCCTTCATTTCCAGCTCGTCGGCGGCGATGTTGGCGTAGTAGCGGGCGTTGTTCATCACGTCCAGCACTTCGTCGTAAGCCGCGGTGCGGTCCTTGCCGGTTTCAAGCTGGACGATGTCCGCGAGAAGCTCACGGTTTTCCTTGACCAGGTCGTGGAAGCGTTCCAGCAACGCGGCGCGGTACTTCACAGGCTTCGCGGCCCACAACGGCTGCGCGCGGCGGGCGAGCTTGAACGCCTCGTCCACGTCGGCGGCGGTGCCGACACCGACCCAGCCAAGCTCACCGTCGAAGAACGGGGAGGTGACCGACTTACGCTCGCCTGTGTACAGGGAGCCGGTCGTCGCGTTGGTGGTGAATTTCTGCAGCCGGTCGAGGAAGTCCGCGGGGAGCGGTTGTTCTTTCAAGCGGGTGATAGCCATGAGGTCTCCGTAACAATGGTTGAACGAGAAGAACACCCCAGCACCGGAGGCGCCTGCGAAGTGGAGGGACAGGGCCTGCGGTCCTGGGGCGGATGAGAACGGTTAGAAGGGGCAACCGGCGGCGCGGCGACCGTCTGCGTCGCCGTCCTGAGCGCCGGTCTTGGGTTCGTCCTTGGGCGCGGTGTCCGCGTCGTTGTCGCCCTGGCCGTGGTACGCGTCGGCAAGCTTCGGCTCCTTGTACTTGCCTTCGATCATCCCTGCCTTGATCATCATGGAGCGACCCGGCTCCATGTAGCGCTTGTCTTCCGGCAGGATGGTGAACAGCTTCTTCACCGCCTTGGCGATGCGGTCGAACCGGCGCTGGTCCTTCTTGGTCCATGGCAGGTCCAGGATCTCGCGCTGCTTATCGCTCAGTGTGCCGTAGGTCAGCCAGATGACGCTGTTCATGAGCGGCTTCCAAATGACCTTCCACACCGCCTCAGGCACGCCGTCCGGAGCCTTGACCGGCTCCACGCGGGCGGTGCGCAAGGCGAAGTCGACCGTTTCGTTGCGCTCGAGGACCTTTTCCTCCATCTCCTCGAAGTACTTGATGTAGCCGTCGAGAGTGTCGATCACCGGGCGCTCGGACATGCCGTACATGTCCCACCACGTCACGCCCTCCTGGATGATCTGCTCCTTCTCCGCGCGGGTGAAGGGGGTGCCGAAGAGCTCCTGCGCCCAAATGACGCGCCAGACGAAGGTGGCGTGCGCCCACCAGTACACGTCCGGGTTCAGCGAGTGGTAACGCTCGCCGTTGCGGAGCTTGCCCTTGATGGTGTGGTGGTAATCGCGGATCATCTTGGCGCGGGTGCCGTCATCGTAGATGGAGTAAATGATCTGCGGGGTGGAGCGCTCAAGGCGCGCAAAGGGCTCTTCGAAGAACTTGGAGTGATCCAGCAGCGACTGGCCGATTGCCGGGTGCATGTTCTGCAACACGCCGGTGTAGCCGCGTAGGAGCTGCAGACGCTGGTCCGAGCCCCACTTCCACAGCAAGGAACCCGGGCCGAGCGGCGCTCGCTTCAGTTCCCGCTTTGCGCGCTCCGGCTTTTCCAGATTGTCCGGCTGCGCGAAACGGGTGTCCTCTGCGGATTCGTTCGTGCGGGCGTCTGCTCCATCAGGTGCAAGTGCGTGAGACATCAGCGATCTTCCTTTTCTCTGGGTGCTGCTAGGGACAAGTTCGCGTGTGTTTGTGAAGTGTAATACACGCAAATAGTCACTGCGAAGTGGGTCACGGGTAACGGTCGAAAATGGGCGGCGCGGATGTGTTAAACCCCTTACAGGCGATGTGCTACGGTGTTCCAGATCATAAATGCTTACCGTGATGGCAGCCGTCGGCAGACCGGCGGTTTGGCGTCCGGCCACGGACGGAAGGAAACGCCATGGGAAGGATCAACAAGGCGAAAGCTGGTGCAGCTCTTCTCGCTGGGCTCATCGGCTTTGGCGCCACCGGCGTTGCTGTTGCGCAGGGCGGACTGACCGCGAACCTCGCATTGTCGGGAACTTTTTTCAAAATCAGTATGACCCACCTTGATGGGGAAGGACTGAGCATTTTTACCGACGGTGAACAGATGGCCAATGAGTCGCTCCCCGTCGCGCGCCTGAAGTTTGAGCACGCGTACGCCTCTAACCTCTGTCTCTCCGCTGCCCTGCCAGATGTTCCGGTAGTTGGCGAGAGCACGTTTACGCTGAAGGCCCTCGGCGACAACAGTGTCGAGGTCCGCGACCTTGTGGTGGGTGCTACCGATATCAAGGGCGCACTCGACCTCACGGATGCCTCGGTAGGCGCCGATGCGAATCAGTTCAACTCCATGGCGCCGCAGGGAACATGGGGTCTGCACGCAAATAAGGTCACGCTGAGTGCGGATGACATTCGCGCCACCTCCGTCGGTGCGAAGAAGCTCATCGCCTCCGGCGTGGTGGTCGACGTAGCGCGGGGAATGGCCGATGGCTGCACGAGCTAACACCGAACCGGAGGACGACGACTTCTTCTTCGACGACGGCGACTCCGAAGACGCGCAGCAAAGCGCTGCCGACGAGGAGAAGAAGGGGCGGGGAGCGAAGCGCCGCGACGGTGGGCACCGTGCCGAGCAAACTCCCGCACGAGAACGGTTCAAAGCATGGCGGAAACAGCGGCCGTTTCTTCCGGGCCTGCTGGTAATTCTCTCCGGCGTAGTGATGCTCGCACCGGCCTACTTCACTATCCGCGTGTCCGACTTGCTGGTGATGATTGCAACCATCTCGGGCGTATCCACGTTGCTCATCGGTGCCGCGCTGATCATGTCCGGTATCGGTATGTGGCTGCAGCCGTTTGCTGCGCCCTATCTGGGTGTGATGAGCATTTTGGTGGCCATTGTCGCGCTGCCAACGTCGAATATAGGCGGGTTCCTCGTCGGCTCTCTGCTTGGCATTGTTGGCGGAGCCCTCGGTCTCGCCTGGGAGGACCGGGATGCGAAACCTGGTGGCAAGCACACCCGAAGTGGAAAGCGGGAGCAGGCGCCGCCGGCAGCGGACGAAGGTGAAGTTCCCCGCCGCGGAGGATCCACCAAGATCGACCTGTCTTTGTTGCGCAACGCCAAATCCGTCGCTGTCGTGCTTTCGGCTGCGGGATTGCTTGCGGTGAATCTGGGAGAAGAGCCCGCGGTCAACGCCCAAGAGTCGGCGCCGCAGCAGCCGCAAATCCCGGCGCTGCCGCCGTTGCCTCCCGCGCCTGAATTGCCTCAGCTGCCAAGCTTGCCCAATCCGCTGGATATTCAGGTGCCGCCGGCGCCGCAGTTGCCCTCGGCGCAAGCACCCCAACCCGAGGAGTCGCGAGATCTACTGACGTACCCGGAACTCGAGCCGACGCGAACGATCGCGCCGCAGAACCTCAGCACCGTGACCGCAGACAATGTGGCGATCACCGGCAACGTGCGAGCCACGATGGGCATGGTCACAATCGGCGACGTGCCGACGCGGACGCTGATCCTGACAGGGGACAAGCTCACCGCGCGCAACCTCTCGCTGGAAGTGCCAGGTTTCGCAGCCCGCGGAATCCTCACCACCGGCCAAGTTGAGACACAGGTTTCCGACGGGCCCGTGACCGTCGTTGCCACCGGGCTGACCGCAACCCCTGTCGTAGCAGGAGTGCCCACGGTCCCGGTGACAGTAGACCTCCGCGGCTCCCTCGGCGACGTACTCGCTCAGTTGGGTGTGCCGGATGCCCGCCCGGTACCAAACGTTCCCGTGCCGAATTTTGTGATGGACCGAATCGCCCTCGGCAACGTGTCCATGCAGATGGTCAGCCTCGACGGGCTGCACCTGCATGCGCCCGCGGTGCAGCTGAAGGTTCCGAAGTAGGCAGAGAAAAGAAAAAGCACGGGGCCGTCGGTGCGTGCCGACGGCCCCGTGCTTCGCGCCCGTTATCTGGTCTCCGCCTCGGCGCGCTCGAAGGCGCGGGAGGCGATCGCTACCATGCGCGCCTTGCGCGGCAGCACCGAGAACACGGCGCGCGTGGCACGGGAGAAGACGTTGAGCTTGCGCTGGTCGGACTTGGTCCACTCAAGGCCGAGGGAGTTGCGGACCTTCTCCGGAAGCAAGCCGATGGACACCCACAGCAGAAGCTTTGACGCGTACGGCGCGATCGGCTTCCACGCCCAGCGGGGCACCGACGGGTCCGGCGGGTCCAGCGTCAGGCCGTTCATGATGCGGGAGCGGTCGATGGTCTCGCTCGGGCCCAGCTTGTCGTACATGGCATCCATGTAGTCGACGTATTCGTCGTAGGACTTCGGGGCGCCCTCCGGCTCGGCCACGCCGTAGTAGCTGTACCAGGTGCGAGACTCCTGGAAGAGCTGCTCGCGCTCGGCATGCGTCATGTCGGACATGAAGTTGCCGGCCAGGAGATAGGGCATGGCGGTAAAGGTCGCGTGCGCCCAGTAGTAGACCTCCGGGTTCAGCGAGTGGTAGCGCGAGCCGTCCGGGTGGGTGCCCTTGATGTCCTTATGGAAGTCGCGGATCATCGCGCCGACCTCCGGGCCCTCGTACACCGTGCGGATAATCGGGAACGCGGAGCGGACCAGGCGGGCGACCTCGTTGTCGAACACGTTGGACTGCTGCACAAGCGAGCGGCTGATGTCGCGCTGCGCGATCTGCAGCACGCCGGCGCTCAGGGCCACGAACAGGGAGCGCCAGTCGCCGAAGCGCTGCCACAAAATAGAATCCGGGCCGAGCTCGGGCAGGCCGCTGGCGTCTACTGCGGCACCGTGGGAGTCGAACTCGGCTGGGGTCGTGCTGGCGGAGGGTTTCAAGGTGGTCATCGTGTCTCCTAAAAAGCTATCGTTCGCCGCTGCCTAGCTTGCAGCTTCGCTTCGGGCGCGGCGGGATGCGGCCTGGTAGTTCTCGGCGCGGGTAAATGCGTGGACGTCCGGATCGAATTCGACAAGGGCTGCCTTCAGCCCGCGGACGGTGCCGGGTTGCACGCGCCACTTGTCCGGCTTGACGGTCAGGGCGCCGGGGCCGCGGATCTCCAGCTGGCGCACGTACCTGCGCGCGTAGTCGCCGCGTGCCTCAAAGACGGCCCAGGACTTCTGGTCGAATTTCGGGTCCGGGGTGTGGTAGTCCACGAACAGCGCGTTGGGCAGGCCGACGACGTCCACGCCGTTGTGGAGGTACAGCTCGTCCGCGCTGATGTTTGCCCGGCCCGGGATACCGATCCACGGGGAGGGCTCGCCGGTCGCGCGGATCAGCACGTCGAAAAGCTCAGTGCGCGTCTCGCCGCTGCGGGTGTAACTGACTTCCCACTGTCCTTCCTCGGCGTTCCATTCGGCGCCCGTGACCTCGGCACCACCTCTGAAGGTCGCGCCGCTCGCATCGACGGCGGCCTCGAGGTGCGCGATGAGCGAGCGCGGGGTGCCGTCCGTCGTTGTGAGCTTCAAGTACGGGGTGCGGAAGTGTTGCCGCCTGGACACGGTGGGTGCGTCCGGGGCGGTCAGGTGGCCGCCGATGTACTCCTGGCGGTCGAACAGCGTGGTGTCGAAGCCGGAAAACGCGCACTCCGCCGCGGCGGTGCAACCAGAGATTCCGGCGCCGACAACCGCCACCGTGGGGCGGCGATAGGGGTCAAACATCACAAAACCTTTCACACAGATTCTCCGGCGCCACTTTTGGGCGCCAGTGTGCTCCCGTTCACTTTAGACGATGTTTAGGCGCGGGATCGCATAAAAGGCTGGGAATGTTTAACTACGGAATGTCTCCTGATCGCCGCCCCTGCCAGGCTCATCCACTGGCCGCTCGCCGTGACCGAACAGTTCATTCCGCCTCTTGTAGGCGTACAGCCCGGCTAGGGGTGAAAACCCCATGAGGAAACCCCACCGGCGCTTGGAGTCTTCCTCCATGTCGCTTTCGTAGATCTCCTTTGAGGTATTGCCCAAGGCAACGATGCCGCCGATGGCGAGCAGTGCCACGAACCCGAGTCCGAGCCAGGAAATCAGACTCATTGTTGCCTCCTACTTCTGAAAGTCCACGACCACGCGGGTCGGGTTCTCCAACAGGTACAGGTTGTACGGGCGCTGGGCATCAAGGCCGACGATGTACTGGGCATCCGCCTCGAAGATTCCGCCGTCGGCGATCTCCTGGATGCCCCCGGCCGCCACGCCGGCGGGGTCAGCCTTGGCCAAGTCGGCGTCGCTCAGGCCCATCGACCACGGCACACCTTGGATGATCAGCTCGAAGTACGCGTTGCCGGCTGGCACAAGCGGCATTCCAGAGGCCTGCTGGCGCGGGTCTGCGGTGTAGCCGGCCAGCACGTTCGGCGTGCCGGCGCCGGAAAGCTCCACCACGACGCGGTCGACGTCTTCGTGGGAGCCCGCCCGGATGTCCTCGATCTGCAGCTCGGGGTGACCCGGGTTCTGTAGGTGGGTGTCTTCCATGGTGAACGGGGAGGCGGACGGGCCGCCCGCCGGGGCCGCTGCCGCGGAGACGTCCCTGGTGTCGGCCTCCTCTGGTTGCTCCGCGGACGCGGACGTGGAAGTGGACACCGGCGTTGCAGCACTTTCGGCGGCGCTCGTCGCCATAGCCGACTCTGAGGTTGGCTCAGACGACGAACCGGTGTCACCCGCTTCAGAGCCGCAGCCCGCAACGGTCAAAGCGGTCACTGCGAGCGCTGCGAAGACGGCTCGGCTGCGGCGGGGGCGGAAGCTGCGGCTGTGGAGAGTCATAAGCCCCACCCTAGCGGGGCTACCATGGCCGGCGGAGACAAATAGAAAGGACACCCATGATCAAAGTTGGAGTGCTCGGAGCGGCCGGCAGGGTCGGCTCCGCCGTTGTTGCCGGTGTGGAAAAGGCGGATGACCTGCAGCTCGCCGCAGAGGTAAACAGCGGCGACTCGCTGCAGGTGCTGGTGGACGAAGGCGTGGACGTCATCGTCGACTTCACCACCCCGAACGCGGTGATGGACAACCTGGAGTTCTGCATCAATAACGGCATCCACTGCGTAGTGGGCACCACCGGCTTCGACGACGAGCGCTACCAGAAGGCGCGCGACTGGTGCGCGGCGAACGAGGGGGTGGGCGTGCTCATCGCCCCGAACTTCGCCATCTCCGCCGTGCTCACCATGGCGTTCGCCCGCCAGGCCGCGCCGTTCTTTGAGTCCGCGGAAGTGGTGGAGTTCCACCACCCGAACAAACTGGATGCGCCTTCCGGCACGGCGGTCAAGACCGCGCAGGGGATCGCGGATGCGCGCAAGGAAGCCGGCCTTTCCGACATGCCGGATGCCACCGAGCAGGCGCTCGACGGCTCGCGCGGCGCGAACGTCGACGGCGTGCCGGTCCACGCGGTGCGCATGCAGGGCATGGTCGCGCACGAGGAGGTCATCTTCGGCACCACCGAGCAGTCCCTGACCATCCGCCAGGATTCCTACGGCCGCGAGTCCTTCGTCCCGGGCGTGCTCACCGGCGTGCGCGAGGTGGCGAACCGCCCGGGCCTGACTATCGGACTCGACGCCTACCTCGGTCTATAAATGCAGGTAGAACTTGTCGCGGCAACCGCGATGCGGATCCCGGTTGCAGAAGGCGTCACCCAAGGCGAGGGGGCGGTGGCATTCGCCATGCTTAGCGACGTCCCGTCGGCCTCCCTCCTGCGCCGCAACGCCGACGATCTCGCCGATTCGCGCGCGGGCTTGCTGGAACACGCCAGTGCCACCCTGCATGTGCGGGGTGTCTCGCGCGACGCGGCCGCCGCGATCCGGGGCCACGGGCTAGCCGTGAGCGAGCGCGCGGCCGACGGGGCAGTAGTGCCGGCGGCCATCGCCGCCGACGAGGAACTCACGCGCCTGTTTGACGCTGCCGTGGAAGAAGCGGAGTTCGTTCGGGGCGAGCTGTTGCGCGCCCTGGAGGATGCGATGGCTGACGAGCCGAATGCGCTTGTGCGCCGCAAGCGGGCGCGCGAAGCCGCCGACGCCCTCGTGCCCGCAGCGGCCGCCACTGAACTTGTCGCCACCGGCACCTACCGGGCGTGGCGCGAATTCATCGCAGCGCATAACGGCAGGTTCGAGCACGAAGAAATCCGTCAGCTTGCCGGTGCGGTCCTCGATGTCATGCAGCGCGAGGCGCCGCTGCTTTTCGGCGATTTGGCCGAAGGGGAACGTCGATAAGCAATTGCTCGTAAGGGGCAGGTATCCTACTGGGCCATGGGCACATCTCTCAAAGCTGATCTGGGAGCCGACATCTTCGGCTCCGTCTGCGTAGCAATGGTCACGCCGTTTGATTCCGATGGCGAACTCGACCTTACGGCAGGCCGCGATCTCGCTGCCCACTTGGTAGAACAAGGAATCGACGCACTAGTGCTCGCAGGCACGACGGGCGAATCCCCGACAACCACCGACGAAGAAAAGGTCGCGTTCTTAAAAGCAGTGCGCGAAGAGGTAGGGGGCAAAGCCCGCATCATCGCAGGCGCGGGGTCCAACGACACCCGCCACGCGGTGGCAATGGCGAAAGCGGCCGCGGAGGCCGGCGCTGACGGCCTGTTGGTTGTCACGCCGTACTACTCCAAGCCGTCCCAGGCAGGGGTGGAGGCGCACTTCCGCGCAGTCGCGGAAGCGACCAATCTCCCGGTCTGCCTGTACGACATCCCCGGCCGCTCCGGCATCCCGATCGATTCCGACACCATCCGCAGGCTTGCGGAAGTGGACACGATCCAAGCGGTGAAGGACGCGAAGGGCGACATGCTCGAAGCGTCTACCCTGATTCAGGAGACCGGGCTGGCGTGGTACTCGGGCGACGACCCTTTGAACCTCCCGTGGCTCGCTGTCGGCGCGACCGGAATGATCTCCGTGGTTGGGCATGCCGCACCGAAGGCGCTGCGTGAACTAGTGACTGCATACGAGAACGGCGATCTCGCCCGCGCACGGGAAATCAACGCCAACACACTCAACGTGCTCGCGCGCCAACAGGGCGCGCTGGGCGGCGTGACATTTGCAAAGGCAGCTCTGCGACTGCAGGGCATCGAAGTAGGAGACCCCCGCCTGCCGGTCGCTGCGGCGACGGACGAGCAGGTCGAGCGGCTCCGCGAAGAAATGACACAGGCTGGAGTCCTATAAACATGAATGAACCCCGCAACCGCGCACGCAAGGTGACGCGCAAGGCCGGGCCGCCGGAAGCAACCGAGCAGCAGCCGGTTTTCCAGGCGCCGAGCGACACCCCTGCGAACGGCGGCGGCAACGACGCGCCCGCTGAGCGCGACGGTGGCAACAACGGCAACAACGGCAACGACAACCGCGACGACAACGGTGGCCGCAACGGCGGCAACAGCCGCGGCGGCCGCGACGGCGGCAACAACGGCAACGGCGGAAACGGTGGTAACAACCGTGGCGGCAGCAGCCGTAACCGCCGTCGCCGTGGCCGCGGCGGCAACGGCGGCAACGGTGGGGGCCAGGGAGGCGGCCGCCGCAACCCCATGAAGTCCATGCAGGGCGCTGATCTGACCAAGCGCCTGCCCGCACCGCCGAAGCCGGCCAAGGACACGCTGCGCATTTACGCGCTCGGCGGCATTTCTGAAATCGGCCGCAACATGACGGTCTTCGAGTACAACGGCCGCCTGCTCATCGTGGACTGCGGCGTGCTGTTCCCGAACTCCGACGAGCCGGGCGTGGACCTGGTGCTGCCGGACTTCGGCCCGATTGAAAACAAGCTGGACAAGATCGACGCGCTCGTGGTCACGCACGGCCACGAGGACCACATTGGCGCGATCCCGTGGCTGCTCAAGCTGCGCAGCGATATCCCGATCTACTCGTCCAAGTTCACCAACGCACTGATCAAGGCGAAGACGCAGGAGCACCGCCAGCGTCCGAAGCTCAACGACGTGAACAAGGATTCCGAGGTCACCGTCGGCCCGTTCCGCCTGCGCTTCTGGCACGTCAACCACTCCATCCCGGAGTGCCTGGGTGTCTCCATCAAGACCGGCGCCGGCCACGTTGTGATGACCGGCGACGTGAAGGTGGACCAGACGCCGTACGACGGCAAGCCGACGGACATCCCGGCGCTCGCCCGCCTCGGCGACGAGGGCATCGACCTATTCATGTGCGATTCCACCAACGCCACCATCCCGGGCATCTCCGCCTCGGAGGCCGGCATTGAGGAGACGCTGACCCGCCTAGTGTCCAACGCGCGCCAGCGCGTGGTCATCGCGTCGTTCGCGTCGAACGTCTCCCGCGTCCAGATGGCCATCAACGCCGCTGTGGCCAACAACCGCAAGGTGGCGTTCAACGGCCGCTCCATGCTGCGCAACATGGAGATCGCGGAGAAGATGAACCTGCTCAAGGCGCCGAAGGGCACGATCATCCCGATCGAGGAGGCCGCGAAGATGGCGCCGCACAAGACGGTGCTGATCACCACCGGCACCCAGGGCGAGCCGATGGCTGCACTGTCGCGCATGTCGCGCCGTGAGCACCGCCAGATCACCATCCACGACGGCGACACGATCATCCTGTCCTCCTCGCTCATCCCGGGCAACGAGGAGGCGGTGTTCGCGGTGATCAACAACCTCGCGCAGATCGGCGCGAACGTGATCACCAACTCCGAGGCGCACGTCCACGCATCCGGCCACGGCTACGCCGGCGAGCTGCTCGCGCTCTACAACGCGGCGCGCCCGCGCAACGCGATGCCGGTGCACGGCGAGTGGCGCCACATGCGCGCCAACAAGGAGCTTGCTATTTCCACCGGCGTGAAGCCGAGCAACACCGCGCTTGCGCAAAACGGCGTGGTTGTCGACATGCACAAGGGCAATATCAAGGTCGCCGGCCAGTACCAGGTGGGCCAGCTCTACGTCGACGGCACCACCATGGGCGACGTGGACCCGGACGTGTTGGCGGACCGCACCTCGCTGGCGTCCGGCGGCGTTGTGTCCATCACCTGTGTGATCGACGACCGCACCGGCCGCCTGCTGGAGGCGCCGCAGGTGTCCACCACGGGCTACAGCGACGACGACCGCGACTTCAACAAGAAGGTCGTTGAAGGCGTCGAGGCCGTCATGGGCGATCTGGCCGCCGAAGGCGAGAACGATGCGTTCCGCATGGTGCAGCAGATCCGCCGCAAGGTCTCCCGCGCGATCGAGCAGAACTACAAGCGTCAGCCGGTGATTCTGCCGACCGTGGTGCCGATGTCTTCGGACAACCACGTCGCCACCGAGGACGAGATCGCCTCCACCCGCGAGTCCCGCTAAGCATTTGCTTATCGACGCCCCTTCGGCCCGCCCCGCGGCAGCCGAGGGGGCTAACGCGTTTGTGGGGCGTTGCGATAGAAGGGGTATGAGACACTTCCACCGCACCGCAGCAGCCGTCGTTATTGCCGTCTCGCTTCTTGCGCCAGTAGCTTCCGCCGACGAGACCAGCTGGACCGGCGGGCACCCGCTTCCGCCGGGAACGCAGGTCCCGTTCGATCCCGGCTACGCCACCCAGTGGCGCAGCTACGACGTGGTGAAGTTGGGCGACCCCAACTTCCGCAACCAGGATGTGCGAGGCGTTCGCGTGATCGGGCAGTTCAACCAGGATTCGATCCTGTGCCTGGAAAATGCAAAGGGCGGCATGTGGGGCTGCTACGTCGACGGCAAGGAGGCGACCGAGCTGAGCTACATGCCGTTCGGCAAGGTCGTGACTGTCGATCCGTTGGTCAACTTCTTCGCGCCGGCAATCCGCTTTTTCTTGGGGATCCAGGCGCGGCTGGGCCTGTCGAACCTTTTCGCAGGGTCCTCCCAGATCTAGGCGGAAACCGTACGGTTTCATAACAACCACGCAACAAGGCCTAGGCATCTCTGTTACGGGTGTGCACAATGTGGCCCATGAAGACCGCAACGAAAACCGCCGCGGCTTTGCTTGCCGCCGCGGTAACCCTCGCACCAACCGCTCACGCACAGGATGACGTCGACTGGACGGGTGGCCACCCGCTGCCACCCGGCACGGAGGTGCCGTACGACCCCGGCTACGCATCCGCCTGGAAGCTCTACGACGTGATCCGCTTCGGTGACCCGAACTTCCGCAACATCAAGGTGCAGGGCGTGCGCGTGCTGGGCGCCTTCGAGGGCGACTCCGTCATGTGCCACATGAACGCCAAGGGCGGGCGCAATGAGTGCTTCAAAGACGGCAAGCAGGCGACCAAGCTCGGATGGGGCGTCGGCGGCGAAGTGATTACCTTCGACCCGAAGGTTGAGCAGTTCGCCCCGCTGATCAAGGGCTTCAACAACTTGGAACTGCAGCTTTCCAGCGGCTCCGGGGTGAACCTTTCCAGCTAGGCTGGGCGCATGTCTTTTGCGCAGAAAGAACGTGAACGCCTCGCCCAGTTGTTTCTTCGGGTCGGACCCGATGCGCCGACGCTGAACGAGGGCTGGACCACCCGGGACCTCGCAGTCCATCTACTCATCCGCGAGTCCAAGCCGGCAGCCGCCCCCGGCATCTTCGTGAACGCACTCTCAGGTGTCACGGAGAAGGAGACGGCGAAGCAAATGGCCCGCCCGTACGAGGACGTCGTGCGCGAGTGGGCTGCCGGCCCGCCGGTGTGGCTCAAGCCGCTCAACTCCGCTATGAACACGTCCGAGCACTTCATCCACCACGAGGACGTGCGTCGCGGCGGGGGAGTGGTGGAGCCGCGCGAATTCTCCCAAGTCATTAACGAGGAGCTGTTCGCGCTGGCGAAGCGCTTCGGCAAGTTTACGCTTCGCAATGCGCCGGTGCCGGTGATCCTAACGCCGCCGAGCATGCCGCCCGCGACCATCGGCGATAAGGCTGGGGTGGCCGAGCGCGGCGACAACGTGCTGCGTGTTGCCGGCGATCCGGGCGAGCTGCTGCTGTGGGTTTCCGGCCGCGACGCGGCGAAGGTGGAACTGACTGGTTCCGTGGAGGCGTTCGAGGGCTTCGAGATCAAGATGTGACCCTTGACCGCGCGTCGCGGGTGTGGCGTGAGGTGTAAATGTGACTTAAGGCGTTAGAGTTACACGCATGTCTGTCAAAAACACCGCGCCGCGCTCGTCGCGGTCTTCAACGCGCCGTCCTTCGGGCGGCACCCGCTATGGCGGTCCGGTGTCCATGACGCACCCGCCGACATCGTCGAACGTGGCCGCTGAAACCGCGGATGAACGTGTGGGTTCCGCGTACAAGGTCGTCGGCCATTCGCTGGGCGCCGCCGCGCGGGGCGTCGGGTCGTTCTTCCGCCGCGATAAGCACGAGTCCGACTTCGACGACACCGCCGCACGCAGGCCCAGACGCAGCCGCGACGATTGGGACGACGACTGGGAGGACGATTTCGAGATGCCAGAGGAGCGCGCTGAAAGCTCCGCCGAAGACGAACGTCGAAGCCGCGAACCGCGGCGGGAAAGCCGCTTCGGCGGACACAGCACGTTTGAGACCCACGCCGACGCGTGGGGTTTAGTTCTCATTGGTCTAGCTGCCATCATCGGAGGCTCGGTCTGGTTCGACGTGGCCGGCCCCGTGGGACAGGTCATCTCCACCGGCACTCACTGGCTCATCGGCGCCGGCGCGCTGATTCTGCCGGTGATCCTGGTCGGCATCGCCATCGCGCTGATGCTTAACGTGCGCACCTCCGACGCCGTGCGCGCACGCGTTACGCTGGGCTTTTCCATCATCGCGATCGGCATGCTCGGCCTGATCCACGTCTTTGCCGGCAACCCCTCGGCGTGGGAGGAACGCAAGCTCGCCGGCGGTGCGTTCGGCGCCTTCACCGGCGGCGTGCTCGCAGCAGGCTTCTCGTCATTCGTAGCAATCCCGCTGCTTGGCCTGGTGATTCTCTACGGCGCACTGAAAGCCACCGGCATCACTGTGCGCGAGGCCTACGACTACATCAAGGACCTGGTCACCCGCATGCTGTCCAACACGGACACGCCCGACGACGAAGACCTGGACCCGTACAGCCACGTCACCGACGACCTGGACGACATCGCAGAAGGCCGCGAGCGCCGCACCACTCGCGCAGCTTCTCGACGTTCACGCGGCCGCACAGCCGACACCGAACGCCCGGCCCGACCGGCCCGCCCGACGCGGCGGCCCTCGCTGCGCCGCCCGACTCCGATGGAAAGCTACCCGGCCGACGGCGACGACGAGCTGGACCTGTTCGACTTCGCCGACGAGGTCGAAGACCACGACGACTTCGGCCAACCTGCAGCAGAGCCTGCCGCCTCCGCCGAAACCGCCGTGGTGCAGCGCCCGGCGGCTGCTCCGGCACCGGCTCCCAAGCCGGCAGCCAAGCCTGCCGCTCCGAAGTCAGCCGCGCCGAAGCCAGCCCAGCGCGACAACGAGACGAAGGTGCTGCAGCGGGAAGAGCCGGAGACGGAACGTCGAGAAGCAACTGCCCCCGACGCCGTAGCTAGCTCGCGCGAGCAGATGGCGAAGGCGATCGCGGCGCGCAGCGGCATCGACGCCTCCAAGATCCCCGCGACCACTCCGAAGTCCGAGACCGAACAAGCCGCCCCGAAGCAGGTGCGCAAGATCCCGCAGGGCGATTACCACCTGCCGTCGACTGAACTGCTGCTCGCGGGTAACGCGCCGAAGACACGCACCGAGGCCAACGACCGCATGATCGAGGCGATCACCGACGTCTTCGAGGAATTCAAGGTCAATGCGCAGGTCACCGGCTTCTCCCGCGGCCCGACAGTCACCCGCTACGAGGTGGAGCTTGGGCCTGGTGTGAAGGTCTCCAAGATCACCAACCTGCAGTCCAACCTCGCCTACGCCGTGGCCACCGACAACGTGCGCCTGCTCACCCCGATCCCCGGCAAATCCGCCGTCGGCATCGAGGTGCCCAACGCCGACCGCGAGATGGTGCGGCTGCGCGACGTGCTGGACTCGCCGAAAGTCTCCGCGCAGGACGACCCGATGCTCATCGGCCTGGGCAAGGACATCGAGGGCGACTTCATCGCCTCCTCGATCCAGAAGATGCCGCACCTTTTGGTCGCCGGTTCCACCGGCTCCGGTAAGTCCGCGTTTGTGAACTCCATGCTGATCTCGCTGCTCACGCGCGCGACGCCGGAGGAAGTCCGCCTGATTCTGGTGGACCCGAAGATGGTGGAGCTGACCCCGTACGAGGGCATCCCGCACCTGATCACGCCGATCATCACCCAGCCGAAGAAGGCGTCAGCAGCCCTGCAGTGGTTGGTGGAGGAGATGGAGCAGCGCTACATGGACATGAAGTCCGCGCGCGTGCGCCACATCAAGGACTTCAACCGCAAGGTCCGATCCGGAGAACTGACCGCCCCTCCAGGATCCGAGCGCGAAATGCGGCCGTACCCGTTCATCGTGTGCGTTGTGGACGAGCTGGCCGACCTGATGATGACCGCGCCGAAGGAGATCGAGGAATCCATCGTGCGCATCACCCAGAAGGCGCGTGCGGCGGGCATCCACCTGGTGCTGGCGACCCAGCGACCGTCCGTGGACGTGGTCACCGGCCTGATCAAGACGAACGTGCCGTCGCGCCTCGCCTTTGCGACGTCCTCGCTGACCGACTCCCGCGTGATTTTGGACCAGGGCGGCGCCGAAAAGCTCATCGGCATGGGCGACGGCCTGTTCATCCCGCAGGGTGCCGGCAAGCCGCAGCGTCTGCAGGGCGCGTTCGTCTCAGACGAAGAGATCCAGGCCGTTGTCGAGGCGGCGAAGGCGCAGCAGGACGAGCCCGACTACGTCGAGGGCGTCACCGAGGACAAGCAGGCCGAAGCCAAGGTCATCGACGACGACATCGGCAAGGACATGGACGACCTGCTCGAGGCCGTCGAGCTCGTGGTCACCTCCCAGCTCGGCTCCACCTCGATGTTGCAGCGCAAGCTGCGCATCGGCTTTGCCAAGGCCGGCCGCCTGATGGACCTCATGGAATCCCGCGGTGTGGTCGGCCCGTCCGAAGGCTCCAAGGCCCGCGACGTGTTGGTCAAGCCCGAGGAGCTGGAGACCATCATCTGGATGATCAAGGGCGCGGACCCGGCCGAGGCTCCGAAGGACGTGCAGCTTGACGACGGCGCCGGCGACGCCAACGGTTCAGATTCCGGCGCGGGTGGCTCCGATGCGGGTGGCTCTGGTGCGGACGGCGACGCCGACACCCGGACCGTCACCGCGACGTACAACCCGACCGGAGGAGCGTTCTAGCTGGCGGACGCAGAACCCCGCCGTAGATGCTTACCCCAGGATGCTTACCGGGGCTAGATGCTTACCCCAGGATGCTTATCCATCGAGTGGTGCACCCGCCGAGGCCCTCGATATCTCGAGAAGTAAGCGTTTAGAAGTAAGCATCCTCGGGCAGTAAGCATCCTGGGGTAAGCATCTACGCGGAAGGTGGGGCGGGCCCGGAGCGGTACAGGGCGGTGCGCGGCGGCGGACGCGGCACGCCGCCGCGTGGTGTAGTGTGAAACGCGCTTGGAGGGGAGTACCCCGGAAGTGTCCAGGATCGTCAGCACGGTGCCGTCGTCAGGCGATAGCCCCGGTCCGGACCGCCCACAGTGGTGGGGGAGACCTCCGGTCTTTTACGCAACGCTGACCGGAGGCTTACTTATGCATGTGCCCCTTTACATTTGGCTGATCACCTCGGCGGTGATCCTGGGATTTTTCATCTTCGACTTCGTCTCGCACGTGCGCACCCCGCACGAGCCGACGATGAAGGAGTCGGGCGGCTGGGCGCTGTTCTACATGTCCATGGCGTGTCTGTTCGGCGGGCTGGTCTGGTGGCTGTGGGACTCCGAGCACGCCGTGCAGTTCTTCACCGGCTACATCACCGAGTTGTCGCTGTCGGTGGATAACCTGTTCGTCTTCGCCCTGATCATGGGCTCGTTCAAGATCCCTCGCGCGTACCAGCAGAAGGTGCTGCTCATCGGCATTGTCATGGCGCTGGTGTTCCGCCTCATTTTCATCCTGCTTGGCGCCGTGATCATCGAGGCGTGGTCGGACGTGTTCTACATCTTCGCCGCTTTCCTCATCTACACCGCCATCAAGCTGGTCTACGACGAAGTCACCGACCAGGAGGACCCGGACCCGAACGATATGTTCGTGGTCAAGACGCTGCGCAAGGTCATTCCGGTGACCAAGTCGTACCACTCCGACCGGCTCGTTTCGAGGACTCAGGCCGGCAAGAAGGCTGTCACGCCGCTGTTCGTCGCCCTGCTGTCGATCGGGTTTATCGACGTCATGTTTGCCTTCGACTCCATCCCGGCGATCTACGGCATCACCCAGGAATCCTTCCTCGTGTTCACCGCCAACGCGTTCGCGCTGCTGGGCCTGCGCCAGCTCTACTTCCTGCTCAACGGCCTGCTTGACCGCCTGGTGTACCTGCCATACGGCCTCGCGGTGGTGCTTGGCTTCATCGGCGTGAAGCTGCTGCTGCACGCGCTGCACGAGAACAACCTGTCGTTCATCAACGGCGGCGAGGGGCTCGACGTGCCGGAGGTCGGTACTGTCGCCTCGCTGTTGGTCATCGTCGGCGTGCTCGCGATCACCGCGATTGCCTCGGTGATCAAGGACCGTGCCGACGTCAAGGCGGGCCGCCGGGATCCGGAGGAGAACAACTACCACGTCGACTACGACGACCACGGAAACCGCCGCAAGGTGGACAAGCACGGCCACCACGTGGAATGGATCGACGACCCGGCTACCTCCGGCAAGGGCGATCACACCGCGACAGGTTCGCGCGACACGGACCACCTCGACGTCGCCCGCGGCGGACGCAAGGGCTGACCCGCAAGGGCTAACCAGCGAACCCCTAGCTGAAGATATTCGACACCGGGTTCCACCCCCGGATGTCCCGCGCCGCGAGGGCCCCTGCGACCATGTAGGGGTCCTCGTCCAATATGGCCGAGGCGTCCGCCTCCGTCGCCGTGTCCGGCAGTTGCAGGATGATCAGGGCCTGCTCGGCGCCCGCGAGTGGCCCGGAGCCGACGATGCGGCCCAGCGACAGCTGGGAAGCGATGAATTCGCGGTGGGCGGGACGTGTGTCGTCGACAAGCGATTGCTCACCGTAGGTGTACGTGGCTGCGAAATACTTCATGTAGGGCAGTCTAAGAGCGCACCGTCGCATGGGTATGGTGGAGGCTGTGATGCAACCCGACAAGCAGTCGAATTGGAACCTCCCGAACATTTTGACCTCGCTGAGGATCCTGTTCATTCCCGTTTTTGCCTGGCTGGTGCTTACTGAGCGCTGGTGGTGGGCGTTCGGGTTGTTCGTCGCGCTCATGATCACCGACAAGCTCGACGGCGACATCGCGCGCGCCCGCGGGCTGGTCACGGACTTCGGTAAAATCGCCGACCCGATCGCGGACAAGGCGTTGATGATCACCGCGCTGGTCACCCTGAATATCGCCGGCCCGTTGCCGGTGTGGGTGACGGTGGTCATTGTGGTCCGTGAGCTGGGCATTACGGTCTGGCGCATGGTGATGCTGCGCCGCGGGAAGGTTGTGCCGGCGTCGAAGGGTGGCAAGCTCAAGACCGCGCTGCAAAGCCTCGCTGTGGGGCTGTATCTGTGCCCGCTGCCTGCATGGATGGACACGCCGACGTTCGTGGTGATGCTGCTGGCGGTAGCGGTCACTGTGGTCACGGGCGTGCAGTATTTGGTTGATGCAGGGAAGGTGAACAAGTGACTACTGCGCAATTGCTTATCGACGAGCTTCGCTCCCGCCACCAGACCATCGCCTTCTGCGAATCGCTCACTGCCGGCCTCGCTTCGGCGACGTTGGCTGATGTGCCCGGTGCCTCGGACGTGTTGGTCGGTGGGCTGGTGACGTACTCGCCGGAGCTGAAGACGTTGCTCGCGGACGTGCCGGCGGACCTGATCGAGAGCGAAGGCGTGGTCTCCGCGGCCGTCGCGCGCGAGATGGCGCGCGGGGCACGGCGCGTCTGCGGCGCTGATTGGGCTGTGGCGCTGACTGGCGTGGCGGGCCCCGACGCGCAGGACGACGTGCCCGCCGGCACGGTGTGGATCGGGCTGGCCGGGCCGAAGTGGACCGCCTCGTCGCAGGCGGCGGAGCTGCTCGATCCCGCGGTTGGCCAGTACGCGCTCATGCCGGGAGCTGCGGTGCCGGTGCGTGTGCTGTCGGGGCAGCGCAACGAGGTCCGTCGCTTGGCGGTGGAGGCCGCGCTGGTCGGTGCGCTGACGGGCGTGCGGGAACAAAACTAAGCGGCGAGTCGTTGGAGGAATTGATGACCACTACTACTTTGCTCTACGACTCCCCGGTCGACCTGCCGGTTGCGCCGTCCGATGCCGCCCGTACTGCATCCCGCGAGCCGCTGTTCCGCGAGGCACTCGGAATGTCGCTTCGTGCCTTCCGCGCAGACAAGGGTGTGACACTGCGCGCGCTGGCGAAAGAGGCGCGGGTTTCCTCCGGCTACATCTCCGAGTTGGAGCGGGGGCGCAAAGAGGTGTCTTCCGAGCTGTTGGCTTCCCTGTGCGAGGCGTTGGGCACTACTGTCTCCGAGGTTTTGCTGGAGGCTGTAGCGAATATGTCGCTGCACTCGTTCACCGAAGAGCTGGAGCGCACGACGCCGGCCGCCGCAGAAGCGTAGCTGGCAATCCGCGACTACAGTGGTTGGCGTTTAAGGCAATCTACTGACAGAAAGGTCACGGTGCTTTAGCCATGGCGAATCCCTTTACTAAGTTCTGGAACTACCTGATGGCGCTCTTCGACAACAAGATCGAAGAAAACGCAGACCCCAAGGTCCAGATCGAGCAGGCCATTAACGACGCACAGCGTCAGCACCAGGCACTGTCCCAGCAGGCCGCTGCCGTGATTGGTAACCAGCGCCAGCTGGAGATGCAGCTCAACCGCCGTCTGGAGGACGTCGAGAAGCTGCAGGCGAACGCGCGCCAGGCGCTCCAGCTCGCCGACAAGGCACGCGGTGAGGGCAACGCGCAGAAGGCGCAGGAGTACGAGAATGCCGCAGAGGCCTTCGCTGCACAGCTGGTGACCGCTGAAGCCGGTGTTGAGGACACTAAGCAGCTGCACGATCAGGCGCTGCAGCAGGCAGCACAGGCCAAACAGGCCGTCGAGCGCAACTCTGCGCACCTGCAGCAGCAGGTGGCAGAGCGCTCCAAGCTGCTGTCCCAGCTGGAGCAGGCGAAGATGCAGGAGAAGGTGTCGGAGACCATGCAGTCCATGAACTCCATTACCGCCTCCGGCCCGAACCTGGACCAGGTTCGCGACAAGATCGAGCGCCGCTACGCCAACGCACTGGGTGCCGCCGAGCTGGCGCAGAACTCCATTGAGGGGCGCATGGCTGAGGTCGAGCAGGCCGGCATTCAGATGGCTGGCCACGGCCGCCTGGAGCAGCTACGCGCCGAGATGGCGGGCGAGCTGACCTCCCGCAAGAAGCAGGCCATCGAGCAGGGCAACTCGCAGCAGACTGGTTCCGCCGCGCCGACCGGTGCTGACGTCGCCGACGACGCGGTTGCTCAGCGCATGCGTGAGCTGCGCGGCGACGCTTAGATACCAGCTAGTTTTTGTGGCCCCGGGATGTTTCCCGGGGTTTATTTAATTGTTCAAGTTTTATTCACTTGGACGTTCGAGCAAATTCACGCAAACATACTACTTTTCCAAACGTTTTCCAAGTTTGTTATGAGACTTTCCCAAGGAGGAAGCTCCCGTGAGAAGTAGTTCCCGTGCGCGTCAATTTGCTGTGCCATTTACCGTGATGCTCGTGTCTGGTTTTGCGTCGGTGCCCGTGGCAGCGGCAGCAGCGTCGACTGACATCGTCATCAATGAGGTGGTCACCAACTCTGACCCGATCGGCGACTGGGTGGAGCTGGCCAATCCAACCGACAACGACATTGACATTTCGGGCTGGACCGCCACTGACAGTGGGAAGAGCAGCAAGCCGATCACATTCCCAAAGAACACCGTCATTCCGGCGCGCGGGTACTACGCTTTCTACACCGATGGCACGGGCGTCACTCCAGATGGATCTAAAGGGTTCGGCCTTGGTGGCGACGATCAGATCACCATCAAGGATGAGAAGGGCAACCAGATCGACGAAAAGAAGTGGTCGTCTCACGGCATGAGGGATGGTGTTCACACCTCACGAGGCTTGGTGCCGGACATGACTGGAAAATGGCAGATCACGGACGGGCCGACTCGTGAAAGCGCTAACGCCAAGTCCGATTTTGACAAGGTCTTTATCAATGAGATCACGACGGACGGCGTCGATTTCATCGAGTTGGTGAATAACGGCGACAAGGCGGTAAATATCGGCGATTGGGTGGTCGTCGATAGTGGCGATGGCAAGGGCAACACTTACATCACCTTTGCACCGAATACGATCATTCCCGCAGGCGGTTATTACGTTTTGACTCCGGACGGGAAAGAGGGCGGCGTAGTCCCAGATGGCACTGATGGGTTCGGGCTCAGCGCTAAGGACAGCCTGACTCTCAAGACGGCTGCAGGAGAGCTAGTTGATGAGTTCGGCTGGACGGAAAGCCCGGTGTGCGAGGGGGCGGCGACGTCGTGGTCCCGCTACTCGGAAGCCAACAACGACTTCAAGATGTCCTCGGCGAAGTCCAAGGGTGACGCCAATGCCGCTCCCTGCGGGGTGGAGGACGAGGAGCCGAACCCGTCGGAGGTGCCGTCGTCGACAAGCCAAAAGCCTTCGAACACTGGCAAGATCAGGATCAATGAGATCCAGACCAAGGGCGACTTTGTTGCTGATTGGGTGGAGTTGTACAACGCGGGCGATACGCCGGTGGACATCTCGGGCTGGAAGTTTGCAGACGACAAACAGGGGCGCACACCGATTGTGTTCCCGAAGAATACGGTGATCCAACCGGGCGGGTACTACTCGTTCTACACCGAAGTCGATACTCCCGACGGTTCGAAGGGGTTCGGGCTTGGTGAGGCTGACAGTGCGCGTCTGTACAGGCCAGACGACAACAAGCCATTCGACGAAGTGAGCTGGACGTCGCACACTCGCTTCTCCTGGGGGCGCACCCCAGATGGCGAGGGTGATCTCGTCGCTCTTGCGAAAGTGACAAAGGACGGAAAGAACGCTGAGGAACTCGTATGGCCGGAGGGTGAACCGTGGCCGGATGAGGTCAACTCAATCAATACGGTCGGCGGATTCGCGGGCGAGAACTTCTCGGGCGTAGATTTCGACGGCAACGGTAACGCCTGGATTGTGAACAACAACCCGGGGCGCCTGTTTGAGCTGGAGTACGACGAGGACAAGAAGATCTACAGCAAGAAGAACGAATGGACTCTCACCTATGAAAATGGTGCAGGGAATCCGGACGCGGAAGGCGTGACCGTAGGTAAGGACGGCAAGATCTACATTGCCACCGAGCGTGACGGTTCTGGCCCCTCCCGCCCGTCCATCCTCGAGTTTGACCCTTCCCGGGGCAAGGTGACTGGCGAGTGGAACCTCAATTCAATCACTGGTGAAGTACCACCGAACTTTGGTTTGGAAGCCATCGCCTACTTGCCGGACCTTGATGTGTACGCGGTGGGTGTGGAGTACACGGGCTTCGTCCACTTTGTTCGCCTGCAGCCTAACGGGGAGTTCGAAGAGGTTGGCAAGTACGAAAACCCTGAGCTGCGCAGCGTCATGGCGTTGGATTACAACGCGAATAGCAAGGAGCTTCGCGTGCTTTGCGACGAAGCCTGCGACGGCCTTTCTGTAGTCGTTTCCTTCGACGGTACAACCGCGCATGAGGTATCTGGGGTTCAAGCACGACCCGTCCTCATGGAAAACTTTGCAAATGAGGGCTATGGCACGTACGAGAAGATTGGGGAGTGCACTGTCGATGGGCAGCGTACCGTGGTTACCCGTTTCTTGTGGTCTGATGATGCTCCAAATGATCCGAACAACGGCCTGGCGTTGCGCGCTGCAGAAGCAGAGCGGACGGAGTCTTGTACGCCCGCAGAACAGCCGACCCCAACGGTGACTTCGGGCAACACCACTACGAGCGCTGCTCCGACAACCGTCACGGTCCCGGCGGTCACCGAGACTGTGACTCCGACCGTGACTACTACTGACACCGCGGTGACAACCACGGTGAGTACCGAACCTACGACCGTCACTGAGACGCCGACGATCACATCCACGGTGACCACGACTCCGACGAAGACGGCTGCGGCGGTGACTGCGACGCAGACGGAGACGGCTGCGACGAAGACCGTGGTGCCCACGGAGACGACGAAGGTCACCGAAACGCCGGTGACCACTGCTGCGGCGGTGACTGCGACGCAGACGGAGACGGCTGCGACGAAGACCGTGGTGCCCACGGAGACGACGAAGGTCACCGAAACGCCGGTGACCACTGCTGCGGCGGTGACTGCGACGCAGACGGAGACGGCTGCGACGAAGACCGTGGTGCCCACGGAGACGACGAAGGTCACCGAAACGCCGGTGACCACTGCTGCGGCGGTGACTGCGACGCAGACGGAGACGGCTGCGACGAAGACCGTGGTGCCCACGGAGACGACGAAGGTCACCGAAACGCCGGTGACCACTGCTGCGGCGGTGACTGCGACGCAGACGGAGACGGCTGCGACGAAGACCGTGGTGCCCACGGAGACGACGAAGGTCACCGAAACGCCGGTGACCACTGCTGCGGCGGTGACTGCGACGCAGACGGAGACGGCTGCGACGAAGACCGTGACACCGACGGAGACGAAGAAGGTGACCGAGACGCCGACGACGACGGCTGCGGCAACCGTCGTGTATACGACAGTGAGCGCGCCGGAGGTTACCGTGACGCCGACTGAGACGAAGAAGGTGACCACGACTCCGACGACGACGGCTGCGGCGGTGACTGCGACGCAGACGGAGACGGCTGCGACGAAGACCGTGGTGCCCACGGAGACGACGAAGGTGACCACGACTCCGACGACGACGGCTGCGGCGGTGACTGCGACGCAGACGGAGACGGCTGCGACGAAGACCGTGGTGCCGACGGAGACGACGAAGGTCACCGAGACGCCGGTGACGACGGTTGCGGCGGTGACTGCGACGCAGACGGAGACGGCTGCGACGAAGACCGTGGTGCCCACGGAGACGAAGAAGGTGACCGAGACGCCGGTGACGACGGTTGCGGCGGTGACTGCGACGCAGACGGAGACGGCTGCGACGAAGACCGTGACACCGACGGAGACGAAGAAGGTGACCGAGACGCCGACGACGACGGCTGCGGCAACCGTCGTGTATACGACAGTGAGCGCGCCGGAGGTTACCGTGACGCCGACTGAGACGAAGAAGGTGACCACGACTCCGACGACGACGGCTGCGGCGGTGACTGCAACGCAGACGGAGACGGCAGCGACGAAGACCGTGGTGCCCACGGAGACGACGAAGGTGACCACGACTCCGACGACGACGGCTGCGGCGGTGACTGCGACGCAGACGGAGACGGCTGCGACGAAGACCGTGGTGCCCACGGAGACGAAGAAAGCCACCGAGACTCCGACGACGACGGCTGCGGCGGTGACTGAAACGCAGACGGAGACGGCTGCGACAAAGACTGTGGTGCCCACGGAGACGAAGAAGGTCACCGAAACGCCGGTGACCACTGCTGCGGCGGTGACTGAAACGCAGACGGAGACGGCTGCGACAAAGACTGTGGTGCCCACGGAGACGAAGAAGGTCACCGAAACGCCGGTGACCACTGCTGCGGCGGTGACTGCGACGCAGACGTCTTCGGCTAAGGCTGAGACGGTCACGCCGACGGTGACGGAGCAAGTTGATGTCACGCCGGTGGCAACAGCTGATGCGGTGACGGAGACAGTAACGAATACGGCACAAACCACCACGGTTACCGCAGCCCCAGTCACAACCACTGTCGCCGGTCGCTCGGAGACCGAGACTGTGACGCCGACATCCACGGTTCAATCGGACCAGGACGCAGTCGACGTTGATGCACCTGTCACGACGACGCGTACCGCTCCGAATCTGACGAAGATTGTTGCGGGTGAAACAAATGTGTACTACCGGGTGGCTGCGGCTAATGGGGCAATCGTCGAGGTTAACGACCTGCCGGAGGGCCTCGAGTTCCGCCCCGAGGACAACGTCATTGCGGGCAGGGTTGCAAAGCCCGGCAACTACACCGCGGAAGTGGTGACGACGACCGGAAACTCTACGATCGTTGAAAAAGTCCGTTTCGAGGTGGAGGCCGCTCCTGAAACATCGACCGAGCACCCGCTCACCACGGTGACCCAGACAGCAACGGCACCGGCGGAGTCTCAGGGGTCGTCGTTGGACGGCAAGTGCGTCGCTGCGCTGACCGGATGGTCGCTTCCGCTTGTGGCGCTGATCCCGCTGGGGATTGCATCGCAGGTCGACCTTCCGCTGCCGGCAGGCGTTCAGGATTCACTCCATGCACTGAGGGATCAGGCGCAGCAGATGCTCCCGCAGGTTGATCCGCAGATCGGCATGATCGCGGGCGGCTTGGCAGCGGCGGCACTTGGTGTCCTTGCAATCGTCAGCATTGTCAATGCATGTGGTGGCGGTGAAGGTAGCTCCGCAGGTAGCAGTAACTAATAGCTAGCCCGTCTCAGCGCGTTCCGCCCGGTCCCTCACAGCAGGGGCCGGGCGGAACGTCGTCGTTAAGCAGGTGCTAATCAACGGCTCCGCGGGCCATGAGCGCTTCTCCCATCATCTTCGCGCGGCGCACAGACCGAATCACCAACGGGATGCCGAATGCGGTGAAGGAGAACCCGACACCGCGGGCCTTGCGCGCGTCGAGCACCTCGTTCGCCGTGGCGAGGGTGAGGGGGATAAGCCGGATCGTGAGCGCGATGGTCAAAGAGATCAGTTCGCCCGCGCGACCGAAGGGGGACAGGGCGCGGTCCAGCGCGGTGAGGAGTTCCTCGACCGGGGTGGTCAGCGTCAACAGGTTTGCCGCAGCAATGGTGGCAAGCAGCCCGACCAGCAGTGTGAGCGCAGAGGCAACGCCGTTTTGCCACACCATGAACGCGCCGAAGAAAGCCAGCACGGGCACCAACGGCACTAGCTGGCGCCACGCTACGCGGGCGGGGATCCGTGCCCATACGTAGAGCGCCAACACGAACGCGAGGGCGGCCACAGCGTGCCATGGCTGCGTCGGCAACGCGGTGACGCCGATGATGAATGCCACGAGCAACACGAATTTCAGCGCTGCACCCGTGCGGTGCAGCAGAGTCGTCCCCGGCACGTATACGCCGAGGGGCAGTTCGCGGATCACGGCTTCGCATCCATCAGGTCGGTGTAGAAGGCGATTGCCGCGTCGGGGCCGCCGTCGTAGGCCAAGGCTCCGTCGTCGATGACCAGAACGCGGTCGAATCCGCGCAGCATTTCCAGGTCGTGGGTGACCACGATCAGCTGCTGGTCCAGCGACATCAGCTCGCGCACGATGCGGCGGCGGTTGCGCAGGTCTAGCAGAGTGGTGGGCTCGTCGGCGATGATCGTGTCCGGCTCGATCACCAGCACGGAGGCCAGCGCGAGCATCTGCTTCTCGCCGCCGGAGAGGGTGTGCGGGGAGTTCTCGGCGCGGTCGGCTAGATCGAAGCGCTCGAGCGCTTCTGTTACGCGTCGTTTGACCTCCTCGCGCGGCAGTTTGAAGCGGCGCAGGGAAAACGCCACGTCGTCGGAAACGCGCGGCATGACAATTTGGGATTCGGCGTCGGAGAAGACAAATCCGACGCGTTTGCGGATGTCTTTGCCGCGTTTGTCGGGCGTGAGCCCGTCGTAAAGCACTTGCCCCGATGTCGGCTCGATGAGGCCGTTGATCAGGCGCACGGTGGTGGATTTGCCGGAGCCGTTGGAGCCGATGATGCCGATGCGCTGCTCCGACAGGCTCACGGTGAGCGGCGCGAGGATCTGCTCGCCGTCATACGCGACGGCAGCGCTGCGAAACTCGATGAGGGGCATGGCGTTTACTTACGGGCCCCGCGCAGATCCGGGAACGCTTGGTGCACGGCGAACGCGATGGCGATCATGAGCGCGACCTTGCCGGCGTCCGGCAGCAGGAACGGCACCTGCGCCGCCCAGGCTGCGCCGAAGCTCATGTCAGCGCGCCACATCAGGCCGAACACGCCGCAGAGGTACTGGAAAAACAGGGCCAGGTAGCCGGCGAGGATGAGGATTCCGATGCTCGCCGTTTTGTTCGAGCGGAACGGTGCGGTGTACGCGACCGCGCCGGCGACGGCGGCGGAGACAAGGTAGCCGACCAGGTAGCCCACGGTCGGACCACCGAGAGCGGAGATGACCGTGCGGCCGCCCGCGAGCACCGGCAGCGCGAGGCCCACCAGCAGGAAGATCGCCGCGGCGGAGAACCCGCGGCGCCACCCCAGCACGAGGCCCGCAAGGATCACGGCGGCGTTCTGCAGCACAATGGGCACGCCGGCCGCGCCGACGGGGATGGACACGAAGCCCAGCACGATGACGATGGCGGCGAAGACCGCGATTAGCGCGATATCCTGCGCTGTAGAGTTTTTCTTCATGCGCGGGAGTGTACCGCGACGGGTGGCGTGTACTGTCGGGCGCATGCGTTTGACGGAGTTTCACCAGCTTGTGCAGGACGAGTTCGGCTCGGAGCGTGCGCAGTGGATCATCCAGACCCAGGTGCTGCCCGGGTTTGAGCAGACGTCTGCGCAGCTCATCGATGCCGGTGTGGATCCGCGCGACGCGTGGCGCGGGCTTTGCGACGCGTTCGATGTCCCGGAGGAGCGCCGCCTCGGGGTCGATCGCCCGGGCACCTAGGAGCCGTTGCTTATCGACGGCTCCGCTGCCCCGGCGTGTCGTTGAATTTCGAACACGTTTGCGTGTATTCTCTGGCGTGTCGCCGTCGCGTTCTACAGTGTGCCGTGTTTCCGCTTGGAAAATTTCTTTGAGTTCAATGGAACCGAAGCGGTATGGCGATACGTCTAACTAAGAAACTGTGCACGCGACGCGCCCAGCGCCGCCGAATACTTGGAGGTAGAAACACCACATGGCAACGAAGAAGAAGTCCGCGGCTTCGGCCGGCAACGACCGCAAGAATGCGCTCGATGCAGCGCTGGCAATGATTGAGAAGGACTACGGCAAGGGCGCTGTCATGCGCTTGGGCGATGAGAACCGCCCGCCGATCCAGTCCATCTCTTCCGGCAACACCGCCATCGACGTCGCGCTCGGCATTGGTGGTTGGCCGCGCGGACGAATCGTGGAGATCTACGGGCCGGAATCTTCCGGTAAGACCACCGTGGCGCTGCATGCGATTGCGGAGGCGCAGCGCGGCGGCGGCATCGCGGCGTTTATCGACGCGGAACACGCCCTCGACCCGGACTACGCGCGCAAGCTCGGCGTGGACACCGACAACCTGCTGGTGTCCCAGCCGGACACCGGCGAGCAGGCGCTCGAGATTGCGGACATGCTGGTGCGCTCGGGCGCGATCGACATGATTGTGATCGACTCGGTGGCCGCATTGACCCCGAAGGCGGAGATCGAGGGCGAAATGGGCGACAGCCACGTCGGCCTGCAGGCCCGCCTGATGTCCCAGGCGCTGCGCAAGATGACCGGTGCGCTGTACAACTCCGGCACCACTGCCATCTTCATTAACCAGCTGCGCGAGAAGATCGGCGTGATGTTCGGCTCGCCGGAGACCACCACCGGCGGTAAGGCGCTGAAGTTCTACGCATCCGTGCGTTGCGATGTCCGCCGCATTCAGACGCTGAAGGACGGCCAGGACTCCATTGGCAACCGCACCAAGATGAAGGTGGTGAAGAACAAGGTTTCCCCGCCGTTCAAGATCGCCGAGTTCGACATCATGTACGGCGAGGGCATCTCGCGTGAGAGTTCCATCATCGACATGGGTGTGGAAAACGGCATCGTGAAAAAGTCCGGCTCCTGGTTCACCTACGAGGGCGACCAGCTGGGCCAGGGCAAGGAGAAGGCCCGCATCTTCCTCAAGGAGAACCCGGAGTTGGCCAACGAGATCGAGGACAAGATCTTCCGCGCACTCGGCGTGGGCAAGTACGCCAACGCGTCCGACGAGCTGACGGACGAGCCGGTGGATATGGTGCCGAACATCGACTTCGATGACGAGGACGACGTGGCGGCACCCGCAACCGCGGAGAAGTAGTTGGCGGACGCGGACAAGGTTGCCCGGCTCCAGGCGGTGCTTGACGCCTACGAGCCGGGCACCGGTCTTTTCGACCGGACACACGAGGAGGCCCTGGCTCCCGTGCGCAAGCGGGCGCTCGGCCTGCTTGATCAGCGTGCGCGCTCCCGCGCGGAGCTACGCGAGCGGCTGATCAAGGCCGAGTTCGAGCCGCAGCTTGTAGACGAAGTCCTCGACGATCTTGCCGGCTCCGGCCTTATCAACGACGCGCAGTTCGCCCACGAGTGGGTGCGCCAGCGCGCCGCCCGTCGCGGCAAGTCCGCCCGCGCGTTGGATATGGAGCTGCGCGACAAGGGCGTTGGGGGAGCGGACCGCGCCGCAGCCCTGGAGCAGATCTCCGACGAAGACGAGGAGCACACCGCGCGCGCGGTTGCGGAGAAGTCCGCGCGGAAGGTCAAAGCGGCTCCTGTAGACCGCGCCGAGTACGACAAGCACCTGCGCCGCGTCGTTGGCGCGTTGGCCCGGCGCGGCTTCAACCAGGGAATGGCGCTTCGTATCGCCCGCGAGGAACTGGACGCGCGCATCGCAGAGTGCGAGGAGTAGACCGAAACACTGAACGGTGTTCAAGGCGGTCTCCTAGACTTAACCGCATGGCTTTGTTCAGCGTGAAGATGCGCTCCAGCGCGCTCGGCTCCCACATCTCCGGCGCCGAGCGCATCGTGGAGGAGCGCGAGGTTCCAGACGTGTGCGCCGCGATGGGCACTCGCGCGTTGGCCCACGGCAAGGGAAAGCCGGATTCAATCACAGTGACGGTGACCGCCATCGACGGCGAAGTGGCACATATCCCGGCGTTGCCAATCAGGGAGGCGCACTGCGCAGACCCGGCAGAGGCCCGCGAGACCGTGATCGACGCGCTCGCCCCGCTGACCCCGCACGCCGCCGAAGCATGGGAGCTGCTCACCGGCGTGCGCGACATGCGCGGGGCCATCCTCTTCCACGCGACAACCGGTGCACGCCTCGAACCGGATCACGCCCGCGGCGTGCGGGTGACCTCCATGGACGCCGCCACCGCCACAGGGGAGCGCCCAGAGACGCACTCCGGCAAAACCCGCGTGACCGATGCGCTCGTGCTCGCTTCCAAGGTGGCGCACCACCCGGCTATGCTCGCCGAGGTCTGCTTCTCGGACGATCCGGACTACACCACCGGCTATGTGGCCTCCAGAGAGATGGGGTACCTGCGCGTGCCCAACATGAAGCCGGTCGGCTCCGAAATGGGCGGGCGCCTGTTTGTCGTGGACACCGACGACCCTGCGGACCTGATTGACTACCTCGAGCACACCCCCGTGCTGGTTGGGGAGGCCAAATGAGCTGGCTCGATAGCGCCGCCAAGCAACAGAGCGACACCTGGCGCAGCCAAGGCCTTGAGCGCACCCCCGCAATCTTTCGCACTGGCCAGACCCCGGTAGCCACCATCGATGGGCGCGAGTACGTGCTGTTCAGCTCCTCGAACTACCTGGGGCTGGCCGAACACCCCGCCGTCACCAGAGCAGCCGCTGACGCGCTCAACCGCTTCGGCGCGGGCCCCGGCGGATCGCGCCTGACCACCGGCACCACGGACCTGCACGCGCAAGTTGAGCACGATTTCGCCCGATTCCTCGGTTACGAGGACTCCGTGTTCTTCTCCGCCGGGTTCATGGCGAATGCCGGCGTGCTGCAGGCGCTCGCCGGCCCGGGCACGCTCATCGTCTCGGACGAGCGCAATCACGCCAGCATCATCGACGGCTGCCGCCTGGCCAAGGCGCAGGGTGCCACGGTGCGCGTGTACAGCCACCGCGACCCGGCGCACGTCGACGAGCTGTTGCGAGGCCATTCCGGAGAAGCAATCGTGGTCACCGACGGGTTGTTTTCCATGGACGGCACCCTCGCGCCCGTCCCCGAACTCCTCGCAGTCTGCCACGCCCGCGGCGCCGCCCTCATGGTCGACGACGCGCACGGCACCGGCACCCTCGGCGCGACGGGCCGCGGCATCACGGAGCACTTTTCGCTTGTCGACGACCATCCGGACATCCTCGTAGCCACCTCATCAAAGGCGCTCGGCGTCGAAGGCGGGGCAGTGGCTGCCTCCGCACCAGTGGCTGCGCTGCTGCGGCAGAAGGCCCGCACCTTCGTCTACTCCACTTCGTCCACGCCGGCCACGTGCGCGGCCGTTTCGGCGGCCATCGGCGTGCTTGAGGGCGAAGACAGTCCGGTGCCTGCGCTGCACCGCAACATCCGCCGTCTGGCCGGCCACCTCGGGATGGGCGAGTGGCAAAGTCCGATCATCCCGGTGCCCATCGGCGACGAGACGCAGGCAGTCAACGCGTCGGCCGCACTCCGCGAGGCCGGGTATTTCGTGCCCGCCATCCGCTGGCCAACCGTCCCGCGCGGTGCTGCGATGCTGCGGGTGACGGTGATGGCCACCCACACCGACGCGCAGATCGACGGGCTGGCAGACGTCATTTCGCGGTTGTAGCTCACCTGGTTAGACTGTCTCGCCGTGACTACGGCGAGCACCACCCAAAACAGCAATCCCCGCACCTACGAGGTGCGCACGTTCGGCTGCCAGATGAACGTGCACGACTCCGAGCGTCTTTCCGGCATGCTCGAAGACGCGGGCTACGTCGCGGCCGATGCCGGCGAGGAGCCCGACCTGGTGGTCTTCAACACCTGCGCGGTGCGCGAGAACGCTGACAAGCGCCTCTACGGCTCGCTCGGACAGCTGAAGAACGTCAAGGCCGACCACCCCGGCATGCAGATCGCCGTCGGCGGGTGCCTGGCGCAGAAGGACCGCGACACCGTCATTGAAAAGGCGCCGTGGGTAGACGCTGTCTTTGGCACCCACAACATCTCTGCGCTGCCGGCGTTGCTCGACCGGGCGCGTGTGGAGGATGAGGCCCAGGTGGAGATCGTGGAGGCCCTCGAGGTCTTCCCGTCCGTGCTGCCCGCCAAGCGCGAATCCGCCTACGCCGGCTGGGTGTCCATCTCGGTGGGCTGCAACAACACCTGCACGTTCTGCATCGTGCCCAGCCTGCGCGGCAAGGAGGTGGACCGCCGCCCGGGCGAGATCCTCGCCGAGGTTAAGGCGCTGGTGGATCAGGGTGTCTCCGAGGTGACCCTGCTGGGGCAGAACGTGAACTCGTACGGCGTGAACTTCGTCGACGAGGACATGGAGCGCGACCGTTCTGCCTTCTCCAAGCTGCTGCGCGCCTGCGGCGACATCGAGGGCTTGGAGCGCGTACGTTTTACCTCCCCGCACCCGGCGGAGTTCACCTCCGACGTCATCGACGCGATGGCGGAGACCCCGAACGTGTGCCCGCAGCTGCACATGCCGCTGCAGTCCGGCTCCGACAAGGTGCTCAAGGACATGCGCCGGTCCTACCGCTCCAAGAAGTTCCTGGCCATCCTGGACGAGGTACGCGAGAAGCTGCCGCACGCCGCGATCACCACCGACATCATCGTCGGTTTCCCTGGCGAGACCGAAGAGGATTTCCAGGCCACCCTCGACGTGGTTGAGAAGGCCCGCTTCACCTCCGCGTTTACCTTCCAGTACTCGCCGCGCCCCGGCACCCCGGCGGCGGAGATGGAGCAGCAGATCCCCAAGGCTGTGGTCCAGGAGCGCTTCGAACGCCTCCACGCATTGCAGGAGCGCATCAGCGCGGAGGAGAACGCGAAGCTCGTCGGCACGCAACAGGAACTCCTCGTCCAAGAAGACGGCCGCAAGAACGACCGCACCCATCGCATGTCCGGCCGCGCCCGCGACGGCCGCCTGGTGCACTTCGCGCTCGAGGGCAACATCGACGGTGAGGTCCGCCCGGGCGATATCGTCACCGTCACCATCACCGACGCGAAGCCGCACTACCTGATCGCGGATTCCGGCATCCACGAGCACCGCCGCACCAAGGCCGGCGACAACTCTGAGCGGGGAGAGGTGCCCACCACCGCGCCCATCGGTGTGGGCCTTGGCCTGCCGACGATTGGCCAGCCCGCCGCCGCTCCAGCAGATTCCGCCTGCTGCGGTAGCTAGGGCTACAGTTGGGCGACATGACGCAGCCCAACACCGAATCCCTTGCCCGCGCGGAGAAGAAAGCCGCATCCACCGTGGACATGGGCGCAAAACGCTGGGTGCTCGCCGCCGCGGTGGCCATCTACGTGGTGGCGCTGTTCCTACCGTTCGTCGGCGGGGCGTCGCTATGGCAGGTGCTCGCTGCCACTGACGCGGCGAAGGACGCCCAGACCGCGGTCACGGAGTACATCTTCGCGTGGATCTCGCTCATCGGCGTCGGTGTCCTGACCACGCTCGCAGTTGCCACGCAGCGCTTCGCACTCGCGGTTCCCGCGTGGATGGTCACAACCGTCTCGCTGGTCTACTCCGTGCTCGGCATGTGGCTGCGCAACTCCAACGCCTCCGGTATCAGCCGTGGCCCCGGCTACTACCTGGTCCTGCTCGCGGTGGTGATCGTGGTGTTCACGGTCTTCCCGCTGATCCTGTCGCGCAACGAGGAGCAGGCGGCCGTCGCTAAGCAGCGCGCCGAGGCGCAAGGCAAGGATGAGGTTGCACTCGCGCAGCGCGCCGCGACGAGGGAGCAGGAGAACCCTTTGCTTATCGACGACCGCCGTGCCCGCGCAGCAGAGCGACACCGCAAGACGTTGGACTAACAGGTACAACCCCGCGCCGCCGGTCCCCAGCCCGCAAAAGCCGATATCGGCATGTAGCGCGACCGCCGACCCGCGACCTGGGCTTTTGTGGCGGCTCACCTTGTAAACGCCGATATCGGCATTTACAAGGAGCGCACTGCCTACGGTTTCTGCCACGCGGTGGTGGAGGAAACCACCTCCGCGTCAAGGCCCCTCATGATCGCGTTCGCCGCGGGGGAGTCGGCGGGGTAGGAGCAGTAGACCGTCTCCAGGTCCTCCCAGGTCTCTTTGGCGCGCGTGAGCGACGCGCGCAGCAGTGCGGAGCCGATGCCGCGGCCGCGGTGCTCGGGAAGCAGGTAGATCAAACCGAGTTCGCAAACTTTCGGGTCGTCCGAAAAGTACCGGACAACCTCGCAAAGACCGACGCACTCGTCGTTGACATATGCCAGGCCAGTGAGCTGGGAGCCGCCACGGTCCTGCAACCTGGCACCGGCGTCCTGAATGCGGGCGAGGTCCCACTCGATGGTGTCCATGACCAGCTCGCCGCGGGGGTAGTCGCGCGAGGCCGAGGTGAGCAAACGGGAGAACTGCTCCAGTTCGCCAGGCGCAGCGTTTCGCCGCGCTGAGAAGCCGGGGCCCTGGACCACCGCGAACTCGGCATCCGCAGCATCAGGCAACCCCTCAATCGCGGAGACGGAAAACGTGCCCTGGTCCTCCCGGAACGCTGCCTGGTAGCCGTAGCCCCGTACGTGCGGCGGCTCATCGGCCTCGAGGGCGTGGGTCACCCACAGTTGACGGGTGTGGCGGGAAAGGCGGGCCGATAGGTCGTCGAGAAGCTTCAGCGCGCTTTCCCACGGCGCGTCGGGGATGGGCTCGCCCGGAAGGGGCGCGAGCTCGGAGTCGAAGGTGAAGTTCGCCTCGATCACCCCGCGGTCCTCCAGTAGGGGCAGGGAGACGAACAGCCAGGCGTCGAGGAAGTCGAGGTCTTCGGCGAACAGCTCCGGGTAACCCAGGTCGGTGACCGGCCGCAGGTGCTGCGTTGAAACTAAGCCGAACAGCATGGCCTCGGACTCGGCGGAGGGCTCGAGGCGCTTGGCAATGTGGGCCGCGGACACGCCGGAGGTGGCAAGACCCGTGATGTCCTGGATGGCCAACGTGGCGGAAAAGGCGTAGCCCCCGACCACGGCCTCGGCATCATCGCCGTGGTCGGGTCGGGGGGCGAAAAGGTGGGGGTGGAGCACTCGCGCTAACTTACTAGCCCTCGTTGACGGCCTTGGCGGCGACGTCGGCGAACTCCTGCCACTGCTTCGCCTGCTCGCGCAGGGAAGCGGCCTTAGTGGCGTCGCCCTTGGCCTCGGCGGCCTCGGCCTGCTTGATAAAGTCGTCGGCCTTGACCTGGAACTGGTTGACCTTGTCCTGCTGCGCCGGGTCGGTCTTGCGCCAGCGGGAATCCTCCGCCTCGGACACGCGCTGCTCGATGCGGCCGATCTTGTCCTCGAACTCGCGCACGCGCCCGCGCGGGACAAAGCCGATCTCGTCCCACTTGTCCTGCAGCTCGCGCAGCTTCGCCTTCGCCGCGCCGAGGCCCTTTGCGGGGTCGATCAGCGAGTCGTACTCGGAAATCAGCGCGTCCTTCGCCTCGGCGTTGGCCTCGAATTCGCGGTCGCGCTCTGCGTTGACGGCGTTGCGGGCCTCGAAGAAGTGGTCCTGGGCCGCGCGGAAGCGCTCCCACAGCTTGTCGTCCACCTCGCGCGGGGCGCGGCCGGCGGCCTTCCACTCCGTCATCAGGTCGCGGTAGGCGCGGGCGGTGTGGCCCCAGTCGGTGGAGTCCTTCAGCGCCTCGGCGCGCTCGACCAGCTCTTCCTTGGTCTTCCTAGCCTGCGCGCGGTTGCGGTCCAGCTCGGCGAAGTGGGAGCCACGGCGGCGGTTGAAGCTGTCGCGGGCGCGCGAGTAGCGCTTCCACAGCTCGTCGTCGGTTGCGCGGTCGATGCCGCGGATACCGCGCCACTCCTCCAAGATCGCGCGGATGCGGTCGCCCGCGGCCTTCCACTCCGTGGAGTTTTCCGCCAGGTCCTCGGCCTCAGCAGCCAGCGCTTCCTTGAGGGCAATTGCTTGTTGACGGCGCTGCGCCTTCTGCTCCTTCGCCTTCTCGCGCGCGGTATCGGTAGCGTCGATCGCCTTGTCCAGACGCGCCTCCACGGCGTCGATGTCGCCGATCACGGCCGCGTCCGCAAGCGATGCCTTGAGTGCCTCTGCGGACTTGCGCAGCGCATCAGCGTCCTCAGGGTGGGCGCGCAGGCGCGTCTCGATGAGCTCCACCTCGGTGACCAGGTCGTCGTAGCGCTGGCCGTAGTGTGCCAGGCCTTCTGCGGGCGTGCCCGCCTGCCAGGAGCCGATCTGACGCTCCTCGCCGCCGCGTGTGAGAAAGACGTTGCCCTCGTCGTCAACGCGACCGAACTTGGACGGGTCCGACGGCTCGCGCGCCGGCAGGGGAGCCGGGGTGACGGTCTTTGCCGCTGCCCCTGGGCGCGGCCCTGGCTTCTTCGCCATCGCTGCCGGCGACGGCGCCTTGGTGCCCGGGGTCGGAGTGGAGTTCGAATCGGTCATGGTGGACATCCTTTCCGCGGCCTTTGACCTGGCCGCACTGTGCCGCGCGTCGCGGCTGCCTTGCGCAATGCGTGCGATATTACCGGCACTTCACGCCCTGCGGGGAGCAAACGGGGCGCTGGGTAGGGTTGTGCGCGTGAGACCCAACCTCTGGATCGTGCCGGGATCGCCGGCACTCGCGCTTTCGCCTAGCGACGCCGCTTCGCAACGCCTCCTACAGGCCGTCCGCGCGCTCGCAGAAACCGCCGGTGGCAGGGCCATCGACATTGTCTGCTCGCAGGATGAGCGCTGGTACACCGCCCACACTGGGTCCTTCACCGCCTGGGGTGGGCCGGAGATCACCGTGCGCGCGGGCAACCACCTGGGCGAGCTGGTCGCACGGTTCGCACTGGGGGACCCGGAGGTACGCGAGGTCCGCGGGGAGATCGGCACCCCCGACCCGGACGTGGTGACCGTGGTGGTGCTAGACGGCCCGGCCGGGCTGACACCGCGAGCCCCGCTCGCGCTGGTCGACGGCGCGCCGGAGTACCACCGGCGTCTGTGCGGGTGGCTGGACGGTGGGCAACCGGAGGTCGTCGATAAGCAATTGCTCGAACCCGCGTTGTGGCACGAACTGGCGGCGCTGCGGCCACATAAGGCGACATTGCTGGACCACGACGACACCCTGGGCGTGGGGCGCTACGTAGCGGAGTGGAGCGTATGAAACCGATCGCAGTAGTGGGCCCGACCGCCAGCGGCAAGTCCGCGCTAGGCATCGCGCTGGCGCACGAGTTCGACGGCGAAGTGGTCAACGTGGACTCCATGCAGCTGTACAAAGGCATGGACATCGGCACCGCGAAGCTTCCCGTGGAGGAGCGCGAGGGCATCCCGCACCACCTGCTGGACATCTGGGAGGTCACGCGCACCGCCTCGGTGGCTGAGTACCAGTCGCTCGCGGTGGCGACGGTGGAAGAAATCATGTCGCGCGGCAAGATGCCGGTGCTGGTGGGCGGTTCGATGCTGTACGTGCAATCGCTTATCGACGCCTGGTCGTTCCCGCCCACCGACCCCACCGTGCGCGCGAAGTACGAGGAACGCTTGGCCGAGATCGGCGTGGACGCGCTGCACGCGGAGCTGGCCGAGGTGGACCCGGCTGCCGCCCGCACCATCGAGGACAAGGACCCGCGCCGCACCGTGCGCGCCCTCGAGGTTATCGAGCTGACCGGCAAACCGTTCCAGGCGTCGCAGCCGCCGAAGAACGCAGCACCCCGCTGGGGCACGCGCATCCTGGGGCTGCGCACGAACGCCGAGTGGTTGAACCCGCGCATCGAGCTGCGCACGCGCATGATGTTTGAGCAGGGGCTTATCGACGAAACACGTGGCCTGGTGGACGCCGGCCTCGTGCGAGAATCCACCGCCGGCCGCGCGATCGGCTACGCGCAGGTGCTGGCGATGCTCGACGGCGAGCTCACCGAAGACGAGGCCGTGGCGCAGACGATCACCGGCACGCGCCGGTACGTGCGCCGCCAGCGCTCCTGGTTTAACCGCGACCCGCGAACCGTGTGGCTGGACGCGGCCGGCGCGGACGTTGTGGGCGCCGCGTTAGACTCGCTGGCGTGAAATTTATCAAAGCGCACGCCACCGAAAACGACTTCGTCGTCCTCATCGACGTTGAGGACACCCTCGACGTGACCCCGGAGCAGGTCGCCTTCCTCTGCGACCGTCGCGCCGGCGTCGGCGGAGACGGGTTGCTGCGCGTGGTGCGCCGCGGGGGAACAGACGGCATGTGGTTCATGGACTACCGCAACGCCGACGGCACCGTCGCGGAGATGTGCGGCAACGGCATCCGCGCGTTCGCCCACGTGCTGGTGGCCGAGGGGCTGGAGGACGCCACCGAGTTCGACGTGGATACCCGCGCCGGCGTCAAGCACATCCGGGTGATCTCTGCCGACTGTGCCGATGCGATTGTGTCTGTGGGCATGGGCCGCGTTGAGGTCACCGGCGTCTCCACCGCGTCCATGGGGGAGGCCCAGTTCGCCGGCATCGGCGTGGACGTGGGCAACCCGCACTTGGCGTGCGTGATCCCGGGTATGACTTCTTCGGATCTTGCGGACATGGAGTTTACGGCTCCGGAGTTCGACCCAGAGTTCTTCCCCAAGGGGGTGAACGTGGAGGTGCTCACGGAGCTGGATCAGGGAGGCGTGCACATGCGCGTGTGGGAGCGCGGCGTGGGCGAGACCCGCTCCTGCGGCACCGGTACCGTCGCCGCCGCGCAGGCGGCTCTTGCGGACGCGGGCATCGAAAACGGCTCCGTGATCGTCAACGTCCCGGGCGGGGCCGTTGAGGTCGTGCTTGACGGCGGCGAGGCCACGATGACCGGCCCGTCCACGATCGTGTTCCGCGGGGAGCTGGCGGACGAGCTGTAAGCCGAAGACCTACGCCGGGCCGATGTCTTTCGCGGCCCGGCGTGCGTCGTCCCAGGCCTCCTGCAGTTCGAAGGCGCGCTCGTCGGCGACAGTCAGGATGCGCTCCAACTGCGCCTTGTCGGTGGAGGTGGACTCCAGGTAGCCGTCGATGCGCTCCAAAAAGCGGCGGGCTGAAGAAGCCCGCAGGAGAAACTCGTTGACTTGCGGCACCGAGTTATCCGGGTTGGCCAGGGCAGGGTAGTGCAACGTGCGGTCCGCGATGTCGGAAGCGGACGCACCGTGCTGCAGCAGCTCGTAGGCGTCGAGCACCTCGGCGATGTCGTCGCGCGCATACTGCAGCGACGATCGGATCGCCAGCACCTCCGGGTCAATCTGCACGCGTCGCACGAGCAAGATTGCCCCGATGATCAGCAGAGCCGACAGCATTAGACCCGGCAGTTTGAGCGTGAACACCAGCAGCACAACGGCAGCGAGCACGAGTGCGCCGATCAGCGCTCTTGAGAGATCCCTGTTCGGTGAGCTCATCGGGAAGCCCCTGTAACGGCTAGTGGCCGCCGCACCCGCAGGATCCGCCGCAGCCCCCGCAGCCGCTGCCGGAAGGCGTCGGAATGGAGCCGGCCATCACGGCGGTGCCCGCGATCACGGAATCGCGTGCGGGCAGCTCGCCGTCGGGCAGGCACACGTCGAACGGGAACGCCGCATCGACGGAGACGTGGATGAAGCGCTGGCCGGTCAGCGCGGAGGTGCGGTACTCCGCCTCTAGCACGCGGGCCGAAAACTCGGCGCTCGCATCCGGGGTGGTGGCGCTGCCGCTTGCCACGGCCTCGGCGCCGGGGGAAGCTACGGTGCCGACAACGGCGCCCGGGTGCAGGGCCAGGTAGGCCTCGGTGGATTCGTAGCGGTCCACCGCCAGGCCCAGGGCTGTGACGGACAGTTCCTGCCACTCGAGCGCGGGATCGTCCACAAGCAGCGGCTCCTGCGCGAGGTTCACTGTCAGCGACGCCATGGCGTTGCCGCGGGGGTCGACCACATCGGCAAGCGCGACGACGTCGTTAAGCGGCGTGATGTGCGCATAAGTGCGGGTGACCGACTCGAAGCCCGCGAAGGTGGCGAACGGCTCCACAGCCAGGATGTTCAGCTGCGCGCCAGACGGGTCGGTGTACTGGATCAGCTGGCCTCCCCGGACTTCGCCGACGACGGCGAGGCGGTCGGTGGCGATCGCGGCTTCGACCGCGTCCTGCCACTTGTTAAAGCTCAAGCCGAGTGCGGAAAGATCGGTGCTGACTGCTGTGCTCATGGCCGTAGATTCTAGTCAATCGCCCCAACCGGGAAGAATCCTGGGCCTTGCCGCGTTTAATCGGGTAGATATGGCAGTGACAGATTCAACACACAGGAAAGATCGCTTTTTGCTTGAAGACGAACTGACGCCCGAGCAGCGCACCCACGACGAGCTGCTGCGACAGGCGTTTCGCCACAACGAGCCACAGCCCGGTGCGGAACCCACGGTCGGTGCGCTGGACCTCGCCGACCGCAACGCGTTCCGCAGCGTTACCGGAGCCACCGAACTCCGCTCTGAAGAACAGACCGACGGGTACGAGGTTGAGTACCGCAAGCTCCGCCTGGAGGAAGTGCTCCTCGTCGGCGCGTGGACTGAGGGAACCACTGCGGAGATGGAGGCGAGCATGTGGGAGCTGGCGGCGCTGGCGAAAACTGCTGGCGCCGACGTGCTGGACATGCTGTACCAGAAGCGCGACAAGCCGGACCCGGGCACCTACATCGGCTCAGGCAAGGTGGCGGAGCTGCGCGAGATCGTGCAGGCCACCGGCGCGGATACAGTGATTTTCGACGGCGAGCTCTCGCCGTCGCAGATGATCGCGCTTGAGGAAGCGCTAAAGATCAAGGTGATCGACCGCACCATGCTTATCTTGGACATCTTCGCCCAGCACGCGAAGAGCAAAGAGGGCAAAGCCCAGGTGAGCCTCGCGCAGATGGAGTACCTGTACAGCCGCACCCGCGGTTGGGGCGGCAACCTGTCGCGCCAGGCTGGCGGCCGCGCCGGCTCCAACGGCGGCGTGGGCTTGCGTGGCCCCGGTGAGACGCGTATTGAGGCGGACCGCCGCCGCCTGCGCACCGAGATGGCGAAGCTGCGCCACCAGCTGCGCGACATGACCACGGCGCGCGAGGTCAAGCGCGCGCAGCGCCAGCGCTCCACCATCCCGAAGATCGCGATTGCCGGCTACACCAACGCGGGCAAGTCCTCGCTGATCAACGCGATGACGGGTGCCGGCGTGCTGGTGGAGGACGCGCTGTTTGCCACCCTGGACCCGTCCACACGCAAGGCGAAGCTCGCGGACGGGCGCAACGTGGTGCTCACCGACACTGTCGGGTTTGTGCGCCACCTGCCCACGCAGTTGGTTGAGGCGTTCAAGTCCACGCTTGAAGAGGTCGCCGGCGCCGACCTTTTGCTGCACGTCGTGGACGGTTCGGATGCGTTCCCGCTGAAGCAGATCGAGGCCGTCAACGAGGTGCTCGCCGAGGTCACCCGCGATTCCGGCGAGGAAATGCCCCCGGAGATCGTGGTGGTCAACAAGATCGACGAGGCCGACCCGCTGGTGCTGGCCGAGCTGCGCCACGCGTTTGAAAAAACCGGCCGCACGGCAGTGTTCGTCTCCGCGCTGACCGGCGAGGGGATTGAGGAGCTTGAGGCGCGCATCGAGCAGCACCTCAACTCCGTTGACGCGCACGTGACCATGGTGGTGCCCTACACCCGCGGCGACGTGGTCAGCCGCGTCCACGACGAGGGCACGGTGCGCTCGGAGGAATACGAGGAGGCAGGCACGCGTATCGACGTCCGATTGCCCCGCGTCCTGGCCGAGCAGTACGCGGAGTTCGTAGTCAGCTAGCTATCGGTTGAGCTTCGCCGCGGCATCATCGTCGAGGATGACCGTGGTGCGCGGGTGGTTCTGCAGCACCGACGCCGGGCAGCCCGGGGACACCGGTCCCTCCACCAGCGCCTTGACCGCGTCGGCCTTGTTCGGGCCGGTGGCGATGAGCACGATGGTGTGCGCCTCCATGATGGTGCCCACGCCCTGGGTCAGGGCCTTGCGCGGCACCTGGTCCTCGTTGTCGAAGAAGCGGGCGTTGTCCGCCACCGTGGTGGGGTGCAGGTTGATTTCGCGCGTGCGCGAATCAAGGGCGCTGGGCGGCTCGTTGAACGCGATATGGCCGTTGGCGCCCACACCGAGGATTTGCACGTCCACGCCGCCGGCGGCTGCGATGCGCTGCTCGTAGCTGCGGGTTTCAGCCTCGGTGTCCGCCGACAGGCCGTCGAGAGACTGCACCTTTGCATCGTCGATGTCGACATGGCTGGTGAATTCTCGGCGGATGGTGGCGTAGTAAGACTGCTCGTCGGAGCGTTCCAGGCCGACGTACTCGTCCAGGAGGAACGCGTCGCACTGCGCGAAGCTCAAGCCTTCCTCGCGGTGGCGGCGGATCAACTCCATGTACGTGGGGGTCGGGGTCGAACCCGTGGCCAGGCCGAGGGTCGCGCCGCTTCGCACGAACGGTTCGATGATGTCGGCTGCGGACACGCCTACTTCTTCGGCGGTGGGGCGCACAATGATTTCCATGGTGCTCAAAATAGCAAGGCCACACTGAGAGCTATCTACTTTGCCCGCCAGGCACCCCCGGCACAGGAAAAATCAGTGGAGGGGTGATAATGGCATTTCGTGACTAACACTTTCGGCTGGACCATTCACGGAGACGGGCGCACAGTGCGCCCCGGGGCTGTTGTCGCCCCGGACGAGCGGCTGAGCTGGCCGCGCACCATCGGCATCGGCATGCAGCACGTGGTTGCAATGTTCGGAGCCACACTGCTGGTGCCCACCCTGACCGGATTCCCGGTGAACACCACGCTGCTGTTCTCCGGCCTGGGCACCATCATCTTCTTGCTGATCACCCGCAATAAAGTGCCCAGCTACCTGGGTTCGTCCTTCGCCTTTATCGCTCCGCTGACGGCTTCGCAGCAGTATGGCGTCGGCGCGCAGCTGGGCGGGGTGCTGCTGACCGGTGTGGCGCTCATCCTTGTCGGCATCGTCGTTGAATGGGCGGGCAAACGCGTCATCGACGCGGTGATGCCGCCCGTGGTCACCGGCGCCATCGTCGCGCTCATCGGCTTCAACCTGGCGCCGACCGCGGTGTCGAACGTGGAAACCCAACCCTGGGTCGCGGCGGTAACGCTGCTGACGGTTGTGGTGGTCACCGTGGCCACCCGCGGCCTGCTCTCGCGTCTATCCATCCTCATCGGCGTGCTCGTCGGCTGGCTGTTCGCGGCCTTGACGGGCGGCTTGGGTGAGGACGCACTGCAAACGATCGCCGACGCCCCGTGGATCGGCCTGCCGCAGTTCCACCGCCCGGAGTTCCACGTCTCCGCCGTGCTGGTGACCCTGCCGGTGCTGGTCGTGCTGATCGCGGAGAACGTCGGCCACGTCAAGGCCGTATCCGAGATGACTGGACGCAACCTCGACGACATGCAGGGTCGCGCGCTGATCGGCGACGGTATCGCCACCACGCTCGCCGGCGGCTTCGGCGGGTCCGGCACCACCACCTACGCCGAGAACATTGGCGTGATGGCGGCGACGAAGGTGTACTCCACCGCAGCGTATTGGGTCGCCGCCGCGTTTGCGATTGTGCTGGCGTTCATCCCGAAGTTCGGTGCCGTGATCTTCACCATCCCCGCCGGCGTGCTCGGCGGCGCGTGCCTGGTGCTCTACGGGCTCATCGGCATGCTGGGCGTGCGTATCTGGCAGGACAACAAGGTGGACTTCACCGATCCCGCGAACCTCACCGCGGCCGCGGTCGCGCTGATTGTGGGCATCGGCAACCTCACTCTCGATGTGGGCGCTGTAACGCTGGAAGGCATCGCGCTGGGCTCCGTCGGCATCATCGTGATCTACCCGCTGATGCGTTGGGCGTACGACACCTTGGGGGAGGGGCAGTACCGCAAGGACTTCGAGGTGCCGAAGCCGTCGACGTTCTAGCGTCCGGTACTTGCTGCACGCGAAAACGCCCGGGCGACGTGTGCCCGGGCGTTAGCTCGTCGTAAAGCGAAAAGCGCTTACTCCTCGTCGAGGTTCTGCTCGATCAGCGCCGCAATCTTCTCCACGGCATCGGCGTTGTCGGAAGTGACAGTGACCTCGTCGCCGTGCTCCGCGCCCATCGCCATGATCATCAGCGAGGATGCGGCATCGGTCTCGTCGTCCTCGTCGCCGCCGACAAGCGTCAGCAGGATCTCGTCGTCGTACTCGCCGGCAGCATCTGCGATCACCGTGGCCGGGCGAGCGTGCAGCCCGACGGTGGAACCGACCTTCACAGTCTTGGAAGCCATTCGGGTGTCCTTTCCGTTGTTTTTCATTCAGGTCTGCAACGAGTGTAGGTCGCATGCATGCGAAGGTGCCACCATTTTCGCGCAGAAAGTCAAAGAACGCCCCTGTGGAAGACGTCGGGTGGCGCCCCGAGGGTTACTGGGGTTGCGCGAGCACGACCTCGATACCGTGCGAGCGCAGTTCGTCCACGAACGCGGAGGGCGCTTCGGCGTCGGTGATCACCACGTCGACGTCCGTAAGCGGCGCGAAGCTGACCACATAGTCGTTGCCCAGCTTCGTGGAGTCGCACAACACGACAACCCTGCGGGCGTTGGTGACCATCGCGGCCTTCACCGCCGCCTCCTTGGCGTCCACAGTGGACAGGCCGTGGCCGATGGACAACGCGTTGGTGCCCACGAACGCCACGTCGGCGCGCAACAGAGCGAGGGTGCGAAGCGCGGTACTGCCGACGACTGCCTGACTGATCGGCCGGACTGAGCCGCCGAGAAGCTGCACATCGTGCAATCCGGAATCGCTCAGCTCCAATGCAGTGGGGATGGAGTTGGTCACCACCGAGTACTCCCGGTCCCCGCGGGTCTCCGCCAGACGCTTGCCCAGGCTGCTGATCGTCGTGCCCGAGTCCAAAAAGATGGTGCAACTTTGCGCATCCGGCACGAACTGCAGCGCGGTTTCCGCAATCGCGGCTTTAGCGGCAAGGGAGGCGCGCTGACGCGTATCCAGCGGAATTTCCGTCGAGCGGTAAGACTGGCTCGCCACCGCGCCGCCGTGGACGCGGTGCACAGCGCCTTCGTCGTGCAATGCCGAAAGGTCACGGCGGATGGTCTCCGCGGTGACGTCGAAGCGCTGCGCCAACTCAGTGACGTTGACGCGGCCTTCAACTGCGGTCAAAGACGCGATTTGGCGTCTACGCTCCTCGGCGTACATCGATCTCCTGCGCTTGTCGCTATGTGATTTCCGGTCTGTGGGGCTGCGGCTGCTCGATGCAAACGCACCGACTACAGCGTACGGAACACCGAGATGACACGCCCCATGATCTCCGCTTCGTCGCCCTTAATCGGCTCGAAGGCATCGTTGTGGGGCAACAGCCACACACCGGTGGAGTCGCGATGGAACTCCTTGACCGTCGCCTCACCGTCGAGCAACGCCGCGACGAACTCGCCCTCCTCGGCGTTCGGCTGGGAGCGGACAACCACCCAGTCGCCGTCGAGGATGCCGGCGTCGCGCATGGATTCGCCGACGACCTTGAGCATGAACACATCGCCGTCACCGAGCAGCTCCTCGGGCAGGGGGTAGTAGGTGTCCACGTTTTCCTCGGCGAGGATCGGGGCACCCGCGGCAATCTGTCCGACTACCGGCACGTAGCGGGCATTGCCAGAATCTTCCGGCTTCGCCTCTTGCGGCTTGCGCTTCTTTCGGCCGGCTTCCGGCATTTGGCGCAAGTCCACGGCGCGGGGCTTGTTCGGGTCGCGGCGGAGGAATCCCTTCTTCTCCAGCTCTTTGAGCTGGTATGCGACAGATGAGGTGGACTGCAGCCCGGCCGCGTCACCGATCTCGCGGATGCTCGGCGGGTAGCCACGCAGGACCACAGCGTCTTGGATGACCTGGAGGATCCGGCGCTGGCGGTCTGACAGCGCGTTGTAATCCGGGTTGCCTGGATCGGACTTCTTTCGTGCCATGACGTTCTCCTTGGACTCGGTGGCGTTGTGCGCCTACGAACCTACCAGATAGGGCACTCATGTTCGATGGGCGCAAGCATTGGGTGGACACGTATCGAACGTGATGCTATAAATCGAACACGTAAGCGTATTCGAACAAATGAACGTTAGAACGTTCGAGCGTGTCGGTGCCGAACGTAGAGTGTGCCGCAGAAAGAAGGGAGACACACCATGTCAGTTGCAATCAATCCAGTACACAACACATTAGTTGGACGCACCGGAGCCGCATCTGTGGTCCCTCCGGCAGAAGTCTGGGATGTTGATTCCGCGCCGAAGCGTCGAACAGGCGGCGCCGGTGTTCGAGCGATTTCCGGCTCTCATCGAACGGATGCTCGCTCATCTGCCAAGGGGAGTCTTGACGGTTCCTCCAATGTGAACGCGTTCGAAACACGGCACGAGACGCGCGATACGCTCCTGCTCGGCGTGTGCATGACTGCGGCGCTGCTTATCGGTTCGGCATTCGGCGGTGTTTTCTCGGCGCAAACAGAGGATCCTTCGTCCATGTCCAGCGGCCAGGCGGCTCATTCGGCTGTGGCGGCAACTGCGCGCTAGGCAGGGCGTAGACTCACGGCTACGCCAAGCCTTGAAAACTCTGGGGGTGGAAGACCATGTTTTGTCCTTTTTGCCACAACGAGCAATCTCGTGTGACTGACTCGCGGCTGGTCGAAGCCGGCTCAGCAATTCGCCGCCGCAGAGAGTGCACCGAGTGCGGGGGGCGTTTCACCACAGTGGAAAAGGCCGTCCTCACTGTTGTGAAACGCAACGGCGTGAGCGAACCGTTCGACCGCGACAAACTCATCGTCGGCGTGCGCAGAGCATGCCAGGGCCGCGATGTCACCGACGACGCATTGAAGCGTCTGGCCCAAGAAGTGGAAGAGACTGTGCGCGCGCAGGGCAGCTCGCAGGTGCCCGCCCACGAGATCGGTCTGGCCGTCCTCGAACCGCTGCGTGCCCTCGACGAGGTGGCGTACCTGCGCTTCGCGTCCGTGTACAAGTCGTTCGAGAGTGCGGACGACTTCGAATCCGAAATCCGGCTCATGCGCCGCCGCGACCGCGAAGACTTCTAGCCTGCGGCCACGGCGCTAACGCAGCGCGTCAATCTTCTTCTCAATGCGACGCTGGCTCACCGGTCTCGGCGTGCCCAGCCGCTGCGCAAACAGGCTCACCCGCAGCTCCTCAATCAGCCACAAGATGTCCTTGTAGGCCTTGGTCTTTGTCCGGCCCGCAGGCAAGGACTTCATACGCTGCGCCAAGTAAGCCTTCACCGAATCAATCACGGACTGCCGGTCGGCGTCGCGGTCCGGATCTAGGCGCATGTCCTCCAACCGGATCCGCATCGCGTCGATGTAGCGGGGCAAATGCTGCAAGTGGCCGATGCCGTGGACAGTCACCGCGTGCTTCGGCAGGAAGAACTGCAGCTGCGACGTCATGTCGTCGATAGCTGGGCCTTCCCACTGCCGCAGCTCCGCTGCAATGTTCGCGTACTCCGCGAGTGCCGGCGCCAACGTGACCACCACACGGCGCACACCTCCTGCGACCTGGGGCCGGATTTCGCCCACCAGCGCGTCGAACTCCTCGGGGGAGCGCACCGGCCCGCCGGAGGAGAACATCAGGTCGCGGATCACAGCGACGCGGGCGTCCTCCACAAGCCCATCGGCGCCGCCGTGCGGGTAGCGGTCCACCGCCACCTTCTGCCGCAGCGGCAGCCCCTTGGTCATCTGCCCCGCGTTGACCGTGATCTCCCGCAGCAGCAGCGTCAGCGTCGCCGTGACCATCGAGGCGTCCGCGGCGGCCTTCGTCGGATGCACGGTGACCTTCACGCCGTCCTTGGTGGCTTCGAGTGCCGGGTAGGCGTCGACCTCGTTGCCGTCGATAGTGGTGGTTACCGTCTCCGGCACCGCGCCGAGGGAGTCGGAAGTCCACTTCGCCACCGCATCCGATTCAGATGTGCGGCCGGCCTTGGACACGGAGGACTTGATCTTGCCGGCCTGGCGGCGCTTCAACGCACCGAGGTCCGTGTCGTGGTCGACCACTTTGCCGCGGCGGTCAATCGCGGCGAAGGTCACTTTCAGATGCTCGGGCAGCGCAGAAGGGGTGAAGTCGGCACCGTTGATGCCGCGCCCGCCGACGCTTCTAAGCGCCTCCGCAAGTGCCTCGGCAAACTGTGTTTCCCGCAGCTCGCGCTCGCTGACGCCGCCGGCGTCCTGCTGCGCGCGGATCGCGTCGAGGGCGCGCTCGGCGAAGTCTGGTGCCGGCACCACGGTCTTGCGCAGCGCCTTCGGCAGCGTACGGATGTACTCCGCGGCAAGCTCCGAACGCAGTCCCGGCACCAGCCAGTCAAAGCCGTCGGGCCGCAGGTTGGCCAGAAGCGGCACCGGCACGTGCACGGTGACGCCGTCGAAAGGATCGCCCGGCTCGAACTTGTAGCGCAGCGCGTAGTCGATGGAGCCCTGGCGCCAGATCTCGGGGAAGGCGGCGGAGGAGGAATCCACGCCTTCGTCGTCGAGAAGTGCCGCGGGGTCGAAGTCCAAGTAGTGCTTGTCCTCGGCCCGCTTCTTTTTCCACCAGGAGTCGAAGTGGCGGGCGGTGGTCACGCTCTGGGGAAGCCGTGAGTCGTAGAACTCGAACAGGGTGTCCTCGTCCACCACCAATCCGCGGCGGCGCACCTTTTCCTCTACCTCAGCGGCTTCGGCGAGCAGGGCTTCGTTGTGGTCGATGAAGTGGTGGTGGCGGTTCCAATCGCCCTCGAGCAGGGCGTGGCGGATGAACATGTTGCGCGCGCCCTCGGCATCCACGCGGTGGTAAGGCACAAGCCGGTCGCGCACGATGGTCACGCCGTAGAGCATGGACTTTTGGTGCACCATCGCGGCCGAGCGCTTCCGCGACCACACAGGCTCGGAGTAGCTGTGCTTCATCAGCTCGCCCGCGGCAGCCTCCACCCAGGCGGGCTCGATCTTTGCCACGTCGCGCGCCCACAGGCGCGAGGTCTCCACCAGCTCGGCGGCCATGAGGAACTCCGGGGGCTTTTTGCTTAGCGACGACCCGGGGAAGACCAAGAACCGCGTCCCGCGCGCACCCTGGAACTCCTTCGAGTTGCCGTCTCGGGCGCCGATGTTGGACAACAGGCCCGTGAGCAGCGACTTGTGGATCGCGTCGGCGTCGCGCTCGCCGGCGACGTTCTCGGCTCGGGACCAGCCCAGCTGGCGCTCCACGTCGCGAAGCTGGCGCACCAGGTCGAACCATTCGCGGATGCGCATGTAGTGCAAAAACTCGCGCTTCATGCGCTTGCGGAAGGCGTTGCCGGATAGCTCGTCGCGCGAGTCGCCGATGTAGTCCCACAGCTTGAGCGAGGACAGGAAGTCCGATGTCGCGTCCTTGAACCGGGCGTGGGCCTGGTCGGCCTGGGCCTGGTATTCCAGAGGGCGCTCGCGCACGTCCTGGATGGTCATGCTGGCCACGATCACGGTGACGTCGTCGAGCACGCCGAGTCGGTTGGCCTCCACCAGCATGCGCGCCATCTTCGGGTCCACCGGGATGCGCGCGATGTCGCGCCCCACCGCGGTGAGCACGGGTGCGCCGTCGCGTTCCTTGTCCGAGATCGCGCCGAGCTCGTGCAGGAGCAGCAGGCCGTCGCGCACGGCCTTCTTATCCGGCGGCTGGATGAAGGGGAAGTCGTTGATGTCGCCGAGGCGCAGGGAGATCATCTGCAGCACCACGGAGGCCAGGTTGGTGCGCAGGATCTCCGGGTCGGTGAACTCGGGGCGCGCCTCGAAGTTGTCCTCGGAGTACAGGCGGATGGCCACACCGTCGGCGATACGGCCGGAGCGTCCGGAGCGCTGGTTGGCGGAGGCCTGGGAGATCTCCTCGATGGGCAGGCGCTGCACCTTGGTGCGCGTGGAATAGCGCGAAATGCGCGCCAGGCCGGTGTCCACCACGTAGTGGATCCCCGGCACCGTCAGCGAGGTCTCCGCGATGTTGGTGGACAACACGATGCGCCGGCCGGAGTGCGGGGAGAACACCCGGTGCTGCTCCGCATTCGATAGGCGGCCGAACAAAGGCACGACCTCCACGCCGCGCCAGTGCTGCTTCTCAATGGCCTCCATGCAGTCGCGGATGTCGCGCTCGGAGGCGAAAAAGCACAAGATGTCGCCTTTGCCTTCGCCCATGAGCTCCTTGCAGGCGTCGACCACACCGTCGATCATGTCGGTGTCGATCTCCTTGACGGAGCCGTCTTTTGCCTGCACCTGCTCCACCAGCGGGCGGTAGCGGATCTCCACCGGGTAGGTGCGGCCAGATACCTCGATGATGGGGGCGGGGTTGCCCTCGGCGTCGGCAAAGTGCTTCGCAAACGCTTCCGGGTCGATGGTTGCGGAGGTGACGATCACCTTCAGATCCGGACGCTTCGGCAGCAGCCGCTTCAAATATCCGAGAAGGAAGTCGATGTTCAGCGAGCGCTCGTGCGCCTCGTCGATGATGATCGTGTCGTAGGCGTTCAGGAACCGGTCGCGCTGCATCTCCGCGAGCAGGATGCCGTCCGTCATCAGCTTCACCGCCGTGGATTCGGAGACCCGGTCGTCGAAGCGGATAGCGTAGCCGACGGACTCGCCGATGTCCTGGCCCAGCTCGTCGGCGATGCGCTCCGCCACGGTGCGTGCGGCGAGCCTGCGCGGCTGTGTGTGCCCGATCAGGCCTCGGCGGCCGCGGCCCAGCTCCAGCAGCATCTTCGGGATCTGGGTGGTTTTGCCGGAGCCGGTCTCGCCCGCGATCACCACGACCTGGTTGTCGCGCACCAGCTCCATGATGTCCTCGCGCCGCGCGGACACCGGCAGGTGCTCCGGGTAGGTGATCTCGGGGATGAGGGCATCACGCTTAGCGACGGCAGCTGCCGCCTTGTCCACGTCCGCGCCAATCGCCGCCAGGGCTTCGGGCGAGTTGGCCTTCTTCAGGCGCCGGCGGAACCTGCGCACGTCAGCGATCGGGACGCCGTCGAGCGCCTTATACAGCTGCGGCTTCGTGGGAGGTGAGGTAGGGGATGCGTGCTCATTCATAACCAGAGCGTGAGTCTAGCGCGGCAGCAGCTTACGGCTCGATTCCGTCGCTTCCTTGAAGGCGCGGGAGACTAACTCGCCGAGCTGCTCGAACTCCGGACGGCGACGAGACGACGCCCGCATTGCGAGCCCGACGGTGCGTTTCGCGTCCACGCCCGGGCCGAAGGCGGAAACGGCGATGCCGGGGCGCGCGCACTCGGTGGACAAGGCGGAGACGGGTACCAGCGTGGAGCCGAGTCCGGCCACCACCAGCTGCACCACCGTGGTCAGCGACGCCGCGCGGGTGGCTGACTGTGCGCCGGGGGAGCGGTTGACCTCCGCGATCTTGCACAGCTCCACGATTTGATCGCGCAGGCAGTGCCCGTCGTCCAGCAACAGCAGATCGAGGTCGTGCAGCGCGTTCAGATCGAGGTCTCCTCTGCCGGCCACGGGATGGTCGGGGGAAGTGATCACCGCGAAGGTTTCGTCGTAGAGCGGGATTTCCGACACCCCGGTGGCGCCGGTTGGGGTGGCGAGCACTGCGACGTCGATCTGCCCGTCGCGAAGCCGCTGCAGCAGCTCCTCGGTCTGGTTTTCCACAATGCGCGGCTCCAAGTCCGGGTACTCCTCCTCGATGAGCTTCAGCAGCGTCGGCAGGATGTACGGGGCGATAGTGGGGATCACGCCGAGGTTCAGCGGCCCGGCCAGTGCTCCGAGTGCGCCGCGGGATTGCGCCACGAACGCGTCGGCAGCTTCCAGTGTCGCCTTCGCATAGGGGAGGAGCTCCTCGCCGGTGGGGGTGACGATGACGCGCCGGGTGGAGCGCTCGATGAGTTGGATGCCCAGGCCGGCCTCCAAGGCGGCGAGCGCCTGTGAGAGGGACGGCTGTGAGATGCCGAGCTTGTTCGCCGCGGAGACGAAGTGCTTTTGCTCGGCGACGGTGACAAACGTCCGGAGCTGAGCGAGCGTCGGTTTATACTCTCGATTAGCCATGCCTATGAACCTACACGAAGTTCATAGGTTTTTACGTTGAAAGCGGGCGCGTTCTGTGTCATACTGGTTGCTGTCCGTTGAAAAACACCTATGACCAGTTTCTTTGGAGGAATTTCTATGCCGATCATGACCGTTGGAGAGCGTTTCCCGGAGTTCGACCTTGTCGCGCTGAAGGGCGGCAACCTGAAGGACGCTAACGCGTCTTCCCCGGACGACTACTTCGAGAACGTGTCGCTGGACAAGTACGAGGGCAAGTGGAAGATCGTCTTCTTCTACCCGAAGGACTTCACCTTCGTCTGCCCGACCGAGATCGCCGCATTCGGCAAGCTCAACGAGGAGTTCGAGGACCGCGACACCCAGGTGCTCGGCGGCTCCACCGACAACGAGTACTCCCACTTCAACTGGCGCGCGACCCACGAGGACCTGCTGGACATCCCGTTCCCGATGTTCGCTGACGTCCGCCACGACCTGATCCGCGCGCTCGGCGTCGAGAACGCTGACGGCGTGTGCGACCGCGCAACCTTCATCATCGACCCGGACGGCATCATCCAGTTCGTCTCCGTCACCCCGGACGCTGTCGGCCGCAACGTCGACGAGGTTCTGCGCGTGCTCGACGCGCTGCAGTCCGAAGAGGTCTGCGCCTGCGATTGGCAGAAGAACGACCCGACCAAGAACATCGACAAGATGGCCGTGGTCCAGGAGTCCCTGAAGTAAACCCTTTTTCAGTCAAACCCGTCCGGCAAAGGAGAACATGATGTCGATTGAGAACCTGCGCGGCGCACTGCCCGAGTACGCGAAGGACCAGAAGCTCAACCTCGGTTCGCTGACCCGCTCCACCGAGCTCAGCGAGCAGCAGCTCTGGGGTACCCTGCTCGCCTCCGCGGCAGCGACCCGCAACGCGAAGGTCATCGCAGAGATCGCTGAGGAAGCCAAGGAGCACCTCTCCGAGGAGGCTGTGGAGGCCGCGTACGGCGCCGCCACCGTCATGGCGATGAACAACGTCGCCTACCGCGCCAAGGGCTGGCTCGGCGACGATTACGCCAACGTGAAGTTCGGCCTGCGCATGAACATCATCTCGAAGCCGGGCGTGGAAAAGGCCGATTTCGAGCTGTGGTCGCTCGCTGTTTCCACCATCAACGGCTGCGAGCACTGCGCCGTGGCGCACGCCAACACCGTCCGCGAGGAGGGTGTGACCAAGGAGCAGGTCTGGGAGGCCGTCAAGGTCGCCGGCGTTGTCCAGGCTGTGGCCCAGGCAATCACCATCGAGGACGCCCGCTAAGCATTTACGCTTGATGACGGCACGACCTCCGGCAAGAACCCGCACGAAGCGGGGGCTGCCGGAGGTTTCGTCGTTTAGCGGGGCGGTTTAGAGACCCTTCCGGTTTTAGAGTGCGTTGATGTTGTCCTGTAGTTGTCCGGAGTGGATCGCAGCACCAGTACTTGGGTAATTGTCACTCACGATAAACGTGTTCGTGCAATTGCCGATAGTGTCTTGGTGCTCGGATAACGTATGCCCTCTAACAAGATGGGAACTGTGATGGTCGCAATAGTTTGGAATAAAATCTCTTTTCGATACTCGAAATATGGGCCATATATTCTGCGGGATGCCGCGCTGTCGTTGTCACGGCCTGGCATCTACGAAGTCCGGGGCCCATCGGGAAGCGGTAAATCCACGGTTCTGGATCTGTTAGCCGGTCTGCGCTCACCCAGTGAAGGCAGGGTAACCATCGACGGTAAACGGTTCGGAAAGGGCGCGGCCAAGAAGCTAACCTCGTGGCGGGCCAAGCACGTCGGGTACGCACCACAGGCACCGACCCTCCTGCCTAGCCTCAGCTGCCGGGAGAACCTCGAGCTGGCAGTTCACGTCGCCGGACGGGGCCTCGACGCCCAGGGCAGGGAAGAGCTGCTTGGCACGTTGGGCATGCAGCCTTTCGCAGAAGCCCTGCCGGAGGAGCTATCCGGGGGTCAACGCCAGCGCGTTGCGGTGGCCCAGGCACTAGCTTCCCAACCGGACTTGGTGCTCATGGATGAGCCCGTCAGCGCGCTTGATGGAGCGAATGTCGCCGTGGTCGAGGACTTGTTGCGCCAGTCGGCGAAGCGGGGAGCGATAGTGGTCTATTGCTCCCACCGTGAGCTTTTCGACGGGCAGGCAAAAACGCTGCTGCAGATGGGGGCATAGCCCATGAAGACCATGACTCCCACCGCCGCCTACCGGAGAGAGCTGTCGGTGACGGCGCGCCCCTTCATCGGGGCAATCGTACTGGCTGCGGTAGTAATAGGCATGCTCGTCGGCACCATCCTTTACGTCGCATTCTCGACTGGCGGAAGCAGCGACTTCAAGGCCGGCGTGACGAATATGAGCCTGATTGCGATCATCCCGGCATTCGCCGGGATCCGGTTGGCGCATAAGAATTCTATCGCGGACCACCGAAATACCGTGCAAGCGCTGCGGATTCTCGGCATAGGCAGGGCGTTTTTCACCAGGCACCTGCTCCTGCAAGGGGCGTGCCTGGCGCTTCTGGCAAGCGCTTCGGCGGTCGTGTTGGGACGGTTGTTAGCGACGCCGCTTTTCAAGGTGATTCTGCTAGGGCTCAACAAGCAGCTGCCAGATTGTTGCGACCGGCTAGTTGGTAGCGGTGTGGTGACTTTCGGGTAGCGGTTCAGTGGGTTTCCGGTAGCGGGGTTGGCGGTGGCGGGTGATGCTTTCGGGTGGTTGCACCACAGGGGTGTAGCCGGTTACCGGAAGGAGTCCGCTGATGACGGATTACCGGGCGGTGATGAAGCTGCTTGTGCAGCAGCGTTCGTACCGCCAGATTGAACAACAGCTGGGATGCTCCCACCGCGCGATTTCCCGGTCGAACCAGGTGCTTCGATCCCTCGGGATTCGCACTATCGACCAGGTGTTGGCGTTGACGGATGATGAGCTCGACGAGTTATTCGTAGATGGGCGCAGCACAGGCCAGGGCGAGTTCGTCCCTATCGATTTCGATGCGGTGGTCAAAGCCCGCACGGGGCGTAACAAGCAGACACTGCAAGTGCTGTGGGCTCGCTACACCACCACACCTGCTTTACCCGGCCAGCTCCATTACAGCTACGACCGGTTTCGCCAGTTGGTGGCGTCTCATGTCGATGCGGCCGGTTTGACCGCACGCATCACCCATACACCGGGGCACACCATGCAGGTGGATTGGGCAGGCACCAAGATGCGCCTGTTCGACCCTTATGGCGCACCGGGGGTGAAGGTCAGCGTGTTTGTCGCCTCAATGCCGTATTCAGGGATGATTTTTGCCCTCGCATGTCCGGATGAGCGCCAGCATTCCTGGCTTGATGCCCACCACCACGCGTTCGCCTACTTCGGGGGCGTGCCTGAGGTTGTGGTGCCGGATAATGCCTCGACTGCGTCGAACGCGATCAGCGCGGCGGATCGAAACCGCAAGGTCAACGACACCTACGAGCAGTTTTTGGAGCATTACAACACCGCAGCGCTGCCCACGAGGTCGAAACGGCCGAAAGACAAAGCCAATGTCGAAGCCGCAGTCAAGATCGTCACCCACAAGGTCATCCACGCACTCGATGGTCACCAGTGCGTCGACCTTGACGAACTCAACTCGCGAATTCAGCAGTTGGTTGACCAGATCAACCAGGCGGTGCCGTTTCGTCACCAGCAGTCAAGCCGCAAAGACATTTTCGATGCGCATGAAAGACACCTTTTGACGAGGGTGTCAGGAAGTTTGTGTGTGAGGCTCTGATCTAGAAGGAGTTTCACCGATAATGACTACGGTGTCACCGAAGAAAAACCATGACCCGGCAAGGGTCAATGAGATCAGCGAGAAGCTGATGGAAAATCCTGAGCTCGCCAGCTTGATCAGCGAGCTGTCGACCTCGGCTGATGATGCAAGCGAGCTGGTCAAAGGCCTGCTACAGGCATCGATCAACGCTGGTCTGCAGGCGGAGATGGATGCGCACTTGGGCTATAGCCATTCCGACCGCAAGACCAAAGCCCAAGTGGCAACCGCACAGGCGAACAATCACCGCAACGGGTCGTACACCAAAACCGTCAACTCCGGGTACGGCGCGGTGGAAGTGACCGTGCCCAGGGATCGTGCCGGCACGTTTACTCCCCGGATGGTGCCCAAGGGCGCACGCCGGCTCACAGAGCTCGATGACATGATCGTCTCGCTATACGCCGGCGGGATGACAGTGCGCGATATTCAGCACCACCTCGCGACCACCCTGGGGGTGGATATGAGTCCGGATACGATCAGCACCATTACCGATGCGGTGCTAGAGGAGGTCATGATCTGGCAAAACCGTCAGCTCGACGAGTTTTACCCGGTGATCTTCCTCGACGCGCTACGCGTGAAAATCCGTGACGGGCACCGCGTGGTCAACAAGTCCTGCTATATGGCGGTTGGTGTCGACATGGACGGCATCAAGCACATCCTGGGATTGTGGATCGCTGAAAATGAAGGTGCCGCATTCTGGGCATCGGTGTGCGCGGACCTGGCCAACCGCGGTGTCCAGGACGTGTTCATTGTGTGCTGCGACGGGCTCAAAGGCCTGCCGGAAGCTGTGGAGGCAACCTGGCCGAATTCCATGGTGCAGACCTGCATTGTGCACCTGATTCGGGCTGCGAACCGGTGGGTGTCGTATCAGGACCGCAAAGGCGTCTCCCGTGCGCTACGCGAGGTCTACACGGCCACTAACGAGGACACCGCCCGTGCCAGCTTGGATGCGTTCGAGGCCAGTGAACTGGGCCGGAAATACCCGCAGTCGGTCAAAGTTTGGCGCGACGCTTGGGAGCGGTTCGTGCCGTTTCTGCAGTTTCCGCCGGCGGCACGCCGGGTGCTCTACACCACGAATTCGATCGAGTCGCTGAATGCTGAACTGCGGAAAGCTACCCGCAACAGGGGCCAGTTCCCGAACGATACGGCGGCGCTGAAGACGCTGTGGTTGATGATCTGCAATATCGAAGACAAGCGCGCTGCGCAGCGAGCGAAGAAAGTGAAGCGCGACGTTGAGTGCAACGGCTATATTGAAGGAGCGAAAGCCACCGGGTGGAAACAAGCCATCAACCAACTAGCCGTGGCTTACCCCGACCGATTCGCGGACTACTTGTAAACCAAGCCCCCGCACACAAAGAATCGGACACTCTCCTTTTGACAGCACTTCCCGACACCCCGTGGCAGCGCACCGAGTGGAAACGCGCCAAGATCGCCCCAGATTTCCACATCACCGTAGCCAGCGTGCGGTACTCCGTGCCGCACCAGCTCGTTGGCCGCACTGTCGATGTGCGCATCACCGGGCAAGTGCTCACGGTCTTCGATGGTGGCCGTGCCGTGACAACCCACACGCTTTCCCACACCCGCGGGGCGTATGTCACCGATGCCGACCACATACCGGCGAACATGGATCACACCCAGGGCCTGTGGACGAGCGATTACTTCCTGCGCGAAGCCCAAAAAATCGGCCCGGCGACACGCACCGTCATCGAGGAAATGATCACGGCGAAAGCAATCCCGGCCCAGGCGTACCAATCGTGCAGGAACGTGCTGTCAATGGGCAAACACGCCAACAAGCCCGTGCTGGAAGAAGCATGCCAGCGTCTGCTCTCCTGCGACGGGACCCGCCGGGCGGTGTCCTACACCGCGGTCAAAAACATGATGGCCGCCGTACGCAAAGAAGCCGCAACCCGACCACACGGCTTCGACCAACCGGCACCGGCCACACCTGGGCATCCGGCCCACGCACCCGCCGCTGCCACACGCGACACCAGCGGCGCCTACCTCGGTGGCGCAGCACAGTTCAGCCTGGACAACCTCATCAAGAAAGGAACCACAACGCCATGACCCCACCGACCCCGCCTCAAGAGCGTTTCCTCGACGAATCCGTCCTCGCGGACTTCACAGCAATGCGCATGACAGCCTTCGGCAAAAGCGTCATCGACATCGCCAACGACCCAGCCTTCGACACGTGGACCTTCTCCCAAAAGGTGCTCTACGCACTCGACAAAGAAGTCGCGGCCAGACGCGAACGCCGCATCAACAAACTGCTCAAGGCATCACGATCGCCAAACCCCGATGCCTGCCTCGAAGACGTCGTCTACGCACCTGACCGCAACATCAACCCAGAACAAGTCAGCCGACTCGCTCACGGACAATGGTGCCACCTGGGCCAAAACATAGTCATCTTGGGCAAATCCTCAGTCGGCAAGACCTACCTCGCCCAAGCACTGATCACCGCAGCATGCCGCAACGACTACTCCGCCAGGTTCTACCGCACCGACATGCTTGCCGCGCACTTCGCAGTGATGCCACTCGACGACCCAGCCCGGCTCAAACTCACCCGCGAGTTGATCAGCGTCGACGTGTTAGTCCTCGACGACTTCCTCACCACCCCAGTCGACGCCGCCACCGCACACCTGCTCTTCAACATTCTCTCCGAACGAGAAGGCAACCGATCAACAATCGTGACCTCACAGTTCACCCCGCAAGACTGGTACAGATCCATCCCGGACGCAGTCATCGCCGAATCCATCCTCAACCGACTCATCGCCGGCGCCGAAATCATCACCCTCGAAGGACCAAACATGAGATTGGAAACTAACCAGTAACACACAAAACGCCTGAGCCGGGACCGCTACCGGATCCCCACTCAGGCGCTACCACAAACTCACCACACCGCTACCATTCCGATCTTCTAAACAGCCAGATCACTGGGGCTCGCCCATTGACGTTGCCTGGTCGTCACTGCTGGTCTTAGTCCCCCTGTACCTCCTCGGCGTGGGGATTCTCAACGTCGACAAGGTGCTAGCCAAAACCGGGGATCGGGGAGCGGCGACAGTAGGTAAGTCCAAATCCTTGGTGGGGCTGGTTGGCTTAGTGCTCGCAGTGGTCAATGTTGCCGCGGGTATCTGGTGCATGGTGACGACTCCGCCAGGGCCTGTCGTGTTGATTTTCGTCTTCACCTTGCCGTTCCTCGCTGTTACACTTGCCGCCACCTTCGCCCGGGTGCTAGCTCGCTGGGCAGCCGCGGCGATCAAAAAGGTGAGCGGATGGTCGGCACCCGCGCTAGGCATCCGCTCCTCCGAAACCGTCGGGACGACCTCGAGGGTGGGGCTTGCTACCGCGCTCGTAGCCATTCCGCTGGCAGGCTTCACAGGTGCACAGACCGCGTTATGGGCGGCAAATTACGTAGGCTCCCAGAATTTCCAACCGGTCCCAGTCGTCGTTGGCCAAGATCTTCGCCTACTGGAAGCGCAGGAAGCAGACGGTGTATGTGAGGAGATCGGCGACGACTGCCGTGGGGTGGTCTACTGGCAGCCTTCGGACTTCGAATCCGCGGGGGAGACCTCCGTACCGATGGAGAAGGCGAATGACTATTCTCTGGCCGGATCGAATGACCACGTGATAGGGCAGCTACTCTCGCCCGCGGCGCCGGTGAAGGCTCACAGCCCCTTCTACCCAGACTTCATGGTCCCGTTCTCCGGTATTTCTAGCGAGTCTCCGGTCAAACCGGAATGGGGGCTTCCCGTGGTCGCAGAATCGGCTAGCGCACCGGATCATCTCCGGGTGGAGTCCGCGCAGGATTGGGTACGGCATGTGGATATGGATAGCCAGATCATGTACGGGCCTCACGGCGACGGAACCGCCGGCTTCGTCCCCACCGCGGCCTACACTTTGCTGGCGATCTGCCTGGTCCTCGCGGTCTCTGTGATGGGCAAGCGGGCCAATTTGCATGCGTTCTTCTCACCACTGCGTCTTCTGGGCCGTACCCAAGACGCGATCCAACGAGCAGAGTTCTGGGCAATCCTCTTTCCGTACTGTGTTGCCATGCTGACAGCGCTCCTAGTGGGCATCTGGTACACGGTCGCCGTCCATGTCGCAGTCTCGGGGTGCCCGGGGGCGCTGCTGCCTTACCTTCCCCCAGGGCTATGGGTGCTCTTTGTCCTTGTCTTCTTAGGCACGAGTGCGACTGCCTTCTTGCCAACTCCAGACAAGGACGAGCGTGGCGCAGATGCGCCCTAGACACTGGCGTGCCGGCGCCTAAAGAGGCTCTTCCGGTTTCCACTCCGGGCAACTACTGGACAACATCAACGCACTCTAAAACCGGAAGGGCCGGTTTAGAGCGGGCTGAGCACGTTGGTGGTCAGCGAGAACAGATCCTTCGGATCCTCAGGATCAGCGACCAGGTCGATGAACTCCTCGAACTCAGAGCCCGCCACAGAATCGCGGGTCTCAGTTCCGGATGCCAGCCGGATCGTGGATCACGCCGAAGCGGTGCAGCGTCGCGGAGACGGACTGCTCTAGCAGGTAGGGAAGGAGCTCGCGGCGCCCGTCGATGAGCACGGGCCCGTCGAACACCGCCGTGGCGACATCTCCGTAGAGCTCCTCAGGCGCGCGTCCCACCACGCGGATGCGGTCAGGCGTGCCGGTGACGGCGTGCGCGTCGACTTCGACATCGGCTGCCTCGAGCTCGCGCGCGATCGCGTCCGGGGCGACCACACGCACCTCAGTACCGGTGATCGCGGCGGCGAGCAGCTGGCGGTACACCTCGCGCAGCTGGTAGCCCTCGCCGACGTAGACCACCACCGGCTCCAAGGTGCTGCGGTAGCGGAAGATGTTGGCCTCGGAGCGCAGGCCGGAGTGGTCGTGGCCGCGGCCGAACTCGCTATCCCACGCGCGCTGGTCGTACTCGGCGGCGCGGGAAAGCCACCCGAAATCCTCGTCGCTGACGTTGGCACGGAAAGCGTCGAGAAGCTCCTGCACCCTCGCCGAGATGCTCACGCCTAACGACGGCGCCAGCTCCGCCCGCTCCCGCCACGTGCCCATCTGCGCGACGTAGTTCGGCCCGCCCGCCTTCGCGCCGGGGCCCACGGAGGACTTCTTCCAGCCGCCGAACGGCTGGCGTTGCACGATCGCGCCGGTGATGCCGCGGTTGACGTAGACGTTGCCGGCCTCGACGCGGTCGAGCCACGTAGTGATTTCCTCGCCGTCGAGGGTGTGGATGCCGGCGGTGAGGCCGAAGCCGGTGGAGTTTTGCCACTCGATCGCCTCCTCCAAGTCCTTGGCGTGCATGATGCCCAGCACCGGACCGAAGCACTCGTTCTGGTGGTACCAGGATCCCGGCTTCACGCCGTCGCGGATGCCGGGGGACCAGAACTTGCCCTCCTCGTCGAGTTTGCGGGGTTTCAGCAGCCATTTCTCGCCCGGCTCCAGGGTGGTCAGGCCGCGCTCCAGCTTCTCGCCTGGGGCTTCTATCAGCCCGTTCATGGTGGTGGACAGGTCGGTGCCCGGGCCCACCACGAGGGTGGAGGCTGCGTCGAGCAGCTGGTTGATCAACCGGTCGGACTCGCCGGCGGAGCCGACGAGGATGGCCAGCGAGGCCGCGGAACACTTCTGGCCTGAGTGGCCGAACGCCGACAGGTACAGGTCGTTGACCGCGAGGTCCGGGTCGGCGGACGGGGTGATGATGATGGCGTTTTTGCCGGAGGTTTCCGCCATGACGTTGAGCTTCGGGTTCCAGGACTTGAACAGCTGCGCGGTTTCGGATGCGCCGGTGAGGATGATGGCGTCCACGGCATCGTCGGTAAGCAGGGCCTTGCCGGCTTCGCCCTCGTCCGCGCGCACGTACTGCACGGTGTCGGCGTTAATGCCCTTGTCGGCGAAGACCGCCTGGATGCAATCCGTGATGAGCTTGGCGCACTGCGTCACCTGCGGTGCCGGCTTGAGGATCACGGCGGAGCCTGCGGCCAGCGACGCCATCACGCCACCGGTGGGGATGGCTACCGGGAAGTTCCACGGCGGGACGACCACGGTGAGTGTGTTCGGCTCGAAGTCCGCGGCAATCTCGTCGAGGTGGCGGGCGCTGTCGGCGTAGTAGGTGCAGAAATCGATCGCCTCGGAGATCTCCGGGTCAGACTGGTCCACCGTCTTGCCGGCCTCGTGCGCGGCGACCGCGACAAAGTCGCCGCGTCGTCGCGCAATCTCGTCGCCGATCGCGTCGAGGACGTCGGCGCGCTCGTGCGCGGAGAGCGCGCCCCAAGCCTTCTGGGCTTCCTGGGCGCGGGAGATGTGGTCGGCGATGACGGTTGGGTCCGTGAGTTCCTCACCGGTGTCCACAGCTGGCGGGTTTGTCAGGTGCTCGATTGCCCACGCGCGGTTGGCTTCGAGCGCCGGGTCCGTGTCCGGTTCGTTGAAGAAACGGCCGGTGGTCCCAGCGTCCGTGGCGACCTGGCGTCCGGTCTCGTTGGTGCGGTCCTGGTCCCGGTTCGGCCCGTTGTGCACGCCCCAGCGGTTGTCCACCGCCCAGCGGAAGACGCCCTCCTGCTCCCTGATCGGGTCGCGCTTTGCGGTCTTGGGGGCGAAGAGGGCGTGCAGGAAGTTCTGCGGCGCCGCGTTCTCCTCGAGGCGGCGCACGAGATAGCTCACCGCAACGTCGAAGTCGTCCTTGCGCACGACGGGGGTGTAGAGGATCTGGCGGCCGTAAGCCTCGCGCACGATCTGCTGCTGCGCCGGCGACATGCCCTGCAGCATCTCCGAGTCGAGCATGCCGGCGACACCGCGGCGCTGCGCCAGCTCGTAGGCGAGCGCGGAGGTGAACAAGTTGTGGGAAGCGATGCCGATGGCGACGCTGTCGGCGTACTCGGGGCGCACGATGAAGTCGAGCAGGCGGTAGTAGTTCGCGTCCACCTCGTCTTTGGTCAGGTACGGTGCCTGCGCCCAACCCTTGACCTCTGCGTGGTGGCGCTCCATGGACAGGTTCGCGCCCTTGACCAGGCGGATCTTGATCTTGGAGCCGCCGTCGGCCACGCGCATTTTTGCAAAGTCTGCGAGGTACTCCAGCGCGCCGAGCGTGTCGGGCAGGTACGCCTGCAGCACGATGCCGCCCTGGTAGTCCTTGAACTCGTCCTCGCTGAGCAGCTGGGTGAACACGTCGAGCGTGAGGTGGAGGTCGTGGTACTCCTCCATGTCCATGTTGATGAACACCTGGGGGCTGCGGTCGCGCGCGGCGCGGTAGAGCGGGCGGATGCGGTCTTTGACCAGGCGGACGCACTCGTTGTAGTCCCAATGGTTGAGCTGGGAAACCATGGATGAGGCCTTGACGGACACGTAGGTCACGCGAGGGTTCTTGATCAGGTTCAGGGTGCGCTCGGCGCGGTCCGTCGCCTCCTTCTCGCCGAGCACGGCCTCGCCCAGCAAGTTGAGGTTGAGCTGCTCGCCGCGCTTTTCCGCATTGTCGAGCAGGTTGTTCAGCGCGTCCGACTCCGCGTCGAGCACGAGGTGGCCGACCAGCTGACGCAGACGCATGCGCGCCGCCGGGACAACCACAAACGGCAAGAACGGGCCGACGAAAGCACCGGCACCGACGAGCAGGGCGTTGATGCGGCCGAGGAAGGACGCGTCGACGCCCCTGGTGATTGCGCGCAACGCGTTCGCGGCCACGCGGTTGTCTTCGGGGCGCATCACGCGGTCGACGAAGTCCATGGTGAAGCGGACACCGTTGTCGTCGCGAAGCATCTCGGCGAGCTGCTGTGTCTGGGCGTCGTCCGCATCGGCGTCGGCGGTCGCTTCCATCCAGTGGTACGCGCGGGTCACGGCCGCGTCGACCACATGATCGAGGTCAGCGGTGTTCTCGGGCGGAAGCTGGTTGGTGAGCAAGTTCGGCATATGTGTTCCTTACCACTAAAACAGTCCTATGTGACAACCCTCAAACTAATGCATATGTACGACGCAGGCCACTGATTTGTCAAAGATTCTCTGCGGGCATGAAAAAGCCCCGGAAAACACCGGTTTCCGGGGCTAGGGGAGGCGGGGTTAAAGGCCGCCGAAGGGGCCGCGCAACGGGTCAAACGGCGCGATGGTCTCGTCCACCTCGCCGGTCTCGATCTGCTTGGCCAGCATCTTGCCGGACAGCGGGCCGAGGATGATGCCCCACATGCCGTGGCCGCCGTTGGTGTACACGTTCGGTACCTTGGTCGCGCCCACCAGCGGCAGGCCGTCCGGGGTCACCGGGCGGGAGCCGACCCACTCGTCTTGGCGGTCCTCCCAATCGATGCCACGGAAGAACGGCTTGGTGGTGTGGATCATGGACGCGATTCGGCCAGGCTGGAACGGCTCGTCCGGGCCACGGAACTCCATCGTGCCGGCGATGCGGAAGCGGCCCTGGTACGGGGTGCAGGCGATCTTCGGGTCCGGAAGGTACACCAGGCAAGTTGCCGGCTCTGCGGTCTCCACGGAGAAGGAGTAGCCGCGGCCCGCCTGAATCAGCGTGGTCACGCCGAGGTCCTTGGCCAGTTTCGGCAGCCACGCGCCGGTGGCCAACACGACGTTGTCAGCGTGCAGCCACTCGCCGGTGGCCAGCTTCACGGCCGGCTTGCGGGTGGAGCTGACCTCCACGACCTCCACGCCGGTGGTGACCTTGCCGCCGCGCTCCACGATGGAGTTCGCGATTGCCTGGCAGTACGGGCCCGGCTCGATGAAGCGCTGGCCGCCCATGCGGTACGTCGCACCCACCTTGTCGGTGAGCATCGGGGCGTCCGTGCGGGCGTCGTCAAGCGTGATCTGCTCGAACGGGATCTCCTGGCCGTGGCGCTGGGCGCCCTCGACCTCCTTGAGGAAGCCGCTGGCCTTCTTCTCGTTTTCGAAACCGATGATGAACGGGCCTTCGTGGGTGGTCGCCTTCACGCCGCCGGCCTCGAGCTCGTCGAAGGCCGCGAGCGCGCCGAGATCGGCCTTGGTCAGGCCCGCCATCGTCTTGTCCCAGGCGCGGCCGGTGGCGTGCGCCATGAAGTTGGCGCAGAAACGCCACAGCTTCGGGTCGATGCGCACCGGCACATCGAGCGCGGCGTGCTTATCAAACAGTGCGGTCGGACCGTACGCCCACAGGCTCGAGTTCGACAGGGGAATGGTCTTGCCCGGCGCCAGCCAGCCGGCGTTGCCCCAAGACGAACCGGCGGCGACGTCGATGCGCTCGAGCACCTCCACCTCATGGCCGTACTCCTGAAGATGCCACGCGGTGGAAAGGCCGGTCATGCCGGCGCCCACGACGATCGTGCGGGTCATTTATGGTCCTCCTCACAAATAAAATCGATTGTGTTGAGGGCAATGTACCGCAGCGCATCCGTCGCCGCCCCGCATTTCGCCTATCGACGTCCCTTCGGTTACCCCCCTTTGACCACCAAGGCGGAAAGCCGCACTTCACCGGCCTCATCGGAGGCATCCAGATCGACAGTGCCGTGTAACTGGAAGGCGTTGTCGCCCTCCGGGTCCTTGATGATCTGCGAGACCTCCCAGAACCGGCCCGTGGTGTCCGCAAGGCGGAAAAACTCCGGCCCGCGCGCGTCGGGGCCCAAGTCCACATCGGCGTACTCGTCGAAGTAGTCGTCCATCGCCGCCGGCCAGTCCACACGCGCATCCGGTTCCAGGTAGTCCAGCATCTCCGCTAGCTGGTCCTCCTTCTCGTAGGCGAACAGCTCCACTAGGCGGAAGAAGTAGTTGCGCACCATGATGGTGAAGGCACGGCGGTTCGCAGTAAGCGCCGTGGGGTCCTCCACGCCGAAGGCGAGCTCGCGGTCGATGGTGTCCTGGCTCACCGGCTGGTCGTCTCCAGTCATGTGCGCCCACTCGTCGATGAGCGAGGAATCCACCTGCCTGATCAACTCGCCGAGCCAGACGACGATGTCCTCCAGCTCCTCGTTCATGTACGCGTCCGGGATGGAGTAGGACAGGGTGCGCCACGCGTCGGTGAGGTAGCGCAGCACCACGCCCTCGGAGCGGGCCAGCCCGTAGGTGGCAATGAGGTCCGAGAACGTCATCGCGTGTTCGATCATGTCGCGCACCACGGACTTCGGCGACAGTTCGAATTCTTTGGCCCAGGGGTTGCCCTGGGTAAACGTGTCGAAGGCCTCGTCCAGCTCGTCGGCGAGCGGTTTGGGGTAGGTCACGTCCTCGATGATCGCCATGCGCTCGGTGTAGTCCACGCCCTCGGCTTTCAGCGCCGCGATCTCCTCGCCGCGGGCGGCGGTTTGCTGGGCCTGCAGCAGCTGGCGCGGGTCGTCCAAAATCGCCTCGAACGCGGAAATCACGTCCAGCGTGTAGGTCTCCGACTCCGGGTCCAGCAACGTGAGAAACGCCAGCGCGAAAGGGGACAGCGGCTGGTTCAGCGCGAAATCGCGGTCCAGCTCCTGGGTCAGGGTGTATGGCCGGTACGCGGGAGAATCCGGCGTGCGCTCGACGACCCCGGCGTTGATCAGCCCGCGGAACAGGTTGACCGCCTGGATGATGTCGCGGTTCTGTTTCGCCCGCGGGTCGTGGTTCGTGCGCAGCAGATGGCGCATGTGCTCGTAACCGTCGCCTGGGCGGGCGACGACATTGAGCAGCATCGAGTTAGACACCTTGAACTGGCTGGTCAGCTCCTCCGGCTCGGCCACCTTAAGACGCTCGAAGGTGTTCTCGGACCAGCTGACCTCGCCGTCGCGTGCCGCCTTTTTGCGGATCTTCTTCAGCTTCTTCGGGTCGTCGCCTGCCTTGCGACGCAGCTTCACGTTCTCGATCTCGTGCTCCGGGGCCTCGACCACGACTGTGCCCTCGGTGTCGTAGCCCGCACGTCCGGCACGCCCGGCGATCTGGTGGAACTCGCGGGACTTCAAGATGCGCTGGCGGGTGCCGTCGAACTTGGCCAGGCCGGTGATCAGCACCGTGCGGATCGGCACGTTAATGCCTACGCCCAGGGTGTCGGTGCCGCAGATGACTTTTAGCAGTCCGGTCTGGGAGAGCCGCTCCACCAGACGGCGGTACTTCGGCAGCATGCCCGCGTGGTGCACACCGATGCCGCGGCGCACCAGTTTGGACAGGGTTTTGCCGAAGGTCGTCGTAAAGCGGAAGTCCCCGATCTCGTCCGCGATGCGCTGCTTCTCCTCAGGCGTGATGATGTTCATGCTCGTCAGCGCCTGCGCCCGCTCCGTGGCCTCGCGCTGGGAAAAGTGCACCACGTAAATTGGCGCCTTGTTGTCTTCGAGCAGCCCCTCGATGGTCTCGTGCACCGGGGAGAACACGTAGTGGAAGTCCAAAGGCACCGGGCGCTCCGCGCCGCCGACGTACGTGGTCTTGCGGCCCGTGCGCTCAGTGAGGTCCTTCTCCAGCCAGGCGGTGTCGCCCAACGTGGCGGACATGAGAAGGAACTGCGCCTTCGGCAGCTCCAGCAGCGGTACTTGCCACGCCCAGCCGCGCTCCGGCTCCGAGTAGTAGTGGAACTCGTCCATCACCACCTGGTCGATCCGGGCGTCCTTGCCTTCGCGCAGCGCGATGTTGGCCACGATCTCGGCGGTGGCAGCGATGATCGGAGCGTTCGAGTTCACGGACGCGTCACCCGTCATCATGCCGACGTTCTCCGCGCCGAAAATCTCGCACAGCGCGAAAAACTTCTCGCTCACCAGCGCCTTAATCGGTGCGGTGTAAAACGTGCGCTGGCCGCGCGCCATCGCGATGAAGTGCGCGGCGTTGGCTACCATCGACTTCCCCGAGCCGGTCGGGGTGGCCAAGATGACGTTGTCGCCCGCAAGCAGCGCGAGCGACGCCTCCTCCTGCGCCGGATACAGCGAGATGCCGCGGGATGTCGTCCACGAATTGAACGAGTCCCACACGGCGTCCTCGAACAGCGATTCGGGGGCCTGCGCAATGTCTTCAAGCAAATCGGTCAGCATCACAGCATTCACCGTAGCCGACCGGCCGACACGCTAACGGGGGTCGTCGCCGTAGCCGTCCCCGTCGGAATCCCCTTGGTCGTCGTCAAGCGAACGCTCGGGAGCCGAAGGATCGATGAAGAAATGGTCGCGCAGGCGCTGATCCGTCTCCTCGCTGTGGGGGAGGCTGCGCTGCTCGTTGCGGTCCCGGTCCTCGATGGCGGTGAGGTAGTTCTCAAACGCCTCGCTGATCTCCTCGCCGCTAGGCATCTGTGCCTCGCCCGGCATCATCGCCTGCGGGTGGCGGTCGCGGTACTCCTGCATCTCCCGGTCGTAGTGCTCCTCCAGGGCCTGCACCACATTCGTGATCTCGTCCGAGTTATGCGTCTGCTCCGCCAGCTGCTGCGACACCCGGCGCATATCCGCCTCCAGGGAACGCAGCGGGAACTGCAGCTTGGTGGAATCCTCCACGGACTGCAGCAGCTGGAACGTCGCGTGAGGGTACGGCGAAGCCGCTACGTAGTGCGGCACGTGCGCGGTGTAGCCGGCGACCGGGCGGCCGCGCTTGTGCAGTTCCCGCTCGATAAAGACCGAAGCGGAACCAGGCACGCTGACCATGCCGTCGAATGTGAACATGGAGCCGACCAACTCGCGGTCGTTGCCGTGGGCGGAAACCACCAGCGGGCGGGTGTGCGGAGCACCCATCGGAGCCGCATAAAGGCAGATGGTCTTGCTTACGCCAAACCGGTCCGCGAGATCCGCCACCGCACTACTAAAAGCCTCCCAGTGCAGGTCCGGCTCCGGGCCGGAGAGGAGAAGGAAGGACTGGCCCTTCTCGTCGCGAACGACGCGCATATCTAGTTGCAGGTCCGCAACATCGGTGATTTCGGCGTGCGACAACGTCACCGTCGGCCGGCGGGAGCGGTAATCGATCAGCTCGTCGTTGCTAAACGTCGCCACTGTGCGCGACTCCAGCGCGGCCTTCAAGTGGTCGGCCGCGGACTCAATGGCGTGGCCCGCATCGGCGTAGCCGTGCATCGCGACAATAAGGGCAGGGCCGTTGTTTGCCTCCCCGCTCACCTGCGGCGCGGGGTACTCAAGTTCGTACATACGACGTTCCTGCGTCATGGTCTTCGGCCTCCTGAAATTGCTCGCCTTCCCGGCTTTCGTGCTCCACCCACACAACGGTTGGCGTCGCGGAGTATTCCATTGTGCCCGACCCGCAACCGGAAGTTGGCACCCACGGCCTTAAGGGTTGCGTACGAAGAGGTGTGAAGAAAACTTCGCTCCCGCATGGAACCGGTGCGCCCCTTCGAGCGTCTAACAGTTATGGATATTCAGCCACAACCGCACGAAACAAACCATCCGACCAGCCCGATCTCGCCGTACCCGAGCGCGCAGTTGCTCCGCTCGCCGGCACAACTCATCGCCTCCATCCCGGCCGCGCTCGGCTACTTCCCAAACGAGGCAGTGGTGCTCATCAACGCGTACAGCCCACCGGGAGCTTCACCGACCTTGGAAATCGGGGCCTACCTCGACGCCGACGTGGGAAGCACCGAGAGTATTCAACGCGCACTGCAACGCATCCCTCTCGCCCGACATGTGGCCACCTTTGCCGTAATTGTCACTCGGGTGCCGGAGTCCCAAATGGTTGCGGTGGCTGCGGAAGGGTTGCGAATGGCGGCGGACGCATTCGGCGAGATCGTCGAAGCCTGCTGGATCGTCTCCGAAATCGCCGACGGCACGCACTACCAGTTGGTGTTCGGACCCGACCCGGACACCGCCAGTGCAGTCTGGGAATGGAGCGCGGGCTACGAACAAGGCACGGTGACCTCGGTGGCAGCGGCAGAACCGATGCGCCCGTTGATCGACCACGGAGTGCTGCCGGAGCTGCACAAGGGCGAAGTGTTCTCCCACTTTGCCCCGGTCTTCGAGCCTGATGTGGAGACAGGGGAGGCTCTCGCGCCCGCCGCGTACACGCGCGGCGCTGAATTGTTCCAACTGGTGAAGATGGCTCCGAAAGCCGCGCGGGTCCAGATCAAAAGAGCATGTAGCGTCTACGCCGCCGCACCGAACGCGGGGCTGATCGACATCGACGGCAGCCTCATTATCGACGACGTGTTTACCAGCCAGGACGACGTCGAGCTGTTCGCCGCCATGCTGTCTGGAAGTAGATTGCGCGACTTCCTCATTCTCGACGCGCTGGAACGCCCGCGGGCGGCCGGAGCGGTGCTGTTGACCATCGCGCGCAATTTCCGCGGGGAAATCAGGGCGAACGCGCTGTGCCTGTGGGCCATGATCGCCTTGTCGCAGGGACTCATCGGTTGGGCCAGCGCGGCGCTGGAGTGTGCAGAGGGGAGCTGCCGGGGCACAACTTGACCGCGTTGTTGGGCGGCGTGTTGGACATCGGGCAGGGCCATTCACTACTCGAGCTGTGTCGCCAGGGGTGCCTAGACACCTGGAGCGAGCTCGAGGGGTAATGCGCGTCTAGCGTGCGGAATGCGACCGGTCCCCGAGCTGGCGGGTGAACTCCCAGGCGTCTTCGACGATGGTGCGCAGCTGCGTCCGCGTCGGGTTCCATCCGAGGGCGTCGCGGATCTTCTCCGAGGACGCGATCAGCGTCGCCGGGTCGCCTGCACGGCGCGGCGCCACCTCCGCCGGGATTGGGTGGCCGGTGACCTCGCGGCAAACCTCGACCACCTCGCGAACGGAGTACCCGTCGCCGGAGCCCAAGTTGTAGATCTGGTGCGTGCCGGGGGAGTTGGCTTCAAGCGCGAGCACGTGCGCGTCTGCGAGGTCCCGGATATGGATGTAATCGCGCACGCACGTGCCATCCTTCGTGGGCCAGTCGTCGCCGTACATCATGATCTTGTCGCGGTAGCCCATTGCCACCTGCAGCACGATGGGGATCAGGTGCGTCTCCGTGATGTGGTTTTCGCCGATGCCGTTGTACGCGCCGGCGACGTTGAAGTAGCGCAGGCTGGTTGCGCCAAGGCCGTAGGCGTTGCAGTAAGAGGTGATGGCGTCATCGATGGCCAACTTCGTCGCGCCGTACGGGTTGGTCGGCCGGGTGGGAGCGTCCTCCGTAATCGGCACCACGTCAGGTTCTCCGTAGGTGGCGGCAGTGGAGGAAAAGACCAGCGAATTCGCACCGTGGCGGCGCATCGCATCGAGCAGAGCCAGCGAAACGTCGAGGTTGCCGTGCCAGTACTTGGCGGGGTCCTCCATGGACTCGCCGACAAGGGACCTCGCCGCAAAATGCAGCACGCCGTCCACCGGTGCGGCGCCGTCTGCGGCGAGCACATCGTCGATGACGTCGCGGATCTCACCTTCGACAAACGTGGCGCCTTCCGGAACGGCGTAACGGTTGCCGGTGGACAGATCGTCCACGACGATCACTTCGTGTCCCGCTTCGAGCAGGGTGGCAGCGCATACGCTGCCCACGTAGCCGGCGCCGCCGGTGACAACAAGCTTCATGGCAGTCCTTTCCGTGCTGGCTAGTCTTCGCGCTCCACGCGAAGGGCATGCGAGACATCCGCGGTGAGAACGAAAGTCTCACCCTTATCTGTGGACACCTCCAGTGCGCCGTCTTCCAGCGGCTGCAGTTCCACCGTCTGGCCCACCAATTGGCCGGCGGCCCTTGGCAGTGCGCCGTCCTGCAGGATCTCGCTGATCTGCACCACCTTTGCGCGCACAGGTTCCTTGAGCCGGAGGTCGCTGGCGCGGGTGCCCGCTTGGTCGGCGGTGCTGGCGGCTGCGCCGAGCTCGTCGAGTGCGGGGATTGGGTTGCCGAAGGGGGAGCGGTCCGCGTTGTCCAGCACCGCGACGACGCGGCGCTCCACATCTTCGCTCATGACGTGCTCCCACCGGCACGCCTCCTCGTGGACCTGGGCGAGGTCCAGCTTCAGCACGTCCGTAAGCAGGCGCTCTGCAAGACGGTGCTTGCGCATCACGGCGGTGGCGCGCCGGCGCCCCTCATCGGTCAGCGACAGGGAGCGGTCGTGCTCGACCACGATCAGTCCGTCGCGCTCCATGCGAGCCACCGTCTGCGAGACGGTGGGGCCGGATTGCTCGAGGCGTTCCGCGATTCGCGCGCGCAGCGGCGTAATGCCTTCCTCTTCCAGTTCGTAGACGGTGCGCAGATACATCTCTGTGGTGTCAACGAGGTCACGCACTGTGATGCTCCCTTCCAATCGCGGTGCTGGCTCGGGGTCCAAAAACCATGTGGCAACACTGTAGCCCAGCACCCGCGGCGGTACCGGTGAACCTCATGCGGGGCGCTGGGCTGTAAACGTGTGCTGACTGCGGCAGCTTAGAGCGCGTAATCGCGCAGGCGGTCGGCACGCTCGCCGGCGCGCAGCTTCGCCATCACTTCGCGTTCGATCTGGCGGACGCGCTCGCGCGACAGGCCGAACTGGCGGCCGATCTGGTCCAGGGTGCGCGGCACGCCGTCGGTCAAGCCGTAGCGCATGCGGATGACGTCCTGCTCGCGCTGCTCGAGGCCGTTAATGATGTCCTCGATATCGTCGTGGCGCAGGGTGGTCACCACCGCGTCCTCGGCATCGGTGGCCTCGGCGTCTTCGATGAAGTCGCCCAGCGGCGCCTCCTCGTCGGCACCGACCGGCATGTCCAAGCTCACCGGGTCACGCGACTGGCGCAGCAGCATCTCAATCTTGGATTCCTCGATGCCGGATTCCTCCGCCAGCTCCTCGTTCGTGGGCTCGCGGCCCAGGGACTGGTACATCTCACGGCGGATGCGGGACAGCTTGTTCACCTGCTCCACCAGATGGACTGGGAGGCGGATCGTGCGGGACTGGTCCGCCATGCCTCGCGTGATCGCCTGGCGGATCCACCACGTGGCGTAGGTGGAGAATTTGAAGCCCTTGGAGTAGTCGAACTTCTCCATCGCGCGGATCAGGCCCAGGTTGCCTTCCTGGATCAGGTCCAGAAGCGGCATGCCGCGGCCGGTGTAGCGCTTCGCCAGCGACACCACGAGGCGCAGGTTGGCTTCCAGCAGGTGGGCGCGCGCCTTGCGGCCTTCCTTCGCCAGAATCTTCAGGTCGCGCTTCTTCGCGCGGGTGAGCTTCACCTCCGGATCGTCCAAAAGGCGCTGCGCGTACAAGCCGACCTCGATCTGCTGGGCGAGTTCGACCTCCTCCTCAGCGTTGAGGAGGGCAGTCTTGCCGATGCCGTTGAGGTAGACGCGAACAAGGTCCGCAGAAGGGTTGTCGTTTGTCTGGTTCCTCCGGCTACCGCGGTCGACGGTCTCTTCGGATTCCTTGGTTCCCTGTGCAGCGTGATCCGGTTGGGTCATGTGGCAACGCCTCCTCGGACTAGGTGGAAAAGCTGGGTGGGACAGCTGGGCAGTCTAGATGGGCAACGTTCAGCTGTCGCCCAGTGTTCCCGCCCGCGGGAAATATATTCAGGTCACGCTTCGACGATCACGGTGAAGGGACCGTCGTTGACGCTTTCGACCTGCATATGCGCACCAAATCGGCCTTCCTCGACGTGGATGCCGCGCGAGCGCAGTGCCTCGGCAATATTGCCGATCACCGGTTCCGCGACGTCGCCAGGTGCAGCGTCGCTCCAGGACGGGCGCCGTCCTTTCGCCGTGCGGCCCATCAACGTGAACTGGCTGACCAGCAGCACCGGAGCGTCAGCATCCTCCACCGACCGTTCGCCGTCGAGAATGCGCAGTTCCGCGATCTTGCGCGCAACCGTCTCCCACGCATCGTCCGCGTCCTCGCGGCCCGCGCCGACGAGAGCGAGGATCCCGCCGGTGTCGGGACAGTCGATCGCACCGACGGTCTCGCCGTCCACGGTCACGGACGCGCTTGTCACACGCGTGAGTACTGCTTTCATTGCTGCTCCGTTCTGTTTAAAGGTGAGTCAATTGCGCAATTTCAGCGGGAAGGATCAGCCCGTGGCGCACAAGGTCAACCACAGCGCCCGCCGCATCCGCTTCAAGTTTGTCGACGTCCTCCGGTTGCCCCAGCCCGCGCGATGCCGCGTACAGGCTGACAACGTCCCGTAACGGCAGTCCGTTCGGGTGCAGTCCCGAGATCAGCGAGAGGATGCCAGCGTCGATGGTGTGGGAAAACCGCGGCCCGTCGGTGCGGGTGATGCGCAGTGTTTCATCGGCGAACCCCATCCCGAGCTCGGTGTCGGCGAGCTTGATGTCTTCCAGCGCTACCGTCGGCCGGACCACATAGTTCGCGTCGAGGACGTCGTCGCGGTCCTTGCCGCGCAGCCAGGCGGTGCGGGTGAAGTACTCTTCCGCTTCCGGGCCGAGCGGGTCTGTGAACGGCTGGGACAGTTCCTCGCAGGTGATCTCGCTGGGAGCGTCGCCGATGTCTTCCAGGAGGATCCAGCCGAAGCCCACTGCGTGGACGTCGTTGTCGGCAAAGTGGTCCAGCCACTGCACGGTGCGCGCGACGCCCTCGTCAGAGCGCGGATCGATGGATTCGTCGCGCAGCCACGTGGAGACGTACATGCCGGGATCGACCACATCGCGCTGCAGCACCCAGGCGCTCACGCCGTGGGACGGCAGCCAGGACGCGACCCTGGCCTGCCAGGACTGGTCGAGCACATGCACCCACGAACCAAGGATGAACGCGCGGCCGCCCTCGGCGAGGTGCTCCGGCGCCTGGCCGAGCACCAGCTCAGTTGCGCCGTCGAGGTCCAAACCAGAATCGCGGTAGACATGCCCCACCTCCGGTAGCCCCACCACAAACGGCGGGTTGGCCACGATGCGGTCGAATCTCTCGCCTTGCACCGGCTCGAACCATGCGCCCTCGCGCAACTCCACGTTGTCCACCCCGTTCGCCCGCATGGTCGCCTCGGCGAACTGCAGCGCGCGGGCGTGGACGTCCGTGGCCACCACGCGCGTGGCGGCGTCCGCCTGCGCGAGCGCCTGGATGCCGGAGCCGGTGCCCAAATCCAGCACCGAATCCACCGGAGTGCACGGTGTCGCGGACAGCAGCGACAGCGACGCCGAGCCGACGCCGAGGACGTGGTCGCGGCCCGGGACGTGGTCCGTCATGGACGCGTCGAGGTCGGAGAGCACCAGCCTCGGCTTGCCGGCCACCACGTGGGGGCGCACGTCAACGGCGATGCGGTACGTGGACGAGTCGGCGACGGGCAGGACCAGGTGGTCGTCGATAAGCGAAAGCGCAAGTTTCGGGGTGAGCATGTCGCTCAACGCCTCCGCTGTGGCGGGGCGGCGCAGCAGGAAGAACCGGATCAGGCGCGACAAGCGCGCGTCGTCGGAACACGCCGCCAGAACGACACCCGGCTCACGGCGGTAGAGCGCCTCGGTCGCCTCCGGGCCGAGGTGGGCCGCGACGCCGTCGGCGCTGAAACCCGCCGCGTCGAGTTCTGCGGCAAGCGCCTGGGCAACTGCGGGAAGGTGAGGGGAGAGATCATCTGGGGCAGTCACGCAAAAACTCCTGCGGTGCGAGGGGGCTATTCGTCGTGGTCGATGATAGCGGGGGAGCTAGACCGGTCCTTCTCCGCCGAATCCAGCGCCGTGCGTTGCTGCTGCGCCAGCATCTGCTGCTCCTGGCGCGCCACCGCCGGCTTGTACACATTCTTCTGACGGGTATCCCGGACCTCGCCCTGCGCGTTGCCGCGCACGACGGCGATCCACGGCAGCGGGACAGACACCACGAACAAAATGCCGGCGAGCACCCACCAGTTCGCCCACGCCGCGGCCACCGCCGCGACGATGAACGGCAGGCGCAACCCCTGCAAGACGGCGTACTGCTTCTCGCGCGACTGCCTGTTTTGCTCCGGGGTGTAGGAAGCGTCCGTGATCAGCGCGCGGGATCTCCTGCCCCGGCGTGAGTGGCGGGAGGCGCGCCCGGTGGATGTGTGGTCGTTGGCGCTCATGAACTCTGAGGTTAGCCCTCCGGCTTAACCTCTCGCCCAAATTGGGGCATGATGGTTGCCGTGAATACGACGACGAAGACGCTCGAGCGCCCGGACCTCAGGGAAGACACCTCGTCGACCACGGACGACGGCACCCCCAAGTTCTTCCACTACGTGAAGAAGGACCAGATCGTCGATTCCGCCATCTCCGGAAAAATGGTGGTGGCGCTGTGCGGCGAGACCTTCCCGGTGAAAAAGCAGGCCAAGCCCGGGTCCCCGGTTTGCCCTGACTGCGAGCGGATCTACAAGGGGCTGCGCCGCAAGTGACCGCCGCGACTTCTGGGCCCCAGCTGCGCAAATGGCAGCAGGAGGCCCTTGATTCGTTTCTCCGCGACAAGCCGCGCGACTTCATGGCCGTGGCAACCCCTGGCGCGGGCAAAACCACCTTCGCGCTCACCCTGGCCTCTCGCCTGAAAGAGGACAAGACTGTCCAGCGTATCATCGTGGTGGTGCCCACGGAGCACCTGAAGCACCAGTGGTCCGACGCGGCGAAGCGCTTCGGGCTGTCGTTGGACCCGAACTTCACCAACTCGTCCGCGGTCAACGCCTCCTACGACGGCATCGTGGTCACCTACGCGCAGGTGGGCATGCACCCCTTCAAGCACCACGCTGTGGCTTCTGCCCGCCGCACGCTGGTGATCTTGGACGAGATCCACCACGCCGGCGATTCCAAGAGTTGGGGCGACGGCGTCTACGAGGCGTACAACGATGTGGAGCACCGACTTGCGCTGACCGGCACACCGTTTCGTTCCGACGACTCGCAGATCCCGTTCGTGCGCTACGTCGAAGACGGCGAAGGGCACTTGGTCTCGGAGGCCGATTACACCTACGGCTACTCGCATGCGCTTGCCGACGGCGTGGTGCGCCCCGTGGTCTTCCTCGCGTACTCGGGTGAGGCGCAATGGAAGGACTCGGCGGGCGAGGAGTATTCCGCCCGCCTTGGCGAGCCGCTCAACGCCGAGCAAACCACCCGCGCCTGGCGCACCGCGTTGGACCCGAAGGGCGACTGGATCGCGGCTGTGCTCTCCGCGGCGCACACCAGGTTGATGAAGATCCGCGCCAACATGCCGGACGCCGGCGGGTTGGTCATTGCCACGAACAAGACCACCGCCCGCGCCTACGCGAAGATCCTGGGGACATTGTCCAACACCCCGGTCACTGTGGTGCTGTCCGACGAGCCGGGAGCGTCGGAGCGTATCGACGAGTTCTCCGCCTCCCGCGACGAGTGGATGGTGGCGGTGCGCATGGTCTCCGAGGGCGTGGACGTGCCGCGCCTGTCAGTTGGCGTCTACGCCACCTCAGCGTCCACTCCGCTGTTCTTCGCGCAGGCGATCGGCCGTTTTGTGCGCTCGCGCATGCCGGGCGAGTCCGCCTCGGTCTTCCTGCCCTCCGTGCCGGTGCTGCTGCGACTGGCGGAGGAGATGGAGGTCTCGCGCGACCACGTCCTGGGCAAACCTCACCGAGAATCCGGCTGGTCCGACGAGCTGCTGGATCAAGCAAACCGCACGCAGACCGAGCCGGACGACATGCCGTCCTACGAATCCATCGGCGCGTCCGCCGAGCTGGACTCGCTGATTTTCGACGGCTCGACTTACGGCACGCCCACCCAAGCAGGCTCCGCCGAAGAGCAGGACTTCCTCGGCCTGCCCGGCCTGCTCGACGCCGACCAGGTGCGAACGTTGTTGGCCAAGCGGCAAAGCGACCAACTGGATGCCCGCGACGCCGAGGAGCGGGCGCGCAGGGCAGAGGAGCGCAAGGCCCGCGAGCGTGCGGAGGTGCTTGGCGAGCCGGTGAAGAAGCCCGTCCCGGCAGAGGAAGCGGCAGCTGCCTCTAACGCCACAACCGCCGCGGACGAAATCCCCGCGCTGCGCAAGGAGCTCAACGCCCGTGTGGCCATCGCCGCCGGGAAGACCGGCCGGCCCCACGGCGCGATCCACACGGAGGTGCGCAAAGCCTGCGGCGGGCCGCCCACCGCGCTGTGCAACGCCGAGCAGCTGCGCGAGCGCATCGCCTTCCTGCGAGACTGGTAGCCCCACCGGTAGGGTGGCGTGCACCGCAATGAAACGAAAGGAATTGTGATGAGCACCCCTTACAACGGCCAGAACCCGAACGGTCAAAATCCGAACGGCCAGAACCCGTACGGTGAAAACCCCTACGGTGGCGGCCAGTACGGCACCAACCCTGCTGGCGGCCACCCGGAGGGCGTTTCCAACTATGGCGACTACACCGCCCCCGAGCAGCTGCAGCCGGACTACACCCGCGGCGAGCCTGGCCACGCCGGTTACGGCATGGCCGGCAGCAACTACAACCAGCCGCCGACGTCGTACGGCTACGAGGCAGCACCGCCCCAGCAGAACAACGGTGTCGCCCTCGCAGCGATGATCCTGGGCATCCTGTCCTTGCTGGGCCTGCTCTTCCTTTTCCCGGGCCTCATCCTCGGCGTGATTGCGCTGATCCTGGGCATCGTCGGCGTGAAGAAGGCCAACTCCATCATCGGCCCGGGCTCCCGCAAGGGCATGGCGATCTCCGGCATCGTCATGGGTGCCATCGCCACCATCCTGTCCGCGCTGATGCTCATCTTCGGCATCTCTGTGGCGAAGCAGCTGCTGGACGACGGAGTCATGGAGGCGTGCGAGCAGTTCCAGGGCGATAACGAGCAGTACCAGTCCTGCATCGAGGACGAGATTGAAAAGAGCCTGAACAACTAAGCACTTTGCTTTTCGACGGCTAACGCCCCGACCACGAGCGGTCGGGGCGTTTACGCGTTTCGGGCCAAAACCAGGCTGTTAGTCCAGGTAGTCGCGCAGCACCTGCGAACGGGACGGGTGGCGCAGCTTCGACATGGTCTTGGACTCGATCTGGCGGATGCGCTCTCGAGTCACGCCGTAAACCTGGCCGATCTCGTCGAGGGTGCGCGGCATGCCGTCGGTAAGCCCGAAGCGCAGGCGCACAACGCCTGCCTCGCGCTCGGACAGGGTGTGCAGCACGTCCTGCAATTGGTCCTGCAGCAGGGTGAAGGACACCGCGTCCACCGCCACGACAGCCTCGGAGTCCTCGATGAAGTCGCCGAGCTGGCTGTCGCCCTCGTCGCCGATGGTCTGGTCGAGGGAGATCGGCTCGCGGGCGTACTGCTGGATCTCGAGGACCTTCTCCTCGGTAATGTCCATTTCCTTCGCCAGCTCAAGCGGCGTGGGCTCGCGTCCGAGATCCTGCAGCAGCTCGCGCTGGATACGGCCGAGCTTGTTGATGACCTCGACCATGTGCACCGGGATACGGATGGTGCGCGCCTGGTCCGCCATCGCACGGGTGATGGCCTGGCGGATCCACCAGGTGGCGTAGGTGGAGAACTTGTAGCCCTTGGAGTAGTCGAACTTCTCTACGGCACGGATCAGACCCAGGTTGCCCTCCTGGATCAGGTCCAAGAAAGCCATGCCGCGGCCGGTGTAGCGCTTCGCAAGGGAGACCACCAGACGAAGGTTCGCCTCCAGCAGGTGGTTCTTCGCCTTCCGGCCGTCGCGCGCCACTGCGCGCAGATCGCGCTTCACCGCCGGGGTGAGCTTGGCGTCCTTGTCGCCCTCCGCGGCGGCGCGCGCCATCTCGTCGAGGCGGTACTGCGCGTACAGCCCAGCCTCGATGCGCTTGGCCAGGGACACCTCCTGCTCAGCATCGAGCAGGGCAACCTTGCCGATCTGCTTGAGGTAGGCGCGCACCGAGTCGGCCGAGGCGGTCAGCTGCGCATCCTTGCGCGCCTGGCGCAGCGCGGCAGATTCCTCGATGTCCCAGACAGAGGAGCCCTCGTCCTCGTCTTCTTCGTCCTCGTCATCGTCGCCGTCTTCGCCGAGGTCGTCGTCATCCTCGCTGTCGTCGCCGAGAGCACCGTCGATATCCTCGTCGAAGGCATCGTCATCGTCGCCGATCTCCGCATCGTAATCCGCGTCATCGCGGTCGGAATCCTGATCGTCCAATTCGTCCGCGCCGCCGGTGACGGACTGAAGCTCGTCGTCCAGCTCGTCGGCATCGCCCGCGGCGCTTTTCGCGGCCTTGGTCGCCTTCTTTGCTGTGGCTTTCTTCGCCGTCGTCTTCTTGGCAGTTTTCTTGGCAGACTTTTTTGCGGTCTTCTTCGCAGTCTTCTTAGCTGCCTTCTTCACCGTCTTTTTGGCGGTCTTCTTCGCGGTTTTCTTCGCAGCTTTCTTGGCTGTCTTTTTCGCGCTGGACTTGGCAACGCTGCCTGCGCCGCCGTCGGACGAAACCGCAGTCACGTCGTCGGCACTGTTGCTTGAAGCTTGGCTGGCTACCACGTACGCCCTTTCGAGTCAATCGGACCTTACCACTGGCAATCCAGGGTACGTATGCGTCCCGAAATTTTCAGAACGCCAATATTAACAGTCGTCCGAGCGGAGTATTCCTTCCCCCGCGGACTGACCGTTTAACGGCAACCACCGTACAACAACCTTCAGGCTGGTCTACGGTGCGACATGGTTCTGGGCGGCCATCGCTGCCCCCACGATTCCTGCACGGTTGCGCAACGCTGCTGGAACAACCGGGGTGTCCACCGTGAGCAATGGGACCCACTTTTCGGAATGGCGGGAAATCCCGCCGCCGACGATGAACGCGGCCGGGTTGAACAACCGGTCGTACTCGTGGAGCACCTTATCCACACGTTTGGCCCACTTCTTGTAGCTCAACTCCTCCCGGTCTTTTGCCGCGGAGGAGGCGAGGTGCTCTGCCTCGGTGCCGTCGATAAGCATGTGCCCGAGTTCGGTGTTGGGGAACACCGTGCCGTCCATGAGAAACGCCGACCCGATGCCGGTGCCGAAGGTGAGGAAGATGACTGCCCCCTTGCGGGCGGCCTCATCGCCGAAGGCCACCTCGGCGATGCCGGCCGCGTCCGCGTCGTTGAGCACAGAGACGGCATCGCGGCCCAGCGCTTGGGTGAACAGGTCGTGCACATTGGTGCCCACCCACGATTCATCGATGTTGGCAGCGGTGCGCGCGACCTGCTGCGTCACCACGGAGGGGAGGGTGACCCCGACGGGGCCGTCCCAATCGCACTGCCGGACAATTTGCGCGACCACTTCGGCCACCGCTTCCGGCGTTGCCGGCTGCGGCGTAGCAATCTTCACGCGTTCGCTCACGAATTCGCCGGTGCGCAGATCCACTACGGCCCCCTTCACGCCGGAGCCGCCCACATCAACGCCGAAACCTAGGGCCTGTTCTGTCATGCAGTGAAGTGTACAAACGTCACGGCAGTTCCGCCTTGCTACTGCGCATCGCGACTGAAGTTTTCTGCTTCTGAGCAGGAAAGATGACAGGGCTATGTGTTTGACCTAGTATTCCGCTCAAATAACGACATTCAGGCCCCTCCCGGGGCGACCACGCTGAGCTGGAGGACACACACCATGGCCACCGATTACGACGCGCCTCGCCGCCGCATGGACGACGAGATTGAGACCGATTCCTTGGAAGGTCTCAAGGCTGCTGAAGTAGCTGGCAGCAGCATGGACGACGATGGCGAGATCGTGGAACCGGTGGAGCCTCCGACCCAGGACCTCTCCGGCGAAGAACTCAACGTCGAGGTCAAGCCGCGCCAGGACGACGAGTTCACCTGCGCGTCCTGCTTCCTCGTACAGAAGAACAAGCGCCTCGCCTACACCGAGGAAGACGGTTCCAAGATCTGCCTCGACTGCGAGTAGGCAGCTGCTTATCGACGGCTAAAGGGCGGCCCCATCCCGACAGATGGCGCCGCCCTTTGTTGTCTGCTGTGACGCTCCGGGCTACCCGGCGGTAGTGCCTGGCGCGAAGGCCGCCAGCACCGCTTCGGGGTTCTTCGAGGAGACCAGCCAGTACGGGGTGGGGTCCTCCGGGTCGTCCAAGACGATCAGCACGTGTTCGCTGACCCAGGGGCGCGAGACCAAATACGCCGCCGGATCCAGCTGGCGCCCCAACGCATTCTGGCGGGCGGAACCCGGCACCACCATCGAGCGTGAAACTACTGTGTTGGGCAGGTTCGCGTCGTCGACGAGCAGCCAGCGCGTGCCGTCCGGATCCTGTTCAACGGAGACTGTGGTGCGCGACAGCCAGAACAAAAACCACGCGAACAGGGCAGTGAACAGCACTAGCGGAACTGCGAACCACCACACGTTGCGGTTGAGGCCCAACTGCCCGGCGAGCAGCAGAGCGAGCCCGGCGAGGGCAGCCCACCAATACCAAGGCACCCACTGGCGCTCCGTGTACAACACCTTTGCCTGAGGTGCCGTCGCAGCCGGTGCTGCATTCTCGGAGCCGGGGTTTGAAGGGGTCGAAGCGGTCTCACTCACGCATTCCACAATAGGCGGGGCAAACGCAGGGACATACTTGCGCGGCAGCAACGGGGGAGCCCGGCGCAGTGCCCCGACGAAGTAGCGCTGCCGGAGCGGCACTGACGTAGTGTGGGGCGGGTGGAGAATCAAAACAGCACGTACAGCACCTACGGTGGCGATCCGCTCCCGCCGATTCCAGTCAAGCGCCTTGATCCGGAGCTGCCAATGCCGATGCGGGCACATCCGGAGGACGCCGGCGCGGACCTGTATTCCACAGAAGATCTGGTGTTGCAGCCGGGGGAGCGGGCGCTGGTGGCCACCGGTGTGGCAATCGCGCTGCCGGTGGGAACGGTCGGCCTGATCCACCCGCGCTCCGGCATGGCCGCCAAGCACGGGTTGAGCATCGTCAACACGCCCGGCACGATCGACGCGGGCTACCGCGGAGAGTTGAAGGTCTGCCTGCTCAACACCGACCGATCCCAGCCGATCGAGATCACCCGCGGCATGCGGATCGCGCAGCTGGTGATTCAGCGCGTGGAATTGGTGGATTTCACCGAGGTTGAGGCGCTGGACGAAACACAGCGCGGCGCGGGCGGGTACGGCTCGACCGGCACGCACTAGCACGGGCTACAGTCAGTAACCGCAAACACAAGAATTACACTCAACTGCGACCACCAATTTAGGGAGTGACCACCGATGGCATTTTGGCCGTTTGGCAAGAAAAAGAAGAAGCAGAAGCAGGAGAATCCTGTAGCGTCCTCGCCGCTCGAGCCGAAGCAGGACCAGCCCGCGGCCGAGCCTGAGGCGGCGCCGAAGATCGAGGCGGCTGAGGAAGCTGCGCCCGCTGAACAGCCCGTCGACAAGCCCGTTGAAAAGCCGGAAGCTGCCCCCGCGTCCGCACCTGTCGCTTCCGCCGCAGCTGGTGTGGAGGCGCTGACGGACTACGACCCGGTCGGCGGCTCCACCGGCCCGTTCGACGGCGACAACGTGGACATCGAGGACTTCGACTTCTCGGACTTTTCCAACGTCACCCTGAACCTCGGTTCCATCCGCGTCCCGCTGCCGAAGGAATCCCAGGTGCAGGTGGAGATGGGCGAACAGGGCCCCAAGATGGTCCACGTAGTCACCCGCTACGGCCGCATCACCCCGGTGGCATTCGCCGCGCCGCGCACCGGCGGCCTGTGGGAGGAATCCTCGGAGGAGATCATCGCGGGCATGCGCGCCGAAGGCATGCCGGTGGAGATCCAGCAGGGCCCGTGGGGCCAGGAGATCGTGGGCACCGGCACAAACGGCGTCATCCGCATTATCGGTGTGGAGGGCCCGCGCTGGCTCTACCGCGTGACCTTGGCAGCACCGACCGGGTCTGAAGACCAGCTCGCTGAGATCGGCCGCGAGACCATCGCGCGCTCCTTCGTCTACCGCGGCGAGGACCCGATTTTGGCCGGCAACTCCCTGCAGGTAGTCCTTCCTGCGCAGCTGGCGCAGCAGGTGCAGGCAGCGGCTGAGGCCAAGGCGCGTCAGGGTCAGGCGTCCGCGCAGGCTCCGGCGGAGGGTAACCCGAACGCCCTGAGCGACGCGCTGAAGCAAATCATCGCCCAAAACGCGGAGAACCAGAAGCAGCTGCAGGAGCTGCGCGAGCGCCGCGCAGCCGGCGGCAGCACGAAGGCAGGCGGCGACACCCCGTCTGCTGCCGAGTAAGTGGCGGAGCTTCAGCACGGCACCGGCTCGCCCGCTCTCGCGGTCGGGGAGCCGGTGCGCTTGCATGTCCGGGCCATGGCTCACGGCGGTGAAGGCATTGCCGACGCGCCCGACGGCCGCGTGGTGTTCGTCCGCGGCGCAATCCCCGACGACACGGTGGAGGCGACGCTGACGAAGGTGAAGAAGCGTTGGGCCCGCGCGGAGACCACCGCTGTACTTGAGCCGTCGCCGCACCGAGTCGATCCCACCTGCCCCGCGGCGGCCGCAGGCGCGGGGTGCTGCGACTTTTCCCATATCGAGGCAGATGCGCAGCTGGAGTTCAAGCGCGAGGTGCTGCTTGGACAACTTGGAGCGCTTTCTTCCCGCTTCGGGGTGCTTGACGCGCTCGACCTTGGTGCAGTGGAGGCGGTCCAGCTCCAGCCGGTCACCGGGTGGCGCACCCGCGTCCGGCTTGGCGTGGACAGCCAGGGCAACGCCGGCATGCGGCGGGCGCGTTCCACCGACGTTGTCGCAGGAGTGACGTGCACCCAGCCGGTGCCGGGCTTGCTTGACGGCATCGTGGGCGAACAGGCCGAGAAGTTCACCCCCGGCGCCGAGCTTGTCGTTGCGGTTGATGCCGACGGCACCCGCCACGTAGTGGAGACCCAGGCTGCGCAACGCGGCCGCCGCGTGGAGCGCGTCGAGCGCGTGCTTGAAGGTCCAGGTGAGCTGGTGGAGCGCGTGCGCGGGTTCGACTTCGTCTTTCCACCAACTGCGTTTTGGCAGGCGCACCTGCGCGCCCCTGAGGCGTACTCGGACGTGATCGCGCAGTGGGGTGCGGGGGAGTACACCAACCGCGTGGGCTGGGACCTCTATGGCGGTGTCGGCGCGTTCGTGCCGTCGATGAGCGAGGCGCTCGGCGGCGGCCGAATCGAGTCGGTGGACTACTCCAGCGCAGCAACCTCCCGCCGCCAGCAGGTCGCGGACGCCTGCGATGTGCGCGTCCACCACGGCGATGCGGCGGCGGTCGTGGGCGAGCTGGAGCGACCGCCGGGTTTGGTTGTGCTGGACCCGCCGCGCGCAGGCGCGGGCGCGGAGGTGGTCCGTGCAATTGCGCTGGCGGCACCCGAGCGCATCATCCACGTCGGCTGCGACCCGGCCACATTCGCTCGCGACCTGGCGGGTTTTGGCGAACACGGCTACGCGGTGAAGCAGATGAAGCTTATCGACGCATTCCCGAACACCCACCACTTCGAAGTGATCGCGGTGCTTGAAGCGGTGTAGCGGGACGAGAATTCGTCTAAAAGCCAGCGTGTAAACTAGCGTGAACGAAACGGCAGCTGCGCCCATTCGGGGCGCGCCCGATACGGCGAAGGAGTACGACAGGACTGTGGCACTGCTCGAGCATATTGCGACGCCAGCGGATGTCCGCAAGCTTTCTCCTGCGCAGCTCGATGATCTTGCGGATGAGATCCGTCAGATGCTGATCCAGAAGGTCTCCGCCACCGGCGGGCACCTCGGCCCAAACCTGGGTGTTGTGGAGATGACCATTGCGCTGCACTACATCTTCGATTCACCGAACGACCCGATTATTTGGGACACGTCCCACCAGTCGTACGTGCACAAGATCCTCACTGGGCGCGGCGGGCAGTTCGACACGCTGCGCAAGAAGGGCGGGCTTTCCGGCTACACCGCGCGCGCGGAGTCGGAGCACGATTGGACCAAGTCTTCGCACGCCAGCGCGTCGCTGTCCTACGCGGACGGCCTTGCAAAGGCGAAGGCGTTGATGGGACGGGACGGCGACAACGTTGTCGCCGTTGTGGGTGACGGCGCGCTGACCGGCGGCATGTGCTGGGAGGCGCTGAACAACATCGCGGCGGCCAACCGCAATGTCGTCATCGTGGTCAACGACAACGGCCGGTCCTACTCGCCGACCATCGGCGGGTTCGCCAACAACCTGACCAAGCTGCGCGACCAGCTTGCGGCGCTTCGCATGCAGCCGGCGTACGACGAAGTGATGGAGTCCGGCAAGAAGACGCTGAAGTCCATGGGCTGGGTGGGCGAGCGCACCTTTGACGCGCTGCACGCGCTCAAAGAGGGCGTGAAGTACCAGGTGCTGCCCACCGAAATGTTCCCGGAGCTGGGCATGAAGTACGTCGGCCCGGTGGAAGGGCACGACATTAAGAGCCTGCTCAACGCGTTCAAGTACGCCAAGCGCTACGAGGGCCCGCTGATCGTGCACGTTGTCACTGAGAAGGGCCACGGGTTCGCGCCGGCCGTGAACAACGTGGCGGACCAGATGCACTCCACGGGTGTGATTGACCCGGTGACTGGACGGTCTCTCGCCTCCTCTGAGCCGGGCTGGACCTCCGTGTTCACCAAGGAGTTGCTGCGCGCCGGCCATGAGCGAGACGACATTGTGGCCATTACCGCGGCGATGGCGGGCCCGACCGGCCTGCAGCCTTTTGCGGAGCAGTTCCCGGACCGCTTCTTCGACGTCGGTATCGCGGAGCAGCACGCCGTCGCATCCGCCTCCGGCATGGCCCTCGGCGGCCTGCACCCAGTCGTTGCGGTGTACTCGACGTTTTTGAACCGGGCGTTCGACCAGCTGCTGATGGATGTGGGGCTGATTAACCAGCCTGTGACGCTGGTGCTCGACCGCGCGGGTGTGACCGGGTCTGACGGCGCCAGCCACAACGGTGTCTGGGATATGGCAATCGCCTCCATTGTGCCGGGCATCCGCATCGCGGCGCCGCGCGACGCCGCCCGATTGCGGGAGGAGTTCTCCGAGGCAATCGCTGTCGATGACGGCCCGACGGTCGTCCGCTTCCCAAAGGGCGCTGTCGGCGCAGATATTGACGCGTTGGAGCGACTTTCCGGCGGCACGGACGTGCTGTCGCGCCTCGACGGAGAGGGCACCGAGGACGACATCGACGTGCTCATCGTCGCTGTCGGTGCGTTTGCGAAGTACGGCCTCGAGGTCGCAGAAGCGGTGCTTGCCGACGGCATCCGGGCAACCGTGGTTGACCCGCGCTGGGTCATCCCCGTCTCCTCGGACGTGCTGGAATTGGCTGCGGAAGCTGACCTGGTGGTGGTGTACGAAGACGGCGTGGTCCGCGGCGGCGTGGGATCCGCTGTTGCCGAGGCGCTCGCGGCTGCGGAAGTGGATACCCCGGTGCGGCAGCTCGCATTCCCGGACATCTTCCCGTTGCACGCTTCGCGTGGCGAGATCCTGCAGGAGTACGGCCTTGATCCCGCCTCCGCTGCAGCGCAGGTGCGCGAGTGGGCGGCCAGCCTGGCGGATCCCGAAAATTAGGTCAGCGCTAGACCAGTTCGAGCATCTCTGCGTGGGCTGCGGCCAAAATTGGCGCCGTAAGTTCCACCTGCCACGGCCGTGCCCCCGCCTTCTTTAGGGCCGAGGCTGCTTGGTGGGTGTCCCAAGCCGGCCCGTTGTCAGGTGCGTTCCACACCGTCTCGCGCAAAATTGCCGGTGTGAGCAAAATGTCGGGGCGAATGTCCAAGTCTTCTGCGCTGGCGGCGATGTCTTCGCGGCACAGCTGCAGCATTTGCCACGATTCTGGGTAGTGGCGCTCCCACCCGGACTTCGATGGCGTGCCGTTTGCGCGCGGGTCTTTGCGACGCGGCCACGTGGCGGGGTCAGCCGCCAGTGCGCGTTCCACCACGCCGAGCCAGCGCCGAACCTCCCGGGAGGGCATTCCCTTCCCTCCGACGGCCCGTGCCAGGCCGCGGGGTGAATCCGGCTCAGCGAGGGCGATATCGAGCAGCGCCCGGTTGGGCAGCAGGCGCCCTGGAGCGATGTCCCGCTGTTCGCTGATTTCCTCGCGTGCGTGCCATAGTTCGCGCGCCACTTGGAGGCCGGATTGGTCGCGCAGGGAGGAGATGCCCTTCATGTCGCGCCATGACTTCACAGGGCGCGGGGTAAGCGAGTAGACGGAGATGAGGTGCGCGAACTCCTCGAAGGCCCAGCGGAGTTTGCCTTCGGCGTCCAGCACCTCGGTGAGGGCCTCAGCGAGCTCGTTGAGGTACTCCACATCCAGCGCGGCGTAGTCCTGCCACGATTTGGGAAGCGGCGTGCGGGACCAATCCTCGTGCCCGTGGCCTTTCTCCAGTTCAACTCCGACGAAACGCTCGACCATCGCGGCGAGGTTCGGCCGGTCGTAGCCGACTAGGCGCGACGCGAGCTCAGTATCGAAAAGCACGCCGGGGTGGAGCCCGAGCAGCGCCAGGCTGCGCAGGTCTTCGCTCGCGGCGTGGATGATCCACTCCTGGCCGCCGAGCACAGGGGCGAAGATCTCGCGGACCTCGTCTCGGTGGCCTTCGGGGGCGATGAGGAACGTTCCCGCGCCTCGGCGCGCTACTTGCACGAGAAATGCGCGGTCGCCGTAGCGGAATGAGGAGGCGCGTTCGGTATCCACGGCGAACGGGCCGCGACCGTGCGCGAGTGCGCCCGCCGCCTCATGGAAGGCGGCGGGCGTGTCTACAAGGCGGTAGTCCAGCCGGGCACTCATCAAGAAAAGATATTAGCGCGAGCTGAGCTGGGCCACACCTTCCGGCGGTAAACCTGCCACGTGGGCGAGCACCTTGGAAAAAGCTTCCACGTGGTGCTGGAGGTCGGTGCCCTCCGCGGTCCAGGAGGCGCGCATCTCCAGCTGGTAGGCGCGCGGCGGCCCGCCGATCTCGCCGAACCGCACCGAAGCGGTCGAGGTCACCGTGCCACCGAGGTTGGTGTGGCGTGCACCGGTTTCTGCGAGCGACTCGTTGAGCCACTGCCAGGCCACGTCAGGCAGAAGCGGGTCGGAGGCCACGGCGTCGTCCATGTCGGCCTGAATGTAGGCCACCAGACGCATGGTGCCTTCCCACGCCTCTTCAGCGGCGGGGGAGTGCAGCAGGATTAGGCGTCCGAACGCGTCGCCTTCAGAGTCCACCGGGACGTTTTCCTCGTCAGCGTGCGCGACTTCGAGGCCAACGGCGTGGCTGAACGGCGCGGGGCGCTGTGGCGGGCGGATGGTGCCCAGGGTGATCTCTGGGCGCAGGCGCGCCGCGTGCATGGATTCGACGGCCGCGCTGAACTCTGCGGGCCAGGAATCGCTGTTGCCGTGGTCGTCCCTGTTGCTGCCCGCGCCGCCGGCGGACATGGGGGAGGTGGTGTCCGGTTTCATCACAGGGTCAAACGTATCCAGCAACCGGCGCCGTTGGGGGAGGCGCGCCGTGAGCGGCAGAACCTACGGCGTAGAATGTTCTCCGACTTTTGTTTGATCTGCCTTGCGGCAGGAAAGGGGCAAGACATGGCCAAGCTCGACTTTGACAAACTCAACGCCACGCAGCGGTTTTTGCAGTTTGCGGTGTTCCGCGCAGTTCCTGGTGCTCTTGGCGCCGAGCGCAGCGAGCTTATCGACGAAGCTCGCGCCTTTTTCACCAACCTTGAGCAGGAAGGCGTGGTCACTGTCCGCGGCATCTACGACAACACCGGGATCCGCGCCGACGCCGACTTCATGATTTGGTGGCACGCCGAGGAGTTCGAGCACCTGCAGAAGGCGCTCGCGGACTTCCGCCGCGAAACCGCGTTCGGGCAGAAGGTGGAGCTGAGCTGGATCGGCAACGGTCTGCACCGCCCTGCGGAGTTCAACAAGTCCCACCTCCCCAGCTTCATCATGGGCGAGGAGCCGGGGGACTGGATCACGGTCTACCCGTTCGTGCGCTCATACGACTGGTACGTGATGGACCCGCAGGAGCGCCGCCGCATCCTCGCGGAGCACGGCATGGCGGCCCGCGATTTCGCGGATGTGCGCGCCAACACCGTCGAGGCCTTCACGCTCGGCGATTACGAGTGGATGCTCGCCTTCGAGGCGCCGACGCTCGAGCGCATCGAGGCGTTGATGAAGACCATGCGCTACACCGAGGCCCGCCTGCACGTCCGCGAGGAGATCCCGTTCCAGACGGGCCGCCGTGTCGGCGACATCGGCGAAATTATTTCGGTGCTGCCCTAGGCGTGGGTAGACCGAAGGTGGCGTCGTAAAGCAATTGCTTTGACGGCGCCTTTTCTATGCTTCGTCGAGCGTCAGCGAGATCGAGTTGATGCAGTAGCGCAGGTCGGTGGGGGTGTCGAAACCCTCGCCGGCGAACACGTGGCCCAGGTGGGAGTGACAGTTCGCGCACAGCACCTCAGTGCGCACCATGCCGAGGGAGGTGTCCTCGCGCTCGATGATGGCGTCGCCCGCCAGCGGGGAGAAGAACGCGGGCCAGCCGCAGTGGGCGTCAAACTTCTCAGTGGAGCGGAACAGCTCAGCGCCGCACGCGCGGCAGCGGTACACACCCTCGGTGGTGGTGTCCGTGTACTCGCCGATGCCCGGACGCTCGGTGCCAGCCTCCCGCAGGACGTGGTACTCCTCGGCCGTGAGCTTCTCGCGCCACTGCGCGTCGGTAAAGTCCTTGAAATCCGTCATCGCCGAATCCTTTCCGTCGGAGTGCGCCGCAAGGTTGGCCTCAACAATACCCACGCCGCACACGCGACAATAAACACGGCCCACCCGGCAGTGGGCAAGAAGGTGTTGAGCCAGCTGCCGGTCAACGGGTGCAGTGGGCTGGACCAATTCAAGGGGGACAGGCACAGCGCGGCGCCGAGCCAAGCGGGCCAGCTGCGCAGCGGGCTGTCCGGGTGGAAGACCGTAAACAGGGCGGGAAACAGCATCATGGAGTAGTACGCCTGGCCCAGGGAGGACAACAGGCACACTCCCGCGAGCAGCACCCCGGAGCCAACGGCCAGATACAGCAGCTCCTGGCTGTGGCGCACACGCACAAGACCGAGCACCGCTCCGGCGACCGCAGCGGCGAGGAGGAGGAACAGCAGCGCATGGGCCCAGCGGGGCATGCCGAAATAGACGGCGAAACCGGACAGGGAAGAGTTGGCATAGTCGCGCGTGACCTTCAGATACGGCACCACCACGTCGAGGTAGTCGCGGGCGCCGGGCGTGAACGGCCACGCGATGAGGTTCATCACCACCGGGACGCCGATAGCGCCGAGCGCGGGGCGCCAGCGCAGCTGCAGCAGCGGCAGCACCAGCAGCGGAGCGAACATCGGCTTGACCAAGATAGCCAACCCCAGTACCACACCGGCGGCGATGTCGCGGCGGGCAAGCAAGAGCGCGATAAAGGCCACCAGCGCGAGCAGGAGTATGCCGTTGATGTTGGAAAACACCAGCGTGTTGGTCACGGCTTCGGTGCAAAACGCCAGCGCAACGGCGACGGGAAACGTCGGCCCGGAAAGCGGGCGGCCTGCAAGCTTGGTCAGCCACGCTAAAGCGGCGATGATGCACGCGGCGTTGACGGCGATGAACAGCGGACGGGCCAGGTTTATGTCGGAAATCAGCCCCAGCGGCGACAGCAGCAGGGTCGCGCCCGGGTTGTACAGGTAGTGCGGATTGACGTGGCTGTAGACCTCGTTGTACACGGGGACGCGTTCCACAAAACGGCGCGCTGCGGACCACACGGTGGTGAAGTCGTCCGTCACCGAGCCCGCGCGCGCGAGGATGAACAGCCGGTGGAGCACCAGAAGCACCGCGACAGGCCAGGCGGCAGCGGCGATCGCGGGCGCGAGGCCCGCGCGCTCGTCGGCGGGCTGGGCCTGCACTGCAGTCGAACCCGGTGCAGGCTCTTCGGGGGCGCTTCGAGGCGGTGGGGTAGCAATCACGCGCCTAACCGTACCTGCCACGGTGCGGCTACCCTTCGCGCACGCTCCGGTAGCGCAGGAAGAGCACGGAGTCGCTTGTGGCGTGCGCCGCCTCGAGGATGAAAGCGTGGTCTGAAGGTGTGTCTGCTTCACCGAACAGGCGTAGTTCAGACGGCTGCACCGCGCGCGGGCTGACGGTGTAGTGGAATACATCTACTTCGCTGGCACCGATGAGTTGGGTGTTTAAGCTGGGGCCGCCCTCGCAGACGATGCGGGCGAACCCCCGAGCGTGCAGTGCGGCCACGACTGCGGAGACGTCTTCGCCCTCCACGGGCACAATCACGCCACCCGCCTGCTCGATCTCCCGCGCGCGTTCAGACACCTCCGTATCGCCCAGAACGCTTGCGGGTACAGCGAACAACGGCGGCGTACGTGTGTCCGTAAACAGCTGCGTTGCAGTGTCGAACTTCAGGCTCTTGGTCACCACGACAATCGGCGGAACTTCCGCTTGTCCCCGTCCGCGCCGAGCCTCGCGCTGCTGTGCGGTGGTACGCACGCCGAAGTAGTTCTCTTTGCGCGCGGTCTCGGCACCGACGAGCACCGCATCTGACCAGATGCGCAGTGCGTTCAGCAGCGCGAAATCGGTGTCGTTGCCCAAGCCGGAAGAAGTTCCCTTGCTTGCGGCAGCTCCGGTCAGCGCCGCGATTCCCATAAGGCGAGTCTCTCGCGTTCCGGGCGGCTTAACCGGACCGATGAGAAGTTCCGGATCAAGGGATTGAGGTCGCTCGTTCATTACACTTGCTTCCAGTCTGTTGAAGGGGATGTTGTGCAACCTACCGGAAACCATTTTGACCTCGACGCGGCAGCCGTCGCTGCACGGAATGGCTGGATTGCGGACTCGGAAGCATCCGAGTTCTATTCGCTCCTGTTCGACCGCTCGGATACAAGCCACTGGAAAGACAACCTCGCGGCATCCGCGCAGGCCGCGTTCGCGTCGACTGCGGACAGAGCAACTGAGATGGTCTGGTTCGAGCCGTTCTTGAATATGGTCACCGACGTTTGTTGGCAAGCCTGGGAGCGGGGACTTGGGGCGCACGAGCCGCAGCGCGTACGTCGACACCGCAGTGTGGAGCAACCGCGCCTGCTGTATTTGGCAACTGCGCTGATTGAGCTGCAGCTGTACAGGTTCGACTTCAACTACGACGGCATTTTTGAAGTGCTCAGCCGCGCAGACGACGCTCCACTGCAGGTCGGTCCGTACGACCTCAACGGCATCTACCTCACGTTTGCGCAACTTAGCGCCGGCAAGCGGATTGTCCCGTCCGAGCTCTTTTCCTCCATCGGCCTAGACCCGGAAAGTCCGACGAACCTCTCGCGGCACCTGGACCGTGTGCCGGTCAAGCTTCGCCACCTCCTGCTGCACGGCCTGTGGCTGTTTCCGTTCCGCTTCTACGGGGTGGAGATGCTGATTCTGGCTGAATCCCTGGTCAAGTCGGACCCCAAGGACGGCAACGCGTACTACCGGATGGGGGAGGCCTACCGCAGAATCGCCGCGGCAACGCAGTGGGATTTCGAAACTGGGCCGACCGCGACCCAAGCGCTCGAACTGGAGCAGACACTCAGAGCCGACCCGACGCTGTTGGAAGACCAGAACTACTGCTACCGGCGCGCCGTGGAATCCCTCGACATGGCAATCCGGGTACTGGACCCGCAACAGCTTGCCCGGCACGAGGAGTACAAGAACTACCGGCTGCTGGTCTCCACCGAGTGGCAGGTGCAAACGGCCATCCGCAGTGCCGTCGAGCGGCAGGTAGCTTCCGTGGACGAGAAAGTACAGGCACTGTCTCGCCAGCTCGAGTCAGAGTCGAACCAGCTGGTGTGGAAATCCGTGGAAGTGCTGTCCTTGTTCGCTGCACTGATGGGGTTATTGATCACCAACATCAGCGTGCTGGGCATCGACAGCATCTCCACTTTCGAACGCATCGGATTGATCGGCATGATGGCGTTCATCATGGTCGGTTTCTTCCTCTTGGTGCGCAACACCGTATTCCGGGTGCGCGAAGGCCGCGAGGGACCCAAAGAGGTCCGCACGAAGCCCCAGAAATTCTCGCTACGGCGCCCACGAAAGACAGCCGAGCTCCAGCAGCGGATCAGCGAGCTTGAGCGCGACATCGAGCGGATGAGAAACACCAACTATCAGCTGGCACCGTTCCTAGATAGCGCCTCCGGCGAGCAACGACGCACCGGTACGCAGCTTTCCGACGGCTACCGCGAAAGGACACCGTAGCTATGCACGACATCACTGGGGCAGCGCTCGAATACGTTGCAGACGAACAGCAGCTCAAGAAGGGGCCCTACGACATCTCGGACGCCGGCGAAGCGTCCGCCGCGATTGACCACTACCTCCGCGCACGCGTCACCGCCGCCGTCGCCCGCAACGCGGGGCGGCCCGTGCTCCAACTCTCCGGCGGCATCGATTCCATCCTGCTGGCCACCTACGTGGCCGAGGTCGCGCCGGGCACGTTGGCCGTGACCTACAGCCAGCACACGGAGGACCAGGAAGTGGGGAGGGCGGCAGCCGTCGCAAAGCAATGCGGCCTCGAGCACGTGATTGTTCGCCCCACCGACGAAGAGTTTGAGCGGCTTCTCGCGCGGGTCGTGCGGGCTCTCGAGTTCCCGGAGCCGTGGGAGATCTCGGCGGGTGCCGTGCTGAAGGCTATCGACGGCGCTTCGCACGACCACGGCGCCGAAGGCGTACTGCTTTCCGGAGCCGGGGCCGACGCGCTGTTCATGGGCGGGCACACGGTGGCTCCCGCGGCGGGGGAGAGCCTCGTGGACGCGTGGGATGCGGCGCTGCGGGCAAACGTCGCTAAGAGCTTCAAGCGCGAACGTTTTGTGCCGGACTTCTACGAGCGGCTCTTGGAGGATCCCGAGCGGCACGTCCAGATCTGGCAGACCCACGCGGCGGTTGAGCTCGCACAGCGCATCCACCCGTCGCTGGTGCAGCCCGATGATAGTGGCCACGACAAGTACATCTTCCGCAAGCTCGCGGTGGATCGGGGAGTGCCGGAAGAAGTGGCGTTCGCGCCGAAGAACCCGATGCAGGTGTCCTCCGGGCTCGTTGGCGCCATTGTGGATGCCGCCCGCCGCCAGCTTGCGCGCGACTTCGGGCAGCGCACGTACTCGTCGCCGCTGGACGAGCCGCTGGGTTTCACCGTTGCCCGGCTGTATCTGCAACGCTTGGAGGCAGGGGAGCGCGAATAGCAAAAAGGGGCCCACCGAGAGGGTGGACCCCTTTTTGTTGAAATGGAGCGGATGACGAGACTCGAACTCGCGACCCTCACCTTGGCAAGGTGATGCGCTACCAACTGCGCTACATCCGCATTGCTATTCAGTTGACGAGGGCGTAAACCCTCTGTGCGCGATACTGGGATCGAACCAGTGACCCCTACCGTGTCGAGGTAGTGCTCTACCGCTGAGCTAATCGCGCAAGGCTATTGCAGCTTGGAGGTGGATACGGGAATCGAACCCGTGTACACGGTTTTGCAGACCGTTGCCTAACCACTCGACCAATCCACCGTGGAGTTACCTCCGAAGTATTCGGCTTTAAACCCCGAAGTACTTGGAGCGGATGACGAGACTCGAACTCGCGACCCTCACCTTGGCAAGGTGATGCGCTACCAACTGCGCTACATCCGCATTGCTATTCAGTTGACGAGGGCGTAAACCCTCTGTGCGCGATACTGGGATCGAACCAGTGACCCCTACCGTGTCGAGGTAGTGCTCTACCGCTGAGCTAATCGCGCCCATGTTCCTCTGGGGAACTGGAGCGGATGACGAGACTCGAACTCGCGACCCTCACCTTGGCAAGGTGATGCGCTACCAACTGCGCTACATCCGCATGCGTTCCGCGCTGTCCGCGTTGAACGCGAGAACAAACCTTATCCGCATACCGCCCGCTGTTACAAATCGCCATGTCACGGCCATTTTGAGGGGGATAAGCGTGAATTACGTTGGTGCAATTTGGCCCGCGGTGCATTCGCTTGTCGACGCCCCCGCTGTCGGCAATCCCTGTTACCGCCAATGACCAGCCGATTCGGTACTTTCGGGTGCGGCGTGTAATCTCATTCCTCGTTCGGTCCTATGGCTCAGTGGAAGAGCGTTCCGTTCACACCGGAAAGGTCGCTGGTTCGATCCCAGCTAGGACCACAGAGAAAGCCCCAGGTTGGAAACAGCCTGGGGCGCTTTGCGTTTGCCCACTAAACGACGATATCGGCATTTGCGGGTCCGGCCCGTGGAAAAGCCCAGGTCGCGTCTCGGCCTCGACGGTAATCGCCGATATCGTCGTTTGGGTTGGGTTGCCCGGTTCATAGTTTTGGGGCGGGTGTGACGGGAACTAACGTGGATCTGGATACGACTAGTGCTCTTAGCGCCAGTCGGCGCGTTGGTTCTATTTGAGGAGGCACCATGCTCATCCCGGCAGCATTCACACGAGGTGGCGCGGTCGCTGCCGCAGCGGCCACTGCGACGTTGGTTGCGGCAGCTCCGGCTTTCGCACACGATTCCGTGATTGGCTCGGACCCTGAGGACAAAAGTGTGGTCAGCGAGTTCCCCGATGCTGTGACGCTCGAGTTTTCCGGGGAGATCCAGGACGGCTTCAACACTGTGGCGCTTTCCCGCGAGGTCAACGGGCAGTCCGAGGTTGTCTACTCGGGCGAGCCAGAGATCGACGGCCGGTTTGTCACCCTCGACCTTCCGGCAGACCTGGATGCGCAGGCGGGCGACTACAAGGTCGGCTACCAGATCGTGTCCTCCGACGGTCACTCGACGAAGGGGATGACCTCGTTCAGCTTCAACCCGTCTGGCGAGGCGACCGCGGACGCGAGCAAGGATCCGGTCGTTGACGCGGCAGACGGCATGAGCACCACCATGAAGGTGCTGCTCGCGCTGGCGGGCGTGCTGGTCGTCGCCGGTGCCGGCTTCGGTGCGCTGGCCAAGAGCCGCCGAATCTCCGAAGCCGACCCGGATACGCAGAAGTAGGCGATGCCCGTGAACAAGCGAATTGCCGCCCTCACCGCGGCGGCCGCTCTGGTGCTTGCCGGCTGCAGCGACGAAGCTGCCTCGGAGGATCCCACCGGCAATTCCGCGAGCACTGCCCCGGCCGCGGACCTGACGGGTAACGCGGTCACGTTGGAAAGCGGAGCTGTCCGGGCTAAAGCCGCGAAGGATGCCGCAGATGGCAGCGACATGACCTCTATCTTCGGCACCCTGCACAACAACACTGACAAAGACATCACTGTGGTGGGATTCACCACCTCGCTCGGCGAGGCGGACTACCAGATCCACGAGGTTGTCGACGGGATGATGCGTCAAAAGGACGGCGGTTTCGACATCCCCGCGGGCGGCACCCACGAGCTGGCACCGGGCGGCGACCACTTCATGGTGATGGGCTACGCGCCGGCCATCGAGGCAGGCGACACCATCGATGTGACCCTGCTGCTGGAAGGCGGCGCGACCGCGACCGTGTCCGATGTTGCCGTGCGCACCATGCTGTCTGGCGACGAAAGCTACGGCGACCTCGGCGAGCACGCCGACCACGCCGAGCATGCCGACCACGCTGAACACAAGCACTAGAGGAGGATGCGTCATGCCGGGTGTGAGCCGGCGGGGGTTTTTGGCGGGGACGGCTGGTGTGGCCGGGGTGGCGTCGACAGGCATGCTGCTTGCAGGGTGCGACAACGAGCCGAGCAACTCCGATCCGAACACCGAACCGCTGACGGAGGCATCCGTCGCCTTCGACGGCGCGCACCAGGCTGGCATCCAGACGCCGACGCAGGCGTCGCTCAACCTGGTCGGGTTCAACCTCAGGGATGGGGTGGACGCTGCGGGCGTCGTCAGGCTGATGCGCCTGTGGACGGAGGACGCCCGCGAGCTGACCGTCGGCCGCAACCCTCTGTCCAGCTTGGAGCCGGAGATGGTGCAGTGGCCCGCCAACCTCACCATCACCTGCGGGTTCGGCGAGCGCATCTTTGATCTTGCGGCGCCGGAAGCCAAGCCGAAGTGGCTGCACGACATCCCCGCGATGCCGCGCGAAGAGCTGCGGCCGGAATGGGGCCAGACCGATCTGGTGCTGCAGATCTGCTCCGACGACCCGGTGATGTGCGCCTGGGCGCTGCGCCACATGTCACGCGCCGGCATGGACTACGTGGAAACCGCCTGGCTGCAGCAGGGGTTCATGCACGCGTTCGGCTCCATCCCCAAAGGCCAGACGCCGCGCAACCTCTTCGGCCAGGTGGACGGCACGGTCAACCCGCGCACGGACGAGGAGTACGCCGAGCAGGTCTTCGCGGACGACGGCTCGTCGTCGCTCGTGGTGCGCCGCATCGCGATGGACCTCGACGACTGGGAGCGGCTGGACCGCACCTCCCGCGAGGTTGCAGTGGGGCGAAAGCTTTCCGACGGCGCTCCGCTGACCGGCGAAGACGAGTTCGATGCGCCGGACATGGAGGCGTTGGACGAATACGGGCTGCCCGTCATCGACAAGAACTCCCACATGGCGCGCGCCATGCCGCCTGCGGACCACCCGGAGCAGAAGTTCTTGCGCAGACCGTACAACTACTCGCTGCCGCCGGCGCCCGGCGAGCTGTCTGACGCAGGCCTGATCTTCTTGGCCTACCAACAGGACCCGGACGTGCAGTTCACGCCTGTGCTGCAACGACTGTTGGAGGTGGACCGGCTCAACGAGTGGACCACGCACATCGGGTCCGCTGTGTACTGGATCCCGCCGGGCACACGGGAGCCCGGTGGGGAGGCACGCGGCGACGCGTACTGGGGCGAAACAGTACTTTCGGGCACCCGGGGGTAGAATCCCTGGCGTCCGGCGCGCCACCTGCGCCGTCGGGAGAGAACGTAGAAGATGGGCGGCGTCCAGGTATGACGCAGCCCAGTGACGCGCAAAGGAGCGCACGACAGATATGTCTACCGAAGCAGCAGTCGAGTTCGCACCGTTCGAGGTTCCCGCCGGCACCGCCGTCGGCGCCGCCATGCGGGAGCTGAACCTGCCGAACAAAGGGGAGGACGCCGTCGTGTGCGTCCAGGACGAAGCGGGCGAGCTGAAAGACCTCTCGCACGTCCCCGAGGCCACCGCGACGTTCACACCGGTGCCGGCAAACACTGAGCTCGGCCGCTCCGTGATCCGCCACTCCTGCGCCCACGTGCTCGCCCAGGCCGTGCAGGCCGAGTTTCCCGGCACCAAGCTGGGCATCGGTCCGGCCATCAACGACGGCTTCTACTACGACTTCGACGTTGCGGAGCCGTTCACGCCCGACGATCTGAAGACGCTGGAAAAGCGCATGAAGAAGATCATCAAGCAGGGCCAGAAGTTCGTCCGCGGCGTCTACGCCTCCGCGGAGGAGGCCGCGGAAGACCTCAAGGACGAGCCGTACAAGCTCGAGCTGATCAACGACAAGGGCAACGTCGACCCTGACTCCGACGAGGCCACCGAGGTCGGCGCCGGAGAGCTGACGCACTACGACAACGTCAACCCGCGTACGAACGAGGTGGAGTGGCACGACCTGTGCCGCGGCCCGCACGTGCCCACCACGAAGTACATCCCGGCGTTCGCGCTGACCCGCTCGTCCGCCGCCTATTGGCGCGGCGACCAGAACAACGCCGGCCTGCAGCGCGTCTACGGCACCGCTTGGGAGTCCAAGGAAAAGCTCGAAGAGTACATGACCATGCTCGAGGAGGCGGAAAAGCGCGACCACCGCCGCCTGGGCAACGAGCTGGACCTGTTCTCCTTCCCGGACGAGGTCGGTTCCGGCCTGCCGGTGTTCCACCCGGACGGCGGCATCGTGCGCATGACCATGGAGCAGCACTCGCGCGAGCGCCACGTCGCCGCCGGCTACTCCTTTGTCAACACCCCCCACGTGACCAAGGGCGACCTGTTTAAGAAGTCGGGCCACCTGGACTGGTACGCCGACGGCATGTTCCCGCCGATGAAGCTCGATGGCGAGGTCGACGAAGACGGCAACGTGACCAAGCAGCCGGTGGACTACTACACCAAGCCGATGAACTGCCCGATGCACAACCTCATCTTCGACTCGCGCGGGCGTTCTTACCGCGAGCTGCCGCTGCGCCTGTTCGAGTTCGGCACCGTCTACCGCTACGAGAAGTCCGGTGTGGTCCACGGCCTGACCCGCGCCCGCGGCTTCACGCAGGACGACGCCCACATTTACTGCACCGAGGAGCAGCTCGAAGAAGAGCTGACCAGCGTGCTGGAGTTCATCATCTCCCTGCTGCAGGACTACGGACTGGACGACTTCTACCTGGAGCTTTCCACCAAGGACCCGAACAAGTACATCGGCGACGACGAGATCTGGGAGCGCTCCACCAGCATCCTGGAATCCGTGGCGAAGAAGTCCGGCCTGGAGCTCGTTCCGGACCCGGCGGGCGCCGCGTTCTACGGCCCGAAGATTTCCGTGCAGGCGCGCGACGCCATCGGCCGCACCTGGCAGATGTCCACGGTGCAGCTGGACTTCAACCTGCCCGAGCGCTTCGACCTGACGTACACCGCCTCGGACGGCTCGAAGAAGCGCCCGGTGATGATCCACCGCGCACTCTTCGGCTCCATCGAGCGATTCTTCGGCGTGCTGCTCGAGCACTACGCCGGCGCTTTCCCGGCCTGGCTGGCGCCGCACCAGGTGGTGGGCATTCCGGTGGCCGACGCGTTTGCGGACCACCTCGACGGTGTCATCGGTGCTCTGCGCGAGCGCGGCATCCGCGCCGAGGTGGACCACTCGGACGACCGCATGCAGAAGAAGATCCGCACCCACACCACCTCCAAGGTGCCGTTCATGCTCCTCGCCGGCGAGCGCGACGTGGAGGCGAACGCGGTGAGCTTCCGCTTCCTCGACGGCAGCCAGATCAACGGCGTGCCGGTCGATCGCGCGGTCGAGCTGATCACGGACTGGATCACCGCCAAGCGCAACGACCAACCGAGCGAGGACACCGTTGCAGCCGGCAACTAACGGGGAGACCTACGTCGATACCGGCGTGGGCGACCCGGACCGACTTGCCCGTCTGTGGGCACCGTACCGCTCCAGCTACATCACCCAGATGCCGGCGGGGGAGGAGACGGGGGAGGCCGAAGGATCGTCGAGAAGCACAGGCGATCCCTTCCTCGACATCCCGGAGATGAGCGACGAGGACGGCCTGATCGTCGCGCGCGGGGAGACGGTGTACGCGGTGTGCAACCTGTACCCGTACAACGCCGGGCACCTGATGGTGGTGCCGTACCGCAAGGTCGCTGAGCTGGAAGAACTCACCGACGCGGAGACAGCCGAGCTGATGGCGTTTGCGAAGCATGCGGTGAAAACACTCAAGCGAGTGTCTAAGCCGGAGGCGATCAACGTCGGGCTCAACCTGGGCAAGGCCTCGGGCGGGTCGGTGGGCGACCACCTGCACCTGCACGTGGTGCCGCGCTGGGCGGGCGACGCGAACTTCATGACCGTCATCGGCGGCACCAAGGTGCTGCCGCAACTGCTGCGGGAAACACGGGCGCTGCTTGCCGAAGGCTGGCGCGAAGTCCACGAGATGGAAGCAGGTGAACGCGATGCTTAGCGTGCATGGACGCAAACCCGCCACTGTGGTGGTTGAGCCGGTGGCGAAGGGGCTGCTGAAGATCGGACTGACGCCGAACGCAACAACTGTTGCGGGCACCGTGCTGACCATGCTGACAGCGATGGTGCTCATCCCCACCGGCCACCTGGTGTGGGCGGCGGTGCTCAGCCTGCTCTTCGCCGCCTTCGACATGGTCGACGGCACGATGGCCAGACTGCGCGGCGGGGGCACCGCATTCGGCGCGACGCTAGACGCGAGCTGCGACAGGCTTACCGACGGCGCGCTGTTCGGCGCGATCGCGATGTGGCTGATCTACGTCGCGGACGCCGCGCCCGTCAACGTGGCGGTGTGCCTGGCGGTCATCGTGCTCTCGCAGACGATCAGCTACATCAAGGCGCGCGGCGAGGCCGGCGGGTTGAAGATCGTCGGCGGCCTGATCGAACGCCCTGAACGGTTGATCCTGGGCCTCGGCGGCATCGCGCTAGAAGGCTTCGGCGTGCCAAACGCCGTGGTGGTTTCGCTGTGGATCCTGCTGATCGGGTCCGTGATCACTGTGGTCCAGCGCCTGATGTTCGCCGGGCGCGACAGGGGAGCGGACGCGAAGATTGCGCCGCCGGCGGGAGCGTAAATGGCTTCCGTGCGGGAGCGAATTGTCGCCGCGGGCTACATCGCCGGCTGGATAATCGTCGGCGCGCTTCCGCAGCGACTGACCGCGCGGGCCGCGCAGTGGGCCGCTGACCGGGCCTCTGGCGACGGCGCGGGCATGGAGATGCTGCGGCGCAACCTCACCCGCGTGGTGGGGCCGGAAAACGTCACGCGGGAGTTGGTGCGCGACGCTACGCGCTCCTACGCGCGCTACTGGCTGGAGGCCTTCCGCCTGCCGCGAATGGTGGGCGACCCGGGGTTGAACGCTGCGCTTTCTGCCGGGGTGGTCGGCCGCGAACACCTCGACGCCGCCGTGGCGCGCGTCAAAGGCGTCGTGCTCACGCTGCCGCACACCGGCAACTGGGACATGGCGGGAACGTGGCTGGCTGAAAACTATGGAGGGTTCACCACCGTCGCCGAACGGCTCGAGCCCGAAGCGCTGTTTGACGCCTTCGTTAAGTTCCGGGAGTCGCTCGGCTTCGAGGTGGTGCCGCTGACAGGGGGCGAGCAGCCCCGTTCGAGCGGCTGAAGGAAGTGCTGTTAGACGGCGGGATCGTGTGCCTGCTGGGGGAGCGGGACTTCTCGCGCCACGGGGTGCCGGTGACGTTCTTCGGCGAGGAAACGACTTTTCCGGCGGGCCCGGCCAAGCTAGCGCGGGACACCGGCGCGACGCTGCTTGTGGCCCACTCCTGGTTCACGGGCACGTGGCGCAATCCCGGCTGGGGCTTCAGTATCTCCGCCCCGGTGGAGGCGGCAACGCTCGAGGACACGGCGCAGCGGGTGGCCGACCAGTTTGCAGAAAACATCGCCGCCCATCCGACGGACTGGCATATGCTGCAGCCGTTATGGCCCTCAGACAGGCCGCAGCCGAGCCGTCGCAGGGAGCTGGAGCGGCGGTCGCGCGAGCATCCCAAACGGAGGAGGTAGCCGAGGTGCGGATTGGTCTGGTGTGCCCGTATTCCTTCAACGTGCCGGGCGGCGTTCAAGCCCACGTGCTTGACCTTGCCGCCCAGCTGCGCACAATGGGCCACCACACCGAGGTACTCGGACCGGCCTCCGACAGCGTCGACCTTCCGGAGTGGGTGACCCGCGGCGGTATCGCCGTGCCGGTGCGCTACAACGGCTCGGTCGCGCGGCTGTCCTTCGGCCCTCAGGTGCGCCGCACCACGCGCCAGTTCGTCGAGCGCGGAAACTTCGACATCCTGCACGTGCATGAGCCGAACTCGCCGAGCTACTCCATGGCCGCGCTGCGCATGGCCACCGGCCCGATCGTGGCCACGTACCACGCCTCGGCGGATTCCTCGTACGCACTCAAACTTGCGTTGCCCGCGCTGCGCGGCAGTCTGGAAAAGATCCGAGCCGGTATTGCGGTCAGCGAGGAGGCGTGGCGCTGGCAGTCGCAGCAGGTGGGCACCGACCCCGTGATCATCCCCAACGGCGTGGACACCGCCCGGTTTAAAAAGGCGCGGCGCGCTTCGGGAAACCAGGCAAGGCCAGAAGTGGTCTTCCTGGGGCGATTGGACGAGCCCCGCAAGGGCCTGGAGGTGTTTTTGCAGGCTGTGGACCAGCTTCCGCAAAAGCCCCGGGTCACGGTTATTGGAGCTGGCGCGCCCCGCGAGGTCGAGGGCGTCGAATTTACGGGCCTGGTCCCCGAGGCGGAGAAGGCTAAGATCCTCGGTCGCGCCGACATCTTCGTCGCGCCGAACCTCGGCGGTGAATCCTTCGGGATCGTGCTCGTGGAGGCGATGGCCGCCGGCTGCGCCGTCGTGGCCAGCGACATTCCGGCGTTCGCCGCGGTCTGCGGCGAGGGTTCGGGGGTGTTGTTTCCTCCCAGCGATGTGTCGGCGCTCGCGCAGCAGTTGCAGTTGCTTATCGACGACGCCCCGCTCCGCGCTGACCTCGCCGCCCGCGGCGTGAAGCGGGCCGAAGACTTCGACTGGTCGGTTGTGGCACGTCAGGTGCTGGCGGTGTACGAGGTTGTGTCGATCGGGGAGAAGGTCGGGGTGGAAGGGTGGCTATGACTTTGGTGTGGATCGCCGTGGCGGTGGTGGTGACGCTGCTGGCTGCGTGGGCCTACAACACGGCGCAGCGGCTCAACCGGCTGCACATCCGGCTCGACCGTTCGCGCGACGCCTTGCAGGCGGCGCTGGACCGGCGCTGCGCTGTCATCGCTGCCATCTACCCCGAGCTTCGTTCCGCCGCGGAAGATGCGGAGCACGTCAGGATGACACCGCAGGACATACACACACGTCTTACGCAGGAGGAGCAACTCTCGGCCCAGGTGGCCGAGCGGATCGCAGGCAAGGAGGCGCCGGGCGCGCTCAGTGACGCGGACATCCGGGTTGAGCTGGCGACGCGGTTCTACGACGACGCTGTGGCGGATACGCGTGCGCTGCGCCTTCGGCCGTCGGTAAGCATCTTCCGCCTCGGAGGCACGGCGGCATTGCCACAGTTTGCGCGAGGTGACCGGTAAGAGCTTGATTGAGGCGGTGCGTATAATACCGTCTGTTACACGTCAACCGAGGAAAAGGGGTGCGTTATGTCGGGCCACTCAAAGTGGGCAACCACGAAGCACAAGAAGGCCGCAAACGACGCGAAGCGGTCGAAGTTGTGGGCGAAGATGATTAAGGACATCGAGGTCGCAGCACGAACCGGCGGCGGCGACCCGGCCGCGAACCCCACCTTGGACGACATGATCCGCAAGGCCAAGAAGGCCTCGGTGCCGGGCGACAACATCGAGCGCGCCCGCAAGCGCGGCTCCGGTGAGGAAGCCGGCGGCGCGAACTGGGAGACCGTGATGTACGAGGGGTACGGCGTCAACGGCGTCGCCGTGCTCATCGAGTGCCTGACGGACAACCGCAACCGCGCGGCCACCGAGGTGCGCACCGCTATGACCAAGAACGGCGGCAACCTGGGCGAGTCCGGTTCTGTCGGCTACATGTTCGAGCGCACTGGTGTGGTGACCATCCAGAAGGGTGAGCTCAGCGAGGACGACGTGCTCATGGCGGTGCTCGACGCCGGAGCTGAGGAAGTCAACGACCTCGGCGATGAATTCGAGATCACCTGCAAGCCGACCGACCTGCCGGCGGTGCGCGAGGCGCTCGGCGGCGAGGGCATTGAGATCGAAGACGCCGGGCAGGAGTTCCGTGCCGACGTTGAGGTCGAGGTTGACGCTGAGAGCGCGAAGAAGATGATGCGCATCATCGACGCCCTCGAAGACTCCGACGATGTGCAAAATGTCTACACCAACATGAGCATCTCCGACGAAGTGGCCGCGCAGCTCGAGGACTAGATCCGATTCGCGTAAACGCCCGTGCCGCTGACTGTGGCGCGGGCGTTTGCTGTGTCTACTGTGGTAGAACATATGTGTCACATGTGCGGAAAGGAGAGGCAATGTCGCTGGAGGGTCTGCGGGTCATGGGCATCGACCCTGGCTTGACGCGGTGCGGTCTTTCCGTGGTGCAGGCGGGACGTGGCCGCCAAATCATCCCCGTCGCCGTCGGCGTCGTGCGCACCCCGTCTACCGCGGAACTCGCGGAGCGTCTTTTGCGCCTCTCCCGCGCCGTAGGCGAGTGGATCGACGACTACCAGCCAGACGTCATCGCCATGGAGCGCATTTTCGAGCGGGGGAACGTCTCCACGGTCATGCACACCGCCCACGCTGTGGGCGTGATGGTGCTCGCCGCCGCGGAGCGCGGGATCCCGGTGCACATGTACACCCCGTCCGAGGTAAAGAAAGCCATCTCCGGCAACGGCAGGGCGGACAAGAAGCAGATGACTGCGATGATCACCCGCATTCTCGGACTGTCCGAGGCGCCGAAACCCGCGGATGCGGCAGACGCGCTGGCCATCGCGGTGTGTCATTGCTGGCGCGCCCCCTTGATCGCACGAACCAACCAGTTGACCATGAAAGCGGCGAACCAATGATTGATTCTCTCAACGGCGAAGTGCTCACCATCGGGCTCGACCACGCAGTGATCGAGTGCTCCGGCGTGGGCTACCGCTTCTTGGCCGCACCCCAGACGCTCGGACGTCTCACCCGGGGCGAGACATGCCGGGTGATGACGTCCATGGTGGTCAAGGACGACGGCGTGACCCTCTACGGCTTCGGTGACACGGACACCCGCGAGATGTTCCACAAGCTGCAGACCGTCTCCGGGCTGGGCCCCAAGCTCGCACTTGCCGCCCTTTCTGTCTTCGAACCGGGGGAGTTGTCCTCCCATATCGCGTCCGGGGACGTGAAGGCGATTCAATCCATCCCCGGTGTGGGCAAGAAGATGGCGGAGCGCATTGCCCTAGAGCTCAAGGACAAGGTGGAGGCTTTCGTGCCGGCGGGCGACGCTGCAGCTGCCGGCGGACCCGCCACTGCCGCAAAGGGCACTTCGCTGGTCTCCGAGCAGGTGGTCGAGGCTCTCGTCGGGCTGGGCTTCCAGGAGCGATCGGCAAGGCCGGTGGTGGATGCGCTGGTGCAGGAGAACCCGGACGAAGACGCGTCCGCGTTGCTGCGCCAGGCGCTGAGCCAGCTGGGCAAGAAGTAGGGAGGCAGCCGTGTCCGACGTGGAGAAGACAGAGTTTGAACTGCCGGACGGGTTCGCGGCGAAGCCGCCGTCGCCAGTAGACGCGCATGCGCAAGCAGACGAGCACGACATTGAGCGTTCGCTGCGCCCAAAGTCGATCAACGAATTTATCGGCCAGCCGAAGGTGCGCGAGCAGCTCAACCTCGTGCTCGCGGGCGCGCGAAGCCGCGGTGTGACCCCGGACCACATTCTGCTGTCCGGCCCGCCCGGCCTGGGCAAGACGACCATGGCCATGATCGTCGCGCAAGAGCTGGGCACCTCCCTGCGGATGACATCTGGCCCGGCCCTCGAGCGCGCGGGTGACCTCGCGGCAATGCTGTCCAATCTGATGGAAGGCGACGTGCTTTTCATCGACGAAATCCACCGCATCGCCCGCCCGGCTGAGGAAATGCTCTACATGGCGATGGAGGATTTCCGCATCGACGTCATCGTCGGCAAAGGCCCCGGTGCGACGTCGATCCCGCTGGAGATTCCGCCGTTTACCCTCGTCGGCGCCACCACCCGCGCCGGCATGCTCACCGGTCCTTTGCGTGACCGCTTCGGCTTTACCGCGCAAATGGAGTTCTACGACGTGGAGGACCTGACCAAGGTGGTCAGCCGCGCCGCGCAAATCTTGGGGGTCGGCATTGACACCGACGCCGCGGTGGAGATTGCCTCGCGCTCCCGCGGCACGCCGCGCATCGCTAACCGCCTGCTGCGGCGCGTGCGCGATTTCGCGGATGTGCACGGCGACGGACACGTCGACCTTGGTGCCGCGCGCTCGGCGCTGAGCGTGTTCGACGTGGACGAGCTCGGCCTTGACCGGCTGGATAGGGCGGTGCTGGACGCGCTGATCCGCGGCCACGGCGGGGGACCGGTGGGAGTGGGCACGCTCGCCATCGCGGTCGGTGAGGAGCCGGGCACTATTGAAGAGGTGTGCGAGCCCTACCTCGTGCGCGCCGGCCTGATGTCGCGCACCGGGCGTGGGCGGGTGGCCACGGCGGCGGCGTGGGAGCACCTGGGGCTGCAGGCGCCGCCGGACGCACCGGGCCAAATGTCGCTCTATTAAGGCTGACACGGACCGGACTGCTGGTTTTGCGGGGCTATGCCGTAGCATGTTCCGTTGTGTCTTCACCGGCACGCTGTTCACTCATGCCGCTTCATGGGTGTTTTGGGGCCAGGTGGAGGAGAAAAATTGGAGCTCGGAAAGCAGAGGAGTCAGCTCAGTGTCCAACAGCACTCGGCGGTCCCGCGAAGTGAAGGGGAAGAAGCGCTGGCCTGCCCGGCTACTCGCGCTTTTCGCCCTCATTGTCATCGGCGTCTACGCCCTAGTCTTTTTCACCGGAAGCAAATCCGCTGAGCCGAAGCTCGGCATCGACCTGCAGGGCGGCACGCGCGTGACCCTAGTCCCGCAGGGCGAGGAACCGACCAACGAGCAGTTGCAGGACGCCCGCAAGATCCTTGAAAACCGTGTCAACGGCATGGGTGTCTCCGGCGCGTCCGTGGTCGTGGACGGCAACACGATTGTCATCGAGGCAGCCGGCGACGACACCGCTGAGATCCGCAACATCGGCCAGACTTCCCAGCTGTTCTTCCGTCCGGTGCTCGACCCGCCGGCGGCGGACAGCACAAAGGTCGACGATGTCATCCTGGACATGACCAACGAGTGGGTCGAGTACGGCATTTTCACCCCGCAAGAGGGCCAGGCAGTGCTCACCCAGATCGCGGCCCGCAAGGAGGCGGCGGAGAAGGAGAACGAAAAGGCTGCCGAAAATCCGCAGGATCCAAACGGCGAGGGCAAGGACGCCGCGCCGAAGGAAGAGGAAGAGCCTGCCGCGCCGAAGGACGTCCCGCAGCTGAGCGCCGAGCCGCTGCCGGAGCCGGACGGCCCGGTGGAGGCGGCGGAGCGCCGCCAGGAAACGACGGACATGCTGCGCCGCACCCGCCAGTCCACTGATCCGACGGAGCAGTTCGCGGCCCTGACGCTCATGTCCGCGCGCTGCATGGGCCAGATCACCGACCCGCTCGCCGGTTCCGACAAGGCGGACCTTCCGCTCGTTTCCTGTGACCCGACTTCGGGCCAGGCGCTGCTTCTCGACGAGGTTCCCTTGCTCGACGGTGTCACCGATCCAGACGGACCGCGCCTGACCGGCGAGCAGATCGACACCAACCGCGCGATCACCGGCGGCTTCAACCCGCAGTCCAGCCAAATGGAAATCAGCTTCGCCTTCAGCCAGGCGGGCGAGCCCAACGGTTCCGAGACGTGGGCACGCCTGACCAGCGAGATGCTGCAGAAGCAGATCGCCATCACTCTGGACTCCCAGGTGATTTCCGCGCCGGTGATCCAGGGCGCGACCCCGGTCGGCAACGCAACGTCCATCACCGGCAACTTCACTCAGGAAGAGGCTGAAAGCCTTGCCAACAACCTGCGCTACGGCGCGCTACCGCTGTCCTTCGCCGGTGAAAACGGCGAGCCGGGCGGCACCGCACTGTCCGTGCCGCCGTCACTTGGCCAGGCATCCCTGAAGGCCGGTCTGTACTCCGGCCTGGTGGGCCTGATCCTGGTGGCGCTGTTCGTCTTCGCCTACTACCGCCTCTACGGCCTGATCTCCCTGGCCTCGCTGGTTGCCTCAGGCGCGCTCGTCTACGGCACGCTGGTGCTGCTGGGCCGCTGGATCGGCTACTCGCTGGACCTGTCCGGCATCGCCGGCCTTGTCATCGGCATCGGCGCAACCGCCGACTCGTTCATCGTCATCTACGAGCGCATTAAGGATGAGGTGCGCAAGGGCAAGACGTTCCGCTCCGCCTCCGCATCCGGTTGGCAGCGCGCGAAGGACACGGTCGTCACCGGCAACATGGTCACATTGATCGCCGCGGTCATCATCTACTTCCTGGCTGTCGGCGACGTGAAGGGCTTCGCCTTCACCATGGGCCTGACCACCGTCTTCGACCTGGTTGTGACCTTCCTTGTCACCGCGCCGCTGCTGATCATCGCGTCGCGCAGCAAGTTCTGGTCCAAGCCGTCCGTCAACGGCATGGGCAAGGCGTTCAAGACTGCAGAAGCACGGCGTGCGGAAACCCGTGGCGTCGGGGAGCAGGATGGCGTCGAAAAGCATGAGCTCGAACCGGCCGCAACGAATGAGGAGATCTAGACATGTCGAGCACCAAGGCAACATCGACACACACCTCCACTGACGCGGCGGGCACCGCCGCCCCCGTGAAGGCGAAGCGCTCCGCGGAGACGCTCTACGACGGCTCCGGCGCCATCGACTTCGTGGGACGCCGCAAGCTCTGGTACGGCATCACGTTCGTGCTTGTGGTGATTTCGCTGCTGGCAATGCTGCTGCGTGGATTCAACATGGGCATCGATTTCGAAGGCGGCACCAAGATGACCATGCCGGCCGGCGACCTCGTCGCCGAGCAAGTGGAGGAGACCTTCGTCGACGCCACTGGCGTAACTCCGGAACTGACCCAGATCGTGGGCGCCGGCGACACACGCACCCTGGAGATCAACTCCGAGCACCTCAGCCAGGAACAGATCGACGCCGCACGCCAGGCAATCTTCGACGAGTACCAGGTTGAAGACCACACCGGCGAGCCCAGCGCCGACGCCATCGGCGACTCCACGGTGTCGGAGTCTTGGGGTTCAACCATTACGAACCGCATGCTGCTGGCGATGGCGGTGTTCATGGTCGCCGCTGCCGTGTACGTGGCTGTCCGCCTGCAGCGTGAAATGGCGGCCGCCGCCATGGCCGCGCTCGTCGTGGACGGTGTCCTGATCGCCGGCTTCTACGCCCTGTTCGGCCTAGAAGTCACGCCGGCGATGATCATCGGCCTGCTCACGGTGCTGACCTTCTCCCTGTACGACACCGTCATCGTGTTTGACAAGGTGCGCGAGAACACCTCGGGCGTGCTAGATTCGCGGCGCTCCACCTACGCCGAAGAGGCAAACCTGGCCGTGAACCAGACGGTGATGCGTTCCATCTCCACCTCCGTGATCTCGGCGCTGCCGATCGTGGCGCTGATGGTCGTGGCGGTGTGGATGCTTGGCGTGGGCACGCTGAAGGACCTGGCGCTGATCCAGCTCATCGGCGTGATCGAGGGCATCTTCTCCTCGCTGTTCCTGGCTACGCCGCTGCTGGTGAGCCTGGTGAACCGGAAGAAGAAGTACAAGGAGCACAACGCCGCAGTGGAGCGCTACCGCGCCCGCGGAACCAGCGAGTTGGAGGAAGCGACGACCGAGGAGGTCGCCCACGAGAAGCGCCAGGTGGCCACGCCAGTGCGGCGCACCGACGCCGCAACTGACGGTACCGCCGGATCCGCAACCTGGCGTCCCGGGCGGTAGACGGCGGCACGCACATGGCAGGACGTTTCATACGGGGACTAGCCGCGGTTGCCGCCGCGGCGATCGGTTATGCCTCGCTCGCAGGGTGCGGCACGGCAGACAACGACGACAACCAGTCGAAGAAGCTGTTCGGCTACCAGGTGCTCGGTGAACTGCGCACCACAAATGCCGGCACGCTCGAGGGCGCCACCGACATGGCTGAGGTGCTATCTGGTCGTTTGTACCCGGGTGTGTACGTGCCGGGCCCGAGCGGGCAGATGATCCCGAACACGGATTTGGTCACCACCCAGGTGCTGCCGAGCGATCAGCGCAAGGTGATCTACACCTTGTCCGACGCCGCGGTCTTTTCCGACGGCACGCCGGTGACTTGTTCCGACTACTTGCTCACGTTCACAGCCGGGCATTATCCGGGCATGTTCGGATCGCACATGCCGCTTTTCGACGACACGGAAGCGCTGTCGTGCACCCCAGGCGCCAAAGAATTCACTTTGACGTTCAAAGAGAAGCGGGGCGCACGCTGGCGCGGATTGTTCGACGCCGGCACGGTGCTGCCAGCCCACGCCGTGGCCGCGAAGCTGGACAAGAGCGTTGAGGAGCTGGACCACGACTTGCAGTCTGGCGATTTCTCCCTGCTCAAACCAATTGCCAATGTGTGGCGCCACGGCTTCAGCCTCTCCGAGTTCGACCCCGATCTGCAGGTGTCCTTCGGCCCCTTCAAGATCGCTGAGGTAGGAGAGCGCGGTGAGGTGACGCTAGTCGCTAACGAGCACTATTACGGCGACGCGCCGCAGACTTCAGAAATGGTTGTCTGGCCCGGGTCCGCTGACTCCGGAGAACTGGCGGCGGACGAGGCGCTGCGCATCGGCGATCTGCGCGAGACCTCCCCGGCATGGCACAACGTCAACGCCGAAGGCAACCGGCTCAGCGTTGACACCCAGATCGGCGAGCTGACTGAGGCGTTGACGTTCCCGGAGATCGGCATGTGGGCGATCCCCGAGAACCGCCAGGCGTTTGCCAAGTGCGTGGACCCGCGTGCCGTCGCTAAGGCATCCAGCGGTGTCGCCGGCCTCGACGTGCCCGTCGCACCGCTGCACGTGCTGCAGCACGCTGACCCACTGGCGGCGCGCCTCAACGACGTCGCAGCCCCCAATCTCGACGTGGACATCGAAGCCGCGTCTGCGCTTTCGGGCACAGAGATTCGCATCGGCTACCCCTACCCGGATGCGCGGTTCGCCGCCATGGTGGAGTCCATCCGCCGCACCTGCGAGCCCGCCGGTATCACGGTCACTGACGTGACCGAGGGCGGTAAAACGCTTGCGGACTTGCCTCGGGCGGAGTACGACGAATGGGGCACCGAGACCTGGACCGACGGTGCCGCCGATGTGATCTTGCACGCCACGGACCCGATGCGGGAGTTCCCGTCCGCGAACAACCGCGCCCAGGAACTCGGCGCCCTGCGCGCGCAGGAAGGTCACCTATGGAAGCAGCTGCCGTCCATTCCGCTGGCCGCACAGCCCCGCACCTTCGCGGTGGACGGTGCAGTGCGTAACGTGGTGCCGTACACGGGTCTTGCCGGCATCGGCTGGAACATGGACCGGTGGCAGCTGAATTCAGAGACAACCCCGGCCGAAAACTAACAGGAGAATTCAACCAATGGCCCCCACACCTATCGACGGCAACCGCTACGCCACCGCCCGAGACGCGCTGAAGGACAAGATCCGCCAGGTGCAGGACTTCCCGGAAGAGGGAGTCCTGTTCGAAGACCTCACACCGGTGCTCGCGGACCCGGCGGCGCTGAACATCGTCATCGCGGAAATGGCCACCGCCAGCCGCAAGCTTGGCGCGGACCTCGTCGGCGGTTTGGACGCGCGCGGGTTCCTGCTCGGCTCTGCTGTGGCGTATGAGCTCGGCACCGGCATCTTGGCCATCCGCAAGAAGGGCAAGCTGCCGCCGCCGGTGATCACGCAGGAGTACACCACCGAATACAGCTCGGCCGCACTGGAGATTCCGGCGGACGGCGTGGACATCAGCGGCAAGAGCATCGTGCTTGTGGACGACGTGCTGGCCACCGGCGGCACCCTCGTCGCCGCCCGCGACCTGATCGAGCGCGCCGGAGGCACCGTCGCAGGCTATGTGGTCGTTCTTGAGGTGGCGGGCCTCGGCGGGCGCAGCAAGCTTGGCGACGCTCCGCTGGTGGTCCTCGGCGAAGAGCACCCCGAGAAGGCGTAGGATTACGCTTTTAGTCGCTGGAGTAGTTCTGGAATCGGAGGCTGGGAATGACTGACAAGCCGGTGAAGAGGACAGGCCCCTCCGTGCGCAGCATGTCTGCCCGGCTAGCGCGCTCGTTGACGGGCAACAGCCGCTCCAAGACAAACCCAGTGCTGGACCCGCTGCTGTCGCTTCACCGCAAGTTCCACCCGAAGGCGGACGCGGAGCTGCTCGACCGCGCCTACTCCACCGCGGAGCGCCTGCACGAGGGCGTGTTCCGCAAGTCGGGCGATCCGTACATCACGCACCCGCTGGCGGTTGCGACCATCTGTGCCGAAATTGGCATGGACACCACCACGCTGGTGGCGGCGCTTTTACACGACACGGTGGAGGACACCGATTACTCGTTGGACGACCTCACCCGCGACTTCGGGCCCGAGGTAGCCAAGCTGGTCAACGGCGTAACCAAGCTGGACAAGGTCGCCCTCGGTGCGGCGGCGGAGGCGGAGACGATCCGCAAGATGATCGTTGCTATGGCGGAAGATCCGCGCGTGCTGGTGATCAAGGTGGCGGACCGCCTGCACAACATGCGCACGATGCGCTTTTTGCCGCCGGAGAAGCAGGCGAAGAAGGCGCAGGAAACACTTGACGTCATCGCCCCGCTGGCGCACCGCTTGGGCATGGCCAGCGTGAAGTGGGAACTGGAAGACTTGGCCTTTGCCATCCTGCAGCCGAAGAAGTACGAGGAGATCGTTCGCATGGTTGCGGACCATGCGCCGTCGCGCGACAGGGCGCTGCGGGAGATCACCGAGGTGCTGCAGCGCGAGCTCGCATCCAACGGCATCACAGCCGAGGTGATGGGCCGCCCGAAGCACTACTGGTCCATCTACCAGAAGATGTCCGTGCGGGGCCACGACTTCAACGAGATCTTCGACCTGGTTGGCATGCGCGTGCTGGTGGACACCGTCAACGATTGCTACGCGGCCATCGGCGTGGTCCACTCCCTGTACTCCGTGATGCCGGGCCGGTTCAAGGACTACATCTCCAACCCGCGTTTCGGTGTGTACCAGTCGCTGCACACGACTGTGATGACGCAGACGGGCCGCCCGCTCGAGGTGCAGGTGCGCACCCACGAGATGCACTACAACGCTGAGTTCGGTGTTGCGGCGCACTGGCGCTACAAGGAGACGAAGGGCTCGCACAAGGGCGACCAGTCCGAGGTGGACCAGATGGCGTGGATGCGCCAGCTGCTGGACTGGCAGAAGGAAGCCGCGGACCCGAACGAGTTTCTGGATTCTCTGCGCTACGACCTGACCAGCCAGCAGATCTTCGCCTTCACCCCGAAGGGCGACGTGGTGGACCTGCCTGCGGGGTCCACGCCGGTGGACTTCGCGTATGCGGTGCACACCGAGGTCGGCCACCGCTGCATCGGCGCCAAAGTCAACGGCAAGCTGGTCACGCTGGAAACCGAGCTCAAGTCCGGCGACCGGGTGGAGATTTTCACCTCCAAGGACCAGAACGCGGGCCCGTCGCGCGACTGGCAGGACTTCGTTGTCTCCCCGCGCGCAAAAGCGAAGATCCGCCAGTGGTTTGCCAAGGAGCGCCGCGAAGAACAGCTTGAGGCAGGCCGCGACGCGCTCGCCGCAGAAGTGCAGCGCGGCGGGCTGCCCATGCACCGCCTGTTCACCAACGAGTCGATGCGGCAGGTGGCCACGCGGCTGCACTACCAGGACGTGGACGCGCTGTACACCGCTATCGGTGCTGGCAATGTTTCCTCCCAGCACGTCGCGCACCTGCTCATGGACATGTTCGGCGGCGATGACGATGCCGTCGATGCGCTCACCGCGCGCACCCCGATGTCGGCGCTGGTGCGCCCGCAGGCCAGCGGCGACGGCCCCGCGATTCTGGTGGAGGGCAGCCCGGATGTGATGGCGAAGCTGGCCAAGTGCTGCCAGCCGGTGCCCGGCGACGCCATCTTCGGTTTTGTCACCCGCGGCGGGGGAGTGTCGGTGCACCGGACGGATTGCACGAACGCCAACAAGCTCAAGGACGAGCCGGAGCGCCTGGTGGACGTCGAGTGGGCGAACCAACGCTCGCACAAGAGCGCGTCGCGAGCCACCATCCAGCTGGAGGCGCTGGACCGCAACGGCCTGCTCACCGAGACCACCGGGGTGCTCTCGGAGGCGAAACTGCCAATTTTGGCAATGTCGTCCCAGGCGGGCGACGACCGCATCGCCACGATCCGTTTGACCATCGAGGTCTCCGACATCAAGCAGCTCGGTTCCATCATGAACCAGATCCGCAACATTGAGGGAGTCTTCGACGTCTATCGCGTGACTGCCTAACGACGTCCAACGGTTGCCCACGCCCTCCTCTGAGCCGACCTTAAGGTGTCCAATAGATGAAATGTTGGTGGACGCGAGGTTATTTTCCCAGCGCAGAGCGGCGAGTGGCGGGAAGTTGCGCTGCGGAGTGGAGGAATCAGGGATAAAAGGGAAGGACACCATCCCCCGACACCGAGGAGTCTCCCGTGTTTGATTTCCGTCGCGCTGGCGCCCTGATCGCCGCAACCACCACGACCGCTGTGGTGCTCACCGCAGCACCGTTCGCTGCAGCAGCTGAGGCTGACCAGGTCACCATCAACGTTGCCAACATCACCGACTTCCACGGTCGCCTGAAGTACAACCCGTCCACGACCACGGTGAAGGACGCCGCAGGCAACCCGGTCCTCGACGAGAATGGCAAGGAAGTCAAGGAAATCACCCCGAAGGCCGGCGACGAGATGGGTGCCGCCAATGTCGCGGGCATCATGAACTACCTGCGTGAGCAGAACCCGAACACCATCGTCACCACCTCCGGTGACAACCAGGGTGGCTCGGCGTTCGTTTCCTTCATCTCCGACGACAAGTACACGATGGACTTCATCAAAGCCATCGGCACCGACGGCTCCGCTGTGGGCAACCACGAGTTCGATAAGGGCTACCAGGACCTGATCGACCGCATCGTTCCGGGCACCAATGACAAGCAGCTCGGCGCGAACATCTTCGTTGATGGCGAGCAACCGGTGAAGCCGTACACCATCGTGGAGAAGGAGGGCGTGAAGGTTGCCCTGGTGGGCACGACCTCCAACCTCACCCCGGAAAAGTCCAGCCCGGCCAACGTTGCGGGTGTGAAGTTCACGGATTCCGCCGAGCAGGTCAACGTCGAGGCCAAGAAGCTCAAGGAGTCCGGCAAGGCTGACCTCGTCATCGCTCTGATTCACGATCCGGCCCACACCAGCGCACCGAAGCTCGACGCGAAGTACGTCGATTTCGTATTCGGTGGCGATGACCACATCAAGCGCCTGGAGCTCGACCGCGACGGCAAGGTTCCGTACGCGCAGTCCCACGAGTACGGCAAGGTCGTCACCGATATTGCTTTCACCTACGATAAGGCCGAGAAGAAGCTCGTCGAGGTCGACGGTCGCCAGATCGAGGCGTCGCAGCTCGAGGAGCTCGGCATCACCCCTGATGCCGAGGTTGAGAAGATCGTTGCAGAGGCAGACAAGATTGCCAGCGAGCTCGGCCAGAAGGTCGTCGCCAACATCGCCGCCGACTTCAAGCGTGGCTCCAATCCGGAGGATAAGCCAGGCTCCAACCGCGGCACCGAGTCCACCGCGAACAACATGCTGGCGCAGTCCGCCGTCGCTGCGCTTTCCGCATTCCTCGACACCGAGATCGACTTCGGTGTGATGAACGCCGGCGGTGTTCGTGCGGACCTGACCAAGGGCGATGTGACCTACGAACAGGCCGCCACCGTCCAGCCGTTCGGCAACAACATCGCTGTTGCCAAGCTGTCCGGCGCCGCCATCAAGGAAGCGTTGGAGAATCAGTGGCAGACCCCGGAGGTTGCAGCAAAGTCGGGTCGCCCGCGTCTGGACATGGGCCTGTCCGACAACGTGTCCTACACGTACAACCCGAACGCTGAGCGTGGCAACCGCATCCTGGACATCCAGATCAACGGCGAGTCCGTGGATCCGGAGAAGGACTACACCGTTGCAGCGTCGACCTTCCTGCTCGACGGTGGCGACGCCCTGATCAACGCTGACGAAGTCCGCGACCGCAACGATGTGGGCTACAACGATCTGCAGGCATTTGTGGACTACCTGCAGACCGGCGACGCCCAGGTCCGTGAGGGCCAAAAGGACGTCGGCGTGGTGCTCCCGGAGGGCGGTCTGAAGGCTGGCCAGAAGAACACCATCGAGCTGACCTCCCTGAGCTACTCCTCCGAGGGCGAGGCGCAGGCTGAGACCGTCACCGCGAAGGTGGGCGAGGCAACGGCTACCGCCGACGTCGACAACGCGGTCACCGACGCCGACAAGGGCTTAGGCGAGCAGGGCCGCGCAAAGATTGAGCTGGAGATCCCGGCGGGCGTGTCCGGCGAGCAGACCCTGGAGATCACCACCGACAAAGGCACCAAGGTGTCCTTGCCGGTAACTGTTGCCGAGGCTGAAAAGCCGGCTCCGGAAGAGAAGCCGACCGAGGAGCAGAAGCCGGCTCCGGAAGAGAAGCCGACCGAGGAGCAGAAGCCGACCGAGGAGCAGAAGCCGGCTCCGGAAGAGAAGCCGACCGAGGAGCAGAAGCCGACCGAGGAGCAAAGCTCCGCTTCTTCCTCCTCCGACGCTCCGATTGGCGTCATTCTCGGCATCATCGCCGCTGTCCTGGCTCTCGTGCTGCCGCTGGCGCTGGCGTTCCCGATTGACTCCGTGCTTGGCCCGATCGCGCTGCTGAACAACAACAAGTAGGACGAGCACGATCCTGACCTGATAGAGGCTGCACGCGACAACGCCGCCGTTTCCCGCGAGGGGGAGCGGCGGCGTCGCCGTTGGCGCGGTCGTGGGGCTGGAACGAAAAGAACCGGCTACCTAGAGCCGGTTACCAACGGAAATTTTCGCTGGTAGCCGGTAGTAGGTAGCCGGTTGTGTTTTGCGCAGCGGCGCGAGTGTGCCCCGTGCGAGAACGCGGTGGCTCTAACGCGCGAACTTAGACGCGATGGACAGCACCTGGGTGAGCATGCCGATGATCGCGGTGACCACGGCGATCCAGCTCTTCAGCTCCTCCGGGCTCATGTCCTCGATAGAGGAGCCCTCTTCACTCGAGGAGGACAGGCTGTCCTTGATGGTCCTCTTGTCGGAGTCCTTGCCGCCGGAGTCCTTGGACTTGCTCTCTGCGGTGTCGTTGACCGTCGGAGCTGCGTCGGCGACTGCGGCGCCAGAAACCATGACCGCGGTGGCGGTTGCTGCCGCTGCAAGGCTGGTGCGAAGCTTCATCGAATTTTCCTCACTCGTAAAAATGTGTGTGCTTCTCGGAATGCTATCGGGTGCGCTGGTAGAGCGCTACCTAGGACAGTAAGCTCTGAGGCGATTCCCAGAGCTACGTCGCTTCAACGGGCTGAAGCGTTACTGCCCGCTGCTACTTCACGGTCGCCTTCTTGATACGGACCTCGTCTGCCGGGGCGCCGTCCTGTTCGCCGCCCTCGACGCCGGCCTCGGCAATCTTGTCCAAGGTGGAAAGGCCTTCGTCGTCGATGTGGCCGAAGTAGGTGTACAGCGGCGGCAGCACGGAGTCGCCGTAGTTGAGGAAGAACTGGGAGCCGTTGGTGTCCACGCCGGCGTTCGCCATAGCGATGGTGCCGCGGTCGTAACGCTGCGGCTGGCTGTTCTGCTGCAGCATCATCGTCTTGGCCTGCATCATCTCTTCCTCGGACGCGCCTTCTGGGATGCCCGCCTCAGACAGGTCGATGCCCTCGAGTGCCTGGTCGGTGGGCAGCTCGTTTGCGAACTGGAAGCCCGGGCCGCCGGCGCCGGTGCCGGCGCGGTCGCCGCACTGGAGCACCTTCAGGCCGTCGCCGGTGGTCAGGCGGTGGCAGACAGTGTCGTTGTAGAAGCCTTCCTCGGCGAGGTACTCGACGGCGTTGACGGTGCACGGGGAGGCCGCACGGTCCAGCTCCATGCCGATCGGGCCCTGGTTGGTGTCCAGCTCGACGGTGAGGGTGCCCTCGGTGGACACGCCGTCGGTCTTCGGGGTGCCAACGCCGTCGCCGCCCTGCTCGTCAGCCTCGTTGTAAGTGCAGTTCACAGTCGCCGGCAGCGCCTGCTCGCGCTTGGTGGCGATCGGCTCGAACTTCGACGAGTCGAACGGCTCCTGCTCCTCGGTGGTGGCCTCGGACGCGGCGGTGGATTCGGAGGCGGCGAGGTCCTCGCCGCTGTCGTTGTTGGCCGCGAAGTAGATGCCGCCGCCGATCAGCGCGATGACGGCCGCGGAGATCGCCGCCACCGACCACGGGCGGGACTTCTCCTTGCGGTCGCGCGAATCCAGCTCGCTTTTCAGGTGGGACAGGGCTTCCTTGCCGCGCTTTTCGTTCGATGCCACTGGGGTTTACACCTCGCCAATTTGTCGGGATGGGCGGAGTAGACGTCGATAAGCATCCGCCCTTGAACGGCTAGAAAGCCTATCAGCACCGTTATAGTGGCCAGCATGAGAATCGCCGGTTTCGCAGCAGGACCTTTTCAAACCAACTGCTATGTCGTTGCCAACGGGGATCGCGCGTTTGTGATCGATCCGGGGCTGGGCGCGCATGAAGCGGTGAGCCAGATGGCGCAGGAGCAGGGGCTGAACGTGGAGGCGGTGGTGCTCACGCACGGCCACATCGACCACATCCGCGACGCCGCCGCGTTCGGGGTGGAGACGTTTGTCCACCCAGCGGACGCGTTCATGCTGCTGCGCGGCGAGGGGGTGAGCGAGCAGGCGCGCCAGCTTTACGACGCCTCCGCCATGCCCCCAATCGACAATCCGACGCCACTTGAGGACGGGCAGACGCTGACCGTGGCAGGAGTGGACCTGCGGATCGTGCACGCACCGGGGCACTCGCCGGGCTGCGTGATGCTGGTTGCGGACGAGGTGGTTTTTTCCGGCGACGTGCTGTTCCGCGGATCGATTGGCCGCACGGACCTGCCGGACTCGGACCCGGCGCAGATGCAGGAGAGCCTCCGCGGGCCGGTGTGGGACTTGGACGACGAGCTGCAGGTGCTGCCCGGCCACGGTCCCGCCACGACCGTTGCACAGGAGCGCGCAACCAACCCGTACCTGCGCCAGGCCAACGCCGACCGCTAATCGGGCACTCGTCCCGGGCGAGGTTGCCTGCACTAGACTTGCGCGGTGTGAGCGAGAACAAGAACGACCAGTTTCAGAAGCTTTCCGCCCCGAAAGGCGTGCCGGACTACGTGCCGCCGCAATCGGCGGCGTTTATCCATGTGCGCGACGAGTTCGCCCGCCAGGCGCGCATCGCCGGCTACCAGCACATTGAGTTGCCGGTGTTCGAGGACACGACGCTGTTTGCCCGCGGTGTGGGCGAGTCCACGGACGTGGTGAGCAAGGAGATGTACACCTTCGAGGACCGCGGCGGCCGTTCCGTCACGCTGCGCCCGGAGGGCACCGCAGGCGTGATGCGCTCCTTCATCGAGCACAACATGGACCGCGGCTACCTGCCGGTGAAGCTGAACTACTACGGCCCGTTCTTCCGCTACGAGCGCCCCCAGGCCGGCCGGTACCGCCAGCTGCAGCAGGTGGGCGTTGAGGCCATCGGCATGGACGATCCGTTGCTGGACGCTGAGGTCATCGCGCTGGCGGACCGCAGCTACCGCGCCATCGGCTTAAGCGGGTTCCGTCTGGAGCTGACCAGCCTCGGCGACAGGAATTGCCGCCCGGCGTACCGGGAGAAGCTGCAGGAGTTCCTCTTCGACCTGCCGTTGGATGAGGAGACCCGCAAGCGCGCAGAGCTCAATCCGCTGCGTGTGTTGGACGACAAGCGCGAAGAGGTCCGCGAGATGACCGCGGATGCGCCGCTGATGCTGGACCACCTCTGCGACGAGTGCCGCGCCCACTTCGAGGCCGTCACCGCGGCGCTGGACAGCTTCGGCGTGCCGTACGTGATCAATCCACGCATGGTGCGCGGCCTGGACTACTACACCAAGACCACCTTCGAGTTCGTCCACGACGGCCTGGGCGCGCAGTCCGGCATCGGCGGCGGCGGCCGCTACGACGGTCTTATGGCCCAGATCGGCGGCCCGGACCTGTCCGGCATCGGCTACGGCCTCGGCGTGGACCGCGCCGTGCTCGCGCTTGAGGCAGAAGGCGTGGAGTTGGACGAGGCGGCCCACCGCGTGGACGTCTTCGGCATCGCGATCGGCGACGAGGCTCGCGTGAAGATGAGCAAACTTATCGACGAGCTCCGCGCCGCCGGCGTGTCCGCCGACATGTCCTACGGGCAGCGCGGACTCAAGGGCTCGATGAAGGGCGCCGACCGCGCCGGTGCGAGGTACGCGCTCGTGCTCGGCGAGCGCGAGCTGGAAGCCGGCGAGGTGGCGGTGAAGAACCTCGCGGAACACTCGCAGGAGTCCGTGGAGCTCTCTGTTCAGGCGGTGACTCAGGCGGTCACGGGAGCCTAGTTACTAGCATTCGGTGATGTTCACCGGCAGGCCTAGCTGCACCGCCAGGCCGCCCATGGACGTCTCCTTGTACTGCGTCATCATGTCGCGGCCGGTGGCGGCCATGGTCTCCACCACGTCATCGAGGGTGACGATGTTGGTGCCGTCGCCCAGCTTGGCCAGGCGCGCCGCGTTGATGGCCTTCACGCCGCCGATGGCGTTGCGCTCGATGCAGGGCACCTGCACGAGGCCGCCGACGGGGTCGCAGGTCAGCCCCAGGTTGTGCTCGAGGGCAATCTCGGCGGCGTTTTCCACCTGGGCAGGCGTGCCTCCGAGGGCGGCGCACATGCCTGCGGCAGCCATGGAAGACGCGGAGCCGACCTCGCCCTGGCAACCGACCTCGGCGCCGGAAATCGACGCGTTGGTTTTGATGATCGAGCCGACCGCGCCGGCAGTGAGCAAAAATTCGCGGGCGCGCTCTACGGTGAAATCGTCGGTGAAGTCGCGGCAGTAGTGCATCACCGCGGGGATGATGCCGGCCGCGCCGTTCGTTGGCGCGGTGACAACCTGGCCGTGCGCGGCGTTTTCCTCGTTGACAGCCAAGGCGTAGAGGTTGACCCACTCCATCGCGTCCAGCCCGCGCGCAGTGGAAGCTTGGTATTCGGCGGTGAGCAGGCGGTGGAGGCGGTTCGCTCGCCGCTTGACGTTCAACCCGCCGGGCAGCGTGCCATCCGTCTTCAAGCCGTGTGCGACGCATTCCTGCATCACGTTCCACACCGCGTCCAGGTGGGCGTCGAGCTTCTCGCTGCCGTGGATGGACTCCTCGTTCGCGCGCATGATCTCCGCGATGGTCAGGCCGGTCTCGTCGCAACGCTGCATGAGTTCGGCCGCGGTGTCGAAGGGGTAAGGCACAGACGGGATGTCGCGCGCTGCCGCGACGCCGGATTCGTCGCGGTGCGCTTCCATCTCCCAGCGGTCCTGAATAAACCCGCCGCCGACGGAGTAGTAGTCCTCGCGCTCTGCGAGCACGTTGCCGTCTGCATCCCACGCGTCGAAAATGAGGCAGTTCGGGTGTGCGGCGACAGGAGCAGGGTCGAACCTGAGCTCGTATTCAACGGTGCCGATGGGCCCGGAAACGGTGCCGGTGGAGGGAATCGGCTCACCCGGCTTCGGCGCAATATCGGCAGACGTGGTGGTGGGGGTGTAGCCGACTAGGCCCAAGAGGGCAGCGCGGTCGGTGCCGTGGCCGACGCCGGTGGCTGCCAGGGAGCCGCGCAATTCAACCAGCACCTTGGCTGGGTAGGTGTCGAGTTTGTCAATGAATGCTTGGGCCGCGCGCATCGGGCCCACAGTGTGGGACGACGAGGGGCCGATACCAATACTGAACAGGTCGACAACGCTCACAAAGTTTGCAGACATGCCGGGGATACTACAGCACGAAAAGGTGCGCGGCGCCACAGGAAAAGCGGTGTTTTACGCTTCCTGGGCGAGGGCCGGAATGCCGGTCGCACCCAGCACCGACAGCGGCTTCTGAGTGGGCTTTCCGTGCTCTGTGATGATGGCGAGGCGGGGGACCGCGCCGGAGGCAAGCGGTGTGCTCAGCGCCTCGACCGCGGCTGCGGCGGTGACGGTGCGCGGCAGAAAAATCGGCTGGTCCAATTTGCCGCTGTGCTCGAGCACCTCGGCCACGGTGCCTGCCGCAATCGTGTCGTCGTCACGCAGCTCCGCCGCCAGCCACCGCGCAATCGCGTTGGTGGTGAGCAAACCGACGCACTCGCCACCGTCGTAGACCGGGAACTGGGCGAGGCCTTGCGAGGCGATGATGTCCAACGGCTCGTGGATGTCGGTGTCGGGGGAGAAGGTGACCACCTGCTGGTGCTCAATGACGTCTAAGGCCAGCGTCGGGGCGAGCAGGGAATCCCGGATCCGCTCGATCTCAGCGACAGTTTCCGGCAGCGGCTCGGCGATCGGGCGCAGGTTGTCGTACTCGCCGTGGCTGATCGCGTTGCGCAGATCCGCGAACTCCTGCAGCGTCTCAGACTGCTCGAGCGTGATGACTCCCTTCTTCGCCGCCAGCCTGGCCATCCAGGAAAACGAATCGGACCGTTTGGCATCGAGTTCACTGCGCAAGAACTTCTCGATGGAGTTGAACGCAGCAAGAAACGGCACGGCGCGGTTGGGCTCAGCATTGCTCATGCCGGCCACTGTAGCGCCGTGCCGTTTCGAAAGCGGTGCGGAACAGAGGCGGTTTAGCTCTTGTACACGCCGCGGTTGAGCGTGTCGCAGGACGACATCTGGCCGGATTCGTAGCCGGACTTGAACGCCTGCATGCGCTGCTCGGAGGAGCCGTGGGTCCACGCGTCCGGATCGACCTCGCCGCCGGAGCGCTTCTGAATGTTGTCGTCGCCGATGGACTGCGCGGACTGCAGAGCCTGCTGCAGCTGCTCGTCGGTGATCGGCTCCAGAGCGGCGTTGTCACCCTTGGAGGCGTGGTGCGCCCACAGGCCCGCGTAGCAGTCGGCCTGCAGCTCGATTGCCACCGCGGCGGAATCCTGGCCCGGATTCTTGTAGTCGCTTAGGCCCAGGGTGCCCTCAAGGTTCTGGATGTGGTGGCCGTACTCGTGCGCGGTGGCGTACTCCTGCGCCAGCGGCCCGTTAGAGCCGCCGAGCTGCGACAGCTGGTCGAAGAAGCTCACGTCCAGATAGGCGGTTTTGTCCTGCGGGCAGTAGAACGGTCCGGTGTCCGAGCTGGCGTAACCGCAACCGGAGTTCACGCTGCCCTTGAAGATGGTCATTTCCGGTTTGGTGAACTGGGTGTCTGACTGGGCGGGCAGCACGTCGGCCCAGATGGCGTTTAGCGATCCCATCGTTGCGGCTGCCCGGCAGTCGTCGTACTCGTTGGAGGAACCTGCTTCCTGGCAGTGCTCCAGGGAGTATTCGCCCTGGGACTGCGACTGGGAGTCGCCCCCTCCGCCGAGAATGCCGTCAAACGCGCCGCTGAAGTACAGCAGCGCCAGCAGGACCAAAATGATGGTTCCGCCGCCGCCTCCGCGCAGCAGGAGCGGCAGCAACATCATCGCGCCGTTGCCTAAGCCGCCGCCTCCGCGGCCGCCGCCGGAGCTGGTATTGACGTTGCCGCCTTGGCCCTGTGCGTAATCGCCTCTGAAAGTCATGGCCAGAATTGTGCCAAATAACTAGGGCACGTGTGGGATCTGGGTCGGTTGGCGCCTGTGTCGCCCCATCAGCGAGAGGGGCCGGGCGCACTGCGACGAGACGGCGGGTAAACTTTTACAGGTTAGATTTGCCATCACGTGGAAGGACGTGGATACCTTGCTGCGCACTCACCTTGCGGGGAACCTGAATAAAGAACTGGACGGCCAAACTGTCACGCTCACCGGCTGGGTGGCCCGTCGTCGCGACCATGGCGGCGTGATCTTTATCGACCTGCGCGATCGCTCTGGCTTGGCCCAGGTGGTCTTCCGCGAGTCCGAGGTGGCCGAGGCTGCGCACGACCTGCGCAGCGAGTACGTCATCCAGGTCACCGGCACCGTCGAGCCGCGCCCGGAGGGGTCCGCCAACCCGAATTTGGCCTCCGGCGAGATTGAGGTCAACGTCACCGACTTGAAGGTGCTCAACAAGGCCGCGGCCCTGCCGTTCCAGATCGAGGACGCTTCCTCCAGCGAGGTCGGCGAGGAAGCCCGCCTGCGCTACCGCTACCTGGACTTGCGCCGCGAGCGCCAGGCGAGGGCGATTCGTCTTCGCGCGAAGGTGAACCAGGCTGCCCGCCGCGTGCTGGACAGCCACGACTTCACTGAGATTGAAACGCCGACGCTGACCCGTTCCACCCCGGAGGGCGCACGCGACTTTTTGGTGCCGGCTCGTTTGAAGCCGGGCTCCTGGTACGCCCTGCCGCAGTCGCCACAGTTGTTCAAGCAGCTGCTCATGGTGGCGGGCATGGAGCGCTACTACCAGCTGGCGCGCTGCTACCGCGACGAGGATTTCCGCGCGGACCGCCAGCCGGAGTTCACCCAGCTGGACGTTGAGGCCAGCTTCGTGGACCAAGACGACATCATCAAGCTCGCCGAGGAGATCTTGGTCGAGTTGTGGAAGCTGATCGGCTACGACATCCAGACGCCCATCCCGCGCATGACCTACAAGGAAGCGATGGAGAAGTACGGCTCCGACAAGCCGGACCTGCGCTTCGACATCCCGCTGGTGGAGTGCACCGAGTTCTTCAAGGACACCACCTTCCGCGTGTTCAAGGCCGAGTACGTTGGCGCTGTGGTCATGGACGGTGGCGCTTCCCAGCCGCGTCGCCAGCTCGACGCGTGGCAGGAGTGGGCGAAGCAGCGCGGCGCGAAGGGCCTGGCGTACATCCTCGTGCAGGAGGACGGCGAGCTGACCGGTCCGGTGGCCAAGAACATCACCGACGAGGAGAAGGCCGGCATTGCCGCGCACGTGGGCGCAAAGCCGGGCGACTGCATCTTCTTCGCGGCAGGTGAGACGAAGGCGTCCCGCGCGCTGCTGGGCGCAGCCCGCGGCGAGATCGCCCGCAAGCTGGACCTGATCAAGGACGGCGACTGGGCGTTCACCTGGGTCGTCGACGCGCCGCTGTTCGAGCCGGCCGCGGATGCGACGGCCTCCGGCGATGTCGCTCTCGGCCACTCCAAGTGGACCGCCGTCCACCACGCTTTCACCTCCCCGAAGCCGGAGTACCTGGACAACTTCGAGGAGAACCCGGGCGAGGCGCTCGCGTACGCCTACGACATTGTCTGTAACGGCAACGAGATCGGCGGCGGCTCCATCCGTATCCACGAGCACGACGTGCAGAAGCGCGTGTTCGAGGTCATGGGCATCACCGACGAGGAAGCAGACGAGAAGTTCGGCTTCCTGCTGGACGCCTTCCAGTACGGTGCCCCGCCGCACGGCGGCATCGCCTTCGGCTGGGACCGCATCGTGTCCCTACTCGGCGGCTTCGAGTCCATCCGCGACGTCATCGCCTTCCCGAAGTCGGGCGGCGGCGTCGATCCGCTGACGGATGCTCCGGCGCCGATCCCGGCGGAGCAGCGCAAGGAGACCGGCGTGGACTTCAAGCCGAAGAAGGACGCCGAAGCACAGGGCGGCGAGGCCGGGGCCGGCGACGAAAAGTAGGCCAGCGATGGGCGATACGCAGGAGATCATCCGCGCAGCCGCCGACATACTGACCAAGCGCTACGGCGGCGAGCAGCAGCTTGTCGACGTCGAAAGGCTCGACGGCTCAGGGCTTGCGGACGTGTTCCGGGCACGTGTTGTGAACAACCCGTTTTTCCAGCACCGCTCGGTGGTGGTGAAGCACTCGCCGGCTACCGGCGACGAGCTGGCGGATGCGGCGTTTCTGCGCGAGACGGTGGCGTACCAGTTCGCCACGTCGTTAAGCGAGGAAGTGCGCCCGGGCCCGGTGCTGCTGGGCTACGACACCGCGCAGCGCATCCTGATCATTTCGGATCTGGGTGACGGCCGCACGCTCGCGGACCTGCTGCAGGACGCGGACCCGGAAACCCACGTGGATCTCCTGCGCCGCCTTGGCCGCGCGCTGGGCAAAATGCACGCCGGTACCGCGGACGATGAAGACGCGTTCAACGTGCTGTTTCAGCGCATGACGCGTTCGCGGAAGAACTCGGCGAACCTGCAGCTTTTGCGTGACCGCCTGCTGTCGCACCGCATCCGTATCGGCGTGGAGTTCCTGGAGCGGGCTGGAATCGACATTCCTGGCGAGGTCCGCTTCGCCGCCACGAACGTGCTTACCCGGCTACTGCGCGGCGGGATGCGTGCGTTCACCCCGTTCGACTTGACGCCGGACAACATCATCCAAACCGGCAACTCGTTCCATTTCCTGGACTACGAGTGGGCGGGTTACAGGGACGTCACGTTCGATGTGGCGTTTGTGGTTGCCCGCTTCCCGGTGTTTCTTGCGGCGCAGCCGTTCAACGCCGCCGCCACCGAGGCGTTCATCGACGCGTGGGTGAGCGAGGTGCGCGGCATCTGGCCGAGCGTGGAGCACCCGGATACGTTGCAGGCGCGGATTACTGCGGGGCTCATCGGCTGGGCGATGAGTAGCGTGGCCATGCTGGATCCGGTGAGCCCAGCCGAGTTGGTGGAACACGACGCCAAGCTCAAGGAGGACTTCGAGGCCGCTGGCCTTGACGTGTCCGACCTGGGTCCGTTGGAAGCGAGCGCCGAAACCGAAGAACACTCTGCGGACTACGCCGGAGATGTGCTGCGGCCGCACTCGCAGGGGCCGTTTACCGCCGATGAGGCGCTGGTGCGCCGGGACTTGCGCGAGACGTTCGAGTCCCTCGCCGCGTTCGCGGGCACCGGCAAGGACCCCGCGTACCGCACGATAAGCGAGTTCGCGCAAACGCTGGCTGAGCGCTTGCGCTAAGAGAGGTGCGCGTGGAACAAGAGGGACTATTCGCTGCCGCAGGCGGCAACAACAGCCGCGGCGATTCCGGCAACCGCGGGACTGCCTTTTTTGAGGCGGGGGCGTCCGCGCCGTTGGCCGCGCGCATGCGGCCGCGGACCCTCGACGAGATCGCGGGCCAGCGCCACCTGCTCAGTGAGGGCAAACCGTTGCGCAGGCTTATCGACGGCTCCGGGGCCGCCTCCGTGATCCTCTACGGCCCGCCGGGGACCGGCAAGACCACGATCGCCTCGTTGATCGCGTCTGCGATGGGGCAGAACTTCGTCGCGCTCTCGGCGCTGTCTTCTGGCGTGAAAGAGGTGCGTGCCGTCATCGACGAGGCGCGCCGCGACCTGATCCGCGGGGAGAAGACGGTGCTGTTCATCGACGAGGTGCACCGTTTTTCCAAGACGCAGCAGGATGCGCTGCTCGCCGCCGTGGAAAACCGCACCGTGCTGCTTGTCGCGGCGACCACGGAAAACCCGAGCTTCAGCGTGGTTGCGCCGCTTTTGTCGCGCTCGCTGCTGCTGAAGCTGGAGTCCCTCGATGCGGAGGACTTGGGCAGGGTGCTCGACCGGGCGATGGCGGACGAGCGCGGATTCAACGGCGCATTCAAGCTTGACGACGCCGCACGGGACCAACTTGTCCTCCTCGCCGGCGGCGATGCACGCCGCGCGCTGACCTACTTGGAGGCCGCGGCCGAAGCGGTGCAGCCGGGGGAGACAATCACCGTCGACACTGTCAAGGAAAACGTCAACCGTGCGGTAGTGCGCTACGACCGCGACGGCGATCAGCACTACGACATCGTCAGCGCGTTCATCAAATCCATCCGCGGCTCCGACGTGGATGCCGCACTGCACTATCTCGCGCGGATGATCGAGGCGGGGGAGGACCCACGGTTTATCGCCCGGCGCCTTGTCATCCACGCATCCGAAGATATCGGCATGGCGGACCCGACCGCGCTGCAGACCGCCAACGCGGCGGCGAACGCAGTGCAGTTCATCGGCATGCCGGAAGGCAGGCTGGCGCTCGCGCAGGCGACGATTCATTTGGCCACGGCACCGAAGTCGCCCTCGGTGATCCAGTCGATCGACCGGGCCTTGGCGGACGTGCGCGCGGGACACGCCCCGCCGGTGCCGGCGCACCTGCGTGACGGGCACTACGAAGGGGCGAAGGCCATGGGCAATGCGGTGGGCTATGTCTATCCGCATGATGATCCTTTGGGCGTCGTGAAGCAGCAGTACATGCCCGACGGCCTCGAAGACGCCGTGTACTACGAACCCACCGACCACGGGGCGGAGCGGCGCATCAAGGACTACATCGGGCGGCTGAGGGACCTCGTCCGCGGGCGGTGACACCTGGCGGCGTCGAGGCGCGGGGTAGAGTAAGCGCGGATAAAAACCGGCGCTGCTGAAAGGACAATCACGCGTGCAGACCCATGAGATCCGAGAGCGGTTCACCAACCACTTCGTCGAGGCGGGACACACCCCGGTGCCCAGCGCTCCGCTGATTCTGGACGATCCGACGCTGCTGTTCGTCAACGCCGGCATGGTGCCGTTCAAGCCGTACTTTTTGGGCGACCAGACTCCGGATTTCGCAAACGGCACCGCCACATCCATCCAGAAGTGCGTGCGCACCCTGGACATCGAGGAAGTGGGCATCACCACCCGCCACAACACGTTTTTCCAGATGGCCGGCAACTTCTCCTTCGGCCAGTACTTCAAGGAAGGCGCGATCACGCACGCCTGGACCCTGCTCACCGGCGCTGTCGAGGACGGCGGGCTGGGCCTGGACCCGGAGCGCCTGTGGGTGACCGTCTACTTGGACGACGATGAGGCCGCCTCGATCTGGCGCGACAAGATCGGCATTCCGGAGGAGCGCATCCAGCGCATGGGCATGGAAGACAACTTCTGGTCCATGGGTATCCCCGGCCCCTGCGGCCCGTGCTCGGAGATCTACTACGACCGCGGCCCGGAATACGGCGTCGAGGGCGGCCCGGTCGCCGACGACAACCGCTACATGGAGATCTGGAACCTCGTGTTCATGGAGTCCATCCGCGGCGAGGGCGACAAGAAAGGCAACTTCGATATCGTCGGTGAGCTGCCGCAGAAGAACATCGATACCGGCATGGGCATCGAGCGCGTCGCTTGCATCCTGCAGGGCGTGGACAACGTCTACGAGACCGACCTTTTGCGCCCCGTCATCGACGCTGCCGTGGAGCTGACTGGCGCGAAGTACGACGCCGGCAACAAGGACGACGACGTGCGCTTCCGCGTCGTCGCCGACCACGCACGTACCGGCATGATGATCATCCTCGACGGCGTGACCCCGTCCAACGAGGGCCGCGGCTACATCCTGCGCCGCCTGCTGCGCCGCATCATCCGCTCCGCGCGCCTGCTGGGAGCGACCGGCCCGGTCATGGAGACGCTGATGAACACCATCATGGACACGATGACCCCGTCGTTCCCGGAGATCGACGACAACCGCGAGCGCATCTTGCGCGTGGCGGTAGCCGAGGAGAAGGCGTTCTCCAAGACACTTGAGGCGGGCACCTCGCGTTTCGACGAAGCCGCCTCCGCCGTCTCCGCATCCGGCGCCAAGGTCCTGCCGGGCGCGCAAGCCTTCGAGCTGCACGACACCTACGGTTTCCCGATCGACCTGACCGTGGAGATGGCCCGCGAGGCTGGCCTGGACGTGGACATGGACGCCTTCAACGCCGCCATGCAGGAGCAGCGCGAGCGCGCCAAGGCCGACAACAAGGCGAAGAAGCACCGCAATGTGGACGAGTCGCTCTACCGCGAATGGGTGGACGCCAACCCGACCGAGTTCGTGGGCTACGACCAGCTCACCCACGACGCGAAGGTGATCGGCCTGGTGCGCGGCGGCGAGAAGGTCGGCGAGGTCGCCCAAGGCGACGAGGTCGAGGTCATCCTGGATGTGACCCCGATGTACGCCGAATCCGGCGGCCAGATGGCCGACCGCGGCCGCCTGCTCATGGGCGACACCATCCTCAACGTCAACGACGTGCAGCGAGTGGGCAAGAAACTGTGGCTGCACAAGGCCACGGTGCAAAACGGCGGGCTCGATCTGGGCTCCACCGTCACCGCCGAGGTGGACGAGGCGTGGCGCCACGGCGCTCGCCAGGCGCACTCCGCGACCCACCTGATCCACGCCGCGATCCGCCAGGTGCTCGGCCCCACCGCAGTCCAGGCTGGTTCCTTGAACAAGCCGGGTTACCTGCGCTTCGACTTCAACTACACCGACCAGCTCACGGACGCGCAGCTCGAGGAAATCGCCACCATCACCAACCAGGCGGTGGACGCGGACTTCGCAGTCAACACGATTGAAACCTCTCTCGACCATGCGAAAGAAATGGGCGCGATGGCGCTGTTCGGCGAGAGCTACGGCGACACCGTGCGCGTGGTGGAGATCGGCGGGCCGTTCTCCATTGAGCTGTGCGGCGGCACTCACGTCGAGCACGCCTCGCAGATCGGCCCGGTGGCCGTCCTCGGCGAATCCTCCGTCGGCTCCGGCGCCCGCCGCATCGAGGCGTACTCCGGCATGGACTCCTTCAAGTTCCTGTCCAAGGAGGCCGCGCTTGCGTCCGGCCTGGCTGCGGAGCTGAAGGCCCCGACCGAGGAGCTGCCGGACCGAATCGCCCAGTTGACCGAGCGCCTGCGCGCGGCCGAGAAGGAGATTGAGAACCTGCACCGTCAGCAGCTTCTGGCGTCCACCGCAAACCTGGCGGATGAGGCGCAGACGCTCGGCGTGCACCGAGTCGTCGCAAAGCAGCTGCCCGAAGGCATCACCACCGGCGACCTGCGCACGATCGCCAACGACCTGCGGGGCAAGCTGCAGGCAGAAGACGCAGTGATCGTGCTGCTGTCCCAGGTGGACGGCAAGGTGTCGCTGGCCGCAGCCGCGACGCCGCAGGCCGTTCAGTCCGGCGTGAAGGCCGGTGACCTGGTCAAGCTGATCGGCCAGTACGTCGACGGCAAGGGCGGCGGAAAGCCGGACCTGGCGCAGGGCACCGGTGCAAACCCGGCCGGAATCGAGGACGCGCTGCGCGCAGTGCGTGAGTCGCTCGCCTGACAACCAGCGCTGTAATGCGTGACACGCCGAAGAAGCGCCCCGCCGGTTCCACAGGAAACGGTTAGGTTTAACTAAGGCCAGTTAACCGCCCCGCCGGTAACCGGTCTGTTGTTTACGTAGCCGTCGAAGGTGGAAAGGACACACGGATGAAGGTGCAGCCAGACACCCCGGGGGTTGACGACCCGGGGCAGGGCCGCCGCATCGGCATTGATGTGGGCACCGTCCGCATCGGCGTGGCCTCCTCCGACAAGGACGCGACGCTTGCCACCCCGGTGGAAACGGTCCGCCGGGTCACCGGGTTCAAGGACCGCGACGGCGAAGACATCGAGCGTTTGCTTGAGCTTATCGACGAGCTCGACGCCGTGGAGGTCGTTGTCGGACTGCCGTCGAACCTCAACGGCGACGGCTCCAAGAGCGTCAAGCACGCGAAAGAAATCGCGTTCCGCATCAAGCGGCGCAGCGACGTGCCGGTGAAAATGGCGGACGAGCGACTGACCACGGTCGCCGCCACGCACGCGCTGCGAGCTTCAGGCGTGCGCGAAAAGGACGCGCGCGCCGTGATCGACCAGGCGGCGGCGGTGGAGATTCTGCAATCATGGCTGGACGGCCGCAAGAACTACCTCAAGGAGATTTAACCGTGACCCCACGACAGGCCGCCATGCGGCGCACACGCAGCACCGCAGTGCTGGTTGCTTCGCTCCTGCTGATCATCGGCTTGATCGCCTGGATCGCCATCGCCCGCGGCAACAACGTGTCGGATTACGAGGGCACGGGCAACGGCGAGGAGCAGGTAGTGCAGATCAAGGAGGGCGCAAGCCTGTCCGCGCTCGGCCCGGAGCTTGAAGAGCGCGGCATCGTCGCCTCCGACAACGCATTCCAGACTGCTGCGGCGAACAACCAAAACGCCGACAACATCCAGCCCGGTTTCTACCGCCTGCAGGGGGAGATGAGCGCCGAGTCCGCCGTGGACGCGCTGCTCGACCCGCAGCAACGCGTCACGCCGCTGCAGGTCTACGGCGGCGCGACCTTGATGGACATCAACATCCTCGGCGGGCAGAAGCGCCTGGGCATCCTCACCATGATTCAGCAGGCCGCGTGCGGCGAGAAGCCAGCATCTGATTGCGTGAATCTGGAGGATCTGAACAAGGTTGCGGCGGATGCAGATCCGGAAGCCCTCGGTGTGCCCGAGTGGGCGCGAGAAACGGTGGCCGGACGCGCAGGCGACGCGAAGCGTCTTGAGGGCCTGATCGCTCCGGGCGAGTACGTCATTGATCCGCACGCGAGCGCGGAGGAGATCCTGACTGACCTGATCACCCGGTCCGCCAAGCAGTACGAATCCACCGACATTGTCGGCCGCGCAAAGGCTGTCGGCCTGACCCCGTACGAATTGCTCACGGCGGCGTCGCTGGTTGAGCGCGAGGCTCCGGCCGGCGAGTTCGACAAGGTCGCGCGAGTGATCCTCAACCGTCTGGATGAGCCGATGCGCCTGGAGTTCGACTCCACGGTCAACTACGGCCTGCCGTCCGTCGAGGTCGCCACGACCGACGAGGACCGTGGTCGGGTGACCCCGTGGAACACCTACGCCATGGACGGTCTGCCGCAGACCCCGATCGCCTCTCCGTCGATCGAGGCCATCGAGGCGATGGAGCACCCGGCCGAGGGCAACTGGCTGTTCTTCGTCACCGTGGACAAAGACGGCACGACCATCTTCAACGACACCTTCGAGCAGCACCTCAACGACACCCAGCGTGCGGTGGACTCCGGCGTGCTGGACTCGCAGCGCTAGCTCATGGAGATCACCCACCGCGCAGCGGTCCTCGGCTCGCCCATCGCGCACTCGCTGTCTCCGGTGCTGCATGGCGCCGGGTACGAGGCGGCGGGCCTTGAGGGCTGGGAATATACCAGGATTCTCTGCCAGGCAGAGGAGCTTTCCCGGGTCGTGCGGGAATCCGGCGAGACCTACCGCGGCTTCTCGGTGACCATGCCGTGCAAGTTTGCGGCGCTGGATTTTGCGGACGAGGTGACTGAGCGCGCGCAACAGATCGGTTCCGCGAACACACTCACGCGTGTCGACGGCCACTGGCGCGCCGACAACACCGATTGCGAGGGCGCCCTAGTGGCGTTGAGGGAGATGTTGGGGCACACCCTTCCGAAGCGCGCCGTGCTTGTCGGCGCCGGCGGCACCGCACGGGCGGTGATGTGGGCGCTGCGCGAGCTCGGCTGCGAACAGGTCACGGTGGTCAACCGTTCGGACCGTGCTGCTGAGTATGTGGAGCTGGCGCAGGGGATAGATGTGTCCTTCTGCACCTACGACGCTGACTTGGAGAGCGTGGCGCTGCAGGCCGATGTCGTCGCGTCCACTGTGCCCGCGGATGTGCTGGAGCAGCACGCTGAACAGCTCGGGCACGCTCCGGTGTTCGACGTGATCTACAACCCGTGGCCGACCCCGCTAGCGATTCGTGCCGCTTCGAACGGCTACCCGGTGGTGGGCGGGTTGTCCATGCTGGCGGGGCAGTCCTACGCCCAGTTCGAGCAGTTCACCGGCGTTGACGCTCCGCGCGAGGCGATGCGTGAGGCGCTGTTGCGCCACTGGGAGCAGTCCCACTAACCTCGCGGGCATGGGGATCGGGGGATACGCCGCGTTTGCGGCAGGGGTGGTTTTTCTCGGGTGGTCGGCGCTGCTGGGGGCCTACGACATCCGCGAGCGCAGGTTGCCGGACCCGTTGACTGTCCCGCCTGCGGTGGCGGCTGCCATCGCGTGCGTGTGGCACCCGCCGTTGGCGTGGGGGCTGGTGTGGCCGGCGCTGTACCTTCTCGTGGGCCGCGGAATTGGCGGGGGAGACGTCAAGCTCGCGGTACCGCTCGGGGTGGCTTGCGCGGCCGTGGGAGGGCCCCTCGGCGTCGTCGCGGCGATTGGGCTATCGGGCCTGCTCAGTGTTGCTGTCGCTGTCGTTACGGGGATGCGCGCGGTGCCGCACGGGCCGTCGATGCTTGGAGCCGGATGGGCGCTGTTTCCTTTTTTGTGTATGTATTCGGGGGTTTGAGGGCCGAATTTGGCGGGGCTTGTGCAAGAATGTCGCCATGCTTCGTTGGACAACGGCCGGGGAGTCGCACGGCCAAGCCCTCATTGCGTTAGTGGAAAACGCGCCGGCTGGATTGCCGGTGCGCAAGGAAGACATCGCCCACCAGCTGGCGCGCCGCCGGCTCGGATACGGGCGTGGAGCACGCATGAAGTTCGAGGCCGATGAGCTTACGCTTCTCACCGGCGTGGTCCACGGGACCTCCATCGGCAGCCCCATCACCATTCAGATCGGCAACACCGAGTGGCCGAAGTGGACCACGATCATGTCCGCGGAACCCGTGGACATGGAGGATCCGGAGGTGGCGAAGGCCATGTCGTCCGGGCGCGGCGCGTCGCTGACCCGCCCGCGCCCGGGCCACGCAGACTTCGCGGGCATGATCAAGTACGGCTTCGACTCCGCCCGTCCGGTGCTCGAGCGCTCGTCCGCGCGCGAGACCGCGGCGCGCGTGGCGGCTGCGACTGTGGCCCGTAGCTTCCTGCGCGAAACCCTCGGTGTGGAGGTGTTCTCGCACGTGATCTCCATCGGCGAGTCCGCCCCGTACGCAGGGCCGCACCCGAGCGTCGAGGACATTGAGGCTATCGACGCCTCCCCGGTCCGCGCCTACGACAAAGAAGCGGAGGCGGACATGGTCGCCCGCATCGAGGCTGCGAAGAAGGACGGGGACACCCTCGGCGGCGTTGTCGAGGTCATCGTGGACGGTTTGCCGGTCGGCCTGGGCTCGCACGTCTCCGGCGAACGCCGCCTTGACGCGCGCCTGGCTGGCGCGCTGATGGGCATCCAGTCTGTGAAGGGTGTCGAGGTCGGCGACGGTTTCGAGGAGGCCCGCCGCCGGGGTTCGCAGGCGCACGACGAGATGGTGCGCGGGCAGGGCGGCGTGACACGTTCCACGAACCGTGCCGGCGGCCTCGAGGGCGGCATGACCAACGGCGAGCAGTTGCGTGTGCGTGCGGCCATGAAGCCGATTTCGACTGTCCCGCGCGCGCTGAAGACCGTGGACATGTCCACCGGGGAAGCCGCCACCGGCATTCACCAGCGTTCGGACGTGTGCGCGGTGCCCGCTGGTGGTGTCGTCGCTGAGGCGATGGTGGCGCTGGTGCTCGCGCAAGCAGTGTCGGAGAAGTTCGGCGGCGATACTGTGGATGAGGTTCGACGCAACGTGGAGGCGTACCGCGCGTACGCGGCGGACCGGCTCGCGTTCGCCCGAGAGGAGGATTTGGCATGACCACTCCGGCCGGGGCATCCCCGGCAGATATTGTCAACGATTTGGTGCACGGTCTCGCTCCGGAAGCCGCGCGCGCTGATGGCGCGGACAGCGCAACACCGTTCGACGAGAACGATGCGCCGAGTGCGACCGAACTCGTCACTGCGGCGCCTGCATTGGTGCACTCCGCGCCGCGTGTTGTGCTGGTGGGCATGCCGGGAGCGGGCAAGTCGACGATCGGCCGGCGGATCGCCAGCGCACTGAACCTGCCCATCGTGGACTCCGATCTCCTCATGGAGCAGGGCGAGGGCAAGGCCTGCGGCGAGTTGTACTCGGAGCTCGGCGAAGACGCCTTCCGCGAGCTCGAGGTGGGCTACGTGGCCCGCGCGCTCGCCACCGGCGGGGTGGTCAGCCTCGGCGGCGGCGCGATTGTCACCGAAGAGGTGCGCACGCTCCTGCAGCGCCACACCGTGGTGTGGATCGACGTCACCGCCGAGGAAGGAATTCGCCGCACGGCGGAGGATGCGTCGCGTCCGGTGCTCGACGGCGAGGACCGCGAACAGCGCTACCGGGACCTTTTGGAGCAGCGAGAGTCCTTCTACCGGGAGGTCTCCAGCTTCCGCGTGCGCACGGACGAGCGCCCACCGCAGCGTGTGGTGGCGGAAGTCCTCGGGTTCATTGACGTGGATTAGCCCTGCGGGAGAAAGGCGAGGCGCATGGCTGTAGTTGAGGTGACGGGGCAAAGCCCGTACGCGGTCAATATCGGGCGCGGCAACCTGGGCCAGGCGGCTCAGCGCGTCGCACAGGTCGGCGCGCGCCGCGCACTCGTCGTGCACCAGGTGCCGCTGGCTGATGCCGCAAGCGAGTTTGCGCAGCAGCTTGAGTCCGCCGGTGTGGAGCCGGTGGCGGTGTGCGTGCCGGATGCGGAAGCAGGCAAGGACCTGGCTGTGCTTTCCAGTCTGTGGGACACCCTCGGCGCGCACAGCTTTTCCCGCCAGGACGTCGTTGTCGGCCTCGGCGGCGGCGCAGTGACGGATCTCGCTGGCTTCGCCGCGGCGACGTGGATGCGCGGCATCAAGGTCGTGCAGGTGCCTACCACGCTTCTGGCCATGGTGGATGCGGCCGTCGGCGGCAAGACCGGCATCAACACGGCGGCGGGCAAGAATCTCGTCGGGGCGTTCCACGAGCCGGACAGCGTGTTTATCGACCTCGCCCGCATCGACACCCTTCCTGAGGCGGAAGTGGTCTCAGGCTCCGCCGAGCTGATCAAAACCGGCTTTATTGCGGACCCGCGCATTTTGGAGCTCTACCAGGACGGCGCCGAGCACCACTGGCCGGAGCTGGTGCGCCGTTCCGTGGCGGTGAAGGCGAATGTTGTCGGGCAGGACCTCAAGGAGTCCGGCCTGCGCGAGATTCTCAACTACGGCCACACCCTCGGCCACGCCATTGAACGCCGCGAGAACTACACCTGGCGCCACGGCAACGCGGTTGCGGTGGGCATGATGTTCGTCGCCCACCTGTCATTGGGCAGGAAGCTTATCGACGCCCCGTTGGTCGCCCTCCACGAAGAAATCCTGACAAAGGCGGGCCTTCCCACCCGTTACGAGGCGGGCGCGTTCGACGAGCTGCACGACGCAATGCTGCTGGACAAGAAGAACCGCGACGGGCGTATCCGCTTCGTCGTCCTCGACGGGTTGGGCTCGGCCACCCGGCTGGAGGACGCGACGGTGGAAGAGATGCGCGCGGCGTACGAGGCGATTTCGGAGTAGCGATGAAGATTCTGGTGCTCAACGGGCCAAACTTGAACAGGCTGGGCAAGCGGCAGCCGGAGATCTACGGGTCGGTGACGCTGGCGGACGTCGAGAAGCAATTGTGTGAGCGCGGCGGCGAGCTCGGCGTGGAGGTGGAGTGCCGCCAGTCCAACCACGAGGGCGAGCTGATCGACTGGGTGCACGAGGCGGCGGACAACGGGTGGGCCGTGGTGATTAATCCCGGCGGATTTACCCATACCTCAGTCGCGCTGCGCGACGCGCTGGTAGAACTGAAAGATCACCACGGCTTTATCGAGGTGCACATTTCCAACGTGCACGCGCGCGAGCCGTTTCGGGCGCACTCCTACCTTTCGCCGATCGCCGAAGGCGTCATTGCGGGGTTGGGGGTGGACGGCTACCGGCTCGCGCTCGAGTACTACGCAAGGAGGCTCTAATGGCATTGGCAGACACCCGTTTTGAGGACCGTCGCCGCAAACTGTCCACGAAGCTGGCGGAGCGCCGCATCGACGACATGCTGGTCACCCACCTGACCCACGTGCGCTACCTGTCTGGCTTCTCCGGGTCGAACGGCGCGATGCTGGTGTCGAAGGACCGCACCGCCGCAATTGCCACCGACGGGCGCTACACCACCCAGATCGGCGAGGAAGTGCCGGACATTGCGGCCACCATCGAGCGCAACGTCGGCGTGGCCATGCTGTCCAAGGCCGCCGAGGGCCACCGCGTTGGCTTCGAGGCCGACTACGTTTCGGTTGCCCAGCTGGAGAAGTTGCGCGAGGCGTGCCCCGAGGGGGTCACGCTCGTGCCGGTGAGCGGGGTGATCGAGGAGATCCGTCTGATCAAGGACAACCTGGAACTCACGCGCTTGACGGAGGCTGCGGAGCTGACGGTTGAGGCACTCGAGGGGCTGTTGGACGCCGGCGAGCTGCGCGCCGGCCGCACCGAGCGGGAAGTGGCGGCGGACCTTGAATACCGCATGCGCGTGCTCGGCGCGGAGCGCGTCAGCTTCGACACCATCGTCGCATCCGGGCCGAACTCGGCGAAGCCGCACCACAGCGCCGGCGACCGCGTGATCGCGGAGGGCGATCTGGTCACCACCGACTTCGGCATGCACCGCCTCGGCTTCAACTCGGATATGACCCGCACGTTCGCGATCGGGGAGATCGGCACCCTTGAGCGCGAGATCTACGAGGTCACCCTCGCCTCCCAGCTCGCGGGAGTGAAAGCGGCGGTGCCGGGGACGAAGCTTGTGGACGTGGACAAGGCCTGCCGCGACGTGATCGAGGAGGCCGGATACGGCGAGTACTTCGTGCACTCCACGGGCCACGGCGTGGGGCTGGACGTGCACGAGGCTCCCAGCGCGGCAAAGACCGGTTCCGGCGTGCTCGAGGAGGGTATGACCTTGACCATCGAGCCCGGCATCTACATCCCGGGCAAGGCCGGCGTGCGTATTGAGGACACGCTCATCATCACCTCGGCGGCGCCGAAGGTGATCACGGAGTACACCAAGGAACTGACAGTGCTGTAACATTGCTGTGTTTGCACACGCCCCGATACTCCCAGGAGGAAGGTACTTACCATGGCAACTACCGCCGATTTCAAGAACGGCCTGGTGCTGAAGAACGAAGGCAAGCTGCAGCAGATCATCGAGTTCCAGCACGTCAAGCCCGGCAAGGGCCCGGCGTTCGTGCGCACCAAGCTCAAGGACGTTGTCACCGGCAAGACCGTGGACAAGACCTGGAACGCTGGTGTGAAGGTGGAGACCGCAACCGTTGACCGCCGCGACATGACCTACCTGTACAACGACGGCACCAACTACGTTGTCATGGACGACAAGACGTTCGAGCAGTACGAGCTGCCGGCAGACAAGTTCGGCGATGCCGCTCGCTTCCTGCTGGAGAACATGCGCGTGCAGGTTTCCTTCCACGAGGGCGAGGCGCTGTTCGCCGAGCTGCCGATCTCTGTGGATCTGAAGATCGAGCAGACCGAGCCGGGCCTGCAGGGCGACCGCTCCACCGGCGGCACCAAGCCGGCAACCCTGGAGACCGGCGCTGAGATCCAGGTGCCGTTGTTCCTGGAGACCGGCAACGTGGTCAAGGTGGACACCCGCACCGGCGAGTACCTGTCTCGCGTGAACAACTAATGCCCGTTTACAAACGACACGGCGCGCGTTACCGTGCGCGCCGCCGGGCAGTAGACATCCTTTTCGAGGCGGAGACCCGCGACATCGATCCTGTGGCGATCGTGGAGGATCGCGCGCAGCTGTCCCAGGACCCGCTCAACGCAGTCGCGCCGGTGGCGGACTACACCCGCACCATCGTCGCGGGCGCGGCGGAGAAGCTGGACGACCTCGACGACGCTATTGAGCGCCACCTCTCCGAGGACTGGGAGCTGTTCCGCCTGCCCGCCGTGGACCGTCAGATCCTGCGCGTTGCGGCGTGGGAGATTCTGTTCAACGACGAGGTGGACGCGCCGATCTCCATCGCCGAGGGGGTGGAGATGGCCGCGGAGTACTCCGGGGCCCAGGCAGCGCCGTACATTAACGTCGTGCTCGACGGCATCGCCCAGCGCGCAGCGTCCAACTCGCCGTTTGCCGGCGAGGGCGCGGAAGACGCCTACCCGGTAGAGGACGAGAGTGCCCCCACCGATGAGCACTCAGAGGACTCCGGGCTGGAGCAGGCGGAGGACACCGACGCAGCCACGGCGCACGAGATCGCCGAGTCCACCGAAGACTTGGAGGCCGGGGAACCGGCGACGGACGGGACCCGCGGCTAGTACTGGGCCCGGCAGAAAGTCGAGTAGAGGAGGTCGAGTACACGCCCATTGAGCGGCGTACTCGACCTCCTTTACTCGACTTCCAGACCGAACACCACCGAAAGGAAGCGACATGTCGAAGCTCACCGTTGAGGAAGCCAAGCAGTTTTTCGTGGGACCCGATTTCCAGCTCGCGGACGTGGACCCAGCTGCGACACCGGGCGTCTCGGACGTGGACGACGCGTTCCACGACTATGACGGCGACCTAGATGAGCTGCAGGAGATGCTCTTCGCCAACGGACGCGCCGGCAACGAGGACGCCGGTTCGATCCTGCTGGTGCTGCAGGGCATGGACACCTCCGGCAAGGGCGGCATGGTCCGCAACGTCATCGGGGCGACCATGGACCTGCAGGGCGTGCGCGTCCAGGGATTCGGGCGCCCGACGGAGGAGGAAGCCGCCCACGATTTCTTGTGGCGCTTCACCCCGCACCTGCCCAAGCCGGGGCAGATCGCGGTGTTCGACCGCTCGCACTACGAGGACGTGCTGGTGCAGCGCGTGAAGCAGATGGCGCCGCCGGAGGAGATCGAGCGCCGCTACGGCGCGATCGTGGAATTCGAGAACGAGCTCGCGTCGCGTGGCACGAAGATCATCAAGGTGATGCCGCACATCTCGCGCGAGTTCCAGGCTGAGAACCTGAAAAAGCGCATCGAGCGGGCGGACAAGCACTGGAAGTACAACCCGAGCGACATCGAGGACCGCAAGCTGTGGAGCCAGTTCATGGCCGCCTATCAGATCGCCATGACGCGCACGTCCACAGAGGTCGCGCCGTGGTACTGCATCCCGTCCGACAACAAGAAGTACTGCCGCACGGTGGTCAAGGCATTGCTTTTCGATGCGCTCAAGTCGCTCAACCTCGAGTGGCCTGCCGCCGATTTCGATCCCGAGGTTGAGCTGGAGCGTCTGGCGAACTCCTAGTCGGCGGAGTCGGTGGGGTCGGGCTCGGCCGGGGAGTCGGTCTCGCCGTCAGCCGGGGCGACGCCGGCGGCCTCGGCCTGCTTCTGAATCTCGCCGACCAGGGCGCGCATCGCGTCCTGGGTGGCCAGCACGCCGTCGACGGCGGCCTTGAGCGAATTGGAAAGCTGGTCGTCTGCGAGCCCTGCACCGACCTGGACCTCAGCTTCGGTGCGCACGACGAGGTTCTCGGTGCGGTTGACCACGAGGGCGCGCGCGTCCAGGTAGGAGCTGTTGACCTGGTTCGCCGCCAGGTACAACGTGGCGTCAGGCGTGTCGGCTGGGGTGTCGGTGACGGAGTCCGCGCGGACGATGAGCACGGAATCCAGCAGCACGAACAGCAGATTGTAGCCGTTGACGTTGGCGTGGCCCGCGCGGCCCGAGGGGTCGTCGGAGACCTCCACGTCGTGGCCGGCCATGGCCTTGATCACGCGGTCGATGGTCACGAGCGTTGCGTTGCTCATTACTGCGGCTCCTCCCAGGTGACAACGGTGGGGAAAGTGTTCTTCAAAAAGTCGAAGGCCTGCAACGTGGTGTCGATGGAGCTGGCGATGAACGCGCCGAGCTGGTTGAACGACGCACCCTCGGCGATGCGCATCGCGCGGATGGCGCTGATGGCCAGCTGGTCCTCGCCGCGTTCGAAGAAACGCAGGGTGGGCGCGAAGTGCGTCTGGTTGTGCTCGTTGCACGCGTAGAGCACCTTCGGCGCCATCTCGCGGGGGAACTCGCCGCGCCACAGCGCCTCGAACACGAGGTGATCGCCATCGATGACGACCGCAATGGCGGCGTTAATGAAGCCGGAACGCACCAGCTGGTCTTCGATGCGGTACTCGAGGTTTTCTTCCTCGAAGATCGCGGCGACGGCCTCGGGCGTGACCTGCTCGGTCACGTTGCGTTCGGGGTGCTCGCTCGGCTGGACGGGCTCTTCGGTTTGATCTGTAGTCACGCCTGCGAGACTAGCAGCTGCTCGCGGCCCAACTCGTGGCGCAGGGCTGCGTCGAGGGTGGGGTAGCGCAGCCGCCAGCCGTGTTCGGCGGCCACGGTGGGCAGGACGCGTTGGTCCGCCAGCGCGAGCTCGTGCGCGCCCTCTTCGCCCAGCAGCAGTTTCGGGCCGAACGTCGGGATGGAAAATACGTCCGGCCGGTGCAGCAGGCGAGCGAGGGTGGAAGACATTTCGGCGTTGGTCACCGGCTCTGGCGCAGTGGCGTTGACGGGCCCGGAGACCGTCTCGTCCAGCAGGGCGCGCACGTAGAAATCGGTCAGATCGTCCAGCGCCACCCAGCTCATCCAGAAATCGCCGCGGCCGAACTGCGCGGTGAGCCCCGCGTTGACGCTGGCCTTGAGCACCGGCAACAGCCCGCCAGCGCTGGACAGCGCCAGCCCGGTGCGGATGTGCACGCTGCGCATCCCGTCGACATTGGCGGCGTGCTCCCAGGCGTCGCAGACCTCGGCCAAGAACCCCTCGCCGGGCCCGTCAGCCTCGGCGCGTGGAACGCTGCCAGCATCTGTCCCGTAGTACCCCACCGCCGAGGCGCCGACGAAGACCTCCACTCCCGAGTCCGCGGCGAGGCGGGCGAGTCTGCGGGTGGGCTCCACGCGCGAGTCGCGGATGCTGCGCTTCTTTTCTTCGGTGAACCGGCCCATGATGGTCTCGCCTGCGAGGTGGATCACCCCGTCCACGCCGGCTAGCAGGTCAGCTGCCGGGTTGTCCATGTCCCAGTGCCGCTCGCCGGGGCCCGCTGTGCCTCGCACCAGCGGGATCACGGTGTGCCCGGCGGTGGTTAGCTGCGCGCGCAGGTGGGTGCCGACGAGGCCGCTGGAGCCGGTCATGGCCACCGTCTTCGGGGCGGCGTGAGGCAGGGAAGCGATGAACCGCAGGTCCTCCACCAACTGGCGTTGGCGATAAGCCCAGGCGGGGCGGAGCGCGGCTTCTGGGATGCGGGCACTGACGTCGTCGATAAGCAATGTGCCCTCGCCCGCGTCCTCGAAGCGGTGCACGTGGCGCCAACCAGTAGTCGCGCGCACCGGCTGGTTCGCGGCGATGTCGGTGAACTGGTGGCCCGCGACGTAGCCGTCGGAGAGGTGGCGCGCGACCCACTTTTGGCCCGCGGGGAGGCGGAATACTGTGGTGCCGCTGCGTATCGACGCCGCTTCGCTTGCCACCCGCATCGGCAGGAATCCGGGGGTAAGGCGGGTGACTGCGCCTGGGCGGGTGTGCCAGCGCCAGACGGTGCCGCGGTCGAAGGGGAGGGTGTACTCAGCGTGGATGCCCATGGAATCCTTCCCGGTTTATACATGCAGGTGCTAAGGTGAAACGCGGTCCCAAGACTACACACGGCCCCGGTAGGCGGGGCCGGTTCGAAATCCTTTAAATTCCGCACTGTGAGGCGGGGAAGGAGGTTCGATGAGTGAGAACGAACGGTCGACCGTTGAGTTGCTGAACGCTCAAGATGTCGGCCGCACTGTTGCACGCATCGCGCACCAGATCATCGAAAAAACGGCGTTGGACGATGAGACCAGTCCGCAGGTTGTGCTGCTGGGAATTCCGTCCGGGGGAGTGCCGTTGGCGCAGCGCATCGCAGAGGCCGTTGAAGAATTTTCCGGGGTGGCAATCCCCGTGGGCAGCCTGGACGTGACGCTCTACCGCGACGACCTGCGCAACCGCCCCCACCGCGCCCTGCGGCCCACCAACATCCCGGTGGACATTGACGGGGCAGTGGTCATCCTTGTCGACGACGTTTTGTACTCCGGCCGCACCATCCGCGCGGCGCTGGATTCCTTGCGCGACATCGGCCGCCCCGCAGCCATCCAGCTGGCGGTGCTGGTGGACCGCGGCCACAGAGAACTGCCCATCCGCGCAGACTACGTGGGCAAAAACATCCCCACCTCGAAGGACGAGGACGTCACCGTCTCGCTGACGCCGCTCGATGCCGAGGACCGGGTCACGCTGGCTAGGGAGGCGTAAATGAAGCACCTGATCGACATCGCGGACCTTACCCGCGAGGAAATTGTCGGCCTGATGGACGAAGCGGACCGTTTTCGCGAAGCCCTGGACGGCCGCGAGATAAAGAAGCTGCCCACCCTGCGCGGCCGCACCGTGATGACGCTGTTCTACGAAAACTCCACCCGCACCCGCTCGTCGTTTGAGACCGCGGGCAAGTGGATGAGCGCGGACGTGATCAACCTGTCCGCGTCCTCGTCGTCGGTGAAGAAGGGCGAGTCGCTCAAAGACACCGCGGCGACCCTCGAGGCCATCGGCGCGGACGCGATCATCATGCGCCACCCGGCCTCGGGCGCATCCCAGCTTCTGCGCACGTGGCTGCCGGAGACCAGCATCATCAACGCAGGCGACGGCCAGCACCAGCACCCCACCCAGGCGCTTTTGGACGCGGTGACTATGCGCCAGCACATCGGCGACGTGGCCGGCAAGACCGTGCTCATCGTCGGCGACATCCTGCACTCGCGCGTGGCGCGCTCCAACGTGGACCTGCTGCACACCCTCGGCGCAGAGGTTGTGCTGGTGGCCCCGCCGACGCTTCTGCCCACCGGCGTGCAGTACTGGCCGGCGCGCGTGTCGCACGACTTCGACGCGGAGGTCGAGCAGGCGGACGTGGTGATGATGCTGCGCGTGCAGGCTGAGCGCATGCACGGCGGCTTCTTCCCGTCGCACCGCGAGTACGCCACCCTCTACGGGCTGAGCAAGGACCGCGCGAACCGCATGAAGGACTCGGCGCTGATCATGCACCCGGGTCCAATGCTGCGCGGCATGGAAATCAACTTCGACGTCGCGGACCGCGACAACGCCGTGGTGCTGGGCCAGGTCTCCAACGGTGTCTACACCCGCATGGCCGTGCTGTTTACGCTGCTCGCCAGCTCAGGAGAGCAGGGCGGCAATGAGGAAGGAGCCAGCAAGTGACCACGCTCGCTTTGAACAACGTCCGCCCGTACGGCGAGGACGTGACCAACATTCTCATCGACGTCGCCGACGGCGTGATCGACGCGGTCGGGGAGAACCCCTTTGACGACGCGGACGAGGTCATGGACTGCGGGGGCAACGTGCTGCTGCCGGGCCTGGTGGACATGCACGTGCACCTGCGCGAGCCCGGCCGCGAGGACACCGAGACCATCGCCACCGGCTCCGACGCCGCGGCCAAGGGCGGTTTTACCGCCGTGTTCACCATGGCGAACACCTCCCCGGTGATAGACCAGCCGTTCCTCGCCGAGGCGGTGTGGGCGAAGGGCCAGGAGTACGGCAAGTGCGATGTCTACCCGGTCGGCTCCATCTCCCAGGGGCTGAAGGGCGAGCAGCTCACCGAGATCGGGCTTATGTCCCGCAGCGGCGTGCGCATGTTCTCCGACGACGGCAAGTGCGTCAACGACCCTCAGCTGATGCGCCGGGCCATCGAGTATGCCAAGGCGCACGACGTGGTGCTCGCGCAGCACGCCGAGGACCACCGCATGACTGAAGGCTCTGTCGCCCACGAGGGCGAGCAGGCCGCGCGCCTGGGGCTGCGCGGTTGGCCGCGCGTGGCGGAGGAGTCCATTGTGGCGCGCGACGCGATCATGACCCGCGACTACGGCGGCCGCTACCACCTGTGCCACGCCTCCACCGAGGGCACCGTGGAGCTTTTGCGCTTTGCCAAGAACCAGGGCATCGACGTCACCGCCGAGGTCACCCCGCACCACCTCATGCTCACCGACGAGAAGCTCGCCACCTACGACGGCCTGTTCCGCGTGAACCCGCCGCTGCGCGAGGCGCGCGACGCTGAGGCACTCAAGCAGGCGCTTCTCGACGGCACCGTCGACGTGGTCGCCACCGACCACGCCCCGCACGGCTCCGAAGACAAGTGCGTGGAGTTCGAGAACGCCAAGCCCGGCATGCTCGGCCTGGAGACCTCCCTTGCCGTGGTCCACCGCATCTTCGTCGAGCCGGGGCTGGCCGATTGGCGCTTCGTGGCCAAGGTCATGAGCGAGCGGCCGGCCGAGATCCTGCGCCTGAAAGACCAGGGCCGCCCGATCAACGTCGGCGAGCCGGCCAACCTCGTCCTGGTGGACCCGGAGTCGCCGTGGACCGCCCACGGCGATGAGATGGCGTCCAAGGCCTCGAACACCCCGTACGAAGGCATCGAATTTTCCGCCCGCGTGGTTGGCACCTGGCTGCGCGGCACCCAAACCTACGACTCGAAGAAGGCGTAAACCATGTCTGAAAACACCACCACACAACCCCAGCGCACGCGCGCAACGCTCGTGCTTGACGACGGCTCCGCCTTCCCCGGCTTCATCTTCGGCGCGATGCCTGCAGAGAACGAAGTCGCCGGCGAGGTCGCTTTCACCACCGACATGTTCGGCTACGAGCGCGAGCTGTGCGAAGCCGAGCGCGCCGGCCAGATCCTCGTCTTCGCCACCCCGCAGGTGGGCAACGTCGGCTGGACCGGCGAGGGCGCATCCGGCAGCACCGACATCACCGCCGCAGCAGTCATCGTGCGCGACCTCGCGCGCATCGCTTCCAACCACAACGCCCAGCGCACCCTCGCCGAAGAGCTCGAGGCGCAGGGGATTACCGGGCTGTGGGGCGTGGACACCCGCAAGCTCGTCCGACACCTGGCCGCCGCTGCCCGCGAGGGAAAGATGGTGCGGGGCCAGGTCACCGTCGAAAGCCAAGAAGCCTAAGAGAAAGACCAGGAGATACAGACATGAAGCGTAACGATTTGAACCACGTCCTGGTCATCGGCTCCGGCCCGATCGTGATCGGCCAAGCCTGCGAGTTCGACTATTCCGGCACCCAGGCGTGCCGCGTGCTCAAGGACGAAGGCCTGCGGGTGACGCTGGTCAACTCGAACCCGGCGACGATCATGACCGACCCCGAGTTTGCCGACCACACCTACGTGGAACCGATTGAGCCCGGCTACATCGATCGCATCCTCGCCCGCGAAGCCGAGCAGGGCCACCCGGTCGACGCTATTTTGCCCACCCTCGGCGGCCAGACTGCGCTGAACACGGCGATCAAGCTGGACCGCCTCGGCATTCTGGAAAAGCACGGCGTGGAGCTCATCGGCGCGGACATCGACGCCATCGAGCGCGGCGAGGACCGCCAGAAATTCAAGGACATCGTGGACAAGATTGGCGGCGAATCCGCCCGCTCCCGCGTCTGCTTCACCATGGAAGAGGTGGAGGAGACCGTCGCGGAGCTGGGGTTCCCGTGTGTGGTGCGCCCCTCGTTCACCATGGGCGGGCTCGGCTCCGGCCTGGCGTACGACATGGATGATTTGCACCGCATCGCCGGCGACGGCCTGGTGGCTTCGCCGGAGGCGAACGTGCTGATCGAGGAATCCATCCTGGGCTGGAAGGAAATCGAGCTGGAGCTCATCCGCGACTCCGCGGATAACTGCATCGCCATCGCCACCATTGAGAACGTGGATGCGATGGGTGTGCACACCGGCGACTCGGTCACCGTGGCGCCGGTGCTGACGATGACCGAGCCCGAGGTCACCGCCATGATCGAGCAGGGCAAGGCCATCATCCGCGAGGTCGGCGTGAAAACGGGCGGCTGCAACATCCAGTTCGCCATCAACCCCAAAGACGGCCGAATGATCATCATCGAGATGAACCCGCGCGTGTCGCGGTCCTCGGCGCTGGCGTCCAAGGCCACCGGCTACCCGATTGCCAAGGTGGCCACCCTGCTGGCCATCGGCTACACGCTCGACGAAATCCCGAACGACATGACCGGCGGCGAAACCACCGCGCTTGCGGAGCCGACGCTCGACTACGTCATCGTGAAGATGCCGCGTTTCGCCTTTGAGAAGTTCCCTGGCTCCGACGAGACCCTGGGCACGTCCATGAAGGCTGTGGGCGAGGCGATGGGCATCGGCCGCAACTACATCCAGGGCCTGAACAAGGTTATGCGTTCGATGGAGGACAAGCCGAACGGTTTCTGGACCAAGCCGGACGAGTACTTCGCCGACGAGCGCGCAACCGACGCCGCCGCGGTGCTCGAGGACCTGAAGGTGCCCACCGACAAGCGTCTCTACGACGTAGAGCTTGCGCTGCGCCTGGGCGCGAGCGTCGAGGAGGTCTACGAGGCCTCCGGCATCGACCCGTGGTTCCTGGAGGAGCTCGTCGCGCTCATTGACTTCAGGCAGCAGCTTGTCGACGCCCCGGTGCTCGATGCCGAGCTTTTGCGTGAGGCGAAGGCGTTCGGCCTGTCCGACGCCCAGATCGCCGCGCTTCGCCCGGAGCTGGCGGGGGAGTGCGGGGTGCGCCAGCTGCGCTGGTCGCTGGGGATTGCCCCGACCTTTAAGACCGTGGATACCTGCGCGGGCCAATTCGACGCCAAGGTGCCGTACCTGTACTCCGCCTACGAGCTCGACCCGGACGCGGAAAATGAGGTTGTTTCTTCCTCGAGCGACAGCGGGAAGGAGAAGGTGATCATCCTCGGCTCGGGCCCGAACCGCATCGGCCAGGGCATCGAGTTCGACTACTCGTGCGTGCACGCGGCGCTTGAGCTGTCGCGTGTGGGATACGAGACGGTGATGGTCAACTGCAACCCGGAGACTGTCTCCACCGACTACGATACGGCGGACCGCCTCTACTTTGAGCCGCTGACGTTCGAGGACGTCATGGAGATCTACCGCGCCGAGGCCGCCACCGGCACCGTCGCCGGCGTGATCGTCCAGCTGGGCGGCCAGACTCCGCTGGGGCTGGCGCAGCAGCTTGAGGACGCCGGCGTGCCCGTGGTTGGCACCTCCCCCAAGGCCATCGACATGGCGGAGGACCGCGGCGAGTTCGGCAAGGTGCTCGACGCGGCGAACCTGCCGGCCCCGGCTTACGGCACCGCAACCACCTTCGAGGGTGCGCGCGAGGTGGCGGACCGCATTGGCTACCCGGTGCTGGTGCGCCCCTCCTACGTGCTGGGCGGGCGCGGCATGGAGATCGTCTACGACGAGGACAACCTCCGCGATTACATCGAGCGCGCCACCGAACTGTCCCCGGACCACCCGGTGCTGGTGGACCGCTTCCTGGACAACGCCATCGAGATCGACGTCGACGTGCTCTGCGACGGCACGGACGTCTACCTCGGCGGCGTGATGGAGCACATCGAGGAAGCTGGCATCCACTCCGGCGACTCCGCGTGTGCGCTGCCGCCGATGACGCTGGGCCCGGATGACATCGCCAACGTCCGCCGTTCCGCGGCGGCGCTCGCGCACGGTATCGGCGTGAAGGGCCTGATGAACGTGCAGTTCGCGCTCAAGGACGACATCCTCTACGTCATCGAGGCCAACCCGCGCGCATCGCGCACCGTGCCGTTTGTGTCCAAGGCCACCGGCGTGCACCTGGCCAAGGCGGCCGCGCGCGTCATGATGGGCACTACGATTGCCCAGCTGCGTTCGGAGGGGTTGATCCCGTCCGACTACGACGGCGGCTCGCTGCCGATGGAGCACCCGATCGCGGTGAAGGAAGCCGTGCTGCCGTTTACCCGCTTCCGCCGCCCGGACGGCGCGCTGCTGGACACCATCCTCGGCCCGGAGATGAAGTCCACCGGCGAGGTCATGGGCCTGGCGCCGTCGTTTGGCGTGGCGTACGCGAAGGCGGAGGCCGCCGCGTTCGGCGAGCTGCCCACCGAAGGCACCGTGTTTGTCTCGCTGGCCAACCGCGACAAGCGCACCCTCATCTTCCCGATCCAGCGGCTGTCCACCATGGGCTTTAAGGTGCTGGCCACGGAGGGTACCGCCCAGATGCTGCGCCGCAACGGCATCGAGTGCGAGGTTGTGCTCAAGGGGTCCCAGGTCCGTGAGGGTGCCGAGGGCAAATCCATCGTGGACCGCATCCTCGACGGCGAGATCGACCTGGTGCTCAACACCCCGGCAGGTTCCGCTGGCGCGCGCCACGACGGCTACGACATCCGCGCGGCTGCCGTCGTCGCCGACGTGGCCATCATGACCACCGTGCAGGGCGTCACCGCGGCGGTGCAGGGCATCGAGGCTATCCGCGCCAACGAAATCTCGGTGACTAGCCTGCAGGAGCTCGAGCACGGCAAAGCAGAGGCGAAGTAGTGGCTGCGCAGACCTTCAGCCAGCGCCTTGTGGCGGCCGGGCAGGAGCACGGCCGTCTATGCGTGGGCATTGACCCGCACGCCGTGCTGCTCGAGCAGTGGGGGCTGGACAACACTGTCGAGGGCCTGCGCGCGTTCTCGGAGACGTGTGTGGAGGCCTTCGCGGGCCACGCCGCGGTAGTCAAGCCGCAGGTGGCGTTTTTCGAGCGCTTCGGCGCAGCCGGATTCGCGGTGCTCGAGAACACGCTCGCCCGGCTGCGCGAGAGCGGCACCTTGGTGATCGCCGACGCGAAGCGCGGCGATATCGGCTCCACGATGGCGGGATACGCGTCAGCCTGGCTTGCGCCCGGTGCTCCGCTGGAGACGGACGCGCTGACTGTGACCCCGTACCTCGGCGTCGGATCGCTCGACCCGGCAATCGAATTGGCTGCGCAGCACGGCAAGGGCGTGTTTGTCATGGCCGCCAACTCCAATCCGGAGGCGGTGGCGCTGCAAACCGGCACGATCGACGGCAAGATGCTCTCGCAGTGGATGGTCGACGAGTGCGCGCAGTACAACCGTGCCGACGATCCTGAATACATCGGGCACGTCGGCGTGGTCGTCGGCGCGACCGTGCAAACCCCGCCGGTGCTCGACGGCCTGAACGCCCCGGTGCTGATGCCCGGAGTGGGCGCGCAGGGAGCGACGATGGCCGATGCGGAAGCCATCGCGGGTGAAATTGGACACCTGGTTTTCCCGAGTGTTTCGCGTTCGGTGCTCACTGCTGGTCCGGATGTGGCTGAGCTGCGCAAACGCGTATCTGACCTGGGGAAACAGGCGAAAGGCTAGGGTCTATTAACTGCCCAGCAAAATCCCTGGTAGTTTAGTCCCGTCGCACGGTGACGTGGAGAAATGCGGTGTACAACGCGCTCCGCGGAACCGTTGCAGAATAAAGCAGTGTTAGACTGTGCCGAACGTGGCGAATTGCACCGATGACATTCGGAGGAGTGCGCCCCGGATCCGGCACATGTCGGACTGGACAATTGTTCGTAACTATTACATGGAGGAACCCGTGGCACTTCCACAGTTGACCGATGAGCAGCGCAAGGCAGCACTTGAGAAGGCAGCAGAGGCCCGTAAGGCGCGTGCTGAGCTGAAGGCATCCCTCAAGCGCGGCGAGACCACGCTCAAGGACGTCCTGAACAAGGCTGACACCGACGAGATCATCGGCAAGACCAAGGTCTCCGCACTCCTCGAGGCAATGCCGAAGGTGGGCAAGGTCAAGGCCCGCGAGATCATGGAGGAGCTGGAGATCGCTCAGACCCGTCGTCTGCGCGGCCTCGGTGACCGTCAGCGTCGCGCGCTGCTCGAGCGCTTCGGCTACGAAGAGAACTAGTCGTGTCTGAGGTGGCTCCCCGCGGACAGCTGGTCGTGTTGGCCGGCCCGTCCGCGGTGGGTAAGTCGACGGTGGTGAGCGGCCTTCGCAGTGCCGTACCGGATTTGTACTTCTCGGTGTCCATGACCACCCGCGCTCCGCGCCCGGGTGAGGTGGACGGGAAAGACTACTTCTTTGTCACCCCGGAGCACTTCCAGGGCCGCATCGACCGCGGAGAGATGCTGGAGTGGGCCGACATCCACGGAGGGCTGCAGCGCTCCGGCACACCCGCCGGGCCGGTGCAGGAAGCCATGGATGCGGGCCGTCCCGTCCTCGTCGAAGTTGACCTCGCAGGTGCACGGAACATCAAGCGCCTGCTGCCAGAAGCGCAGACCGTGTTTTTGGCGCCGCCGTCGTGGGACATTCTTGTCCAGCGGCTCACCGGGCGCGGCACCGAGACCCCGGAGGTGATCGAGCGCAGGCTCGCCACCGCCCGCGAGGAGCTCGACGCCCAGGGCGAGTTCGATGTCGTGGTGGTCAACGACAACGTGGACACGGCAGTGGCCACCATCGCCGGCATTCTTCAAGGCACATCTTCCAACAACAGTTAGCGAGTGGGTTACACGTGAGCAACACAACCAAGGATTTGTCCGAGACGTCCGCTGCTGAGGAAACCACCCAGCAGGAGAACGTTTACGACACTCCGGAGGGCATTACGGCGCCCCCGACCGACGAGCTTTTGACCAAGGTGTCGTCGAAGTACGCGCTCGTCATCTTCGCAGCGAAGCGTGCCCGCCAGATCAACAGCTTCTACCAGAACTCCGAGGACGGCGTCTTCGAGTTCGTGGGCCCGCTGGTCTCTCCAGAGCCGGGCGAGAAGCCGTTGTCGATCGCGCTGCGCGAGATCGAGGCAGGACTGCTCGAGCACGAGGAAGGCCAGTAAGCCTCGCCCCATTGCCAGTGCGCTGTGCTAGCGCTCTGCAGGTGTCCGCCGCCGCCCAGGAATCATGCTGGGCGGCGGCGGTTTTGTATGCTTGGGGCTCATGAGCGAAGCCCCACACTCGTCCCATCCGCTGCGTGTTGTCGTAGGAGTCTCCGGCGGTATCGCCGCGTACAAGGCCTGCCATCTTGTCCGGAACTTCAAAGAGGCGGGTGATGAGGTTCGGGTGATCCCCACGCAGAACGCGCTCAATTTCGTGGGTGCGGCGACGTTCGAGGCGTTGAGCGGCAACCCGGTGGACACCGGAGTGTTCACCCGCGTCGACGAGGTGCAGCACGTGCGGGTGGGGCAGGAGGCCGACCTGATCGTCGTGGCGCCAGCGACCGCGGACTTCATGGCTCGGGCCGCCGCGGGGCGTGCGGACGACCTGCTCACCTCGACCATCCTCGTCGCCACGTGCCCGGTGGTGCTTGCCCCCGCGATGCACACCGAGATGTGGCTCAACCCGGCCACGCAGGCGAACGTCGCCACGCTGCGCGAGCGGGGTATCACGGTGCTTGAACCCGCGCACGGGCGTCTCACTGGCAAAGACACCGGGCCCGGGCGTTTGCTGGAACCGGACGTGATCGCCGAACTCGCTCGCACGGTGCTGCGCACTAGCACATTCGCCCCGACCCTTGCGGGCAAGCGCGTGCTGATCAGCGCGGGCGGCACCCAGGAGAACATTGACCCGGTGCGCTACATCGGCAACCGGTCCTCCGGCAAGCAGGGCTACGCGCTCGGCGACGTCGCCGCGCAACGAGGCGCGAAGGTGACCATAGTGGCGGGGGCGACCGATGCGCTGGATCCGCCGTCGGGCGCGGAGGTGATCAAGGTCGGCTCCACCCGCGAAATGCAACAGGCGATGGCGGAACGAGCGCCGGAGGCCGACGTGGTGATTATGGCTGCTGCCGTGGCGGATTTCCGTCCAGAAGCAGAAGCGAGCACGAAGCTGAAGAAGGGCAAAGCCGATGACGCGCTGTCCACGATCCGCCTCACCGAAAACCCGGACATCCTCAAGGGCTTGGTCCAGATGCGGGAGGCGGGGGAGACCGCCGCGACCATCATCGGCTTCGCCGCAGAGACGGACAACGAGTTCGAAAATGGCCGCGCCAAGCTCAAGCGCAAGGGCGCGGACATGCTCATGCTCAACTCCGTGGCCGGCGGCGGCGTGTTCGGCCAGGCCCGCAACCGAGGCTGGCTGCTTAGCGCAGACGGCCGCGAAGAGGAGATTCCCGACGGCACCAAGCACGAGGTCGCGGCCCGGATCTGGGACGCCGTCGAGCGACTCTCGCAGTGACATTGCACATTTAGACAGCTTGGTCTATCGTGGGCATCACTTCACGACGTGCCGTTCCCGTTTCAGCCGTTGGACGCCGCCGGAACGCTACCCGTTCGCATAGACGCTAAGGAAAGACTGCTTTGTCCACTGATACGTACTTCCGCTTGTTCACAAGCGAATCGGTCACCGAGGGCCACCCCGACAAGATCTGCGACGCGATTTCGGACTCGATCCTGGACGACATGCTTGCTCAGGACCCGGACGCGAAGGTGGCCGTGGAGACCCTCGCCACGACCGGCCAGGTGCATGTGGCGGGGGAGGTGCGCACTTCCGCCTACTCCAACATCGCGCGAATCGTGCGCGAGAAGCTGGTGGAGATCGGGTTCGACTCTTCTGAGGTCGGCTTCGACGGCCGCAGCTGCGGCGTGAACATCGCCATCGGCGACCAGTCCTCGGAGATCCACGATTCCGTGGTGACGTCCCAGGAGGTCCGCGAGAACACCTCCACCGGCGAGGACGACCAGACCGGCGCGGGCGACCAGGGCCTGATGTTCGGCTACGCCACCAACGAGACACCGGAGTATATGCCGCTGCCGATCTCCACGGCGCACCGCCTGGCCCGCCGCCTGTCCCAGGTGCGCCACGAGGGCATCGTCGAGGGGCTGCGCCCGGACGGCAAGACCCAGGTGACCTTCGCCTACGACGGCCAGACCCCGGCGTTCATCGACACGATCGTCATCTCCACCCAGCACGACCCGGACTTCACCGGCGAGGCGCTGGAGGCGGCGCTTCGCGAGCACGTGATCAACTGGGTGCTCAAGGACGCAAACCTGGAGCAGTACTACCGCGAGGACACCAAGGTTCTGGTCAACCCGTCCGGCTCCTTCATCCAGGGTGGCCCCATGAGCGACGCCGGCCTGACCGGCCGCAAGATCATCGTGGACACCTACGGCGGCATGGCTCGCCACGGCGGCGGCGCGTTTTCCGGCAAGGACCCCTCAAAGGTGGACCGTTCCGGCGCGTACGCGATGCGCTGGGTGGCCAAGAATATTGTCGCCGCGGGCCTAGCGGAGCGCGTCGAGGTGCAGGTGGCCTACGCCATCGGACGCGCGAACCCGGTGGGGCTGTACGTGGAGACGTTCGGCACCGCCGCGGAGGGCCAGACGGACGAGAGCATCCAGCAGGCGGTGGAGAAGGTCTTCGACCTGCGCCCCGAGGCGATCATCCGCGAGCTGGACCTCAAGCGCCCGATCTACGCGCAAACCGCCGCGTACGGCCACTTCGGCCGCACGGACATCGACGTGCCGTGGGAGCGCACCGACAAGGTCGACGACTTGAAGGGCGCCGCCGGCGTCTAGTCCGTCTCCGGTGTCTTGTCCGCCTGGTGTTCCTGCCAGGCGGCTTTTTCTTGCTCGGAACGCCGGTGGTTGCGCAGCGCGACCACGCCGACGACGATGCCGATGACCACCGGCACCCAGATCTTCGAGTACTCGAGCAGCCACAGCGCCCACTCGGGAACCTCGGGGAACTCCGGCAGGTCGATGTCTGGCATCGGCAGGTTGAAATGTGGCAGCGACGGCACCGGCAGGTCCATGTGCGGCAGCTGCCAGTCGGGCAGGTCCCAGTCGGGCAAAAACCCAACTAGCCAGCCGATGAACCTCGAGATGATCGGGCCGAGCACGAGCACCGCGAGCGCCCAGCCGCCCTTGCCCAGCCCTTCCGCCATGGGGATGAGGGTGCGCTTGAGCTCGCTGGACTGCATGGTTTCGCGCCTGTGCGCGCCGCGGGAGCCGGCGGGCGGGTCGAACTCCACCACCGTGTCGCCTTCGCGAAACTCCACGCTGAGCAGCTCGTCGAAACTACTGACCCGAAGCTTCAGGTGCGGTTTCTTGCGGTCGGTGCCGAGCCCCGTCGGCGTTTCCAGCCCGCCTTTCGGGCCGTCGCCGAACAGCGGCAGCCGGGCGCTTGCGACGTCGTTGTAGCGGTGCTGCACCTCGCCGTTGACGCGCACCTCCATGCGCTCGGTGGGGTTTTTCGTCCACAGTTTGATCCGCTCTTTGAGGGAGCTCTCCGCCGTCGCCAGGGCGCCGGGTTTGTCCGCCTCGTCGCCGGGCCAGCTGGGATCCTCGGCGGCGAAGTCGCGGTCGAAACCGACGCGGACCTCGATCAGGCCGTATTCGGGGTGGTTGAGGCTCCAGGTTTCCATCGGCTACGCCTCCGCCTTGCTTCTCGACGAGCTGCCGCCCACCAACGACCCCACCCACATCGCTGCCGCGCAGGCGAGCGTCACCGCGATGGAGTAGATGAACGTGCCGTCGTTGAAGTACAGGGCCTTGGAGATCCAGAAGCCCACCCCGGTCAAAAGGGGCAGGGACAAAGTGGGGCGGAAGGCGATGCCGTCGATAAGCCCGGCGATGATCGCCACTGCGAAGATGAACCCGACCATCACCCACGGGTTACCCACCAACGGGATGAGCAGCAGGGGCCCGAGCGCGTAGGCGGCGAGCATGGCGTAGGGGATGGCTTTGACCCATCCGTGGCGGCCGCCGTTGTCCTGCTGTTCAGTCACGGGCAAGAGTATAGGAACTAATCCGCGCGCGTGTAGACGTGGCCCGCCTCGGGTCGTTTGATCATCTCGTCCAGGCCAACGGGATTGAGCCCCTTGGCGCGCAGGCCGTCGATGACGCACTCCGCCGCGTCGACGGTTGGCTGGTGGATGTCGTGCATGAGGATGATGGAGCCCTCGCGTGCGCCGTCCACCGCCCGCTTGCAGGTGGTGGCGGGGTTGCGGTGCTGCCAGTCGGCGGTGTCCACGTCCCACACGGCCAGCGCCATGCCGCGGGCACCCGCGGCGGACGCCACGCGCGGGTCGTGGGAGCCGTAGGGCGGGCGCAACCAGTGCGGGTCGAGGCCGGCCTGCTTCTGCAGCGCGGCGTCCGTGTCGTCCAACTGGGCGGCAATGGCGCCATCGGACTGCCTGGCCAGGTCCGGGTGGGAATAAGAGTGGTTGCCGATGGTGTGGCCCTCGTCGCGGATCCGCCGCAGGACCTGCGGGTTCGCGTTGGCGTTTCGGCCCACCACGAAGAAGGTCGCGTGCACGCCCTTGCGCTTGAGGATGTCCAGCAGGCGCTCGGTGCTGCCGGGGACCGGGCCGTCGTCGTAGGTGATGGCGACGCAGTTGTAGCACTTGGGCGGCACCGGCGACGGCGCGGGCTCCTGCGCGGGCGCGACGGTGACATCGGCCGGTTTCGCTGGCTCGGGCGGGCGCAGGTGCGGCGGCACGGCCTGCTTCACCTGCCCGGGAAGACCGTTGTAGGCGCGGCGCCAGCCGTCCTCGACGGCGATGCGGGCGCGGTCGGAGGAGCCGGCGATGAAGGCGGAGCTGCCGTCGATAGGCAACCCAGCTCCCTGCACGAGGATGGGGCCGAAGCTGTCGCCGGAGATGATCTTTGCGTCCTGCGGCAGGGCGAGCTGCGTGACCTTGGACACATCCGCGGAGGCGGGGGACGGGGCCAGTGTTGCAGCGGCGAGGAGTGTGGCAGAGGTGACTGCTGTGAGCAGGCGTTTCATGGGGTGGCGGGGTCTTTCAAACGCGCGTAAGGGGAAAACTTTCAGTCTTATTAGTACTCCATAAAAGACCGGGCTGGGGGATTGGAACGCTCGCGGGCAAGGCGGTGTCGGACGGTGGTTTAGAATCCGGGGTCATGTCTGACACGCCCGCCGCAGAAGCCCCAATCGCGCGCGTGTTGCCCATGCTCGGGCTGGCGCATCTGGACAGGCCGTTCGACTACCTCGTGCCCTCGCAGGAGGCGGACGCGGTGCAGCCCGGGGTGCGGGTGCGGGTGCGGTTTGCGGGCCGGCTCGTGGATGCCGTGGTGCTCGAGCGCGCATCTTCTTCGCGGCACGAGGGGTCGCTGCGCTTCATCGAGCGCGTCATCTCGCCGGAGGTTGTGGCCCCGGCGAGGACGCGGGAGCTTATCGACGTGCTGGCGGACCGTTACGCAGGCGTGCGGTCCGACATCTACCGTTCTGCTATCCCGGCGCGCCACGCGAAGGCGGAGGAGACGGACACTTCCACGCCCTGGGAGGAGCTGGGGGAGGCCGGGGAGCCGGACTTGTCGGCGTGGACCGCCTACACCTTTGGCGAGTCGTTCGTGGACGCGGTGGTCGCCGGCAAGATTGCGCGGGCGGCCTGGCAGGTCGCACCGGGAGACAGCTGGGCCGCGGCACTGGCGTCGCTGGCGGCGAAGGTGGCGCTGGACGGGGCGAGCGCGCTGATCGTGGTGCCGGACCAGAAGGACGTGGACGCGTGCGAGGCGGCGCTGAAGGAGATCCTGGGGGCGCGCCAGGTGACTACGCTGACGGCCTCGCAGGGCCCGCAGGCGCGGTACTCGCGCTACCTATCGGTGCTGCACGGGCAGGGCCGGATCGTGGTGGGCACGCGCTCGGCGGCGTTCGCCCCGGTGAAAAACCTGCGCTTTGCGGCGCTGATGTTCGACGGCGACGACAACCTGGTGGATCCGCGCGCGCCGTACGTGCACGCCCGCGAGGTGCTGACTACCCGCGCGGCGAAGGAGGGGTGCTCGCTGGTCATCGGCGGGCACGCGCGCACCGCGGAGGCGCAGCTGCTGGTGGAATCCGGGTGGATGCACGAGCTGGTCGCCCCGCGACAGAGCCTGCGCACCCGCTCGCCGTACATCCACGCGGCGGGGGATTCGGACTTTGCAATGGAGCGCGACCCGCGCGCGAAACAGGCGCGTCTGCCGTCGTCGGCGTTCCAGGCGGCGGCGAAGGCGCTCGAGCGTGGCACCCCGGTGCTGTTCCAGGTGCCGCGCACCGGCTACATCCAGTCGCTGGCGTGCGGGCAGTGCCGCACACCGGCGCGGTGCAGGTGGTGCAACGGGCCGCTCGGGCTGCCCTCGGGCGGCGAGGCCGCGGCGCCGACCTGCCGGTGGTGCGGCCGGATGGACCCGGCGCACGTGTGCCCGACGTGCGGCTCGCGCAGGCTGCGCGCGGTGGTGCTGGGCACCGAGCGCACCGCCGAGGAGCTCGGCCGCGCCTTTGCCAAGTACAAGGTGATCACCTCGGGCGGCGACAACGTGCGCGCGCAGGTGCCGGCGGGCCCGGCGCTGGTGGTGGCCACGCCGGGTGCGGAGCCGCACGTTGACGGCGGCTACGGCGCGGCGGTGCTTCTGGACGCCTGGGCGCTGATGCAGCGGCCCGACCTGCGCGCGGTGGAAGACACCTTTGCCAAGTGGATGGGGGCGGCCACGCTGGTGCAGCCGCACAGCGCAGGCGGGGAAGTGGTCGTGGTGGCCGAGCCCTCCCTGCCCGTGGTGCAGCACCTGATCCGGTGGGACGCGCCCGGGTTCGCAGCTTTGGAGCTTTCCTTGCGGCGCGAGGCCCGCTTCCCGCCGGCGGTGCACGTGGCGGTTGTGGACGCCCCACGCGACGGGTTGGAGGAATTCTTCGCCCGCACTGAGCTGCCCGAGCACGCCGAGCTGCTCGGCCCGGTGGACCTGCCGCCCGGGGTGCGGCTGCCGGGCGAGTGGAACCGGGAGGCGCTCGGGCCCGCGCAGCGGATCTTGGTGCGCACCCCGCTTGCCGGGCGCACCGCGCTGGGCAAGGCCCTGCGTGCCGGCGCGGTGGCGTGGACGACGGCGAAGCAGGACCTGCCGCTGCGCATCCAGGTCAACCCGGTGGACATCGGCTAGCGGGGTCGCGCTACTACACTTTGGCCCCATGGCTATCCGCGACATCCGCCTGTTCGGCGACCCAGTGCTCAACACCGCTGCGGCAGAGGTCACTGTTTTCGACGCCGCCTTGGAGCGGCTGGTCGCCGACATGCTGGAAACCATGGACCACGCCGGCGGAGTCGGCCTGGCCGCGAACCAGATCGGGCTTACGCGCCGGATTTTCGTCTTCGACTGCCAGGGCATGCGCGGGCACATCGTCAACCCCGTGTGGGAACCCTTGGGCGATGAGATGCAGACCGGCGTCGAAGGCTGCCTCTCGGTGCCGGACGTGCGAGGCGAGGTCACCCGCCACAAGACGGTCATTGTCCGCGGCCAGGACTGCTTCGGCCGCCCGATCGCGCTGCGCGGCACCGGGCTTTTGGCGCGCTGCATCCAGCACGAGGCGGACCACCTGGACGGCGTGATGTTCATGCGCAGGATGGCACCGGAGCAGCGCAAGGAAGCGATGGCGGCGATCCGGGCCGCCGACTGGAGCTAAGGAGAACGTTTGTATGCGACTCGTATTCGCCGGCACACCCGAACCCGCCGCTGCGGCGCTCGAGCGGCTCATCGCGTCCGACCACGAGGTCGTCGCGGTGCTCACCCGCCCCGACGCGCGCCGCGGCCGTGGGCGCACGCTGCACCCGTCGCCAGTCAAGGCGCTCGCTCTCGAGCACGGCATTGAGGTGCTCACCCCGGAGAGTCTCACGCGCGACGACGCCATCCGGGACCAACTGAAGGAGCTGGCCCCCGACGCGATCCCGGTGGTGGCCTACGGCAACCTCATCCCGGCGGACATGCTGGACATCCCCGCACACGGCTGGGTGAACCTGCACTTCTCGCTGCTGCCTAAGTGGCGCGGGGCGGCGCCGGTGCAGGCGGCGATCGCGGCCGGTGACGCGGTCACCGGAGCCACCACCTTCCGCATCGACGAGGGCCTGGACACCGGTGACATCTTGGACACGCTGGAAACCGTCATCGGCGAGGCAGAAACCAGCGGCGAGCTGCTGGAGCGCCTCGCCTACGCGGGTGCGGACCTGCTGGTTGAGACCATGGGTGCGCTCGAGGCCGGTACCGCTGCACCGACGCCGCAGCCGGAAGAGGGCACCTACGCCCACAAGATCGCCCCGGCGGACGCCCGGGTGGACTGGACGCAGCCGGCCGCCGTGATCGACCGCGGCATCCGCGCCCACACCCCGGCCCCGGGTGCGTGGACGATGCGCGGGGACGACCGCTTCAAGCTCGGCCCAGTCACCCCGACCGGGGAGGGCGCGCTCGCCCCGGGCGAGGCCGCGTTTGGCAAAAACGAGGTGCTCGTGGGCACCGCCGGCGGCGACGTTCGCCTGGGCACGATCCAGCCGCCGGGCAAGAAGATGATGAATGCGGCGGACTGGGCCCGCGGACTCAACCCGGAGGCGAAAGAAGGAGTGGTGTTCGAGTGAGCGGAGGTTTCAGGTCGCGGTCCGCGGGGCGTCGAGAGGACAAACCTGCACGCAACCGGCAGCAAGGCAGCAGGGCAAAGCAGCAGCCGCGCAAGCAGGGCGGCGGGCGCCAGCGCTACACGGTGAAGGGCCGCCCGGCCAGCATCGGCGACCCGGCGCGCGAGGCGGCCTTCGAGGTGGTGCTGCGCGTCGCCCGCGACGGCGCGTTTGCCAACCTCACCCTGCCCGGCATCCTGCGCGAGCGGAAGATCACCGGACGCGACGCCGCCTTTGCCACCGAGGTGGCCTACGGCACGCTGCGCAGCCTCGGGGTACTCGACGCGGTGATCGCGAAAAACTCATCGCGCGAGCTCGAGCGCATCGCGCCCGAGGTGCTCGCCGCGCTGCGCCTGGGCGCCTACCAGCTGCTCTACACCCGGGTGGGCGACCACGCCGCGGTGGACACCTCGGTGCGGCTCGTCGAGGCTGCGGGCCATGAGAAGGCGAAAGGTTTCGCGAACGGCGTGCTGCGCTCCATCGGCCGCACGCCCGCCGACGAGTGGCTGCGCACCCTCGCCCCGGACAACGAGCTGGGCGCGCTGGCCTTCACCCACGCCCACCCGGAGTGGATCGCGCGCTCCTTCGCGGAGGCGCTCGGTGACAAGCGCGACGAGCTGGAAGCCGCGCTCGAGGCGGACTCGGCCCGCCCGGTCGTGCACCTGGTGGCGCGCCCCGGCGAGATCTCCGCGGAAGAACTTGCACTGTCCACGGGCGGCGAGCAGGGCAAGTACTCGCCGTACGCGGTGTACCTGCCGGAGGGGGATCCGGGCCAGCTCGAGCCGGTGCGCGAGGGGCTTGCCGCGGTGCAGGACGAGGGCTCGCAGATCATCGCGCGTGCCGTCACCGAGGTCCCCGTCGAGCAGGATCAAGGCCGTTGGCTTGACCTTTGCGCGGGTCCCGGCGGCAAGGCCGCGCTCATCGGGGCCATCGCGGCTATCGACGCCGCCACGGTCGACGCCGTCGAAGTCAGCCCGCACCGCGCGGAGCTGATCACCAAGACGGTGCGCGGCCTGCCGGTGACGGTCCACACCGCGGACGGGCGCGACTCCAAACTCGAACCCGGCTACGACCGCATCCTTGTCGACGCGCCCTGCTCTGGCCTCGGCGCGCTGCGGCGGCGCCCGGAGGCGCGCTGGACGAAGTCCGAAGGCGACATCGCGGAGCTGAACCAGCTGCAGGAAGAGCTGCTCCAATCCGCCGTGAACCTGGCCAAGCCGGGCGGGGTGGTGGTCTACTCCACGTGCTCGCCGGATGTGCGGGAGACCCGGAGGATCGTCGAGAAGCAATTGGCGAAAGGCGATGTGGATGAGCTCGACGCCCGCGAGTGGGCCGCCGGCATGGAGGACGTGGGCGAGGGGCCGAGCGTGCAGATGTGGCCGCACCGCCACGGCACCGACGCAATGTTCTTCGCGGTGCTGCGCAAAAAGCTAGGGTAGGACCCATGATTCAGATCGCCCCATCAATTCTGGCCGCGAACTACGCCGCCCTCGGCGAGGACGTGCGCAAGGTTCCCAACGCGGACCTGATTCACGTGGACATCATGGACGGCCACTTCGTGCCCAACCTCTCCTTCGGGCCGGACGTGACAAAGGCGGTAAACGGGGTGACCGACCAGTTCCTGGACATGCACCTGATGATCGAGGAGCCGGAGCGCTGGTTCGAAACCTACGTCCAAGCTGGCGGCGACCGGCTGGTGTTCCACGTTGAGGCCACCGTCGACCACGTCGCGGCCGCGAGGCAGTGCCGCGAGCTGGGCGTGCAGTCCGGTTTTGCCATCAAGCCCGGCACCGCGATTGAGCCGTACCTGGACGATCTGGAGCACTTCGACCAGGTCATGGTCATGAGCGTGGAGCCCGGCTTCGGCGGGCAGAAGTTCATGCCGGAGGTCTTAAGCAAGGTCATGGTGCTGCGCGACCGCATCGCGGAGGCCAGCCTGGACACCATCATCGGCATCGACGGCGGCATCGCAAACGCCACCATCGCGCAGGCTGCGGAGGCCGGCGTGGACGCGTTCGTGGCCGGCTCCGCGGTCTTCGGCGCCGACAACCCGGGTGAGGCGGTGGAGCGCCTGCGCGAGCTCGCCCGCGAGGCCGCGCGAGGGTGACGGCGGAGCTCGGCGCCATCGCCGCCGCCATCGAGGCGGGCGAATCCGTCCGCGGCACCACCTCGCCGAACCCGCCGGTGGGCTGCGCGCTTATCGACGCCTCCGGTGAACTCATCGCCACCGGCGCAACCTCGCCCGCAGGCGGACCGCACGCGGAAATCAACGCCCTGCGAGACGCGGGCGAGCGCGCCCGGGGCGCGACCGCCGTGGTGACCCTGGAGCCGTGCAACCACACCGGCCGCACCGGCCCCTGCTCGCAGGCATTGGTGGAGGCGGGGATTAGACGGGTGGTGTACTTCACCGCCGACCCGAACGAGACGGCCGCCGGCGGGGCCGAGTACCTGCGCTCCCACGGCGTCGAGGTGGACTTCCAGCCGGTGCGGATCGCGGCGTTGCAGCCGTGGCTGCGCTCGGTGCGCCACAACCGTCCGAGCGTGACGCTGAAGTTCGCCTCCACGCTCGACGGCTTCACCGCCGCGACGGACGGCACGAGCAAGTGGATCACCGGCGATGAAGCCCGCGAGCTGGCGCACGAGGACCGCGCGAAGCTCGACGCCATCATCGTCGGCACCGGCACCGCGATCGCGGACGACCCGTCGCTGACCGCGCGCTTCCCGGACGGCACGCTGCGCGGGCACCAGCCGCGCCGCGTGGTCGTCGGCACGCGCGAGGTGCCCGAGGGCAACCTCACCCGCTTGGGCTTCGAGCAGTACGCCACACCCGAGGAGGCATTAGAAGCGCTGTGGGCAACCGGTGCGCGCGACGTGCTGGTCGAAGGCGGCGCGACGCTCGCCGCGAGCTTTCTCGAGCTGGATCTGGTGGACGCGGTGCAGGCCTACATCGCGCCCGCGCTTCTCGGCGCCGGCCGCGGGGTGCTCGACCGCGCGATCGCCGGCACCATCGCCGACGCCCGCCGCTTCCGCACCACCCTCGTGCGGCCGGTGGGAGGCGATGTGTTCATAGAAATGGAGAGAGATGTTTACGGGACTCGTTGAGGAAATCGGTGTGGTGGAGGAGCTGAAGCTGCTTGACGACGCCGTCCGGATCGCCGTGCGCGCCCCCAAGGTCACCGAGGACGCCGCCCCCGGCGACTCGATTGCCGTGGACGGGGTGTGCCTGACGGTGGTGGACAACGCGAACGGCACCTTCACCGCGGACGTGATGCGCGAGACCATGGACCGTTCCCGGCTCAGCACCTACGAGGCCGGCTCCGAGGTGAACCTGGAACGGGCGCTTGCCGCGGGCCAGCGGATGGGCGGCCACATCGTCCAGGGCCACGTCGACGGTGTGGCCGAGGTGGTCTCGCGCACCCCGTCGGAGCACTGGGAGGTGGTGCGCTTCACGCTGCCAAAGCAGCTTGAGCGCTACGTGGTGGAGAAGGGCTCCATCGCGGTCAACGGCACCTCGTTGACCGTTTCAGCGGTGGGCGAGGGCTACTTCGAGGTCTCGCTGATCCCCACCACGTTGCGCGAGACCACCGCTGGCGCGCTCGCCCCAGGCGACCCGGTGAACCTCGAGGTGGACATCGTGGCCAAATACGTTGAGAAGATGGTGCAGGGATAGGCTTGGACGGTATGACTTCCCCTAACTCCTTGAATACGGTCGAGGAGGCTATCGCCGCCATTCGCGCTGGCAAGGCCGTTGTTGTGGTGGACAGTGAGGACCGCGAGAACGAGGGCGACCTCATCTTCGCCGCCGAGGACGCCACCCCGGAGCTCGTCGCGTTCATGGTGTGCCACACCTCCGGCTACATCTGTGTTTCGATGCCGGATGAGCGCGCCACCGCACTCGAGCTGCCGCCGATGGTGGCCAACAACCAGGACCTGCACGGCACCGCCTACGCCGTCACCGTGGACGCGGCCACCGGTACCACCGGCATCTCCGCGCGCTCGCGCGCGACGACGATCGCCTTGCTTGCAGACGGCTCCGCCAACGCCTCGTCGTTTACCCGCCCCGGCCACGTGGTGCCCCTGCGCGCCAAGGCCGGCGGCGTGCTGGAACGCCCCGGCCACACGGAGGCGGCCGTGGACCTGGCGCGGCTGGCGGGCAAGACCCCGGTGGGCGCGCTGTGCGAGATCGTCTCCGAGGACGACCCCACCGACATGGCGCGTTTCGACGAGCTGCGCCGCTTCGCCAACACGCACGGGCTGCCCATGATCTCCATCGAGCAGCTGGCCGAATACCGCCGCCATCACGAACGCACCGTCGAGCGCGTCACCGCGGCGAAACTTCCCACCGAGTACGGCGAGTTCACCGCCGTGGGCTACCGCGACACTGTTTCCGGGGTGGAGCATGTGGCGTTGGTTGCCGGAGGCGTCGAGAAGCTGCGGGAAGCAACAGATGTGCTGGTGCGGGTGCACTCCGAATGCCTCACCGGCGACGTGTTCGGCTCCACGCGCTGCGACTGCGGCCCGCAGCTGCGCGAATCCATGCGGCGCATCCGAAAAGCGGGGCGCGGCGTGGTGGTGTACCTGCGCGGGCACGAGGGCCGCGGCATTGGACTCATGGCGAAGCTGCAGGCCTACAGGCTGCAGGACGCGGGTCTGGACACCGTGGACGCCAACCTGGAGCAGGGCCTGCCGGCGGACGCGCGGGAGTACTCCGCGGCCGGGCAGATCCTGGCGGATCTGGGGGTGGGCACCTTCGAGCTGCTCACCAACAACCCGGACAAGTCCGACGCGCTGGCGGGTTACGGCCCTGCGGTGGCGCGCCGCAGTAGGATCGAGATCGTTCCCACACACGACAACATCAAGTACCTGCGCACCAAGCGCGACCGGATGGGCCACGACCTACCTGGTGTGGCCGAATGGCTCCACGCCCATCCGGGGTACGCAACCTAAACGGACCCAAAAGGAGCTGCAAGTGGCATCGAGTGGAGCACCCGAGGACTATTCCATACAGGCGGAGGGCATGACCATCGCCGTGGTTTACACCCGGTGGAACGACAAGATCGTCGACCTGCTGCGCGCCGGCGCGCGGGATGAGGCCCGGGAGCTCGGCGTGAAGGTGGAGGAGTACGCCGTCGCCGGCGCCCTCGAGCTGCCGGTGGTGGTCCAGGCGTGCGCTAAGCGTTACGACGCCGTGGTGGCCCTCGGCTGCGTCATCCGCGGCGAAACCGCCCACTTCCAGTACGTGTGCGACTCCGTGACCGCAGGGCTGACCCGCGTGGCGTTGGATGAGCAGACTCCGGTGGGCAACGGCGTGCTCACCGTCGACGACGAGGACCAGGCCTACGAGCGCGCCGGTGGCGAGGACGCCAAGGAAGACAAGGGTGCCGAGGCCATGCGCGCCGCCGCCGGTACAGCCGCGGAGCTGCGCAAAGTTCGCGCTCTGCCGTTGAAGGGCTAAGGTAGCCCGGAGGGCGTGGGGCGGCCTTTGGGACGCTGCCACGCAACATGCTCGAGCGCTTGTAAGGAGTAACGGCAGTGGCTGATCAGGCTGAACAGCACAACCCCACGGGACTTTCGGGCCGGGACGAGATTGCCTACCTCAACGCGCTCGACCCGCACGCCACCACCACCACGAAACCGTGGGAGCTGGAGCTGTCCTCGAAGTTTCTGCGCAAGGTCGCCGTCGGCTGGATCGTTGTGGTCATGGCGGTGCACGTGTTCATGTCCTGGGCCGTGGACGCCGAATTCACCGGCGTGTCCATCACCGACCTGGACAAGTTCGCCTTCATCGGCGTCGGCCTGATCATCTCCGTGCTGTCCTGGATCGCGCTGACCCGACCGCGGGTGCGCGCGAACGAGGACGGCGTGCAGGTGCGCAACATCATCGGCACCCGCTATTACCCGTGGGCCGTGATCTACGGGCTGAGCTTCCCCAAAGGCTCGCGCATGGCGCGCCTTGAGCTGCCGGAATTCGAGTACGTGCCGCTATGGGCGATCCAGTCCGGTGACAAGGAAGACGCCTTGAAGGCCGTGGATGACTTCCGCGCGCTCGAAGCCAAGTACATGCCGCAGGACTAAGCGTTGGCGGACCCGCAAAGCTACCGCCCGGCGCCGGGCACGATTCCGACCGACCCCGGGGTGTACAAGTTCCGCGACCGCGACGGCCGCGTCATCTACGTGGGCAAGGCGAAAAGCCTGCGCGCGCGCCTGAACAACTACTTCCAGCCGCCGCACACGCTGCACCCGCGCACCCGCCAGATGGTCTACACCGGCGCGTCCGTGGAGTGGACTGTGGTGGCCTCCGAGGTGGAGGCGCTGCAGCTGGAGTACACCTGGATCAAGCGCTTCGACCCGTGGTTCAACGTCATGTACCGCGACGACAAGACCTACCCCATGCTCGCGGTGAGCGTGAAGGAGCGCTACCCGCGCGCGTTCTTCTACCGCGGCCCGAAGCGCAAGGGGGTGCGCTACTTCGGGCCCTACTCTCACGCGTGGGCGGTGCGCGAAACACTGGACCTGCTCACGCGCGTGTTTCCGATCCGGACCTGCTCGAACGGTGTGTTCAACCGCCACGAGTCGCTGGGGCGGCCGTGCCTGCTCGGCTACATCGACAAGTGCGCCGCCCCGTGCGTGGGGCGCGTGGACGAGGCCGAGTACGACGAGATCGTGCAGGGCTTCTTGGGCTTCATGTCGGGGCGTACCGACCAGCTCGTGCGCGGCATCACCGCACAGATGCAGGAAGCTAGTGAGAACCTGGAGTTTGAGAAGGCGGCCAGGCTTCGCGACGACTTGGGCGCCGTGAACAAGGTCATGGAACGCCAGACGGTCGTCTTAGGGCAAAACACTGACGCCGACGTCATCGCTTTCGACACCGACGAGCTCGAAGCGGCGGTGCAGATCTTCAACGTGCGCGACGGGCGCATCCGGGCCCAGCGCGGCTGGGTGGTGGAAAAGACCGGCGATGAGCCCGGCGCCGCCGAGCGGCTGGAAGAGGGGCAGAAAGACCCGACCTTGCCGACGCTGATGCAGAACTTCCTTGTGCAGTACTACTCCGACGCGGTGGAGCGGGTCCGCCAGGAGCAGGAGGAAGACCGCACGATCGAGGCGCAGAAGGTGCGCCGCCGCGGCGTGGACCAGGAGTCCCGCGCCAAGGCGGAGGCGCCGATGCCGGTGCCGCGCGAAATCCTTGTGGAGACGCTGCCGGCGGAACTGCCAGAGGTCACCGAGCTGCTCGCGGAGCTGCGCGGCGGCCCGGTGGAGATCCGCGTGCCGCAGCGCGGCGACAAGCGCGCGCTGATGGAGACGGTGCACAAGAACGCCTCGGAGGCGCTGCACCAGCACAAGCTCAAGCGCGTCGGCGATCTCACCGCCCGCTCCCAGGCGCTGCAGGACATCCAGGACGCCCTCGGGATGGACGAGGCGCCGCTGCGCATCGAGTGCACCGATATTTCCCACATCCAGGGCACCGACGTGGTGGCGTCGCTTGTGGTGTTCGAGGACGGTTTGCCCAAGAAGAACGACTACCGCCGCTACCGCATCAAGGAGGCCGCCGGCGACGGCCGCTCCGACGACGTCGGCTCCATCGCCGAGGTGACCCGGCGCCGCTTCAAGCGCTACAACGAGGACAAGCTGGCTAACCCGGACGAGGTCGCGGAGGAGCAGACCTTCGCGGACGAGGCGGACGAGTCCACCGGCGCGAAGCGGTTCGCCTACCCGCCGCAGCTGTTCATCGTCGACGGCGGCAAGCCCCAGGTCACCGCAGCGCAGGCGGTGTTCGACGAGCTGGGCATCGTGGACGTGCAGCTCATCGGGCTAGCCAAGCGCCTTGAGGAGGTGTGGGTGCCGGACGACGACGAGCCGATCATCCTGCCCCGCAACTCCGAGGGCATGTACCTGCTGCAGCAGATCCGCGACGAGGCGCACCGGTTCGCCATCACGTACCACCGCCAGCAGCGCTCCAAGCGGATGCGCGCCTCGGCGCTGGACGCGGTGCCGGGGCTGGGGCCGGCCCGGCGCACGGACCTGGTTAAGCACTTCGGCTCCGTGAAGAAGATCAAGGAAGCGACGGTGGAGGAGATCCAGCAGGTCAAGGGTGTGGGCCCGAAGCTCGCGGAGACCATCTACCAGCATCTGCACCAGTAGAAGCGGGTTGCTAATCGACGGCACGTCGCCCCCTCCTTGTCTAGGATGTTCCTTATGTCCACGACATCCTCCGCACACGCATTGCCCCAGGAAGATTCCGCGACCCCGATGCGCCCTGTGATCATCACGGGCCTGTCGGGCGGCGGCCTGTCCACGGCAGCGAAGGTCTTTGAGGACAAGGGCTTTTTCGTCTCCCAGAACCTGCCGCCGCAGCTGATTCTGGAGCTGGTGGACCTGGCCGCCGCGGACGATTCCCCGGTGGAGCGCCTCGCGGTGGTCACCGACATCCGCGCGGCGAAATTCAACGGGTCCCTCATGGAGACCATCGCGGCGATCCGGGACCGCGACCACCAGCCGTTCGTCCTGTTCCTGGAGGCGCGCGACGACGTGCTGATCCGCCGCTTCGACTCGGTGCGCCGCACCCACCCGCTGCAGGGCGACGGGACGCTGCAGTCCGGCATCGAGCGCGAGCGCGAAGAGATGGAGGAGCTGCGCGCGTCCGCGGACGTCATCATCGACACCTCGAACCTGTCGGTGCACGACCTGCGCCGCGCGGTGGAGGCTTCCGTCGGCGAGCTGCCGGTGGGCCGGCAACACGTCACCATCGAATCCTTCGGGTTCAAGCACGGCTCGCCGCGCGACGCTGATATTGTGCTTGACGTTCGTTTCCTGCCAAACCCGTACTGGGTGGAGGGGCTCCGGGAGTTCCGCGGCGTGGACAAGGCGGTTTCTGACTACGTGTTGAGCCAGGACGGTGCCCGCGAGTACGTGGACAACTTCGTCGACCTGCTCTCTAGCACCCTGGGCGGCTACCGCCACGAGGGCAAGGACTTCATCACCGTCGGCATCGGCTGCACGGGCGGGCACCACCGCTCAGTGGCGGTGGCGGAGGCCGTCGGAAAGCGTCTGCGCCAGCAGGGGCAGGTGGATGTCAATGTGATCCACCGCGATCTTGAGCGCCACTAAGCGAGCCGGTTAGGCCATCAGAAAGAAGGGACAATTGAGCCATACGTCGTTCACGTGCCTCGGGGGAGGGCACGGCTTGTACCAGACGCTTACCGCCGCGCGCGAAGCCGGCGCGTCCACGATCAACGCGGTGGTCACCGTGGCGGACGACGGTGGATCGTCCGGGCGCTTGCGCCGCGAGATGGAGATCGTCCCGCCCGGGGATCTGCGAATGGCGCTGGCGGCCCTGACAGCCGAAGGCGAGGACGGCGCGCAGTGGCGCGAGACCCTGCAGCACCGCTTCGGCGGGCACGGCGCCATGGCCGGCCACGCGCTGGGCAACCTGTTGATCACCGGGCTGGCCGAGCGCCTCGGCGACACCCAGGCCGCCCTGGATCAGGTGGCCGCCTGGACCGGATCCGCCGGCCGCGTCATCCCGGTGTGCCCGCAGCCGCTGGACATCGAGGCGGACGTGGCGGGCCTGGACGACGACCCGCGCGTGCTGCGCTCCGTGCGCGGCCAGGTGGCGGTGGCCACCACCCCCGGGGCGGTGCGGCGTGTGCGCCTCACCCCGGCGCAGCCAGCCGCGAGTGAGGCGGCGGTGCAGGCGATCATGGACGCGGACATGGTGACCATCGGGCCCGGCTCCTGGTTCTCCTCGGTGATCCCGCACATCCTCGTGCCCGACATCGCCCAGGCGCTCAATGAGACCTCGGCGACCGTCGCGGTGATCCTGAACCTCTCGCCGGAGGCGGGGGAGACCCACGGGTTCACCACAGAACGTCACATCCACGTGTTCTCCCAGCACGCCCCGCAGCTGCACGTGGACTACTTCCTCGCCGATGAGCGCACCGCCACCTCCGACGGCGAGCGCGACAACATCGCCCGCGCCGCCGCTCGTTTGGACGCAGAGGTCGCCTTCGCCCCGCTGCGCGAGGTGGACGCCGTGGGCGCACCGCTGAACCGCCACGACCCGAAGCAATTGGCATCTGCCCTCAAGGCGCTGCGCCCGGCACGATAGAATGCTGGGCGGTTCCAAGCTGCAACACACGTAAACGAGGGGAGGCGCCGGTGGCGCTCACGGCCAAGGTCAAGGACGAACTCCTGCGCGCCACCGGCGGCGGGCTGGAGGCGCGCGCCGCGGAAGCGGCCGCGCTGATCCGGTTCGGCGGGGAGATCCAGCCGGCGGAGGGCGGGGTGGCCATCGTCGCAGATTTTGAGGAAGAAGCGGTCGCGCGGCGCTTAGCCAGCACGGTGGCCGATTTGTGCGCGGTGGAGGCGAGTGTGGAGCTACTTGCGCCGTCTTCAGGCAACCGCGAGTCGCGGTACGAGGTGCGCGTCGATGACGGCGCGGCGGACGTCATCCGCCGCTTGAAGCTCGTCACCGCGTCCGGCCACCCGGTCGTGGGGATGCCGCGGCAGGTCATTTCCGGCGACATGGCCGGTGTCGAGGCCGCGTGGCGCGGGGCCTTTCTCGCGCGCGGGCGACTGGCTGAACCGGGCCGGACCGCCACCCTCGAGGTCGCCTGCCCGGGCCAGGAAGCCGCGCTGGCACTGGTCGGGCTCGCCCGGCGCCTGGGCCTGACGGCGAAGACCCGCGAGACCCGCGGCGTCGAGCGGGTGACCTTGCGCGACGGCGAGGCGATCGGCATCCTGCTCAGCCGCATGGGCGCGCCGGCAACCCGCATCGAATGGGACACGAAGCGCGAATCCCGCGCAGTCAAGGCGAAGGCGAACAGCAGGCTCGCCACGTTCGACGACGCGAACACCCGCCGCTCGGCGCAGGCGGCGGCCGCGGCGGCGGCCCGCGTGGAGCGCGCCATGGAGATCCTCGGCGACGACGTCCCCGAGCACCTCGCCGAAGCCGGCTACCTGCGCGTGGAGCACCGCCACGCTTCCCTGGAGGAGCTGGGGCGCCTGGCGGACCCGCAGATGACCAAGGACGCGGTGGCTGGACGCATCCGGCGCCTGCTCTCGCTCGCAGACAAGCGCGCCTCGGAACTGGGCGTGGAGGACACGCACGGGAGCCCGACCACCTAAAACCTGCACGGGTGACATACTTCACAGTGGGTGCTGCGCGGCCGGAGTCGGGGGTGGAAGCGGCGGAAATGGCTCCCCCTGAGACGTGGAAACGGGCATAAACCAACATCCGGGGCGGGTGGCAATTGCTGTTGCTACCCCTGGTTTCGTCGTTAAGCAAAACGTTATCTGCAGGTAGGGGACCTGCTCATTACACTCGGGGGTGGACCGACAGACCACGAGCACGAGGAGTGTTGACTGTGACTACCCGCATTGGCATCAACGGTTTCGGCCGCATCGGCCGCGCAGCGCTGCGCATCATCGAGGACGAGTACAAGGGCGAGCTCGAAGTGGTGAAGATCAACGATCTCACCGACAACGAGACCCTGGCGCACCTGATGAAGTACGACACAGCGTACGGCCAGTTCAACCACGACATTGAGCACGACGACGACTCCATCACCATCGACGGCCGCCGCATCGAGGTCTCTGCGGAGAAGGACCCAGCCAACCTCGCCTGGGGCGACTCCGACGTGGACATCGTGCTCGAGTGCACCGGCGTCTTCCGCAAGGGCCCGGATGCCAAGGCGCACATCGACGCTGGCGCGAGGAAGGTCATCATCTCCGCACCGGGCAAGGAAGTCGACGGCACCTACGTCTGGGGCGTCAACCACGCCGACTACACCGGCTCCGAGGACGTCATCTCCGCCGCATCCTGCACCACCAACTCTCTCGCGCCGGTGGCGAAGGTGCTCGACGAGGCGTTCGGCATCGAGCGCGGCCTGATGACCACCGTGCACGCCTACACCGGCGACCAGCGCCTCCAGGACGCGCCGCACAAGGACCTGCGCCGCGCCCGCGCCGCCGCCCAGAACATCGTGCCCACCACCACCGGCGCCGCAAAGGCCGTTGCGCTGGTGCTGCCGAACCTGGAGGGCAAGCTTGACGGCTTCGCCATGCGCGTGCCCACCATCACCGGTTCCGCCACCGACCTCACCGTCACCCTGGGCAAGGAGGCCACGGTCGAGGAGGTTAACGCAGCGGTAAAGAAGGCCGCCGAGGACGCCGAGTTCGGCCAGGCGCTGCTCTACACCGAGGACCCGATCGTCTCCTCCGACATCATCGGCAACTCCCACGGCGCGATCTTCGACGCCGGCATGACCCGCGTGATTGACGGCAACATGGTCAAGATCATTTCGTGGTACGACAACGAGTGGTCCTACACCTCCCAGTACATCCGCCTGACCAAGTTCGTGGCGGACAAGCTCTAAGGAGCTTGAGTTGCGGGTCTGCGGTGCTTCCGGCACGGCGGACCCGTTTTTCATACGATGGTGAGTGTTCACAGAGCAAAGGAGACACCTATGACCAAGAACTTGCAGCAGCTTCTCGACGAAGGCGTGGACGGCCGCCACGTCCTGGTCCGGTCCGACTTCAACGTCCCCCTGGACGACAACGGCAACATCACCGACGCCGGCCGCATCGACGCCTCCCTGCCCACCCTGAAGGCGCTGCTGGACGGCGGCGCGAAGGTGATCGTCATGGCGCACCTGGGCCGCCCGAAGGGCGAGGTCAACCCGAAGTTCTCCCTCGCGCCGGTGGCGGAGGCGCTGTCTGAGCGCCTGGGCCAGTTCGTCCCGCTCGCCGGCGACGTCTCCGGCGAGGACGCCCACGAGCGCGCCAACGGCCTGACCGAGGGCGAGATCCTCCTGCTCGAAAACGTCCGCTTCGACGCGCGCGAGACCTCCAAGGACGAGGCGGAGCGCACCGCTTTCGCCGAGGAGCTCGCCGCGCTTGCGGCCGACAACGGCGCGTTCGTCTCCGACGGCTTCGGCGTTGTGCACCGCGCGCAGGCCTCCGTTTTCGACGTGGCGAAGAAGCTCCCGGCCTACGCCGGCTACCTCGTGGACAAGGAGGTGGAGACCCTGTCTTCTGTCAAGGACAACCCGCAGCACCCGTACGTGGTGGTGCTGGGCGGCTCCAAGGTCTCCGACAAGCTGGGCGTGATCGAGGCGCTGGCGGAGAAGGCCGACAAGATCATCATCGGCGGCGGCATGTGCTACACCTTCCTCGCCGCCCAGGGCCACAACGTGCAGAAGTCGCTGCTGCAGGAGGACATGGTGGACACCTGCAAGGAGCTCATTGAGCGCTTCGGCGACAAGCTGCTGCTGCCTGTGGACGTCGCTGCCGGCGCGGAGTTCGACAAGGACACCGAGAAGAAGATCGTCGGCCTGGACGAGATCCCGGAGGGCTGGATGGGCCTGGACATCGGACCCGAAACCGCCAAGAACTACGCCGAGGCCATCAAGGACTCCAAGACCGTGTTCTGGAACGGGCCGATGGGTGTGTTCGAGTTCCCGAACTTCGCCGACGGCACCAAGGCCGTCGCCGAGGCCATGATCGCGGCGACGAAGGAGAACGGCTCCTTCACCGTGGTCGGCGGCGGCGACTCCGCGGCGTCGGTGCGCACCCTCGGCCTTGACGAGGGCGGCTTCAGCCACATCTCCACCGGCGGCGGCGCCTCCCTCGAGCTGATCGAGGGCAAGGAACTGCCGGGCGTATCTGTTCTGAACTAGGAGGTTTGCAACCCATGGCACGCACGCCACTTATCGCGGGCAACTGGAAGATGAACCACGACCACCTCGAGGCCATCCAGAGTGCCCAAAAGCTCGCCTTCGCGTTTCCGAAGGACGGCTACGAGTACGTCGACATCGCGCTGACGGTCCCGTTCACGGACCTGCGCTCCATTCAGACCCTGGTGGAGGGCGACAAGCTCAAGATCACCTACGGTGCCCAGGACGTCTCCGAGCACGACAACGGCGCCTACACCGGCGACATTTCCGCGTCCATGCTGGAGAAGCTGGGGTGCTCCTGGGTGGTCGTCGGCCACTCGGAGCGCCGCGAGTACCACGGCGAGACCAACGAGCAGGTCGCCGCGAAGGCTGCCAAGGCCATTGAGCACGGCATCGCACCGATCGTCTGCGTGGGCGAGCCGCTCGAGGTGCGCGAGGCGGGCGAGCACGTGGAATTCGTCGTGAAGCAGGCGCGCGAGTCGCTCGCCGGAGTGGACCTGTCCAAGGCCGTCATCGCCTACGAGCCGGTCTGGGCGATCGGCACCGGCAAGGTCGCCTCGGCCGAGGATGCCCAGGAGGTCTGCCACGGCATCCGCGAGCTCGTGCGCGAGCTTAGCGACGACTCCGTCGCCGACGCGATCCGCATCCTCTACGGCGGCTCCGTCAAGGCCGACACGGTCGCCGAGATCATCTCGCAGCCGGACGTGGACGGCGGCCTGGTCGGCGGCGCCTCCCTGGACGGGCAGGACTTTGCCAAGCTCGCCGCGGCGGCCGCCAACGCGGTGATGTAAGTCGCTGCCGGGATTGTTCGAGCGGTGGTGTAAGCTCATCGGGAGTTTGCACCATCGCCCATTTTGAAAGGTGTCGCACACATGGCTTTAGCCCTTGAGATTGTGCTGGTGATCGCCGCGATCCTCATGACCGTCTTCGTCCTGCTCCACAAGGGCAAGGGCGGCGGCCTGTCCAGCCTGTTCGGCGGCGGCGTCCAGGCCAACCTGTCCGGTTCGACCACGGTGGAGAAGAACCTCGACCGCGTCACCGTGCTGCTGGCCCTGATCTGGATCCTCTGCATCATCGGCCTGAATCTGATTCAGACCTACGCGGTCTAAGCACCCGCCGAACTAGAACGGTCCTGTTGCGTCCTTCGTGGCGAACAGGACCGTTTCTTTACGCCCAATAGCGCCGGCGACCGGCCAGTCGTCGGCGGCCCCGGCCCCGTCGGAGGCGTGGCTCGCCGCCTCCGCCTTCTCCGCGCCAGAGACCAGCAGCCACACCCGGTCGGCGGACTGCACCGCCGGCAGCGTCAGGGTGGCGCGCTCGGCGGGCGGCTTCGGCGAGTCCGTCACCGCCACGACCATCGCGTCGCGCTCGCGCACCGCGTCGGTGTGGGGGAACAGGGAGTTGATGTGGCCCTCGCCGCCCATGCCCAAAAGGTGGAGGTCGAAGCCGTCGTCGTCGATAAGCTCGCGGTAGCGCTGCACCGCGGCGTCCATCGGGCCGCCGTCGAGGCCGTAGCCGTGGATGTTCTCCTCCGGGATGTCCACCTTGGACAGCAGCGCCGCGCGGGCCTGCCCCTCGTTGGAGTCGGGGTGGTCAGCCGGCACGTTGCGCTCGTCGCCGAAGAAGACCTCCACGCGCGACCAGTCGATGTCCTCGTCGGCGAGGCGCTCCAGCAGGGCGATGCCGGCGGTGCCGCCGGTGAGCACCACGCGTGCGGTGCGGCCCTCCGCGTGGACATCGGACATGAGGGCGGTGAACCGGGAGGTCGCGGCGTCGAGAAGCGATGCAAGATCCTTAAAGCTCATTGTGTACTCCTTGAAGTCCGCGCAGCGCGCGCTCGTAGGTGGTGTCCGGGCCGAGGTGGCGCAGGTCCTCGGCGAGGCTTTCGGCCTCGGTGCGCTCGCCCATGGCCACGAACGAATCGGCGTTGCCGGGGGCGGAGATACGCACGGTGTGGCTGTCCTGGACCGCTACCCCCACGTCGCCACCGTCGCAGTGCAGCACCAAGCGGGCGATGGGGAAGTCGCCGGCCGCCTCGCCGGCGCAGCGTGTCACGTCCACGCCCAGGCTGGAGGCGAGCCAGCCGGCGGCGAGGTCCACGCTTGGGTCCCCGGCGGCGCCCGCGATCTCGGCGGAATGAACGTGCTTGCCGGGGTGGCGGTCCAGGGCGGAGGCGACGATGCCGCGCCACGGCGTGATGCGCGACCACATCATGTCCGAATCGCCGTGCTCGTAGCCGTCCGTGAGCTGCTTCAGCGTCACGCCGTTCGTGCCGCGGCGCAGGTTCGTGATGCGTCGCTGGGCGATGCGGCCCAGCTGCGTGCCGGACGGGTGCTTCGGCGCCTTCTGCGGCCAGCACGCCACCACCGGGGTGTCCGGCAGCAGCAGCGGCGTGACCACCGCGCCCATGTGGCCAGTCAGCTCGCCGTACAGGCGCATGACCACCACCTCGGAGGCGCCGGCGTCGGTGGCCACCAGCACTTGCGCGTCGAGGCGGGTTTCGGCTTCCGGGTCGCCGGAAATGAGCACCAGCACGCGGGCGGGGTGCTCGAAGGAGGCGTCGCGCAGGGTGGCGAGTGTCTCGTCGATGCTGTCGTCGCGCGCGTCGTCGATGGCCACCAGCAGGGTGAGCACGCGCCCGGTGGCCAGTGAGTGGCGCTCCCGTGCGTGGGAGAGCTCGGCGGCGATGGCTTTGGTGGTGGTGTCCGGCAGTTCGGTGATCATGCTCGAGCCTTTCTTGCTTATGGACGCCGCCAAGCCCGGCCGTCTTTCGACAGCATGCGCTCGGCGGAGGCCGGCCCCCAGGTGCCGGCGGCGTAATCGTCGGGGCTGCCTTGCTCGGCCCAGTAATCCAGTACCGGATCCAGGATCTCCCAGCTGCGCTCCACCTCGGAGTTGGTGGGAAACAGGCTGGACTCGTCGAGCAGCGCGTCCAGGATGAGGCGTTCGTAGGCCTCGGGGGACTGCTCGGTGAATGCCTCGGAGTAGGCGAAGTCCATGTTCACGTCGCGCAGCTCCATGCCGGGGCCGGGGACCTTGGAGCCGAAGCGCATGAGCACGCCCTCGTCCGGCTGGACGCGGATGACCACGGCGTTGTTTGTGAGCAGGTCCGTCTGCCCCTGGGAGAACGGTTGGTAGGGAGGGTGCTTGAACACCAGCGCGATTTCGGTGACGCGGCGGCCCAGCCGCTTGCCGGTGCGCAGGTAGAACGGCACGCCGGCCCAGCGGCGCGAATCGATCTGCAGGGTGCAGGCGGCAAACGTCTCGGTGGTGGAATTCGGGTCGAACCCTTCCTCCTCGCGCAGGCCCACGACCTTCTTGGAGCCCTGCCACCCGGCGGTGTACTGCCCGCGGGCGGTGGTCTTGCCGAACGGGCCCACCGCGGAGGTGGCGCGCAGCACCTTGAGTTTCTCGGCGCGCAGCTGGCCGGGGGAGAACGAGGTCGGCTCCTCCATGGCAACCAGGGCGAGCAGCTGGATCAGGTGGTTCTGGATCACGTCGCGGGCGGCGCCGATGCCGTCGTAGTAGCTGGCGCGCCCGCCCAGGCCGATGTCCTCGGCCATGGTGATCTGCACGTGGTCGATGTAGTGGGAGTTCCACACCGGCTCAAACATCTGGTTGGAAAAGCGCAGCGCCAGGATGTTCTGCACCGTTTCCTTGCCCAGGTAGTGGTCGATGCGGAACACGGACCGCTCGTCGAACACCGCGCCGACGACCTCGTTGAGCTCTTTGGCGGAGGTGAGGTCGTGGCCGAACGGCTTTTCAATGATCACGCGGCGCCACTGGTTTTCGCCCTCGTGGGCCATGCCGGAGCGGTCCAGCTGGTGGACCACCTCGGCGAAAAACTCCGGCGGCACGGACAGGTAGTAGGCCCAGTTGCCGGCGGTGCCGCGCTGCTTGTCGCTGCGCTTGCAGGTGGCGGCGAGGCGGTCGAAGGCGTCGTCGTCGTCGAAGTTGCCCTGGACGAACTCGAGGCCCTCGGCGAGGCGCTGCCACACGTTCTCGTGGAACTCGGTGCGCGCGCCTTCGTCGACAGCTTTGCGCACGTACGCCTCGAAGTCGGCCTTGGACCAGTCGCGCCGCCCGTAGCCGACCAGCGTGAACCCGCCCGGCAGAAGGCCGCGGTTGGCCAAATCGTAGACCGCCGGCAGCAGCTTCTTGCGGGCGAGGTCGCCGGTGACCCCGAAGATCACCATGCCGGAGGGCCCGGCGATCTGGGGGAGGCGTTTGTCGGCGGGGGAGCGCAGCGGGTTGGTCCACTGCTGGTGCGGTGAAGTCACGTTAGGCGAGCCTAGCAGTCATGGAATCGAGCAGCTCCTGCCACGCGTCCACGAACTTCTCCACGCCTTCGCGCTCCAGCACTGCGACCACGTCGTCGAGGTCGATGCCCACGCTCCGCAGCGCCGCGAAGGTCTCGCGGGAGACGGCTTCGGTGCCGGTGAGGGTGTCGCCGTGCACGCCGCCGTCGCGAAGCACAGCGTCGAGCGTCTTCTCCGGCATCGTGTTCACGGTCTGCGGGCCGGCGAGCTCGGTGACGTACATCGTCGCAGGGTAGGCCGGGTTCTTCACACCGGTCGACGCCCACAGGGGGCGCTGGGCGTTCGCGTTCGCAGGAAGCTTATCGACGTCAGCGCCGCCGAACTCACGCTCAAACAGCGCATACGCCAACCGCGCGTTGGCGATGCCCGCCTTGCCGCGCAGCGCCAGCGCTTCGTCGGTGCCGATGGCCCCCAGGCGCTTGTCCACCTCGGTGTCCATGCGGGAGACGAAGAACGACGCCACCGAGTGGATGCGGCTGACATCGTGGCCGTTGGCGGCGGCCTTGCGGATGCCGTCCTTGTAGGCGTCGATGACTTGCTGGTAGCGCTCCACGGAGAAGATCAGGGTGACGTTGACGGAGATGCCCTCGGCCAGTGCGGCGGTGACGGCGGGCAGCGACTCGTCGGTCGCCGGGATCTTGATCATGAGGTTGTCGCGGTCCACCAGCTGCCACAGCTCGCGGGCCTGCGCGATGGTCTTTTGCTCGTCGGCGGCGAAGCGCGGGTCCACCTCGATGGAGACGCGGCCGTCCTTGCCGCCGGTGGCCTCGTAGGTGTCGCGGAAGAGGTCGCAGGCGTCCTGCACATCCTTGACGCTCATGGCGTAGACAGCGGCGTCGGCGGTGGTGCCAGCCTGCTTCAGCTCGGCGAGCTGCTCGTCGTAGTGGTTGCCGGAACCCATGGCAGCGGCGAAGATCGCCGGGTTCGTGGTCACACCCACGATGGACTTCGCGTCCTTCACCTCGGCGAGGTTGCCGGTGGCGATGCGCTCGCGGGAGAGGTCGTCGAGCCAGGTGGAGGTGCCGGCCTGGTACAGATCGTCGATAGCAGTCATGCCGCAACCCTACTTTCCGTCGCCGCGGGTCGGCTCAGCCTCGGTGTCGCCGACGCGCACGCTCGTCGCCACGCTGCGCTCCTCGCGCACGCACTCGAGGGTCTCGCGGCCGGTGCGAACGACGTTGTCGGTGGTGAAGCCGAAGCGCTCGAACAGCTCCGCACCCGGCGCGGAGGCGCCGAAGTGCTCCAGGGACACCGCGCGGCCGTATTCGCCGAGGAAGCGGAACCACGGCATGGAGGTCGCGGCCTCGACGGACACGCGGGCCTTGACATCGCGCGGCAGCACGGAGTCGATGTAGGCATCGTCCTGCTCCATGAACCAGTCCATGGACGGCACGGACACCACGCGGGTGGCGGTGCCCTCGGACTCGAGGACCTTGGCGGCCTCGACGGCGTACTGCACCTCGGAGCCGGAGGCCATGAGGATCACGTCCGGGGTGTCGGCGGATTCTTCGACCAGCACGTAGGCGCCGCGGGCCACGCCGTCGAAGGCCTTCTCCTTGGTGCCCTCGAGCACGGGCAGGTTCTGGCGGGACAGCGCCAGCGCCTTCGGCTGCTCCTTCGCCTCGAGCGCGGCGATCCAGGCGGCCGAGGTCTCGTTCGCGTCCGCCGGCCGGATCACGGCGACATCCGGGATGGCGCGCAGGGCGGCGAGGGTCTCCACCGGCTGGTGGGTCGGGCCGTCCTCGCCAAGCCCGATGGAGTCGTGGGTGAACACGTAGTAGCCGTCGATGCCGGACAAGGCGGCGACACGGATGGCGGGGTAGAGGTACTCGGAGAAGATGAGGAAGGTGCCGCCGTAGACGCGGGTGCCGCCGTGCAGGGCGATGCCGTTCATCACCGCGCCCATGGCGTGCTCGCGGATGCCGAAGTGCAGGTTGCGGCCGTAGGGGTCGGCGGAGAACATCTCGGTGGAAATGGAGCGCGGGCCGAAGGACCTCTCGCCCTCGATCAGGGTGTTGTTGGACCCTGCCAGGTCGGCGGAGCCGCCCCACAGCTCAGGCAGCGCGGCCGCGGCGGCCTGGATCGCGGCCGCGGACGCCTTGCGGGTGGCCACACCCTTCGCGTCCGGCTCCCAGGTGGGGAAGTCCTTCTTCCAATCCGTCGGCAGCTCGCGGGCTGTGAGGCGGTCCAGCAGCGCCTTGCGCTCAGGGTTCGCCTCGGCCCAGGCGTTGAACTTCTCGTCCCAGACGGCCCGCTTCTCTGCGGCGCGCTCGCGCAGCTTGCGGGTGTGAGCGATCACCTCATCCTCTTCCGGGAAGTTCACCGCCGGGTCGAAGCCGAGCGCCTCCTTGACCGCGGCGACCTCGTCGGCGCCGAGTGCCGCGCCGTGGATGGCGCCGGTGTTCATCAGGTTCGGGGCCGGGTAGCCGATCACGGTTTTCACGCGGATGATCGTCGGCTTGGTCGGCTCCGCCTTCGCCTCGGCCACGGCGGCCTCGATGGCGGCGACGTCCTCGCCGGATTCGACGGTAAGCGTCTGCCAGCCGTAGGCGTCGTAACGCTTGAGCACGTCCTCAGTGAACGCGATTTGGGTGTCGTCCTCGATGGAGATGCGGTTGTCGTCCCAGAACAGGATGAGGTTGCCCAGCTGCTGGGTGCCGGCGAGCGAGGACGCCTCGGCGGTCACACCCTCCTGCAGGCAGCCGTCGCCGGCGACGACGTAGATGTAGTGGTCGAAGGGCGACTCGCCGGCGGGGGCGTCGGGGTCGAACAGGCCACGTTCACGTCGAGAAGCCATCGCCATGCCCACTGCGGAAGCGAGGCCCTGGCCGAGCGGGCCGGTGGTGATCTCGATGTGTTCGGTGTGGTTGTACTCCGGGTGGCCCGGGGTCTTCGAACCCCAGGTGCGCAGGTCCTTCAGGTCCTGCAGCTCCAGGCCGAAGCCGCCGAGGTACAGCTGCACATACTGCGTGAGCGAGGAGTGGCCGTTGGACAGCACGAAGCGGTCGCGGCCCACCCAATCCTTGTCGGTCGGGTCCACGTCCATCACGCGCTGGAACAGGGTGTAGGCCAGTGGCGCGAGGCTCATGGCGGTGCCAGGGTGTCCGGAACCGCAGTTTTCCACCGCGTCGGCGGCGAGCACCCTGGCCGTGTCAACGGCGCGGGTGTCGGTCTCGGTCCAATCCTGCGGGTAGTTGCGCTCGGTCATTGCCTGCAGTTTCGGGGGCAGCGTCATGGGGTCCTCGCTTTCTTTAAGGTCGCACAAAAGCATATCGCTTATCGACGCCTCCGGTCCCACCCCATCCTCGATTCGTTGACTCGCGTTGGTTGGGGCTACCATCGTCCGAAGGTATGATTGCCCGCGCCCGACGGCGGTACAAAAAGGAGAGAGTTGTTGGAGACCATCAAGGCATATTTCGCGTTGACGAAGCCGAGGGTCATTGAACTTCTCTTGGTCGCCGCGATCCCCGCGATGCTGCAGGCGCACCGCGGCGAGGTGCACCTCTGGCTCGTGCTGGGCACGCTGCTCGGCGGCTGGATGGGAGCCGCGGCCGCGAACACCTTCAACATGGTCGCGGACTACGACATCGACCAGAAGATGGGCCGCACCCGCGCCCGTCCGCTGGTGCGGCACTCGGTGACCAAACAGAAGGCGGCCGTGTTCGCCTGGGTGATGCTCGTGCTGTCCGTGCTCTGGCTCGGGGTGCTGTGCAACTCCTGGCTGGCGGCGTTTTTCATCCTCCTGACCAACTTCTTCTACATCTTCATCTACACGAAGTGGCTGAAGCGCCGCACCTGGCAAAACGTGATCTGGGGCGGTGCGGCCGGCTGCATGCCCGTGATGGTGGGCTGGGCCGTGATCCGCGACAACGTCCACGACGGTTCCGCCGACAACTGGTGGCAGGCCATCGTGCTGTTTTTGATCATCTTCTTCTGGACCCCGCCGCACACCTGGGCGCTGGCCATGAAGTACAAGGACGACTACGCCCGCGCCAACGTGCCCATGCTGCCGGTGGTGGCGACTGCGGAAGAAACCTCCCGCCAGATCGTGATCTACTCCTGGCTCACCGTGGCCGTCTCGCTGCTGCTGGTGCCGGCCGCGTCCTGGATCTACCTGGTAATCGCGATCGCCTCGGGTGCGGCGTTCTTGGTCATGGCGACCAAGCTGCACCAGGGCATCGTGCGCGACGAGAACGTCAAGCCGCTGAAGCTGTTCATCCTCTCCAACAACTACCTCGCCGCGCTGTTTCTGGGCCTGTCCTTCGACGCAGTGCTCGGCTGGGAGACCGTCGGCCAGCTGCTGTTCTAAACCTTCAGCACAACCGAGCCGGTGGTCTTTCGCGCCTGCAGGTCCTCGTGGGCCTGGCGGGCGTTTTTCAGCTCGTAGGGCGGGTGGATGCGGATTTTCACCGTGCCCTCTTCTACCGCCCGGGCCACGGCCTGGGCGCGCATGAGGAACTCGTCGTCCGTGGCCACGTAGTGCTTCAGCGACGGGCGGGTGAGAAACAGCGCGCCGTGGGCGTTGAGCTCCTGGATCTTGAACGGCTCGACGTCGCCGGAGGCGGAGCCGAACGAGCAGACCAGCCCGCGCGGGCGGGTGACGTTGAGGCACATCTCGAAGGTGTCTTGGCCGACGCCGTCGTAGACCACGTCCACGCCGCCGCCGCCGTTCTCGGCCTTGATCTGCTCGGCTAGGTCCTCGCCGTAGCGGAACACCTTGGTCGCGCCCGCCTCGTAGGCGAGCTTTTCTTTCTCGTCGCTGGAGACCACCGAGTACACGGTCGCCTCCTCGGCGGCCGCCATCTGGGTCAGGATCAGCCCCACGCCGCCGGCGCCGGCGGTGACCACCATGGTGTCGCCCGGCTTCGTCTCGCGCACGCCGTGGAGGAGGTAGTGCGAGGTCATGCCCTGCAGCAGCATCGAGGCCGCCACCGCAGGATCGACGCCCTCCGGCACGGCGACCAGCCGGTTGCGGTCCACCGCCACCTGCTCGGCGTAGGAGCCGGGGGCGGCGTGCCAGGCTACGAGGGTGCCGGGCGCGATCTCGCCCTTGGGATCTTCCACCACGCGGCCGCAGCCCTCCGTGCCGGGGATGTACGGCGGGTTGGAGGGGTAGGTTCCGGAGCGGTAGTAGGTGTCGATGTAGTTGATGCCGGCGTACGTGACGTCGACAAGCAACTGCCCCTCAGACGGCTGTGGCGGCTCGGCGTCCTTGTACTCGAGGACTTCCGGGCCGCCGTGGGATGTGACAACGATTGCTTTCATGTCACACGAGCGTAGGCAACCTGCGCTTCCCGTGTGCAAAAAGGAACCCGCTGAATGCAACCACCGTCGACGACATGGCGATATGCGCCGGGATTGTCCAGCGCGGAACCCCCATGCGGAACTGGATCACGCCGATGGCCCATTGCACCAGAATCATGGCGATGAGCACGTATGCGGTGCGCTTTGCGTCCTCCGGCGCGCCGGAGTTGCGCAGCAGCACCGTGGTGATGATCGTGGCGATGAGGTAGAGGTACATGCACGCCGCGTGCACGTATGCGAGCACGCGCGTGTCCATCTCGAGGCGGCCATCCATGCCCGCGCCCGCGTCGCCCGAGTGCGGGCCGGAGCCGGTGACCATGGTGCCGGTGATGAGCACGAGGCACAGCGCCGCGGCGGCGATGAGCGTCCACGTCTGCGCCGAGCCGGGGTAGCGGCGGGTGGGGGCGGAGTTGTCGGGCTCGGCGATGCGCATGTAGAGCATCGCAGCGACGAATACGAGCACCATCGACGGCAGGAAGTGCACCGCCACGGACCACCAGCGCAGGTCCAGTCGCACGGAGATGCCGCCGATGACGGCCTGCACGACCACGCCGAGCAGGGAGATCCAGGCCAGGGTCTTGATGTCCTTGCGGCGCCCGGCGCGGATCACGGCGTACAGCACGAGGCCGGCGGCCGCGGCGACCACGAAGGTCAGGGTGCGGTTGCCGAACTCGATGGCTTGGTGGATCCAGGGCGCCGCGCCGGCGACCGGCACGAGCGAGCCCTCGTGGCACAGCGGCCAGGTGTCGCAGCCGAGGCCGGAGCCGGTCACGCGCACGAGCGAGCCGGTGACGGTGATGCCGCCCTGGCACAGCAGCAGCACCATCGCGAGGGTGCGCTGCAGCTTCAGTGACGGGTCGCGCCAGGCCTCCCTCCAGGAGTTCGGGCGGGTCTCGGCTGTGGTTGCGGTCACTGTTTCTCCAACTTTCGGACGATGTTGATCGTGGTGAGTGTATCGCGCCTAGCCGTCAAAGCGGAACAAGCGCACGGCCGCGGTCACCGCGGCGACCCCCCAGGCGGCGAGTGAGGCCCACGCCACCCAGTTGACCTGCAAAGACAGCGCTTGCACCAGCGCGCCTGCCAGCGCCACGGTGGGCACCGCGTTCCACCACCCGGCGTGCGCGATGTCGCCGGAGTAGCCCACCCAGCCGAGGATGCCCATGAGCACCAGCCAGATCAGGTTCGCAAGCGCCAGCACCAGCTCGGCGCGCAGGGTGCCGCCCATCAGCAGCCCCAGCGCGGTGAACGCGGCCACGCCACACAGGAGGGTGGCCAGCCCGAACGCGGCGCCGGCGGGGGTCACGCGCCACCCCAACGCCAGGGCGATTGCGCCGAGCACCACCAGCTGCACCACCACCGTAGCCAGCACGCCGAGGATCTTGCCCACGATGATGGTCCAGGGCGGCACCCCGGACGCGCCGGTGCGCTTCAAGGCCCCGTAGCGGCGGTCGAAGGCGACGGCGATGGCCTGGCCGGTAAAGCCCGCACCGGTGGCGGCCACGGCGAAAACCATGGGCACCAGCACACCCGAGTCGGTGTTGTCGCCCAAAATCGGGGCGAAGTGGGCCGCCAGCAGGATCGCCGCCGGGATCAGCACGTTGACCAGGAGCTGCTCGCCGTGGCGCAGCATCAGCTTCGCCTCGATGCGCCCCTGGGCCGCGGCCATCCGGCCGAAGGACGCCCGCTGCGGCGCCGGGGCGAAAATGCCGGGGGTGAGCTTTTTCATTAGCTCCTCAGCTCCCTTCCTGTGATGTCCAAAAACACGTCCTCCAAGTTGCGGTGGGACACGCTCAGCTCGCGGATCAGCACACCTTGGCGTGCGGCCTCGCGCGCCAGCTTCTCGACGACCTCCGGCGAGCCCGAGCCCTTGATCCGGTAACTGCGGGGCCGGATCTCCTCGACGGTGAGGCCGGCGGGCGTGAGCTCGTCGTTAAGCTTGTGCACCTCGAAGGCCTCTGCAGTGTCGAAAGAAAGCACCGGAAACTCCTCGTGGCTGGTGAGCTCCTCCGGGGAGCCCTGGGCGACGACGGTGCCGTGGTCGATGATGACCACGTCGTCCGCGAGGCTTTCGGCCTCGTCCATGAGGTGGGTGGTGAGCAGGACGCTCACCCCGTCGCGCTTCAGCGCCGAGATGATGTCCCACACCGCCATGCGTGACTGGGCGTCCAGGCCCGCGGTGGGCTCGTCCAAGAAGATCAGCTCGGGGCGGCCGATCAGGGCCAGCGCCAGCGACAGGCGCTGCTGCTGGCCGCCCGAGAGGCGCCGGTAGGTAGTCTTCGCCGCTCCCTGGAGGCCGACTAGCTCCATGAGCCAGCGCGGGTCGTGGGGGTGCTTGTTGTAGCTGGCGGCGAGGTTGAGCATCTCCTCGACGGAGACGCCGGCGTAGGAGCCGCCGCCCTGGAGCATGATGCCGATGCGGTCGCGCACCTTCTGCGGATGCGCGACCGGGTCCATGCCGAGCACCCGGATCGACCCGGAGGTGGGTTTGGTGAAGCCCTCGCACATCTCGATGGTGGTGGTTTTGCCGGCTCCGTTGGGGCCCAGAAGCGCGAGCAGCTCGCCGCGCCGCGCTGTGAAAGAGAGCCCGTCAACCGCCGTTTTCTCGCCGAATCGCTTGATAACGCTTTCGACGACCAGCGCGTGATCACTCATGGGTGATGAGTGTAGACCTCCTGCGCCGCCACACCCGAAGCGCGAGCGCTACGCACGCCGCCAGGAGGATGAAGCCGACGACGGCGGAGCCGTAAATCGTGGCGACGGCGCCCGCCTGGAGACGGAGCCCGCGAGGGAGGACGAGGAAGCTCACCAGCGCCGAGTACCCGGCCACAGAGGCGCGGAAGGTAAAGCGGTTCGCCCACGCCGCGAGCGGAAGCACGGCCCACAGCGGGTACCAGGGGTGCACGACGGGAAACAGCACCACCAGCACGAAGGTGGACACGCCGAGCCCGCCTACCGGGTGGATGGTGCCGCGGTAGGTGGCCCACAGCATGCGCAGCGCAAACGCCGCCGCGACCGTTAGCCCCGCCCAGCGGGTCACGCTGAGCATCGCGTCCGTGTGGTCGCCGAGCCCCAGGTTCATGCCGAGGAAGCCTCCGGCGACGCCGATGTCGGTGGTCAGAGACAGCCAGCTGCGGATCTGGGCGGCGCCGCCTTGGCCGGTGACCCAGCCCAGGCCGATGCCGGAGGCCAGCGAGACCGCGATGGCGGTGGCCGCCAGCATGGTCGCGTGCAGGGCGGCGGAGGTCGCGATGGCGCGGGGGCCGCTGCGCTGGCGCTGCGGGCGGGTGCGCAGGTGGCGGGCCAGCGCCATGCCGGTGAACCCGAGGGCCAAAAAGCCGATCACCTTCACCATGCCGGCGCAGCTGATCAGGGCGGCAGAGGCAGCGAGCAGCGCCCAGCCGGAGCGGCGGTTGCTCTCGAGCCGGTCGATGCCGCGCAGCCCCACCTCCAGGCCGACGAGCAGCAGGCCCATCATGATGGCCTCGTTGTGGATGCCGCCGACCATGTGCAGCACCGTCAACGGGTTGAGGATGCCCAGCCACAAAGCGGCCGGGCCGGTCACACCGCAGCGCTTCGCCAGCGCGAGCACGGCCCAGGCCGCGGCGAGGATGCCAGCGACAGACACGGCGCGGTGGGCGAGCACGCCCCAGAAGATCGAGTCGCCAGTGATGTGCGAGATCACCGCCGCGGTCCCCAGCGCCACCGGTCCGTACGGGCTAGGCGAGTGCGCCCAAATGAACGGCACGGAGCGGGCGAGGTGGTGCTCCACCCCCAGCAGCTCGACGGGGCCGGAGGAGTACGGGTCGAGCCCCTGGCGCACGATGCTGCCGTTGGCCAGGTAGGAGTAGATGTCCTGGGTGAAAAGCGGCGCGGTGGCGATAAGTGGGACCACCCAGGCGATGAAAGTGCGCAGCATCTCCGGGTTGCTCACCCGCGCCCCGCGCGCCGCGCCTGGCGACGCCCCGACGAACGGGGCCATGGCCAGCCACGCCGCCACCAGCACGCCGACGCCGATGAGCACAAGCGCGTTGGAGGCGAGCATCATGCGCCCCATCTCCGCGCCGAAGGGGAAATTCTGCCACGGGTTTTCCACCACCGGCAGGGCGCCGCCGCCGATGCCCGCGAAACCGATCAGGAACGCTCCGGCGGCCCCTGCCCAGCGCAGCGCGGCGAAACGGCCGCGCTCGCGGGCCCGCACAGCCGCGCTTGTGGGTGCGCTGTGCGCAGGCGAGGCCGGGTCGTGCAGCAGCGTCGAGCGGGACCCGGGTCGCCCGAAGCGCGGCAGCTCGCTGGCCACGTTCACGCGCGGGGCGCGGCGGGCGCGTCGGGAGCCGTGCGGGCGGTCGGGTGCAGTCACGGTTGAACAGTCTAAGGCGCGCCCCGACACGGGCCCACCCGGTGCGGCAGGAATATTTACAACACACTAGTGTTGTGAAAAGGCAGCGACCCAGACCACATCGAGCGAAAGGTGGTGCCATCGTGGATACAGTGGAAACCCACAACCCCGCTCCTGCGGACGCGTCCCGCGCTGGCGGCGACACGCGCTCGCAGGTGATGTCGGTCCTGCTCAAGCGGGGGCCGGTAGCGGCCAGCGACATCGCGGAAGAGCTCGACCTCTCGGCGGCCGGCGTGCGCAGGCACGTGGACAAGCTCGTCGAGGAGCAGCTGGCCGAGCCTTGCGCACCGCGCGCCGTCGCGGGCGAGGAGCAGGGGCGCGGCCGTCCGGCCAAGCACTTCCAGCTCACCGCCGCGGGCCGGGAGCGCTTCGGTTCGCATTACGACGGTCTCGCGCTCGACGCCGTGGAACTGATCCAGCAGATCGGGGGCGAAGACGCGGTGCGCGACTTCGCCCGCGCTCGCGTGGAGAAGATCCTCGGCGACGTGGAACCGGCGGAAGATGCCGAGTCGACGGCGCGCCGCGTCGCCGCCGCGCTGGAAAGGCACGGCTACGCCCCGAGCGTCCACCGCACCGACGCCGGCATCCAGATCTGCCAGCACCACTGCCCGGTGTCCGCCGTCGCCGCGGCGCACCCGGAATTCTGCGAGGCGGAAAGGGAGGCGGTGGCGCGGATCGTCGATACGCATGTGCAGCCGCTCGCCCTCATCTCCGACGGCGACGGAATCTGCACAACTAACATCCCCCTTGCTGCGGCGCGCACCCGGACGCGCCCGGCGGGAACAGCAACGAAAGGAGCGGCTGACAATGACTGAAGTGAAGCCCACACCAGGCCTTGAGAAGCCGATGAACGACGACGAGATCATCGAGTCGATCGGCGCCTACAACTACGGCTGGCACGACTCTGACGTCGCCGGCGCCTCCGCGCGCCGCGGCCTGAACGAAGAGGTCGTGCGCGACATCTCCGGCATCAAAAACGAGCCGGAATGGATGCTCAACCAGCGCGTGAAGGCGTTGGAGATCTTCGACAAAAAGCCGATGCCTACCTGGGGCGCGGACTTGTCCGACATCGACTTCGACAACATCAAGTATTACGTCCGCTCCACCGAGGAGCAGGCCGCCAGCTGGGACGACCTGCCGGAGGACATCAAGAACACCTACGACAAGCTGGGCATCCCGGAGGCGGAGAAGCAGCGCCTCGTCGCAGGTGTGGCCGCGCAGTACGAGTCCGAGGTGGTCTACCACCAGATCCGCGAGGACCTGGAGGAAAAGGGCGTCATCTTCGTCGACACCGACACGGCCCTGCGCGAGCACGAGGACCTGTTCAAGGAGTACTTCGGCTCCGTCATCCCGGCCGGCGACAACAAGTTCTCGGCGCTGAACACCGCCGTGTGGTCCGGCGGCTCCTTCATCTACGTCCCGCCGGGGGTCCACGTGGACATCCCGCTGCAGGCCTACTTCCGCATCAACACGGAGAACATGGGCCAGTTCGAGCGCACCCTCATCATCGTCGACGAGGACGCCTACGTGCACTACGTCGAGGGCTGCACCGCCCCGATCTACAAGTCGGACTCGCTGCACTCCGCGGTGGTGGAGATCATCGTGAAGAAGGGCGGCCGCTGCCGCTACACCACCATCCAGAACTGGTCCAGCAACGTCTACAACCTGGTCACCAAGCGTGCGAAGGCTGAAGAGGGCGCGACCATGGAGTGGGTCGACGGCAACATCGGCTCCAAGGTGACCATGAAGTACCCGGCCGTGTGGATGACCGGCGAGCACGCCCGCGGCGAGGTGCTCTCCGTTGCGTTCGCTGGCGAGGGCCAGTTCCAGGACACCGGCGCGAAGATGACGCATATGGCGCCGCACACCTCCTCGTCCATCGTGTCCAAGTCCGTCGCCCGCGGCGGCGGCCGCGCGGCCTACCGGGGCCTGGTGCAGATCAACGCCAACGCCCACGACTCTGCGTCCAACGTGGAGTGCGACGCGCTGCTGGTGGACGACATCTCGCGCTCGGACACCTACCCGTACAACGACATCCGCAACGACCGCGTGACCCTGGGCCACGAGGCGAAAGTGTCCAAGGTCTCCGAGGACCAGCTGTTCTACCTCATGTCCCGCGGCATCGCCGAGGAAGAGGCCATGGCCATGATCGTGCGCGGCTTCGTCGAGCCGATCGCCAAGGAGCTGCCCATGGAGTACGCCCTCGAGCTGAACCGCCTCATCGAGCTGCAAATGGAAGGATCGGTGGGCTAAATGGCCGAAACCGTCAAAAACGCCACCACGCACAACAACAAGGGCGACCTGTTTTCCTCCTTCAACGTGGAGGACTTCGAGGTCCCGGGCGGCCGCGACGAGGTCTGGCGCTTCATCTCCCTGCGCCGCCTGCGCGGCCTGCACAACGGCGAGTTCGCCCCGCAGGCCGAGGCGCAGATTGCGGTGGAGGGTCCCAGCGAGGTCGCAGTCGAGCAGGTTTCGCTTGACGACGAGCGCGTGACCGCCGCCGGCGCCCCCGTCGACCGTGTCGCCGCCCAGGCGTGGACCTCCTCCGAGAACGCGACCCTGATCTCGGTGCCGGCGAACGCGGAGCTGACCGAGCCGATCACCGTGACCATCACCGGCGCGGGCGCCGACAAGACCACCTTTGGCACCGTCGTGGTCGAGACCGGCGCGAACTCTTCCGCCACCGTTGTGGTGCGCTACGCGGGCTCCGGCACCCACGCCGACAACGTCAACTGGGTCATCGGCGAGGGCTCCCGCGTCAACGCCGTGGTGGACGCCGACTGGGAACTGGATGCGGTGCATGTGGGCCAGCAGTCGATCGTCGTGAAGCGCGATGCAACCCTGCGCCACCACGTGGCCACCTTCGGTGGCGAGATCGTCCGCATCACCCCGCGCCTTGCCTTTGAGGCGCCGGGCGGCGACGCCGAGCTGACCGGCGTGTACTTCGCCGACGCGGGCCAGTACATCGAGAACCGCCTGCTGGTGGACCACGCGGTGCCGAATTGCCGCTCCAACGTGCTGTACAAGGGCGCGCTGCAGGGCGACAAGGCCTCCAGGCTTCCGGAAGCCCGCACCTGCTGGGTGGGCGACGTGCTCATCCGCGCCGAAGCGAAGGGCACCGACACCTACGAGACCAACCGCAACCTGGTGCTCACCGACGGCGCACGCGCCGACGCCATCCCGAACCTGGAGATCGAAACCGGCGAGATCGCCGGCGCAGGCCACGCCGCAACCGTCGGCCGCTTCGACGATGACCAGCTGTTCTACCTGCGCTCCCGCGGCATCCGCGAGGAAGACGCCACCCGCCTGATCATCCGCGGCTTCTTCAACGAGGTCCTCAACCAGATCCCCGTCGAGTCGATCCGCGAAGAACTCATCGCCCGCGTCGCCGGCGAGCTCGAGCGCAACGAAAACTAAAAGGAGCAATACATGTCCACCCTGGAAATCAAGAACCTGCACGCCAACGTCCTGCCCACCGAGGAAGGGCAGGAGCCGAAGCCGATCCTCAAGGGCGTCAACCTGACCATCAAGGGCGGCGAGACCCACGCGATCATGGGCCCGAACGGCTCCGGCAAGTCCACCCTGGCCTACACGCTGGCGGGCCACCCGAAGTACGAGGTCACCGAGGGCGAGGTGCTTCTCGACGGCGAGAACGTCCTCGACATGGAAATCGACGAGCGCGCCCGCGCCGGCCTCTTCCTGGCCATGCAGTACCCGGTTGAGGTGCCGGGCGTGTCCTCCTCGAACTTCATGCGTTCCGCAGTCACCGCGGTGCGCGGCGAGGCCCCGAAGCTGCGCGAGTGGGTCGGCGAGCTCAATGCCGCCCGCGAGGCGCTGCAGATGGACGCCTCCTTCTCCGAGCGCTCCGTCAACGAGGGCTTTTCCGGCGGCGAGAAGAAGCGCCACGAGGTCATGCAGCTCGCGCTGATGAAGCCGAAGTTCGCGGTCATGGACGAGACCGACTCCGGCCTGGATGTCGACGCGCTGCGTATCGTCTCCGAGGGCATCAACCGCTACCAGGACGAGACCGGCGGCGGCGTGCTCATGATTACGCACTACAAGCGTATCCTGAACTACGTCAAGCCCGACTTCATCCACGTCTTTGCCGACGGCAAGATCGTGCAGACCGGCGATGCATCCCTCGCCGACCAGCTCGAGGCCGAGGGCTACGAGAAGTTCATCTAATGGCGCTCGACGTAACAGCCATCCGCAAGGAGTTCCCGATCCTGTCTCGCACCGTGCGCGGCGGCAAGCCGCTGGTGTACCTGGATTCGGGGGCGACGTCGCAGCGTCCGCAGCGCGTGTGGGATGCCGAGCGCGACTTCGTGCTCGGCTGCAATGCGCCCGTGCACCGCGGCTCCTACGAGCTGGCGGAGGAGGCCACCGACGCCTACGAGTCCGCACGCTCGGCCATCGCCGCGTTCGTGGGCGCCAGGGGCGACGAGATCGCGTTCACGAAGAACGCCACCGAGGCGCTGAACCTGGTCGCGTACGTGCTGGGCGATTCCCGCGCCGGCTCGTTCTCCGTGGGCGAGGGCGACACCATCGTGGTCACGGAGCTCGAGCACCACGCCAACCTCGTGCCGTGGCAGGAGCTCGCGCGCCGCACCGGAGCGACGCTGAAGTGGTACACGATGACCGAGGACGGCCGGATCGACCTCGATTCGCTCGAGCTCGACGACACCGTCAAGGTGGTGGCGTTTACCCACCAGTCCAACGTCACCGGCGCGCACGCCGACGTGGCCGAGATGGTGCGCCGCGCTAAGGCGGTTGGCGCCCTGACTGTGCTGGACGCCTGCCAGTCGGTGCCGCACATGCCGGTGGACTTCCACGCCCTCGACGTCGACTTCGCGGCGTTTTCCGGGCACAAGATGTGCGGCCCGTCCGGCGTGGGCGCGCTGTACTCGAAGCACCTCAACGAGCTGCCGCCGTTCCTCACGGGCGGCTCCATGATCGAGGTCGTGCGCATGGAGGGCTCAACCTACGCGCCGGCGCCGCAGCGGTTCGAGGCCGGCACCCAGATGACCTCGCAGGTCGTGGGGCTCGGTGAGGCGGTGCGCTTCCTCACCGAAATCGGCATGGAAGACATCGCCGCGCACGAGCGCGAGCTCACCGCCTACGCCCTGGAGCAAATGCAGCGTATCGACGGCCTCCGGATCGCCGGCCCGCTCACCGCCGACAACCGCGGCGGCGCGATCGCCTTTACGGTCGAGGGCGTGCACCCGCACGACCTGGGCCAGGTGCTCGATTCCGAGGGCGTTGCCATCCGCACGGGCCACCACTGCGCGTGGCCGCTGCACCGTGGCCTGGACATGCAGTCCACGTCCAGGGCGAGCTTCTACCTGTACAACACGCTGGATGAGGTTGATACCTTGGTGTCGTCGATTAGCAAAGCGAAGGAGTTTTTCGCGCGATGAACCTCGAATCCATGTACCAGGAAGTCATCCTGGACCACTACAAGAACCCGCAGCACGCGGGGCTGCGCGAGCCGTACGAGGCGGAGGTGCACCACGTCAACCCGTCGTGCGGCGACGAGCTGACGCTGCGCGTGCACCTGTCGGAGGACGGCTCGACTGTCGAGGACGTCTCCTACGACGCCGAGGGCTGCTCGATTTCCCAGGCCTCCACCTCGGTGATGGCCGAGGAGGTCATCGGGCTGCCTGTCGACGAGGCGATGTCGAAGCTCGCCGCCTTCGACGAGATGATCACCTCGCGTGGCACCGTCGAGGGCGATGCATCCAAGATCGGCGACGGCGTGGCGTTCGCCGGTGTAGCCAAGTTCCCGGCGCGCGTGAAGTGTGCGCTGCTGGGGTGGAAGGCGTTCCAGGCGGCGACGTCGGACGCCTTGGGAGAATCGGACGCCCCGGAAGAGAAGGAGTAGCTATGACTGAACCGGACAAGCAGGCGGAGCGCCCACAGCAGACCGAGGAGCAGCTCAAGCTCATCGGCGAGGTGGAGGAGTACCTCCACGACGTGATCGACCCGGAGCTGGGTATCAACGTCGTCGACCTCGGCTTGGTCTACGACACCTGGATCGAGGAGCGCGAGGGCAAAACCGTCGCGGTGATCAATATGACGCTGACGTCGCCGGCGTGCCCGCTCACCGACGTGATCGAGGAGCAGGCCACCCTGTCGGTCGTGAACAACACGGCAGTGGACGACTTGGAGATCAACTGGGTCTGGATGCCGCCGTGGGGCCCGCAGTTCATCACCGAAGAGGGCCGCGAGCAGCTTCGCGCCCTCGGGTTCGCGGTGTAGAGCACCTCTTGAATTCCCCCCAGGTTGTTACCCTGAGGGGGAATTCACATTTCGAGGAGGTTATTATGAACTTGGCTCTCAGTGAGGTCCTGATCATACTCGGCACTGGCGGACTGCTCTTGCTCCCGTTAGCGCTCATTTGGTGGGTCGTGCGCTCCGCCTCGAAGAAGTAGATCTCGATTTGGGGGCTGTTGATACAGTTTCCCCGTGATTGTCACCAATGATCTCGAGGTCCGCGTCGGCGCGCGCACACTTCTCGACGCCCCCGGCCAGCACCTCCGCGTCCAACCCGGCGACCGCATCGGCCTGGTCGGCCGCAACGGTGCCGGCAAGACCACCACGATGCGCATCCTGGCGGGGGAGACCGAACCCTACGGCGGCTCGGTGACCCGCTCGGGCGAGATCGGCTACCTCCCGCAGGACTCCAAGGAGGGCGACATCGAGCAGACCGCCCGCGACCGCGTGCTCTCGGCCCGCGGCCTGGACCAGATCCAGCGCTCGATGGCCAAGCAGCAGAAGCTGATGGAGGAGACGGACGGGGAGGAGCGCGACAAGGCCATCGCGAAGTTTTCCCGCCTTGAGGAGCGCTACCAGGCGCTCGGCGGCTACGAGGCGAACGCGGAGGCAGCGCAGATCTGCGACAACCTGGGGCTGCCGGAGCGCATCCTGGACCAGCAGCTGAAGACCCTGTCGGGCGGCCAGCGCCGCCGCGTGGAGCTCGCCCAGATCCTGTTCGCTTCGCGCCAAGGTTCGGGCAAGTCCCAGACCACCCTGCTTCTCGACGAGCCGACCAACCACCTCGACGCCGATTCCATCTCCTGGCTGCGCAACTTCCTGTCCAAGCACGAGGGCGGGCTGATCATGATCTCCCACGACGTCGAGCTGCTCGACGCGGTGTGCAACAAGGTCTGGTTCTTGGACGCGGTGCGCGCCGAGGCCGACGTGTACAACATGGGCTTTTCCAAGTACAAGGATGCCCGCGCCCTCGACGAGGCCCGGCGCCGCCGCGAGCGCGCCAACGCCGAGAAGAAGGCCTCAGCCCTGCAGAAGCAGGCCGCGAAGTTGGGCGCGAAGGCCACGAAGGCCTCGGCCGCGAAGCAGATGATGGCGCGCGCCGAGCGCATGATGGGGGAGCTCGACGAGGTCCGGGTGGCCGACAAGGTCGCCTCCATCTCCTTCCCGGAGCCGGCGCCGTGCGGCAAGACCCCGCTGTTCGGCAAGGGTTTGACCAAGATGTACGGCTCCCTCGAGGTCTTCGCGGGCGTCGACCTAGCGGTGGACAAGGGCTCGCGCGTGGTCGTGCTGGGCACCAACGGCGCCGGCAAGACCACCCTGCTCAAGCTGCTCGCCGGGGTGGAGCGCACCGACGGCGAGGGCGGCGTGGTCTCGGGCCACGGGCTGAAGATCGGCTACTTCGCCCAGGAGCACGACACCATCGACGGTGACAAGAGCGTCTGGGAGAACACCATCGAGGCCTGCCCCGATGCAGGCCAGCAGGACCTGCGCGGCCTGCTCGGCGCCTTCATGTTCTCGGGCGACAAGCTGGAGCAGCCCGCGGGCACGCTCTCGGGCGGCGAGAAGACCCGCCTAGCGCTGGCGACTCTCGTCTCCTCGCGCGCGAACGTGCTGCTCCTCGACGAGCCCACCAACAACCTCGACCCCCAATCCCGCGAGCAGGTCCTCGACGCGCTCAAGACCTACACGGGTGCCGTCGTCCTGGTCACCCACGACCCGGGCGCGGTGCGCGCGCTTGAGCCGGAGCGGGTCATCATCATGCCCGAAGGCGACGAGGACATGTGGAGCGACGAGTACATGGAGATCGTCGAGCTCGCCTAAACTTCCCGACCTGCTCGGGCGCATCTAGAACGGCGGGTACGGGTCTTGCCCCTTCGCCCATGGCGGGGGTTCCACCGGCTCCCGTGGGGGAGGTGGATCCGGCGGTTCTGGTGGTACTCGGGTTTCTGATGAGGCCGTACCGCCACCCGGATCGGGCACGATTGCTCGATTCCGCTGCCGGTGTCTCTTTCGTATCCTGTTGACCGCCGAATGCTCGGCCGCATCTGCATGGTTGAACTGTAAGGTTGCGCACCCGGGTTCCTTCACCCCGGCCCGACCCGTCGCCGGGTCCACATCCATGTGACTGGTGTTGTTTCTGTGGTCTTTGAAGTCGTTGTTGCAGCGATGGTGGGTCCGACACAGCGCTGTGAGGTTATCGATGTTGGTGTCGCCGCCTTGCAGCCACGATGTGATGTGGTGGATCTCCGTCTCTGTGAGCGGGGCGGTGCAGCCGGTCCAGGCGCACACGCCCTGCACCGCCAGCAACGTGATCCGCTGCGCAAGCGACGCCAATCGCCGCGTCCGGTAGAGGTTCAACGGCAACGACGTTGCGTCGTCGACAGTCAGCACGAAGTCGGACGTTCCATCCATGCCCAAACGCACGAGGTCGAAGGCGTCGAGCTCGATTCCGGTGTTGGTGGCGAACTTGGTGGTCGGCCCGGCCTCCGCCAGTTCGTCCAGCGTCACCGACACAACCACGGATGCGCACCCGCCGCCGGTTGGTTTCGCGCAGGCGTCGTAATGCTTGAGTACCTCGGAGAACTGGTCGTACCTGCGTTGCGACGGCGTGCGGTAATCCTCGACACCCTCGGGGAGGTTCGAGTTGGGCACCAACCCCTTATCGCTCAGCGCTTTGAACAGCGCTGAATCAGAGGCCACGGCATCGATAGTTATCCGGCATGTCCCGTCTGCGCGCTGGGCGCCGATGTGCAGCCCGCGGTTTTCCATGCCCGCGTTCGGGTTCGTAGGCTCGACGTGCTTGCGGTTCTCGCGCTCGACCCAGCGGCGCACGGTGGCGCGCAAATCTTTCACGGAACGTCGAGGAGCCTCCGCGAGCGCGTCCGCCTGGAGACGGGCACGCGCTCCCTTCGCATCCCCGACAAGCTTGTCTAGCTCTTGGCGGATCACGCGCTGTTTCTCGGCGTTCACTCGCTCGGCGGCACGGCGGGCTTCTTCTTGCTTGCGCCGCGCCTCTTCGCGGGCAGCCGCTCGAGCAGCCTCGCGGGTCGCTTCCTCCCGCTCTGCCTCCGCCGCCGGATCCGCGGGGGTTTCCTCACAATCGGTATCGAACAGGTCGGTGACCTGCTCCTCTTCAACCTCGGGCTCACCGTAGTAGTCCCGGCCTCGGGCGAGACGGTCGTAAGCGTCCTTGGGCTCCAACCCGAGCTTCTTTTGAAGGTACTGATTGGCGTGCTTTGAGCCGACGACGCGCCCGGCGTCGTCACGCTCGCACACGTACGCGAAAAGCGCGTCGAGCGTAGCCTTCACGTTGAATATTGCTTCGAGGCGCTCGAAATCCTCCCGAACCTCCTCGAACTCGACCGCATCGGGGTCTGCACACAGGTCCTTCATGGCCAGGAGGGCATGAATGATTGTGTCGACGTGCTTTCGCAGTTCAACGGTCATTTCGCCCTCCTTTCAAGTTGCCTAATCGAATGGGTTTACGATTAACCTACAAGCCGCCCCGACATAAACAGGATCTATGTCCACCATCGAACACATAAGGAGAAAAACTGTTACTAGGATCACATTTTTCAGAATGGCACAGCGCCAGCCCAGGGCTCATAGTCGGGATGAGAACCGACGGGCATCCGAGGCTGCGCCCAGGGGTCCACTAGCCGCCTAAATTCGGCCAACATCCGCTCAACGGCCTCATCGGTGAGGTCCACAATCATCAGCAACTCGCCGTCGGCCTTACTTAGCCGGAGCGACTCGTTGGGGACATCAACGGTGACCATCGGGCAGTCAACCTCGCGCGGTGGCGGTGTCGTAGTCGCGTACTCGTTTCCGATTTTCAGGCATTGAAACGGTTTCACCAAGTCGTTCAGCTCTCCGAAGTGCCAGAGGTCGGAGAAGAGTGAATCGACTGTCTGGCCCCAACGAACTCGGGGTAGGAACTTCTCTATGGCATCTTCACCGCCCACTGGGTAGAAGACGTCAATGCCGGAGGCGAGCTCTCCACTGCGTTCGCAAATGAGCCGCACCGCCGAGAGCTTCGGAAACTTCGGCGTCTCTCCGTATGGGTCTGGCTCATTTTTGGCCCAGACCAGCTCGAATAAGGGATACACGTCGTCTGGGGTTAGCGCGCTGCGCATCTTCGGCATCCCACTGACCTGCGGGGTCACCTCACCTCGAGCGTAATCCAACGTCAAATATTCTTCGCTGTGGACATCAAGAAGCTTGCCAATGACGTTCGCGCCGAATGGCGTTGAGTTCCAGTGGAACACCCAAGTAAGTGCCTGCTCCAGCCCCCGAAAAGGATCTGAGGTGTCGATTCTGAATAAATTAATTTATATATTCACAAAAGGTCTTGCGGGAAACGGAGAGCTAAACCATCATAATTAATGAGACAGGGTTTCCTTTTTGATTCATGTCTCACTTGACCCCAACATCAGCGCCAAAGGTTTATTCTCTCCCGTCGCATATCTTCCAGATATTTTTGAAGGGTGTTGCCCGTGAAAGTAAAGAAATTTTTATCCGCCACTTTGGTGGCATTTATCGGGTTACTTGTTTCCCCCACTGCAGTGGCCGCTCAGCCAATTGACTGGACTATTAGCCAAACAATCATTGGCCCGAAAGGCGAGGATCTTCCACTCCGCGTAGGGCAGGGAGATGAGCCCGGCAGTGTTGGTTTTGGGCTTTCTCAGATCAAGGACAGTCACGGCGGTTTCGTTCCAGCCACTACAGAGATTGACACAGTTTTACATAACGCCCCCGACTGCAAAGGCGGCTTAAATGCAGGAAATGGCAAGAAAGAATGCTCTTACCCAATCAATGGAAGAGTTATGACGGTTGTTGCCACAGAGCGAGTAGATCCCGTGAGCGGAGACGGCCGACCTGTCGGAATAATCACTGCTTTCTACCGCTAGGAGAATAGTCATCAATCAATTTATTTCTATCACGACTGATGAAATCAAGTTTTTGAAAAATATATCCACCCAAATGTTTCAAGACACCATACTTCCAGAGGAAACAATTTTAGCAGGAGTCGGCATCCAAGCGGGAAGAAACAGCGGCTCCCCCGAAAATCAGCTCTGGTACCACTTCGATCTCTTTAACCCTGGACTTCACGAAGGAAAAGTTGTTCGTCTTTGGGGAAGATTCCCTGATTTAAGTAAAAATGAAGAATCTATCGAGTGGGACGAAATGCTCCAGGGCTCTGGTTTTGTAGAGATGTTCCTTACCTCAACCCCTGAAAAAAATAGATTCAATTCTATGGAATATATCCAGAAAGGATGATGTCACCGAGAATCCACTCGAACTGCATAGTGTTTGAATCGACTGTGATCCCGCGGGGTTCGCAGTTAACGCGTTCGGTAATGATGTGCAGAATTTTACGACGTTGCATTTGCGGCCTCCTTCGGTTCGGAAGTTTCGTTTCCGCGAACGTATAAACCGAAACATAAACCGCACAAGAGTTTGTCCACTATAGTGAGCATCTTGCTTATCGACGGACGAAGCGTGGACCCCGAAAGCAGCCCGCTACACTCGCAATATGGCAAGAAACAACGACATCATCGACACCATCAAGGACGCCTGGAACGGCCTTTCTTCCGACCAGAAGACCATTGCCGGCGTGCTCGCCACCATCGACACCGCTGGTAAGGCTTTCGCGCTGCGCGACCTGGCGCGCACCAACTCAAAGCGAGTGCGCGGCCCGAAGTGGCTGTGGACCCCGGTGATCGGCGCAGTCAACACCCTGGGATGGGTCGCCTGGTTCGCGTTCGGAAAGAAGCGTTAGTTCCTGAACCCGTGCACCGGCGCGGGGATGAACCCGCCGCGGTGGATGAACTCGTCGTTCCCCACCGTGTTCACCGGAATGACCGGTGCGTAGCCGAGCAGGCCGCCGAAATTCACCTCGTCGCCGGGCTTGGTCCCGGGCACCGGGATCAGGCGCGAGGCGGTGGTCTTGTGGTTCATCACGCCGATCGCGGCTTCGTCGGCAATCATGCCTGCGATGAGCTCCGCTGAAGTGTCGCCGGGGATGGCGATCATGTCGAAGCCCACGGAGCAGATCGAGGTCATCGCCTCGAGCTTGTCCATGGAGATCGCGCCGCTATGAACCGCGTCGATCATGCCCTTGTCCTCGGAGACCGGGATGAACGAGCCGGACAGGCCGCCGACGCGGGAGCAGGCCATCATGCCGCCCTTCTTCACGGCGTCGTTGAGCAGTGCCAACGCAGCAGTAGTCCCGTGCGTGCCCACCTGGTCCAGGCCCATGCGCTCGAGTACGTGCGCCACAGAATCGCCCATCTCCGCCGTCGGCGCGAGCGAGAGGTCCACGATGCCAAACGGCACGCCGAGGCGCTCCGCAGCCATCGTCCCCACGAGCTGACCCGCGCGAGTGATCTTGAACGCGGCCTTCTTAATCTCCTCGGCGACCTCGTTCAGGCTCGCCCCCTTCAGCGGGGTGATCGCGTTGTCCACCACACCTGGACCAGACACACCGACCGAGATCACCGTGTCCGGCTCCTCAATGCCGTGGAACGCGCCGGCCATGAACGGGTTGTCGCCCACGGCGTTGGCGAAGACGACCAGCTTGGCGCAGGCGATGGAGGAGCGGTCCGCGGTCGCCTCCGCGGCCTCTTTGACAATCTCGCCCATCTTGGCCACGGCGTTCATGTTGATGCCGGCGCGTGACGACGCCACGTTGACCGAGCTACACACGTTGCCGGTTTCGCTTAGCGCCTCCGGAATGGAATTGATCAGGCGCTTATCAGCGGTCGTGCCGCCTTTTTCCACCAGCGCGGAGTAGCCGCCGACGAAGTTGACGCCGAGTTCGCCGGCCGCGCGGTCCAGCGCCCGGGCAATCTCGACCGGGTTGCCGTCCGCGCCCGCCGCAACCAGCGCGACGGGGGTGACGGAGATGCGCTTGTTCACGATCGGGATGCCCAGTTCGCGCTCGATGCCCTCGCACACCGGCACCAGGTCACGCGCGCGTTCCATCACGCGGTCGTACACCGCGTGCGCGGTGGCTTCCATCGTGGGGCGGGTGCAGCCGATGAGCGAAATGCCCATCGTCACGGTGCGGATGTCCAGGCGGTAGTCCTCGATCATGCGGATGACGTCGAGGAACCGCGCGTCTGAAAACTCGAAATTCATAGCCGCCCCTTAGATGTCGTTGATGGCGCTGAACAGGGCCTCGGACTGGATGCGCACGACCATGCCGAGCGGCTTACCGGCGGCGTCGAACGCCTCCTGCAGCGCGCCCATGTCCACCTCGCCATCGGGCAGCGCGACTCGCATGATCATGGTGAAGTAGTCGTCCATGATGGTCTGGGAGACATCGAGGATGTTCAGCCCCTCGTCCGCGGCGGTCTTAGCAACTGCGGCGATGACGCCGGGGCGGTCCTTACCAGTGGTCGTAATAATTGCGTGCATGCGCAAAGTATAGGCGCAGAAATAGCGTTACGGTGGGCGTTATGGAAACACCTAAGCAATCTCAACACGTTCTCGTTCTCGGTGCGGGCGGCAACGTCTCGCGCCATTCCGTCCCCAAGCTCGTCGCAGCTGGCCACAGCGTCAGCGCGCTCGTGCGCAACCCCGATCATGTGCAACAGCTTGTCGACGACGGCGCGACCGCCATCGTCCGCGACCTGACCACCCTCGACGAGGAAGATTGGGCCCGCCTGCTCACCCCGTTCGACGTGGTCGTGTGGTCCGCGGGCGCCGGCGGCGGCTCCGCCGAGCGCACCTTTGCCGTGGACCGCGACGCGGCGATGGCGATGATCGACGCGCTCGAGGAGCTCGGCGAGTTCGCACCGTTTACCGTCATGGTCTCCTACGCGGGCGCCGCCGAGGCCACCACGGAGGACGACGGCGGGGCGTGGTACGCCTACGTCGAGGCGAAGAAGGCCGTCGACAAGCGGCTGCTCGCCTCTGACTTGCCGTATCAGATCCTCGGCCCTACCCGCCTCACGGATGATCCGTCGGAGGGCATCGCGCTTCTCGACGACCAAAGGGACCCCTCGTCGGAAACCCCGCGCGAGCTCGTGGCGGATGTGATCGTGGAATCGGTCGGCCGCGGCGAGCCGTTCGACCGCAACCCGCTGGACTTCGAGGGCGGAGAGGCGAAGGTCTCCGAGATCTAGTCGAACTGGCCCTCGGTGCAGAGCCGGGCGAAGGTGCGCAGCAGCCCGTTCGCCCGGCTCACGTCGTGGTTGGGCAGGTCGGCGACGATGCGCGCGTACTCCTCGGCGGGGAAGTAGCCGTAGTCGTGGAAGAAGTCCATGCGGGTGCGCATGGCGTCGGCGTCCATCTCGGCGTGGAACTGGGTGGCCCACACCCGGTCGGTGTAGCGGACCATCTGCACCATCCCGTCGGGCGCGGTGGCCACCACGGTGACAGAATCTGGCACGCGCACCGGGTTCTCGGTGTGCCCCGTCAGCGCGGTGAACGTGCCGCTGGGGCCGGCGAGCGCATCCTCGGCCACCACGTTCACGGTGGTCGGGCCGGACGGCTCGGGGTGGGTGCGTCCGACCTCGCCGCCGAGGTGGTCCACCAGCCAAGAGATGCCGAAGCAGACGAAGAAGACGGGCTTGCCCGATTCGACGGTGGCGGACAGGATGTCGTCGATACGCTTGTGCCACGCGTCGCGCTCGGGGTTGGTCACGTTCAGCGAGCAGCCGCCGACGATGATGCCGCTGACGGGGTCGAGGGGGCCGAGCTCGGAGTCGGGGGAGTCGATGACGCGCAGTTCCATGTCCACTTCGCTCAAGCCCGTGGCGCGCAGGGCGTCGTGGTACTCGGCGTGGGCGACGTCCGGCCCAATTTCGCCGTTGCGAAGTGAGAGGAAAAGCAGCTTTGACATAGCGGCAATTCTATACCGCTTAGTCTATTTTTCGGAATTACCCGCGGACTGACTGCTCTACCACGTCGAGCATTTCCTCGAGCCGCTCCACTGGCTCGCCGGAGGCGAGCTTGGTGATGAAGCCCTCGAGCACTGTCTCCAGGTAGGTCTGGACCACGGCGACGGGGACGTCGTCACGCATCTGCTTGTTGGACTCCAAGCGCTCGCGGACCGCACGGTCAAGCACCTCCTGGTGCTCGCGCCAACGCGCCTCGAATTCGGGGTCGGTGCGCAGCTTGCGCAGGATCTCGGCGCGGGTGGTGAACCAGTCGTTGGAGCTGCGGTCCACGAGCATGCCGCGCATGACCTCCACCAAACCACGTTCGCTGACCACCTGGGCCTGCCTTTCTGCGTCCGCCTCGGCGATGGCGAGAAACAGTGTTTCCTTGTCGCCGAAGTGGTGGAAGATCGCGCCCCGGGTCTTGCCGGTGGCCTCTTCCAGGCGGGCCACGGTGGCCCCCTCGTAGCCGTAGTGTGCGAAGCAGGCGCGTGCGGCATCGATGATCTCGCCGCGGCGGCGCTGCAGCTCTTCGTCGCTGACAATCGGCATGAGGGGGCTCCTTCGGGCTCCAGATAGTGAAAGAAAAATGGGGAAGGGGCCCCGCGGCGTGCGGGGCCCCTGAAACGACGGCCGAAAGCCTGTTAGCTCTTGACCATCTGGCGCAGCACGTACTGCAGGATGCCGCCGTGGCGGAAGTACTCCGCCTCACCCGGTGTATCCACGCGGACCACTGCGTCGAACTCGACGGCGTCGGCGCCGTCCTTCTCAGCCTTGACGTGGACCGTCGCCGGGATCTCACCGTTGTTGAACTCGGTGATGCCGGTCAGGGTGAAGGTTTCGGTGCCGTCCAGGCCGAGGGACTCGTGGGACTGGCCCTCCGGGAACTGCAGCGGCAGCACGCCCATGCCGATGAGGTTCGAGCGGTGGATGCGCTCGAAGGACTCGGCGATGACGGCCTTCACGCCCAGCAGGTTGGTGCCCTTCGCAGCCCAGTCGCGGGAGGAACCGGTGCCGTACTCCTTGCCGGCGATGACCACCAGCGGGATGTTCTTCTCGGCGTAGTTCATCGCGGCGTCGTAGATGTAGGCCTGCGGTGCGCCCTCCTGGGTGAAGTCGCGCGTGTAGCCGCCCTGCTCGTCCACCAGCTGGTTGCGCAGGCGGATGTTGGCGAAGGTGCCGCGGACCATGACCTCGTGGTTGCCGCGGCGGGAGCCGAAGGAGTTGTAGTCCTTGCGCTCGACACCGTTGGCGTCCAGGTAGTTCGCGGCCGGGGTGCCCGGCTTGATGGAGGAAGCCGGCGAGATGTGGTCGGTGGTCACCGAGTCGCCCAGCTTGGCCAGCACGCGTGCGCCCTCGATGTCCTGGACTGCCTCCGGCTCCTCCGGCATGCCGTCGAAGTACGGCGCCTTGCGGATGTAGGTGGAGTCCTCGTTCCAGTCGAAGGTCTTGCCGGTCGGGATGTCCAGACCCTGCCACTGCTCGTCGCCCTTGAACACGTCGGCGTAGTCGGCCTCGTACATCTCGCGGGAGATGGTGCCTGCGATGGTCTCTTCGATCTCTTCGGTGGACGGCCAGACGTCCTTGAGGAAAACGTCGTTGCCGTCGGTGTCCTGGCCCAGCGGCTGGGTCTCGAAGTCGAAGTCCATGGTGCCGGCGATGGCGTATGCGATGACCAGCAGCGGGGACGCGAGGTAGTTCATCTTCACGTCCGGGGAGATGCGGCCCTCGAAGTTGCGGTTGCCGGACAGCACGGCGGTTGCGGTGAGGTCGAACTCGTTGACGGCGTCGGAAACCTCGGCCGGCAGCGGGCCGGAGTTGCCGATGCAGGATGCGCAGCCGAAGCCGGAGAGGTAGAAGCCGACGGCCTCCAGGTCCTTCCACAGGTCAGCGCGCTCGTAGTAGCCGTCCACGACCTGGGAGCCCGGAGCCATGATGGTCTTGACCCACGGCTTGGCCTTCAGGCCCTTCTCGGCGGCCTTGCGTGCCAGCAGGGCGGCGCCGACCATGACGGACGGGTTGGAGGTGTTGGTGCAGGAGGTCACGGCAGCGATGGCCACGAAGCCGTGGTCCAGGGTGTACTCGCCGCCCTTCGGGGACTCGACGATGACCGGCTTGGAAGCGCGGCCCTCTGCGCCCTCAGCGGCGGACTCGCCGTTGGCGGCCCAGGACTCGTTGTAGGAGACGGCGTCGACCTTCTCGGCGCGAACCGGCTCTTCAGTGCCCTCGCCTGCGGTGTTGTAGTCCGGCAGCTGCTTGCGGAAGGTGTTCTTGGACTCGGACAGCAGAATGCGGTCCTGCGGGCGCTTCGGGCCGGCGATGGACGGGACGACGGTGGACAGGTCCAGTTCGAGGTACTCGGAGTACTCGGCCTCCTCGGCGTCCTGCTCCAGCCACATGCCCTGCGCCTTGGCGTACGCCTCGACACGGTCGATGTCCTCCTGGGAGCGACCGGTCAGGTGCAGGTAGTTGATGGTCTCCTCGTCGATCGGGAAGATCGCGCAGGTGGAGCCGAACTCCGGGGACATGTTGCCGATGGTGGCGCGGTTCGCCAGCGGGATTTCCTTGACGCCGTTGCCGTAGAACTCGACGAACTTCTGCACAACGCCGTGCTCGCGCAGCATCTCGGTGATGGTGAGCACGACGTCGGTTGCGGTCACGCCGGTCGGGATCTCGCCGGTGAGCTTGAAGCCCACGACGCGCGGGATGAGCATGGAGACCGGCTGGCCCAGCATTGCGGCCTCAGCCTCGATGCCGCCGACGCCCCAGCCCAGGATGCCCAGGCCGTTTTCCATGGTGGTGTGGGAGTCGGTGCCAATGCAGGTGTCCGGGTAGGCCAGGCCCTCGTTGTCGAAGACGACGCGGGAGAGGTACTCGATGTTGACCTGGTGGACAATGCCGGTTCCCGGCGGGACGACGCGGAAGTTGGAGAAGTTCTCTGCACCCCAGCGCAGGAACTGGTAGCGCTCCTCGTTGCGCTGGTACTCGATCTCGACGTTCTTGTCGATGGCGTTCTCGGAGCCGAATGCCTCGATGATCACGGAGTGGTCGATGACCATCTCGGCCGGGTTCAGCGGGTTGACCTGGTCCGGGTTGCCGCCGAGGGTGCTCACGGCCTCACGCATGGTTGCAAGGTCGACCACGCACGGCACGCCGGTGAAGTCCTGCATGAGGACGCGGGCCGGGGTGAACTGAATTTCCACGCTCGGCTCTGCCGAGGGGTCCCAGTTCGCGATGGCCTTGATGTGGTCCTCGGTGACGTTCTTGCCGTCCTCGGTGCGCAGGAGGTTCTCCCCCAGCACCTTGAGGGAGTAGGGGAGTTTCTCCATGCCTTCGACGGCGTCGAGTGCGAAGTAGTCGTAGGACTTTCCGCCGACCTCGAGCGTCTTCTTGGCACCGAACGAGTTCTTGCTTTCTGCCACGGTGAGCTCCAATTCTCGTCGTATCAAATCAGGGGTTAGCGACCCTATGGTCAAGCCATCAGTTTAAGCGACCTTCCATAGTTCCGCGCCCATATTAACAGTACGCTCGTTATGTTTTCGCATTACGCCTATCGACGCACCTCCGGCCCCCACCGTTACACTGCAAAACCGACCGTATAGATCGCCCGGAAACCCGAGGAGCAAGGCCGATGCAGACCGAAGCCACGCTGGAAGAACTTGTCTCTCAGCTCGCCTCGTCCTCGGTGGCGTTCGGCACCGACAATCCGGTCAACGCGGAGCTGGGTCCGGCACTGCAAGCCGCTCTCGCCGACGCCAGCCTCGACCCCGCGGGGATGATCGTGCTCGAGCAGACCCCGCCGGTGATCGCGGACCTTCGCGACTTGGCGCAGGACGCCGCCGCCGAAACCGGTCTCGACACAGTGCTGGTGCGCACCCCGCAGGTCGCCGTCGGGGTGAGCGACTCCTTGACCCGCGCGCAGGTGGAGCGCGGTGAGCGGGCGATGGTCGCCGAACCGGATTACGTCGCCGGCGTCCACGCCTTCGCCGACGCTGCCAACGGGTTCTCGTTGAACTGGCCGCTGGTGGTCGCGGCCGTGCTCGTCGTCCTTGCCGCGGTAGCTGCGGCGGCTGCGTTCTCCGCCCGCCGCGGGTAGTCGTCGACAAGCTTGCTGCCTTGACGCGCTCGCTCGCAAAAGTTGACGCGCACCCCGGAAACCCGCAGGTCAGATTCCACGTTTTCATCAGTTTGGTCAACTTTTACGAGCGTGATCCAGGCAGTGTGACAAACGTCACGTAACGCTCTGCCGTTGCAGTTTGCGCTGGTGAGGCGTGTGTGAATCATGTGAATGGCCTTGACTCGCGAGATTGTTTGTAACGAAAGGGATACAAGTTTGTTGCCTTGACGTATGGTTCCCGTATCGGCTCGCGGGTCGATGGTTGTCACACGCAACGCAATGGCACCGTTAGGGCGCTCTAGTCAAGCGCCCGCGAAGGTTCGGGCATGTGGGGAAGCACGCCGAGTACCAGGTTCCAGGGCAGAGCTGTGCCAGCCGGGATTCGCGCTGCCGCGTCAGTAGTCAACATCTAGACCGCTCGTGGAACCGCTAGTCACGGTTTTCGCCTGCGCTTTGAAGCCTCGGGTTTTCTTGATCGCCCGAGTGCCGCTGAAGTGTGCGCGACGGGCGGTGTGAGGAGCACCTTCGTGGCAAATCCACAAAGGGGCACCCGGTTTGGTCGTGCGCGAAATGTGCTCGGTGCCGCCGCGTGTGCCGCAACTGTTTCTTTGGCGGCGGGCCTAGTCAGCCCGGCCGCCACCGGTCAGAGTTCCACCTCTGCAATGGGCGAACTCGTGACCGCTGTGTCCCGTGCGCAAGCTAACGTGGACTCGCTCAACCTCGACCTCGGCGGCCTGCAGGAGTCCGTCAACCAGTCCCTGGTGGACCTGCACGATGCGCAGGTCAAGGCCGAGCAGGCCCGCCGCGGCAAGGACGAGGCGAAGCGACGTCTCGACGAAGCCCAGGAGCGTGTCGACGTCCTACGCGCCGAGCTCGACGAGCTGAGCCGTTCGCAGTACCGCGGCGCGAGCCCGGGTGACGCGCTCGTCGCCGTCAGCGGCAAGGACACGCAGCGCGACGTGCTCGACCGCTCGTTCTTCCTGCGCCAGCGCTCGGAGGAGAAGCGCGCCAAGCTCGCCGAGGCGGAGCAGGCGCGTGCCGAGGCGGCGAATGAGGAGGCCACGCTGCGCGAGGCGAGCGAGCTCGCCGACGCTTCCGAGGCCGAGGCGAAGCAGGCCGAGGCAAACGCGCGCGAGCTTCTCGACGCAAACCGCGCCGCGCTCGAAGCCTCCGTCGCTGAGCGCGACGCCGCCCAGTCCCAGCTCGATAGCGCGCAGAAGGACCTGGAGCAGCAGCGCCCGGCGCAGGCTGAAACCGCAGAAACCCCGTCTGCAGATAATGCTGCGTCGGCCGAGGCTGCTGAAGCTGCCCCCGACAACGCCATCGCTGCCGACCCGTACGCGGCCACCTTGACCGTGTCCAAGGGCGACACCACCTACGAGGTGCCCGAAGAGGTCGTGGACCTGGTGCGCAAGCGCGTGTCCAACGACGCCCCGGAGGCCCCGGAGCCCAGCCGCGAGGTCGTGGTGGACGCGGTGCGCACTGTTGCGCAGACCTCCTCTGCAAGCGACATCGCCGCGCTGTCGTCCCAGGCCGGCCTGCCAGCGCTGGACAGCGACACGATCGCCAAGGTCGGCGCCGTCGCGGCCGGCATCGCGATGGTCGGCGGCGTGGCGGCCAACCACGGCTCCTTCGACAGCTCCAACACGGATGCCGTCGAGCTGGTCACCGCCTTCGCGGATGGGCTGAACGGTGCGCTGGGCACGGTCGAGCAGACTTCCGACACCACGGAAACTGCGGACTCTGCGGATTCCCTGTCCACTGTGCTGCCCGAGGTTGAGACGGCTGCTGATGTCTCCGCCAAGACACAGAAGTCTGTCGCCGCGGTGTCGAACTCCTCCCAGGTGGAGACCGTGATCGCGCGTGCACAGTCCGCTATCGGCACCCCGTACGTGTGGGGCGGCGGCGACGCCAACGGCCCGACCACCGGCGTCAACGGCGGTTCGGTGTCCGGCTTCGACTGCTCCGGCCTGGTGCTCTACGCGTTCGCGGCCGCCGGCGTGGCGCTGCCGCACTACACCGGCTACCAGTACCAGCGTGGCACGCAGATCCCGGCCAGCGAGGCCCAGCGTGGTGACCTGCTGTTCTGGGGCCCGGGCGGCAACCAGCACGTGGCCATCTACCTCGGCGACGGCACCATGATCGAGGCGCCGCAGTCCGGCCAGAACGTCACCATTGCTCCGGTGCGTTGGTCCGGCATGGCTCCGAACGCGGTGCGCCTGCTCTAGCGGGATAAGCTCGAGGGCATGGCTCTCAACGACTACGACGCACTCCTCGTTCTTTCCTTCGGCGGCCCCGAGGGAGAGGACGAGGTTATTCCTTTTCTCGAGAACGTCACGCGCGGCCGCGGCATCCCCCGCGAGCGTCTTGCGGCGGTCGGCGAGCACTACTTCCACTTCGGCGGTGTCAGCCCCATCAACGCGCAGAACCGCGAGCTCATCGCCAACATCGAGGCCGAGCTTTCGGCGCGCGGCATCGACCTGCCTGTCTACTTCGGCAACCGCAACTGGCACCCGTTCGCCGAGGAGGCAGCCAAGCAATTGCTTGACGACGGCCACAGGAACGTCCTCGTCTTCGCCACCAGCGCCTGGGGCGGTTACTCCGCCTGCCGCCAGTACGACGAGGACATCCAGCGCATCCGAGAGGTCACGCCGGAGATCACCTACACGAAGCTGTGGCAGTTCTACGGGCACCCGACGTTCGTCGAGCTTGTCGCCGCCGGACTACGCGCGGCCGTAGAGAAGGCGACCGGCGACACCCGCGTGCTGTTCACCGCGCATAGTGTGCCCACCGCAGCAGACGAGAACTCCGGCGGGCCGGCAGACCAGCACCTGTACTCGAGGCAGGTTGCGGAGGCGGCGGAGCTCGTCGCAAAGCACGCAGGCGTAGACAGCTTTGAAGTGGTGTGGCAGTCGCGCTCCGGAAACCCCGCGACGCCGTGGCTGGAACCGGACGTGGTGGACCGCGCCCAGGAGCTCAAGGCCGACGGCATGGAGCACCTCATCTGCGTGCCCATCGGGTTCATCACCGACCACATGGAGGTGGTCTGGGACCTCGACACCGAGCTGAAGCAGGCGTGCGAGGAGATGGGCGTGACCTTAGAGCGTACCCCGACCGTCGGGCTCGAGCCCGCGTTCGCAGGGATGGTGGTCGAAATCGCCGAGGCTGTTGGCGCGAATGTCAAGCCTAAAACCTTGTCTTCGGTCTCGGTGCAGGGCTGCACCGTCAACGGCGCGCCGTGCAAGGAAGGCTGCTGCGCTCCGGCGAAGCGCCCGCAGCGCTAACGCGACCACTCGCGCTGGTAGTCCACCACCGCATCGGCCACACCGGCCATGCGGGCGGAGCGGACGTGGCGCCACAGGGCGAAAAGCTGGGGGTCGAAGGAGTGGTCGCCCAGGCGGTCGGTCACCGTCTCAATCGTCGCGGCCACGCGGTCTGCCCGCGCGAACAGTTTCGCCGCGCGCGGCGTGACGCCGGCGGGCAGGCCCGGGGTGTCGTAGAAGTCCGCGAGCGTGCCCACTGCAAGCCGCGGGTTCGGCAGCTCCTTGCGGGTCCCGCCTGCGGCCTCGATCAGCACCGCCGCCTGCTCGGTCGCGCGCGACAGCAGCTGGTCGGCCTCGCCAGGCGAGAGCCACTCCGGCTCGGGCAGCGGCTCCGGGTCCTCGAACCAGCGCCAGTTCACGCCGCTGCCCGAATACTCCGGCACCAGGATGTGGTGCATGCCGGCACCGCGCACGACCAGCGCCCCGGCCTGCGTCAGCGCCTCCATCGCGGGCGAGCCTGCCCGAAGCCGCGGCGCCTGGCCCGGGCCCCAAAGGACGAGTCTGACTGCGGGGCCGGGGGTGGAAAGGTCGGCGGCGGAGCGGACGTCGTGAAGCAAATGCACCATAGGCAGGCTGCCGTACGAATGTGCGCCTCCGAGGTCCGTGAGCGCGTCGACGGTGTCGTCGGCGGATTCGACGTTGTAGAGCCAGGCCGCCAGCCAGACGGCGGTGTTTTGCAGGGGTGAATAGACTTCGGCGCGCGTGTGCATCCGGGCCAGTGTAACGGGGCCGATACAATGCGGACGCATTATGCGAGATAGCCGGTACAGCGGAGACATTTTCAGCGGACACGTGCGTAGTAAGCGCCCGAGCTACCCGGAGATGCCGGCGGAACCCGGCATTATCGTGGAGATCGTGGGCAACGATTTTGTCGGCGCCGTCGTCGGGTTCGAGCGCACCTACGACGGCGACTTCGTGCGCCTGGAGGACCGCTACGGCACGCAGCGCCTGTTCAAAATGCTCCCCGGCGCGTTCATGGTGGAAGGCCAGCGGGTGACGCTGACCCGCTACGTCGCGCCGCGCGACGAGGGGCCGAAGCGGTCCAACTCGGGCTCGCGCAAGGTGGAGAACGCGCAGGCGAAAGTGGCCATGCCGTCGCGTATCTGGGTCGAGGGTATCCATGACGCTGCGATTGTGGAGCAGGTGTGGGGCCACGACCTACGCGTCGAAGGCGTGGTGGTGGAGTACCTCGAGGGCCTGGACAACCTGCAGGAGCGACTGCATGAGTTCCAGCCCGGCCCCGGCCGGCGCATCGGGGTGCTGGCGGACCACCTGATTGAGGGCACGAAGGAATCCCGGCTGGTGGAACACGTCGGCCCGCACGTGCTGGTCACCGGCCACCCCTACATCGACATCTGGGCGGCGGTGAAGCCCGCGAGCGTGGGCATCCCCGCGTGGCCGGAGGTGCCCTACGGCGAGGACTGGAAGACGGGCGTGTGCCGCCGCCTCGGATGGTCGGACCCGAAGGAGGGGTGGCGCCACGTGTCGTCCTCGGTGAGCACCTTCCGCGACCTCGATTCCACGCTCATCGGGGCAGTTGAGCGGCTGGTGGACTTCGTCACCAACCCCGAATTGTCGAAACACGACCTCTAGACAGATGTAAGGTAAAACACGTGGGACCTTTGCTTTGGTTTTTGGCCGCGGCGCTGTTGGCGCTGCTGGAACTGACCGTGGGCGAGCTGACGCTGCTCATGCTCGGCGCGGGCGCCCTGACCACCGCGCTCGTGGCGCTCGCAGGCGTGCCCATGTGGGCGGAAGTCACTGTGTTCGCCGCCTCGTCCGCGCTGTTCTGGTTCTTCCTGCGCCCGCCGCTGCGCCGCCGGATGGAAAAGCCGCTGGTGTTGGACGACTCGCCGCGGGCGCTCGTGGGCAGCACGGCCGAGGTCGTCGAGGACATCGTGGGCGGTAACGGCCAGGTGCGTCTCGACGGCTCCCTGTGGTCCGCCCGCGGCCTCGACCCGGCGGAAACCATCCCGGCGGGATCCCGCGTGACCGTTTACGATATTGACGGCCCCGTCGCTGTCGTGTGGAAGGAGCCCTAAATGGGAGGGTTTATCACATTCTTCGTCATCATCGCGCTGGTGGTGGCAGTTCTCACCGCGTCTATCAAGCTGATCCCGCAGGGGGAAGCGGCGGTTATTGAGCGCCTCGGCCGCTACACCCGCACCGCGTCCGGCGGGCTGACGTTCCTCGTGCCCTACATTGACCGCGTGCGCGAGCGCGTGGACACCCGTGAGCGCGTGGTGTCCTTCCCGCCACAGGCCGTGATCACCCAGGACAACCTGACCGTGGCGATCGACACGGTGGTCACGTTCCAGATCAACGACCCGGCCAAGGCCATCTACGGCGTGGACAACTACCTCGTGGGCGTGGAGCAGATTTCCGTGGCAACGCTGCGCGACGTCGTCGGCGGCATGACGCTCGAGGAGACGCTGACCTCGCGCGAGACCATCAACCGCCGCCTGCGCGGCGAGCTGGACGCGGCCACCGCCAAGTGGGGCCTTCGCATCAGCCGAGTGGAGCTGAAGGCGATTGATCCGCCGCCGTCCATCCAGCAGTCCATGGAGATGCAGATGAAGGCGGACCGCGAAAAGCGCGCCATGATTCTCACTGCTGAAGGTAAGCGCGAGTCCGACATCAAGACCGCAGAGGGTGAGAAGCAGGCGCGCATCCTCTCCGCGGAGGGCGAGAAGCACGCGGCCATCCTCGCGGCTGAGGCGGAGCGTCAGGCGATGATGCTGCGCGCCGAGGGTGAGCGCGCCGCCAAGTACCTGGCCGCGCAGGGTGAGGCCCGCGCGATCCAGAAGGTCAACGCCGCCATCAAGTCTTCCGGCGTGACCCCGGAGTTGCTGGCGTACCAGTACCTGGAGCAGCTGCCGAAGATCGCGAACAACGACGCGGCGACGATGTGGATGATCCCGTCCCAGTTCGGCGACTCCCTGCAGCAGTTCGCCCGCGCCTTCGCCAACAAGGACGACGACGGCGTGTTCCGCTACGAGTCCGAGTCCCCGAACGACCGCGACCGGGAGATGGCCCAGGCGGACAACACCGACCGCTGGTTCGACACTTCCACCGACCCGGAGCTGGCAAAGGCTCTCGCCGAGGCGCGCGCGGTGGCCAACAAGCACGTCGACGACCCGGATCCGACCCAGGATGCGGCACAGGGGTCAGCGCAGGATTCGATCAAGCCGGAACCCAGCGGCGCCACCCGCCGCGAGATCACCGCGGGCGAGCCGGAGCGCACCGGCTTCGAGCAGGATTTCGGCCGCGACACTGACGTGTCCGAGCCGGTCTCGCGCCCCGTTACTCGCCCTGACCAGCAGCCCGAGTAATCAAATTCAGCGCTAGCTGCCACCCGGCCTGCTCCGCGGGCCACCCGGCCGCCTGCAACCGCTGGCTCATCGCCTGTTTGGAGATGCCCAGGGTTGCGGCGGCCTCATTTTGGTTCATGCCGCGCCGCACCAGCGATGTCGCCTCGCGCCCCTCGTAGGTGCGCTTGTGCAGCACGTGCGCCATCAGCGCGAAGGTCGCCGCGATGTCCGCGGCCTCAGTCGTCGCTTGTTGCCTATCGACGATCACCCGCACCTGGCCCGCCCTCGTTCCGACAGCTTTCGTCGCGGTGGCAGAAGCGTCGCGCGTGGAGCCCTCGCCGTCGCTGATGCCGAGCCCGATGGCCCAGTTGCCGTCCGAAAGCAGCGCCATGATCAGGTTCAGCGCAGCTTCGGCGTCCTCGACCTTCGAGCGGATGTCTTCCACCCCGAGCACCTCGAAGCCTGCAACACCGGGCAGGCCACTGAGCGCCTCAGCGGAGCGCTCAACCACGGCGGCGCGGGCCTTCTCGCGGCCCCGGTACCTCGCATGCACGGCAATCATAGGCCGTAGCGTACTCCGGTCTACCCTTGGGGCTTGACTCCGACACGTAGACGGTGGGGCCAGGCCCTACAGCCGGATCGTCTAGCGGTTTGCTTCAGTTTGCTAGACGATTCGGAGTTGAGCTCGACATTTTCCCAGGTGATATTGAATGCGAGTGTCGATAGCGGGCTGTTCGTCTAGCGGGGATCAGTGGTTGCTAGACGATCAGGTGAGCGGGTCGGCATGCGAGCGTCCAGCACCAGCCCAGCGACGCCAACGACGGCGAGCACCGCCATAATGGCCACGAACACCGGGTCCGCCTCGCCGGTGAGCGTGTCGCCGAACAGGGTGACCAGGATCGTGCCCGGGGCGGAACCCACCAACGTCGCCAACGCGAACGGCATCACCGGTACGCGGGTGAGCGCGGCGGCGTAGTTCATGATGGAAAACGGCACGGCCGCGATCATGCGCAAGCTCAAGATGGCCAACCACCCGCGTTCCTCGAGTCGCCGGTTGATGTTCTCCACGGCCGGGTGCGTCAGGCGCGGCTCCACCCAATCCCGCAGCAGCGTACGGACGATGAGTAGCGAGATGATTGCGCTGACCGTCGTCGCCGTCAGCGCGATGAGGATCCCACGGGCGGTGCCGAACAGGATGCCGGCGGAAACCGTCATCAGGGTCCGCGGGATGGGGAACTGGGTGATCAGCACGTACAGCAGCCAGAACAGGACGGGGAACCAGGCACCGGTCTGATCGGACCAGGTGCGCAAGGTCGAAAGCGGGGGAACGTCGAGAAGCATCCATGCTGCGACGAACAACGCGCCGGCCGCAACGATGAGTGCGATCCGGTTCCGGGGTGCCTTCCGCAAACGATTCACCACGCTATCTTCCATCGGGCTGTAGCCTGGAACCAACTTGAGGAGGATCGGGCTGTAGCCTGGAACCAACTTGAGGAGGGGGGCTCATGAGCTCAAATCAACGCTATGCATCGTCCGTCGGCCTGTTTCTACTTTCACTGATATTGACATTTCTTGGAATCGGGGTGACCTATGGGCCGATGGTGCTGTCACTGGTGTTTTATGGCACTGCGCTCGTCGTCGGGTGCATAGCGGCTGCGCGGGCATCGACGGGCGGCGCCGTACGCACAGCGGTGTCCTGCGGGTTCGTCGTTGTGGCAGTCGCGTCTCCGTGGATCCTCCCAATACTGAAAGGGGAGCCTGCCGGTTACGCTATCGTCATCGGGATTTACGGACCTGCCATCTCTTTCTTGGCCATGTCCTGGGCGTATCTCACTGCGCGTTCCAGCAAGCCCTGGCCGTACATAGCAGCGGTGGTGCTCGCCGCCGTGTTGGTCGCTGCTCCACACAAACTCATGGTTCATGTGGCCCACCTGCTTTGGGAAACCCCGCTGTTCGGGTACATCTGGGCCGCAGTGGTAATCGCCTTCGCCGTTGGGTTTTTCCTGCTCATTGTGGTGCTCAACCGCGGAACCGAGAACCGTCGCCCAGCTGCACAGACAAAGGTGATGATGCCGGATGAGCAAAACTGAGCACTGCAGTCGCGGTACCCGGGCTGGTCTCCGCACCCGAATCGGAGACGCCAGGGATGAGTGAGTTTGCCAATATGCTGCTGGGCATCTTCGGTGGGGGATCGATCGGCTCGATGAACGGGCCCGGCTGGACGTAGCTGTGGGCGGAAAAATTAAAATCACCCCGCCGCAAGATCTGCGTCGGGGTGTTCCGGTGGTGCCCGGAGGGGGACTTGAACCCCCACGTCCGTTAATAGGACACTAGCACCTCAAGCTAGCGCGTCTGCCATTCCGCCACCCGGGCTTAGGGTGATTTTCAGCCTCTCGGCTGGGCACTCGCATAACTATAGGGCGGGGCGAATGAACCGCCAAATCGCCAGTACAACCCTGAATATTTGCTAGATTTTCCAGAATGATCCCACCGCCGCGCAGAATGAAGACGTACAGCTGGTTCGTCCCGCCCGTCCCACCAGCGGACGATCCGGCGCGGCTCCACCCGGCGCGCTGGAGCAGCGGGAACCGCGTGGTCAGGGACATGGTTGGCGCCTACCCGGGCGTGCTGGTGCTGCACATTCTGAGCTACCTCATCGGCTCCGGCATCGCCGCGTTTGTGCCGGTGGTGGTGGGCATGATCGTGGACGGCCTGGTGGGGGAAGAAAAGTTCAACGCATGGTGGCTCTTCGCGGTGCTGGTCGGCATCTTCATCATCCAATTCATCGGCGAGGCCACCGGCGACGGCCTGGCCACAGCCTCGGTGCGCCGCGTGACCCACAACGCGCAGCAGCACCTGTCCTCGGGCGTGCTGCGCCGCGGGGCGGGAGCGATGAGCCCCGGCACCGTACTCAACACCATCGACGCGGACGCGAACACCGTCGGCCGCTACCGCGAGCTGCTGTCGTTTCCGCTCATGGCCATCGGCTACGCGGTCTGCGCGATGGTGGCGATGTGGTCGGTCTCCCCGTGGATCTCACTGGCCATCCCGGCCAGCGCGCTGATCATCGCTCTGTTCGCCGCGTGGACCGCGGGGCCGGTGACGCGGGTGTCGTTGAAGCGTCGCGCCGCGGAGGCGGATGTCGCTGGCTTGGCCACGGATGCGTCGCAAGGCATTCGCACCGTCAAAGGCCTAGGCGCGGGTGCAACCGTGGCAACACGTTTTCACGCCGAAACGGCGAAGGCGAAGCGCTTGATGCTCACGCACCTGCGTGTGGAGGTGTGGCTCGGTTTCGCCAGGTTTTGCGTGGCGTGGCTGTGCAACCTTGGCATCGTGGGCTTGAGCGCGTGGATGACGCTGCGCGGGGAGATCACCCCGGGGCAGCTGACATCCGTGGCACTGTTGGTGCAGCCTGCGTTGACCATGGCGGGCTTAGCGTTCGGCGACCTGGCCAGCGGGTGGGGCAGGGCCGTCGCGAGTGGCCAGCGCATCGAGCAGCTGCACCACGCGGGCGACGACACCGCGGGGCCCGAGCTAACAGACACACCGGTCCCAGGCGCGGGGCTGTGGATTCTCGAGCCGGCGGAGCGTTCCTACGCCACCGCCGCCGCGTGGGCGCAGCGCGCAGACGTGCTGTTCCCGCCGCACACCGTCAACGTGTTTGAGGGCACCATCGCAGACAACGTGAACCCGCGCGGGGATGTGCCGGAGGACGTCGTCAAGCAGGCGCTCGCCGCCGCCCACTGCCAAGACATCCTCCGCAGGCTCGGCGGTATCAACGAAGCAGGCGAGTTGCCGGACGCGCCGCTGGGGGAGGCCGGCCTGAACCTTTCCGGCGGGCAGCGCCAGCGCGTCGCGCTTGCCAGGGCGCTCGCCGCCGACCCGGAGGTGCTCATCCTGGACGACCCGACCACGGGGCTCGATTCCGTGACACAGGCGGACGTCGTGGCAGCCGTCGCCGCGCTCAGAGCAGACAAAACCACCGTGGTCATCACCGGAAACGCCGCGTGGCAGCACGCTGGAACCGAATTGGAGGTGGCGTAGATGGCGCCCGATTACGCACGCACAGACGCGGTCGCACCCGCAAGTGTGAAGGAGACCTTCGCGTACCTCTCGGCGCTGCCCAACGCGCTGGACAGACGCTGGTGGGCGGGTCTGCTGCTCATCCAGGCGCTCATCGTCGCCGTGTACACCACGCAGTCGAACCTGTTCGGGCGCAGCGTCGACCCGCTCACCGGAGGCGAGGTGCCGCTACTGGGCACCGGCACCCGCGCCTTTGTGTGGACTGTTGGACTGGCGTTGGCCTGCATGCTCGTCGAGATATTCCTGCGCGCCCTCGGTAACTACGTGGTGGGCCTCAAGGTCGCCCGCGCGTCCATCGACTTGCGCCGTCGCTGCCTCGACGCGATCCTGCGCGCACCTGTGCCGCGGGTGATGGAGCTCGGCACCGGCAACGTGATCACACGCATGACCAAGGACATCGACGACGTCGTCCAAACCATCACCGCCATCGGCTCGCGCGTGCTCACCACCGTGTTCGTCTTTCCGATCACGTTTATCGGGCTTTTGCTTATCGACGTCCGCTTCGCCTTGATCCTGCTTTTGATCTGCATCTGCACGTACCCGTTCGCCCGCGCGGTGGTCCGCGCCATCCCGGATGCCTCCAACGCGGTGAGCGTGGCGGAGGCGCGTCGCAACGCGGTGCTGCTGGATACCGTCCGGGGCCTGCCCACGCTGCGCGCCTTCGACTTGGAGCGCTGGGCGTTGGCACGGATGCGGCGGACCTCGTGGGGCGCGGTGGAGGCGGAGATGGACCGTGTGCCCTGGTTCATCCGGCTCACAGGCATCGGCCAGGTCGCTTTCGCCGCGTGGGTGCTGCTCACGCTTGGCGTCGGCGCGTGGCTCGCGACGGCCGGTGCCGTCAGCCCGGGCCAGGCGAGTGCCGCCGTGTTCATGGTCATCCGCGCCGAGGTCACGGTGTTCAACGCCCTGTTCTTCGTCGGCGAGCTGCAGAGCGCGGCCACCGCAGTGGGCCGCGCGGTGAGCCTGGCCAAGCTCGCGGACGGGCGTGAAGCTACGGCCGTTCCGGAGGATCTGGCGGAGCCGGTGGACGTGGAAGTCGACCACGTCTCGTTTGCCTACCCGGGCGGCGCCAACGTGCTGGAGGACCTCTCTGTCACGCTCGAGGCGGGAACAACTACCGCACTGGTGGGGACTTCGGGCGCCGGCAAGTCCACGCTCGCCGCGCTCATTGCGGGGCTGGTGGAGCCCACGTCTGGGTGCATCCGGGTAGGCGCAGTAGATACCTCGCAGGTCAGCGACACGTGGACCGCCAAGAACGTCACCCTGCTCACCCAGGACGTCCACCTGTTCGCCGGCACCCTGCGCGAGGACCTCTCGATGGCCGCACAGGATGCGACCGACGCGGACCTGCTGCGGGCGCTGGCAAGTGTCGGGCTCGACCCTGAAGGCACCCAGTTCGCGCGCCTGTTCCCGAAGGGGCTGGACACCGCCGTCGGCGCAGGCGCGGAGGAGCTGCCCCCGGAGGTGGAGCAGCAGCTCGCGCTCGCACGCGTGGCGCTCTCAGGCCCGAAGGTGCTCATCCTGGACGAGGCGACGGCAGAAGCTGGCAGCGACGCCACCAACGCGCTGGAGGACGCCGCCGCGCGGATCACCGCAGACACCACGGCACTGGTGGTGGCGCACCGCCTAGACCAGGCGGCGGCCGCGGACCGGATCCTGGTCATGGACGCCGGGCGCATCATCGAGGACGGCACCCACACCGAACTCGTCGCCGCCGACGGGAGATACGCGCAACTGTTCGCTGCGTGGAGTGGCGGCGGTCACTAACTCTCCGGTAGGAATGGGGACATGACTGCAAATTATGTTTCCGACCGTTTCCCCGGCCCCGACCCGTACGCCCCGCTGGCGGACGTGCCGTCCTTCGACATCACGTCCGAGGACATCGTCGACGGCGAGCGCCTCGCCGACACGCTTGCCGGCGACAACGCCACCAGCCCGCAGCTTTCCTGGTCCGGCGCCCCGGAGGGCACCAAGACCTTTGCGGTGACCTGCTTCGACCCGGACGCGCCGACCGCCTCTGGTTTCTGGCACTGGTCCGCGTTCAACATCCCCGCGGACGTTACCGAGCTGCCAGCCGGAGCAGGCGCGAAGGACGACCTCGGTGTCGGCGCGGTGGTGCTCACCGGCGACAGCGGGGTTAAGGGCTACTACGGTGCGAACCCGCCGGCCGGCCACGGCCCGCACCGCTACCTGTTCGCCGTCCACGCGGTGGACACGGAGCTGCCCGCAGACGAGATTGCCAACCCCACCCAGCTCGGCTTCAACCTGAACTTCCACTCGCTCGGCCGAGCAATCATCTGGGGCTGGTACGAAAACCAGTAAGATTCGCCGAATGGTTCCAGTGCAACTCCGCGTCGGCGGCGCGTTCATGGGCATCGCACTCGTGCTCGTGCTCTACGCCGTGCTGGCGCTGCTTCGAGGCGACGCCGCGTTCCCCGTCACCCCGCAGGTGCTCTCCGTCATCGCGGCGGTGGCCATCGTCGGCGCCTTCGCCACCTACAACACCAAGCAGGAAGGCTCACGCACCCAGGTCGGCGCGCTAATCGTGGCCGTGGTGCTCATCGGGCTCGGCTTCATCGCGCCCGACACCGAGCTGATGGCCACCACGCCGTTCTGGCTGATCGGCTGGGCGCTCGCCGCCGGACTCTGCGCGGTGGTGCTGCGCCGCAGCGCAGCCGGACACGCTTAGAGCGCTTTCCACTCCAGCCCGCTGCCCACGGCCTGCTCAATCGAGTCCAGGCCGTGGGCTTTGATCTGCGTGGCGATCCCGCGGTGGATGCCGCGGATCCAGCCCAACCCGCCGTAGATGAACGGCGTGTAGCCCTGCAGCAGGCTCGCGCCCGCGGCGATGCGCTCCCACGCCTGCTCGGGCGTGGAGATACCGCCGACGCTGACGAGCACCAGCTTGTCGCCGACTCGCTCGTGGAGGCGCTTGAGCACCTCGAGCGAACGCTTCTCCAACGGAGCGCCGCTGATGCCGCCTGCGCCCATTCTTTCCACCTTGGAGGCCGGCGTGTTCAGCCCGTCGCGGGAAATGGTCGTGTTGGTGGCCACGATGCCGGCCAAGTCCAGCTCCACGGCGAGGTCGGCCACGGCGTCGACGTCCTCGTCGGAAAGGTCCGGCGCGATTTTCACCAGCACCGGGGTGGTGGTGGACTTCTTCACCACTTCCAAAATCGGGCGGAGTTCCTCCACCGCCTGCAGGTCGCGCAGGCCCGGCGTGTTGGGGGAGGAGACGTTGACCACCAGGTAGTCCGCAAGCTGGCCCAGAAGCGTCGCGGTGGCGCGGTAGTCCGCCACGGCATCCTCGGAGGTCTTGTTCTTGCCGATGTTGATGCCCACCACGTCGCGGGAGCGCCGCGCGCGGAGGTTGTCGGCGACCACGAGCGCGCCCTTGTTGTTGAAGCCCATGCGGTTCAAAATCGCCTTGTCCTCCGGCAGGCGGAACAGGCGGGGAGTGGGGTTGCCCGGCTGGGACTTCGGGGTCACGGTGCCCATCTCGGCGTAACCGAAACCGATCGCGCCCCACGCGTCGATCGCCTCGGCGTTCTTGTCAAAGCCGGCCGCCAGCCCCAGCGGGGCGGGAAAATCCACGCCGAAAACGGTCTGGCGCAGCACCGGGTCGTGCACGCGCACGGCCTTTTCCATAACACGGTTGACAGGGGTGGCCAGGTGCAGCGTCTGCAGGGCGCCGCTGATGATGCCGTGGATGCGCTCCGGCGGCAGCAGGAACATGAGCTTGAGTGCGCGGTCGTAGAGCGTCACGGGTGAATCTCCTAGTTGCTCTCGGTCTGGTCGGCGGGGGAGACGATCTGGATGCCGTCGCCGGATGCGGAGGCGGCGACCACGGTGCCGTCGTCAAGCGTAATGATGCTCTGGGCATCTGCGACGGTGGCGAAGTGCTTGCGCTTCACCGGAATGCCCTGGGAGATGTCGTAGCCGGTGGCGGTGTTGCTGGCCAGCGAGCTGACCCATGCGAGGCGCTGCGCGGGGTCCCACGCGGCATCCCAGGGTCCTTCCGGCACCGGCGCGGACTGCTGGAGGCGGATGATGTCGTCGGTGGTGTAGACGTGGAGCTGGTTGCCGGTGGAATCCGCAGCCAGCACCAGGCCGTGCTCGCCGCCGCGCACCTTGCCCACTCCCAGGCCGACGCGCAGGGTGCCGCCTTGGCGCGAGCCGTTCCAGTCGATGTCCTGGATGGTGGTGTCGAAGCGGTTGGTTCGCACCACGGAGTCGCGCTGGCCGTCCACCTGCACCGCTTGGAGCTGATCGGTCTCGCGTGCGACGTCGATGGTGTCTTTCAGCTCTCCGCCGTCGAAGACCCACACCTTGCGCTCAGTGTCGCTGCCTGCGAGCACCTCGCCTGTCGACGCCACCGTGGCCACCGTGACCGGCTTATCCGTGGCGATAGTCTCCTCCCGGTCGCCGAAGAGCTTGATCTCGCCCGCGCAGGCAAGCGCGAAGGTGCCGGCGTTGGCGGATGCCTCGCCGCAGGATTGGTCCAGCTCGTGGCGGGCGGCCTTGCCTTGCTGGATCTCCTCGAGCGTGCCGATCGTCAGCGCGTTTTCCGTGCGGACGCCGATGCGGCCGTTCGTGACGTCCACATCGCTCACTGGCTCGAAGTCCACCACCGCGCCCGCCGGGTCCGACGACTGCGGGGACTGCACAGGCTCTGCGCTGCCCATGTTCGCAGCCGCCTCACCGCCGGCTTCCTCGATCTTGGCGGAAGGAGACGCGCCGCAGGCGCTCAGCGCCAGGGCAGCCGAGACGGCACCGGAAACTGCGGCAAAGCGGAGGCGGGAACTGGGGGCAAACAAACGAGCATTCACAAGGTCAAAGCCTAGCAACGCGCCCGTCGCGCACCGCGATGGCTAAGTAGGCGGGGTAGTGTCTTTCGCCATGACTGATCCCGCCACCACAATGTCCTGGGTTCAGGTGATCGTCCTGTCCATTGTCCAGGGCCTCACCGAGTTTCTGCCCGTGTCTTCCTCGGGCCACCTGCGCATCGTCTCCCAACTGTTTTGGGGCGAAGACGCCGGCGCCAGCTTCACCGCTGTGATCCAGCTGGGCACGGAGCTGGCCGTGCTGGTGTTCTTTGCCAAAGACATCTGGCGCATCCTCACCGCCTGGTTCGCCGGCCTCGCGGACAAGTCCAAGCGCGGTTTCGACTACCGCATGGGCTGGATGGTCATCGCCGGCACCATCCCCGTCGGTCTTGCGGGCGTGCTGCTCAAGGACTTAATCCGCGAGAACTTCCGCAACCTCTGGATCACCGCCACAGTGCTGATCCTGTTCTCACTGGTGTTCATCCTGGCCGAGCGCCGCGGCAAAAAGACCCGCGGCTTCGAAGAACTGACCATGAAAGACGCGGTTCTGATGGGCCTGTGGCAGTGCCTGGCGCTCATCCCGGGTGTGTCGCGCTCCGGCGGCACCATCTCCGGCGGTTTGTTCCTCAACCTCGACCGCGAGGTTGCCACCCGTTTTTCCTTCCTGCTGGCCATCCCGGCAGTACTGGCCTCCGGGCTGTTCTCGCTGCCGGACGCCTTCGACCCCCAGGCGGGCCAGGCGGCAAGCGGGCTGCAGCTGCTCGTCGGCTCCGGCATCGGGTTTGTGGTCGGCTACATCTCCATTGCCTGGCTGCTGAAATTCGTGTCCAACCACTCGTTCGCGTGGTTCGCCGCCTACCGCATTCCGCTGGGCCTTCTCGTGATGGCGCTGCTCGGCACTGGCGTGATGGCCGCCTAGTTGTAGGGTTGTCCGCATGCATGCATGGCCCGACCCGTCCGTACCCGCAGTCGCTGGCACCCCGGTGCCGCTGAAGCTCTTCGACACCGCCGATCAGCGCGTCAAGGAAGTAGACACCACCCCGGATGCGAACGGGGAGGTGGGGATGTACGTCTGCGGCATTACCCCGTACGACTCCACCCACCTCGGCCACGCCGCGACCTACCTCACCTTCGACCTGGCGCAGCGCCAGCTGCTCGCCAACGGCCACAAGGTCCACTACGCGCAGAACATCACCGACGTGGACGACCCGCTGTTCGAGCGCGCCGAGCGCGACGGCGTGGACTGGCGCGAACTCGGCACCAGCCAGATCAACCTGTTCCGCAGCGACATGGAGATCCTGTCCGTGATCCCGCCGCGCGACTACATCGGCGCGATGGAGTCAGTCGACGAGGTGATCGCGATGGTGCAGCAGCTTCTCGACGCCGGCGCCGCCTACGAGCTCGACCAGGGCGACATTTACGCCTCCATCGACGCCACCGAGCAGTTCGGCTACGAGTCCAACCTGGACCGCGCCACCATGGAGGAGTACTTCGCGGAACGTGGCGGCGACCCGGATCGAGAGGGCAAGCGCGATCCGCTGGACGCGCTGATCTGGCGCGGCCACCGCGAGGGCGAGCCCGCCTGGGACTCACCGTTCGGCCCGGGCCGTCCGGGCTGGCACGTCGAGTGCTCCGCGATTGCCACCAACCGCCTGGGCAGCCACTTCGCCATCCAGGGCGGCGGGTCTGACCTGGCGTTTCCGCACCACGAGTTCTCCGCGGCCCACGCTGAGGCCGCGCTAAAGGTCGAGCGCATGGCCGGGCACTACGTCCACGCCGGCATGATCGCCCTCGACGGTGTGAAGATGTCCAAGTCCCTGGGCAACCTCGTGTTCGTGCACAAGCTCTCGGAGGCAGGCCACGACCCGTCGGCGATCCGCCTGGCTGTCTTTGCGGGCCACTACCGCGAGGACCGGGACTTCTCCGACGCGATCCTGGCCGAGGCCGAGGAGCGCCTTACGCGTTGGCGCGAGCAGCTCGCCGGCGAGGTTTCTGAGGCGGAGGCGACGGAAGTCGTCGATAAGCTTCGCGCGATTCTTGCGGACGATCTGAACACCCCGGAGGCACTTTCGCTTCTCGACGGCGCAGCCGGCGACTGCAACCAGATCATCGCCACCGCCCTCGACGGGCTGCTCGGGGTGCGCATTTAGCGCGCCTCACGCACAATGGGCCCATGAGCGCAGCTGCGGACAACTCGATTCGGGCCCAGTTTCAGCCCGAGGTAGACGAATTCATCGACGACCTGAACACCTTCGCCACCGGTTCCTACCTGCAGGACGAGGACAAGGACCTGTGGGAAGAGCCTTTCGACCCGGCGGTGCTGCCGGATTTGAAGAAGCGGCTTGAGATGTTCCTTGACGCCCTCGATCTGCTTGGCGACGACCCTGAGGGCGACGCGCTGGTGAAGGTCGTGGCGCCGTTCTACGAGAACCTCGAGGAGTTCAACGAAAAGCACGCCAACGCGGTGCTTGAACCGGAGGAGAAGGCCGACATCGAGACCTTGGTGTTCCGTGCGGCGGCCGCCACCGGCGCCACGGACGAGGCTCTCAACGAGCTTCCGGAACTTGAGTAGGCCGAAGGCCGTCCTCTGGGACATGGACGGCACCCTCATCGACACCGAACCGCTGTGGGGTAAGGCCACCTTCGAGCTCGGCGAGCTGCTAGGCCGCCCGCTCACCCCGGAGGTGCGCGCTAGAACCATCGGCGGCAGCTTCCCCAACACCTTGAGCGTGGTGGCCGAGTGGGCGGGCTACGAGCTTAAAGACGGCGACCTGGAGCGCTACCGCACCTGGATGTTCGACCGCATGGCGGAGCTGTTCGCCGACGGCATCGAGCTCAACCCCGGCATCGGCGGCGTGCTCGAGTCGCTCGCGCGGCGGGGCACGCCGATGTTCATCTGCACCAACACGGAACGGGTGGTGGCGGATCCGTGCATTGACGCGATCAGCCGTGAGTTTTTCGCCGGCACGATTACCGGCGACGAGGTGAAGCGCTCCAAGCCGGCTCCGGACATGTACCTCGAGGCAGCCCGGCGCGCGGGCGCAGAACCGGGGGAGTGCTTGGTGGTGGAAGACTCTTGGCACGGCATGTCCGCAGGTGCCGCCGCCGGCTGCGCGGTGCTGGGCCTGGCCGGCGAGGTACCCGCGGGTGTGATGAAGTTCGACCCGGACAATTTCGTCGGCGCGGGTGCCGATGACGTGGACGGTTGGTTTTCTGCAGCTCGACAGGCATAAAACGGGGGTACGCAGCGCCCGTCGAGAAGCTTCTTGCTACGTATAGTGGCGCTCATGAGCACTCGTACTGAAGAAGACCTCCTCGGCACCGCCGAGGTCCCCGCCGACGTCTACTACGGCATCCACGCCCAGCGCGCCAAGGATAATTTCCAGATCTCCGGCAGCACCGTCAACGACGTACCGGAGTTCATTCGCGGCATGGTGCAGGTGAAGAAAGCCACCGCGATGGCGAACCGCCGCCTGCACGCCCTGCCCAAGGACAAGTCCGAGGCCATCATCGCGGCCTGCGACAAGATCCTGGACGAGGGCGTGTGCATGGACCAGTTCCCGATCGACGTCTTCCAGGGCGGCGCCGGCACATCGCTGAACATGAACACCAACGAAGTGGTGGCCAACCTCGCGCTCGAACTGATCGGCCGCGAAAAGGGCGACTACTCGGTGATCAACCCGAACGACGACGTCAACATGTCGCAGTCCACTAACGACGCGTACCCGACCGGTTTCCGTCTCGGCGTGTACTACGCGGTGCAGGGGCTGCTGGAGGAGCTCGACGAGCTGCAGAAGGCGCTGCGTGCGAAGGGCGACGAGTTCGCCGACATCATCAAGATGGGCCGCACTCAGCTGCAAGACGCCGTCCCGATGACCCTGGGCCAGGAGTTCACCGCCTTCGGCGCCAACCTCGCCGAGGAGCAGCGCACCATCAGCGGCGCGGCCGACTCGCTGCTGGAGGTCAACCTCGGTGCCACCGCCATCGGCACCGGCATCAACACCCCGAGCGGCTACCGTGACCAGGTGGTCTCCGCGCTGCGCGAGGTCACCGGTCTGGACATCCAGGCGTCGCCGGACCTGATCGAGGCGACCTCTGACACCGGCGGTTACGTGATGATGCACAGCGCTATCAAGCGCGCCGCGATGAAGCTGTCGAAGATCTGCAACGACCTGCGCCTGCTGTCTTCCGGCCCGCGCGCTGGTCTGAACGAAATCAACCTGCCGGAGCGGCAGGCGGGTTCCTCGATCATGCCGGCGAAGGTCAACCCGGTGATCCCCGAGGTGGTCAACCAGGTCTGCTTCAAGGTCTTCGGCAACGACGTGACCATCTCCATGGCCTCCGAGGCGGGCCAGCTTCAGCTCAACGTGATGGAGCCGGTGATCGGCCAGTCCCTGTTCGAGTCCATCAGTCTGCTCGCCAACGCGGCGAAGACCCTTCGCGAGAAGTGCGTCACCGGCATCACTGCCAACCAAGATGTGTGCGAGGCGTACGTGACCAACTCCATCGGGATTATCACCTACCTCAACCCGGTGATCGGCCACCACAACGGCGACCTCATCGGCCGCGAGGCGGCGGAGACCGGCAAGAGCGTCTACGACTTGGTGCTGGAGAAGGGGCTCATCGAGGAAGAGGACCTGAAGAAGCTGCTGAGCAAGGAAAACCTCATGCACCCCGAGTACCGGGGCAAGCTCTACGTCGACGACGAGCCGGGCCTGGAGGCCTAGGCTCAGCGCTTAGCGCAGCCGGGTAGGCAACATCACACCGGCTGCATTTTCATTTCGGGCTCCTTCGGACAGATAATGGGATGACCTAATAACTGTCTGAAGGAGCCCGCCGTGTTACTCGCCGTCCACATCATCATCCTCCTTGGGGCGATTGTGGTGGGCGCTCGGATGGGCTCTATCGCCATCGGCTTCGCCGGCGGTCTCGGGGTGCTGCTGCTCGGCGCAACCGGGATGCCGGTCAGTGCAGAGGCCATCCCATTCGATGTCATCGGCATCATCATGTGCGTCATCGCCGCGATTTCCGCGATGCAGCTCGCCGGAGGCATGGACTACCTGGTGGACCTGGCCGAGCGCTTCCTGCGGCGCAACCCGAAGCGCATCACGGTCTACGCCCCGATTGTCACCTGGCTGATGACGGTGCTCGCCGGCACCGGCCACACCGCCTTTTCCACGATGCCCGTCATCGTCGAGGTGGCAAAGGAAGGCAAGGTGCGGCCCTCGCGCCCGCTGTCGGCTGCGGTGATTGCCTCGCAGATGGCCATCGTCGCCTCGCCGATTTCCGCCGCAGTGGTGTTCATGGCGTCCGCGCTCGAGCCACTCGGGGTGGGCTACCTCCAGCTGCTGGCGGTAATGATCCCGGCGACGTTCTTCGCGATCTTCCCCATGGCGTGGATTGCCAACAAGTCCGGCGCGGAGCTGGAGGATGATCCGGTCTACCGCCAGCGGGTGGCCGACGGTCTCGTCGCAAAGCCCGCATCGCGCGAGCACTACGTCCCGCCCCAAGGCGCAAAGGCCTCGGTGGGCATCTTCCTCGCCGCGATCGTGATCGTGATGGTCTACGCCACGCTGATCTCGGAGCAGGTTGGGCTGATTGCGGACCCGACCATCCCGCGCAACGAAGCGATCATGGCCATCATGCTTGGCGCCGCGGCCGCCATCGTGCTGGTCACGCGCACGACAGCGGCGGAGATCTTAAACACCCAGGTGTTCCGCTCCGGCATGTCCGCCTGCGTGTGCGTACTCGGCGTGGCCTGGCTGGGCACGACGTTTATCAACTACTACATCGAAGACATCCAAAGCATCGCCGGCGACGTGCTCACCGCGAAGCCGTGGCTGCTCGCGGTCGTGCTCTTCGTCGCCGCATCGCTTTTGTACTCGCAGGCCGCGACGGCCAAGGCGCTCATCCCGGCGGCGCTGGCGATTGGCGTGAGCCCGCTGACCGCGCTCGCCGCCTTCCCGGCCGTCTCCGCGCTGTTCGTGCTGCCGACGTACCCGACGCTGCTCGCCGCGGTAGAGATGGACGACACCGGCTCCACCCGCATTGGCAAGTATGTGTTTAACCACCCGTTCCTCGTTCCGGGTGTGGTGTGCATCTTTGTCAGCGTGATTCTGGGTTATGCCATCGGCGCCGTTGTAGTGTGAGGTGCATGACTGCACAACCGTTGACTGACGTCGAAATTGCCCAGGCCCACTCGCTCGCCCCAATCACGGAGATCGCCGCGAAGGCAGGTGTGTCCGACGATGCGCTGATCCCGTACGGCAAGCACATGGCCAAGGTGGACATCGCCCAGAACCCGGGGAACACGCCGGGCAAGCTCGTCGTGGTCACCGGTGTCTCGCCGACGCCTGCGGGCGAGGGCAAGTCCACCACGCTGATCGGCCTGACGGACGCGCTGGCGAAGCTGGGCAAGAACGCCATGGTCGCGCTGCGCGAGCCGTCGCTCGGCCCGGTGATGGGCATCAAGGGCGGCGCCGCGGGCGGCGGATACTCCCAGGTGGTACCGATGGAGCAGATCAACCTGCACTTCACCGGCGATTTCCACGCGATCACCAGCGCCAACAACACGCTGGCCGCGCTCATCGACAACCACATCCACCAGGGAAACGCCCTCGGCATCGACCCGCGGCGGGTGACCTGGCAGCGCTGCCTGGACGTCAACGACCGCGCGCTGCGCAACGTGGTCACCGGCCTGGGCGGCCCGGCGCACGGTGTGCCGGCGGAGACCGGCTTCACCATCACCGCCGCCTCCGAGATCATGGCGATTCTGGGTCTGGCCACGGACCTGGATGACCTCAAGCAGCGCCTGGCCGACATCACCATCGGCCTGACCTACGACAAGAAGCCGGTCACCGCCGGCGACCTCGGCGCCCAGGGCGCGATGGCCGCGCTGCTCAAGGACGCTGTCAACCCGAACCTCGTGCAGACCCTCGGCGGTACCCCGGCGTTCATCCACGGCGGGCCGTTCGCCAACATCGCCCACGGCTGCAACACCCTGATTGCCACCCGCACCGCCCAGCAGTACGCGGACATCGTGCTCACGGAAGCCGGCTTCGGCTCCGACCTGGGCGCGGAGAAGTTCTTCGACATCAAGGCACGCTACGGCGAGCTCGACGTCGCCGGCGCCGTCATCGTGGCCACGGTGCGCTCCATCAAGCACAACGCTGGCGTGGCCAAGGCGGAGCTTTCGAACGAGAACGTCGCCGCGCTGGAGGAGGGCATTGTCAACCTCGAGCGCCACGTGGAAAACGTGCGCAAGTTCGGCGTGACCCCGGTGGTTGCGCTCAACCGTTTCTCCACCGATTCCGAGGCCGAGCTGGACTTCCTGAAGAACTGGGCCAAGGCTAACGGCATCGCGCTGGCTGAGGCGGACGTGTGGGCCAAGGGCGGCGACGGTGCGCTCGAGCTCGCTCAGACTCTGCTGGACAACCTCACCGAGGGCACCTCGCACCCGCTCTACGATCCGGCCGAAGGCGTGGAGGCGTCCATCGAGACCATCGCCAAGGAGATCTACCGCGCCGCCGACGTGCAGTACTCGGCCGCGGCGCTGAAGGACCTGCAGACGCTCAAAGACAACGGCTTTGACAATCTGCCGGTGTGCATCTCCAAGACGCAGTACTCCTTCTCGGACGACCCGACCCAGCTCGGCGCACCGGAGGGCCACACGCTGCACGTGCGCAACATCGTCCCGCGCACCGGCGCCGGTTTCGTGCTCGTGCTCACCGGCGACGTGATGACCATGCCGGGCCTGCCCAAGCAGCCGGCCGCCAACAACATCGACGTCGACGCCGACGGCGTGGTCTCCGGCCTGTTCTAGGCCTCGGGGGCGCCGCCGTCGCTACGCGCCTCCGCCCGCGACCCCGGCCACCCGGGGTAGGCTGGGGGAGTGCCGCCGAAGACCGGGCACAGGTGCTGGAAGGCGCACCACCCGCACAGCTTGGACTGCTGCGGGCGGAAGTTGCCTGATTTACCGTCGGCCTCGATCTTCCACCACAGCTCCGCCAAGTCCCGCTCGAAGTACTCCAGCTCCTCGCGCGAGGGGGCGAGGATCATCGAGTCCATCACCTTCAGATACATCAGCTTCAGCTGCGTGGGCACAACGCCGAACATGCGCCAGTACACCAGCGCGTAAAAGCGCATTTGGAACTGCGCGTCTTCGGAGTAGCGCGGCAGCGGCTTCTTGCCGGTTTTGTAGTCGACCACGCGCACCTCCCCGGTGGGGGCGATATCCACACGGTCGATGAATCCGCGGACCGGCACCCCGTTCGGCAGCGTGAAGTCCACTGGCATTTCTTGGGCGTGCGCGTCGAAGCCCAGCGGGTTTTCCATGGTGAAGTAGCCGCGCAGCAACGTGCGGGCGTCCACAAGCAACTGGTACTCGTCCTTCACCGGCTCCGCACAAGTGGGATCCTCTTCGCGCATCTTCTCCCAGTTCGGCTTCAGCCGCTTCACCGCCGCCGGGTATGTACGCTCCTCGCGCGGCCAGGCGAACATCTCCTCCAGCACGGCGTGCACCAGCGTGCCTTTGACCTGCGCTTCCGAGGACGGCTCCGGGATCCTATCGATGGCGCGCAGTCGGTATTGCAGCGGGCAGCGCTTGTAGTCGGAGGCGCGCGAGGGCGAGATGGCTAGTGGGCGTGGGGGAGTGCTGGCATCAGACATGGTGCCCAACATCATAGAGTGGAGCCATGACACAGCCGTTCATCGATTTCATCGCCGAGAGTCCCTCCGCATTCCACGCCGCGAGCAACGTCGCCTCAAGGTTGCAGGCGGAGGGCTTTTCGCTTGACGACGACGCACACGCCCCCGGCGGCCACCTCATCGTGCGCGACGGCGCCGTGGTTGCCTGGTGGGTACCCGAAAATGCCCGCCCGCGTTTCCGGGTGGTCGGCTCCCACACCGATTCGCCGGGGCTGATGGCCAAGCCGGACCCGGACGTGGTGCGCGAAGGCTTCCGCCAGGTTGCGGTGGAGGTCTACGGTGGGCCGATTCTGGCCAGCTGGTTCGACCGCGACCTCACGTTCGCCGGCCGCGTGGTCACCACGGACCGCACCGAGCACCTGGTCAACACGGGCCCGGTCGCGCGCGTGCCGAATTTGGCCATTCACCTGTATCGCGGCGACGTGCCGGAGATCGACCGTCAGGTGCACACCCAGCCCATCCTGGGCGTGGACCGCCCGCTGCTGGAGCTCGCGGCGGAGTCCGCAGGCATCAGCGCCGGGGACGTGGTGGCGCACGAGCTCATCACTGCGGACGCCCAGCGCGGCGAGGTCATCGGCGACCTGCTGGCAGCCGGCCGCTTGGACAACCTCACCAGCGTGTGGGCCTCCATGGAAGCGATGCTCGCGGCGAAGGACGACGCCGAGGACATCCTGGTGCTGGCGGCCTTCAACCACGAGGAGGTCGGCTCCGCATCCACCGCCGGCGCCGGAGGCCCGCTGCTGGAGCGTGTGCTGACCAAGGTGGCGCAAGGCTTCGGCGACCCGGCCGAGATCATCGCGGGTTCCATCCAAGTCTCCGCCGACGCGGCCCACGCCGTGCACCCGAATTACCCGGGCAAGCACGACCCCACACACCACCCGCTGGTGAACAAGGGTCCGGTGCTGAAGATCAACGCGAACCAGCGTTACGCCTCCAACGCCGCCACGGAGACGGAGTGGATCCTGGCCTGCCGTGCGGCGGGCGTGCCGCACCAGACGTTCGTGGGCAACAATGCGGTGCCGTGCGGGTCCACCATCGGGCCGATTTCGTCGACACGCCTGGGCCTGCCGACGGTGGACGTCGGCGTGCCGCTGTTGTCCATGCACTCGGCGCGCGAGCTGTGCGGCGTGGACGACATGGACTACTTCGTGCGCGCGCTGACGGCTTTTTATGCGGCCGCGCAGTAGGGCATACTTACCGCCATGTATTCGGGACCGTTCCAGCCAGGCGACAAGGTGCAGCTCACAGACGCGAAGCGCCGCCACTTCACCATCGAGCTCAAAGAGGGCGGGCAGTTCCACTCGCACAAAGGCATAGTCAGCCACGACGACATCATCGGCGCCGATGAGGGCACCGTGGTGAAGTCGACGCTCGGCTCCGACTACCTGTGCTTCCGCCACCTGCTGGTGGACCACGTGCTGTCCATGCCCCGCGGCGCCGCGGTGATCTACCCGAAGGACGCTGCCCAGATCCTGGTCGAGGGCGACATCTTCATGGGCGCGCGGGTGCTCGAGGCGGGCGCAGGCTCCGGCGCGCTGACCATGTCGCTGCTGCGCGCCGTGGGCCCGGAGGGCCACGTCTACTCCTACGAGATCCGCGACGACCACCTGGCCTTCGCCAAAGACAACGTCGCCGACTACTTCGGCGGCGAGCCCGAGTGGTGGACCCCGCGTCTCGGCGACTTCGGCGAGGTCACCCCGGAGGACCTGGATGGGCAGGTCGACCGCGTCATTTTGGACATGGTGGAGCCGTGGCACTTCATCGACACCGTGAAAAACGTGCTCATCCCGGGCGGCGTGTTCATGACCTACGTGGCTACCGTGCCGCAGCTGATGAACATCATGGAGGCCATCCGCGAGGCGAAGTGCTTCACCGAGCCGCGCGCGTGGGAAACCCTGCTGCGCGAGTGGAAAGTCGACGGCCTTGCCACGCGCCCGGAGCACCGCATGAACGCCCACACGGCATTCCTCGTGTGGACGCGCCGGCTTGCGGACGGGGTGACGCCGCCGCGGCCGCAGCGCAAAGCTCGTCGATAAGCCTCCCGCTCCTATGTAGGCTCGAACGCATGCCTGAAATCCACGACGATGCTTTCGGACCGGAGCTGCGCGAGCTCAAGCGGAAGAACCGCGATCTCGGGTCGCGCAACGAGAAGCTCGCTGAGCTGCTGAAGGTCAGCCGCGACAAGCTCAACGACTTGTACGCGAAGGTCGAGGAACTCAACGAGCCGGCATCGACGTACGGGATTTTCCTCGCACCCGCGCCCCGCGACGGGGAGGCGGAGGTGCACACCACCGGCCGCCGGATGCGGCTGAAGGTGTCGCCGCTGGTGGATCCATCCAAGCTTGTTCCCGGCACGCTGGTGCGACTGGGCGAAGGCACGATCGTGGTGGAGACATGCGGGTTCGATCCGACCGGGCAGTTGGCCACCATGGTCGAGCGCGTCGGCGGGGACCGCGCGATTGTGGCGGACCAGCAGGGCGCTGAATCGATCGTCATGCTCGCCGAGCCGCTGCGCGAATCCGCCCGCGCCGGCGACACGGTGCTGGTCAACTCCTCTGCCGGCTACGCGTTTGAGCGCATCGCGAAAACCGAGGTCAATCAGCTGTCGTTGGATGAGGTCCCGGATGTCACCTACGCCGACATCGGCGGTTTGAGCTCCCAGATCGAGACCATCCAGGATTCGGTGGAGCTGCCGTTTTCCCATCCGGAGCTCTACCAGGCCTACGACCTACGCCCGCCGAAGGGCCTGCTGCTGTACGGCCCGCCCGGCTGCGGCAAGACGCTCATCGCCAAGGCGGTGGCGAATTCGCTGTCGCAGCGCATCGGCGACGGGGGACAGGCGCACTTCATCAACGTCAAAGGCCCCGAGCTTTTAAACAAGTTCGTCGGCGAAACCGAGCGCCGCATCCGCCTGATCTTCGAGCGCGCCCGGGAACTGGCCGCCGGAGGCAACCCGGTGATCGTCTTCTTCGACGAGATGGAGTCCATCTTCCGCACCCGCGGCTCCGGCGTATCTTCCGACATGGAGACCACGGTGGTGCCGCAGCTGCTCACCGAAATCGACGGCGTGGAGGACATCGCCAACGTCATCGTCATCGGCGCGACCAACCGCGAGGAACTCATAGACCCGGCGATTTTGCGCCCGGGCCGCCTGGACATCAAAATCCGCGTCTCCCGCCCCAACAAGGACGAGGCCAAAGACATCCTCGCGCGCTACATCACCGACGAGGTCCCGCTCGCGTCCCCGCGCGAGCTGCTTATCGACGCCACCGCCGACGCCATGTTCGCCCCGCGCCCCTATGTGCGCTTAGAGCTTGTCGACGGCTCCGCCGAAACCCTGCACTACTACCACTTCGTCTCCGGCGCGATGATCGCCAACGTGGTGGACCGCGCCAAGAAGTTGGCGATCAAGGACCACCTCTCGGGCGTATCTACCGCGGGTCTGACCGAGGAGCACCTGCGCCAGGCTGTCCGCGCCGAGCAGGACGAGAGCGAGGACATGCCGAACACCGCCAACCCGGACGAGTGGGCGCGCATCACCGGCCGCCACGGAAAACGCGTCTTAGCCGCGGAGGTTATCGGTTAGGAACGGCGCTGACCTTCGTTTAGCGCTGGTCGAAGAGATGCTGGTCGATGGCGATAGCCACGGCGGCACCCGATCCGAGCGCTTGAGAGACCTGATCCGGCGAGCTGACGACGTTGCCGACCGCCCACAGTCCAGGCTGCGAGGTCTTTCCTCCCTCAACCTCGACCCAGCCGTCTGCAACAGTGCATCCAGCTCCCCGGAGGAGTTCGTCGTTCGGCTTGAACTCCGGACCAGTGAAGCAGGCTTCATAGCGAATCGGCCCGGAGCCAGTGGTGATCTCGACGGCGTGGTCGTCGTCAGTGACTGGCGATACTCGCGATACGTCATCGACGACGAGAGCTACCCCGCACTGTTCAAGGCGTTCGCGCTGTTCTGGGCTCAGGTCCATCCCGTTGACGTGCAGCGTGACGCTCGCCGCCCACTTGGTCAGCAACGTTGCGATCCTGGTGGTGAACCCTGGATTCTTGCCTCCGACGACACCGAGGTTCTTGCTGTTGACTTCGTGCCCGTGGCAGTAGGGGCAGTGAAAGACTTGGGTTCCCCACATCTCGCTCAACCCAGGGACGTCGGGAAGCACATCCGTGATTCCGGTTGCAACCAGCACCTGCGAAGCTGTGGAAGCTTCGCCTATCGCGAGCTTCACGGACCAATCGCCCGTGGCCATGTGCTCTAGGCTTTCTACGCGTCCGTCGATAAGTAGACCCCCGTACGACACGAACTCGGCGTGGCCGCGGGCAAGAAGTGCGGAGGGATTCGCTGCGTCGAGGCCGATCACGCCATGCATGTGCTCACTGTTGCGGTTCCTAGGCTCTCCCGCGTCCACGAGGCATACCTTCCTGTTCGCTCGCGCGAGATTGATCGCTGCCGCGGTCCCGGCGAATCCGCCTCCGACGACAACGACATCAAAGTGTTGACCCGCAAAGCTTGTTGCGTCGGATGCGAGTTCCTTGCGCTCGGCGACGTTGCCTTCAAGACGAACGAGACGCTCGCGCAGCGCCCGTGCATTTGCAGGTGAGTTCAGTAGGTAGTTGGTCTCGTCCATATCCGTTCCCTCTTTCGCTTCACGTCTGGGCTCGGCCCAGGGTAGCGAGCGTCTGCGCAACTGTGTCGACAGCAACATCGAAATCGCCGGAGTTGAGGTGAGCAAAGCTCAGCACTAAGCCGTCTCCGCTGTTGGTCCACAAGGTGGATTCGTGCCCGGATTCGATACCGGCCTCAAGCAGACGCGTTTCAAACTCGTCCCGCTCTTCTCGGGTTCTGAAGCGCACCGTGAGGTCCGCGCCGTCGCCGGGCGCGAGTCGGGCGCCATCGAACAGCGGGACTAGTCGCTCGTTCAAGACCTCGCGTCGCTGCGCTAATCCACGGTGGACGGCGCGGGATGCGAGGCGGGCGACGCCGTCGTTAAGCAAGTGCGCGATGGCCCGCTGGGTGACGGAGGAGACCGGCATGCCGAGGACGCTGCGGACCTCGCGCAAAGCCTCGGCGGTCGCTGGCGAGGCGACGACGTAGCCGGCGGCGAGCTCGCGGGAGAGCAGCGTGGAAAACGTGCCGAGGGTGAGCACGTCCGCGCGGGTGGCCAGCGAGGACAGCGCTGGCTGCGGTGAGATGCGGTAGCGCAGCTCGGTGTTGAAGTCGTCTTCGATTACCACGGTGTCGGTGCGCGCGGCCCACTCGAGCAGCTCCACACGACGGGCTGCGGGCATGGCGCCGCCGAAGGGGTAGAGGTGCGAGGGGGTGACCAGTAGGGCGTCGAGGGAGTCGGGGAGTGCGCCCACTACGACGCCGTCGGTGTCGGTTGCGCATTCCACGATCTCGTGGCCGGCGAGCGGGATCACGCGACGCAGTCCCGGGTGCCCGGGGTCTTCCACGCCGACCCGCAGGCTAGGGCCGAGAGCAGTCAGGATGCACATGAGCCCCTCGCGTGAGCCGCCGGTGACCACGATCTGGTCCGGGGACACGCGCATGCTTCGGGCGAGGCGGAGGTGCTCGGCAACGGCGTGGCGCAGCTCCGGCTCACCGGACTTGTCCACCGCGTTGCTGGGTTCCGCTGCGGCCTCGCGCCACGCCTTACGCCAGGTTGCGGGGCGGATGGTGCCCGCGCTGCCGGGCGAGGGCTTGAGCGAGATTCGGGCCTTCAGGGTTGTGCGGGCAGGCGTGCCGGCGGTGGGTTGGGGTAACGGCGCCGCGACGGTGAGGTCCGGGTGGATCCGCGTCGGGGCGCCCTGGCTGGTCAGAAGGTAGCCCTCACCTTCGAGCTGGTCGTACGCGGTGACCACGCTGCCGCGGGACACGCCGAGCTTCTCGGCGAGGGCTCGAGTGGACGGGATGGCGTCGTTAGGTGAGAGCGCCCCGCTGGCGACAGCGTCGCGGATGCCCGCGGCGATCTGCGCGGGGATGGGCGTTGGGCGGTCGCGGGAGATGTGCAGCAGCATCAACTGGTCCAAAGAAACTAAATAGAACTGGCACTTGGAATCTACCAGTTGCCGGGGAAGACTAAGCGGTATGTCTGATGTAGAACAGCTGAACCAGAAATTCATCGGTGGCGTGATCATGGACGTGGTCACGCCCGAGCAGGCCAAGATCGCCGAGGACGCCGGCGCATCCGCCGTCATGGCGCTTGAGCGCGTGCCGGCCGACATCCGCGCGCAGGGCGGCGTGGCCCGCATGTCGGATCCGGACCTGATCGAGGGCATCATCGAGACCGTCGACATCCCGGTCATGGCCAAGGCGCGTATCGGCCACGCGGTGGAGGCGAAGATCCTCGAGCACCTGGGTGTGGACTACATCGATGAATCCGAGGTGCTCAGCCCCGCGGACTACGTGAACCACATCGACAAGCGTGGCTTTTCCGTGCCGTTCGTCTGCGGCGCGACCAACCTCGGCGAGGCGCTGCGCCGCATCAACGAGGGCGCGTCCATGATCCGTTCCAAGGGCGAGGCCGGCACCGGCGACGTTTCCGAGGCCACCAAGCACATCCGCAAGATCACCAGTGAGATCGCAGCGCTGCAGGCCATTTGGGCCAACAACCGCGACGAGCTCTACGTCGCCGCCAAAGAACTGCAGGCGCCGTACGAGCTGGTGGCGCAGGTGGCGGAAAACGGCAAGTTGCCGGTGCCGCTGCTGGTCGCCGGCGGCGTGTCCACCCCGGCGGACGCCGCGTTCATGATGGAGCTCGGCGCGGACGGTGTGTTCGTCGGCTCCGGCATCTTCAAGTCCGGTAACCCTGAGGCCCGCGCGAAGGCCGTGGTCAAGGCCACGAAGAACTGGAACGACATCGCAGTGGTCACCGAGGCTTCCCGCGGCCTGGGCGAGGCGATGGTGGGCATCAACGTCGCTGACCTTCCGGCGCCGCACCGCCTGGCCGAGCGCGGCTGGTAGGGCATTAAACGCGTAAAGCTCGTTACCTCACCTCATTAGTCTCCTCTGAGAGGCGAATAACGAGGTGCGAGTAACGAGCTTTAGCTTTGCGACGTCAGCTCCGCCTAGCGCACGTCCCCGAACTTGCGCACGACCCAACGGCTGATCGCGATGAGGACCAACCCGAGCACGATAGTGATCGCGGACAGCGTGAGGAAGAAGATGCGCTCCGCGGCCGCGTCGTCCGGGTTGTACAGCGAGCCGAGCACGCCAGACAGCGCGGTGCCCATGGACACCGACATCAGCCACACCGCGAACAGGCGCGACTTGAACGCCACCGGGGCGACCTTGGTGGCCAGCGAGTTGCCGACCGGCGACAGCAGGAGTTCACCCATGGTGAACAGGAACAGGATCAGCACCAGCACTGCGAGCGGGGTGGAGTTCTCGCCCTTGCCCACGTACGGCAGGAAGATGAACAGCGACAGGCCGATGATGATGTTGGCCACGCCGAACTTGGTCGCAGACGCCCACTGGCGCTCGCCGAGTTTCGTCCACATGGCGGCGAAGATCGGGGCGAAGATGATGATGAACAGCGGGTTGAAGGACTGCACCTGCGCGGGCTCGAGCTCAGTCCAGAAGAAGTCCAGGTTCGCGCGCTGGTCGGTGTACAGCGCCACCACGGTGAACTGCGACTGGAAGATGGCAAAAAACGCCACGGAGCCCGCGAGCAGCGGAATGTAGCCGGTCAGGCGCGACTTCTCGTGGGCGGTGACCTTGTCGGACGCGAACATCTCCCACAGCAGGATGACCGTCGCAGCAAGGGCGATGGCGAAAACGACCCAGCTCAGCATGTCCAGCGGCAGAATGCCGGTGGTGAGCAACCCGACGACGATTGCCACGACTGCCAGCGCACCGAAACCAACCGGAGCCCACTTCGAGCGCGGCAGCGGGTTGGGCACCTCGGAGCCGGCGGCGCCGATGGTGGACTTGCGCATGAGCGTGTACTGCACCAGACCGATGGCCATGCCGATGGCGGCGAGGCCGAAGCCCCAGTGGAAGCCGGCCATGCCCCACACCCGGCCCGTAATCGCGGGGCCGAGCAGTCCGCCGATGTTGACAGACATGTAGAAGATGGAAAAGCCTGCGTCGCGGCGCGGGTCCTCGCGGGTGTACAGGTCGCCGAGAACCACCTGGGTCGCCGTCTTCACGCCGCCGGAGCCGATGCCCACACACACCAGACCAATGGCCAGGCCGGCGGCGCCCGGCACGAGAGCGAGCACGATGTGGCCGATCATGACCAGGATTGCCGAGTAGAACAGGGTGCGTTCCGCGCCGAGGAGGCGGTCGCCGACGAAGGAGGCGACGAGCGCCATCATGTACACGAAGCCGCCATAGGCGCCGACCAGGCTCAGCGCGGTGGATTTGTCGATGCCGAGGCCACCTTCGGTCGTCGAGTAGTACATATAGTAGGCCAACAGCGCCTGCATGCCGTAGAAGCTGAAGCGCTCCCACAGTTCAATGCCGAAGAGGTTGGCCAGCCCCCAGGGTTGGCCGAAGAACTTGCGCTCGGTCTGCGGCGCGGCCGCACCGGGCTGTGTTGCGGAAGTCATAGCTAAATAAAATACGTCTGATCGTATTATCTTCCAAACACGGACACGCCTGTAGGCTCGACATCTATGACGCGTTACTTGGGAACCGAGACGGAGTATGGCATCACCTGCCCGGACAACCCGCAAATCAGCCCGCTGGTCACCTCCACGCACGCGGTGGTTGCGTACGCGGCGCTGCGCACCCAGGCCCGCACCCGCTGGGACTATGCGGAGGAGGCCCCGCTGAAGGATGCCCGCGGCTTCGACCTGCAGCGCTACCGCAGCGTGCCGGTTGTGGACGCGAACGCGATCGGGGTGGCCAACGTGGTCACCACCAATGGCGCGCGCTACTACGTCGACCACGGGCACCCGGAATACTCCAGTCCGGAGTGCTCGAACGCGTTTGACGCGATGGTCTACGACGCCGCCGGCGACATCGTCCTCAATGACGCCGCCGCGTGCATCCGCGAGCTGTGGGAGCAGCAGGTTTCCGTGCTGGCCAAGCACGAACCGTGCCCGCCGCTGAAGTTCTACAAGAACAACGTCGACGGCAAGGGCCGCTCCTACGGCAGCCACGAGAATTACCTGTACTCGCGCCACACCAACTTCGAAAACCTCACCCAGGCGCTGATCCCGTTCTTCGTCACCCGCCAGGTCATCATCGGCGCGGGACGCGTGGGCATCGGCCAGGAGTCGGAGACACCGGGCTTCCAGATCTCGCAGCGCGCGGACTACTTCGAGCAGGAGGTTTCGCTGGAGACCACGCTCAACCGCGGCATCGTCAACACGCGCGACGAGCCGCACGCACCGGAGGAGGACTTCCGCCGCCTGCACGTCATCGTGGGTGACGCGAACATGAGCCAGTTCTCCAACTTCCTCAAACTCGGCATGACCTCGCTGGTGCTCGACGCCATCGAGGCCGGTGTGGATTTCTCGGACCTGCGACTGAAAAACCCGGTCGAGGAAATCAAGGCGGTCAGCCACGATCCCACGCTCACACATGAGCTCGAGCTTCTCGACGGCCAAAGGTTGACCGCGATCTCCATCCTCCGTGAATACAGGAGAAGGTGTGAGGGGCGGAGCGACGTCGATAAGCAAGTGCTCCAACTGTGGGGCGAGGTCCTCGACGACCTTGAGCGCGACCCGCTGTCCACCGCCGACCGGCTGGATTGGACGGCGAAGTGGGCGCTGGTGCGCAGGTTTGAGCAGCGCGGGGCGACCCAGGCCAAGCTGCAGGCGATTGATTTGCAGTACGCGGACATCGACCCCGAAAGCTCCCTGTACCACGCGCTGGTGCGCAAGGGAGCGATGCGCACGATGGTCAGCGCGGAGAAGATCGCAGAAGCTGCGGTCCACCCGCCGGAGGACACCCGCGCGTACTTCCGGGGTCGCGCGGGCGAAAAGTTCGCCGAGGACCTAACAGCCTCGAACTGGCAGTCCATGCTGTTCACCGTGGACGGGCAGCTCTACCGGGTGCCGCTGGACCTGCTGGGCAGCCACACCAGGGCGGACGTGGGCGAGCTGATTGAAACGTCTGCGACAACTCGCGAGCTGCTTTCCGGCCTGGGGCTGGCTCCAGAGCGCTAAGGTTGCATCTATGGCTACGCAACAGACACACGCTTCCGGTGGCGGCGGGGACAACCACGGCGAGGACGTCTCCGCGGAATCTGCCGGCCAGGCCCAGATCAACACCTCCGGCACCGACGACCTGCTCGACGAGATTGACGCGCTGCTGGACTCCAACTCGGAGGAGTTTGTGAAGTCGTTCGTGCAGAAGGGCGGGCAGTAAGCTGGCAACCAGCTACCCGCGCCGCGTGATGGGCGTGGAAACAGAGTTCGGAGTGTCCGCCTACGACGGCTCGCGGCAGGTACTCACGCCCGAGGAGGTGGCGCGCTACCTGTTTCGCCCGGTGGTTGCGCGGCACCGCAGCTCCAACGTCTTCACCGCTAACGCTTCGCGTTTGTATCTGGATGTGGGTTCGCACCCGGAGTACGCGACCGCGGAATGCGACTCGCTGAGCCAGCTTCTGGCCTACGACAAGGCGGGGGAGCGGATCTTCCACCGGTTGTCGCAGCAGTGCGATGAGGCGCTGCGTAACGACGGCTTCGCGGGTTCGACCTACCTGTTCAAAAACAACGTGGATTCGCGCGGGAACTCCTACGGCGCGCACGAGAACTACCTGATCAGTCGCGAGCTCGCGTTGAAATCTTTCGGCCAGCAACTGCTGCCATTCCTGATCACGCGCCAGCTGATCTGCGGCGCGGGAAAGATCGCGGGGGACAAGTTCGTCATCTCCCAGCGCGCGGACCAGGTGTGGGAGGGCGTGTCCTCGGCCACCACGCGCACCCGGCCGATCATCAACACCCGCGACGAGCCGCACGGGGATTCACACCGCTTCCGCCGCATGCACGTCATCGTGGGCGATTCCAACATGTCCGAGCCTACGTTCGCGCTGAAGGTCGGCTCGATGCTGCTGGTCATCGAGATGCTGGAGGCCGGCTTCGACCTGCCGGACATGGAGCTTGCGGACCCGATCGCGCACATCCGTGACATCGCCGCCGACCCCACGGGCGCCACCGAACTCACCCTTGCAGCGGGCGGCACCGTTACCGCGCTCGAGGTGCAGCAGCGCACCCTCGAAGCCGCGAAGCGCTGGCTGAAGCAGCGTCCGGACGAGGGCACGCCGAACGAGGAGATGGCGCGGGTGGTGGACCTGTGGGGCCGCGTGCTCGACGCCATTGCCACGCAGGATTTCTCGGGCGTGGACACGGAGATTGACTGGGTGATCAAGCGCAAGCTGCTCACCCAGTTCAAGGACCGCCTCGGCTGCGGCTGGGACCACCCGAAGCTCGCCCAGATCGACCTGACCTACCACGACATCAACCCCGATCGCGGCTTGTTCTACGTGCTGGAACGCAAGGGGCTGGCAGCGCGCTGGATCGAGGACGCGGCCATTGAGCAGGCGGTGGACAACCCGCCGGCGACGACGCGCGCCGCCATCCGCGGGAAGTTCCTTTCCGCCGTGCGCGAGCGTGGCCTTGCGCATAATGTCGACTGGGTGCACTTGAAGGTCAACCGCCCGGAACCCCGCACGGTGGAGCTGCAGGACCCGTTCGCCACCACGGACGACGCCGCAGCCGACCTGATCAGCTGGGTGCGGGCGCAGGAAACCGAAGAAGGGTAGGTCGCGGTGGCCAACGACAACGACATGGTCGTGCGCCAGGTCGGGCTCACGTTTGCCTTGCTGGCCTCGCCCGCAAAACGCGACGTCAGCTGGGTGCAAAAACACGTGGACGGTTACGGCGGCCGCACCCGCGACGCCGCCACCCACCTCATTGAGCGCGACGTGCGCGAGCTGCGCGACCTCGGCGTGCCCGCGCGCTACCAGGACGGCGAAGTGTGGGTGGTCAAGGACCTCTACGAGTTGCCGGCCGTGGACCTCACCGCCGAGGAGGCCTCCGTGGTGGGCCTCGCCGCGGACCTGAGCAAGCCGGGTTCGCTCGGCGAATTCGCACGCTCCGGCTGGACCAAGCTCGCCGCGTCCGGAGCGACGCGCTCCATGGACGCGCCAGCGCTGATGAACGTGTCCAACGACATCTTCCAGCTGCGCCCCGACACGCTGCGCGCCATCGTGAAGTGCGTGCAGGCCAAGCAGCGCATCTCCTTCGACTTCGTCCGCGCCCCCGGCAAGGACCCGGAGCGCCGCGTCGCCGACCCGTGGGGCGTGGTGTCCTTGAACAACCGCGCCTACTTCGTCGGCTACGACATCGACCGCGACGACGTGCGCGTGTTCCGCCTCAAAAAGATCTCCAAGCTGAAGAAAGTGCGCCACTCGGACGCGTTCCACGAACGTGCGGGCGACCTGCAGGCACTGGTGGAGGAAACGCTTCGCGGCGAGCTTATCGACGCCACCGTTACCGTCACCCACGGCACCGGCGAGGAACTCGCCCAGCGCGGCTCCCGTACCTCCAAAGTCGGCACGGAAGGGGAGGCGGACGGAGGCGACACCGCCGCCGACACCATCACGCTGCGCGGCGTGGACCGCGACTGGGCCGTGCGCACCATCGCCAGCCTCGCCGGAAACGTGCTCGCGGTGGAGCCAGTGGAGGTCCGTGAGGACGTCGTGAAGCTGCTGCGCACCGCGCTGGAAGGGGAGAACTAATGGCTGTGGACTTCAAGCGCCAAGAGCGCGTCGTGCGCCTGCTCAACCTGCTGGCCTATTCCTCGAACCACCCGGGGCTGACCCCGATGGAAATCGCCCGCGACCTGGGCGCAGACCCGATGCAGGTGCGCGACGATTTCGAGCTGCTGTTCCTCTCCGGCGTGGGCACCGGACCGGGCGAGATGATCGACCTGGAATACTCCTGGAAGGGCGTCAACATCAAAGACGACCAGGGGATGACCACGCCGCTGCGCCTGTCGCCCGCGGAAGCCAGCGCGCTGTTGATCCTGCTGGATTCCCTGGAGACCATGCCGGGGCTCGTGGACGGCCGCGCCGTGCGCACCGCCGCCGAGAAGATCCGCGCGGTGACCAAGTCGCAGGCGGTCGGCGACGCGGAACACACCGGTGAGGCGGGTGTCGCCGGCACCGTCGCCGAAGCGCTGGCGACCAAGCGCAAGCTGCGCATCACGTATTTCTCTGCGTCTTCGGACACAGTCACCGAGCGCGAAATTGACCCCGCGAGCCTGTTCCACCAATCCGGGGCGACCTACCTCCACGCCGCGCAGCACGGCGAGATGCGTACGTTCCGCTTGGACAGGATCCAAAGCGCCGAGCTTCTCGACGCCCCCTCGGCCGCCACCGACTTCGACACTGACTTTGACCCAGCGGACCCGTTCGGCATGGCCGATCGAGCACAAGCGAAGTTGCTGATCCACCCGGACGCGACTTGGCTGGCTGACTACTGGGAGATCGAGCTGGACAATGCCCCGGAGCATGCTGGCGCGCCAAGGGAGTGGATCCCCGCCACGATGCGCTACGGCAGCGACGACTGGCTGGTGCGCTTCTGCCTGAGCCAGGCGGACCGGGTGCGCATCGTCGAACCCGCATCTCTCGCGGACGAGGCCACGTCCCGCGTGCAACGCGGGCTCGACGCGTTAGACTAATCTGCGCGTTAGACCGTTTTCGGAAAGGACAACCCATGCCAAATATTGGATGGACCGAGCTCATTATCGTCATCTTCGTCGTGCTGCTGCTGTTCGGCGCAAACAAGTTGCCGGACCTAGCGCGTTCCATGGGTCGCTCCGCACGCATCTTCAAGTCCGAGGTCAAGGAGATGCGCAACGAAGACGGGGCGGAAACCCCGGCGCAGCAGCGTCAAATCGACGCCGCGCCGACGCAGGAGACCCGCAGCGCTGCCCAGGAGGCGGACTTCTGGGAGCGCCCGGAGAACAATCCGCGCTAAGTCCGCCTGATGGCACGCACGAAAACCCCCAAGAGGCCGAAGAGACCGAAGAACCCGACCGGCGAGATGTCGCTGGTGGAGCACCTCCAGGAGCTGCGCCGCCGCGTCATCATTTCGCTCGCTGCCATTGTGGTGGGCACCATCATCGGGTTCATCTGGTACCAAGCCGCCCCGCCGCGCATGATGCCGCTGGGCGAGATCATCCGCGGCCCCTACTGCAACCTGCCGTCCGAGCTCCGGGCGGATTTCACCGGCGACGGCGAGTGCCGCCTGCTGGCCACCAGCCCATTTGAGATGTTCATGCTGCGTCTGAAAGTCGGCGCGCTCGCCGGGCTTGTCCTCGCCTCACCGGTGTGGCTGATGCAGATCTGGAACTTCATCACCCCGGGCCTGCACAAAAACGAGCGCCGCTACACGTTCAGCTTCGTCACCATCGCGGTGGTGCTGTTCGTCTCCGGCGCGCTGCTGGCGTACTTTGTGCTAGATCAGGGTTTGTACGTGCTGATGACCATCGGTAGCGAGTTCCAGGTCGCCGCGCTGACAGGCGGGGAGTACTACAACTTCCTCCTCGCGCTCGTCGTCATCTTCGGCGTCAGCTTCGAGGTGCCACTGATCATCATTATGCTCAACCTGTTGGGTGTGCTGCGTTACGAACATGTCAAAGGCAAACGGCGCGTGATCATCGTGGGCATTTTCATTTTTGCTGCGGTGATGACGCCGGGCCAGGACCCGTTTTCCATGGTGGCGCTGGCTATCTCCATTTGTCTGCTGGTGGAGATGGCCTTCCAGTTCTGTCGCTGGAACGACCGCAAGCAGAAGCGCGAGCGCCCCGACTGGATGGATCTGGACGACGAGGAAGCCTCCGGCCCGATTGAGGCGCCGACGTCCGTCGGTCCCGCCAGCAGCATCGGTGCGGAGCCGATTGCGCACCCGGCGCCGGTGCAGCGCGCGCCGGAGCGCCAGCAGAATTCCTCGCCGCGGGGCTACGCGGGCGGAGCAGATTTCAGGGACGTACTGTAGGGGGCATGCTTTCCCCCGATCCTGGTACATCGTTTCTGCGGGAATTCGCCGAGGCGAAGCCATTTGCTCTCGACGACTTCCAGCTCCAGGCCTGCCAGGCGGTGGAGCAGGACCGCGGCGTGCTGGTGTGCGCGCCCACCGGGTCGGGCAAGACCATCGTCGGCGAGTTCGCTGTCGCGCTCGCTCTTAACCGCGGCACGAAGTGCTTCTACACCACGCCGATCAAGGCGCTGAGCAACCAGAAGTACCACGACCTGGTTGCAGCGCACGGCGAGGACGCGGTGGGCCTGCTCACCGGCGACACCAGCATTAACGGTTCCGCCGAGATCGTGGTGATGACCACCGAGGTCTTACGCAACATGCTGTACGCGGAGTCGCCCCAGCTGGACCGGCTCACGCACGTGGTGATGGACGAGATCCACTACCTGGCGGACCGCGACCGGGGTGCGGTGTGGGAGGAGATCATCCTCAACCTCGACGATTCCGTGAGCCTGATCGGCCTGTCCGCCACCGTGTCCAACTCCGAGGAGTTCGGCGAGTGGCTCGACGCGGTGCGAGGCGACACCGAAGTCATCGTCTCCGAGCACCGGCCGGTGCCGCTGAGCCAGTACATGATGGTCGGCCGCAAGATGTTCCCGCTATTCGAGCCGGGCACCGGCGGGCGGGTCAACCGCAGCCTCGAGCACGCCATCGAGCGCATCGAGGCGGGCTCTTCCGACGAGGGCCGGCGCGACTTCGAGGAGGGTAGAGGCTTTCGCTCGCGCTCCCGCAGCGGGCGTTCGCGCCGCCAGGACAAGGTTCGCCCCGTCGGCCGGCCCGAGGTTGTCTCCGCCCTCCAGGGCCAGGACATGCTGCCGGCGATCGTGTTCATTTTCTCCCGCGCAGGCTGCGACGGCGCGCTGTTCCAATGCCTGCGCTCGCGCAAGGAGCTCACCACGCCCGAGGAGCGCGCCGAGATCGAGCAGATTATCGACGACGGCGTGGACGGCATCCCCGAAGAGGACCTGGAGGTGCTGAACTTCCGCCAAGTGCGCACCGCCTGGATGCGCGGGTTCGCCGCGCACCACGCAGGGCTTTTGCCCGCGTTCAAGCACATCGTGGAGCAGTTGTTCGTACGCGGGCTGGTCAAGGTCGTCTTCGCCACCGAGACCCTGGCGCTGGGCATCAACATGCCGGCGCGCACCGTGGTGCTGGAGAAGATGGTCAAGTTCAACGGCGAGGCTCACGTGGACCTCACCCCGGGCCAGTACACCCAGCTCACCGGCCGCGCAGGACGCCGCGGGATCGACCACATCGGCAACGCCGTGGTGCAGTGGGCGCCCGCGATGGACCCGCACCAGGTGGCCGGGCTCGCGTCCACACGCACCTACCCGCTGATCTCCCAGTTCCAGCCCGGCTACAACATGGCCATCAACATGCTGGCCATGAACGGCTTCGACGATTCGATCCGCCTGATAGAGCAGTCCTTCGCCCAGTTCCAGACGGACCGCTCCGTGGTCGGCGAGGTGCGCGACATCGAGCGGCTGCAGCAGAAGGTGCGCTCGCTGCGCACCAAGCTCGAGCGCGACATCTCCGCGTTCGCTCCGCCTAGCGACGACGCAGCCGCCGAGCTGGTCGAGTACTCGCAACTGCGCCGGGACCTGTCTGAGGAGGAGAAGCAGGCACGGCGCGACCACCTGGACAGCCGCCACACCGAGACGATCAAGATCCTCGGCTCACTGCAGGTGGGCCAGGTCATCGCGCTGCCGAGCAAGCGTAAGCCGGAGCTCGCCGCCGTGGTGCAGCCCGCGGGCAAGCCGCACGACCCGCGCCCCTGGGTGACCACAGAGCGTGGCTGGTCCGGGCGCATCGACGCCGCGGCGTTCAAGAACCCGCCGCTGGTGGTGGGCCGCATCAAGGTGCCGCGCCACATGCAGGACCAGCCGCGTCGTCACGCCCGCAAGGTGGCGAGCCTGTTGCACCGCGGCCGCTTCAACGCACCGAAGCGCCTGCGCGAGCAGTCCCGGGTGCGGCCGAACAAAAAGGTCACCACGCTGCGCGAGGCCATCCGCAACCACCCGGTCCACGACTGGCCGGCGGCGGACCGCGAGCTGCTGGCCCGCACCGCCGAGGAGATCGTGCGCGAGGAGCGCGCTCTGGCCAAGCTGGAACGGCGCGTGGACACCTCCACCGACTCGCTGGGACGCACCTTCGAGCGCATCATCGGCCTGCTCACGGAAATGGACTACGTCGAGCTTCACGACGGCGAACCGCAGGTCACCGACGAAGGCGAGCGCCTATCCCGAATCCACAACGTCTCCGACCTCTTGGTGGCGCAGTGCCTCAAGCGCGGGATTTGGGACGAGCTGGACCCAGCCGAGTTGGCCGGCGTGGCCTCCATGGTCGTGTTTGAGAACCGCCGCGCCACCGGCGGCAGCCCCGAGGCCGCCACCGACGCCATGGCCGACGCAATGAACGAGACGATGCGCATCTACGGCGAGCTGGTCTCCGACGAGCAGCGCCACAACCTGCCCGCAACCCGTCTGCCGGATCCCGGGTTCTGCCTGTCCATCCACCAGTGGACCGCCGGAGCACCTCTCGGTTATGCGCTGGCCGCCGCTGCGGAATCGGGCGCAGAGCTCACCCCCGGCGACTTCGTGCGCTGGTGCCGACAGGTGATCGACTTGCTCGAGCAGATCAAAAAGACCGGCTACTCGGACCAGATCCGGGACAACGCCAACCGGGCAGTGGACGCGATCCGCCGCGGCGTGGTGGCCATCGGCAACTAAAGCCGGCGCAGGGGCTGCATGAGCCCCCGCGGCCACAGCGACACGGTGGCGATGCGCAGGTTGGTGCCCCTCGGATCCAGAATGAGCGACTGGACCCCGATGACCTTGCCGCCGGCCAGCACGGGCCCGCCGGAATCGCCCTTCACCGCCGGCGGGTTGGCGTACACCAGGCCAGCCGGGCGCACTTGGGTCACGCGCTTCCTGGACCAGGACACCGGCAGCGTTCCCAGGTAGACACCCGGCCGGGCTTGGACGCTGCGCGCCTGGCCGCCGAACCCGAGCGTGAGCGTGCGCGAAAGCGGGCGCGGCGACGGCCCGAGCACGAACGGGGTGGCATCCACCCGCTCGGGCAGACGAACAAGCGCCACATCTGTGCCGGCCACGAGGTGGAGGCTGTCGATGGGGAACGCGGAGCCGTCGATACGCACCTGCGCCCCCGTGTGCGGGCGTTCGCGGAAGAAGTGCGCGCACGAGAGAACGATGTCGGGGGCGATGAGCGCGCCCGAGCAGTAGCCGCCGCCGGGTGCGCTCAGGCGGGCGACGGAGCGGTTCAGGGCAGGCAACACGGCAACGATGCTAGCGATCTACCATGGCGCACATGACTGCATTCGACTCTGATGTGTACACCGAACGCCGCAACCAAGCCGTCGAGCTGGTCAAACAGCGCGGTTTGGGCGGGCTGGTCATCGGCACCGGCGCCGAGTTCGCCTACCTCACCGGCTCCTGGACTTCCTCGCACGAGCGGCTCACCGCGCTGGTGATCGCGCCAGGCGGCACCACCGTGGTGGCTCCGGTGACGGACATCCAGTCGCTGGGGCTGGACGGCGCCGCAGATGTCGAGGTGGTCGGCTGGCGCGACGGGGAGAACCCGTACCAGCTGGTGGCGGACGCACTTGGCGACGGCGCGGTAGGCCTGGGCTCGTCGCTGACCGCGGACCACGTCTTCGCGCTGCAGACGCTTCTGCCTGACACCGAGCTGGCGTCAGACGCGGTGGCGGAGCTGTTCATGGTCAAAGACGCCGAAGAGGTCGCCGAGCTGGAGAAGGCCGGCGCAGCCATCGACCGCGTGCACGAGCGCGCCGCCGAACTGCTCAAGCCCGGCCGCACAGAGCGCGAAATCGCGGACGAGCTGCACGCGCTGATCCTTGAAGAACACGCGAACGTGCAGTTCGTCATCGTCGGCTCCGGGCCCAACGGCTCCAACCCGCACCACGATTTCTCCGACCGCGTCCTCGAGGAGGGCGACCCGGTAGTGGTCGATCTTGGCGGCGCGCTGCCGTCCGGCTACCAGTCCGACTGCACCCGCACCCACGTGGTGGGCGACGCGGCCAAGGCGCCGCAGGACTTCCTGGAGGCCTACGCGGTGCTGGAGCGCGCATTCGACGCCGCGTGCCAAGCCGCCAAGCCGGGCATCACCGCCGGCGAGCTCGACGCTGCCGCCCGCGACGTGATCGCAGACGCAGGCTACGGCGAGTACTTCACGCACCGCCTCGGCCACGGCATCGGCCTTTCCGGCCACGAGCAGCCATTCATCATCGCCGACTCCGACGTGGTGCTGCGCGAGGGCATGGCGTTTTCCATCGAGCCCGGCATCTACGTGCCGGGCAAGTGGGGCATGCGCATCGAGGACATCGTGCGCATGACCGCAAGCGGCATCGAGACGCTCAACCACACCCGCCGCACGCTGGGCGGCGACGATGCCTAGCGCCACCGGGGCTCGCTCTTCCGGGCAGGGCGCGGTGCTCCTACTCGGGGCACGCAGCGACATCGGCGGCGAGATCGCCGCACGCGTCTGCCGGGGCCGCGAGGTCGTGCTGGCGGCTCGGGGTAGCGGGGGACTGGAGGACGTCGAGAAGCGTTTGTTCGCCGCGGGTGCCAGGGCAGTGCGCGCGCTCGACTTCGACGCCACCGACTTGGAGTCGCACCGGCGCATCGTCCGCGAGGCAGGCGAGGTGACCACCGCGATCGTGGCGTTCGGCATCCTCGGCGACCAGGAGCTCGCCGAGCGCGACGAGCACGAGGCCGCCCGCATCGCCACGGTGGACTACCTTGCGCAGGTGAGCATGCTCACGGTGCTGGCGGACGAAATGTCGCGCGGCGAGATCTACGCGTTTTCCTCCATCGCGGGGTGGCGGGCGCGCCGCGCGAACTACGTCTACGGCTCCACCAAGGCGGGGCTGGACGCGTTTTGCCAGGGGCTGATGGACCGGCTGCACGGCACCGGGCTCAACCTCATCCTCGCGCGCCCGGGCTTCGTCATCGGTTCGATGACGGAAGGGATGACACCGGCAGTGATGTCGGTGACCCCGGACGTGGTCGCGGACGCGGTGGTGGACGCCGCCGCGCGCGGCAAAAGTGCCACAGTCTGGATCCCGCGGCGCCTGGTTGTCCTCGCCGCGATCATGCGGGTCGTTCCGCGGCCGGTGTGGAGGCACATGCCGAGGTAGCGGTATGGCCAGGTACCCTCGTAGCCATGCCGATTCCTCTTCTCGCATACTTCCTCGTCGAAGCGCTCGCATTCTTCCTGGTGGCCAAGGCCATCGGTGTCGGCTGGGCGCTTTTGGCCATCTTCGTGCTCATGATCGCCGGCGGCGCCGCAGCCAGCTTGGCGCTGCGCAACTCGCTGCTGCAGGCCGCGCACGGCCAATCCAGCGTGGGCAAACTCGCGGGAGATTCCGCACTGCTCATCGGCGGCTGGACGCTCTCCGTCATCCCGGGCTTCGTCACCTCCCTGATCGGCCTGCCGCTGGTGTTCGGGCCGACGCGCGCTGTGATCCGCAAGACCATGACCAAGCGGGCGCGCGCCGCCGTTGAGAACCTCGGCGTTCGCGTGTACGACGCCACCCCGATGGGCCAGTTCCAAACCAGCTACGGCTCCTTCAACCAGCCGGGCGACGCGCAGCCGCAGGAGCCGGTCATCGACGCCGACGAGCTCGAGCAGTGGTACCGCATGGACAGCCCCGAGGACCCGCACAACCCAGGCGGCGGCAAGGGCGGGGCGCGCTAAGTGCCGGCGTTTCTCCGTTTCGGACTCGCAGCCATTTCCGGCTGGCTGGTTTACCTGTCGTACGAACCGATCAGCCACTGGTGGGCCGCGGTGCTCGGCATCGCGCTGCTGTGGCTCACGCTCGTGCCGTGGCCCAGGCGCGCCACCGCGGCGCTGGGCATGGCGGGGGAGGCGCAGGAGCGCCCGTCTGCCCGCTTCGGCGCCCTGCTCGGGTTCACCCACGGCTTGTTCTGCTACCTGTTCCTGCTGCCGTGGGTCGGCGAGTTTGTCGGCGCCATGCCGTACATCGCGCTGGCGATCACGATGGCGCTCTACGCTCTGGCCACCGGCGCCTTCGGCGTGTTGGTGGCGCGCTGGCGCTTCGGCGCGTTCGCGTTCCCGCTGGTCTACCTGGCGGTTGAGTTCGTGCGCTCCTCATGGCCCTTCGGCGGGTTCGCGTGGGTGCGCCTGGCGTGGGGCCAAATCAACGGTCCGCTCGCCGCGCTATCGGCCTGGGGTGGGCCCGCGCTGGTCACCGCCGCCACAGTGTTCGTGGCGGTTGGGTGCATCTCGCTTCTCGACGCCACGTCGCGCCGCCCCGCCGTCGCCGCCATCATCCTGCCGTTGGCCGCCGGGCTGATCGCCAACCTCGGCGTCGGCAAGGACAGCTCCACCGTCGACGAGGCCCGCGTGGGGGCCGTGCAGGGCAACGTGCCGCGCATGGGCCTGGACTTCAACGAGCAACGCCGGGCGGTGCTGAGCAACCACGTCAACGAGACGCTGCGCCTAGCGGAGGAGGCCAAGGAATCCGGAGAAAAGCTGGACATGGTGTTCTGGCCGGAGAACGCCTCCGACGTCAACCCGTTTGCCGACAAAGAAGCCGAGGCGCTGGTGGGCGCGGCGGTGCGTGGCGTCGATACGCCCCTGCTGGTGGGCACGCTCACCCGCGACGACGTCGGCGCCCGCAACACCATGGTGGTCTTCGATCCGGACACTGGGCCGGGGGAGCGCCACGACAAGCGCTTCCTGCAGCCGTTCGGCGAGTACATGCCCATGCGGGACTTCTTCCGCAACTTCTCCGACCTGGTGGACTTGGCGGGCGACTTCAAGCCCGGAAGCGACAACGGCGTGGTGCACATGGGCGGCATCCCAGTAGGCGTGGCCACCTGCTACGAGGTGGCGGAAGACGAGGCGTACCGCATGGCAGTGCGCGACGGCGCGCAGATCTTGTCCACGCCGACGAACAACGCCACCTTCGGTTTCACGGACATGACGTACCAGCAGCTGGCGATGAGCCGGATGCGCGCGATCGAAACCGACAGGGCAGTGGTGGTTGTCGCCACCTCGGGTGTCTCGGCGATCGTGCACCCGGACGGGCACGTGTCCCAACAGACGGAAATCTTCGAGCCCGCGCACTTGATGGAGACGCTTCCGCTGCGCACCGGCACCACACCCGCAGTACGGTTCGGGCAGATTTTGGAGTGGTTGTTGGTCGTCGCCGGGGCGGCACTCATGGTTGCCGCATCCGTGTCCGCGCGCCGCAGCGGGCGGGGGTATGCTCCTACCGGACAACAACAGCGTAAATACGAGGAGAATTAGCGCCGTGGCCAACCAGACTCTGGTGATCATTCCGACCTACAACGAGGTGGAAAACCTCCCGCTTATTGTCGAGCGTGTGCTGGCTACGAAGGATGCCGTGGACATCCTCGTCGTGGACGACAACTCGCCGGACGGCACCGGCGCGAAGGCCGATGAGCTCGCCGCCGCACACGACGAGGTCAACGTGTTGCACCGCACTGGCAAGGACGGCCTGTTGGCCGCCTACCGCGCCGGCTTCAACTGGGGCCTGGAGCGCGACTACCAGGTGCTGGTGCAGATGGACGCCGACGGCTCCCACGCGCCGGAGGAGCTGCACAGGCTTCTCGACGCGCTGGATGACGGCGCGGATCTTGCCATCGGCTCGCGCTACGTCGAGGGCGGGGAAGTGGTCAACTGGCCGAAGAAGCGGTTCCTGCTGTCCAAGTTGGGCAACCAGTACGTCTCGGTCGCCCTCGGCACCGACGTGGCGGACATGACCGCCGGCTACCGCGCCTTCAAGCGCGAGGTGCTGGAGGAGCTGGACCTGGACTCGCTGTCGAAGAAGGGCTACATCTTCCAGGTTGAGATTGCGCACAAGGTGGACAAGCTGGGCTTCGACATCCGCGAGGTGCCGATCACCTTTGAGGACCGCAAGCTCGGCGAGTCCAAGCTGGACGCCAGCTTTGCCACCGCCTCGCTGGCCGAGGTGACCAAGTGGGGCGCCGCGGACAAGGCCACCTTCGTCAAGGACTTCACCTCTGAGACTGTCCGCCAGTTCGTCTACGCCGTGGAGCACTCGAAGCTTGCCGACGTCCGCCGCGCGGCCGCCGACGCTCCAGAGCAGATAATCAACGCGCTCGGCGAGTTCGGTTCCGTGGCCAAGCACGAGATCGACAGCGCCAACTTGGGCAAGGTCCAGTCCAACGCCGCCCGCCGCGTCAACGACGCCATCAACCTGGGCGAGGAGACCGTCCGCCAGGCGCTCCACGCGCTCGGCTTCGACGGCAAGCGCAAGAAGTAGCGGCCGACAATAGGGAAGTGCCCGCCTCCGCGAATTCGTGTCGCGGGGGCGGGCACTTGCGTGAGCCGTCGTAAAGCGAACTAGCTCTCGTTTGCCTGCTGCTGTTCCTTCGCAATGCGGGCGGCGGTGCGACGGCGCTTGCGCAGCTGCTCAAGGCGCTCCTCGAGCAGGACGTCGAGCTCCTCGATGCTGCGGCGTTCACGCAGCATGTCCCAGTGGGTGCGCGGCGGCTTGGCGGGCTTGGATTCCACGCCTTCGCCCTCCATGAGGGTGCCGACCTGGCCGTTCTTGCACATCCACTCCTCGGGGATTTCGGCGTCGTCAGCGAACGGCACCTCGAACACCTCACCGTTGGGGGTGCGGTACTTCGCCATCTGGCGTGGCGCGAGATCGTGGTCGCGGTCCGTTTCGTAGCTGACTGCGCCCATGCGGCTTCCGCGAAGAACTCGATCAGCCATGGCACTCACCATCCTTTTCAACCCGTTTGTTTTCAGTCGCTCCAGTATAACGGTGCAGTTCCGCGAATTGTTCCCGGCTACTTTTGCGTAATCGACAGTTGTAATACACTGCATAATTGTGACGGATAAACTACGTGCTCTTACCAAGAAGCAAGCCGTGTGCGCATGGTGCGGGAAGGAAATCCCCGTCAACCGTGGTCGCGGCAGGAAACGGAAGTACTGCGGGCCGTCGTGCAAGCAGCGTGCGTACGAACAGCGCACGATGCTAGCCGGCACGTCGGTCGACGAGGATGCGGTGATTTTGAACCGCAACAAAGTGGCCGAGATACGCGACCGCTTGTTTGCGCTGCGCTGCGCAGCGGAGGACATCCGCACGGCGGCCGCGGAGGGCGCGAAGCCTGACGATTTGGCCCCGCTTTGTGACGAATTAGTAGAATTAGCCCAGCAACTTGAAAGGCTGAGGTGATTTCCAGGTGGAAAAACGCGCGGCAACCAGCGCAAAGACGCGCACAACTCTAATCGTTGTCGTATCCATTTTCATCGTCGCGGCGGTGCTGGTGGCGATGATTCCGCTGCTGATGACCCTGTTTAAAGGCGGCGGGGTAAAGACAGAGGGGATTGACGCCGACAACGTGTCCGCAGCCTCCACAGAGCTTGACGGCGAATGGACGGTGACCAACCGCCCGGGCGACAACGTCACATCCGCCGGCTTCACCTTTGAAGAGGTACTGCCGGGCGAGCGCCGCAGCACATCGGCGTCCACGCGCGCGGTCACAGGCTTCGCGACGATTGCCGAAGGCACGCTAACCGCCGGCGAGATCACCGTCGACATGCAGCACCTGTCGTCCGACAGCGACAAGCGCGACTCGTCGGTGCGTCGCCGAATCTTCCACACGGACGAGTACCCGGAGGCGACGTTCAAGGTGACGCAGCCGGCGGACGTGTCCGCCGTGCCGGACGACGGCACTGTGGGCACCGTGGCGCTGACCGGCGAGCTGACAATCCACGGCGAGACCAATGAGATCACGCACGAATTCGACGTTGCGCGCTCGGGCGACCGGTTGATCGTCGCCGGCGACATTCCGATCAACCGCCTGGATTACGGCGTGGAGACCCCGGAGCTCGTCGCGGCGAAAATCGCCGAGGAGGGCGAAGTGAACGTGCGGATCAACATGACCAAGTAGATGGGCTTGTTTACGTAACGTTACGCTAAAAGGGGTATATGGAAGGGCGTCAGGCGCAAGGAGCGTGCGGCGCCCTTCTACCGTTTATCCGTATATAACTGTCCGATAATGTACATTATGTCAAGTACGGTTCTGGTGGCTGGACTCCTACCTAGCGACGGCCTCTCCTGTTCCGCCGCGCCAACGTGATCTGAGCCAGATCGATCATCCCCAGCCGCGCCATCGCTTCACGTAACGCGAACTGCCACACCCACAGGCGGCGGAACACGGCGTCGTAGCCGTCTGCCGCCGCGTCGCGCAGCTTGCCGTCGAACGTGATGCGCTGCAGGCGCAACGACGCCGCGAGATGCTCCGGCGCCGACGTCTGCGCCACAACGCGCAGATCCGTCTCGCGGTCGACCGTCTTGCCGATCTCCGCAGCCGTCGTGAAATGCAACCCCGGCCAGATGTACGCCCGCAGAGACTCCAACGCGAGATCCGCCGTCCGGTTGTACGCCTTGGCGCGCACCACGGTTTGCAGACTGGCTCTGCCGCCCTGGCCCAGCAACGCGTCCACAGCGAGCAGATACTGCCGCTGCTGTCGCCGTGGCATCGTCTCCAGCATCTCCATGCTCACAACTGCGTCATAGACCCCGCGGCGCTGCTTTGCCACAGCGTCCGGGCCTTCCGCGATGCGGTCCACAGTGACCGATCCGTCCGTGCCTGCCAGCACGAGCTGCTCGCGCATGGCCGCATACAGGCGGGCGTCGCGCACGACCGCATCTACAGTCGCGCCCCGTTCTGCCGCGGCGAAAGCAACCGCTCCGCCGCCGGACGGATACTCCAACAGGTGCGTACCCGCACCCGCCCCCAAAAGGTCCAAAATAGCTCGTACGCTGCGGGTTTGCGCGTCCTTCAGGTCCGCGCGGTCAGACTCTAACGGGGACCCGAATTCCGTCACGTCGACGAAATGATCCCGAGGTTCACGGCCTCTACCAGCACCTTTGGTGTGCGACTTCACCCGCATGCGCTCAGTGGTGGCTACGCCGGTGGAAAAATGGCCCTGAAATGCGCTCAGCCCGTCTCCGGAAAAATGGGCCACCAAGTCCGGCGGCAGCTCGCCCGGTGTCGCGGGCCGCACCGCGTCCACCCTACGGGTGCGCGGGAGGTAGCCGGTGCGCAGGAGGGCCGTGAGGACGTCGACAAGCTGCTGCGAACCCCCGGTCGACCACTCTCCCGCCATGTAGCCCTCCGCGAGCCCGACCCACCCGCTCGCGGCGATGCGCTGGAACACCTCCGCGCGCTCAACCGTGAGATCCGCGCCGTCGCCCTCGAAGGACAGTCCCGCTTTCGCGCACGCGCGGGCAAAGCCCGCCTCCGCAAGCCTCGTGCGTAATCTGCCTGGCTGCGGCACTGAAGCCACTCCCGGCCAAGCGTCTGCATCGACCGACTGTAGGTGCGCTGGGGTGTTCGCGGGAGTGCTCTCGGACATTCCTCGGATGCTACTGCGCCGGCAGCTCAGATGCGGAGTGCCACGGCGGAGCCTGGCCGCGCGGTTTGCTGGCGGGCGCGTACTATGTATGCCGTTCCGATTAATTACGTCATTGACCCGAGGAGATATCACTCATGGCCTCTCAGGTGTACCGCCCCGAAGGTAGCCGCCACCACGTCGTCATCGTGGGCGCAGGTTTTGGCGGCGTGAACGCGGCAAAGGAGCTCGCAGATGCAGACGTCGACATCACGCTGATCAATAACACCAACCACCACCTCTTCCCGCCGCTGCTGTACCAAGTGGCAACCGGCCTGATGTCCTCCGGTGAGATCACCGGCGACGTGCGCCAGATGTTCAGCAACCAGCAGAACGTCCGCGTCGTGCGCGGCACCGTAGAAACGGTTGACGTGAAGGCGAAGACCGTCACCTCCGTCGAGGGCGGCAAGGAATCGACCTTCTCCTACGACTCGCTCATCGTCGCCGCCGGCGCTGGCCAGTCTTACTTCGGTAACGACCACTTCGCCGAGTTCGCTCCGGGCCTGAAGACGCTGGACCACGCGTTTGAGATCCGCGCCCGCCTCATCGCCGCCTTCGAGCGCGCCGAGCTTGCCGAGACCCCGGAAGAGCGCGACCGCCAGCTGACCTTCGTCATCGTCGGCGCTGGCCCGACCGGTGTGGAGCTGGCTGGCCAGGTGGCAGAGATGGCGCACCGCGCGTTCACCTCCGGCCGCTACTCCTTTAGCACCGAGCAGGCCAAGATTTACCTCCTTGACGGCGCTCCGCAGGTGCTGCCGCCGTTTGGCAAGCGCCTGGGCAAGAAGGCGCAGCGCGAGCTTGAGAAGGCCGGCGTGACCGTCATCCTCAACGCGATGGTGACCAACGTGGATGCAGAGAGCGTGACCTACAAGGACATGAAGTCCGAGCAGGAGACCACCATCAGCACCCCGACCAAGATCTGGTCCGCCGGTGTGGCCGCTTCCCCGCTGGGCAAGCAGGTCGCAGACCAGCTCGGCGTTGAAGCAGACCGCGCGGGCAAGGTCGCGGTCAACGCCGACCTGTCTGTCGGCGACGATCCGAACGTCTTCATCGTCGGCGACATGATGAGCCGCGACCGTCTCCCGGGTGTGGCGCAGGTGGCCATCCAGTCCGGCGCGTACGTCGGCAAGATCATCAAGGAGCAGGTCGAGCACGACGTCGCACCGGAGAGCCGCGACCCGTTCGAGTACTTCGACAAGGGCTCCATGGCCATCATCAACCGCTTCAACGCTGTGGTGAAGATGGGCAAGGTGGAGATCACCGGCTTCATCGGTTGGCTGATGTGGCTGGGCGTGCACCTGTCCTTCCTCACTGGCACCCGCAACCGTCTTGTGGCTGCCACCGAGTGGACCACCAACGCCTTCTCCCGTGCCCGCCACAACCTGGCGGTAACTGAGGGCCAGCTTGAGGTCTCTGAACTGGACAACGAGAAGTAGTCCCTCGCCTTTTTCCGGGCGTGCTGTAGCCGCGCCTCTCCCCCGGCCCCGAACCTGTTTACCCAGGCTCGGGGCCATTTTTCGTCCCGCTTAGAGCGTAACCATTCGAGTGGGAAGAATCACACCTATCGTATTACCTTTATTGTTCTCACGTCCCCTACAATCGTGTGTGAGCGGCCCGCGCTTTGAAAGTACATGGGCATGTTGATTGGGCAAGTGCAGCCGCGAGAGATCCTCATAAGCTTTACCGAAGGACTGTGCAACTGTGACTGTTTCTACAGAGCCGCAAACCGAAAACCGCGCGTGGGAAGGCTTCACGCCGGGACCGTGGATGGAACGCATCGACGTTCGCGATTTCATCCAGCGCAACTACACCCCGTACGACGGGGATGCTTCGTTCCTCGAAGGCGCCACCGAGAAGACGCTGCGCCTGTGGGACTACCTGGACAAGAACTACCTCGCCGTCGAACGCGAGCGCCGCGTCTACGACGTCGACACCGAAACCCCCGCCGACATCGACGCGTTCAAGCCGGGATACATCTCGGATGACGACGATGTCATCGTCGGCCTGCAGACGGACACCCCGACCAAGCGCGCGATGATGCCCAACGGTGGCTGGCGCATGGTCGAGCAGGCCATCAAGGAGGCCGGCAAAGAGGTCAACCCGGACGTGAAGAAGATCTTCACCCAGTACCGCAAGACCCACAACGACGCTGTCTTCGATATCTACACTCCGCGCATCCGCGCAGCCCGTTCCTCCCACATCGTCACCGGTCTTCCGGATGCCTACGGCCGCGGCCGTATCATCGGCGACTACCGCCGAGTGGCGCTCTACGGCGTGGACTTCCTCATCGAGGAAAAGCAGCAGGCCAAGGACGCGTCCGTGGAGAAGGGCTTCTCTGAGCACTGGGCACGCTACCGCGAGGAGCACGCCGAGCAGATCAAGGCGCTGAAGAAGCTGAAGAAGATGGCCGCAGACTACGGCTTCGACATCTCCGGCCCGGCAACCAACGCGAAGGAAGCCGTGCAGTGGACCTACTTCGGCTACCTCGCCTCCGTGAAGAGCCAGGACGGCGCCGCCATGTCCATTGGCCGCCTCTCCCCCTTCCTGGACGCATACTTCGAGCGCGACCTTGCCAACGGCACCCTGACCGAGGTTGAGGCCCAGGAGATCATCGACGCACTGGTGATCAAGCTGCGCATCGTGCGCTTCCTGCGCACCGAGGATTACGACCAGATCTTCTCCGGCGACCCGTACTGGGCAACCTGGTCCGACGCCGGCTTCTCCGAGGACGGCCGCCACCAGGTGACCAAGACCTCGTTCCGCCTGCTGCAGACGCTGCGTAACCTCGGCCCGGCGCCGGAGCCGAACATCACCATCTTCTGGGACCCGGAGCTTCCGGCAGGCTACAAGGAATTCTGCGCCGCAATCTCCATCGAGACTTCGTCTCTGCAGTACGAGTCTGACAAGCAGATCCGCGGCCAGTGGGGCGACGACGCCGCCATCGCCTGCTGCGTGTCCCCGATGAAGGTGGGCAAGCAGATGCAGTTCTTCGGCGCCCGCGTCAACGCGGCGAAGGCTCTGCTCTACGCCATCAACGGCGGCCGCGACGAGGTCAGCGGCAAGCAGGTCACCGACGGCGACCACACCCCGATCCAGGGCGACGGCCCGCTGGACTTCGACGAGGTCTGGCAGAAGTACGAGGAGATGCTCGACTGGGTTGTCGGCACCTACGTCGAAGCGCTGAACATCATCCACTACTGCCACGACCGCTACGCTTACGAGTCCATCGAGATGGCGCTGCACGACTCCGACATCGTCCGCACCATGGGCTGCGGCATTGCCGGCCTGTCTATCGTGGCGGACTCCCTCTCGGCGATTAAGTACGCCAAGGTCACCCCGGTCCGCGACGAGACCGGCCTGATCGTCGACTACGTCACCGAGGGCGAGTTCCCGTTCTACGGCAACGACGATGACCGCGCGGACGACATCGCCGCCACGGTGGTGCACACGGTGATGCAGAAGATCAAGGCGATCCCGCTGTACCGCGACGCCATCCCGACCCAGTCGGTGCTGACCATCACCTCCAACGTGGTCTACGGCAAGGCCACCGGTTCCTTCCCGTCCGGCCACAAGGCCGGCACCCCGTTCGCACCGGGCGCTAACCCGGAAAACGGTGCGGACAACCACGGCATGGTCGCGTCCATGCTCTCCGTGGGCAAGCTCGACTACAACGACGCGCTGGACGGCATCTCGCTGACCAACACGATCACTCCGACGGGCTTGGGCCGCAACAAGGAGGAGCAGGTGACCAACCTGGTCGGTGTCCTGGATGCAGGCTTCATCATGGACAACGCCGACTCGGTCATCAACCCCGCCTAACCAAGACTTCCCCATCCACCTTTTCACTCTGAAGGAGACAACATCATGGCTACCCCTACTTTCGACGAGCGCCTCGCTTCCATGAAGGCTTCCCGTTCCGCTCACCACATGGACTCTGGCCTGTACCACGCAAACATCAACGTGCTGGACGAGTCCACGCTGGAGGACGCAATGGAGCACCCGGAGAACTACCCGAACCTAACCGTTCGCGTCTCCGGCTACGCCGTGAACTTCGTCAAGCTGACGAAGGAGCAGCAGCGCGACGTTATTTCCCGTACCTTCCACAAGGGCGCTTAGTGTATGGCCCAGGACGGAACTAGCGGCGTCGTCACGCTTTCGCCCGAACAGGGCGAGCGCGTGCGCGGCGTCGCTGCCGGTTTAGGCGGACTGTCCACCGACGACCTGGAGATCACCCGCCCCGAGCTGTTCGAGGCCCGCCGCACGGGCGAAATCGGCCTCATCCACTCGTGGGAGCTGGTCACAGCTGTCGACGGCCCCGGCACCCGGATGACCATCTTCTTGTCCGGTTGCCCGCTGCGGTGCAAGTACTGCCACAATCCGGACACGATGGAAATGAAGGAAGGCACGCTCGAGCGTATCGACGATGTCGTGCGTCGCGTGCTGCGCTACAAGCCGGTCTTCAGCGCTTCCGGTGGCGGGCTCACGCTCTCTGGCGGCGAGCCGCTGTTCCAGATCGCGTTCACGCGCCGCCTGCTGAAGGCGGTGCACGACGCGGGCGTGCACACCACGATCGACACGTCCGGCTTTCTTGGTGCGCGACTCACCGACGAGGACCTGGACAATATCGACCTGTTCCTGTTGGACGTGAAGTCCGGCGATTCGGAAACGTACGAGCACGTGACTGCCCGCCAGCTGCAGCCGACGATCGACTTCGGCGACCGGTTGCATGCGAAAGGCAAGCCCGTGTGGATCCGCTTCGTGCTGGTGCCCGGTCTGACGGACAGCGAAGAGAACATCCGGAACGTCGCCGACATTGTCGCGCGTTGGAAGGGCACCGTGGAGCGCGTCGAGGTGCTCCCCTTCCACAACATGGGCGCCGATAAGTGGGAAAAGATCGGGCTGGATTATGAGCTGGCGGACGTCAAGCCCCCCAGCCCGGAGGCTGTCGAGCACGCGCGAGACATCTTCCGCAGCCGCGGGCTGACGGTGTTCTAGCGGCTTTTCGCCCGGGTGGACACCCGGGCGCACCCCCGCTAGACAACCGTCGCGATCAGCGTAGTATTACCTAAGTTGTCGAGCGCGCCAGGGGCGCACTCTCCCGCCGCACGGGGGCCACTGCGCCGCAGCGCCAAGATCCTGCATTGCTACCGGCCCCTCGCACGAGTGAAAGGGGGCTGAAGCAATGCCACCACGTATTCCAATGCCGGGTCAACGACCGAAGAAGGTACAGCCCCCCACGCGCAGCATCCCGGTCCCCCTCGAGCGCCAGATCGATTTCTGCCGCGTCTTCGTGGACGGCAAGCGCCAGCCCGGCAATGTGCGGATGTCGCACGCGCTCGAGGTTGTGGAGCGCTACGAAAACGCCTTCGTGTGGCTGAGCTTGAAAGAGCCGACCACGGAGCAGATGGAGAAGATCGCGGAGGTCTTCGACATCGAGGACCTGGTCGTCGACGACGTCGTGGATGCGCACCAGCGCCCGAAGATCGAGCGACACGACGAGCAACTGTTCATGGTTGTGCGGTCCGTGTCCTACCGCGACGATGAAGAGGTCGCGGACGCCCGCGAAATCATTTCCACCGGCGAGGTGCAGATGATCGTCGGCGAAAAGTTCGCCATCACCATTCGTCACGGTGCTCGCCTGCCGGACCTCACGCCAAAGCTTGAGGACGAAGAAGATCTCGCCGTGCTCGGCCCCACCGCCGTCGCTTGGGCGGTGTCGGACTACCTGGTGGATAACTACCTCAAGGTCGCCGACTTGCTCGAGGACGACGTGGACGAGTTGGAAAATGAGGTGTTCACGCCCCGCCGCACCATCAACATCGACAAGATCTACACCTACAAGCGTGAGATTTTGGAGATGCGGCACGCAATCGATCCGCTCGCTCCTGCCCTGCGTAACGGCCTGACCAGCAACAAGGACTTCATGCGTAAGGTCCTGCGCACCTACTTCCGGGACGTGCAGGACAACTCCACGATCGTCAGCGACCGCCTGTCCGGCTTCGACGAGCGTCTGACGTCGCTGCTCGATGCGTCGGTAGCCAAGATCACCATGCAGCAGAACTCGGACATGCGCACCATCTCCGCTGTCGTCGGCATGGCCGCGGTGCCGACGCTGATCGCGGGCATTTACGGCATGAACTTCGAGCACATGCCGGAGCTTGGGTCGCGCTACGGCTACCCCGCCGCGCTTTTGGTCATGCTTTTGGCCATCTCCGCGATGTGGTGGTGGTTCCGCAAGAACAACTGGCTGTAGCTAGCGGTCCAGCACCATCAGCTTCAGGTTGGTTACGGCGGCCAGCTTGCCGTCGGCTGTCATCTCCACGCGCCACAGGTGCGTGCGCTTGCCGACGTGCACGGGTTCGGCCACCGCGCGAATCGTCTGGCCTAGCCGCACGCTGCCGAGCAGGTCGGTGTAGTTGCTCATGCCTACTGCAGGCTTCGCGCTCGCCGCCACGGCTGCGATGGAGGCAAGCGTCTCCCCGATCACGCAGTACAGTCCGCCGTTGACGATGCCGGTGGGCTGCAGGTGGCGCTGCTCCACCTCCAGCGCCCCATCGAGGCGGTCTTTGGAGCAGTACGTCAGCTTCAACCCCAGCGTCTGGGCGAAATCAAACTCGCCGGAATTGATGTAGGACAGCTCTTCTTCCGTCAGAGGGGCCTCGATGACCTCTCGGTACAGGCGCAGATTCTTCTCCATGTCCATGCCGGCCAATCTTACGGGCGAAAGCGGGCGCACCCCGCGTAGAATCCGGCGTATGACTGCAGAACACAACGGTGACCAGCTCGCTCAAATCGGTGTTGTCGGCATGGCGGTGATGGGCTCCAACCTGGCCCGCAATTTCGCGTCCAAGGGCCACACCGTGGCCATCTACAACCGCTCCCCGGAAAAGACCCGCGCGGTCGTTGAAGAGTTCGGCCACGAGGGCAATTTCATCCCCTCCGAGTCGATCGAGGACTTCGTCGCATCGCTCGAGCGCCCCCGCAAGGCAGTGATCATGGTGCAGGCCGGCGCCGCCACAGATGCAGTGATCAAGCAGCTCGTGGAGGCCATGGACGACGGAGACATCATCATCGACGGTGGCAATTCCCTGTTCACGGACACCATCCGCCGCGAACGTGAAGTCGCTGCAGCTGGCCGCCACTTCGTCGGCGCCGGCATCTCCGGCGGCGAGGAGGGTGCGCTGCGTGGCCCGTCGATCATGCCGGGCGGTCCGGTGGAATCCTGGGAGACTCTCGGGCCGCTGCTGGAGGACATCTCCGCGAAGGTGGACGGCACCCCGTGCGTGACCCACATCGGCCCGGACGGCGCCGGCCACTTTGTCAAGATGGTGCACAACGGCATCGAGTATGCGGACATGCAGGTCATCGGCGAGGCCTACCACCTGCTGCGCTACGCGGCGGGCCTCGAGCCGGCGGAGATCGCGGACATCTTCACGGAGTGGAACAAGGGCGACCTGGACTCCTACCTCATCGAGATCACCGCGGAGGTGCTGCGCCAGGTGGACGCGCGCACCGGCAAACCGTTCATCGACGTCATCGTGGACGCCGCCGGCCAGAAGGGAACCGGCCGCTGGACGGTCAAGGAAGCGCTGGACCTCGGGGTTCCCACCACCGCCATCGGCGAGGCCGTCTTCGCCCGCGCGCTGTCGTCTGCGCTGGCTCAGCGCGAGGCGGCCCAGGAGGTCGGTCTGCCTGCGGGTGAGACGACGACGTTGGAGGCCGAAGGCGTCGATAAGCAGTCGTTCGTTGAGGACGTGCGGCGCGCGTTGTACGCCTCTAAGCTGGTGGCGTACGCGCAGGGCTTTGACGAGATCAACGCCGGCTCCCAGGAACACAACTGGGACATCAAGCCCGGCGATCTCGCGCGCATTTGGCGCGGCGGCTGCATCATCCGCGCGAAGTTCCTCGACCGCATCACGGAGGCCTACGAAAAGGACCCGGAGCTGCCGTCGCTGCTTTTGGACCCGTACTTCAAGGGCGAGCTGGACAAGGGCCTGGTCGATTCCTGGCGCCGCGTGGTTGTCACCGCAACCCAGCTGGGCCTGCCGGTGCCGGTGTTCGCATCCTCGCTGTCCTACTACGACTCGCTGCGCGCGCAGCGCCTGCCGGCTGCGCTGATCCAGGGCCAGCGCGACTTCTTCGGCGCCCACACCTACAAGCGCGTGGACATGGAGGGCACGTTCCACACCACGTGGTCCGGCGAACGCGAGGAACTGAGCTACTAGCTCGGCTTCTCCCCTTTCGTCCGACCGCGTAGACTGCACTGAATGACTACATTCGCCGATCTCGGTTTGCCCCGGGCCATTGTCAACGTCCTGGGCAAGCAAGGCATCACAGAGCCCTTCCCCATCCAGGAAGCGGCGATCCCCGACGCGCTGGCCGGCAAGGACGTGCTGGGCCGCGGCCCGACAGGCTCCGGCAAGACCTTCACGTTCGGCCTGCCCATGCTGGCTCGTCTCGCAGGCGCTCCGAGCACCCCGGGCCACCCGCGCGGCCTTGTTCTGGCGCCGACGCGCGAGCTCGCCTCGCAAATCCGCGAACGCCTCGAGGACCCCGCGGCCGCGCTCGGCCTGCGCGTGCTCGATGTTGTGGGCGGTGTGAACATCAACCACCACATCCGCTCGCTCGCGTCCCCGGTGGACCTGCTGGTGGCCACCCCCGGCCGTGCCGAGGATCTGATCAACCAGAAGAAGCTGTCCTTCGATTCGGTGCAAATTGCTGCCCTGGATGAGGCGGACCAGATGGCGGACATGGGCTTTCTGCCGCAGGTGCGCAAGCTTTTGGACCGCACCCCGAAGGACGGTCAGCGCCTGCTGTTTTCCGCCACCCTCGACGGTGACGTGGAAAAGCTCATCGCCCGCTACATGCACGACCCCGTCACCCACTCCACCGCCCCGGTGCAGGCGGCGGTAGACACGATGGACCACTACCGCCTCATGGTGGGCGGCCGCGAGGAGCGCAACGAGATCGCGCTGCAGATCGCGGCGCGCGAGGGCAAGACCATCATGTTCATGCGCACGAAGCACGGCGTGGACCGCCAGGTGAAAAAGCTGCGCCGCGCCGGCATCCACGCCCAAGGCCTCCACGGCGACAAGGGCCAGGGCGCGCGCACACGAGCGCTGGAGGGCTTCGCCGACGGCTCCACCCCTGTGTTGGTGGCCACGGACATCGCGGCCCGCGGCATCGACGTCGACGACGTCTCCCTGGTCGTGCACGTGGACCCGCCCGCGGAGCACAAGGCGTACCTGCACCGCGCAGGACGCACAGCACGAGCCGGCACGTCCGGAACCGTGGTCACCCTCGTGATGGACGACCAAGCCAAGGAAGTCGCGCAGCTTCTGCGCAAGGCCGGCGTGGACGCGCCCGAGGTCAGGGTGGCTCCGCTTTCGGATTCCTTGGTTACAATCACCGGTGCACGCACACCGGAAGGCACGCCGCTTCCTCCGCCGGGCCAACCCCAGCGGCCGAAGCGGACCGCTGCCTCCGGCAACCGCAAGGCAGACGGCAACCGGAGCCGCAATGCCAGCCGCGGCGGAAGCAACAACCGCAACCGCGCCCGCCGCGCGGACCGAAGTCGAAGGAGTAACGGCCGCTAAGGCACAGACCACCATCCATGGACATACTCTTATCCATCCTCGCCCTACTGGCGTTCGTGCTGCTCACGGCGTCGACCGGGCTTTTCGTCGCGGTCGAATTCGCCATGACGGGCCTGGAACGCTCGACCATCGACGCCCACGTCAAGGAGCGGGGCGACGCCACAGCGCGGGCGATTGCGCGCGACCACGCAAACCTCTCGTTCGTGCTCTCCGGCGCGCAGTTGGGCATCACGGTGACCACCCTTGCCGCCGGTTTCCTCGCAGAGCCGGTGCTGGGCAAATTCTTCACCCCGGTCCTCGAGCTCGTCGGACTGCCTGCAAGCGCGTCCACCACTGTCGCGCTCGTCCTCGCGCTGGTGGTGGCGACGTTTTTGTCCATGGTGTTCGGCGAGTTGGTGCCGAAAAACGTGGCCATCACGGACCCGTTGAACACGGCCCGCACGGTGGTGCCGCCCGTGCACTACTTCAACACGGCGACCAAGCCGTTCATCCTGTTTCTCAACACCGCCGCGAACTGGGTGGTGCGCAAAATGGGCATCGAGCCTGCCGACGAGCTCGCGTCCGCCCGGTCCTCCCAGGAGCTCGGCGCGATGGTGCGAAACTCCGCTGAAGCGGGCGGTCTGGATGCGGCTACTGCCGCCGTGATCGACCGTTCGTTGCGTTTCGGCGAGACGACGGCTGAGGAAGTGATGACGCCGCGCTCAACCATCGATTCACTGGACGCGGACGACACCGTCGCGGATTTGATCACCCTCGCGCGCGAGACTGGCCACTCCCGCTTCCCGGTGCGCCGCGGCGACTTGGACGACACCCTCGGCGTGGTCCACATCAAGGATGCCTTCTCTGTGCCGCACGAGTTCCGCGCCACGACGAAGTTGGCATCCCTGGCGCGCCGGGTGCCGTTCGTGCCGGGCACGCTCGATGGCGACTCGGTGCTCAACCGCGTGCGCTCCGCAGGCTCTCAGGTGGTGCTGGTGGCCGACGAGTACGGCGGCACCCAGGGCCTGGTCACCATCGAGGACCTTGTGGAGGAGATCCTCGGTGAGGTCTACGACGAGTACGACGACCAGGAAAGCGAGAAGGACTTCACCCGCTTTGGCACGTCCTGGGAGGTTGCGGGCCTCGTGCGTCTCGACGAGTTGGAGGAACGCACCGGGTTCGCCGCCGTGGACGGTCCCTACGAAACCCTCGGCGGCCTGATTATGGCCACGCTGGGCCGCATCCCCAGCTCGGCGACGAGGTCGTGCTGCGCACCGCCTCCGCGGCGAATTTCCAGGAGGAGCTGCAATCCGGCGGCGCTGGCAATTGGCTGGCGCAGGTCTCCGAGATGGACGGCCGCCGCATCGACCGCGCGCTGCTGCGCCCGGTCCCGCCCGAGGAAGCAGGCGAAGTTGGAGAGGCGGTGGACACCAAGTGAGTATCTGGTTGGCAGCACTGCTGATCGTCGCGCTGCTCGGCGCCAACGCGTTCTTCGTGGCCGTCGAATTCGCACTCGTCTCCTCCCGCAAGGACCGCTTGGAGTCGCTCCTTGCGCAGGGCAAAACCAAGGCTGAGGGCGTGCTCTACGCCACCGAACACCTCTCGATCTACCTCGCCGGCGCACAGTTCGGCATCACGGTGGCGTCGCTGATTCTGGGCAAGGTGGCCGAGCCTGCGATCGCCACTTACATCGAGGCGCCGTTTGAGGCCCTGGGCATGCCCGGCGACCTGCTGCACCCCGTAGCGTTCGTGCTCGCCCTGCTCATCATCTCGTTTCTGCACATCTTGTTCGGCGAGATGGTGCCGAAAAACATTGCCATCGCGGGCCCGGAACGCATGGCGATGTGGCTGACCCCCGCGATGACGCTGTGGATGAAGCTCACGCATCCGCTGCTGGAATTCCTCAACTGGGTCGCGCGCAAGACGCTGCTGCTGTTCGGCATCGAGCAGCGCGACGAGCTCGAATCCACCGTGGACCAGGAACAGCTCGCCACCATGATCCAGGAGTCGCGCGAGGAGGGCCTCCTGGACGCCGAAGAGACCGTGCGCCTGGCCAAGGCGCTGCGCCAGGACTCCCGCCAGCTCAAGGAAGCCATGATCCCGCTGGCCCAGGTCACGACGATCCCGTACGACCCTCGCGGCATCCGCCTCTCCGTCATCGAGCAGGCGGTCCAAGACACCGGCTACTCCCGCTTCCCTGTCCGCATCGACGCCAGCTCGCTCGCCGGCTACGTCCATGTCAAGGACATCCTGGACCTGATGGAGTTCCCGCAGGGCGATCCGCGGGTTTCGCTCAAGCGCATCCGCCCGCTGACTACAGTCGATGCCGCCCAGTCCATGGACGACGCGCTCGCGATGCTGCACCGCCGTTCCGCGCACATGGCGGAGGTGCACGACAACGGCAAACTCGTCGGCGTGGTCGCGCTGGAAGACCTCATCGAGGAATACGTGGGCACGGTGTCCGACTGGACCCACGAGGGCGAGTAATGCAGGTGCTCACGCCCGAGGAGTACCTGCCGCGCATCGCAGCTCACGCCGCCCGCGCCGAACGCTGGACCGCGCCAAGGGTGGCGCGCCGGGCACGCGGCCAGTATCACCCGGTGTGGGATTTCCTCTTCGATTACTACCCGCAGCGCCCCGCCCATCTCAAGCGCTGGCACCCGGGCGTCGGCATCGCGCTCGAAGACGCCGCTTCGCTCCCCCACGCCGGCTGGCGCGACTATGTCTGCAACAAGGGCACTGTGCTTCTCGACGTCCAACGGTTCCTCACCCACCGCAGAGGCGACGTGGAGGAGGCGGAGGCCATCCTTCGGTCCGTCGATAAGCGAGAAGCCCACTTCGACTGCTTCGGGATGCACGAGTGGGCGATGGTGTACCGCACCGACAACCCGCGCCACAGCCTGCCGCTGCGCTTAGGGCCTGAGGGCACGAACGCCGTGGTGGAGGCGCACAACGTCAAGTGCACGCATTTCGACGCCTTCCGCTTTTTCACCCCGGCGGCGCGGCCGCTGAACCTCACAGTGCTCACGCGCGAGGGGCAGGCGGACAATGACCAGGCGGGCTGCGTGCACGTGAGCATGGACCTGTACAAGTGGGCGATGAAGCTCGGCCCGCTCGTGCCGGGCGAGCTACTCATGGACTGCTTCGAACTCGCCGCCGACGCCCGCCGGCTGGACATGGAGGCCTCCCCGTACGACTGCCGGAGCCTTGGTTTCGGTGTGGTGGCGGTGGAAACACCGGAGGGCAAGGCGGAGTACGTCGCCCGCCAGCGCGAGCTCAGCCGCCGCGCACAACCGCTGCGGCAGCGGCTTGTCGCGATCATCGACGCCGCATATGACGGCTAGACTCGAAGACGGTTTTCACTCGTTCGATCGATAAAGGCGGCGATTCCGGTGGCGAAGCACGCAAGCGGCAAAAACAACTACAGGCTGTCCGGAGAGCTCATCGCCTTACTGGTGGTGCTGGCCCTGATCGCGGCGGCCGTGATCTGGTGGTTGTCCAGCCGCGGCGACGATGCCGGCAGCACTGAGGCGAAGGCCGAGGAATGCGTCGCGGGCGAGCTCGTGCTGCCTGTCGCGGCCTCCGACAAGGGCGCGGGCCAATCGCTTGTGGACGCCTACGGTGACTCCGCCCCCGTCGTCCGCGACTATTGCGTGAAGCCCCAGCTGGTCGACTCTGTTGCTGACGCCGCGGTCTTCGTCGCCCCGAACACGGCGGTGACCCACCAGTCGCTGGAAAGCGCCGGCCGCACCCCCGCCGTGTCTGATGCGCAGCCCGCGTACAGCGAAGCGGTCGGCGTGGCCGGTAAGGATGAAGTCAAGCTCGAGGACCTGACCGTGGATAAGGTCCGCTTCCCCGTCTCCGAGGAATCGGCCGCCTCCGCCCTGGTGGCCTCGCAGGTGGCAGGCAACGACAACGACGCCGTGCAGGCGCTGACCGATCAGCGCATCGGCAGCGCCGACGAGCTCAACGCAGATGCCGGCGAGTACCTCGCCACCGCCGAGGACGCCGTGCCGGAAGGGCTGAAGTTCACCCCGGTTGGCGCCGACGCCGTCTACGCCGCGTTCCCGCTGAACCAGAACGACAAGGTCGACGAGAACCAGGCCCGCGCGGGCCAGGACTTCGCCCGCTTCGCCTCCGAGCGTTTCGACGGCACCGAAAAGGACCAGCCGGCCGTCTCCGATCTGGTGTGGGCCGCTGCCCTGCCCGCCGGCGGCGAGGCCATCACATCGGACGCGAAGAAGGACGGAGCGCAGGATGGCGCTGACGCTGACAAGGCTGCTGGCGGCGAAAGCGCTGACGCCGCCGGTGCCAATGCCGGCGCCCTGCAGCCCGAAAACACCCTGTTCCTCCTAGACACCTCCGATGCGATGAGCCCGTACCTCCAGCCGGCGAAGGACGCCATCGCAAACGCCGCGCTCGAGCTCGGCGGCAAGGGCAAGCAGGTCGGCCTGTGGAACTACTCCTCCCCGCTGAACCCAGGAGTTGTAGTGGGCTACCGCCAGAACATCAGCGTCTCCCCCGACGCCGATTCCGTCGCCGTGGCGGTGCGACGCTTCCTCACCGGCGGCGTGCCCCAGACCCGCCAGGCCGTCGAGGCAGCCGCAGGCGCCTATGGTGCTGGCGAAGCGAAAACCCGCGTCGTCCTGGTCACCACTGGCACGGCCGATGCTGGCGACGACAAGGCATTCGAAGACGCAGTGCGAGGCGCGGCCGGCGACAAGGTGGAGATCACCGTCGTGCGCGTCGGCGAGGGCGAAGCGGACAAGGCGGTCGAGGCCCTGTCCGCGAAGACCGTGGATGCGAAGCAAGCCGACGGCATCGACGGCGCCGTGAAGCAGGCATCCGGCCTGTAGGCATCCGGTCAGCCCCCCCTGCGACAGACCCTGGGATCCTAAGCCTGGGATCGGGCGAAAATCGAGCGATCCCAGGCTCTGCCTCCCAGGGTCTGTGCGGCGAGGACATAGAAAAAGGCCCGGGCTGGTGGGAGTGATCCCAGCCCGGGCCTAAACGCTTCATTTAGGAGGTCTTGCGACGGCGGCGGTCCGCCAGCTCGTCGAAGCCGATGACGTTGTCGGCGTCGTCCTCGGTGACGCGCTCCGACGGGAACGCGGAGATGGTGCCGGTCAGCTCCTTCATGATCTGCGGCACGGCGATGCCGAACACGCCCTGGCCGCCGCCGAGGAGGTCGATGATCTCCTCGTTGGAGCGGCACTCGTAGACGGTCACGCCGTCGGAGACGAGGGTGATCTCGGCGATGTCGGACACACCGCGGTCACGCAGCTTGTCCACTGCGAGGCGGATGTTCTGCAGCGAGATACCGGTGTCGAGCAGACCCTTGACGATCTTCAGGACCAGGATGTCCTTGAAGGAGTACAGGCGCTGAGAGCCGGAGCCCTTAGCGCCACGGATGGACGGGCGCACAAGGCCGGTGCGTGCCCAGTAGTCGAGCTGGCGGTAGGTGATGCCGGCGACCTGGCAGGCGATCGGCACGCGGTAGCCGACTTCGTCGGACGGGCCGACGTCGAAAAGCGACTCCTGCACAGCGTCGAACAGGCCGTCCTGGTTTTCCTCGATGATGCTCACGTAATTACTCCCATGAAAGTTAGCTCGAAGCCTAATGACTATTAAAGGGTAAGCATACGTAGCTGGTCAATAGTCACATGCGTAACACGCCGAAACTCTCAAGGATTACTTGAGGGTTTTACCCCTCCTCGGGGTTATCCTCCCCCAAATCCGAGTTGTCGACTCCGAGGCTGCGCATCAACGCTTCGAAGTCCGCGTCGGCCTGGGCGTCGCCGCTGGCGGAGGCGGACTGTTCCGTGAAATCTTCGATCTCGATCTCCGCCTGCAGGTAGCGCTCCGCGTCCTCTTGCGACAAGAACACCGAGGCCTGGGCGGCGACCGTGTCGTCGACAGTCAGCTCCATGTCCAGCTCCTCGGCCAACAACAGCGCGTCGGACGCCCGCAGGTCAATCTCGGTGCCGCCGTAGATGGTCAGGGTGGCCATAAAGGTGCCGTCGACGTAACTGGACAGCTCAAGGCTGTCCGCTCCGTTAGTGGAGGTGCGGATAAGCTCCGCGATCGCGTCGACGGGACGCGGTCGGTTCGGGGCCCACCCGTCTAGGCGCATGGCCAGCTCAGCGCCCTCCATCGGCGGCAGCCACACGGGAATGCACCGGCCGTTCGTGGGGCGCTGCAGCAGGGCGCAGAGGAAATCTTCCGGGCCGACCGGAAACACGCCGATGAGGTTGACGGCCTCCATTAGCTCCCCAGCTGCTTGCGCAGCTCGTTTTTCACCAGCGACGCGTGCAGGGACACGACCAGCGCGGACATCTGCTGGCCGATCTCCTCGGCCTTCTGCTTCGCGGTGACCTTGCCGGACTTCGACACCGGCTCCGCAACCTGGTTGATCATGTCGGCCTGACGGGCCGCCGCGGTGCGCAGCGTCTTCAGGTGGCGGGCGTCGAAGCCGAACTCGGACAGCGACAGTGCGGTGGTGACGGTACGGACGTCGTCGGCGGTAAACAGCCCGGCGGCATCCGGGGTGATCAGGCCGACCTTGATGTACTCCTCCACCGTCGACGGATCCGCCTGGGCCTGCTCGGCCACGTCCGCGTCGGTCAGCTGCGTCGCCGACGGCGCGCGGAAGTTCTCTGGGGAAATCATCGGCTCGGACTCGCCGGCGGTAAGGATCGCGGTGACGTGGCCGGAATCCATCGCCTCGAGCTGCTCGCGGATGACCTTCAGCGGCAGGTAGTTGTCGCGCTGGGTGACCAGGATGTAGCGCAGACGCTCCACATCTTCCTCGGTGAAGCGGCGGTAGCCGGAGGCGGTGCGTTGCGGAGTGATCAGCCCCTCGGACTCGAGGAAGCGGATCTTGGAGACGGTCACGTCCGGGAACTCGGTGCGCAGACGCTCAAGCACCACGCCGATGGACATCGTTTTCGCGGTCTTGGTTGCCTTGGCGGCCTTCGCCGGCTTCGCGGGGGTAGCGGCTGGTGCCGTTTGACGGATTGCGCTCACGTGATCGAACTCTTCTCTAACTAGTTGCCGGCGGTGATGAAGACCAGACGGAATTTACCAATCTGGATTTCGTCGCCGTTGGTCAGCTCCTGGGAGTTGCGCGGCTCGCGGTTGACGTAGGTGCCGTTGAGCGAGCCCACGTCCACGACCTCGTAGCCGCCCTCGTTGCGACGGAACTCTGCGTGACGACGGGACACGGTCACGTCGTCGAGGAAGATGTCGGCCTCCGGGTGGCGGCCCGCAGTGGTGGAATCCTGGTCCAGCAGGAAACGCGCACCCGCGTTCGGGCCGCGCTTGACTACGAGGAGTGCCTCCCCATCCGACAGCTGGTCCGCACCGGCGGCGGAGTCCGCAGACGTCGCAGCTCCGGACTCCATCTCCTTGAGCAGGTCTGCGCGGAATACCGAGGTGGTTTCGACCTGGTTCTGCGGCGTGTTGTCGCTCATGGGTAACTCCTGACTTTCGAGTCGTGGTTGAGATCTCTCGCCATAATAGCGTCCGGCCCGCCGCGAGGGGCGGCTACCGGATAATGCCTAGCGAAAAATGTTGCCGATACCGGAAATGACTGAGTTGCCGGAACCCGCCAGCGGGTTGTCGGACACCATGTACGTCCACGTCGCGCTCGGGCGCTTCCAGCCTGCGTCCGCCAGGTGCGCGCCGTCGGCGTCAATGTCCACGGTGTTGAATGTTTCTACCGCCGCGGCGACCGCCCGGTTGGCCAAGTCCTTGAACTCGCGCACAGCGATGCGGTGGTACTCGTCGATCGGCGTTTCGCGGGCGATGGCGCGCAAGTGGATGGACTCGCGGACATCGTCCATCAGCGCCAGGTGCTCGGACCACTCGGCGTCCAGGTGGAACAGCATGATCTCCCGGGCCGCCTGCTCGAGCACGTCCTGCGGCAGGTGCGAAAGCTCGGCGGCGCGCTGCGGGGAGCGCTCCGACAGTTCGCGCCACGCGGTGTCCGTGTCCAGCAACGCGGCGCGCCGTTCGTCCAGGATGTCTCGGTGGTCCGCCAGCAGCTTGTTGTACTTCCAGGTCTGTGAGTGGATCTCCAGGAGTTGGCCTTCGGTGACGCGCTGGCAGTGCTCGATGAAGCTTTGGGCGCGGTTGCCCGTGATGCGTCCGTCCGGCTCCGGCTGAGCAGAGAACTGCTCCCCGTCGCCGCCGGAGGTGACAATGTCGTCGTCGAGGGAGACGAAGAACACGCTCAGCCCCGGGTCGCCCTGACGGCCGGCGCGGCCGCGCAGCTGGTTGTCTAGGCGCGCGGTGCGGTGGCGGGCTGTGCCGATCACGGCCAGGCCGCCGAGCGAGGCCACCTTGTCGTGGTCGCGTTCATCCGCGCCGCCGAGGCGGATATCCGTGCCGCGGCCCGCCATCTGCGTGGAGACGGTCACGCGTCCCACATCGCCGGCCTCGGCGATGATGCGCGCCTCCTCCGCGTCGTTTTTCGCGTTGAGCACGTTGACCGCGATGCCGCGGGCCTGAAGCGCTTCCGCCAGCGCCTCGGACTCCGCCACGTCGTGTGTGCCCACCAGCACCGGCTGGCCGGTGGAGTTGATGTGCTCGATCTCGTCGACGATCGCCGAGTTCTTCTCCTCCATCGTGGCGTAGATCCGGTCCGCCTCGTCGAAGCGCTGCAGCTCCTTGGCGCGGTCAATCACAGACACGCGGAGGCCGTAGAAGCTGCGCAACTGGTCGGTCGCCTCCACCGCGGTGCCGGTCATGCCGCACACCAGCGGGTAGCGGCGCATGAGCGCCTGCAAAGTGATGGAATCCAGGATGCGCCCGCCTTCGGACACGTCCAGCCCCTCCTTGGACTCCACCGCGGCCTGCAGGCCGTCGGGCCAGCGCTGCAGCTCCGCCACGCGCCCGCGGGAGGCGTCCACAAGCGCGACTTTGCCGTCGTCGACGATGTAGTGCACGTCGCGGATCAGCAAGGCCTTCGCGTGCAGCGCCAAGTTCACACGCACGAGAGTCGTGCCGATGTGCTCGTCCGAGTAGAGCGAGTCGATGCCCAAAAGCCGTTCGATCTTCGCCGCGCCGTCCTCGGTGAGGAAGGCGTTTCGCCCATCGGCGTCGATGGTGTAGTCGGTCTCTTCGTCCAGTTTCGACACGGCTTCGGTGATCTGGCCGGTGGCCTGCTTGGAGCCCTCGGAGCCGGCGAGCACGAGCGGCACGAGGGCCTCGTCGACGAGTACGCTGTCCGCCTCGTCGACCAGCGCGACGTCGGCAGGCGGCTGCACGGTCAGCTCGCGGGAGGTGATCTGGTTGTCGCGCAGGTGGTCGAAGCCGATCTCGGTCACCGGCGCGTAGATGACGTCGCTGCGGTAGGCGCTCACGCGCTCTTCGCGTGTCGACGACTCCGTGACCGCCGCCACCGTCAACCCGAAAAACTCCACGAGCGGGCGCATCCACTCCGCGTCGCGCGCGGCCAAGTAGTTGTTCACCGTGATCAGGTGGACGCGCTTGCCCTGCAACGCGAACCCGGTGGCGGCCATCGCGCCGACGAGCGTTTTGCCCTCGCCGGTGGCCATCTGGATCACGTCGCCCTCCAGCAGGCGCAGCACAGCCTGGTTCTGCACCTCGAACGGCGTCATGCCCAGGGTGCGCTGGGAGGCGACGGACAACCCGGCCAAAAAACGCGGTTTGTCGGCGATGGCACCGTCGCGCACGGTGGAGGCGACTGCGGAGGCGAGCGAAGCATCGTCGAGAAGCGAAAGCTCCCCGATCAGCCCATGCGCGTCCGCGACAACGGCCTTCGACTTCTTATTGTTGCGCTCCGTGGTGGAGCCCATGGCCTTCCAGAACCAGTCAAACTTGCCCATAAGAGGTAAGAATAACGCCAACGTGCCAAACCGTTGGTGCGACGATTAGTCTTGCAGCGAAAGTAACCGTTGCGTTGAACCGCCGAGCCGCAGGAGGACACGGCTACCCATGCTGTCTATGAACGTGAAAGTTCCGTCGTCGAAAGGCCACATGATGGCCGCGACCATCGACCGCCCCGACGGACCCGCGCAGGCCTACGCCATTTTCGCCCACTGCTTCGCCGGCTCCCGCCACACGCCCGGTGCCTCCCGCATTGCCAAGCGGCTGACTGAGCACGGCATTGCCACCCTGCGATTCGACTTCCCAGGCCTGGGCCAGTCCGAGGGCGATTTCAAAGACACCTCGTTTTCCGAGAATGTGGACGACATCGTCGCCGCCGCCCTGTGGCTGGAGGAGAACTACAAGGCCCCGCAGCTGCTCATGGGCCACTCCCTCGGCGGCGCCGCCACGCTAAAGGCCGCCACCCGCCCGGAGCTGAAGAAGATGATCAAGGCGGTGGCCACCGTCGGCGCACCCTTCGACCCGGCGCACTCGGTGCTGCACTACGCCCACGCGATCGGCGAGGCGGATGCGAACGGCTCGGTCGGGGTGGTGCTCGGCGGCCGCGAGCTGACCATCTCGCGCGAGTTCCTCGAGGACCTCGCCGACACCAACCCGGAGGAGTACCTGCCCAAGCTGCGCAAGCCGCTGCTTGTCGTGCACTCGCCTATCGACGTCACCGTCGGCATCGACAACGCCCAGAACATCTTCTCCCTGGCGCGCTACCCCAAGTCCCTGATGGCGCTGGACAAAGCGGACCACCTGCTCACCCGCCAGGGCACCGCGCATCGCGCCGCGGACATCATCGGCTCCTGGGCGCAGCAGTACATCCAGCCGCTGTTCGTCCCGGCGAAGACCACGGACACCAACGCCGTGTCCTACTCCGCGCGCGGCACGAAGTACGGCGACGTGGTGCGCACCTCCGACCGCGCGATCACCACCGACCGTTCCAAGAACACCGGCGGCAAGGGCCAGGGCGTCACCTCCACCGGCCTGTACATGTCCGCGCTCGCCGTCAGCTGCTCGCAGGCGGTGCGCGAGGCCGCCAAGGGCATGCAGCTTGACGACGTCCGCGTGGAAGTCAACCACAACGGCGACGGCACCTTCACCCGCCTGATCACCCTCTACGGCGACCTGACGGACGACGAGGTGGAGACCCTGCGCGCCGCGGGTGCGTCCTCCACCGTGGACGGCTACGTAGCCAAGGGCGAGATTGAAACGGCTGCGGAGACCGCCTCGCTTGAACGCCGACGCCGCCAGAACAAGCTCCACCGCGCGGAGCGCCTGGGCAAGTAATGGCTGAATCCGGGCTGTGGGCGGACGTGCGGGCCGTGTGCCCCTGCGGGCAGGGCCTGCCGTACGAGGCGTGCTGCGGGCGCTACATCAACGGCGCTGCCGCGGCGCCCACCGCTGAGACGCTGATGCGCTCGCGCTACACCGCCTACGTGCGCGGCGCGGGCTCCTACGTGGCATCGACTTGGGCGGATGAGACCCGGCCGGCGGATCTGTCCGTGGATCCCTCCGGCGAGCCGTTTTCCCAGCTCCAGGTGCTGGATACCGCCGGCGGCGGGCCTTTCGACGCCGAGGGCGTAGTCGAGTTCGCCGCCCACCACCCCGGCGGCGTCATGCGGGAACGCTCCCGCTTCGAGCGCCGCGCCGGTCGATGGGTCTACGTCGACGGCGTGGTCCGCTAAACCTAGGATGTCGGCAGTGACTGTCTGGTGACCTGCCGGTTTTTGGGTCCGTATGACAGTGCTGTAATATTTGCGCAGTTACCGATTAGGTAGCGGATCGGGCTGTGGCGCAGTTTGGTAGCGCACCACACTGGGGGTGTGGGGGTCGCAGGTTCAAATCCTGTCAGTCCGACAAAGTTTTCTTCTGGGGGTTCGGGGGTTTCTTTTTTCGCATTCGAGAAGCTGGCTCGTTCGACTAGATTCGATCTTGAAAGAGTTTCAATGGAGGTAAGTCGCTTGTTCGGGTTTGGGATAAAGAAATACAGCGAAGAATGGATTGAATCGCTCTCCGATGAGGATTGGAACGAAGAACGGGAAAAGGTTCGTGTTGACTACGAACGTGAGGATTGGCGCGAACTTCTAGACCGATTCGACGAAGTACACCACAAAAAGCATGACGACGGTAAGCCGTGGAACCCCCAAAACACACTGCGCATGGCTGGCATTTGCCTGACGATGACTGATTGCTGAACTCCCGCAGCCCAATTTGGATCAGCAATCGCGCAATTCTTCGTGAAATCGCGGAAACCTAGGTAGCTACTTTCGGAAAGAATTGGAGTCTCCCGCGTACCCGTGCTACCGCTTAGCCCCATCCATTAACTAATCAAATATGACAGAATATTGACATGGATACGTCAAAAGTGAGTAGCCGTCGGACCCCTCGTGCGGTCGAAGGTGGGCTTATCGAGATCGGCGACGATCTGCAGCGCTGGCGTCGCCTTAATCGCCTTACCATCGAGCAGGCCGCCTACCGCGCCGACGTGAGCGTGTCCACGTTGCGTCGCCTAGAGCAAGGCCACGGCGCGACGCTGGAAAACTTCCTCCGGGTATGCCGTGCGTTTCAACTGCTTGACCGGGTGAGAGACGCGGTTGATCCGATGGAACATGATCGCGGTCGGGCTTTGATTGAGCAGATGATTTAGCCATGGCACCCACGTCTATAGGCATCTGGACGGAGATCGAGGACCGCAAGATCTCCGTCGCAACCTATTTTCCGCATCAGCACGGTGGGACGCTCGAGTACGAAAAGGAGTGGATACAACATCCAGGCGCGTACGCGATCAGCCCCGCGCTTCCCCTTCACAGCGGAAAGCAGCCTCTTTTCTCTGATCGCGGGCACCTGCCCACCGCGCTTTCCGATTCTGCTCCGGATCGCTGGGGGCGGATGCTCATTCAAAAACAGTTTGCGCGGCGGGGTGAACAGCCGACCGAGGTCGACTACCTTCTCGGTGTCGACGATCGCCTTCGCCTAGGAGCGTTGCGCTTCGAAGTGAACGGGGTGACCCAATCGCCGAGCAGCCGGGTGCCCAAACTTGTGAACCTCGCTGACATTGAGCGTGCCTCGCGCGCCGTTGAGGAAGGCGATGATGCAGTGGATGCCTTGAGGCGCATCGCCGTTGCCGGATCCTCTCTGGGCGGAGCCCGTCCGAAAGCGACAGTCATTGATGACGGAGGCAAGCTGATGATGGCGAAATTCTCGTCATCCGCGGACACTATCGACGCGGTTGCCTGGGAAAAGGTTTGTTTGGATATCGCAGAACTTGCGGGCATCAACACACCGAGTTCAAGACTCTTGGAGATTAATGGGCGGTCCGTATTGCTTCTGGAAAGGTTCGACCGGGCCTACGGCGAGGATGGAAGCGAAGCCCGTATCCCCTACATGTCCGCAATGACGCTGCTCAATCGCACGGACGGCGACCGTGCATCCATGGTCGAGATCGCTGAGGAGCTTCGGCTGCTGAGCATCAATGGCGATTCCGCGGCCGAGCTTTTCAGCAGGGCAGCGATCAACCTGCTGGTGGGCAATACCGATAACCATCTGCGAAACCACGGATTCATTCGCGTAGGTGGTGCGTGGCAGCTCTCACCTGTTTTCGATATCACGCCCGCCACCACCAAAACCAATTTTGCCACCTCAGTGGACGTTGTCGGCGACGATTCGGTAGACACGCTCATTGGCGCCGCGGGCTGGTTTGGTCTCAATGACGCTCAAGCCATCGAGCGACTCAGCCGCGCAGTCGACGCAGTGAAGCAATGGAAAGAGCTCGCACGCAGAAACCAAATCGCCGTCGCCGAGGACAAACAGGTTGCGCCTGGTTTTGACGGAGAGCATCTGCAGCGAGCTCAACAGCTTATCCGCGAGCGCCGCGCTTAGGACACGATCTTGCCGTTCGCGTCGTAGGTGTAGAAGCCCTGCCCAGCTTCCAGGCCGGTCCTACCTTCTGCGACCATCGGCTTCAGCGTCGTCTCAACGAAGTCCTTCTGCCACTGCGGGGCGTTGTCGTTGGACTCGATCACGGCGACCAAGGTGCGCACGCCGACGAGGTCCATGATCTCAATCGGCCCGCGCGGGGACCCGGTGGAGTTGCACCAGTCGCGGTCGATGTCGACGGGGTCAGCGATGTCGTGGTGCAGCAGGTACATGCCGGCACTGAGCAGCGGCACCAGCAGGGTGTTCAGCACGTAGCCGGGCTGCTCGCGCTTGAGCGGGACCGGCACCATGTTGATCTGCTCCGCAAACTCCACAAGCTGGTCCACATACTTCGGGTCAGTGCCCTCGTGCGGCATGATCTCGGCGGTGTTCTGGATCCAGATGTGGTTGGCAAAGTGCAACGCCAAGAAACGCTCCGGCGCGCCCGTCGCGTCTGCGAACTTGCTCGGCATCAGCGTGGAGGTGTTGGTGGCAAACACCGCGGTATCCGGGGCGTACTCCCCCACCTCAGCCCAGACCTTGCGCTTCAGCTCGAGGTTCTCCGGGATCGCCTCGATAACTAGGTCCGCGTTCGCTACCGCTTCCTTCAGATCTGAGGTCTGCGTCACGTTCGCGTGCGCTGCCGCGATGGTTTCGTCGTTAGCGGACTCGAGCTCCGCCTTCATCTGTTCGCCGATAGCGTCGAAACGCTTCTTGCCGGCCGCGAGGGCCTCCTCGTTGATGTCGTAGGACACAACCTTCTTACCCGCGAACGCGGAGCAAAAAGCGATCTGCGCGCCCAGGACACCTGCACCAAGTACTGTTACGTTATTGAATGTCATACTCGTCACATTACGCCTCATTGCGTGACTTTGACGACGATTTCACTGTGAACTTTTACGTGAGCGAGTCTCGCTCCACCGGCACCAAACCGGTCGCCGCCCGCCGGCCCAGCTCCACGTAGTACGCCGCGTGGCGCAACCTGGCCTCGAAGGTGTCCGGCTCGAGCGTGCGCTTCACTTTGGCGGGCACGCCGGCCGCCAGAGAGAACTCCGGCAGCTCTTGGCCTTCGAGCACCACTGCCCCGCCGCCGACGATGCTGCCTTTGCCCACGCGCGAGCGCGACAGCACGGTCGCGCTCATGCCGATCAGGCAGCCGGGCTCGATGTGGCAGCCGTGCACCATGGCCAGGTGGCCGATGGTGACGTCGTCTTCCAGCACGGTCTCCCCGTCCGTGTCCACGTGCAGCACGGAGCCGTCCTGGACGTTGACGCGGTTGCCGATTCGGATCGCGCCCACGTCGCCGCGGATGACCACGCCGGGCCAGATGTTCGCGTCTTCGCCGATGGTCACGTTGCCGATAATGGTGGCCTCGTCGGAGATAAACGCCGAGGGGTGGATCTGCGGGGTTGCGCCTTCAAAGCTGTAGATCATGGCCACCATTGTGCCTTCGCTGCTACTCGACGGCACGCGGCGCTCAGCACACCATCCGCAGGGTGCCCGGCATCACGTCGAAGGTCACGGCACTGACCGCGCCGGCGGCGTCGCCGTCGAGCTCAAGCTGCTCGGGCTCGGCGAACTCCAGGGTGATACGGCGTCCCTCGAGGTACTCCATGCTCGGCGGCAGGGACGCCGGCGGGCGCGGCTGCACCTCGCTCGGCAGCAGCGCGTTAATGCCGCCGCGCACGGTGTCCAGCGCGAGTTTGCCGCCGATGCCCGCCCAGTCGGTGACGTCCTCGGCGCGCAGCACCACGGCGTCGAGTACCCCGTCGTCAGGCTGCGCGTCCGGCAACAGCGGGATCCCGCCCACCAGGTCGCTGCAGTTGCCGACGATGCAGGTGTGCAACGAGGTGGCTACCGATGGGTCGCTATCAAGCGTGATGTCCACGTCCACGCTGTTGCCGCCGCCGAGCGATTGGAACACGGCCGGCACGTACGCGAGCGGCCCGACGGCGGCCTTGAGGCTCTCGCGGGTGCGGTGGATCATGCCCGCATCCACGCCGACGCCGGCCATGACCGCGAAGCCGGAGTGCTCGGTGCGGCCATCCGGGTAGACCATTTCGGCGCGGCAGAGGTCGATGAGCCGGTCAGTGCCGGAAAACGCCCGGTGCACCGCCGCCTCTAGCAGAAGCGGCACGCCGAGGTTGCGCGCGAGCATGTTGCCGGTGCCCGCCGGCACAATCGCCATCGGTGTCTTCGAACCTGACACAGCTAGCGCGACCATGCGCACCGTGCCGTCGCCGCCGGCAGCGATGATCAAGTCCGCACCCTGCTCGAGCGCGCGGACAGCCTGGGAAAACCCGGGTCCCTCGGTGGTCGTTGCCGCCCACTCGATGTCCGCGCCCTCCCAGGCGTAGCGTTCTACCGCCCGGCGCAGCCGTTCGAGGTGGACTTTCACGGGGTTGTACACCACCGTCACCCGGGGCTTAGACGCGTCACTCACGCGCCTTATGGTAGCGGTGACGGCGCTCGACCGCGGCGCACCGCGCGGCTAGGACATGCCGACGCCGAAGAATTCCAGCAGCGTGCGGGTGGCAAACCCCTTGGACACCAGGCCTGTGTTGTCGGAGGTGCCGCCGGGCCATACGTGCGGCCCACCCTCGATGCGGTAGTGCGACAGCGCGGCGTCGCAGTCGTCCCAGCTCAGCATTGTCACCGTGTGCGACATCTCGACGTCTTCCCTGCGCACCGCGCAGTGGTTGCGCACCGCGGCCTCCTCGAGCATCTCCGGTGTGGAGTTGTACACCGTCTCGTGGCGTTCGCCGCCGTCGTAGGAGATGACCGGGTCGGCCGTGCCGTGAAAGTCGACGTGCTTCATCGGGATGCTCGAGCACCCTTCTGCGACGCGCTGGTAAAACGCGCCCGCCACCGTGGCGATGCCGCTGAACGCCTGCGGGCGTTGGCAACCCACAAAGGCCGCAAACCCGCCGCCGTTGGAGAACCCGGCGGCGAAAATCCGGGTGCGGTCGATGGAGTACTCGCCCTCGAGCTGTGAGAGCACGTCGTCCACGAACGCGAGGTCCTGCTCCCCGGTTGTCTCCGCGTACGGGGCGGGCGCCCACGCTTCGCCGACGCCGTCCATGAACGCCACTACGGCGTCCGCTTTGTCCAGCTGGGAGTGCTGCATGATCCGGTCCGCGTCCTCCTTATAGCCGTGGAACACTAGGATCAGCGGCAGCCGTTCGCGCTGCTTCGCGCCCCGCGGCACCGAAAGGATGTAGTCGCGCTTCAGCCCGGCCGAGGTCGTCTGCCTGCGTTCAATTGCTGGATCCGTCCACGGCTCCACCTCCCGGACAATGTCCTCGGGCGCATCCGGCTGCGTGGTGATCGCAGTGCGCAGCCGCGCCGCGTCACCCGCGCATCCTGCGACGGTGAAGCAGGTTACGGCTAAGCCAATGGCGGCCGCGGCGCGGATCACTGGGCGGTAAAACACGCAAGGTAGATTAGACCATCGTGCACGCGAGCGGAACACAGCCAGGACCCAGCAGGAAAGCGGGACCGAGGTTCAGAAACTCCGCGCACCGCAGCGGCGCGGCCGAGGCGTTCACCCGCGACGCAACCCGCTACGACGCCGCACGCCCCACCTACCCAGCCGCACTCGGAGAGCTCGTCGGCCCCGGCACCGTCTGCGACGTCGGTGCAGGTACCGGCAAGTTCACACAATTGCTTTGCGACGATTCACGATCCGTGTTCGCCTGCGACCCCAGCGACGACATGACCCGGGTCTTCCACACGGTGCTGCCCGCGGTACCCGTGTGGCGCGCCACCGCCGAAGCGACCGGACTCGCAGACGACTCCGTCGACGCGCTGACGTGCGCGCAAACCTGGCACTGGGTGGATGTGCACGCCGCAAGCCGAGAGGCGGACCGCGTGATCCGTCCCGGCGGCCGCCTCGTACTGTGCTGGAACACGCTAGCCGTGCGCCACCCCTGGGTATTGCGGCTCAGCCGCATCATGCACTCCGGCGACGTGCAGCGCGAGGGCTTCTACCCGGAGGTCGCCTCCCCCTGGCAGCTGGAAAACGAGCTGCGCCAGGAATGGTTGCACCCCATCGCCGTGGAAGACTGCTTCGAGCTCATGGCCACCCGCTCCTACTGGTTGAAAGCGAACCAGCGCACCCGCGCAAAGATGGAGGCTAACCTGACCTGGTACCTCTACGAGCGCCTCGGCTTCGACCGCGGCGACACCATCCCGCTGCCGTATCGCACCGACGCGTTCGTCTACCAGCGCGCCTAGCCGGCGCGGCTGTACTCGACCCCGAAGAATTCCAGGATCGCTTCAGTGGCGTCCACACCGCGCCGGGCAGCCCACGGGCCGGTGGGCCATTCGTGGCCCATGCCCTCCACCGCAATTAACTCGGCGCGGGCGCGGCCGCCGTTGCGCCGCTCAAACGCCGCCACCACCTCCGGTGCGCCATAAGTGGTGTCGTCTTCTGCTCCGCTGTACGGGGAGCGCTGCTCGCCGGCAAACGGCACCACGTCGTCGAATGTGCCGTGGATGTTCAGGTAATCCACCGGTCGTCGGGCGGCGGCGATCTCGTCCGGTGTTGCGCGCACCGCGGCGGCCACGGTGGCCACCCCTGCGAGCTCGAGGCCGGTCAGACTCAGGTGCACTGCCAGCCCACCGCCATTGGAAAAGCCGACCAGGTAGGTGTTGGTGGTGGCGAAGGTGGACCGGAGGTCGTCGAGAAGCGCACGCACAAACGCTTGATCCTCGTCGAAGGTGGTCCGCGCATACGGTGCGGGCGACCAGGCGAGGCCCGCACCCGTGGGTGCTGCGACGATGGCGCGCGCCCGGTGCAAGCCCGTGCCGGCGAGGAAATCGCGGCCGTTGTCGCCTTTACCGTGCAGCGCGACGATCACCGGCAGCGCGCCGGTGTGACCCGCGGGAACGCAGACGTGGTAGCTGCGCTCAACGCCGTCGACTTCCACCGTGCGCTGCCGCATAGGCCCTAGGCCTTCTTCCCGCGGCGCTCGCGCACGCGCACCGCGATGCGCACCGGGGTGCCGTGGTAGCCGAACTGCTCACGGAACTTTCGCTCTAGGTAGCGGCGGTAACCGGCGTCCAAGAACCCGGTGGTGAACAGCACGATTGTCGGCGGGCGGGTGCTGGCCATGGTGGCGAACAGTAGCTTGGGCAGGCGGTTGTTCTTCATCGGCGGCGGGTTCGCCGCGATCGCGTCGCGCAGCCAGTTGTTCAGCTGGCCGGTGGAGATGCGCTTGTCCCAGTTTTCCAGCGCCTCCTTCATCGCCGGCTCCAGGCGGTGCAGGCCGCGGCCGGTGTCGGCGGAGATGTTCAGCTTGGTCACCCACTTGAGCTGGCCCATCGTCTCGTCGAACTCGCGGTCGAAGTCGTAGCGGCGGTCCTCGTCCATGAGGTCCCACTTGTTAAAGCAGATGACCATGGCCTTGCCGGCCTCCAGCACCATGGAGATCACGCGCTGGTCCTGCTCGGAGATTTCCTCCGAGGCGTCGATGAGCACGACGCACACCTCGGCGGCCTCGATGGTGCCGCGGGTGCGAAGCGACGCGTAGTACTCGTGGCCTTGGGCGTTTTTCACCTTCTTGCGCAGGCCGGCGGTGTCGATGAAGGTCCACAAGTCCTCGTCCAGCTGCACGAGCTCGTCCACCGGGTCCACGGTGGTGCCGGCCACGTTGTCTACCACGGAGCGGTCGGACCTGGTCAGCTTGTTCAGCAGGCTGGACTTGCCCACGTTCGGCCGGCCCACCAGCGCCACGCGGCGCGGGCCGCCGGTAATGGATTCCTTCACGCGCGGCTCGTCCGGGAACAGGCGCAGGATCTCGTCGAGCACATCTGCGCCGCCGCGGCCGTGCAGCGCGGAGACCGGCCACGGGTCGCCCAAGCCGAGCGAGTAAAACTCGGCCACGTCGCCCCACTGGCTGTCGGACTCGAACTTGTTTGCCACCAGGATCACCGGCACTTCGGAGCGCTGCAGGTTGCGGGCCATCACCGCGTCCGTTTCAGTGATGGCGGTTTTCGAGTCCACCACCATGACGATGACGTCGGAGGTGGCCATCGCGGCCTCCGCCTGGCGGGCAATCGCGGCGTGGATGCCCTTCGCGTCCGGGTCCCAGCCGCCGGTGTCCTGCACCCAGAAGCGGCGCCCGCCCCAGTCGGTGATGTAGCTGACGCGGTCGCGTGTGACACCCGGGTGGTCCTCCACCACAGCCTCGCGGCGGCCGATGAAGCGGTTCACCAGCGAGGACTTGCCCACGTTCGGGCGGCCAACGATGGAGACCGTCGGCAGCGCTTCGGTGACCACGTCGGGCTGAGCGATGCCGTACTCGGCCTCGAGCTCTGCCCACTCATCCTCGGTCAGCTCGTCGTCGGAGTCGTAGCCCTCGCCAAAGTCCGCTTCGCCGAACTCGGACTCGTCAATGCCGGCGTCCTCGAAGCCCTGCAGGTCCTCTTCAGCGTTGAAGTCCTTGTTCTCGTAGTACTCGGCGCTGTCGGCGCCAACCACGTACGCATCCATGTCCGTGTAGCCGGAACGGTCGATGCCGGGCTGGATGAACTGGGTTTCCGGCTCGAGGTGCTCGCCGTTGGAGTTGCTGTTGCACTCGCTCATCGTGCGCTCCTCTCCACGACCTCAGTCAGTGCCGCCAGAACCTCGTCCGGCGTCATCTCGGAGGTGTCCACCAGCACCGCGTCATCGGCGGGCTTGAGCGGGCTGGTCGCGCGGGAGGAATCAGCCTGGTCGCGGCGCTGCACGTCCGCAAGCACCGCGTCATAGTCCGCCTCGCGCCCCGCCGCGATGTCCTGGTCGTAACGGCGCTTCGCGCGCACCTCGGCGCTCGCGGTCATGAACACCTTCGCGGGAGCGTCCGGCAGCACGACCGTGCCGATGTCGCGGCCTTCCACGATCGCGCGGCCAGCCTCGCGGGCCAGTTTGCGCTGCAGCTCCACCAGGTTCACGCGCACCTCGGGGATGGCGGAGACGGCTGAGACGTGCTTGGTCACCTCGGCGCCGCGGATTTCTCCCTTGACGTCCTCGCCGGCAAACAGCACCTCGGTGGAATCCGGGTCGTCGGAGACCTGCAGCGGCAGGTCCGCGGTCGCCTCAATCACCTTCGCCGTGTCCGCCGGGTCCACGCCCGCGCGCAGCACAGCCAGGGTGGCCACGCGGTACATCGCGCCGGTGTCCACGTATTTCGCGTCCAGGCGCTTCGCCAGCGCGCGGCACATGGTGGATTTGCCGGTGCCCGAAGGCCCGTCCACAGCCACGATGAGCCCGCCGTTTGCCGTGTTGGACAGTGTGTCAGCCATTTACATCCCCACCGCCTTGTACAGCGACGCCAGCTCGGAGGAGTTCAGCGCGCGCATGGAGCCCGGCTTCATGTCGCCGAGCTGCACCGTGTGGAACTTCGTGCGCACCAGGCGCTGCACCGGGTATCCGGCCTGCTTCAGCATGCGGCGGACGATGTGTTTGCGCCCTTCGTGCAGCTCCACGCGGATGATGGACTGGCCGTTATGCACGTCCACCACCTGCGCGTAATCCACCTTCGCGGGGCCGTCGTCAAGCTCGATGCCCTCTTTGAGCTGCTTGACCACCGCGTTGTTCGCCTCGCCGAGCACCGTGGCCAAGTAGGTCTTGGCCACCTCGTACTTCGGGTGGGTCAGGCGGTTGGCCATTTCGCCGTCGTTGGTGAGCAGCAGCAAGCCTTCTGTGTCCGCATCCAGGCGGCCGACGTGGAACAGGCGCTGGCCAGACGCGGTGCGCTCGGCCAGGTAAGAGCCCACGGAGACGCGGTCCATCTCGTCTTTCATGGTCGAGTGCACGCCGCGCGGTTTGTTGAACACGAAGTACTCGTGATCTTCATTGACGTTGATGCGGGCGCCGTCGACGCGGATGATGTCCACGTTCGGGTTCACGCGCATCCCCTGGCGCGTCACGATTTCACCGTTGACCTCGACGCGGCCTTGCTCGATCATCGCCTCCGCGTGACGACGGGAAGCGACGCCCGCCTGCGCGAGCACCTTTTGCAGGCGGACACCCTCGGCCGCCACTTTCGCTGCGGCCGGGTCTTCGTCCCACCAGTTATCATCCAGCGGGTTCGGTTGGTTCTTCGCGGCGTTCTGGCGCCTCTTGTCTAGGCGAACATGCTGTTTCTTAGCCGGCTTGGCGTAGGAGATGTAGAACGTATCGTCCTTCCCACGCTTTTCCGGTGTGCCATCTCGGCGAGCGGGTGGTGTCATGCCCCGGGAGTTTACCAGGCATCCTCGATGGAATCGATGTCCGGAAGCAGCGGCGCAAGCTCCGGTAGCCGCTCGAGAGAATCGATGCCGAGTAGCTCCAAGAACAACTCGGTGGTGACGTAGCGGTGCGCGCCGTGATCCGGGACTTCTTCCCCGGCCTCCCCCGGGTCCACCTCCGCGATGAGACCGCGAAGCGCGAGCGTGCGCATCACGCCGTCCACGTTGACCCCGCGCACGCCAGCGACCTGCGCGCGGGTGACCGGCTGGCGGTAGGCCACCACCGCAAGGGTTTCCATCGCCGCGCGCGACAACTTCTTTTGCGTGCCGTCCAGCAGGAAAGCCTCCACCGCGTCGGCGTTGTCGGTGCGGGTGTAGAAACGCCAGCCCTCCGCCGTCTCACGCAGGTCGATGCCGGAGCCGCGCTCATCCAGCTCGCGGGCAAACTCGCGCAACTGGTCGGACACCTCTTCGTCGGTGGCGCCGAGCGCACTTGCCAGCTCCTCCACCGCGACGGGTGCGTCGATGACCAGCAGCACCGACTCGATGCGTGAACGCAGCTGGGAAACCATGGGCAAGCTATCCATGCTTCGGCAGTGTATCGGTCGCCGTCTCCCCGCTGTGTGCCTACGTCCAGTTCGAGGCCGCGACCACGGCCGGGTCCACGTCAAGCCCGGTCCAGGACACGTCCAGGCGCCCGAGCGCTTCGGGTTGCTCCGCTTCCACGGCTTTGGCTTTGTACAGCTCCAACAGCGCCAGGAAGCGGCCCACCACCTCCATGGAGCGGGTGCAGTCCCGTGTAAGCGCCGCGAACGTGAGCCACGAGCCGCTGCCAGCGAGTTTCAGCGTCTCCAAGATCTTGCCGGCCTGCTCCGGCACGGACACCGCCTGCGCGTGCAGGTGGTCGGTGCGCACCTCCTCCGGAGGGCGGGGGCGAAACACGCTGGCCGCCAGTTCGGCAAAACTTGCCGGGGTGTGCCCCAGGTCTACCGGGGGCAGCAGGTCCACAAACCGCGGTTCCATGGACACTGCGCGCGGGTAGCGCCGCAGCGCGTGTTTCTGCCACTCCGCGAACTGGTCGGCCACGCGTTGGTAGGCGCGGTATTGCAGCAGGCGTGCGAACAGCAGGTCGCGCGCCTCCAGCAGCTCCAGGTCCTCAATGTTTTCGCCGTCGTTGCCCGGCAGCAGCCGCGCGGTCTTCAAGTCCAGCAGGGTGGCCGCCACGACGAGGAACTCGGTGACCTCATCCAACGCTTCTGTCTCTCCGAGCGCGCGCGTGTAGGCTATGAACTCGTCGGTCACCTCGGCCAGCGCCACCTCTGTCACGTCCAGTTTCTTTGACTGGATCAGGGTGAGCAGCAGGTCGAACGGCCCCTCGAAGTTCTGCAGAGCCAGGGTGAACCCGGTGATCTCCGGCTGGGGGTACTGCTCGGGCGCGGCCGCTGCCACTAGCTGGTGCGCTCCAGCACCTCGAGCGCCAGGTTGCGGTACTGGTCCGCGCCCTGGGAATTCGGCGCCCAGGTAATGATCGGCTCGCCGGCCACAGACGTCTCTGGGAAACGGACCGTGCGGGTGATCACGGTGTCGAAGACACGCTCACCGAAGACCTCCACCACCCGGTCCATCACCTCGCGGGCGTGGGTGGTGCGGCGGTCAAACATGGTCACCAGGATGCCCACGATGTCCAGGTCGAAGTTGATACGGTCGCGCACCTTCTCCACTGTGTCCGTGAGCAGCGCCAGGCCGCGCAGGGAGAAGTACTCGCACTCCATCGGGATGATCACGCCGTGCGAGCACGCCAGCGCGTTGACGGTGAGCAGGCCGAGGGAGGGCCCGCAGTCGAGGATGATGAAGTCGTACTCGTTGCGCACCGGGCGCAACGCGCGCGCCAGGGTGTGCTCGCGGCCGACCTCATTGACCAGCTGGATCTCCGCCGCCGACAGGTCGATGTTGGCGGGGACCACGTCCAAGCCGGAGACATTGGTCGTGTTGATCGCGGCGTGGATGCTGGCGGTGTTGTCGAACAGCAGGTCGTAAACCGTGACCTGGTCCTCCTCGTAGGACACGCCCAGGCCAGCGGAAAGCGCGCCCTGCGGGTCCAGGTCCACCAGCAGGACCTTGCGGCCCTGCTCGGCCAGGCACGCGCCGAGGTTGATCGTGGAGGTAGTTTTGCCCACCCCGCCCTTCTGGTTAACCATGGAGATCACCGTTGCGGGACCGTGCTTGTCCAGCTCCTTCGGCTTGGCGAACTCACGCCACGGCCGCCCGGTCAGAAACGTCTTCTGGTCCGCAGCGTCAAACAGCGCCTCGTCCGCCATGGCCGGTCCTTCCCTCAATCACGTCCAAACCCTTGACTTCCGTCATCTTACAACGTTGTCATTACGCCCGCCTGCGCCTCCGGCGCAGGAACACAATCAACAGCGCGATCGCGGCCAGCAACGCAGCTCCAGCGATTGCGAGGGGCGCTACATCGCTTATCGACGACCCTTCGTCAACGCCTCGTCCTTGACCATCCTGGTTCGCGTAGTTGCCGTACTGGTTGTCCTCGTTGCTGTCGCCGGCTTTTTCGACCGGCACGTTGGTGGAGGTGATCACCGCGACGAAGTCCGCCTTGCCGTCGCGCACGACTTCCATGATGAACGGGTTGTCCGGTGTTTCGCCTTCCGGGTAGGTCAGGGTGATCGTGCGGCTGGTTTTGTCCACCTTGCGCTCGACGCCTTCAATCACCTGTCCGTTGACGTCCAAGTAGCGCAGGGTCGCGCCCTCGGTGTCGTAGCTGGCGTACTTCATCAGGTCCTTGACGCGGCTCAGCGGCACCTTCACCACGATTTTGTTGTCCTGGATCTCACCGTCGAAGTACAGCTTCGTCGCGGCGGCATCGTCGGCGGGCTCCGCCTTGGAGCGCGACGGGTGCGCCGCTGCCGGGGCGCTGCCAGCCTCGCCACCCTGGTTGCCGGAGCCTTCCCCGGCGCCGCCACCGGAGCTACCAGCTGCACCTTCACCTTCGGGGGTGTCCGAGCCGCCGGCAGCGGCACCGCCTACTCCCCCGCCGGAGCCGCCGGACTGACTACCTTGACCAGACTGACCGGACTCGCCAGAGTCCCCGCCGACATCCGCGGAGCCGTCGCCGACGGCGACCAGGTTCACCGTCGCCGAGTAGCCGCCAGCGCTTGCCGGCACGGCGGCGGTCGCACCGGGCTGGTTCGGCGCGCTCACGGTCACGGACGTGCCGGACGACGTCACCGTCCACCCGCCCGAGGAATAGTTCACGTCCACTGGAACGCCCACGTCCACGGTCGTGCTTTCACCGGCTGGCACGGAGATTTCGCCGGGGATCATGGACTGTATCTCCTCCGGGCTCATGCCGCCCGGAAGCTGCGCATTCGCCACCGGAGCGAGCGGAGCCGCGAGAAGCAGCGCGGCGGGCACGGCGAGCAGCGCAGCGCGGCGCGTGCTGTGCGTTTTCGAGGATGCGGGTCGCATGGTTAGTTCTCCCGTTAATTGCGTACGTCAATCAAGCAGCCGAGTCTACGCACGCGGGTGCGTGCTGCGCCAAACTTCACGCAGGTTATCGGCTGTGATGTGGGTGTAAATCTGCGTGGTGGTCACTGAGGCGTGCCCGAGGAGTTCCTGGACGCTTCGCACGTCCGCCCCGCCCTCCAGCAGGTGCGTGGCAAAGGAGTGGCGCAGCGTGTGCGGCGAGATGTCCTTCTCAATGCCCGCCCGTGCCGCCGCTGCCTTGATCGCATTCCACGCGCTTTGGCGGGACAACGCCCCGCCTCGCTTGTTCAACAGCAGCGCGTGCGAGGTCCCGTTGGCAAACGCCGGCCGGCCGCGCACCAAATACGCCTCCAGCGCCTCCTGCGCCTTCGACCCCAGCGGCACCAGACGCTGCTTATTGCCCTTACCGGTTACCGCCAGCACGCCGCCGTACTCGCCGTCTAAAGCAGCGTTTGCATCGTCGACGCTCAAACCCAGCACCTCGGAGACGCGGGCGCCGGTTGCGTAGAGCGTCTCCAGCAGTGCTTTGTCGCGCAGGCCGGAGGGGGTCTCGGTCGGGCAGGCGTCGAGAAGCTTTGCCACCTCCTCGATGCTCAAGGTGTCCGGGAGCCGCTCGCCGGTCTGCGGCGGGGAGACCTCTGCCGCCGCATCCGCCGGCAGCTCGCCCTCTTCCACCCCGAACTTGTGCAGGCCGCGCGCAACGGTCAGCGCCCGCCCTGCCGACGATGCGGCCAGAGGCTTCGCCCCGTCCACCCCGCGGCGCAGATCCGCCACGTAGGCCTCGATGTCGGTGGAGGTGACCTTGCGCAAATCCGTCTTGCCCGCAGCCGCCAACCACGTGGTGTAGCGGTTCACGTCGCGGGTGTAGTTGCTCAACGTGTGGGGTGAGACTCCCCTCTCAACGGCAAGATGGGTCAGCCAACGCTGCGCCAGCGCCTCCGCATCCACCTGCTAGATCCGCTTCATGTCCGGCACGACGCCGTGCTTGGCGCGACGTGCGGCCAGGGAAGTCGGGCGCAGGCGGAACGGCTCGTCGATAGGCCGGGGCGCATCACCCCGCGCAACCAGGCGCACGGCCGCGAGGATGCCGGAGACCGCGATGGAGTTGACCACCTCGCCGCGCAACGCCATATCCGCGGCATCCTCCAGGTCCACCCACGAAAAGTCCATGTCGGCCTCCTCGTATTCGGGCTCGGGGCGCTCCACCTCGTGCAGGCCGCGGGCGATGAACACCCGCACCGCCTCCTCCGCGAAGCCCGGTGAGGTGACCAGATCCACCAGCACGCCCCACTCGTCCGCAGCCAGGCCTGCCTCCTCCTGCAGCTCGCGCTTCGCGCAGGTCAGCTCGTCTTCGGCGTGCATGTCCAACAGACCGGCGGGAAGCTCCAGCAGGCGCTCGCCGACGGTGTGGCGGTACTGCTCCACCAGCGCCACACGGCCATGTTCATCCAGCGCGACCACAGCGACAGCACCGAAGTGCTCCACAATTTCTCGCGCGGCCTCGTTGCCACCCGGCATGACCACCTGGTCGCGGCGCACCGCGATGATCGGCGCGTCGAGGACAACTTCGGACCCAGTGACAGTGAATTCGTGGCTCATGGCAACCAGCCTACGAGCCTTAGGCCTCGCCGCCACCACTAGACACTGCAAGCACGGACTTAATGCGTCCTGCCTCGTAGTCCACGCCGCCGACAGTCTTCACCCCGTCGATCGCATCCGGCTCAGTGCCCTGAGACGCAAGCGCAGTCTTGCCTTCCGCGCCGAGTGCCTCGGCAAAATCGCCCAACACCTTGGCTCCGAAGTCGGTGCCTCGCGACGGCCCGTCCACAATCACCACTGCGCCAGCGGGCACAATAGAACCGTTGAACTCGATAAATCCAGCCTGCTGCAGCGTGTCCAGCACCAAGGTGCGGTCCGCCGGCAGGGTTTTGGACTCGCCGTTGGTGCCGTCGTCGAAAAGCACGGTCGCGAGAGATTCGCCTGCATGAAGCCCTGGGGAGCGTTCCTCCACCGACAGTTTCGCGCCCGAAGGCAGCGTGTTGGCGACAATGCTGGACAGCTCGTCTGCACCCGCCTGGTCGGTGAAGCGCTCCGTCAAGGTCAGCTCGCCGGAGTCGGAGGCACCAGCGGCGTTGAGCAACCAGCGCACGGACTCCACATCGTCAGCGTCCGCCGCGGCGGTGCGCACAATGGTCACCGGCACGTCCTTCAGGGCACCGGAGACGATGGAGCCGGACTCCTGGGCCAACAAGTCGTTTGCTTCTTCCGCACGTGCCTCCGCCTCAGTGAGTTCGGAGTCGTCCGCGTCCGGCTTGGCCGGAGCGTCGGCCTTGAATTCGGAAAAGCCGAGGTCAACCTCGCCCGGCATCGCCGGAACCAGCACGAGAGCGCCCAGCGCAATACCCAGCGCTGCGCCCCAACCCAAACCGGCCGCAATCAGCCCGGCCCTGCCTTTAGTCTTCGCCATCTGCCACTGCCCTCCTAGCTGGTCCAGCCGTCGAACCAGCCGCGCACCGTCAGCGCGATGGTGTTCCAGGTGTCTACGAGGTTGTCGGCGAAGTTGCCGTCGCCGCCCAGGCCGGCGATCAGGATCACCACCGCGGCGGCAACGAGCACGCCGAGGATCGCCCACGCCCACGCCACACCCGCACCGGACTCGACGGCATAGAGGTTGGTGATCACGGTGGAATCCACGATCTTGCGCCCCGCCTTCAGGCGCGCGAGCAGCGCCGCCGGTTCCGTTGCCGGGGTGCCCGCGGTGGTAGCCGAATCCGCGAAGATGCGGTCCAGCTCCACCGGCTGGCCGACGGTGACAATCATCTCGGCGTCATGGAATGTGGCCAGCAAAATGGCCAGGTCCGTCGGCGAATCCGTCGCCGCCGGGAAGGTCATCGCGCCCACTCCGAGATCCTGAATGCGCTCCAACCCGGGCGCGTATCCGTCCGGCTCCGCCGGCAGGATCACCTTCGCGTCGGAGCGCAGGTTCTCCGAGGCCACGTCCTTCGGGTCCCCCACGATGACGTCCGGCGCGTACCCCATGGACGCCAGCGTGTCCGCCGCGGAGCCAACGCCGATGACCACCGGCGTGTACTCCTGCATGAAGTTCTTCAGCTCCTCCAGACGCTGACGCGTGTCGGCAGCAGGCGAGACCACCAGTACCTTGCGCTCGGCCATGATGTCGCCGAGTTCCGGGGCGCCCACGCCGTCGATGAGCAGTGCCGCCTCCGAGTGGATGAACTCGATGGTGTTGCCGAAGTAGGCCTCCATGTTTTCCACCAAACCGCGTTGGGCCTGGGCGAACGTGGCGTCCACTTCGGTGCGGGTCACCGGCTGTGCCTGGCCGGCAACTTTGCGTCCCACGGTGATTTGGCCGGTCGGTGAGACCACGGCCTTCTTGCCGTCGCGGATCTTTCCGCGCATGTCTGTGCCTGCCGCCTCGAACAGCGGAACGCCTGCGTCGAGAAGCAAATGCGGCCCGAACGTGGGAAGCGTGCCGGTGGAGTACGGCGCGAGGTTGACCACCGCGGCCGGGCGCCGCGCAATGATTTGCTCCGCCAAACGGCGCTGCATGTCGGGGGCGTCCACGAACACGATGTCGCCCTCGCTGAGCCTGCCAAGGCCCTTGCCCTGCGGGGTGCAGTCGCGCAAGGTGCCGCGCAGCTCGGCCGCGGGCGGTTCCTTCGTGGGGTCTTGGGTGGAGGGTGCAGCAGTCATGCGCACCATTGTGCAACGGTGACCTGCCTGAACCGGGGAGGCGCGCGGGGAGTTATCCGCGCAACTGCTCCACCTCACCCTGCGCGCGCTCGAAGAGTTCCGCGGCGTGGGCGCGGCCGGTGTCCGAATCGTCCATGCCCGCCATCATTCGGGCCAGCTCCTCGATGCGCTCCTCCGGTTGCAGCGCCGCAACACCGGAGGTCACAGCCACGTCGCCGATGTCCTTGGACACGTGCAGGTGCGTGTCGGCATACGCCGCGACCTGCGGCAGGTGCGTGACCACAATGACCTGGTTGCCGCGCGCCAACCGCGCGAGACGCCGTCCGATCTCCACCGCCGCGCGCCCGCCCACGCCTGCGTCCACTTCGTCGAACACCAGCGTCGCGCCGCTGGAGGATTCGGACAGGATCACTTCGAGCGCGAGCATCACGCGCGACAGCTCGCCGCCGGACGCGCTCGTGGCCAGCGGCTTCGGCTCAAGCGCGCTATTCGGCGCGAGCAGGATCTCCACCGTGTCGGCCCCGTCGCGGCCGTACTGCGCCTTCGCGACGTTGACCGTGAGTTGCGCCTTCGGCATCGCCAGCCCGTGCAGCTCCTCGGTCACCGCCTCGCCCAACTTGCCCGCGGCCTTCGTGCGCGCCTTCGTCAACGCGGCGGCGTGCTTTGTCATCGCCTGCTCCAGCTCGGCAACCTTCGCCTTCAGCGTTTCGACGGCACCCTCCGACGTATCGATCTTCGCCAACCGTGCCCCAGCTTTGTCGCGCCACGCCACCACCCCTGCCGCATCCGGGGCGTACTTGCGGGTCAGACCTTTGATCTCCTGCTGTCGCTGCAGGAGCCGCTCCAACTCCTCCGGGTCGGACGGCAGGCTGCCGGTGTAGCTGCCCAGCTCCGCGGAAACGTCCGAGAGCACGCCGGCGACCTCGCCCAGCCTGGCCCCCAGATCACGCAGGTCCTGGTCGCTGGCTCCCTCTAGCGCCGCCTGCGCGCGGCCGATCAGGTCGGAGGCGGGTTCCTCTTCCCCGCCGACACCGCCGACGGCGTCCGCGCCGTCGATAGCCATAAGCGCGGTCTCGGCGGCCTCGCGCAAGGCGTCCACATCCTGGAGACGGTTGATGGTGGCAACCAGCTCCTCGTCCTCGCCAGCCTGCGGGGCCACCGCATCGATCTCGTCGATGGCGAACTGGAGGCGGTCTACCTCCTGCGCCAGCTCCAGGCGCTTTTCCGTGCGTTCCTTCAAATCCTTCGCCGCCGCTCGCCACGCGGTGTACGCCTCGCGGTACGCGTCCAGTTTGGCCTGAATAGCCGGGTCGAAACGGTCAAGTGCGGCCAACTGCTGTTCCGGCGCCATCAGCCGCAACTGGTCGTTCTGGCCGTGGATGGTCAGCAGGTGGCCCGCCAGCTCGCTCAGCGTCGCCGCCGGCACCTTGCGCCCGCCCAGGTGCGCGCTGGAGCGCCCCGAGGCCTTCACCGAGCGCGAGACCAAATACTCGCCGTTTTCGTCAGCTTCTGCGCCAGCGCCCGCGGCTATCGCGCCGACGGCTTCGCGCATCTCCTCCGGCAGCTCTTCGGTGCCGAACGCGCCTTCCACCACCGCGCCGTCCGCGCCGGTGCGCACGCGTGAGGCATCCGCCCGGCCACCGGTGAGCAGGCGCAGGCCCGTGACCACCATCGTCTTACCAGCGCCCGTCTCGCCAGTGAGCACGGTCAGCCCCGGCGAAAGCTCAGCCGAGGCATGGCGGATCACACCAAGGTTGGAGATAGCAATCTCAGCGAGCAAAAACGTGCCTCCCTGTCAGATTCAAGCCCCGCGCGGGCCGCGCCACCCGGAAACCGGGAGCTGGAATTTGTCTACGAGCCTGTCCGTGAACGGCCTGTCGTCCAAGCGTACCCAGCGCACCCCGCGCTCGCCCCGCGCCACTTCCACGCGGGAACCGGCGGGCACCGTCAGGCGGCGCTGCCCGTCCATCACCGCCACGGCCTGCGTGGTCTGCTGCTCCGACTCCACCGCCACAGTCGACGTCGGCGCCACCACCAGCGGCTTGGCAAACAGCGCGTGCGCGTTATTCGGCACCACCAGGATCGCGTCGAGCTGCGGCCACATCACGGGCCCGCCCGCGGAAAACGCGTACGCTGTCGAGCCTGTCGGCGTGGAGATAAGCACACCGTCGCAGCCGAAGGAGGACACCGGCCGGAAATCCACCTCCAGCGTCGCGTCCAACACGCGGGTGCGGTCGGAGTTTTCAATGCTGCACTCGTTGAGCGCCCAGCTGCGGCCGAGCACCTCCCCGCCCTCGCCGATCACCGACACATCCAGCGTCATGCGCTCAACCACGCGGTAGGAACGGTCAATCACCTGGCCGATGACTTTTTCCAGGCTCGATGCTTCCCCTTCCGCGAGGAAGCCCACGTGACCCAGGTTGATGCCAAGGACCGGGATGTCCTGCGCCCGCGCGTAGCTCGCCGCACGTAGGAACGTCCCGTCACCGCCGAGCACAAGCACCAACTCGCAGCCCGCGGCAGCGGAATCGTCCGCCTTCGCGCGCGTCAGCCCACACAGCACAGGGTTGGTCTCGATGACGTCCATCTGCTCCTGCTCGAGCAGACGGACCTCAATGCCCGCCTGCTGCAAAAGCTGCGCCGCCCGCGCCGCCGAATCAATGTTGGAGGCCCTGAACAGGTGCGGCACCAGCAGGATCTCGCGGCGTGTCGTCTCACCCATCTACTTCGGTCCTTCCTCGATCGCGCGGTTGACCAGCGCGGCCAGTGCGTCGTCGTCAAGCTTGTGCTTACCCCCGTCTTTGACCAGCCACAGAAAGTATTCCACGTTGCCGCTCGGACCCGGCAGCGGGGACGCCGTCGCCCCGCGCACGGACAATCCCAGCGACTGCGCAAAACGCGCGACGTCCAGCGTGACCTCCGCGCGCAGCTCCGGCGAGCGCACCACGCCGCCGCTGCCGAGGCGGTCCTTACCTACCTCGAATTGTGGCTTGACCATGGGCAGCATGTCCGCGCCGTCGACCATGCACTCCGCAAGCGCCGGCAGCACTAGTTTCAGCGAGATAAACGACAGGTCGCCCACCATAAGATCCGCCGGCCCGCCCATCATCTCCGGAGTGAGGTTGCGGATGTTCGTGCGGTCCAGCACGCGCACACGCTCGTCGTTCTGCAGCCGCCACACCAGCTGGCCGTAACCCACGTCCACCGCGACGACCTCGCTCGCGCCGCGCGACAGCAGCACATCAGTAAACCCGCCGGTCGAGGCACCAGCGTCCAACGCCTTTCGCTTCTCGACGACCAGCCCGCCCCCGCCAAACACCTCAAGCGCGCCAAGCAGCTTGTGCGCACCACGCGACGCCCAATCGTCCACGTCGTCGGTGTTGACCTTGATCGACGCTTCCGGCTCCACCACCGTCGCCGGCTTCGTTGCCGTGAAGCCACCCACCTGGACGCGGCCTTCCTTGATCCACGACTGCGCCTGCTCGCGCGAGCGCGCAATCTTGCGGCGGACCAGCTCCGCGTCGAGCCGGGTGCGTTTCGGTGCCACGGTAGCGGCCCCCTTTCGTTGCTTATCTGTCGGACAGCGCTTCGTGCAGCACCGCGTGCGCCCGGGTCAGCGCGTCCACCTCTGCCGCAAGGCCTTCAGTCGGTTCCGCGAGAATCGACTCGACACGCTCGGTGACTTCCTCGGCGCTGACCTTGGGCGCGCGCGGGTCGCGGGGAATCGGCGCAGGGCTCATCTGCGTCACCACCACTTCGCGACGGCTACCGCAGCGGCATCTGACTCTTCGCGCACATCGGCCGGCGGCTCGGGCTGCCGCCACGCCACGTCGAGGGCAGTCCGAAGCGCAGCCAAGCTGGAGGCGCCGGGGTTGCCGCCGGAAAGGACGATGGCGGAGCCGTCGATACGCGCCTCGAAGCCCTCCTGCGCGCCCGGGGCGAGTGCCTCCGTCGGCTCGCTCAGTCCGCGCATGTCCGCGGCGATGTACGTCGGCCGGTGTTCGGGCGGCGCCTGCAGCAGCGCGTACGGGCCAGAAACCCCGGTCAGCACATGCAGCGCGGGCATGCCAGCGGCGACGCCACCTGCAATATCGGTGTCCAGCCTGTCGCCCACAGCGAGCGGTGTCTGCATGCCCCGCGACTTCGCCGCCTGGGTGAACATCGCCGGCTCCGGCTTGCCCGCAGCCTCAGGCACGACGCCGGTCGCCGAGGTCACCGCCGCGACCATGGACCCGTTGCCAACCATCAAGCCGCGCTCCATCGGCAGCGACGTATCCAGGTTCGTGGCCAGGTACTTCGCCCCGCGCTGCAGGCTCAGCGCCGCCTCCGACAGCTCGCGCCACCCCGTGTCCGAGTTGTGGCCGTGCAGCACCACCTTGGGCGCATCATCGGCGCTGTCCACGACCCGGTAGCCGGAGTCCTGGACCAGCTGTCGCAGCGACGGCGCACCCACGACGTAGACTGCGTCCCCCTTCTCGAGGTAGCGCTCCGCCATGTTCACCGCCGCCATCGCGGACGTGAGCACGTCCTCCTCACCCGCATGCAAGTCAATGGCACGGAGCATCTCCGCGACATCCTTGGCACTGCGCGAAGCGTTGTTGGTCACGTACATCGCCGGCAGCCCGGAGGCGTTAATCGCCTCGACCGCGTGCTCAATCGCCACACCGCCAGACCAGACAGTGCCGTCGAGGTCCAGCAGCAGGCCGTCATGGTACGACGCAAGCGTCATCGCTCTAGCCCAGCTCCGCCACACGCTCGGACGCGTCGGTCATGCCGTCCACGTCAATCTTGGCAACGTGCTCGAACCACCGCTTCGCCTCCGCCTTCTCGCCGGTGGCCAAGAGCGCATCTGCGTAGGCGTAGCTCAGCCGCGCCTGTTCAAAACCCTGGGAATCCAGCGACGGGTTCAGTCGCTGCAACTGCGCCACCGCCGAGTCGTGCTGCCCAAGGTCGTGGCGTGCACCAGCCAGAACGATGGCCAGCTCAATCTGGCCTTCCTCGTCCAACTCGCGTGCCTCGGGGCTGCGACCGAGCTCCAGTGCCTTTTCCGGCCTCCCAAGACCGCGTTCCGCGTCCGCCATCACGGCAAGCAAACCGGGACCGCCGGAAATTCGGCGCGCGGCACGAAGCTCAGACAGTGCTTCCTTCCACTCGCCGGCGTGGTACGCCACCACACCGTTGGTTTCGCGCACCACGCCCACGCGTCCCGCGCGGTTCTTCGCGGCGCGGGCGTGCTGCAGCGCAAGCTGTGGGTCGTCGTACAGCAGGTCGGTCGCCATGAGCATATGCTTTGCGACGCGCTCCGCATTATCCTTCGACAGCACCTTCAAATCCTGCAGCACCGACGGGTCCAAGTCGGAGATTTCCAGGCCCTGCGGCAGATCAGGCTCCAGCTCCTTCTGCACCATGCGGTCCTCGCGGAAGCCCTCGCGGCGCGGGTTGGAACGGTCGTGGCGCACACCACCGCGACCCCGGCGACGGTCCCCGTCGCGTCCGCGACCCTCGCCACGGCGGCCGTCGCCCCGACGCTCGCCGCGCCGTCCGTCTCGGCCCTCGCCTCGGCCTTCACCACGTCGACGGTCCCCATCCCGACCGCGACCTTGACCCCGGCGCCCTTCGCCCCGGCGCTCTCCGCGATCGGAGTCGTTTCCGCGAGCCCCGCGCTGACCATCGCGGTTGCGGGCGTCACGACCACCGCGCTCCCTATGCGGGCGGTCCTCGCGACCGTTGTCACCGAAAGAGCGCTCCTGCCCTCTTCCTTCGTCCACATCTGCCATTGGGGACCTCCGTTTCTAATCTCGACCATTATAGGAAAGCCATGCACCCGGGCACATCTGGCTCCCACCACCTGCGCCTTCCCCCACCCCGTCCGGCCTCACTGCGTCAATATCTGGGATCAACCTGCCCATTTGGGTGCCGATTGTGCACGAATCGACGGCGGGTCCACGTTTCCCCAGGTGGATTATCGGGCAAGTGGGGCGCGTTGTCGATTCGTACAATTCGTGGGTCTGCCCCCATTGTTGGTGACACTGGTGTTCTCCGCAATGCGGAAATCCGCAACGGCGGCGGGCTGGGGTGGTCTCGTAGAAGTTGACGACCGGACGGTTTTCGCCCGCTGTTTCCCAAGGTCGTGGATCACCGTTGTCAGAATTTACGAGACCGCCACTTCCCCGCCGGGTTCATTGGTTGGTTCGTACCCATTATTGGCGAGCTCGGTGTTGTCCGCAATGCGGAAGTCCGCAAGCGCTAGAGGGCGACGAGGAGGCCATGCGGGGCACCGGTTGTGGACGAATCGACGACGCCGCCGCGTTTGCCCAGGTCGGTTTTGCGTCGGCGGGGGTGTTTTGTTGATTCGTACAATCCGTGGGTGCACACCAATTGTTGGTGGGGGTGTGGTTGTCCGCAATGCGGAAGCCTGCAATGCGGGAGTACACGCGAGCAGCGTGGCTACGCCGGCCGAGTAGTGAGCATGCAGAAAAGCACCCGCCGCAAGCAGGTGATTGTGGCGGGTGCTGTGTGTGAAGTTGTTGGGTCGGCGGTAACCTACTCTCCCACTCCCTCCCGGGGGCAGTACCATCGGCGCGGGCGGGCTTAGCTTCCGGGTTCGGAATGGGACCGGGCGTTTCCCCGCCGCCATCAACCACCGACACACCTTGTGGGGTATGCACGGCGCTGAGTGTTCAGCGTGTGTATGCAATTTTTGTCGGCCAACCACTTCTTCGGGTTGGTGTGTTGTGTCAGTGACTGCACAGTGGACGCGAGTGTTTTGCTTGTTTGTGTTCGTTTCGCGGTGTTCACACCCTTGGTTGGTGTGCGACGATGCGTGTGTTTATTGGTGTATTAGTACCGGTCGCCTCCACACATTACTGTGCTTCCAGGTCCGGCCTATCAACCCAGTCGTCTTCTGGGAACCTCAAATGAAACCTCATCTTAAAACAGGCTTCCCGCTTAGATGCTTTCAGCGGTTATCCCTTCCGTACGTAGCCAACCAGCCGTGCTCCTGGCGGAACAACTGGCACACTAGAGGTACGTCCGTCCCGGTCCTCTCGTACTAGGGACAGCCTTCTTCAAGTTTCAACGCGCGCGGCGGATAGAGACCGAACTGTCTCACGACGTTCTGAACCCAGCTCGCGTGCCGCTTTAATGGGCGAACAGCCCAACCCTTGGGACCTACTCCAGCCCCAGGATGCGACGAGCCGACATCGAGGTGCCAAACCATCCCGTCGATATGGACTCTTGGGGAAGATCAGCCTGTTATCCCCGGGGTACCTTTTATCCGTTGAGCGACACCACATCCACAAGTAGGTGCCGGATCACTAGTCCCGACTTTCGTCCCTGCTCGACTAGTCAGTCTCGCAGTCAAGCTCCCTTGTGCACTTACACTCTGAACACCTGATTGCCAACCAGGCTGAGGGAACCTTTGGGCGCCTCCGTTACATTTTGGGAGGCAACCGCCCCAGTTAAACTACCCACCAGGCACTGTCCCCAACCCAGATCATGGGCCAAGGTTAGATATCCACTACGGTCAGAGTGGTATTTCAACAACGACTCCACACACACTAGCGTGCATGCATCAACGTCTCCCACCTATCCTACACAAACCGCACCGAATGCCAATACCAAGCTATAGTGAAGGTCCCGGGGTCTTTTCGTCCTGCCGCGCGAAACGAGCATCTTTACTCGTACTGCAATTTCACCGGGCCTGTGGTTGAGACAGCAGGGGAGTCGTTACGCCATTCGTGCAGGTCGGAACTTACCCGACAAGGAATTTCGCTACCTTAGGATGGTTATAGTTACCACCGCCGTTTACTGGGGCTTAAATTCTCCGCTTCGACCACAAAGGTCTAACAGGTCCTCTTAACCTTCCAGCACCGGGCAGGCGTCAGTCCGTATACATCAACTTAACCGTCTTCGCACGGACCTGTGTTTTTGATAAACAGTCGCTCCCCTCTCTTCTCTGCGACCCACACCAGCAACACAATCGTATGACCGGTAACCAGTGTGGGTCCCCCTTCTCCCGAAGTTACGGGGGCATTTTGCCGAGTTCCTTAACCACAGTTCACCCGCTCGCCTGAGTATTTTCTACCTGACCACCTGTGTCGGTTATGGGTACGGGCCGTATACGCACATCGCTAGAGGCTTTTCTCGGCAGTCCAGGATCACCAACATCACCCAACTATGGGCTACGCATCACGCCTCACACAAAAAACACCAGGATTTACCGTGGTGTCGTGCCACACGCTTGCACCGCAATCCAATCAGCGGCTCGGCTACCTCACTGCGTCACCCCATCACTGACCTACAACGGATCAGGCCCCACGCATCACCACCAACCAACCATCCCGAAGGATGGCAACGGTCGGCGGGTCAGGGTGGTTAGTATCACCGCTTCGATACTGGGCGCGCATATACGGGTACGGGAATATCAACCCGTTGACCATCGACTACGCCTGTCGGCCTCGCCTTAGGACCCGACTCACCCTGGGAAGACGAACTTGACCCAGGAACCCTTAGTCATCCGGCGGGCAAGATTCTCACTTGCCATTCGTTACTCATGCCTGCATTCTCACTCGCATGCAGTCCACCGCTCCTTCCGATACGGCTTCACCCCACACACGACGCTCCCCTACCCAACAGTAAAACTGTTGCCGCGGCTTCGGCGGTGTGCTTGAGCCCCACTACATTGTCGGCGCGGAACCACTCGACCAGTGAGCTATTACGCACTCTTTCAAGGATGGCTGCTTCTAAGCCAACCTCCTGGCTGTCTTCGCGATCCCACATCCTTTTCCACTTAGCACACCCTTAGGGGCCTTAACCGGCGATCTGGGCTGTTTCCCTCTCGACTATGAAGCTTATCCCCCACAGTCTCACTGCAATGCACCACTTGAAACCGGTATTCGGAGTTTGGCTGACGTCGCTAAGATGATAGTCCCGCTCAACCAACCAGTAGCTCTACCTCCGGCAAGCTCACATCACGCTGCACCTAAATGCATTTCGGGGAGAACCAGCTATCACGGAGTTTGATTGGCCTTTCACCCCTACCCACAGCTCATCCCCTCAGTTTTCAACCTAAGTGGGTTCGCGCCTCCACAACCTCTTACAGCTGCTTCACACTGGCCATGGGTAGATCACCCCGCTTCGGGTCCAGGACATGCCACTAAAAACACCCTATTCGGATTCGCTTTCGCTACGACTACCCCACAATCGGGTTAACCTCGCGACATGCCGCTGACTCGCAGGCTCATTCTTCAAAAGGCACGCCATCACACACAAAAAAGTGCTCTGACGGATTGTAAGCGCATGGTTTCAGGAACTCTTTCACTCCCCTCCCGGGGTACTTTTCACCATTCCCTCACGGTACTTAATTCACTATCGGTCACACTGAGTATTTAGGCTTACCGGGTGGTCCCGGCAGATTCACAGCAGATTCCACGAGCCCGCTGCTACTCGGGGAAAAACACAAACCACACAACCACACACACCTTCACGTACAGGACTTTTCACCTACTCCGGCGCACCATCCCAGATGCTTCCGCTGATATGTGCGCATTGCGCGTGCAGTTGACAGCCTGCACCATTTGCGCCCCACAACACCGCACACGCAACCCCTGCCAGGTATCACACGCACACGGTTTAGCCTCATCCGCTATCGCTCGCCACTACACACGGAATCACAATTGTTTTCTTCTCCTACGGGTACTGAGATGTTTCACTTCCCCGCGTCAACCCCCACACAGACTATGTATTCACCTGCGGGTAACACCACACAACTGGTGCTGGGTTTCCCCATTCGGACATCCTCGGATCAACGCTTTGTTGGCAACTCCCCGAGGCATAACGCAGCCTCACACGTCCTTCATCGGCTCAGCATGCCAAGGCATCCACCATACGCCCGTAACAAAACACACGGACACACAAACAATCAAGGTACAAACACCAAAACACAAAAAAGAAAGATACTCGCGTCCACTATACAGTTCTCACACAACACAACCCCCACACACAACCAACCACAACCAAGCAGCCAGCCGACATGAGGGCCCAACAGGAACAACCTTGTGCTGCCCCAGACACCCAACAGTGCACCAACGCATACTCTTTTGTCACGCAAACCGGTGTGACCACCAACCAACACCATGTGAGCACAACCCTTCACAGGCCAGACGCACCACCATCCAGACGATGCCACCATGACCTTGAAGGTGTGTCTCCACCCGGCAAAATACTTCCGTGGCAGTCGCACACTCGGCGACTCAACCACACAACCAATGACCCACAACTGCGGGCACACAAAATAAAGCTCCTTAGAAAGGAGGTGATCCAGCCGCACCTTCCGGTACGGCTACCTTGTTACGACTTCGTCCCAATCGCCGATCCCACCTTCGACAGCTCCCATGACAGGCCACTGGCTTCGGGTGTTACCAACTTTCATGACGTGACGGGCGGTGTGTACAAGGCCCGGGAACGTATTCACCGCAGCGTTGCTGATCTGCGATTACTAGCGACTCCGACTTCATGGGGTCGAGTTGCAGACCCCAATCCGAACTACGACCGGCTTTACAGCGATTAGCTCACCCTCACAGGCTTGCAGACGCGTTGTACCGACCATTGTAGCATGTGTGAAGCCCTGGACATAAGGGGCATGATGATTTGACGTCATCCCCACCTTCCTCCGAGTTAACCCCGGCAGTCTCTCACGAGTCCCCACCATAACGTGCTGGCAACATAAGACAAGGGTTGCGCTCGTTGCGGGACTTAACCCAACATCTCACGACACGAGCTGACGACAACCATGCACCACCTGTACACCAACCACAAAGGGAAACCGTATCTCTACGGCGATCTGGTGTATGTCAAGCCCAGGTAAGGTTCTTCGCGTTGCATCGAATTAATCCACATGCTCCGCCGCTTGTGCGGGCCCCCGTCAATTCCTTTGAGTTTTAGCCTTGCGGCCGTACTCCCCAGGCGGGGCGCTTAATGCGTTAGCTACGGCACGAACCCCGTGGAAGGGACTCACACCTAGCGCCCACCGTTTACGGCATGGACTACCAGGGTATCTAATCCTGTTCGCTACCCATGCTTTCGCTCCTCAGCGTCAGTTACTGCCCAGAGACCTGCCTTCGCCATCGGTGTTCCTCCTGATATCTGCGCATTCCACCGCTACACCAGGAATTCCAGTCTCCCCTACAGCACTCAAGTTATGCCCGTATCGCCTGCAGTCCCGCAGTTAAGCTGCGGGCTTACACAAACGACGCGACAAACCACCTACGAGCTCTTTACGCCCAGTAATTCCGGACAACGCTCGCACCCTACGTATTACCGCGGCTGCTGGCACGTAGTTAGCCGGTGCTTCTTCTCCAGGTACCGTCACATAACGCTTCGTCCCTAGCGAAAGGAGTTTACAACCCGAAGGCCGTCATCCCCCACGCGGCGTCGCTGCATCAGGCTTGCGCCCATTGTGCAATATTCCCCACTGCTGCCTCCCGTAGGAGTCTGGGCCGTATCTCAGTCCCAATGTGGCCGTACACCCTCTCAGGCCGGCTACCCGTCGACGCCTTGGTAGGCCATTACCCCACCAACAAGCTGATAGGCCGCGAGCTCATCCCACACCGAAAAACTTTCCACAATGGCATCCAAACCATCGTCCTATCCGGTATTAGACCCAGTTTCCCAGGCTTATCCCGAAGTGCAGGGCAGATCACCCACGTGTTACTCACCCGTTCGCCACTCGAGTACCCCTGCAAGCAGGAGCCTTTCCGTTCGACTTGCATGTGTTAAGCACGCCGCCAGCGTTCATCCTGAGCCAGGATCAAACTCTCCACAAAAACAGTTTCAGCAGAAACAGGCCGTGAAAAGCCCAAACCCAACCAAAAACAAACCAACCAACACAAAGTGCTGGACTGGCAAAATCCAAAAATTACAAAGGTTCAACAACCAACCCCCAACCCGTCGGGGCAAAAAGGAGGCTGGCCAAAAATATACGTGAAACATGTTCAACCACACCCCACGCACACTGAACCAAACAGATGACGCGATCCATCATTGGAATTCAACCACGCCACCACCGGCACACACCCACAACAGGGCACACACCACACAGTGCACAAAAAGGCAGGCAAACACACCCACGCAACAAAAGTACATTGGCACACTATCGAGTTCTCAAACAACACCAGCACACCCACCAACCAGAACCAAACACGGCCCCAGCCGGAAAAAGCGGCTTCGTCAGAAGCTACACAACCAACCAACCAAAAGTCAAACTCACGTTAAACCCCGGTTAACCAGAACGTAACCCCTATTCACTTAAACCATTCCCTCCAAGCGGCCGAACCGCTCAGAAGCAACGGATGGATATATAACCACGAAGCTAGATACAACACAAAACGCCCAGGCCAGATGGTAAATCCGGGCCTGGGCGTTAGCTCGTCGTAAAGCAGATTGCTAGACGCGCTTCGCTCCCGCGAAGTTCTTCTTGCCGCGGCGAAGCACCAGCCAGGATCCGTGGAGGAAGTCGTTGTCGGTGGGTGCCCACGACTCGTCCTCGATGCGGACGTTGTTCACGTACGCGCCGCCCTCCTTGATGGAACGGCGGGCGGCACCCTTGGAATCCGCGAGACCTGCGCCGACAAGCAGATCCACGATGGTGGTCTCGCCGGAGAACTCGAAGACGTCGGTCTCGGAGACCGACGCGGCGAGGGTCGCCTCGTCCAGATCCGCAAGCTCGGCGCGGCCGAACAGCGCCTGGGATGCGAGCTCGACGGCCTCGCGCGCCTCTACGCCGTGGACCAGGTCGGTCATTTCCTGGGCAAGTCGACGCTGCGCTTCGCGCTTGAACGGACGCTCCTCCACCTCGACCTCTAGGCGGGCGAGCTCCTCCTGGTCCAGGAAGGTGAACCACCGCAGGTAGCGGATCACGTCGGCGTCCGCGGTGTTCACGAAGTACTGGTACCAGGTGTACGGGCTGGTCATCTCCGGGTCGAGCCACAGGGACCCGCCGCCGGTGGACTTGCCAAACTTTTTGCCCTCGGAATCGGTGACCAGCGGAACGGTCAGCGCGTGGGTCTGCGCGCCGTCGATGCGGCGGTTCAGGTCCACGCCGGCCACAAGGTTGCCCCACTGGTCACCGCCGCCGATCTGCAGGATGCAGTCGTGCGCGCGGCGCAGCTGCACAAAGTCGTTGGCCTGCAGCAACATGTAGGAGAACTCGGTGTAAGAAATGCCGTCGTTTTCCAGGCGACGCTTCACCGTCTCGCGGCCCAGCATGGTGGACAGGGAGAAGTGCTTGCCGATGTCGCGCAGGAACTCGATCGCGCTGAGGTCTTTGGTCCAGTCGTTGTTGTTGACCAGCTTCGCGGCGTTGTCGCCGTCGAAGTGCACGAAGCGCTTGAGCTGGCCGGAGATGCGCTCCGCCCAATCCTTCACGGTGTCCGCGGAGTTCATGGACCGCTCCCCTACGTCGCGCGGATCGCCTATCATGCCGGTGGCGCCGCCGGCCAGCACGATCGGTGTGTGGCCGGCCTCCTGGAAGCGGCGCAGCATCAGAAGCGGCACGAGGTGGCCGGCGTGCAGCGACGGGCCGGTCGGGTCGAAGCCGCAGTACAGGGTGATCGGCGCTTGCGCGGCTTCGCGCAGGTTGTCTAGGTCGGTGGACTGGTTGATCAGCCCTCGCCAGGTCAGCTCATCAATGATGTTGGTGGAAGTCATGGTCGCTTTCTTCTAGTTCGCGGGGGTGTAGGGCTCTGCTTCGTCGATGAGCAAAACCGGGATGCCGTCGTCGATGCGATAGGCAATTCCGAGGCGTTCGTTGACCAGGAGCTGCTTTTCCTGGTTGTACTCCAGCGGGCCCTTGTCCTTGGGGCACGCGAGGACGCTGAGAAGCTTCGGATCCAGACTCATGGTTTCGGATCGTACCCGTCGCCGCCGCGGTAGCTGTCGTCGAGTCCGGGCAACTCCCCGAGCTCCTCCCGCAGGAACTGCGCTTGGGAGTCCATCGCCCGCAGGTTGTCGTCCAAGATGCCCTGCCGCACCCGTCCTGCGGCGCGGGTGAGCGTGGTCAGCGAGTCCACGACCACCCGCACTGCGGAGGCGTCGCGGTACTGCGGGGCATCGAGATACGTATCGACGACCTCCGGGTAGTACACCTTCACCACATTCCAAATCGTCTGGCGGTGCTCCGGGGTAGGTTCCAAATGCTCCCACTCGGAGAGCACAAACCGGACAGTGTCTTCGAGCGCACGTGCCTGGGCCATCACCTGGCGCGGCGGGCGGGCGCCACCCAAACGCCTGGAGGTCTCCTGCAGCGACCGCTCCAGCACCACCGGGGTGGGCTCCGCCGGCGCCACGGGCAGCTCCTTGGGTGTGCGCGCGGGGGTCAGCGCCGCGCCCGCCCCGTAGGCCGCCAGCGCCGCCACCGGCCAGTAGACACCGATACCCACCACCAGGTGCAGAACAACCACCAGGATGGCAAGCACCAGCCCGACCTGGTTCTTCGGCGACGCGAAGTAGCGGGCGAACGCGTTGCCTGAAACATTATTGGAAGCCACGGATCTCCTTAAACGCCGCCGCGAGGTCGCCGCCGAGCGCGTCGAACACTTCGCCGCCGGTCAGCTCCGCCAGTTCACGCATCTCCGACTCGCTAGCGTCGCCGTAGAGGATCACAAACACCGGCACGGACCGCTGTGCGGCCGGCAGCTGCTCGTATTCCTCCTTGAACTTGGAAAAGCGGGGCCCGACGGTGTCTTGGCCGTCGCTGAGCAGGACTATCGACGGGATACCGCCGGCCGGATCCGTCTCGCGCAGTGCTTCAAGCAGCGTCTGGTACATCGCCGTGGAGCCGCTGGCACTGAGCCCATCCACGTAGTTGGTCAGCTCCGCGGCCGCCGCCGGGTCCTCGTGGGAGAACCGCGCCGTCACGGGGTCGTTCGGCCTGCTGTCGAAGGACTGCAGCGTGACGTTCTCCCGGTCGCGAAGGGAGACGTCGCCGGTGAGGGTGGAAGCGGAGCCGTCGATAAGCGAATGCATGATGTCTTTCAGCGACGCGATGCGTTGGCCCTCCATCGAACCCGAGGTGTCCAGCACAAACGTGGTGGTGCCGGGCTGGCGGTAGGAGTTGTCGTAGGCGTACAGGAGCTCGTTCACCACGCCTTCGTTCGCGGGGAACGGCAGCTCGATGACCTGCTGGTCCGCGATCTCCGCGGGCAGGTTGTCCACCTGCGTCACCGGCCTGCGGAAGGTGTCGGCGATGTCGGGCTGGTGCTCCAGGAGCCAATTCGCAAGCTTCTCGACGCGCTCCCGCGCGTCCGCATTCGCCGGCTGCGAAAGCGCGGACAGGGGGTAATCCGCGGAGATCACGCCGTCGGCCGGGACCACGACCTCGATTGGCTGGCCCTGCTGACGCATCTGGTGGAGCGTGGACTCGTAGTTGACGATTGCATCTGCACGCTCGGGGTCGTTGGCGAACGCCTCTGCCAGCCACCCGGAGGACCCGGAGACCATGGATTGTGCCTGGAAAAGCTGCTCGAGGCGCGGGCCGACGCGCTCCAGATCGGCCGGTGCGATCGCGTCGCCGGTGTCCGCCAGCGCGGTGGCCACGGCTACCAGTGCGGAAAACCCGGAGTTGGACGCCTGCGGATTGGTCATGCCAAAGCTGAATTCGCCGGCCTCCGCGGCCTGGGCGAACTCAGCCCACGTGGGCTGCGTGGTGTCCCAGCCGAGGCGCTTGGCGCTGTCCTCCCACACGCCGAATGCGACGGGGCTGGTGGCGATCTTCGTCTCGCTGTCCAACTTGTCGGAGGCGCCGATGAGGTTGACGTAGCGGTTGGTGGCGAACCAGGTGGCGTCCACTTCCCCGTCGAAATCGCCGCGCTTGAGCGTCTGCGAGTTGTCGAGGGTGCCGCCGGGGAACTGCAGGTCGATGGAGAAGCCGAGCTCCTTCGCCGCCTGGTCGACCAACCCCTGCAGATCCTTCAGTTCGGTCGCGGCGACGATGGTCAGGTCCGCCGGTGCGCCAGATCCAGACCTGGAGCCTGCACCCGAGCCGGAGCCAGAGGTATCGCCGCCGAGCGAGACGCACGAGGCGAGCATGAGCGACATCAAGGCGGCGATGGCCGCGAGTAGGCGTTTCACTGGTCGTCCTCCTTCACCGGCGCTGGCGCTCCGGCGTAGCGTTGTCCCACTCCGTCGATGAGCTGCTCGAGCCTGTCGTAGGAGGGTGGGTCGATGGAATTGACGTAGTCGGATGGGGCGTCGAGGCCGCGGTCTGCGAGCTCGTCGGCCAAGCTGCCGGAGTTAGCGGGCCGGAAACCGTGGCGGGCGGCGAGCTGCTGCAGTTGCGGATCATTCGACAGCAGGCGCCCGAGCTCCTTGCCGCCGGCCGAGACTCCGACGATGCCGTGATTCGCGAGCACGGTGGGGCTCAAGTGCAGCAGCACCATGTCGTCCCGGATGCGCGAGTTCGGCCGCATCTGCTCGCCCAAGAACTGCGCCTCGTAGACCATCACCATCGGCGCGGCACCAATGCCTTGGCTCAGATAATCCGTGAACGGACCCGAGGAGGACGCTTCGCTATACCCTTGCGCGGTGAAAAACGGGGCAATCTCGTCGATGAGGAAGCCGACGTCGTCCCTGCGCTCGGGGTCGCGCTCGGCCACCTCCCACGCCAGAAGCGACAGGTACATCGCCGCGGAGTTGGAGGTGCGGATGTCCGTGGAGCGGATCTGCACATTGCGTGGCGACGGGTACGCCTCGCCCAGGTCCCGCCAGCGCTTTCCGGATCGGGCCAAGTCCATGTACTTGTTCACGTCCAGGGTGTAGGTGCCGTTTTCCTCGCTGACCACACCTTCTGCCACGAGGAGGTCAGCGATCGGCTTCCAGCTCGCCACCGCCATCGGCGTGAAGAACGGGAAGTCCACGGAGTAGCCGCTGCCCTGCTCGCGCACCTTCTGCGTCGCCGGCGCCGAGGACGGGAAGACGAAGTCCTGCTCCGCGATGCCCGTCGTGGTGGCGATTTGGCGCGAGCCGGCGGTGGTGACGCTGACGCGATACCCCAGCTCCTCCAGCCGGGCCACCACGTCGGGGTCTTCGAAGTAGGCCCGCTTTTCCGAGCCGATCACGCCGTGCAGCTGCGTCAGCTTGCCGCCGGACCCGCCGGAACCGCCGGCCGCTCCCCCGCCGCCTTCGTCGCTGTCGCCGCCGCCGAAGGGCAGCAGCCCCCGTCCCAGCGCGACGGCGGCGATAACCACCCCAACTAAAATGACGCCAAGCACTACGGAGACTTTCCGTCCCCGGGGCTTGGCGTCATGGCTACTCGGCACACTCATAGCTCACATGCTAAATGGCCGGGCCGACATGCGCGCCGCAATCGACGAACTACTGCGCGCGCACCGGCGTTGTCGCCCACTCGCGCGCGGCCTTGTTCGCCTCGCGCACGCGCTCGCGTTGCTCCTCCACGCGCGGGCGGGCGGTGCCGCCGCGGGTGTCGCGGGAGGCCACCGCGCCGTCGACGGTGAGCACTTCGCGGACCTCAGGGAGCAAGCGCTTATCGACGTTTTGCAGTTCCTCGTCCGTAAGGTCGACCAAATCCACGCCGCGGGACTCCGCGATGCGCACACAGGCACCGGACGCCTCGTGGGCCTCGCGGAACGGCACCCCCTGGCGCACCATCCACTCAGCCAGATCCGTCGCCAGCGTGAAGCCTGCCGGGGCGAGCTCGCGCATGCGGTCCTCGTGGAACGAAAGCGTGGACACCAGGCCGGTGAACGCCGGCAGGAGAATCGACAGCTGGGTCACCGAGTCCACCAGGGGCTCCTTGTCCTCCTGAAGGTCACGGTTGTACGCCAGCGGCATGGCCTTCAGCGTGGCCAGAAGCCCGGTGAGGTTGCCAATCAAGCGTCCAGCCTTGCCGCGGGCGAGCTCCGGCACGTCCGGGTTCTTCTTCTGCGGCATGATCGACGAGCCCGTGGACCACGCGTCGTGCAGCGTGACGTAGCCGAACTCCGGCGTAGACCAGGCGATGATTTCTTCGGCGAAGCGGGAGACATCGATGGCGATCTGCGCCAGCACGTACGCCGACTCGGCGGCGAAATCGCGCGAGGCGGTGCCGTCGAGCGAGTTGTCCGTGGCGGATTCGAACCCGAGCTCATCGGCGATCGCCTCCGGGTCCAGGTGCAGCGAGGAGCCCGCCAGCGCACCGGAGCCGTACGGCGAAACGGCCAGGCGCTTGTCCGCGTCCTGGATGCGCTCCAGGTCGCGCAGCAGCGACTGGGCGTGCGCCAGAAGAGAGTGCGCGAGCAGGATCGGCTGCGCGGCCTGGAAGTGGGTCTTGCCCGGCATGATCGCGTCCGGGTGGGCCTCGGCCTGCTGGACAATCGCGTCGATCAGGTCAGAGACGTCCTGGGCCACGCCGCGGAGTGCGTCGCGCAGCCACATGCGGAACATCGCCGCGACCTGGTCGTTGCGGGACCGGCCCGCGCGCAGGCGGCCGCCAACCTCGGGGCCGACGCGGTCGATCAGGCCGCGCTCCATCGCGCCGTGCACGTCCTCATCGGTGGGCAGCGGGCCGAACGTGCCGTCGGCGACATCGCGGCCGAGCTTGTCGAGGCCGTCGAGCATCACCGTGAGGTCTTCGTCGCTAAGCAAACCCGCCCTGTTGAGCACCTTCGCGTGCGCCTTGGAGGCGAGCACGTCGTAAGGCGCGAGCACCCAGTCGAAGTGCGTGGAGACGGACAGGGCGAACATCGCCTCCGAAGGGCCGCCGGAGAAGCGGCCGCCCCACAGCGCGCCCTCGTTGGTCTTGTGCTGTTCCATCCCTACTTCTCCTGGGAGGCGGCAGCCGCCCTATCGCGCTTGTTGGCGATCTGGGAGGACAGGCCGTGCAGGCGCACAAAGCCCTTGGCCAGGGTCTGGTCGAAGCTGTCGCCGGTGTCGTAGGTGGCCAGGTTGAAGTCGTACAGGGAGTGGTTGGAGCGGCGGCCGTTGACGGTGGCGGTGCCGGCGTGCAGCACCATGCGGATATCGCCGGTGACGTGCTCCTGGGTGGACTCGATGAACGCGTCCAGGGAGCGCTTCAGCGGGCCGAACCAGAGACCGTCGTAGACCTCCTCGGACCAGCGGGCGTCGATGAGGCGCTTGTAGCGGGCCAGCTCGCGCTCGACGGTGACGTCCTCAAGCGCCTTGTGCGCGGTGATCAGGGCCACTGCGCCCGGAGCCTCGTAGACCTCGCGGGACTTGATGCCCACCAGGCGGTCCTCCACCATGTCCAGGCGGCCGATGCCCTGGGCGCCGGCGCGGCGGTTCATCTCCTCGATGGCCTCGAGGACGGTGACCTTGCGGCCGTCGATAGCCACCGGCTTACCGGCCTCGAAGGAGATGATCACCTCGTCCGGGGCGTTGCCCAGTGCCGGGTCCTCGGTGTAGGCGTAGAGGTCCTTTGTCGGCGGGTTCCACAGGTCCTCCAAAAAGCCGGTCTCAACCGCGCGGCCCCAGACGTTCTGGTCGATGGAAAACGGCGATGCCGCAGACTGCTCGATGGGCAGGTCCTTGCCCTCGGCGTACTCGATGGCCTTGTCGCGGGTCCACGCGTAGTCGCGTGCCGGGGCGATGATCTCCAGGTCCGGGTCCTGGTTGAGGAAGCCGACCTCGAAGCGGACCTGGTCGTTGCCCTTGCCGGTGCAGCCGTGGGCGACGTGGGTGCCGCCGAACTTGTGGCCAGCCTGCACCAGGTGCTTGACAATCAGCGGGCGGGAGATGGCGGAAACCAGCGGGTACTCGCCCTGGTACATGCCGTTGGCCTTGATGGTGGGCAGGCAGTACTCCTCGGCGAACTCGTCCTTGGCGTCCACCACAATGGACTCCACAGCGCCGCAGTCCAGCGCGCGCTGGCGCACGGACTCCATGTCCTCGCCGCCCTGGCCCAGGTCCAGGGAGACGGCGATGACCTCGCCGCCGGTCATTTCAGCGAGGTAAGGGATGGCGACAGAGGTGTCAAGGCCGCCCGAGTACGCGAGCACAACGCGGTTAGTCATGGTGAAAGATCTCCTTCGAATTCCAGGACGATTCAGAATTATTCAGTGTATGTAAAATTATGCGATCGGCGCAACGATGTCTATTCGCCGACGTTTTCCTTCAGCCCGAACAGCTGCTGCGCCAGCTCCTTGCCGCTGATCGGTTCGCGGGCGAGCACGAACACCGTGTCGTCGCCGGCGATGGAACCGACCACCTGGTCCAGACCCACGCGGTCGATGTAGCTGGCCAAGTACTGGGCCGCCCCGGGCGGCGTGCGCACCACGGCCAGCTGCCCGGAGTAGTCCACGGAGACCACCAGCTCCTCGATCATGCGGCGCAGCTTCTCGCGCGGGCCGGAGTGCGCCGCTTCGAGCGAATCTGCCTCGCCGCCCACGGTGTAGTAGGCGCGCCCGCCTGCGCGGGGGCGCACCTTCTTCGCGCCGAGCTCGTCGAGGTCGCGCGAGAGGGTGGCTTGGGTGATGTCGATGCCCTCGTCCAGCAGCAGCTCGGACAGCTGCACCTGGGAGGACACGCGGGTTGATTCGAGCAGCTCGAGGATTCTCGCCTGCCGCGCAGTGCGGGATACAGGTTGGGTCATACTTGGTGCTCCAAAAGCCAGGCCAGCAGCGCCTTTTGGGCGTGCAGGCGGTTTTCCGCTTCATCAAAGACGCGCGATTGCGGCCCGTCGATGACGTCCGCGGCGACTTCGCTCCCGCGGTACGCGGGAAGGCAATGCAAGAATATTGCATCCTCCGCCGCGCGCGACATCAGGGCAGCATCCACCTGGTACGGCAAAAACGGCGTGCGGCGGTCCTTGCCGTCTTCCTCCATGCCCATGGACACCCACGTGTCCGTGATGACCACGTTGGCGCCCTCCGCAGCCGCGATATCCGAGGTCACGGCGACTTTCGCCCCGGTTTCCTCGGCGCGGCGTCTGGCGCGTGCGACGAACTCCTCGCGCGGCTGGAAGCCGTCCGGGGCGATGACGGTGATGTCCACCCCGGCGGTGGCGAACCCGATGAGGTAGGAGTTGGCCATGTTGTTGTCGCCGTCGCCCAGGTAAACGGCCTTGAGCCCCCTCAGCCCAGCCGGGCCCTCATCCGGGCAGAAGTTCTCCACCACGGTCTGCAGGTCGGCGAGGATCTGGCACGGGTGCAGGTCGTCGGAAAGCGCGTTGATGATCGGCACGGTGGCCGTTTCCGCCATTTCCCGCAGGTTATCGTGTGCGTAGGTGCGCCACACAATCGCTTCCACGAAGCGCGACAGCACCGCGCCGGTGTCCTGGTAGTTCTCTTTCGTGCCCATCTGCGAGTTGCCACTTTCGGTGACAATCGCGTGCCCGCCGAGCTGCGCGATGCCGGCGTCGAAGGAGTAGCGGGTGCGGGTGGAGGTTTTGTCGAACAGCACGGCGACGGATTTCGGCCCCTCCAGCGGGCGGCGCGAGAAGGGGTCGCGCTTCAGCTCCGCGGCGAGCGCGAGCACCTCGGCCTGCTCTTTCGGTGTGAGGTCGTCGTCTGCCAGGAAGTGTCTGACCATCGGTTTAGCTCCGTTCTTTCGCTGCTTCAATCGCGCCGGCGAGGCGCTTCATCGCTTCTTCAATCTCATCATCGGTGATCACCAGCGGCGGCGTGAGGCGGATGACGTCGTCGCCCGGTGCGTTCACAATCAGGCCTTGGTCGAGCCCATGCTTGACGACGAGCTTCGCCACCGCCTCATCCAGCACCACCCCGAGCATCAGTCCGCGCCCGCGGACCTGGGTGACACCGGGGATCTGCGAAGCTGCGTCGATAAGCAATTGCCCCTTGCGGCGCACCTCGGCGAGGAAATCCTCGTCGATGGCCCCAAGCACGGCCCCCGCGGCGGCGCAGGCGACGGGGTTGCCGCCGAAGGTGGTGCCGTGCGAGCCCGGGGTAAACAGCTCCGCCGCCTTGCCGCGGGCGATGGTCGCGCCGATGGGCAGTCCCCCGCCCAGCCCCTTGGCCATGGTGATCACGTCCGGCAGGATGCCTTCGTGCTGGAAGGCGAAGAAGTCGCCGGTGCGTCCGACGCCGGTTTGGACCTCGTCGGTGATGAGCAGGATGCCGTGGGCGTCGCAAAGTTCCCGCACCGCTTTGATGAAGCCCTCCGGCGCGGGGATGACCCCCGTTTCGCCCTGGATGGGCTCCAGGATGATCGCGGCGGTGTTGCCCGGGTCCTGCTGCACCAGGGTCTCGAGCGCCTCGATGTCGCCGTATGGGAAGAACTCGACGCCTGCCGGCATGGGTTCGAACGGCGCGCGCTTGTCCGGTTGGCCCGTCAGCGCGAGCGAGCCCATGGTGCGGCCGTGGAAGCCGCGCTCAGCTGCGAGGATGCGGCGGCGGCCGGTCAGGCGCGCGAGCTTGAAGGCGGCCTCGTTGGCCTCGGCGCCGGAGTTGCAGAAAAACACCCGCGCGGTCTCGTCGCCGACCCGGGCGCGCAGCGCCTCGGCGACCTCAACCACCGGCTGGGAGCCGAAGAGATTGGACACGTGGCCAAGCGTCGCCACCTGCGCGCTCACCGCCTCGACGACGGCCGGGTGCGCGTGGCCGAGCGCGTTGACGGCGATGCCGGCGAGCATGTCGATGTAGGTGTTGCCGTCCGCGTCCGTGACCGTGGAGCCCTCGCCGGAAACAAGCTCCACCGGCGGCGCGGGGTAGGTGTCTAAAAGCGCGGAAGTCCAGCGCGAAGAAAACTCGCTCATGCGTCATCCTTTCTAAAGATCGTTCCGTCCGGGTAGTGCGCGCGGTCGTAGTCGTCCGGCAGCACCATGGTGCCAACGCCACCCATCGTCAGTAGCTCCAGCAGCACGGAGTGGGCCACGCGTCCGTCGATCACGTGCGCTGCCTTCACCCCGCCCTGGACTGCGGTGAGGCAGGCCTCCATCTTCGGGATCATGCCGGTGTCTAAGCCGGGCAGCATCTTGGCCAGCTCGCCCGCCTCGATCTTGGACAGCAGCGAGTCCTTGTTCGGCCAGTCCGTGTAGAGCCCCTCGACGTTGGTGAGCACCACCAGGCGCTCGGCGCCGATCGCCGCGGCGAGCGCACCGGCGGCCTCGTCGGCGTTGATGTTGTACACCTCGCCGTTTGCCCCTGGTGCGATGCCGGAGACCACCGGGATCCGGCCGGCCTCGATGATGTCCATCACCGCCTCCGGGTTCACGTCCGTGATCGTGCCCACCAGGCCGATGTCCTGCAGCTGGCCGTCGACGACCACCTCGCGCTGCTTAGCGGTGAACAGCCCTGCGTCCTCGCCCGAGGTGCCCACAGCGTAGGGCCCGTGCGAGTTGATCTTGCCCAGCAGGTCCCGGCCCACCTGGCCGAAGAGCACCATGCGCACCACGTCCAGGATCTCCGGGGTGGTCACGCGGAACCCGCCGATGAACTCCCCGCCGTCCAGCCCCAAGCGGCCGAGCATCTGGGTGATCTGCGGCCCGCCGCCGTGCACCACCACGGGCTTCGCGCCCACGGTGCGCAAAAACACCATGTCAGCGGCGAACGCGGCCTTCAAGTCCTCGTCGATCATGGCGTTGCCGCCGTACTTGACCACCACGATCTTGTCGCGGTAGTGCTGCAACCACGGCAGCGCCTCCGCAAGCACAGTGGCGCGCTGCTCATTGGTCAGATTCGGCATCATCTCGCGCACTCCCCTAGCTGGTGTAGGCCGAGTTGATCTCAACGTAGGCGTGCGACAGGTCCGTCGTGCGCACCGTCGCGCGGCCCTCACCGCCAGTGCCCAGATCCACCACCACCGCGATGTCCGACCCGCTCAGATCCACGTCCCGCGCGCCGGGCACTGCACCGGAGTATTCGCAGACGGTGTGTCCGTTGAAGGTCACCGAGATGTTGTCCGCGTCCATCTCCGCGTCCGCCATGCCGACGGCGGCGAGCACGCGGCCCCAGTTCGGGTCGGAGCCGAACATCGCCGTTTTGACCAGGCTGTCGCGGCCGATGGTGCGCGCGGCGTGAAGCGCCTGCTCGTCGTCCGCGGCGCCTTCGACGGTGATGCTCACGCGCTTGGTCACGCCCTCGGCGTCGGACTGCATCATCGCCGCCAGCTGCGCGCAGGCCTCGTACACCGCGGCGTCCAGCTCGTCCTGGTCCGGGGATACCCCACTCGCGCCGTTGGCCATCGCGATGACGGTGTCGTTGGTGGAGGTGGAACCGTCGATGTCCAGGGTGTTGAAGGTGGTTGCCGTGGCACGCTCCAGCGCAGTCTGCAGCGCCTGGGCCTCCACCTTCGCGTCGGTGGTCAGGCACACCAGCATCGTCGCCAGCGACGGCGCCATCATGCCGGCACCTTTGCCCATGCCGCCGAGAGTCCAGCCGTCGCCCTTGACCAACACTTCTTTGGCGACGGTATCGGTAGTGCGGATGGCTTCGGCGGCGTCCGCGCCGTGGTCGCCGAGCTGATTGACGACGGCCGCGATGCCGCCTTCCACCTTCTCCATCGGCAGCAGATCGCCGATGATGCCGGTGGAGCAGACGGCCACCTGAGCGGGCTCTGCGCCCACACCTTCGGCCGTAAGTCGCTGCATAGTTTGCGCGTCATGCAGCCCCTGCTCGCCAGTGCAGGCGTTGGCGTTGCCGGAATTGAAGACCACAGCCTTCAGTTCGCCGGCGGCCACCGCCGCGCGGCTGACCTTCACAGGCGCGGCGAAAACCTTGTTTCGCGTGAAAACCGCGGCCGCGGTGTATTCGGGGCCGTCGTTGACCACGACGGCCATGTCCGGGTTTCCGGATGCTCTCAGGCCCGCGCTGGTGGCGGCGGCGGAGAAGCCTTGCGGTGCGGTGACTCCAAGAGTGCTCATGATGGAGGGGGTCCTTTCAGGGAAAAGAGGTAAGGGGTGTCTCGTCGGCGGTTACGGAGCCACCGCGGCTCGCGACAGACCCGCCCCCTCCTCGAACCCGAGCGCAAGGTTCATGCACTGCACCGCCGCTCCCCCGGTGCCCTTGGTCAGGTTGTCGATGGCGCTGGTGGCCACAACTTTGTCTGCTGCCTGATCCACTTCAATCTGGACGTGGCACATGTTGGAGCCGACCACGTGCTGCGTCTGCGGCTGCTGGCCGGCAGGCAGCAGGTGCACGAACGGTTCCTCGGCGTAGGCGTTATCGTATGCAGCGCGCACCGTCTCCGCGTCCGCGCCATGTGCCAGCGGCGCGGTGACGGTGGTGAGGATGCCGCGCGGCAGCGGCGCAAGCACCGGTGTGAAGCTCACGGTGACCTGGCTGTCCGCGACTTCCTCGAGGTTCTGCGCAATCTCCGGTGTGTGCCTGTGTGCGCCGGCGACGCTGTAGGCCTTCAGCGAGCCCATCGTTTCCGCGCCGAGCATGTCCACCTTGGGCTTCTTGCCGGCCCCGGACACGCCGGTAATGGCCACCACCGTCAGATCCAGCTCGACCAGGCCCGCCTGCACCGCCGGCCATGCGGCGAGCGTGGCACCCGTGGGAAAGCATCCGGGAACAGCGATGCGCGTTGCCTTTGCGACGTCCTCCCGGTGCCCCGGTAACTCCGGCAGCCCGTAGGGCCACGCTCCCGCGTGCTCCGAGCCGTAGTAGGCGCGCCACGCTTCGGCGTCGCGCAGGCGGAAGTCGGCGGCGCAGTCGATGACGGTCACGTCCTCGCCGAGCGTGGCGCCGATGGCCGCGGAGTGTCCGTGCGGCAGGCCGAGAAAGACCACGTCGTGGCCGGAGAGCACCTCGACGGTGGTCTCTTCGATAACCCGGTCGGCCAGCTCCGGCAGGTGCGGCATGAGCTCGCCGACGCTCTCGCCGGCGTTGGACGCGCCGGTCAGCGCGCCGATCTCCAGCTCACCCGCGAGATACGCCGGGTGGCCCAGCAGCAGGCGGAGAATTTCACCGCCCGCATAGCCCGTGGCCCCCGCGACCGCTACTTTGACAACCTTGCCTTCTGACATGGTCGCAAGTGTAACAGTTATGCAGTTGCGTGGAAGTTATTCACGCAAATATATTTAGCCGCGCATTTCTGCGCCGAAGCGCTCCTTGGCCAACTCGGCTGCCTTCAGGCGAGCCTCGGAGGCTTCTTCCTCGGTCAGCGTGCGGTCTGGGGCGCGGAACGCCAAGCCGAACGCGAGCGACTTCTTGCCGTCGCCGAGGTTGTCGGAACGGTAGACGTCGAAAAGCGTGACTGCTTCGACGAGCTCGCCCGCGCCCTCTTCGACTGCGCGACGCACGTCCTCGGCCGCCACAGCCTCGTCGACGACCAACGCGATGTCCTGGTTGAGCAGCGGGAACGCGGACAGGCGAGGCGCAGGCAGGCGCTCTGCCAGCGGGATGGCGGTCAGATCGATCTCCATCGCGCAGGTGCGCGCCGGCAGGTTCAGCTTCTCCAGGATCTGCGGGTGCAGCTCGCCGGCGTGGCCGACGACCTCGCCGTCAACCTTGAGCGCCGCGCAGCGGCCCGGGTGCCACGGCAGGTACTCCGCAGCCTCTACATCCAGGTCGACGCCGCACACACGAGCAACGAGCTGTGCGGCCTCGACGGCGTCCGACCATTCGTAGACCCGGCCCTTGCCCCACGGGCCTTCCAGCTCCGTGTTGCCCAGCGCCACCGTCGCGGCGTGGAGGTGCTGCTGTGGCAGCGACTCGACGAGCTCTGCCACAACCTCGTCCGCCGGTCGCTCGGAAACGTCCGGCAGCGGCGAGACGTCCGCGCGCTTTTCCGAGGTCTGCGCCACAGAGTAGATGGCCACATCACCGCGGCCGCGCGCGACGTTTCGGCCTGCGGCCTCCAGCATCGGCGGCAGCAGCGTGGTGCCCAGGATGCCGTAGTCCGCATCGAGCGGGTTCTGCACCTTGACGGTGTTGCGGCGCGGATCGTCCGCGTCGAGGCCCCAGGCGTCGAAGGTGTTGTTGGCGATAAACGGCGTGGGGATGATCTCCGCGTAGCCGGAGTACGCCAGCGCGTGGGTCACCGCACGGCGGCGGCGCTGCAGCGGGCTCAAACCGCGGCCGCCACGGGGCGTGGGCAGGATCGACGGGATGGCGTCCAGGCCCTCCAGACGCACGACCTCCTCGACCAGCTCCACCGGCACGGTGATGTCGGTGCGCCAAGTCGGCGGGGTGACGTCAAGCTCCTCGCCGTCGCCAGCGACCTCGCAGCCGACCTCTTCCAGGCGGCGCACCACGGTCTCGCGTGCGTAATCCACACCGATCAGCTCAGCCGGGCGCGTCGCGCGCATCGCAATCGCCTCACGCTTTTCGACGTCACCGACCAGCGTCCTGCCCGCATGAATCGTGCCACCGGCGATGTCCACCAGCAGCGCGCAAGCGATGTCGAGAGCGTTTTCCACGAGCTGCGGGTCCACGCCGCGCTCGAAGCGTCGCGAGGCTTCCGAGCTCAGCTTCAGCCGGCGCGCGGTCCGAGCCACGGTCAGCGGGTCCCAGGTCGCGGCCTCGAAGTGGACGTTGACCGTCTCGTCCGAGATCTCGGAGGTGGTGCCGCCCATGACGCCGGCAAGGGACTGAATGCCGTTGTCGTCGCTGATCACCACATCTTCTGCGGTCAGCGTGCGCTCGACGTGGTCGAGCGTTTCAAACTTCTCGCCGTCGGTGGCGTTATGCACGCGCAGGCCACCGGAGATCTTGTCGGCGTCGAAGGCGTGCATCGGCTGGCCGGTCAGCAGCATGACGTAGTTGGTCACGTCCGTCGCGGCGTTGACCGAGCGCACGCCGGCGAGCATAAGCTCGCGCTGCATCCAAAACGGTGCGGTCGCGTTCGGATCGATGCCTTCGACAGTGCGCACGCCGAACCGCTTGGCCTTGGTGGACTCCTCCACGGAAACCGCAATGGTCTCGCCAGACGGAGCCGGCACGCCAGCAATGTCGATGCCAGCGATTGCCGGATCCTGCGCCACGTCGGAGAACTCCAGGTCGAAGGCGGAGGCGATCTCGCGGGTCAGGCCGCGGGCGGACAGGGCGTAGCCGCGGTCCGGAGTGACGTTGACATCGAAGACGGTGTCGTCCGAGCCCAGAATCTCGCGGGCGTCCTGACCGGGGGTGGCGGAGCCGTCGTGAAGCGTAATGATGCCCTCGCTTTTCGCGGCGAGCCCGAGCTCGGCCGCGGAGGCCATCATGCCTGCGGAGATGTGGTCGTAGGTCTCGCGCGCGGAGATCTCGAATCCGCCCGGCAGCACCGCGCCCGGCAGCGAGACGACGACCAAGTCGCCCTGCTTGAAGTTGCGGGCGCCGCAGATGATGCCCTGCGGCTCACCGGTGCCGTTGGCCTGGCCGACATTCACCTGGCAGTAACGGATCGGCTTCTTAAAGCCGGTCAGCTCCTCAATCTCCTCCACGCGGCCGATGACCAGCGGGCCGGTGACCTCCGGAAGCGGCGCGTAGCCCTCAGTTTCGAAGCCGACGCGCACGAAGCCCGCGTCGAGCTCCTCGTCGGTGGGGTTGAAATCCTTGTTACCTGCGTTCTGCAGCAGGCGGACGATCCAGTTTTTGGAAATGAGCATTATCGAGAGTCTCCTTTACGCCTGCACGCCGAACGGGATGGTGAAACGGACGTCGCCTTCGACCATGTCGCGCATGTCCGACAGACCATTGCGGAACTGCAGGGTGCGCTCCAGGCCCATGCCGAACGCGAAGCCGGAGTAGACCTCCGGGTCGATGCCTACGGCACGCAGCACGTTCGGGTTGACCATGCCGCAGCCGCCCCACTCGATCCAGCCCGCGCCGCCCTTCTTGTTGGGGAACCACACGTCCACCTCAGCGGACGGCTCGGTGAACGGGAAGTAGTTGGTGCGCATGCGGGTCTTCGTCTCAGGGCCGAACAGCACCTTGGCCAGGTGGTCGAGGGTGCCGCGCAGGTGCGCCATAGTCAGGCCCTTGTCCACGGCCAAGCCCTCCACCTGGTGGAACACCGGGGTGTGGGTGGCGTCCAGCTCGTCGGTGCGGAACACACGGCCCGGACACGCGATGTAGATGGGCACGTCGCGCTCGAGCATCGTGCGCACCTGCACCGGCGAAGTGTGGGTGCGCATGACCTGCTTGGAGCCCTCTTCACCGATGTAGAAGGTGTCCTGCAGCGTGCGGGCCGGGTGGTCCGGGATGAAGTTCAACGCGTCGAAGTTGAAGTACTCCGCCTCCACCTCCGGGCCTTCCGCGACCTCCCAGCCCATGCCGATAAAGATATCCGCAATGTGCTCGGACAGCGTGGTAATTGGGTGCATCGCACCAGCCTGCCTGCGGGAGGTGGGCAGGGTGACGTCCACCTTCTCCTCGCGCAGCTGCTTCTCGCGGTGCTCCGCTTCGCGCTGCACGCGCAGCTGGGCGTATGCCTTCTCTGCGCGGCCTCGGGCCATGTTCACGAACCGACCGGCATCCTTGCGCTGATCCTTCGGCAGCGTCCCGAGCGCGCGGCGGGCCTGCGGGATCGGGGCCTTCTCCCCTAGGTGCGCACGGTGCGCATCTTCCAGCGCAGCGAGGTCCTCGGCCGCCTCAAAAGCAGCGATCGCCTCGTCCGCTGCCCTATTCAGGGCGTCCTCGGTCAGTTCAATCTCCGGAATTGGGTTTGCGTTGTCGGCCACGCTCGTGTTCACCCGCACCTTTCTACAAGTGCGCTGCGCTGTTTATACAGACCGCAGCAGCGTCGGTTCAAAAGCGTCCACCACTTTACCTATCGGCCGACACAGCGACCGCGCGAGGGCGAGCGCTGCAAACCCAGCCGATAAAGCTAGTCCTCAGCGAGCGCCTTCGACGACTCCCACAGGCAGATACTCGCCGCTGTGGCCAAGTTCAACGACTCCGCACTGCCCTGGATAGGGATGGAAACGCGGTGGTCGGCGGCCGACAGGATGTCGTCGCCAAGCCCATGCGCCTCGTTGCCGAACAGCCAAGCGGTCGGCTGCGCGAGCGTCTCCCCTGGCTGCGCGAGGTTCACCTCGCCGTTCATTGTGGTGGCGAAGGTGGACAGCCCGGCGTCTTCGAGCTGATTAATCACGCGGCGGACATCGCGGTCGCGCGCCACCGGGATGTGGAACAGTGAGCCCGCGGTCGAGCGCACCACCTTAGGAGCCTCCGGGTCCACGGTGTCGCCGGCGAAAATCACAGCGTCCGCGCCCACGGCGTCCGCAATACGGATGATCGTGCCGGCATTGCCGGGGTCGTTGGTTTCCACGCACACCGCCACCAGCTTCGGCCGGCCCTTCAAAATTTTGGGCACCGTCCACAGCACCGGGCGGCACACCGCAAAAATGCCGGTGGACGTCACCGCGTCCGCGAGCGAGTCCGCAGCCTTTTCCGTGATCGCGTGCGTGTACACGTCCATGTAACCCGCCGCCCGCACGATCTCCTCGAAGCGCTCGGCTGCGGCCTCGGTAGCGAAGAGGTCCGTCGCCGCCCCCGTGGCCACGGCGGCCTCCACAGCGTTCTCGCCTTCCGCCAGGAAGGCCTTTGCTTTACGACGAGCTTGCGCCCTCTTCAACTTCCCCGCATTAACCACACGCGGAGTGCGCTCTGTGAACGGCTGCTGGAAATCCAATGGCATAGCTACAGACTACGTTGCGGGCGCTACGCTGTTTGCCGTGCCTACGTTTCCGGAGCTCGTGCGCGCCCGCCTTCTTTCACCGGCGGCGCGCCCTTGGCGTATTGGTTTTGCGCTCGCCGCCCTGCTTTATGCGCTGGGCCTAGTGGCTCTGCGCGGGGCGCCGATTGCCGTTGAGTGGTCCCGGTTCGCGGTTGCGCTCTACGCAGTATTTCTCATTGTCGCCGCTTTCTTCGCCCCGGTCACCGCTGGGTTGGGATACGGATTCCTGCTGCAGTTTTCCAATGTTGCACCGGAGTATCGGAGCGCTGTCATCGTCATCGGCATGTTCGCAATTGCCGCTGTCGTGGGGTTGCGTGTTCCCGCCAGATTAAGTCTGCCGCTGCTGGCCTATCTCTGGTATCTCGCACAAACAGACTTTCCCTCCGGCGTCTACTTCCCCATTTCGTTTGAAACAGCAACCTTTCTGTTCGTGCTACTCCTTGTTGCGTGGGCAGTGGGCTGGATTTTTCGCGCCTTCCTTATTACACGAGAACGTCAAGCCGAGAAGCTGAAGGCAGAGCTCGAGCGTGAACGGGAACGTACTGTGAAGGCCTTGCACGGATCCGTGGCGTCTTCCCTCACCTCAGTTGTGCTCCGAAGTGAGGCCTTGGCAATGTCCGGTGATAAGCAAACTGCTAACGCGGCAAAGCTCATCGCAGAGGACGCCAGGCGGTCGATGCAAGAAGTCCGCCAGCTCATCCGTTTTATGCGTTCCGACGATCCCGCGGAGTTCAGCGGAGACAAAACCATGAGCACACCCACATTGGACGAATGCTTGCGGTCCTTTTCGGACACATTGCGCAGCCACGGCTACACGGTCACGGAAAGTGGCATGCATGGCGAGGGGTTGAACTCGATCGCACTTCGTCACGCTCCGAATGCGTTCCGTGAGATCCAAACCAACGTGATCAAGTACGCAGATAAGAACCGTCCAGTGATTGTCGCCGCGGTCGAAGACGACAATGACGTGCAGATCCTGGTGCAGAACTTTGGCGCCCCACAAGACCAGGCAGTTGAGATGAGCACCGGCGTCGGTCTTGGTGAGGTCTCTTCCCTTTTGGCTGAGGACGGTGCCACTCTCGACGCCGGCTACCAAGGCGAGGCATTCCGCTACCACCTCACCGTGCCGAAGGAACGAAGGTAGATCAGCGCTGAACCCGGAGGGTACTTTCGTACCGACTTCTCCCCTAAGCGCCCGAAATAATTGCGCACTGTTACCGTAAGCACTCATAATTCGATGTAGCGATTTACAGCTTTAGTTCACGAAAGGACAAGCAAATGCGCAAGTTTGCTCGCCTCACCGCCTCCGCCTTGGTTGCAACCAGCCTCATCGCCGTCGCACCTGCAGCATCTGCAGAAGCACAGACTGTGGCAACCCCCTACGCAGCTGGCGCCATCGGCGACACCTTCGAGTGCGGTGGCATGCTCGGCCGCCTGTGGTGCTAATCGCACCGAGATGACCACACCCGACCACCCAATCCGGGTTTTCCTCGTCGACGACGATCCGCTCGTCCGCGAGGTGCTGAAAAGCTACCTCGACAGCGCCGAAGGGATCACCGTCGTCGAAACCGCTTCGGACGGATCCGAAGCGCTCGAGCGCATCCCCGAACTAGACGTGGATGTGGTGCTCTCCGATGTCTACATGCAGCACATGGGTGGCGCGGAGCTGCTGCGCAAGCTCACTGCCCGCGGGTCCGCCCCGGCCTTTTTGGCGATCAGTTCCTTGGACAACGACACTGCGATGCTCGACATCCTCGACCACGGGGGTCGCGGCTACATTTTGAAGAGCCAGCCGCGCGAGGAAATCATCCTTTCGGTGCGGCAAGCAGTTGCAGGCGGCACCGTAATTTCGCCTGCTGCAATGAACAAGCTGCTCCCCCACCTCTCCCAGCGCGACGCACAAGCTCCGCAACCTGCTCCCGAGCGCCCAAAGGCCGCGGTCAACGTGCCTGCGGGCGTTTCCGAGACCGAGCAGAAAGTCCTTGAGCTGCTTTGCGACGGCTTGAGCAACGCCGACATCGCGAAGCACCTGAACTACTCCGAGTCCACCGTGAAGAAGATGGTCTCGAAGCTGCTCTCGGCATACGGGGTCTCGTCCCGCCTCGACCTTGTCGTCACTGTCCTCAACGGCCGCGGGCCGCAGGTGCACTAGCCCCTCCCCGGTTCTGAACGAAAGTATCGGCATCGGACACGAAGGTGCCGAGACCCCAAAATTTCCTTGTCATGCGACAGCAACGTCCTTACGTTGACCCCTGTAAGCAATCACCCCGACTGCTAGCGACGCTGGCGGTAGCTTCACAGGAAAGGACAACGTATGACCCGTAAGACCCGACGCATCACTACCGCGCTTCTCGGCACTCTGATGGCCGGCGCTGCCATCGCTCCCGCGAACGCGACCACCCTCGAGGAGTCCGCTCCCGAGACCCCGGCGAACAACGACAAACTCCCGATCGTCCACACCTACCGCGGCTCCGACCACTTGAAGGCCAACGTGCTCAACCCGCGCCCGGTGTGCAACTCCACCGAGGACTACCGCACCGTCGTGTACAAGGTGAAGGACAACTTCCTGCCGGTGGGCACCATCTCCACCACGAACCTGTCCGACGAGGCAATCCCGCTGCAGCAGGACCTCTCCCGCACCCAGACTGTCTCCGCTTCCGTCAACGGCTCCAAGACTGAGACGCTGAACCTGGGCGGCTCCGGCTCCAAGGACGGCATCGAGGGCAACATCGGCTACTCCGTGGCGAAGGCGCTCGGCTGGGACGTCTCCGCTGAGCTGTCCTGGAACGTCGGCCAGACCGTCGGCCCATACGATGTGCCGGCAGGCAACACCGGTGAGGCAACCTACGGCTTCCGCACCGTCACTATGACCGGCACCCAGCAACGTTGCCGCCCGAACGGCACCTGGGCGACCCCGACCGCGTGGGTCGCAAACATGCCGGTGAAGAACGAGGTCCGCGTGAAGAACTTCGACACCCCGGCCGATTCCTGGGCGCCGAACAAGGGCGCACAGACCACCGAGGTCAAGGACGAGCCGAACGCTGAGTACGACCAGGACGTTGACGCCCTGAACAAGGGCGACAACATCGACGACGTGGAAAAGGTCGACGATAACAAAACCGCCGACGTCAGCAACAAGGACGTCAACCTCGCAGCCGAGAACGAAAAGGCGGCCAAGGAAGAGTCCGACAAGGCCGAGGGCGCCATCAAGGTCGATGCCGCGTCCGACAAAAAGAAAGAATCCACCGACGAGTCCAACAAGGGCGACGAGAAGGCCGACCACGACCTGGACCTCGAGCCGTACTTCACCGTGTCCTCCGCGAAGGCGAAGGGCTTCGCCGGCTCCACCGCTCTGCGCGTGAAGAACGTCGGCAACGAGCGCTACTGGGGCGAGTTCCCGGCAGTGACCTTCCGCGTCGCAGTCCGCACCGAGGACGGCCCGGAAAACGTTGACCGTCTGATCACCACCACCACCCGCGAGGGCGGCTACGCCCGCGACCTGGGCTGGGACGAGGACGAGCAGGCTCGCATCTTCGAGGTCACCCTGTCCAACCCGATCAACCCGGGTGAGGAAGCTGACCTTGTCTCCTTCTCCTTCGGCGACGGCAACACCAAGGAAGGCCGTCTGACCAACTACATCACTGTTTCCCAGACTGGCCGTCTGGACGGCGACGACTCTGAGTACAACGACCAGGACGTCGACTCCCGCGACGTCACGCTCGACGACTTCGGCCGCGAGAACGAGGGCATCTTCTAAACCAGCCTCGCCACAGCGATTAGCGCGCCCACCCCAGCGGTGGGCGCGCTCCCTTTTGCGTGTCGCACACGAAAAAGCTCCCGCGCCTCCCCCGACTGTTCGGGGATGGGCGGGAGCTTCGTCGTTAAGCGAAAGTGCTTTACGCAGCCTTCGGAGCGTTGACGTCCTCCGGCAGCGCGTTCTTCGCAACCTCGCACAGAGCGGAGAAGGCAGCGAAGTCGCTGACAGCCAGCTCGGCCAGGATCTTGCGGTCGACCTCGACCTCAGCCAGCTTCAGGCCGTGGATGAGGCGGTTGTAGGTGATGTCGTTCATGCGGGCAGCGGCGTTGATGCGCTGGATCCACAGCTTGCGGAACTCACCCTTGCGCTTGCGGCGGTCGCGGTACGCGTAGGTCTGGGAGTGCAGCCACTGCTCCTTCGCCTTGCGGTACAGGCGGGAGCGCTGGCCACGGTAGCCCTTCGCGGACTTGAGGATTGCGCGGCGCTTCTTCTTAGCATTGACTGAACGCTTCACACGTGCCATGAGTCAAACTTCCTTTTCTTTTTCTCGTAATCGGTTGATTGATCGGGCAGTGCTTAGGACATGCCGAGGAGGCGCTTTGCGCGCTTGACGTCAGCCTTAGCGACGTCGGTGGAGCCGGACAGCTTGCGGCGGCGCTTCGACGAGAGCTTCTCGTTCAGGTGGCGCTTACCAGCCTGCTCGCGGCGCAGCTTGCCCTTGCCGTTGACCTTGATGCGCTTTGCGGTGCCCTTGTGGGTCTTCTGCTTCATGGTGAAAGCCCTTCAGAGTGTCGATTGTTGGAACTACTTTTTGCCCTTGCGAGCCGGTCCGAAGACCATCGTCATGTTTCGGCCGTCCTGCTTCGGACGGGACTCGACAACGCCGAGCTCCCCGATGTCCTCAGCCAGACGCTCCAGCAGGCGGTAGCCCAGCTCGGGGCGGGCCTGCTCGCGGCCGCGGAACATGATGGTGACCTTGACCTTGTTGCCCTTCTCCAGGAAGCGCTCAACATTGCCCTTCTTGGTCTGGTAGTCGTGCTCATCAATCTTGGGGCGGAACTTCTGTTCCTTGACCACGGTCTGCTGCTGGTTCTTGCGGGCCTCGCGGGCCTTCTGATCCTGCTCGTACTTGAACTTGCCGTAGTCCATGATCTTGGCCACGGGCGGCTTGGCCTTCGGGGCTACCTCAACCAGGTCGAGGTCCGCCTCGTACGCCAGCTTGCGGGCGTCGTCCGTGCGGACGATGCCCACCTGCTCGCCGGACGGGCCGACGAGGCGAACTTCAGGGACGCGGATTCGTTCATTGATCCGAGCTTCAGCGCTGATGAGAACTCCTAGAGACGTAAAGAAACAATGCGTGCCGCACTTGAACCGCAATCGGACTCATCCCACGCGAAAAACCCGCTCACCCTGACGGGTGGCGGGAGTTCGTCCATGACACACGAAAAGACACCAGTCTTTCGCGCACCGTTTGACCCGTATCCAACTCACTTTCGTGAGCGGCTTGGGGTGGGATTCACTCCTCTTGCGGCCCCCGCACCCGCATGACACGGGCGCGCTGGGCGGTGTAGGCAGCAATATACATGCTCATGCCTGCACAAACCAAATCGGCGCGCCGAGGACCCGCCTAGGCGTTCGCCAAAATGTCCTGCAGGAACTGTCCGGTGAAGGAACCGGGCACCTTTGCGACGTCCTCCGGTGTGCCCTGTGCGACCACCGTGCCGCCGCCGGAGCCGCCCTCGGGGCCCATGTCCACGATCCAGTCGGCGGACTTGATCACGTCGAGGTTGTGCTCGATGACCAGCACGGTGTTGCCCTTCTCCACCAGGCCGTTGAGCACCAGCATGAGTTTGCGGATGTCCTCGAAGTGCAGGCCGGTCGTCGGCTCGTCCAGGATGTAGATCGTGCGGCCGTTGGAGCGCTTCTGCAGCTCCGCGGCGAGCTTGACGCGCTGCGCCTCGCCGCCGGACAGCGTGGTCGCGCTCTGGCCGAGGCGAACGTAGCCCAAACCGACGTCCACAAGCGTTTGCAGGTAGCGGTGGATGGAGGTGATCGGCTCGAAGAACTCGGCGGCCTCGGAGATGGGCATCTCCAGCACCTCGGCGATGTTCTTGCCCTTGTAGCGCACCTCGAGCGTTTCGCGGTTGTAGCGCGCGCCTTCGCACACCTCGCACGGCACGTACACGTCCGGCAGGAAGTTCATCTCGATCTTGATGGTGCCGTCGCCGTGGCAGGCCTCGCAGCGCCCGCCCTTGACGTTGAAGGAGAAGCGGCCGGCCTTGTAGCCGCGCACCTTCGCCTCCTGGGTCTCGGCGAACAGGTTGCGGATCTTGTCGAACACGCCGGTGTAGGTCGCCGGGTTGGAGCGCGGTGTGCGCCCGATCGGGCTCTGGTCCACCTGCACGAGCTTGTCCAGGTACTCGAGCCCCTCGACCTTCTTCACCCGGCCGGGCACCTGGCGCGCGCCGTTGAGCTGGTTCTGCAGCGTCTTGGCCAGAATCTGGTTCACCAGCGTGGACTTGCCGGAGCCGGACACGCCGGTCACGGCCACCAGCACGCCGAGCGGGATGTTTACGCTGACGTTGTCCAGGTTGTTCTCGCGCGCGCCGATGACCTTCAGTTGCCGTTGCTTATCGACGTCCCTCCGGTGCTCCGGCACCTCGATCACCTTGCGGCCAGCCAGGTAGTCGCCCGTGATCGAGTCTTTGGCCTTGAGGATGCCCTCCGGCTTGCCCTGGTAGACCACTTCCCCGCCGTACTCGCCGGCGCGCGGGCCGATGTCGATGAGCCAGTCCGCCTCCCGGATGGTGTCCTCGTCGTGCTCCACCACGACCAGGGTGTTGCCCAGGTCGCGCAGTTTCTTCAGAGTGGTGATCAGGCGCTGGTTGTCGCGCTGATGCAGGCCGATAGACGGCTCGTCCAGCACGTAGAGCACGCCGGCCAGGCCGGAGCCGATCTGGGTGGCCAGGCGGATGCGCTGCGCCTCGCCGCCGGACAGGGTGCCGGCGGAGCGGGCGAGGGTGAGGTAGTTCAGCCCCACGTCCAACAGGAAGTGCAGGCGCGCCTGGATCTCGCGCAGCACCGCGCCGGCGATCATTTCCTCGCGGTAGCCCAGCACCAGGTTGTCCAGGTACTCGGAGGCTTCCTCGATGGACAGCTGTGTCAATCCCGCGATGGACTGCTCCCCGTGCGTGGTCGACGCCAGGCGCACAGCCAGGATCTCCGGCTTCAGGCGCGCACCGTCACACGTCGGGCACGGCACCTCGCGGGTGTACGCGAGCAGGCGTTCCTTCTGCGTTTCAGACTCAGTCTGCTCCAGCTTGCGCTCCAGGTAGCCCACGATGCCCTCGTAGGCCGCCGTGTAGGAGCGCTGGCGCCCGTAGCGGTTCTTGTAGCGCACGTTGACTTTCGTGGACGAGCCGTGGATCAGGTGCTTGCGCTGCGTCTTGGTCAGCGAGCTCAGCGGCGCGTTGGCGTCGAATTTCTCCTCTTTCGCCAGCGCCTCAATGAGTTTGGTGAAGTACTTCTTGTTCGGGCTGGAATTCCACGGCTGGAACGCATCCACCGCGGGCGCGTCCGGGTCCGGGATGACCAGGTCCACGTCGATCTCTTTGCGCACGCCCAGGCCGTCGCAGGCCGGGCAGGCGCCGAACGGCGAGTTGAAGGAGAACGCGCGCGGCTCGTACTCCTCCACGTTGAGCTTGTGGCCGTTCGGGCAGGCCATCTTCTCGGAGAAGATCTGCACGCGCTCCGGGTCGTCGGCGTCCAGGTCCACAAAGTCGAAGCCGACGAGGCCGTCTGCAAGCTTGAGCGCAGTCTCCACGGAGTCCGTCAGGCGCTGCTTCTGGCTGGCCTTGACGGTGAGGCGGTCCACCACCACGTCGATGTTGTGCTTGACCTGCTTTTCCAGCTTCGGCGGGTCCGAGAGCTGGTAGGTCTCCCCGTCCACGTTCACGCGCGAGTAGCCCTGCGAGGACAGGTCGGCGAAGAGGTCCTGGAACTCGCCTTTACGCTTGCGCACGATCGGCGCGAGCACCTGGAACTTGGTGCGCTCCTCCAGCTCGAGCACGCGGTCCACGATCTGCTGCGGGGTTTGCCGCTTAATCACCGCGTCGCACACCGGGCAGTGCGGGGTGCCTGCGCGCGAGTACAGCAGACGCAGGTAGTCGTAGATCTCCGTGATGGTGCCCACGGTGGAGCGCGGGTTGCGGTTGGTGGACTTCTGGTCGATGGACACCGCCGGGCTCAACCCGTCGATGTAGTCCACGTCCGGCTTGTCCATCTGCCCCAGGAACATGCGGGCATAGGAGGACAGCGATTCCACGTAGCGGCGCTGGCCTTCGGCGAAGATGGTGTCGAAGGCGAGCGAGGACTTGCCAGAGCCGGACAGGCCGGTAAACACTGCCATGTTGTCGCGGGGCAGCTCAATGTCCACGCCTTTGAGGTTGTGCTCGCGCGCGCCGCGCACTGTCAGCTTTTCGGCCACGTCACTCTCGCTTTCGTCGATTAGTACTCCCAAGACGCTACCAACGCGCCGATGGGATGAAACATTCCTGGCTAGCCTGGGGCACATGCTTTCACTTCGCCACGTTTCCGTTTCCGACATGGACAACAACTGCTATCTCCTCTGCAGCGAGGGGCAGGGGTTGCTTATCGACGCAGCTTCGCACGCCCCTGAACTCCTGGCCATGGCCGACGACGCCGGCGTGAAGATCACCGCGGTGCTGACCACGCACCGGCACTACGACCACACCCGGGCGCTCAAGGAAGTGCTCGAGGCCACCGGCGCGAAGCACTACGCGCCGTTCTTGGATGCCCCGGCGATCCCGGCGCTGGCCGATGTGGAGCTCAATGACGGCGACACGATCGAGTTCGCCGGCCACACGCTCCCCGTGACCATCCTGCGCGGCCACACCCCGGGCGGCGCCTGCCTGACTGCGGAGATTGACGGCACGGTCAACCTGTTCGTCGGCGACTCGCTGTTTCCCGGCGGTTTGGGCAAAACCCAGTCCGAGGGAGACTTTGTCCGCCTCTTCAACGACGTGAAGGAGAAGGTCTTCGACGTCTACCCGGACGAGGCCGTCGTTTGGCCGGGCCACGGCAAACCCACCACGCTCGGCGAGGAGCGCCCGCACCTGGACGACTGGTGGGATCGTCGCTGGTAACCGAAAAACCCACCACCGCGGTGGCGCAAAATCGCTACACTCGGCGGGAGCACATTCAGCTACAAAAAAGTAAGGATTGGGTAAAAGTATGATCCGGAAAATCGCACGCCCGATGCTGGCTTCGGTCTACGTGATCGACGGTGTCGAGACCCTGCTGAACCCGGCTGGCCACAAGGACAGCGCGGACAGCGTGTTGAAGAAGCTGCGCGCGCTCACCCCGCGCGAGTACCGCGGCTTCCTGCCGAAGAGCCCGGAGACCGCCGCGCAGATCGTCGGCGCGACCAAGGCCGGCGCTGGCGCGTCCTTCGCTATCGGCAAGTTCCCGCGCCTGTCCGCCACCCTGCTGGCCGCCACCGCGCTGCCGACCGTTGTGGGCCGCCACGCGTTCTGGGAGGCAGAGGACGACGACGAGAAGGCACGCCGCCGCACCGGCGCCCTGACGGACCTCGGCCTCGCCGGCGGTGTCCTGCTGGCCACCGTGGACAACAACGGCAAGCCGGACCTGAAGTGGCGCGCACAGCACGCTGCCCAGGCCGCGCAGAAGAACGTCAAGCAGGCGCTGCCGACCAAGTCGGAGACCGAGAAGGCTTGGGACAAGGCGTCCGACTGGTTCTCCGACGCGACCGAGCAGGTCACCGATTACGTCGACGACAACAAGGGCGACTGGAAGAAGAAGGCCAACAAGGCCAGCGACGCTGCGAACGACTGGCTGGGCGACGCAAAGAAGCAGGCGTCCAGCTTCCTCTCCGACGCAGGCGACTGGCTGGACGACGCTGCCGAGAAGGCCTCCGACAAGGCCGAGGACGCATACGGCGATATCAAGCCGTCCAAGATCCAGCAGTTCAAGGCGAAGCGCAAGGTCAACAGCGTCGTCGGCGATCTGCAGGGCCAGCTGGACGACCTGCAGCCGTCCGCCCTGGATAAGTTCAAGGCGAAGCGCAAGGTAAACAAGGCTTCCGCCAAGGCCCAGGACAAGGCGCAGAACGCGATCGACTCCCTGCAGGACGCTTGGGACAAGTTGGACACTGACCCGAACTGGATCACCAAGCTCAAGTGGAAGCGCAAGGCCAAGAAGGCCGAGAAGAAGGCGCAGAAGCTGGTGAAGAAGGCGCAGAAGAAGTTCGCGTAGCCACTCGGACTACTTAGCGGCCCCGGGGCTGGGAATATTCCCAGCCCCGGGGCCGTTTGTTGTGGGGATGCAGGAAACAGAACAGACGTACGTGGATCAGCTCTTCGCGCACCTGGATAGCGAGGTGGCGCGGGCTCAAGCGCGCCTGGAAGAGGTGCAGCGCGACGTGGACCCGGACAATCCGGACTCGGATGCCCTAGTGCGCCGCGAAACGGAGTACCACGGGCTCAACGCGAAGCTGGACGCGCTCAACGTCGCGGAGACCGGTTTGGTCTTCGGCCGCATCGACGTCGCCGACGACGACCCGGAGAACCCGGTGCCGGGGCGGCCCGATTTGGAGCGGCGCTACATCGGCCGCATGGGCATCGACGACCGGGAGGACAACTACCGCACCCTCCTGCTGGACTGGCGCGCTCCCCTCGCCCGCCCGTTCTACCTGGCAACCACGGCGCACCCGGAGGGCGTGGAAACGCGCCGGAATATCCGCATGCGCGGACGCACCGTCACGGCGGTGGACGACGAGGTGCTCTCCGGCGACGGTGCGGAGACCTCACATGCCGGTGTCGGATCCGAGGCGGCGCTGCGCCGCGCGATGAACGAGGCCCGCACCGGCCACATGCGCTCTATCGTGGAAACCATCCAACGCGAGCAGGACGAAATCATCCGCGACGCCACCCGCGGCGTCATGGTGGTCCAGGGTGGGCCGGGCACCGGCAAGACGGCGGTGGCGCTGCACCGCATCGCATACTTGCTGTACACGTGCCGCGAGCAGCTCACCCGCACCGGCGTGCTGGTGCTCGGCCCGAACGCCACGTTCCTCGAGTACATCTCCCGCGTGCTGCCGGAGCTGGGTGAAACTGGCGTGGTGCTGTCTACCGCCGACCAGCTCGTGCCTGGTTTTACCCCCACAGGCCAAGACAGCGTCGCCGCGCGCGAGGTGAAGGGCTCGGAAGAGATGGTGACCATCCTCAAGCGCGCCGTGCAGTCCTACGAGACGCTGCCGGATGCGCCTGTGCGCCTCACCTTCGATTCGGTGCCGGTAGATGCCACCCCGCAGATGGTCAAGGCCGCGCGCACGAGGGCGCGTCGTTCACGCCGCCCGCATAACCAGGCGCGCGCCTACTTCGCGGAGCACTTGACGCAGCTGCTGGCGGAGGCGCTGGCGAAGCGCATCGGCGAGGACCCGCTCGGCGGGGCGAACCTGCTCTCGGACGCGGATGTGGACCAGCTTCACGACGACCTCGCGGACGACCCCCAGGTAGAGCAACTCATCGACGCGCACTTTCCGGAGCTAGACCCCGTGGAGGTGCTGGATGCGCTGCTGACCGACAAGGACGCAATCGCCGAGGTCGCCCACGACTACGACGACTACACCCGCGACGCCCTGTACCGCGCGCCCGGCTCCCCGTTCAGCCACGCGGACACCGCGCTTGTGGACGAGCTGGCCGTGCTCATCGGCACCGTCGACCCCGAGGAGCAGCGCCGGAAGGAAGAAGAGGAATGGCGCGAGCTCGTCGCCGAAGCTGAGGGCGCGCTCGACGTGCTGTCCTCGTCCGAGTCCACGGACAACGACGACGACCAGTTCGAGGCAGAGATCCTCTCCGCAGCCGACGTCATCGACGCGGAGACGCTCGCGAGCCGCCAGCGGGAGACGGACACCCGCTCCACCGCGCAGCGCGCACGCGCGGACCAGACGTGGGCGTACGGTCACGTCATTGTCGACGAAGCGCAGGAGCTGTCCCCCATGGAGTGGCGCATGGTGTTTCGCCGCTGCCCGTCGCGGTGGATGACGCTCGTGGGCGACACTGCCCAGACGTCCTCCCCCGCCGGCGTCGACGACTGGACCAACGCGCTGGAGCCTTTTGTGGGCAACCGTTTCCGCCTGCACGAGCTGACGGTGAACTACCGCACGCCGAAGGAGATCGCGGATTATGCTGCCAAGATTTTGGCTGAGATCGACCCAGAGGCCACCGTCCCGGAGGCGATCCGCGAATCCGGCGTGCCGGTGCAGTTCGTGGAGGACTTTAGCCTCGTCGAGAAGCGCGACGGCCTAACCGCTGTCATCGACGCGGACAACGTCGGGGAGATGAAGGGCCTGGAGTTCGACAACGTCGTGGTGGTGGAGCCGAGCAAAATTAAAGAGGCCTCGCCACAGGGGTGGCAAGACCTCTACGTCGCCGTCACCCGCGCCACGCAGACGCTGACAGTGGTCGGCGATTAGTTCACAGCGTTAGTTCACCGTGTGAACGATCATGACATCGCAGTCGGACTGACGCGCAACGTCCGCCGGCACGGAGCCCAGCAGGCGGCCAGTCAGGGAGTTGATGCCGCGGTTGCCCACCACGAGCAGATCTGCCTTGTTGTCGTTGACGATGGCCATCAGCGCCTGCACCGGGGTGCCCGGGCGGGTCGCGGTCTGCACATCCGGCGCACCCGCGGCGCGAGCGTGGTCTGCAGCACCCTCGAGGTTCTCCAGCGCTTTCTGGTCGCCGAGGATGGTCACGGAATCCTGGCGGAGGGTCTTCGCGGCTTCCTCCTCGTTCTCGTAGTAGGCGGTGCCGATGACGAGGGTGGAACCGAACGCGGCTGCAATCTTCGCGGCACGCTCAACAGCGAGAAGCGAGGACTTGGAGCCGTCGGAGCCAACGACGATGGTCTTGTACGGGGTATCGGCCATGATGATCACCTTTCAAAGCGTTTGGGGCAGAGCCAGTCTACCCCCGGTTGTTTTAGTCGTGTCCCTCTGCCCGGGTATCCACGAGCATGACATCCACGGGCGCCTTCTTGGCCACGTTGCCGGGGATGTTGCCGAAGATGCGCCCGGCCATGGAGCGCATGCCCTTGTTCCCCACCACGAGCAGGTCAACGCCGTATTCGCCGACGGCTTCCACAAGCACGTTGGCGGGCTGGCCGCCCTTGGACACCAGGTTGACCTTGCCGGCCTGCTCCTCCTTGGCAATCTCGTCCGCCTTGCGCAGAATCTCGCGCGCGTTGGTGGCGGTGACGATGTCCACGCGGGACAGCTCCGCGTTGGTGGAGTTCAGCATCGAGCCGGACGCGGTGTAGTGGGCGCAGATAATGGTCAGCTCGGCACCGTAGACGCGGGCGAGGCTGGCCGCCGCGCGCACTGCGACCATGGAAGTGGCGGAGCCGTCGGTGCCGACAGCGATCGACTTGTAGGTGTGCAAAGCAGGTTCCTTTCGCTAATTGCCTGTGTCTTTAATACCACGCAGCTCCCGCTTGAGATCTGCAATCTCGTCTCTGAGTCTGCCGGCGAGCTCAAACTTCAGTTCCCCGGCGGCGTCGCGCATTTGGACCGTGAGGTCGTCGATAAGCTTTTGCACCTCGTCCGAGGCCATGGTGGACACATCGGGGCGCTCGGCGACGGCCGCATCGGAGCTCAAGCTTGCCGACGCATCCGCGTCCGCGTTCTCGTACACCTGGTCCAAAATGTCCGCGATAGCCTTGCGCAGCGGCTGCGGGTCGATGCCGTGCTCTTCGTTGTAGGCGATCTGCTTTTCGCGGCGGCGCTCGGTTTCGTCGATGGCCTCCTGCATGGATTCGGTGACCTGGTCGGCGTACATGATCACCTCGCCGGAGACGTTACGTGCGGCGCGGCCGATGGTCTGGATAAGCGACTTGGTCGAGCGCAAGAAGCCCTCCTTGTCCGCGTCCAGGATGGCAACCAGGGAGACCTCGGGAAGGTCCAGGCCCTCGCGCAGCAGGTTGATGCCCACGAGCACGTCGTACTCGCCGAGTCGCAGCTGGCGCAGCAGTTCCACGCGCTGCAGGGTGTCGATGTCCGAGTGCAGGTAGCGCACCTTGATGCCGTTATCCAGCAGGTAGTCCGTGAGGTCCTCGGCCATGCGCTTGGTAAGCGTGGTCACCAGGACGCGCTCGTCCTTGTCGGTGCGGGTGCGGATCTCGTCGATCAGGTCGTCGATCTGGCCCTTGGTGGGCTTGACGGTGACCTTCGGGTCCACCAGGCCGGTCGGGCGGATCACTTGCTCCACAAACTCGCCCTGGGCAGCCTCGAGCTCGTAGTCGCCGGGGGTGGCGGACATGTACACAGTCTGTCCGACGCGGGCCTCGAACTCGTCAAACGTCAGCGGGCGGTTGTCCACTGCGGACGGCAGGCGGAAGCCGAACTCCACCAGGTTGCGCTTGCGCGACATGTCGCCCTCGAACATGCCGCCGATCTGGGGCACGGTGACGTGGGACTCGTCGATGATGGTGAGGAAGTCCTCCGGGAAGTAGTCGATCAACGTCGCCGGCGCAGACCCCGCCGGGCGGCCGTCCATGTGCCGCGAGTAGTTCTCGATGCCGGAACAGAACCCGACCTGCTGGATCATCTCCAGGTCGTACTCGGTGCGCATGCGCAGACGCTGAGCCTCGAGCAGCTTGCCCTTATTCTCCAGCTCCTCGAGCCTGTCCGCGAGCTCCTCCTTGATGGCCTCGATGGCCTTTTCCATGCGCTCGTCCGTGGCCACGTAGTGGGTGGCCGGGAAGATGCGCACCTCGTCTTCCTGGCTGATCACGTCGCCGGTCAGCGGGTGGATGTAGTACAGCGAGTCCACCTCGTCGCCGAAGAACTCCACACGCACGGCCACCTCTTCGTAGGCCGGGATGATGTCCACGGTGTCGCCCTTGACGCGGAAGGTGCCGCGCTTGAAGTCGATGTCGTTGCGCTCGTACTGCACGTCCACCAAAAGGCGCAGGAAACGGTCGCGCTCCACTTCCTCGCCCACGCGCAGCACAATCGATCGGTCCAGGTAGGACTGCGGGGTGCCCAAGCCGTAGATGCAGGACACCGAAGACACCACGACCACGTCGCGGCGGCTCAAAAGCGCGGAGGTGGCGGAGTGGCGCAAGCGCTCCACGTCGTCGTTGATGGACGAGTCCTTCTCAATGTAGGTGTCGGTCTGCGCGATGTAGGCCTCCGGTTGGTAGTAGTCGTAGTACGACACGAAGTACTCCACCGCGTTGTTGGGCAGCAGCTGGCGCAGCTCGTTGGCCAGCTGCGCGGCCAGCGTCTTGTTCGGCGCCATGACCAGCGTGGGACGCTGCTGCTTCTCAATCAGCCACGCGGCGGTGGCGGACTTACCGGTGCCGGTCGCGCCCATGAGCACGACGTCGCGCTCGCCGCGGTTCAAACGCTCGTCCAGCTGCGCAATCGCCGTTGGCTGGTCGCCGGAGGGTTCGAACTCGGAGACGACCTCGAAGGGTTTCTCGCGCCGCTCAATCTCGCCCACAGGGCGAAACTCAGACTGCGCGAGGACGGGATGTTCAGCAGCAAAAGCCATAGCGGCCAGTGTATCGCCAAGAGCGTCGGCGAGGCATTGCTCGTCGATAAGCAATGCCGCGAGCGCCTAGGCGGCGTACTTGCGGGAGGTTTCCAGCCACTCCTGCAGCTCGCCGGCTTCCTCCCACATGGAATACAGCGCGGAACCGCCCGGGCGCATCACCGCCTGAGCGCGGCGGCGGATCCACTGCCTGTCGTCCATGGTGAACGGATAGTCGATCCTGCCCTCGAGCCCCTCCGGCAGATGGCCGTTGATCACTGCGGCGAGCGCGATCACGGATTCCGCTTCCCCCGTTCCCAGTGAGCCCAAACCGCATTCGAAGCGGAACTGGTCCATGCGGAACGTGCCGTTGACCAGCGCTGCCACGGCATCATTTGCGGAGTCGTTGTCGAACGGCCCCGTGTTCCACGTTCCCATGCACCGAAAGTTAAGGCAGCAAGGTAAATGAAACGTGTCACACCGGTAAATTTCGCCAGTACAGTTCACTAACCTTTGATTCTTTCGGCAAGCGCCGCCACCTGCGGTTCCAGCGCCTCGAGCGGTCCGTTGTTGTCGATCACGACGTCTGCCGCCGAAAGCCGCGCGGCGTCGTCGATCTGTTGCGCCATGCGCGCCCGCGCGTCGGCCTCGTCGAGCCCTCGCGTATCGACGAGCCTCCGGACCCTCTCCTCCTTGTCCACATCCACGACAACGGTGAGGTCCATGTCCTTGTGCAGCCCGAGGTCCACGAGCAACGGCATGTCGTAGATGACGGCCTGCTCCCCCGCCTCTTCCGCGGCGGCGAAGCGGCGCTCGGATTCGGCGCGGATGGCTGGATGGGTGATCGCGTTGAGGCGCTTTGTGTCCTCCGTGGTGTCGAAGGCGCGCCGCGCGAGCTCCCCCCGGTTGAGCGCACCATCATCGCCGATGAGGTCCGCACCGAACTCTGCCGCGACCTCGTCTAACACCGGTGAGCTGGGTTCCATGATTTCGCGTGCGATTTGGTCGGCGTCGACCACGGCGAAGCCGGCGCTGCCAAGCATCCGCGCCACTGTGGATTTTCCGCTGCCGATGCCGCCTGTCAGGCCCACTTTCTTCATGGGCCCGAAGATAGCAAAACGCCCCGCCCTCGACAGATTGGTCGGGGACGGGGCGCCGTCGCTAAGCAGCGTGCTTACGAGTTTTTCCTAAGCACGAGCCTGCGAGTGCTTAGTTGCCAGCGAGCTTGTCGCGCAGAGCCGCGAGCTGCTCGTCGGAGGCCAGCGAGCCGATGTTCTCCTCAGCCTGGTCAGCTGCCGGAGCTGCAGCTGCAGACTCGGAGGAGTAGTTGGCCTGATCGCCCTCCTGCTCCGCGGCCTCGGCGGCAGCGGCGCGGTGACGCTCGATCTGGGCGGTGTGGGCCTGGTGGCGACGCTCTGCCTCGGCGTAGCGTGCCTCCCATGCCTGACGAGCCTCGTCGTAGCCTTCCATCCACTCGTTGGTCTCCGGGTCGAAGCCCTCCGGGAAGATGTAGTTGCCCTGCTCGTCGTAGGAGTCGGCCATGCCGTAGCGGGACGGATCGAACTCCTCGACGTAGTCCTCGTCAGCCTGCTTGAGGGACAGGGAGATGCGGCGACGGTCCAGGTCGATGTCGATGACCTTGACCATGACCTCTTCGCCGACGTTGACAACCTGGTCCGGGACCTCCACGTGGCGCTGAGCCAGCTCGGAGATGTGGACGAGGCCCTCGATGCCCTCCTCGACGCGGACGAACGCACCGAACGGGACAAGCTTGGTGACCTTGCCCGGGACGATCTGACCCACAGCGTGGGTGCGGGCGAAGACGCGCCACGGATCCTCCTGGGTCGCCTTCAGCGACAGGGAGACACGCTCGCGGTCGAGATCGACGTCGAGCACCTCGACGGTGACCTCGTCACCCACTGCGACAACCTCGGACGGGTGGTCGATGTGCTTCCAGGACAGCTCGGAGACGTGCACCAGGCCGTCGACGCCGCCGAGATCGACGAACGCACCGAAGTTGACGATGGAGGACACGACGCCCTTGCGGACCTGGCCCTTCTGCAGCTGGTGCAGGAAGTCAGAGCGGACCGCGGACTGGGTCTCCTCCAGGTAAGCGCGGCGGGACAGGACCACGTTGTTGCGGTGCTTGTCCAGCTCAATGATCTTCGCCTCGAGCTCCTGGCCGATGTACGGATCCAGGTCGCGGACGCGACGCATCTCGACCAGGGATGCCGGCAGGAAGCCGCGCAGCCCGATGTCGAGGATGAGGCCGCCCTTGACGACCTCGATGACGGTGCCGGTAACCGGCTGGTCGTTGGCCTGCAGCTCCTCGATGGTGCCCCAAGCGCGCTCGTACTGAGCACGCTTCTTGGACAGCATCAGGCGGCCTTCCTTGTCCTCCTTGGTCAGGACAAGTGCGTCGATCTCATCGCCGACCTCGACCACGTCTTCCGGGTCGACGTCGTGCTTGATGGACAGCTCGCGGGTGAGGATGATGCCCTCGGTCTTGTAGCCGATGTCGAGCAGGACCTCGTCGTGGTCGACCTTGACCACGGTGCCGGTGACGATGTCGCCATCGTTGAAGTACTTGATGGTCGCGTCGACTGCGGCGAGGAATTCCTCAGGGCCACCGATGTCGTTGATGGCTACCTGGGGTGCGTTGGAAGTGCGCATAAGTTCTATGTGCTCCGAAAAAATAGGAGATCGTGTTTGGACAGAAGCGTCTCTCTCGGCCACGTAAACCTGCAGCTTGGGTGCTATAGGCTCGCGTGCGCCGATCTCACGCTGCGACGGCCACCTCACCCTCCTATTACGGTGGGTGCCATCGCCCGCGCGTAGACACGCCCGCACGAGTGTAGACACTTTGCCCAGCTAGAGCAAATGATTCGCAGGTGCTTTCCGACGTCCATCCGGTTGGCCCCGACCGCTAGCATAAGCGGAGTCTGATAGATACCAACGGTTTTGGGAGCAATCGTTTATGTGGAAACGCAGCCTCGCAGTCGCTGCATCATTTGTCGGCATTGTCGTCGGTGCCGGTTTCGCCTCCGGCATGGAGGCGCTGCAGTACTTTGTCGCCTACGGCACCAACGGGTTCTTCGGGGTGATACTGGCCAGTGTGACCATGCTGTTCGCCGCGACGGCGTTCATGACCTTCGGCTCGTACTTTTTGGCGCGCGAGCACAACGAGGTCTTCTACAACGTCACTTCCAAGCCCGCGGCGTTCATCATGGATTGGTCCGCGGTGGCGTGCATGTTCTCCGTCGGGTTCGTCATGTTCGCCGGCGCTGGGTCGAACCTGAAGCAGTCGTTCGGGTGGCCCATCTGGATCGGGGCCGTGGCCATGCTCGCGCTCATGCTGGTCGTCGGCCGGTTCGACGTGGACAAGGTCTCCTCCGTCATCGGCTGGGCCACCCCGCTGCTGGTGGTGTTCGTGCTGATTGGCAGCATCTACTCGTTCACCCAGGTGGACGTGAATTGGAGCGAGGTGGGCAACTACGCCCAGCAGGAGGTTGCCCGCGCCGACGGCACTCCGTACTGGTGGCTGGGCGCGCTTAACCACACCGGCTTGAACGCGTTGTGCGGCGTGTCGATGGCGTTGGTGATGGCCGGCGACGAGTTCGACACGAAGAGCACGCGGTATGGCGGGATCCTCGGCGGCGTGATCTACGCGGTCATGCTCGCGCTGCTGGTGGCGTCGCTATTGATTCAGGTGGAGTCCGTTAACGGCGCGGACATGCCGCTGCTCGCCGTGATCGACAACGTCGACCCGGTGCTCGGCTTCATCATGACCTGGGTCATCTTCCTCATGGTCTTCAACACCTGCCTAGGCATGTTCTACGCGTTGGCGAAGCGCCTGACCAGCAAGCACCCGGAGCGCTTTTACCCCACCTACGCCATCGCCTGTGTCGTCGGGTTCGGGCTCTCCTTCGCGGGTTTCCAGCCGTTGGTGAACAGCCTGTACCCGATTCTGGGCTACCTCGGCCTGTTCGTCATGGCGGTGATGACGGTGACCTACCTGCGCCACCGCGACGAGCTGAAAGACGAGGGCGAACGCCGCGCGGACGCAGTTGAGGCCGGAGACGGCCAGGAAGTCGAGGATCTCGCCGCCGAATCCAACCTGGAGGAGGACGAGTTCAAGGACGCGGTCCAAGAAGAAGTTGAGTCGTCCGAGGACGACAACAAGCGCCGGTCCCTCAACGACCTGCTCTAGCACACCGGGGGTACACATCGGGGGCGAAACACTCCGTTACGCGCAAGTGAACTGCACGTAACCCGCCACCTTAAATTGCTGGCCAGCCGTCCAACTATCCTGTGATCCAGTTAACGCAGTGTTCGATCCTGAAGTTATCCTGTGGGACCGTTGAGCGTTTCCTTACCCCTCGGTAAGGTCGCACTTGGCTTTCGGGGGACGACCTGGCCAGGGGTGAAATCTAAGCCCCAGCCCGGTCAAGGCCATCCCCGGCGGCCCCTTCCCCCCAAGGGGAGGTCCACAACTGAATACGCACTCGGAGCTGCTGGGGGAGGCTCCACGGGGGATCACGGCCGTGGGTGGGGTGCCGTGCGCGAGGCGGGTAGGAATCGATATCGTTCCTACCCGCCTTCGTGTTGGCGCCACCGCTTCCTTAGTGCGCGGCGGCGTCCCAGTTGGCGCCAGTGCCGGCGGAGACCTCCAACGGGACGAGCAGCTCGATGGCGCCGTCCATCTCCCGCTCCACAATTTCGCGCACCTCGTCCAACTCGTCCGGGGCAATCTCCACGACCAGCTCGTCGTGGACTTGGAGCAGCACGCGGGACTTTTTGCCTTCCAGCGCGGCGTCCACACGCAGCATGGCCACCTTGATGATGTCCGCGGCCGTACCCTGGATCGGCGCGTTCAATGCAGCGCGCTCGGCGTTTTCGCGCGCCACGCGGTTGTCGCTGTTGAGCTCCGGCAGGTAGCGGCGGCGGCCGAAAACGGTGGACGTGTAGCCGTCGCGACGCGCCTGCTCCACCACCTCATCCAGGTAGCGCTTCACGCCGCCGAAGCGCTCGAAGTAGCTGGCCATGATGTCCTTCGCCTCGCCGGCGGAGATGGACAGCTGGTTGGACAACCCATACGCCGACAACCCGTAGACCAGGCCGTAGGACATGGCCTTGACGCGGCGGCGCAGTTCCGGGGTGACCTGGTCGATGGGCACGTCGAACACGCGCGAGCCGACAAAGTTGTGCAGGTCCTCCCCCGCCCTGTACGCCTCGATCAGGCCCTCGTCCTGGCTCAGGTGCGCCATCACGCGCATCTCAATCTGCGAGTAGTCGGCCGTAAGCAGGCACTCGTAGCCCTCGCCCACCACGAACGCGGAGCGGATCGCGCGGCCGGCCTCTGTGCGCACCGGGATATTCTGCAGGTTCGGCTCCGCGGAGCTTAAGCGGCCTGTCGACGCCACGGTCTGGTTGAACGTGGTGTGGATGCGACCGTCCGGCTGCACCGTCTTAATCAGCCCCTCGATGGTGGACTTGAGCTTCTGGTGCTCGCGGTGCGCCAACAGGTGGTCCAAAAACGGGTGCGGGTTCTTCTCCGCCAGCGCTTCGATCTCGCCCGCGGCCGTCGAGTACCCGGTCTTGGTCTTCTTCGTCTTCGGCAGCTCGAGTTTGTCGAAGAGCACTGCGGACAGCTGCTTGGGGGAAGACAGGTTCAGCGAAGGCTCGTCCACAAGCGCACGCGCCTCCTCCTCAACCTGCTCCACTTTGAGCGTGAGCTCCTTGCGCTGGTTTTCCAGCACGTCCAGGTCCACCGCGATGCCGGTGTGCTCCATCTCCGCGAGCACGGTGACCAGCGGCAACTCCAGGTCTGCGTAGAGCTCGTAGGAATCTATCTCGCGCAGCTCCTTGGTCAGCTCCGCGGACAGCTCCAGGATCGCCGCGGCGGCGTCGACGTCCGCGGTGTCGCCGAGCAGACTCATCTGGTCCGAGCCGACGTTGAGCTGGCGCTGCAGATGGCGCTGGTAAATATCCTCCAACGCATACGTGCGCTGGCCCGGGCGCAGCAGGTACGCGGCAATCGCGGTGTCGTGCGCGATGCCGGCAAGTTCGATGCCCCGGCCGCGCAGCATGTGGTACGCCGCCTTCGCCTCGTGCATGAACTTCGGCGCGTCCGACTCCAACCACTGCTTGAGCGCAGCGTCCTCCTCGGCGCTCAAATCAGCGGCGAGCTTGGATATGCCATGCCTTTGCTTATCGACGATCGCCAGCGCCACCACATCACCCTGCCCGGGAGTAGCGTTGCCCGAGACGTAGACGGCAAGGCCGTCGGCGTGACGAGGCTTAAGCCAGGTGTCCAGCGGCTCGTCGTCGATGGTGACGTCTTCGAGTTCGACGGTTTCTTGTACGGGCGCCGCGCCGTCGGTAGGCACGGCAGCGAGGACGCGCTCGCGCAGGTTCACGCCGAACTCGAGGTCGTCGAAGCGCGCCGCAACCTGGGTGACGTCCGCCGGCTTGAGCTCCAGATCGTTCGGGGCGACCGGCAGCTCGACGTCGGTGACCATCTGCGTGAGCTCGCGGTTGAGCCGGACCTGGTCGATGCGCTCGCGGAAGTTGTTCGCGGCCACGCCCTTGAGCTCGTCGGCGTTGTCGATGAGTCCCTCGAGACTGCCGTACTGCGAGATCCACTTCGTGGCGGTCTTCTCCCCCACTTTCGGCACGCTGGGCAGGTTGTCCGACGGGTCGCCGCGCAGCGCCGCGAAGTCCGGGTACTGCGCAGGGGTGAGCCCGTACTTGTTCTCCACTTCCTCGGGCGTAAACCGGGTCATGGTGGACACTCCGCGGGTGGGATACATCAGGGTCGTTGTGCCGTCCACAAGCTGGATGTAGTCGCGGTCGCCGCTGACCAGCACAACCTCGAAGTCGCCTTCAGCGCGCGCCTGGGTGACCAGCGTGGCGACGATGTCGTCCGCTTCGAAGTTCTCCTTACTCAAGGTGGTGATGCCGAGGTCGCCCAGCACGTCCTCGATGATCGGCACCTGGCCTTTGAACTCCGGCGGCGCGGCCTCACGCTGCGCCTTGTACTCCGGGAAACGCTCCGTGCGGAAGGTCTTCCGGCCCACGTCGAAGGCGACGGCGGCGTGCGTCGGCTTCTCGTCCGCCAGGATGTTGGCGAACATGGATAAAAACCCGTAGACCGCATTCGTGTGCTGGCCACCCGACGTGGAGAAGTTCTCCGCGGGCAGCGCGTAGAAAGCGCGGAAGGCCATCGAGTGGCCGTCAATAAGCAACAGTCGCTTCGTGTTCTCGGGTGTATCGCTCACGGTTGGCCAGTCTAGCGGGCAGCCCGACATGGCCCGGCTCGCCCACTAGCGAGGTGATTTCGTGGCGGAGGCTGCACTGGGATAAACTTTCGCCCGATGCCCCAGTAGCCCAATTGGCAGAGGCAACGGATTCAAAACCCGTCCAGTGTGAGTTCGAGTCTCACCTGGGGCACGCTTTTCTCGAGGGTTTCGGAAACTTTTTCCGGAGCCCTCGCTCAAAATTAACGGGGCGACGAGTCGCCTTGGACCGCTTAGCCGAAATAATCCGGTACACCGTTTCGATCGGTGACGCACCCACCCCACTCGCGATCCAAAAATATGTTCGTCTCGGGACGTATTTTCTTCCGTGCCTGTCGCCGCCCCGGCTACCATAAAGTGCGAATTATTTGAACGCCCCGACAAACGAAACGAGGCAGCGAAACGGTGGCCGGCGCGAAGCAATTACTCGAATTGACCTGGTTCAACAAGGACAAGGCGCTCATCCCCAGCGAAGAGGGACGCTACGCATACGAGTGGGTTGACCCGAAAGACCCGCGGTACTGCGAGACTCGGGCACTCGTTGTTGACGAAGTGGTCACCGGCAAGCAGTCGCCGAAGGACGAGGACACTCGATACTCGGAGCGGGCAGACCTAGAGCCGACCGAGGACAATTTGCTGGTCCTCGGTGAGTCCGGCGACGTGCTTGAAGCTCTTGCTCACGTGCCGGAGTTGCGAGAGAAGTACCTCGGCAAGGTGAAGTGCATTTACATCGACCCTCCTTTTAACACCGCACAAACCTTCGCCAATTACGAGGACAACCTCGAACACTCTGTCTGGCTCACCATGATGCGTGACCGTCTGGTTCACCTACGCAAGCTTCTTAGCGATGACGGGTCGATTTGGGTCCACCTCGATGACGTGGAAAACCACCGGATGCGGGTGCTTATGGACGAAGTGTTTGGAAGTGGAAACTTTGTGGCAGAGGTGGTTTGGGAAAAGACCTACTCGCCCAGAAACGATTCGAAGGGCATTCCCGCAGTCACTGACACCATCCTGGTTTATTCCAAGTCGGGTGGGTTTTTTCCGAACCGTTTGCCGCGGACGGAGGAGATGGACGCCCGATATAAGAACCCGGACAATGATACCCGAGGGGCATGGAAGAACGCGGACTCATCGGCTCCGGGTGCGGTAACCCATCTCGGAATGATTTACGGCATCCAGCACCCCATCACAGGCGAAATGACCTACCCCTCCACAGGTCGATGCTGGCCATTCTCGCAAGAGAAAATGCTTGAAATCTTCTCTGGTTGGGGTCCCTACGAACGCGGAGAAATCACTGACAAAGAACTCGAAAATCAGCAACGCGTCGCAGGTTCTAGCGTCGAGGCGAGAACCGACGTCCCACCACTAGTTATGCGAGATTGGAGCAGAAACAAAGTTCATGCTCAGAAACGTTACGAGGAGGGGAACTGGCCCCAGTTTTACCCAACCAGAGGTGGTACTGGTGGGTTTGGCCGGAAGACCTACCTAACCGACGTAGACTCAGGACGGCTTGCTACGAACTTACTGCCCTACAGTGAAGTCGGGCATACAGACACCGCGGCTAAGGAAATTCGAGCACTCTTCCCGGGAACTTCGGCGTTCTCCACCCCCAAACCAGAGCGGCTCCTAGAGCGCATCATCCACATCGCAACCGATCCCGGAGACGTCGTCCTCGACGTGTTCGCCGGTTCGGGAACCACCGCTGCGGTAGCCCAGAAGATGGGTCGCCGCTGGGTGACATGCGAACTCGTGGAGGACACCTTCAACCGCTTCACTCGCCCCCGCCTTGAGAAGGTCATCAATAACGAAGACCAGGGCGGAATCAGCATTCAGAAGCCAGAGCGCGTCGACGCGACCGAGGAAGGCCTTCCCGACGGTCTTTCGCCAGAAGACGCCCAGAAGTTCAACAGTGCTCTTAACAAGGTGCTCGCAGCGAATCCCGAATTGAAAACCGAATCGGTAGTCAAGGCGCTCAAAACTGCAACGAAGACTAAAAACCAGAAAGGCGTCGTCAACTGGCGCGGCGGTGGCGGTTTTGCTGTCGCCCACCTTGCACCGCAGTGTTTCGACTACGTCCCCGAATTGGGTCTCGTCACGCTTACCGAAGCGGCAACCGGTGCGGCGCTCGTCAACTCTGTCGCAGCGAACCTCAACTTCTCGCTCACCCCGGACAACCGTCATTTCAACGGCAAACGAGGCTCGATGTTTCTCAAAGTAGTCGAAGGCCGACTCGATCAAGACAAGGCCGAAGATCTTCTCGCCCATCTGAATGAGGGCGAAGGTGTCACGCTCGCCGCAACGGAGCTCGAACCGGGAATCAGGCAGTTCGCGAGGACAACGGGCAAGCCGTGCCAGATTGTCCACATTCCGAACGACATCTTCACCTACTCGGCAACGGCAACGCAGGAGGGCAAGTAGACATGGCACTTCCAATCGCACTTGACCAAGGACTCATCGACAGCATTGCGACAGAGTTCCAGCTACGAGACCCCAATAAGCGTGCGCTGCGCAAGCTCATCTACCACCTCAGGGGCGACTTTAACCCGCTAGAGCCGATGGTCTTGCACATGGCCACAGGTGCGGGCAAGACCTACCTCATGGCCGCGCTCATTGAGTACCTCTCGCGCTTCGGGGTGAAAAACGTCATGGTGGTCGTCCCACCCTCGACGGTATTGGAAAACAAGACTGTCCAAAACTTCACCCAGGGGTCGCGTCGCTACGTTGACGGCTTCTCCTCTGCTCCCCAGGTGGTTTCGCCTGGCAATTACGGCGCGTGGCGTGCCGGCCAGTCTGAGCTTTTCCGCAATGCCGCAGACGGTCCGATGGTCTACGTCTTTAACGTGTCGCAACTTATCGAGCCGAAAATCGCAAACGCAGGCGCAGACACCAAAGACGGTATGCGCCGCAAGATTCGCGACCACCAGGAAGAGTCCGGCTCGCTCTACGATTACCTGGTCAACCTCGACGACCTCGTGGTTATCGCAGACGAGTCTCACCTGTTTGGCACCTCGGCTAAGGCGTTTAACCAGGCGCTGAAGGATCTCCGTCCCGCTGCCACGATTGGGCTTACCGCTTCGGCATCCGATACGGACCACGTCATCTTCCACTACCCGCTGTATAGCGCGATTGAAGACGGCTACGTGAAGTCGCCGATGCTGATCTACCGCGAGAACGGCTACCCCAAGGACTCAGCCGAGGAAAGGCAACTGCTCGACGCGGTCTCACTGTTGCGGAACAAAGAGGCTGCCTACGAGGCGTACGGCCAAGCGAACTTCCCCGGAGAAGCAGGCGAGAAAAAGCGGACGAAGCCTCTGCTGTTCGTCGTTTGCGAAAGCGTCGCGCATGCCGGAGAAGTCACCAAGATCCTCCAGGGGCCAGGCTATTTCGGCGACCCTGACGCGGTGCTCCAGTTCGACAACAAACACAATGACGCGGTCACGCTGCGCCGATTAGACGAACTCGATAGCCCTGCCTCGACGGTGCGAGCCATTGTTTCCGTTGACCGTCTCAAAGAAGGCTGGGACACCAAACGAGTCGCGGTGATGTGTGCGCTGCGCGCTATGTCGTCGGACATTCTCACCCAGCAGACCATGGGCCGCGGCCTGCGCCTTCCCTTCGGGGCGCGTACTGGCGTAGCCGAGCTGGACCAACTCGACATTTTGAGCCACAAGTCGTTCAAGTCCCTCCTCAAGGACGAGGACGTGCTCCGTTCTTTCGGTCTCGGAGATGCCGCCCAGGGCGCTATCTCCGGCATGGACGTTGAAGAAAGCTTCCGCCAGGGCGAAGGACAGGTACAGCCAAACCCGAACGGTCTTTCATCCGAGGCTGAAACGAGTTCGGGCTCAGGCTCAACCGCGTGGCCTGACACTCCGACAGCCGAAGCGACGGACGGCCCGAGCGACATCGGCACCAAGACCGGCGAAACTACCCAGGTCACTGGTGGTAATGCCGGAGGGGTCTCATTCCGACGAGTCGGTGACAACGAGACCATGCAGCGCGCCGGCTACATCCCGGCAACGGAAATCAGGGTCAACGAACACTTCGCAGGAAAGACCTTCCTGTTTCCGTCCACGGTCATGGCGAAATCAACCACGCCGTTCCTTCTCACCCACATCGACGAGGAGAACATTATCCGGGCAGCCCGCCGCGTCGCCGACTCCAAAGAAGCACTCACGCGCGAAGAAATCGTGGTGCGAAAGTCCAAGCTCGACACGAAACGCACCACCGACGCGGAAGTCGAATCGGCTCCCGTAGCGGAAGACGCCGTCATTGGCGAACTTACCCGCCGAGTATTCGGTCTTGGGGTTGTTACCCAGGACAAAAAGAACGCGATCACACTTGTGCAATACGTCCTTCCGACCTTCATGGCGAACGCCGGTATCGACCACTGGACGGAGAAAGCGAAGCAGTCCGCAGTAGACGAGCTCGTCGCACTTGTAAACGACAAGGCACGACAGCACGCCAGCAGCCTGCAAACCGAAACGACCATCGTTCCGGTCGAACTGCCAATTGACGAGGTCGTGACCTTGCCGTTTGGCAAAGAGGTGCTCCAGCAACTCTCTAAAGACCAGCAGGCGAAGTTCAAGCCCCGCGAGTTCTACGACGGCTGGAACCGCGGACTGTTCCCCGCAGCGAGTTTCGACTCGTGGGGCGGAGAGTACCTGCTCGCGCTGCTACTGAACTACACCTCGGACATCGTATGGTGGAAACGCCTTTACTCCACTGACGGTGCGTCGATCATGTACACCACTCGAGACACCTACTACCCCGACTTCGTCGCCCAGGACTCCGACGGCACGATGTGGATTATCGAGGGCAAGTCCGACAAGGGCCGAGACGACGAAACGGTACAAGCGAAACGAGCCGCGGCCCGAGTGCTCGTCCGGGAACTGCTCGGCGAAGAGGACTTCGTCGGTCAGAAGTGGGGCTACGTCATTGCCTACGAGTCCGATATTCGAGCGTCTGAGTCGTGGGAAGACCTGAAGCGGAAGTCGAATCCCGGGGCGTGAGACAGCGCGGGGTTCGGGTCGGTAACTGGGTGAGATTGCCGAGATTGCATCTGCCTATCCACATCAGGTGAATCTGAATAGCCACGACGAAGGGAAACGAATTAATGAGAGGGAGTCGAACCAATTCGAAGAGAAGCGAGCTCACAATCCTTTCCGGCCCGCAGGAAGCCTACTTGCTTGAACCGGGTGGCGTAACCGAAGACGTGTCTCTCACCTCAAGCGCACTGCTATACAGCGACCATGTTCACCTCTACTCGATGACGGCAGGTGAACTTCAGTGGTACGCCAATGCCACACGCTTGCCGCCAGTCGAGCTCGCTGAGTTCATTCTCTGGACAGAGCGTAATAACCGGGAGATGACGCTAGACGAAACGGGAGTTGCAAAGCGCGACTGGCTCAGAAACTTCGTAAACGCGAGTAAGAATGGGAATCGGAAACAGAGGCGAGAAGCGGAGAGGCACCACAAGTTCATCCGAGAGGACGCCCACAGGCTCTTAAAACAGCAAGAAAAGATGTGGAAGGACCACGGTGGTGACCAACTTGAACAAGCCGTCTCGGCCGGTGCGTTGACGATTCATTCTGACTGGGCGACCGATGTCATCACTAGGCCAGACGAAGTCGACGTGGACAAAATGCTTGGCGTTGTCCAAGGCCAACTCGTTGCGACTGGCGGTGCGATCATGTTCGACTCGCTCATGGGGAATCTAGTATCTGCGGCTGAAAGAGAGCGGTTCCTTCCGATAGCGAATCGCCAGCAGGTGGGAATCCGAAGGACGAAAACCGGAACCGCCATGATTTCTTTCCTGCCTGCATTTCCTAACGCAAGTATCGAAAATGTTTTGGATGCCCGCAAGATTATTCGAGCTCCTCTGGAGGAATACAGGCTTGCGGTAGTCGAATTGGAAGCGATGCTTCATCCGAGATGTGGCTCAGACGTTGACGATGAAGCACTTGACGATCTTTGGCACGACTACGTGGAACCCCGCGTAAGCACGGTTATCGAGGCGCTAGATGACACTTCGCTCTCAGGTGCGTGGCGTGCAACAAAGTCCGGGCTGTTAAGGGGCTCGATTCCCGGAGTCACCTTTGTCGCGACTCAAACCGGTGATTACGTTCCTGGTGTCCAGCCGGAAGATGTCGAGAGAGTTGTCAATCTAGCGGTAAAAGCGGGCTTGCCTGACTTATCGAATCCCCTCGCAGCAGCAGTTACCGCCTCGGTGGCGGCGATAACTGGCGCTTATGCAGGGTGGAAGAACGCTTCAAAAAGTCGCCACGAGATGGTACAAAACAATCAACTCGTCTACCTTGCTGACACACAGCGCGCGCTCGCCAAACGGACCAGGTGACTACTAGACAAAGATCCGGTTGAACTAGAAAGTAAGGATCACGAGATCTGGCCAGGAATTGGCTGATTGTGAGCTAGGTCCAGAATTACTCGGAACCCCGCAGCGCCCGCTGACCCGGCTACCGAAGCGGAACTTCCTCGAAGAAATTTGGGTCGGAAGCGAGTTGGACAAACAAGTCCGTCGGCTGAGCTTCTTCAGGCATGAGCGACACCCAAGTCATCTGCTTCGTCTCGCCGGGGGCGATTAAGTCACCGCACTGCGGGTTGTCGGGTACGCGCTCCAGGTAGCCGACGTTGCCCCACGCGGAGCCGTTGGACGCGATCTGGACCTCAAGGTCTGTACTGCATGCCAGGTCAACCCCTTCCTCGGAGTTGTTCGTCACGTCTGCCGTAACGGAAACCTGCTTGCGACCTTCGTAGTCCGGCATTTCGACTTCCGTGACGCTTGACGGGTCGGCGACGTCTACGACGTTAAGCAAAAAGTCGCCGACCTCGTAACCGGCTTGCGCTGTCTCCTGTGACTGGGACGAGTCTGTTTCCGTACCGGAGCACGACGCGAGAAACATTGCGGAGACCGCGGCGAGAGCGGAAATAGTCTTCTTCATGCCAACAAACGTTACCCACTCAGAAAGCGGGTCAAAGCTCTGGGTTGAGTGGCAGGGGGTGGGCGGATCGAGGTCTGCGACTAGGCGTGTTGCTCCGTCAGAGCAAGCGGGTCGCAAGACGGTTCGCTAAATCGCTCCGGCGCAGTGTCTCACTCTGGTTTTCGCAACAGTGGGAGGGGCGGTTTGTTGCGCGGTCGTATCTAGTAACACCGTGGTGAGTATCGAGTAACGCATTGGTGAGCATCCAGTAACAGTCCGGGGGAGGATTCTGGTGACCGCGTGACTTCAGGGCACGCGGCGTTACCAGAGGAGTCTGATTGTGACTGACTACCGGGCGGTAATGGATCAAGTGCTCAAAGGCTGGTCTGTCCGTCAAATCTGTTCGAGTTCGCGGTGCTCGCACACCACCGTGCAAAAGGCTCGCGATGCGCTGGTGGAACACAACATCACAACCCGTGAGCAACTTCGTGGGGTTGCGGATCATGAGCTGGCGGACTGGTTCGTCGACGGGCGCAGCCATGCTCAGGGGGGTTTCGTCCCGATCGATTTCGACGCTGTCGCCAAAGCGCGCACCGGGCGCAACAAAGTGACCCTGCAGGTGCTGTGGGGCCGCTACACCGCACAGCCTGCGGGCACAGGCCAGCGGTACTACAGCTACGAGCGGTTTCGCCAACTTGTGGCTCAACACGTTGATGCAGCCGGGCTGACCGCCAGGATCACCCATGCCCCAGGCCATACGATGCAGGTGGACTGGGCAGGCACGAAGATGCGGTTGTTTGACCCCACCGGCGGGCAAGGCTCGAAGGTCAGCATCTTTGTCGCCTCGCTGCCGTATTCGGGCATGGTGTTCGCCTGCGCGTGCGCGGATGAGCGCCAGGACGCGTGGCTTGCAGCCCATATCCGCGCGTTCGAGTACTTCGGCGGGGTTGCCGAGGTCATCGTGCCGGATAATGCCTCAACGGCTTCGAATGTGATCAGTGCCGCGGACAGGAATCGCCGGGTCAACTCCACCTACGAGGAGTTTTTGGAGCACTACAACACCGCCGCGTTGCCGGCTCGGGCGAAACGTCCCAAGGATAAGGCCAGCGTTGAAGCTGCAGTCAAGATTGTCACCCAGAACGTTATCCACGCACTCGATGGCCACCAGTGCGCCGGAATAGACGAGCTCAACGCAAAAATTACCGTCCTAGTCGATGGGATCAACGCTGCCACGCCGTTTCGCGGCAATGCGACGAGCAGGCGCGCATTGTTTGATCAGTTCGAACGCGACGTGCTCACCGCGCTGCCTGAAACACCGTGGCAGCGTACCGAATGGAAACGCGCCAAAGTCGCGCCTAATTTCCACATCAGAGTGCACAACGCGCATTACTCGGTGCCCAACCAGCTGGTGGGCCGCACCGTGGATGTGCGTATCACCGGTGACAGTCTCGCCGTCTTCGACGCCGGGCAGCGTGTGGCCAGACACCAACTCGCGCGTGCCCGCGGGGTGTATGTCACCGACACCGACCACATCCCGGCGAACATAGGTGACACCCGTGGGTTATGGACAAGCGAGTACTTCCTGCGCGAAGCCGCCAAGATCGGGCCGGCCACCCGCCAGGTGATTGCCGAGATCATCGAAGCCAAAGCGATCCCTGCCCAGGCGTACCAAGCGTGCCGCAACGTGCTCAGCATGGGCAAACACACCAACAAGCCAATCCTCGAAGAAGCCTGCAGGCGGTTGGTGTCCACCGACGGCGCCAGGCGTGCTGTGTCGTATACCGCGGTGAAAAACATGATGGCCGCCGTGCGCAAAGACACCTCCACACGGCCTACAGGCACTGACCTGCCAACCGATCAACCAACCGGCAGACCCGCTGGCGGTGCGCCTGCGCCGACAGCGCGTGACACCCGCGGCGCCTACCTCGGTGGTGCTGCCCAGTTCAGCCTCGAAAACCTCACCAAGAAGGGATCTGCATAACCCATGCCCCACCCACAACCAGCATCAGCATCTGCCCGCTTCCTCGACGAATCAGTCCTGCCGATCTTTACCGACCTGCGCATGACCGCCTTCGGACAAAGCGTCATCGACATCGCCGCCGATCCCGCCTTCGACGATTGGAGCTTTTCCGACAAGGTGCTCTACGCACTCGACAAAGAGGTAGCGGCCAAGCGTGAGAGGCGAGTCAACAAACTGCTCAAAGCATCCCGATCGCCAAATCCCGATGCTTGTATCGAAGACATCACCTACACGCCCGGCCGCACCATCAACAAAGAGCAAATCACCCGACTCGCTCACTGCCAATGGTGCCAAAGCGCACAAAACATTGTCATCCTGGGCAAATCCTCCGTCGGCAAAACCTACCTCGCCCAAGCACTGCTTACCGCGGCGTGCCGAAACGACTACTCCGCGCGCTTTTTCCGCACCGACACACTTGCCAACCACCTCGCCGTGCTCAAACACGACGACCCAGCCCGCATCACATTCCTCGAAGACCTCCACCACACAGACGTGTTAGTCCTCGACGACTTCCTGACCACCCCAATCGATGCCGTCACCGCACACCAACTGCTCAACATCCTCGCAGAGCGCGAACCCCGCGGATCCACCATCGTGACATCCCAGTTCACACCCGACGAGTGGTACAAATCCATCCCCGATGCCGTCATCGCCGAATCCATCCTCAACCGACTCGTCGCCGGCGCCGAAATCATCACACTCGAAGGCACCAACATGCGACTGGCCCCATAACCCCGCCGAAACCCCAAAACGCCCGGGTGTTACTCGATACTCACCCGGGCGTTACCCGATACTCACCACACCGTTACTAAACACGTGGTCTAAACAGGGCGGTTTTTCAAAGCGGGAGCCGCTTCGGTTCCCGCTGCGTATAGGCTACTTTCGGGCGCTGGCTAGGATGAATTTGGAACTGAATACGCAAGCCCGTGGAACTAAGGATGGAACCGGGCCACATCAGTGGTGGTCAAGGAGTTTTCCGAAACCCCCTGTAACACCCCGTGACCGACATAAATGCTGTTGGCGGGGCATTTTGGTGGCGCGACTGGTTCCCGCGGTGACAGCGAGTTTTCAATTTCGAAGCCCCTCTGAGTCCCACTAGATTTTCACGAGGCACCGTCGCGCGCGTTGCCTCGTTTTCTCATCACCACCAGGGCAACCTCTTATTCCACGAATGCTGCGGTGGCAGCCCCACACGACTGTCCTGCGCCAGATCATGAAATCGACTTGGTAATAAAACCGGTGCCTCATCTTGTCGGCGCGATCCTCGCGTGGGTGCTGCCTAGCCGTCAGGCACTGTGGTCGGCCATCGTGCTTTTAATCCCGCTCATTAGCAGTGCGGCGAGCTCGCAGTAGATGCGCAACTACGTCGCCACACCAGTCATCCGCCTGCGTGATACTCCCCGTGGCGTACTCATCACCTACTTCGCATTGTGTGCAGTCTGGCTGGTGGGACTCATCGCCACTGGCGGCTTCGACCCCTCGGGCAGCTTTGACAGCGCGGGCGCTACCGGCGCAATCGTCGGTGCCGTCGTGGGCGCTGTGGTGGCCGGAGTGACCAGCCATGAATTCAGCAAGAAGCGCCGCCAGCGCGACCAGGCCCGCCTCGACGCAGAGGCCGAGGACTAGCCCCTCCCCCGCCACGAGCACACCCCGCACGCCTTGTTGACCTGCGGGGTTTTGCTATACATAGGCAACCTATATAGTTCTCCTATGCACTCCAACGAGGACCTCCCCGCGCTCGCTGTAGAACTCATCGCGGCCGGAAGCCATTTCACACGCGCCGCGTACCAGGCATCCGGCATGGAGCTTTCAAACGTCTCCATGCGCGCGCTTGCAGCACTCGAGCGCGAGCCGGGGCTCCGGATTGGAGAGCTTGCAGCACGGGAAGGCATCCGCCAGCCCTCCATGAGCCAGGCCATGAAGCGGCTTGTGAACGACGGTTACGCCGCCAGACACACCGCCGACGACGATGCCCGCGCAACAGCGCTGACCATCACCGATGCCGGCCGCGAGGTGCTACGCAGCTACAGGGCAGCAGCAGCCGAGGCGGTGGCCCCTGTGTTCGAGCCGTTGAAGCCGGAGGACGTCGCGACGCTCAAGCGCGCGGCGGAGCTTCTGCCGGAGCTGACCGCAGAGTTGAAACAACGTAAAGGAGGTCGCGAGTGACAGACTCGCCGCACACACCGGAAAACCATTCCATTTTGAAACAGCCCGTAGCGGTATGGGCCCTAGCCTTCGCTTGCGCCGTCTCGTTCATGGGCATCGGGCTGGTGGACCCGATCCTTCCCGCCATCAGCCGCGAACTGGATGCCTCGCCAACGCAAACGATGCTGCTGTTTACCAGCTACCTCCTGATCACGGCGCTGGCGATGTTCTTCAGCGCGTTCATCTCATCGCGTATCGGTGTCAAGACCACGCTCCTGATTGGCCTAGCGCTGATCGTCGTGTTCGCGGCGCTCTCTGGCGCCGCAGGCTCCGTCGACGCAATCATCGGCTTCCGCGCCGGCTGGGGTCTAGGAAATGCACTGTTTATCTCTACGGCGCTGGCGGCCATCGTCGGCGCGGCGGCCGGGCACGCGGGCCAGGCGGTGATCCTGTATGAGGCCGCGATCGGCGTCGGTATGGCCATCGGCCCCCTCGCCGGCGGCGTGCTGGGTGAGATCAGCTGGCGCGCACCCTTCTACGGCACTGCAGTGCTCATGGCGGCCGGCTTTATCGCGATTGCGACGCTGCTGGCCAAGGCACAGCGCAAACCAGAGCCCGTCGCGCTGACGGCGGGGCTCGCAGCAGCCAAGGACCCAGCCCTACTCACTCTCGGTTTGGTGGCGTTTTTCTACAACTTCGGTTTTTTCACCCTGCTCGCCTACTCGCCCTACCCCATTGAGGAAGCTGCAGCGCTGAGCGGGCGCAACTTCGGCGCGACTGAGCTGGGCTACGTCTTCTTCGGCTGGGGCCTGGCGCTGGCTGTCTCTTCGGTGTTCATCGCGCCTCGCCTGACCCGCGCCTTCGGCCTGATTCCGGTGGTGGTGACCGTGCTCCTCGGTTTCAGTGCAGTTCTCGCCGGCCTCGGCTTTGGCGCTCACCGGTTGGGCGTCGTAGTGGTCCTGGTCATTCTCGCGGGTTTCTTCAGTGGCGTTTTCAACACCGTGCTCACTGAAGCCGTCATGGAGGCGACGGAGATGCCGCGCAACGTGGCGTCGTCGAGCTATTCGGGGATGCGCTTCCTCGGCGGCGCTGTGGCGCCAGCTGTATCCGGCCCGCTGGCCGCGTCGCTGGGCGCTGGCGTGCCGTACTGGTTCGGCGCCGCTTCACTCGTGGTCTCGCTGGTGATCCTCTTCGCAGGTCGAAAGACTCTGCATCGCATTCTCTAACGGATTGGTTAAGATACGCCCCATGCGCAAGTCTCTCATCGCCGGCGTCACCGCCGGAGCACTCGTCCTTGCAGGCCTGAACGCACCTTCCGCCACCTCGCAGACCAAGCCGGAAGGCACCGGCATCACCGCAGAAGATGCCGAGGTTCTCCGCAACACCGCGGACGCGTTTGAAAAACTTTCGGCTGAGGGCACCTCATCCAGCAGCGAGGAAGGCTCCTCCAGCAAGACCGACAATAAGAAGAAGGGCCCGCGGAAGCCGGGCGACCCGTCGCCGGACCTGGAGTGGCTGGACCAGGACCCGGAGAACGATCCGCTCTACATCGACCCGGAGAAGAACCCGCTCAAAGAGGTCTCCTCTTCCGACATGTTCTTGGAGTGGACCGACGGCATGGAAGAGGGCGAAGGCAAAGAATTCGTCCAGGCGTGGGCCCGCAACTCCTCCGTCCCGGACACCGCTAACCCGGTCGAGCTGTGGAAGCAGGAGGCCCAAGGCTCCGCGATGATGTCCTCCGGTTTCTTCACCGGCGATTTCGCGCAGTCATCGGCAGGTTCCAGCCAGGCCACCTCGGTGCTGATCCCCGTGTTCTTGGGGATGCTGGTGATCGGCTCGCTGATTGAGCTGGTTATGCGCGGTATTCGCATGGCGCAGCAGTAGCCAAAAGCATTTGCTTATCGACGGCCACAGGGGTGACCTGGGGCCGTCGATACGCATTTGCGGCCCGGTGTAATATACGATGGATTGTAATTATTCATCATGTATTGGAGCCGGTATGCAACACACCACCTCCCTGCGCGTCGCCGCGTGTCTGAGCGCGACGATGCTGCTCGCGGGTTGCGTGACCAATGAGGAGGGCGGCACCCCCGACGGCTGGGAACCGATTGTCCCGGACGCTGTGCCCGAAATCGCGGCAATGGTGCCGCCGGAGGTCGCCGCTGACGGCGTGCTCAACGTGGGCACGAACCCGCCGTTCGCCCCCTTCGAGTTCAAAGACTCGCAAGGCGAGCTCATCGGCGTGGAACTCGACCTCGCCCGCGCCGCAGCAGCGGTCATGGGCATGGATTTCCAGGCCGACGACATGGACTTCGCCATGATCCTGCCCGCCGTGTCCTCGGGCAGCCTCGACGTTGGCGCGTCGGGCTTCACGGACAACGAGGAACGCCGCCAGTCTTTCGACTTTGTCAATTTCCTCTACGCGGGCGTGCAGTGGGCCGCCCAACCAGGCGACGACGTGGACCCGGGCAACGCCTGCGGGCTGACGGTCTCGGTGCAGCGCACCACTGTTTCAGACACCGACGACGTGCGCCCGAAGTCCGAGGCCTGCGTGGCCGCCGGCAAGGACCCGATCACGGTGCTGGCCTTCGACACCGCAGACAACGCCGCCCTCGCGGCGCTGGTGGGTCGCGCCGACGCGTACAGCGCGGACTCCCCTGTCACTGCCTGGGCCGTGGAGCGCTCCGACGGCGTGCTGGAGATGGTCGGCGAGATGTTCGACGCAGCCCCCTACGGCTTCGCGGTGCCGAAGGGCTCGCCGCTGGCCGACGCGATGGCGGCGGCGATGCAGCACCTCATCGACACCGGCGACTACGAGCGGATTCTGAAGCAGTGGAACATCGACACCGGCCTTTTGGACCAGGCCCTGATTAACGAACAACCTCTGGGAGGACAGTGAGCATGAGCACCCCCTATTCCAAGTACGCGGCGAGCCAGAAAGAGCGCACCCGCCCCGAGCGCATCCAGGCCAAGCCGCTGCGCCACCCGGGCCGCTGGGCGCTGGCCGCCCTACTCGTGGTCCTGGTGCTCTGGTTCGTCATCGGCGCCGCGCGTAACGACGCCTACGGCTGGGACACGTACTTCGCCTACCTGCTGGACACCCGCATCGCCACCGCGGCACTGCACACCATCGCGATTACGGTGCTGGCCATGCTCCTCGGCGTGGTCGGCGGCGTGCTGCTCGCCGTGATGCGCATGAGCCCGAACCCGGTGTTCAAGACCGTCGGCTGGATCTTCCTCTGGATCTTCCGCGGCACCCCGGTCTACGTCCAGCTGATGTTCTGGGGTCTGATCGGCGCGATCTACGACACGATCAACCTCGGTTTCACCGAGATCCCGCTGGACCCGTTCACCTCGTCGGCCTTCGCGCTCGCCGTTGTCGGCCTGGGTCTGAACGAGGCCGCGTACATGGCCGAGATCGTCCGCTCCGGAATCTCCGCTGTCCCGGAGGGCCAGGTGGAGGCCTCCAAGGCGCTGGGCATGAGCTGGGGCCAGACCATGCGACGCACGGTGCTGCCGCAGGCCATGCGCATCATCATCCCGCCCACCGGCAACGAGTTCATCTCACTGTTGAAGACCTCCTCGCTCGTGGTGGCCATCCCCTACTCGCTGGAGCTCTACGGCCGTTCCATGGACATCGCCGCCGCCCTGTTCGAGCCGGTGCCGATGCTCTTGGTCGCCGCCACCTGGTACCTGGTGATCACCTCGCTGCTCATGGTGGCGCAGCACTACCTGGAGCGCTACTTCGACCGGGGTGCCACCCGCCAGCTCACCGCCCGCCAGCTGGCCAGCCTGGCCGACGCCGAGGGCACCATCCCCAACAACGTTGAAATCGTGGAAGAACCGCAAAAGAAGGGGCAGCGCTAATGACCGTCAAACAGAAGCCAATGATTCAGGCCGTGGACGTGTGGAAGTCCTTCGGCAACCTCGACGTGCTCAAGGGCATCGACCTGGAGGTCTACCCCGGTGAGGTTGCCTGCCTGATCGGCCCGTCCGGCTCCGGCAAGTCCACCCTGCTGCGCTGCGTGAACCACCTGGAGAAGGTAAACGCCGGCCGCCTCTACGTCGACGGCGAGCTGATCGGCTATCACGATCGCGACGGCGTGCTGCACGAGATGAGCGAGAAGGACGCCGCCAAGCAGCGCCGCGACATCGGCATGGTGTTCCAGAACTTCAACCTCTTCGGTCACCGCACGGTCCTGGACAACATCATCGAGGCCCCCGTGCACGTCAAGGGCCAGCCGGCGGACCAGGCAAAGGCCCGCGCGATGGAGCTGCTGGAGATGGTCGGCCTGGGCACCAAGGCCGACGCCTACCCCATCCAGCTCTCCGGCGGCCAGCAGCAGCGCGTGGCCATCGCGCGCGCGGTGGCCATGGATCCGAAGCTCATGCTTTTCGACGAACCCACGTCCGCCCTCGACCCCGAACTCGTCGGCGAAGTGCTGCGCGTGATGCGCGAGCTGGCGGAGCAGGGCATGACCATGCTGGTGGTGACCCACGAGCTGGCGTTCGCCCGCGAGGTGGCCGACAAGGTCGCGTTCATGGACGGCGGCCAGATCATCGAGTACGGCACCCCGGAGCAGGTGCTGGACAACCCGCAGCACGAGCGCACCAAGGCGTTCGTGTCCACCCTGTTCTAGGCGCGCATTTTTGTACGAATCGACATTTTGCCCATTTGGTCGGAAACTGACCTGGGCAAACGCAAATCAGCTGTCGATTCGTACAAAAACTTAGGTCAAAAGCCCGCGCACGAGGGCCGTCACCCCGCCGGCGAAAGCTAAACCCAGCGCTATTTTGTGCGCGGTTGTAGACGGCACCCGGGGCGCCAGCCGCTTGCCCGCGCCAATGCCTACCGCCAAAGCGGCCAGCGTGGCGACCCACAGCGCAGGCTCGATGCCCGTCACGTCGGCGGCACCGGCGACCACCTTCACCGTGAAGGACAGCGTGCCGGCAACCAAAAAGATCGGCTGCAGCGTGGCGGCGTAGACCCGCTGCGGCCAACGGGCAGCTTCCGCGTACACCGTGATCGCAGGCCCTGCCACCCCGGCCAGGGTGTTCATGAACCCGCCGATCACACCGGACGCGGCCGCTGGCACCACCCCTTCGACCCGGGGCACGTAGCGCTTGCCCAGCGTGACCACCGAGAGCGCGAGCAGCAGCAGCGCCCCGACCAGCACGAGCAGCACGTTGGTCGGCGCGTTCGCCACCACCCAAGTCCCCGGGACCACGCCGAAGACGAGCGCGAGCGCGATCGGGGCGAACTTTTTCCAGTCCACGTCTGCGCGCATGCCCCAGGTGTTGGTCGCCGCGTTGATGACGGCGAGGAGGTTGACCAGCAGGATGCCGTCGACAGGCCCGAGCAACAGCGACAGTACAGGGGCGGCGATCAGCCCCACGCCCATGCCGGAGATGCGCTGCAGGCACGCGCCCACCGCGACGGCAACGCCGACGCCCAAAGCGACAAGCACTAGCGGTACTTCTCCGCCATCGCCTCGCGCACAGAATCCGGCACCAAGCCGGTGACGTCGCCGCCGTACTTGGCTACTTCCTTGGTCAGCGAGGACGAAATGTAGCCGTATTTTTCGTCCGTGAGCAGGAAGTAAGTGTCCACCCCGGTCAGGCGGCGATTCATCTGCGCCATGGGCAGCTCGTACTCGTAGTCCAACGAAGAACGCAAGCCCTTAACCAGGGCGGTGATGTGGTGGGCGGAGGTGTAGTCCACAAGCAGCCCGCCCCAGCTGTCCACGCGGACGTTGGGCAGGTGCGCGATCACCTCGCGGATCAGCTCGACGCGCTCGTCGATGGAAAACAGCCCCGAGGTCTTTGTCGGGTTGCCGGTGACCAGGACCACCACCTCGTCGAAGTGCCGCGAAGCGCGGGTGACAATGTCCAGATGGCCGTTCGTGATCGGATCGAACGAGCCTGGGCACACTGCGGTAGTCATTTATTCCTCCACCTCTGCTTCCGGGTCCGTGTACACGGCCATGTCCATGCGCGCGATGCCGTACAGGCGCTTCTTCAGCTTCTGGCCGGTCGGGGTGAACTCCTGTGGCCAGGCCGTTTCGGGGCTTTCGCGGTGGCGCTCGACGACGACCACGGCGCCGTCGTGAAGCGTTGGCTTCAGCGCCTCCACCATCTCCGCGACGGCTTCATCCGCGAGCTCGTACGGCGGGTCCGCGAGCACGATGTCGAAGTGGTTGCGCGGCGCGCGGGCGAGGTAGGTCGACGCTTTCACCGGCTCGATGGTCACGTTGGGGTGGCCGACCACACCGGCGTTGTACTCGATGACGCGCACGGCCTCCGGGTTGTTTTCCACCAGCACCACCTCGGCGGCGCCGCGCGAGGCAGCCTCCAACCCCAGCGCGCCGGAGCCGGCGAACAGGTCGAGAACGTTCATGTCCACGAACCCGAAGCGGACCTGCAGGGAGGAAAACAGGCCCTCGCGAGCCCGGTCCGAGGTGGGACGTGTGCCCTCTGGCGGCACCTTGATCTTGCGGCCGCGGGCCTCGCCGGAAATGATGCGGTTCATGGCCACAACTCTAACGCCCTAGCTCTTGTCCAAGTATTCGAAGTCCTCCGGAATGAAATCCGCGGTGGCGGCACGGGCGAACTCGAGGTTGTCCGCCACCAGGCGCGCGGCGTCGTCGTATGCGCGGCGCACCAGCTCGAAGTCCTCCACCAGGTTGAGCAGCTTCAGCGTGCGGTGCATGCCGGACTGCTGGGTGCCCAGTACGTCGCCCTCGCGGCGGTTGAGCAGGTCCAGCTCCGCCAGCGCGAAGCCGTCCGTGGTGGACGCGACCTGGCTCACGCGCTCAAACGACGGGGTCCCCTCCTTCGCCAGCGTGTGGAACAGGCACAGCGACTGGTTGCCGCCGCGGCCAACGCGGCCGCGCAGCTGGTGCAGCTGGGAGACGCCGAAGTGCTCGGACTCGCGCACCATCATCACCGTCGCGTTGGGCACGTCCACGCCGACCTCGATTACCGTGGTGGCCACCAGCACGTCCACCCCGCCGGCGGCGAAGTCCGCCATGACGGTGTCTTTCTCCTCGCCCTTCATCCGGCCGTGCAAAAACGCGACGTTCAAGCCCTCGAACTCCGTGGACGCGAGTTCGGCGAAGACCTCGAGCACGCCGCCTTCGCCGTCGATGCGCGGGCAGACCACGTACGCCTGGTGGCCGGCGGCGACCTCCTCGCGGATCTTCTCCCAGGCGCGCGCCACCCAGCGCGGCTTGAACTGTGGCACCACCGCGGACTGGATGGGTTTTCGCCCGCCGGGCAGCTCGCGCAGGGTGGACACGGTCAAGTCGCCGAAGACGGTCATGGCGATGGTGCGCGGGATCGGCGTCGCCGTCATCACCAGCAGGTGCGGGGTTTCATCCCCCGCCTTGGCGCGCAACGCGTCGCGCTGCTCCACCCCGAAGCGGTGCTGCTCGTCCACCACCACAAGCCCGAGGCGGAAAAACTCCACCCCATCCTGGATCAGCGCGTGGGTGCCCACCACGATGTCGGCCTCGCCGGTGACGATCTTCAGCAGCGCGTCCTGCTTCTGCGCCGCCGTCATGGACCCGGTCAGCGCCACCACGCGGGTGGGCAGACCCGCATTCATCAGCACCTTCGTCATGGAGCGGGCGTGCTGCAGCACCAGCACTTCGGTGGGCGCGAGGAAGGCGCACTGCGCGCCGTTGTCCACGGCCTGGAGCATGGCAATCAGCGCCACAATGGTCTTGCCGGAACCGACCTCTCCCTGCAGCAGCCGGCTCATGGGCACGGTGCGCGCCATATCGCGGGTGATCTCCGCGACCACCTCGTCCTGGCCGGAGGTCAGCGGGAACGGCAAGCGCTGCACCAGCAGGTCCTCATCGCGGCCCACGACCCGCGGCAGCGCTTCGGCGCTGCGGGCCTCCGCGTCGGCGCGCCGCACGCCCATGGCCAGGGCAACGGACAGCGCCTCGTCGTACTTCAGCCGCTCCAGCGCACGGGCGGGTCCCGGCGGGCCCGGCTCGTGGATCTGGTGGACAGCCGAGTTCAGGGGCAAGAATCCTATTGGGGTGAAGCCGAGAGGCTCGTCGATAGGCGGAAGTTCTTTGAGCACCGCATGCACCGCGCCCATGATGGTCCAGGTGCTGACGTTTTTCACCGCCGGGTAGATGGGCAGCCACTCACGCCCGCTCATGATTTGCTCGATGTCGCCGAAGTGGCCGAGCTGTTTCAGCGCGCCGGTGGCCTGCGTGGGGCCGTCCAGAAGCACGAAGTCCGGGTGCGACAGCTGCGGCTGGTTGCGGAACACGTCGTACTTGCCGGTCAGCATCACCCGCCGGCCTTCTTTGAGCACGCGCTGGGCGTAGTGGGAGCCGAAGAAGGCGGCCAAAAACACCTGGCGCCCGTCGTCCACGTGCACCTTGTAAATGGGCCGCTTCGGCTGTTTCTTGGACGTGAACTGCTCGGTGCCCACGACCGTGCCGATGACGTTGAGCGTGTCGCCCGGTTTCACCCCGGCGAGGTCGGCGCCGGTGCCGTAGTGCAGGTAGCGCCGCGGGTAGTAGCGCAGCAGCTCGCCGCAGGTGTGGATGTCGAGGTGCTTGCCTATCGCCTTGGCCTGTTTCAGCGGAATGACCAGGTTGAGCGGGCGCGTGTCCTCGAAACCCAGCATCTACTCCACCCCAATCTCCGCGCAGGCTTGCAGTCCGTCCGCAGGATAGACCATCACGTCGACACCAAGTTTGCCCGCGAGCTCCTCCAACGCGTCCGCGCGCAACTCGTTCGGGTCGAACAGGATGCTCACCTGTTCCCCGCCGTGCTCGAGCAGGCGGCGGCAGGCGCGCTCCACGGCCTCCATCGGCTCGTCGGCAATGAGCATGTGCTCGCCGCGTGAGGTGACCACCACGTCGCCCCTCGCAACAGCCCCGCCCAAGGTCAGCGCACCCTTCTCGGCGCGGAACGCGAGCGCCGTGCGCATCTCGCCGGCCGCCTCGGACATGGCGAAGGCGGCGGTGGCCAACGGCTGCGCCGGGTCGTGCACGGACAGCGCCGCGATACCGGAGACCAGCCGCACCGTGGGCAGGATGGTGATGGACTGCTCCACCGCGCGCGCCGCGTTCTCCACTTCCGCGAGCTCGCTGTTGCTCAGCTGCCCGTTCGGCAGCACGATCACCTCGTTGCTGCCGGAGCGGGTGATTGCGTCGAGCATGTCCGCCGCCACGTTCGGCCCCGGCACCACCGTCACCGCGCCGGATGCGGCGTACAGGCTGGTCACAGACCCCGGCGGGGTCACCGCGATGATCAGGCGTTCCGGCGCGCCGGCCGCCACGGCGCTCGTGAGCACCTCCAGGCGCAGGTCAGCTACCTCGCCTAACGCAAATGCAGCCTCGATAACCGTGCCGGCGTCGCGGGAGTGGATGTGCACCGTGGCCTCGCCGTCGTTCAGCGGCGCGACAATCAGGCTGTCGCCCAGCCCCGCCAGCTCGCCTTTCAGCGCCTCCAAGTCCCCGCGGAAGCTGAACATCACTTCCAGCTCGCCCTGGGTGCCGTGGGTTTCGGGCTTTTGCCTATCGACGTCCTCCGGTTCCCGCTCACCTTCCCCCTCAACCGTCAGCGTGTTCAGCACCGCCACCAGGCCCGCCCCACCGGCGTCGACGACTCCGGCCTCGCGCAGCGCCGGCAGCTGGTTCTGCGTGAGCTGCAGGGCGTCTTCGGCGGCGGCGGTGGCGGCGGCAGCGACGTCGGCAAGCGGGAGGTGCGCGTTGGGTCGTGCGGCGTCGGCCGCGGCGCTCAGCACCGTGATGATGGTGCCCTCGACCGGCTCCGCGATAGCGCGGTCCACGAACCCGACGGCGTTGGTGAGCGCGACGGCAAGCATCTCGCCTTCCGTCGCCCCGTAGCTGGCAGCCTGGGCGAGGCCACGCAGGATCTGGGAGAGCACGACCCCGGAGTTCCCGCGCGCACCGCGCACCGCGCCGACGGCCAGCGCCTCGGCGACCTCGGTCAAGCCCGCGCCGTCTTCCAGCTCCGAGGCGGCCTCGACCGCAGCAGCCATCGTGTGCGCCATGTTGGAGCCGGTGTCCCCGTCCGGAACCGGGAACACGTTGAGCTCGTTGATCTCCGCGCGCTTGCGCTCCAGCTCGCTTAAGGCGCGGCGGGACCATGCGAGCAGGCGTGCGCCGTTAGAAAGCGGAGATGCAGACATGCTGAGAGAGTTTACAGGTTCTGCTTAGAGTGCCCAGTTGACCGGCTGGGCACCCATTTTCTCCAGCTCCTGATTCGCCCGCGAGAACGGCCGGGAGCCGAAGAAACCGCGGGAGGCGGACAGCGGCGAGGGGTGCGGCGACTCGATGCGCGGGGTGCCGCCCAGACACTTCGCGGCCGTCTGCGCGTCGCGGCCCCACAGGATGGCCACCAGCGGCGTGCCGCGGGCCACCAGCGCCTCAACCGCCGCCTGCGTCACGGCCTCCCAGCCCTTGCCGCGGTGCGACGCCGGGGCGCCCGGGCGCACGGTGAGCACCCTGTTCAGCAGCAAAATCCCCTGCTTCGACCAGGAGCTCAAGTCCCCGTCCTTGCGCGGCGGGACGCCAAGATCGGCCTCAAGCTCCTTGTAGATGTTCACCAGCGAACGCGGCGCCGCGACACCGGGCTGGGTGGAAAACGCCAGACCCATCGGGTGCCCCGGCGTCGGGTACGGATCCTGGCCCAGGATGAGCACGCGCACGTCCTCAAACGGGTCCGCGAACGCGCGCAGGATGTCGTTGCCGCGCGGCAGGTACTCGCCTTCTGCGCGCAGGAAGTCGCCCATGGCGTGGATCTGGTCTTCCACAGGCGCCAGCGGCGCTTGCCAGGATTCGTGCACGGGCAACATCAGAAGCTCTCCCATCCTGTGTCGGTGGCGGGCGCGGAGCCGTCGATACGCACGCCTTGTTTCCTGGATACCGCACCGATGGAGCGGAAGCCCACCGGCGCGGAGCCTTCGATGGTGCCGATGAGCGTGTGGTCCTCGCCGCCGCCGAGCACCCACTCCCACGGGTCCACGCCGAGCAGCTCGCCCGCCTCCACCAGCAGCCGGTCGGGGGCGAGAGCGTTGGACGCAAAGTCGATACCCACTCCGGATGCCTCCGCAAGCTGGGTGATGTCCCGGATCAGCCCATCCGAGTTATCCGTCATCGAGCACGCCCCCGCAGCGCGCGCCACCACGCCGCGGCCCGGGGTCAGCTCCGGCACCTGGTGCGCGGCGACCAGTGGCTCGAGCTGCGCCGGGACGTCCACGCCCGCCTGCAGCAGCGCCAGACCCGCCGCGGAGTACCCGATGCGCCCGTGCGCGATCACGCGGTGACCCGGGCGAGCTCCGTCCAGCGTCAGCGGCGGGCGGTTGCCGCCGAGCGCTCCCATGGCGGTGACGGACACGACCAGGTAGTCGCCGCCCGTGACATCGCCGCCGACGAGCTCGCAGGCGTAGTCCGACGCCATGTCGCCCACCCCGCGCGCGAGCTCCTCCAGCACTTTCGCCGGGGTATCCGGGTGCGCGGAGACCGCCATCAACGCCGCGATCGGACGCGCGCCCATTGCCTCGATGTCCGCGAAGTTCTGCAGCGCCGCTTTGCGCCCCAGCAGGTAGGGCGTGGTGGTCTTGGCGGTAAAGTGGCGGCCCTGCACGAGCATGTCGGTGCTGGCCACCACGCGGGAGTTCGGCGCCGCTTGGGTGAGCACCGCGGCGTCGTCGCCGTTGAGCGCGGACGGCGCCTGGGCGCGGATCAGCGCGATGACTTCGCGCTCGCCGAGCTCGCCCAGTGTCGGCCCATCGGTGGGAAAGTCTGTCTCGATCACGTCTGCGCGCACCCTTTCACTAGACTCAGCCGCCATGGGTTCCACGGCGCATGATGCTCAATTTAACCGCACCACCATCTACGTCAGTCTTGGGCTGGCGGTGGCGCTGGTGCTCGGCGTGCTCGTCGGCGCGCGCGTGTTCTTCAACCGCGTGGCGTTGCAGCCGGTGGCGATGACGCAGCTTCCCGCGCCCGAGGCGTCTTCCTCAGAGTGCACATCGCTTATCGACGCCCTCCCGTCCACCCTCGCCGACCTCAAACGCGCCGAACTGGCCGAGCCCGCCCCCGAAGGCGCCGCCGCGTGGCAGGCCTCCTCCACCGAGCGCATCACCCTGCGCTGCGGCGTGGACGCGCCCGCGCAGTACACCCCGTATTCGCAGCCCGAGGACGTCGACGGCGCGCGCTGGCTGCGCGTCAACGACGCCACCCCGGGATCCACCCTTGCCACCTGGTTCACGGTGGACCGCTCCCCCGTCCTCGCCGTCACCGCCGACACGCAGCAGCTTCGCGACGGCACCGCCCCCGTCGCCGGCATCGACACCTCCGCGTTGACCGGCCCAGCCCCTGAGCAGCACCCCGCGCCGCTCGCGGACCTCGCCGCTGGTGGCGGCGCTGGCGCTGCTTCCTGCAACAGCCTGCTCGCCGCGGCCCCCGACTCCATCGCCGACGGCTACACCCGCGTCGACGCCGTGAGCGAGCAGACCGTGGCCTGGTCCGCCGAAGGCCAAGACGCGATCGTGCTGCGCTGCGGCGTCGCCGCCCCGGAGAACTACGGCCCGGGCGCGCGCCTGGACCAGGTCAACGGCGTGCCGTGGTTCGAGGACGTGAAGCTGGCCAACGGCACCACCGCTTCCACCTGGTACGCGATGGGCCGCGACGTCCAGGTGGCCGCGTCGCTGCCGCAGGCGGAGAGCAACGAGGCGATCACGAACCTGACCAACCTCGTCGCCGAGCACACCGGGCAGGCCTAGGCCCGCACCCCCTACCGCAGCGCGGTGCGGATCAGCGTGCTCAGCAGCTCCGGGTAGTCCACGCCCGTGGCGGCCCACACCTGCGGGTACATGGAGATGGCGGTGAAGCCGGGCATGGTGTTGATCTCGTTGAGCACCGGCCCGTTGTCGGTGACGAAGAAGTCCACGCGCGCCAGCGACTTGCAGTCCAACGCCCGAAAGCAGGTCACCGCCATGTCCTGCAGCTGGGCGATCAGCTCGTCCGAGTACGGCGCCGGGATGGTGGCAGTCACACCTTCTTCGAGGTACTTGGTCTCAAAGCCGTAGAAGCCCTCCGCGGAGTCCTCGGTGCCGTTGAGCTTGGCAGGCACGGACGCGGCGACGGTGCCGTCGGGGCGCTCCAGCACCCCGACTTCCACCTCGTCGCCGACCAGCTCAGCCTCGACGATGACCTTGCCGTCGGACTCCAGCGCCAGCGACACCGCCGCCGGCAGCGCCTCCCAGCTGGTCACCTTGGACACGCCGATGGAGGACCCGCCGTTGGCCGGCTTCACAAACACCGGCAACCCCAGGTGCGAACGCTCTGCCTCGGTGAGCTCGCGCGCGCCGTCCAAGATCACCTCGCGCGTGACCGGGATCCCGGCAGCCACCACCAACTTTTTGGTGTACTCCTTGTCCATCCCGCACGCGGACGCCAGCACGCCCGGGCCGACGTACGGCACCCCGGCCAGCTCGAGCAGGCCTTGGACTGTGCCGTCCTCGCCATACTTGCCGTGGAGCACCGGGAAGACGGCATCGACGGTGGTGATGGGCTCGCCGGAGGTGACATCGTAAAGCAATCCCTTGCGCTGCGGGTTCAAGGAGAGCGCAACTTCGCGCCCATGCTTGACGACGGGAAGCTCCGCCCCCTCCGCCGGATTCGTCACACCCTCAACCCACACGCCTTCCTGCGTGATGCCGATGGGAAACACCTCGTAGTCTGCGGGCATGTGGGACATGACCGAGTCGGCGGAGATGCAGGAAATCGAGTGCTCGGTGGACATGCCACCGTACAAAACAGCTATGCGGATCACGGGGAGCTAGCCTACCGGGCGCTACTCCGCTTTCTTGCTGCGACCCATCAGCGCGGCGATGACGTCGGCGACTTTCATGCCTTCGTGGCATACCGAGTACACGCCCTGGGTGATCGGCATCTCCACGGAGTGCTTCTCCGCGAGCTGGAAGATGCTGCGCGAGGACACCACCCCCTCCGCGACCTGGCCCTTGGTGGCGGCGCGGGCCTCGTCCATGCTCGCACCTTCCCCGAGCGCGGCGCCGAAGGTGCGGTTGCGCGACAGCGGCGAGGCGCAGGTGGCCACCAAATCGCCCATGCCCGCAAGGCCGGCGAAGGTGCGCGCGTCCGCGCCAAGCGCCGCGCCCAATCGGGTGATTTCCGCCAGGCCGCGGGTGATCAGGGTGGCCAAGGTGTTGTCCCCCAGGCCTTGCCCGGCCGCCATGCCGCAGGCGAGTGCGATGACGTTTTTGGTCGCGCCGCCGATCTCGCAGCCCACCACGTCGGTGTTGGTGTACGGCCGCAGGTAGGTGGTGGCGCACGCGGCTTGGACGAGCTTGGCGCGGTTTTCGTCGGCGCAGGCGATCACGGTGGCGGCCGGCTGTTCCTCGGCGACCTCGCGCGAGAGGTTCGGCCCGGACAGCACCGCGATGCGTTCGCTTTCCGCCCCGGTGACTTCCGCGATGATCTCGCTCATGCGCATGTGCGTGCCGGATTCCACGCCTTTGGAGATGGAGACCAAGGTGGCGTCGCCGGGCAAGTCCGGCGCCCAGCGGGTGAGGTTGTCGCGCATGGTCTGGCTGGGCACGCCGAAGACGGCGATCGCCGCGTTCTCTAGGGCTTCGGCGGCGTTCGAGGTGGCCTGGATGGCCGCCGGCAGCTCGATTCCGGGCAGGTACTCGGGGTTTTCCCGCGTGTTTTGGATTGTGCGGGCGAGCTCTTCGCGCCGCGCCCACAGGCTCACGGGGTTGCCCCCGTCCGCGAACACCTTGGCGAGGGTGGTCCCCCAGGAACCGGCGCCCAGTACTGCCACGTTGACCATCAGTGCGTCCTCCCAGCGTTTTTCAACCGCTTCAACGTACCACCCCTCCCGGACCCTGACCGGACCTAGCGCGCCCGCCGAGTCTGCGACACAATGGAACGTATGCCAAATGACGACCGCCAACTGCACGAGCAGGACAAGGACACGCGCGGTGAAATGTTCCTCACCGGGCGCCTGCAGCAAATCCCCAACCACCCGCAAAGCGAGTTCAAGCGCACCACGCTTGCCGCCGGAGCGGTGCTGTGGCGCGGCGACCTGAACAACCCCGACTCGCTGGAGGTGGCGTGCATCCACCGCCCGCACTACGACGACTGGTCTTTGGCCAAGGGCAAGCTGGACCCGGACGAGTCCCTGGTGCAGACCGCGGTGCGCGAGATCAAGGAAGAAACCGGCTTCGACGTGCGCCTGGGCAAGCTTTTGGGCAAGACCGTCTACCCGGTGAAGAAGACCACCAAGGTGGTCTACTACTGGACCGGTGAGGTCACCGAAGGCGAGTTCGAGCCCAACGACGAGGTGGACGAGATCCGCTGGCTGTCTATCGACGACGCCTGCGCGCTGATGACCTACGACCTGGACCGCCAGGTGCTGCGCAAGGCACAGAAGCGCTTCGGCACCCCGGCGGACGCGCGCGTTTTGTACGTGCGCCACGCCCACGCGCACGAGCGCGAGAAGTGGTCCGGCGACGACAACTTGCGCCCGCTGGACAAGAAGGGCCGCCGCCAGTCCGAGATGCTGGTCCCGCTGCTCAGCGCGTTTTCTCCTGAGCGGATCTACTCCGCCGCACCGGAGCGCTGCCAGACCACCGTCGCCCCGCTTGCGGACGAGCTAGGCATCGACGTGGCCGTAGACGAGCGCTTCGGCGACGGGGCGTGGCTGTCCGACATGGTCGGCGCGCAGCGTGCCTTCACCGAGGTGATCGAGCAGGGCGGCACCTCCGTGGTCTGCGCCCAGGGCGATGTCATCCCCGGCATGATCGCCTGGCTGTCTGCGCAGGGCACTCTGCCCATCGACACGGAGATCCACGCGAAGAAGGGCTCCGTGTGGGTGTTGAGCTTCCACGGCGGCCAGCTCACCGGAGCCGACTACGTCCCGTCCGCACTGCCGGTGCTGTAGCTGAAAAAGAAAGGAACGGATTCTACTTATGACTTCCCCCACCCCCACCGCATTCCCGCCGGTGACGCAGGAACGCATCGCCTCCACGCTGGAAGGCATGGACCTGAAGTACTTCCGCGAAGACGGCGGCGAGGTCCGCACCGCGTTTCCCGGCCTGGTGGTCTTCTTCGAGGTCGAACGCGAGGGATTCAAGGCAACGTCTAGGTGGATGGCGGTTGTGGATCAACCGGAGGACGTCGAGAAGCTTCGCGAGTTCGCGAACGTGATGAACCGCACCCTGCCGCTGGTGCGCGTGCACCCGGTGCAGCGCGAGGACGGCACCGCCATCGCGATCATGGAGGCGCCGTTCTTCTCCGGCGACGGCTTCGCCGACTCCCAGCTGCGCGAGATGTGCGAGTACTTCTTCTCCGCCATCCACCACGTGGCCGGCGAGCTGCGCGCGACCTTCCCGGGCCGCGAAGAATCCTTCAACGACGGCGCTAAGGAGGCGTAACACCCATGAGCAACGACACCCTGAAGCCCCTGTCCATCCAGCGCGTCAAGGACGTCTTTGCCAAGCAGGGCTGGCAGTACGACGAGGCGAGCGAGTTTGCCATCCGCACCGGCTTCGCGCGCATCGGCCTGGAAATCGCGCACATCGCCCCGAACATCAACGTGATTTCTTCGGTCGCGGTGGATTCCATCGGCGCGGATCGCTACGAGGACATCCGCAACTGGGCCGAGCAGTACAACTACACCAAGGCCTACCCCACCGTCACCGCGCTCAAAGACGAGGAGCGCGGGGTGACTGCCCTAGGCGTGGCCTACAGCCTGCCCGGCCACTGGGAGTACACGGACAACCAGTTCGAGTCCCACATCCTCACCGGCATCCAGGGCGTGGTGGCCGCCTCGCGCGACTTCCTCACCGAGTTCGCGCCGGAGGTCACCCAGCGCCTCGACGAGGAAGCGGCGCAGGACTAGCGCTTACCGCACGGCCGGCTTGAACGCCGGCCGTTTCGCTTCGAAGGCCTCGATCGCGTCTTCGTCGCGAAGCGTCAGCCCGATGTCATCGAGGCCTTCCATGAGGCGCCAACGGGTGTAGTCGTCCACCTCGAAGACGAACGTGTTGTCGCCGACGGTGACCGTGCGGTCTTCCAGCGACACGGTGGCGGTCTCACCCGGGTGCTGTTCCAAGTGCTTCCAGATCAGCTCGATGTCGCTTTCCGGCAGGTTCGCGGCCAACAGCCCGGCCTTGCCGGAGTTGCCGCGGAAGATGTCGGCGAAGCGCGGGCTGAACACGACGCGGAAGCCGTAGTCCATCAGCGCCCACACGGCGTGCTCGCGCGAGGAGCCGGTGCCGAAATCGGGCCCTGCGAACAACACGGAGCCGTTGGCGTAAGCGTCCTGGTTGAGCACGAACCCGGGTTCGCTTTCGCGCCAGTTGGAAAACAGGCCGTCCTCGAAGCCGGTGCGGGAGACGCGCTTGAGGTAGCGCGCCGGAATGATCTGGTCGGTGTCCACGTTCGAGCGCGTCAGCGGCACGGCGACACCGGTGTGGGTGGTGAATTTCTCCATCGGGGTGCTCCTTTACAGGTCTGTGGGGCTTGCGAGGTGGCCGGTGACAGCGGTCGCCGCAGCGACCAGCGGGGAGACAAGGTGGGTGCGCCCGCCGGGGCCTTGCCGTCCCTCGAAGTTGCGGTTGCTTGTCGACGCACTCCGCTCCCCCGGTTTCAGTTGATCCGGGTTCATGCCCAGGCACATCGAGCACCCGGCAGTGCGCCACTCGGCGCCGAAGTCCGTGAAGATCTTGTCCAGGCCTTCCTCCTCCGCCTGCTGCTTGACCAACGTGGAGCTGGGCACGACCAGCATGCGGGTGTTGCCCGCGATAGTGCGGCCCTTGACCACCTCGGCGGCGGCGCGCAGGTCCTCTATGCGGGCGTTGGTGCACGAGCCCAGGAATACGGTGTCGATGGCGATGTCGCGCAGCGGCGTGCCTGGGGTGAGGTCCATGTAGTTCAGGGCCTTGGCGGCGGCCTGCTTGGAGGTCTCGTCGGTGAAGTCCTCCGGGTCCGGCACGTTTTCGCCCAACGGCAGGCCCTGGCCGGGGTTGGTGCCCCAGGTGACAAACGGGGTAAGCGACGCGCCGTCGATCTCCACCACGGTGTCGAATGTGGCACCCGCGTCGGTGGGCAGTGTCTTCCAGTACTCCACCGCGGCGTCCCAGTCCGCGCCCTTTGGTGCGTACTCGCGGCCTTCGACGTAATCGAAGGTCTTCTGGTCGGGTGCGACCATGCCGGCGCGCGCGCCTGCCTCGATGGACATGTTGCAGATGGTCATGCGCGCTTCCATGGACATCTTCTCGATGGCCTCGCCGCGGTACTCGATGATGTGGCCCTGGCCGCCGCCGGTGCCGATCTTGGCGATAATCGCCAGGATCAGATCCTTCGCGGTCACGCCCTCCTGCAGCTCGCCGGTGACCTCGATGGCCATGGTCTTGAAGGGTTTCAGCGGCAGGGTCTGGGTGGCCATGACGTGCTCCACCTCGGAGGTGCCGATGCCCATGGCAATCGAGCCGAACGCGCCGTGGGTGGAGGTGTGCGAGTCGCCGCAGACGATGGTCATGCCCGGCTGGGTGATGCCCAGCTGCGGGCCGACGGTGTGCACGATGCCCTGCTTGACGTCGCCCATCGGGTGCAGGGTTACGCCGAACTCCTCGCAGTTCTCGCGCAGCGTGGCAACCTGGGTGCGCGAGGTCGGCTCCGCGATCTCGAGCAGTTGGCCGGAGACGATCCCCTCGGTGGGCACGTTGTGGTCCTCGGTGGCCAGGTGCAGCTCCGGGTGGCGCATCGTGCGCCCGGCCAAGCGCAGCCCCTCGAACGCCTGCGGCGAGGTGACCTCGTGCAGAAGCTGGAAATCGATGAAGATGAGGTCGGGCTCGCCGTTTTCGCCCTGCTTGACCACGTGGTCGCGCCACACCTTCTCCGCCAACGTCAACGGTGTATCCGCCATAGCAAACTCCTTCGCGTTTCCTCCCCACCTTCCCACATAATGAGATGATAGGATTCGAACTGTGAGACAGTATAACGAAGGATCAGGCATCAAAGTGCTCGACCGCGCAGTCGCCATCGTGGCGGCCGTAGCCAGCGGCGACAAATCGCTCGCAGAGCTCAGCGACGCCACCGAGCTGCCCCGGGCCACCGCACACCGCATCGCCACGGCACTCGAGGTGCACCATGTGCTCGCCCGCAACGAACGCGGCGAATGGTCGCTTGGGCCCGCGTTGCCCAGCTACACCGGTGGGCCGTCGCCGAGACTGCTCGCGGCCGCGGCCCCGGTGCTTCGAGATCTCGTCGAGACCACTGGCGAGTCCGCCCAGCTCTACCAGCTCACCGGCACCACGCGCACCTGCATCGCCGCCGCGGAACCCGAAAGCGGACTGCACAACGTGGTCCCGGTCGGCTCCCACCTGACCTTATCCGCCGGCTCCGCCGCCCGCGTGTTCGCGGCTTTTGCCCCCGTCGACGCGCCTTTCGACGCCGCTGACCTGCAGCAAGTCCGTGACGACGGCTTCGCTGAATCCGTGGCCGAGCGCGAAGTCGGGCTCGCATCGGTGTCCACGCCGGTGTTCCAACCGGACGGTGCGCTGGTGGCCGTGCTGTCTATTTCCGGCCCGGCCGAGCGGCTCGGACCGAGCCCCACAGCCAAGTGGGGCGCCGCGCTCAAGGACGCCACCGCTCGGCTGAGCGCCGAGCTCTAGCCGAGCTCCGGCCTGGTACTGGGGGCGCCAACGGGCCTCAGCGAACGTCGATGTCGTCCAAGCGCCCCGCGGGCCACACCACGTTCTTCGCCAGCGGGATCTGGTGCGACGCGCTCGCCAGGATGCGCATGAAGTAACCAGCGGTGTTCGGGATCGCGACGAGGTCCCCCGCCGCCACACCGCGGGGGAAGCGGATCTTCCGCCGCAGGATCAGTTCGTCCTCGATGCAGTAGGCGCCGACCAAGAACACCTCGATCTCCTCACTCGGCGGGGTCCGCTTGACCAGGTAGGGGTCGATGAGGAAGCTATCCGAGGCCGTGCGGCACTGGATGCGGTTCATGGTTAGGCCCACCAGGGGCACGCCGTCGGAACGGGTCTTGGTGAAGGCGACTTCGGCAAGGGTTAGCCCGCAGCCGTCGACAAGCGAGCGCCCCGGCTCAAGATACAGACGCAACCCGCGCTCGCGCAGCGCCTCTGCGACGCCACCGGAGAGTACCTCGGTGAGCCACGCGCCGCGCGTCGGCTCCTGCCAGTCCCGGGCCGAGCACGCCGCGCTCGAGGGCGTCGGCGACGAGGGCGCGGGCTCTGCGGTCCTTGGCGCTGCCGCCGGGGTTGAAGGACTCGAGTTTGGCCCAGACCCGGGGCGTTTCCCCTAACGCTCTATTTGAGGGTACGCTCGCCACGTGAGAAAGAGCGGGCAGATTCTTGTACGGGACATTCGTCGTCTACTGCGCGTTCCCCGGGCCTTCATCATCATCGTCGGCGTGCTCATCATCCCCGCGCTCTACGCGTGGTTCAACATCAACGCCTTCTGGGACCCCTACAACCACACCCAGAACATCCGCATCGCGGTGGTCAACAACGACCGTGGCGCCTCCGCCGAACGCGTCGGCGAGGTCGACGTCGGCGAGCAGATCACCGAGCAGCTCAAGGGCAACGACAAGATCGGGTGGGTGTTCCTCCCCGAGGACGAGGCCCGCGACGGGCTCATGCGCGGCGACTACTACGCCATGTTCCTCATCCCGCCGGAGTTCAGCGAGGACCTGCTGAGCCTGGTCAGCGGCACCTACACGCAGCCGGTGCTGGAGTACTACGTCAACGAGAAGAGCAACGGCGTCGCCCCCTCGATCACCGACGCCGGCGCCTCCGCCGTCGACACGGCCGTGTCCGAGGCCTTCAAGAAGAAGGTCGGCGAGGCCGCGGCGACCGAGCTGCGCAACAAAGGATTCGCGACGCGCGCTAACGCCGAGGAGGCCCGAGGCAAGGCCTCCGGGAGCTTCGGCCAGATCGCCGCCGACCTCGACGCCTCCCAGGGGCGGGTGGCCACGATGAAGCAGAGCATCATCGGGGCGCGCCCGGTCGTCGCCGAGCTGAACACCCTCGTCGGCTCCGTCGACGACACCCTCCGGTCCGTGGACTCCTCCCTCGGCGAGGCCGAGGGGATCATCGCCGAGCTGCAGAAGTCCTCCGCCGGTTTCAGCGCCGACACGTCGGCCGCGCTCGTCGAGTCCACCAACGCACTCAGCCTCGGCGCCGCCTCCGCCAGCGCCTCCATCGCGGAGGCGACGGGCCAGCTCGGCACCGCCCAGGGGCGGGTGCGCTCGGCCGTCGGCGAAGTCAACGGCGTGGTCAAGCAGGGCGAATCCGCCGCCGCGCAGCTGCGTGCCATGTCGGCCGGGGCGGCCCTATCGCCCGAGGTCCGCGCTCAGCTCGACGCCGCGGCCAGCGCGCTGGAGGAGCGTACCGCCGCCTCCCGCGCCGTCCTCGACGGCCTGAACAACGTGGACCGCAGCGCGGGCGCCGCGCTGGCGTCGATAGGCGAGCTCGGCGACTCCCTCGAGGCCGCGACCGCCGACTCCAACGCCGCAGCGCGCGACGCGAGCAAGCAGCTCGGCGAGTCCGTGCCCGCGATCAACGCCTCGCTCGCGCAGGCCTCCGGCAGCGTCGCCTCCGTGCGCGGCGCGCTGAGCAGCCAGCGTGCCCTGCGCGAGGAAACGACCTCCCTGCTCGCCGGGGTGGACAACCAGCTCGCGGCCAGCCTCGGCATCCTCGACGAGGTCTCGGGCAACCTCGGCACGCTTGCCGACGGCGCCCGCTCCGCCCAGTCCGACATCAACGCCCTCCTGGCCACCTCCGACTCGAAGGCCCTCAACACTGTCACGAACCTCAACTCCGCGAAGATCGGCGAGTACATCTCCTCGCCCGTCACCGTCGAGCAGCAGGCCGTCTTCCCCACGGAGAACTACGGCAGCTCCATGGCCTCCTTCTTCACCAACCTGGCCCTGTGGATCGGCGCGTTCGTGCTGACGATCATCTTCCGCGTCGAGGTCGACACCGAGGGCTTCCGCCGCCTCACCGTCGGCCAGGCCTACCTCGGCCGCTTCCTCCTCTTCGCCACGCTCTCGGTGCTCCAGGCCGTCGTGGTGACGCTCGGCAACGTGGCCTTCGGGGTGCAGATGCAGTCCGTCACGGCCTTTCTCGCCACCGCAATCGCCATCGGGGTCGCCTACACGGCGATCATCTACTCCATCGTCTCCGCGCTCGGCCACATTGGCCGCGGCATCGCCGTCTTCCTCGTCGTCATCCAGATCCCGGGCGCGTCGGGCCTCTACCCCATCGAGCTCATGCCCGACTTCTTCCGCCACATCTACCCCTTCCTCCCCTTCCGCTACGGCATCGACGCGATGCGCGAGACCATCGCCGGGTTCTACGACCACCACTACCTCCGCTTCATGGCGGCGCTTCTCGCCATGTCCGCCGCGGCCTTCGCCCTGGGGTGGCTGTTCCGACTCACCTCCTCGCACGCCAACCTCCTGTTCAACCGCCAGCTCGCGCGCACGAACCTGATCACCAACGAGAAGGTGGAGGTCATGGGCTCGCCCTACCGCGCGTCCGACATCATGGCCGCCCTGTCGGACCGGGATGAGTTCCGCGGTGGCGTCGAGAAGCGGGCGCGGATGCTGCGGGAGAACTACCGCACCCTCATCTTCGGCGGGATCGTCGTGGGCGTTGTCGGCATCGCCATCATCACCCTGCTCACCATGCTCCTGCCCACCGACAAGACGATCATGCTGGCCATCGTCGTCGCCTGGTCGCTGCTGGTCACCCTCTACCTCGGCGCGGTGGAGTACTTCACGCAGAGCCTCGTCGACGCCGAACAGGTCTCACGCCTCGGCGAGGCCGAGCTGCGCGACGCCGTGATCCACCGCCACGACTCCGCCGGCACCAGCGTCACCATCGGGCCCGCGGACGCCGAAAGCGAGGACACCAAGTGAGAACCGTCTTCTCCATCGCCTACAACGACCTGCGCCGGCTCTACACCAACGTCATGGCGGGCATCGTCATGGTCGGCCTCATCGCCATCCCCTGCCTCTTCGCCTGGTTCAACGTGCTGGCCGCGTGGGACCCATTCGGCAACACCGATCGCCTCGAGGTCGCGGTGGCCAACACCGACCGCGGCCACACGAGCGACCTCACCCCGCTGGCCGTCAACGTCGGCGACATGGTGCTCTCCCAGCTCTACCGCGACGACTCGATGGACTGGGTCATCACCGACGTCGACGACGCCATCGAGGGCGCGAAATCCGGCGAGTACTACGCCGCCATCGTCCTGCCTCCCACGCTGAGCGACGACATGTTCACCTTCTACGCCGACGACGCCGAACCCAGCCGGATCGACCTCTACATCAACGAGAAGAAGAACCCCATCTCCCCGCTGCTCATCTCCAGCGGCACGCAGGGCGTCAGCGCCCAGATCAGCGCGTCGTTCACCAGGGCCCTCTCCGAGGTGTCATTCGGGTTGATCGAGACGACCTCGGACTACTTCAACGAGGCGGAGACCAAGCAGGCGCTCGACTCCATCGCGACCCGCACCGCCAACGCCCGCGACCAGCTGCTCTCCAGCGCCAACACCGTCGACGCGCTCGCCTCGCTCACAGAGTCGAGCGTGCCGCTCGTCGACAGCGCCGAGCGGATCTCCGGGGCGCTGGGCGACTCTCTCGGGCAGGTCCACCCCGTCGACCTCGGGGTCACCGGGGCGAGCCTCGGCGGAGACGGCGCGGCGCTTGCGGCGGCGCTGGGGGCGACGTCGGTAAGCTTCGCCGCCGTGAGCGAACGTGTCGACCAGCTGCTGGCGGACTCCTCCGCCACCTCCCAGGCCACCGCCGCGAGCCTGACGGACATCGCCGCGCGCATCGATGTCCAGGTGAAGCAGTACACGGCCCTGCGCGACACCATCAACGGCCAAGTCGCCCGGCGCTTCCCCCCGACGCCCAGCCGGGGGTGCGCGCGGTGGTCGGCCACCTCAACGACGCCATCGCCCGCCAGACGGCCGTGCGCGACCGACTCAACGACGCCGCCGCGCACCTCACCGCCGGGCAGGGCGGCCGGGACGGGAAGAACGCAGACCGGCAGGAGATCGAGGACTCGATCGCCCGGGCCCGCGAGGCGATGGACTCGGCCAAGAATTCCTACGACACCGGGATCCGCCCGCGCCTCGAGGCGCTGTCGGGCTCGCTGGACAACGTCCGCGCGAACGTCGACAAGGCCCGCTCGGACATGGACGGCGTCTCCTCTGCCCTGGCCAACCGGCCCGGCTCGCTTCGCGACACCCTCGCAGCCTCCGGCGCGGACCTGCGCGACACGGCGGAATCTCTGCGCGCCAACGCGGCGAGGATGCAGGAGGCGAAGCAGTCGATCGCGCAGGCGCGCTCGAGCGGGGACCTGACGAAGCTGGCCGACCTCGTCTCCAGCCACCCGGAAGTGCTCGCCGACGCCCTCGTCGACCCAGTCAAGGTGGAGCGCAAGGAGGTCTTCCCCCGCGTCAGCTTCGGCGCCGGCATGGCCCCGCTCTACACGGTGCTCGCCCTGTGGGTGGGCGCCCTGTTGACGTCGGTGGCCGTGCGCACGGACGATCGCTCCATCGAACAGAACGTGGTCGATCCCGACCGCCTCACCGCGGGCCAGAAGTACTTTGGCCGCTACCTGACGTTCGTGACCACCGGCCTGGCCCAATCCACGCTCCTCATGGCGGGGCTCATCGTCTACGTGGGCATCGAGCCCGCGCACCCCTTCCTCCTCTACATGGCGGGGTGGGTCTCGAGCCTGGTCTTCCACCTGATCTGCTACACGCTGGTGCTCTCCCTGAGCAACGCCGGCAAAGCCGTGGGCGTGCTCATCCTGGTGCTCCAGGTCTCGGCTGCGGGCGGAGCCTACCCGCTGCAGCTGCTGCCGGGCTGGACGCAGGCGATCAGCCCCTGGCTGCCCGCGACCTACTCGATCCGCGCTATGCGCGCCGCGGTCTTCGGCACCTACGGCTGGGACTTCTGGCGAGCCCTCGGTTGCCTCGTCCTCTTCGTGCTGCCTTTCCTCTTCCTCGGCCTCTGGCTGCGTCACCGGCTGCACCACGCGATCGGCCGCATGGACGAGGCGGTCGCCCAGACCAAGGTGATGATGACGTAGGCCGCCCGCCTACAGCTCGATGGTGCCACGCACGCGCGCGGTGACCAGCCCGCCCACCCAGATTTCGCGACCGTCGTCGATAAGCAGCTTATGCTTCGACGAACCCCTCGCCGATGCGCCACTGGCGCTTCGTGCCGAGGCTGACCGCGGCGTCCGGGTCCTCCACGTCCGAGACGCGGTAGTACAGCATGTCCACGTAGTCGTAGTGGATGCTGGCGATGCCGTAGCCGTGCGCGTCAAAGTCGATGTGGTTGACCCACGGGTTGTAGTCCCGGATAACCTTCTCCACCAGCAGCGAGGTGGAGTTGTCTTCCTTGTGGTAAGTGCCGAACGCGGTGGTCAGGATCTCGTCCACATTCGGCGCAGAGATGGAAGTGGTGACCATCTCGCAGCCGATCTCGCCGAAGCCGGACGGCGAGGCGATCGAGTTCGCCCACTCCGAGTGAATATCGCCGGTGAGGAACAGTGCGTTCGACTCCTGCTCATCCAACATGGTGAGCAGGCGGTCGCGCTCCGCGGCGTAGCCGTCCCACTGATCCGAGTTCACCGCGATGCCCGTTGCGCGCTCCTTCATATAACCTGCAGCGATGTTGGCCTTCTCGTCGTCCGGGATGGTGACAAATCGCATCGGCGAGACCATCACCGAGTTGCCCAGCACATCCCAGCGGGCCGTGGACTCCTGCAGCTGCTGTGCCACCCAATCGAACTGAGCCTTGCCCAGCATCGTGCGGTCGTCGTTGGCGAAGTTCGCGCCGGAGGTCTCCGCGTCGCGGTAGGTGCGAAGATCCATCATGGTCAGCTGCGCCAGGTCGCCGAACTTGAAGCTGCGGTAGAGCAGCTGCTCCTCACCCGCGGACTGCGCGCGCACCGGCAGCCACTCAAAGTAGGCCTGCTTCGCAGCGCTCAAGCGTTCCGGCCACTCGCCCTCCACGCGGCCGTCGGTGTGGTTCTCCGCACCGTTGAGCCAGCTGTTGTTTGCCGTTTCGTGGTCGTCCCAGACGACAATCCACGGGCACGCCGCGTGCGCGGCCTGCAGGTTGAGGTCCGTGCGGTAGCGGCCGTGGCGCTGGCGGTAATCCTCCAGCGTGGTGATCTCCCACTCCGGGTGGTGCATTCGCGCGACACCGCTCTTACCTGCGTACTCGCCGGTCGGGTACTCGTAGATGTAATCGCCGAGGAAGACCACGTGGTCGATCTCGCCTGCGCGGGCGCGCTGCGCCATGTCGCCGTACGCGGCGAAAAAGCCGGACTCCCAGTTCGCGCAAGAGGCGATGGCCAGGTTGAGGTTGTCCACGCTCGCGTCAGCCTCCGGCGCCGTAAGCGCTCGGCCGACCGGGGAGGTCGCGCCCTCGAACTCTCCGCTTTTTACGATGAAACGGTAGAAGTACTCCGTCGCCGGTTCCAGGCCGTCCGGGTCGACGTGGACAGTGTGGTCCGAGTCCGCCGAGGTGGTCACGGTGCCCGTCTGCGGGTTACCAAAGTCCTCCGAGGTGTCGATCTGCCACTCCAGCTCCACGCCCTCACCCAGGCCGGAGCCCGGCAGCGCCTCACGCGACGGGGTCACGCGGGTCCACAGCACCACGCGGTCCGGCAGCGGGTCGCCGGATGCGACGCCGTGGAGGAACGGCAGGTCCCACTCGCTTGCCGGGGCCGGTTCTTCCGGGGTGGACACCGTGCCGCGCCGCGCGGCGTAAGCGCCGCCGGTGCCGATAGCGGTTGCGGCAGCGGTCGCTGCGACAGTTTGCAGGAACACACGACGATTCACACGGAACTTTGAGCTCATGCAGCTTACTTTCAACGAGCTATCAGTGCCGCGCCATTACAACTGCGCGGAGTTGCCTAATGTTCACTTCAAATTCACCGAGGTGACGAGATTCTTGTAACCGGCTGTTAAAACCGCGTGACTTATGTAGGGGCACATGACTGTTCTGCGATCCCAGCCCCACCGTTCCCACCGCCGCAGCGCTGTTGCCGCCGCGGTGGTTGTTTCTTTGTTTGCACCGTTTACCGTCGCCGTTGACGCCTCCGCTCAGGAAGAGGCCGTCAACTCTAAGATCAGCCGCATCGTGCTCGGCATCGGTTCGGACGCCACCGAGGCCAACCTGGCGTGGCAGTCCAAGACCAACGAGCTGCAGTACCTGGAGTACTGGCCGGCGGACAACCCGGGCGACGTCACCAGCGTCGAATCCCCGCGCGGCCCTTATAACGCCGCGATCTTCTACCCGCACGAGGCCACGATGACGGGCCTGGAGCCGGACACCGAGTACGTCTACCGCGTCGGCAACGACGACCGCGGCTGGAGCGAGCAGCGCACCTTCACCACCGGCACCGATTCCGACACCTGGAACTTCCTGGCCATGGCCGACGCGCAGATCGGCGTGGGCGCCAAGATCGCCGAGCAGTCCGCAGCATGGAACAAGGCCGTCGACGTCGCCACCGGCGAGCACCCGGATTCCGCATTCCTCATGCTCCTCGGCGACCAAGCCGAGGGATGGGGTGCACCGGTGGCGCAGCTCGAGGCGTTTACCGCGCCCGAGAAACTGCAGAACTACCGCCTCGCTGTGCTGAAGGGCAACCACGAGACCTACGCGCCGGACCGCCACTTCCAGGACACCTACTTCCTGCCCAACGAGGTTGGCACAACCGCGAACTACTTCTTCAACTACAACAACGTGTTGTTCATCGGCCTCGACGGCAACCGCTCGGACGCGGCCGATATTGAGACGCACGCGCAGTTTGTTAACGACGCCATCGCCACCAACGGCGCGGACGCGGACTGGGTCATCGTTGGCATCCACCAGGCACCGTTCTCTCAGGGCACCCACTACACCGACTCGGATGTGGTGCGCCTGCGCGAGCAGCTCACCCCGAAGCTGTCCGAGGCTGGCGTGGATCTGGTCTTAAGCGGCCACGACCACATCTACACCCGCTCCCACCTGATGAACGGCTTCGACCCGGTCATCCCCGAAGGCGCGGCCAAGTCCGGCGACGTGCTCATCCCGGAGGATGGCGAGGTGCTCTACCTCACCTCCACCACCGCAACCGGCGGCAAGTACTACGACTTCCATGACAAGTTCGGCGACACGCACCCCAACATTCGCGAAGAGCGTGCCCGCGACCTGGCGCACGACTCCACCGCCCGCTGGCGTCAGGACTACAACCCGGACTACACCAACATCAGCGTCTCCCCGACCGAGCTGAAGCTCACCACCTACAACATCAACACCCCGTACGTGGTGGACCAGGTCACGCTGCAGAAGAAGGACGCGGAGAAGCCGACGACCGAGCAGAAACCGACCACCGAGCAGAAGCCGACGACCGAGCAGAAGCCGACCTCTGAACAGGCAATCACCGAGCAGAAGCCTGCTCCGGAGACAATCACGACGACGCAGACCTCCGAGAAGCTGGTCACCACCACGAATACCTCTGTTGGCACCGCGACCGTGACGGAGACGTCCACGCAGACTTCGCCGGAAACCAAGGTCGTGGAGAAGACCAAGGCGGTGCCGACCACGGTGAAGGAAACCGTGACGAAGACCGAGACGGTTGAGGTGCCGACCACCATCACCAAGGGCGCTGAGCCGGAGGTCACCACCAAGACTTCCGTCGCCACCGCCACGGTGACCGAGACGTCCACGCAGACCTCGCCGGAAACCAAGATCGTGGAAAAGACCAAGACGGTGCCGACCACGATCAAGGAGACCATCACCAAGAACGCCGAGCCGCAGGAGCCGGCTGAGGATCAGGACGCAGGCAAGGACGCCGCGGGCAGCGTGTCCGGCAGCAGCACCGGCGGCATCATCCTCACGGTCCTGGCAATCCTGATCGCGGTGCTGGGCGCGATCTTCGCGGCACTGTCGTACGTCCACCCGCAGTGGATTCAGGACATCCGCAAGCAGTTCAACATCTAGCGCCAAACGCACAACCCGCCACCGCGATCCCCCAGGTCGCAGTGGCGGGTTCTGTGTTTTAAGCAGCCGTTTCTAGCGCTCTGCCGCAGCTGCGGTCACGCGGTCAGCCCAGCGTTCGATGCCGTGCTGCTTGGTGCGCTTCAGCGTGTCGTGGCCGAGCACCAGCCCTTCGTTCATGCGGCCGGCCGCGGCGAGGTGCTCCTGCCCCACGAGCGTGGCGTCCGGCTTCACGTGCAGCGCATTCGTGTCGGCGTAGCGCAGGCCGATTCCGGCGTCCACCAAGTTGCCCACCAGCGTGCCTTCGACAATCCCGGGCGGCGCCTGCACCGCGTCGATGACGACGGTCGCGCTGACCTCCTCGGCCAAGTCGCGGAGGTCCTCCTCGCCGCGGGCGATGAGCTCGATGCGGATCCGGCCTTCGTCGATAAGCTCGAGCATGGTCTGCGCGGACTCCACCGGAGGGCCGAAGCCGACGCGCTCCAGCGTGGACACGAAAGCGTCGAAGTCCTTCCCACCCAAGGTGTGGCGGCCGCCGTAGGAGGCGCGGTCGATCACCGCGTCGTAGGTGTCGCGGAATGCAAGCGCCACGGCGAGCGCCGGCGTCCAGGGGCGCTCCCCGCGCGCCGCCGCAACGGAAGCGCGGAGCTCCGCTACCGGATCGCCGGTGAAGTCCTCGCCGCGCAACACCTTCCGGATGTCGTCTTCCCCGCCGTCGCCGCCGGCGATGCGGAGGATCTCCGTGGCGCAGTCCGCAAGGATGTCTTCCAACTCCTCGAGGCCTTCGCAGTCGAGGATCTTCTGCGAGGCCTCCTCGATGTGCGGCTGCGCCGCCTCCTTCGCCTTGCCTTCGAAGTACGCCTTGACCTCCATGAACCGCCCCGACCGGGTCACGGGGTAGAACACTTTCGCGTCCGCGTACTTCACCACGTCAATGAAGGTCAACGCGGCGCCGCGGACCAACGCCACATCGTCCGGGCTCACTGCGTCCAGGTTCGACGCCGGATAGGCGGGGGCGACCACCTTGAGGTCGCCGAGGTCCGCGTGCGCGAGCGAGCCGGGCCAGTCATGCGCATGCCCGGTGACCATGAGCACCTCGTCGAAGTGCTCGCCGAGCACGTCCACCCCGCTGTCGGTGGGCTCGACCATCTCAATGTTTTCCACCCGGTGGGTGAGGCTGCAGCGCTCCGGCAGGTTCTCCTCGAGCGCGCGCCACGACTTATCCAGGTGCTCGCCGACGTGCCGGCGGCTGGGAAAATCGTCCGGAAGCTCATCGTCCGGGTCGAGCGGCCCGAGTTTCGTCTCCACGATGGACTTGGGTGCGTTGAGGATGAACTCTTCCGGCACCGAAGCTCGAAACGCCCCGGGTGCGGAGGACTCCTCCAACGGTTTGGCGTCGAACACCGTCACGTCGATAGCCGCGCCGCGCTCCCGTGCTTGTTCCATGAGCTCTTCTGACGCCCACAGGCCGCGCGGGCCGGCGCCGATAATCGCTACCTTCATCACCGAATTTTGCATGCGCTCCAGCTTATGCGCCGCGTGCCTCCAGCCGCTCAACCTGGCGGGCCAGCTCCTCACCCAGCGGATTTCCCGGTAGCCGTTCCTGCACCAGGTCCGCCACGGAGCGGTACCACCACAGCTGGCGCTCCTTGCCGGAGTTGAAGCGGCCCCACAGCTCATCGCCCAACTGGTCCAGGTCCGCGTGGATGGACAACAGGTTGTGCAGCTTGTCGGCCGCGGAGATGAGCACGCTGCCGTCGTCCGCCTCCCGCAGATGCGCCAGGTAGGCGTCCGAGCGGTCCTGCCAGCTGGAAAGCGTGCTGTCCTTGGTCACCCCGCGCACCAGCTCCACCACCCGGTCGCCGAACTCCTCGGCCATACGCTCGGGGCTGTATTCCTCGGGCACGTCCTCCAAAATGTCGTGGAATAGCGCCGCGACGAGCACATCTTCATCATCGGTGACCTGGGAGACGAGGTGCATCACGCCGAATACGTGGGAAACGTACGGGATGTCGGTGCCTTTACGGACGTGGTCGCGGTGCGCCCACGCTGCGGTGTTGATTGCTTGGATAAGTCGCGGGGACGCGACGGGAGCATTGGTCATGCCAGCCCCTTTCTGTCGGGAACGCTTCACACGATACGAGCGCCGCCGACATCACCATCCCGCTATTCGCACACCTATTCTATCCCATGTCCAGCGTCCCCCGCACCCGCACCCGCGCGCGACCACCGACCCAGATGTTCTCCCCGTCGTCGGTGATCTCCACCCGTCCGTCGCGCCCGAGCGCCGTGCCCTGCGAGACCGTGTACTGCGCAGGTACATCTCCCCTCCCTCGCAGCCACTGCGCCATCGCGCCGTTCGCGCTGCCGGTCACCGGGTCCTCGAACGTCGGTGTGAATGCGCGCAGCTCATAGGCCGGATCGGACCCACCTGTCAGCGCTGCAAACGCCACCTTCAGGCCGCTGCCCGCCGGCTTCTTAAGCGCCCACAACGCATCCAGGCCATCCAGGAGCGCCAGCTTCCAGCCGGGGCCGTTGTCACCGAAGGCGGCGCTGACAAGCAATTGCTTCTCGACGCCAAAGGTCTCGCACACCTCATCCTTTTCCTCCGGCGAGAGCTGGCCGTCGCGCTTGAGTGGCGGGGTGGCGAACGCGAGCGAGTCGCCCTGGATACGCACTTCGACGTTGCCAACCCCGCACTCCTGAACCACGCAGCCCTGGTTGCGCGGCGTGTTGCCGAGCTCCAGCCACGCACGCGCCGTGCCGAGGGTGGGGTGCCCGGCGAAGGCGTATTCCTCCACCGGCGTGAAGATGCGCACGCGGTAGTCCGCCTCTTCGCTGGTCGGCTCGAGCAGAAACGTGGTTTCCGAGAAGTTGGTCCAGGACGCAATCTGCTGCATCTGCTCGTCGCTGAGGTTGTCGGCGCCGCAAACAACGGCGAGTGGGTTGCCGGTGAACGCGCCGGTGGCGAAGACGTCGATTTCAAAGTATTCCAGGGTAGTCACCCGGCCAAGGCTACCAATGCGAAAACTCCCGACCCGGAGTCCGGATCGGGAGTTGTACTTTGTACCCCGTACGGGATTTGAACCCGTGTTACCGCCGTGAGAGGGCGACGTCCTAGGCCGCTAGACGAACGGGGCGCGCTCGCTTGTTTGCGACTTGTTAACAATAAAGGACGCTATTGTCCACCAACAAATCGGCAGGTTAGGGTCGTTTTTATGTGGTGTAGACCAACGGGGCGTGGACGTTGACGCCGACCGTTTCGCCAACTTCTGGGGTGGTGCGGGCCGAAGTGCGTGCGCGAAACTCCACACCGTCCACATCGATGGTGAGCGAGTAGCCGGACACCTCAAAAAGCGAGGAGGTGACCCGGCCGTTTAGTACGTCCCGCTCCCCTGGCGCTGCCACTTCTACCGCCTCAGGCAACACCGCAACGGTGACAGCACCTCTATGGCCTGATGCGCCAACCATCTCCACATGCGCAGCCGGCCATTCCATGGCAGGCGCTGTGACGACCACGCGGCCGTCGACAATTTGTCCCTCTAACAGCGTCGCGTCAGCGATAAAGGAGGCCACCCACGGCGAAGCTGGTTGAGCGACGATATCCCTCGGCGAGGCAAACTGCTCGAGCTTTCCGTCTCGCAGCAATGCGATGCGATCGGCGATGGCAATCGCTTCCTTGCGGTCGTGGGTCACGTGCACTGTAGTTAGGGAAGACCGCTTAGTCAGTGCAACAAGCTCTCGGCGAAGACTGTCTCGCAGTGGTTCGTCGAGAGCCGACAAAGCTTCGTCGAGAAGCAGCACTTGAGGCTTGGCCACAATCGCGCGCGCGAGTGCGACTCGCTGCCGCTGACCGCCAGACAACGTTGAAGGTTTCCGGTCTCCGTAGCTCTCCAACCCAACGGTGCGCAACGTCGATTCGACGAGCTGTTGTTGTTGCTTCTTGCTCGTACCTGCGCGTTTGAGCGGGTAGGCGACATTATCCGCAACACTCATGTGCGGCCAGACTGCGTGCTGCTGAAACACCATGCCCATCCGCCGCTTTTCTGGCGGTGTGCGAGTCACGTTTGTGCCGTCGAGGGAGACCGTGCCTGTGGAGGGCTGCACAAACCCGGCGAGAGTGCGCAGCAGCGTGGTTTTGCCCGAGCCGGACGGGCCGACTAGCGCTACGAACTCGCCGCTACCAACGCGTAGGTTGATGTCGTCCAACCCAACGGCACCGTCTGGGAATACGACGCTGAGGCCGTCAATCGCAATGTCACTCATCAGGACTCCTTGTCAGGGGTGCGCACGGTCAGTGCCAGGGCGGCAATACCGATTACTGCAAACATCAATGCAAGCGCTGAAGCTTGGTTGTAGTTTCCGGACTGTTGGAGGTTGAATAGTTGCACACCAATTGTTGTGGTGCCCGGAGCAACGAGCAGAATTGACACGGTGAGCTCGCGCACCGCGGTGACTGCAACGAGAACTGCCCCGGAGAACGCCGCTGGTACAGCCATTCGCCCCGAGGTATCCACGATTGAGCGCACCCTACCCGCGCCAGAAATTCGTGCCGCTTCTTCCACTGCAACCGGAATCTTGCTCATCGGTGCGCGCACAGCCTGCAGCACCAAGGCTGTGAAGGCGCAGACGTATGCCAACAGGATCACCCAACGGGTGTTGTAGAGCCCCGTGTACCTGCCCACAATGAGCCATCCGACGCCAATGATCAGCCCAGGGAGTGCAGCCGGAAGCAATGTAGCCAGAGATAGCGGCGTGTTAGTACGCGCGCGGGTGCGGGTGACCAAAATGCCGATCGCCCAACCCAGCAGACCGCACAGTAGTGCGGCACCGCCTGCGAGAGCGACCGAGTTAGTGAAACCATCAACCACCCGCGGGTTACTCAGGGTGCGCTGAAAATTCGACAGCGAGATGGTCTCCAACGTAAACGGCACACCCGGGGCCGGAAGCAACGCACGGTGAGCGAGCCCTAAGATCGGACCGAGGGTAACCGCGAGTGCAAGGACCCAGGACACCACGGTGACAGGAACTCTCGCCACACCGAGTGAAAGTTTCATCGTGCTGGCACCACTGACTTGCGAGGAGGCTCGGCGCGACACCGCGTAATCTGCCACCACGGCGATAATGCCCAGCAGCATCAACACTGCTCCAACTGTGGACACGACCTGCAGCGGGTTGCTTACCGTGCCTGATTCCATAAACCGGTAACACATTGTCGCTAATGTCTCGAACTGCACCGGCGACCCCAGAATCGATGGAATACCGAAGTCGGCGAGGTTCGACACTGCCGTCAGGGTGAAGGCGCTCAAGAATGCGGGCCCCAACAGCGGGATGGTCACAGTGCGCAGCACCGTGCCACTGCCCGCGCCACTAACGCGTGCAGCCAGTTCGAGATCAGAGGGGATCTGGCGCAACGCTGCGGCCACAATGACGTACACAACCGGGTACGAGTGCAACGTCATCAGAAAGACAATGCCGTCGGCTCCGTACAGGTCCCACAGCGGCCGGTCGAACAGCGCATTGAGCCCCTGGTTTCGGCCAAACAGCTGCAGCCAGGAAATGGCACCGACGAACGGTGGGACTAACAGCGGCGAGAGCAGAAATAAGCGTAATCCCGTTGCTCCACCAACATCGGTGCGCTCCAAAACAATCGCAATCGTGCCACCGATTAGTACCGCGCCCATAGAAGACAGCACGGTGGTAATCACGGAATTCCAAGTGGCGCGCGCCAAGCCTTGTTCCACAAGTACCGGAAACTGATTTCCCCCGAGCGCGAGTGAGACCACCATCGCGAGAGGAACAATGAAAATCGCCGCGGCAACCAACCACACCCCTAGGCGAGCGAGGTTGAGCCCCGGCGAAGAAACGCGTTGCATTGCCACCTAGTTCATCGCGCTCTGGAAGAACTCTACGGAACGTGCGCGATCATCGGTGAGAGTCTTCAGGTCTGCATCCATCAGGGCAATGTCATCGAGTGCCGGGGCATCGCCAGGGGTGCCTACCCCGTCGATGACGGGCAGGTAGTTTTGTTCCACGGCGAGCTCTTGCCCCTTCTTGGACAACAGGAAAGTAATGAACAACTCTGCTGCAGTCGGGTTCTTGGAATCCCCAAACACCGCGATCGGCTCGGTAATGTACGGCGAACCTTCGGTGGCGTACACCTCCTTAATCGGAGAACCCTGCGCGGCGAGGTCGCGAACGAGATAATCCACAACCACACCAACTGGGTGGCCGCCGCCAGCAATTTCCTGCGAGGTGGGGCCATTGGATGCGGCAATCATCGGAGCGTTCTCACCGAGAGCGGTCATCCAATCCTCACCCAGCTGCTCGTTGTTCATCCACACTGTCGCGTTGTATGCGGCTGCCCCGGAAACTGCCGGGTCCGGCATGACAATCTTGTCGCGGAAGCGTGCATCCGTCAGGTCAGTCCAAGACTTCGGTGCTTCAGATTCATCGATCACGGAAGTGTTGTAAGCGATGACAGTGGGAATAATTCGGGTCCCGACGTAGTAGCCCTCAGAATCAACGGCACCGTCCATCACATCACCGGTTTCGACGTTCTCCAGTTTCGCCAGGAGATCATCGGACTTGAAGTCCTCAAACGTCGGAGCGTCCGCTGCCCAAATCAGGTCTGCCTCCACTGCTCCGGAGGTCTTTTCAGCCTCAATTCGAGCCTTCAGATCGCCGGTGCCAGCTCGGTACACTTCCACGTCGACATCCGGGTGTTCCTCGTTGAAGGCCGCGACAACCTGGTCAACCTTGTCCTCTGGCTCCGAGGTGTAGAGAGTCAGAGAACCGGCGGCAGAGTCCGTCGCGCCGTCTTTAACACCAGACGACGCGGTGTTGGAGCCAGCGTTCTCGGAGGGTTCGGAGCAACCCGCAAGAGCGAGCATTGCAACGCCTGCTGCTGCAACAACTGAAAGGGACTTCTTTGTGAGTTTCATGAGCGACTCCTTTATGCAAGGTAAAAACCTGGCTCACCTTAACACCAGATTTGCGTGCCCGCTCGCCGATGAAATTGCTCTATTCTGCGCCCAGCGCCGGGCCCAACGTTGCCCAAAATCTTCTACCAGCACGTCCTACTTTGACGGCAGTCCGCGCGAGGCGATCAAACTTTCACATCCGAAACTGTAGCTGAACACCCATCACTTGCTCGACCCTGCAGACCCGCCGACGGGCTGCGGCGCCTCGTCCGGAAGCGGCGCCTTCGTCACCGGCGCCCCGCGTTCAAAAGGTTGCGCGTCGATTGCCGGCCCGATCACGTCCCAACTTTTGCGCATGGACTTCTCAAACAGGCCCCAGCTGTGCGTGCCTTCCACCTGCGGGTACCACTGCACGTCCAAGCCGGCGCGCTGCGCCCTCTCCACGAAGTATTCAGAGCACGCGTACGACGCCGACTCAATCGCCACGGGCGGACCTATGCGTTCGGAGGACGTCTTTGTGTCGTCGATCGCACCGGGCACTCCCTGCGCGGCGGAAATGAACAACTTCGTGTTTTCCAGCGCATCGAGGTGCAGCACGGGTGAGTGCGCCATCCACGCCGGGTTGGAGGACATGCCCCACATCTTGCGGGGATCCGCCCCGTTGAGCTTCAAGGCCTGGCGCACGTATGTGTCGCCGAGAACACCGGAGGTGGCCGGGCACCCGGAGTACGACGCCGCGGCGGCAAACCGCTCCGGTTCCAACGACGCAATATTGAGTGCCGGCCCGCCAGACATGGAAATGCCCGCGATGGCGTCGGTGCCGGTGTCGTGGAACTGCTCGTCCATAAGCGGAGGCAGCTCTTTGGTGAAGTACGTGAGCCACTTGTTGCGCCCCGTCGCATCGTCCTCGCGGTACCAATCAGCCTGCATTGAGGAGACTGAGCCGATCGGAGTGACCACATTGACCAGTTTGTCCTGGAAGAACTCCTGATAATCGGACGAGTTGCGCCAGGACCAGCCGTTGGCGGCACCGTCCGCACCCATCAGCAGGTAAAACGTGGGCCGCGGAGTGTCGTTATCCGGCCCGCCGGGCAGGATTACCTCGTTTTTGACCTCTCTATCCATCGATGGCGAGTACACGACGACCTCGTAGACGTCGTTTTCAATGTGCGTCACTGATTTCAGGGTCGCGGGCTTGGCGTCCGGTTCCGGGAACGTCTCGGCGACGTTGCTGGAGCCATCGCCTATCGACGACCCGCTTGCCGTCGACTCCTCATAGAGCGGCGCGCCGAAGACACCCCCGCCCAGCGTCGCGAGGAACAGCGCCGGCACTGCGAGCAGTGGAATCGAAGACGACAGGCTCGACGCTGCCGCCGGCACACTAAACGCGTCGATGAGACTGGATCCACTTTGACGAATTTCACCGCTGAACAGCGACGACAACTTCCACACCATGCGCTCACAGTACCGGACGCGAAAAACCTCCGACCCAAAAACTGGACCGGAGGTTTTGCGTTGTACCCCGTACGGGATTTGAACCCGTGTTACCGCCGTGAGAGGGCGACGTCCTAGGCCGCTAGACGAACGGGGCATTAGGACACAGAACTTAAAGCTCTGCAGCTGGCCTACCAGGACTCGAACCTAGAATGACGGTACCAGAAACCGTAGTGTTGCCAATTACACCATAGGCCATCGTTTTCCAGTCTGACCTGCGCTTTCCCTTTCGGTGTTGCGCCTGTCTGCTGAACAACGTGGATTACTATAACCATGGATAGCTAAAGCAACCAAATCCGCAGGCCACCGCGCAAATCGCGGCGGCCTTTGTTGCGTTATAACAACAGCGTTGTAACTACGCTGCTGCCTGGTACGGAGTGACCTCGCGTGCCGCGCGCAGACGCTTCAGCGTGGATTCGCGGCCGAGCAACTCCATAGACTCGAACAGTGGCGGGGACACTGCTGCGCCGGTCGCGCCGACACGCAGGGCACCGAACGCGACGCGGGGCTTCAAGCCGAGGTCGTCGATAAGCGCCTTGTTCAACGCCGCCTCGATGTTCGGGGTGGTCCACTCCTCCACCGCTTCCAGCGCGGCGATGCCGGCGTCCAGCGGCTCGATGGCGGTGTCCTTGAGGTTCTTCTTCGCGCTCTTCTCGTCCAGTTCCAGGTCCTCGTCTGCGGTGACGAGGAACTTCAGCAGGTTGTAGCCCTCAGACAGCACCTTGATGCGCGTCTGCACCAGGTCCGCAGCGACGGCGAACTTGTCCGCCGGATAATCCTCCGGAAAGTCGGTGTGCTCGGTCAGGTAGGCACGCAGACGGTCGCGGAAGTCCTCCGGTTCCAGCAGGCGGATGTGGTCGGCGTTGATGGCCTCAAGCTTCTTCTGGTCGAAGCGGGCCGGGTTGCCCAGCACGTCGTTGACGTCGAAGGCCTTGACAAACTCGTCGACGCTGAAGATGTCCTGGTCCGCGGACAGCGACCATCCCAAAAGCGCCAGGTAGTTGATCATGCCCTCCGGGATAATGCCGTTGTCCCGGTGGTTGAACAGGTTGGACTCCGGGTCGCGCTTGGACAGCTTCTTGTTGCCCTGGCCCATCACGAACGGCAGGTGGCCGAACTCGGGGGTGAACTCTGCGACGCCGACGCGCTTGAGCGCCTCGTACAGCGCCATCTGGCGTGGGGTGGACGACAGCAGGTCCTCGCCGCGCAGGACGTGGGTAATGCCCATCAGCGCGTCGTCGACAGGGTTGACCAGCGTGTACAGCGGCGCGCCGTTGGAGCGGGCGACCACGAAGTCCGGCTGCGTCTCGGACTTGAACGTCACCTCGCCACGCACCAAGTCGTTCCAGGTCCAGTCCTGGTCCGGCATGCGCAGGCGCCACACCGGCTTGCGGCCTTCCGCCTCGAACGCGTCGATCTGCTCCTGCGTCAGGTCGCGGTCGAAGTTGTCGTAGCCCAGCTGCGGGTCGCGGCCAGCAGCCTTGTGGCGCTCCTGGACCTCTTCGTTCGTGGAGTACGCCGGGTACACCTCGCCAGCCTCGATGAGTTTGTTCAGCACGTCCGTGTAGATCTCGGAGCGCTGAGACTGGCGGTACGGCTCGTGCGGGCCACCCACGTTGATACCTTCGTCCCAGGTCAGGCCCAGCCACTCCAGCGACTCGATGATCGCCTGGTAGCTCTCCTCCGAGTCACGCGCGGCATCCGTGTCCTCGATGCGGAACACAAACGTGCCGCCGGAGTGGCGCGCCTGCGCCCAGTTGAACAGTGCCGTGCGCACCATGCCCACGTGCGGGGTTCCGGTTGGTGACGGGCAAAAACGTACGCGCATTGAAGAGTCAGTCATGTGCGCAATCGTAGCGCGCAGAGCCCCTCGCCTATCGACGTCCTCCGGTGCACCACCGAAAGGAGCATGGCAATAACCGCTGCGCCGCCTATCCTCCCGGCAACGTATTTGAAAGTTCAACTGGCTCGAGACCCCCCGATTGGACAAGTCAACTCAACTAGATCCTCTTGCGTCCAAACTGACCCTGCCAACGACGCCCAATACGGCGACGCCTCATTCTCTAGGGCGTGCCCCACCGCAACCGCAAGAGCCTGTCACGGACGATCGATGTGGCGGTGCCGAAACTCCGTCACGGCCCATCCTTCCCTTACTACTCGAGCGCCGATCACGCGCAAAGAGCACGCAATCGATTCCGATTCGGCGGCCAGCCTGTCAGAATCCAAAGCCCTGCGAATGCCGAAAGAACTCGACGAGATGGTCACCGTTTCGAAAAACGCCCGCTCGATATCTACGGTTTCGGCTACCTGTCCCGTAACATGCTCAGCTTGAAATAGGCGCGGGCGACCCGATAGTTGTCGCTGGAGTCAATCTCTTTCCTGTACAAACCTGAGATGGGAATGGTGCCAGCACGAGTTGCAATTGGATATAACGAGGGAGACCCTCCGGAAAAGTGGCGAGCAATGAAACATACATTGTCTACATTTATTTATCCCCCCTCTACGTTACCCTCGGACACGCTTCTAGTTCAGGTGGCCGGATAGAGACGACCACGCCACGAAATAAATCGACGTACAGATAAGGAAACTTTATGAATGAGACATCTACGTGGTGTTTTTTCACAAAATTCGTGTGTCGGTACGACCAACTTGATGAAGCAAAAGCAAGGCACCAAAGATGCGTCGATGTAGTGCGCGAGAAAAACAGAGTGCACTTCTCGTCTGAACAGGCATACCAAGCTGGACACAGTGAACCAACTTTTGAACTCCTCCTGTCAGAGATCATCCCACCGAGCGAGAAGCTAAGCCCGGAAGAGGAAGCGGAGTACTCAGTATTCTTCTTCGTAACTGTTGCTGATGTTCCCTGTGATCCCAATGAAGTCGATGATGCGGTGCGACTATTATCAGCAAAACTTGAAATTGATTTCGAGTCAGGGATCCCTGCGAAGTTCCCAAGCCGCACACGCGGTATTCGTGTCAGCGAAACCGGTCATGAAATTGAGCAGTGCATCTACCAATAGGGATAGTCACCCCTATTCACCTTGCTAAGCTGGCCACCCTAGACTTTGCGTCTGCTTTACACCGAGTCGAAAGTAAGAAGCAGAAACACCACCCCGGGACAGAACCGGCACAACATTCTGCGACCGCAGAACCGGCACAACATTCTGCGACCGCAGAACCGGCACAACATTCTGCGACCGCAGAACCGGCACAACATTCTGCGACCGCAGAACCGGCACAACATTCTGCGACCGCAGAACCGGCACAACATTCTGCGACCGCAGAACCGGCACAACATTCTGCGACCGCAGAACCGGCACAACATTCTGCGACCGCAGAACCGGCACAACATTCTGCGACCGCAGAACCGGCACAACATGGTTTTGTAAAACTCGGCCTAGAACAAAGGCCAAAACCCAATACCCCCAGCTCCCTCCACCCCACTGTGGCCGAGTTTTACAAAACTGCGCCTTGACAGGCGCCCCGGGTCGCGCCCCGGGAGGCGATGAGGTGGTGCGCTATTTGGAGTGGCGGGAGAGGAACGCCCACATTTCGTCGGCGGCGGACGGCGAGTACCACCAGTAATGGTTGGAGCCGTGCACCTGGATCACTTCGACGCCCTTGCGGCAACCGCGGGCGGAGACGCGGGTGGCGCTATACAGCGGGGCGCGGTCGAGGCCGGGTCCGCAACCGTTGCGGGCGGCGTAGGAGCCGAACATTTCCGGCACCGGCAGGACGCGCTCGCCGCGGCGGGTGGTGCCGTAGTACGGAGTGAGCGTGTCGTTCATGCCGTGCAGTGCCATAAACGCGATGGGCAGGTTCTGGCAGCCGCGGTTCACCGGCGCGTAGTAGGCACCGGATACACCCGCGACGCCGGCGAAGAGGTCCGCCATGTGGCAGGCGGAGACTGCTGCCATGCCGCCGCCGGTGGACATGCCGGTGGCGTAGATGCGGCGGCGGTCGATGTTGTAGTAGCGCTGCACGTCGTCGATCATCGCGCGCACGAAGGCAATGTCCTGGCCGGGCCGGGTGGAGGCGGTCGGCGAGCCTTCCCAGGATGCGCCGATGGCTCGGGGGTAGACGATGATGGCGTCGCGCCCGACAGAGGATTCGCGCAGGCGGGAGTAGTTGCGGAAGTTTTCGGTGGAATCTTGGTAGGCGGAGTAGCCCACCATCACCGGCGTCGGGTTCGCCGGGTTGTAGCCTCGCGGCACCCAAACCAGGTAGCTGCGGCCGGCGGCATGGATCTCGCCGTTGGTGCCGTTTGCCACCGGCGCGGGGGCCTGGGGCGCCCAGGGCGCGGGGGCAGGCACCGGCGCAGGCGCGGGCAGCGGATTGCGCGGAAGAGCCGAGCTGCCGGGGATGGTGTCGTTGGCCATTTTGACGAACTTGTTCCACTCGGCGTTGGCCTGGTTCACAGCGTCGGTGGCGGCGCGGTTAGCGTCGTTGATCGCGCGGTTTACCTGTCCGTTGATTTGGGACGACATATCTTGGGCCCCAGCCTGCACCGGGGCGACCGCACTACCTGCGATGAGCAAGGCAGCGAGACCACCTGCAAGGCTTTTCACAATTTTCACACCGGCCACACTAACCCCACTTTTATGTAGCGGCAAGCAATACAGACGTGCGTGCACAAATGGAGGTTCGTTAAAGTATCGTCACATGCCCACTTCCAGACCCGATAGCGCCCCAGACTTTCTGCTCTCGCGTGGCGACGGCTCCGTGCGCACCCAAGGTGCACTCCGCACCTTCGACGATGCGTGGGAGGCTGCGGACGCGATCGCGCGCGGCGAGGAAGAAATGGTTGTCGGCGCCCTCCCCTTCGATCACGACTGCCCAGCGGCACTCACGGTCCCCGAGCACATCATCCGGGAGCCGGGTGCGCTCGAGCCGCACCCGTACTACCGCGTCGGCGAGGGTTCCAAGCTCAACGCAATGCTTATCGACGTTGACCCGTCCCCGGCCGAACACCTGCGCCGAGTCGAAGCCGCCATCTCGACAATCCAAAGCTCCGCCCTGGACAAAGTAGTGCTGGCGCGTGCCGTAGACATCGCCTTTGACCCGCCGGTGGACCCCCGCTTGGTCGCAGCGCGGCTGATCGACCTGTCGTACACGCACGACGGGTTCATCGCGGACCTCACCCCCTCGGGGCGCTCGGGGCATTTCCTCGTCGGGTCCTCGCCAGAGGTGCTGGTGCGCCGGCGCGGCAGGCGCGTCTGGTCGTTTCCCCTCGCAGGTTCCGACGCCCGCGTCCCCGGCGACCAGGACGCAGACCAGGCGGCGGCCAACTCACTGCGCGATTCTGCGAAAGACTTGGACGAGCACCGCTTCGTGGTCGACCACATCCGGCGCATCCTCGCGCCTCTGTGCAGCGAGCTCACTGTCCCGGAACGCCCGCGGCTGGAAAAGACCAGCGAGATGTGGCACCTGGCCACACCGATCGAGGGCGTGCTGAAGGATCCCGCCCCAGCGCGCTCGACCTCGCGCTGAGCCTGTACCCCACCCCGGCGGTCTGCGGCACCCCGCAGGCGGCGGCGGAAGCGTTGATCACTACCGCGGAATCGGACCGCGGCTTCTACGCCGGCGCGGTGGGCTACACGGATGCCGCCGGCGACGGCGAATACATGGTGGCCATCCGCTGCGCCGAGGTCAACGCGGACGGCACCCGGGCCCGCGCCTGGGCTGGCGGGGGCCTTACCGCCTACTCGGACCCGCAGGCCGAGCTCGACGAAACCTCGGCCAAGCTGCGCACCATCATGCGCGCGCTCGGCCTGTAGTTACGCCCGCTCGACCGGGTTGCCCAGCTTGCCGATGCCTGGGATCTCCACCTCGATGTAGTCGCCCGGCACCATCTCTGCGGTGCCGGCGGGCGAGCCGGTGGCGATGACGTCGCCAGGCAGCAGCGTGAAGGACTCGGAGACCCACTCCACCATCTCGCCGACGGACTTGATCATCTGGTTGGAGTTGGAGTCCTGCTTGGTCTCGGTCACGCCGTTGTGGGTGTGGTGCGCCTTGATGGGGAGGTTGGCAAAGTCGAACTTCTCCAGGTCCGTCTCAATCCACGGGCCGATTGGGCCGAAGGTGTCGATGCCCTTGGCACGGGCCCACTGGCCGTCGGCGAACTGCAGGTCGCGCGAGGACACGTCGTTGATGATGGTCACGCCGCGGATGACGGACTTCCAGTCTGCAGCCTTGACGTTCTTGCACGGTACGCCGACAACGAGCGCGAGCTCGCCCTCAAACTCCACGCCGGTGGCGTACTCCGGGATCTTGATGGCGGCGCCGGGACCCACAACTGCCGTGGACGGCTTGATAAAGATCGTCGGCGGCAGGTGCTCCGCGGACTTCTTGAACACCTCCGCCACGTGGTCGGCGTAGTTGCGGCCCACGGCCACCACCTTCGACGGCAGGGTCGGGGCAAGCAGGCGGACGTCCTCGAGCGCGTACTCTTTGCCCGTGTATTCGGGGTCGGTGAACGGGGTGCCGGCGATGGCTTTCGCGGTCTTGCCCTCGTCGTCGATGACGGCGAACGTCATTCCTTCAGGTGTTGCAATTCGTCCAAAACGCATGTGACAGAGCATACAACCAATTACAAAAGTGGCGTTACCCGGTTAGAGCGAGATAGAGCTCCGCGCACGCCACCGCGTCGGTCAACGCGTTGTGGTTCGCGTACGCCGGCAGGTTATAACGCTGCCGCACCCTGGGCAAACGCAGGTCCTCCCCGCGCGGGTAGGTGCCCATGCGCTCCATGTGGCGCCGCTCCATGGCGAAAGTGTCAACCACCTCGCTGTCGTGCAGCCGCCACTTGCTCCCGCGCACATCCTGGTGCAGCTTACCCAGAAACCCGGTTTCCATCTGCGCGAAGTGCGCGAGCAAATTCCGCCCGTCGAGCGCAGCCAGAAACGCCTCGAGCACCTCTGCGGGCTCCCGGCCCAGCGACGCCACCTCGTCGTCCGTCACCCCGTGCAGGGTGGCGGACTCCCCCACGTCCGCGCCCCGCAGCACGAAGTACTCCGCGCCGGAGAGGTCGATCACCCGGCCGTTGACCGGCACCCACCCCACGGACACCAGCTGCGAGCGTGCGGGCTTGAGCCCCGTGGTTTCGACGTCCACGGCGAGCAGGGCGCCGTCGATAAGCTGGCGTTTCTTCGGCCCGAACATCTCACACCGCCCTGGTCGGATACGCGGTGGACAGCGCGTTCTGCAGGGACTTGATCACCCCGAACGCGTCGCGGAGTGCCGCGCGGTCGCGCTCCGGCAGCTGCTTCGGGTCGATGCGGTAGTTCGGCGCCTCGCCCGCGCGCACCTGGGCGCACTGGTGGCGCATGGCAAGGTCGGCGAGGTACTCGTAGGCGTCCAGAAGATCCGCCGCCCCCTTCGCGGAAACCGGCCCACCGGCGGCGCCGCGCAGCCGCGCGATGGTGTCCACGCCATCCACCCCGGCCGCGATGGCGTACAGGCGCGCCATCTGCACCACCGCCGCGGTGCCGCCGCGCTTGATGTCCAGCGTGTGGGCGTACTCGCCGCTGCGCTCGAGCACGAATCCGCGGAAGAAGCCCACCGGCGGCTCGCGGAACGTGGCCAGCGCGGCCAGGTGCGTGTGCAGGCGGCGCGAGCCGTGCGCAGACGCCAGCGCGCCAGAGCGCACCCGCGCGGCCATGTCCTGCCAGCCCTCGCCGAAGCCGAAGACGGCGCGGAAATCGAAAAAGACCTGCGCGTGAAGCAGCGCGTCCGGCTTCGGTGCCGTGACCCAGCCATGGAACGTGCGGCCCCAATCGCTTTCCGTCATCCGCCATTGCGGCGAAGACGCCATCATCTCGCCCGGGCACAACGCCTGGCCGGCACGGGCGAGCCCCTCGCAGACGAACGCGCTGAGCTCGGCGAAGTACTCGCCGTGCCGCGCGGCGTCGTAGTCATCGGCGAGCACGAGCGCGTTGTCCTGGTCGCTGGCCGGGCCCATCTCCCCGCGCGCCTGCGAGCCCACCGCCACAAACGCGAACCGCACAGGCGGGAGCCCAAGCTTCTCGACGGCTAAAGTGCCCAACCTCTTCGCCACCGCATCCGCGATCGAGGTGAGCAACCGCTGCGTCTCGGCCGCCGAGGCGCCGCGCTCGAAAAACCGTACCGCGACGCGTGCCGCGTCCCGGTAGGCGCCCTCCAGCTCCTCCAGCGACGCCCGCGCCACGTCCGCCGCGAGGTAGATCGGGTCCGCCTGCAGCTGGCGCATGATGTCCGCGGCAGTGACCACACCAACCACCTGGCCTTGGCCGGCGACCGGCAGGTGGTGGATGCCAAGCTCGCTCATGGTCAGCATCGCCTCGAACACGAGCGCGTTGGGAGCGATGGTGCGCACTGGGCTGGTCATCACATCCGCCACGGGCCTGGACGTGTCCACCCCTCCTGCGACCACCCGCGAGCGCATGTCGGCGTCGGTGATGATGCCGGCGACCTCGTGCCCGTCGGTGATGATCAGGCTGCTGATGTCCTCTTCGCCCATCGCGCGAGCGGCCTCGGCGATACTCACGTGCTTGTCCCGGGTGACCGGCCCGCGGCCGGCGAAAATCTCGCGCAGCGGGGTGCGCAGCACGTCGGTGGCGCCGCCATCGCGCACCTCCTCGGCGGCGGCACGCACGCGGCGCGAGGCGGTTTGGAAGAAACGGCCCATGTCGGGGAATTGCGCAAGCAGCTCGAGGAACGCCTCGCGCGGTAGCAAGAGCAGGATGCTGTCTTCCACCGCCTGCATGAGGTAGGCGGACTCACGCTCGCCCACCAGCGTGGAGTAGCCGAAGTTCAGCCCGGCCTCACGCCGGTCCAGCAGCAGGTTGTCCGCGCTGACGATGTCCACCGCGCCGGAGCGGATGACGTAGAGCGTGTCGTTGGGCTGGCCCACCTCCACCACGGTCTGGCCGCGGCGGACATAAGTGATGCCCATCTGCGCCGGCAGTGCGCGCAGCGTGTCCTCGGGAAGCGTCGAGAAGGGCTCGTGCTGGGCGAGGAAACCGTAGACCTCATCAAGCTCCACACTCATAGAGCAAGAGTATCGTGCGGCTGCGCCCGATACCGGCAGTTTTTACTGGTAGCTGACAAACCATGGACGCGGGTTGACGTCGCGGTAGGTCTGCTCCGGGGTAAAGGTCGGGAAATCCTCGTCGAAGAAGTTCTTCCACGCCATGAAGTAGTTCGGGTCCAGACCTTCGCGCAGCACGTTCCAGGTATCGAACTTCTGGTCCGGGCCGCCGTGGCCGTCGGCGTGCAGGACCCAGGCGAGCTCTGGCTGGCCGGTGACAATGTTTTCGCGGTCCGGGTACATAGCCACGTTGAACTGGTGCAAAATCATCGCCTTTTGCGGCAGGTTGTTGTCGCGGACGAGCTGCGCGAGCCAGTCAGCGACCTCGTTGATCTCGCCCGAGGTGGCGCTGCCGATGCGCGACAGCGGCTGCTCGCCCGGGTTGAGCTTCCACTCGGCGTCCAGCGCTAGGCCAACGTTCGGGCGCTTGAGCAGCTCCTCATAAAGCTTGGCCTGCTCGACGAAGCTGCCCTGGCCGGGCTGCAGGTCGATCACGGCGTAGCCGCCTGCGTCCACGATCGCGTCGACGTAGGGCACGAGGTCTTCCATCGGCGTCTCGTTGGAGAAGTTACCGTCGTCGCCCGGGCCGCCGGAGGCAACGGTGGCGATGACCTCGAACGCGGGGATGACAGGGGCATCGCTAAACGGCTGGTAGTCCTCGGCGTACTTCTTCGCCAGCTCCACCGCGGCCGCCGGGTCCTGCTCCCCCATCACGCCCAGGTCTGGGCCGTAGGGGTGGCCGTACAGCGCCACCATGCGGCGGCCCGGGAAGACCAGGCCGCCGCCGCCCGGCAGCTCGCCGCCCTCCGCGAGTGCCGCACGCGCCTGGAAGTTTTCGGTGTCTCCCCACTGGCGGCCCAGCGCGAGGGTGTCCTGATCGGTGACCGTGCGCATGCTGTCCGCCGTCGCGCGCGGGTCCGGTGCCGCCAGCACCTGCACGTCCGCACCGGCGGCCCGCGCGGTGGCCACGGAAGCGCGCGAGGACAGCGCGGTGGCGAACACCGGCGGCATGGTCAGCTCGCTCGGGTGCTCCGGCTCCAGCGCGGCGATGGCTGCGGCATCCCCAGCCGGCTCGGCGGAGGCGACCGCCTCGGTGTCTTCCTCGTCGCCCGGCACGTTGATCACGCGCGTGGCGCCCAGGCGCTCGACTTCGGCGTCGACGGCGGAATCGGTGCCGTCGAGACGCACAAGCATCGGCGCCCCAAGCTTGACCGCGATGGCCGCTGCCTTGAGCTGCTGGTCGCGGTCCTTGGCGGAGACCACAACGGTCTCCGAGGAATCGAAGAGGCGCTGGGAGACCTCCACACCGGTGCCGTCTGTGTCCTGGATGACCTCGTCACCGTGAGTTTCGAGCGCGGCCGGGGCGCCGACCCCGCCTTCTGTACTGCTGCAGCTGGTGAGCACCAGTGCGGTTGCGGTCAAAACGGCGGGGATCGTGCGGGTCACATGCATGCGCACAACCCTACTTCAGGGCGGCGGCGATCCTGTCACCCACTTCGGCGGTTCGCACCTTTGCGTCGCCGCGCTCAGCTACATCGCGCTCGACGGCCTCTTCGATGCGTGCGGCGTTGTCCTCGTCGCCGAGGAAGCGAAGCATCATCGCCACCGACAAGATCATCGCGGTGGGATCCGCAATGCCCTGGCCAGCGATGTCCGGTGCGGAGCCGTGCACCGGCTCGAACATGGAGGGGAACTCCTTGGCGGCGTTGATGTTGCCGGAGTTTGCAAGGCCCACACCTCCGGCGACGGCACCAGCGAGGTCAGTGAGGATGTCGCCAAAGAGGTTGTCGGTGACGATGACGTCGTAGCGCTGTGGGTCCTGGACCATGTAAATCGTCGCGGCGTCGATGTGGTTGTAGTCCACCTCAACCTCTGGGAACTCGGCCGCAATTTCGTCGACGGCGCGCTGCCACAGCCCACCTGCGTTGACCAGCACGTTGGTCTTGTGCACCAGTGTGAGCTTCTTACGGCGCGTCATGGCCAGCTCGAAGGCGTAGCGCACCACGCGCGAAACGCCGTGGTAGGTGTTTTGGGAGACCTCGGAGGCCACCTCGTGTTCGGTGCCCTGGCGCAAGGTGCCGCCGTTTCCGGCGTAGAGTCCCTCGGTGCCCTCGCGCACCACCACGAAGTCGATGTCGCCGGGGTTGGCCAGCGGGCTCACCGACGACGGGTACAGCCGCGACGGGCGCAGGTTGACGTAGTGGTCCAGCTTGAAACGCAGCGGCAGCAGCAGGCCGCGCTCGAGTACGCCGGCCGGCACGCGCTCCGGGTCACCGATGGCGCCGAGCAGGATTGCGTCGTGTTCCTTCAGCGAGTCAAGGTCCGCATCCGTGAGCAGCTCGCCGTTTCGCAGGTAGCGTCGGGCGCCGAGGTCGAAATCGGTGGTCTCCACGTCGTCGCGCACGGTGCGCAGGACCTTGAGCCCCTCCGCCATGACTTCCTGTCCGATACCGTCGCCAGCGAGCACTGCAATTTTCATATTCTGAAACCCTCTTCTCACATAGTAGAAAACAGCCTCAGACTATCACCTCGCGCCACGCTAGTAGGCCGCTTCCGCCTCCCAGATCCGGTCGATCAACTGAGCGGAGGTGCCGAACTGGCTCCCCAGCGCGACCAATGGGCGCTCAGCCAGCCCAGCCATGGCGAACAGGGTCTGCTCGCTCTTGCGCGGATCCGCCAACGGCACAACGGTCACATCCGCGCCGTAACTACGCGCGTTTGCCACTGACGGGATGGACGACTCCCAGGTGGCAACCACCCGCGGTGCCATATTGGCATCGCGGCGGGACTGAATGGGGAAGGGTTCCGGATTCGCCGCGGGCAACACCGACGGGTCCGCCCATTGAGCACGCAGCCACATCGGCTCGCGCTGGTGCAGGCTGGAAACCTCACGCACCGCCTCCTGCGGCGTGGCGACGGTGTGCTCCCGGTAGCGCAGCGCAGTCATCTGTTCTAATGCCCGCAGCCCGCCAGGGTCGCGCTGCACGCTCACCGCACCTTTCGACGGCGCAATGGCCACGTCTCCCACAGTGAGCACGTTCACAGTGCGCATATCCGCAATCATCTGCACGTACTCGGCGTGACGGGTGGGGTCGTACACCATCATCGGCGCGTTCGTGGTGACCGCGATGGACGCCGCGCGCAGCTGCGCTTCGACGGAGGTGTCGCTGAGCACAAGCGTCTCAGACGTCGGGAAGAACAGCTTGGTGGTTTTGATGCCGAGGACGTCATCGACGACCTCCGGCTCGCCCGCGAACAGCTTCCCCACGTGCTTGGATTGGTTCACGCCGCGGGCACGCTCGAGCGGACTCAACTGCGCCTCGGGAGCACAGGACGTCAGCATCGCGGAGGCAACGACGACGGTTGCCACCCCCGTGATTATTGTCGCTTTTGCCACTTACGCCTCGCCCGGCTCCCAGTCGCGCTCGGCGGCACGGTCCATGGCGTACTCGATTATGCCCACGAAACGCTCGCGCCTGTCAGCCACGAAGCCCTCCCAGTCAGAGGCCAGAAGTAGTTCTGGATCCATCTCGTGGCCGTCAAGCATGGCGTCGAACTCGTCGTCTTCCAGCAGGGACTTCGACTGCAGCCGGGGCAGGTAGCGCTTCGGCTCGTTGCGCTCAATGACCACGTCAGTGCGCCGGCCCATCGGCGTGCGGTTCAGTACCGAATCAACCAGCTGCGGATCCTTCTCCAGCGCACCGGTGACGGCCAGGTATTCCGCCGGGAACACCTGGCGGAAGCGGGGCTGCAGCTGCTCCACCGTTTCCGCGGTAAACAGTTCCGCGGTGCGCCAATCACGTGCGCCGCGGGCCATGAGCAGCGAGTACAGGCCGCGGTAGATGCCGCTGTCCGGGCCGGCTGTGCGCAGGCGGGACTCAAAAAATCGCGCCTCGGCCACCGTGCGGGGCAGCTCGTCTGTATCTCCACGCACCCACGGCGTCACCTCAGTCACGTCCAAGCCAATCCGGATGGTGGGCGCGTGAGCACCGTACAGTTCGCCGAACACACCGCACCAGAACCAGCGGTTGAGCCGGTCGGCCGCACCTTCGCGCTCGAGTGCGCCCGAATCCTCAGCCAGGCGCGCCAGGATCACCGCGAGCGGGATCAGCTGGGCTGGATACGGCACCTGGTCCGCGTAAACGACGCGGCGCTCCTCCAAAAACCTCGCGGCGGCGAGGAAACCGTCCAGCATTTCGCCTGCGTGCGTCCGGTACTGCTCCAGCGAAATGTCCAGGATGTCGCCGCGGTGGCCCCGCGCGGAGCCCCTCCTGCTGGTCAGCAGCAGCGACAGCGCGCGCAGAAACTCCACTCGCCCCACGCTGTCCAGCACGGGGTGCTCGCGCAGCTTGTGCTCCGTATCCCGCCAGTTCTCCGCCAGCACAAACGACGGGTCCTCGGAGGCGAACACCGCCGTGAGCAGCTCGAAGACGTCCATCTGCACGCCGGCAGAGTTGGCGAACGCGAAGATCTGACCAACGCCCGCCTGCGTGGTTTCGCGGTCCACGCGGATCACCGGCACGTCGTACGCCGGAAGCCCACGCATCACTTGGTTGACAAAGTGCTTGACCGCGTCGCGCAGCTGCTCGTCTTCGGTGCTCGCGGCCATGTCCACAAGCAAGTCGTTGCCCTCGGTCCACAGCAGCATGCTTACCGGGATGACACCGTTATTTATATAGGCCTCGCGCGAATTCAGCGCACCGTCGACGTCCGGCCCGAAGTGGGAGCGCACCTGGCCCTGCTCATCCACCGCGAATAGTGCCTCCACTGGCATTGGGTCTGCGGACACTGCTACGCGCACGTCCACCATGAAGCGCCGGCGGATCGGCCGGCCCAGGTAGTCCACGGTGTGGACCTCGCCGTCGTTCTTGAACGCCTGGTAGAGCGAGGTCAGGCGCTGCTGTCCGTCCAGAAGCAACAGCCCGGGGGCGACGCCTTCCACCACTACACCTTCGAGCGGGCGCGGCTTGAAACGCTGCTCCGTGTTGCGCGTATCCAGGGCGAGGAACGAGCCCACCGGGTAGCCGCGCAGCACGGAAGTCACCAGGGTGCGAACCCTGTCGACGTCCCATAGGTACTCCCGCTGAAAGTCAGGCAGCTGCAGCTCTCCCCGCCCCGCGCGGGAAAACAGGTCTTTGAGTGAGTAGCTCGGCGTGGTGAAACCCATGTCTCCCAAGCGTAGTGCAGTTTCAGCACACCTTCTCGTGACCGATGTGCTCAGGAGGTTCAATCTGCACCGTCGCGTGCTCCACCCCAAGGTGCGCCAGCGTGTCCTGCACCCGGTCCAGCAGCTGGTCGCGGTCCACCCCGGGGCCCGCCACCACGTGCACCGTGGCTAATACGCTCACCCCGTCCAGCGACCACAGGTGCAGGTCGTGCGTATCCGTCGCCCCTTCGACCTGCCGTAGTGCGCGCTCCACTTCGTCCGCATCGAACCCCGCAGGGACGTGTTCGAGCATCACCCGGGCCGAGCGCACCATCAGCTGCCAAGCCCGCGGCAGCACCAGTGCCGCAATAACCAGGGAGGCAACCACGTCAGCACCGGTAAACCCGGTCCACGCAATCACCGCGCCAGCCACCAGCACTGCGACGGAGCCGAACATATCCACCAGCACGTGTAAGTACGCGCCCTGCACGTTGATCGAGCCCTCCCGGTGGCGCGAGAGCACCCATGCCGAAGCAGCGTTCGCGATCAGGCCAATCATCGCGATGACCATCATCGGTCCTGTTTCCACCGGTTGCGGGTCGCGCAACCTGCGCACCGCCTCGACCACGATCCAGATGGAAATTGCCAGCACAGTGGCCGCGTTGATCAGTGCAGCGAGCACTTCCACGCGCCGGTAGCCGTACGTCGCGGTTGCGGAAGCGGCCTTTTGTCCGACGATGATGGCAAGAAGGGAGATGATCAGCCCCGCGGCGTCGGAAAGCATGTGCATCGCGTCCGCGAGTAGAGCCATCGACCCAGAGAGCCATCCGCCGACAACTTCCGCGACGAAAACCGTGCCGGTGATCGCCAGTGCGACTGCGAGCGCGCGTCTCGGAGCGCCGTGGGCGTGGTCGTGGTTGTGGTTGTGGTGATCGTGCATTTCGGTCCCTTTCACATTCTGCACATTGCCTATCGACGACCTACGGTACTCGCTGCATTCCTTAATGACAACTAATTGAAAATCGTTCCATATGGCAGCGGCCACCCTGGGAGCGCAGGGAAAACGCCGAATACGTTGAGACGTGTGGCACGGATCTCGCGGCACCGCTTGCGGAAGTTTTGTTACAGTGGGCGTTCGTTCGCCACGGATGCTGGTTCAGCCATGCGTCCGACGGAGACGTTATGCCAGCACTTGTGTTAGCACGAAAGGAATTTACAATGAGCAACCCCATCGACCCGAAGCGCAACCCGAAGGACGTCGCCAAGGACGCTAAGGACTTCGGCCAGGACAAACTCGGCGACGCGAAGGATCTCGGCAAGGACAAGCTGGACGACCTGCGTGGCCGCGGCGGCGAAGGCGCCGACCGCGTTAAGGACGTCAACACCGACCGCACCAACGTTGAGCCGAACAAGGATGTCCGCGTTGAGCGCACCACCACTGAGGGCACTGCATCCACCCCGGCTCGTTCCACCTCTGGCTCCACGGCTGTGACCGAAGAGGGCAACTCTGGTGGCGGCTGGTGGAAGTGGCTGCTCGGCCTGTTCGTCGCGCTGCTGCTGCTGTGGCTGCTGTGGTCCCTGTTCTCCGGCGACAATGACGAGGGCGAGACCGTTACCTCCACCACCACCGCCGCAACCGAGGTTGTCTCCGAGACCACCACCGTCGAGGGCGCCGAGGAGTCCGCTGCTGCGGGCGCCGAGGAGTCCGCCGCTGAGCCGGCAGACGAGACGGTCACCGAGACCAACATCGTTGACGAGACCACCGAGACCCTCGCACCGGAGGAAGCTCCGGAGGGTGCTGCGGCTACCAACTAGTCGCCAAAAAAGCTTCACCCCGCGTCTCCCAATCGGGAGCGCGGGGTTTTTGCTGCCTACAAGCTATCGGGCGGTGTCGGTGAGCGGATTTCTCACCCAGCTCATCATGTCGCGCAGCTCTGCGCCCGTCTTTTCAATCGGGTGCTCGGAGACCTTCGCCCGCAGGTCCTCCAACTCCTTGTTGCCGCCTTCGACGTTGTCGACGAGGCGCTTGGTGAAGCTGCCGGACTGAATGTCCTTGAGCACCTCGCGCATGCGGTCCTTCGCACCTTCGTCGATGATGCGCGGGCCAGACAGGTAGCCGCCAAACTCCGCAGTGTCGGAGATGGAGTAGTTCATGTTGGCCAGGCCGCCTTCGTAGATCAGATCCACGATCAGCTTCATCTCGTGCAGGCACTCGAAGTAGGCCATCTCGGGCTCGTAGCCGGCCTCGGTGAGCACCTCGAAGCCCGACATAATCAGGCTCTCCAGGCCGCCGCAGAGCACGGCCTGCTCGCCGAACAGGTCGGTAACGGTCTCCGCTTCGAAGGTGGTCGGGATGACGCCCGCGCGGGCGCCGCCGATTGCCGCGGCGTATGACAGCGCGAGCTCCTTGCCGTTGCCCTGCGGGTCCTGCTCCACAGCGATCAGCGCCGGCACGCCCTTGCCGTCGACGAACGTGCGGCGGACCAGGTGGCCCGGGCCCTTCGGCGCGACCATGACGACGGTGATGTTGTCCGCCGGCTTGATCAGTTCGAAGTGGATGTTCAGGCCGTGGCCGAAGAACAGCGCATCGCCAGCCTTGAGATTCGGCTCGATGTCTTCGGTGAAGATCTTGGCCTGGGAGGTGTCCGGGGCCAGCAGCATGATCACGTCGGCCCACTCGGCGGCCTCCGCGTTGGTCTTGACCTCGAAGCCGGCTTCGCGCGCCTTGTCGGCGGACTTGGAGCCTTCGCGCAGGCCGACGACCACCTCGACACCGGACTCGCGCAGGTTCTGCGCGTGCGCGTGGCCCTGGGAGCCGTAGCCGATGATGGCGACCTTCTTCGCCTGGATCAGGGACAGGTCTGCGTCGTTGTCGTAGAGCACGTCGATTGCCATGTGTACGTCACTTCCTTCATTCTGTGAGACGGTCATTTCACATTATGACACAACCGTCCCGGGTTTTTAAGATTTACTCGGACTTTGCCATCGTTTTTGCGCCGCGCGAGAGCGCCACCGAGCCCGAGCGCGCCAATTCGCGGATGCCGAAGGAGTCCATCACCTCAAGAAACGCTTTGAGCTTGGCGGAATTGCCCGTGGCCTCGATGATCACGGAGTCCACCGCCACGTCGATCACGCGGGCGCGGAACAGGTTGGCGGCGTCCACCACCTGCGGGCGGGTCAGGTTGTCCGCGTTGACCTTCACCAGGAGCAGCTGGCGGCCGACAGACGTGGCGTCGTCAAGCTCGAGCACCTTATGCACCTGGATGAGCTTGTACAGCTGCTTGGTGATCTGCTCGACGGAGTGCGGCGTGGCGTCGACGACGACGGTGAGGCGGTTGATGCCCTCCTTCGCCGTCTTTGCGGAGACGAGGGAGACCAGGTTGTAGCCGCGGCGGGTAAACAGCGCGGTGACGCGGGTGATGATGCCGTCGACGTCGTCGACGAGCACCGACAGCGTGTGGCGGGTGATCGGTTCGGGCTGTGCCATGGTTAGTTTCCCTCCTGGTCGAGCGCTTCGATGGTGTCGTTGATGGTCTCCGGCGACTCCGCCGCAGACTCCTCCTCGCCGAAGAACGGGCGCATGCCGCGCGCGTACTCGATGTCGGAGTTGGAGGTGCCCGCCGCGATCATCGGCCACACCTGCGCGTCCTCGCCGACAACGAACTCGACCACCACCGGGCGGTCGTTGATCTCGTGGGCGCGCTGGATCGCCTCTTCCACCTCGTCGGCGGACGTGACGCGGAACGACACCGCGCCGAGCGCCTCGGACAACTTCACAAAGTCGGGGACGTAGACCTCGCCGCCGAGCTTGGTGTGCGAGTAGTGCCCGTCGTAGAACAAGGTCTGCCACTGGCGCACCATGCCCAGGTTGCCGTTGTTGATCAGGGCCACCTTGATCGGGAACCCCTCGAGGGCGGCGGTGGTGAGCTCCTGGTTGGTCATCTGGAAGCAGCCGTCGCCGTCAATGGCCCACACCTCTTTGTCCGGCATCGCGGCCTTCGCCCCCAGCGCGGCGGGGATGGAAAAGCCCATGGTGCCGGCGCCGCCGGAGTTGATCCAGTGCCGCGGCTTGTCGTAGTCGATGAACTGGGCGGCCCACATCTGGTGCTGGCCCACGCCCGAGACGTAGATCGCGTCCGGGCCTGCGGTCTTCGACAGCGTCTCCAGGACGAACTGGGGTGCAAGGGTGCCGTCGGTGTGCTCTTCGTAGCCGCGCGGGAAGCGCTTCTTCAAGTCCGCCAGGCGGTCGATCCACGGCTCGATGCTGGGCGCCTTGACTTTGCCTTTGTCGTCGAAGTAGTCGGTGAGCTCGGACAGCACCCGCTTGGCGTCGCCGACGATCGGCACATCAACCGGGCGGATCTTGCCCACCTCTGCCGGGTCGATGTCGGCGTGGATGACCTTCGCGTGCGGCGCGAAGGTGTCGGTGTCGCCGGTGACGCGGTCGTCGAAACGCGCGCCGATCGCGATGAGCAGGTCGGACTCTTGGAACGCGCCCACCGCGGGCACGGTGCCGTGCATGCCGGGCATGCCCAGGTAGAGCGGGTGGTCGTGCGGGAACGCCCCGAGCGCCATCAGGGTGGTCACCACCGGGATGCCGGTGGCTTCCACGAACTTGGCCAGCTGCTTGTGCGCGTTCGCCTTGACCACGCCGCCGCCGATGTAGAGCACGGGGCGCTTCGCCTTGGCAATCATCTTCGCCGCCTGCGCGATCTGACGGTTGTGCGGCTTCGTGTTCGGCTTGTAGCCCGGCAGGTCCACCTTCGGCGGCCACGCGAATTCGATCTCGGCGTTTTGCACGTCTTTCGGGATGTCCACCAGCACCGGGCCGGGGCGGCCGGTGGAGGCGATATGAAAGGCCGCGGCGATTGCGCTGGGGATCTCCTCCGCCTTGGACACCATGAGGTTGTGCTTGGTAATCGGCATGGTCACGCCGCGGATGTCCGCCTCCTGGAACGCGTCGGTACCCAAAAGCGGCGAGCCGACCTGGCCGGTGATGGCCACCATCGGCACCGAATCAAGGTAGGCATCCGCAATCGGGGTGACCAGGTTGGTCGCGCCCGGACCGGAGGTGGCGATGCACACGCCCACATTGCCGGAGGCCACCGCGTAGCCTTCCGCGGCGTGTCCTGCGCCTTGCTCGTGGCGCACCAGCACGTGGCGCAGTTTCTCGGCGCGGAACAGCGCGTCGTAAAGCGGGAGCACTGCACCACCGGGCAGACCGAATACGATCTCGGTGCCCAGTTCCTCGAGGCTGCGCACGACTGCGTCCGCACCCGTCATGCGTTCGGGCTTTCTTTTCTCTGCAGCTGCCACGTGAAGGCTCCTTGCTTGCTCGACTCTGCTTGTCAATCGCGATCCAATACAACAAAAGCCCCCGGCGAGCGATGTGCTCTCGAGGGCGCTTGGTGTGTCAGCGGCGTGTAAAACGCACCCGCTACGGCAAGCGCCGTCGGGAGAGAATAATTACAAGTCGCTCGTTGATCACGATTTCAAACTGTAGTGGCACAGGCAACGTCGCGGGGGTTTTTATTCAAGTATTTAAATTACGGGCTATTGCCTATCGACGTACCAAAGGTGACTACCATTCCGAACTATGACTGACACGCCGGAGCACACCCAGCACGTTTTCAAGCCGACGCGCGAGCACATCCTCGCCATCGTGCTTGCCACCGGCATCGCCCTGATGGGCATCCTCTGGGCGCCGAAGTACCTGGCCTGGCTGCTGATTTTCCCCGCCATCTGGCTGGCGTGGGTGCTGGCCTCCTCCACCACCGTGGACGAGCGCGGCATCACCGCCAAGTACCTCGTGCGCAAGAACACCACCCTGCCGTGGCGCGACCTGAAAGGCCTCGCCTTCAAGGGCTCCGCCGTCAACGCGGTAACTGTCGACGGCGCGGAGCACCCGCTGCCCGGCGTGACCTTCAATTCCCTGCCCGACCTGGCCGAGGCCTCCAACGGCCGCATCACCGACGTGATCACCGCAGCCCAGGAGGCTGCCGACGGCAAGTACGAAATCATCGACAAGGGCGGCCACAAGGTTCTGCTCTCCCGCGAAGAGTACGACGCCTACGTAGCCGAGCACCCGGACCTGCCGGGCCCGCGCCCGTCCGCGCCGAAAACTTCCCCTGAAGCTTAAGGAGTAAACACCGTGATCCCACTTCGCTCACGCGTCACCACCATCGGCCGCCAGGCCGCAGGCGCCCGCGCACTGTGGCGCGCCACCGGCACCGGCGAAAACGAGTTTGGCAAGCCGATCGTGGCCATTGTGAACTCCTACACCCAATTCGTTCCGGGGCATGTGCACCTGAAAGAGGTCGGCGACATCGTCGCGGACGCCGTGCGCGCCGCCGGCGGAGTGCCCAAGGAGTTCAACACCATCGCCGTCGACGACGGCATCGCCATGGGGCACTCCGGCATGCTGTATTCCCTGCCGTCCCGCGAGATCATCACCGACTCGGTGGAGTACATGGTCAACGCGCACACCGTCGACGCCATGGTGTGCATCTCCAACTGCGACAAGATCACCCCGGGCATGCTCAACGCCGCGATGCGCCTGAACATCCCGTCCGTGTTCGTCTCCGGCGGCCCAATGGAGGCCGGCAAGGCGTTCTCCGTCGGCGGGGTGACCAAGCCGAAGTCCGACCTCATCGACGCGATCGCGCTGTCCGCCAACGACGGCGTGTCCGACGACGAGCTCGACGCCGTCGCCAACAACGCCTGCCCCACCTGCGGCTCCTGCTCCGGCATGTTCACCGCCAACTCCATGAACTGCCTCACCGAGGTACTCGGCCTGTCCTTGCCTGGCAACGGCACCACCCTTGCCACCCACACTGCTCGCCGCGAGCTGTTTGAAAAGGCCGGCCGCACCGTCATGGAGCTGTGCGAGCGCTACTACGGCCAGGGCGACGAATCCGTCCTGCCCCGTAACGTCGCCAACGTCCACGCCTTCCGCAACGCCATGGCGCTGGACATGGCCATGGGCGGCTCCACCAACACCATCCTGCACATCCTCGCCGCGGCCCAAGAGGGCGAGATCGACTTCGACCTGCACGACATCGACGATCTGTCCCACCAGATCCCGTGCCTGTCTAAGGTGGCGCCGAACGGCGAAGCCCACGTCGAAGATGTCCACCGCGCTGGCGGCATCCCGGCGATTCTGGGCGAGCTCAACCGCGCAGGCCTGCTGCATGCGGATGTGCACTCGATCGCGTATCCGTCGTTAAGCGAATGGCTCTCCGACTGGGACATCCGCGGCGGGTCCGCCACCGACGAGGCGCTGGAGCTGTACCACGCCGCTCCCGGCGGCGAGCGCACCACGAAGGCGTTCTCCCAGAGCGCGCGGTGGGCCGAGCTGGACACCGACGCGGCAAACGGCGTCATCCACGACGTCGAGCACCCCTTCACCTCCGACGGCGGCCTGGTGGTGCTGCGCGGCAACCTCGCGCCCGACGGCGCGATTTTGAAGACCGCCGGCGTGGAAGAAGGACTGTGGGAGTTCACCGGCCCTGCGCACGTGGTGGACTCGCAGGAGCAGGCCGTTTCGATGATCCTCAACCGCGAGGTGCTCGAGGGCGAGGTCGTGGTGATCCGCTACGAGGGCCCCGCCGGCGGGCCGGGCATGCAGGAGATGCTGCACCCGACGTCGTTCTTGAAGGGCGCCGGCCTGGGCAAGAAGTGCGCCCTGATCACGGACGGGCGCTTCTCCGGCGGCACTTCCGGGCTTTCGATCGGCCACATCTCCCCCGAGGCAGCGGCAGGCGGCCTGATCGGCCTGATTGAAGACGGCGACACCATCTCCATCTCCGTGTCCAACCGCGAGCTGAAGCTCGACGTGGACGAGGCGGAGCTGCAAAAGCGCCGCGAAGCGATGGAAGCCTCCGACAACCCCTGGACGCCGAACCGCGTCCGTGAGGTGTCGAAGGCTTTGCGTGCGTACGCGAAGATGGCCACCAGCGCCGACAAAGGTGCCGTGCGCCAGGTGGACTAACTAGGCGACCGGGTTGATGCCGGTGCCGAACCACCACATCAGCCCGGCTGCCGCCAGGCCGAGCAGCGCGCAGATCCAGCTGGAAACCAGCGGGCGCTTGGCCCAGCCGCGCGACGCGTCGACGCCGTAGCGGCCCGGACCGGTGAACTGCACCACCAGGGACGCAGCCAGCAGCATGACCGGCACCCAGGTCTCCGGGGTCCAGGCGAAGACGTTGAAACCGTCCGGTTGTTCAGTGAACGCGTGCAGCGCCATAAAGCCGGTCACGGCGATGGCGACCAGCGCCGCAACCGGGGTGAGCAGACCCAGCACCAGGAACACGCCGGCGGCCAGCTCCAGGGTGGGCACGACAACGGCAAGGCCGGAGCCGTACGGGTAATCCGCGAAGGCGCTCTCTAGCCCGGAGATGCCCTCGTTGCCGCCGAGTCGGAAGAAGGTGCCCACAGAGTCGATGATCAAAAACGCGCCGAGGAACAGGCGCATCAAAAACAGGCCGAAGTCCGTGGTGCCGCGGCGGGTCTCGTCCTCCACCACGACCGGCTCGGCCGTCTCTGCGTAGACCGGCTCCGTGGTGTCGGTTGCGTACGTAGGCGTCGCAGCGGTGTACGCCGGCTCGCGGTTCACAGCCACCGTTTCAGAGGTGCCCGCAAACGAGGTGGTCTCCGGAGACTGCGGGATCAGCGGCCCGTCCGCCTGTTCGCCGCGCGGGAAAATCTCCGTCGGCGCGGCCTTGCCCGTGCGGGTGTACAGGCCGTCCGAGGCGCTCCTCGCGTCGCCGGTGTACTCCGGCACCTCAGGAGAATCCAGGTTCGTCAGATCGTTTTGCTCATTAGGCGTGAGGTCACGTGGGTTGTTAGCCATGCCAACAAATGTATGCGAAAGCGCTGCCTGATCCTTGGTAACGCGCCGTTGAAACAGCAAATCCGAGCCTGTGCGCTGCGCTGTTGGCGGGGAGAACCTGTGGGCGTCGGCTAGCAATGGCCCCTTAATGGTGTTACCCTCGGCTCCGCTCTTTTTCTAGATTTCTTTGAGGAAAATTATGGGTAAAACCTTTAAAATCGCCCTTGCGCTTGTGGGCCTCACGGTCGGCGCGGGCTTCGCATCCGGCCAGGAGGTGATCCAGTACTTCCTGTCATTCGGTTACTGGGGCATCCTCGGCGCCGCGGTGGCCGGCACCGCCATCGCTGTGTTCAGCGGCTGGGTCTACCAGCTCGGCTCCTACTACCTGGCAGACAACCACAGTGTGGTCTTCCGCAGCGTGTCCAGACCATGGCTGGCCAAGTACATGGACATCACCACCATGTTCACACTGTTCTGCATCGGCTTCGTCATGGTCGCCGGCGCAGGCGCCAACCTGGAGCAGCAGTTCGGCTTCCCCACCTGGGTTGGCTCGGCCATCATGGTCGTGCTGCTTTTGCTCTCCGGGCTTCTCGACGTTGACCGTCTCACCAGCGTGATCTCCTTTATCACGCCGCTGCTGATCATCTGCCTGCTCGGCGCATTCGTGATCACGCTGATGAACATCCCGGACGACTTCGGCTACATCAACGAGATCGCCCAGACCAACCCGCACGCATCCGGCACCTTCGACAACTGGCTGATCACCGCGCTGAACTACGCCACGCTGGTGATGATCATGGACACCTCCATGATGCTCGTCTTCGCCGGCTCCCACATGAACCCGGCCAAGACCGGCAAGGGCGGCCTGCTCGGCGGCATCATGTTCGCGGTGCTGCTGATGATCCTGGTGTTCATCCTGTTCTGCAACATGGAAAACGTCATGGACGCCGACCTGCCGCTGCTGAAGGTCTTCGACACCATGCACCCAGCCGTGGGCGTGTTCGTGTCCATCGTGATCTACCTGATGATCTACAACACCGCCGTTGGCCTCTTCTACGCCCTCGGCCGCCGCCTGAGCAACGACAAGCCGGGCAAGTTCCGCGTCTACTACGGCATCGTCGTGCTGGTCGGCTTCGCGCTGTCCTTCATCGGCTTCGCCGACCTGGTCGGCTGGGTCTACCCGGTCCTGGGCTACCTGGGCCTCGTGCTGGGCATCGTCATGGGCGTTGCCTGGTTCCGCGACCGCAAGAACATCCAGGACGAGACGGGCCGCCGCGAGCGCCTGGCCGAGCTCGCCGGCAGCCAGCTGGACCCCGAGAGCTCGGATCTCACCGGTGCGGAGCGCAGCGAGGTCGACGAGCTGACCTCCGACTCCAACGTCGGCGGCAGCGAGCTGTGGCAGTCCGTGCAGGAGGAAGTGGCGGCTGACATGCACGCCGACTCCTCCAGCGACTTCGACATCAAGACCGTCCCGGCCCTGGACCCCGAGTCCGACTCCTACGCCGGCGCTCCGGATTCCCAGGGCGAGAAGATCCACTGGGAGGCGTACGAGGAGATGTACAAGACGGGCGAGTTCCCCGCCGTCAAGCCCCAGGACAAGTAAGCGCGTTTCGCTTTACGACGTCCAGCTCCGCCCCGGCCAACGTTTGTTGGTCGGGGTTTTGCGTGGCGCCTCGGAATCGTCGGGATCCCGCGGCAACGACGCGAAAACCGGCTTCCTACACCCGGCTACCAGCAAATATTTCGTGTGGTAGCCGGTTCTAGGTAGCCGGTTTCGTGGCGGGTTAGTGAAGTTAGACGCTACTCCGCGAGCTTCTTCGCGATGAGCTGGTTGACCTGCCCCGGATCGGCCTTGCCCTGGGTCGCCTTCATCACGGCGCCGACGATGGCGCCGGTGACCTTCTTGTTGCCGGCGCGGTACTTCTCCACGATGTCCGGGTTGGCGGCCAGCGCCTCGTCGACAGCCTTCTCAATCGCGCCGTCGTCGCGCACGACCTCGAGGCCGCGTGCGGCGACGACCTCGTCGACAGCACCCTCGCCGGCGATGACGCCGTCGATGGCCTGGCGGCCCAGCTTGGTGGTCAACTTGCCTTCCTTGACCAGCTCCACCACGCGGGCCACGTCGGCCGGGGTGACGCCGAGCGCGTCCAGGTCCTTGCCAGACTCGTTGGCCTTGCCGTTGATGTAAGAGACCCACCAGGCGCGGGCCTCATCTGGGGTGGCGCCGGCCTCAACGGTGTCCACGATCAGGTCGAGCGCACCGGCGTTGACCAGGTCGCGGAACTCCTTCTCCGGCAGCTGCCACTCCTCCTGGATGCGTGCGCGGCGCACCCACGGCAGCTCCGGCAGGGTCGCGCGAATCTCCTCGACCCACTCCGGCTTCGCGATCACCGGCGGCAGATCCGGGTCGTTGAAGTAGCGGTAGTCGGAAGCCTCTTCCTTCGGGCGGCCCTTGGAGGTGGTGCCGTCCTTCTCCTGGTAGTGGCGGGTCTCCTGCACCACTTCCCCGCCGTCTTGCAGCACGGCGGCCTGGCGCTGCATCTCAAAGCGCACGGCCTGCTCCACGGACTTCAGGGAGTTGATGTTCTTCGTCTCGGTGCGGGTGCCGAACTTTTCCTGGCCGACCGGGCGCAGGGACACGTTGGCGTCGCAACGCATGCTGCCCTGGTCCATGCGGGCGTCGGAGACGCCGAGGGCTTTGACCAGCTCGCGCAGCGCGCCCACGTAGGCCTTCGCCACCTCAGGTGCGCGCTCGCCGGCGCCGATGATCGGCTTAGTCACGATCTCGATCAGCGGGATGCCCGCGCGGTTGCAGTCCACAAGCGACGCGGTTGCGCCGGTGATGCGGCCGGAGGCGGAACCCAGGTGGGTGAGCTTGCCGGTGTCTTCCTCCATGTGCGCGCGCTCGATCTCCACGCGCCACTCGGTGCCGTCCTCGAGCACGACGTCCAGGTAGCCGTCGTAGGCGATTGGCTCGTCGTACTGGGAGATCTGGTAGTTCTTCGGCTGGTCCGGGTAGAAGTAGTTCTTGCGCGCAAACCGCGAGGACTCGGCGATCTTGCAGTTCAGCGCCAGGCCGATCTTGATGGCCCACTCCACGCCCTTGGCGTTGACCACCGGCAGCGCGCCCGGCAGCCCGAGCGAGACCGGGTCGATGTTGGTGTTCGGCTCCGCGCCGAAGTGGGCGGAGGAGGTGGAGAACATCTTCGTCTCGGTGGCGAGCTCGACGTGCACCTCAAGGCCCATCACGGGGTCGTACTTTTCCAGTACTTCGTCGTAATCCATCAGGTCGTACGCAGTCATGCGCATCAGTCTACTGCCCCGCCCCGCGCACCCGCGCTACAGCTCGCCGCGCCGCCGCACCCACACAAATGCGGCGGTCTTCTCACGGCCGACAGCGAGCGCATTGCCTATCGACGGCCCATTGCCCACGTGCACCGTCCCCCACAATGTGTCGCCGGTTTGGGCCGGTAGGACGTCGCAAAGCAACTGCATCGCCGCCGGTGCGAGGCCGCGTCCGCGAGCATTGTCGTCGAGGAGGAATTCGTAGACCTGGAATCCGCGCATGCCGTTTGCGTCGTCGCGGGCTGCGGCGATGATGCCCGCGCGCTGCCCGTCCACCTCGATTTCGCGCAGCGCGCCCGTGTCCGCGCAGCGTTGCAGTTGCTCCAGAGTTGCGGCCTCCGTCCAGGTGCGCACCTCGGGCAACTGCTTTGCGACGTTGCCGAGCACCTCGTCGGCATATCCTGCCGTCTCCGCGGGGTCCGCCGGGGTAAGGCGCACGCGTTCGTGTTGCGGGCGACGCGGTTTCCGCCGCAGCCCGGAGACGAGCCCGGCGATGATCCACTGGTCGATGTCCGCGTCCTCCGGCGGGTTCGGCAGCTCGAAGCGGATGGCCAGCGGGCCGAAGTCCGCGAACTCGCGGTGCAGCTGCTCGGCGTACGCGTCTAGGAGAGCGAGCTGCGGCGGCACCGACGTGGCGACGACGTGCACGAACGGCTTTTCCGGGTCCAGCCCCAAAAAGCGGATCCCGGCGACGCACCAGTGCCCGTCCGCAAACTCCACGCGCCGGTTCGCCCACGCCAGAGGGTCGGACATGTCCGGCCCGCCGAGGGGTTTCAGATGGTCGCGGAAGCCAGCGCCGAAGTCCACGTCGGCAGTGTGCTCGGCCTGCGGGCGCATCTCCTTCACCGCGAGCTCACGCCGCTGGTCTGCGGTGTACCACTCGCGTAGCTGTTGAGGCATCCACGCCTCGTAGGCGTTAGTCATCTGGTCAAGCAGACTCATGCGATCACCCTAGCCACTCCCCGCACATATAGGACCCCGATGCGAACGAGAGAGGGTTTCCCTATGCTGGCTCAAGTGAATTTCCCCGATTTTTCTGACAAAAACACCCGCACCGGCACCATAGGGATCGTCGCCGTCGGAGCGCTCATCTTGGCGGCACCATTCGTGGCCCAGGCAGCGGCGGAGGGAGGCGAGCCCGCCACCACGGAGGTGTCCGCTGGTGGCGTCACACTGCGCGACGCGGACGGCGCTCCTCTACAGTGCACCCAGACTGCTGCCGCCGACAGTGCGGGTGACGGCACCGGCACGTGGGTGTGGGACTGTGACGGCACGAAAATCCAGCTGCGCACCGACTACACCATGACCGACGAGGCCGAGCGCGCCAACGCGGTCACGCGCATGTACTGGCTGGCAGCAGACGGCGAGCGAATCGACACGGACGAGCTCGATCAGCCAGCGCCCGGGGTGTACGCGGTGCACCGCAACGACATTTCCGTCGCCGCCGTCGAACGCGGTGACCTCACGGTGTACGTGGCAACGGCTCTCGCCGCCGGCCAAGAGATCGTCGAGCGTCTAGTCGAAGAGGAGGCCCGGTAGTGCAGAAGAACCGTATTTTCCAAGGCATCGCTGGCCTGGTCATCCTCGCGGGCGTGGCGCGCTACGTCTACGCGCTCACCCAGGTGCCGTGGACGCCCGCGTTCGGCGCTGCAGCGGCGGCATTCGTCCTCATTTCTGTCGCGGTGGCGTGGCTCCTTTTGCACCGCCACCCAGGACGGCCTGAGAATCCGTGGTGGCTGCCAGTCGGCATGATTGCCGCGGCGGGCTTGTGCGGCGTAGTGCCCTTCGTCAACTCCGCGTACCTCGCCGCGGCGCAGGAGCTGCCCGACGCTGTTACGTACCTGTTTTCCTCGATTCCGGAGGAGACTGCCAAACTACTGGCTGCGTTCCTTGTCATCGCCGCTTTCGCGCCGGTGCGCCGGCCCGTCGAGGCAGCCGTGGTCGGCATGGCCATCGGCGCGGGATACACCGTCGCCGAGACCGTGAACAATTCCGCGATCGCGGCGGCGCTAGATCTGCAGTCCGAGTACTACGACGGTGTCGCGTCAATGCTCGTAATGGTTGTCACGGGCCCGTTCTCGCACGCCGTGTACACCGGTCTGGCGGCGTGGGGCCTCGGCCAATTCCTGTGCCGCACCGATCAGCCTCTCGGCTGGCGCGTGTCGCGGCTCATCGGTTGGTTCCTCCTCGCCGCCGCGATCCACGGGGCGTTCAACGCCTCCAAAGAGCTTCCCGGTGTCGCGAGTCTCTTCGGCTCGATCGCGATCACGATCTTGCTGTGGGTGCTGTTGATCTGGCTCTACCGCCGCTCCCGAGCCGTCGCCTCCCACACCTCGCGGTAGCTCTCCGCGAGCGTGACCACCGTCTCGTGCGCATTGAGCCCGCTGGGGTTGCCCACCACCCACACCGGCACGCCGGCGAGGGTCTCGGGCTGGAGGCCGCGGGTGGCCTTTGGTCGTCGATAGGCATCGCGGTACGCCCCGATGCCTGCGAACATGACGGCTTTAGGCCGATGCTTTTCGACGACACTCCGCACGACCTCGCCTCCCTCAACAAGCTCTGTCTTGGTGAGGTCGGACGCCTTCGGCGTCATGCGGTTCACCAGATTGGTGAACCCGATGCCGAGCTCGGCGAGCATAGCGGCGTCCTTGTCGGACAGCCCCTCGTTGGCGTGGACGCGGTAGGGCGTGATGCCCGCGGCCTCGAGCGCCGGCCAGAAGCGGTTGCCCGGGAACGCGAAGGGCGCGTCCACCTCCTCGGTGAGGCGGCCGGGGTTGATGCCGACGATGAGGAGACGGCAGGGGTCCGGGATACGGTCGTGCATCTACGTGAACATGGCCTTCGCGGTGGTGTAGCGGCGCTCCGGCACGGTCTTGAGGTGCGCTACGGCGTCCTCGAGCGCCACGAGTTCGATGTCCTCGCCGTGCAGCGCCACGCAGGAGCCGAAGTTGCCCTCGTGGGCGGCGCGGGCGGCGTGGACGCCGTAGCGGGTGGCCAGCACGCGGTCGTAGGCGGTTGGCGTGCCGCCTCGCTGGGTGTGGCCGAGCACCGTGGTGCGCACGTCGTAGCCGAGGCGCTTTTTCACCTCGTCGCCGATGATTTGGCCCATGCCGTTGAAGGTCTTGTGGCCGAACTCGTCTTCCTCGCCCAGGCCGGCGTCCATGGTGCCTTCCTTAGGCGTCGCGCCCTCGGCGACGACGATGATGCCGTACTTCTCCCCCATCTGGAACCGGCGCTCCATGGCCTTGCAGATCTCGGCGATGTCGAACGGCTCCTCCGGGATCACGGTGTAGTGGGCGCCGCCGGCCATGCCGGCGTGGAGGGCGATCCAGCCGACGTGGCGGCCCATCACCTCAACGATGAGGATGCGGTTGTGGGACTCGGCCGTGGTGTGCAACCGGTCGATGGCGTCGGTGGCGACGGACACGGCGGTGTCGAAGCCGAAGGTGTAGTCGGTCGCGGCGACGTCGTTGTCGATGGTCTTGGGCACGCCGACGACGGGGATGCCGTTGTCGGAAAGCCACTTCGCGCCCTTGAGCGTGCCCTCGCCGCCGATGGCGATCAGGGCGTCCACGCCGGCGTCGTCCAGGTTGGCCTTGATGGTGTCCAGCCCGGCCTTGAACTTGTCCGGGTGGAGGCGGCCGGTTCCCAGCACGGTGCCGCCGCGCAGGAGGAGGGAGTCCATGTAGGCGTCGTCGTAGAGGTCGACGCGGCGGTCCTCCATCAGGCCCACCCAGCCGTCGCGGTAGCCCACGACGGTGGAGCCATACTCCGTGTTGGCGGTGCGGACGATGCCGCGGATGACGGCGTTCAGGCCGGGGCAGTCGCCGCCGGAGGTCAAAGTGGCAAGTCGCATGACTGCCAGGCTACCCCCGAAGACGAAGCGATGACACCGCCCCGATCAGCATCGCGGCGCACGGCAGCGCGAGCGCTAAACCGGCCGTGGATTCGATGGCCCCGGAGGCGAGCACCACGCCCACCAGAGCCACGCCAAGCACCGAGCCGACCTGGCGGGCGGTGTTGTAGAGCCCCGAGGCCGCCCCCGTTTCGTGCTCGGGGATGCCGCGCATGGTCACCGCGGCGTTGGGCGCCCACACGAACGCGCCGCCGATGCCCAGAAGCGAGGTCACTGCGGTAAACAACCACACGCCCGCCCCTGTGTGGATCAGCGCGATCGCGAGCGCTAACCCGGCCGCGGAGACGGTAAAGCCCGCGGCGCAGAGCTTGCCCGGGTCGCGACGGTCCGTCAGGTACCCGGCCACCGGGGTGAGCACGAGCGCGAACACGGACATGGGCGCGGTGATCGCGCCGGATGCCGTCGGCGAGGCTCCGGCGACGGTTTGCAGCCAGTACATCAGCGGGATGAACATCGACGCCACGGTAAAGCCCATCGCGAACACGCCCAGGGCGCCGAGGGCGAACGAGCGGTTGAGCATGAGCTCCAGGGGCAGGAACCCGTCGTCGGTGCCGTTGCGGGCGGAGAGCACCAGCACGCCGATCAGCAGAGCACCGAAGAGGATCGAGGGCCACTGCCCGAACTGGATGCCGTAGACCAAAAGCCCCAGCCCGCCGAACGACAGCAGCACCGGCAGCAGGGTCACCCGCTCGCCGCTGCGCGGCAGCCGCGGCAGCGCAACCAGCCCGGCGACAAGCGCGACCGCGCCGAGCGCGGCTTGGGCGAAGAACGCCGCGCGCCAGCCGAAGCCGTCTGCCACTGCCCCGCCGACCACCGGGCCGATCAGGGACGCCACGGAGCCGATCACGCCCCAGGCGGCGAACGCCCGGCCTTGTTTGTCCTCCGCGAACACGCGCGGGATCAGCCCGAACGCCTGCGGCAAAAACACTGCGGCGCCCGCACCCTGCAGGCCGCGGGCCACCACCAGGGCCCAGAACGACCAGGACGCGCCCGCGAACACTAGTGCGGCCACGTAGATGGCTAAGCCGATGAGGAAGACGCGGCGTTGCCCGAAGGCGTCGCCAAGTTTGCCCGTCGCCGGCATCGGGGCCACCGTGCACAGCAGGTAGATGCTGGTCAGCCACACGGCGGAGCTGACGTCGAAAGGCAAAAGCGGCGTGATCACGGGCATGAAGCCCTGATCGATCAGGACAAGAAAATACCCCGCAGCCAGGGCTGCGAGGGTATTCCAGGGATTAACGGCCGGCTTCAAAAGCGGCACCCACGCGGTACAAGCGCGCGTCCTCGAAGGCCGGGGCGATCAGCTGCAGGCCCACCGGCAGGTTGGTGTCGGACGCCTCGCCCGCCGGCACCGACATGCCGGGCAGGCCGGCCAGGTTCAGCGGCAGGGTGAACAGGTCGAAGTTGTACATCGCCAGCGGGTCGTCCACCTTGTCGCCCAGCTTGAACGCTGTGGTGGGCGTTGACGGGGCGGCGATGACGTCGCAAAGCTCGAATGCCTTGGCAAAGTCCTGCGCCACCAGGGTGCGCACACGCTGCGCCTGCAGGTAGTACGCGTCGTAGTAGCCCACAGACAGCGCGTAGGTGCCCAGGATGATGCGGCGCTTGACCTCCGCGCCGAAGCCCTCGCCGCGGGTGGCGGCCATGACTTCCTCGGCGGAGCGGGAGCCGTCGTCGCCGACGCGCTGGCCGTAGCGCATGCCGTCGAAGCGGGCGAGGTTGGAGCTGACCTCGGAGGTCTGAATCAGGTAGTACGCGCCCATGACGTCTTCGAAGCTCGGGCAATCCACCTCGACGATCTCCGCGCCCTGCGCCTCAAGCTGCGCGTAGGCCTTGTCGATGGCGTCCTTCACGCCGTCCTGCGTGCCGGGGCGCTCGAACTGCTTCACGCGGCCGATCTTCACGCCCTTCAGGTCGCCGGAAGCGCCCTCGCGGGCGGCGTCGGCGAGCGCCGGGACCTCGCGGTCCACGGAGGTGGCGTCGAATTCGTCGTGGCCGCCGATGATCTCGTGCAGCAGCGCGGTGTCCAGCACGTTGTTCGCGCACGGGCCCACCTGGTCCAGGGAGGACGCGCAGGCGATGACGCCGTAGCGGGACACGCCGCCGTAGGTCGGCTTCACGCCCACGGTGCCGGTCAGCGATGCCGGCTGGCGGATCGAGCCGCCGGTGTCGGTGCCGATGCCCAGCGGGGCCTCGCCGGACGCGAGCGCCGCCGCGGTGCCGCCGCCGGAGCCGCCAGGGACGCGCTCCAGGTCGTGCGGGTTCTTCGTCTGCTTGTACGCGGAGTTCTCCGTGGACGACCCCATGGCGAACTCGTCCAGGTTGGTCTTGCCCAGAATCGGGATGCCGGCCGCGCGCAGCTTGGCCACCACGGTGGCGTCGTACGGGCTCATGTAGCCCTCAAGCATCTTCGACGCGGCGGTGGTCGGCGCGTCGGTGGTGACCAGCAGATCCTTCAGCGCAAGCGGCACGCCTGCAAGTTTGGAGGCCGGCTCCTCGCCGCTTTTCACCTGCTCGTCCACCTTGTCCGCAGCCGCGAGCGCCTCCTCGGCGCCGACGTGCAGGAAGGCACCGAGATCGCCGTCGACCTCAGCGATGCGGTCGAGGAAGGCTTGGGTGACCTCGCGGGAGGTGACTTCGCCGGACTGGATCATTGCGGCGAGCTCGTGCGCTGGCTTTGCGACGAGACCTTCGGCCGGAATCGTGTACTGCGTCATTTCCTTCTAGTCTCCCTCTCCGAGAATCTGCGGAACCACGAAGCGATCGTCTTCCACGGCCGGGGCCTGGTCCAGCGCCTCGGCCTGCGTCAGCGTCTTCTTCTCCACGTCCTCGCGCATACCTGCGTCGATGGAGTGCGGGTGGCTCATCGGCGTGACACCCTCCGTGTCGACGCTTTGCACCTTCGAGACCGCGTCCACGATCGTGTCCAGCTGCTGGGCAATGTCGTCCAGCTCCTCGTCCTTCAGCGCGATTCGCGCCAGGCGTGCGATGCGCGACACCTCGTCGCGTGAAATCTCAGCCACAGTCCAATCCCTTCCACATCGCGTGGGTTGCGTATGACGCGCCTTATCTTACGTCAACGCAATTCGCTCACCCGCGAGCGGTGAGGCGCACTGGCAGCGAAGCCCAGCCGCCCACAGGGTGAACCTCCCGTTCGCCTTGTCCGGCGCTGGATAGCTCCGCCACTGCGAGGAGTTCCTCGGTGAATGCTTGAAGCTCAACGATCGACAACGTCTTGCCAGGGCAAGCGTGCGGCCCGGCGCCCCAGACCAGGTTCTCGTCGGCGTTCGTCTCCGGTTCGAAGCCGTCCGGGTCTGCAAACGTTTCCGGGTCGCGGTTTGCCGCTGTCCAGTGGATGCGCACCCTTTGGCCTTCGGGCAGATCGTGCCCGTCGAGCGACACCGGGCACGTGGTCACTCGCCGGTTGCTCACAAACGGCGAGTCAGCGCGAAGGATTTCGTCGGCGATCGCAGTGAACTCCTTTTGCGAAACGCCGCCTGCGAGGCGGTCCTGGAGCTCAGGGCGTTCGATCAGCGCGTCCAGCACAACCCCGATGCAGTAGGCCATCGAACTCAGATCGCCCGCAGTCCAGTTGCGCAGCACCGAGACCACTTCCTCGAATTCCAGACGTCGACCGAAACTGTCGTCGGAGACAAGACGCGAGGTGACCGAATCGTCGGGACTGTCCTGGAGAGGCTGCACGACGGAGCGAATGATGTCGTCGAAACGCTCAGCGACCGCCGCTGTGCGCTCGAGTTCGCCGGACCGCGTTGCCGCGTTGTTGTCGGCCACCCACGCAATGAGGGTGTCGTCGAGCTCGCTGGGCCAACCGAGCCAGGCGGTCATGGCGCGGACCGCATACTGGGCGCCCAAGTCGCCGACGGCGTCGACCTCGCCGTTCGACAGCGCTTCTTCAGCCAACTGGCGCGCGATCTTGCGGAACACCGGATCGAGCTGCTCGACCTCCTCCGCCGCGAGGTAACGGTCGATCAACGCGCGCATCTCGGTGTGCTTTTCGCCGTCGAGACCGTTGGGCAACTGCAAAAATCGCGACACACCCGACGAGAACTGTTCCGGGTTCTCCGCCACTTCGCGGGCGAGAGCGTTGCCCGTGACGACGACCTCCTTGCCGTCGCGAGCCAACTTCGCGCCGTCGCGAAGCAACGCGTCTCCGACCGCGCGGGGCTCGGCGCCGGCGAGTGTGGTCTGCGGGATTTCGGTGCGGCTCATCGTGCTCCTCCTTAGTTAGAAGACTGCTGCGGTTTCGACCGTACACCCGCTGCCGGTGTGCCGAATTGCTATAAATAAGGCCATGTCGTACCTCATCCGCGTTTCCCTTCCGGACGTCCCCGGCAGCCTTGGTCAGCTCGCCGAGGCGTTCGGCATGGTCGACGCCGACATCAACTCCGTGGACATTGTGGAAACCTCCACCGACGGCGCTGTGACCGACGACATCGTGGTCACCCTGCCCACCGGTGTGATGGTGGACACCCTGATCACCGCCGTCTCTTCTGTCGACGGCGCGGAGGTGGATTCCATCCGCCCGTTCACCGGACGCGTGGACCGCCGCGGGCAGATCCAGATGCTCGCCCAAATCGCGGCGCAGTCCGGAAGCGTCGAGGACCGGATTAGCGAGCTTGTCGACGTCATACCGAGCGCCGTGACCTCCTCCTGGGCCGTGGTGCTGCGCACCTCAGACGAGGGCCTCACCCGCGCCGCCGCCTCCCCCGCCGCGCCGGAGGACGACGGGTCGCACCCAAAGATGCCGCCCATCGAGGTCGCGCGCATCCTCCAGCCGGACTTCGACGGCTGGGCCCCGGAGTCCTGGTTCCAGCTCGGCACTTCGCTCACCATCACTCCCCTGCCCGGCACCGACATGGTGCTGGTGGTCGGCCGTGTGGGCGGACCGGATTTCCTCGCGTCCGAGGTGCGCGAGATTGGCGACCTCGGCTGTATCACCGGCGCGATGCTGCGGTAGCCGCAACCCACACCGTTGCACACTTTCTAGAATTCTGTAATTCTGGAAACTATGCAACCGATTGAAACACGCCTCTCTGACCTAGAAGCTCGCGTTACCGCGCTCGAACAGACGGCATCGCTGGAACCCACTACTCTCCCCGCTTCCGACGACAAAACGCACCACGGCACAGTCACCTTCAAAGGCGACGTGGAGCTGCCGACCGGCACTTACTCGTACGAATGGATCCGCCCCACAGCCTGGATAGCAGACCAACCGTGGGACGACGCGATGGACCGCATCGCCGCGCTCGCGCACCCCGTCCGCGGCGCCATCCTGCGCCACCTCTTAGCCACACCAGCGAGTGTCACGGAGCTGGTCGAATCTGAGCTGGTCTCCTCCACCGGCACCGCGTACCACCACCTGAAGGAACTGCAGGCCGCCGGCTGGGTGCGCAAGCAGGGCGGGATGTTTGAGATTCCCCCGGCCCGCGTCATCCCACTGATGGCGATCGTGATCGCCGGAGAGGACCACTGATGCGTGCTACCAACATTGCCACCGGAGGAATCTCCGCCGTCCTCGCCGCCGCGTTGATGCTCTCCACCGGCCCCCGTGAGATTTCCGTGGCCTCCGAGCACACTGGCGATACCGAGATCTCCTCCGCCCTCGAAAGCTTCTCGGAAAACGGCCACCACAACCTCGCCGCCTTCACCTATGACGACGGAGAGGCCCGCTTCGGCGGCCTCGGCGCCGACGAGCACACCGAATTCGAAATCGGCTCGATCACCAAGACATTCAACGCAGAGCTGGTCCGCCAGTTCATCGACGCCGGCGAGCTCAGCCTGGACACTCAGGTGCAGGAGCTTATCGACGTCCCCTCCGCCCCCGTTGCCGATGTCACCATCGAGGAGCTGCTCAACCACACCTCCGGGCTCGCCACCACCGAAAGCCTCAGCCTCGCGGACATGTTCGCGGCCAACATCCGCGATGGCGGTAACCCCTACCGGCGCGACACACCGCAAGACATTCTCGACGCCGCCGGTTCCGCCGAGCTGAACAACCGCGGCGAGGAGCAGTACTCGAACTACGGCCACGCGCTGCTCGGCCAACTGCTTGCCAAGCATGCCGGCGTGCCCTACGACGAGTTGCTGCGCACCCGCATCTTCGAGCCCGCCGGCATGACGTCGACCTACGTGGCGCTACCGGGCACCGTCGACGAAGCACCCACAGGCCTGGCCGCCAACGGGCACCCCGCCGGCCCGTGGGACATGGACGGCTGGGCCCCGGCCGGCGCGATCCGCTCCACTGCTGCCGACATGGCGAAATACGTGGAATGGGTGTCCTCGCACGGTGTGCCCGACTATGGCTGGGCAAGCCTCGACGAAGACGGACAGGAGATCACGTTCCACAACGGCGGCACCGGCGGCTTCCGCACCATGTTGGTCTGGGACCCCGAGCGCACCGACCACAGCCGCGCCGCGTTTGTCGCGGGCGACACCGAAGCCTGGGTGGACGCGCTCGGCATCGACCTTATGAAGGAGACCCGATGATCGCACTCGTCATGATCCTGCTGCTCCTTGCGTCCGCGACGTTCAGCGCCGTGCGGAACGCCAAGGGCCCCACTTACGCCCTCGTCAACGCTGTGATCTCCGCAGCGGTGGTGTGGTTGCTCTCATTCGGCGTGAACTGGAACGGCCAGTTCCCCATCTGGCTGTGGTGGGCCCTCGCCGTCTGGGCGGCTGCACTGATCGGCCTGAGCGCCGCGCGCCTTACGCAAGCGCGTCGGGGCCGCCCTCGAGCAGCTGCACAAACTGCGCCTCGGTGAGGATCGGCCGGCCCAGCTCCTCCGCCTTCGCGGCCTTCGATCCGGCGTTTTCGCCCACGACCACGTAGTCGGTCTTCTTCGACACCGAGCCGGCCGCCTTGCCGCCGCGCGACAAGATGGCTTCCTTGATTTCATCGCGGGTGAAGCCCTCCAGCGTGCCGGTGGCGACGATGGTCAGCCCCTCCAGGGTCTGCGGGGCGCGGTCCTCCTCGGCGGATTCCATAGTCACGCCGGCCGCGGCCCAGCTGTCCACGATGTTTTGGTGCCAGTCCACGGTGAACCACTCTTTGAAGCTCTCGGCGATCACGTCGCCCACACCGTCGGTTTCGGCGAGGTCGGCCACGGGGGCGTCGATAAGCGATTGCATCGAGTGGAAGCGCGACGCGAGCGCGCGGGCCGCGGTGGGGCCGACGTGGCGGATGGATAGCGCGACGATGACGCGCCAGAGGTCGGCGCCCTTGGCGGTCTCCAGATTGGCAAGCAGCTTTTTGCCCGACGCGTTGACCTCGCCGTCCTTGCGGGTGTACACGCTGGACTTTTTCAGGTCGTCCTCGGTGAGATCGAAGAGTTTCGCCTCGTCCTCGAGCACGCCGGAGGCGATGAGGTCGACCGCGCCCTTCTCCCCGAGGGCTTCGATGTCGAACGCGCCGCGCGAGGCGATGTACTCCAAGCGCGTGGCCAGCTGCGCCGGGCAGGAGCGGGTGTTCGGACAGCGCCAGTCCGCGTCGCCCTCCTTCGCGGGTGCCAACTTCGTGCCGCAGGCGGGGCAGTTTTCGGGGTAGACGAACTCGCGCTCGGTGCCGTCGCGAAGATCCGCCACAGGCCCGAGCACCTCCGGGATGATCTCGCCGGCCTTGCGCACCACCACCGTGTCGCCGATCATCACGCCCTTGCGCTTGACCTCGTGCTGGTTGTGCAGCGTGGCCATGGACACTGTCGAGCCGGAGACGAACACCGGCTCCAGCACCGCGAACGGGGTCGCGCGGCCGGTGCGGCCAACGGAGACCTCGATGTCGAGCAGCTTCGTGGTCACCTCCTGCGGCGGGTACTTGTACGCGATGGCCCAGCGCGGCGCGCGCGAGGTCGCCCCCAGCGCGCGCTGCTCGGCCACGGAATCCACCTTGACCACCAAGCCGTCCATCTCGTGGATGGCGTCGTTGCGGTGCTCGCCCCAGTAATTGACCGCCTCGATGACCTCGTCGGCGGTCTCAGCCCGGCGCGTGTACTCGCTGACCGGCAGTCCCCACTCGGCGAGTTTCTCGTACGCCTCGTGTTGGCTTTTCGGGGTGAAGCCCTCGCGCGCGCCGATGCCGTGGCAGATCATGCGGAGCTTTCGCTTCTTGACGTCCTCCGGGTTCTTCTGCCTCAGCCCACCAGCCGCGGTGTTGCGCGGGTTGGCGAACGGCTTGCCGCCTTCCTTCTGGCGCAGCTCGTTGAGCTCCGGGAAGTCCTCGGGGCGGATGAACACCTCACCGCGGACCTCCAGGAACGCCGGGGCGTCGCCAGTGAGCTTTTGCGGGATGTCCTCGATCACCCGGGCGTTGGCGGTGATGTCCTCGCCGGTTGTGCCGTCGCCGCGGGTGGCCGCGCGGGTCAGCTCGCCGTTTTCGTAAACGAGGTCGATGGACAGCCCGTCGATCTTCAGCTCCGTCAAGTACGGGCCGGGCGCCTTAGAGAGCCACTCACGCATCTCGTCTTCATTGAAGACGTTGTCCAGGCTCATCATGCGCTCGGGGTGGGTCACGTCCGCGAACGCGGTGTCGGTAGCGGGTGCGCCGACCTCCTTCGTGGGCGAATCCGGCACCGCCAGCTCCGGGTGATCCTCCTCCATCTTCTGAAGGCGGCGGAACAGCTCGTCGAACTCGCCGTCGGTGATCACCGGCTGGCCGTTGTAGTACAGGTCCCGGTGCTTGCGGACCTCAGCGGCCAGCTCGTCCCATTCACGGTGCAGATCAGCGGAAATTTCACTCACGGCAAGCCAGTGTAGGTCTTACACGGGTACATAGTTGTTGAAGAGTGCCAAGACTAGAGAGGTGATGCTTGGCGCGCCCTGGATTTCCGCGGGCCCGACAAGTTTCTATTCATCGGTGCACCGGTGCATCTAGGAGGTGCCGTTGCAAAGTTGGGGGGGGGAGAGCAGCGAAGACTCAGTTTCTCATTCCCTGATGGCCGCTGCGTGTGGGCGTTCTCAGGCCGTCTCGAAGACCCGGTTGACGATCACCGCGTCCGGGTTCGGTTGCCCGTAGGCAAACATCGTGCCTTGCCCTTTCCGCAATGAGTGCATCGCCTCCATCCCTTTCAACGTCCGATATGCAGATGTCCGGTTCTTAAACGCGTCTTTCGGCCCGAGGATCCGCTTCAGCCGACCATGGTCGCCTTCCAGGATGTTGTTGAGGTATTTCACCTGCCGGTGTACCACTGTTGGCGGGCAGATTCCCTCTGACTTCAACTCGGCGATTGACCTGGCTAGGGAGGGTGCTTTATCGGTGTTGATCACTCTGGGATACCCGGCTGACGCATTGGATCTGAGAGCCTTGGCCAGGAAACGCTTCACTGCGGCCACGTCCCGCTTCGGAGAGAGGTAAAAGTCCAGGGTCTGGCCACCGGCGGTGATCGCCCGATAGAGGTAGCACCACCTGCCGCCGACCCGGATATAGGTCTCATCCACCCGCCAGGAACTGGCCTGCCAGTCAGGTACCTGCCGGTACCACCGTGTTTGCTTGTCCAGCTCAGGGGCGTATTTCTGGACCCAGCGGTAGATCGTGGTGTGATCGACCGGCACGCCCCGCTCGGTCATCATTTCCTCCAGATCGCGGTAGCTCACCCCGTAGCGGCAGTACCACCGCACTGCCCACAGAATGATGTCACGGGGGGAAATGACGACCGGAGAAGATACCCATGGCTGTGATTATTTCACGTCGCTCTTCCTACTGCCCCAACTTTGCAACAGCACCGCGGCGACCATGCGCAGCACGCCGGGGTTGCGCAGCGGCGCAAGACGCTCGCCGAGAGTGCCGGGCTTCGCTCCGGGCAGGCGGGGCATCGTCGTCAGCGCGATGATCGCGGCCAGGGCGGCGACGATCGCGATGAGCACGAACGTAGCGCGCCAGCCCCACGCGCCGGCGAGCCAGGTACCCACCGGCACGCCGGTGAACAGGGCGACCGTGAGCCCTGCGGTGACCACGGACAGGTAGGTGCCCTGATTGCCCTCGGGCGCGCCCTCGGCCACGGCGGCGAACGCGGTGGTCGAGACCGCTGCAGCCGATAAGCCCGCGACGATCCGCAGGATGAAGAGCGTGGTCAGGTCGGGTGCGATCGCGCAGCCGAGGTTCGCCAGCACGAACACGCTCAGCCCGCCGAACAGGACGAGCCGGCGCGGGTAGCGATCCAACCAGACCGCGAGCACCGGAGCGCCCAGGGCGAACGCGAAGGCAAAGCCGGTCACGAGCTGGCCGTCCGCGCCGGGGGTGACGTCGAGGTCGGCGGCGACGGTGTTGAGCACGCCGGCGATCACGAACTCGTCGGTGCCGAGCGAGAGCGTGGCGATGAACAGGGCGGTAAGCCACAGGGAACTGCGGGGCATGGGCACCTCCGGTCGCGTCGAAGCATGGTGATGTTCTATGTTTCACGAACATCGAACACGTTAGCAGATCGTTCGATAGGCGGCGAACAAGGTAGGATCGAGGCATGCCCCCGACCGACCATGCGGACACCAAGCACCCGGCCACCGCGGACCTCTCGCTCACGCGAGTGCTCTCCGCGCTGTCCGATCCGCTACGCCTCGGCATCGTTTGCCTGCTCTCCGACGGGCAAGAGCGGCAGTGGGGCGAACTGGATGCCCCCGTGTCGAAGTCGACGCTGAGCCACCACATGAAAACGCTGCGCAGCGCGGGCATCACCCGCACCCGCGACGAAGGAACCCGCTGCTACGTCCATCTGCGCGCCGACGACCTCGAAGAACGCTTCCCCGGACTCCTGGCATCCGTCCTGAGTTCGGCGGACGAGGACGCCGCACCCGTCGGGCTCAAGTAGTCCGACCCGCTCGACCAAGTGTCATAAGCAACACAGCGCTACATGGAGACGAGAACGCCGTTGGGATGCGAAAGTAGCTACGTCTGTTTGATGGTCCAGGAGATCGACGGGCCTGCCGATTTGAGATGTGATCTGATCAGATCAGCAGATCAGACACAATCTACTGTTTCAGTTGCATGGGGCGGTCGAAGAGGTTGTCTTCTGCCTCGTGCTTGTGTTGCGAGGGTGAGTGTGGCGAGAACGGCGAAGGATGCTCCGATCCACATGGCTGCGGAGGGATCGTCACCGGCTCGGCCGATGGCGAGCGCGCCGATTGCTGATCCCAGGGCGACGCCCATGGTAATGACGGAGGTGTGCACCGTGCTGACCATGTTCCCGGTTCCTCCGATTTCAGCGACGCGGGCGACCATGGCGGGGTTCATCGGCACTCCGGCGACGCCCACGATGAGCACCATGGCCAGCACGAGCGGCTGTGCGTTGCTGAAGGCTCCAAGGAGCGCGAGTGAGATGAATAGCAGTGTGTGTCCGATGCGCAGGATGCCGATGGCGTGCTGGTCGGCGAACTTGCCGACGATGAGGTTGCCGATGAAGGACACGATCCCGTAGGCGAGCAGGATCAGGGTCGTCGTATTCGTCGCGAAGCCGGCGTTCTGTTCCAGCAGCGGGGTGAAGTAGGAGAAGCCGGCAAAGGCTGCGCCGATGGTCAGCAGGCTGACCAGGTATCTGGACCAGAGTTTCGGCGAGCGCAGCTTGCGCAGGTCCTGTGCGGCGGCTTCCTGGGTGGCGGCTTCACGGGCGGGCAGGGTGAGCAGGCTGATGAGGAACACGGCGAAGGCCGCGATGCCTAGGATGTAGAAGCTGGACTGCCAGCCCCAGCGGGCCGCGAGGAAGTGCGACAGCGGCAGGCCGATGACGGTTCCGATCATGATGCCGCCGAGCACGATGGACACTGCTTCGCCGATCTTCTCCGGACTCGGGGCCAGTCGGGCGCTGTAGGCCACGGCGATGCCATAGGCGGCGCCGGAGAGGCATCCGGTCAGAACGCGAAGCAGTGCCAGCCACCAGAACTCGTGGATCAGCGGGACCAGGACCTCCAGCGCGGCATAGGTTCCGATGACGATCAACAGCGAGGCTTTGGGTGGGCGATGCCGCAGGAGGTACACCAGCAGCGGGCCTCCGAGCGCCATGCCGAGCGCGTACAAAGTGACCACCGTCCCGACCTGGCCGGTCGAGACGCCCAGGTCTGCGGCGATCTGCGGCATCATCCCCGCGGTCTGGAACTCGCTCATGACCACCACCATGATCGTGAGCATCAGTACGTACAGGTATTTCTTCATTGCTCGGTCTCCAATGTGGATTCTCTAGTACAAAATAAAGGTGCAGGTGAGCCCGACAGCTCACGGATTTCTCAGTAGTGGCGTATCAAGGTGTCAGGGCACTGAGGCCGAGTGCGACGATCCGCCGCAGTTCCTCGGGTGCGGAGCCGGCCTGTGCCATGACGCGAATCCCTGAGATCAGGGTGACGACCAGCAGTGCGGTGTCCCGAGCGTCCAGGTCCGGCCGGAGGCTGCCGTCGAACCTGCCGGCCCTGACGGCGTGCTCCAGCATCGCGAGCTGGCGTCCCAGTGCACGGTCGAGGATGCGGGCGACGCGCGGGTCCTGACTGCCGCGGTCCGGCGTCATGCGTGTCGTCACGACCATGCACCCGGCCGCGTGCCCTTCAGTGGACGCCTCGTACTCCTCGGCGATCATGAGATTCAGAACACCGCTCACGCGTGCGAAGCCATCCAGTTCGGCATCGGCGAGCACCGCCTCCTGACTCTCACCAGTGACCTCGACATAGCGCTCCAGTGCTCGAACGAACAGCTCATCCTTGGAGTCGAAGGCGTTGTACAGGCTGCTCCGCCGCACCCCGGCCGCCGCGCACAACTGCTCAGTCGACGTGTCCGCGAATCCACGCACCCTGAACTGCGCGGCCGCGGCATCCAGCACCGTCGCCTCGTCAAACGTTCTTGGTCTACCCATATCCGCGATGCTAGCAGTTGATGGACTATGGAGTACAAAACAAACACAGGCCGTGACCGACGCAGCGTCGACTGGTGCAGCCGTTGTTGAATGGGCTGCCCGCATGACGCGCACCTGGCTCGTATAGGTGCTGTTGCAAAGTTGGGGGGGAGAGCGGCGAAGACTCAGTTTCTCATTCCCTGATGGCCGCTGCGTGTGGGCGTTCTCAGGCCGTCTCGAAGACCCGGTTGACGATCACCGCGTCCGGGTTCGGTTGCCCGTAGGCAAACATCGTGCCTTGCCCTTTCCGCAATGAGTGCATCGCCTCCATCCCTTTCAACGTCCGATATGCAGATGTCCGGTTCTTAAACGCGTCTTTCGGCCCGAGGATCCGCTTCAGCCGACCATGGTCGCCTTCCAGGATGTTGTTGAGGTATTTCACCTGCCGGTGTTCAGATACCCATGGCTGTGATTATTTCACGTCGCTCTTCCTACTGCCCCAACTTTGCAACAGCACCATCTAGGATGTTTTTGAGGAAGGAGGCCAGCACATGACCGAAGCACGAACAATCGCCGTTCAGACCCTCACGGAATTTTCCCGCGAAGCAGCAGTGGCATCAATGAAGTTAGAAAACCGCAGCCTGCCGTCCGAGTACTCGCGTTCTCAAACGACCGCCGCACTTCTTTCTGACCTCCGAAGGGCACGCGGTTGGGATTAAGCCCCGGGTACGGCGAAACACCACTCGAAGGTGATCGCATCGACGCTTTGGAGCCGCTGGTGCTCGACCGGTACGGCCGAATTCCTAGCAAGGCTGAGATCTACGACCTCGAAACAGAGTTGCTTCTTATCGCCCGGACCCGGCTGCTCGAAAGCGTCGACGCCGCCCGGCTTTCCCTCGACGACATCCTCACCACGTCGTTTCTCGTACACCTCCACGAACAGCTCTTCGGGGGCATCTGGACGTGGGCCGGGGCACTGCGTCGGACGGGTCTGAACATTGGGGTGGATCCGCACCTGATTTCGACGGAGTTGCACACCGCGTTTGGCAACCTCGGCTACCAGGCCAGCGAGAGGCTTCTCACCGCCCGCCAGCTGGGCGTTGCCGCCCACGCAGAGCTCGTCCGCATTCACCCGTTCTCGGACGGCAATGGTCGCGTCACCCGTCTCATGGCAGACCTCGTTTTCGCCGCCGCGCAGCGCCTCCCGCACGCGCAGGAGTACGACTGGGACCTGGATAAGTCCGAATACATCCGCCTGCTGCGCGCCTACGACCTCAACCGCGACCCAGTGCCTCTGTCGGAGTTCATCAGCGTGCGTACGCTCGGCGAATGACTTGCCCGCTGCCCGTGTCGGCGCGCTCATTACAATGTCGCTCATGGCCACTTTCGACGCCTCCCGCATGCTCTCCTTCGACCTGGAGACCACCTCCGCCAACCCGCGCGAGGCCCGTGTGGTCACCTCTGCGCTCGTGCGTATCGACGACTCCGAGGTCGACGCCAACGAAACCCTCGCCGACCCTGGGGTGGAGATCCCGGAAGAGGCCGCGAAGGTGCACGGCATCACCACCGAGAAGGCCCGCGCGGAGGGACGCGACCACGACGAGGTGGTGCGCGAGACCGTGGAGGCGATCAAGCAGGGCTGGGAGGACGGACTGACCCTGGTGGTGTTCAACGCCCCCTACGACCTGACGGTGCTGCGCCAGCTCACCGGTGACTTCACGGTCACCGGACCGGTATTCGACCCCCTGCTCATCGACCGCGCCAAGGACCGCTACCGAAAAGGCCCGCGCAACCTGACGTCGATGTGCGAGCACTACGGCGTGCGGCTGGACAACGCGCACGAGGCCACCGCCGACGCGTTCGCCGCCGCGCGTGTGGCGTGGATGCAGGTGCGCAAGCTCTACCCGGATCTTGCCCAGATGGACACCGGCGAGCTCATGGAATATCAGGCGGTGCAGTACTTCACGCTGCAGGAGGATCGGAAGCGCTACTTCGAGTCCCAGGGCCGCGACGCTTCGAACGTGCTGCCCGGCTGGCCCATGCTCGGCTAGTTCTGGGCTAGTTGAGCGCAAGCTCCGCGCGCAGCTTCTCGGCGAAGTCGTGCAGACCCCGGTTGTCGCCCTCGGATTCGACCGAGTACGTCTCCCCCGACTTCGTCTTCACCACCATTGCGCCCGACTCGCTGATGATCACGTCGGCAATGCTGGCGGAATCGAGCTCTGTGGTCTCTTTCTTCTCCACCAGGCGCAGCGTCTGCCCGTCAAAATCGGCCTCGCGCTTGCCCGACAAAAGCCCAAACGCGGCGAAGAACGCGATGCCGATGGCAATGCCGAAAATCATGTCGTCCATCATGAGGCCGAAGACGACGAAGAACATCACGCCGAAAACGATCCCTGTGGAGAGGTCGGCCTTCTTCTTGTCCCAGTGCAGCGGTGCGCTCATGCCTCCACTGTAAGTGCCTCGGCCATCTCCCGGGCCGCCCGGTAGTTCGCCGCGCTGTCCACCAGTGTGGCGGCCGGCTCGGCGTAGACGTCCACGGTCGTGGTGGCCGGGTCAAGCTGCAGCTCGTCGAAGAGGTTGTACAGCTCGCGCGGGGCCATAACGGGAATCGCGATGCGTGTGCCGGCGTCCAGCAGCCGGGCAAGCGCGTCTTTGCCGGCGCGGCGCGGGTCGCAGGTGAGCCACGGAACGTCGACAAGCTTGGGCGTATGCAGCAGGTGCTCGCCGAAGCGCGCGAGCGTCTCCTCCGGCTCGGGGATCGCGCGGATGGTCTCGAAGTCGGTCGCGCCTTGCAGCGTGCCGGCGACGACCTCGGGCAGGCGTGGCTCGTCCAACTGCAAGACACTCTTGCCAAACCGCCTCTCGACGTCCCTCCGGTGCCCCACGCACACCTCCAACAGCGCGTCTGTGAGGTCGCGAAGCGCGCCAGGGTCGGTGATCATGCGGTGGCCGTTGGCCATCTCGATCTCGGCGGCGAGCGTGAACGGGCCGGCCAGCTGCACCTTCACGGTGTCCGCCTTGCCGTGCCAGAGCTCCTCGAGGTGGTCGAGGTCGCGCTCCATGCGGTCGGCATCCTTGCGTGCCCGAGCCGCCACGCGCCAGCCGCGGGGCCCGCGCGCCACGGGGATTTCCAGCATCGCGGCGGTGCGGCCGATCAGGTCCGAGCCGGCGCCACGGTCCGGCAGCTGCGGGACGTGCGGCAGCGGCGACTCGGAGAGCACCACGTCCGCGGCTTGCGCGAGGTCGGTGCCGGGCAGAGGCCCGAGGCCGAACGCTGTGGGAGGAAGTGTTGTCACGGAGCCGATGTTACGCAGTGGCGCAGATGGTTCCGGAGCCCAGCACGATGTCGCCCAAACCGTCCGGGTCCGGCAGGTAGAGCACCGCAGCCTGGCCGCGCGCCACGCCCTCGAGCGGCTCGTGCAGGGCGAGCGTCATCTGATCGCCGTCGATGCGGGCAGTGCAGGGCACGACCCCGCCGTGGGCGCGGATTTGCACGTTGGCCTCGAACTCGCCCTCCATCGCCGGGTGCAGCACCTTCAGGCGGTCGGCGGTGATCTCGTGGACCTTCAGCGCCTCGCGAGGGCCGACGGTGACCGTGCCGGTGGTGGTGTCCACGTCGGTGACGTAGCGCGGCTTGCCGTCTTCCGCAGGCACGCGGATGTTCAGTCCCTTGCGCTGGCCGATCGTGTACTGGAACGCGCCGTCGTGCTCTTTCAACTCGTGGCCCTCGGTGTCTTTGATCATGCCGGGGCGCATGCCGATCGAGCGGCCCAGAAACGCCTGGGTGTTGCCGTCGGGGATGAAGCAGATGTCGTAGGAATCCGGCTTGGACGCAGTGGCGAACCCGTGGCGGGCCGCCTCCTCGCGGATCTGCGGCTTTTCAGTATCCCCTACAGGGAAGATGCAGCGGTCCAGCTCGTCGCGGGTGAGCACGCCGAGCACGTAGGACTGATCTTTCTTCGGGTCGGTGGATCGGCGGAGGTTTCCTTGGTCGTCGATAATTGCGTAGTGCCCGGTGGCGATCGCGTCGAAGCCCAAGGTCACCGCGCGGTCGAGCAGTGCCGCGAACTTGATCTTCTCGTTGCAGCGCAGGCACGGGTTGGGGGTCTCGCCGTGTTCGTAGGACCACACGAAGTTGTCGATGACCTCTTCTTTAAAGCGGTCAGAGAAGTCCCACACGTAAAACGGGATACCCAGGTGGTCGCACACGCGGCGCGCGTCGGCGGAGTCCTCCAGGGAACAGCAGCCGCGGGCAGACTCGCGCGTCTGCTGCGCGTCCTTGCTCAGTGCAAGGTGCACGCCGACAACGTCGTGGCCCGCCTCCACCAGGCGCGCAGCAGCGACAGAGGAGTCCACTCCCCCGCTCATGGCCGCCAATACTCGCATGTCGGCGCAGTGTAGTCCCGTGAAGGCGAAAGGTGAAACGTCCGGCTGGTCGCGTGGAAACACCCCCTCGACACATACCCCCCTGGGGTATTAAGGTGGAAGACGGCCGTCGTGCTAGGCCCCCGGCACGACCGAACCGACCACAACGATGAACTGCAACGAGAGGACAGAACCATGAACGACAGACACGCCCACTCCAGCACCGAACCCGGTGGGCACGCCAGCCATCACGAACACAGCAACCACGGAGGCCCTGCCGGCCACAACCACACAGAGCACGCGGGCCACGGAGAACATGGAGGCCATGGCCACGCGGGCCACGCAGGCCATGGCGATCACGTAGCCCAGTTCCGCAGGCTCTTCTGGATCATGCTGGTTCTCGCGATCCCGGTCGTCGGATTTAGCGAAACCTTCGCCCACCTCATCGGCTACCAGCTACCTGACGCGGAATGGACCCGCTGGATCTCGCCGCTCTTGGGCACGGTCATTTACTTCTGGGGAGGTCGCCCGTTCTTGACGGGTGCTGTCTCCGAGATCCGCTCACGAAAACCCGGCATGATGCTGCTGATCGCCCTGGCGATCACGGTCGCTTTCGTCTCCTCCTGGGGTGCGAGCCTGAACTTGCTGGACCGCGAGCTGAATTTCTGGTGGGAACTGGCGCTGCTGGTGGTCATCATGCTGCTGGGGCACTGGATCGAGATGCGCTCCCTCGCCCAGACCACCTCGGCCCTGGATTCGCTCGCCGCACTTCTGCCCGACGAGGCCGAGAAGATCGACGGCGACGAAGTAGTGAAGGTCACCCCGGCGGATCTTGAGGTCGGCGATGTCGTGATCGTGCGGCCCGGCGCGTCCGTGCCTGCCGACGGCATAATCGTCGACGGCAGCGCCAGCATGGACGAGTCGATGGTCACCGGTGAGTCGAAAACGGTGCGGCGCGGTGAGGGCGAGCACGTGGTCGCTGGCACCATCGCGACAGACTCGGGTCTGCGCATCGAGGTCACAGCCACGGGTGGCGACACCGCGTTGGCCGGCATTCAAAAGCTCGTCACCGATGCGCAAGAATCGTCATCGCGGGCGCAGCGCCTCGCAGACAAGGCCGCCGCGTGGTTGTTCTGGTTCACCCTCGGCGCCGCCATTCTGACCGCCGTGGTCTGGACCGTCGTCGGCATGCCAAACGACGCCGTAGTGCGCACCATTACGGTGCTCGTCATCGCCTGCCCTCACGCCCTAGGTCTCGCAATCCCGCTGGTCGTCTCGATTGCGACTGAGCGCGCCGCCCGCGGCGGGGTACTGATCAAGGATCGGCTCGCTCTCGAATCCATGCGCACCGTCGACGCCGTGTTGTTCGACAAGACCGGCACCCTCACCAAAGGCGAACCCACCGTCACCGCGATCGACACCATCAGCGGATATGAGGAAGCAGACGTGCTCGCGCTGGCAGCGGCCGCCGAGGCGGACAGTGAGCACCCACTCGCTCGCGCCATCACCGGTGCGGCGGAGACCCGTGACGTGGCTGTGCCGAGTGCCAGCGACTTCTCCTCGTCGCCAGCCGTGGGCGTGAAGGCAACTGTTGACGGTGAGGTAATCGAGGTCGGCGGCCCCTACCTGCTTGAGAAGCATTCCGCCGAAGAGCTCCCCATCGCAGACGAGTGGCGAAAGGAGGGCGCGATCATTCTCCACGTCCTCGCCGACGGCGAAGTGATCGGAGCACTCCGGCTTGCCGACGAGATCCGTCCCGAGTCCCGCGACGCCGTCGACGCACTGCACTCTGCGGGCGCCCAGGTCGTCATGATCACCGGCGACGCGCAGGCCGTCGCGGACACCGTCGCCAAGGATCTGGGCATTGACCGGGTCTTCGCGGGTGTGCGTCCCGAGCACAAGGCCGCGAAAGTCAAGGAACTGCAAGGCGAGGGCCACAAGGTCGCCATGGTCGGCGACGGCGTCAACGACGCCCCCGCGCTGGCCCAGGCCGATGTCGGCATCGCGATCGGTGCCGGCACAGACGTGGCGATCGGCTCGGCGGGCGTCGTCCTGGCAAGCTCCGACCCGCGATCGGTGCTTTCGGTCATCGAGCTCTCCCGTGCGACCTACCGGAAGATGAAGCAGAACCTGTGGTGGGCGGCCGGCTACAACCTGCTGTCCGTTCCGCTGGCTGCCGGTATCCTCGCCCCAATCGGGTTCGTGATGCCGATGAGCGTCGGCGCAATTCTGATGTCGGCCTCGACCGTCGTCGTCGCCCTCAATGCGCAGCTGCTCCGCCGCCTCGACCTCACCCCGCAGAGCAGCGCCGACCGGATACTTAACCGGTCCAAGTGACCCGACACCGTCCACACCACTCAGGAGGCCCATGATGAACGACCACGGCTACATCAGCGATAAAGACCGCTACCTCGCCCGGCTCAAACGAATCGAGGGGCAAACCCGCGGTATCCACCGCATGATCGACGAAAACGCCTACTGCATTGACATCCTCACCCAGATCAGTGCGGTCAACGCGGCGCTGAAGGGCGTAGCACTGGGTTTGCTGGACGACCATTTGAAGCACTGTGTTGCCGATGCGATCAGCGACGGGCAGGAAGCCGACGCCAAGATCGAAGAGGCGTCCGCCGCAATCGCGCGAATGGTGAAGTCCTAGACAGCCGTGGGAGGACTCGTGCGTCTGTTGCGTGTCCGTACTCAGCGAAAGGTGAAACGTCAGCCTATGTCTGATGGAGGATGCACAGTAAATCCAGCGGAGCGCAATACCTCAGCTGCTTTGGTGGGGTCCCGACGTATTACTGCTTCCGTTTGCTTTTCTACGAATCGTCTACGCCCCTCTTCCACGCGTTCCTCCCACCCCGGCATTGGTTGTGCATCGAATTCTCTAACAACTAACTCCACAACATCCTCCACCGTGACGCGGAACTGCGGGTCACCGAGGGGAAAGTGAATATTCTGCTGCTGCGCCGCGGTCTCGTAGCGCCCGCTTCTTGCCAGGAGCAATCCCAGCGGTACAGATTCCGCGTGAAACTGAAAATGACTTGAGGGCTTGTTTCTGGCTTCGCGGTCGAACTCGAACCGAACAATGGGTACAAAGCGTTGCGTAGCTCTAAATTCGACCTTTATCGAGCTTTTCTCGACGGCTACACCGCTCCCGGAACTGCTTGGACGCAACCGGAACTCGACAGCAAGATGTAATCGATTGCTTCCAGATTTGCCTATTACGAGTTCCTTCGAGATTTTGAACCACGATCGAAGGCTCTCTTTGGAATTCTCGAAAACTTCGAGTGTGGTGGACCCTACTAGTGTGCTTTCGAGCAGATCCTGGATTTCCCCGACGAACGTAGTCGCGTGTTGTACCCAGGCTGTGTCGGTCAAAGCACTTACCCGTTAAGCATCCACGACAAGGCTTCGTGACGTTCCAGCAGACGTTCTTCGTCGAACTTCAAGGCACCTGCGTCTCGCAGCCTACGTAGGACTTCGACGTTGTAGGGCTGCATCTCTTTTTCGATGTTTGCCAATTCCTGGATGATCTCGTCGTTCGAAAGCATTCGGGGAACCGGAGTCGACATTTGCCCTCCTTTCGCGAATGTCCCGCAGACGTCGATCCTCTGGATCAGTACTAGCGATGATAGCGCAAGACCTTCATTCTTAAACGTCATACCGCAGTACGACGTGGCCGCTCGCAGCGGCAAGTAGCGTGGACGGCCATGAACTTTTCCACCACCCGCGCAGTGCGCATCCGCAATGCCAGCATGGCGGCGGTCATGCTGGTTGCCTGCCTGATTGGGCTGCTGCCGGATTCGCGGCAGTTGGTCGTCGGACTCGCGCTGCTAGCCTGCGCCGTTGTGGCCCCGTTTACCCGCTGGCGCTGGCCCCTGGAAACGTTCGCTGCGATTGTCGCGGTGCTCATTCCCACGGCGTTTTGCGAAACCCTCCCCGTCGGCGCCATCGCTGTGTCGTCCTTCGCCGCGTACGTCGCCAGGCGCCACCTGCCTGCCCCGCACCGCGATATCGCCACGGCTGCACTTTTGCTTGGCGACGCCGCAGCCACCGCGTTCGTCATCCCCGCGCTCACCGCACTCGAACCGGTTGAGCGGATCCCCTACGTCTTCTGGAGCATCATTCTGCTCACCGTCGCGCTGCTGTTCGGTGAACTGCGCCGCCGGGCCGAGGAGACCGCGGAGAAGGACCTGGCCCGGCAGCGCGAGCAGTTCGAGCGCGATGCCCAGGAGCAGCGCGCCCACCTCGCGCGCGAGATCCACGACATTGTCACCCACTCGCTGACCGTCATCGTCGCGCAGGCCGACGGCGCGCGCTTCGCCGCCACCCCGGAGGCGAAAGACGAGGCGCTGCGCACCATCGGCGGCGTCGGCCGCGACTCGCTGCGCCAGATGCGCGGCGTGGTGGAGCTGTTGCGAAGCGCCGAGCAGCGCCCCCTTGAACCGGCGACGGAATTGGACATCGACGGCCTTGTCGCCACCAGCCGCGCGGGCGGGCTCCAGGTCGCATACACCGCCGAGGGCGCACCTCCCGGGGACTTGGCCCCGGCAACCGCGCTCACCGTCCAGCGCATCGTGCAGGAATCCCTGACCAACGCCATGAAGCACGGCACCGGCCGCGCCCAGCTCGCGGTGCGCTGGGGCGCAGATAACGTCGTGGTGGAAACAACCAACCCGGTCGCTCCCGGCGCGGCCACCCGTCCGGGCCACGGCGTGGAGGGCATGCGGCAGCGCGCGGCGCTTTCCGGCGGCACAGTGACCGCAGCCGCCACCCCCGCCGGCACCTGGACCACAACAGCAAGGATCCCGCTGAACTCATGATCACTCTCGGACTCACAGACGACCAAGCGCTGTTTCTCCACGGCATCCGCAACGTGCTGGACTCCCAGCCGGACATGGAGGTCCGCTGGCTCGCCGCAAACGGCGAGGAGGCAGTGCAGGCAAGCAATAGCGATCCGGTGGGCATTGTGCTTATGGACGTCCAGATGCCCGTCCTCGACGGCATCGCCGCCACCCGGCGTATCACCCAGCACCACCCGGACACGAAGGTGATCGTGCTGACCACGTTCGACGACGAGGACTACGTGCTCGGCGGGATCGGCGCGGGCGCGAGCGGGTTCCTGCTCAAGGACGCCGAACCGGAGGCGCTGCTGGACGCGATCCGCACGGTTGCAGGCGGTGACGCGGTGATTTCGCCGAGGGCGACGAACCGGATCGTCGCAAAGCTTGCTGCCCCGACAGAAGATGCGGTGGCCTTATCCCCCGCCGACCGCCTCGCGCTGGGCGAGCTCACCGAGCGCGAGCGCGAGGTGCTCGTCGCGATTGCCCGGGGCTGGAGCAACGGCGAGATCGCGGAGCGGATGTTCATCTCCATGCCCACGGTGAAGACGCACGTGGGCCGGGTGCTGGCGAAGACGCAGTCGCGCGACCGGGTGCACGCGGCCCTTTTCGCGTACCGCACCGGGTTGGTCTCGCGCGCGGACCTGCTGGATTCCTAAGGCGCGTCATACCTGGGTATCACGTCCAAAATCGTGCCCCGCGCCGACGCGGAAGGCCCGTGCCATGCGCGAACCTTGAACGCATGGAAACACCGATCATTCACACCCGGGGCCTGACCAAGACCTACGGAAGCACAGACGTTGTCCACGACCTCAACCTCGAAGTCCGGCCGGGCGTGGTGCACGGGCTGCTCGGGCCGAACGGCTCCGGCAAGTCCACCACCATGAAGATGCTCCTCGGGCTGATCGCGCCGACTGGCGGCGAAATCACGATGTTGGGCCAGCCGATCACCCGCGCCAACCGGGCGAAGGTGCTCTCCGGCGTCGGTTCGCTCATTGAGGCTCCGGCCGCCTACCCGCACTTAACCGGCGGGGAGAACATGCGCATAGTCACCCGCCTGCTCGGCGCCGACAAGGAGCAGGCGCGCCGCGCAGTGAAGCTTGTGCGCCTGGAGAACCACATGGACAAGCTGGTGAAGAACTACTCGCTGGGCATGAAGCAGCGCCTCGGCATCGCGATGGCGCTGGTGCGCGACCCGCAGCTGCTGATCCTGGACGAGCCCACCAACGGCCTCGACCCCGCCGGCATCGAGGAGATCCGCGAGCTAATCATCAGCCTCGCCCGCGACCACGGCCGCACCGTGCTGGTGTCCAGCCACCTGTTGTCCGAGATTGAGAAGATGGCCTCGGATTTGACCATCATCAACCACGGCGAACTGGTCTTTCAGGGCTCGCAGGACGAGCTCTACAGCGCGCAGCTGCCGGACGTGTTCATCCAAACCCCTCACCCCGATGCCGCCGCCGAGGTACTGCGAGCGCTTGGCCCCACCTACGTCGAGGGTGGCCTGGAGCTTTCCGGGCTTAGCGACGCCCAGGTCGCCGAGACCTGCGCCCACCTCGTCTCCCACGGCGTGGCGCTGCACCAGGTGGTGCGCAAGCGGCGCAGCCTGGAAGACGTCTTCATCGGCCTGACGGGCAAGGAGGCGATGGGCGCATGATGGTCGAGTTTGCAAAGCTCAAGCGCACCAAGATTGTGTTGCTGTGCCTGCTCATGTGCGCCGGCATCGTGCTGTTTGCCAACATGAATCTGTTCGCGGGCGATCCCATCGCCGACTTCCAGGCCGACCCGCACACTCAATGGGCCAGCCACCTCGTCGGGCTGGGCATGGCCCTGGCGTTTCTCACTCCCCTGCAGCTGGCGCTGGTGGCCAGCCGCATCGTCGACGCGGAGCACGCGAGCGGCGGGTGGCGGCTCAACGCGATTGCCGGCACGAGGCCGGGGACGCTGCTTTCCCGGAAGTTCGGCGTTGCCAGCCTGATCGTGGTCGTGTTCACCGCGCTCGAATTCGCCGCAACCCTCGCGCTGCCCGTCGCGATGGGCGCACCCGCCCCTGACGCGGCGATGTGTTCCACGTGGCTGCGCTTCGGGCTCGGCGCTGTGGGCACCAGCATTGCGCTGCTGGCCGTGATGCTGCTGCTGGCGGCGGTGGTCGATTCCCAGATCGTCGTGTTGGGCGTCGGCATCGTCGGCGGGTTCTTAGGCGTCGCCGCGCTGCTCTCCCCGTCTTGGCTCGCAGCGCTCAACCCCTTCGGCTACTACGCCGTGCTGCTGCCGTTCAGCTTCACCGAGTCGGGCGTCGCGCCGACCCAGCCCAGCTGGTGGCTGTGGGCCGCATACCTCGTGCTCGCCGCCGCAGTGTTCACCGCAGGTTCGAAGGCACTGGACCGGAAGGAAATCTAAACCATGCACCTGATCACAAACGACCTGCTGAAGTTCAAGCGCTCCCACATGTGGGCGGTGGTGGTCCTCGTGCCGCTCATCGCCGTCGGCATCGGCGCCGGCAACTACTCCGCCAATTCCGAAACACTGACCGCAGGATGGGACAGCTACTTCTCCCAGATCATGCTCTTCTACGGCTTGCTGTTTTGCACCGCCGGCATCGCAGTGCTGGCCGCGTACGCCTGGCGCGTGGAGCACCGAGGACACAACTGGCTGACCATGCTCACCTCCACCCGCGGCACCGGCAGCCTCGTGGCCGCAAAGATCGCGGCGATCAGCGTCGTCGCCGCAATGATGCACGCGGTGCTGGTGATCCTCGCGCTCGCAGTCGGGCTGGTGCTCGGCGTGCCGGGCGAGATCCCCGTCTACCTCCTCGCCGCCGCGTTCCTGTCGCTGGCGCCGATGGTGGCGGTGGCGGCCTGGCAGTCGCTCTTCTCCATGGTGATCCGCAACTTCGCGGTCCCCATCGGCATCGGCGTGGTGGCCAGCCTCATCTCCTTCGGCGCGCTCGCGTCCGGCATGCCCGGCGTGCGGTTCGTCTCGGCGCCGGCGCTGCTGTCGGAAACGCTGTGGCTGGGCAGCACCGCTGTCGCCGACGCCGGCGCAATCGACGCCGGGACCGTTCTGACCGTGGTGCTCGCCTCGGCCGCACTCGCGGCGGCCGGATGGGCCGCCTCTGTGGCCTACCTGCGCGGGACCGACGCGCGCCTCTAGTACTCTCACCAGCCATGGCTGCCAAAAGTGAGTTTCACGAGATCGACACCGGCGTCGCCGAAGTCCTGCACGAACCCGACGGCTCCATGGTGCTGCTGGTCAACGGCGTGCCCAGCTCCCACGTCGTCCCCGGCGAGCCGACCCGGCTGGATTTCGAGTACATGCGCTGGATGGCAGATTTCCTCGACGATGCCTACCCGGAGCCCGCGCGGGCGAAGTCGCGTCTGACGCACCTCGGCGGCGGAGCGTGCACGCTCGCCCGCTACTTCGCCGCGGCGTGGCCCGGCTCGCGAAGCACGGTCGTCGAGATCGATTCGGAGCTTGCCGTCCTTGCGCGCGAGCTTTTCGACGTCCCCCGGTCCCCCACCGTGAAAATCCGCGTCGGCGACGCGCGCGAAGTCACCGACGCGTTCAAGCCTGCGACCCGCGACGTGATCATCCGCGACGTGTTTACCTCCGCCACCACCCCACGAAACCTCACCACGGTGGAGTTTTACGCCGCGGCGTGGACGTCGTTAAGCGAAGGCGGCTTCTACGTGGCCAATTGCGGCTCGCACTCGGACCTCAAGGAAGCCAAAGAGGAGCTGGCGGGGATGTTGGAGGTGTTCCCGCACGTCGCGGCCATCGCGGATCCGCCGATGCTGAAGGGCCGCCGCTACGGCAACATCGTCCTCATCGGCGCGAACTTGCCGCTCGAGGCGAGCGACGCGCTCACCCGCAACCTGCTCAAAGGCGGGGTGCCGGCGCAGTTCAAGGACGAGGCGTGGTGCCGCCGCCTGGCGACGACACCGCGGCACGACTAGCGCTCGATCTAGCCCTTGTTCGCTTCCTTCGCGGCGTTGTCCAGCAGGATGAGCAGGTCGCCGATCTGGTAGTCACCGACCATCATCTTCTGCAGGTCCTCGATCGGCAGCTCGCCCTGACCCGCCAACGCGCGGACGAGGTTGGCGATGTTGTCCGCGTCGGTCGGGTCGAAGCCGGCGAGGCGGGCGGCGTCGATAAGCTGCTGCGCACCCAGACCGCCCGCGGCGAGCGCGAGAATGGCCACAACGAGCTTGGTGCTGTCCTGCTCGAGCACCTTCAGCTCGCCGGAATCCGGCGCCTGGAACTGCTCCAGCACGCCGCCGCCTGCGCGCAGGTCGCCGGCCGCGAACTGGCCCAGCTGCGCGGCGTTGCCGTTGAAGATGTTCATGTCCACCGGCGTGTTGATGCCTACCACGCGGCCGGAATCGCTGCGCTGCCAGAAGGAAAGCTTGTCCCAGCCGCCGACCGGGGCCGGCGGGCGGTTCTGGTAAGCCGCCAGCCACAGCGGGTACGAGGTGAAGGCGCGGGTATCGTTCATGCGCTCGTACCAGAAGTAGCGGTAGGTGTAGATCATCGGGCGCTTGCCGGTGCGCGCCTCCAGCTCGGAGAGGAACGCCTGCGTCCAGCCCGCCAGCTGCACCGGGCCCAGGCCTTCATCGACCTCGAGGTCCAGCACGGGCGGCAGCTGGGTGGCCGGGCCGTCGTTGACCACGGAGGCGAAGTAGCGCGCCTGCGCCACCGGGTCCTCCGCCGGGCGCGCGTAGTGGTAGGCGCCCACCTTCAGCCCGGCGTCGGCCGCGGCCTGGGCGTCTTCGTCGTAGAAGTCGTTCTTCCAGCCGTCGCCCTCGGAGGCCTTCACGTAGGCGAAATCCTGGCCGCCGACGGTGCTCACGGAGCGCCAGTCAATGGCGGCGCCGCCCGGGCGCTGGTGGCCCGCCACGTCCACGCCGGAGACCACGCCCGGGATGGACTGGGCGTCTGCGGGCCCGGTCACCGGGTTGATCACGCTCAGGCCCAAGGCGAGCGCGGTCACGGCGGCGGCTGCGGTACGGATGCGGCGAGAAATCTGCATGACCGACACACTAAACCACTCAAGTCACACGCACCACACGCGACACGCAAGTTACAGCGCGCCGGCGGCTCTCGCCCGCTCCACCACCTCCGGGATCGCGGCGAGGAACTTCTCCACGTCCTCGCGCGTGTTCGTCCGCCCCACCGTTACGCGCAGCGCGCCCATCGCCTCGCGCTCAGTGAAGCCCATCGCCTCCAGCACGTGGCTCATGCGCAGCACACCGCTGGCGCACGCCGACCCGGCCGACACCTGGATCCCTTGCGCGTCCAGCAGCATGATCAGCGCATCCGCGTTCGCCCCGGGGAACATGAAGTGCGCGTGCCCCGGCAGGCAGGGCTCATGCTTTGCGACGATCACCTCCGGCACCGTCTCTTTCACCCCAGCAATGACCGCATCGCGCAGGCCCGCGATCCGCTTTTGCTCCTGCCCCATTTCGGCGACAGCCTCCTCCAGCGCCGCCGCCGTCGCCGCGGCCGAGGCCACGTCCACTGTGCCGGAGCGGATGCCGCGCTCCTGCCCGCCGCCCAGGATCACCGGCTTCGGCGCCGGCGAACGACGCGCCAGAAGCAGGCCCATCCCGCGCGGGCCGCCGAACTTGTGGGCGCTGGCCGCAAGCGTGGCCGCGCCGAGCTCGTGGAAGTGAACCGGGATGTGCCCGACCGCCTGTACCGCGTCCACGTGCACCGGGGTGCCCGCGGCCTCGGCACGCGCAACCGCCTCGCGCACCGGCTGGATCGCGCCGGTTTCGTTGTTCGCCCACATCACCGCCGCCACCGCGGCCGGGGCATCCAGCGCGGCAAGGTCCGAAACCACGCCGTTTCGCCCTACCGGCAGCCATTCGGTCTGGTCCAGAGGCTTGACTACCTCGAGCACAGCCGGGTGCTCGATCGGGGTGGACACGACGCGGCCGCCGCCGGAGGCGTCGTGAAGCCCGCGCACCCCAATGTTGTTCGCCTCGGTGCCGGAGCCGGTGAACACCACCTCCACCGGGTCCGCGCCAAGTGCCGCGGCGATGCGCTCGCGCGCGTCGGCGAGCACCGCGTTCGCCTTGCGCCCGGCGGCGTGCTGGCTGCCGGCGTTGAGGGCGCCGGCGTGCTCCACCCACGCGTCGATGGCGCTTTGGCGCATGGGAGTGGTGGCTGCGTGATCGAGGTAGACCATGCCCCAAAGGTTAGGCGTGCACGCGCGCGCCGCACACATGCGCCACCGCGTCGTTGCCCACGCGCGCGATCACCACGCCCATCTGCCTGTCCCCGCGCAGCTTGAGCTTCTTGCGCAGCTGGTCCGGGTCCACGTCCACCCCACGCACGAGGATCTCCGCGCTGCCCGCGCCGTGGCCGGCAAGCGTCTTCTTCAGCGCGCGCAGCGGCACCGCCTCGATGAACTCGAAGCCGCTGTAACCCTCCGGGATCGCATTTCCCGTGGTGTAGGCGATGTGTTCGTCCAGCATGCTCAGGCCGTGGCGCGCGGCCCACTGCCGAACCAGCCCGGCGCGCACCACCGCCCCGTCCGGCTCGATGATCCATTTGCGCGGCGCGGTGATTTCCACCTCGTCCGGCTCGTCGTCGGTGACGCGCTCCTCAGAGTCCCGCAGCACTACTGCTTCTCGACGAGCTCCGCCCGCCAACCCCGGCGTATACAGGCACGCCTCCTTGACTCCCCCATCCACGGACACGACACTAACCAGCCCGTCCCACCCGGAGTAGTCGATGCCCGGCGCGCATTTGACCGCCATCTCGCGGCCTGCGTGCGCGGCCAGCAGGTCCGGCAGCGGCGGCAGGAGCTTGGCGGGGTCCGTGATGCGCTTGCCGCCGGCCCGGCGCGCGGGGTCGGCCACCACCGCCCCGCCCTTGCTCACCGGCGCAAGTGCGTCCGCGCGGGCCAGCCAGGCGTCCGGCCCGAGGTTGTGGCTGGCCATGACCAGGCGGGCGGCGTCCAGGTCGGAGCCGAGCCAGGCCACGCCAGCATCACGAAACGCCGGCGCCTCCGAGCCCACCGAGCAGGTCACGTCGTGGACGAACTCCACCCCGGCCGCCGCAATCCGCTGCGCCCTCACACGCGCCACGCGCGCCGGGGTGGCCTGCTGGACGGCGTCGGCGTCGGTGAGCCAATCCCCTGGGAACTTCCCTACCGCCGCGCGCTGGGAGGAGATGAGCACGCTGACAGCGCGGGCGTACTCGCCGAAGCGGGCGTCGAGCACCGCGCGGTCCGCGAACACCGACTGCTTGGTCAGCGCCACCTCCGGCGCAACGTCTGCGACCTCCCCGGCGTGCGCCGCCAAAAAGCGGGCTTCTGCAACGCTAAATCCCACCGCGGCGTCCAATCCTGTCCATCGGCGTGAACGAGAAGAAGTCGTGGTAGCGCAGGTCGTCCACCGGGTCGCCCACCATCGGCGACAAGTCCGCGCGCCACGCGGCGGCCAGCGCCTCTTCCACGTCGGCAAAGCGCGCCACCTCGTTCAGCTGCGCCCACGTCGAGGGCGCCAGGCGCACCAATCCGTGGCGCCAACCCTCCAAGATCAGCTGGGGCGGAAACCAGTTGGCGTCGTCCGCCTCCTCGGTGTTGGAATCCGGCTCCTGACCCTCCGGGTTGGCGGCGACGAAGGTGAAGGTGTCGAACCAGTTGCCGCTTTCAGACTTGCCTACCCACCTCGCGAGCGGTTTGACCAGGTCGGCGCAGACGTTGAGGTTGGACTCGCGGAGCACGTCGGTAAGCGAAAGCTCGTGCGACTCCAGCTTCAGGCGGTGTTCGTGGAAGGGGCGCGCGTCGCCCAGCAACACGCCGTCGTCGTCCACGGCGAGCAGCGTGCCGGTCTCCTCGAACAGCTCGCGCACCGCCGCGAACAGCAGCGCGTGCGCCTTGTACTTGGTCACGCCCAGCTGGCGGGCCAGGGAAATGGCGGAGCGGCCGAGCCACAGCTCGCCGTCGTCCCACGCGCGCGGCGGGAAATCGCGCGAATCCACCCCGCCGCCGGGAAAGACCGTGATGCCCGGGTAATTCGGCATGGATAACACGCGCTCCTGCATCCACACTTCGAGCCCGTCCGCACCGTCGCGAAGCAGCATCACCGTCGCGGACAGGCGGGCACCTTGAAACCCGCTGCGCTCGTGGACGTCGATGGTGTCGCCGACGTCGTGCGTCAGCACGCCCTGGGTGCGATTCCTTCTCGTGGGCATGGCCGAAAACCCCCAGGCTTACGCCCGGTGCGCACCCCCGCGCTTGGCGCGAGCCCGGCGCGCAGTAAAGCGGCCCTCGTCCACCGTGACCTCGATGGGCTGGTGGTATGCGCGCGAGACGTTTTCGGAGGTCAGCACGTCGTCGATAAGCCCCTGGGCGACCACCTCTCCCTCGTCCAGCAGCATGGCGTGGGTGAAGCCCGCCGGGATCTCCTCTAAGTGGTGGGTGATCATGACAATCGCCGGTGCGTCCGGGTCCATGGCCAGATCGCCCAGGTAGGCCAGCAGGTCCTCGCGCCCGCCCAGGTCCATGCCTGCGGCCGGCTCGTCCAGGATCAGAAGCTCCGGATTGGTCATCACCGCGCGCGCGACCAACACGCGCTTCTTCTCGCCGTCGGACAGCGTGCCCCAAGTGCGGTCAATCAGGTGGATCGCGCCGACCTGCTCGAGCACTTCGAGGGCTTGGTCGTAGTCCATCTGGTCGTAGTCCTCGCGCCAGCGCCCCAGAATGGCGTAGCCGGCGGAGACGACCAAGTCGCCCACCTTCTCGTTGTCCGGCACGCGCTGCGCCACCGCGGACGAGGTCACGCCGATCGCCGCGCGCAGGTCGCGCATGTCGGTGGCGCCGACGCGCTCACCCAGGATGAACACGTTGCCTTTGGACGGGAACTCCTGCGCCGATGCCATGCGGATCAGCGTGGTCTTGCCTGCGCCGTTGGGCCCGACGACAACCCACCGCTCATCCAGCTCCACCTGCCACGTCACGGGACCGACGAGGGTGTTGCCGCCGCGGATGAACTCCACGTCGCGCATGTCCACCAGCAGGTCCGGATCTGTCACCAATTCCTCACTCGCATTCACGCATCCATCTTTACCTATTTCGGCCCGCGTGTGTGGGAGGCCCGCGCTACCCTGGCTGATGGAATGCAGGCAGGTTGAGAGGGTCTGAAAAATGGTTGCTCGCTTTGGCATCGACGATGTGCGCCCCCAAGTTTCCGGGCGCACGCTGCCCGCGAAGGCGGTGGTCGGCGAGGTGGTGCCTATTTCGGCGCTGGTGTGGCGCGAGGGCCACGACGCCATCGCGGCGACACTGGTGCTTGTTTCTCCGTCCGGCGAGCAGTTCTCGGTGCCGATGCACCAGGAGGTCTACCGCCCGGATTACGTCCACGGCATCTTCATCCCCCGCGAGAAGGGGCTGTGGCGCTACCGCGTGGACGCGTGGAGCGACGTGATGGCCACGTGGCGCAACGCGGTGGAAAAGAAGCTCGCCGCGGGCCAGACCGAAGCCGAGCTGGCCAACGACATCGCCCACGGCGCGGACCTCTTCGCCGCGGCCATCGCCCAGACCCCCTCCCCGCAAGCGTTAGAAAGCGCTCGCACATTGCTTCTCGACGACACGCTGCCGCTCGCCGACCGCATCGCGCCGTGCGTCTCCAAGCAGGTGCGCGACGTGCTGGCCGAGTACCCGCTGCGCGAGCTTGTCACACGCGGGCCCGTGGCCGACATCCTGGTGGAGCGCCGCGAGGCGCTGGTGAATTCCTGGTACGAGCTGTTCCCCCGCTCCACCGGCGGCGTGGACGCGATGGGCAACCCCGTCCACGGCACGTGGGAAACCACCGCGGCGCAGCTGCAACGCGTGGCCGACATGGGCTTCGACACCGTGTACTTCCCGCCGATCCACCCCATCGGCGAGGTCAACCGCAAGGGCCGCAACAACACGCTGACCCCCGAAGACGGCGACGTCGGCTCGCCGTGGGCGATCGGCTCCAAGCACGGCGGCCACGACGCCTTCGACCCGAACTTAGGCGGCGAGGACGAGTTCTTGGACATGATGGACCACGCCAACGAGCTGGGCCTGGAAATCGCCCTCGACTTCGCGCTGCAGGCAGCCCCCGACCACCCGTGGGCGAAAGAGCACCCGGAGTTTTTCACCGTCCTGGCCGACGGCACGATTGCTTACGCCGAAAACCCGCCCAAGAAGTACCAGGACATCTACCCGCTCAACTTCGACAACGCCCCGGAGAAGCTCTACGCGGAGATCTACCGCGTGCTCATGTACTGGGTGGACCTGGGCGTCACCACCTTCCGCGTGGACAACCCGCACACCAAGCCGGTGGATTTCTGGCACTGGTTGATTGCGAAGGTGCACGAGACCGACCCGGACGTGATCTTCCTGGCGGAGGCGTTTACCCGTCCTCCGCGCATGTACGGGCTGTCCAAAGCAGGGTTCTCGCAGTCCTACACCCACTTCACGTGGAAGACCACGAAGGCGGAGCTGACCGATTTCGCGCAGCTGCTCGTCGACGTCGCGGACGTCTCCCGCCCCAACCTCTTCGTCAACACCCCCGACATCCTGCACGCCACGCTGCAGCAGGGCGGCCCGGCGGCATTTGCGCTGCGCGCCACCCTGGCCGCCACGATGAGCCCGCTGTGGGGTGTCTACTCCGGCTACGAGCTCTACGAGGACCGCCCCGTTAGCGAGGGCAGCGAGGAGTACCACGACAGCGAGAAGTACCAGCTGCGCCACCGCGACTTCGCCGCCGCGCTGGAAAAGGGCGCCTCGCTCGAGCCGTACCTCACGCTGCTCAACACCATCCGCCGCGACAACCCGGCGCTGCAGCAGCTGCGCCAGATCCGCTTCCACGACATCGCCAACGACCAAATCATCGCCTACTCCAAGGTCGACGCCGAGACCGGCAACGCGGTGCTCGTGGTGGTCAACCTGGATCCCTCCTCCACACAGGAGGGCATGCTGCGTGTCGACGCCTCCGCGGTCGGCCTCAACGACGGCGAAACCTTCGAGGTGCACGACCAGATCACCGGCGAGCGCTACACCTGGACCACCGCCGAGACCGGCAACTTCATCCGCCTCGCCCCCGAGAAGAATGTCGCGCATATTTTCCGGTTGCCGGAGGTGCCTTCGGTTCGTCGAGAAGCACTTGCGTACCGTCAGATCTCAGACCACGACTACCGTCCCTAAGGAAGCCAATGAACACCGACCTGCTCATCCCCGAAGGCGACCGCCAGCGCCTGACCGAGTGCAAGCACCACGCGCCCCACGATTTCTACGGCTGGCACCGCGTGGGCGCAGGATCCGTCGTGCGCACCCGCTTCCTCGGCGCCGAGCGCGTGGAGCTGCTCATCCACAACGGCGCCCGCGCCATGGAGCCCATCGGCGACGACATCTGGGCAATTTTGCTTGACGACGAGCACGCGCCCGACTACCGCTTCCGCGTCACCTACCCCGGCGCCGAACCGCGCATTGTGGCGGACGCGTACCACTTCCTGCCCACCTTGGGCTCGCTGGATCTGCACCTGATCAACGAGGGCCGCCACGAGCGCCTCTGGGAGGTCCTCGGCGCGAACGTGCGCTCCTACGAGACCTCCCTGGGCGAGGTACGCGGCACCTCGTTTGCCGTGTGGGCGCCGAACGCTCAGGGCGTGGCCGTCATCGGCGACTTCTGCGAGTGGAACCCGAACCAGTACCCAATGCGTTCCCTCGGCTCCTCCGGTGTGTGGGAGATCTTCATCCCGGGCATCGGCGACGGCGCGACCTACAAGTACGCCATCCAGACCGCCGACGGCACCCGCGTGGACAAGGCCGACCCCCTGGCCAAGCGCACGCTCACCCCGCCGGAGACCGTCTCCGTGGTGGCCGCGCCGAGCGAGTTCGAGTGGACCGACGAAGAGTGGATGAATGCGCGCGCCGACATCGACGCCACCAACTCCGCCATGAGCGTCTACGAGTGCCACATCGGTTCCTGGAAGCAGGGCTCCAACTACGCCCAGCTAACCGAGGAGCTCGTGCCCTACCTGGTGGAAAACGGCTTCACCCACGTGGAGTTTCTGCCCGTGGCGGAGCACCCCTTCGGCGGCTCCTGGGGCTACCAGGTCACCGGCTACTACGCCCCGACCGCGCGCTGGGGCTGCCCGGACGAGTTCCGCAAACTCGTGGACACCCTGCACGCCAACGGCATCGGCGTGCTGGTGGACTGGGTGCCCGCCCACTTTCCCAAAGACGACTTTGCGCTTGCGCGTTTCGACGGCTCCGCGCTCTACGAGCACCCCGACTGGCGCCGCGGCGAGCAGAAGGACTGGGGCACCTACGTCTTCGACTTCGGCCGCCGCGAGGTGCGCAACTTCCTGGTGGCCAACGCCCTGTACTGGTGCGAGGAGTTCCACCTGGACGGCCTGCGCGTGGACGCCGTGGCCTCCATGCTCTACCTGGACTACTCCCGCGAGCCCGGCGAGTGGCTGCCCAACCAGTACGGCGGCCGCGAGCACTGGGAGGCCGTGCAGTTCCTCCAGGAGATGAACGCCACCGTGCACCGCGAGCACCCCGGCGTGCTCACCATCGCCGAGGAATCCACCGCCTGGCCGGGCGTGACCGCGCAGACCGACGCGGACGGGTTGGGCTTTTCCCTGAAGTGGAACATGGGCTGGATGAACGACACCCTGGAGTACTTCTCCCTGGATCCCATCCACCGCTCCTACCACCACAACGAGATCACCTTCTCGCTGGTCTACGCGTTCTCCGAGCGCTACGTGCTGCCCTTTAGCCACGACGAAGTGGTCCACGGGAAGGGCTCGCTGTGGACTCGCATGCCCGGCGACGACTGGAACAAGGCCGCGGGCCTTCGCGCCCTGTACGGCTACATGTTCTCGCACCCCGGCAAGCAGCTGTTGTTCATGGGCTGCGAGTGGGGCCAGACCACCGAGTGGGACGAGGCCCACTCCGTCAACTGGGACAACATTGCCGATAGCTGGGGCCACGGCTACCACCGCGGCATCCAGCGCCTCGTGCGCGACTTAAACCGCGTCTACCGCGACACCCCGGCGCTGTACTCGCAGGACAACACCCCGATGGGCTTCCAGTGGGTCAAGGGCGACGACGCCGCGAACAACATCCTCGCCTACATCCGCTGGGGCGTGGACGCCACCCCGGTGCTCGCCGTGGTGAACCTCTCCGGTGCCTCCCAGCCCAACTACCGCCTCGGGCTTCCCGAGGCCGGCGAGTGGGAGCTTTTGGTCAACACCGACGACGCCGTCTACGGCGGCGCCGGCAACGACCTGCCGCAGGTGCTTCACACCGAGCCGACCGAGTGGGACCGCTTCGAGCAGTCCGCCGAGCTGCACGTGCCGGCGATGAGCGCGCAGTACTACATCCTGCGCCGCTAGAACAGGGCGCTGGCGAGCCGGGTGCGCGCCGCGATCACGCGCGGATCACCCGGCTCCAAAAGCGTCAGCAGCTCCAGCAGCCGCTCCTTGGCGCGCGGCTCGGCCTTGACGTGCTCCAGCAGGCGGTCGAAGGCCGCCTCAGGCTGGCCTGCGACAAACTCCTTGTCCGCCAACCACAGCAGCTTCTCGACGCCAACCTCCGGCTCCCCCTGCCCCTGCACCCTCTTGAGCACAGCCACGGTTGCCTTGGCCTGCTTGACGTCCGCGTTGGTTGGGTCGTCCGCGAGGATCTCGTCGTAGACCGCCGTGGCGGCGTCGAAGTCGCCCGCGTTGAGCGCCTCCGTCGCGCGGTCTAAGCGGGGGTCCTCGGTGTCCTCGGCGGGCGTGGTGTCGTCGGCAAGCCCCTGCAACTGCGGGCCCACCTGGCTGACCAAAGCACCCACCCACTGCTCGAGCTCGTCCGTCGGCTGGTTGCCCTCGAAGTTGGCCACCGGGCGCCCACCCGCAAGCGCGACCACCGTAGGCAGCACGCGCACGCCCATCGCCTGGGCGACCTGCGGGGTGGCGTCCGCATCCAGGTAGCCGACCAGGAAGGCGCGCTGGCCCGCCGCCAACTTCTCAAACTGGGCCTTCAAGCTCTCCGAATCCGGGCTGCGCGGCGTGCCGATGAGCAGCACCACGGGAATCTGCATGGAGCGCTCGAAGATGTCCTTTTCAACGTTGGCCTCGGTGACCGTGATAAACGGCTCGAAGCCGCCCTGCGCCTCGTCGTTGCGGTCCGCGAGCGCTCCCAGGTCGATCGCGCCGCCGGTGAACTGCGGGTTGGTCATATTACGCCTCCAGGTGCTTGTTCAGGGATTCGACTTTCTGCTGCATCATGTTCTCGTAGCCGGGGCGGATATCCGCCTTGACCACCAGCGACACGCGCGGGGAGACCTCCTCCACCGCCTGCGTCGCCCGCTTGATCACGTCCATGACCTCGTCCCACTCCCCCTCGATGGTGGTGAACATCGCCGTGGTCTCGTGCGGCAGGCCTGACTCGCGGACCACCTTCACCGCCCGGGCGACAACGTCGGACATCTCCGCGTTGGAGTTTTCGGTCATGGTCGGTGCCACAGAAAACGCTGCAATCATGCGGCCAATACTAGCGTCGCTGCCAGCAGTGCTTGTGCCAGTGCCTCCGGTCGTCCGCGCCCCGGCCGGTATCGCGCGGCCACGCCACCACGTGCGCCACCCCGGGTGGGATGTTCTGGTTGCAGCCCGGGCAGATGTAGTACTTCGTCGCAGCCGCCGAGCCGATCTGGCGGACCTTGAAGATCTCCCCGTTGGTCCAGCTCGGCCCCTCCATCTCTTGGGTGCCGAGGAACGTGGAGCCGTCCTTGGGCAGCACGTACCGCGGCACCTGGTGCTGGCGACGGTTCCTGCGCGGCATCAGAACAGGCGCAGCTCCGCGGACTCGATGCCGCGCAGCTCGTCGTAGTCCAGGGTCACGCACTCGAAGCCGCGGTCGCCCGCGAGCGTGCGCGCCTGCGGCTTGATCTCCTGCGCCGCGAACACGCCGCGCACCGGGCGCAGCAGCTCGTCGCGGTTGAGCAGCTCCACGTAGCGGCTGAGCTGCTCGACGCCGTCGATGCCGCCGCGGCGCTTCACCTCCACCGCCAGCGTGCCTCCTTGCGGGTCGCGCGCCAGGATGTCCACCGGGCCGATCGCGGTTGGGTACTCGCGGCGCACCAGAGTCACGCCGTCGCCGAGCGTGGTGATGTGCTCCGCCAGAAGCTCCTGCAGGTGGGACTCCACGCCGTCCTTGACCAGCCCCGGGTCTTGGCCGAGTTCCTTCGTCTCGTCCAGCAGTACCTCGGAGACGGTGATGCGAAGCTGCTCGCCCTTCGGGTTCTCCACGATCCACAGCTCTTCACCGGTGTCCTCGCCGTCCACGTCCACCACGTGCTCCACCCGGGTGGTGCACGGTGGCGTCATCCAATTCAACGGCTTGTAGGCGCGGTCGTCCGCGTGAATGGACACAGACCCGTCCGCCTTGACCAGAATCAGGCGCATCGCCTCCGGCAGGTGCGCATCCAGGCGGCCGACGTAATCCACGGAGCAACGGGCTATGACTAGACGCATGCCTGTCAGGGTACAGCCGCCCTTAACGCTGGTTTGCATCGCGCTGCGCGCGCTGGACCAGCGAACGTACGTCGATACGCTCCTGGCGCACATCCGGTGCCGCCTCCACCCACGACACCAGCCCCATCTCCGTGTGGCGGTCCGCCGCGAACTCGAAATCGCCCTGCGGGCCAGTAAAGCGGAGGACGTGACCGATCTCCGGCATGAACTCGCGTTCGCCCTCGGTCACGTCCCTGAACCCCTCGAACTCCACCCCGCGGCGATCCAGCTCCACGTCGTGGTGGAACGTCAGGGAGCGCAGCTTAAAAAACAGCAGCCGCTCGCCGTCGTAGCGCAGCACGCCATGCCGCCAGCCGTGGATCCCCTCAGCCGGCAGCTCGCGCATCATCGCCCGCGCGCCGGAGTTGCGCACCATTGCAAAGCGCCACCCCGCGGCCGCTGCGAGGACTACCAGGACTAGCGCTGCAACACCTGCGACGACCATCATCCCGGCCCAACCTCCTCGACCACGCTGGATAGACATTTGCCAGTGATCATATCGCACAAATGCGAAACACCCCCTCCCGGTTTCCCGGGAAGGGGTGCGTTCGTGGCGGTCGGCGTCTATGCCTTCCTTGCCAGAGACTTCTACTGGCTCTGACGGCGAACCGCGGCGAGCTCCGCCTCGGAACGTGCCTTGACAACGCGGTCCTCGTCGTGCAGGTGGGACTCCGCGTCAGCGGTGTCAACCTCGTCGGCGAAGATCGCGTAGTCGGCCAAGATGGTCACCTTGTCGCCCACAACGGACAGGAACCCACCCTGGACGGCGGCGACAATGCGCTCGCCGTCCACCGGGCGGATGGTCACCACACCGTTGTCCTTGAGCTGGCCAAGGAGCGGCTCGTGGCCAGGAAGGATGCCGATCTCACCCTCCGTGGTCTGGGCGGTGACGATGCTTGCCTGGCCTTTCCAGAGCATGCGGTCGACCGCGACCAGTTGAGCGGTAAGTTCAGCCATCTTCTACCCTCCTACGCCTGCAGCTTCTTGTACGCAGCCTCGACGTCGTCCAGACCGCCAAGGCCGTTGAAGGCCTGCTCCGGGTAGTGGTCGAACTCGCCCTCGCAGAGACGGTCGAACGCGTCGATCGTCTCCTCGAGCGGCACGTAGGAGCCCTCGTCGCCGGTGAACTTCTTTGCGACGAAGAAGTTCTGGCCCAGGAAGCGCTGGATCTTACGCGCGCGCTGCACGGTGATCTTGTCTTCCTCGGACAGCTCGTCCATACCGAGGATGGCGATGATGTCCTGCAGCTCCTTGTTCTTCTGCAGGATACCGATCACCTTCTGCGCGACCGCGTAGTGACGCTCGCCGACGATGCCCGGCTCGAGGATACGAGACGTGGAGGTCAGCGGGTCCACGGCCGGGTAGATGCCCTTCGACGCGATCGAACGGGAAAGCTCGGTGGTCGCGTCGAGGTGGGCGAAGGTGGTGGCCGGAGCCGGGTCGGTGTAGTCGTCCGCCGGCACGTAGACGGCCTGCAGCGACGTAATCGAACGGCCCTTGGTCGAGGTAATGCGCTCCTGGAGCACACCCATCTCGTCGGCCAGGGTCGGCTGGTAGCCCACGGCGGAAGGCATGCGGCCCAGCAGGGTCGACACCTCGGAGCCCGCCTGGGTGAAGCGGAAGATGTTGTCGATGAACAGCAGCACGTCCTGGTTCTGCACATCGCGGAAGTACTCCGCCATGGTCAGGCCGGACAGGGCCACGCGCATACGGACCCCCGGCGGCTCATCCATCTGGCCGAAGACAAGCGCGGTATCCGGCAGCACGCCCATGTCCTCCATCTCGAGGAACAGGTCGGTGCCCTCACGGGTGCGCTCGCCGACGCCGGCGAAGACCGAGGTACCGGAGAACTCGCGTGCAATACGCGTAATCATCTCCTGGATCAGCACGGTCTTGCCCACACCAGCGCCACCGAACAGGCCGATCTTGCCGCCCTTGACGTACGGGGTGAGCAGGTCGATGACCTTAATACCGGTCTCCAGGATCTCGGTCTTACCCTCGAGGTCCTTGAACGCCGGCGGCTCGCGGTGGATGCCCCAGCGCTCGCCGTTCTCGCCCACCGACGGGTCGTCCAGGCACTGGCCGAGCGCGTTGAACACGTGGCCCTTCACCTGGTCACCCACCGGCACGGAGATCGGGTTGCCGGAGTCTGCCACCTTAGCGCCACGGACGAGGCCATCGGTCGGCGCCATAGCGATGGTGCGCACGAGGTTGTCGCCCAGGAACTGGGCGACCTCGAGCACGATGGTCTTGGACATCTCGCCGAGGTCGATGTCGACCTCGAGCGCGTTGTACAGAGCGGGCAGCTCGCCACGCGGGAACTCCACGTCGACGACTGCGCCGATGACGCGCACGACACGGCCGTTCTCAGAACCGCGCGGGTTCTGAGTGTTCTCGACCTGAGCCGGTGCGGTGTCGGTCTCAGAAGCCGCACCCGCCAGCTCGTCGTTGCGCTCATCAAAAGAGTGAGCAGTAGTCATGATTTAGTCACTTTCTCCACTACCGGACAGCGCGCCAGCGCCGCCGATAATCTCGGTGATTTCCTGGGTGATCTTTGCCTGACGGGCTTGGTTAGCTTCACGGGACAGGTCGTTAGCCAGCTCCGTAGCATTATCCGTCGCGTTCTTCATAGCCGTGCGGCGCGATGCCGACTCCGCTGCAGCGGACTCCAGGAAGATCGAGTAGAGCAACCTGGAGACGTACACCGGAAGCAGTTCTTCCATCAGCGTGTCAGCGTCGGGCTCGAAGCTCATGTCCGGGCCCACCTCGCCGGAGGTGGTCAGCATGTCCTGCTGCTCGTACTTGAACTCCTCCAGCACCGGCTCAATCGGCAGGAGCTGGGTGACCCGGGCCTCCTGCGACAGCATGGAGACGAACTCGGTGTAGACGACGTGCACGACGTCGAAGCCGCGCACGGATGCACCTTCGGCACCGTCGACACGCAGCGGCACCGAGCCTTCGGAGCCTGCCATGTAGCCGTCGATGATCTGGTGGCGCACGCCGTGGGTGTCATCCCACGACGGCTGCTGCGAGAACCCGGTCCAAGAACCTTCAACGTCCATGTCGCGGAACCTGAAGTGCGTGACACCCTTGTTGCCGGTGACGTAGCGCACTACCTCGTACCCGGCATCGGTGAGCATGCGCTCCAGCTGCGCGGCCTTCTTCAGGACGTTGTGGTTGTAACCGCCGGCCATACCGCGGTCAGAAGTGACCACGAGGATTGCCGCGACCCGGCCGTTCTCACGCTCGTGGAGCATGGGGTGGGCCAGGGAGCTCGCGGACGCGAGGCGTTCCATGACGTCTTTCAGCTCGTCGGCGTACGGCTTAGCCGCCTCGACGCGCTGCTGGGCCTTGGTGATCTGCGCGGTGGCGATCAGCTCCTGGGCCTTCGTAATCTTCTTCGTTGAGTTGACGGACCTGATGCGGTCGCGCAATTCGCGAAGCGTTGCCATGGTGTTTCCTCCCTTCCTTTATGTAGTAGTCCTAGTCGCGTTGCACGCGCACTAGGAGCGGCTGACGTTGAGCTGGTTCTTGGCCACGTGCTTGGAGTCGAGCGGCTCCGCCTCGGCCTCGCGGACGATGCGCTCGCCGGAGGAAGCCTGGAAGTTACGCGCCAGGTCCTCGTTGATGCGCAGGATCGCGGCCTGAGAGTCGTCGTCAAGCTGCTTGCCGCCCGCAATCTGGTCGTAGACCTGCGGTGCGTTGGCGCGGATGGCCTCGTGCAGCTCTGCCTCGTAGCGGCGGACATCCTCGACGGGAACGACGTCGAAAACGCCCTGGTTCGCGGACCAGATCGAGATGATCTGGTACTCGACTGCCTGCGGAGAGTTCTCGGACTGCTTCAGCAGCTCCACCAGACGCTGGCCGCGCTCGAGCTGCTTCTTGGAAGCGGCGTCGAGGTCGGACGCGAAGGCCGCGAAGGCCTCCAGGTCGCGGTATGCGGCGAGGTCAAGACGGAGGTTACCGGCAACCTTCTTCATGCCCTTGGTCTGCGCGGCGCCACCGACACGGGACACGGAGATGCCCACGTCGATAGCCGGGCGCACGCCCTGGTTGAAGAGGTCAGACTGCAGGAAGACCTGGCCGTCGGTAATCGAGATGACGTTGGTCGGAATGAAGGCGCCCACGTCGTTCGCCTTCGTCTCGATGATCGGCAGCGCGGTCAGGGAGCCGGCACCGAGCTCGTCGTTGAGCTTGGCGGCACGCTCCAGCAGGCGGGAGTGCAGGTAGAACACATCGCCCGGGTATGCCTCGCGGCCCGGCGGGCGGCGCAGCAGCAGGGAGATGGCACGGTATGCCTCGGCCTGCTTGGTCAGGTCATCGTAGATCACCAGGACGTGCTTGCCCTGGTACATCCAGTGCTGGCCCAGGGCGGCGCCGGAGAACGGTGCCAGCCACTTGAAGCCTGCGGAGTCGGATGCCGGAGCCGCCACGATGGTGGTGTACTCCAGTGCGCCGTTGTCCTCCAGAGTCTGGCGCACACCGGCGATGGTGGAGCCCTTCTGGCCGACGGCGACGTAGATGCAGCGCACCTGCTTCGACGGGTCACCGGTCTCCCAGAATTCCTTCTGGTTGAGGATGGTGTCGATGCAGACTGCGGTCTTGCCGGTCTTGCGGTCGCCAATGATGAGCTGACGCTGGCCGCGGCCGATCGGCGTCATGGCGTCGATCGCCTTGAGGCCGGTCTGCAGCGGCTCCTCGACCGGCTGGCGGTCGAGCACGCTTGCGGCCTGGAGCTCCAAGGCACGCTCTTCGTTGGACTCGATGGGGCCCAGGCCGTCGATCGGCTGGCCCAGGGGGTTGATCACGCGGCCGAGGAAGTTCTCGCCGACCGGGATCGAGAGAACCTCGCCCGTCCGCTTGACTTCGTCGCCCTCGGAAAGGGTCTCAAAATTACCCAGCACCACGACACCGATGGAATCGGTCTCGAGGTTCTGTGCGACGCCGATGACGCCGTTCGGGAACTCGAGCAGCTCGTTCGTCATGCAACCTGGCAGCCCGGAAACCTGGGCAATACCATCTGCAGCCGAAGTCACCACGCCGACCTCCTCACGGGAGGCCTCCGCGGAGTAGCTCGAGGTGTAGTTCGCTATCGCGCTACGGATCTCATCGGAGGAGATCGTCAGCTCCGCCATGTTCTTCCTGCTCTCGGTAGTTTCTTCCAGCATGTTGTTTTCTATTTGGTCGCTTGGGCCGCCATGTCGGTGCGCAGGCGGTTAATCTTCCCGCGCGTCGAACCGTCGATGACCTCATCGCCCACACGGACAACCATTCCGCCGAGGAGGCTGGGGTCAACCTCAGAGTGGATGGCCATCTCGCGACCGTAAATCTGCTCCAGCTTGCGGGCCAGTGCATCGCGCTGGGTGTCGCTGAGTGCCTCAGCGGCCTTCACGCGTGCGACAGCCTTGCCACGCAGCTCCGCGACGCCCGCGGCCAGCTCGGCCAAGTCGTCGACGGGGTTGTGGTTGGGGCGGCCGATAACCTGCAATGCCAGTGCCTCGGTGAACATCGTCACCTTGCCGTAAATCACGCTAGCCAACAGTCCGCGCTTCTGCGCCGGGGTCGCGGTGCGGTCGGAGAGCAGCTGGGTCAGCTCCTTCTCCCCTTCGAGCAGCGTGGAGAGCTGGTACAGCTCGTTTTCCACCTGCTCCAGCTGGCCCTGCTCCTTGGCACCCAGCTCCAGCGCGTGACGGCCGAGGTTGACCAGACCGGCGCGGAACTCGCGCGGGGTCGACCACTCCTGCTGCGCCGCAGCGATGAGGATGTTCAGGGTGGGCTCCGCAACCTTGTTGCCGAAGACGTCGCGGATGATGCCCTCGCGCTGCGAGGACTCCAGCGACGTGTCGGCCACGGCAATACGCAGCGCGCGCTCGGTGTCGAGCTGGTCCACGGTGAGGAACAGCTCGGTACCGATCTGCGCAGCCACGGCGACGGAATTGTCGGCGTTCCGGATCAGCTCCTCGAGCTTGCCCGTAACGTGCGACTGTGCTTCGCGACTAGCTGCCTTCATCTCGCCTACTTCCTCGTCGACACGCGGTCGAGCTCGCTCAGGAACTCGTCGATCGTGTTCGAGCGGCGGGTCGAATCCGACAGCTCGGTGCCCAGCAGACGCTCAGCCAGCGAGATGGAGTTCTGGCCCATCTCGTTGCGCAGCTCAGCGACAACCTGCTCGCGGGAGGCCAGCAGCTGCTTCTCACCGGACTCGATGATGCGGCGGGCCTCTTCCTCGGCGCGGGCACGAGACTCAGCCTCGATTTCCTTGCCGCGGGTGCGGGCGGCTTCACGGATCTCAGCGGCCTCGTGGCGCGCCTCCGCAAGCTCGGCGTTGTTCTTCTCCAGGGCAGCCTTGGCTTCTTTTTGGGCGACCTCAGCACGCTCGATGCCACCCTTGATTCGGTCTTCGCGCTCCGCCAGCACTTCCTGGAACTTCGGAATGACGTACTTCGCAAAAAGTAGGCCGACGATGATGAAAACGACAAGAGACCAAACCACGTCGTACGCTGCCGGCAGAAGAATGGAAGGTTCCTTCTCCAGCGGCAGCTTCTCGCTGGCCTCTGCGGCAGCGAGGAATGCAGTGACGTCAGTCATTGGTTGCTCCTGATCTAAAAAATGTACGGGTTACTCGTTCGTGTTTTTTAGAACAGGAAGCCGGCGACGAGGCCGATCAGGGCAAGCGCCTCAACGAAGGCGATACCCAGGAACATGGTGGTGCGCAGCTGGCCAGCCATCTCCGGCTGGCGAGCCATGCCCTCGACGGTCTTGCCGACGAGCATACCGATGCCGATGCCCGGGCCGATGGTTGCAAGGCCGTAGCCGATGGTGCCGAGACCCTCGTAGCGGTTCACGGTCTCCGCTGCCTGAGCAAGAATGATGTCGTTCATGTGAAAGTCGTTCCCTTTCTAGGTGCTCTCCCGCGGGGTGCGGGTGAGCGAGTGACAGATGGTGGGGTTATTCAGTTGGCCGTGTGGTCGCGCTTTGTTAGTGCGCATCCGCGTGCAGCGACAGCTCGATGTACACCGCAGTCAGCAGAGCGAAGATGTACGCCTGCAGGAAGATGATGATCAACTCGTATGCGGTGAACAGCAGCGCTGCGATGAGGGTCAGGCCACTCACTGCCGTCCATGCGTTCAGCTGCCAGAAGAAGAAGTTCGTGGCGGAGTACAGCAGGACGAGAATGATGTGGCCAGCCAGGAAGTTCGCCATAAGACGAAGAGCCAGGGTGACCGGACGCAGAATAAACGTCGAGAAGAACTCGATCGGCACCACCAGGAGGTGGAGCAGCGGCGGAAGGCCGGGAATCACGGTCGAGTGCTTGAAGTATGCGATGCCGTAGCGCTTCACGCCGGCGTAAATCATCGCAATGTAGGCCGCAACCGCCATGACGATCGGCATGCCGATACGTGCGTTAGGCGAGATGTTCAGGCCTGGGATGATCGTTGCGACGTTCATGAACAGCGTGGTGAAGAAGATGGTGCACAGCAGCGGCAGGAACCGCTTGCCGTCCTTCTTCCCCAGCGTGTCCTCCGCGATATGCACGCGGACGAAATCGACACCGATCTCGGCGACATTCTGCAAGCCCTTGGGAACCAGCTTCGGGTTCCGGAAGGCAATAACAAAGAGGAGCACCAAAATCGCCGCCATGAACAGGCGGACGAGCATGATGCGATCGAGTGCGAACCACCCATTAGCGAAGTCTTCGCCAATGAGCTGGCCGTACGTCTGCCCCGGGAAAAATTCTGGACCAAGCGAAGGTGCGTGGAATTCACCCTTCATGGCCAAAGTTGTAACGCTCAGCGTTCTCTCCCGTTCTCGGGCCGCGCTCCGATGCGCTCGGCGCGCGGTGCGATGGACGTCTTCAACAAAGACTGCCTCCGCGGCGGACTCCGTCGCACATCTGCTTCCGCGGGGGCAGGGGATGTCGTTCTTGCGCCGGTTTCCCCTGCTTACGAGGGTTAATATCGACTCGGAACAAACCCAGCGGTAATCCTAACAGGCCGTCCGCGCAAAGTAGGTTTTACCTGTGTAGTTGTCCCCCCGACGCACCACCCCAACCCACGAAACCGGGCAACTACCCAGCTCGGACGCTTTTCCGCCCTGCTGTTAGGTCTGTCACAGCTTGCGCGTACCTCTAATCCAGGTAGGTGGTGCGGGTGGTGATCAAGCCCCAGGTTTCGGCACCCAGGGCGACAACTAGGGCCGCCATCGTGGTGATGCCGAACGCCTGGTGGTCGTAGAAGTCGAAGCCGCGGATCCACAGGAAAAACAGCACCAGCACACCCATCTTGAGCAGCCAGCCGCCGAGCACGATCGCCATCGTGGCGTTCGGGGTGGAGTTCGAGGTGGCCAGCACGGTTGCGGCGGTGAGCAGCACGAAGCTTCCGCCCACTGCGACGCCCATCAGCGCGGCCCAGATGCCGGGCAGGTCGCGGGCGGCGCCCCACCCCATCAGTGCGACCACAGTGAGCACCACGAGCGCCCAGCTGGCCACCTTCAGCGCGCGCACGAGAGGCTTGCGGTGGTCGGTCATGGCGTTAGCGTCGTTGACTTCAAGCGGTTTCACGCTGCGTCATCCTACCTGCTGGGCCGATCTTTCCCTTGGCCAAGGGCACCAGCGTGAGCAAAAACGCAACCAGCAGCGCCGCCACGCTTAACGACGCCGCGACTTTGAACGGCACCACGGAAAAGCTCACTGCACCGAAGGCGACGGCGGAGACCCACATGTAGAGCACCAGCACGGTGCGGCGGTGCGTGTGCCCGAGCCGAAGTAGGCGGTGGTGGATGTGCCCTGCGTCCGCGGCAAACGGGCTCTGCCCGCGCGCGGTGCGGCGGATCACGGCCCACACCAGGTCCAGCACTGGCAGCGCGATCGCGGCCAGCACAACGATGATCGGGCTGACCAGCGCCACTAGGTCGGCGGCGCCGTAGAGCGACATGTTGATCTTGCCGGATGCCGAAATCGACGCCGCGGCGAGCAGCAGCCCGATCAGCATCGCCCCGGAGTCGCCCATGAAGATGCGCGCGGGCTCGAAGTTGTGGGGCAAAAATCCCGCGCAGATCCCCACCAGGATCGCGCAGATGATCGCCGGCGGGTAGGCGGAGACTGCCCCGCCCTGGTCGTGGAGCACCGCCAGCGAATAGATCAGGATCGCAGAGCCCGCGATCATGCCCAGCCCGGCGGCGAGCCCGTCGATGCCGTCGACGAAGTTCACTGCGTTGATGAGCAGCACCGTAAACAGCGCGCTCAAGACCATGCCCTGGGCTTGATCCAGGATGAGCGTGGTGCCCTCCCCGAACGGCAGATAGAACACGGTGAAGATAATGCCCAGCGCGGTCATGATGATCGCGGCGGCGAACTGCCCGATTAGCTTGGTCAGCGCGCGCAGCTCGTACAGGTCGTCCACCACGCCGACGAGCACGATGGCGAGCCCGCCCACCAGTACCGCAGTCATTTCCGGGGTCACTGGGGCGAACCCGCGGGTCAGCGCCGGCAACTGCTGCGCGAGCCCGTAGGCAGCCAAGAATCCGGTGAACATGGCCAGCCCGCCTAGCGACGGGGTCGGCTGCGTGTGCACGTCGCGCTGGCGGATCTCCGCCACCCTGCCCGTGCGCACGAGCATGGACCGCACCGGCCCGGTGGCCAGGTACGTGACTGCGGCCGCCACGAGCAGGACAAGTCCCAGCTCACGCAGCGGAACACCGGAGGCGTTCATCGGCGGCTACTTCCTCCGCAAGCTCTCCGGGTCAAGCCCTAAGACCTGACCAATGCGTTCGGCGGAAATCGCCCCCTCGCGCAGGATCCGCGGCGCGGGGCCGGAAATGTCGATGATTGTGGACGGCTCCCCGATCTCCGCCGTGCCCCCGTCGAGGTAGATGGGCACCGCGTCGCCGAACTGCTGCCGCGCCTCGGTGGCGGTGGTCGCCGGCGGGTTGCCGGAGATGTTGGCGGAGGACACGGCCATCGGCCCGGTCTCCTGCAAAAGCTCGAGTGCCAGCGGCTGGTTCGGCATACGCAGCAGCACGGTGCCGCGCGTGTCGCCCAGATTCCACGGCAGGCTGGGCGCCTCGGGGACAACGATGGACAACCCGCCCGGCCAAAAGGCCTCAACCAGTGTCTTCGCGGTTTCGGTGAACTCGCGCACGAGCCCCTGGATGGTCACCCAGGAGCCCACCAGCACCGGCACCGGCATGTCGGGTCCGCGGCGTTTGGTGGCCAGAAGTGTTTCCACGGCGTTGTTGTTGAACGCGTCGCAGCCGATGCCGTACACGGTGTCCGTCGGCAGCACGACGCAGCGGCCGGCCCGGACGGCGTCGGCGGCCGCGCGCACGCCTTCGATGCGCTTCTGCGGGTCGAGGCAGTCGTACGTTTCCCTCAATGTTCGCTCCTTGGCCGTCGGGCAGTTACCGGGCTAGCTTACTCGCCGTGACAAACCGGGCCCGCCCAGTCATGTCCTCCAGCGGGCGCACGTCCGCGAAACCGCCGGCGCGCAGCTCGGCCTGCACAGCCTCGGAGGTGGTGTCGTCGTGCTCGATGCCCACCGCTCCCCCATCTTTGAGCATTTGCTTGACGACGGGCACGAGCCCGCGAATCGCCGCCATCCCGTCCGCGCCTGAAAACACTGCCTCGTGCGGGTCCGCGTAGACCTCCGCCTGCAGCTCGGGCGTCTCCGGCACATACGGCGGGTTGGACACCACCACGTCCGCGCCGATCCCGGCGAGCAGCTCCGGGTCGGTCATGTCCCCCGCCACCACCTTGACCTGGGGCGCTTGTTTTTCGACGTTGCGCTGCAGATAAGCGCGCGCGGTCTCCGAGCGTTCCACCGCGTAGACGATCGCATCCGGCCTGTCGCGGGCCACCGCTATGGCTAAGGCTCCGGTGCCGGATCCGAGGTCGACGACGGTGGGGGCCGGAGGGGCGTCGATAAGCTTTCGCACCGCCCACTCGGCGAGGACCTCGGTTTCGGGCCTGGGGATGAACACGCCGGGGCCGACGGCGAGATCGACGCCGTAAAACGGCGCGGTGCCGATGATGTGCTGCAGCGGCTCGCGCGCGGCGCGGCGGGCGACGAGTCCGGTGTAGCGTTCGGCGAAGTCCGCCGGAGCGTCGGCGAACATGAGCTGCATCGGCGCGACGCCGAGCACGTGCGCGGCAAGCAGGCGCGCGTCCACCTCAGGCGAGTCGACGCCCGCCTCACGCAGCGTGTTTGCGGCGCTCGCGATGAGTGAGCGAACGCTACTCTGCTTCAAGACGCTCCTGGCGCTCGTGGGTCTGCAGCGCCGTGATGAGGTCGTCCATGTTGCCGTCCAGCACCGAGTCCAAGTTGTTGGACTTGTAGTTGATGCGGTGGTCCGAGATGCGGTTCTCCGGCCAGTTGTAGGTGCGGATGCGCTCGGAGCGGTCCATGGTGCGCACCTGGGACGCGCGGCCCTCGGCCTCCTCGGCCTCCTGCTTCTCGCGCTCGAGCTGGTCCAGGCGAGCCTGCAGCACCTGCATGGCGCGGGCGCGGTTCTGGATCTGCGAGCGCTCGTTCTGGCAGGTCACCACAATGCCGGTAGGCAGGTGGGTGATGCGCACGGCCGAGTCAGTCGTGTTCACGCCCTGGCCGCCCTTGCCGGAGGAGCGGTACACGTCGACGCGCAGATCCTTCTCGTCGATGTTGACGCTTTCAATCTCGTCCGCTTCCGGGAAGACGTACACACCAGCCGCAGAGGTCTGGATGCGGCCCTGGGACTCGGTGACGGGAATGCGCTGCACGCGGTGCACGCCGCCCTCGAACTTCAGCTTGGACCAGGCGCCGTCGCGCGACGGGTTCTTGGACTTGACCGCGACGGTCATGTCCTTCACGCCGCCCAGATCGGACTCTGCGACGTCGAGGACCTCCCAGGTCAGGGCGTGCTTCTCGCAGTACTTCTGGTACATGCGCGCCAAGTCGCCGGCAAACAGCGCGGCTTCCTCGCCGCCGGCGCCGGCCTTGAGCTCCATGATGATGTCGTCGCCGTCGTGCTCGTCGCGCGGAGCGAGCAGGTCGGCCAGCTCCTCCTCCAGGCGGACAATCTCGCCCTCGAGGCGCTTAGCTTCTTCGGCGAACTCCTTGTCCTCGTTGGCCATCTCGGCCGCGGCCTCGTGGTCCTCCTGTGCCTGGGTCAGGTCGTTGTAGACGTTGATGATCGGCTGCAGCTCGGCGTAGCGCTTGGACAGCTTGCGGAATTGGTCCTGGTCACCCGCAACCTCCGGGTCGCCCATTTGGGCCTGGATGCCCTGGTATTCGGCAACGTAGTCGTCGACAAGCGAAACCTGCGTCTTGTCTGCCATTAGGAGTAGTCCTCCTCATCGTTTTCCGTCTGCGCCATCGGCGCGGAGTTGGCCACGCCGATGAGGAACTCGCCGTTGGTCTTCGTCTTCTTCAGCTGCTTGATCAGCATGTCAATGGACTGCTGCGGATCCAGCGCAGAAAGGATGCGGCGCAGCTTGTGCATCACGCGCGCCTCCTCCGGGCTCATCAACAGCTCGTCCTTGCGGGTGCCGGACGGGTTGACGTCCACAGCCGGGAACACGCGGCGCTCCGCGATCTTGCGGTCCAGCTTGAGCTCGGCGTTGCCGGTGCCCTTGAACTCCTCGAAGATCACGGTGTCGCCTGCCGAGCCGGTCTCCACCATCGCGGTGGCGATGATCGTCAGCGAGCCGCCCTCCTCGATGTTGCGGGCGGCGCCCAGGAAACGCTTCGGCGGGTACAGCGCGTTGGAGTCCACGCCGCCGGAGAGGATGCGGCCGGACGCCGGGGAGGAGTTGTTGTACGCGCGGCCCAGGCGGGTGATGGAATCCAGCAGGACCACCACGTCCTGGCCCATCTCCACCAGGCGCTTCGCGCGCTCGATTGCGAGCTCGGCCACGGCGGTGTGCTCTGACGGCGGGCGGTCGAACGTGGAGGCAATCACCTCGCCGTTGACGCTGCGCTGCATGTCCGTGACTTCCTCCGGACGCTCGTCCACCAGCACCACCATGAGATAGCACTCCGGGTTGTTGGTGGCGATCGCGTTGGCGATGTTCTGCAGAATCGTCGTCTTACCGGCCTTCGGCGGGGAGACGATCAACGCGCGCTGACCCTTACCAATCGGCATGACCAGGTCGATCACGCGGGTGGTGAGGATCTTCGGCTCAGTTTCCAGACGCAGACGGCGGTTCGGGTACAGCGGGGTGAGCTTGTGGAACTCCTTGCGCGCCTTCGCCGCCTCAGTGGTCTGTCCGTTGATGGCATCCACCCGCACAACCTGGTTGTAGCTGCGGCGGTTGCGGCCGTTGCCCTGCGAGTGGGACTGGCCGTTCGCGCGCACCTGGGCCGTCACCGCGTCGCCGGAGCGCAGGCCCGACTGGCGCACCAGCTTCTGCGGCACGTAGACGTCCGCGTTGGACTGGCGGTAGCCGGTGGTGCGGATGAACGCGGAGCCGTTGTCCTGCACGTCCGCGATACCCGCGACATCCTGCAGGTCCTCCGGGTTGAAGTTCTGGTTGTCGTTGTTGTTGCCGTTGTTTCCGTGGTTGCCACCGCCGTTGTTGTGGTCCCGGTTGCGGTTACGGTTGCGGCGCCCGCGGCGGCCGCGGCGTCCCCCGCCGTGGTGGTCGTCGTTGTTGTTGCCGCCGTGGTTGTTGTTGCCGTGGTTGTTGCGGCCGCCACGGTCGTTGTTGCCGCGCTCCTGATTGCCGTCCTGCTCGTCGCGGTTGTCCCGGTTGTCCCGGTTTTCGCCGCCCTGCTGCTCGTCGTGCTGCGAGCGCGCGCGGTTGCGGCGGGCGCGGCGTGCCGCGGAGCGCGACGCCCCGCGGGACTCGTCGTCGTCGCCAGGCTGCTGCTTCTCAGCTGGCTCGGCCGGCTTCTCCGCCTTCTCCGGCTTCTCCACCGGCGCAGCCTTTTCGGCGGCGGCCTTGCGCGGCACCTGCCCGGTGACGATGGCCTGGATGAGTTCCCCCTTGCGGAGCCCAGAGATCCCCTTGAGTCCCTTCTCGGCGGCGAGCTTGCGCAGCTCCGGAATCTTCATTGCGGCGAGGTCGGCCGCGGTGCCGGTTTCGGTCACGTGTGTCCTTTCGTCGCTAAGCCAGCTGCTTCATCGCGCAGATATTCGCGTTTGCATACACCGGTAGCGGTCGTGTGCGGTCTTACGGATCCCGCGGGCCCGGGGAAACGTTCCTCCCGGTTGCTCCGCCAGCACCCTCGACCGGAAAAGTTCCGGGACGGGTGCAATTCGCACGATCCACGCAAAAGTGTAGCGCATAGAAGGCCCTGCGCTAATCAGGCCCGCGCTAACATGGCCTGCATGCTTTCAACGATGCAGGAGGTGCCGTTCTCCGTCGCCAGGATTTTGGAGTTCGGCACCACCGCCCACGCCAACACGAAGTGCACGACGTGGCGCGCATCCGGCGCGGAGGAGACTACGTTCGCCGAGATTGGCGCGCGCGCCGCGGCTTTTGCGCACGCGCTGCACAGCGACCTGGGCATCGACGGCGACCAGCGTGTCTCCACGCTGCTGTACAACTGCGCGGAGCACATCGAGGTGATGTTCGCCGTCGCCGCGAAGGGCGCGGTGTTCAACCCGTTGAATGTGCAGCTCATGGTGGATCAGATCGCGTACGTGGTCAACCACTCCGAGTCCGAAGTCATCGTCGCGGACCCGCGCCTGGCGGAGAAGCTCGGCGCAATCTTGCGGGACTGCCCCACCGTGCGCGCGGTGGCGTTTACAGGCATCGCCCCGCTTGACGACGCCGCTTCGCACCTCCCCGACACAGTCCAGGTGCACAGCTACGAGCAGCTTCTCGACGGCCGGCCGACGTCCTACCCATGGCCCGAACTGCCGGAAAACACCGCCGCAGCGCTGGTGTACTCCACCGCCACCACCGGCGCGCCGAAGGGCGTGGCGTACTCGCACCGCTCCCTGTGGCTGGAGGCCACGGGCCTGCGCGCCACCGACTCGCTCGCCGTGACCCACGGCGAGACCTTTTTGTGCTGCATCCCCATCTACCACGTGCTCAGCTGGGGCGTGCCGCTCGCCGCGTTTTTGGCCGGCACTCCGCTGGTGCTGCCGGATTCGGACATGTCCGCGCCCACCCTGGCCAAGCTCATCGCCGGCACCCACCCGCGCGTGGCGCACGGCGTGCCCACCCTGTGGATCCAGCTGATGGTGCACTACCTGCACAACCCGCCCGAGCGCATGAGCCTGCAGGAGATCTTCGTTGGCGGCTCCCCCGCCCCGCCCGCACTGATCAAGGTTTGGGAGGAGCGCTACGGCGTGGACGTGGTGCACGTGTGGGGCATGACCGAGACCTCCACCGTCGGCACCGTGGCGCGGCCGCCGTCGGGCGCGTCGGGTGAGGCCCGCTGGGCCTACCGCGTCTCCCAGGGTCGCTTCGCCCCCACCCTGCAGTACCGCTTGGTCAACGACGGCCAAGTCATGGCGCCCACCGACCTCACCCAGGGCGAGATCCAGGTGCGCGGCAACATGGTCGCCGCCAGCTACTACCACTCGCCCACCCAGGAGCCCGGCGAGATCGCCTCGCGCTTCCGCGGCGAAGATGTCGACGACGAGCGCGAGCACTTCACCGCCGACGGCTGGCTGCGCACCGGCGACGTGGGCACCGTGACCAACGCCGGCTTCCTCACGCTCTACGACCGCGCCCGCGACGTCATCCGCTCCGGCGGCGAATGGATCTACTCCGCCCAGGTGGAAAACCTGATCATGGAATCCGAAGAAGTCATCGAGTGCGCCGTCATCGGCATCCCCGACGACAAGTGGGGCGAGCGCCCCCTCGCTGTGACCAAGCTGACCGCCGAGGTCGCCCCCACTGCGGAGACCGCCGCTCGCCTGCGCGCCGGGCTCGCCGACGTGCTGCCGAAGTGGATGGCGCCCGAGTACTGGACCTTTGTCGACTCCATCGACAAGACGTCCGTGGGCAAGTTCGACAAGAAGGACCTGCGCAAACACCTCGCCAAAGACGAGTTCGACATCATCGCCTTGCCCGGCCCCGGCAGCCGGCCGAAGGCGACGTCGTAAAGCGAAAAGTCACGGTACGATGGCGGGGCATGACAGCAAAGCCAAGCATTTTCTCCAGTCCATCCCGCTACGTGCAGGGCAAAGATGCCATCCACGAGCTGGGCAAGTACCTGAAGCAGCTCGGCGAGAACCCGCTGCTGCTTTCCGACGACACGGTGTGGGGCCTCGTCGAACAGTCCCTCACCGACGGGTTTGAAAAGGAAGGCCTCCCGGTCAACCGCGTCAAGTTCGAAGGTTTCGCAACCGCCGAGCGTGTCAACGACACGGTCAAGCTGATCAAGGACAATAACTACGACGTGGTGGTCGGCCTCGGCGGCGGCTCCGCCATCGACTCCGCGAAGGCCGCCGGCTTCGAGGCGGACATCCGCTGGGCTTCGGTGCCCACCGCGGCGTCTTCCGACGCTCCGACTTCCACGCTTTCGGTGATATACACCGAGGACGGCGCCTTCGACGAATACCGCTTCTTCCCCCGCAACCCCGACTTGGTGCTCATTGACACCCAGCTGGTCGCCGGCGCCCCGGAGCAGTTCCTCATCGCTGGCATCGGCGACGCCATGGCTACTTGGGTGGAGGCACGCGCGACCGCAAGGGGCAATGGCACCACCATGAACGGCGGCCACCCCACTCGCGCAGGCGCTGCTCTTGCAGAGCTGTGCGCTGACATTCTGCGCAAGGACTCCTTCGCCGCCCTCGATGCGGTTCGCGCAGGCGTAGTCACCCCGGCGCTTGACGCCGTGGTGGAGGCGAACACCCTGCTGTCCGGCCTCGGCTTCGAGTCCGGCGGCTTGGCCGCGGCCCACGCCATCCACGACGGCCTGTCCGCCGCCGAGCAAACCCACGGCCTCTCCCACGGCGAGAAGGTCAACATCGGCACTCTCGCCCAGCTGATCATGGAGGGCGCCGACTCCGAGGAGATCGAAGACTTCATCGAGTTCACCACCAAGGTCGGTCTGCCTACCACGCTGACTGAGGTGGGCCTGTCCCCCGAGGACACCGACGTCCTCGAGGCTGTTGCCAAGGCCGCGACCGCCGAAGAGGAGACCATCCACAACATGCCGTTCCCGGTCGAGCCGGCCCAGGTTGTCGAGGCGCTGATCACCCTCGAGCACACCGCCCGCCGCGTCCGCGAAGAGCGCGGCCTGCCGGAACCGAAGAAGTACGAGGCGAAGCACTAAACTCGCGCGATCCGGGGCCGCACGATGCTTTCGTGCGGCCCCTTTTTATGCCTGTTTCCGCAATTGCAGAACGTTCGGACACAACCGGACATATCGAACATACCCCCGTTTTCCATTTTCCATTCTGCAGTTGCGGAACGATCGGACACAATCGGACATTTCCCTAAATGTGCACTTGAGATGGTTCCGCAATTGCAGGATCCGCCCCCAGATGTCCACTAAAATGAACACAAAAATCCTTTACATCGAACACTCTTGCGTTTACGCTCGACGCCAAACAGCAACCGCCAAACCATCCCCGGGGGACCTGCCATGACAGCAGCCATCGAAACCGAGCGCACATCTCTGCTTATCGACGAGCTAAAGCACCACCACCGCAATTCCCACTTCCACCGCGCCGAAATGCTTAACGCCCTCGGCCAACTCGATGAAGCCGACATCGCCTCCCAGCGAGGTGAGACATCCACCGCCACCTGGCTCAAACGCGAGCTCAACCTTGCCACGGCCACGGCTTACGAATACGTCCACGTCTCCCGGGGTCTTCGCAGATTCCGCCTGCTGTATGAGACGTTTCGCTCCGGCATCATGCCGTACTCCACCATGCGCCTGCTGCTGCGCTACATGCACGAGCAGAACGAGGAAGAACTGGTAGACCTCGCTCTAATTCACGGTTACTCCGAACTCGAGCAGGTCCTTGCCGGCAGCGATCCCGCCGAGGAACGGGAGCCGGAGGAACCAGTGGTGACCGCGAAGTTTCGCACGGACGGCATGCTCGATTTCCGCGCACTGCTTCCGGCTGTCCAGGGCCAGGCGCTGCTCTGCGCGCTGAAAATCGCGCAGTTGGCGAACTACTGCGCAGAACTCCCCGATGTGGACGAGCTTGCAGACCCAGAGGAGCTAGAGAGGCTCATTGACGCAGTAGAAAACGAACCGGAGGCGTGCCCTGCAGACGAGACGGTGGAAACAGAACGCCCACGGACAAAGTTGGACATGGACAGCATCTTGCGGCCCCCGTCCCGCTACGGCAATCCGGAAAGGAAGGACCTCTACCCCGCTTTTGTTGCCATGATGGAGATGGTGCGTACGAACCCAGTCAGCGCCCTGCGCGCACCGGGCGCCCACGTCAATATTGTGCTCACGGAGGACGGCGGGGCATGGATGCCGCAGAACACCTCGGCTCGCTCAGCGGAGGTTCGAAGCTACATCGCAAACGCGAATGTTCGGCTGCACCTGCTAGACAAGAAAGGACTGACTATCCACGTCGGCCGGTCCCGCCGCTTCGCCACGGACGCCCAGGTGCTCGCCTTGCTCACGGCCTGGGGCCACCAGTGCGCGATGCCCGGTTGCAACCACAAGCGTTTCATCGAGATCCACCACATCCGGGAATGGGAAGAAGGTGGCGAGACGAACATGGACAACCTGATCCCACTGTGCTCGAGCTGCCACGCAAAGATTAGCCACGGACTCGCCTATATTCAGCCGCACGGCCCTGACCTGTACTTCCGACTTCAGGACGGAACGCAGTATGTGTCTAGGAACCGCTCCCTGCCGACGAGGACGCGCGACCACACTGGTCCGCTGCGCGACACAGTTACGCCGGGTGACTCGTTCGCGGAATAGTTAGTCGCGCACGAGCTCCGCGGTGGCTGGGCCTGCGACGTCGAGTTCGATGACGCGGAGGCCGGCGGAACGGGCTTCGTCGAGAAGCGAAGGCTCCACCTCAGTCGTAGTGAGCATCAGCGCGGTCGGGCCGGCGCCGGAGAGGTAGGCGGCGTGGCCGCGGTTGCGCAGGCGGTTGACCCACTCAGCCGTCACCGGCAGAACGTCGGCGCGGTACGGCTGGTGGAGGCGGTCGCGGGTGCCCTCGAAGAGCAGCTGCGGGTGATGCTGCAGCGCGGCCGTCATCACTGCGGTGCGCGAGACATTGAAGCGTGCGTCGGTGTGGGTGACGTGGCTGGGCAGCACCTTGCGCACGGCGTTGGTGGAGGCGTGGAAATCAGGAACGAGGGCGACGGCCTTGATGGACTCGTCGACCGGGATGCGCACGGCGCGGTAGGACGGCTTGGATTGGCCGTCGACGGGGATGTCCGTCCAGGACACCACTGCCCCGCCGAGGGCTGATGCGCCGGCGTTGTCGGGGTGGCCCTCAAACTCGGAGGACAACTGCACGACGGCGTCTTCGTCCAAAGGCGAGCCCGCCAGCGCGTTGGCGGCCACCACGCCCGCGACGGCGGCCGAGGCAGAGGAGCCGAGGCCGCGGGACTGCGGGATGTTGTTGTGGCACACCACGCGCAGGCCGGGTGCGGAGACGTCGGCGGCAGTCAGGCCGGACTGGATGGCCCGGACGACGAGGTTGGAGCTGTCGCGGGGTAGGTCGTCGGCGCCCTCGCCGAAGATCTCCACGTCGAGGCCGGACTCGGTGACCTCGACCTCAACGGTGTCGTAGATGCTCAGCGCGATGCCGAGGGTGTCGAAGCCGGGGCCCAGGTTCGCCGACGAGCCGGGGACGGTGACCTTGACTTTCAGGCCGGGCTGCAGATCGATAGCCATAGACGGAAACCTTAGGAGTCGAGGCGGATAACGGAGTTGACGGCGAGCACGTCGTCGTGGCCGGTGAGCTGCTCCACGATCGCCTTGAGATCCTCCTCGAGCGCGGCGTGGGTGACAACGATCAGGTGGGCCCCGTCGCCGGACTCCTCCTGGCGCACCGCGGACAGCGAAATCCCGGCCTTGGCAAAGCGGGCGGTGAGGTCGGCGAGCACACCGACGCGGTCGTTGACCGTCATGTTGATGGTGTAGCGCGTGGTCACCTGCTCGAACGGGACGACCGGGTAGTCCGCGTAAGGGTTCTCGGCCGGGGCGCGACCGCCGTGGACTTTGTTGCGGGCAGCGCCGACGAGGTCGCCGAGCACTGCGGATGCGGTGGGGGCGCCGCCGGCGCCGTTACCGTAAAACATAAGTCGACCTGCTGCTTCTGCCTCGACGAAGATGGCGTTGTAGGACTTGTCCACGGTAGCGAGCGGGTGCTCGTTGGGCACCAGCGTCGGGTGGACTCGGGCGTTGACGCCGGTGGTGTTGCCGGCGTCGTCGACAAGCCGCTCGCAAATGGCCAGCAGCTTGATGGTGTGGCCGGACTTCTTCGCGGCCTCGATGTCGTCTGCGGTGATTTTGGTGATGCCTTCGCAGTACACGTCGTCGAAGGTCACGCGGGTGTGGAAGCCCATGGAGGCGAGGATCGCGGCCTTGGATGCGGCGTCGTGGCCCTCCACGTCCGCGGTCGGGTCTGCCTCCGCGTAGCCGAGGCGGGTGGCCTCGGCGAGCGCTTCCTCGTAGCTCGCGCCGGTGGAGGCCATGGCGTCGAGGATGAAGTTGGTGGTGCCGTTGACGATGCCGGAGATGCTCTGCACTTGGTCGCCCGCCAGCGAGCGACGCAGCATGCCCACCACCGGGATGGCGGCGGCGACGGCCGCCTCGTAGTAGAGGTCGACGCCGGCGGCGTTGGCGGCGTCGGCAAGCTCGGCGCTGTGGGCGGCCACAAGGGCCTTGTTCGCGGTGACCACGGACTTGCCCGCCTTCAGCGCCTCGAGGACGAGCTCGCGCGGGTAGTCGATGCCGCCGATCAGCTCGACCACGATGTCCACGTCGTCGCGGGTGACCAGCTCGCGCGCATCCCCGGTCAAGTACAAGCCCTGGACCTCGGGAGCATCCTTATGCTTCTCGACGTCCGATACCGCAACGCCCCTCACCTCAATCGGACTACCGATACGGTGCTCCAAGTTCGAGGAGAACTCCGACAGCAGGCGCAGCACCTCGGTACCGACGGTGCCCTTGCCCAGCACGGCGATGCCCACGGGGGTGCCGATGCCCTTGCCCGGGTAGTTGCCGTTGTATCCCTCGGCGGTGGCGGAAGTCATGTTGCGTGTAGCTCCTTCGTCGTACGTGGCGGGGATCAGCGGTGAACCGCTTTGTCTACTATCGCGCAAATGGCACCGACGGTCAATTAATATTCGCGGGCGATGAGATCCTCGACCGTCTCCCTACGCACCATCGGCGTGACTTCACCGCCGCGCACTGAAACCACCGCCGGGCGGCCGAACGCGTTGTAGTTCGAGGCCATCGAGTAGCAGTAGGCGCCGGTGGCGGCGAGGGCGATGAGGTCGCCTGGGGCGATGTCGTCGGGCCAGGAGGCCTCCTCCACCAGAATGTCGCCGGACTCGCAGTGGGATCCCACCAGGCGCGTGTCCGTGAGGGCGCCATCGGTGAAGCGGTTGACCACGCGGGCGTCGTAAAGCGCGCCGTACAGCGAGGGGCGGATGTTGTCGCTCATGCCGCCGTCGACGGCGATGTAGCGGCGCGAGGTGGTGTACGAGGTGTCCACGTCCTTGATCACGCCGGCGGTGTACACGGTAACCGCGGACGGGCCGGCGATCGCGCGGCCGGGCTCGACCACCACGGTGGGCGCGGCGATGCCCAGCTCGTCGGCGACCTCCTGGACGGCGGCGAGCAGGTCGCGCGCCACAGCGTTGACATCCAGGGGCGACTCCCCCGGCATGTAGGCGATGCCGTAGCCGCCGCCGAGGTCGAGGTAGCCCAGCGCCACGCCCTGGGTCTTCCAGATCTCGGCGTACAGGCCCAGCACACGCTCGGCGGCGAGCTTGAAGCCCTCGGCGTCGAAGACCTGCGAGCCGACGTGGCAGTGTAGGCCGGTCAGCTCCAGCCAGTCGGATGCGATGGCTGCGGTGGCGGCCGTCAGTGCGTCGCCGGTTGCGAGCGAGATGCCGAACTTCTGGTCCTCGTGGCTGGTGGCGATGAATTCGTGCGTGTGCGCGTCCACGCCGGGCTTCACACGGACGAAGACATCCTGTTTTACGCCAGCTTGCTTAGCGACGGCCTCGAGCTGCGCCAGCTCCTGGTGCGAGTCAATGACCACGTGGCCGACCTTGGACTCCACGCACAGTCGCAGGAATTCGTCCGATTTGTTGTTACCGTGCACGGTGATGCGCTCCGGTGGAAAGTCCGCGGCCAAAGCGATGCGAAGCTCGTTCTCACTGGCCACGTCGAGGGCGAGGCCCTCCTCATCCACCCAGCGCGCCACGCGGCGGGTCAGAAACGCCTTGGAGGCGTAGTGCACGTTGCCTGGCGCCAGAAACGCGGCGGCCATGTCGCGGCAGCGGGAGCGGAAGTCGTCCTCGTCGATGACCACGACCGGGGTGCCGTACTCCGCGGCGATCTCGGAAAGCGGCACACCGGCGATGGTGACCACGCCATCTTCTTCGCGCTTGGCGCAGCGGGGCCAGACGTGTGCGGGCAGGTCGTTGAAGTCGCCGCTGTCTTTCTCGTAGGGCGTGGAGACAAAAACGGTCATTTACATCCGCTCCGGTGCGCTCACGCCGATCATGCCGAGCGCGTTTGCGACGACCTGGCGCGACGCCATCGCCAGCGCGAGGCGCGCGGTGTGGATCGGCTCCGCGTCCTCGCCAGCCTTGGGCAGGATCTGGCAGGAGTCGTAGAACTTGTGGAACGCGCTTGCCAGCTCCTCGGTGTAGCGGGCGATGCGGTGCGGTTCGCGCAGCTCGGCGGCGGCGCGCACGACGGCCGGGTACTCGCCGAGGGTGCGGATGAGGTCGCCCTCCTTGTCGTGGGTGAGCAGCGCCAGGTCCGGGTCAGCGAAGGACACACCAGCTTCCTCCGCCTTGCGGCCGATGGAGCACAGGCGGGCATGGGCGTACTGCACGTAGTAGACGGGGTTGTCGGAGGACTGCTTCGTCCACAGGTCCAGGTCGATGTCCAGGGTGGAGTCCACCGAGGAGCGCACCAGCGAGTAGCGCGCACCGTCGACGCCGATAGCGTCCACGAGGTCCTCGAGCGTGATCACGGTGCCGGCGCGCTTGGACATCTTCACGGCCTGGCCGTCACGCACTAGGTTCACCATCTGGCCAATGAGCACCTCGACAGCGTCTGCGTTGTAGCCCAGCGCCTGCGCCGCGGCCTTGAGGCGGGCAATGTAGCCGTGGTGGTCCGCACCCAGCATGTAGATGGCCAGGGTGTGGCCGCGGTCGAACTTGTCGGCCACGTACGCGATGTCGCCGGCGATGTAGGCGGCGTCGCCGTCGGACTTGAGCACGACGCGGTCCTTGTCGTCGCCGAAGTCGCTGGAGCGCAGCCACCACGCGCCGTCGTTTTCGTACAGGTTGCCGTTGTCCTTCAGCGTCTGCACGGCCTTGTCCACAGCGCCCGACTCGAACAGCGAGTTCTCGTGGAAGTACACGTCGAAGTCCACGCCGAACTCGTGTAGGGACTGCTTGATCTGCGCGAACATCATCTCCACGCCAGCCGCGCGGAAGGTCTCCTGCACCTCGGCGTCGGTGCCGTCGAGAGCATCAGGATGCTTTTCGACGACCGCCTGGGCAATCTCGCGGATGTAATCGCCGCCGTAACCGTCTTCCGGGGTGGGCTCGCCCTTCGCCGCGGCGACCAGTGACCGGGAGAAGCGGTCGATCTGCCCGCCGTGGTCGTTGAAGTAGTACTCGCGGGTCACCTCAGCACCGGCGGCTTCGAGCACGCGGCCGAGCGAGTCGCCCACCGCCGCCCAGCGGGTGCCGCCCAGGTGGATCGGGCCGGTGGGGTTGGCGGAGACGAACTCGAGGTTGATCTTCTCGTCCGCGTACAGGTCGCAGTGACCGAACTTCTCGGCCTCCTCCAGTACCTTCGCCACGAGCTGGCCCTGCGCGCCGGCGGCCAGACGAAGGTTGATAAAGCCGGGGCCGGCGATCTCGGCGGAGTCGATTGCGGGGTTGGCCGACAGGTCGTCGACAAGCCAAGTAGCAAGCTCGCGCGGGTTGGTGCCAGCCTTCTTGGCCACCTGGAGCGCGATGTTGGTGGCGTAGTCGCCGTGCTCGGGGTTGCGGGGGCGCTCCACGGTCACGGTCTCAGGGACGACGGAGGCGTCGAGGTCGTGGGCGGCGAGCACGCGGGTCGCGGCCTCTTTCACGGTGGTTGCGAGTTCAGCTGGCGTCATGGGGCACAAGTTTAAAACACCCGCCGACACCGCACGAAGCATGCCCACAGGCACCGCGGTGCAATAGGTCACACCAAAGTAATACCCCTCTATTGGTCACTTCCGGGGTTATGGTGGCATATTGTTTCCCAGTCATTGCCCGTACTGACTCGAAAGAGCCTCCCCCATGGATCAATTCCAAGTGTTCACCGACGCAATCGGTGGCAGCGTGGGCCTTTCGGCACTGGTTTCCACCCTGCCGTTGCTCACCTTCTTCATCATGCTGCTCGGCCTGAAGGCCCGCGCACACACCTCCGGCGCCGTCGCGCTCGTTGTTGCGCTGCTGGTAGCCATCCTCGGCTTCAATATGCCCACCGGCATGGCCATCTCCTCGGCCTTCCGCGGCGGCCTGTTCGGCCTGTTCCCCATCGTCTTCGTGATCCTGACGGCCATCTGGTTCTACCAGATCACCGTCGCCTCCGGCCGCTTCGAAGACCTGCGCCTGGTCTTCGACAAGATGGGCAACGGCGACGTGCGCATCCAGGCGATGCTCATCGCGTTCTGCTTCGGCGGCCTGCTTGAGGCGCTCGCCGGTTTCGGCGCGCCGGTAGCCATTACCGCCACCATGATCCTCGCGCTGGGCATCCCGCCGCTGAAGGCCGCCACCGTGGTGCTGCTCGCCAACACCGCCCCGGTCGCGTTCGGCGCCGTGGGCATTCCGATCACCACCGCCGGCGAGGTCGGCGGCCGCACGGTCGAGCAGACCGAGAACATCGCGGCGATCATCGGTAACCAGACCCCGATCCTGGCGTTCTTCGTCCCCTTCATCATCGCGCTGATCATCGACGGCAAGCGCGGCGTGCGCGAAACCGCACCGGCCGCGTTCACCATCGGCCTGACCTTCGCCGTGGCCAAGTGGTGGACCTCCCACTACTTCGCCTACCAGCTCACCGACGTCGTCGCCTGCATCGTCGCGCTCGGCGCGGCGTTCCTGCTGCTGCGCTTCTGGCAGCCGAAGGGCATCAACGAGATGCGCCAGCGCCTCGAACTCCCGGAGCGCACCGAGGAAGCAGAACTGCCAGGACACCGTGTGTGGATGGCGTTGATGCCGTACGCAGTTGTTGTGGTTATCTTCGGTCTGGCCAACCTGGGCAGCACCATCCCGGACTGGCTGAACAAGTTCAAGATCTCCTTCCCGTGGCCGGGCCTGGACGGCAAGCTTCTCGACGCCGCAGGTGAGACCGTCAACAGCGACTACAACTTCGCCTGGATCAACAACCCGGGCACGCTGCTGGTCATTTCCGCCCTGATCGTGTCCGTGGCGTACATGGTGTTCAACGAGAACGGCCGCTACAGCCTGACCTGGGGCCAGGTGGGCAAAGAATTCACCGATACTGTGTGGAAGATGCGCTGGTCCGCGCTGACCATCGTGCTCGTGCTGGCGCTGGCGTACGTGATGAACTACTCCGGCCAGACCGTGACCATCGGCGAGTTCTTCGCCAACCTCGGCCCGGCGTTCGCCTTCTTCTCTCCGGTCCTCGGTTGGGTTGGCGTGGCTGTGACCGGCTCCGACACTTCCGCCAACGCCCTGTTTGCCAACCTGCAGGTCACCGCCGCGAACAACCTGGGGCTCAACCCGGACCTCATGCTGGCAGCCAACACCACCGGTGGTGTTGTGGGCAAGATGATTTCCCCGCAGTCCCTCGCCATCGCCGCCACCGCGGTGAACATGGAGGGCAAGGAATCCGAGATCTTCAAGAATGTCGTCGGCTGGAGCTTCGGCTTCTTGGTTGCAGTGTGCGTGATAGTCTTCCTTCAGTCGAACGTTCTGAGCGTGCTTGCGCCGGTCGTTCCGTAACTGACAACCGAATATCGGAGCCCTCGAGGTCATCACAGCCTGCGGGGGCTTTCATTTTTCCCTGTGATCTCACAATTTTAGGAGTCCGAACATGCGAGTAGCGCTGTTTTCTACTTGTATCGGCGACGCCCTCTTCCCCGACGCGCACAAGGCTACGGCCATTGTGCTTTCCCGCTTGGGCTACGACGTTGTCTTTCCCGAACAGCAGACCTGCTGCGGCCAGATGCACGTGAACACCGGCTATAAAGAGCAGGCCCTTCCGATCATCGAAACCTACGTCGACGCCTTCTCGGATCCGTCGATCGACTACGTGGTCGCCCCCTCCGGCTCCTGCGCCGGCGCCGTGCGTGAGCAGCACGTCGAGCTTGCAGAGCGCTTTGGCTCCAAGGCGCTTGTCGACGGCGCGAAGACCGCGTCGAAGAAGACCTACGACCTCTCCGAATTCATCGTTGACGTCGCAGGCACCTACGACGTGGGCGCTTTCTTCCCGCACCGCGTGACCTACCACTCCTCCTGCCACTCCCTGCGCTTCCTCAAGGTCGGCGACCGCCCGACCGAGCTGCTGCGCCACGTCGAGGGCCTGGAGCTGGTGGACCTGCAGAACTCCGAGGAGTGCTGCGGCTTCGGCGGTACCTTCTCCGTGAAGATGCCGGAGGTCTCCTCCGCCATGGTCTCGGACAAAGTGCGCCACATCAAGGACACCCAGGCCGAGTACGTCACCGCCGGCGACTCCTCCTGCCTGATGAACATCGCGGGCGCAATGTCCCGCCAGCACCAGGGCATCCGCGCTGTGCACATGGCGGAGATCCTCGCCTCCACCAAGGAGCACCCGCTGACCCCGACGTCCGCGGCATACAAGAAGGAGAAGATGCTGTGAAGGTCGCACTCGGTCAACCCACCATGCCGCCGTACGCGAACGGCCCGTCCCACCTGCGCGGCAAGGAGAAGTTCCAAAAAGCTGCGCACCACGAGCTCAACGACGTAACCAAGCGCCGCAACTACCAGTACGCCACCACCACCATCCGCGTGAAGCGCCAGGCTGTCGTGGACGAGGTGGACGACTGGCAGGATCTGCGCGAGGCAGGTTCCACCATCAAGCGCGACGTCGCTTCCCGCATGCCCGAGCTGCTCGAGCAGTTCGAGGAGAACGTGACCAAACGCGGCGGCCACGTCCACTGGGCGCGCGACTCCAAAGAAGCCAACGAGATCATCCAGGACCTGGTCAAGGCCACCGGCGAGGACAAGATTGTCAAGATCAAGTCCATGGCCACCCAGGAAATCGCCCTGAACGAAGAGCTGGACAAGGCCGGCATCTTCGCGCAGGAGACCGACCTGGCTGAGCTCATCGTGCAGCTCGGCGAGGACTTCCCCTCCCACATCCTTGTCCCGGCGATCCACCGCAACCGTGCGGAGATCCGCGACATCTTCGCCGCGAAGATGCCGAACACGGACGAGACCCTGACCCAGGACCCGGCGGAGCTGGCCGAGGCCGCCCGCAAGTTCCTGCGCCAGCAGTTCATGGAGGCCAAGGTGGCCATCTCCGGCGCCAACTTCGGTTGCGCGGACACCGGCACCGTCTCCATCGTGGAGTCCGAGGGCAACGGCCGTATGTGCCTGACCCTGCCGGAGACCCTGATCACCGTCATGGGCATTGAGAAGCTGCTGCCAAACTTCGAGGACCTCGGCGTGTTCCTGCAGCTGCTGCCGCGCTCCTCCACCGGTGAGCGCATGAACCCGTACACCTCCCTGTGGTCCGGCGTGACCGAGGGCGACGGCCCGCAGAACTTCCACATCATCCTCCTGGACAACGGCCGCACCGCCGCGCTGTCCAGCGAGATCGGCCGCGAGGCCCTGAAGTGCATCCGCTGCTCCGCCTGCCTGAACGTCTGCCCGGTCTACGAGCGTGCCGGCGGCCACTCCTACGGCTCCACCTACCCGGGCCCGATCGGCGCGATCATCACCCCTCAGCTGACCGGCATCGACTCCTCGGACGACCCGAACGGCTCCCTGCCGTACGCGTCCTCCCTGTGCGGCCGCTGCAACGAGGTCTGCCCGGTGAAGATCCCGATCACGGACATCCTGCTGGAGCTGCGCTACCAGAAGGCCAAGAACGAGCCGAACCACCTGGAAAAGGCCGCGTTCGCGACCATCTCTCAGGTCTGGGGCCACAGCAGCGTGTGGGACAAGCTTGTGCGCATGGTGGCCCTGGGCCGCGTGCTCGGCGGCTTCAACGGCAAGATCGACCTCATGCCGCCGCCGATCTCCGGCTGGACCGAGTACCGCGATGTCGCCGTGCCGCCGAAGAAGTCCTTCCGCCAGTGGTGGGGCTCCGAGGAGGCAGAGCGTCTGCTGGCCGAGGCCCGCGAGCAGGGCATCCCGGAGGGCCAGAAGGTCACCGGCAAGCGTTTCGAGGAAGAGGACAAGTAAATGACTACTCGAGTAACCGGTAATTCTGCCCCGCGCGACGCCCGCAACGAGGACGCCAAGCGCGAGATCCTCAAGCGCATCCGCGACGCACAGCAGCTGTCCAACACCCCGGAGCACGTCGAGGTGGTGCGCAACTACAACACCTCCTCCGATATCTCCGGCGACGACCTGCGCGAGATCCTCATCGACCGCCTCGTGGACTACAAGGCGGACGTTGTGGAGACCACCGAGGCGACCCTCGCCGAGGACATCGTCAAGGTGCTCGCGGACCGCAAGTGCAACGAGGTCGTCTACGCGCCAGGCCTCGACGCCTCGCTTTTCGACGGCTTCGCTGGCACCGCCCGCCCGGATTCCAACGACACCGATCCGCGCGAGCTTTCCGACGTCGACGCCGTGATCACCGATTCCCAGGTCACCTCCGCGCAGACCGGCTCCATCGTGCTGGAGTCCGGCGACGTGTGCGGCCGCCGCGCACTGTCCCTGGTGCCGGACCGCCACATCTGCATCGTGCGCCCTGAGACCGTCGTCTTCGGCGTGCCGGAGATGATCTCCCGCATCAATCCGGAGCGCCCGGCGACCATGATCTCTGGTCCGTCCGCGACCTCCGACATCGAGCTCGTGCGCGTCGAGGGCGTGCACGGCCCGCGCGACCTCATCGTGATGGTTGTGAAGTAGCCGCTTTAGCTGGCATAACGAAACGGCCGGTCCCTTTCGGGGCCGGCCGTTTCGCTGTCATTGTTTCCCGTGTCACGCCGTTCCCGCGGCGCGCAGAGATGATTATGCGACATGGGTGTTGCAAATCCATGGGGTCAAGCTGGGAGTCACCCTAGGGTTCGTTCCAATTTCGTTGGCTGTGATACCGGGTGCTAACCTAGACGGCATTGTCTCCGTAGCTCAGTGGATTAGAGCATCGGTTTCCGGTACCGAAGGTCGCAGGTTCGAATCCTGTCGGGGACACCACTTGACCAGGCGGTTCACTTGCTCCCCCTTTGGGGCACGAAGTGTTTTTCAGCGTTCCAAGCGCTGTGTTAGCACCTCTGCGAACTCCTTCAATTCATGCTCCGGGTCGTTGGAGCCAGCGTACGCAGTGAGCTCGAAGTAGTTCTGATTTTCGACGTCGAGTCTGGGAAGGGGGTGCTCTCGAACGCGGCACAGAATGAGACCGTGCCCCAGCAAGTCAAGAGTCTTCACTAGGTCGGTCTGGGTTTTGTCCTTGTGCCAGTAGGACCCGTCGTACTCAATGCCGAGCTGCTTTCCATCAGGGAGTTCAACGAGCACGTCCACGCTCCATGACGAGTGGTTCGTAAACGAGTCGGAGTACACCCGCTGCCCTGACGCGGCATTCCCCCAGATCTTCTTCGCTGCCTTTGCGTAGAGACGTTCCACGGCAGACTTTCCGACAGTCTTACAGTCGGGGCAACTTGCGCCGTTTACCAGCCTCGACGGCATGGCACGCCATGTGTGCTCAGGATTGTCAGGGCACACCCACAGCGGTGGTTGTGCGAGTTGAGTCGTATACTGGCGGATCTGCCACGGGCTGATGTCGTTTTGCTCTGACCACTGCGCGGCCACGTCCGGATAGTGGTACGCGAGTGAGTCGAGGATGGTCTCACAGAACGGGCAGCGGTAGCGCTCGTACTTGTCTCTGTTTCCTACTACGTCCTGCCACTCGTGCCCGCACACTGGGTCGAGCCACCACACATTGCGCGTCGACGTCGGTGGGATGGCCCCGAGCAGTAGCCCCTCGTTTTTCGTCGGGTGCCATTGCGAGGTGATTTCCGGCGTGAGTCTGGACTTCACCGCACCGCTTTTCGCGGCGGCAAGATTGCGCTCCCTAGTCTTGACCCCGATGCACTTCCGGCACTCGTAGAGACTCGCCCCCTGCGGCGTTGTGCGGATTGTGTGCCCCCTTTCGCAGCGGAACGTGAACGTCTGCTCCGACAACGCCGGAACGTCAGCCGGGTCGATGTCCGGTTCGTTCTACGCAGCGGCGAGCTCTGGCACGTCCGCGACGGAGCTGAACGCGTAAGCCAGCCGCCAGGCCAAAGTGCGGATAGCATCCTGAGCCTTCTTCTCGCGCCACTTCTCCTCGTCGCACTGCGTGCAACTGCCGCGTTTGAACATCTCATCAATTCGACTCTCAAACGTGTGCCCGTTCGAACAAGTCCACCACGCCGTCTTTCGGGAGCCCTTCTTCGCCGTATGCCACAACTGCTCGGAGTTCTTCTCGTGGTCCCACCAGGAAACACACTCGTCTGTGGCGTTTTTGACCAGGTTGGACCCCACCGCCTTCGAAGTGCCGGCCGTTGCTGTCTTGTTGGACTTCACACAGGTGCAGCCCCAGCCAATGTCACCCACCCGCTCCGCGGTAATAACCCCGCAGCGCTTGCACTTCACTTTATGTGGGTCGTTTTCCAAGCATGGTTCTGTGAGCGGACCAAGGTAGGTGTAACCATTTTCCTCCGCTGCGGCCCTGGCGTGCTCAGTAGACTCCCGCGACGAGTCTTTGCGTAGTCGCGCACGCTGGTCACGAGCCCACCCTCGCCAGTAGCACGCTCGACAAGTCTTTTCGTGCCGGCCGACAGTTTGCAAAACGAATTCGAAGCGGTAGTGCCCTTCGAAGCCACAGTAGGTGCAGCGGGTAAGCAAATACTCCTTGGGCTTTGTAAACGGTTCGAGAAGCCGCAAGCCAGCCTGGTCGTATATGTCGCCAAGGTGCGTCTCGCACCACGCTGGCTTTGTTCGAGTGCGAAAAAGCGCGAACTCTTTGCAGCCCTCAGCACTGCACACCTGGGTCGTTGCCATACGCCTACTTTAAGTGTCGGAGGATGGAACGCAACGGAGTTGTGCGACTCGAAAGCATGTTCGCCCGCAAAGCCCATTATCTCTGGTCTCTGTCGTGCCCCCGGCTACTCTGATAAGCGACGAAAAACACACCCGATTAGCGAAGGAGACACAGTTGGGCAGACAACAACGCCTTGAGCTGACCTGGACGAACAAGAACAAGGCACTCATTCCCACCGAGCAAGGCCGCTACGGCTACACCTGGGTAGACCCACGCGACCCGAGGTATTGCGAAACGCGGGTATTGACGGTTGACGAGACGGTGGCCGGGACGAGGGCGGACAAGGAGGAGGGCACCACCTACTCCGAACGTGCCGACCTCGAACCACAGTCGGACAACCTGCTCATTCTGGGCGAGTCTGGCGACGTACTGGAGGCACTCACGCGAATGCCCGAGTGGTCCGAGAAGTATGTCGGGAAGGTCAAGTGCATCTACATTGACCCGCCGTTCAACACAGCGCAGACCTTCGCCAACTACGAGGACAACCTGGAGCACTCGGTTTGGCTCACCATGATGCGAGACCGCCTGCTGCATATGCGTGACCTACTGGCGGAGGATGGGTCGATTTGGGTTCACCTTGACGATGTGGAGAACCACAGGATGAGGGTGTTGCTCGATGAGGTTTTTGGGGCGGAGAACTTTGTCACCGAGACGATTTGGCACAAGACATATTCACCGCGCAATGACTCCAAAGGTGTTCCCTCCGTAACCGACGTGATTCTGGTGTACTCCAAGGGCGGGTTCGTCCCTAACCGGCTGGCGCGCACAGCAGAGATGGACGCACGGTACAAGAACCCGGATTTTGACAGGAACGGGCCGTGGAAGACCGCCGACACTACGGCGCCAGGTAACATGTCGGGACAGAAGCAGCACCCCAGCGTGTTTGCGGTGCAGCACCCAATTACCGGCGAGTTTATTTATCCCTCCTACGGGAGAATGTGGTGTTTTGGGCAAGAGCGACTTCTGGAGTCGCTGTCACAATACGCCGACTACAGGTGCGAAGCACCTAACCTTGTCGCGCGCTCAAAGCGAACTGGCATACCTGTTGAGAAACTGCGGTCCGACGTATGCGACTTGGTCGTGGACGAATCTTCAAGGCAGGGCGATAAGACACAAGCAATGCGCCGAAAGTCGATTGGTAATTGGCCCGAGTTCTTTGTTTCTGACACTGGTTTTGGTCGTAAGGTTTCGCTGTCACTCTCGGAGGGACGACTTGCCACGAACTTCCTGCCCCACGTCGAGGTCGGCCACACTGACACCGCCGCGAAGGAAATCCGTGCGCTGTTCCCCGACACCGCGGCGTTCTCCACCCCGAAGCCGGAGCGCCTGCTAGAGCGAATTATCCACGTCGCCACGGACCCCGGCGACATTGTCCTCGACTGCTTCGGCGGCTCCGGCACCACCGCCGCCGTCGCCCAGAAGATGGGACGCCGTTGGGTGACCTGCGAACTCGTGGAGGACACGTTCAACCGCTTTACCCGCCCACGCCTGGAGAAGGTCGTAAACAATGAGGACCAGGGCGGCATCTCCCTTCAGAAGGAAGACCGAGCGGACGCTACTGAGGACGGTCTGCCCGAGGGGCTTACCCCGGAGGAAGCGCAGAAGTTCACCTCGCTGCTGAATAAGACCATCAAGAACGCCGACGAGCTCAAGAAGAACCCCGCGGTCAAGCAACTCAAGGCCATGACCAAGACCAAGCCGGTCAAGGGTGTCGTCAACTGGCGAGGAGGCGGAGGCTTCCAGGTCGCCCATCTTGAGCCGGCCTGTTTCGACTACGACCCGGAGGTGGCACTCACCACCCTGACCGAGCACGCCACCGGCGACCTGCTTGTGCGTTCTGTGGCAGCACAGCTTCGCTTTGCACCCACTCCGAACGACTTGCACTTCGACGGCAAGCGTGGCCGTGAGCACTTGGTCGTTGTCGAGGGTGTGCTTGACGAGGAGAAGGTTGACGAAGTCATGTCCCACCTCCCCGACGGCCACTCTGTTCTGTTCGCGGCGACCGTGGTCGATGACTTCGCCCGCGAGCATGTCCGGTCGTTCAAGAATGGCTCGCGAGTAGTCCACGTCCCGCTTGAGATTTTCCCGTACTCCGACGCTGCCGAGGAGGAGAAGTAACCATGGCACAGAAATTGAACCTCTCCTACGACGAAAACCTGGTTGCAGAACTCTCGAACAAGTTCACTCTCCGCGCACCGAACGCCGAAGCGCTTGCCGAATTGGTGAAGCGAATCGAAAAAGGCGACTACGACGCTTTAGAACCGCTGGTGCTCAACCTCGCAACGGGTGCTGGCAAGACCTACGTCATGGCCGCGTTTATCGAGTACCTGCGCCGCCAGGGACACCCCAACGTCATGGTGGTCACGCCGACGAAGGTGGTGCAGGACAAGACCGTTCTCGACTTCACGGAAGGCTCGCACCGCTACATTGGCGGCTTCGACGTTCCGCCTCGGCTTGTCACTCCGGGTGACGTGTCGAACCTTCGAGCAGATAACGTCGCATCCGACCTGTTTGTGGGCGAAGGTGCCTCTACGCTGTACGTTTTCAATGTCCAGCAGCTTTTCCCGCCGAAAGACGGCGGTAAGAACGTCGCTACGGGGGACGAAGCGGCGCGCCGCAAGACGTGGAAGTTCCAGGAGGACTCCGGCGCGCTGGCGCAACGGTTGATCGACACGGAAGACTTGGTCATCATTGCCGACGAGTCCCACCTGTTCGGCTCCACTGCGAAGACGTTCCGCAAGTCGCTGACTTCGCTGAAACCCGCCGTGACCGTGGGGCTTACGGCCTCGCCAGACAAGGGCGACGACATTGTCTACCACTACCCGCTGTGGCGGGCAATCCAGGACGGCTACGTCAAACAACCGGTGCTGGTCTACCGAGAATCGGGCTACGCCTCGGAAGACCGCCAGCTCCAAGACGCTTTGTCGCTTTTGGCTATCAAGGAGGAGGCGTACGCGAACTACAGGGCCACACACCCGAACGGAAAGCAGACCAAACCGCTGCTGTTTGTGGTCTGCTCTGACGTGGCACACGCCACCAAGATCGCCGAGCGCCTGCGCGGCCCAGGGTTCGTGGGTGACCCGCTTGCGGTGCTCCAGGTGGACAACGAGCACAACAACAATGCTACCCAGTCCTATTTGCGCTACCTCGACACGGACAACTCCCCGGTACGAGTGATCGTCTCGGTCAACAAGCTGCGCGAAGGTTGGGACACCAAGCGCATTGCCGTGATGTGTACGCTTCGCACAATGGGCTCTGAGGTGCTCACCCAGCAGGTCATGGGCCGAGGCCTTCGCCTGCCGTTCGGGGCGCTGACTAAAGTGCCGGCCATTGACGAATTAGACATTCTGTCGCACGAGTCCTTCGTCAAACTGCTTGAAAGTGAGAACGTGCTCAAGCAGTTCGGCATCGAGAACGCGGTTCGAGAAGGCGACGGCAAAGAGATCATCACCCCGCCTGGCACAACTAATCCGCCGCAGGTTGGCGCCGGCGCAGGAACCGGAACTGGTGCTGGCACTGACACCGCGGGCGACCCCTCTACCGACATCGCCGAGACTGGCACCACGGTGCAGCCTGGCGAAGACTCTCGCACCCGTGGTGACGGTCCTGACACCCCAGCAGTTGACCGCACTGTGGGCACACGAGCACTCACCGACGAAGACGACGTTGCGAAGGGCGTTGAGATATTCACGCCGGTCGTTGTCCACGTCAACGAGAAGTTCGCTGGCACCACCTTCGACTTCCCGTCGTCGGCCATGACGAAGACGAAGAAACAGTTTGAACTCGTCGACCTCCCGAACTCCGTCATTGTGAAACGAGCGGACAAGGTCACCGATACTGATGAGTACTTGGCTCGTACGAAGATCGGCGTGGCAGAAGAGGGCAACAAAATCGAACTCGACAACGACGACCGCTCCGCGGTACCGAGTTTCAAACAGACTCCTTCCCAAGTCGCCGCGGAACTCATCCGCCGCGTCATGGGTCCCGGAACGGTTGCCTCGACCCCAGAAAACAACAGTCAACTCAAACGCCGCATCGTGCCAGCGTTCATGGAAGCGACGAAGATCGAGCAGTGGACGGAGAAGGCCAAGGAATCCGCGGCCCGCCACCTCAAGGAGCTCATTGCCGAAGAGTCCAGGAAGGCGAACGCCCAGACCGGGACCACCGTGTCGATCCACCCGGTTACCCTCCCGATTGACGACTCGTTCGCTCTCGACCTCGACAAGAAGATCCTCGACCTGCTCGACCGGCAGGAAAAGAGCGCGGGCAAGGCAGGTTTTAGCACCGCGGAATACTACGGCACCTGGAAGAAGGGGCTGTTCGAGGCCGCCCGCTTCGACTCGTTTACCGGCGAGTACCGCCTGGCGGCTTTGCTCGACCTCGACCCGAACGTGGTGTGGTGGAAGCGGATCTACGCGCACGAGGGCGCGCGGGTGGCCTACACTCCGCACAACTCGTACGTCCCAGACTTCGTGGTCTACGACAAAGACGGCACCCACTGGATTGTCGAGGCCAAGGAGAACCGCGGACGCGACGACGAGCGCGTCCAGGCCAAGCGAGCAGCCGCCGAGCGCGTGGTGCGCCAGCTCGTAGGCATGCCGGAGTACGAGGACCAGACCTGGGGCTACCTCATTGCCTACGAGGATGACATTGACTCTTCCGACTCGTGGGCCGACTTGGTTGCCGGTTCGGTGACGGAGCGGATGCCAAGCCTCTAAGCGCGGGATGCCAAGTTGGGCGAAACTGACCGCCGCCCAACTTGGTCTATGCTCTGCGGCCATGCGAGACATTTACTACCACCAAGGCAATGCTTACCCGCGAGCAATTATCGCTGAGCAGCGAGAAGACGGCTGTTGGATCATGGAAAACGAAGGCCATACTATCGCCACCGCGCTGCCCACGGACAGGTTCTTTGTCGGTTTTATGGAGGCTGCTGAGGAGCTCGAATGGTCAACGAGCGGTCGGAGCAAAATTGCCGCCACGGAAATTCGCGACATGATTCAAGACGGGGCCGAATTGGCGTGGCTGCGAACCAAAGAGGAGGTACGCAGCCACAACGAAACGCATCCGAACACCTTGTACCTCGACCTCAACGGGCTGCACACTCACCGTTTCGAGGACTTCCCCGTGCTTTGGACCGCTTGGGCAAATAGCGACAAGCCACTCATACACGAAGACCACGAAGACTGGAGGGTCCCGCTCGTGGCTTTGTACAACGCCTAGAAAACTTGTCCTGAAGCTCCCAGAATTGCGCGGCTAATTCGAGGAGCAGTGCCAAACCCACTAGGTGTAAGTATTACCTGACTAGTTATTCGTCGGAACCTAGCTGGTCCGGGAACCACTCCAGAACCTGGGCAAGGTGCTCGCGTCCACGCGGGATGACATTGAGCGAGACAATGCCTGCCTGGTTGAGACAATCTTGACCAATCGCCTCGACATGATCGAAGAAGACGTTGTCATCCGAGAAATCGACCGTCGCGTCAACCGGAACGAACCTCGACACGGGCAGCGGGTCGAAAGTAGCGAACTCATGCTGTCTGTGTAGACGAAGCGGCTCGCTACCTTCCCACTCAATCCCGAACTTCAAGTCGTACACGCCACTGCCACTACGTTTACTCATCCCGCGGACAGCAAGCATGACATCGGCCACAAACGTCTCGATGAAGAACGCAGCAACCGCCGTTCCGTTTTCCTCCGTCACCGGAAGGTTCACCAGAGCGGACACCGAGCCGTCGTCGTGGAAGCCTAGGTACGACTCGGGACGGTTCGTCTCGTCAGCTAGTAGGACGTAGCGCCAACTACGAAACCCTCGGCGTGGGTAAGCGTTACTGAAATACGCCCCGAGCGGCGTTTCAGGGCGCGTGTACCGCCACAGATTGTCCCGCTGGTTCACAAGCCGGTTGACGAACTGGCTCACGTCCTGGTTTTCCATAGGCTCCGTCACAGTTTTCGTGACGGGCCGTGCGACGGTAACCGCCCAATAGCCATCTGGTGCGCACATGTCACAGGTACGCCCATAGAGATCCAGCAGCATCTGGCGCCGCTCACGGGATGCGACGAATCGCTGCTGGTAGAGACGCGCGATTTCCGACTCGGGAAGCCAGCCGGTGTCCGCTCCGTGGCGAACCGGGACGTGAAATTTCCTGTCCTTGTCAATGAGCATGTGAGGCACTTGATGGCTTGCCGGTACTACGACCACTAGGGCTCTCGGGCCGTCATCCGAACCGAGGGGAATGAGTTCAACGTTGTGCAACGGGGGCGTAACATGGTTGTAGGCAACACGCTGGTAAGCCTGGATGTAGTTGTCATCGACCTCGCCGACATCTAGGCGGCTGCCCGCACGACTGTTATTGTCCGTCACACCGTAGACGAGCACCCCACCTCCGTAGTTGGCCATGGCCGCTAAGTCCTTCTTCACATCTGATTGGACGAGCGACTCCTTTGGAGGCAGAGAACGTTTGAAGTCCAGAGACTCGGACTCTGGGATACTGTTCGTGACGGTTGAGGGTGTCAGGAAGTTTGTGTGTGAGGCTCTGATCTAGAAGGAGTTTCACCGATAATGACTACGGTGTCACCGAAGAAAAACCATGACCCGGCGAGGGTCAATGAGATCAGCGAGAAGCTGATGGAAAATCCTGAGCTTGCCAGCTTGATCAGCGAGCTGTCGACCTCCGCTGATGATGCCAGCGAGCTGGTCAAAGGCCTGCTGCAGGCATCGATCAACGCTGGTCTGCAGGCGGAGATGGATGCGCACTTGGGCTATAGCCATTCCGACCGCAAGTCCAAAGCCCAGGTGGAGACCGCGCAGGGCAGCAATCACCGCAACGGGTCGTACACCAAGACCGTCAATTCTGGCTACGGCGCGGTAGAAGTGACCGTGCCCAGGGATCGTGCCGGCACGTTTACTCCCCGGATGGTGCCCAAGGGTGCACGCCGGCTCACAGAACTCGACGACATGATCGTCTCGCTATACGCCGGCGGGATGACAGTGCGCGATATCCAGCATCACCTCGTGACCACGCTCGGGGTGGATATGAGCCCGGATACGATCAGCACCATTACCGACGCGGTGTTAGACGAGGTCATGATCTGGCAAAACCGCCAGCTCGACGAGTTTTACCCGGTGATCTTCCTCGACGCGCTACGCGTGAAAATCCGTGACGGCCACCGCGTGGTCAACAAAGCCTGCTACATGGCGGTTGGAGTCGACATGGACGGCATCAAGCACATCCTGGGATTGTGGATCGCCGACAACGAAGGCGCTGCATTCTGGGCATCGGTGTGCGCGGATCTGGCCAACCGCGGTGTCCAGGACGTGTTCATCGTGTGCTGCGACGGGCTCAAGGGCTTGCCGGAAGCCGTGGAAGCCACCTGGCCGAATTCCATGGTGCAGACCTGCATTGTGCACCTGATTCGGGCTGCGAACCGGTGGGTGTCCTACCAGGACCGCAAACCCGTCTCCCGGGCGCTGCGTGAGGTCTACACGGCCACCAACGAGGACACCGCCCGAGCCAGCTTGGATGCTTTCGAAGCCAGTGAACTCGGCCGGAAATACCCGCAGTCGGTCAAAGTCTGGCGCGACGCCTGGGAGCGGTTCGTGCCGTTTCTGCAGTTCCCGCCGGCGGCACGCCGGGTGCTCTACACCACCAATTCAATCGAATCGCTCAACGCTGAACTGCGTAAAGCTACCCGCAACAGGGGCCAGTTCCCGAACGATACCGCGGCGCTGAAGACGCTGTGGCTGATGATCTGCAACATCGAAGACAAGCGCGCTGCGCAGCGAGCGAAGAAAGCAAAGCGCGACGTTGAATGCAACGGCTATATTGAAGGAGCGAAAGCCACCGGGTGGAAACAAGCCATCAACCAACTAGCCGTGGCTTACCCCGACCGATTCGCGGACTACTTGTAAACCAAACCCCCGCACACAAAAAATCGGACACTCTCTGACGGTTTGGGTAACCATTTCGTCAGTAATAGGACCTGCGGATAGCCCCAAAGCTCGGTGGAGTGAAGTGAACATGTACCCCAGCGTAGGTACTGCTCTCGAAAAATGAGCTCGATGTGTTTAGCCGACTCCACACCGCGAAAAAACTGCACCAGCAACGCTTTTTTGCCGAGGGACGGCGATCTCTTCTCAGACCATTCCGCTACAACGTTGTCCATGTGGGGATGCGCGGCAAAAGAGCCCCCTTCATCCCGCCTATTGGTCAACCGCGATGGCGCCCCCGGAGGCCGGTTAGCTCCTGTCCCGTGACACAAAGACACGCAGTGCCCAGTCCTAGCCCCCGTAGGTCTGAGCCCCCGATCAGAGTGGTGTCCTAGCCTGACGTCGAACCGTGTGCATCTGGTCAGATTTGAGATCAGCGGGGCTGGTAGACGGTTCGTTCGCTTTACCTACTCCTCACTCCGAATACGCATCAATAGCAATTCTGTTCTAATTTCCCGCACCATATCACCCAGGACAGGCATAGTTAGGGCATGTCAGACGTACCCCGCAACGAGCCCGACCCCGACAACCCCAACCAGGACAACGCCACCAACCCGCCCAACGACGAACCGGAACCCCGCACCGACGACCCCATAGACCCCGAGCCCGAGCACCCCGACAACCCCAACCCCGCCTCCGCCACCTTCGATCCCACCAACCCGGCATTCTCACTGGCCGAGAAGTTTGCACACTTTTACGACGCCTCGTACCCCGACGCGCTCACCGCAGCGGCTCACGCCGCGAATAACTCGCTTCGGAATTTCCACAACGAACACCTCTTCAAGTCGCTTCAGGACGCCACCAGATCGGGGCTTCTCGCTCACGCCACGAACGCCTATTCGCAACAGTGGAAGTCCTTGCTCCCAAACCTCGTTGACTATCAGATGAAAGCCTTAGCAGCCGCCCCGTCACTCGACCCGTCGCGGTATATCGCCCCGGTACCCGACGTGAAAACCCTGCTCGGAAATGACGTCTGGGACCAGGTCACCGGCGCGGCGCTGAAGCACTCGCTTGACGAAACGTTTGCCGAGTTCGCCGAGGCAGCGAAAGCCGCAACGTCACTCGCACCGGCTGTCGAAGCAGCGCACAATCTCGCGCAGCAATACGTTGACGTCGTCGGCGACAACGACCCGTTGCCGTATTTGGAGAAGTTCCACGAAGACTTCCTCACACAGTTCGCGCTACTTGTCCTGGCCGCCTCCCGCGTCGAGAACCTCATGGCCGACCTGTGCGAAATCCACTTCGGCAACACCCAATTCGGCAACGCCACTCACCTCGCGCACACGTCATTCGGCCGGATGCGCGGCTACCTCGAAGACAATGCGGAGTGCGGGGCGTGCCGCGAGCTTGCAGCCGACACGAAAGACCCCATCGACTTTCGCAACACCCTTGTCCACGGCGACTGGTTCGTTGGCAATGAGATAGCCTCCGCCGAACACCAGTCCAGGCGCGTGTGGTTCGAAAAGCTCGCAAACGTCACCCGGGTGGTCAAACGCCGGCCGCTGACCAAGAAAGACTTCGACAAACTTGCCGACCAGTGGAACACGGGCAAGCCGCAGACCATTCGCGACTTGTTCGAGTCGGAGCTCGTCACAACAAGCCTCGTTTCGGCACATGTCGAAACGTTCACCGACTTGGGCGACCGGTGCGAAGCAGAGCTCGAACGTCACGAGAAGGGCTGACGAAGGCAGAAAGCCACCAGGCACGCAGGTAGTTCAATGTCCCCGCGCGCCGCGCTTTCCGCCCCGACCCTCGTAACGACAACCGCCACCGCAACGCACCCCGCTTCCGTGTCGGCAACCGCTCCGGCAAACGTGTCGGACTCCGAAGCGTGCAAACGTGCCCGGTCCGGCAACCGGGTCGAATACCGCAACGGGACTTCGAAGCGAACCCCACCGGACACCGAGACGAGCCTCGGGGCGGTGGCCGCGGCGCACCCCGCTACGACACGTCCGCCCGGTCCGGCAAACGAGACGGGCTCCGGGTCGGGGGTCTGCGGGAAAGGCGGCGGGTTCCGCGGCGGGGTTCGAGGCGGGAAACGTCACGAAGTTCGACTGCGGTTTCCGGGTCGGGGGTCGTTGCGGGCTGTGTAAGGAAGCGACGGAAAACGTGTAAGCCGCCGCGTAAGCGGCGGCGAGTCTAGAGGTTGGGGAGTTTACTGAAAGCCCCGACCAGGGGGTTTCACGAAACTGTTCCAATCTTTTCACGAAACCTCCTGCCGGCCGAAGAAAAACGGCCGCGAACACAAAAATGACCCGCTCCGCTCGTTCGGAGGGGTCATTTTTCTTCGTCTGAACGCCGTTTTGGGCCGAATTTCGGCACTCGCCCACGACCTCTCGGCCACGGGCTTCGTCCTCGTTGTTTGAGGACCAGCCGGTGGCCTTGGTCGGTCTATGCCGCAAGCGGTGGCGCGTTGGGGAAAAGCGTCGGTGCCAGTCTCGTCGCGGCCGCGGGTCTTGCGCCCGTCAGGAGGGGTCGTGGGAGGCGTGGGCTTCTTCGGGAAGCGCCAGCGAGACTCCGCCGACAGCAAACCAATGTTGGCCGCAACGACGGACATGACAGCCGAAATGGCCTGGGCTGCCCAACCACGCATAAGCCGCATGGTGGGGTCGCCGTGTCCCTGGTGCCGGGAGGACTTCACGCGGTCATTGCGAGACTCAATGGTGTTGCGACGGTGGTACTGCTCCTGCCCCTCCTTCGTGCCGTAGGGCGCGCCCTGGTTGAGGTACTTCGCACCGTCCTCGGGCGTGTTCTGCACGGTAATAGAGGCCTGGGAGCAGACCGCACTGCACATGCCAGAGGTCAAGTCCCATCGGCAAGCGTTACACAACACTAAGGGACGCAACCGCCGTTGGAACACTGCTGCTATGTCAGAGCCCGAAAGCTCCGCCGCTGACGAGGATCACGATGCCGAGGCCGATGAGAACGATGGGAAAGAGGATGTCCTCCCAGCGTTCGAGCACTTCCGCGATCGGGGGGCGGGTGGCGACGAACTTTGCCAGGGCCACCAGGACCGCAACGAGCGCGAGGAAGATAACGCAGTAGGCGACTACTGCGAGAGGCTCCACGCTGAGGAAGACAGGGGTGTAGACACCGATGTTGTCGCCGCCATTGGCAAAAGTGACGCCTGCGACTGTCCCCACGCCGACCTTCTTGCCGGCAACCTTGGCCTCGTCGTCATCGTCGTCATCGTCTCCGCGCCAGGCCTCCCATGCGGCCCAGAGGCCGATGCCCAGCGGGATGAGACCAAAGTATGGAATAGCTGCCGGGGGCAGAAATGCTCCGGCGCCGATGGTCACGAGGATCGCGGCGACGAGGATGCCGGCAAATCCGAGGTACTGGCCGGCCAGAATACGGGCGGTGGTGCCGCTCTGGCCTGCCCCTCGCGCGAAGAAGAGGGAGAGCACGATGATGTCGTCGATGTTGGTAGCTGCGAACAGGCCTATCGCCTGCAAGACCGTGGTGAGCATTACGCGCCCACCCCAGCTACATCGCATCCGGGAAGCGTGCAGGCGGGATCCATGCACGGGGCATCTTCGTCTACTGCCAAGGTGGCATCGACCAATGTAGTCAGCGCCTGCGCCAGGTGCGGATCGGCGATCTCGTATCGCGTCCGACGCCCCTCGGGCTCGGAGACGACGATCCCACAATCGCGCAGGCATGCCAGGTGGTTGGACACATTCGAGCGTGTCAGGTCCAGAGCTCGAGCCAGTTCCGCCGGGTAAGCGGGATGGTCGAGCAGGGTTAAGATGATCCGGGATCGAGTGGGGTCGGCCAGTGCACGACCCAGGCGGTTCATCACGTCGAGACGCGAAGCAATAGTCAGCATGCACTGAACTATACAGCGAGCGCTGAACGTGTCAAACCCGATGTAGCGGTGCAGCTGTGTGTGCTGCTCAAGAGACAGTGGAAGGAGCAGAGCTGGCAGAGATTCCGGCAAAGTTGCGAAAACAGCGTCGCCGGCTCGAGATTCAAGTTGCGCACGAGCCTGGCGTAGTTCGGGAGATCGGTTTTCAGGCCCCAAGCAATGATCCGAACGGGACAAAACTCGATGGCCTCATCATCTTGAACCGGGAAGGCTCGAACAAACTTATCTACCTCATCCGCAGCCTCGACTCGATTCCCGTTTGCAGCGGGGACACATCGGGGTTCGACGACGGTTCGCGCCGCCAAGGAGAGCCTTGCCGGATGGATTGCCGAGAGGGACAACGAGGGAGACAACACTGGCGACGGTGCATACTTGGTTGAACCACGCTCGTTTCTGATGATCGGCCCATGTGCGATTTGTGTGCCGCGCCCAAGGCAACCGAATTGGCTCGAAGTTCCGTAGCTTTGAAAGTTTCCGCTCGAACCGCAAGTCACCGGAGGTGCTCACCTTTGACGAGCTTGTCGAGCGTTCACGGTGGAGCGTGGAGCTTGCCGAGAGGTAGGAAGAGGCGGAAGCGGAATTTCCTGACTTCCCGCTCTAAGGAGCGCTCCTGCTCACGTCATATAATTGACTTCTGTTGTGTAACCGGAGTCGGAACCCGGTGTAACCGGGGTGTAGCCACGAACCCGCTACAACTGGTCGGGGAGTTTACTGAAAGCTCCGAGCAGGGGTTCTGGTTTCTTTTCCCGTTCAATTCAGGAAACGCTGCCAGATTTAACCCTGCTTTCAAATCGGGTGACTTTCGGAGAGACTGACCCCGACAACATTCAATCTGGCGCGAAATGATTCGCCGGCGTGCACAATCGGGGTTCTGCATGCCGGTGAGGAACTAATTGTGGTTCAATTAACCCTAGACTCCACAGCCCGAACAGTCGTGGATAATGCCATTACCGGAAGGAAGCAGGTGCATGAACGATGACTCTCAAGATGATGAGCGCCGCCGGTCGAGCACGCCGCCGGGGAGTGGACGTCATGGAGACGAACCCTCGCCCGCTGCGAACGCAGGCACGCATGAAGGCCAACGATCCCCGGGCGACGATTTACAACGGGTGGAAAGTGACGTTCAACGCAATGGACAAGAGCATTCGGACGGTTCTCCCGGCGAAGTAATTGACGCTGAACTCGTCGAGGAGGTCACCCGCCAGATTGCAAGTTCCGCGTACCTGTGGAGTGCCCCTGCACCAGCACCGGAGACGCTGGAAGCTTACCGACAAGTTGACCCCACTTTTGCCGATCGTGCAATGCGAATGGCGGAACAAAGCATTGCAGCCTCGAACCACGAGAAAGAGTGGCTTGCCAAAGGGGATGTGGACGCTCTCAAACGTGGTCAATACTTGAGTTTCGGCATGTTTCTGGCCTCGATCGGCGCTGCCTTGGCCGTTTACTTCGGCGGGGGTTCTGAGTGGCTGGCTGGTGTCTTCCTCGCGCCCCCAGTTTTTCAATTCCTAGGAAAGTTTGTCAGGACTGTTCGCAGGGAAGAAGATGACAACCTCGAATGATGCGCAATCTCTGACCTAAGGCGGACCGAAGCCCCCGCCTTTAATTCACCTCTAAGCGAGCTCGTCCCATTCGGTGTCGACGAGCACGTGGCCGCCGCTGTCCATGGCGACAGGCGGCAGCACTTCCACCGGCGGCAGGCCGTACGACATGAGCATGCGGGCGAAGGAGCGGTGGCTGGGGCTGCGCTCGTCGATAAGCTCTTCCGCTTCCATAATCACCTGCTCTGTGACGACGGTGAGGCCGCGCCAGAAGTCGTCGCGGCTGCCGCTGTAGGTGAACGCTATGTAGCGGGTGGAGGCGTCCTCGACGGTGCCGAAGGTGTAGTCGCAGCCCGGCTCGAGGGCGTCGGCGGCGTGCAGCTTGGCTACCTGGAGCAGGGTGAGCAGAGGGTTGTCGCGTGGGTCGATGAGCACGAGGAACTCGGCGGGAGCGTCGCTGCCGCGCCAATGGTCGACTTCGGCGCGAAGCATGCCGGCGGTCATGTTGGGGTTCGAGTTAGCGATCATCGGCGGTCACCTTCCACTGCGGCGGGATGCGGAAATTGCCATCGCCCAGATGGTGGTCCTTCCAGTTCGCAATTGCGCGTGTCCAGCGGCCCGGATCGGTTTCTTTCCAGCTGTGGTCGCGTTCGATGGAAAGGTGCGCGTCCAGGAGGCGGGTGGTCGCGTCGGTGACGTCGTCGGCCAGGGTGTGGGCGAAGTCGCCGTCGAACAGCTGGTCAGCCCAGCGAATGAACGGTAAGAACAGCGGGTCAGCGAAGTCTTCGCACGGCGGGTCGATGACAGTCCCGTCCGGGAGGTACACGTAGTCGATGACGTGCTGGTTTTGCGCCATTTCCGTCTCCGCAATGTCCATCAGGCGGATCAGGCGCGACGTGTTCAGTATCAGCGCTCCGTCGAACTCTTCGCCGTCCACGCGTGTGATCCAACCGGCATTGACCAATCGCTCGATACATCCTTTGAGCGGAAAGTTGGGTTCGCGCCACCAGGGACGCTCATAGGCCTCCTCCGGGATGTAGTGGATCATCCCGATGCACCCGCGGCGGAAGTTCCCGTGGCGATCAATGATCTCGCCGGTGTAGTCATCGGCGTATTTGCTCACATGTGCGAGGGCCGTTTTGTCTTGGTACTCCAGTGATGGGGTCATCACCTGCATCACTGCGTCAGAAAGTACTTCTCCCAAATGGTTCTCCTTTGAATCCGTCGTTTTTCTAGACCGATCAGTACGGTAAGACCCGCTAGGGGAATTGTCAAGAACATATGTTCGACATAGTAGGTGCCGGCAGGAGAACTTGTTGACACGTCACCATGGCGCGCGTAGCATCACTCTCGTTCCATAGTTGACCCATCAACAAAATTCGAAGGAGACAATCATGCAGACCGGTACCTACACTCTCGACCCCGCCCACTCCTCCATCGGCTTCACCGTGCGCCACGCCATGGTGACCAAGGTCCGCGGCGAGTTCACCGACTTCGACGCAACCGTGACTATCGCGGAGGAGCCGTCCGCAAGCACCGCTTCCGGCACCGTGCGCACCGCGAGCGTGGACACCCGCAACGCCGACCGCGACGCACACGTGCGCGGCGAGGACTTCTTCGCCGTCGAGCAATACCCGGAGATGACCTTCACCGCCACCAGCTTCGACGTCGACGCGCAGGGCAACGGCACTGTCACCGGCGACCTGACCATCAAGACCACCACCAAGCCGGTCACCTTCGACGTCGAGACCTTCGGCGTCGAGGAGGACCCGTTCGGCAACACCCGCCTCGGCTTCGAGGCCCGCACCACCATCAACCGCAGTGAATACGGCATCGACTTCCAGGCGCCGCTGAACTCCGGCGGCATGCTGGTCAGCGAGAAGGTGGGCATCGAGATCGAGGGCTCCGCGATCAAGCAGTAGCTTCTCGACGAGCACTCCGCTCCCCCACCCACTAGAATTTCAGTCTGTGCTGAGCAGGAAAACCTTCATGTCCGCCACGGCAGTGGCGGGCTTTTCTGCGTTGGTGGGGTGTGCCGGCCCGCGGGGCACCACAGGCATAACTGTGACGGAGACGGCGACCACGACGGTCCGTGAGACGGTGACGGCGTATCCCGGCCCGGAGCGCTACGCGGGCCGGGTGCCGCAAGCGTTCGGGACTTCACTGCGCGGCATCGTGGAGACGGTGCCGGTGACCCCGGGCAGGCGCACGATTGCGCTGACCTTCGACGCCTGCGGCGGGCCGAGTGGTTCGGCCGTGGACCAGGGGTTGATAGACGCGCTGCGCGAGCATGCCGTGCCCGCAACGCTGTTTTTGAGCGCCACCTGGATCGACGCGAACCCGGAGGCGACGCGGAACTTGGCGGCGGATCCCCTGTTCCGCCTGGAAAACCACGGCACTCGCCACCTGCCGCTAAGCGTCAACGGCCAGGCGGCTTACGGCATCGCGGGCACTGCGACGCCTGCGGAGGCCATCGCGGAAATCGACGGCAACCGCGCGCTGCTGGCGGAATACGGGGTGGATTCGACGTGGTTTCGCTCAGGCACGGCCCACTACGACAACGTCGCCGTCCACATCGCCCGCGAGCGCGGGGTACAAATCGCGGGCTATTCCGTCAACGGCGACGCTGGGGCGACTGCGGCGGCGGGCCATGTGGCGTCGACAATCATGCATGCCCCCGACGGGGCGATCGTGCTGGCGCACATGAACCACCCCTCCTCCGGCACCGGGCCGGGTGTGCGCCGCGCGCTGGAGCAGCTGCGCGGCGACGCGGTGCGGTTTACGTTCCTCGACGGGAGCGGGCCCTAAAACTCGGCCGGCATGATCATCCAGGCCACGCCGTAGGCCAGCAGACCCGGGAACAGGCCGATGAGTGCGAGCAGGACGAAAACGACGCGCACGACGGTCGGGTCCACGCCGAGGTACTGGGCGATGCCGCCGCACACGCCGGCGATGTACTTGTCGGTCATGGAGCGCTCGAGGCGCTTCGGGGAGTTGCCGGGGTTGATGTTCTGCGGGTTGTAGGGGTTGGACATTGCGGGGTCCTTTCATGCTCGGAATTGGTGCGTCCTATCCAACCCCCGTTCGCGGAAGCCCGCAAGGACGGGCGTCGTGCAAAACCGTGTTAGCACTGGCGAGTGGGTAGTTCTTGGGCGCCGACTACGTCGGCGAAGAACTCGCGGATCTTATCGGCGCGGTCCTCGTTGAGGTGGTCGAAGATGAGGCGCCGGACGGTTTCGACATGGTCCGGAACCGCGTCCTCGAGATGCGTCATGCCCTGGTCCGTGAGCGTGACCAGAACGCCGCGGGCGTCGCCGGGGCACTTGCTCTTGGTCAGCAGACCCCGCTTTTTCATGCGGGTGACCTGGTGGGAGGCGCGAGAGCGGTCCCAGCCGAGTTCCTCGCACAGCTCGCGAAGGCGCAGGGTGCGGTCTTGCGCCTCCGACAATGCGACGAGGACAGAGAATTCAGACGAAGAAATCTCGCTGCCCTCTTGGAGGCGGTCGTCGATGGTGCGGGAGATCTTGTTGAATCCGGCCAGGATTAGCCGCCACAGTTGCTGTTCTTCGTCGTCAAGCCACCGCGGTTGTGTAGTCATACCGGCAGATCCTAGCCCATGGTCGCGGTTTTCAACTCGTCCATGGAGTACGTGCGCGCGGCGGCGACGCGGTCGAAGCGCTGCGGGAAGCAGGTCAGCACCAGCACCTGCGACGTCTTCCCCACCTGCGAAAACAGCGAGTTCATGCGGGCGAGACGCTCCGGGTCGGTGGCGCCGAGGGCGTCGTCGACCACCACGGGCACCGGCGTTGTTTCGCCGGAGGCGGTGACTAGGTCAGCGATGGCGAACCGGGTGAGGATAGCCAGCTGCTCCTTCGTGCCGCCGGAGAGCTGGTCCAGCGGCACGCTCACCCCGTCGACGGTGCGCTCGGTGACGGTGAGGTCGTCGCCGAAGTTGAAGTCCACGGTCGGGCCGAACAGCACGCGGGCGTGGTTACGGATCGCGTCGTTGAACGGCGCGGTGTAGCGGGCGCGGGCGGCGTCGCGGTGGGTGTGCATCGTCTCGCGCAGCAGGCGCACGGCGTCGGCGCGGCGCGTGGTGCGGGCCAGTTCGGTCTCCGCGGCGTCGAGCTCCGCGGCCGCGCGGTCAGCTTTCTCGGCGGCGCCGGCGGCGATCTCGATGCGGCCGGTCAGCTCGGTGATGCGGTTTTTGGCCTCGGCTTGGCGCTTCTCCAGGTTCTGCAGGCGCGCCTTCGCGCCCTCGAGCATCTGCTGGGCGATCTCCGGGTCGGCGGCCGCGAGCTCGGCGGAAAGCAGGGTGTGCGCCTCGTTTGCCTCGCGTTCCTGCTCGCGAGCGGATTCGAGACTGTCCTCGAGTGAGGTTTTCGGCGTGGTGGTCTCCGCCTGCGCCAGCTCGTCGGCGGCGTGGCTGGCCTCGGCCTGCTTCGCCTCAAGCTTGGTCTGCACGACGGTCAGCTCGCTTGCGGCGGTGCGGTCGGCGTAGGGCTTGAGCGCGGCGTCGGCGGCGTCGACGTCCTTTTCTGCCTTATCCAGCGCCTTTTGGGCGTCTTTTACTGTCAGCTCCGCGGCCTGCTCGGTGTCGGGCAGCTCGACGGTGTCGATCGCCTCGGCGAGCTCCTCGATCTGGGTGGCCAGGCGGTCACGCTCCGCAGCGAGCTCGTCGGCGTCGGTGCCAGCCAGCGCGTCGTCGCGGCGCTGGCGGGCGGACTTCACCTCTGCGTCGTGCGCCTTGCAGGCGTCCCGGGCGGCGCGGGCTTCGTCGACGTCCGCGCAGCCCAGCTTGGACAGCAGGCTGGCAAGGGCGTCCTCGGCCTTTTCCACGGCACGGCGGGGATCCTCCGCGCCCTGGGCGGCGCGGAAAACCACGTCGAAGTCGTCGAGAGTGAGGCGCGTGCCCTCGTAAACGGCGACGGACTCGGTGCCGTCGATGCCCACGCTTTCGCCGTCGACCTGGATGGTCTTTCCTTTGGCGGTGATCTCCAGTTTGGCGGAGGCCGCCTCGCGCAGGCGGCGCTGCAGGGTCAGTTCGCTTTCGGCCTGCTCCAGCTTGCGCACGTCCGCGTCCGTGACCTGCAGGGCGGGGGCGTTTTTCAGCAGGGTTGCGTAGGCTTCCTCTGCTTTGCCGATGAGGGTGAGTTGGTCGGTGACGACCGTGAGGCGTCGGGAAGCACGCACGTGGTCGCGGACATTTTCGGCGCCGCGCAGGGTGGTGCGGGCTGTGGCGAGGCGGGTCTTCGCCTCCTCGACCTGCGCCGTCAGCTCCGCGACCTTCTCGCGTTCGGCGTCGCGCGCCTCCTGGGCCGGAGCGAGCGCGGCCTGCAGGTCCTTTTCCTCCTCGCGCAGCTTGGCCACGCGCTCGGAAAGGGCGATGCGCTCGGCGAGGTCCTGCTCGGCGCGCTCCCTGGCGACGGTCGTGCGCTCGAGCTGCTCGGTTGCTGACTTGGCTTTCTCGGCGAGCTGTCTGGCCTGGGCGAACTCGGCTTCGCGCTCGGCGAGCTCCTCGTGGGCCTGCGGCAGCTCCATGTCCACCGCGCGGATTTCTTCTTCGCGGCGGGCCACCTCGTCCACAAACGTGGCGAGCTGCTGCACCTCAGCCTCAGCGGCGCGCAGTGTCTCGCGGGCGGTGTCCACTGCGTCGGACTTCGCGGTGAAGGAGGCTTTGGGCTTGGGTGGGGTCGCGGCCGTCCAGTAGCGGGCGTACTCCGCTTCGATGGCGGCCATGAGCTCGGTGTCCTCCTCGCCGGAGCTCTCGGTGCCGTTCTCCGCGTCGAGCGCCTGGGAAATCGACGGGATGCCGGCGGCGGCGATGCCCGGGTCCAGCTCGCCCTGGCGCAGGAACAGGGTCTTGGCCAGGCTGGTGTCCATCTGCTCGGCGATTATGCGGGCGAGCTCGTCGTCCGCCTGGCGGCCGGTGAAGTTCTTGTGCACCGGCGAGAGGATCTCCAGCTCCGAGAGCTTGCCCTTCAGCCAGCGCTTGTGGATTGTGAAGGTGGTCTCCCCCACCGTCGCGGTCATGGTGACCTCGGGGGACGCGTCGCGGCCGACCGGGGCGAAGATCTTGATCTTTTTGCCGCCGGCAGAGTGGCGCTCCTGCAGCACGGTGCCGATGGCGTCCAGGATGGTGGACTTGCCGGCCTCGTTCTGGCCGTGGATGACAATCACGCCGGTATCCGGCAGGTCGCGCAGCTCCAGGTGCTCGATGGCGCGGAAGTTGTCGATGACAAGGTCGTGGATGCGCATGGTCTAGCCCACCTCCTTGGACAGGCGGAACAGCAGGTTCACGGCGTCGCGGGCGGTGGCGTTGTCCTCGGCCGCCTGGCCGATCAGCTCCCGCATCGCGTCTTGGGCGAAGCCGGTTAAGGGCAGGTTTTCCATCTCTTCCTCGTCGGGCTCGAGGTGCAGGCTCATCAGCCGCTCGCGCGGGTAAAGCGCGGCGAAGACCGGCTCGAGCTCGGCGAGTTCGCGCTCGAGGGTGCGCGTGTCCTCTAGGCCTAGCGTGCCAGAAAGCGCGTACTTAATCACGGTGCGGTCTTTTTCCGGGTACGCCTTGAGGTCCTCGATCACCCCGGCCACGTCCTCGGCACCGGCGACCTCCCAGAAGCGGGCTTCGAACGTCCAAGCGCCGACCGAGACTTTCTCCACCGAGACGTCGGCGCGCCCGCCGCTTTTGTCCACGGTGACCACCAGCGCGTTGCCGGAATCCACCTCGCCGCCGGCAACACCAGGGGTGCGGTCGAAGTAGTCCGTGGTCTCCGGCGCACCGGAGTACCAGATCCGCTCCGAGGCGGTAAGTGCCGCGGTGGAGTGGGTGTCGCCCAGCGCGACGTAGTCGATCGTGCCCTGGTCGATGGCGGTGTCGAGCGAAGCAACGTCGATAAGCGAATGTGCCTCCTCTTCCCCGAAGCCCTCCACGGCGCCGTGGCCGACGAGGATGCGGACCGCCTCCGTCGGCTCTAGGTCGCGGATCGCCTTGGCGCACAGGTCCTCCGAGGCGTGCTTGGTTAGCAGCGGGGCGCCCACCACCTCGACACCCTCGCGCACGACCACCGGCTCCGAATCTGCGAGCACCGTGACGCCTTCGATCCCCTCGGTGCGCTGGAAGATGCTGTCCGCCACCAGCGGGTCGTGGTTGCCGGGCAACAGATAGACCGGCACGGGGAGCTTGCGCAGCGCCTCGAGCGCGCGGCCGAGTGTGGTCGGCTCGAGCGAGTTGTGCTCAAACACGTCGCCGGCCACGACGATGAACTCGGCGCCGCGGTCCTGGGCGATCTCCCCCAAGCGGGTGACGGCGCGGAGGCGTGCGTCGTCGAAACGCGACTGCGCTTCGAGCGACAAGAATTTTCGGCGCATGCCTAACTGCAGGTCGGAGGTGTGGATGAAGGTGGTGTGCGTCATGTCTTATACACCTACCACCGCGCCCGACACGCCAGCACGAACATTCGAACACATGAGCTAACGGGTGAGTTCGTCGTAGAGATCTTCGATGTCCGCCACGGCCCGCAACTGGTCAATGTTGGTGAACGACACGGTCTGCATCGCGCGGTGGAGCAGGTCGATGTCCGAATCCTCGATCATCGGCGCCACCTTCGGACGCGGCAGCTCTGGAAGCTCCCGGCCGGACCAGAAGTACTCCGAGCCGGGCTCGGCGTTTTCCCTGGCCAGGTCATCCGCCTGGTTGCGCTTCCGGTTCTCCAGCTCCTCCAGGCGCAGTCCGCGCATGGTGAAGATGACGCTCGGGTCCTTATCTATGAGCTCCGCGGTGCGCTGCGCCACGGCGACGGCGTGCTTGCACACGGCCGCGCCGTCCGGGCAGTCGCAGTGGAAGGTGACCTCCTGCGGAGTTCTGCACAGCAGAATCTCCAAGACATCCTCGGCGAGCGTGCCAGCCTTCGCCGCGGCGATGGACCCTGGCGCCCGCACGATCGCGCTGGTGGCCTCGCGGATCTCCTCGGCGTGGCGCCGCGGCAAGTACATAGCCACCCGGAACGGGTCATTCTGGCTGCCCACCACCGCCGCGCGCACACCGTGGGACACCGCCTGCAGCTCCACCACATGCCCGCGGGCGGCGTACTCCGCACCACGTTTCGCCCGGCCCACGTCGGTCTGGCGCACCGCGGCGTTGTAAATGGTCATCGCCGCAGGCGACAGCGACCGCGGACGGAACGTGCCGACGTCCGTGCCGCCAGTTTCCGCCGCGCTGGACACACGTTTGCGCGCGCCGAAGTTGGCGTAGATGACGTTGTTATCCTGCGGGCGCTTCTTCTTCTCAGTCATTTTGCCCCCTGTAACTGATCAATTGGGCGAGCTCCTCGGTTCCCAGCTCGGTGATCCAGCCCTCGCCCTGGCCCACCACGGCGCCGGCGAGCTGGGTCTTGCCGTCCAGGATGTCCTGGATGGACTCCTCCATCGTGCCGCGGGTGATGATCTTGTACACCGTGACGTTCTTCTCCTGCCCGATGCGGAACGCGCGGTCCGTGGCCTGATTCTCCACCGCCGGGTTCCACCAGCGGTCCAAGTGGATGACCATGGACGCCGCCGTCAGGTTCAAGCCGGTGCCGCCGGCTTTCAGGCTGAGGATCATCGCGCGGGGCCCGTCCGGCTGCTGGAAGCGCTCCACCATCGCATCGCGCGCGGACTTGCCCACGCCGCCGTGGAGGAACGGCACGTCCTCGCCGAGGCGCTCGGACAGGTAGGGCTTCAAAATGTCTCCGAACGCCTTGTACTGGGTGAAAATCAGCACACGCTGGTCGGACGCGGCGGCTTCTTCCAGAAGCTCCATGAGTTTTTCCACCTTGCCGGAGCGGTGGCGGCCTTTGTCGGTGACCGCGGAGCCATCGCCAAGAAAGTGCGCCGGGTGGTTGCACACCTGCTTGATGCGGGTAATCGTGGCCAGCACGAGCCCCTTTCGCGCAATCCCCTTGCGCTCGTCCAGTTCCGCCTGCGTGCTGTCCACCAGCGCCTTGTACAGCGCGGCCTGCTCCGGGGTCATGTCCACGGCGATGACGTGCTCGGCCTTGTCCGGCAGGTCCGAGATGATCGCCGTGTCCGTTTTCAGGCGGCGCAGGATAAACGGCGCGGTGAGGCGCTGCAGCCGCTCGCCCATCTCGTCCGCAAGCTCCGGGTCCCTGCGCGACTCGATGGCTTTGGCGAAGTGGTTGCGGAAGAAACTCTGCGAGCCCAGCATGCCCGGATTCACAAAATCCAGGATGCTGCGCAGCTCAGAAAGCTTATTTTCAATCGGCGTGCCGGTCAGCGCGATGCGGTGTCGTGCGGGAATTGCGCGAACGCTTTTCGACGACTGCGTGCCCGCGTTCTTGATCGCCTGCGCCTCATCCAACACCACGTGATCCCACTGCACGGACGCCAAATCCTTGGCGTCGCGCGCGGCGGTGCCGTAGGAGGTGATGACGATGTCGGACTCCTCGGCGGCCGCAAACAGGTCGTCGCCTTTGAGCCTGCCCGCGCCGTGGTGCACGCGCACGCGCATCTCCGGCACGAAGCGGGCGGCCTCGCGCGCCCAGTTGTTCACCACAGACGTCGGCGCCACGATCAGCGACGGGCCGCGCCGCGTGCCCTGCGCCTGCTCCACCGCGAGCAGGGTGAGCAGCTGCAGGGTCTTGCCCAGCCCCATGTCGTCCGCAAGCACCGCGCCCAAGTTGTTGCGGGACATGAAGTACAGCCAATCCACGCCGCGGCGCTGGTACTCGCGCAGCTCGGCGGTGACGGTGTCTGGGACGTCCACCCGCTCCGGCGCCGGGCGGTCCGTGCCGCCGACCAGGGAGGTGAACCAGGGCGAGCCGGTGAACTCGATCGGGCTGTCCGCACCCGCCTCCAGTGCGAGCTGGCGCAGCTCCGCGGCAGACACCACGCCCTCCCCCTCGGCGTTCTTGAGCCGCTCGTACTCGGCTTGTGCCTCCTCGGCGAGACGTTGCAGCTCCTCGGCGTCCTCGGAGCCGGCGGCCTCTGCGATGCGGGCGCGTTTGATGGCGCTGTCCGCCTCGCGCATGGCGTTTTCCAGGGAGGTGTCGTGCAACTTCTCCAAGTACTTAGCAGTCTTGGCCACCTCGCGGCTATCCGCCAGGACCCACTCGCCGCGCAGCTTGATCAGGCCGGACTTGGACTTGACCAGCTGGGCCATCTCTTCGTCCGTAAGCTCCACGCCGCCGATGGACAGCCGCCAGTCGTACTTGACCAGGGTGTCAAAGCCCATCATGGTCACGGTGGAGGAATCGTGCGGGTCCTGGTGCTCGCTGACCTTGAGCTTCGACGCCGTCTCCGCCGTCGCCCACGCGCGCGGCAGCAGCACCACAAAGCCGTGGGCCCGCAGGGTCGCGGCGCTTTCGCGGACGAACTTCACAATTTCGTCGCCGTTCAAGTACAGGTCCCAGTCGCCCGCGTTGGGGTCGAAGCCCTGGTCCACGGTGGAGCGGAACCGGCCGTGCTGTGCCGGATCCACCAGCGAGGTCACCGCGATTGCCCGGTCGAGCTGGCCGCGCAGGACGTCGGCCGTCTTCGAGTCGTAATCCCCCAGCCGCACCGGCCGCGGCGAATCCGCGCTGGAACGTACCTGCACCCGCACCGGCCACAGCGTGTCCGGGCCCGACTCCTCGGCCCCGTCTGGCGACTCCACAATGAACACCAGCTGCATGTTCACCGCCGTGATCGTGCCGTTCCAATCCCCCATCTGGCGGGCCAGCACCGCCCCGCCGCGGCGCAGCGGGATGCTGTAGAGCAGCGACTTCACAAAATCGTGCCATGGGTACGGCCTCGTCGCCGCCTTCTCCACCGCGCCCTGCAGGCGTTCCGTGGCGATCCAGTGCGTGAACATCTGCGCGCAGTCCTCGCTCAGGTTCGCGTTGTTCACTGTGAGCACACCCGGCGAGGCGGCGATCATCTCCGCCAGCCAGCTGCGCTCCTCCAGTCCGGTGCCCAACTGCCACTGCGCGTACCACAGCCCGTCGTGGTACGGCACGTTGATGCTCACGCGCCCCGCGCGCACGAACTGGGTCAGACCCCGATACATGCGCAGGATCCAGTACATGTCCGGCGCGACCGCCTCGCGCTGCGCGGGCGTTGCCGCCGGCGAATCCCCGTCCAGGTGCGCCAGGTTGTCCAAAAAGCGCACCGCATCCTCGGGCGCGAACTGCGCCAACGGCGCCCGCAAGCTGACGTGCCGGCCCTTCGGGGTTTGCAGGATCAGGGTATGGAAGTGGCGGAACCTTTGGTCGTCCAAAAGCGAATGCACGATCGGCGGAAACGTGCCGGGCGGCACGTCATCCATGGTCACAATGCGGTGTCCCTGTACGCGCTCAACCCACACCGAAAGCCCGGACTCGGGGAGCCACAGGCCATGGAGAAGGTATTCAGGCATACCCACCCTTATACCACCGACACCGACATCGCCCCCGCCGAGCGTTCGAACAAAATCTTTCAGCCCACACTCAGCCGATTCTGCAAATCAATACAGCGCGACGGAAGGATGCGTTACAGTGTGGCGAAACTTACACCGACCACCGACGTAAGGGAGTGCACATGTCCGACAGTTTCTGGCTAGTGCTTGCCATCGTCCTGTATTTCGGGGTGATGGTCGCCATCGGGTTCTACTCGTGGCGCAAGACAACTAAATACGACGACTACGTCCTCGGCGACCGCGGCCTCGGCCCGCTCGTCGCCGGCATCTCCGCAGGCGCATCAGACATGTCCGGCTGGCTGCTCATGGGTCTGCCCGGCGCACTGTTCGTCGCCGGCATGAGTGAGCTGTGGATCGTCATCGGCCTGTTCATCGGCACCTGGGCCAACTGGAAGTGGATCGCACCAAGGCTGCGCGCCTACACCGAGGTGGCCAAGAACTCGATCACGCTGCCCAGCTTCTTCGAAAACCGCACGCACGACACCTCGCGCGTGCTGCGCTTCACCTCCGCCGTGATCATCATCTTCTTTTTCACTTTCTACGTGTCCTCCGGCATGGTCTCCGGCGGCCGCTACTACGAATCCACCTTCGGCGGCGAATACATCCACGGCGTGCTCATCGTCGGCTCCATCACGGTGCTCTACACCTTCATCGGCGGCTTCCTCGCCGTGAGCTACACCGACGTTGTGCAGGGCGGCCTGATGTTCCTCGCCCTGATCACCGTGCCGGTCATGGCGCTGATGTCCCTGGACAACCCGTACGACATCTTCAGCTGGGCCACCTCAAACCCGTACGGCCCCTGGGAGCACGGCAACCCGGACTACTTCAACATGGTCGCCGGCGTGTCCGCCGCCACCATCATCGGCAACATCGCATGGGGCCTGGGCTACTTCGGCCAGCCGCACATCATCACCCGCTTCATGGCGCTGCGCTCCCCGTCTGAGGCGAAGGCGGCGCGCCGCACCGGCACCATCTGGGTGGCCATCTGCTACCTCGGCGGCATCTTCACCGCCCTGGTGGCAACCGTCTACTTCGGCCAGAAGTCCGCGTCCGTGACCGACCAGTCCGGCTACGAGACCGTCTTTTTGGACCTGGCCCGCATCATGTTCCACCCGCTGATCGCCGGCATCGTGCTCACCGCCGTACTCGCCGCGATCATGTCCACCATGTCCTCGCAGCTTTTGGTCACCTCGTCCGCGCTGATCGAGGACGTCTACCGCATCTTCAAGAAGAACCCGAACAACACCACCCTGCTCGTGCTCTCCCGCGCCATGGTCATCGGCGTGGCCCTGATTGGCATGCTGCTGGCTCTGAACCCGTCCGACACCATCCTCGGCCTGGTCGGCTTCGCGTGGGCCGGCTTCGGCTCCGCGTTCGGCCCGGTGGTTGTGGCGTCGCTGTACTGGAAGCGCCTCACCTCCCAGGGTGCGATCGCCGGCATGATCGTCGGCGCCGTCACCTCGTTTGTCTGGGGCTCCGTGGACGCGCTCAACGGCATCATTTACGAGATCGTCCCGGGCGTCATTCTGGCCACCCTGGCCATGGTCATCGTCTCCCTGGCCACCCGCCCGAAGGAGGGCGTGGAAGAGGAGTTCGACACCGCCGCGGCCGCCACCGACTACGCGCTCGCCCACCCCGACGAGGGCTTCGCCGCAGCGCTGCGGAACCGCGGAGGCTCCACCGCAGTCTAAGAAGGTATGCGCCGATACCTTCTTATTCTCTCCGCCCTCACTGTGCTGGTGGTGCCGTTCCCCACGGGGCTATTGCCTATCGACGTCCCAACGGTGCCCCACCGCACCACCATCCTCGGCTACGACAGAGCCGAGTTCGGCCCCGGTTGGGCCGCCGGCACCGGCGGGTGCGACACCCGCGCCGCGGTGATGGCCGCCGCCTTTGACGCGGACTGCGCCCAGCCCTGGCCGCAGTGGGGCAATCCCCGAGTTGTAGACCCCTACACCGGGGATTTTCTTCTGCCCCACGACGTGGAGATCGACCACGTCCTGCCCGTCTCCGCCGCCTGGGACTTAGGCGCCCACCGGTGGGACGCCGCCACCCGCGAGCGCTTCTACAACGACCCGCGCAATTTGGTCGCCGTGTCCTCCGCCGCCAACCAGGCCAAAGGCGACAAACTCCCGTCCGAATGGATGCCCACGGATAGGCGCGCGCGGTGTGCGTATGGGCGCCGGCTCGTGGACGTCGCAAAGCACTATGCCCTTCCTTTGCCCCGGGCAGACCTGCGGGCGGTGCGGCGCGCGTGCTCCGGGGTCGCCGGGCTGCTCGCGCGCGGCGAGCTGTGAGGATTTTCCCACCATGCCGTAAGGTGTGGGCACATGACTACATTCCTCATCTTCCTGCACGTGGTCGCGGCCATCCTGCTGCTCGGCCCCGTTGTCGTGTCTACCTCGATGTTCCCGCGCCAGGTCGCAGAATCCCGCGCCGGCGGCGAGGAGGCCACCGGCCGTGCATCGGTGCTCTACCGCATCACCAAGACCTACGGCATGCTCTCCCTGCTCGTCCCGCTGCTCGGCGGCGCCGTGCTCGCCTCCGACTGGGAGACCTACAAGGCCAACTACTGGTTCCACACCGCCATCGTGCTCTCCGTGATCGCCTGGGCGATCCTGCTGGGCATGGTCATCCCGCAGCAGCGCAAGATGATGGGCACCCTCGGCGCGCTGCCGGCCGCTGACGCAGACCCGGCCGACCAGACCACCAACTTTGAGAAGTCCAAGGCAAAGGCAACCGCCGGCGCCGGCATCTTCAACCTGCTGTGGATGCTCACCCTGATCCTGATGTTCCTGCCGACCCCGGCGTAAGGAACGCGCGGGGGCGTTTCCGCTAATAAGGCCCAGCTATTCCCTTTTCAGCGAATGGCTGGGCCTTTGTTGGTAGGGCCAGTTTCGCCCCGGTTGTCGGAGCTCGAGACGCCTCCCCCGCGCACAGACCCTGGGAGGCAAACCCTGGCAATGGCCAAAATCGGCGCGATCCCAGGCTTTGGATCCCAGGGTCTGTGCGCGTGAGTCGTTCTGCCCGGCCCCCTACGAGTACCGCAGCGCAGACGGCCCGCCGAGGCCCAGGCCGGCGAAGACGCGGAAGATCCCGTCGACGACCTTCCGCAGCACCTCTGCTACCGGCCCGGTCAGCCCGCCGAACAGCACGTTCTGCCCCCACACGCCGACGAGGCGAGCTTCGGGGACGGCGGGGCCATCGTGGGGCACGATGCCGATGACGTAGTCGCCGCCGCGCAAAAACGGCAACGGGTTGGAGGTCCACATGCTGGAGACCACGCCGACAAAGCCGCGCCCGGGCACCCACATGGGCCCGCCGGAGTCGCCGGGGTGGCTCAGCGGCGCCGCGACGAAGAAGGTGCCGTCGGCGGAGCCGGAGAAGCGCCCGCAAGTTTGCGCGCCGCGGGTGCGGGAGAAGTAGCAGATCGTCTCGCCGAGGCGCACGTCATTTGGGTGGACCCACGCGTCGCCGGAAAAGCGGTTGCCGCCGACTGCCACGCCTGCGTCCCATTGGATGGCGGCCCAGTCGTTGCTCAGGTGGCCGTCGTAGGCCTTGGAACGGAATAGCGTCCCGGTGGCGCCGCCGGCGTTGACCCGCGCGCCTTCGGCTCCGCAGTGCGCGGCGACGAGGCTGCGGTGGCGCGCGGGATCATTGAAGCCGATGGTGCAGGTGCCGGTGCCGTCGATGCGCACGGGCGCGCCTTGCTCCACACGCACCTGGGCCTCGGCGGGCGCGGCCTGCATCCCCAGCGCGACGGCCGCTGCGAGAAGAGCTCGGGAAATTCGGTGCGTGCGCTGGGAAGACATGCGCATTAACCTAGCACCTTTGCCTATCGACGCCCTCCGGTCCCCCACCGAAAACCTAAAGCAGCCGGCACGCTGCTTTGTGCTGTGCCGGCTGCTTCAATACCGGGGATTAATCCCAGCGGTCGCGCCTGTCGTCGCGGCCGCGTCCACGGCCACCGCGGTAGCCGCCGCGTCCACCGCGATCGCCACGGTCGTCGCGTCCGCGCCCGCCGCGGTAGCCCCCGCGTCCGCCGCGGCCTCGGCCGCCGCGATCGCGCGGGGGTGCGCCGTGGTCGCGCTGGATGTTGATCAGCTGGCCGGAGATGCGGGTGTCCTCCAGGCGGTCCAGCACAGCTTGGTCCAGGTTCTTCGGCAGCTCCACCAGGGTGAAGTCGCCGCCGATGGTGATGCGGCCGAAGTCCTTAGAGCTCAGCCCGCCCTCGTTGGCCAGGGCGCCGACGATGGCACCCGGGCGGACGTGCTGGCGCTTGCCCACGTCCAGGCGGTAGGTGTCGAAGTTGCCGCTGTCGTCGAAGCGGCGGCCGCGGCCCCTGTCGCCACGGTCGTCGCGGTCGAAGCGGTCGCGTCCGCGCCCGCGGCGATCGTCGCGGTCGAAGCGGTCACGGTCGCGGCGGTCGCGCTTGTCGCGCGGCGGCTCCTTCATCAGGAACTCGTCGCCGGCCAGGGCCTGGGTGGCCAGGGCGGCGGCGATGTCGTCCATAGGCACGTTGTTCGCCGCGGAGTACTCGCGGACCATGGTCTTGAAGATCTGCAGGTCGGTGGCCTCGAGCGACTCGGTGATGGAGTCCATGAACTTGGCCTTGCGCGACTCGTTGACCTCGTCCACGGTGGGCAGGTCCATCTCTTCGATGGTCGCGTTAGTCACGCGCTCGATGGAGCGCAGCATGCGGCGCTCGCGCGGGGTGACAAACAGGATCGCCTCGCCGGAACGGCCCGCACGGCCGGTGCGGCCGATGCGGTGGACGTAGGACTCCGTGTCGTTGGGGATGTCGTAGTTGAGCACGTGCGAGATGCGCTCGACGTCCAGGCCGCGGGCGGCGACGTCGGTGGCCACGAGGATGTCCAGGCGGCCGTCGCGAAGCTGGTCCACGGTGCGCTCGCGCTGCTGCTGGGCGATGTCGCCGTTGATGGCGGCGGCGGAGAACCCGCGGGCGCGCAGCTTCTCGGCCAACTCCTCGGTCTCGTTCTTGGTGCGCACGAACACGATCATTGCCTCGAACTCGGTCACCTCGAGGATGCGGGTGATCGCGTCGAGCTTGTTGCGGTGCGCGGTGAACAGGTAGCGCTGGGTGATGTTGGTGTTGGTGCGCGTCTCCGACTTGACGGTGACCTCTTCCGGGTCGTTGAGGTAGTCGCGGGAGATGCGGCGGATCGCGTTCGGCATCGTCGCCGAGAACAGCGCCACCTGCTTGGAATCCGGGGTGTCCTCCAGGATGCGCTCGACGTCTTCCTGGAAGCCCATGTTGAGCATCTCGTCGGCCTCGTCCAGCACCAGGAAGCTCAGGTTGGAGATGTCCAGCGAGCCCTTCTCCAGGTGGTCGATCACACGGCCCGGGGTGCCCACGATGACCTGGGCGCCGCGGCGCAGCCCGGACAGCTGGATGCCGTAGGCCTGGCCGCCGTAGATCGGCAGGATGCTCACGCCGTCGATGTGGTCGGCGAAGCTCTGGAAGGAGTCGGACACCTGCAGCGCCAGCTCACGCGTCGGCGCGAGCACGAGGGCCTGCGGGTAGCGCTTCTCCGGGTCGATCTGGGACAGCACCGGCAGCGCGAACGCCGCGGTCTTGCCGGTGCCGGTCTGTGCGAGGCCGACCACGTCGCGGCCGTCCATGAGCAGCGGAATGGTCTGCGCCTGAATCGGCGAGGGCTGCTCGAAGCCGACGCGCTTGACCGCCTCGATGACCTCGTCGGGCAGGCCGAGCTTCTCAAAGCCGTTTTCGGGCTTCTCGGGCTCGGCGGCGGGTTCGGCCGAAGGCTCGTCGTTAAGCTTCAGCACATCATTGTCGTTTTCAATGGCCACGGTGTCCGTGGCGCCGGTCTCCTCAGAAACCCCCGCATCCCTGGTGTCCTCTACTACGGCCTCAACGATTTCGGCCGCGACATCCTGCGGGTTGTTCTGGTTTTCCGACACATTCATATCCGGCTCATTCTCGCCGCCGGTGGCGTTTTCGGAAATGCTCATCGCTGGCCCAGCGTACGCCATTGTGCGCCCCGGTAACTATTCCTGGATTTTCTCGGCGGGCGAAGTCACACACCTCCCGCTAGAGTTCGTGGTGCAGGTCACATTTCCTATCGACGCCACCCCTGCCCCACACCTCGAAGGAGCCCCGACGATGGACCCCAACACCGCAGCACGCAAGGCCCACGACATCGACATCGATTCCCTGCAAGCAGTCCCCGCAGAGCCGTTCCTGCACAACAACCTGTTCGTCATCGCGCTCCCCGGCACGGGCAGCAACGGGTGCGCGATCCCTGCGGCCGCGGACGCGCCGTTCCCGTTCGGCATCGACGCCGTGTACAGCGACGGCAGCCATTTCGCTCTGGAGTACGACCCGATCGTCGGGTTCGTGGCCAACCAGAACCGGTCGCTGCAGTTCGGCGACAGCGACACCGAGCTTCTGCCCGGCCAAAAGGTGACCGTCGGCGGCTTCATCGTCGGCCGCCCGGAGCACGACGTGGCGGTGATTGAACGCGGCGCGCACGCCGCAGCGATCGTCGCCGGAACCGTGTTCAGCTTCAGCCCGATTGTCAGCTTCCAGCGCTACGGCGAACAGCGCGCCAACACCATCATCCGCGGTCGCACCCCGGACCGGTACGACCTCAACGCGGCGCCGGAAGGGTTCCTGTGCGGGTTCAAGCCGCTTGCCAACGGCGGCGTGTCGGTTCCGGTGGCCCTGGCCAACAACACCGACTGTGGCGCGGCGCTTCAGGCGATCTCGCAGTACTTCCGACAAGACCGCGCAACGCTTGGCGACGAGCACTCCCCCGTCGCCTGGAACTCCCCCGACGGCTGGCGCTGCGACATCTCGTTTTTCCCCATGCCCCACCACGAGTTTGGAGCGGACTCGTACCCGAACTGCTACCGCGAAGGTTCAGGCGGTGCCGTGGTGGTGGACCTGCCGCCGCGCGGCGCCGGGCAGTAAACGCAAAGGAGCAGCCGCCATGACCAGCACGTACCGCCCCGTTTCCATCGTCGCCGTCCTTGCCGCGTCTGCGTTGGCGATGGCGGCCTGCAGCTCGTCGGACGATGCTGCGGACGAGCCCGGAGCGCTCAATGACAAAGGCCAGATCGACCTGGAGGCGCTCACGGAGGTGCCCGCCGAGGACTTCTTGGACCACGACGCGTACCTGTTTACCTTCCCCGGCACCGGAAGTAACGGATGCACGGTGCCAATCGACCCAACCGACATGGACGCGCTGATCCCGTTCGGCTGCGACGCCATCCACGTAGGTACTCGTGCGCGCATGACCCTCGAATACGGCACGGTCTTCGGTTTTTCGGGCAACGAGTCCAGCAGGATCGAGCTGACCTCGGACACGAGAGAGCTCAAACCCGGCGAGAAAGTCAACGCCAGCGGATTCATCCTGGCTAGGCCGACCGAGGACACTGTGCTAATCAAACGCGGCGCCAACGCCGTGGTGATCAAGAACTCGGAGCCCTACCCGTTTAGCCCCGTGGTGGACTACCAGCGCCTGGGCAAGAAGACCCCCATCCCCTACCTCGCCGGCGACAGCTTGGACAACATCGACCTCAGCGCGGCAGAGGAAGGCACGATCTGCGGCATGTCCAAGCCACAAGAGAACCACCAACTTGTGGCGGTGGCCACCCAAAAGGGCACCGACTGCAACAGCGTGAACGAAGCTATTCGCCAGTACTTTGCGCTGGATAAGCAGCAGCTTGGCGACGAGCACTCGCCCGACGCCTGGACCTCCCCCGACGGCTGGCGCTGCGACGTGGACTACTTCCCCCGGTTCCACGTCGACTTCCCCGACGGCGACTTCACCCACTGCCTGCACGAAGACGTCGGTGGCGTGGTGATGGTGCCGGTGACGCTGGGCTCGGCGGAGGACAGTGCGTCCGGGTAACCCGGGCCGTCGCAGTAACCCGCGCCGTCCCTGACCTAGTGCTTCGCGCATTGTGGCAAATAATTTCCACAATCCGCTGCGAAGGCACCACCCACCGTGCTACGGTCGTCCGCATGATCAACAGCACCGCATTTGCAACCTCGGCCACGGCCAAGCGTTCTGCGATGCTGAATACCCAGCCGGCCCGCCTGCATCATCATCTGTAGCGCGGTGTCGGCCGACTCCAGCCCCCTGCGCTAACAGCCTCTGCTGCTCAAAGCGCAGGGGGTTTCTCGTTAGCACGGGCAACACTCAAAGGCTTATGTCGTTCGCGCCGCGCCCCCGGATCCGTCCGCGAAGCATTGCACTCGCCTATCGACGGCCAACCGGGACGCCGCCGCCCCAGCTTTGGGCACACTTCAATCCACTTCTCCGCGCCAGATTCGCGCATTGCTTCCCGAAAGAGCACAGTTATGTCTGTTATGACTGCCCCATCTGAGAACACCTCGAAGCCCAAACCGAAACGCCCCGGCCTGAACGCACGCCACATCCACTTCATCGCGCTCGGTTCCGCCATCGGCACCGGCCTGTTCTACGGCTCCGCAGGCGCGATCCAGGCCGCCGGCCCGTCCGTGCTGCTGGTATACCTGCTCGGCGGCGCAGTGGTGTACTTCATGCTCCGCGCGCTTGGCGAGATGAGCGTGCGCAACCCGATCACCGGTTCTTTCGCCGTGTACTGCCGCAAGTACCTGGGTGGCTGGGGCGGCTACATCACTGGCTGGATGTTCGCCTTCGAGATGATGATCGTGTGTTTGGCGGACTTAACCGCCATTGGCATTTACATGAAACTGTGGTTCCCGGACACCGCTGCTTGGGTGTGGATCGCCGTGACGCTGCTGATTATCGGCGCGGCCAACCTGGCCACCGTGCGCTGGTTTGGTGAGCTGGAGTTCGTCTTCACCATCGTCAAGGTCACGGCCGTGGTGGCCATGATTGTCGGCGGTGCGGCGATTCTTGTGTTCAACCTCGGGGATCAGCCGGAGGTATCGTCGATTAGCAATCTGTGGAACGACGGCGGCTTCTTCCCCAACGGTGTCTCCGGCATGGTCGCCTCCTTCATCCTGGTGCTGTTCGCGTTCGGCGGCACCGAGATCATCGGTGTCGCAGGTGCGGAGGCTGATGACCCGGAGCGCTCCATCCCGAAGGCCGTGAACACCGTCCCGGCGCGCATCCTGATCTTCTACGTGCTGGCGATCTCGATCATTCTGGTGCTCAACCCGTGGCGCACGATCACCGGCGAGGAGTCGCCGTTCGTGCAGATCTTCAACACCCTCGGTGTGAACTGGGCTGCCGGCCTGCTGAACTTCGTGGTCATCACCGCCGCGCTTTCCGCCATCAACGCCGACCTGTTCGGCACCGGCCGCGTGCTCACCGGCCTGGCCAAGGAGAACCTGGCGCCGCGCCGCATGGCAAAGACCTACCGCGACGTGCCGGTGATGACGATTGTCTCGCTGCTCGCCGTGCTGGTCATCGGTGTGTTCCTCAATGCGCGTTACCCCAACGTCTTCGAGACCATCGCGGCACTGGCCACCTTCGCCACGGTGTTTGTGTGGCTGATGATCCTGTTCGCACAGGTGGCCATGCGCAAGCAGATGACCGTCGAGGAGCAGCGCGCCCTGAAGTTCGCCGTGCCGTTTTGGCCGTACGGGCAGTACTTCGCCATCGCGTTTATCCTGTTCACCTTCGGCATCATGGCGTGGCTGCCGGACTTCCGCCTCGCGCTGGGCATCGGTGTGGCGTTCACGGTGATCATGACCGTGCTGTACTTCGCCACCGGCCGCCCGCAGGTGATTGAGCAGACGCAGGAGGAGTACGCGAAGGCATAGACTGCCAGGTGTGAACTCTTCCCCAATTTTCCTAGCCACCGTAGCTTTTTCGCTGCGGCGGCTACGTCTGTTCGGAGGAACATATGATCAGCGGATCCTTGTTCAGGAACGTCAAAGCCACGCCGGAAGACCCTATCGAAACGTGGCCATACGAGGTTTACGCGGCAACACTTCAATACGGCGACTATCCCGACTGGCGATTCTTCGCAGCAGAAATCGAGCGGGACCCCTGGGGCCATGTGGCCGAGCTTATGAACACGGTCATCCACGAACTACCCAGCCTGGACGGCTCGCAGATCTTCTTCCTGGTCATTAATAAAGCTCGCCGGGGTTCACGGACGCACAACGGATATCTCCCCGGCCGGGACCCGAATTATGAACCATGGTGACGCCTCCGAGGCCGTTTTCCGCCCAGCCCCACCCCGCCCAACCCCACCGCACGCGATCGCCCGGCTTCTGACAAACTTGGTCGCATGACCGTGACTCAAGGCAACAAGATCGTCCTTATCGGCGCCGGCGCTGTCGGCACCGCCTTCGCATACGCAATTGTCAACCAGGGCCTGGCGGACCACCTGGCCATCATCGACCTCAACGAGGACCTCGTCTGGGCCCAGGTTGAGGACCTCAACCACGCCGTTCCGTTCTCTGGCCATCACATGGACGTCACGGTGGGCAGCTACGAGGACTGCCGAGACGCCGCACTCGTGGTCAACTGCGCCGGCGTGGCGCAGCGCGACGGCGAAACCCGCATCGACCTGATCGCCCGCAACGCCGCCATCTTCGAGTCCATCAACAAGGAAGTCATGGCTAACGGCTTCAACGGCATCTACGTCGTGGCCACCAACCCTGTGGACGTGCTCACCTACATCACCTGGAAGCAGACCGGCCTGCCGTCGAACCAGGTCATCGGCTCCGGCACTGTGCTGGACACCGCGCGTTGGCGCCACAACCTGGGCCTGCACTTCGACATCGCTCCGTCCGCGGTGCACGCCCACATCATCGGCGAGCACGGCGACACCGAGCTGCCCGTGTTCTCCTCCGGCTCCGTCGGAGGCGTGCCGCTGAGCGCCTTGCTGGAGACCGAGGCCGAAACCAACCCGGAGATCTACACCCAGATCGACGAGATGTTCGTCCGCACCCGCGACGCCGCCTACGACATCATCAAACGCAAGGGCAACACCGCCTTCGGCATCGGCAACGCGCTCGCCCGCATCACGCGTGCGGTCCTGCGCAACGAGGACGTGGTCCTGCCCGTCTCTGCCCTCCTGCAGGGCGAGTACGGGCTCGACGACCTCTACATCGGAACCCCCACCGTGCTCAACCGCAGCGGCGTGCGCAACGTCGTGGAACTGCGCCTGGACTCCGACGAGCTGGAGAAGTTCCGCCACTCCGCCACCACACTTCGCGACGTCATCGACCGCGCCGAGTTCTAGGAGCCTTCGCTTATCGACGGCAGCTCCGCCCCGCTGCCGTTTAGGATGTCTACATGGTGAAACGGATTGAGATCGTCGGTGCAGTTCTCGTGCACGACGGCCGCTCTTACGGCACGGTGGCGCCACATCCGATCGTTGCCACTAGACCACTCAAAGTATAAACAGCGTCTAGCCCCTAGCCATTTCGACATGCACAAATATGTTCAGGAGATTGAAAATGAACGGTATTCCCGCCCAGATGGACTTACCGTGGCCCGTCATCCACGCGCTACAGCAACTAGGAGGCTCGGGTTCAATCGAAGAAATAGATTCGGAGGTCATCGCGAACGAGGGCTTCGACGAGAAGATTCGGGTCATTTTACATGGTTCTGGCCCTAGAACTGAAATTCAATATCGACTTGCTTGGGCGAGAACATATTTAAAGAACGCAGGGTTGGTGGTCAACAGTAAACGCGGTATTTGGGCCTTAACAGAGGTTGGCCGAGACGCCAACGAAGAAAGCACAAATAATCTAGTTGCAACCTGGAAACGCCGGAAAGACGCGGGGGTACGCCCGACCGCCCATCCGGGCTCCATGCCGAGAGCCAAGTAAACTGGCTAAGAACAACTAGCCATGCTGGAGGATAAATGACCGATCACCGTTCATCTGATGATATGGAGCGGCAGATCAACGCACTCTATGAGTTCATCGAGAACTACACACGCGGCGGAACGCTCTTAGACGATGCCATCCAAAAGCTGAATAACCCAGTATTTGGACCAAAACCTCCCTCTCAACTGGTTGATGAAGCGGTCCGCCGCTACAAAGTCAATTGCGGGATGATAGTCGAGTATGAGCGTATGGACGCCCTGGAGTCGAGAGAAGCAAAAGAAGGGCGCTGGTATGACGGTCCAGACTTCGAATCAGCACATTACTGGCCCTCACTACGCAAAGTTCTTGAAAAGAGTTTAGGTGCTGCAGTCGAATCAGTTGACGCAACTTCCAGCAGAGTCGTTGCATCACTCCGTCCTCCCGGCGAGGAAGAGTTCGATGTCAGGGGGCTAGTTGTCGGTTACGTACAGAGCGGGAAGACCACGAACTTCGTATCTCTAATCGCTAAAGCCGCGGATGTCGGCTACCGACTGATCATTGTCTTAGCAGGGATGACGGATAATTTGAGGGTTCAAACACAGGAACGCCTTGAAGAACAGCTCCTTACCAAGACTGATAATTGGTACAAAACAACATTCGTTGACAATCCCGAGACCAATACCAAAGAAAGCGACTTCGGCAACAACCAACAAAGCCAAAAACAAAACGCTACGACTATCTTCCAAAATCAGAATCAGCGCATCATCGCGGTGGTCAAGAAGCACTCGACAATCTTGAAGAATCTAGTTGAGTTTATCCGCTCTAGTCGAGATCTTGCGGACAAAGTCCCCATTTTGATCATCGACGACGAAGCAGATCAAGCAAGCATTAACGTCTCGAGTCAGAAAAAATCTGAAGTTTCTGCCATAAACGCGCAGATTAGAGCGTTGTTGCGCAACAAGAAGACTGCTTATGTCGCCTATACTGCAACTCCCTTTGCGAATATTCTCGTTAACCCCAACGATTCGGAAGATATATACCCGAAGGATTTTGTCCACGTATTACCGAAACCCGATGGATACTTTGGCGCGGAGGATATCTTCGGACGAGAGCCCTTGTTTGGAGAAGATTTAGAGGATTCCGACGGCTTAAATATGATTCGACACATCCCCGATGAGGAAGCGTCGTTTCTTAAACCTCCGAATAAGCCAGAACAGACTGCGGCTTGGTCAGGACAGTTTCCTGACTCCCTGCTTGATGCAATGAAGTGGTTTGTTCTAGCTACCGCGGAACGACGCCGTCGCGGTCAGCGCGACAAACATGCATCAATGCTGGTGCACACGGCGATGAAGACCATTGCACACGGCGAAGCGGAAACTTTTGTAGTCGACGAACTACAGAAACTGAAGAACGATTATGCATCCGGCAAGTTAACCGACTCCCTGTCCAGAACCTGGTACCAAGAGACCACCGATGTCCCACCAGAGCGCTTCGGATACCGCAGGGCTACCTACGAAGAAATCGAACCTTACATTTCGGAAGTTTTAGCTGACATCAAGGTCGTCGTTGACAACGGTGGGGCTGAGAAGAGCAAGCGGCTCAAATACCCAGATGACGACCCCCAGACTGTCATCGCTATTGGGGGCAACACCCTCTCCCGTGGCCTAACGTTAGAGGGCCTCGTTTGTAGCTATTTCGTTAGAAACACCACCGCTTTCGATACTCTCTCGCAAATGGGTCGCTGGTTCGGATTTCGAAACGGGTACCAAGACCTACCCCGAATCTGGATGACAGAAGAGTTAGAAAACTGGTTCCGAGACTTGGCGCTTGTTGAGGCTGACCTACGCCAAGATCTTTCGAGTTACGCGATCGAGGGTTTGTCTCCACTTGAGTTTCAGGCTCGAATTCGTACGCACTCGTCGATGGCAATCACCAGTCGGTCCAAGCAGCAGTCTGCGATCGTTGCAAATCCCGGGTTTAGTGGCCAAAGAGTCCAAACCATCCTCTTCAGGCATAAAGACAAGGCTTGGTTGGAGAAAAATCTCGAGGCCGCTAAAGCTTTTGTGAACCGTCTGTCCAATTCTACTGCCCGTCGATTCGACAAGTCGTCGAACGGGACCGTAGTTTTCAGGGGCGTCTCTAACGATGACGTAATACAGTTTCTCAGCGATTATCAGATTTACGAAAATTCTACCCTTGGGGAAAACGGTGGTGAGAAGCTGATTCGCTACATCGAGCGGGAGCGACAGAACTCGTCGATTCGAGAGTGGAGTGTGTCCTTCTATGGACAAGTACGTTCCAGTGGGAACTCGGTTGATAAATTGGGCTTGGGACGTCCACTTAATCCTGTAAACCGATCACAACTCGCCACTTCAAAGCCGGAAGTAGCCAATATCAAGGCTTTGGTTGGTTCAATGGATCGTCTCAACGATATAGACCTCCCCAAGGTCGAAATGGATCGTTTGCTGGACGAGGTAAAGAACGGCACTAGCTACAACGACAAGCTCATCAAGGTTCGAGATCGACAGATCGGCCCTGACGTGGCGCACCTAGTAGTTTATTTGATTGACCGAAACTCTAAGACCACACAGTCGGAGGACGGCGTCAAAGCAAACGGGATGGTTATTCAGCCTCGTAACCGAAGGAAAGATCTAAATGCCGTCGAGGACGTCATCGGCGTCGGTATTTTCTTCCCCTACTCAAATTCTCCAGAAGAGGATGTTGAGTATATCCAAGCACCACCGCCAGACGAAGAAACCCTGCAGATGATCAGGGATACCGAAGAGTTTGAGCTTGCTAATCAGTGACGGCACCCATGGATAATCACCAACCAAAGAGCATTCCTACAATTTTTCAACGCCTTTCAGAAGGACAGCCGCATCCTCGGACTGAAACACGTCTAGCAACCGGAGCCTTTTTGAGGGGTCAGGAGGAAGTTTCTCTATTCCGCAACGTAGACGGCCACTTCGGTATCGCTGTACCAGCGACTCGGGACGAATTTGAACGTATCCAGACAGATCGGAGGGGCCTGACCATTGACTTATCTCGTGCTATCGCTTCATCGAGGCCTGAGTTAAGGCTGACTCTCCGGGACTCTTCACAACTCGAGCTTTTCTCCGTTTTTGTGGAGGAAGTGAATTCTTATCTTCTTGGGCAGCCTGATTCGCCCGTCGCCGGCGTAATCAGACTTTACAACCGTTGGAAGCGTCTATTTGCCGATGCAGCGTTACCGCAGTCAATCTCGGTGAACGAGGAAATAGGTTTATTGTGCGAACTTGAGGTCCTGGCCGAGCTCCTCAATCGTGGCGAATCACCAGCATGTTGGACTGGCCCCAATTCTGACCGGCACGATTTTAAGCTGCCTGACCAGTCGATTGAATGTAAAGCCACCATTTCGCATTCTGGGCTACGTGTTGCGGTACACGGGAGCCAACAGCTGAATCCATTGCCGTCCGTTCCGCTAGTATTAGCTGTCCGCCAGTATGAAATGGTCCCCTCAGGCACCCTCTCCATTCCTCGCCTTACACGGCAAATATTAGACATCCCCTTCCCAGATCAAGACCTGTTCATAGCGCAGCTTCGAAAATTCAATCTCGACGTGAACTCGATTCTGAGTTGCCCAGATAATTTCAGGACGTATAGGCCTGTCGGAGCATTCGAATTCGATGTAACTAAAGATTTCCCCAGAATACGAGAGGTTGACATTGTTTCGAGAGTCCAAAACGTGGAGTACGTTTTGGATCTTTCCGAACCAGAATCCGTTCCTGGCTTGAGAGAGATTAATGAATTTTTCGACTAGGGCCCCTCTTCCAAAGGCTTTCCACCATAAGCAGCCCTTCAACCCCGACGGCGACGTATATAGCCATGCTTTCACTCGGCCGATGAAAAATCAGCCACTCCCCAGATGGGACAAATTCACTCGGGAGGCGTTACAGAATAGCTGGGACGCCAGAGCCAGCGAGCGCACCACTGCCTCGATCAAATTTCGAGCCGACTACTTGTCCTTAACTAGCAGTCAGGTCAGTTGTTTGCGTGAGAATGTTTTAGGAGGGAATTTCGACGGAATTCCGGACCTCCAAGAACACCTCTTTGCCGACAGACTCGGAATGCTCGTCATCTCTGATAGGGGTACCAATGGATTGCGAGGGCCCACCTCCGCAGCGGTATCCGCTGGCGAGCACAAAGATTTCACTGCTTTTGTTCGAAATTTTGGACGTAGCGACACGAAAAAGTTAAGAGGAGGAACCTTCGGGGTTGGCAAAGCGGTATTCTTCGTAGCCAGTGAAGTCTCGACGATTCTGGTTTACACGCGTACACATGACGAGAATGGCAACCCTTCGAGCCGCTTCATCGCAATGGCAAGCGGTAACGATTTCCAATCCGATGGTGTGCAATACACCGGCCGACACTGGTGGGGAGTACGAGCTATAGGCGGTGCCGGAAGGAGCTCAATCGAATACGCAGAGCCTTTTATCGGTGAGCAGGCTGATGTATTCGCCCAAGTTTTTGGCATGGACAGAGACTTCACGGATAGCGCACCAACTGGGACTTCGATTGCCGTAATTTCTCCAAACATTGATGATTCTTTAGGAGACGAGCCATCTCCGCTACTTCTTATGCAGACCATTTCCTCTGCATTAACACGGTGGGCATGGCCTCACATGTTGTGTGCTGAAGGTGCGGCACCCTCAATAGATTTCGAAGTAACAATCAATGAGCAGATCGTACCGGTGCAATCCCCGGAGGAAGATCCGGCCTTAAGACGTTTTTCGGATGCTTACCGTGCGGCATTAGATGCCCCCTCCACCCCAAAAAATGAGTGGAAAATGACATTCCTCCAACGCATTGCCGAAGTGTGGTCTTTAAGCCCTGCAAAAAGACTGGGGACCCTAGTCGCACTCAACATGCCAAGCGAAATAGCAAGCTCACAAACTACGATTGGGCACGATATTTCTAATCACATCGCTCTTATCCGTGAACCACGGATGGTTGTCCAATATTATCGAGGGCCTGTTCAAAGATCAGAGCAGCCATACTGCGGCGTTTTTATTTCTTCTTTGGAGGCAGATCCTGTTTTCGCAAGAAGTGAACCCGAAGCCCACCATGAATGGAACCCGATGGCGCTCCAAGAAGAACGACAGATTTTGGCAAAGTTTTGGGGTTCGCAAGCACGGACTAATCCCGTAAAAGTTTTCTACGACAAAATAGACTCACTCCTAGCTACTTCGGGTGAAAAGAACCAATTGGGTGGCGACCAAAAACATTTTCAGTCCCTTACTGCGCTTTCAGATCGTTTCGGATCAATTATTTCCAGCGCAAGATCCGGAACCTCCCTTTCAGTTTCCCAGTCAAAAGCGCCTCGGTCCGGCAGATCGGTTAAATCCCGTACGACACCGATCGCTACTCAAGAGCACATCGGGTTGACCGCCCTCGATCAAAACTTCGTACTGAGTCGATTCCGGGTCACTGTCACACTGCCCCCAGAACACGGGCAATGGACGGCTAGGCTGAGTCCAATTGTCGCGCTTGATGAAGGCACCATTCCACCCAGCGACTTGGCAGACGCGGGATTTTTTACCCCGTCTATTGTTTGTGTTTTGGCCGATGGGCGTGATGTTTGTCATGGAGCTGGCCCAATTCCTCAATTTGACTTAACTTTTACAAAGCCAGAATCCGTGGTGGAGGTCCATGTTCGACAGCCGCGAATCTTCGCAGTTTTCCTCGATGTGCACTTCGAAGAGGATGTTTCTATGAAAGATTCAAATAATGGTTAGAAGCCCTATTAGCCGAGGATTTCGGATACCAGACTTAGATTCGGTCAACGTCAGCTTCGTAAACTTTCGTGTCGGTGAACAGCTGGTTGACTCCAACTTTGACGAAGAAGTTTACTGGGACTACGAAACGCCACTGTCAGCTGAGGTTGGGTTAGACGTTGATTTAGATCGGTTTGCCTCAAGCGCAGGATTTGACAATATTACTGGGCCGTTAGACAAGAGGTTCGCAGCACACCTGCAGTGGAGGTCAACAAAAACGAATCAACAAGGCTCAGGCGATCCTTCCGCAGTTCAACGCGGTAGTAATCATCTTTCTGTTGACATTCCAAGTGAGCTAGTGGGCGGCGTGCTAGAGCTCTGGGTCTCGATCTACCTAGCTCGCGATCAACGCAGCGACAGCCAATCAGTAACAGCTCAGACCAAGGGGGCTCGTCTTTGGGAGAGTCCCCGATTCAAACTGCCGCTCGAAGGAATCGGTTCACGGCTGACGATGTCAACTCGGGATTTCAAGCGAGATGGTTTAAAGCCGTCCGATGCGATGTGGAAAGTCGAGGTCGAGAAGGATCTTCACTTGCCTGTCGAGCTCGGCCTTAGCGTTTTCATTAACGTGGGGAATTCCGATGGGCTGCTTTTGCTTGAAAAGCCAGCCAGTCCGAAGGCGAAGACTTTAGCTAACTGGCTGGATAGCGAAATACGGGCATGCATGCTGCTCGAGCTCTTACTTAACAACGACCCAACGATGATTGCAACGGCCAGCTTTCCCGAAGGGAGCTTAGGGGAATCGATGTTGGATCTGCTGGAGAGATGCTTTCCAAATTCAAACATCCTCGATATTCCACGAGATCCATCTGTGTTGCTAGCCGCTACTCATCAGTTCAACAAATAGTTAAAGGTTCGAATTGCCAATTACCTATTTTCCGCGATTATCCGAAAGTGCTTCGCTGCAAGTTGTCGGATACATGAATAACACTGAGGATCTCGAAGAGCTTAGCGCCCAAGCCTCCCCTACCCACCCATTCGCAACCTACTACAGCCTTGCGAAAGAACGGATATCTGAGGATTCATTGGCTCAGCTCAGATCGGATCTGCTCTCTCTCGCTACCGAGCTAGGGTTTCCTAACGAATCGACTAGAGATGCTCGAAGAGAGTTTGATCAACGTGCTGCCCCGATTTTAGACGGTAAGAACATGAATTTGATTCCGGCTGAGGCAGCAGATCGAGAAGTTTGGAATTTTCTGACCCTGATTCTTTTGCCAGACTTAGCAAAATGGCGATACCCAAACCCCAACAAAGACCCCCGCTACAATAGGTGGCTTGGCGACGCCAGAAACGTGTTTCGGAAGCTTTGGTGGCGGCAAGTTGTCCTCGGCACTGAGCTGAATTCCGCCCTCGGTGAGGACGAAGCAGTTTCGATCATGGAACGTACGACTCTAGCTGGCCAGGCTCCACTTGCGCGTGCGATGGCTCGAGCAGCAGTTACGGTCGCGCAAGAGTACCCAGACTTGCCTAGGTCCCAATTCGCCCGGTTCAGCGCAGTTTTGGTCCGTGCGCAAAACCCCCTTTACGACTTCTCCGGTCTTAGCGAAACCGAATTAAATCATCATGTGCTAAATACCTACAGGTTGGGCGCTTCCCGATTCCAAACGCGAAACTCGCTAGGAGGCAAGAATTGAAAATCGAAAGCTCCCTGGGAATTCCACCATCTGCTCGACGTCTATCAGAATCTTTAAGGGACGTCGGATACAGCTTAGAGTCAGCAATCGCAGACTTAGTCGACAACTCGATCATGGCTGGTGCTAGCGAGGTAGATATCAGCGTCGTGTTCGACGGGCGCGACAGCTTCATTCGGATTGCTGATAATGGCGCCGGGATGGATTCCGATGCTCTTAACGAAGCTATGCGTTTTGGTTCACACCGTGAATACGGCGAAGGGGATCTCGGTCGCTACGGGCTGGGTCTCAAAACTGCGTCAATGTCACAATGCAGAAGGATCGAAGTATTCAGTAGGACCGCAACCACAGAAACCGAAGCTCGAGCTTTAGACCTCGACTTTATTCACGCCACAGACGACTGGCTCATCTACGACATTTCAGATGAGGCTGATGGAGCGCAGCCCGATAGTTTCTTGGGAACACCACATGGCACCACTGTTGTCTGGAAACGCTTAGACCGTATCCTGCCAGCAAAGTCTCCAGATGGTGGATGGGCACGAAGGCGAATTGAACGAATACCAGAGAAGCTTGCCCCTTACTTATCCATGGTCTTTCACCGATTTCTGTCTGGTGAAGCTTACCGATCCTTATCGATCAGTATTAACGGTAAACCTTTGGAACCCTGGGACCCTTTTGTCCGAAATGAGGAAGATTCTAGGGAACTTCAAGCCGATGTATTTGAAATTGAGAAGCAGGCTGGCTCTGGGCAGGTCAAATTACGACGCTTCCTTCTTCCCACTCGGGATCAGTTCAGTTCGTCCGATGCCTACGAGCAGGCCTCCGGCCTAGATAAGTGGAACCGTCAGCAAGGTCTTTATATATATAGAGCCGACCGCCTCGTTCAATGGGGAGGCTGGGCCGGTATCCGAACCACAGACGAGCACACCAAACTCGCCCGAGCCTCGTTGGATTTTGATACGGATTTAGACGAGACCTTCAATATCAATGTCGCAAAAATGCGGGTAACACTACCATCTGAGCTGCGTAAGATGATTGCAAGGCCGCTCAACGAGCTTTGCATGCAAGCAGACGCTGCTTATCGTAGGAGCCAAAGTAGGAGTGCACTTGAAACCACGCCGCCGGATCCAATTCCTTTCTCTAGCGGGGACTCGGAAACAGGAGAGAGTATCGGCTTGTCTCTTCGGGCTGCGGCAGCACGGACTGGTGATTTTGAGGCACTCACCAGAATGATGGGCCTGATCAAGAAAGAAATACCGGAACTAGCTGCTTTCCTCGGGTTCGACTAACACCAACTTGTTCGGTTCCTTAGAGGCTGTCTGACAATGAATCCGTAATGGGCACAATTCACATCTCGGGCGCTCGGGTGTGCACAACTGTCGTGCAACTTCGAAGAGTGCTAAATGAGCGAATCGCGCGCTAGGCTGCAAGACCAATTGCGTTCCGACACTGATGCGTCCATTCGTCAGCTTATTGCGCGTTTCTGTATCTATTCCTAAAAATCTGGAGGTTACACGCAAGACGCCTTTTGCCACAATGACCGGCTCCTCACTCCGGTCAGCCTCGCTCGTAACTGGCACTGCAAGTTCGATAAGTTCAGCCAGGCTTGGACTTATGGTGGGTAACTCCTCGCGGTCCACCCTAGGAGACCAAAGGGCATGAGGATTCCTGTTTAAGTCATCAACAATCCGGGCAAATTGGGTTCTCCTCTTTCGAAACCTTTCACCCGCAAATACGTTCATTAGAAGATCAACAGCCTCGGGTGGAACCTGCTCACCTGGACGAACATGGGTTTGATGAATTAGTGGCCATACAAACCGCGTTTCGTGCATAGTGGACCGAACAAGAAATGTTTCCGCTACCACAATGTGCCACCGCGTACCTTCCCTTAGCCAAGGGTAAATCAGTTCCTGGGTAGGACGCTCCTCATACCATGATGCTAAAGCCGAACAGGTCCAATTCGCATTGGTTGATTTTTTCCTACCAGCTTCCAAAGACTCTACGACTGCTTTGCCGATACTTTTCCCCAAACGAACGGGTACTGCATTTCCAATCTGCTTAAAAGCTGCGCTTGGGGGACCTGAAAACCTGAAATCATCAGGAAATGTTTGTAAGCGAGCAGCCTCTCTTACGCTGATCGTGCGAGGCTGTCGCGGATGAATGAATCCGTATCCATCCTTCGCGATGTGAGCCGTTATTGTCCTGGAAAGATCATTTTCGTCGAGCCGCTTGTATTTATCGTTGAAGATATCCGACCGGTATCTCCGCAATTCTGCTGGTAGATCAGAATACTTCGTTGATGCCGTCATCTGCTCGAAAGCTCGTCTATCATCCTCACGCACAGGCCTCGTGATGTGGTCGTAGATGCGATGATTCATTGACATCGGAACGTTTTTTCGCATCTCTCGCTGAAAGCTTGTAATCGGCTCGTTGTATCTCCACCATCCGCCATCTTCACCCGCTGGCCGAGCCCCTCCTTCAATTTCGGGAAGATCGCCAATTGCGTTCCACACTGAGACCTTACTGGCTTGTTCGTTAGGCCATTCGAATGAAATTCCGTCTCGAAGAGCGACTAGGATAAACCTTTGTCGAAACTGTGGAACACCATAACGCCACGCGTCAACAACTTTCCCCTCAACGCTATAGCCCATTTGTTCGAGCTCTGTAACCATCGAACGTAAAATGAACATTTCTTTGTCCAGCGCAATATCAGGGACATTCTCCATAATTACCGCGCGCGGCTGTGCCAATTGCACTACTTCCAAATACGCACGCCATAGATTTCTACGCTGGTCGATTGGATCACGCTCACCTCGCTCCACCAGATTCCGAATGCCCGCTCTTCCCGCTTTAGAAAATGGCTGGCAAGGTGGCCCTCCAGCCAAGACATCAATCCCAGCGTTCTTCATTAAATCGGCCACACGCTGAACATTCCCGGAAGTAGAGAGGTCCCAATTTGTGGACATTCCCGGAAATCTAGCCGCGTGAGTCTCCACAGCATATGGATAGTGATCGACCCCTAGGATCACTTCAATCCCCGCCTGGCCAAGACCCTCACTCAATCCCCCAGCGCCAGCAAATAGGTCCGCTCCCAAAAGCGCTCCATTCTTCCTCCGGCTCTCCGCATACTCCAGAAGCTCCGCCTCTGAGCTGCAGTAATGCGGATGCAGCGGCAGTTTGATAAAGGGTCCTTTGATTTGGCGCACTGCAAATGGATCGGGTTTAGACACTTCGATACCTTAACGTCGGAAACAGGGAAAGTGTAAATCCGCTAAAGCATATCGAGAGCGCGGGCAGCCAGAACTTAAAATCGAACATACCTTCGTCAAGTGTCATCGGGGTTCATGGCCGCAGCATCTAAATTTTACGCCTTTGAAATCTTGTCACCTCATACACACCTCACCTACTACCGCGTACTCCCCTACCTCCGCAGCGAAGGAGGTGTCGTGGCAGGTGAAGATCACGGCCTGGCTGGTGCTTAGTCCCTCGGAGATAAGGGCGTGAGCGCGGTCGCGTGAAGGGGTATCGAGGCCGACGTCGGGTTCGTCGAGAAGCACGAGCGGCCGGTTCTGAGCGAAGACTTGGGCGAGCTGAGCCAGGCGTAGGTGCGCGGCTGGCAGGTCGAGAGGGTGGGTTTCCGGGTCCAGGCCGAGTTCGGCGACGGCGTCTGGGTCGCCGACGAACTCCCCCACCGTGGATTCCGCAAGTTGGTCGGCGGCGCGCTGCAGGGCGAGTGAGACGCCGAGAGCGAGGCCAGGGTTGCCGTCGAGGCCGGCCATCGCGCGCAGCAGTGTGGTTTTGCCGGCGCCGTTGTCGCCGCGAAGCCACACGGCCTGGCCGGGGCGCACGGTCAGGTGGATAGGGCCAGCGGTGAACTCCGGGTCCTCGTTTGCGCGGAACTGCCACCACTTCCGGGGTTTTCCGCCGCGGGTGGCGGACACCTCACCGAGGTCGATCAGCTCACCGGTGGGTTTCACGCGTGGGGGCAGGCTGATTTCGTGGGTGGGAGGGGGTGAGGGGGACAGGATGCCGTCGATAAGCGAAAGCTTTGCTGCATCGAGGCGGGGGCGGTTGCCGAGGACCACGACGCACGACGGCAGGGCTTCGAGGAGGCGGATGATGTGGGTGGCGGAGGTGGGGTCGAGGCCGGCGAAGGGGTCGTCCAGAAGCAGGATGTCCGGCTCGAGGACCGCGACGGCTGCGATGGCCAGGCGGCGGGTTTGGCCGCCGGAGAGTTGTGCGGGGTGGCGCTCGGCGAGCTCGGTCATGCCCGCGGCGTTGAGGATGCGCTCGCAGCGGCGCTGCATCTCTGGGATGGGTGTGCCGCGCTGCTCCAGGCCGAGCGCGACCTCCTCAATGACCGTGTCGCGCAGGTAGGACACGTGCGCGGTGGCGTCCTGCTGGACCACGGCGGCGCCGTCCCACTCGTTGTGCGCCTGGGTCGCGAGGGTGGTCAGGCCCGCGCCAGAGTTGCCGATGACCTCGACGGCGCGGTGCTGGTCCAGTGCTTGCTTCAGCGGCGTTAGATCCATAGGGCCACCGCCACGCAGATCAGCGGGATGAGGATGCGCGCGGCGCGCTGGAGGGTGCTGTCGTGCACGGGGCGCAGGACGGTGCGGGGGCCGGTGAGGTCGTAGCCTGCGGTTTCCAGCGCCTGGCCGCGGGCACCGGCCTGGGTGAGCAGCTCCGTGAGCACGGGCATAATCAGGTGCGGGACGACTGTTTTGGCTTTGATCGGTCGCTGCTTGAGGCGGTTGGCGTCGCGTGTGATGCGTGCGCGGTGCGCGCCCTGGGGGCCGAGCTGCAGCGTGGTGCCAGCGATGTAGCCGATGCGGTTGCCGCCTTTTGTGCTCTGCAAGGCCTTGGCCAGATCCGGGGTGCGCGTCCAGGCCACGGCCGCGAGCAGGCACGCGACGAGCGCGGTGAAGCGGGCGGTGAGGTGGGCGGCGTCGGCAAGCCCGTCGGAAGTGATGAGCGGGGCGATGCGGTGCTCGCCGTAGGGCGCGTGGATGAGCACCATCGACGCGGCCACAGGTGCTGCGAGGAGTGCGGTGGCCGCCACGACGGAGGGGTTGCGGGTGCGCCAGGTGCCGGCTGTCAGGGCTGCGGCGATGATGGCGAGCGAGGCCATCAGGGTATTGATCCCCAGCGCCAGAATCCAGCCGGACGCGCCGATGACCAGGGCGGTCAGCGGGTTCAGGCGGGTCTGGGGCATGTTGGTTGGCTTCTTGCTGGGCTAGCTCTGCTTGGTCTGCGGGGCGAAGGCGGCGACGGTGCGCTTCGGCAGCGCCTTGACCGTGAAGAACGCCACCAGCATGACGATGACCTTGTCCACCGGGTCCGAGATGAACGCCTGGGTGGTCACGGACGCGATCAGCGAGCCGCCCATCTCACGAAACAGGCTGACCAGCGCGCCGGTGCCCACACCCGCGGTGCCGCCGTAGACGTAGGCCGCGACCGGGGCGGCGACCATGCCTCCGACCAGACCCAGCACCAGGCCGAAGCCGATCACGGTGGCGATGTTGCGCAGGGCGTTGAAGCGGTGGATGAACACGCCGGCCAACCAACCGATCAGCGCCGCACCCGCGGCGAACGGCAGCGCGGCCGGGTTGAGCAGGCCCCACACCACGTTGTTCAGCGCGCCGGTGGCCATGCCCGCAACCGGGCCGGCGAGCGCTGCGACGAGCACCGTGCCCACGGAATCCAGGTACAGCGGCAGGCCGATCGAGCCGACGATCTCGCCGACGACGGAGTTGATGATGATCGCGATCGGGATCAGCCCCAGCGTGCGCGCCGGAAGCACCGGGATCACCGCTGCGAGCAGCAGCGCGGTGCCGATGCCGTAGCCGGCGAGCAGCGCGATGCCCTGCCCGGAGCCGGTGACCTGATCCCAATCTGCCGGGTGAACCAGAACGAAGTACAGCCAGGTAGCGGCGATGAGGACGGCGCCTGCGATGACGAGCGCGCGGCGGGCGGGGGTCCATTCGGCCTTTTGCGCGGTCTGCGCGGCCTGAGTGGAAACAGTGTGTGACATGGAAACTCCGAGTGGTGTGCGGGGAGGAACGGGAAGTACAGCCCTCATCGCCTATGTCACCTCGGCTGGGCTATCGGTTCGGGAGTGTAGCAGGCGGCGGGCGCGAACCACCTAGTCGTCGGCACGCTGGTGGCGCAGCTCCACAATCTCGGCGTCGCCGGCGGCGACCTTCGCGTGCACCTCGCACGCCCACGTGAACCAGCCCCAGGCCAACTCGACGTCCGCGTCGGTGACCAGGCGCGCGTTGGGTTCGCGCTCCCAGATCCCGCGCAGGTCGGCCACGGAGGTGCCTCGCATGAGCTCGGAATCCGCCTCCACGGCGACGGTGGTGTCCTTCCAGGAGTACCCCACCAGCCCCAGCGCGATCAGCACAGTGAGCAGGTCGTGGATCTGCGCCTGATACCCCTCGCCCACATCCTCGTGGAACTCGAAGTAAAACCGCGTGATCGCCTCCAGGTGCTGCGCCACGGGGGAGCCGCCAAGCTTATCGACGAACTCCGCCAACGCCTCGGGCTTGAGCACCATCCGCTCCGTCACGCCAAGCGAGCACAAGGTGATCGGGGTCTGTGCCATGGCGAATACGTCGGCGGCGGCGTGCGGGTCCACCCAGAAGTTCCACTCCGCGCTCGGCGTGGTGTTGCCCGGGTAGTTCACCGCCCCGCCCATGACGGTGATGTGCTTGAGCTTCGCAAAGTGTTCCGGGTGAGCGTGCGCGAAGGCGGCCAGGTTGGTCATGGGCCCGGTGACGATCAGGTAGAGGTCGTCGGTGCCGCGCTCGATGGAGTCGATCCACAGCGCGTCCCAGTCGTGCTCCACGTGGCGCTCGGGTGCTTGGGCGTAGCCGAGGCCGGTGTCGCCATGGGTTTCGGGCGTGGTGGTCAGCTCCACCTCGAGAGGCTCCGGAATGCCGGCGGCAAGGGAGATGATGGGCAGCCCGCACTGCCCCAGGATCCAGGCGCCGTTTTGCGCGCATTGGTCGGCGGGGGCATTGCCGGAGGTCGTCGTTAGGCAATCGAGCTCAATGAGCCCCCCATGCGCCGCGGCGGTGAGGAAGATAATGGCGTAGGTGTCGTCGATGCCGGGGTCGCAGTCCAGGATGACTCTCACGGTTTCGTTTCCTTCCCGGCAACAAGCCAGATCACAAGCGTGGTGGCGCACACCGCGCCGCAGACGCCGAACGCGGCCTGGAAGCCCGCGGCCTCCGCGACGGCGCCGAGCAGCACCGGCGCGAGAATGGTGCCAGCGTCCTGCGTCATTTGGTACGTGGACAGCACTGTACCGCCAGAGCGCTCATTGCCGATGATGTCCGCGAGCGTGGCCTGGGTGGCGGGGCTCATCAGGCCCGCGCCGATGCCGGCCGCGGCGGAGAGCAGCACCAGCGGCCAGAAGCTGGTGGCGCCGCCGAGGAGTGCCGTGAACACGCCGGAGGTGGCCAAGCCCGCGGCGACCATCGGGCGGCGGCCCAGGCTGTCGGCGAGCCTGCCGGAGAACTGCAGGGTCACGGCCATGCCGAACGCGAAGGCTGTCAGCGCCAAACCGGCGGCCGCTCCCCCGCGCTCGAAGACGGCCGCCGCGAACAGCGGCAGGATGGCCACACGCGAGCCCATGTTGACGAATCCGTTGGTGAACCCGGCGGCCAACAGCGCCTTGTAGGTGGAGGTTTGCCACGCCTGTCGCACGCGCATCTTCGGCTTCGCCGCAGGCAGCGGCTCGGAGCCGGGCCGTGGCTGGGTGAGCCCGCCGACCGCGACGGCAGCGGCCGCCACCGCGAGGCCGTAAATGACAAACGGCGCGCGGAACCCCAGGAAGGACAGCGCGGCGCCGATAATCGGGCCGACGACATTGCCCACCAGAAACGCGGAGGCGTACAGCGCGTTGGCGCGCCCGCGGATGCTCGGGTGCGTCACCCGCACAATCAGCGCCTGGGCGGACAGCGTGAACATGGTCGAGCCGAAGCCTGCGATAAACCGCAGGGCCAGGATCTGCCAATAGGCCTGCGCGAAGGCCACGAAGAACGTGGAGGCGGCGACGATAAGCAGGCCAGTGAGGTAGATCGGACGGGAGCCAAGCCTATCGACGAGCCAGCCCGCCCCCGGCGCCCCCAACAACCGCGCCAACGCGAAGATGGAGATCACCGCGCCGGCCGCGGCCATGGACACGCCGAAGCTGCCAGCGAACTGCGGGAGCACCGGGGCGATGAGCCCGTAGCCGAGGGCGATGATGAACGCGGCGCCGACAAGGACCCAGATCGTGCGCGGGATCTTCGGTTGGATCTGGGGCTTCTGTGCTTGTGTTGTTTGTGGTGTTGAATTGTCGGCGCTCATTGCTGGTTAGCGTACATCGGCGGGTGGGGTGTTCCGATTTGGCAATGTGGCAAATATTTGCCGCAATGCAAAATCACCCCAGGTAGAGTCATCACTTTAGTTCATATGTTCGAACGGGTGGGCGGTGGTGTCGGCTGCGCTTCGTAGTGTGTGCGCCATGAAGTTCAACACGAAGAATCCGCTGCGCAGCGTCAGCCGAAACGATATGTCCCACTCCCCCGCCTACACCCCGGAGGCGCTTGCCGAGGAGATCCGCGAGCGCCACCCCGCAATCATCGAGTCCGCCCAGGCCGTCATGCACCACCCTCGTTCCCTGTCCCGGCCCACCGCCGCGTGGCGCCCGCCGGTGCTCACCCTGCCGCGGGTGGCCAACGGGCCGCAGCTAACTCTGGCCGTGACACGGCGCAGGGTCGGCCCACGGGCGCGGGCCCGGATACAGGGCTACGGAGGCGACCAGGTACCCGCGTACCTGATCGAGGTCCGCATCGCCGACACCACCGGCAGCCTGGTGGACACCGTGCTCACCGAAGCGTGGGTGCGCGCGCTGATCCCTGACGACTGCGCGCACGCAGTGCACGAACTGGCCGGCGCGCGCACGGCGAACTACGTGTGGCTCGTCGACGGCACGTTCACCCCGATCGCCTCGCCGTCGTCGATGTTCGAGGGGCTCAGCGCCGCTTAGCCGCGGGCGGCGTCGCTGCTGTCGTCCTCGTCGATGCCGGGGAGACCCTCGTCTTCGTCGTCTTCTTCGGAGTCGACATCCTCGTCGAAGTCGGCATCGTCGTCCTCGTCGTCCTGGCCGAACAGGTCGTAGATCTCCGGCTCATCAAACTCGTCGTCCACGGGTAGCAGCTGTGACTCCCAGTCCTCGGCCTGGTCGGCGGCGAGCGAGAGCACGTCGAAAAGCCTGTCAAAGTCCGTGAAGCTGCCCAGCTCGAGGCGCTCGGCGTCGATGAGGGCCTCGTCGTGGATGGCGTCGAAGAGGCGGGCGCGGTCCTCCTCGGTCAGTTCCGCGTCGCCGTCGGACTCCCAGAGCTCGCCCTCGGCGTCGTCGAGCACGTCGTCGTAATCGTCCGGCAGCGCGATGAAGGTGACCTTGGCGTGCGGGGTGCCCTCGACGGTGTCGATGGTGACCAAAAGCTCTGCGTTCTCGCCCACCTCGGCGCGCACCTGCTGCGGGTTCAAGTGGTCCTGGAAGAACTCCAGGTCGCCGATGCGCTCGTCGGTGCCCTCCAGCAGGTCGCGCAGCACGGTGATCACCTGGTCGGTGGCCATGTGCTCCGCCACCGCGGCCACGGCGTCCTCCACGGAGAACACCACGGCTACCAGCACGGCCTCGAAGTCCTCGTCGTCCTCGTCCACGTCCGCGGCCGCGATGTAGACGTTGGCGGCCGGCAAGTGCGGATCAATCTCCACGAACTGGATCTCCAGCGCCGCCGTCATGGGCACGAACATGGTGTCGCCGCCCACGCGGGACTCGATGCCTTCGCGGTCGAGCGCCGCTGCGATGTCCTCGAAAAAGCTCATGTCGGTGGTTCCTTCCCAAGCTCGGCCACAACGGGCACAAGCCTAGCCACGAATGCTTGCGCATGCGTGGCATTTCCCTGTCACGGCGGGGTTAACTGTCACCCCATGACGGATGGGCGGCACCGAGCAGCGATGCGGCCGAATCCATCAGGTCCTGGCGGTGGATGCCCCACTCGCGCATGTCAAAGCCCTCCCACGCCCTGCGCTGCGACGCCTTCGGGTCCCACTCCACCCGCATACCAGCGTCGAACACGGCCGTCGCACGTCCCGGCCTATCGTCGGAGCGGAAACCGTAGACCGGCCACTCCTCGCCCGGCGCGCCGGTGTGGAAGAACTGCCCCCAGTGGTGCTGCATCACCCGGCTGACCTCAGTGAACGCCTCAGATCCGCCGAAGACGTCCCAGCGCGAGGCCTTCGTGGCGTTCGGTTCGCCGAACACCGCGCCCAGATCGGCGGTGTGCATCGCGCCCAAGCCCAGCATGCGCATCGCGGCAGACGCGTGGTCGAAGCGGTACATCCACGTGCTCGCCTTCCTGCGGTGTGCGGTGGCCAGGATCACCGTCGGCGCCCAGAACACCGCGTCGGCGATGAGGTCGGCATAGTCGCCGCGCTCCCCGGCGTAGTCGTAGGCGCGCAGTACCGACTGGGCGTTGTCCGGGTCGAACGCCTCCAGCGCCCGGCGCGCCGCCCGCTGGCGAGTCTTTGTGGTTTGGTAGATCGCCTTGGCAAAGCTCGCCTCGTCCGAATTGGTGCCCACGATCAGCGGCACGGCCGCCTGCTCGCCGGCCTCGAAGGTGTCGATGGGGTGCGCGGTGAGCGTCTCCCCGTCCACGGTGGGCATAAAGCTGGTGTTCAGCTGCACCAGTTCCTTGGTGTTGAGCAGCATGGATTGGCCGGCGCGCACGAGTTCCTCGGCGCGGGTCTCGCGCAGGTCGGCCAGCGTGGTGGTTCGCGGCAGACCCATCCGGTTGACCAGTTCGCGCACCCACATCGCGGCCTGCAGGCGCGAGTGCACACTGGCCGGCGGCGGCGATTGGGCCACCGCGCCGTGGAACAGCCCGCGTGCCGAGGGCGAGCACATCAGGTGCACCACGGCCGCCCCACCGGCGGATTCGCCCATGATGGTCACCCGGCCCGGGTCCCCGCCGAAGTTGGCGATGTTCGCGCGCACCCACTCCAGCGCCAGGATCTGGTCCAACAGCGCAGGCGTGGCCACGCAGTCGTGGCCCAGCGAGCGGAAGTCCAAATACCCCAGCACGCCCAGGCGGAAGTTCACGGAGACGTAAACGACGTTCGTGGCGTCGGCAAGCAAATGCCCCTGCAGCACCTTCTCGTTGCTGGCGCCGGTGACAAACGTGCCGCCGTGGAAGTAGACCACCACCGGCAGCTCCTCGTCGGTGTCGGGGCGCACGATGTCGAGCGTCAGACAGTCCTCGGTGCCGATGACGGCGTCGCGCCAGCCGAAGGTGCCCTGCATGGCGGGCGGGGCGAACCGTGAGGCGTCGTAAAGCCCCTGCCACTTCTCCGCGGGCTGCGGGGCGCGGAACCTGCCTGTGTGCGCCGTGGAGGCGCCGAACGGCACGCCGCGCCAGGTGCGCATGCCGGAGCGCGCATCCACCACGCCGCGGACCTTGCCCGCGGTGGTGTCTGCGACAGGGTGCTCGGCGGCAGTCATGGCATCCAGCGTAGACGCATGCGCACAACATCCAACTAAGCTGGACCGACGTAAAAAACCTATTAACGAAAGAGCACACGATGTTCGGCAACAAGAAAAAGAACCAGGACCTCGCCGTCCGCCAGGAAATTGAAGAGGCGCTGCGCGAAGACCCGACGCAGTTAGAAAAGGACGCCGGCCCGCTGGGGCGCGCGTTTATCGGCGCGGTGGATAAGGCTGTTCAGATGCAGACCTCCACCATCCGCACCTACGTGAACTGGCTGCGCCGCCAGAACCCGGAGGCCACGCCTGCGGAGATTCAGAATCTTATGGACGAGCACCTGAAAAACACCGTCACCGGCACCGGCGCGGGCGTGGGTGCCGCAGCCGCCGTGCCCGGCATCGGCCTGTTTACCGGCGCGGCCGCAGTGGCGGGCGAATCTGTGCTGTTTTTGGACCTCGCCGCGTTCTACGCCGTGGCATCCGCCTACCTACGCGGCGAGGACATCGAGGACCCGGAGCGCCGCCGCGCGCTCGTGCTCTCGCTGCTGATGGGCGCGAAGGGCCTGGCGATTGTGGACGCCATGCTTGGCGACGACGCCGGCAAGATCCCCGGCAAGTCCACCCTGACCAAATTCTCCGGCCCGACCCTGTCCAACACCAACAACGTGCTGCAGCGCATCGCCATGCGCTCCATGCGCAAGTCCCAGCGTCGCGCGTGGCTGGGCAAGCTCATGCCACTGGGCATCGGCGCGGTCGCCGGCACCACCGCCAACCGCAAGCTGGCCGACGGCGTGATCGGCAACATCCAGTCCGGCCTCGGCGCGGTGCCGGCAGGTTTTGCCACCCCGCTGCCGGACAAAGACACCGACGAGGATGGCAAGGGCCTGAGCCTGAACCAGAAGGACTTCGCCGCCTGGATCCTGCGCCAGTTCAAGGACGAGGACAAGGACGGCGACAACAATTAACCCCCTGCTCACCAGATCCCTTCGCGCCAACCGGCCCGCAGCCGTCGCCGCCTTTGCCGCCGCCACGCTCGCCGCCGTGTTCCAGACGGCGGTGCCGGCGCTGACCGGCCACGCGGTGGACATCGCCACCGGCAACGCGGAAGGATCGGTGACGCGCACCGCGTGGGCGATGGTCGCCGTCGCCGCGGCCACCTACGTCTTAAGTTTCACCCGCCGCGTCACGGCGGGCCGGCTGGCATCCAGCTCCCAGCACTGGCTGCGCACCGAAATCCTGCGCACGCTGCACCGCTTAGACGGCCCGGGCCAGGACACAATCGTCACCGGACAAATCGTCTCGCGCTCCATCTCGGATTTGAACCAGTACCACATGGTGCTGGCCAACCTGCCCATGCTTCTCACGCGCGTGGTGCAGCTCGCGCTCACCCTGGCGGTGATGCTGTGGATGGACATCCCGTTGACCCTGATGTCGCTGGCGCTGCTGCCGCTGATCCTGTGGGAGGCCAACCGCTCGCGCAAAACGCTCTACGCCGCCACGTGGGTGAACCAGCACGCCACCGCGGAGCTTGCCGAGCACGTCGAGCAGACCGTCTCGGGCGTTCGCGTGGTCAAGGCGTTCGGACAGGAGCAGCGCGAGATCGACCAGCTGGATCAGCTTGGCCGCCACCTCTACGCGGTGAAGATGCGCGCGGCGAAGCTCACGGCGCGCTTCCAGCCGGTCCTCTCGCAGCTGCCCAAGGTCGCGCTGGTGGTCACCATCATCGCCGGCGGCATGCTGGCCATCCGCGGGCAGATCACCATCGGCGAGTTCGTCGCGTTCACGGCGTACCTGACCTCCATGACGTCGATGCTGTCCATGCTGACCAACCAGTACGTGCGCCTGCAGATGGGCATGAGTTCCTTCGACCGCCTTGACGACGTGCTCAAGCTTGCCCCCGCCGCTGAGACCGCCGCAGCCCCCACGGCCGGCACCGGCCTGCGCTTTGACAACGTGCACTTTTCCACCGGCGGCAACCCCGTCCTCAACGGCTTCTCGCTCACCGTCCGCCCGGGCGAAACGGTCGCGCTCGTCGGCCCGCCCGGCGCGGGCAAAACCATGGCCGTCCAGCTCGCCGGCGGCTTCTACCAGCCGGATTCCGGGAGCGTGAAGCTTCTCGACGGCTCCGCCTCCCCCGCCGCACTGCGCCACAAGGTCCTGTGCGTGTTCGACGAGGCGTTTCTGTTCTCCTCGTCCGTGCGCGACAACATCGCCATGGGCTCTCACCTCCCGCCGGATGAGCTCGACGCCGCGGTGCGCGAGGCGGCGCGCCTGGCCTGCGCCGACGAATTCATCGAGCGGTTGCCGGACGGCTACGAAACCGAAGTCGGCGAGCGAGGCCTGACGCTTTCCGGCGGGCAGCGCCAACGCATCGCGCTGGCCCGCGCGCTCATGGCGAAGCCGGAGGTGCTCGTGCTCGACGACGCCACCAGCGCCATCGACGCCGTCACCGAATCCCGCATCCTGGCCAACCTGCGCGAGGAGCTCACAGACGTCGCGGTGCTCACGGTCGCGCACCGTCAGTCCACCGTGGACCACGCGGATGAGGTTGCGGTGGTGCGCGGCGGAGCCGTCGTCAAGTGTGGCCCCCGCGATGAGGTGGTTGAGAGCCCGGAGTACCTGGCCACCATGTCCGCGGACACGCCTACGGAGCTGCCCGCGGCCCCGACCCGCACCGATCTGTGGCCCGAGGTCACCGAGCCCGAGCGCGAGCGCGTGATCGTGCCCACCACCGGTCGCGCGTCCACGGTCAACGCCACCCCGGAGCTGCTCGCCCGGGTGGAGAAACTCCCGGAGGCCACCGAGCAGCCGGATTTGAGCGCCGAGCGCCTGGAGCAGCTTCGCACCCCATCCAGCGACTTCCACGTGCGCGACCTGTTCCGCGCGGTGCGCTGGCTCATCGCCGGCACCGTGGCGCTGCTGGTGGTCGGCGTGCTGGCGGACCTCGCGTTTCCCACCCTCGTGCGCGCGGCCGTGGACCGCGGCATCGCTAACTCGGACCAGGCCAGCCTGATCCACACCGGGCTGATCGCGCTCGGTGTGGTGGCGGTGGCGTGGGCGTCCATGACCGTGATGACGGTGCTGTCCTCGCGCTCCGGCGAGCGCCTCCTCTACGGCCTGCGCCTGCGCTCGTACGCCCACCTGCAGCAGCTGGGCTTGAGCTACTTCGAGTCGCGCCTGTCCGGCAAGATCATGACGCGCATGACCACGGACATCGACACACTGTCCAGCTTCCTGCAAACCGGGCTGGCCCAAGCCATCGTCGCAGTCGGCTCGCTCGCTGGCGTGACGGTGATGCTGGTGGCCACCGACGGCCAGCTCGCCCTCGTCGCGTTCGCCGCCGTGCCCGTCATCGCGCTGGCCACCTGGGGCTTCCGGCACTTCTCCAAGCGCTTCTACGCCGCCGCGCGTGCGCAGATTTCCGCGGTCAACGGCGAGTTCGCCGAGCTCATCGGCGGCATCCGCGTCACCCAGACCCACCTCGCCCAAGACCACTTCGAGTCGCGCTTTGCCCGGATGAGCGACGAATACCGGCGCATCCGCATGAACTCTGTGCGCCTGGTGGGCCTGTACTTCCCCGGCATGCAGTTCGTCTCCCAGGTCATGACCGCGGTGATCATCGGCGTCGGCGCCACCCGCATCGCGGACGGCACGCTGTCGGTCGGCGTGCTCGTCGCGTTCACCATGTACCTCAGCCAGCTCTACGGCCCGATCCAGCAGCTGGGCCAAATCTTCGACTCCTGGCAGCAAGCCACCGTCAGCTTCGACCGCATCCGCGAACTCCTCGCCGAGCGCACCACCGTCCCCGACACCGGCACCCGCCCCGGTGCGCGCACCGCAGCGTCCGGGGAGCTTTCGCTTGACGACGTCACCTTCGGCTACTCGCCGGATTCAGAGCCAGTCATCGACGGCATGGATTTGTCCCTTTCGCCCGGCTCCACCGTGGCTCTCGTGGGTCCGACGGGGGCGGGCAAGTCGACCGTCGTCAAGCTGCTGGCCCGCTTCTACGACCCAGTGGAAGGTGTCGTGCGCGCGTCGGGGACGAACGTCGCCGAGTTCCCGCTGGCGGAGTGGCGGCGCGCGCTCGCGCAGGTGCCGCAGGAGTCCTACCTCTTCCCCGGCACCGTCGCGGACAACATCGCCTACGGGGCCGCCGGCGCCACGGACGCCGAGGTGCAGGCCGCGGTGGAACGCATCGGCGCCCTCGGCGTCATCGGCACCATCCCCGGCGGCTTCAACGCGCGCGTCGGCGAACGCGGCCGGGGCTTAAGCTCCGGGCAGCGCCAGATCATCGCGCTTGCCCGCGCGGAGATGCTCACACCCGCGGTGCTGCTTCTCGACGAAGCCACGGCCACCCTCGACCCCGCCACCGAACGCGCTGTGCTCGATGCCTCCGACAAGGCGATGGCGGGGCGCACCTCCGTCGTCGTCGCGCACCGCCTCGCCACAGCCGCGCGGGCCGACCGCATACTCGTCGTGGATGAAGGACGTATCATTGAAGACGGCTGCCACGAGGACCTCATCTCCGCAGGCGGAAGATATGCCCATATGTGGGCTGTTAACCGATAACGGGGGTGAAACTATGGGCCCCCGTGGAGAGGAACAACCCAAGTTAGCGCGTTACCAGCGCCGACGATTACAGTCAAAGAAACGTTCCGCGAACACAACCCAGAAGGAAGGCGAGAACCTGCCGTGAGCAGCGAAAACACGTTCGGCCAGAACAGCTGGCTGGTTGACGAGATGTTCCAGCAGTACAAGGACGACCCCAACTCGGTGGACGCCGAATGGCGCGAACTCTTCGAGAACAAGGGCGCTCCGAAGACCGCGAAGGGCACCCCCAACGTCACCCCTTCCGACGAGAGCGCAAGCACTCCGAAGACTGACCCGAAGGTCTCCCGCAGCACCGGCGCCCCGAGCCAGGACGGCCGCGAGACCAAGGTGGACGAGGCAGCGGCCAAGGTCGCCGCGAAGCCGAAGCGCCCCGCCGCCCCGGCGAAGTCCTCCCCGCTGGACAAGGTCAACCAGGTCGAGGCAGAGCCCGGCGAGTTCCAGCTCAAGGGCGCTTTCAAGGCCATTGCCAAGAACATGAACGAGTCGCTCGAGGTGCCGACGGCGACCACCGTGCGCGACATGCCGGTCAAGCTCATGTTTGAAAACCGCGCGCTGATCAACGACCACCTCAAGCGCACCCGCGGCGGCAAGGTCTCCTTCACCCACATCCTGGGCTACGCCATTGTCCTGGCCACCAAGCTGCACCCGGACATGAACAAGAACTACAAGGAGGACGGCAACAAGTCCTTCGCGGTGCAGCCGGAGCACATCAACCTCGGCCTGGCCATCGACCTGCCGGGCAAGAACGGCTCCCGCTCCCTGGTCGTCGCCGCCATCAAGGAGTGCGAGAACAAGTCCTTCAACGAGTTCGTCGAGGCGTACGAGGACATCGTCGCCCGCGCCCGCGACGGCAAGCTCACCATGGACGACTTCTCCGGCGTGACCATCCAGCTGACCAACCCGGGCGGCATCGGCACCCGCCACTCCATCCCGCGCCTGACCAAGGGGCAGGGCACCATCGTCGGCGTCGGCGCAATGGACTACCCGGCGGAGTTCGCAGGCGCCTCCGAGGACCGCCTCGCCGAGCTCGGCGTGGGCAAGCTGGTCACCCTGACCTCCACCTACGACCACCGCGTCATCCAGGGCGCGGAGTCCGGCGAGTTCCTGCGCGACATCTCCCAGCTGCTCATCGACGACAAGTTCTGGGACGAGATCTTCCGCTCCCTGCAGATCCCGTATGCGCCGCTGCGCTGGGCACAGGACGAGCCGAACACCGGCATCAACAAGGACACCCGCGTCATGCAGCTGATCGAGGCGTACCGCTCCCGCGGCCACCTCATCGCCGACACCAACCCGCTGCACTGGCACCAGCCGGGCCTGCCCAAGCCGGACTCCCGCGACCTGCTCATGGAAACCCACGGCCTGACCCTGTGGGACCTGGACCGCGTCTTCCACGTCGGCGGCTTCGGTGGCAAGGAGCAGATGACTCTGCGCGAGGTCATGTCGCGCCTGCGCGCCGCCTACACCCTGAAGGTGGGCACCGAGTACTCCCACATCATGGACCGCGACGAGCGCGAGTGGCTGCGCGACCGTGTCGAGGCCGGCATGCCCAAGCCGACCGGCCCGGAGCAGAAGTACATCCTGCAGAAGCTCAACGCCGCCGAGGCCTTCGAGAACTTCCTGCAGACCAAGTACCTCGGCCAGAAGCGCTTCTCGCTTGAGGGCGCCGAGACCCTGATCCCGCTGATGGACGCCATCATCGACACCGCCGCAGGCCAGGGCCTCGAAGAGGTTGTCATCGGCATGCCGCACCGCGGCCGCCTGAACGTGCTGTTCAACATCGTGGGCAAGCCGGTCGCCACCATCTTCAACGAGTTTGAGGGCAACATGCGCGCAGCCCAACAGGGCGGCTCCGGCGACGTGAAGTACCACCTCGGCTTCGAGGGCGAGCACATCCAGATGTTCGGCGACGGCGAGATCAAGGTCTCCCTGGCCGCCAACCCGTCCCACCTCGAGGCCGTGGACCCGGTCCTGGTGGGCATGGCCCGCGCCAAGGAAGACCAGATCAAGCTTGCCAAGGGCCGCGAGGACCACCCGGTCGTGCCGCTGATGCTGCACGGCGACGCTTCCTTCACCGGCCTGGGCGTGGTTCAGGAGACCCTGAACCTGTCCCGCCTGCCGGGCTACACCGTCGGCGGCACCATCCACATCGTGGTGAACAACCAGATCGGCTTCACCACCACCCCGGATTCCGGCCGTTCCTCCTACTACGCCACCGACCTGGCCAAGGGCTTCGACTGCCCGGTGTTCCACGTCAACGGCGACGACCCGGAGGCCGCCGCATGGGTTGCCCAGCTGGCCACCGAGTACCGCCGCGAGTTTGGCAAGGACGTCTTCATCGACCTGATCTGCTACCGCCTGCGCGGCCACAACGAGGCCGACGACCCGACGGTGACCCAGCCGGTCATGTACGACCGCATCAACTCCCACCCGTCGGTGCGCACCCGCTACACGCAGGACCTCATCGGCCGCGGCGACATTACCGAGGAAGACGCTGAGAAGGCAGCACAGGACTTCCACGACCAGCTGGATTCCGTCTTCTCCGACGTCAAGGCGGAGAAGGGCCAGCCGAGCGAGCAGACCGGCATCACCGAGTCCCAGGAGCTCACCCGCGGCCTGGACACCAACATCCCCGAGGAGCAGTTCAAGCGCCTCGCGGACGCGTACGCGAACCTGCCGGAGGACTTCACGCCGAACAAGCGCCTGAAGTCCGTGCTGAAGAAGCGCGGCGGCTCGTTCACCGACGGCGACATCGACTGGGGCTGGGGCGAGCTGCTCGCCTTCGGTTCCCTGGCGGAGCAGGGCAAGTTTGTCCGCCTCGCCGGCGAGGACTCCCAGCGCGGCACCTTCACCCAGCGCCACGCGGTGCTGTACAACCCGGACAACGCCGAGCCGTACAACCCGTTGGACCACAACGCGCAGGAGAACGGCGACGGCGGCCACTTCCAGGTGTTCAACTCCGCCCTGACGGAGTACGCCGGCATGGGCTTCGAGTACGGCTACACCCTGGGCAACAAGGAAGCCGTGGTCGCTTGGGAGGCGCAGTTCGGCGACTTCGCCAACGGCGCGCAGACCATCATCGACGAGTACGTCTCCTCCTCCGAGACCAAGTGGGGCGAGATGTCCTCGCTGATCGCGCTGCTGCCGCACGGCTACGAGGGCCAGGGCCCGGACCACTCCTCCGCCCGCATCGAACGCTACCTGCAGCTCGTGGCGGAAGGTTCCATGACCATCGCTCAGCCGTCCACCCCGGCAAACCACTTCCACCTGCTGCGCCGCCAGGCGCTCGGCGAGATGAAGCGACCGCTGATCGTCTTCACGCCGAAGTCCATGCTGCGCAACAAGGCGGCTGTCTCGCAGCCGGCTGACTTCATCGAGGTGGAGCGCTTCCAGTCCGTCATCGACGACCCGAACTTCGTCGAGCGCGGCAACAAGAAGATCGGCGACACCGACAAGGTCACCACCATCTTGCTGTGCTCCGGCAAGATCTACTGGGAGCTGGCGAAGAAGAAGGAGAAGGACGGCCGCGACGACATCGCGATCATCCGCGTGGAGATGCTCCACCCGATCCCGTTCAACCGCCTCTCGGATGCGTTCAAGAACTACCCGAACGCCAAGGAGATCCGCTGGGTCCAGGACGAGCCGGCAAACCAGGGCGCATGGCCGTTCTACAACGAGCACCTGCGCACCCTGATCCCGGACATGCCGGAGATGGTCCGCGTGTCCCGCCGCGCCCAGTCCACCACCGCAACCGGTGTGGCCAAGGTGCACCAGCAGGAGGAGAAGCAGCTGCTCGAGGAGGCATTTGCAAAGTAGCTTGACGACGGAGCACGTCACCGCGCTCCCCCACAAGCGCTAGGGCCCCAGGGTTGACCCCGGGGCCCTTCCTCGTGCCTGGTATGCGTGTTTAGCGCGCGCCGGCGCTGTCGGCGGAATCGCCTGCGGCGGCACCGTCCTCGTCGGCCTCCGGCAGCTCGTCGTTGTAGATGTTGATGTGGGCGTTTTCCATCATCCACGCCGCCAGGGTGTCCTGGACGTCGGCGCCGCCCTCGATGTCCTCGACCATCTCCTCCAGCGACTTGGTGGAAATGACGCGGGTGATGAAGTTCAGGCGGTTGATCTCGCCGCGGTCGAAGCCGGACTTGTCGAACAGCGGGATGATGTTCTGCGGCAGCTCACCGGAACGCCCGCAGCTTTGCGCCGGCGAAGGATCCACGGTCCGCAGGGTGCTGGGCAGGCCCGCGATGGCTTGGTCGTAGACCACGTCCGAGAACCCGGCCGGCTCCTCCTTCGCTTCTTTCTTCAGGCGTTTGGCGGCCTCCACGTCGGTTTCCTCCACGAGGCGGCCGGTGCAGGTCACCACGAAGTCCACCGGCGTTTCCTTCAGCACGCGCAGCGTGTCGCCCGCCGAGAAATCGGCGGCGGTGACGCTAGTGGGACGGCCCAGCTGCTGCAGCACGCGGCTGTAAATCTCGCCCAGGACGCGCTGCTCCGGGTCGTCGGCGTCGATGCCGATCGCGATCGGTTCCTTGCTGGTGCTCTTCTGTCCGAGCGCGGCGCACCCGGACAGCGTGATCGCGCACACGGAAAGTGCCGCCAGGGCGCGGGTGTGTCTACGCATTAGGCTGCGACGTGTCGTCGATAGGCAATTGGCCCGCGATGAGGTCGCGCGCCTGCGGGGCGGCATCCGGATCGCAGAGCACGTCGTAGTGGCCCGCCACGATCGCCGTCGCCGAGGAGAAGTCGCGCTTGCCGCCCGTGAACGCGTAGGCCACGGCCGCGAAAATCACGCCGAAGATCGCGCCGATGATCAACGTGGTGGTAAACGTCACCCAACCCGAGCCCGGCTCCGTGAAGACCGAGAGGATCAGGCCGATGAACAGGCCCATCCACAGGCCGGACAGCGCGCCGGTGCCCAGCACCTTGCCCCAGGTCAGGCGGCCGGTGATCTTCTCCACCTGCATGAGATCCACGCCCACGATGGACAGCTTCTCCACCGGGAACTCCCGGTCAGAAAGCGCATCCACCGCGGCTTGCGCCTCCGCGTACGTTTTGAAGCTGCCGACAGGCCAGCCCGTGGGAACCTCGCGCGCGGGCACGCGAGACGAGTTGCTCATGGGATTTGTCATGCCCACCAGTGTATCCGTTCGACCGCGGGGCACCGTTATACTGCAGGGCAACATGGCTACTGAACACAACATCACAGAGCAGGACGTCCTCGCCGCACTCGAGCGCGTGGAGGACCCCGAGATTGGCAAGCCCATCACCGAGCTGGACATGGTGGAATCCGTGCGCATTGACGGCGCGGACGTGGCCGTGGGCATCTACCTGACCATCGCCGGCTGCCCGATGCGCGACACCATCGAAGACAACACACGCGCCGTGTTGGAGGAACTCGACGGCGTCGGCGACGTCTCTGTCACCCTGCACACCATGAGCGACGAGCAGCGCCGGGCGCTGGCGCTGAAGCTGCGCGGCGAGCAGACCGGGCCTGCGATCCCGTTCGCCGACCCGGACACGCGCACCCGCATCTTCGCCGTCGCCTCCGGCAAGGGCGGCGTGGGCAAGTCCTCCATGACCGTGAACCTGGCCACCGCGCTATCCGCGCAGGGCCTGAGCGTGGGCGTGGTGGACGCGGACATCTACGGACACTCCGTGCCCGGCCTGATGGGCTCGAACAACAAGGGCCCAACGGTTGTCGACGAGATGATCATGCCGCCGATCGCCCACGGCGTGCGCCACATCTCCGTGGGCCAGTTCGTGGAAGGCAACGCGCCGATCGTGTGGCGCGGGCCCATGCTCACCCGCGCGATCCAGCAGTTCCTGGCGGACGTGTACTGGGGCGACTTGGACGTGTTGTTCATGGATCTGCCGCCCGGCACCGGCGACGTGGCCATCACGGTGGCGCAGCTGGTGCCGACCGCGGAGCTGCTCATCGTGACCACCCCGCAGGCCGCCGCCGCGGAGGTGGCCGAGCGCGCCGGCACGATCGCGCAGCAGACCGACCAGAAGATCGCCGGCGTGATCGAGAACATGTCCGGTATGACCATGCCCGACGGCACCGTGATGAACATCTTCGGCGAGGGCGGCGGCGAGCAGGTCGCCGAGCGCCTGACGCAGCTGACGGACTCCGACGTCAAGCTGCTCGGCTCCATCCCCCTGGACCCGAAGCTTCGCGAGCACGGCGACACCGGCACCCCCGTCACCATCTCCGAGCCGGACTCCCCCGCCGCCAAGGCCATCCAGGCGGTGGCGGACCAGCTGAAGGTGCGCCGCGAGTCGCTCGCCGGCAAGAGCCTCAACCCACGGGTTAAGTGATGTCCTCCCAGGAGAAGCTCCTGCCTTTCGACGGCCGCTCCGCCTGATCCGGCCTCGGCCGCTCCTGCGGCGCAGGCTGGCTCTGCTGCGACTGCGCTGAACGCGGTCCGGAGCGGGTGGGTTCCGGCTCTGATTGCGCCGTGCCTGCCTCGTCTTCGAACAGCACCTTCGCCATCGCGCGGCGCGGGCCCATCGCCGCGTACTGGGAGACGGTGTTGATGGGCTTTTTAAACTCTTCGAATTCGCCCAGCTCCCCGTTGAGCTCGGCCTTGGCGTTGTTGATGGCCTTCTTCGCGGCGTAGATCGCCGCGCGCACATCCTCCACGACAGACGGCAGGCGTTCGGGCCCGATCACGATGAGTCCGATGATCAGGATGAAGAAAATCTCGCCCCAGCCGATGTTGGAAAACACCTACAACACCCTACTCCCCGCGGCGCTTCAGCGCGCCCAGAGCCGACTGCAGCGCCGCGCCGAGGTTGGTGCCGAGGTCAGTGGCCAGCTTCCTGCCCCGACCGCGCGGACCCGGCGCCTCTCCCACCCCGTCGAGGTCCTCGGCGCACATGCCCGCCAGGCGCTCCACCAGCGACACCGGGGCGTGCACGCTGGAGTTATCCACCACGCGAAGCCGGTTCGCGGCGCGGCGCTGGGCGTCGACCTCGGCGCTGCACTCCTCGCAATCCTCCAAGTGGCGGGCGGCGCGACGGAACGCCGCATCTGACAGCTCGCCGTCCACGAAGGCGGCGACCGCCTCCGGGTTCAGGTGGTCGGTGGAGTTGAATTCGCGTTTGGACATTGACATCACGTCGCTTGTTAGCGGGTGCGGATGAGTTCCTTCGCGTGCGCGTCGTCAAGCGCCTGCTTCTCCAGCGACTCCCGCAACTGCGCGCGCCCGCGGTGGATGCGGGAGCGCACGGTGCCCATCTTCACGCCGAGGGTGTCGCCGATTTCCTCGTAGGTCATGCCCATCACGTCGCAGAGCACGACGGCGACGCGGAAATCCGGCGCGAGATCGTCCAGCGCGCGCTGCAGCGCCGGGTCCAGGTTGGCCACGTTGTAGGCCTCCTCCGGCGTCATGTCGGTGCCGGGCACGCGCTCGTAGTCCTCCGGCAGCGCCTCCATGCGGATCTTCGCGCGGCGGCGCACCATGTCCAAAAACAGGTTGGTGGTGATGCGGTGCAGCCAGCCCTCGAAGGTGCCGGGCTGGTAGTTCTTCAGGCTGCGGAACACGCGCATGAAGGTCTCCTGCGTCAGGTCCTCCGCGTCGTGCTGGTTGCCGGAGAGGCGGTAGGCAAGGCGGTAGACGCTGTCGGCGTGTTCCTGCACCAGCTCCGACCAGGTGGGCATTGCCCCCTCGCCCGCGTCGAACGCGGCAGTGCCGGACAGCTGGCTTTCCTCAGAGGTCATAGCAAGTAGTTTGGCAGACTCACCTCCCGGAATCCAGCGCGTCTCCTGTGAGCTCCCTGGGCATGTGCGCCCCGCTATGATTGCGCGTGTGAGTGAGACTGCGTTTACCCAACTGAGCACCTACATCGACTCCCGACGGGACCACCTGCCGGATGAGGTGGGCGAAGCGCTCGCCCGCGCCCGCGAGGACGCCGAGGAAAACGGCGTGCCGGTTCCCAGCCAGCTTGTGGGCGATCTGCTGTCCGTGCTGGCGGCGGGCAACGAGGCCTCCCAGGGTGCGGTCGCGGTGACCCCTGCCGCGGGGGTTGCGGGCCTGCACATCCTCGCCGGCCTGCGCGAGAAAGCCACCCTGACCTGCATCGAGCCGGAAGCGGCGCTGCAGGCGGGCGCGAAGGAGGCGTTCCGCGCCGCGGGCTTCGCGCCGTCGCGGGTGCGCTTCCTCACCTCCCGCCCGCTGGATGTGATGGGGCGCCTGGCCACCGGCGCGTACCAGCTCATCTACGCCGACGTCTCCGCCGTGGAGCTGCGCCCGCTCATCGACGCCGCGTGGCCCCTGCTCGCCCCCGGCGGCACGCTCGTCATCGCGGGCTCGCTTCTCGACGGCACCGTGGCCGACCCCACCCGCCGCGACCGCGACACTGAAGCGGCGCGCGAGGCGGACGCTTACGTCGATACGCTTGCGCTCGAAGATGCGGCCCTTGCGCGCCTGCCTCTCGACGGCGGGCTGACGCTTCTGACCAAGCGCCGCTAAATTACCTCGCTCTTGCCCACGCACACCACGCCGTTGTCGGAGACGGTGAAGCGCTCCCCGTCTCGCTGCGCGTCCACGCCGATGGTTTCGCCGTCGGAGACGTAGACGTTCTTATCCAGGATGCAGTGGCGCACCACTGCGCCCTTGCCCACGCGCACGCCCGGCATCAGCACTGAGCCTTCCACGGTGGCGCCTTCCTCCACGCGGACGTCGGTGGAGAGCACCGAGTTGCGCACCGTCGCACCCGAAATGATGGAGCCGGACGCCACGATGGACTCCTGCGCGATGCCGCCCATGACAAACTTCGCCGGCGGCAGGTTGTCCTCCTCCGTCGCGTGGATGGGCCACGCCTTGTTGTAGAGGTTGAACACCGGGTGCGAGGAAATCAGGTCCATGTGGGCCTCGTAGAACGAGTCCACGGTGCCCACGTCGCGCCAGTAACCGCGGTCGCGCTCGGTCGCGCCCGGGACCTCGTTGCGGGAGAAGTCGTACACGTTCGCCTCGCCCTGGGCCACGAAGTACGGGATGATGTCGCCGCCCATGTCGTGGGCGGAGTCCTCGTTCTGCTCGTCTTCCAGCAGCGCCTGGATCAGCGCCTCGGTGGAAAAGCAGTAATTGCCCATGGACGCGAACGTGGTCTCCGGGTCGTCCGGGGTGCCCGGCGGGTCCGACGGCTTCTCCAGGAACTCGGTGATCGTGCCGTCGTCGTCCGCCTGGATGCAGCCGAACGCGTGCGCCTCCGAGCGCGGCACGCGAATGCCCGCCACGGTGGCGGCCTTGCCCGAGGCGATGTGGTCCTCCACCATCTGCGACGGGTCCATGCGGTAGACGTGGTCCGCGCCGAAGACCAGGACGTAGTCCGGCGCATCGTCGTAGATCAGGTTCAGCGACTGCACAATCGCGTCCGCCGAGCCCGAGTACCAGCGCTTGCCGCGGCGCTGCTGCGCCGGCACCGACGCGATGTACTGCTGCGTCGGGCCGGAGACGTTCCACGCGGTGGCCACGTGGCGGTCCAGCGAGTGGGACTTGTACTGGGTCAGCACCGCGATGCGCATGTAGCCCGCGTTGACCAGGTTGGACAGGACAAAATCGATGAGACGGTAATTGCCGCCGAACGGCACGGCGGGCTTGGCACGGTCAGCGGTCAGCGGAAACAGGCGCTTGCCCTCACCGCCGGCCAGTACGATGGCGAGAACTCGAGGCTGGCTTTTCATGACAGCTAGGCTAATGAGAATTTCAGGTCCCTGCAGGGAATCGCGCGCGTAAGTAGGCTCGGCGGTCATGAAAGTCGGAATGTTCACCCGCGAATACCCGCCGGAGGTCTACGGCGGCGCCGGCGTCCACGTCACCGAGCTGACGCGCTTCATGCGCGACATCGTCGACGTGGACGTGCACTGCATGGGCGCACCCCGCGACGCGGAAGGCGTTTATGTCCACGGCGTCGACCCCGCGTTGGAGGACGCCAACGGGGCAATCAAGACACTGTCCACCGGCCTGCGCATGGCGGACGCCGCCGCCGGGCTGGACGTGGTGCACTCCCACACCTGGTACGCGGGCCTCGGCGGGCACCTGGCCGGCCAGCTGCACGAGATCCCCCACGTGGTCACCGCCCACTCCCTGGAGCCGGACCGCCCCTGGAAGCGCGAGCAGCTCGGCGGCGGCTACAACGTCTCCTCCTGGTCGGAGAAGAACGCCTTCGAGTACGCCGATGCGGTCATCGCGGTTTCCGCCGGCATGAAGGAGGCAGTCCTGCGGGCCTACCCGCGTGTCGACGCTTCTAAAGTCCACACCGTCTTAAACGGCATCGACCCGCAGAAGTGGTACCCCGACTCCGGCACCATCGCCGAGGAGCTGGGCGTGGACCCGGACAAACCCGTCGTGGCCTTCGTCGGGCGCATCACCCGCCAAAAGGGTGTGGCCCACCTGCTCAAGGCCGCCCAAGCCTTCGACGAGGACATCCAGCTCATCCTGTGTGCCGGTGCCCCGGACACCGAGGAGATTGCGGCGGAGACCGAAGGGCTCGTCGACAAGCTCAAAGCTTCTCGCGACGGGGTGTTCTGGATCCAAGAAATGATGCCCGCGGAGAAGGTGCGCGAGGTGTACTCGCTTGCCGACGTGTTCGTGTGCCCGTCGATCTACGAGCCGCTCGGCATTGTGAACCTTGAGGCGATGGCGTGCGAGACCGCCGTGGTAGCCTCGCGCGTCGGCGGCATCCCGGAGGTCGTCGTGGACGGCGAAACCGGCGTGCTGGTGGACTACGATGCCAACGACACCGCAGGCTTCGAGGCCGCCCTGGCCGAAGCCGTCAACGCCGTCGCAGGCGATAGCGAGCGCGCCGCCGCGATGGGCGCGGCCGGGCTCAAGCGGGCCAAAACCGACTTTTCCTGGGCAACCATCGCGCAAGAGACCGTAGAGATTTACAAGGGGCTGAACAGATGACCGTTTACCGTCCGGAACTGCACGTCACCGCCGAGCGCGGCATCCTCGAAGGCCCCGCCGGCATCTACCGCACTGGGGCCGCATCGGAGCGCGTGTGGAACATGTTTTACCAGTACCGCCCCACCCCCGACGCGCCCAGCCGCTGGGGCCACCAGCAAAGCGAAGAAGACGCGTTTAGCTGGGTGGACTGCAACGACGTCATCGTGCCCGTCGGCGGCGAAATCGCCGTGCGCGCCGGCAGCGTCTCCGCCGCCGGCGACGGCGTGGACCTGTACTTCACCTCCGCCACCGCGGCCGGCAACACGATCCAGGTCGCGCACGTGCCGCACGTCGACGAGCTGTGCGCAGACCTCGACGAGGACACCGACCTGGACGTTTCCGCGGCCGCGTCCCGCCTCGGCGCCGTCGTCGAAGACGTCGCCGGCGTGAGCAACTTCCGCTCCCCCTGCGTCGTTCCCGATTGGGACGCCGACACCGACCGCGACGACGCCCACGACGGCTGGCTCATGCTCGCCGTCTCCGGGCCCGAAACCGCGCCGAAGCCGGTCGTGCTCACCTCCGGCGACGGCCGCGACTGGACGCTCGAGGGCATCCTCGAATTCGAGGGCGAGACCGGCTTCGACCTTGATGCCTCCCTGGTCGCCCCGCGCATCGTGCGCCTGCGCGACGAGGTGGACGGCCAAATCCGCGACGTGTTGTTTGTCACCCTCGAGCGCGACGGCAAAGACACCGCCGTCTATGCCGTCGGCGAACTGCGCGGCCACACCTTCCGCGTGGACACCCCGTTCACCATCGTCGACCACGGCCACGACTTCACCCGCCCCCGCAACACCACCTACAACCTGGTGGAAACCGCGAAGCTGTACGAGCGCGCCTATCTCTACGGGTTCATGACCAACACCGACCGCGCCGGCGACCCCACCAAAGAGCCCAACTGGGACGCCGAAGGCTGGGCCAACGCCCTGACCCTGCCGCGCCGCGTCACCCTGCAGGGCGGCCGCATCTACCAGGTCCCCGCCCCGGGACTGCCGGACGCCGTGGACAGCACCGACCGCGCCCGCATGTGGGCCGGGCTGTGCGAGGTCACGCCGGGCTCCTCGGTCATCGTGGAAGTCCTCGACGGAAACGGCGAACCTGGCGTGGTGATCACCCACTCCGGCGACCAGATCACCCTCGACCGTTTGGACGGCTCCCCCGCCAGCGCCGCGCTCAACGACGAGGACGAGGACAACATCACCGTCATCGTCGACGGCTCCACCATCGAGGTCTACGCCGGCGGCGGCAGCGTCGTCATGTCCTCGCGCGTGTGGCTCGACGGCGGCTGCTCCGGCATCCGCACCCGCGCCCACGACGGCGCGGAGATCCACTCCGAGTGGCGCCGCGGCTACGTGCGCTAACGCGCTGAGGCTCTAGGCCTTGCGCATGCGGATCAGCTGCGCGCGAGCGGTGACCCGCATCTGCTCCGGCAGCTCCGCGAGGCGGGCCTGAAGCGTCTCTTTGTCCAAGTGGCGCGCCGACGGGCTCATGCCCACCTGGGCGGCGATGGCGTCGCGCTCCAGCAGCATCGGGAACTCGATGAGCTCGGGCTCCGCCGCGGGGACCAGGTGGCCCTCGGACTGGGCGATGAGGCGCTCGACCTTGCCCTCCTCGACGCCGAGGATGCCCAACGGCTCGCGCAGCTCGTCCAGGTGGCCCTGGTCGGCGACGAGCATGACGGCCTCGCCGCCGTCCACAAGCACGCGCGCGAACTCCGCCGGGTTACGCGGCGCGAACACCACCGATAAAGCGTGCACGGAGCCGGTGCGGATCGGCAGCTGCTCCCACACGTCCGCCACCACAGCGCCCACGCGCGGGTGGGCTTTGGCCAGGTGTTTCGCGGCCGGCACGGACACGTCCAGGCCGACGCCGCGCGCGCCCTCGATCAGGTCCAGGGTGTGCGCCAGGTAGTAGCCGGTGCCGGCGCCGGCCTCCATGATCACCGGGTTCGCGGCGTCGCCGGCGGCGCGCTCCACAACGTCGGCGAGCGCGTCGGAGACTGCCTCCACGAACGGCGCGAAGTGGCCGTTGGACAAAAACGTCTCGCGGGAGGTGACCATCTCCAGCGAGTCACCCTCGTGCCCGATGCCCTTGCCGGCGGCGAGGGTGACGTAGCCCTGCTTGGCCACGTCATAAGAATGCCCCGATTCGGAGACGAGACGGGAAAAATCGTCTTCGCCCCGAAGCGGGGTGAGGTCTGCCGGGTCGGCGAGCACGTCCACAATGTCGTTGAGCATGTGGCGATACTACCGCGTTCGGCGCGTTAGGCTTCTGCGGCCTCCGTGAGCAGTCGGCCGAGCTCGCCGGCCTCCTCCTTGGACAGCTCCACCACGAGGCGGCCGCCACCGTCGGACGGGATACGCATCACGATCTTGCGGGACTCCTCCACCGCTTCCATCGGGCCACTGCCGGTACGCGGCTTCATTGCTGCCATTCGTCTACGCTCCTTTTACTTCGCGATAGTTGACGTAGACGATTCTACCTGAGCATCCTGCCTCTCGACGGGCCCAAGGTTGCCGCCCGCCAACTGCTCCAGCAGCGCATCCACCTGATCCATGCGGTAGCCGCGGTGCACCACCTCGAGCTGAATGTCGCCGAAGTTGCCCTCCTCCACGGCGCGGCGGTTGGCTTCCTTGACGTCGGCGGTCGGCGGCATCGGCGGCTGGGCCTCGCCGCGGCCGAAGACGGAGGCGAACACGCGCACACCGATGATGCTCAGCAGCGCGAGGATGAGGATTAGCACGATCCAGGAAAGCATGACGGTTAGTTTAACCGGCAACCCAGGCGGGGCGCTCGCGGACCTGGATTTCGCCCACCCCGGCGCGCGCCAGGATCGTGCGGGAGACCACGTCCGCCATCGGTCCGAGCTGCGCCAGCGGGCGGTTGCGGTGCTCGCGAGGGCTCAGCTCGACTTGGGCAATCGAAGAGGGTGTGTGGGCGGAGGCGACGTCGACGAGCAGGCCCGCCTCGACGCCGTAGCCTGCGACGAACGGCAGGCGCAGGGCGGTGGAGCGGCGGATGGCGTACTCGCCGGCGAGCGGCTGGCGGATGTGCGTAAGCTGCGGGAACAGGGCGCGCAGGAGCGGTTTGGCGGTCAGTTCGGTGACGCGGCCGCCGGCGCGGGCGCGCTCGTAGGAGGCCTTCACCAGGTGGATGCTGTCGTCGCGCAACGGTTCGGCGAGCGCGTCGACCCACCACGGCTCCAGCGAGGTCACGTCCGCGTCCACGAAGACCACGACGTCGCCGGCGGCCGCCTTCACCCCGCGCCACAGCGCCTCGCCTTTGCCCTCCCACGGCTCGCGGGGGTCCACCTCGCGCCACGGCACCACCCGCGCGCCCGCCTCCGCCGCGAGTGTGGCGGTGGCGTCGGTGGAGTCCGGGTCGATCACCAGCACTTCGTCGGCGTGCGATGCCAGACACTTCTCGACGACCCCCGCCACCGTCGCTTCCTCATTCAACGCAGGAATGACCACGCTGACCCTCACGCGAGCCCCCGAACGGTGTGAAGCGGGGCCATCTCGCCCTGGATGGCGGCGGTCATGCGGATCACATCGAGTGTGGCCTCCACTTCGTGCACGCGGAATGCCGCCACCCCGCGCGCGGCCGCCCACGCGGTGGCGGCGAGGGTGCCGGGGACGCGCTCGGTGATGTCCGCGCCGTCGAGGCCACGGTTCAAGGTCTCGCCGACGAAGTCCTTGTTCGACAGCGCCATCAGCACCGGCCAGCCGGTGGCCACCAGCTCGTCCACGCGGCGCAAAAGCTCCAGGCCGTGGTAGGTGTTCTTGCCGAAGTCGTGGGTGGGGTCGATGAAGATGCGCTCCTCCGGCACACCCAGCGACGCGGCGCGCTCGGCTAGCGCCGTGGTTTCGGCGATGACGTCGGCGACCACGTCGTAGTAGTGCACCCGGTGCGGGCGGGTGCGCGGGGTGATCCCGCCGGTGTGCGAGCAGACGTAGCCCACCCGATGCTGTCCGGCGACCTCCACCAGCTCCGGGTCGAAGCCTGCCCACGTGTCGTTGATCAGGTCCGCGCCGGCGGCGATCGCGGCCTCGGCCACGGGCGCGCGCCACGTGTCCACGCTCAACGTCACGTCCGGGTGGCGTCCGCGCGCGGCGGCGATCAGCGGCACCACGCGGTCGATTTCCTCGGCCACGGACACGTCGTCGCCCGGCCCGGCCTTGACGCCGCCGATGTCGATGATGCTGGCTCCGGCGGACACGGCACCGTCGATACGCAAAAGTGCTTTCTCGGAGGCGAACGTCGCGCCCTTGTCGTAGAACGAGTCGGGCGTGCGGTTGACAATCGCCATCACTTCGGCGAGCGGCTTACTCATCCTTGAGGCGCTGATCCGTCATCACCTTGTGCTTATCCACGATGTGCGCCACCGCCTCGTCGACGGAGTCGGTGACCAAAAAGAGCTTCTCGTCGCCCGGCGAAATCAGCCCGCGGCCCAGCAGCTGCTCCTCAATCCACGACACCAGGCCCGACCAGAACTCGGTGCCCATCAGCACGATCGGGAAGTTGGTCACCTTGCCGGTTTGCACCATGCACAGCACCTCGAAGACCTCGTCCATCGTGCCGAAACCGCCCGGCAGCGCAATAAACGCCTGCGAGTACTTCAAAAACATGGTCTTGCGGGCGAAGAAGTAGCGGAAGTTCAGGCCCAGATCCACCCAGTCGTTCAGGCCCTGCTCGAACGGCAGCTCGATGCCCAGGCCCACCGACAGGCCGTCGGCGTTGTGCGCGCCGCGGTTCGGCCCCTCCATCAGCCCAGGCCCGCCGCCGGTGATCACCGCGTAGCCGGCCTCCACGAGCGCCCTGCCCACGTCGTAGGACAGCTGGTACTCCTCCGTGCCCTCCCCCAGGCGCGCCGAACCGAACACCGTGACGGCCTTCGGCATTTCGCTCAGCGCGTCGAAGCCTGCGACGAACTCGCTCTGGATGCGCATCACGCGCCACGGGTCCTCGTGACGCCACTGACTGTCCGCGTGCCCGAACGCCTCAAGCAGGCGCTGGTCGAACGTGGACGCCTGGTGGTCCGAACCGCGCAACGCGATCGGGCCGCGCAACTTCCGGTCGCGCTCCGGGCGGGGAATGTTCAGCGGGGCCATTAACTACTCGCTTTCGTTGACGCTCAAATACGACAGCAGCTGCTCGAAAACCTGCGTGATCTGGTCCGTCGGGCACTGCTCGTCCTTCTTGTGGGCAAAACCAGGGTCGCCGGGGCCGAAGTTGACCGCGGGAACTCCCAGGCTAGAAAAGCGCGCCACGTCCGTCCATCCGAACTTCGCGCGGAATTGCCCGCCCACAGCCTTGACTAGGCCGGCGGCCACGGGGTCGCCCAGGCCGGGAAGGGCGGCCGGGGAGATGTCGTCGTAGGTCAGCGTGAGCCCGTCCTCAAGCGAAAGCGCTTCCTCGAGGTGCGCTTTGGCGTCCTCGACGGAGCGGTCCGGCGCGTAGCGGAAGTTCACGATCAGCCGCGCGTGGTCCGGGATGGTGTTGGTGGCCACGAAACCCTCCAGGCCGACCACGTTGAGGCCCTCGCGGTACTCGCAGCCGTCGATCTCCACCGCGCGCGGTTCGTAGGCGGCGATGCGCGTGAGCACCCCGGCCAGATCGTGCGCCGCGTTGTGGCCCAGCCAGCTGCGGGCGGAGTGGGCGCGGGTGCCCGCCGCGTCCACGAACACGCGGATGGAGCCCTGGCAGCCGGCCTCGATGATGCCGCCGGACGGCTCGCCGAGCAGCGCGATGTCGCCCTCGAGCCACTCCGGGTGGTCGCGCTCCAGGTGGTGCAGGCCGTTGTACTCCTGCGCGACCTCCTCGCCCTCGTAGGCGATCACGGTCAGGTCGTGGACGGATTTGCCCGGCTCGGCCAGGCGCGCGAAGGCTGCCAGGTAGCAGGCCATGCCGGATTTCATGTCGACGGACCCGCAGCCGTGGAGGGTGCCGTCGAGAAGCTTGTGCGGGGTGTTGTCCGCGAGCGGGACGGTGTCAATGTGCCCGGCCAAGACCACCCTCGAGCCCAGGCCGAAGTTCGTGCGCGCCACCACCGTGTTGCCAAAGCGCGCAACCTCCGCGTGCTCGAGGCCGCGCAGCGCGTTCTCGACGGCGTCCGCGATCGCCTCCTCATGGTGCGAGGGCGACTCGATGTCCACGAGCGCCGCAGAAAGTGCAATTGGGTCGGCGAAGAGATCTAAGGAAGTCACACGGCGATCCTACGTTTAGACTCGCAGCCATGTCTCAAGGAGCGCGCGCCGTCGGAATCGCCAACATCGCCATGAACGGCACCGTGCTGGACACCTGGTTCCCGTCGCCGGAGCTATTGCCTATCGACGCCACCTCCGGCACCCACCGCGTCAGCGCCCACGAACTGACCCCGAAGTTTCTGAAACTTATTGGCGCGGACCACGACCGGCTGGTGGAACTCGTGCCGGTGCGCACCGTCATCGCGGACCTGGACGCGCCACCCATCGACGCGCACGACGTGTTTTTGCGCCTGCACCTTCTGTCGCACCGCATGGTCGAGCCGCTGACGATCAACATGGACGGCGCGCTGGACCTGTTGCAGCCGGTGGTGTGGACCAACAAAGGCCCGTGCTTGGCGGACAACTTCGAAACCGTGCGGACCAACCTGCGGGCGCGCGGGCTGATCCACGTCTACGGCATCGACCGGCTGCCTCGCATGGTCGACTACGTCGTGCCATCCGGGGTGACCATCGCCGAAGCCGAGCGCGTGCGGCTTGGGGCGTATCTGGCCGAGGGGACGTCCGTGATGCGCGAAGGCTACGTGTCCTACAACGCCGGCACGCTGGGGCCGGCGCGGCTGGAGGGGCGTTTGTCGTCGTCCGTGGTGGTCGGCGGCGGGACCGACTTGTCGCTGTCGTCGGCGCTGATGGCGTCAAGGGTGAGCGAGCACGAGCGCGCGCCGATGCGGGTCGGGCGGGACTGCCGGCTACACCCGTCCGCCGGTGTGATCGGGGTGGACCTAGGCGACCGGTGCGAAATCGGCGTCGGCGTCATGCTCGAACCGGACACCATGGTCTTCGACGTGGCGGCCGGCGCGCAGGTGCCCGCGCGCACAATCGCCGGGCGCGACGACCTGCGCATCGAGCACGAGCCGTTTTCCACCTCGCCGGTGGTGCGGCGGCGCACTTTAGGCGTCGATTAGCGCAAAAATGCGGAATATAATGCCGTTGGCGCAATAGCTTGCGTTTAAGGTGTTCGACATGTCGACACCAGTTTCCCCCGTCGCGGAATCCACCGCGCTCGCTCGCGGACTGAAGACACGCCACCTGACCATGATGGGCCTCGGCTCCGCCATCGGCGCCGGCCTGTTCCTGGGCACCGGCGTGGGCATCGCAGCCGCCGGGCCGGCCGTGCTGATCGCGTACGTCATCGCCGGATTCATCACCGTCTGCTTCATGCAGATGCTCGCCGAGATGGTCGCCGCGCGCCCGTCCTCCGGCACCTTTTCCACCTACGCCGCGCAGGCGTTCGGCCCGTGGGCCGGGTACACCATCGGCTGGCTGTACTGGTTCATGATGATCATGATCATGGCCGTGGAGATCACCGGCGCCTCCGCCATCGTCGCCGCCTGGTTCGGCATTTCGCCGTGGATCCCGGCGCTGGTGGCCATCGTGGCGTTTACCGTGATCAACTTCTCCGCCGTGAAAAACTTCGGCGAGTTCGAATTCTGGTTCGCCCTGATCAAGGTCGCCGTCATCGTCGCGTTCTTGATCATCGGCGTCGCGCTGTGGCTCGGGCTGCTGCCCGTCGGCGGGTTCGTGGGCTTGAGCAACGTCAGCGAAGTCGGCTTCATGCCCAACGGCTGGTCCGGCGTAGCCACCGCGCTGCTGGCCGTGGCGTTCGCGTTCGGCGGCATCGAGCTGGTCACCGTCGCCGCCGCCGAATCCGAGGACCCGCAGGCCGGCGTGCACTCCGCCATCCGCTCCATTATCTGGCGCATCTCCGTGTTCTACATCGGCTCCGTGCTGCTGATCGTGCTGCTTCTGCCTTTCGACGAGATCGGCGGCGCCGACTCCGCCGCCGACTCCCCGTTTACCGCCGTGCTGGAGCTGGCGAACATCCCGGGCGCAGTCGGCATCATGGAAGCCGTCATCGTGGTGGCGCTGCTGTCCGCCTGCAACACCCAGATCTACGGCTCCTCGCGTTTCATACAGAACCTCGCCGTGCGCGGCGACGCCCCCGCCTCCTTCGCCCGCACCGACGCCCGCGGCGTGCCCATGCGCGCCGTCATCGTCTCCGTCGCCTTCGGCTTCGCCGCCGTAGCCCTGCAGTACTGGAACCCGCCAGGGCTGCTCGCGTTTTTGCTCAACGCGGTCGGCGGCTGTCTGATCGTGCTGTGGATCGTCGTCGCCCTGTCGTTCGTGCGCATCCACCCCAAGCTCGTCGCCACCGGCGAAATCACCGACGTGCGCATGTGGGCACCGAACGTCCTGCCGTGGGTCATGATCGCCCTCGCCGCCGGCGTCATCGCGCTGATGCTGGCTGACGCGGACGGGCGCTTCCAGATGCTCGCGGTCGCCGTCGTCGTCGGCGTCATCGCCATCGCCGGCGCGATCCACCAAAACGTGCACAAGAATAGGGGCGCCTGATGACCGGAGGAACGTCGACAAGCAATAGCGATCTGGGCTCCGGCCTGAAATCGCGTCACCTCACCCTCATGGGGCTCGGCACCGCCGTGGGCGCCGGGCTGTTCCTCGGCGTCGGCGTGGGCATTCGCGCCGCCGGGCCCGCGATCCTTGTCGCGTACGCGATTGCCGGGCTGATCGTCATCGCAGTGATGCGCATGCTCGGCGAAATGGCCGCCGCGCACCCCTCCTCCGGCTCGTTTGCCACCTACGGACGCATGGCGTTCGGCCACTGGGCCGGATTCCTGCTCGGCTGGATCTACTACTTCCTGCTCATCATGGCGTGCGGCGCCGAACTCACCGGCGCCTCCGCCATGATGGCCGGCTGGTTCGGCGTGCCGCAATGGGTGCCCGGGCTTGTCGTGGTGGTGGTGCTCACCGCCGTGAACCTCGCGCAGGTCAAGGGCTTCGGCGAGTTCGAGTACTGGTTCGCCATGATCAAAATCGCCGTCATCCTGGGATTCTTGGTCATCGGCGTGCTGCTGTGGGCCGGGGTGCTGCCCGCCAGCGACTTCGTCGGCTTCGGCAACGTGCGCGAATCCGGCTTCGCCCCCAACGGCATCGCCGGCATCGCCGCCGGCCTACTCGCGGTGGCGTTTGCGTTCGGCGGCATCGAGGTGGTCACCATCGCCGCGGCCGAGTCCGAAAACCCCTCCGACAACGTCAAGCGCGCCGTCAATTCCATTATCTGGCGCATCGCGCTGTTCTACATCGGGTCCGTGACCGTGATCATCCTGCTGCTGCCCTACGCCGCCATCGACGGCGCGGACTCCGCCGCCGACTCGCCTTTCACCGCCGTTTTGGAGATGGCCAACATCCCGGGCGCAGCCGGGCTCATGGAGGTCGTGATCGTCCTCGCGCTTTTGTCCGCGTTCAACGCGCAGATCTACGGCACCTCGCGGCTGGGCTACCAGCAGGCGCTCGAAGGCGACGCGCCGGCGTGGATGGCGCGCACCAACGCCGCCGGTGTGCCGCGCAACTCCGTGCTCGTCTCCGTGTTCTTCGCGTTCGTGGCCGTGGGCCTGCAGTGGTGGAACCCGCCGGGGATGATCGACTTCATCATGTCCGCCACCGGCGGCTGCCTCATCGTCACCTGGATCATGATCACCCTGAGCTTCATCAAACTCCACCCGCGCATCCGTTCCTCCGCGGTGCGTGTGCGCGGCGCGTCGTGGGTGCCGTGGGTGACCCTGGCGGCGCTTTTGGGGCTGACGGTGCTCATGCTTTTCGACGATGCTTCGCGCTCCCAAGTCATCAGCGTCAGCGTCCTGTCGTTGATCCTGGTCGCCATGTCCTTCCTCACCCGAAACCGGGGTGCCGTAAGGTAATTGGCATGAATTCCCCAACTTCCGCGATTGCGCGCGGCGTCGCCACCATCACCCACGACGGCACCGTGCTTGACGTCTGGTACCCCGCCCCGTTAGTTGATGAGCCGGTTGAGGAGACCGGGACGCGTCGATTGGCAGAGCCCGACGCCCGCTTCGAAGAGCTCGTCGGCCCCGACGAGGCGCGCGGCGTCGCACGCGTGGCCGTGGAAACCGCGATCAAAGACCTGGCCGAGCCAGCCGTGGACGCCTACGACGTATACCTGCGCCTGCATCTGCTGTCGCACCGCCTGATCCGCCCCCACGGCGCCAACATGGACGGTGTGTTCGGTCTGCTGTCCAACGTGGTGTGGACCAACTACGGCCCCTGCGCCGTCTCCGACTTCCAGATGACCCGCGGCCGCCTCGCCGCCAAGGGCCCCGTCGTTGTGTTCTCCGTGGACAAGTTCCCGCGCATGGTCGACTACGTCGTGCCGTCCGGCGTGCGCATCGGCGACGCCGACCGCATCCGCCTCGGCGCCCACCTCGCCGAAGGCACCACCGTCATGCACGAAGGCTTCGTGAACTTCAACGCCGGCACGCTCGGCGCCTCCATGGTTGAGGGCCGCATCTCCGCCGGCGTTGTCGTCGGCGACGGCACCGACATCGGCGGCGGCGCGTCCATCATGGGCACCCTGTCCGGCGGAGGCAAGGAGGTCATCTCCCTCGGCGAGCGCTGCCTCCTTGGCGCGAACGCCGGCGTGGGCATCTCGCTCGGCGACGACTGCATCGTCGAAGCCGGCCTCTACGTCACCGCCGGCACCAAGGTCGTGCTCACCGCGCCGGTGGCCGAAGCTCTGAGCAAGGACGCTGGCGCCACGGTGAAGGCGCTCGAGCTCTCCGGCGCGAACGGTCTGCAGTTCCGCCGCAACTCCGTCACCGGCTCCGTCGAGGCTGTGCCCGCGAAGGGCATCGAGCTCAACGAAGCGCTGCATGCCAACTAACGTGCCCCTCCTCCGCGACGCGGAGCTGACGCTGCTGCCCTGGAGCGACGTCGATTCGTTGCCGGGGGTGCGCGCCGACATTGTGGCCACCAGCAACGACCCTGCGATGGTGCGCTGGACCACCGTGCCGCACCCCTACACCGGCTCGCACGCCGACGAATTCCTCGCCACTGTGCCGGACGGCGTCGAGCGGTGGGCGTATGTGGTTGACGGCCGCTACGCCGGAAGCATCGAGCTGCGCCCCGGCGGCGTGTTGGGCTACAGCACCGCACCATGGGCCCGGGGCCGGAGCCTGACCACCCGGGCGTTGCGGCTCGTCGCCGCCCACGCGATCGCCCAAGGTCTGCGCCGGCTGGAGCTGCACATCGCCGTGGACAACGCCGCCTCGCGCCGCGCCGCCGAGAAGGCGGGATTCACCTACGACTGCCTTCTCCCCGACCCAGTGCGCCTGCGCGGCCACGAGGACACGCTGGCCCGCTACGTCCTCCGCACCCCCGAGGAACCGGAGCCGAACAGCACCTCCATCGCCCCGTAGGGGTGGTACCGGTTCGCCGCGGGGATGCCGTTCGGCGAGACCCACGTCGGGGTCCCCTTGACGCGTTTCACGCTGCCGCGGCGGTTGGCGTGCGAGGCGATGTCGTGGTTGATCTGGTTGTGGTAGCGGCACACCGGCACGAGGTTGGCCATGTTCGTCTCGCCGCCTTCGGCCCACGACTGCATGTGGTGGATCTCGCAGGAGTCGGAACCGTGGCGGCAGCCCGGCCACGGGCACACCGTCAGCGTCAGCCGGGCGAGGTCGCGCTGCTTGTCGTTGGCGTAGCGCTGCGTGTTGTACAGGTTCAGCGCGCCTTCGGTCGGGTGGAACAGCGCTACCTCTGCGAGTTCGGGCTCCGATGCTAGGTATTCAGCGCCGGTGATGGTGGTGCCGTCGGTGAGCCCGAGGATCACGTCGTCTCCGTCGCCGGAGAGGATCTGCACGTGCTGGTCCAGCCCCACCACCACAATCGGGCGGCGAACGGCGAAAGGTAGGCCTCCGCCGCATCCCCGGACAAGGTCAAGGAATCTCCGCAGCATCTGCGGCCCCGGCGGCTTGGTCGGGTCGAGGTCCTCGCGCAGGTAGGCCTCGATGTCAGCGGCGTCGTGCTCGTCGGCAGTGATGTGGATGGAGCGCCTGCCGTGCACGGACCGTCCGAACCTGACCTGCAGCTTCGGTTTCGTGCGGGCCGGTTTGAGAATCAGCCTGTCGGCCTTGGCTTTCAGCTCGTGGTGGGTGCTGAACTTTTCCAGCAGCTTGCGGCGCACGCGCCACCGCTCGGCTTCGTTGGGGATCTTCTTTAACCGGTCTTCGATGTAGACCAGCTGGCTCAGCGGGAACGCTTCGGCGGCCTTGCGGGCAAGGCGTTGGTGTTTGGTCCACCTCGTGGGGCCGAAGTAGACCTTGTGGATCGCTTCCCACTTGCTGGCCAGGTTCGGTATCACGCCGGCGGCGATGGCGGCGCGCTTGTCAAAGCCTTCAAGCACGCGGATGGTCGGTTGTGTGTTCAGAAACTCTTGGAATGGCGTCATGGCAGACAAGCTATGACCGCGCAAGCCCCAAATCTAGACCCGGTCGAAAATGTGGATAACTTTTCCTGAGAATTTCACAATCCCCAGCTAGAAGGCAGATTTTAGTTTTCCGAAGGTCCAGAATCTGTTGATGATGAAGTTCACCGGCATGGCAATGAACGTCGAGATGGCTAGCGCCCAGTACGACTTGGTGCGCAGTCCAGTGGAGTCGTCGAAGATGTGGTCCGGCAGGCCAACTGGCGTGGTGGGGTTCATCAAAAGCGTCATGCACGTCAGCGACACCGCGAACGCGAGCGCGCCGGTGGCCAAGAAGGGGAAGAACCCGCGCAGCCAGGAGCGCGCGTGCACCCCGCGGAATGTCCAGGAGCGGTTGAGCTGGTAGTTCCAGGTGTTGGCCAGCACGAACGCCAGGGTGTACATGACGTGGTACCAGCGCACGTTCCACCGGGTGGGGCCGAGCTGCATGACGATGTCGTTGGCATGGAGTCCCAGCCCGTTTTCCAGGGCCTTGTTGGCCAGGTAGAACACGACGAAGTTCACCAGCACGCCGGAGCCGCCGACGATGCCGAAGCGCAGGAATTGGCGCAGCCCGGCAACGAATCGCACCGCGGTGCTCCCGCCGGCTGGTGCGGCGGCGTGCTCGTGCGTCACGGACAACCTCCTCGTAAAAGTACGCAAAACTTACGTAAGTGTAGTCCCGGGAGGTCGAAGTTAAGAAACCAGGCGCTTGGCGGCTTCGGCGATGCGCTCGTCGGTGGCGGTCAGCGAGATACGCACGTGGTTTGCGCCTGCGGGTCCGTAGAAGTGGCCGGGAGCTGCGAGGATGCCGCGGTCCGCGAGCCAGTCCAACGTTTCGCGGGAGCTCATTGCTTCTCGACGGCACCAAAGGTACAACCCAGCATCAGAGTCGTCGATAGTGAAGCCAGCTTCCGGCAGCGCCTTCATGAGCTCGACACGGCGCATGGCGTAGGTGGAGCGCTGCATTTCCTCGTGCAAGTCGTCGCCGAGGGCTGCGACCATGGCGGCCTGGATGGGGCCGGGCACGATGAGGCCGGAGTGCTTGCGCACGAGCAGCAGCTCCTGCACGAGCGCCTCGTCGCCGGAGATGGTGCCGGCGCGATACGACGCCAGGTTGGATGTCTTCGACAGCGAGTGCAGGGCGAGCAGCCCGGTGTTGTCGCCGCCGGTGATGGACGGGTGCAGGATGGACACCGGCTCGGCGGACCAGCCGAGGTAGAGGTAGCACTCGTCGGAGGCGATGATCGCGCCGGTGTCGCGGGAGAATTCCACCCAGGCGCGCAGCTCGTCCGCGGACGCCACTGCCCCGGTCGGGTTCGACGGGGAGTTGACGAAGACCAAGGCGGCGTCGCGCGGGGCGGCCGCGGGGTCGTCGCAACGCACGACTTCGCAGTCGGCCATGAGTGCGCCGACCTCGTAGGTGGGGTACGCGACCTCCGGGATGACCACCTTCGCGCCGCGCAGGCCGAGCAGCGTGGGCAGCCACGCCACGGCCTCCTTCAGGCCGATCACGGGCAGCACGGAGCGCTCGTTCAGCCCCGCGATGCCGAAGCGGCGCGCAAGCGAAGAGACGATGATGGCGCGCAGCTCGGGCGTGCCGGCGGTCTGCGGGTAGCCGGGGGCCGCGGCGGCCTCGGTCAGCGCGAGTTGGATCGACGGCGCGACCGGGTCGACGGGGCCGCCGACGGACAGGTCGATCAGCCCGCCGTCGTGCGCGGCGGCGCGCTCGCGCACGTCCGCGATGGTGTCCCAGGGAAAGTCCGGCAGCCGCGATCCGAGTGGAGTGCGAGCCAATAGCCTAGTCCTGGTTCTGCGGCGGCAGGGCGGCCACGAACGGGTGGTCGTAGTCCTGCGGGCCGGTCTTGGCGGCGCCGCCCGGGGAGCCGAGCTCGTCGAAGAAGCCGACGTTGACGTCGTAGTATTCGCTCCACTCGTCGGGGGTGTCGTCCTCGTAGAAGATGGCCTCGACCGGGCATGCAGGTTCACAGGCGCCGCAGTCGACGCACTCGTCGGGGTGGATGTAGAGCATGCGCTTGCCCTCGTAGATGCAATCAACGGGGCATTCTTCAACGCAGCTGCGGTCCATGATGTCGACGCACGGTTGAGCAATCACGTAAGTCATGGCAACAGTATGTCACTTCGAACGAATCATGGGCCAAACGCCACCCACTATGCCGGCAACAAATAGCATCAACGACCAGCCAGTTGGCGGGAGTACGGCCAGTGAAATGAAAAACGCGCAGCCCCACACCCCCAGCGGCGCGAGCGCCCAGGTCTCCGACCACAACCGTGCCGTCTTCGTCAGCACCGCGTTGAACGACAGCGCGACAACCGCCCAGATCCAGTTGAGGTAGACCACCTCCAACACGAGCGAGACGAGCGCGCCGACGCTGAGCCACACCAGCCCGGCGATCGCCTCGCCCCGGGAGAAGTCGTCGCGCACTGCGGGTTGTGTCATCGCGCAATCCCGGAGAGCAGCGAAGCTCCGTCGTCAAGCGGAAGCCCCGCGCCCAGCTGGTAGTGCTCGACGCGCTGGATCGGCTGGATGATCAGGTTAGAAAGCGCGTAGTACACCACCGGGCCGGCGGCGAGCGCGGCGTGGGGGTTGACGTCGGTGGTGCGCCCGTCCGCGATCCACAGCTGGGTAGCGTGCGCGCGCATCGCCTCCACCTTGGCGCTGTAGGCGGCGTCATTGAGCTCGATGCGGACGTCGGAGGATTCCACGCCGTCGAGCTCGCCGTCGTCGGGCAGGCGCCAGCCCTCGGGCGCCTCGGCGGGCATGAGCGCGGCGGTCTCCTCGGCAAGCCGCACCGCCCACATAATCCGCGGGACATCCACGCGCTCGGCGGCGGCGTGGGTGATCTCGTGGGCGCGGATGTGGTCTGGGTGGCCGTAGCCGCCGTCGGGGCCGTAGGTGAGCACAAGGTGCGGCTTTTCCGCTTCGAAGATGGCAGCAAGCTTCTCGACGGCCACGTCATCCGAATTCACAAACGCCCGCGGGTTTTGACTTGCCGGCGAGCCCGCCATGCCGGAATCGCGGAAAAAACCGGCGCCGCCGAGGAACTGCCCGCGCGCGCCGATCGCGTTGAGGGAGCGCTGCAGCTCCTGGATGCGGAACCCGCCGAGCTGGTCCGCCTCGTCGGCGACAAGGTGCTGGTAGGGCTCGCCGATGACCTCGCCCTCCTCGCCAAGGGTGCAGGTGACCACCAGCACGTCCGCGCCGCGTGCCGACAGGTCTGCGAGCGCGCCGGCGGTGGTGATCGCCTCGTCGTCCGGGTGGGCGTGCACGGCTACAACGCGGTAGCCAGAAAGGTCTCTATCGGTCATGGAACCTCCTGTATTTTTGTTCGCCGCCCCACTGTATCGGCCAGCGTCCACGCGCCCGCGGACGACAGCCCGCCGGGCCACTGCCCCGGCTGCGTGCCCGCCGCGCGCACCCCGCCCGCGGTGGCGGCCAGACGGGTCTCGCGCAGCAGGGGCACCCAGAGCGCTTCTCGGTGCTCGATCGCCGCGACGCGTTCGGTCGCTGTTTCTGGCGGGATGTCGCCGGCAAGGATTGCTTTGGCCAGCTCGTCGCCGGCCACCGAACAGAAACCCGCGAGGTTGCCGGCGCGGCCGGTTTCTGCAGGGCAAGCGATGCGGCTGGCCAGTGTGTCAGCGGGGGTGTGGGCGGCGGTGTCGGCGGATGCGCCGTCGTTGCGCCAGTGCACCACGATGTCCACCTCGCCCGCCGGCAGGCTGCGCGCGGCGATGGCGGGCAGCTCGTTGGCTACGATGCGGGCGGGCACACCGGCGTTTTCAAGCAGGTCCACCAGCGAGCGCGCGGCCGCGGTGGCCGCCGGGTCCGCGGCGTCGGCGGCGACGCGCAGCACCTTGCCGTCGGCGGCGAGGGCGTGCAGCAGTGCCAGCGAACCGGGCTCGGTCGGTTCGGCGGCTGCCACGTCGGTGCTGCGGCGGGCGGCGATGTGGGCGAGCAGGGGGACGTCGATAAGCGAACGCACCTCGGCGCGCTCCTGCGCCGAAAGCCCGCTGGTGGCGGACAGTGTGACGCCCAAGGTGCGGGCGCCCGGGAACGTGCGGGTGTCCACGTCCGGGATTAGCCCGAGCACATCCGCGGTGGTGTCCTGCGGCACCATGTCCACGAACGCGAGCTGGCCACTGCGCAGCTGGTCCGCCACCTGGGTGGTGTCGCGCGCCGCGGCGAGGGTGAGGATGTCGATCGGCGCCGGGTCCGGGCCCCAGAACCTGTCGTTGCGGTTCAGGGTGACGGTGCCGTGCGCGCGGTCCACGCTGCGCACCAGGTAACGGCCCGCTGACGCCGGGACGGTGTTGCGCAGCGCGTACGCGAAATCGGCGGCGTCCGCGGCGAGCAAGTGCGACGGCAACAGGTGGCGGAACAGCACCCGCCAGTCCCCCACCGGTTGCGCGAAATCCACGTCCACGACCTTGCCGCCGGGGCCGCTGACGCGCACGTTGGACACCGCGCGGTACGCGGCCGGGTCCACCACCCCGGCGGTTTGTGTCATCCCGCGCCACAGGTAGGCGAAGTCCGCGCCGGTGATCGGGGTGCCGTCGGACCACTGCGCGTTCGGCGATATGATGTAGCGCACCGTGAACGCGTCCGGGGACGTCGGCAGCACCGACGCCCCGACAAGCAGGTTCGGGTCCTTCGCGCCGTCCGCCTGGAACGCGCTGGGCAGGACAAGGTCGGCGATGCCGCGCACGACGGCGGACTCGTCGCCGACCAAGTGCGGGTTGAACCCCGCGCGCACCTGGTCGATGCCGATCTGGGCCTGCGGGCGGGAATTGGCCGGCTCTTGACCGGTGCCTGGCTCGTCGGCGGCGTTGTCGGCGTCGGCGTCGGTATCGGCACTGTCAGCGTCGGCGTTGTCGCGATCCGAGACAGCGTCGGGACGGTCCTCCGGCTCCACCAGCGGCGGCGGGCCCGGATTGGCCGCGCAGGACGCCGCAAGGCAGAGCACGGAAAACGCCGCCGCAGTACGGGTGGCTGGGCGGCGCGTTCTACTTGGGTGCATGGAAGAACAGGCTAGCTGTTCTTCTGCTTCGCGCGGGAGCGGGCGCGGCCGCGTTCGGTGGCGTTGAGGATGATCTTGCGCACGCGCATCGCCTCGGGGGCGACCTCGACGCACTCGTCGTCGTCGCAGAACTCGATGGCCTCATCCAGGGAGAGGGTGCGGGCCTTCTGCAGCGTGACCGTGGCGTCCGCGGTGGCGGAGCGCATGTTGGTAAGCTTCTTTTCCTTGGTGATGTTGATGTCCATGTCTTCGTCGCGGGAGTTCGCGCCGACGACCATGCCCTCGTAGGTTTCCGCGCCGGGCTCGACGAAGAAGTCGCCGCGGTCTGCCAGCTGCTGCAGGGCGTAGGCGGTGACCTGGCCCGAGCGGTCGGCGACCAGGGAGCCGGTCGGGCGGCCCTTGATCTCGCCCGCCCACGGGCGGTGCTCGATGGAGTAGGAGTTGGCGATGCCGGCGCCGCGGGTCTCGGTGAGGAAGGTGGTGCGGAAGCCGATCAGGCCTCGCGACGGCACGTCGAACTCCATGCGCACCCAGTCGCCGGAGCCGGCGTTGCCCATCGAGGTCATCTGGCCCTTGCGGTTGGCCATCAGCTGGGTGACGGCGCCCTGGTGCTCGGACGGGACGTCGATGATCATGTGGTCGTACGGCTCGTAGGTCTTGCCGTCGACCTCCTTGGTCACCACCTGCGGCTTGCCCACGGTCAGCTCGAAGCCTTCGCGGCGCATGGTCTCGATCAGCACGGTCAGGGCCATCTCGCCGCGGCCCTGCACCTCCCACGCGTCGGGACGCTCGGTGGGCAGCACCTTGATGGAGACATTGCCGATCAGCTCCTGGTCCAGGCGGGCCTTGACCATGCGTGCGGTGAGCTTGTCGCCGCCGTTGCGGCCGGCCATCGGGGAGGTGTTCACGCCGATGGTCATGGAGATCGCCGGGTCGTCGATAGCGATGCGTGGCAGCGGCTCGACGTTCTCCGGGTCGCAGAGGGTGTCGCCGATCATGATGTCTTCCACGCCGGAGATGGCGGCGATGTCGCCTGCGACCACGTCGCCGGTTGCCGGGACGCGGTCCAGGCCCTCGGTGACCAGAAGCTCCGCGATCTTGACGTTCTTGACCTGCTGGTTGCCCTCAGAGTCGTAGTGGACCCAGGCGACATTCTGGCCCTTCTTCACGGCGCCCTTGTACACGCGGATCAGTGCGATACGGCCGAGGAAGGAGGATGAGTCCAGGTTGGTCACCTGCGCCTGGAACGGCGCGTCGATCTCGGCGGACGGCTCCGGCAGCACGTCGTAGATGACGTCGAACAGCGGCTGCAGGTCCTCGTTGTCCGGCAGGTTGCCGTTGCCCGGGTTTTCCAGGGAGGCGCGGCCTGCGCGGCCGGAGGTGTAGAGCACCGGCAGCTCGAGCAGATTCTCGGCGGCCTCTGCCGCCTCCGGGTCCTCCAGGCCAGCGCCGAGCTCGAGGAGCAGGTCCTGGGCTTCCTCGACGACCTCGTCGATGCGGGCATCTGGGCGGTCGGTCTTGTTCACACAGATGATGACCGGCTTCTTCGCCTCGAGTGCCTTGCCGAGGACGAAGCGGGTTTGCGGCAGCGGGCCTTCGGATGCGTCGATAAGCAGTACGACGCCGTCGACCATGGACAGGCCGCGCTCGACCTCGCCGCCGAAGTCGGCGTGGCCCGGGGTGTCAATGACGTTGATGACGAGGTCCGCGCCGTCCTTACCCTTGCCGGCGCGGCGGATGGCGGTGTTCTTGGCCAAAATGGTGATGCCGCGCTCGGACTCGAGCTCGCCGGAGTCCATCACGCGGTCGCCGTGCTCGCCGTGGTCGCCGAACACGCCGGACTGCTCCAGCATGGCGTTGACCAGGGTGGTTTTACCGTGGTCGACGTGGGCGACGATGGCTACGTTGCGAAATTCAGGGTGCGACACAGAGATAGGTCCTTTGCGTTGGCGGAAATAACGCCTAAACGATACTCCCGCCTGCGCCGAATCGCATTATCCCGCCAGCGAACCGCGGCCTGCGCGCGCACGATTCCCGCAGTAATATCCCGGTCCCGCTTGACGTTGTTACGGATGTGACTAATGTGGCGCAAGTGCACAACTATCTTTCGATCTCCAGGACCGTCGTTGCGGCGGTGTGTGCTGCCGGTTTGTTGGTGACCGGAAGCGTCGCTAAGCACACCGCTTCTGCGCAGTCCTCTTTCCTCGACCCGCTAGGCAGGCCCACCCCCGAGACTGTCGCGCGCGTCAACGCGTTCGCGGACCAGCCTCACGTCCCGCCGAAGGTGGGCAACGCACTGCGCACCGCGGTGCAGTTCTACGCGGGCGGCGGCGAAATCGGCGGCCCGCCACTGCCTGCAGACGCCCCACGGTTCACCCAGTTCTACTGGCCCACAGTCTCCGGCAACTGCATCGGCGAGGGACTGCACTCCACCGCCTCCGCGATCGCGGTGCCAGGCCCTGCCCAGTCCCCCGCCCCGGGCGCGAAGACCGGCCAGACCACGTTCGTCTTCACAGCACTCGGCACCCCAGCGGCCGCCAAAGAGCAAGGCCAGATGAAGGTGTACTGGATCAACCTGGGCAATTTCCGCACCGGCGTAACGCCGTTGGGCAATAACGGGATTAACCCAACAGGACCGGCCACCCTGTCTGCGACCGCGGATACGGGCCCTGGGCGGGTCCTGGCAGTCGTTGACGGGAGTGTGCGCACCGTCGACAAGCTTTGCCCCTTCGCACCGACCGCCGCATCTATTGACGTGAGGTAACCAATGGCCGCCGATCTGCACCCCGTGAAGCAGGAGACATTCGACACCGCAGCGAACATCAACACCGACCCGAAGGGGTTTCTGCGCGAGGTGGACACGTTCCGCGTCACCGACTTCGGCCTGTACATGGGCCGCGGCGCCGACCACCCGGAGTTCGGCTACCTGGAGAGCTGGCTGCTTCCGGAGCTGGGGCTGCGCGCCAACATCTTCCACTACCGCGAGGGGTCGGAGCGCGCACAGGACTTCTACTTCGACGTCGCCGACATCGACGTCGACGGCGAGGTGTGGAGCACCCGGGACCTCTACGTGGACCTGGTGTCTTTGACCGGCAACCCGATCGACGTGCTGGACATCGACGAGCTCGCCGCCGCCACCTCTGCCGGCTACATCACCGCCGAGGACGCGGAGAAGGCTATCGACGTCACGCTGGCCGCCGTCGAAGGCATCACCCGCCACGGCGACGACGCCATGGAGTGGCTGCGCGCCCAGGGCATCGAGCTGACGTGGGCCGACAACGTGGAGCTGACTCCGGTCGGGTAGTTCACCTCGCGTTCACCCCATCCACCGCTTTGGTGGATGGGGTTTTTGCGTGCCATGAATATCATTCACATTTTCTATAGTTCAGCAGCTTTCATTGCCAGCGCCCGATCAGTATTCTGAAGTGCCTTTTTGTCAGATCATTCGGATTAGCTGGAAACCCACTGGGCATAAAACACAAAATACTTTCTCAAAACAATGTGAACTAGGTGACACGTGCGGTAGGTTGTGTTCAACCTGATTCACGTCGTGTTTACCGAACGGTGCTGTACGAACCGTGTGCAGGGGCCGCCGGAAATTCCACCGGCACCATTGCCCGCCTTGGGCAACCGTCGCAAAGCAATCTGCGGACGGACGACCTACGAAAGGAACTGACCATGAGCAAACGCCTCCGCGTCGCGGCTCTCGCCGGCCTCTCCTCCATCTCCCTCGTCCTCGCCTCCTGCTCCTCGGACGGAAACTCCGAGGGCACAGCCGCAGGTGGTGGCCAGGACACCGCAAACACCAAGGCCGAAAAATCCGGTGACAACGGCGAGCAGCTCGAGGTCAACGCAGCGGGCGACTACAACCCGCTCGAGCGCGACCAGATCCAGGACGGCGGCGAGCTCACGCTCGCGATCACCGAGATCGCCGAGCAGCAGAACCTGTTCCACGCAAACATGAACCTCTACACCCGCTCGCTGTGGACGAAGTACAACCCGCAGCTTTCGCTTTTCGACGGCGACGGCACCTACCACCCGAACCCGGCGTACCTCACCGACGTCAAGGACGAGACCGTCGACGGCAAGACCGTGGTCACCTACACCATCAACCCGGAGGCCAACTACAACGACGGCACCCCGATCGACTGGACCGCCTACGAGAACACCTGGAAGTTCAACAACGGCTCCAACCCGGAGGTGCAGGTCAACTCCACCGACGGCTACGAGCTGATCGAGTCCGTCGAGCGCGGCGCAGACGACAAGCAGGCAGTGGTCACCTTCAAGCAGGCGTACCCGTGGTGGGAAGGCCTCTTCGACTCCCTGGTCCCACCGCAGGTCAAGGACGCGGATACCTTCATGAACGCCTACCTCAAGCAGGTCCACCCCGAGTGGGGCGCAGGCCCGTTCAAGGTGGAAAACGTCGACTTCGAAGGCGGCATCGCATCCTTCGTACCCAACGAGAAGTGGTGGGGCGAGAAACCGAAGCTGGACAAGATCACCTTCCGCCAGATGGAAGACCAGGCATCCCTGAACGCCTTCCGCGCAGGCGAGCTCGATGCCACCGGCGTTGGCACCCGCGACCGCCTGGCCACTGCGAAGGAGATGGGCGATGCGGTGGAGATCCGCACCGCGCTGCGTCCGTCCACCTTCCTCATGACCATCAACTCCACTGCCCCGGGCCTGGAGGACATCAAGGTCCGCGAGGCGATCATGCGCGGTGTGGACCGCGAGCAGCTCGCCGCCATCCGCTTCCAGGGCCTGGGTTACGAGGAGGACCTGCCGGGCTCGTTCAACCTCTTCCAGACCCAGGACGGCTACGAGGACAACTTCGGCGAAGTAGTCCAGTACGACCCGGAGAAGGCCAAGGAGCTGCTGAAGGAGGCCGGCTACGACGAGGCGAACCCGCTGTCCATCCGCTACGTCACCCTCGGCGACTCCCCGATGGTGCAGGCCACCACCTCCGCCATCCAGGCGATGCTGCGCAACATCGGCATCGACGTCCAGGTGGAGGAGCGCCCGAGATCCGACTTCTCCAAGGTCACCGCTGAGCGCGACTTCGACCTGTTCATGTCCGGCTTCAACTCTTCCGACCCGTTCGGCGTGGCGTACTTCGGCCAGATCTACGCCTCCGACTCCGAGCTGAACAAGTCCGCCACCGGCACCCCGGAGATGGACAAGAAGATCGAGGAACTGCAGCAGATCGCGGACGCGGACGAGCAGATCAAGCGCGCCAACGAGCTGGAGAAGGAAGCCCTGCAGCAGTACGGCATCATGCCGTACGCCAACGGCCCCGAGATCGTGGCCGTGAAGAAGGGCCTGGCCAACTACGGCGCCAACTCCTTTGCGGTCCTGCCGATCGAGAACGTGGGTTGGGCGAAGTAACTCCCCCCACCTTCAACCTGGTGAAACACCCGCGATGAGTGTGAGCCCGCCCAGCGTGAGCGCTGGGCGGGCTTCCGCACTTGCATCGCCGAATAACCTCCTGCACACCCGCTGACACCGGAACTGAGAGCGCACATGTTTCGATACCTGCTCAGGAAGACGCTGAGTTGGGGCCTGATCGTTTTCTTGGCCACCAACCTGACCTACTTCCTCGCCAGCTTTTTCCTCGACCCGCGAGCCAACTACTTCGGCCGCCGCCCACCTTTGCCCGAAGACCAGATCGACGCTCTGCTCGAGCCGTTGAACCTGAGCCCCAACACCCCGCTCCTTGAGCGCTGGTGGACCTGGCTCACCGGCATCCTCACACGCTGGGACTGGGGCAAATCCCCGCTCGGCGACTCGGTCAACGAGCAGGTCTCTTACCGCATCTGGGTCTCCGCCCAGCTGACGCTGTTCGCGACCCTGCTGTCCATCATCATCGGTGTCGCGCTCGGCGTATACACCGCATCGCGCCAGTACAAGCGGGCGGACCGCATGTGGCAGGGCATCTCGATCATCACCATGAACATCCACGTGGTTGTGGCGTCGATCGCCGTGGTGTGGTTCGGCCTCAAGGTCAACGAGTGGACCGGCAAGCGCATCTTCTACGTCACCGGCGCCTCCTCCCCCGGTGTTGAAGGCTTCGGCGCGAAGATGGTGGACTACGCCCAACACCTGGTGCTTCCCACCCTGTCACTGTTGATCATCTCGTACGCCGGCTACCACTTCATGCAGCGCACACTACTTCTGGATAACCTGAACGCGGACTACGTGCGCACCGCTCGCGCGAAGGGGTTGACCAAGGCGAAGGCGGTGCGTCGTCACGCATTGCGCACCTCGCTGATCCCGGTGGCCACCTCCGTGGCGTTCTCCGTGCCCGGCATCTTCACCGGCGCCGTGATGACGGAGCGCATCTTCGCCTGGCAGGGCATGGGCCAGTACTTCATCCAAACCATTGCGCGTAACGACGTCCACGGGGTCGTCGTCGTGGCCGCGTTCGGCGCCGCCATGACGGCCGTCTCCGCCATCCTGGCGGACCTCATCGTCGTCGCCCTCGACCCGCGCGTGCGCGTGAGCTAAGGAGCACCGAAATGGCACCGAACACCTCCCGCGGCGTATCCCGCAAACTGAAAGACCCCCGCGCGCACAGCTCCACCAGCCTGGGCATGCACGCGAACATGCCGCTCAACGACCTCACCGCCATCTCCGAGACCGGCCGCCAAGCCGACGGTGTGATGAGCGAGGAGCGCGACACTCCCCCACCCATCCCGAAGCAGGGCAACAGCATCGACGACCAGCGGACGATGCGCGCGACGCGGAAGTCGAAAATCTACTTCCGCCGCTTCATGCGCAACAAGGCTGCGGTCCTCGGCCTGATCATCTTCTTCCTGCTGGTCTTGCTCGCCATCTTCGGTAAATTCCTCACCCCGTGGAACTACCAGGACCCGGACTTTTTGAACCTGTCCGTGCCGCCGTCGTCAGAGCACTGGTTCGGCACGACGGATTCCGGCAACGACCTCTTCGCCCAAGTCGTCCACGGCCTGGGCCGCTCGCTGACGATCGCGGTGCCGGCGTCGATCGCCACCACCATCATCTCCGCGCTCATCGGCGCGGGCGCGGCGCTCTACGGCGGCAGCGTGGAAAAGGTTGTCCTGGCCGTCATCCACTTCCTTCTGGCAGTGCCGACCTTCCTCATCATCGCCCTGCTGGTCTCCGGCTCCGGCGGCGACTGGAAGGTGCTCACCGTCGTGCTCATCGCTTTCGGCTGGATGTACTCGGCGCGTGTGATCTGGTCGCTGTCGCTGTCCATCCGCGAAAACGACTACGTGCGCGCCGCGAAGTTCATGGGTGTCTCCCGCCCGAAGACGATCATGCGCCACATCATCCCGAACGTCGCCTCGCTGCTGATCATCCAGCTGATGCTGGGCATCGTCTCCACCATCATGTCGGAGACCGCGCTGTCCTTCCTCGGCCTGGGCGTGAAGCTTCCCGACGTGTCCCTGGGCACGCTGCTGCAAACGGGCACGTCGACGCTGATCACCGCCCCGTGGCAGTTCTACTTCCCGGCGCTGATCCTGACCCTGCTCACCGTGTCCATGGCGTTTATCGCAGACGGCCTGCGTGACGCGCTCGACCCGAACTCGAACTCCGGAGGTTCCGCAGCATGACAACCAGCATCCACAACCCCGGCGGCGCAGGCTTCGGCGGCGCGGCCCCGGCACCGACGGGCGACCCGGTGCTTTCCGTGCGCGACCTCAACGTCTCCTTCCCGTCGGAGGCAGGCGTGGTGCGGGCGGTGCGCGGCGTGGACTTCGACCTCTACCCCGGCCGCACCCTCGGCATCGTGGGCGAGTCCGGCTCCGGCAAGTCCGTCACCTCGCTCGCGGTGATGGGGCTGCTCCCCGAGTACGCCAACGTCACCGGCTCCGTGAAGTTCGCCGGCGACGAGCTGCTGGGCAAATCCGATAGCGCGATGTCCAAGATCCGCGGCAACGGCATCGGCATGATCTTCCAGGACCCGCTGTCCGCGCTGACCCCGGTCTACGACATCGGCACCCAGCTGGTGGAGGCCATCCAGGCGCACAACAGCATCCCCAAGTCCAAGGCGATGGACCGCGCCGCGGAGCTGCTGGATCTGGTGGGCATCCCGGAGCCGAAGAAGCGCTTGCGCTCCTTCCCGCACGAGTTTTCCGGCGGCATGCGCCAGCGCGTCGTCATCGCGATTGCGATCGCGAACAACCCGAAGGTGCTCATCGCCGACGAGCCCACCACCGCGCTCGACGTGACCATCCAGGCGCAGATCCTCGAGGTGATCAAGAAGGCCCAGCGCGAAACCGGCGCCGCCTGCATCATGATCACCCACGACATGGGTGTCGTCGCCGGCACCGCGGACGACGTGCTAGTGATGTACGGCGGCCGCCCGGTGGAGCGCGCCGAGGTGCACGAGCTGTTTGGCAACCCGAAAATGCCGTACTCCGTGGGCCTGTTGGGCTCCACCCCGCGCGTGGACCAGCCGTCCACCGAGCCGCTGACGTACATCGACGGCAACCCGCCAATGCTTATCGACGTCGCGGACCGCTGCCAGTTCGCCCCCCGCTGCCCCATCGCCGTAGACGAGTGCTTGGCCAAGGAGCCGGCCCTGGTCCCGGACAAGGGCGACGACGATGAGCACCTGGTCGCCTGCATCCGCCGCGATGAGATCGTGGAGGGCAAAATCGACGGCAAGCCGCTCTTCCCCGCTCCGAAACTGCCGGAGAACAAGTACGCGGGCATACCTCGCGAGGACCGCGAAATCACGCTCGAGGTAGAGAACCTCTACCGCGCCTTCCCGCTGACAAAAGGCGCGTTGGTCAAGCGCCGCATCGGCACCGTGGAGGCCGTGAAGAACCTCTCCTTCGACGTGCGCGCCGGCGAGTGCATGGCCATCGTGGGAGAGTCGGGCTCGGGCAAGACCACCACGCTGATGGAGATTATGAACCTCGAGCCGGAGCCGGATTCGCGCATTGTCATCTGCGGCCAGGACGCGGCAAAGATGAACACCGCGCAGCGCCGCGAGGCCCGCAAGAACATCCAGATGGTCTTCCAGGACCCGATGAGCTCGCTGAACCCGCGCATGACGGTGAAGGAAATCATCCAGGAGCCGCTGGACGCACTCGGCTACGAGGGCGACAAGGACGCCCGCATCTCCGAGCTGATGCGCACCGTGGGGCTGGACGCGAAGCAGATCGACCGCTTCCCCGGCCACTTCTCGGGTGGCCAGCGCCAGCGCATCGGCCTCGCCCGCGCCCTTGCGACGAACCCGTCGGTGATCGTGCTGGACGAGCCGGTCTCTGCGCTTGACGTGTCCATCCAGGCGGGCGTGATCAACCTGTTGGATTCGCTCAAGCGCAAACTCGGCTTGTCCTACCTGTTCGTGGCCCACGACCTGTCGGTGGTGCGCCACCTGTCGGACCGCGTGGCGGTGATGTACAAGGGCGACTTCGTGGAGTTCGGCGAAACCGACGACGTCTTCGACAACCCCCAGCACCCTTACACCAAGGCGCTGCTGTCGGCGATCCCGATCCCGGATCCGGACGCGGAGCGCGCGCGTGTGCGCACGGTGTACACACCGGAGGAGGTCACCCCCTCCTAACCTCCACGTCCACCGGGAGTGCGGGCAGGAGTTTTTCCTGCTCGGCCCACATGTCCCACCAGGGTGCGTAGCCCGGGTCCCGCTTCAGGGCCCGGGCTTTTCGCATCTCTTCGGCCGCGACAACCCTCAGCGTGTCCACGTCCCCGCGCGCTTTCGCCTTGCTTATCGACGCCTCCGTCACCGCCCCTACCCCCTCCACCACGAGGTCCGCGCCGGGCACGAGCGGCACCCACTCCGCGCGCCGGTTGTGTTCCCAGTCCCAGCGCCAGAACCCGGGTGCGACCGGGTCGAGGACGTCGTCGGCGACCATGCGGGCGCCCTCGGCAAGCCCGCCCCAGCCGGGGTAGAAATCGTCCAGGTGCACCACCTGGATGCCCAGTACGGAGCCGATGTGGTTGGCGAGGGTGGTTTTGCCGGAGCCCGAGAGGCCGTCGATAAGCAGCGTATACGTCATCGCACCGCCCACACCGGGCGCAGGTAGCCGGTCGCCCACGCGAGCGCGAGCGCGGCGAGCGCGACGGCCAGGCAGGCGGCCATGACCGCCCAGTCGCGGGAGTGCAGCTTGGATTCGCGCGCCCAGGAGCGCTTGTTCGGCCCGCCGAAGCCGCGGGCTTCCATCGCGGTGGCGAGCTTGCCGGCGCGGCGCAGCGACATCACCAACAGGCCGAACGACAGGGAGAACCAGTACTTGATTTTTCCCTGGTCGGCGATGCCGCGGGCGCGGCGGGAGCGGCGCATGGCGTCGAGGTCGTCGCGAAGCAGGGTGAGCATGCGAAGTGCCGCGACGGTGCCGATGACGAAGCGTTCCGGCAGGTGCAGCACTTGCGCGAGCCCGTCGCCTAAGTCGGTGGGGTCCACGTCCGCAGACAGCAGCACCACCGGCAGCGCGATGGCGAGCACGCGCAGGATCACCGCCCACGCGAGTGACACGGATAGCTCGGTGACGTGCACCAGGCCCCACTCGAGGTAGGTGTCCCCGCCCGCCTGGCCGTAGAGCGCCATGGGGATGCCCGCCAGCGGCGCGATGAGCAGGATCGGCAGGGCACGCTTGAAAAAGCGGCCGTAGCCCAGCCCGCAAACAGGCACCATGAGCAGCGTGAACGCAAGGACGAAGGTGGCGGAGACCCAGTCGATGGTGAACATCAGCGGCGTGGTCAGAAGCACCAGGCCGAGGATGCGGGTGACGGGGTTGATGTCGCGCAGCAGGTTCATCGGTCGCCTCCGGCGACGATATTTACGATGTGGTCACCCAGGGAGGCGATGAACGCCTCATCGTGGGTGATGGACATGACGGTCACGCCCTGCTCCGTCAGCTCACGGATCAGGCCGACGAGCTCGACGAAGGTGCGGTCGTCCTGGCCGAACGTGGGCTCGTCCAAAATGAGCAGCTGCGGGGCGTTGACCAGCGCGGTGGCCACCGACAGGCGCCGCTTCTCGCCGCCGGAGAGGGTGAACGGGTTGGCGTTCACCAGGTGTTCCAGGCGCAGGCGCTGCAACAGGTCGTCGATGTGCTCCTGCGGCGCGCCGGACAGCGCCATCTCCTCGCGCACGGTGGCGGTGACGAACTGGTGCTCCGGTTCCTGGAACACGTAGCCGATGCGGTTGGCCAGATCCTTCGACGACCACTTGATCGACGGTGCAGTCAGCCCCTGCCGGATCGTCTCCGAGTACTCCACCTGGCCGCGCTCTGGCGGGGTCAGCCCCGCCAGCACCTGCACCAGCGTGGTCTTGCCGGAGCCGTTCTCGCCGGTGATCACGGTGGAGTACCCCTCCGGCGCGCGCATGGTGCGCGGCGGCCCGAAACGCGTGAGCACCTCCTGCGTTGCGACGGCTGAAGGCACCCCCGCCGGCACCCTTTTCGCAGGCGGCAGCTCAGGCGCGTCCGGCAGCTCGTCCGCGCTGATGCGGGAAAGTCCGGTCTGGTCCAGGCGGTAGTAGGAGTCCACCACGTGCGCCCAGTGCTTCGGGCGGTGCTCCACCACAATCAAGGTGGCGCCGGTGAGCTGGCAGACGTGGTCCACCGCGGCGATGACCTCGTCGCGCCCGCGCGGATCCAGGTTGGCGGTGGGCTCGTCCAGGATGAGGATGTCCGCGCCCATCGCGATCACGCCCGCCAGCGCCAGGCGCTGCTTCTGCCCGCCGGACAGGTGCGCGGTGCGGTGGTCCAGGGCGACGTCGAGGCCCACGGCGTCGAGGGCGCGCTCCACCCGCGGCCAGATTTCGTCGCGGGGCACGCCGAGGTTCTCCGCACCGAAGGCGACGTCGTCGCCCACACGCGACAGGATCGTCTGCGCTTCGGGGTCCTGCAGCACCATGCCGACGATCCCGTTCACGTCTAAGGTGCCGGCGCGGCTGCCGTCCTCGGAGTCGTCGATAAGCTTCGCGATGACCGCAAGCAGCGTGGACTTGCCCGAGCCCGAATCGCCGGTGATGAGCACCCGCTCCCCGCGCGCGACGTCGAGGTCGACGTTGGAAAACGCGGGCTGCGGGCGCGTGGCGTGCTGGTAGGTCAGCCCGCGTGCCTGGATGGCCGGCGACATTTACGCGGCGTTGTTGAAGCGCTCGCGGCCGGCGCCGAAGCGGTCCAGCGCGCCGGTCTTTGCCAGCGCCTTGACCAGGTAGTACGAGAACACGCCGGCGAGGACCGCGCCGGAGATGATCAGGCAGGTCAGGTAGATTAGGTTGAATTGCAGGCTCATCGCGAGGTTCGGCGTGAGGAACAGCTCCAGGATGAACGCGCCGACACCAGCGCCGATACCGGAAAGCACCGCCGTGAACAGGCCGAAACGACGGTAGGCAAAGATCAAGAAAATCAGCTCGGCGCCGAAGCCCTGGGCCAGACCTGAGTAAAGCGTCTCGATGCCCCACTGGCTGCCAAGTACCGCAGAAACGGATGCGGCGACAAGCTCGACGAACACCGCGGCGCCCGGCTTGCGAATGATCAGGCCACCGAGCACACCGCCAGTGAACCAGATGCCGGTAACCAGACCGCCCAGGCCCGGAGTCAGGGCGTCGAGCGCCTTAAACCCTGCGTCGCCAATGCTGTTCCACACCCAAAACAGCAGGCCGCAGGCCACGCCGAGGACCGCGGCGGTGACGATGTCGATGACACGCCACGAATAATTCTTCGTCATAATCTTCCTTCCTCGCGCCGGCATTACCCGGATCAGGTTCTACGGTTCGCCGAACATCCTCGGCGTCTCAGCCACCGCGTTGTTGCGCGGCAGCACCCGTGTGGGGCATTCAGTTGTCGCAAAGATATTACATCATTGGCTGGGAGGCTCCGGCTCGGAGGCTGTGAAGCTTTGCCCAGGCCCGTCGCCGCGTTGCCACTGCACGACAAGCCCGTCGCGGGCGCCGAAACGCACCAGATGCGTGCCGACGACGCGCTCGAAGCGCTCGACCGCGTCGGCCGTGCCGTCGATACGCATGTGCAGCACCTCCTCCCCCGCAGCGAGGCTGCACGTGGTGCCCTCCCCAGCATCTTCTGGCGCGGGGAATGTAATCGCACCCTCGCTGGCATCCTCGTCCCACGACGCCTCGACTTTCCTGCTGAAGTGGGAAGCGAGCTGTTTGCCGTAGCGCTCGGGACGGGCTGTTTTCACGTTGGCCTGTGATGTCTGCATGCCACCACCCTAACAGAGGTTAGGCAATCCTTACCCCACGCCGCGAGGCCGGTTACACCTGTTTCCGTATACTGGCCAAGTTACTTTTCCCCACCTCCCGAGGAGAACCCCCACATGGCCGGTGGCCTACTCGCCCTGCTCGACGACGTCGCCCTGATCGCCCGCCAAGCCGCCGCAAGCATCGACGACGTTGCCGGCATGACCGCAAAGACGTCTTCGAAGGCCGCCGGCGTGGTCATCGACGATGCCGCGGTGGCCCCGCAGTACGTCGAAGGCGTGACGCCGGCGCGCGAGCTGCCGATGATCTGGCGCATCACCAAGGGTTCGCTGCGCAACAAGCTGGTCTTCATTTTGCCGGTCGCGCTGCTGCTCAACGCGTTCGCGCCGTGGGCGCTGACCCCGATTCTCATGCTCGGTGGCACCTACCTCGCGTTCGAGGGTGCGGAGAAGATCGCGCACAAGCTGTCCTCCAACGACGACGAGGAAGCCGAGAAGGCGGCCAACAAGTCCGACCAGGACGAAGACGCGCTGGTCAACAGTGCTATCCGCACGGACCTGATCCTGTCCACGGAGATCATGTTCATCTCCCTCGATGAGGTCAAGGATCAGTCGGTGTGGATGGAAGCCGCCGTGCTGATCGCGGTGGCGATCTTCATCACCATCGCCGTCTACGGTGCAGTGGCGCTTTTGGTCAAGATCGACGACATCGGCCACGGCATGATCAAGCGCGGCAACGCCGAAAAGACCGGCCGCGCGCTGGTCAAGGGCATGCCGTACGTGCTCAACGCCATCGGCATCATCGGCACCGTGGCAATGCTGTGGGTGGGCGGCCACCTGCTCATCCGTGGCTTCGACGAGGTCTTCGGCTGGCACTGGCCGCACGACGTCATCGCCATGGGCCAGGAGGCCGTCGGCGGCGGCGCGCTGGGCTGGCTGGTGGAGACCGGCGTTTCCCTGGTGGCGGGCCTTGTCGTCGGTTTCATTGTGCTGGGCGTGGTGCAGCTGGTGAAGAAGCTGCGCTAGCTCCTGCCTACAATTTTGTCCATGGCAGCCAAGCAGTACTCTCTCGCCCCGTCGACGTGGGGTGCCGGCGTGGAAGTCCCGGTGGACCACGTCTCGCAGGCCGCCCTCTTCTCCGATTTTGCGGGCCGCAAGGGCACCACGTACGTCGATGTGGTGTTGGAGGCGAACCCGCTGAACCGCTCGTGGCGCGTGCGCCGTCGCAGCGGCGGGGAGCTGCCGGGGCCTGTGCTCGGCGAGGTCGCGCCCGAGTGGCGCGCCCACTTCGACGAAGTGGAGCGCGTCCACTCGTCGTTTCTGCAGCCCGCCACGGTGGCCGCGGTCAACCTGAATAACGTCACGGGGCGTTTCGACGTGCACGTGGTCCTGCCGGAGCCGCAGCTCGCGGTGCCGCGCAACAACGCGCCCGAAGAAGCTGCGGTGCTGCTGCCGGGAGACATGCTGGTCATCGACACCTCCGTCGGCGAATTCGAGGCCGCCGAACTTTCCGCCCGCTCCCCCGGCCAGTGGTTCGTGGGGCTTGTGCCTATCGACGGCACTCCGCTGGCCACCCTCGACGGCCGAGTCCTCGGCGCCATCGCCGAGCCCGACGGTGAGGCTGTACTCGCGTGGCTGTCACAGTTCCCCAACGGCGGACTCTGGGCACGCGCGGTGATACTCGACGGCATGGCCGCCCTCGACGCGGCCAGCCCAGGCGAGGGCACCGAGCAGATCCCCGCCTTGAGTGCCGCGCCGCAGCGGCGCCCGGAGCCGTGGCAGCTCATCGAGTTCCCCGGCGGCGGCTGGGCCGTCACCGTGGAGCGCGACTTCGCCACCGACCCGGCCGACGAGGTCAAGCCGAAGCACACGGCCCGCTACGTCTCGCTGGGAGGCGGGGCGCGTCCCGAAGAACTCTCCGCGCCGACAGAGATGTTCGGCCGCGTCGACGAGCCCGCCGAAGCCGAATCCCCGAGGCGGCCGGAGCCGACCGCCGTGGCTGCGCAAAACACCCGGGACGGCTACCTCACCGAGGTGGAGAAAGTCCAGCTCAGGAGGAAAAATAGGAAGCGTCGGCGGGGCGGACGCCACCGTCGATAAGCAAAAGCTCCTAGGCTGAGGTGTGCACAACTTCCGACAACCGAGGAGGCATGATGGCCGACCAGGGACCGAACCCGTTTGTGGTGGACATTGAGAAGGCGACGCTGGACAACGAGGCGTTCCGCGACACGCTGTGGACCGGCAAGAACCTGCAGCTGACCGTGATGACCATCCCGGTCGGCGGCGAAATCGGCGCCGAGATCCACGACGACCACGACCAGTTCCTCCGCCTCGAAGAGGGCGAGCTGCGCGCGCAGATCGGCCCGTCCGAGGACAACCTCGAAGTAGACGAAGTGATCAAGGCCGACTGGGCCGCGTTCGTGCCGGCCGGCAAGTGGCACAACTTCGTCAACGAATCCGACGCACCGGCGAAGCTGTACTCCATCTACGCCCCGCCGGAGCACGCCCCCGGCACCCGCCACGAGACCAAAGCGGAGGCCGACAACGACCCGCAGGAGACCGACGCGGTCTAGACGCAACGCAGGTCACAGCCCGGAAACGAACGTGTCGTTTCCGGGCTTTTCCGAACGCCTCCTCAGCGCCGTTTCAGGTGCTAGAGTGCTCGATGGTTCTGAAATGTCTAACCAACATCTGTAGAAAAGGCGAGCCTCATGCGCACCCAGACAACCCCGAAGATCCTTATCAGCGCTGGTGTGGCTAGCGCCCTCGCACTGTCCGCCGTGGCGGTGCCCCAGGCCCACGCAGAGTCGAGCGTGTCCAGCCTGTCTTCCTCCTCTGGCACCCCCGCGAAGAAGAAGCGCGAAAAGAAGCCCTGGGTGCCCGTGGAGCCGCCGAAGAAGACCGCGTCGAAGCCGCTGCGTCTGCCCAACGGCACCACCATCCAGGTCATGGACGACGTGCTGGGCAAATACTCCGCCCACACCGGCTTCCGCTCCGGCGACCTGGGCGCAATGGCGCCGATGGGCAACGGCGAGTTCGCCATGATCTTCGGCGACTCCTTCCGCGGCAACTTCGGCCAAGGGTGGATGAGCCCCGTCGGCGTGGTGGCCAAGATGGACGAGGACGGCTTTATCAAGATCCTCCGCCCCATCGACAACACCTCCGAGGTCAGCGACATGATCTCGTACCACCGCATCAACGACAGCACCCTGATCCCATCCGACGTGATCAACGTCGACGGCACGCTGTACCTCCACGGAACGTTCCACGCCCCCTTCGGCACCGTCGTGTCCTCCAACGTGTGGAGGTCCGACGACGGCGGCAAAACCTGGAAGGAAATCAGCTCCACCCCCGGTAACCACATGCGCGGTATGACGCAGCTGATCAGCTGGGACAATGGTCCGGACGGCTACATCTACGCCACCTCCACCAAGTTCGGCCGCGAATCGCCCGTGTACCTGTGGCGCTTCAAGCCGGAAGACATTGACAAACCGGGCAACTGGGAGGGCTACAGCGCCCAGATCGACGACTGGTCCAACCACGCCGAGCCGATCCTGAAGAACAACGTGAAGGCTGGAGAGATGTGCCTGCGCTACATCGACGGCCACTGGGTCCTGGTCATGTTCAACGAGGACTCGCAGGACGTCGAGGTGCGCATCTCCGAGACCCTGGGGCGCAACTGGGACAACGTGCGCGTGGCCAAGATCGCGCGGAACGGGTCCTGGGACAACGAGCAGACCCCGCTGAACTGGTCGCAGCCCTACGGCGGCTACATCGTGCCGGGCTCGCACCTGGACGACATGGACATTGTCGTCTCCCAGTGGAAGACCTCCGACAACAGCCGCTACACCGCCACCCAGTTCAACGTGAAGGGGCTGGACAAGGTCTACGGCATCGACGCGGACGAGGTGCGCGAGGAGCCGGAGGTCACGGTGGTCAAGCAGGGCTCCGAGACCACCGCGGACATGGAGGCCGAGGACAACCTGGTCAACGACAAGCCGGAGCTGTTCATGTCCTCCGAGGACAGCGAGGCGCTGGGCACCCTGCGCACCGTCGGCATCATCCTGGGCGTACTGGCGACCGTTGGCGCCATCGGTGCCGTGACGCTGCCGATGTATCGGGACATGCTGCCGGAGCCGATCCAGCAGATGCTGCCGATCTAGGCCTTCCGGTAGGCCCCAACAAAGCCCAGTATCATCTCCCCGGTGCAGGAAACCTCAACTCGCTCACCGTGGCCGGCCTTGTGGTCGATGATGCTGGGCTTTTTCATGATCTTGGTGGATTCCACCATCGTTTCGGTGGCGATTCCCGCCATCTCGGAAGGCCTCGGCGCCTCCTATAACGAGGTCATCTGGGTCAACTCCGCGTACCTTTTGGCGTACGCGGTACCGCTATTGATCACCGGGCGCCTCGGCGACCGTTTCGGGCCCCGCAGCATCTACCTGATCGGCCTGGCGCTGTTCACCGCCTCGTCGCTTGCATGCGGCTTGGCGACGTCGTCTGCCGCGCTCATCGCCGCGCGCGCGTTCCAGGGCCTGGGCGGGGCGATGGTCACCCCGCAAACCATGTCGGTGATGATCCGCACGTTCTCCCCGAAGGAGCGCGGCGGCGCGATGGGCGTGTGGGGCGCCACGGCGGGGCTTGCCACCGTGACGGGTCCGCTGTTGGGCGGTGTGCTTGTCGACGCCTCCGGTTGGCCCTGGATCTTCTTCGTCAACGTCCCCGTCGGTGTGCTCGGGCTGATCCTGGCGTGGATCTACGTGCCGCGCCTGGAGAGGACGAACCGGCACTTCGACTGGATGGGCGTGGGTTTGAGCTCCGTGAGCATGTTCTGCCTGGTCTTTGGCATCCAGGAGGCGGAGAACTTCAACTGGGACTGGCGCGTGTGGGCGCTGGTGCTCTTCGGGGCGGCCACGATGGTGCTGTTCTTCCGCTGGCAGGCCCGGCAGGGCGACAGCGCGCTGGTGCCGTTGGCGCTGTTCAGCGACCGCAACTTTTCGCTCGCCGGCGCCACCATCTCCACGGTGGGTTTTGCCATCTCCACCTACATCATCCCGTGGATGATCTACGTGCAGACGGTGCAGGGCTTCACCCCCACCGAGGCGGCGCTGCTAGTTCTGCCGTCGGGCGTGATCTCCGGGCTGCTGTCGCCGTGGGTCGGCAAGCTGACCAACGCGCACGACCCGAAGCCCTTCGCGATCACCGGCCTGACCCTGGCGGCGGCGTCCATGGGCGCCTCCGCGCTGATCACCACCCCGGCAGTGGACCCGCGCTGGATGTACGCCGTCGCTGTGGTCTACGGCGTGGCCAACTCCCTGATGTGGGGCCCGCTGTCCATGATCGCCACCCGCAACCTGGACCCGCGCCTGGCCGGCGCCGGCTCGAGCGTGTACAACACCACCCGCCAGATCGGCGCGGTGATCGGCTCGGCGGCGATCGCGGCGATGATGTCGGCGCAGCTCGCCGCAAAGCTTGGCGACGGCACCGGCGCCGGCAACATGGCCAACACTGGCCAGACCACGGGCCCGCTCCCGGAGGCGCTGCACGAGCCGTTCGCGCTGGCGATGGGCAACTCGATCTGGCTGCCGTGCGCCGTCATCGCCGCCGGCGCCGTCGCCGCGTGTTTCTTCGCGCGGACGAAGTCCTGGAACGATTAGGACAGCATTTTAGCGGCCTCAGAGTTGGATGCGGATGCGTTCCCACTCACCGAATTCATCGATGTTGTAAATCACCCGATCTGAGTGCATCCGGTCGTCCCAGATATAGGTGAACTCGAAATGATAAGGCTTGACGCACCACACGTTGAGCCGCTCGCCGCCGAAATCGCGCGACGTTGTGCCACGCACGCGCACCGCCCGTCGCAGCGGCTGCCACCAAAATACCAGCGACGCCAAATCAGTCTTTTCGAGCTGCTCAACTTTGGCCGTACGGGTCGCGGTGCCGAAGTGGAAGCCTTTCTCGTCGAGAGAAATGATGTCGACGATGCGCGCATCAGGCCGGGATTTCTCGTCCACAGTGGCTATAGTGACTGCCGTGGGGTCTCCCACGTTGTGTTCCACCGCATCTTTGAACCACTGGGCGAAGAGTTCGTTGGGGTCGCGAGGAAGTGGGCTCAAGTCGACCTCTGAAAGCGAGGCGTGCGACTTCGGCAGCTCACTGATATAGTCCTGCGACAAATACACCATATGACGATTCTACCAACCCCGCCTACCCCCAGCGGCGGTTCCGGGTGCGATACCGGCCACACAACAGGTATGCATACTCCCATGTCCAACCGGAGGCGGAAACCGCGCGCGCCGAAGAAACGCATCGAGGGCACTTACCCCATCGACACCGGCACCGCCACCATCGTTGCGGACCCGGACCGCGACGGCGCATACGTGTTGGAGGTCAACCAGGTGCCGTCATCGTACGTCGTGCCCGGCGCGCCGGAGGTGCTTAGCTACGACTACATGGAGTGGATCGCGGACTTCATCGAGGCCGCTGAACTGCCGGAGCCGTTTGCCGCGGTGCACCTGGGCGCGGCCGGCTGCGCGCTGCCCAGCTACGTGCAGCACCGGTGGGACAGCCGCAACATCGCCGTCGAGCTGGACCGCGGGTTAGCCCGCCTGGTGCGCGAGGCGTTCGACCCGCCCGTAGAAATCGCGGTGGTGGAAGCCCGCGCGTTCACCCACGCGCTCGCGCCGGGCTCGGTGGACGTGATCGTGCGCGACGTCTTCGCCGGCCCCGACACTCCCCGCCCGCTGACCACGGTGGAGTTTTACCGGGCGGCGCACCGCGCGCTGTCTCCGGGCGGGTTGTTCGTGGCCAACGTCGGCGATGTGGCCGGCCTGCCGCGCACCCGCTCCACGCTTGCCGGGCTACAGCAGGTCTTCGCCCACACCGCGGTCACATACGCCGGCCGCGGTTACGGCAACGTCGTCGTCGCCGCGAGCGACAATCCGCTCGCCGGCACACAATTGCCTATCGACGGCGCTTCGCCCGTCCACGACTAGAACTCGAATTCAGTGCCCAAACTCGGCTGGTAGAACACCGCCCGCTCCGCGGTCAGCTCCTTGAAGTGCGGGGAGGTGACCTCCTGCAGCGCGGCTATATAGTCCGGCACGATGCGTTTAGGCAGGCGCAGCCCCATGGTCAGGTGCGGGATCCAGCGCTCGCCGCGGCCCTCCGGGTTCGCGGCGCTGACGGCACGGGCCGCGCGCTCGAGATCCTCCGGTGCCTCGAGCAGCCAGGCCACGGTCTGTTTGGACTTGGTGCCGAAGATGGCGACACCGGAACGTCGTAAAGCTGCAGGCAACACGGGCGGCAAAAGGTCGCTCGCCGCGGCGATGGCGCGGCGGTGCATGGCGGGCGCGAAAGTGACGGAGATGTGCGGGCGCTGGTGCTGCTGCGGAAAGCCGCGCTCGGCGAGCTCGGCGTAGATCGCGCGGACAGCCTGCTCCTCCGCCTCGGGCAGGCGCAACAGAATGTTCTCAGGCGACACGGTCTCCTCCTCACACTTCCCATCGGACCTGGCCGGGGTCCTTGTCCTCGCGCCAGCCCCTCCAGGATGCCTGGCGCACTTTGTTATCCGTGGTCGCGCCCGCGAGCTGCACCTCGGCGACGAACTTCGGGGTCACCCACCAGGCGTCCTTCGCGTCGGAGGCGGGGATGTCGATGGGCGGGGTTTTGCGCTCCACGCGGCGCAGCGTGCGGCCGATCTCTGCGAGCTGGGCGTCGGAAAACCCGGTGCCCACACGGCCCGCGTAGCGCAGCTCGCCCGCCTCGTCAGGCACCGCAACCAACAGGGATGCGATGCCGCGCTTGCCGGTACGCACGCCGACGACCACCACCTCCTGGTGCAGGGCACGCTTGACCTTCAGCCACGCGCGGGAGCGCTCCCCCGGCGCGTAGGCGGCGTCGGTGCGCTTGGCCACCACGCCCTCCAGACCGAGCTCTTCGGCGGCGCGCCAAGCGGTGTCGAAAGAGCCGGTGTAGGCGGGCGGGATGACCACGTGCTCGGTCTCGGTGAGTTGCTCGAGCAGCTCGCGGCGGACGTTCCAGGGCTCGCCGGTGAGGTCGCGCCCGGCAAGGCGCAGCACGTCGAAGACCATGTAGCGCAGGTTGGCCCCTTTGTCGCGAGTGCCGTGTTGGTCGGCGTGGTGCAGGGCTGAGAAGTCCGGTTTTCCGTCGGTATCGAGGGCGAGGAGTTCGCCGTCGACGCGGCCGCCGTCGACAAGCAATTGTGCGAGCTCGTCCGTGTGCGGGAACAGGTGCGTGTAGTCCTTGCCGCTGCGGCTGCGCAGGCGGACCGCGTCGCCGACATCCGCGAGGATGCGGTAACCGTCCCACTTCATCTCGTAGGCGAACTCGGCGCCGTCTTTTTGCTCGAGGGTGATCTCACCGCGGGTGGCGGCGGTGGGCAGCATCGGCGCGAACGGCGTTGTGGTGGGCGCGGCGCTGGGCTGGTCACGGGTGAGCTTGAGCAGCCAGTGTTTCTCGTCTGTGCGGATCAGCGCGAAGCGGCGCGGGATGCCGCCCAAACCGCCGCCGTCGCGTCCGCGGAGGACGGCGATGATTTCGCGGTCGCGCCACTTTTCAATCTCGCAGGTGCCGATGTCCCAGATTTTCACTGTGCCCGCGCCGTACTGGCCCTTCGGGATGGTGCCCTCGAACTCGGCGTATTCGATCGGGTGGTCCTCGGTCTGCACGGCGAGGCGGTTGACGTCGGTGTCCAGCGGTGGCCCCTTCGGCACCGCCCAGGAGACGAGCACCCCGTCGTGCTCCAGGCGGAAATCCCAGTGCAGGTGGGAGGCGTCGTGCTCGCCGATGACGAAGATCGGCTCGCCGTCGCGCGGGGCCGGGGCGGCGTCGGGCACCGGTTCGCCGGTTTTGGTTTTGTCGCGCATGGCGCGGTACGTGGCCAGCCGGTCCTCCCCCGGCGCGCCGAGGGCCGCAATGGGGTCGAGCCCGTCCTCCACCCGCGCGATGACCTCGTCGAGCTCCAGCTGCCGCAGCGCCGGGTCCGCGATCTCCTCCCACGTGCGCGGCGCCGCCACGGTGGGGCGCTCGCGCCCGCGCAGCGAGTACGGGCTGACGGTGGTTTTCTTCCCGTTGTTCTGGCTCCAGTCGATGAACACCCGCCCTTTGCGCTCGGCCTTCGCCATGACGGCGGTGACGCGGTCCGGGTACGCGCGCTGCAGGTGCTGCGCAAGGGTCTTGGCCACCTTGGTCACAGCAATGGCGTCACTGGTGCCGTCCAGGCTGGCATACAGGTGGATGCCTTTGGACCCCGAGGTCACCGGCACGCAGGTCAGCCCCATGTCTTCGAGGATCTCGTGGCACATCAGCGCCACCTCGGCGGTGTCTCGCAGTTCGGCGCCGGGGCCCGGGTCGAGATCCAGCACCAACCGGTCCGGGTTTTGCGGTTTGCCGTCCGCGCCGAAGCGCCACTGCGGGGTGTGCAGCTCGAGTGCCGCGACTTGGGAAAGCCACGCGAGGGTGGCGGAGCCGTCGATAAGCGGATACGCGTTGACGCTCGTGGTGTGCTGGATGGTGCCGGTGGGCACCCACGAGGGCGCGGAATCCTCGAGGTCTTTGCGAAAGAAGCTTTGCTTATCGACGCCTTCGGGCCACCTCTTCCTGGTCACCGGACGCCGCCTGACCTGCGGAACGAGTACGTCGGCGACCACCTGGTAATAGCGCATGACATCGGCTTTGGTCGTGCCGGTGGCCGGGTAGAGCACCTTGTCCAGGTTGCTCACGGTGAGCTCGCGGCCGCCGACGCGGACCTTCTGGTCGTTCGCCATGGCCCCACTGTAGAGGCGTGCGTAGAGTGAGGCGCATGCGCGCAGTATGGACAGGTTCTGTCACATTCGGCCTCGTCAACGTCCCCGTCAAAGCGTACGGGGCGACCGAGGACCACGACTTGTCATTCCACCAAGTCCACGACAAAGACGGCGGGCGCATCCGCTACGAGCGGCGCTGCGAGGTCTGCGGCGAAAAGGTGGAGTACAAGCACATCGACAAAGCCTTTGAGGAAGACGGCGACACCGTCGTGCTCACCGACGAAGACTTCGACTCCCTGCCCGAAGCCGACAACGACGAAATCGAGGTCGTGCAGTTCGTCCCCGCGGACCAGATCGACCCGCTGATGCTGGAGAAGTCCTACTACCTGGCGCCCGAGGGCAAAACCCCGAAGTCGTACCTGCTGCTGCGGCAGACGCTTCAGGATTCGGATCTGATCGCCGTGGTGCGCTTCGCCCTGCGGCAAAAGACCAGGTTGGGCGTGCTGCGGGTGGTGAACAAGGTCATCGTGCTGCAGGGGCTGATGTGGGCCGACGAGGTACGCGAGCTCGACTTCGACGACGAGTTCAAGGGCACGAAATCCCGGGCGAAGATCGGCGAGAAGGAGCTGAAGCTGTCCAAGCAGCTGGTGGAGTCCTACGCCTCCGACTTCACGCCCGAAGAGTTCGAGGACGACTACCAGGCGGAGCTGCGCAAACTCATCGACGCGAAATTCGAAGAGGGCGAGACCCTGGACACCGAGGCAACGTTCGGTGCGGATGGTTCGGAGGACGGTTCCGGTTCCGAGGACGACGACAACGTGGTGGACCTGATGTCCGCGCTGAAGGCGTCGCTGGACAAGCGGTCCTCCGGCGGCGGGAAGTCTGGGAAGAAATCTGGGTCCGGGAAGAAATCCGCAAAGAAGGGCAAGAGCGCTTAAGTCCGAGCCCCCGCCTCCCCCCGTGACAGTTGACACTCAGCTTAGGCTTACCTTAGTGTCGCTATAGTTCCTGCAATTTAGCTTAGGCTAACGTCACCTAACGAAGGGAAACGTAGTGAAACGTTCACACCGGATCGGCACCCTCGCCGTCTCACTTGCCACCGTCTGCGGACTGGTCGCCTGCTCGAGCGGCGAGACGGCCCCCACTGCCGGCAACGAAACCGGCACTGAGGTCAGCGCCGAAGTCAGCACAGAGGCGGGCGGCACCGCTGCCAGAACTCAGACCCGATCCGCCGAGGGCGCGGTCACCGTCACCGATGCCGCCGGCCGCACGCTCCAGTTCGACGAACTGCCGGAGCGCATCGTGCTGGCGGAGGGCCGCGCGGCGTACGCCACTGCCCTGCTGCAGGACAATCCGCTGGACAACGTCGTCGCCTACGGCCAGGACTTGGAAAAGGCGGCCGGGGCATTCCGCGAGAAACTCTTCGAGATGCAGCCAGAAGCGAAGGACATGCCGGAGATCGGCATGATCCAGGAGGGCGACGTCACCGTGGAGAACCTGCTGGCGCAGAAGCCGGACGTGGTGATCATGACGCTGGACCAGAAGAAGTCCGTGGAAGAAAGCGGCTTCATCTCCGATTTGGACGCGGCCGGCATCACCTACGCGTTCATCGATTTCCGTCAAAAGCCGCTGGAAAACACCACGGTGTCCATGCAGCTGCTGGGCGACCTGCTCGGCCAGAGCGAGCGTGCGCAGAAGTACAACGAGTTCTACCAGGCCAAGGTCAAGGAGATCACTGACCGGGCGGCGAAGATCACTGATAAGCCGGATGTGTTGCTGTGGACGGCCGCCGGGTTCAGCGATTGCTGCGCCGTCGCCGGAGATGTGCACCTGGGCACGCTGATCACCGCCGCTGGCGGGCACAACTTGGGCCCCGAGGTGCTCGGCCCGGAGACGAAGACACTCACCCCGGAGAAGCTGGTTGAGCTGAATCCGGACAAGCTCATCGTCACCGGCGGCGAGTGGGCGCGCGACCCGAACAAGGCGGACACCTTCCGCCACGTTGAGCTGGGCTACCAGTCCAACCCCGACCTCGTGCTCGAAACGTGCGAAGGCCCGCTGCAGCAACCGGGCATGGAGCTTCTCGACGCCCCAAAGGAAGGCAACTACTTCGCCATCTACCACCAGTTCTACGACAACCCCTTCAACGTGTTCGCCCTCGAGGCGTTTGCGAAGTGGCTGCACCCGGAGGAGTTCGCGGACCTGGACCCGGCGCAGGACTTCAAGGACTTCCACAAGGAGTGGCTGCCGTTCGAGTACAGCGGCGTGTTCTTCGCCGACCCGGCGCACCCGGAGGCCATGTAGAGCATGACCACGCACGTGCCCGCGAAACCCGATTTGGCCGAGGACGCCCGCCAGACCGCGATTGACAGCTACCTCAAGCGCGGGCGGAAGAAGTCCTTCGCCATTGCCGGCCTGCTGGTCGCGGTAGTGGTGAGTTTCCTGTTCGCCGTTGTGGTCGGCCCGATCGACATCGCCGCGACCGACGTATTTAACGCGGTGTTCCACCCGGAGCGGGTGGACGAGCAGACCCTGGTGGTGATTCGCACGCTGCGCCTGCCGGCCGCGGTGATGGCGGTGCTGTGCGGTGCCGCGCTGGGGCTTGCGGGCGGCCAGATGCAGACGATTTTGGACAACCCGCTGGCGGAGCCGTTCACCCTCGGTATCTCGGCCGCAGCGGCGTTCGGCGCCGCGCTGTCCATCGTGATGGGCTGGTCGCTGGTGGCCAACCCGCAGTTCAACCTCGCCGCCACCGCCGCGCTGGCGGCGCTGATCGCCGTGGCGATTGTGGCGGGCGCTTCAGTGTGGCGCGGTGCCACGGCCGAGTCGATGATCCTGCTCGGCATCGCACTGTCCTTCTTCTTCCAGGCCTTGCTGTCGCTGCTGCAGTACGGCGCCAACGTCGAGGCGCTACAGCAGATCGTCTTCTGGACTATGGGGTCGATGCAGCGCGCAAATTGGACAGCGAACATCATCCTCGCTGTTGTCCTCGCTGCGGCGATCCCGTTCTGCGTGGCCAACGCGTGGCGCCTGACCGCGCTGCGGCTTGGCGACGACCGCGCCGCCGCCCTCGGCATCGACGTCAAACGCCTGCGCCTTGCCACCCTGCTCGTCGCATCGTTTTTGGCGGCCGCGTCTGTGGCGTTTACCGGCATCATCGGGTTCATCGGGCTCGTCGGACCCCACGTGGCGCGCATGCTCGTGGGCGAGGACCAGAAGTTTTTCCTCCCCGCCGCGGCCGCCGCGGGCGCGATGCTGCTGAGCCTGGCGTACGCCGTGTCGCTGTCTATCATCCCCGGCCTGGCCATCCCGATCGGCATCATCACCTCGCTGGTCGGCGTGCCGTTTTTCGTGTTCCTCATCTTCACCCGTGCCCGCCGGAAGGGGGCCTAAAACCATGACTGTTAGCGCGCAGAACCTCTCCGTTTCCTACGGACGGTCCACCATCGTGCACTCGTTGTCGTTCGGCCCGCTCGAGGGCGGGACGGTCGTCGGCCTGATCGGCCCCAATGCCGCCGGCAAGTCGACGCTGGTCAAAGCCATCGCCGGGATTAAAAAGCCGACGGCGGGGTCGGTGACCATCAGCAAGGGCGGCACGGAGCTCACCGGCAGGGACCGCGTGGAGGCGATCGGCTATGTGCCGCAGGACCTGTTGAGCAGCGCCACGCTGACCGCGTTCGAATCGGTCATGGTCTCCGCCCGCCGCCGCGGCGTCGACGGGTGGGATCCGCTGGAGCGCACCGCCGATGTCATGCACCGTTTGGGTATCACGCATCTGTCCGACCGGCTGGTCTCGGACATGTCGGGTGGTCAGCGCCAGCTCGTCGCTGTTGCGCAGATGCTGGTGCGCGAGCCGAGCGTCATGCTTCTCGACGAACCCACGTCCGCCCTCGACCTACGCCACCAAGTCGAACTGCTCCAGCTCATCTGCGACGAGGTCCGCGGGACCGACCGGGTGGCGCTGGTGGCCATCCACGACCTCAACCTCGCCGCCCGCTACTGCGACGAGCTACTCGTGCTCAAGGCCGGCCGCCTCGTCGGCCAAGACACACCCCATGCGGTGCTCACTCCCGACCTGCTCGAAGACGTGTACGGCTTCCGCGCCCGCGTCCTAGACGACGCCGGTGTGCCCGTGGTCTGCCCCGTGTAGGGAGGACAAGTGGGGTGTGGCTAGCCCCACTGCGGGTTGTCCACGTCCACACCTTCAGCCGCCGCGTGGGCGGTGACCAGCTCGAGCAGGTAATCCTGCGCGCCGTTGTACGCCTCGTGGAAGCGGGGGTCGCCAACGTACATGCGCGCGAGGATGAGTTGGCGCGCCGGGGTGACGTCGTACCACTGGGCGATGCTGGCGCGGTGGCGCTCCACCAAGGCTTCGGCTTCTTCGGAGCCGGGTTCCACGCCGGCGTCACGGGCTTTGACCAGGTCCGCGGCGAGCGCGTCCTGTTCATCCTTGAGGCGCTTGAAGTCGCCTTCACCCATCTGCGCGAGCTTCTCCTGGGACTGCGCCCACTCCGGGGTATCACCCCAGCGCTGCTCGGCTTCTTCCTGGTAGGCGGGCATATCCTCGCCGAGGTACTTCTTCATTGCGTCCATGTTGATGGTTCCTTTCGTTGCGTTGTCAATGAGGTGCTGGACAGATGCGAGCTGGGCGTCGAGCGTGCGCCGTCGAGAAGCGAGTGCTTCCTGGTGGTGTTTGAGAGCGCGGGTGAGGGTGGCCCCGGAGGCGTCGAGAAGCTGCGCGATCTGCGCAAGCGGCACGCCAACGCCGCGGTAGAGGGCGATGGCCGCGCCGCGCTCGAGGTCCGCCTCGCTGTAAACGCGGTGGTCGGCCCACGTGCGCGCGGGTGCGATGAGGCCGAGCGCCTCCCAGTGGCGCAGTGCCTTGGTGGAAATGCCGAGGGCTTCTGCGGCCTCGCCGATTGTGTACTCGTTACCATCTGTCATGGTTGCGATTGAACAGCTTGCCGCAGGGGCAAGCGCAAGTTGGGAGCGATGATGGACGAAATCCGCGTGGGCGATGCCGAGCGTTCGGACGCGCTGGACCGGCTGGGCACCCTGTTCGCGGACGGCTACCTCGATGTAGGAGAGTTTGAGGAACGCACAGGTCAGGCGGCGGTTGCGCGCACGCGCGGGGAGCTTTCGATGCTTTTCGACGACCTCCCGGCCGAGCCCGCCGCATTGGAGAAGCGCGAGCCGTCCGAGGTTGAACTGGAGGAAAAGCTCGCCGCGAAGCGGAAGCTGGACACCGCGACATACACCACCCTCATCGGCGGTTTGGCGGTATTTTTCGTGCTGCAGATCGGGCTCGATCTCGACTACGCCTGGGTGGTGTGGCCGGTGGTGGGCATTCTGGTGGTCGCTTGGTACGCCGTCTTCGACATCTCCGACGAGGAAGACGAGGTCCTCGAGGAACTGCTGGAGAAGGAGCGTGCTGATCGCGCCGAGCGGCTGAAACTCGCCGCCGAACGCCGCAAGGAGCTTGGGAAATAGCCGAGAGTTTCCTGCGCCCGCCGGTTAGAGTGGGTACATGCGTTTTCGTCGTGCGTTCGCGCTTGTTGTAGCTGGTTCTGTTGGGGTGGTTTCGGGTTGCGCCGGGGGTGGCGAGCCCGAGACCGTGGTGGTCACGTCCACGCAGTGGGTGGACCCGGAAACCGGCGAGGCCACTGACACGGAGGATCCCGCCGCGCCTGAGAGGGATGCGGGGTCCGAGGGGCCCTCGCTTGGCACAGATTGGCAAAGCGAGTACGAATGGGTCCTCTCCCACCCTGGCGACTATGCAGTGAATTCCGCGGCGCAGTACACCCCGGACGGCACCTACGAGTACGCGCTGGTTGAGGCCACTGGTGGCGGCACGCCCGAACTCCTACTCGCGGTCGGCGGCAGCGACACCACGCCGGTGATCGTGTTCACCATCGGCGAGGACGGCAAGGCCCGCGCGTCCACGGACGTGCTCGTGATGGGCGCACCCGGCAATGGTGGCGGCCGGTTGGCGGTGTGGGCGTCCGCGGGTGGCAGGGGCGTGTATCAGATCAGCGGTTCGTCGCTGGGCAAGGAATCCGTTTCTGAGCTGTTCGCGTTGAACGGCACGTCGTTAAGCGGGGGCGCTCAAGAGACCTTCCCCAGCGAAGGGCACCTCCCGGACCACCAGCTCATCGATTGGATTCCGGTGAGCAACCCGCAGCCGCTTCACGACGGCAACCTCACGGTGCTTCCACCCTCCGGCGAGAGTGCGAGCGGAAGCGTCGCTGCTGCGGAGGAGGGACCGGCGGTTGTTGCCGCAAATGGTGACGCAGTTTTCACCGGAAACGTGGAAGCGTGGTCGACCGAACAGGCGCGACAAGGACGTCCCACGCCGAATGATGAAGACCCGGACAACGTATACTACGTGCTGGTCTTCGATTCCCCCGTGAGCGTCACGGCGAACAAGGCCGGAAGCCAGGTGGCACAGGAAAGTCCGTTCGCCCGCCTCGGGTCCGTGCAGCACTGGGATTTCGGAACCTCAGATCACACCAACGGCTGGGACCAGTACGTGGGAAAACGGGTGCGGCTGCATGTTCCTGCGGGCGACTTCGGTTACTCGTCCGATGCAAGCCTCCCCTTTGGCAGTCAGCTCGGCCTCTCTCCAAGTGATATTGAAGTGCTAAATTAATCCCCCTTTCGAACAGATGTTCTAATTTCGAATGGCCGTGTCGGGCGCGTTGTTAGATTGAGTTCATCACTTTCAAACAACCGCACTCCCGGCAGGAAGGAGGGGCCATGACCAGCGAGATCACCCGGTGCGTCAACGAGATTTCTTCAGCGCTGCGCACACTTAGCGCACTGTTCGAGGACCCCTCCGCCCTCGCATTTGAGGACGTCCGGCACGACATGGAGCGCTTGGAGGAGCAGTTTAAAAAGAAGGCAACTATCGACGCAGCATTCGCCTTCATCGCCGACCGGGACGATGCCGGACGTGTCGTCGGAGCCAACTACCCGAACGCCTACCTGCAGCAGTGCCTGGACCTATCCAAGGGCGAGGCCTACAACCGCCTCGAGCGCGGCCGGCTACTGTACGGCGCGCCACCGGAGCCCACCCCTCCCCCGCCCGAGGACGTGGAAGACCTGTTCGACATGACCGGGGAGGATGCCGAGGCCGAAGCCCAGGCCGCCGCGGAGGCTGCCGCCGAGGAGGAACGCGCCCGCCAGAAGAAAGCACGCGAGAACTCGTCGAAGGTCAGCGCGGAAAAGCAGGACATTATCCGCCGCGAGCTGGACAAACTGCTCAAGGCCGCGTCCTGCGAGCGAACCCGCATTCATTCTGAGGCTATGGAGGAAGCACTGCACCGCAGCCCCGAGGACCTGCGCCTGTTCGTGCGCAAGGCGGTAAACGCGGCGAACCGGAAGCACGCGCCCCACTCCAACCCGAACGCCGGGTTTGAAAAGAGGAGTGCCACCTTTGGCCGTCGCAAGGCAGACGGCATGGTGGACATCCACATCAACGCCACCGCCGGCCACGCGGCGCTAATGAAGGCGCACATGGACAAAGGGCTGGCGCCGAATTCGAACCTGCCGGAGGAACTGCAGGGCGAGGCGGATTCACGCACACCGGAGCAACGCCGATTCGATCAGTTCTTCGCCATCTTTGAGCAGTACGAGGAGAAGTGCCAGAAGGCTAACGACGGGGCCGCGTCCGTCGTGCTTGCGCTGACGTTGGACGACCTCGCGGACGGCGACGCCGCGATGCTCTTCGACACCAACACCGGCATCGAGGTGGACTGCTTCGACCTCGTTCGCCTGGGCATGGACGGTACAACCGACTTCCTGCTGCAAGTCGACGGGGTCAGCTCCGTGCCGCTGTGGATGGGACGCACCAGCCGGCTGGCGTCGGTGGCCCAGCGCATCGCAATGTTTGCGGTGCAAGGGGTCTGCTCCTGGCTCGGGTGCACCGCAGCCATGTCGGAGTGCGAGGCCCACCACATCCTCGCGTGGATCAAAGGCGGAAACACCGACATCGAAAACCTCACCGGGCTATGTCGCGAGCACCACAGGTGCAACAACGACCACAGAGACGGCTCCTTTAACAAGGGGTACATGGATTTCGACCCGCAAACGGGCAGGTCAGGGTTCCGGCGGCGTCCAAGCGACCCGTTGCAATTTAACCAATCAGTCCCGGCGAAACATTCGGCGGTGAGCAGGATTTATGCCGCTAAAGGCAGATGCGAGTGCGCCAAACACACTGGCCGCGACCCCGCGTTCTACCCGCCCGACCACCCACCGATGAAAGACACTTGGACACCGATGCGAGTGTGATTGCGTCGGGCGTAGCGTGGTCGACATGCGCATTTACACCGTGGGCCACTCCAACCTCGACTTCGACGACTTCACCGCGATGCTTTCCGCAGCCGGGGTGAAGTCCATCGTTGACGTGCGCAAACTCCCCGGGTCCCGCAAGTACCCGTGGTTCAACGACGACCACCTCGCCGCGCAACTACCCGAGCACGGCATCGCGTACAGTCGCAGCGAGGGCCTCACCGGCCGCCGCAACGTCTCACACACCGTCCCCTTCGAGCTCAACGGCAACTGGCGCAACCGCAGCTTCCACAACTACGCCGACCATGCCCTCGGAAGCGAGTTCGCCGACGCCCTCGCCGAACTGCGCCAGCACGCCGCCGAAACCCCCACCGCCGTGATGTGCTCCGAAGCGGTGTGGTGGCGCTGCCACCGCCGCATCATCGCCGACCACCTCATCGCCCACGGGGACGAGGTTGGCCACATTATGGGGACCACGGCGGAGGGGGCGTCGATAAGCAATGCAACCTTGAACGACGGCGCCGTCGTCGGCGACGACCTCCTTGTCCGCTACCCAGAATTCACCTGAAAGAAACCTCACCGCAAAACGGCCTTTCTAAGGTTGCTCTCACACAACCTACCTAAGAAAGAAAGGCCCCTCGTGTCCGCCCGTTACCGCATCCAGCTGATCACCGCGACCACCACCGCCGCCCTCGCCGCCGCCTTCACCCCGTTCACCCCGGCGGCGCTGGCGGCCGAGACCTCCGAGTTCACCATCTCCAACGTCACTGACTTCCACGGCTACTGGGAGGAAACGAAGTACGTCCCGGGCGCAGCCCACCTCAAGTGCGCCGTAGACGAGGCCGCCGCGGGCAAGACCCACGTCTTCACCTCCGCCGGCGACAACATCGGCGCCTCCCCCTTCGCATCGAAGCTGCTCAACGACGCCCCCACCCTGGAGATCCTCAACCGGATGAACCTCCAAGTCTCCGCACTGGGCAACCACGAGCTCGACGAGGGCGCCGAGGACTTCTCAAACCGCGTCACCAAGGCCGCGGACTTCGACTACCTCGCCGCCAACGCCAAGACCGTGAAGAACACGAAGGACTACGTGGTCAAGGACCTCGACGGCGCGAAGGTCGCCTTCGTGGGCACCATCACCGACGACATGCCGAACCTGGTCAACCCGAAGTCCATCGAGGGCATCGCCTGGAACGACCCGGTCGCAACCACGAACAAACTCGCCGAGCAGCTAAAAGATAGCGGCGAGGCCGACGTGGTCATCGCACTCGTGCACGAGGGCGGCATCAAGGCCGACGAGTTCTCGGACGCCGTCGACGTGGCGTTCCTCGGCCACTCGCACCAGTCGATCGAGCCCACCGGCGAGAAGCCGCTTTTGATCCAGGCCGGCTCCTACGGCGCCAACCTTGCCAACGTGGACCTGAGCTTCGACCGCGCCACCAAGAAGCTGACCGTGAGAAACGCCGAGCTTCTCGACGCCGACACGATCCGCGCCTGCGACACCCCGCAGCCCGAAATCGACGCGGTGATCAAGGACGCCCTGGACAAGGCCGGCACCGAAGGCAAGAAGGTCATCGGGCACGCGGACGAGGACCTGTACAGGGCGGGCGACAAGGAGTCCCAGCTCAACAACTACATCGCGGAAGCGACCCGCCAGGGCGTGACCAAGAACTCGTCGGTCACCGCCGACATCGGCGTGATGAACGCGGGCGGCGTCCGCGCCGAGATCGAAGCCGGCGACGTCACCTACGAGCAGGCGTTTTCCGTCCAGCCGTTCGGCGGCGAGAACACCTACGTCGAGCTGAAGGGCTCCGACGTGGTACAGGCGCTGGAGGAGCAGTGGCGCGACGACCCGGACCGTCCCATGTTCCCGCTGGGCATTTCCGACAACGTCTCCTACACCTACGACCCGGCCGCGCCGGTCGGCTCCAAGGTCACCTCGGTCACCGTCGACGGCGCCCCGATCGACCCGGAGAAGACCTACGTGGTGGCCGGCTCGACCTTCCTGCTCGCCGGCGGCGACAACTTCAAGGCCTTCACCAAGGGTTCCGAGCCCGCGAACTTGGGCTACGTGGACCTCAACGCGCTGGTGGAGGCGCTCAGCTCCGGCCAGAAGCAGCGCACCGGCCAGTCCAACGTGGGCGTCCACCTCCCCGCCCCGCTCACCGCGGGCAAGGAGGCAACCATCGAGCTCAGCTCCCTGCTCTTCGACAAGGGCGAGGCCGCCACCACCGCCACCGCAACGCTTGGCGACGCCTCCGGTTCCGCCTCCATCTCCCCCAACAACGGCGACCAGACCGCCAACGAGTACGGCACCGCCACCGTGAAGCTGACCGTCCCGGCGGGGATGTCTGGCGCCCAGGAACTGCGCATCACCACTGACGCCGGCACCGAGGTGACCGTGCCCGTCGAGGTCGCGCCCGCCGCGGGGCAGGCCGAGCCGAGCAAGCCCGCCCCGAACAAGCCCGAGCCGAACAAGCCCGCTGTCGGCAACGGCTCGAGCGCCGACAACCTCGGCTGGATCATCCCGGTGGCCATCGCCGGCGCCTTCGGGCTCGCGAACCTGGTGGCCCTGCTGTTCCCGTTTGCGGTGGATGGGGTGCTGGGGCCGATCGCGAAGCGTTAGCGAGCCTGCCGGCGCGGGTGCGCGGCGACTGGCTTATCGTTAGCTGCATGAAGGTTTCCCGCGCCCTGGCCCCACTCGCTTGCGCCCTCTTCCTGGCTTCCTGTTCCACAGCTGGCGAGACGGTCGTCGTCACCGCAACCGAGTGGGTTGATCCCGACTCGGGAGAGGTGGTGACCACCGAGATCGGGGCACCGTCGGCCCCGGAGGGCGACACCGCAGAAAACGACGGCGCCGCCGATTGGCCCGCGGAGTACGCCAAGGTCCTCGACGACCCGGCTTCCTACAACTTCAACGTGCCCAGCCCGGGCCGCGACGAGGTCGACCACGTGCCCGACGGCGAGTACTTCTATGCGCTCGTAGAGGCCAACGGCGGCGGCGCGCCCGAGTTGCTGCTGAGCTCCATGAGCTCCGACGAGCACTCGAACCATTTCGCCCGCGTGCTCGTGTTTTCCACCGACGGCGGCTCTCTGGAAACCTCCAGCAATTCCCTCATCTACGGTGCTGCCGGCGCGGGCGGCAGCCGCGCCGGCGTCGAGGCGTCCCAGCTGGGCCGGGGTCTGTTCCAGGCACACTGGGTCAGCGGCACCGGTGACGGCTCCACGGTCTGGCACGACGTGGACGGCGCCACCCTTTCCTCCCCGACCGAGCCGGAGGAGATGAACGTGCAGTATCCCCACCCGGGCCACTTGGCCATTGATTGGCAGCCGACACAGGACCGCGCCGCCCTCGATGCCGGCGAGCTGACGGTTTCCATGCCGGAGGTGCGCGGTCCGGCGCCCGTCGATGAGCCTGATGTTGTCGTCGAAGGCACCGTGGTGGCGAAGACGGGCGCCGAGCTCATCGACAGCATGCCGAACGGTGAAGACCCCGCCAGCGAGTACCTCCTGCTCCAGCTGGATGCGCCCCGCGAGTTCACCGACCACCACCACGCCGGCTCGGTGTACTCGCGCGATGCCGAGTACGTCTCCCTGGGCCGGCGCGAGATCAGCGCGCGCGGTAACGAGCGCCTCGACGGCCTCGAGTGGGAGCAGCTCCAAGGCGAGCGCGTCCGGCTCACCGTCGCCCCGGAGCACGTGCACTTCCCCACCGACACCTCCATGCCGACAGGTGCGCTGCGCGTGAGCCAATACAAGAGCGCGGAGATTCTCTAACGAGCCTTGCGGCGCGTCGCCATGACGAACCCGGCCGCCACCAGCGCGAGCGCGCCGAGGCCGAGCACCACATAGCGCAGGGAGGCGGCGGGCTCCGAGGACTCGCTCCCTGAGGCAGCCCCAGAAGAACCCGCGACCACACCGCGGATCCACTCGGCCTGCTCCGCCACCGGCGCCACCGCCACCGCGGCGTTCGAGGTCATCTCCTCCTCGGTGGGGTTTTCCGGGTCTTCGAACAGCCCGGCCGACATCACTCCGGCAACCTTGCCTTCAGAGAAGATGGCGCCGCCGGAGTCGCCAGGCTGGATCCGCGCCCCGTGCTTTAGAGCGACGTCGAGGGCGGACGGAGCGTCGAAAAGCGCGAGCGGCGATTCTCCGCGCACCGTCGCCTCCGCGGCGGGCAGCTTGGTCGACCCGCCGGAGCCGTCGGAGGACCAGCCGTAGATGTTCACCTCGCCGGACGGCACCGTGTCCGCAATCGTCGCGTAGGTGGAAAGCCCCAGGTCTTCGGTGGTGTGCAGCAGCGCGATGTCGCCGCGGGGCGCGACCTCGTGACGGTCCACCTGGAACACCTTCTGGTTTTCGCCCTGGCCGGTGCGCACCGAGCCGCCGGGCTTGGCGGCCGCCTCGACGCAGTGGCGGGCGGTGATCACCCAGTGCGGGTCGATGGCGGTGCCGGTGCACACGCCGTCGTCGGGGTCGGAGTCGTCCACGCGCACCGAGACCACCGGCTCGGCCTCCGCCGCGTCGCCGGCGAACCGCTCCGATTCCATCGCCCCCGCGGGCTGCGCCGCCAAAGCAACACCAACTGCAACACTAAACGCCAACTTTTTCATTATTTTCCTTTCCAACCACCGCCGTAAGGCGGCGAACAGTACTTTCCAGCGGCCCGCGCTTAAACACGGTGAGCCAGCCGTACGCGATCACGGCGGCGCCGATCACGCTCGCCCACACCCCGACCCACTGCGCGCTCAGCACGTGCAGGCAATACAGGGTCAGCGTCATCCGCCCCAGCGGCGCGAGCCACCACAGCCATCGCTGCGCCAGGCAGCACAGGGAACAGATGCCTATCGACGCCCCGGCGGTCCCCACCACATCGGCAAGCCCGCCGGCGTGGCCGGTGGCGTCGAGAAGCGGGGGCAACGGCACCCACCACCGCAGCGCAACATCGGCCGCGAACAGCACGCACCCGACGACCGCCCCGGCGCGCAGCGGCATGCGGCGCGCGAACAGGATCCCGGCGACCATGAGCACTGCCCACATCAGCGGCGGGTACGGCGAGCTGGACGGGGCCAGCGCCGCGGAGCCCAACGTGCCGGCGAAGGCGAGCCAGGCAAGCCACGCCGAATCCAGCTTCGGCGCCCACGCGAGGACGATCATGCAGACCCCGATCGTGCCCAGGACCACCTCGATGGTTCCGGAGAACGGCACCAGCGCGAAGTGCAGCGCAATCAGGCACGCCCCGCGCACCACGAACTGCGCCGGCCGGGCGCGCATCAGCCCCATGGACACCCCGGCGAGGAACGCGAAGAGCCCCGCGGGGAAGCCGAACAACAGCTGCGCTGCGATGCCGCCCGGCGCGGTGAGGTGCGCGACGATCATCGCGATGAGCGCCACCGCCCGGGCCGCGTCGATTCCAACGATTCTGGTCTGCATGCCGCTTGAAGCTACGAACCCGCGTGTTGCGCCCGCGTTAACCCGGATGTTTACGCGCGCGCAACATCGCGGCGCATACGATCGCAACCATGACAATTCGGGTGCTTATCGTGGACGACGAGGCCTTCCTCGCCGACGCCATCGCCACCGGCCTGTCGCGCGCCGGGATGCACACACGCGTCGCCTACGACGGGTTTGAGGCGCTGAAGCTAATCGACGAGCTGCCGCCCGACGTCGTCGTTTTGGACCGGGACCTGCCCGGGGTGCACGGCGACGTGGTGTGCAGGCGCATCGTGGAGTCCGAGCCCGCCACGCGGGTGATCATGCTGACCGCGTCCGGGACGCTGGACGACCGGCTGGAGGGCTTCGACCTCGGCGCCGACGACTACTTGGCCAAGCCGTTCGAGCTGCCGGAGCTGGTGGCGCGGGTGAAAGCCCTGGCGAAGCGCAACGCGCCGTCGCGCGGCGAGGTGTACCGCTGCGGGGACGTGCGCCTGGACACCTTCCGCCGCGAGGTGACCCGCGGCGAGGAACCGGTGAGCCTGAGCCCGAAGGAGTTCGCGGTGCTCAGGGTGCTCATGGAGGCCGGCGGCGGGGTGATCTCCGCCGAGGACCTGCTGGCGGAGGCCTGGGACGAAAACGCCGACCCGTTCACCAACTCCCCGCGCGTGACGGTGTCGCACCTGCGCAAGAAGCTCGGCGAGCCGCGCATCGTGCACACCGTCACCGGCGCCGGCTATTACGTGGCGGAGGCCGAGCGATGAGGCTGAGCCTGCGGGCGCGGATCACGGTGATGTTCGTGGCCACCGTTCTCGGCGTCGGCCTGGCGCTGATCGGACTGGTGTACGCGTACTTGAAGCTGACCCCGGTGCCGGTGATGGCGTCGTTTCCGGGTGCCGACGACGGCGTGGTCATCGACGGCGCCGTGCCGGTCACCGACGAGATCCTGCGCCGCATCCTCCTCGCCTCCCTCGGGGCGCTCGCGCTGCTCACCGCGCTTGCGGGCGTGGTGGGCTGGTTCGTGGCGGGGCTGGTGATCACCCCACTGCGCTCGATCGCCGACGACGCCCGCACCGTCACCCGCGGCGACTTGAAAGCCCGCATCGACTACGACGGCCCCCGCGACGAGGTCGGCGAGCTGGCCGAGGCGCTCAACGCCATGTTGGACGAGCTCGCCGACGCCGTCGAGCGCCAGCGCCGCTTCGCCGCCAACGCCTCCCACGAGCTGAAGACCCCGATCGCGACGATCCAGACCGTCGCCGACGTTGCGCTTTCCGGCGACGACGCCGACCTGCGCCCCGCGCTGGGCCGGATCCGCGAGGTCAACGCCCGCAACGCCGCGACCGTCTCCTCGCTGCTGCAGCTGGCCAACGTGCAGGTCCGCGACCGCGCACCCGTCGACCTGGCCGCCGTGTGCCGCGAGGTCGGCGCCGCCCACGGCATGGCCGTTACCGCCGAGCCGTTGACGGTCGAGGCCTCCCCCACCCTGATCCGCCAGGCCGTGGACAACCTCGCGCGCAACGCCGCGATCCACGGCACCGGCGGGTCGATCACGCTCCGGCGCGCCGGGGCCTGCGCCGAGATCACCGTCGAATCCGGCGGCGATCAGCTCGACCCGGCGGAGGTCGCCACCTGGACCGAGCCGTTTGCCCGCGCCCGCCGCACCTCAGGTTCCGGCCACGGGCTGGGTCTTGCCCTGGTCAAGGCGATTGCGAAGGCCCACGGCGGCTCGGTTGAGTTGGCGGCGCGGGCCGGGGGCGGGCTCGTCGTAAAGCTACTGCTCCCTGCGTAGCGCGCCCTCGAAGCGGGCCTTCGCCGCCTCGATGTCCTCGGCGTTGTGGGAGGTGGGCACGTCCGCGCGGTCCGGGAAGACCGTCTTGCCCTGCGGCAGGTTGATCGCCGGCTGGTTCGGCTCCTGGCCGCCCTCACCGCGCAGGTGCGGGTGCGCGTAGTCGGCGCAGTGGTCCAGGAACACGCGCGGCGGGGCGAAGAAGTTGCAGCCGGTCAGCGCCTCGGAGAAGTCCAGGATGCGGTCGTAGTTTCCCTCCGGCTCGCCGATGAACATCCGCCGCAGCATCACTTCGGTGACGCGGGGGTCGCGGGCGTAGCTCATGAAGAAGGTGCCTTGCTTGCCCAGCGCGTCGCCGAAGGAGAGGTTGTTGCGCACGATCTCGAGGCCGTTGCCGTCCTCGTCTTCGACCTGGTTGACGGCGACGTGGCTGTTCGGCGCCTTCTCGTCCAGTTCGATGTCGGAGTGCTTCGTGCGGCCGATGACCTGTTCTTGCTCCTCCACCGGCAGGTCGTTCCAGTCCTTCAGGTTGTGCACGTACTTCTGCTCGACGATGTAGCTGCCGCCCTTCCAGATGCCGTCGCGGATGATCGCCACCTCGACGCCTTCCTGGCCGCGGGGGCTTTCGGTGCCGTCGACGAAGCCGAGCGGGTCGCGGAAGTCCTGGTACTGGAAGGCGTGGACCTCGTCGTGGTAGTCGATGTGGTCCTCCACGATCGCGTTGATGCGGCGGCCCAGCTCGAAGGCGACGTCGAACTCGTCGGAGCGGATGTGGAAGAACAGATCGCCCGGGGTGGACGGCGCGTGGTGCTTCGCACCCTGAAGCTCCACAAACTCGTGCAGGTGCTCCGGCTTGTCCAGCGCGAAGAGGCGGTCCCACATCTTCGCACCGATGCCGGCCACCGCGGTCAGGTGCGCCTTGGGATAGCGGAAGCCCACCCCGTTGGTCAGGCTGGACAGGCTGGACAGCACCTCCAGCGCCGCCGCCTCGCCGCCTTCCTTGAAGCCGAGGGTGAGAAACAGCGCGTCCCGCGACTGCGGGAGGATCACGGTTTGGGTAACTTCTGCCTGGTTTCTACTCGTCATGGGGGTTAAGTATTCCCTATTGGCCCGAGTTGTGCCGGACCAGGGCGTCCACTACCGGTCCGGTCTCGCCGAAGACGTAGGCCCGAGCGAGCAGATCGTGAAACTCGCGGCTCACCGACGGGTCCGCGTCGTCGTGCGGCACCGCCATCAGCGCACCTGTCCCTTGGCCGATTAAGTAACTGTTCGCGGCGAAGATCGCGGTGCGCTTGTTGCCGTCTTCGAAAGGCTGGGCTCGAGCGACTTCAACGAAGAGATGTGCGGCGGACCGGAGGGCGTCGTCAAGCTTGAGCTGCTGTTGAATGAGCGCGTCAAGCTCTTCAGCCGTGACCGCCGCGGGTTCGTGCCGGCCGTGGGCGGTGTGCACGCCGATGCCCTGTTCCGCTCGGCGCAGCTTGCCGGGGTTGAGCGCGGCGCTGCGGGTGAGCTGTGCGTTGATACGCCCGAGATATGCCGCGGTGATTGGCTCGCCGGCGGTGGCGATGACGAACTCCGCAGCCGCCTCCAGGTCCTGCAGCAACGCCAGATCACCGCGGCCACGCACCCCGTCCGTATCGCCCGAGCGAAGGTAGCGGTCGGTGGCAGGACGGCTGGTGGACAGCCCGTCGAAGACGACACCGGCGGTGTAGATGACGTCGAGCAGATCGATCGCGTGCATGCCTTTACGCTACAGCTCCCGGATATACAGCAGCATCCGCGATCCGGCCTCGATGTTGGTGAAGCAGTGCCGCTCGTAGAACCGCCGCGCGCCCGCGTCCACCTCGTCGACGTTGATCTGCATCTCGCCCGCCCCGCGCGCCGCGAGCTCAGACAGCACCCGCGCCATCATCTGCGTGCCCAGCCCGCGGCCGCGGTGCGCCGGGGCGACGTAGAGCTCCTCCAGCATCGCCACCGGGCCGTCGTAGTACGGGCTCGGCCGCAGCGTTAAATACGCGAACCCGACCTCGCCCGCCAGCACCACGATCACGTCGTCGCGGGCGATGAGCTGCGCGAACCTGCGTTCTAAGTTGTCGGGCACCGGGGTGTCGAACTCGGAGTTGAAGTCGTGCAATAGCTTTGCGACGAGCTCCGCCTCCCCCACCGTCGCCATCCGAATCACGGGCGCAGTCACAACACCGCCCACCCAACCGCCGCGGCGCCGATGACCACCGCCCAGGCCGGGGCCTTGAAGTTTTTCAGCGTCACGAACGCCGCGGCCGCCACAGCCATCGTCGCCGGCCCATGGATGCCGGAGGTGAACACCGGGGTGTACAGCGCCGCGGCGAGGATGCCCACCACGGCCGCGTTCGCGCCGGCCAGGGCGTTGGCCGCGCGCGGGTTGGCGCGCAGCCGGTCCCAAAACGGCATGATCCCGACGACCAACAGCGCCGCCGGCAGGAAGATCGCCACCGTGGCCAGGGTTGCGCCCCACAGCCAGTGCACGCCCTCGGCCGAGGCGCCGAGAAAGGACGCGAAGGTGAACAGCGGGCCGGGCACCGCCTGGGCGGCGCCGTAGCCGGCGAGGAAGGTGTCGTGGTCCACCAGGCCGGTGGGCACCGTGGCCTGCTCCAACAGCGGCAGCACCACGTGCCCGCCGCCGAAGACCAGGGCACCCGAGCGGTAGAAGCTGTCGAACATCCCCCAGCTCGTGCCCATGCGCCAGGCCAGCGGCAGCAGCGCGAGCAGCGCCGCGAACACTCCTAAGCTGACAAGCCCAACGGTGCGGCTGGCGGTGGAGGTGCGGTTGGGGGCCGGAGGGGCGTCGATAGGCGAAAGTGCGAAGCTGGCCACGAGCATGCCCGCAACGATCGCGCCGACCTGGGCCGCCGGGTGTGAGACGAGCAGGACGATGAGGAAGGCGGCGAGCGCGACGGCCGCGCGCAACCGGTCCGTGACGATGCTTTTGGCCATCCCCATCACCGCCTGCGCGACGACCGCGACCGCCGCCGCCTTCAGTCCCGCGAGCCAGCCGGCGTCCGAGATGTCGCCGAGGCGCGCCACCCCGAGCGCGAACGCGACCATGAGGATGACGCTCGGCAGCGTGAAGCCCAAAAACGCCGCGAGCATGCCACCGTAGCCCGCGCGCTTGAGGCCGATTGCCATGCCGACCTGGCTCGATGCGGGGCCCGGCATGAACTGGCACAGGGCGACGAGGTCGGCGTATTCGTCGTCGCTGAGCCACCTTCGCTTATCAACGAACTCGTCCCGGAAGTACCCCAAATGCGCCGTCGGCCCGCCGAAGGATGTCAGGCCGAGGCGGGTGAATATGTGTAATACCTCAAGCACAAGATGTGATGCTAGCGGACGTCGCCACGCTGAGCAGGAGTCCGTGCGTGACTCGACGCGGCGCGGGGTAGCACTGCGAGCACCACGGCGGAAGCCGCCGCAGCAGCCGCGAATGCCGCCACCATGCTCGCAGCCGAGTTCGGGATTCCCAGGGCTTGGACCGAGCCGAAGGTGTTCCACGCCGCGTGCACCGCAACCGCGACCCAGAGGCTGTTGAACGCCCACACCAAAAGCGCATAGAGCAGCGCGTCAAGGAAATAATGGGCGAAGGCGACCGGTGAGCCGTACGCCTGCGGGTGCATCGCCACGAACGGGATCGCGGCGAGCACCGCGCCCACGGCCGGGTGCCTGGTCCACGCCGTAAACGCCTGGAAGAACACGCCGCGAAACGCCATTTCCTCCGCGAGCGCCGCGAGCACAATAACGACGAGCTCCAACGGAAGATCGCTCCGGATATCTCCAATAACTTGGTCCCAGGACGCGCCGTAACCGACCACGCCGACCGCGCCCATGACAGCGGCGATGACCACAAACGCCAACGCGTACGCGGCGAACGGCACCCAAGGTTTCGTTCCAGTTCGCCCTGTGAACACCGACGCAACCGGCCTGCGCCCGATGAACCGGACTGCGACGAGCACCGCCAGGATCTCCACGACCACGGAGCCGTACCCGAAGTACTTGTCCGCCGCGCCGCTCGACGTATCCACCCCCGCGGCTTCAAGGGAAACACCAATCACCGCGACGAACGCGACGGTGAGCACGGCGACCGCGACGATTTCGGCGAGCGGCCTCCACCAGGCGTAGTTGGGTTGGTTTCTTGACGCGAACGCGTACTCCCCCGCGTGTGACACTGTGAGGAAACTCCTTCTCGAGGTTACAACAACCGGGCCATCATATGCCTGACTGTTGATATGTGCACGGGCCGATCAGCCCCGGCGCCGGGCCCGCGCTAGACTCTGCCCGCGGAAAACCACAATCGAGCACGTATCGCGTATGGGAGGTTCCCGGTTGCACCACTTCAGCCCGCTGTTTGAGATGGGCCCTGCCCGGCGCGACCACATCCCCGCCTTCCGCACCGCGCTCGGCGTTGCGATCCCCATGTTCACCCTGCTCGCGCTGGGCTGCATGGATCTGGCTATCTACGCGAACTTCGGCGCGTTCACCGGCGTGTACGGCAGGCACATGACCCGCCAAGTGCGGCTGAAGCACCACGTCCTTGCGGGCATCGCCCTGACAACGTCGGTGACCGTGGGCGCCACCATGGCGTGGCTGGATCTTAGCCCGTGGGCGTTGATGCTGGTGACCTCACTGGTGTCGGCGGTGTGGGCGACCATCGCGCTGGCCGCGGACATGAAGCCGACCGGGTCGGTGTTTGTGATTTTCTCGGTGGCTGCGGTCGGCTCGCTGAACAACCCCGTCCACCCAGTACTCGCCTTCGCCATCGCGGGCGCCGCCGCACTATTGTGCCTGGCGCTCGGCCAAATCTCCCACCTCATCGGCGAGGGGCCAGGCGGCGACGCGAAGGAACCGGAGCGTCCCTCCCGGTCCCCCGAGGCGGGCCGGATGCCGTGGCGGCGCCTCCGGGTCGAAGCCAGCCGCTTCTTTTTCTCCCCGCTACTCGCGGGTGTGCTGGGGCTGATCTCCGTGACTATTTTCGACCCGCTGACCCACTCCTACTGGGCCATGGTCGCCGCCGTCGCGCCGCTGGTGAACTCGCGGTTCAAGATGCAGTACTACCGCGCCATCGAGCGCGTCCTGGGCACTCTCACCGGCATCGCGGTGGCAGGCTTCCTTCTGTCCCACCCGATGCAGGGCTGGCAGATCGTCGTGTGGATTGTGATTCTGCAGTACCTCACCGAGATGTACGTGACCCGCAACTACACCATCGCAGCCAGCTTCATCACCCCGACCGCCCTGCTGATGGTGCAGACAGTCGAGCCCTCCCCCGTCTGGCCGATGCTGCTCGCCCGCACCGCGGAGACCGCGATCGGCGCGTTCGCGGCACTCGTCGTCATCGCGGTCGGCTACGTGCGCAAGTACCCCGAGGTCGTGCTGCCGCGTCGCTAACGCACTTGCTTTGCGACGCAAACTCCGCCCCGCCCCCGCGGCCCTACCTCCCGTCGCCAGTTGAGATGTTCCAGGCGAGTCCGAACTTGTCCTCCACGACGCCAAAGTGCGCTCCCCACGGCGCCTTTGCGAACGGCATGGTGACCTTGCCGCCGCCGCGGGTGAGCTTCGCGATGAGCTGCTCGCCCTCGTCTGCCGACTCCACCTCGGCGGTGAAGCCGAAATCGCCGCGCTCCAGCGTGCTGGAGTTGTTCTGCAGGTCGTCGCCGCCGCCGAGCGTGAACGGTCCGGTCAGGGTGCCGTGGGCGACGGCGTCGCGCGGCGGGTCGAACGGGAACTGCGCGCCGCGGTCGAGCTGCTCGCCGTAGGTGATGATGTCGAGCTCGCCGCCGAACACCTCGTGGTAGAACTCGAGTGCCTCGCGGGCGTTGCCGGGGAAGGAAACGTAAAGCGATGTCTTCATGCGTGTCAGTGTAAGCGGACGCGTGGGAGGCGAGGAGCTCCTGCGCAAGCTGCGAGGTTCCGCTAGAAAGTGCGCGCAATGAACGACCTGAAGACTACTGTTTCTGTGTATGGAGACTGAAAGTAAAGAACTGGCTTTCTTGGCGGACAGCGAAGGCCTGCTGATCCTGAGCGAGGACGACAGCTTCCCGGCCTCTTCCTCGCCCGCGTTTGAGCCAATGTCACCGCAAGTGCTTTTCCGCGCGAACAATGTGCTGAGCACGATCTCCAACCGTAAGTTCAAGTCCGGCAAGTACTACAAAGCGACAGACGAAACTGCAGCGCTACTTCAGCACCGCACGTCAACGGGACCGGTGCCAGGAGTCCTGCGTCGAAGCGATCTTGGGCTCGCTGACAACCCAAGCCAGTTCTTCAAACACACGTCTTTCCAAGAGGTGAAGTTCTCTCCAGTCATGGCCTCGACTGCCGCCGGCATCGCCGCGCAGGCTGCAATTGAGGCAGCAATCGCGGAAATCAAGGAGTACCTGGAGGTTATCGATGAGAAACTCGATGACCTCCTTCGGCAGCGCAAGATTAATGCGCTAGCTCAACTTGGCGGCATCCAGTACACGATTGAGGAAGCTGACGAACTCTACCGGCGCAGCAGCAGCGTGTCCGCAACCACTTGGTCGAAGGTTGACCACCTCGGATCAGCACTGAACAGCATCGAGTCTTACGCGATCGAACAACTTGATGACGCGGTTGATCAGCTCCGGAAGCACAAAAACAACTCAAAGAAACTCGAAACGCTTCTTGCCGGTTTGAAAGACGATCTCTCGATTTGGCTGGGCGTAGCTGCACGGAGCATCTATCTCCACGACAGGATGTACGTCCTTGAACTCGCTCACGTGAACGAGTTTGAGCCCGCCCAGCTGGACTCCCACCGTGAAGGAATCGTCGAAGCACGAAAGGCTCGATTGGGGTCAACGACCCGCCGTTTGCTCGAGATGGATTCAGCTGTCCGCGACGCAGCGAAGCTGAGCAATCAGGTTTGGGTGACTAACCCGCTTCGCGCACGCCACATCACTGCACATGCGAACAGTATTCACGACAACATCAGCGCATTTGCTCAGCATTTACGCCTAAGCGTGGAGGAAGCAGAGCAGCTCCAAGTCCAGGGGTGGCGCCAATCTGTGATGTCTCTAGCGGGAGGCACGGTCGATGCTGCGAATCGCGCCCGGCGGTCCGCGGTAGACCAGGCCCAGAAGGCGACCGAGAAGATTCGCGACATGAACGAAGACCGGCTGCTTGCAAAGGCCGCAGAGATCGAAGCGCGACGGGCAAAAGAAGCGCAAGAAGCAATCGAGCAAGCCTCTGACGAAGACCATGCTGAAACTGAATCCCGCTCGAAGCGGCGTGGCTTCCGCTTGGGCCGAGACGAGAAAAAGCCGAAGGCGTAAAAGTGTTCCTGAAGATCCGATTGAGTAACGAGGAAGCAACGCTCCTATCCGAATTTGCGCGTTCCGAAGGCATGACTGTTTCCGAATTCGCTCGATCCGCCATCATGGAAAAGGTCGAAGACCTCCAAGATGTTGAAGAACTTCGTGCCGCCCTCGAGTTCGACTCCGGTGAGAGGTTCACCGCGGACGAGATTTGTCGTGAGTTGGGGTGATCGAGAATCGGAAGCTTGTTTGGAGCTGCAGTCTAGGTTGATTGACTCAGGGGGCAAGGACGTAGGGTGGTCGGCATGAACGACCTGACCATCGCGCCCGGCCCGGGGATCCCCGACGGCGTGGTCATCGCGGCCGCCGACCTGACGGAGCGGTTCGCGAAGGCGTCGGGCCCGGGCGGCCAGGGTGTCAACACCACCGACAGCAAAGTGCAGCTCTCCCTCGATATCGCTGCGTGCGCATCGCTTACCGACGCCCAACGCCGCCGCGCCCTCACCAACCTCGAACACCGGCTGGACGGCACCGTCCTCACCGTGGCCGCATCGAACCAACGCTCGCAGGTCCGCAACCGCGCCGAGGCGCGCGAGCGTTTGGCTGCCCTGTTGCGCGAGGCGCTCGCCCCGCCGCCTCCCCCGCGGCGCAAGACGAAGCCGACCAGGGGCTCGGTGCGGCGCCGTCGAGAAGCGAAGATGCGTCGCTCGGAGTTGAAGTCCACGAGGAAGCGTCCTCAGATTCCCTAGAGCTGTCGCCATCGACCACAAGCGCCCTGGGCCAGTAGGCTTCGGCGCATGGAACAGACTTACACATGGCACCACGTAGACAACCCCTCAATCCAGAACGAGGCCCGAGTGCAGTTTCACCGAACTGGCTTGACGGCTAGCGGTACCCAGGTCGGGGAAGGGTACGAAGCCAGCTGGGAACTGAGTGCTGTAGAGAACTGGGTAACCCAAAACGTGGAGGTCAACGTCGTGGGCGACGGTTGGGAGCGCCACCTTGAGCTCACACGGACCAAAGATGGCGAGTGGACATCGACTACTAAAGAATCGGGTACCCAGCCGAACGGTCTCCCATCCCCTGGCATTGTGCAACCAGCTGATCTTGAAACTGCACTGGACTGTGATCTCGGACTATGCCCATTGACAAACACGATGCCCATCCGGCGCCTCGGGTTGCTCGAAGAAGATGTCTCCAAGACTCCGCTCATCATGGCCTGGATTGATATGCCTTCCCTCCAGGTGATCGCCTCGGATCAGTACTACAGTTCAATCGACTCACACAAAGTTCGCTACGCAAGCGGAACACGAGGAGTCGATGTAGAGCTCGAAGTCGACGAAGATGGGGTTGTCGTCTACTACCCCGACATGGCTCGACGCATTTAGAGTCGCTGACCTGCTACGCCGAGGCAGCCTGGAACGGCTGAATCCGTTCGATTTCCGCCAGGATTTTGTCTTCTGCCACATCCAGGTCGTACTGGGCCTGTAACCCGAGCCAGAATTGGGGGCTCATCTCGAAAAACTTCGCTAGACGAAGGGCCGTGTCAGCCGTTACAGCGCGCTTACCGTGAACAATTTCGTTGATCCGGCGGGGCGGAACGCCGATGGAGACGGCCAGCTTGTGCTGGGTGATCTCCATTTCCTTGAGAAAGTCCTCCATAAGGATCTCACCCGGGTGAACCGGAGGGAGCTTGTCAGTGGTAGTCAACGATCTCAACCTCCTCTGGCCCCGCGGCGGACCACCGAAAACAGATCCGCCACTGGTCGTTGATTCGAATGCTGAACTGACCCCGCCGGTCACCTTTCAAGGCCTCGAGCCGGTTTCCCGGAGGAATCCGTAACTCATCGAGCGTCTGCGCGTACCCAAGCTGGCGAAGCTTGCGCAGCGCTACTGAGTGAATGCGGGAATCGATCGAGCGAACCCGCTCTCGATTCCACAGACGCTCAGTGTCCTTGTCAGCGAATGACTGGATCATGTCTCACCCTATCCCCCATAACGCGAAGCGTCAATAACGCACAACGTTAAGTTTGTGCTCACCCGAATGCAAATGCACAGCCACTTTACGCAACCACACCGTCGCAAGCCCCGCATTACGGTGACTTCCGTGAAGACAATAAACGGGAAGCCGATCAGTGAAGATCAGGTTGATGCTTGGGTCGCCGAAGCCGAAACAGGCTACGACATCGAGTTCTTACGCTCTCGCGGGAGTGACCCTCGCGATTCAAAACGCTCCACTACGCCGGAAGGCTGAGTCCCCGCCTGGAGACCAGGCTGCACTTTCTAAGCCCCGCCCCCATAATGATGCTCATGAGCGACCCGAACCTCACTATCCGGCAAATTACCTTCGACTGTCACGATCCGTCTAGGCTCGCCGAGTTCTGGTCAGCCGCAGCCGGCTGCGAAATCGCCGCGGATTACGGCGATTTCGTGATGGTTGATTCGACTCCAGCGCTAGGGTTTCAGCGCGTCGAGGATCCCACGCCTGGCAAGAACCGCATGCATATCGACGTTGGCGGGGCGGAACGCGAAACCTTAGTGGAGCGCCTCACAGACTTGGGCGCTACCGAACTCACCACCCACGAGGCGCCAGGACTCGTATGGACCGTGATGCAGGATCCGGAAGGCAACGAGTTCTGCGTGGGCAGCCCCGAGGCCTAGTTACACGTTGAACTTGAACTCGACGACGTCACCGTCGACCATGACGTAATCCTTGCCTTCCTGGCGGACCTTGCCGGCGGCGCGGGCCTCGGCCATTGAGCCGGCCGCGTCCAGGTCGTCGAAGCCGACGATCTCGGCCTTGATGAAGCCCTTTTCAAAGTCGGAGTGGATCACGCCGGCGGCCTTCGGGGCGGTGTCGCCCTTGCGGATCGTCCAGGCGCGGGCCTCCTTCGGGCCGGCGGTGAGGTAGGTCTGCAGGCCGAGGGTGTCGAAGCCGGCCTTGGCCAGGGTTTGCAGGCCCGGTTCGTCTTGGCCGACGGCGGCGAGGAGCTCGGCGGCGTCTTCGTCGTCAAGCTCCAAAAGCTCGGTCTCGGTCTGGGCGTCCAGGAAGACGGCCTCGGCGGGGGCGACCAGGTCGCGCAGCTCCTGCTTGCGCGCGTCGTCGGTGAGCACGTCCTCGTCGGAGTTGAACACGTAGAGGAACGGCTTCGCGGTCATCAGGTGCAGGTGGTGCAGCAGCGCAAGGTCCACTTCCCCGCCCTTGGAGGCGGCGAAGAGGGTGCGGCCGTCTTCGAGCACGGCCTGGGCCTTCTTGGCTTCCTCGGCCTGGGCGGCGATGTCCTTGTCCTTGCGGCCGTCCTTTTCCAGGCGCGGCAGGGCCTTTTCAATGGTCTGCAGGTCGGCGAGAATCAGCTCGGTGTTGATGACCTCGATGTCCGAGGACGGGTCGACTTTGCCGTCGACGTGGATGACGTTGTCGTCGGAAAACGCGCGCACGACCTGGCAGATCGCGTCCGCCTCGCGGATGTTGGCCAGAAACGCGTTGCCCATGCCTTCGCCTTCGGAGGCGCCCTTGACAATGCCGGCGATGTCCACGAAGGACACGGTAGCGGGCAGCACGCGCTCCGAGTCGAAGATCTCCGCCAGCCGGTCCAGGCGCGGATCCGGCAGCTCCACCAGGCCCACGTTGGGCTCGATGGTGGCGAACGGGTAGTTCGCGGCAAGCACCTCGTTGCGCGTCAGGGCGTTAAACAGGGTGGACTTGCCAACGTTGGGCAGACCGACAATTCCAAGAGTAAGGCTCACGTCGCAACATCCTAGCGGAGGCTTGCGCGGGGTTCGGAGGGGGCCGTGAGGTGGGCCGTCGCAAAGCAAAATGCAATGGGGCATAATGGTGCGCGTGAGTGAACCGATCCAGACCGCCGTGCGCGACGACCGCGTGGACCGCAACGTTGTGTTCAACGACTGGATCGCTTCCGCGGCGAAATTCACGCTGCGCATCCTGGTCATCGCGGTGTTTTTGTACGCGGTGGGCCAGCTTATCGGCACGTTTTGGGCCGGTGTTTTGCCGGTCGTCATCGCGCTCATCGTGTGCACCGTGCTCGCCCCAATCGCAGCTGCTTTACGACGCCAAAGGGTCCCCTCCGGCCTCGCCGCCCTGTTGACGATGCTGTTGTTCTTCGGGGTGCTGGCATTTATCGGCATGTTGATCGCCCCGGACATCGTGGGCCAGTCTCGCCTGCTGTACATCCAGGCGTTCGAGGGCATTCAGCGCCTTCAGCTATGGGCGCAGGGCCCTCCGCTGAACATGGACCCAGAAAACATCAACGAGGGCGTCAACGAGATCCAGCGGTGGATCCAGAACCAGGCGGGCGCGATCGCCGGCGGGGTGTTCTCCGGCATCAACACCGCCGCCGGGCTGTCGGTGACGCTGATGGTGCTGTTCGTGCTCACCTTCTTCTTTCTCAAAGACGGGCACCGCTTCCTGCCGTGGCTGCGCTCCGCCACCGGCGGCCGCACCGGCCTGTACCTGACGGAGCTGCTCACCCGCGCCTGGAACACCCTGTCCGGGTTCATCCGCGCGCAGGCGGTGTGCTCGCTGGTGGACGCGATCGTCATCGGCACCGGTATCGCGATCGTGGGCGTGCCGATGGCGTTCACGCTCGCGCTGATCACGTTCATGGCGGGCTTCATCCCGATCGTCGGCGCCGTGGTCGCGGGCGCGCTGGCGGTGCTGATCGCTCTGGTCACCCTCGGGTTCACCAAGGCGCTGATCGTGCTGGCGATCGTGCTGGCCACCCAGCAGCTGGAGGGCAACGTCCTCTCCCCCATGCTGCAGTCGCGGGCGATGAACCTGCACCCGGTGATCGTGCTGGTTTCGGTCACGGTCGGTGGCACGCTGTTCGGCCTTGTCGGCGGCTTCCTTGCCGTGCCGACCGCCGCGATGGTCGCGGTGGTGTACCGCTACCTGCTGGAGGTGCTGCGCATCAACGCCGGCGAGCTGGGCGCAGATGACATCGAATTCACCACCGACGAGGGCCGGGTCATCGCGGAGATCGTCGAGGCAGAGTCCGTGCACAAACGCCAGGAGTGGCGCGGCGAGCGCGAATGGGTCAACGCCCCCGTCGCCGACGAGGAGGCCGACGAGAAGACCGAGCGCTTCGGCACCTCCAGCCTGCGGAAGCTGCGCGACAGCGGCCTCGAGCGGTTGCGTGGGTGGCAGTCGGGCGACAGCAGCAAAGACACCCCAAGCGAACATATGAGCGAACCCGAACGCTAGCGTGTCTGGCAGGTGTGGTTGACTGCCAGCTATGTCGACCGCCACCGTGCTCTTGCTCCTCGCCACCGGCCTGCTCGCGGGCTTCATCGCCGGCGTGTTCACCGGCGCCGCCTGGATGCGCCGCGCCACCCCGCAACAGCCCCCGCAGGACCTACGCCCCGTCGCCCGCGCGCTGAAGGACATGCGCGAACAGCTCGACGAGATGGACAAGCAGCAGGCGGTCTCCGCATCCTCGCTTGCGGGCCAGGTGCAGGCGATCGGGCGCACGTCGGCACGCCTGGGCGACCGCACCGACCAGCTCATCACCGCCCTGCGCTCCCCGCAGACCCGCGGCCGCTGGGGCGAAATCCAGCTCGAGCGGGTAGTTGAGCTCGGCGGCATGCTCGAGCACGTCGATTTTGACACCCAGGAGCACATGCTTATCGACGGCTCCCGCGTCCGCCCCGACATGATCATCCGCCTCACACAGGGCAGAAGCATCGTCGTCGACGCGAAGGTGCCGTTCCAGGCATACCTGGACGCGCTGGGCACCGAGGACCCGGAGGAGCGCCAGGCGTTCATGCGCCGCCACGCCCACCTGGTGCGCGCGCACGTGGACACGTTGTCTGCGAAGTCCTACATCGAAGCGTTCCAGCCCACCCCGGACTTCGTTGTGCTGTTCGTGCCGGCGGACCCGTTCCTGGACGCGGCACTTTCCATCGACCCCGAACTGTTGGACTACGCCTTCGCCCGCGACGTGGTCATCGCCACCCCCACCACCCTGTTCGCGCTACTGCGCACCGTGGCGCTGGGGTGGCGCCAAGAATCGCTCAACGACGCCGCGAAGGAAATCCAGCGCTTAGGCGGGCAGCTGCACCAGCGCTTGGCCACCATGGCGGAGCACTACAACCGGGTCGGCTCGTCGTTGGACAAGGCGGTGGAGGCCTACAACGCCACGCTCGCGTCGATGGATTCGCGCGTGATGGTCACCGCCCGCAAGCTGGAGGAGGCCCAGGTGCCGTCGCGGCGCGGCGAGGCCCCGGCATTGAAACCGGTTTCTTCGCGTGCCCGGCACGCTGCCGAGCACACCGGCGAGTAGACTCGTCTGGCGTGTCGCATGTCTCTCACCGGAACTCAACCTCCCCGTCCGCAACGTTTCACGGGTTGCCCACGGGGTCCGGCATTGGCATCATCTTCGCCGCGCTGTTCACCGGCGTGCTGCTGTCGCTTTCCACCGGGGTGATCGGCTGGCCGTTTCTGGCCCTGTACGCCGTCGCGGTGATTGTGGTGGCCACACTGGTCAACCCGCGGGGGCTGTTCCTCAACGTGGCCAGCGCGCCGATCCTGTTCGTGATCGCGGTGGTGGTCGCCGGCTGGGTGATGTCGCGCGACCAGATCGCGGCCGGCGGCTCCTCCGGCAAGGCTGCGCTGCTGTTGGTGTTCTACCCGGTCACGGAGCTGTTTCCGGTGCTGTTCGCCGTCACGCTGGGCTCTGTGATCATCGCGTTTGTGCGCATCCGCCTGATCAAGCGCCACAACGAACAGCTGGTGCGCCGCGAAACCGCTGAGCGCACCCGGATCAACCGCAGCAACCGCCGCACGAATTCTGAAGGCCGCCGCGCGCGCGAGCGCGCCAAAGCAGTGTCAGTGGACGAGCTGCTGCGCCGCGCCGATTCTGAGCGCAGCGTGAAGCGCACCGAGCGCGCCGGGCGCACCGAGCGGGCACAGAAAAAGTCCCCGCGATCCGGCTCCACTTCGATTGCGGACCGGCTCGGCGAGGACCTCTACAAGGGCTAACAACGAGCCCCGGGTTCTACCCCTGCGCCACCGCCGGGGTTTCGCGGCGCGGCAGGCGCAGATCGCGCGGCAGGGAGAACGTGATGGTCTCCACTGTGGTGGTCACTTCCTCCGCGTCCGCGTAACCGCGGCGGCCGAGCTCCTCCACCAGCTCCTTGACCAGAATCTCCGGCACGGACGCGCCCGAGGTCACGCCGACGGTGTTCACTCCGTCGAACCACTCGTCCTCGATCTGGGAGGCGTAGTCCACCAGGTAGGAGGCCTGCGCGCCGGCTTCCAACGCCACCTCGACCAGGCGGCGGGAGTTCGAAGAGTTCTGGGAGCCGACCACGATGACCAGCTCGCAGCGCGGGGCGATCTCTTTGACCGCGGCCTGGCGGTTCTGGGTGGCGTAGCAGATGTCGTCGCTCGGCGGGTTCTCCAGGTTCGGGTAGCGCTCGTGGAGCTTGTCCACGATCACCATCGTCTCGTCCACCGACAGGGTGGTCTGGGACAGCCACACCAGCTTCTGGTCGTCCGGGAAGTCGGGCAGGCGGTCCACGCCGTCCACACCGTCGACAAGGTGCGTGATCTCCGGGGCCTCACCGGCGGTTCCCTCGACCTCCTCATGGCCCTCGTGGCCGACGAGCAGGATGTGGTAGCCGTCGCGGGCGAAGCGCTTGGCCTCGTTGTGCACCTTGGTCACCAGCGGGCACGACGCGTCGAGGGTGAGCAGGTTGCGCCCCTTGGCGGACTCGCGCACCGCCGGGGAGACACCGTGGGCGGAGAAGACCAGGTGCGCACCTTCGGGGACCTCGTCGGTTTCGTCGACGAAGATCACGCCGCGTTCCTGCAGCGTTTCCACGACGTACTTGTTGTGGACGATCTCTTTGCGCACGTAGACGGGTGCGCCGTACTTCTCCAGGGCCTTCTCTACGGTCTCCACGGCGCGGTCGACGCCGGCGCAGTAGCCGCGGGGGGATGCGAGGAGGACTTTTTTACCCTGTTCTGTCATGGAACCAACCCTAACTAATCAGCGTCAAAAACAATAGGCGGGCCGTGTCGGCTCGCCGGGTAACGTGGCAGAAGTCAAATGGAAAGGAGCATGCGGTGGCAGATTCGAAGAGCTCGCCGGAGCAGCCGTGGTCGGTGTCCAAGCTCAACACCTCGGTGAAGGGCTGGATCGAGCGCCTCGGCTGGCTGTGGATCGAAGGCCAGCTCACCCAGGTCAACACCAAGCCCACGTGGCGGTATTCCTACCTCACGCTGCGCGACACCCAGGAGCAGGCCAGCGTCCAGCTCACCGCGGAAACCTCGCTGCTCACGGGCATGCAGGTGCCACTTAACGACGGCGACCGCGTCGTCGTGCTGGGCAAACCGTCCTTCTACCCGGGCCGCGGCACGTTTTCCATGCGCGTGACCGAGATCAGGCACGTGGGCGCGGGCGAGCTGCTGGCCCGCATCGAGGCGCTGCGCAAGCAGCTCGCCTCCGAGGGCCTGTTCGACCCCGCGCGCAAGAAACCGCTTCCCTACCTACCCACGAAGGTCGGTTTGATCACCGGCCGCGGCTCCGCCGCCGAGCGCGACGTGGTCACCGTGGCCCAAGGCCGCTGGCCGGAAGTGCGCTTCGAGATCATTAACACCCCGGTCCAGGGCCCGACCACCGTGCCCGCGGTGATCGAGGCGCTCGGGGTGCTGGATGCGGACCCCGAGGTGGACGTGATCATCGTCGCCCGCGGCGGCGGGTCCGTGGAGGACCTCCTGCCGTTTTCGGAGGAGGCGCTGCAGCGTGCCGTCGCAAAGCTTGGCACCCCTGTGATCTCCGCGATCGGCCACGAGCCGGACAACCCGGTGCTGGACAACGTCGCGGACGTGCGCGCCGCCACCCCCACCGATGCAGCCAAGCGCGCGGTCCCCGATGTGGCGCAGGAGCGATTGCTTATCGACGAAGCACGCGCCCGCATGGCCGCTGCCCTGCGCGGATGGGTCCAACGCGAACGAAACGGCCTGGCTTCCGTGCGCACGCGCCCCGCCCTCGCCGACCCGATGATGGCCATTACCCGCCGCCGCGAGGAGATCGAGCGCGCCACCGCCCTGATCCGCCGCGACGTGTCCCACCTGCTGCAGCGCGAAACGCAGCACGTGCGGGGCTTGCGCGCCCAGGTCTCCGCGCTAGGGCCGTCGGCAACGCTCGCCCGCGGCTACGCCGTGGTGCAGGTGCTGCCCCGCGACGGCTCCGACGCCGAAGTTGTCACCTCCATCGACCAGTCCCCGCCCGGATCGCAGCTGCGCATCCGCGTCGGCGACGGCTCCATTACCGCCGCCTCCATGTCCACCACGCAAGCAGATTAGGAACACGAACATGACTGAGAACGCTTTCGGCACCGGCCAAGCCAACGACAACGCGCTGCCGGACCCGGCCACCTTAAGCTACGAGCAGGCCCGCGACGAGCTGGTCGAAACCGTGAAGATCCTCGAGCTGGGCCAGATGAGCCTGGACGAGTCACTGAAGTACTGGGAGCGCGGCGAGGCGCTGGCGAAGCGGTGCGAGGTGCTTCTCGACGGCGCCTCAAAGCGCGTCGAAGAAGCGATCAGTTCCCGTCAGCAGCCTGAATCGGAGCAGTAGCCAGCGCGGTCGAGATCAGCTCCTCGAACTCGCTGGCTTCCCCTGCGCCGGTGAGCACGAGGCGGGCGTCACCCGCGTCGACGACCCAGAGGTCGCGCACGTCCTTCTCCTCGGAGGTGTAGATCTCAACGCTGCGGCCGTCGATCTCCTCGGAGCGGTCCAGGGTGCGCGGCTTCTCGTCCGCGCCCTTTGCAGCTTCCTCCGCGTCGACGCCGGTCTGCGTGAGCTGGATGAAGCCGCGGTCCGGGGTGATCCAGCCGACGGTCGGCGCCGGCTGGCCGCCGAGCATGGAGCGGCGCGCGGAGTTGGTGACCCAACCTTCCGGCATCTCCGGGTAGCGCACCGGGAAGTCCACGCCGCGCGCCTCCAAGTCGAGGAAGGTCTCCGCGTCGACCTCCTGGACCGGCCCCTGTTCGGGCGCGCCGGGGTTAAACGAGCACAGCCCGGTCGCGCCGACAGCGACGACCATCAGCACGATGATGAGCACGGAGTTGATCGCGATGTCTCGTCCGTCCTGGAAGATGCGGGGTTTTTTGTTGCTAGCCACGCCGAACAGTATGGCATGCGCCCCCGCTTCCCCCTTAAAGGTGGGAAGAACGGGCAATTGTGCGATTGGTAGTGCCACAATAGAGGGGTCTTTTTGTGATTCATGTTTAGGAAGGCCTCCCCATGACCGAACAGTCCGATCTTTACCCCGACCGCAATCTCGCGATGGAGCTGGTGCGCGTCACCGAGGCCGCCGCGCTCGCCTCCGGCCGCTGGGTCGGCCGCGGCCAGAAGAACGAAGGCGACGGTGCCGCCGTCAACGCGATGCGCAAGATGATCAACTCCGTGGAGATGGACGGCGTGATCGTCATCGGCGAGGGCGAAAAGGATGAGGCCCCGATGCTGTTCAACGGCGAGCAGGTCGGCACCGGCCGCGGCGCCGCCGTGGACATCGCCGTCGACCCAGTCGACGGCACCCGCCTGATGGCCGAGGGCCGCCCGAACGCGATCTCCGTGATCGCCGCCGCGGACCGTGGCTCGATGTTCAACCCGCAGGACGCGTTCTACATGAACAAGATCGCCGTCGGCCCAGAGGCGGTCGGCGCGATCGACATCACGAAGTCGACCGCCGAGAACATCAAGTCGGTCGCCGAGGCGAAGGGCGTGCGCCCCGCCGACATCACGGTGGTCGTGCTCGATCGTCCGCGCCACAAGCAGCTTGTCGACGACATTCGCGCCGCCGGCGCCAAAGTCCGCTTCATCATGGACGGCGACGTCGCCGGCGCCATCGCCGCTGCACAGGCCACCAGCTCCATCGACATTGCGATGGGTATCGGCGGCACCCCGGAGGGCGTCGTCACGGCGTGCGCTCTGAAGTGCCTGGGCGGCGAGATCCAGGGCATGCTCGCCCCGCAAGGCGACGAGGAGCGCGAGAAGGTCCTCGCCGCCGGTCACGACCTGGACCGCGTGTTGGGTATCAACGACCTGGTCACCTCCGACAACTGCTACTTCGCCGCCACCGGCGTGACCAACGGCGACATGTTGCGTGGCGTGACCTACCGCAAGTCCGGTGCCACCACCCGCTCGCTGGTGATGCGCTCGAAGTCCGGCACCGTGCGCTTCATTGAGTCCCAGCACCAGCTGACCAAGCTGCAGGACTACTCCGTGGTGGACTACACCGAGCCGGAGAACTAGGCCGCAGCCTAAAGCAACGCGCCGATCAGCGCCGCGCTGGCCAGCAGGTTGTTCACCACGTGCACGATGTAGCTGGCGGTGATGGTGCCGTGGAAGCGTGCCACCAGCGCTAGGCCAATGCCGGCGAAGAAGGTGAACACGATCGCCGGCGGCGCGATGTGGGCCGCCCCGAAAATCGCCGCGGTGGCCAGCACGCTCGCCGCCGCGGGCATCAGCGTGTCGAAGTAGTTCATGAGGACGCGGCGGAACACGATCTCCTCAATGAACGGCCCGATGAGCAGGTAGCCCACCAGCAAAAGCAGCACTGGCGCGGCGCTGTCCAAGTCCCGGGCGAGGGTCTCGCTGGCGGAGTCGCCGCGGGGCTCAAGTCCGAACAGCGGCGCGACAACCGACGTCGCTGCCGCAGAGCCGAGCACCACCGCCGGAGCCTGCCACAGCAGGTGCCAGCCCCGGCGCCCGAGCCGGGAGAAGGCGAGCTCGAGCCCGCGGTGCCGCATGTAGCGCACGAGCAGCACCGTCGGCACCGCCAACGCGACCAACACGGCAACCGGCAGCACCGTCAGCGCCACAGTCCGGGACACACCGGCGCGCACCAAAACCAGCCCCTGGCCGAGGAGCAGAACGTACATCGCCCCCATCGCGGCGGCCGCAACTCCCGCGTCCCTCAAAGTGGGGGTCTCCATGGCCTGCGGTTCGGGCATTTCGTCTCCTCGTCATGTCCGGTTGGTGCATAATCGTGCTGTGGAAAGGCACGCGCGCACTCTACCGCGCGCGGCGTGCACGCGACAGAAGTAAAGGACAATGATGGCTGATCAGGAATACCGCATCGAACATGACACGATGGGCGAGGTCAAGGTGCCCGTCGACGCTCTCTGGCGCGCCCAGACGCAGCGCGCTGTGGAGAACTTCCCCATCTCCGGCCGCGGCCTGGAAGCCCAGCAGATCCGCGCGCTCGGCCTGCTCAAGGCTGCGTGCGCGCAGGTGAACAAGGACCTGGGCAACCTGGACGCCGAGAAGGCCGACGCCATCATCGCCGCCGCGAAGGAGATCGCGGACGGCAAGCACGACGAGCAGTTCCCCATCGATGTGTTCCAGACCGGCTCCGGCACCTCGTCCAACATGAACACCAACGAGGTCATCGCCTCCATCGCGAAGGCCAACGGCGTTGAGGTCCACCCGAACGACCACGTGAACATGGGCCAGTCCTCCAACGACACCTTCCCCACCGCCACCCACGTCGCCGCCACCGAGGCCGCGGCCAGCGACCTGATCCCGGCGCTGAAGGTGCTGCAGGAGTCCCTGGAGAAGAAGGCGAAAGAGTGGCACGAGGTGGTCAAGTCCGGCCGCACCCACCTCATGGACGCCACCCCGGTGACCCTGGGCCAGGAGTTCTCCGGCTACGCCCGCCAGATCGAGCTCGGCGTCGCGCGCGTCGAGGCCACCCTGGAGCGCCTGGGCGAGCTCGCGATCGGCGGCACCGCCGTGGGCACCGGCATCAACACCCCGGCGGAGTTCGGCGGCAAGGTCACCGAGGAGTTGAAGAAACTCACCGGCATCGAGCAGCTGTCCGAGGCGGAGAACCACTTCGAGGCGCAGGCCAACCGCGACGGCCTGGTCGAGTTCTCCGGCGCGATGCGCACCGTGGCCGTGTCCCTGTACAAGATCGCCAACGACATCCGCCTGATGGGCTCCGGCCCGCTGGCCGGCTTCGGCGAGATCCACCTGCCGGATCTGCAGCCGGGTTCCTCCATCATGCCGGGCAAGGTCAACCCGGTGCTGTGCGAGACCGCAACCCAGGTCTCCGCGCAGGTCATCGGCAACGACGCTGCTGTCGCCTTCGGCGGCACCCAGGGCCAGTTCGAGCTCAACGTGTTCATCCCGATGATGGCGCGCAACGTCCTCGAGTCCTCCCGCCTGCTGGCGAACACGGCCCGCCAGTTCGCCACCAAGCTTGTCGACGGCATCGAGCCCAACGAAGAGCGCATGCGCACCCTGGCCAAGTCTTCCCCGTCGATCGTGACCCCGCTCAACTCCGCGATCGGCTACGAAAACGCCGCGAAGATTGCCAAGCACGCGATCAAGGAGGGCATCACCATCCACCAGGCCACCATCGACCTCGGCTTCGTGGACGGCGAGAAGCTCACCGAGGAGGAGCTGGACAAGCGCCTCGACGTGCTGTCCATGGCCAACACTGACCGAAACTAGGCCGCAACTAGGCCGCAACTAACGCGTAGCTAGAATCAGCCCCCAGCACATCAACTAACTCGCTGGGGGCTTTTTCCATGCCTGATTCTTTCTCCGAGCTGCGCACCGCGGGCGGCCCGAACAAGCCGTGGGTCGTCGGCGGGGTGCTCGCGCTCATCGTCGCTATCATCGGCGTCGCGCTCGCGGCGGCCTACTGGTACGCCAACCCGCGCCCCGAGCCCGAAAGCACCGTCCCCGAAACGGTCACGGTCACCGCGCAGCAGCAATCGCCTATCGACGACCCTTCGGCCCCCACCGGCACCTACACCGGAACGCTGAACAGCTTGGAAGATGACGCAAAGGTCAAGGCGTGGCCCGCGGTGGCGACCTTCGGCGGCGGCACCGCCTCGGTGACCTACCCCCTCACCGGCTGCACGGCGCTGATCGGTGTAGGCGGCGAATCGATCCCGTTGACGAAGGGCTGTAATGACGGGCAGGGCCGTTGGGACGTCGAGAAGCATACGCCCGGCATTGTGAAGCTGACCTACTTAGAGGACGGAAAAGCGCTGGTAGAAGGCGAACTTTCAGCGGGCTTGCCATAATGTGCACCGGGTGTAATATTGCACCCCGTGCAAAATGAGGGAATCAGGGAGCAGAAGCGGCGCGAAACGCTGCAACGCATCCGCGACGAGGCGGCCCGGCTTGTGGGCGCTCACGGCTACGACAACGTCACCGTCGACGACATCTGCCTGGCTGCAGGCATCTCCCGGCGCACGTTTTTCAACTACGTCGACTCCAAAGACGAGGCGATCCTGGGCTCGTTCCCCTTCGCCTTCAGCGAGGATGCGCTCGACGCAATTCGTCAGACGCGAAGCGACAATGTGCTCGAGCTCGTCATCCGCTCCATCAAAGTGGAGCCGGGGCGCTTTGACGGGCCGGCCGCGAAATGCCGCCGCGAGCTGCTGGAAAACAACCCCGGCCTGATGCACGCCGAGGCCGCCCGCAAACGCGGGTTCCTCACCGAGGTCGGCCGCGCCGTCTACGCGCACTTCGAACGCTTCCCTGAAGACCGCAGGCACACCGGGACGCTGGAGGACGAGACGCACTTCATCGTCGTGCTGTTCCAGGGAGCGGTCAGCCGCTACCTGTGGCACCCTCCGGAGGGCGCCGACCCCGTCGAGCAACTGCTGGCAAACGCACACGATCTCACCGTCTACGCAAAGGAGATGAAATGGTAGAAACCCGCGCGGACCGCGATCCGCTTCAGGCCACCCCGCCAAACGTGGGGCTGGTGTTCTCGGCCCTGCTGCTGACCATGCTGATGAGCTCGCTGGGCCAGATGATTTTCGCCACCGCCCTGCCCACCATCGTCGGCGAGCTCGGCGGCGTGGACCACATGAGCTGGGTCATCTCGGCGTTTTTGGTCACTATGACCATCGCCATGCCGATCAACGGCAAACTCGGCGACATTCTGGGCCGCAAATGGCTCTACATCACCGGCATCGGCCTGTTCGTGGTCGGCTCCGCCCTCGGCGGCTTCGCCCACACCATGGAGCTTTTGATCATCGGCCGCGCCATCCAGGGCCTGGGCGCAGGCGGAATGATGGTGAACTCGCAGTCCATCATCGCCGAGGTGGTCCCCGCCCGTGAGCGCGGCAAGTACATGGGTGTCATGGGTGCCGTCTTCGGCGTCTCCTCGGTGCTCGGCCCGGTGCTCGGCGGCTGGTTCACCGACGGGCCCGGCTGGCGCTGGGCACTGTGGATGAACATCCCGCTGGGTATTTTGGCCATGTGCGTGTGCACCGCCGTGCTGCGCCTGCGCCGCGGCTCGGCAAAGGGCATGCACTACGACTACCTGGGCACCACACTGATGGTGGTGGCCACGGCCTCGCTGATCCTCACCACCACCTGGGGCGGCACCCAGTACGAGTGGACCTCCCCGACGATCATCACCACCTCGCTTATCGCGTTGGTTGCCGCCGTGGCATTCGTGTTTGTGGAGCTGCGCGCCACCAACCCGCTGATCCCGATGGACCTGTTCAAAAACCGCAACATGGTGCTGACCACGCTTGCCGGCACGGTGCTAGGCCTGGCCATGACCAGTGGCCTGGCGTACCTGCCCACCTACCTGCAGATGGTCCACCAGCTCACCCCCACCGAGGCGGGCCTGATGATGCTGCCGATGGTCATCGGCATGCTCGTCACCGGCATGGCGGTCGGCTTCATCATCTCCAGGACCGGCCGCTACAAGATCTACCCGCTGGTCGGCATGCTCGTGACCACGCTGGGGCTGTTCCTGTTCTCTCGCCTCGAGGTGACCACGTCGCTGACCACGCTGGGCGTCTACATGTTCATCTTCGGCTTCGGCCTGGGCCTGGTCATGCAGGTGCTGGTGCTGATCGTGCAGAACTCGTTCCCGCTCAAGCATGTGGGAACGGCGACGTCGACGAACAACTTCTTCCGCCAGATCGGCTCGTCCATCGGCGCGTCCCTGGCAGGCTCGCTGTTCATCCACAACATGCGCGACCACCTGGAGCAGCGCCTCCCGGAGGCGCTAGCCAAGCTGGGCCCGGAGGGCCAGGCGTACGCGGCGAAGTTCCAGGAAGGCGGGGCGAACAGCCTCACCCCCGGCGTTGTCGCCCAGCTGCCGGATCCCATCAAGGACGCGGTGCTGAGCAGCTACAACGACGGGCTTACCCCCGTGTTCCTGCTCATGGTGCCGCTGGCGATCGTCGCCTTCGTCCTCCTGCTGCCGGTGCGCGAGGAAGCGCTCAAGGAGGACTTGAGCTAGCAGCTCACTGCTCGCGCGACATCGGCAAAATCAGCTCCCAGATGTCGCAGTCGCGCCACTCACCCTGGCGCTCGCCGTAGGCCATCTGCGCCATGTTGTGGAACGTGCCCACCTTTTCAAATCCGCGGGACTTGTGCAGTCCCGCGGATCCTTCGTTTTCGGGGAAGATCCAGGAGTGGATGGACCACTTGTGCAAGTTGATGCAGGTCTGGATCAGGTGGTCCAAAAGCGCGCCGGCGATCCCGCGTCCGCGGGCGTCGGGATGGGTGTAGATCGAATCCTCTACCACGCCGTGGAACACGCTGCGGGTGGACGCCTTCGCCGCGCCAACCCAGCCGAGCACTTTGGTGTCGTCGGCGGCGTCGACCGCCACGAAGACGGTCTCCATGATCTTCTTGCGGGAGAACTGCTCCCAGGTCTGCCCCTGGGTTTCCCAGGAGGCGTTTCCGGTTTGCAGCCCCATCTCATAGATGGCGCGTACCTGCGGATAGTCTTCCGGTCGGATGGGCCGGATGGCAAAGTCCGATTTTTGCATGCGCTCCATTGTCCAGATCCCCGCGAGGGCGCGCAAACACTCGCCCAGCAACGCAAAAGCGCCACCCCGCCGCAGCGGAGTGGCGCTTGGAATCAGGCGAGGTAGGCCGCCGATTTACTTCTCGGTCACGATTGCGGTGAAGGCATCCTCGGTGCCGCCGCGGGTCCACTCGATGGTGCCGTTCTCAAACTCCTGGGTCCAGCCCGACTGGTCGGCGTTCTCGGTCTCCGGTGCGACCGGGAAGCCCAACTTCTGGTCCAGACGCACGTCGGTGATCCACTCGTTAGCGATCTGGCCCCAGGTCGGAGCACCACCGGTGTTCTCGTTCCAGGTGATGTAGTGCTCGTTGTCGTAGGTGACGATCCAGCCGCCGTCAGTCTCCTCAACTGCCATCGGCTCGCCCCACTCCGGCTGAGCGTACTCGTCCATAGCGGCCTTCACGCCTGCCGGAACCATCGCGGTTGCGCCGTCGGCGGTGGTGATCTCCTCGGTAGCCTCAGCGTCGCCAGCAGCAGCGGCGTCGGTGTTATCCGCGGCCTCGCCAGCGGTCTCGGTGGCAACCTCGGTCTCGGTAGCGGTCTCCGAGACGATCTCGGTGGAGGTCGGCTCACCCTCGCCGTCGTTGGAGCAAGCAACCAGGCCGGTTGCGCCAAGGGTCAGAGCAGCTGCGGAAGCGACGATCTTACGGGAAAACATAATCAATACCTTTCATTCTTGAAATAAGTGCGCCGTCCATTATGAACTTTGCGTTAACGTCGAGTCCGCTTTGCACCCGATCGGGGGTGCGCATTTCCACGCGAAGAACGCACCGTGCGCCCCTTCGTCACACCGACAAAGTCCTGCACAGCGTCCGAATCGTCCGCCCTGCGCCACACGAGCGCGATCTGCGTCGCCGGTTCCTCCCCCAGAAGGGGTAATGCTTTGATCTGTTTGCGCGCGAGGTTCTTCAACAGCGGCAGTGGCCCGTAGGCCACGCCGACGTTCGCGGCGACGACTTGCAGGGCGGACCGGAGGTCGTCGATAGGCGATTGCCCGTCAAAGTTCACAATCTCGTCCGCGAGATCCGCGCGGGAAACCTCCCCTACCTCCGCGTAGACGGAATCCTTCGGCACCGCGACGCCGGCCGCCTCCTCGTAGAGGCGCACCACGTGGTACTCGTCGGTGACGCGCTCGTCCGGAAGCCGCACGAGCGCTGCAGTTGCTTGCTTGCCGACGAGCACGAACGGATCATCCGCCGGCATCGTCTCAAGTCGGCTTCCGGTGAGTTCCTCGAAGCGGCGGAACCACTTCCCCGGCTCAGTGCCGGTGGCGAAGGCAATGGTGAGCATGGCCGTCAATGCTACCGTTTTGACCATGACTGATCAGACCCCCTCCGGCATCGCCATGAAGCCGGTAACCGCCGCAAAGAAGCTGGGCATCTACCTTCCCGCCACCCCGCAGGAGTTCCAGGACGGCGCCGTGACCCACGCCGAGCTGCGCGACCTGCAGGACAACCCGCCGCAGTGGCTGCAGGAGCTGCGCCTTTCCGGCCCACACCCGCGCCCCGAGGTCGCCCGCAAGCTGGGCATTTCCGTGACCGCGCTGAAAAGCGCCGGCGTGGACCAGGCGATGACCACCGACGAGATCCGCGCGCTGCTGGACGACCAGCCCGAGTGGCTGCAAAAAGCCCGCGCCACTCTCGCGGAGCAGCGCGGGCATGATGTTGCCGGCGGCGACGGCGCAAGCGCCGACGCCGGAGAAGCCGAAAAGGACTAGAGCATCTTCCAATCCTCGAGGTCCGGGTAGAGCGGGTACTTCCGCGCCAGGGCCTCAACGCGGCCGCGCAGCGCGTCGATGTCGGCTGCTTCGCCCTTGATCAGGGTCTCCGCGATAATCTCTGCGACCTCGCGGAAGTCCTCCTCGCCGAAGCCGCGGGTGGCCAGCGCGGAGGTGCCGATGCGCAGGCCCGAGGTCACCTTCGGCGGGCGCGGGTCGAAAGGCACGGCGTTGCGGTTGACGGTAATACCCACCGAGTGCAGCAGGTCCTCGGCCTGCTGGCCGTCCATCGGCGAATTGCGCAGGTCCACCAGCACGAGGTGCACCTCGGTGCCGCCGGAGACGACGGACACACCGGCCTCGCGTGCGTCGTCGGCAAGCAAACGCTCCGCCAACACCTTCGCGCCGGCGAGGGTGCGGCTCTGACGATCCTTGAATTCGTCCGTGCCCGCGATCTTGAACGCGGTCGCCTTCGCGGCAACGACGTGCATCAGCGGGCCGCCCTGCTGGCCCGGGAAGACCGCGGAGTTGAGCTTCTTGTGCAGCTCCAGGTCGTTGGTGAGGATGAAACCGGAGCGCGGGCCACCCAGGGTCTTGTGCACCGTGGAGGAGACCACGTGCGCGTGCGGGACCGGGTTCGGGTGCAGGCCGGCGGCGACCAGGCCGGCGAAGTGCGCCATGTCCACCCACAGGTAGGCGCCGACCTCGTCGGCGATGGAACGGAACTCCGCGAAGTCCTCGTGGCGCGGGTACGCGGACCAGCCGGCGATGATCACCTTCGGCTTGACCTCGCGGGCCTGCTCGCGCAGCTTCGCCATGTCGATCTGGTGGGTGTCCTCCTCCACCTGGTACGCCGCAACGTTGTACAGGCGGCCAGAGAAGTTGATCTTCATGCCGTGGGTGAGGTGGCCGCCATGCGCCAGGTCCAGGCCCAAGATGGTGTCGCCCGGCTCCGCCAGCGCCATGAGCACCGCGGCGTTCGCCTGCGCGCCGGAGTGCGGCTGCACGTTCGCGTACTGGGCGCCGAAGACCTCCTTCGCGCGGTCGCGCGCCAAGTCCTCAATGACGTCCACGTGCTCGCAGCCGCCGTAGTAGCGGCGGCCCGGGTAGCCCTCCGCGTACTTGTTGGTCAGCACCGAGCCCTGCGCCTGCAGCACGGAGCGCGGCACGAAGTTCTCGGAGGCGATCATCTCCAGCGTGTCGCGCTGGCGCGCCAGCTCGTCCACAATTGCGGCGTGCACCTCTGGGTCGTAGGTGGCCAGATCCTGGTAGCGGAGGTCTTCAGACACGTCGACCGGGTCCTTTCTTTTCGCGTTGACAACGGCTTCTCGCAGTATAGGAAAATCGGCACGCCCAGAAGGCGGATTCATTCCCCTTTTACGCGGGTGCAACAATGGTGGCTATGTCACGAGCCGATTCGTCGCCGTACCTCGACTTCCACCGCGAGGACTGGCGCAAGCGCCGCGCCAAGATGCCCCAGGTGCTCACCGAGGAAGAGCTGCAGAAGCTCTCCGGCATCGGCGAGAACCTCGACCTGCAGGAGGTCGAGGACATCTACCTGCCCCTGTCGCGCCTGATCCACCTGCAAGTGCGCGCCCGGCAAAAGCTCACCAACGCCACCGAAACATTCATCGGCGGCGACCCGGGGCACGTGCCGTTCATCATCGGCCTGGCCGGCTCGGTGGCCGTGGGCAAATCCACCACCGCGCGCGTGCTGCAGGTGCTGCTGCAGCGCTGGGACTCCCACCCGCGGGTGGACCTGGTCACCACCGACGGCTTCCTCCACCCGAAGGCGGTGCTGGAAGAGCGCGGGATCATGAAACGCAAGGGCTTCCCAGAGTCCTACAACCGCAGAAACCTGATGCGTTTTGTCACCGAGGTCAAGTCCGGCCAGCCGGTGGTCAGGGCCCCGATCTACTCGCACGAGGCCTACGACATCCTCCCCGACGAATTCGTGGAGGTCCGCCAGCCCGACATCCTCATCCTCGAAGGCCTCAACGTGCTGCAGACCGGCCCAACGCTGATGGTCTCCGACCTGTTCGACTTCTCCATCTACGTCGACGCAAAGACCGAAGACATCGAGCGTTGGTACATCGAGCGCTTCCTCAAACTCCGCGACACTTCGTTCCAGCAGCCCGGCAACCACTTCGAGAGCTTCGCCGGCATGGACGACGCCGAAGCCGCCTACGCCGCGCGCGAACTGTGGCAGACCATCAACCTGCCCAACCTGGTGGAAAACATCCTGCCCACCCGCGTGCGCGCCTCGCTGGTGCTGCGCAAGGACTACGACCACACCGTCCAACGCGTGCGCATGCGCAAGATCTAGCTACTTGCCAAAGCGGCGGGAGCGCTGCGAGTAGTCGCGCAGCGCGCGCAAAAAGTCGATCTTGCGAAACGCCGGCCAGTAAATGTCGGTGAACCAAATCTCCGAGTACGCCGCCTGCCACAGCAGAAAACCGGACAGGCGCTGCTCGCCGGAGGTGCGGATGACCAGGTCCGGGTCCGGCTGGCCGGAGGTATACAGGTGCTCCGAGATGGATTCCACCGTGATCTCGGCGGCCATCTCCGTGGCTGGCACTCCGGCGTGCGCTTTGTCGTCGATAAGCGATTGCACCGCATCCACGATCTCCTGGCGCCCGCCGTAACCGACCGCGATGTTGACGGTGAGACCGTGCTTGGTGTCGGTTGCGGCCGCACCCTCGCGCATGCGCCTAGCGACGTCCTCCGGCAGCAGATCCAAATGCCCCACCAACCGCACGCGGCAGGTGTAATCCTCCGTGGCCAGATCCTCGATGACCCCGGAGATGATGTCGAAGAGCAGCTCCACCTCTTCGGTGGTGCGCTGCAGATTCTCCGTGGAAAGCAGGTAAATGGTGAGCACGTCCACGTCCATCTCCGCGGACCAGCGCACGAGCTCGCCGATCTTCGCGCCGCCGACGCGGTGGCCGTGGGAGATGTCCTCGAAGCCCGCCTCACGCGCCCAACGACGGTTGCCGTCGGCCATCACGGCGATGTGCTTCGGACGCTTTTTGCCGCGCAGCTCGCGCTTTAGGCGCGCCTCGTACAGCGGGTACAGCGGGTATCGCAGCTTCGAAAGGACAGACACGGGATAAATTCTAGCCAGCTAGAACGCGTTTTTCTTCCGCTGGTCCTTCAGACCAGCCTTTTCCATGGCCTCGTCGATCGCCTTCTCGTCGAATGGGTCGATGCCGCGCGCCTCCGCGAACGCCTGGCGGCGCTTGAAGCGGGAGAAACGGCGGTGGAACGACCAGCCGATGAACAGCACCACGATGGCCAAGACCACCAACAGAAGCAGACCGATCGGCGAGGCCTTGCCAAAGTCCGGGCCCACCGGGGTCTCGCCCGGATTCTGGGCCAGCACGAAGCTCGCGGCGTTGGCGGCGGCGACAGTAAAGGTTGTCATTTAGCTTTCCTCCTCGATGCCGGCGAACAGGTCGGTTTCCGGCAGGGTGGTCTCCACCCTGGACGCGGCGAGCTCAAACTCCTCGGTGGGCCAGACGTCCTGCTGGTCCTCCACCGGGCTAGCTAGAAACGCGCCGGCGGGGTCGATCTGCGTGGCGTGCGCAGTGAGCGCCTCGGCGCGCTGCTGGAAGTAGCCGGCGCACTCGACCTGGGTGGTCACGCGGCCGAATACGTCGCCTTCGTTTTCCTCCCAACGCTTGATCATCAGCTCGTACGGGCTCTGCTTCCCACGCTGGATCAGGCGCTCCTGCAGCAGTTTCATGCGCTGCAGGATGAATCCGTGCGAGTAGTACAGCTTCAGCGGCGTCCACGGCTCGCCGGTGCCGGGCGCGAAGTCCGGGTCGCCCGCGCGCTCCCAGGCGATCATGGAAATCGCGTGCACCATCAGGTGGTCCGGGTGCGGGTAGCCGCCGTTTTCGTCGTAGGTGATGATCACGTGCGGGCGGAACTCGCGGATCTGCTCCACGATCTTCACCGCCACCTCTTCCGGGTCCTGCACCGCGAACGAGCCTTCCGGCAGCGGCGGCAGCGGGTCGCCTTCGGGCAGCCCGGAATCCTCGTAGCCCAGCCAGACGTGCTCCACGCCGAGGGCTGCCGCGGCGCGCGCCATTTCCTCGCGGCGCACCTCGAGGATGTTGTCCAGCACGCCCGGGCGGTCCATCGCCGGGTTGAGCACGTCGCCGCGCCGGCCGTCAGTGCAAGTGACGACCTTGACGCGGTTGCCTTCTGCGGCGTACTTGGCCATGGTGGCGGCACCCTTGGAGGACTCGTCGTCGGGGTGGGCGTGAATCGCCATGAGACGCAACCCGGTCACTCGATCAATCCAACTTTCGTAGGGGTCAGTTCTGTACCTCCGCGTCATCTTAGTACCATCAACTCGAAAGTCCTTACCACCTGCAAGGAGCCGTTTCCGTGAGCACCGCAACCACTCCCCGCCCCGCCAACCGCTACGGCCGTTCCAACCGCGCCGGCGGCTCCATCGGCGGCAAAGTGGTCGCGGTTGTCGCCGCACTGCTCATGATTGCCCTGCTCTTTGTCGGCGCCCGCACCATCATGCAGCGGTTCAGCGAGCCCGTTCGCGCGGAGTTCATTTCACAGGAGCGTATCGACGACAACACGGGCCGGCTCTGGATCGACGTCAACCGCAAGAACCCGGACGTGCCTGCGTACTGCATCGTCACTGCGGTGGACTACTCGCATTCGGAGGTGGGCCGTCGCGAGGTGGTGCTGCCGGCCGGCGGCGAGCAACACTCCCGCATCGCGGTGGACCTGCCGGTGCGCGAGCCGCTGGTGTCTGGCCGCATCTACGGTTGCTCCGAGAATCTCCCCTTCTACATGGACCCGGAGAGCAGCTTCTACGCAGCGCGCTAGCGGAAACTAGCCGGAAAGCGTGTGGTAATCTTCCGGCTGTATATCTGCACACATTGGCCCGCTAGCGGCGGGCCGATTTCACGTATCAGGGAAGGTTTAGACCCCTATGGCTGAATCCCAGCAGCAGTACATCACTCCTGAAATGAAGGCCAAGCTCGAGGCCGAACTGCAGCAGCTCATTGATAACCGCCCCGCCATCGCGGCCGAGATCAACGAGCGCCGCGAGGAGGGCGACCTCAAGGAGAACGCCGGCTACGACGCGGCCCGCGAGCAGCAGGACCAGGAGGAGGCGCGCATCAAGCAGATCTCCGAGATCCTGTCCAACTCCACCACGGAGCGCGCTGGCATTGTCGAGGGTGTTGCCCACGTCGGCTCCGTCGTGCACGTCTACTATGACGGCGACGAGGACGACCGCGAGACCTTCCTCATCGGCACCCGCGCCGCCTCCACCGACAACGCGGATTTGGAGACCTACTCGGAGCAGTCCCCTCTCGGCGCCGCCGTCGTCGGTGCCGCCGAGGGCGAAACCCGCAAGTACACCGCACCGAACGGCCGCGAGATTTCCGTCACCGTGGTCTCGGCCGAGCCGTATGATTCAGTCAAGGCCTCCACGCCCCGCGCGAAGTAGCCAGTACGTTTCTCTTTTCAATACAGAAGGACCATTCCTGTGATTGCCACCTCTTCCCGCAAAGCAGTAGCCGGCGTCGCCGCCCTGGCAGCTCTCGCCCTGGCAGGCTGCACCCCGCCGCACCAGAACCCCTCCTCCGAGAAGGTCGACACGGCCACGACCCAGGACCCGAACTCCCTGAAGGGTGCAGGCACCTCCGCCACCACGGCCGGCACCGCTACGGCGACAAACGTCACCGCGGCGAATGCCGTGAAGGAGCAGGAAACCTCCGAGGCCGCTGTCGCCGCTGCACCGGTGTTCAATAACTGCGGCGCCACCGACCTGGTGCGCCCGGACCGCCTGACGGTGGACTGCGAGAACCAGGACGACTTCCTCGAGAACATCGTCTGGGACCAGTGGGGCGAGGACCTCGCCGAGGGCACCGCAACCCGCGTTGTCACCTCCCCGGACAACCGCGAAGAGGGCGTGAAGGTTGTGCTGGGCAACCCGGAGATCGTCGACGGCAAGCCGGTGTTCACTACCGTGACTGTCGACGGCCAGCCCGTCGTGCCGGATAACAACTACTAAACCGCGCGCACGACAAAGCGCCTCGCCCCGGAGATGATCCGGAAGCGAGGCGCTTTGTGTTTCTGCAAAGGCCCTAGCGGTCGTTGACGTAGGACAGCAGGCGCAGGATCTCGGTGTAGAGCCACACCAGGGTCACGGCCAGGCCGAGCGCGACGCCCCAGGAGGCGCGCTCCGGCGCACCAGTTCGGACCAGCTTGTCGGCGAGGTCGAAGTCCTGCAGGAAGGACAGGGCCGCCAGCACGACGCAGACGACGCCGAAGATGATGGACAACGTGCCACCGTCGCGAAGCGGAGAGATGCCGGTGAAGATTGCCAGCAGGAAGTTGCCCAGCGCCATGATGGCCACGCCGAAGATCATGCCGGTGACGATGCGGTTAAAACGCGGGGTCACGCGGATCGCGCCGCGGCGGTAGACCACGAGCATGCCGATGAACACGCCGACCGTGCCCAGGATGGCCTGGAAGATCAACTGGCCGGCATCGGCGCCGCCGACGGTGAACCAACCAGAAACGGTCAGCGAGAATCCGCCGAGGAACAGGCCCTCAAACGCGGCGTAGATCAACGTCAGCGTCTTAGAGCCGAACTCGCGGCGGAACGCGTTGACCAAGGTGGTGATGAAGCCGCCGATGGCGCCGACGATGGTCAGGATGACACCGAGGTTGACGTTGCCAGTAAGGAAGATGCAGAAGTTCACCGCGGCGAACGCGATGATCACGGCGAGGGTGATGCCCGTCTTGGTCACCACATCATCCACCGTCATCGGACGCTGCTGATCTATCTCTCGCGCGCTCCCCGGCAGCGTCGCGGTCTGGCCATCCTGGTAGCCGTTGTCCGCGTCCGCCCCCGGAATGTTGCGCAGAACGGGGTTAGTGCTTCTCACGTCGTACAAATCCTTTCCAATGGGTTTTCGTACCGTTTGTCCCGGACCCGATCTTGAACCAGAGTCCAAAGAGTTCACCGGGTATAACGCCACACTTACCAAAAAGGTTCCCGCGAGCGCAGTGTTCGCTGAAACCACGGCTGAAGCCCACCTCGCCGGGGCGGGGTTATGGTGGAATTCCATGGGAGTTTTCGACAGCGCCCGCCGCGGCCCTAGAACCGGCGGCGAGGTGGTGCGCAGCCACATCGCTCAAGCTGCCGGTGGCACGGACGCGTACGTGTTTTCCTACCGCCACTTAGAGGTCCACGCGTACGTGCTAGCCGAGCCTGTCCCCCACGTGTTGTACTGCACCTACGGCAAGTCCCGCGTGGAGTCTTCCCAGCCGTCCGCGGGCACACAGACGGAGCTCACCTTGCGGATGCCGGGCACGCCTGCGCTTCCCGACGAGTGGCCGGCCCGCCTGCTCGCCCGCGCCGCCCGCGACGACATCGAGCCGGGCCACTACCTCGTGCTGGACCACCCGCGCGGCACGTTGGCCGGTTTCGCGTTTGTCACCGACCCTGTCCTCGGCACGCTCGACGGGCCCACTGGCCGGATCCGCTTCACCTACGCCGTCGGCCTCAACGGCGACGACGTGGAGTACATGTTGTCCTGGGACCCATTGAAGTTCGCGGCCTTTGTCGGCGACCGCGTGCCGCTGGGGCTGAGCTCCACGGACCGCGATCCAATCGCCGCCGATCCGCAGGTCCGTGCGTTGTTGGAGGAGGCGGTGGGGGCCGAAGGGTCGTCGATAGGCGCGATGCACGCCCGCTACCTCGAGGTCGACGCCGGGGGACGCGTGGACCTGGACCCGGCGGCTGCGCACGCAATCATCCGGGCGGCACGCCACCGGATCCTGCATGGGCGAACGTTTGCGCTGCTCAACGGCGACATTTGGTTCCTGCTGGACCCGCAATTGTCGGCGGCGGAGCTCACCGACGACCACATCGCAGTCCCGGCCACCACGGCGCTCGCCCACGAGCTGCTCGCAGTGTTCGACGCGGTGCCAGGCCTCTACCGCCTGCGCACCGCGCCGCTGGAGATTCGGGTGGTGGACCCGACTACTTAAAGACGGTGCCCCACTCGTCGCGCTTGTCCAAAAACGCCTGCGCCTCGCGCTTGGCGGCCTCCAAGTCGTGGCTTGCACCCCAGCCGCACTGCTTCTCGTTGGCGGCCGGCACCTCGTTGGCGTTGGTGATGTCGGTGAGCGTCTTTTCCACCAGCTCGGCGACCTCCTCCTCCTCAGCGACGTCGCCGGAAAGCATGAGGTAGAAGCCGGTCTGGCAGCCCATCGGGCCGAAGTCGATGACGTTGTCCGCGTGGTTGCGGGCGTGCTCGGCGAACATGTGCTCCAGCGAGTGCACCGCCGGCATCTCCAGGTGCTCTTCGTTGGGCTGCTTGAAGCGGATGTCCCACTTCACCAAGGTGTCGCCTTTGGGCAGCTCCTTGCGGTCCGCGAGCCGGATGAACGGGGCGGCTACCTTGGTGTGGTCGAGGTTGAAAGATTCCACATTCATACGATCAGTCATGGCCTCGACTCTACTGAACGGAGGCTCACGTGCCCACCACCCTTGTTTGGTTCCGCGACGGCAACAGTCACGGCAGGTAGGCTCAGGCGCGTGAGAAACCTGATCCGTCACGCAGCAGTGGCCGCCTCTGCGCTGCTTGCCGCCACGACCGCCTCCCCCGCTACCGCGCAGCCCGCGGGCAACGTGGTGGTCTTCGACGACTCGTTCGCCGCTAACCCGGACCAGTACCTCAACACTGTGCTGCGTTTCGCTGACGGCACAGGCCTTTCCTCCACCTCCTCCGAGCGCGTGCTCCGAAACAACCCGAGCGAGTCAGGCTGCCTCCACGGCCCGGGCAATTGGCCCAGCCAGCTCGGGGAGCGCACCGGCGCGAAGGTTACAGACTGGTCGTGCGCCGGCATCACATCCGGGCAGATGCTCGGCCGCATCGACCACGCTGTGCACACAGGCGCGCTGAACGCAGGCACCCGGGCGGTGACGTTGGGCGCCGGCTTCAACGACCACTGGCGCCCGCTACTGGACAAGCCCGGCACCACCTACGACGCCGCGCGCACCCGCGAGCAGTATTTGACCAACATGCGCGCCGCCGTGGCGAAGGTGCGCGCCGTGGCGCCGAACGCGAAGATCATCATTCCCGGCATGCTTTCGGTGACCGGAGCAAACGGCGCAATCTGCGCCTTCAACGTGGTGCCCAACCTCCCGCTCGGCGTGCCCACTCCGACGGTGCACGGCTGGGAGCAGCACCACCGTAACAACCAGCGCGAAGCCGCGCGCCAAGTAGGCGCGGCGTTTTTGGACATCAACGCCCAGTCCACCGGCCACAGCACCTGCGCCCGCGACGCCGACCGCTGGGTCGCAGGACTTGTCGACACCACCACCGCCAGCTACAACATGGTTTTCCATCCCTCCCGCGCCGGGTCCGCATTCGTGGCCGACCAGGTCGCCCGCGCGCTGTAACGCAGCCCAGGCGTAAGCTCGGGCCAATGACACCGTTGCAGAAGTTCCTCATCCCCTTGTTCGCCGGCGCGGGCGTGCTGCACTTTGCAAAGCCGCAGCCTTTCGACGACATCGTGCCCGACGCCCTCCCCGGCTCCGCACGCAGCTACACGTACGTCTCCGGTGCGGCCGAGCTCGCCGCAGCTGCCCTGCTGGCGAATCCCAAAACCCGCGCGGCCGGCGGCAAGTTCGCCGCGGCCCTGTTGGCAGCGGTGTGGCCGGCGAACTTCCAGATGGCGTGGCAGTGGCGCAACGAGCCCTGGCAGAAGCAGATCATTTCCATCGGACGCCTGCCGCTGCAGATCCCGCTGATCAAGGCTGCGCTCGGCGCGGCGAAGAAGTAACTGCCTCAAACCGGCCCTAGGAGGATCGGTCGCTGCTTACACTTTGGCTGCATCTCATTTCCCACGGAAGGTCAAGGAGCAGTCATGAGCAAGTTTGAAAACAAAGTTGCGCTGGTCACCGGCGGCGCCTCCGGCATCGGTGAGGCCATCGCGAAACGTCTCGCCAGCGAGGGAGCCAAGGTGGTGGTCGCCGACATCACCGGCGACGCCGCCAAAGACGTCGCCGCCGCAATCGAGGCGGACGGCGGCGCCGCAGCCGCGTTCCGCCAGGACGTAGCCAGCAAGCAGGACAACGAGGTGGCCGTGCAGTTCGCCGTGGACACGTTCGGCGCGCTCCACCTCGCAGTGAACAACGCTGGTGTGGGCGACCACACCCCGCTGGCGGACAAGGACCTGGCCGACTGGGACAAGGTCATCGCCATCAACCTGTCCGGCGTGGCCTACGGTTGCCACTACCAGCTCAAGCAGTTCCTCGCGCAGGGCGACACGGAGCAGTGCGCGATTGTGAACATGTCCTCCATCCACGGCTCCGTGGGCCGCGCCGGCGGCATCGAGGCCTACACCGCGGCCAAGCACGGCGTGGTGGGGCTGACCAAGTCTCTGGCAGCGGATTACGCCGCCGCCGGCATCCGGGTCAACTGCGTGGGTCCGGCGTACATTGACACGCCGCTGATTCAGCGGGCGCAGGGCGAGGCCCGCCAAGCGCTCGTCGATAAGCATCCTGCTGGCCGCCTGGGCGAACCCGAAGAGATTGCGGCTGTGGTGAGCTTCTTGCTTTCCGACGACGCGTCGTTCGTCAACGGCTCCTACCACCTCGCCGACGGCGGATACACCGCCGTGTAGTGGTGCCCCCAGTCGGGCTCGAACCGACACTGGGCGGATTTTAAGTCCGCTGCCTCTGCCAATTGGGCTATAGGGGCGACGGGAAACATCGTACTTCCCCCGCGCCTCCGGGCGGGAATCGGTCGGCTTTTTCACCGAGCGGAGCCGGCCTCCCCGCCCTACACTCATTGTGCGAAAACTAAGTTTCGCCTGAGTTTGCGCTCAGCTTCTGAACAACAGTAAAGGCAGTGGCACATGACTATTCAGCTCCCTCCCCCGCTCGACCAGATCATCAAGAACCTCAATCTCGAGCAGCTCATCGCGGCTGTCGCAGGCGCGTTCGTTGTCGGCGGCCTCGTCGGCGGCGCGATCGGCGCCGCCGCCGGCGGCAGCTCGGAGGCAACCGGCTCGAGCAACGGTGCTGCCCCGTCCGCGCCCGCCCCTGAGGTCGACGGGCCGGTGCTTGAGGGCCGCGCGAAGCTGTCGGCGCTCTACCAGGCCCCGGGCCCGGATTCCGGCAAGGACGCCTTCGACGGCAACGGCCAGACCCACCCGTTTAAAGGCCAGGTCATCCCGGGCTTTTCCGGCATGATCGAAAAGGGCGACGGCGAGTTCTACGCCCTGCCGGACAACGGCTTCGGCTCGAAGCAGAACTCGTCGGACTTCCTGCTGCGCATCTACACGGTGAAGCCGAACTGGGAGACCGCAGAGACCGCGAAGGACCCGAAGGACGTCGGCGGAATCGACGTGCTGGACTACGTCGCGCTGAAGGACCCGAACAACACAATCCCGTGGGAGATCGTCAACAACGACACCAAAGACCGCCTGCTCACCGGCGCCGACTTCGACCCGGAGTCCTTCGTTCGCGCGGCAGACGGCACCTTCTGGGTCGGCGAGGAGTTCGGCCCCTACATCCTGCACGTGGACAAGGACGGCACGCTTCTCGACGCCCCGTACCCCTATCCCGGCGTAAAAAGCCCGTCGAACCCGACCCTGGGCACTGATGAGCAGCCGAACCTGCGCAACTCCAAGGGCTTCGAAGCGATGGCCACCGACGGCCGCTACTTGTACCCCATCTTCGAGGGCTACCTGGACAGCGCCACCGACAAGCGCGAGCGCGTGATCTCCCAGTTCGACACCGAAACCGGCAAGTACACCGGCAAGACCTGGAACTACCTGGCCGAGGGCGACGACGCGCTGATCGGCGACGCGTTTTTGACCAAGGACGGCCGCCTGCTCATGCTCGAACGCGACGATTTCCGCGGCTCGGACGCGCAGCTGAAGAAGGTCTTCGAGGTCAAGGACTTCGCGGACGCGAAGCCCGGCTCCACGGTGAAGAAGGAACTCATGGCGGACCTGCTCGACATCGCCAACCCGTCCAAGATCGGCATGGTTTCCGACGCCCGCGCCTACGGCGTCGGCGACCCGTTCCAATTCGCGCTGCTCAGCGTCGAAACCATTGTCCAGCTGGAGGACGGCCGCTACCTCACCGCGCTGGACAACAACTTCCCGGGCGACGACGGCCGCTACCGCGGCAAGCCCGACGACACCGAGATGATCATCTTCTCCGTGAAGTAGCAACCGGGGATGCTTGGCCTGCGGGCCGGTAACCTTAGCTTCCGTGTTTGCGGAAGTTGACGGACAAAGGCCCCGCGTGACCAGGCAATGGCTGTTCTTGGTGCCGTGCGCGCTCGGCGCACTCGGCCTGTTTCTCGCGCGCCGCGCCGGCGACGGCACCGCCGGCTTCTACTGGGCCACCGCGTTTACGGCGGTGGTCTACGCGGCCGCGTGGTGGCTGTGGGGCAGCCGCCAGACGTTCGCGGGGCCCCGCAAGCTTCTCGACGTCCTCCGGGGCACCCTCATCGGCGCCACCCTCGCGGTTGTGTTCGTCTTCGGCGCGCTGGTGGTGCAGCATATCCCGTTGCTGGCCGGCCCGGCGGCGGAGCTGCTGCAGACCCCGAACAAGGGCGGGTACTTCCTCACCCTGCTGGTGCTGGTAGTCAACGGCGCCGGCGAGGAGATGGTTTTCCGCGACGCAGTGCCACGCCAGCTGCGCGGCATGGGCCAGTCGGTGGTGCAGGCAGGCGTGTGGTCCACGCTGGCCTACTGCCTGGTCACCTGCGTGATGGGCGTGCCGCTTCTGGTTTTCGCCGCCGGCGTGCTGGGGGCGGTGACCTACTACGAGTCCGTGAAAACCGGCAGGCTCTACTCCCCTATCGCGGCGCACCTGACGTGGAGTATCGGCATGCTGCTGATCCTGCCGCACTTTTTCTAGGCAAGCCTCTCAACAGCCCTGCTACTCGCTGACGGAGAACACCTTCTTCTTCGGCGCCTTGTCTGCGGCCGCAGAATCCGCCGCAGCACCCGCGACGGAGATCTTCGGGGCGTCGAGCATCTCCGTCATAAAGTCGGCCACCCACTGCAAAAGCTCCAGGTCGCGCAGGTTCGGCGCGTTCAGCGCCCGCTTCGCCCCGCCTTCGCGCGGCATCGGCACCTGCAGCGCCTTCGCCGCAGCGCGGAAGTTCGCGCCCGGGTAAAGGCGCTTGAGGCGCACCTGCTTGGAGTCCGGCAGCTCCACCGGGTGCAGCTTGATGCGGCTGCCCTGGGTGAGGATGTCCGCGACGCCGACCTGACGGGCCTGGTTGCGCAGCCGTGCCACGGCCATGAGGTGCTCGACCTCGGTTGGCAGGGCGCCGAAGCGGTCAATCATGTCGTCGGCGGCGGCGGTCAGGGCATCGTCATCGCGCGCCTCCGCGAGCTTGCGGTAGACCTCCAGGCGCAGGCGCTCGGAGTTGATGTAGCTCTCCGGGATGTGCGCGTCCACGGGCAGGTCCACGCGGATTTCTTTCGGGCCTTTGTCGGTGGCGTCGATGGGCTCGCCGCTCATGAGCCCCTTGAAGGTTTCCACGGCCTCGCTGACCAGGCGGACGTACATGTCAAAGCCCACGCCGGCGATGTGGCCGGACTGCTCGGCGCCGAGCACGTTGCCGGCGCCGCGCATCTCCAAGTCCTTTTGCGCCACGGCGATGCCGGAGCCCAGATCGTTGTTCTGCGCGATGGTGGCCAGGCGGTCGTAGGAGGTCTCCGTGAGCGTTTTGTCCTTCGGGTACAAAAAGTACGCGTAGGCGCGCTCGCGGGAACGGCCGACGCGCCCGCGCAGCTGGTGCAGCTGGGACAGGCCCATGTTCTGGGCGTTTTCCACGATCAGGGTGTTGGCGTTGGCGATGTCCAGGCCGGTTTCCACGATGGTGGTGCAGACCATGACGTCGTAGTCGCGGTTCCAAAAACCCTGCACGGTCTGCTCAAGCACCTGCTCGCTCATCTGGCCGTGGGCGACCACGATGCGCGCCTCCGGGACCAGCTCGCGCAGCTGGCGGGCGGTCTTTTCAATGTCGGAGACTTTGTTGTGGATGTAGAAGACCTGGCCGTCGCGGAGCAGCTCGCGGCGGATCGCTGCGGCGACCTGCTTGTCCTCCTGCGGGCCCACGTAGGTCAGCACCGGGTGGCGGTCCTCCGGCGCGGTGGTAATGGAGGTCATCTCGCGGATGCCGGTCAGCGACATCTCCAGGGTGCGCGGGATCGGCGTTGCGGTCATGGTCAGCACGTCCACGTGCGACTTCAGCGCCTTGATGTGCTCCTTGTGCTCGACACCGAAGCGCTGCTCCTCGTCCACGATGATCAGGCCGAGGTTCTTCCACTGCACGCCCGTTTGCAGCAGTCGGTGGGTGCCGATGACGATGTCCACGGAGCCGTCCGCAAGCCCGGAGATGATCTTCTTCGAATCGGCAGCGGTGGTAAAGCGCGACAGTTCGCGCACGGTCACACCGAAGCCGTCCATGCGCTGGTTGAACGTGGAGAAGTGCTGCTGGGCCAGAAGGGTCGTGGGCACGAGCACCGCGACCTGTTTGCCGTCCTGCACCGCCTTGAACGCGGCGCGCACGGCGACCTCGGTTTTGCCGAAGCCCACGTCGCCCACGATGACGCGGTCCATCGGCGTGGGCTTTTCCATGTCCGACTTCACGGCCTCGATGGCGGTGAGCTGGTCTTCGGTCTCCACGAACGGGAAGGCGTCTTCCATCTCGTGCTGCCACGGGGTGTCCGGCGCGAACGCGTGGCCCGGTGCGGCTTGGCGCTTGGCGTAGAGCTCCACCAGCTCGCCTGCGATCTCGCGGACCGCGGCGCGCGCCTTGCGCTTGGTGGATTTCCAGTCGGAGCCGCCCATTTTGCTTAAGCTGGGTTTCTCGCCCCCGGTGTACTTACTCAGCAGGTCCAAAGACTCCATTGGCACCCACAGCTGGTCGCCGGGCTGTCCGCGTTTGGCGGGCTGGTACTCCAGCACGATGTATTCACGGCGCGAGTCCTCGTCGCCGGCTTTGACGGTGCGCTCCGCCATCTTCACGAACTTGCCGATGCCGTGGGTATCGTGCACCACGAAGTCGCCAGGCTGCAGCGCGAGCGGGTCGACGCGGTTGCGGCGGCGCGGGGCGCGTCGTTTAGCACCTGCGATGTCGCCGACGCGGTTGCCGGTCACGTCCGTTTCGGTGACCACGACGAGGTTCGGCCCGCCGAAGACCAGGCCAGCGTGGGACAGCGCCTGGTACAGGGTCACCGCCCCCTCGACCGGCTCAAGGCCCGGCGTGGCCACGCGGGCGGATACGCCGTGCTCGCGCAGGCGCTCCGCCATGCGGTCGATCGTGCCCTTCGCCGGCGCCACGAACGCGACCTTGCCGTGGTTTTGGCCGATGTGGAGCTTGAGCGTGGCGTAGAGCTGCTCGATCGCCTTCGGGTCGCCCTTCGGTGCAGGCGCGGCCTCGAACTCCAAAGGCAGCGTCTCCGCGTCGTCGGCGGCGAACATGCCGGGCGGGGCGAACGTCCACCAGGCGTTGCCGGCCTTGGAGGCGGAGACCTCCAGCGACTCGTAGGAGCGGTACGACGAGGCGGACACGTCCAGGCCCTCCACCACCACAGGCCCCTCGGCGCCCATGGCGGCGGCCTCCCAGCCGGCCTCGAGGAACTCGCGGTCCGTCGCCTCCAAGTCGGCGATGCGGGCGCGCACCTTCTCCGGGTTGGTCACCAGCACCACGGAACCGGCGGGCATGAGCTCCGGCAGCACCGAATACTGCTTGTCCGTCAGCGCCGGGATGAGCGCCTCCATGCCGTCCGCGGGCTGCTTCTCCGAGATGCGGGCGAGCAGCGACGACAGCGTCGGGTTCGAGGGGAATTTTCGCGCGAGGTCGTCGGCTTTGGCGGCCACGGTGTCGTCGATAAGCAATTGCCTCGCGGGGTGCAGCTCGACGGAGCGCACCTCCTCGATGGTGCGCTGGTCCGCGACTGCGAACGAGCGGATGTCCGTGACCTCGTCGCCCCAGAATTCGATACGCACGGGGTTTTGCGCGGTGGTCGGGAAGACGTCGATGATGCCGCCGCGGGTGGCGAACTCGCCGCGCGAGGCCACCATGTCCACATGGTTGTACGCGAAGTGCACCAGCTGCGCGGTCAGCTCCTCGAAGTCGCGCTCCTGGTCCACCGCGATGCTGATCGGCTCCGCCGGCGGCAGCACCGGCTGGCACACCGCGCGCGCCGCCGCGACGATCACACGCGGCATGTCCCACAGCACCTTCGAACGGCGCCCCACAATGTCCGGCGCCGGCGAGAGACGCTCGTGCGGCAGCGTCTCGTACGCCGGGAACTGCGCCACCTTCTCCTCGCCCAAAATGGCCTTCAACTCCGCGGCGAGATCCTCCGCCTCGTGGCCGGTGGCCGTGACCAGCAGCAAAGGCGTCTCGCGCGCAATCGCACCGGCCACCCAGGAACGCACCTGGTCAATGCCTGTGACGTGCAGCAAATCCTCGCCCACGTGCGTGACCAGGCCTTTCAGTTTCGGGTCCGTCAGCGCCGCGGTGAGCAAACCGCCCAACACGGGCGGGGTGGTGTCAGTCATGTGTCTTACGCATCCCTCTCTGCGGTTTCGCCGCTTGTCTCGTCGCTCGCGCTTTCGCTCGCCTCGCCGCTTCCGTACACGCGCGGCTGCGCCTCCATCCCCCGCAACCCGTTCCAGCACAGGTTGGAAATATGCGCCGCCACGGTGTGCTTGTCGGGCGTGCGCTCGTCCAGCCACCACAGCGCAGAATTGGAGACGGTGCCGACAAGCGCCTGACCGTACAGCCCCGCCATCGACTCGTCGAGCCCGCGGTGCTTAAACGCCTCCCCCAGCAGGTAGCTCACCTCCGCGGTGACGCGGTTGAGGATCGTCGAATACGTCCGCCCCTCCCCCGGCAGCTGCCCGTGCGCGAGGATGACAAACCCGTCAGTTTCCCCCTCCACGTACGTCAAAAGTGCCAGCACGCCGCGCTCGATGCGGTCGCGCCACGGGCCGGCCTGAATGTTCGACGTAATCGTGTGCTCCAGCCGGGCCATTTCCAGCCGGACAACCTCCTGGTACAGGCCTTCCTTGCTGCCGAAATGCTCGTACACCACCGGCTTGGACACCCCGGCGCGCGCCGCGATCTCCTCCATGGAAATGCCGTCGAGCCCGCGCTCAGCGAATGCTTGCCTGCCCACTCCGATCAACTGATCTCTGCGCTGGGGTGCTGTCATTCGCCTTCGAGCCATGCGCCCTAGCTTAGAGCGTCGTAAAGTTAACCCCGTCTTTGGCAGTTGGCGGGTCTGGTCTACAATCAGCGGTGCTATTCCCCATGGTGTAATCGGCAACACTACGGTTTTTGGTACCGTCATTCTAGGTTCGAGTCCTGGTGGGGAAGCTTTTTTATTGGAGGGGTACATGAAACGCCACATCGCTTGGCTCATGGCATGCGGGGTACTTGCGGGGTGCGCTTCGGAGCCCTCGCCTATCGACGCCCCTCCGGCCCCCACCGCCAGCAACCAGGCAAACGAGCACAGCGCCGAAGTCGCTGGTAGTGAAGTCGGCGACTCTGGTGACAGTTCTGTCGAAAGTTCTGCTGATGCTCCCGCCGCGTTCCACTTCAAAAGCGGCACCCTCGAAATCGGCGACTTCGACCCCTACACCCTGGGCGACGACATCTTCGACCCCTGCACCGAGATCTCGCCCGAAGAATTCGCCGCCGCCGGCTTCCACAATGTCGAGCCGATCCCGGAGGAGTACGCGGGGCTTACGCGCGGTTTGAGTGCGTGCGAAATCAAGGATGAACGAGGTCGAATCGAACTCAGCCTCATGAATAACAACGCAGATCGGCAGTACATAGAAGATTCAACAGGCTTAATCGAGATTGCGAATTCAAAATCGTTACCGGAAGCTTTTGCCTATGGGCCCCGAGGCGGCGTGGGCGACGATTGCTACGTCCAACTCGACACTCACCGCGGTGGCATTGTCGTGATAGCGCCTGGTTCTTTGGATCAGAACCTCCAAGAGCAGAACTGTGTCAAGGCTTTTCAGGCCTTGGAAGAGATCTTCTCGGCAACTCAAGAGACCTTTTCATAGTTTTTGCTCATTTCAGTGGACAATCTCTTCCACTGCCAAACCCAGAATTTTATGGTTTGAGAAAACACATCGATTTTGGGGGAGCAATGAAAATAGAGCTGAACGTTGATCAGGTTGAAGATGCGATAAACATTTTGCGAGAGGTTTCGCAGACAATTGTGGCTCGTCGGAGTTTAAGCACCTCGCAATCCCTCTCCGGGTTCTCCACCGCGGGCGGCTTGGACGAGGCGGGCGAGCGGCTCAGCCCGATCGGGGACGAGCGCGCGCCGGAGGCGAATCAGGCCATCGCGCTGTACCTGAAGCACACTGCGGACAACCTGTGGCTGGCGTTGACCAACACGCAGCAGACGGATGAGTCGTTCTCCGGGATGATGGGCTCACTGCTGGCACCGCTTGGCGGCCCAGCTGCTGCACTCACGCCGATGTATGCACAGGGCTTCCAGCAGCTCAAGGCCGCAGACCCGAAGACCAACACGTTCGATAACGCAGCGGTGTCCTCCGCGTCGGAGTCGTCGCTGCTCGGCGCGGAAAAGAATCTGAACCTCACCAATACATCTCTGGCGTACTCCGCGTCGGACTTTTGGACTTCCAACGCCCAGCTCATCGAGAACGCCATGGAGGAACTCAACGGCGTCCACCACGCGCTGAGCTCGTCCGCGGACACGGTCTGGATCCAAGAGGCGATGAAGAAGGTCACCCAGATCCAAAATGCGGGTTTGGAGTACGTCGCTAACTCGCGTTCGCTCGCCAATCACACCGAGGCGCTTGGCATGGCCGCTGACTCGGAGAGTATGTACGCTTCCGCAGCCGCGGCCGCCTACGCCGCGGCGGAAGATCCGAAGATTAAGTCGCAGATCGAATCGGATTACCTCAGCTCGTATTCCATGCGCGTCACTTCCGGGCTCCAGCCGGCAATTCCAGCGTTTAACCGGCTGCTGCCGGACGCGGGAAAGCTTCCGTCGACGCCCTACGCCAGCACCGACGTGCCCGCCCCGGCCACAACGTCGTACACGCCGACTGAGCTTCCACCGGGCCTTCGGGAGGTGCTGACCAACCGTGGCTACGGCGACCTCGCGCACGCGAAGTCGCCAGCAGAGGTCATCCAGCAGTACGGCCGCCCCACCCCCGAGACCTTCGAGCGCATCGCCGCGGGCGCGGCTCCCACCCAGTCCGCCTCTGCTGTTCTCGCCCCGCCTGCCCCTTCAGCAGCGGGAAGCTTGGCGACGGCTGCTCCCGCCTCCCCCACCAATCCCCTCACCCCCACCATCGGTGGATTCAACGGCACGCCTCAGACCAACGCCAGTGCGAGCACCGCAAGCGCCGGTACGGGCGCCGCGGGATTCGGCCTCGCGCCGGGCAACGCCGTCGCGGGAGGCCGCGGCGCAGCTTCTGGCCACAGCACCAGCACAGGGCTTGCCAACAGCGCCCGCCCTGGCGCAGGCGCGGGCACCGGTGTCGGTGGAGGCTTCGCCAACGGTCGTGGTCTCGGCGCTGGCGCCAACGGGATCGCCGGTAGCCAGCGCGGCGGCGCGTCACTTGGGCCCGGCTCCGGTACTGGCGCCGGAGTAGGCGCCGGAGCTGGATCGAACGCCGGAGCCGGAGCGGGCCAAGGCGCAAACGGCATGCGCCCCGGTATCGGCGGCGCTGGTGCTGGTGGTACTGGCGCTGGCGGCACCGGCGCGTACGGCGCGGGCTCGTCCTACGCCGCCGGGGCGCACGGTGCGGCGAGCCAAAACGGTCAGGGCGCACGCGGCGGCGCCTTCGCTGCAGGGCCTATGGCGGCCGGCGCCAACCGGGGTCGCGGGCGCGACAAGTCAGGTTCGAAGGTCCGCACCGTCACCAGTGCGGTGGAGCGCGACGGCAACCTCAAGGCGCTGCTTGGCGACGCTCCCCTGCTCCTGCCAACAGTCATCGGCCACAACGTGCGCGGCTAACCCCGCCACGTGCAACCCCGCTGCCCGCTAGTTCCCGCCGTGGCCGGCGGGCAGATCCAGGTCCGCCTCCTGGCCAGGCTCGACGATGACGAACTGGCCCATCATGCCGCTGTCTTCATGGTTGAGCATGTGGCAGTGGTACATGTACGCCAGGCTCGGGTCCGGGTAGTAGCCCATCTCCACGAGCAGGCTCACCGTGGCCAGCGGCGGGACGGTGATGGTGTCGTGCCAGCCGGTGGTGAACTCCAGCTCGCCGTTTTCCACGCCGATGACGGCAAAGCGCGCGTCGTGGATGTGGAAATTGTGAGCCATGTCGTCGTTCTCGTTGGTCACGTGCCAGATCTCTGGGCCCTTGTGGTCCACAGTGAAGTCCACGCGGGTCATGTCCATGGTCTTGCCGTTGATCTCGGTGCCGTTCATGCGGAAATCGCGCTCCACCTCGACAGAATCCGCGTCAGGCACCTCGAACGGCGCCAGCGAATCCGCAAGCTCAGACACCTCGGGTGCGTCGTCCGACGGCGCAGCGATCTCCAGCAGGTCGAACTTGTCGGTGAAGCCGAACATCTCCGCGGTTTCTTTATCCGGCATGCCGCCCAGGTCCGGGACACCGTCGCTGCGCAGCTTCAGGTCCTTGCCCGGCTCAAGGTCCACCACGATCTCCACGCGCTCGCCGGCGCTGAGCAGCACGCCGTCGACCTCGACCGGCGCGTCCAGGAATCCCTGGTCCGTGGCCACCACGTGGAACGGCTTGCCCAAGGACAGGTGGTGGAAACGCATCGTCGCGCCGTTGAGCACGCGCAGGCGCACGCGTCGGGTGGTCGCCTCGAAGCGCGGCTTGGTCATGCCGTTGACCATGACGGTGGAGCCGACCCAGCCGTTGTCCTCGTCCAGCTGGCCGTCTTCGGTGAAGTTGGCGTCGGTGATGATCACGGGGATGTCGTCTACCCCGTATTCGTTGGGGAGGCCGGGGAAGGCGGAGTCATCGTCGTCAAGCACGAGGCCCCCGGCAAGGCCACGGTAGGCATGGACGGCGGACTTCTCGTGCGGGTGTGGGTGGTACCAGCAGGTCGCGGCCGGCTGGTCCACGGTCCACGACGGCGACCAGGACTTCCCCGGATCGAACATGAGCGCCGGCCCGCCGTCGGCGGTCGCCGGGAGGTGCAGGCCGTGCCAGTGCACGACGGTCGGCTCCGGCAGTTCGTTGTGCACCGTCATGTCGATTTCCTCGCCGCGGCGCATGTACAGCGTCGGGCCCTGGTACGGGCCGTTGAAGCCCCAGGTTTTGGTCATGGTGCCGGGCACGATCTCGAACTCGCCTTCCTGCGCGGTCAGCTCGAAGCGGCGAACGTTGCCGTCGAGCTCGCCCTCGTACAGCGGCGGGATGCGCAGCGGGCGCGCCTCGTCGTCCGCGCCCAGCGGCTTGGTTTGCGAGGACTCCGAGCACGCCGTGCCCGTCGCTGCCGCGGCCAGCGCCGCCGTCGCGAAAAGTGTGCCCCTGAAAAACGTGCGTCTGCTCATTGCCATGTCCGCCTCCCGGTTCGCTGATACTCTCATTCGACCCTACTATCCGCTGTATGCATAACGATCAACGCGAGGAACGCAACGCACGCCGGTTCATCTGGTCTAACGGCCTGCAAAACATCGGCGATCAGGTTGTCGCGCCGAAGACGGTGCTGCCGTGGCTCTTCGGCGCCGCGGGCGTGCCGGCGGTGATGACCTCGTTCCTCGTGCCCATCCGCGAATCCGGCTCGATGCTGCCGCAGGCGTTTTTGAGCCCGTGGGTCACCTCGAAGCGCTCCCGCAAACGCGTGTGGCTCATCGGTTCGTGGGGCCAAGCCATCGCCGCGGGGCTCATTGCGTTGAGTGCATTGCTTCTCGACGGCACTCCGCTCGGCGCCGCCATCCTGATCTTGCTTGCCGCCCATGCGCTGTTCCGCTCCCTGTGCTCGCTGGCGGGCAAGGACGTGCAGGGCCGCACGATTTCCAAGGGCCGCCGCGGCGGCATCACCGGCCGCGCCACCGCCCTGGCCGGCGCGTTCACGCTCGCCATCGGCCTGATTCTCACGTTTTTGCCGAACAACCTGCCGCAGTGGGCACTCGCTGCGCTGCTCGCCGTGGGCGCTTCCACGTGGGCGCTGGCGTCGCTGGTCTTTAGCGGGATCGAGGAGCCGGAAGCCGAACCCGAGGCCAAGGACGGCCAGAGCATGAGGCAGATGTGGGCGCTGGTCAAAAGCGACCGGGACCTGCAGAAGTTCCTGGTGGTGCGCTCGCTGATGCTGGTCACCGCCCTGTCCACCCCGTTCATCGTGGTCATGGCCGGCAACGAGGGCGCGGACCTGACCGGCCTCGGCGCGTTCATCATCGCCTCCGGCGGCGCGTCGCTTCTGGGCGGCAGGGTGTCGGGCAGGTTGTCCGACAGGTCGTCGAAAAGCACGATGGCCTGGGCCGCGGGTATCGCTTCGACCGTGATCGTGGCCCTCGTTCTCAGCGCCCGCCTCGCGCCGGCCGGGGTGAACGCCTGGGTCATGCCGCTGGGCTTCTTCCTGGTCAACCTCGCGCACACCGCGGTGCGTGTGAGCCGCAAGACGTACCTGGTGGACATGGCCGACGGCGACAAGCGCACCATGATCACCGGCGCCTCCAACACCGTGATGGGCATTGTGCTGCTGGTTGTCGGCGCGATGTCGTCGGCGATTGCGGTGCTCGGGCCGCAGGCGGCGCTCATCTTCCTGGCCGTCGTGGGCTACGCCGGCGTTTTCGGCGCGCGGAACCTGAAAGAAGTCTCGGCGGCCGCCGCCTAGGCGTTATGCTTGGGGCCGACAAAAACCGCTCAACACCCTATAAATCAAGGAGCATTCGAGTGCCTACCCACTTCGAACGTGCCGTTGTCGTGCTTGCGGCCGGCGCCGGAACCCGCATGAAGTCCGACCGCCAGAAGACGCTGCACGAGATCGGCGGGCGCAGCCTGCTGTCTCACTCCCTGCACGCGGCCGCCGGTGTGCACCCCAACTACCTGGTTGCGGTTGTCGGCCACCAGCGCGACCAGGTCGCCCCGGCCGTGGAGCAGATCGCCGAGCAGATGCACGTGGAGATCCGCCAGGCCGTCCAGGAGGAGCAAAACGGCACCGGCCACGCGGTGCAGGTGGGCCTTTCCGCAATCCCGGACTTCGACGGCACCGTGGTGGTCACCAACGGCGACGTGCCGCTTCTGACCCCGGAGACCCTGCAGGCGCTCGTCGACAAGCATGAGTCCGAGCACGCGGCGGTTACCGTGCTCTCGCTCGAGTTCGACAACCCCACCGGCTACGGCCGCATCATCCGCGGCGAGGCCGGCGACGTCCTCGAGATCGTGGAGGAAAAGGACGCCACCGACGAGCAGCGCAAAGTCCGCGAGGTCAACTCCGGCGTGTTCGCCTTCGACGGCAAGGTGCTTCGCGACGCCCTCACGCGCGTCACCCCGGACAACGCCCAGGGCGAGTTCTACATCACCGATGTTTTGAGCATCGCGCGTAACGACGGCCTCCGGGTCACCGCGTTTACCGCCCCCGACGCCCGCGAGCTCGCCGGCGTGAACGACCGGGTGCAGCTGGCGGAGGCCGGCAAGGAGCTCAACCGCAGGCTCGTCGAGAACGCAATGCGAAACGGTGCGACCGTGATCGACCCGGACACCACCTGGATCGGCGTCGAGGTGGAAATCGGCCGCGACGTGGTCATCCACCCGAATACCCAGCTGTGGGGCTCCACCGTCATCGGCGACGGCGCCGAAGTCGGCCCCGACACCACCCTGACCGACATGGAAGTCGGCGCCCGCGCAACCGTCGTGCGCACCCAGGGCGAACTCGGCGTCATCGGCGAGGAAGCCACCGTCGGCCCGTTCACCTACATCCGCCCCGGCACCGAACTCGGCGCCCGCGGCAAGCTCGGCGGCTTCGTCGAATCCAAGAACGCCAAGATCGGCGAAGGCTCCAAGGTGCCGCACCTGACCTACATCGGCGACGCCACCGTGGGCAAGCACTCCAACATCGGCGCAAGCTCCGTGTTTGCCAACTACGACGGCGTGAACAAGCACCACACCACCATCGGCGACTACTGCCGCACCGGCTCCGACACCATGTTCGTCGCACCGGTGAACATCGGTGATGGTGCCTACACCGGCGCGGGTACAGTGGTCACGGAAGATGTGCCCGCCGGCGCGCTCGCCATCAAGGAAGGCCGCCAGCGCAACATCGAAGGCTGGGTGGAAGACCGCCGCCCGGGCACCGAAGCGGCAGAGGCTGCGAAAAACGCGAAGCGAGAGGGTTAATTTCATGACTGGTTACTCCACCGAAAACCACAAGGACCTCAAGGTCTTCACCGGACGCGCCCACCCGGACCTCGCAGAAGCCGTGGCCAAAGAGCTCGGCATCGAGCTGGTGCCCACCACCGCGCGCGACTTCGCCAACGGCGAGATCTTCATCCGCTTCGAAGAGTCCGTCCGCGGGGCCGACTGCTTTGTCATGCAGTCCCACGCCCAGCCTCTGAACAAGTGGCTGATGGAGCAGCTGATCATGATCGACGCGCTCAAGCGCGGCTCCGCTAAGCGCATCACCGCGATCCTGCCGTTCTACCCGTACGCCCGCCAGGACAAGAAGCACCGCGGCCGCGAGCCGATCTCCGCCCGCCTGATCGCGGACCTGCTCACCGCCGCCGGCGCGGACCGCATCGTGTCCGTGGACCTGCACACCGACCAGATTCAGGGCTTCTTCGACGGCCCGGTGGACCACATGCACGCCCAGCCGATCCTGGTGGACTACATCAAGTCCAAGTACCCGCTGGACAACCTCGTGGTGGTCTCCCCCGACGCCGGCCGCGTGAAGTCGGCGGAGAAGTGGGCCAACATGCTCGGCGACGCCCCCATGGCGTTCGTGCACAAGACCCGCGACATCGACGCCGCGAACAAGGTCGTGTCCAACCGCGTCGTCGGCGACGTCGACGGCAAGGACTGCGTCCTCATGGACGACATGATCGACACCGGCGGCACCATCGCCGGCGCCGTCGGCGTGCTCAAGGAGGCCGGCGCGAAGTCCGTGGTCATCGCCTGCACCCACGGCGTGTTCTCCGACCCGGCACGCGAGCGCCTCAGCGACTGCGGCGCCGAGGAAGTCATCACCACCGACACCCTGCCGCAGGACACCGAAGGCTGGAGCAACCTCACGGTGCTCTCCATTGCGCCGCTTCTGGCCAAGACGATCCACGAGATTTTTGAAAACGGCTCCGTGACCACCCTGTTCGAGGGTCAGGCGTAAACGCCGCGGTTCGCCGGGACTCAGCCGGGGCAGCACTTGCGCTGCCCCGGCTTCACGCATACGGGAAGGAATAAGGATGTACGAGCGCTACGCCCCGTCGGTGGATTTCACCCCCGACCTCGAGCACGCGAAATCCATGTTCGACAACGACGCCACCCTGGAGTACCTCGGCGCCACCATCACGCGGCTTGAGCCGGGTGTGGCCGAGGGCGAGTTCACGGTGGAGGCACGCCACGCCAACGGCTTCGGCGTGTGCCAGGGCGGCGTGCTGTTCACCTTCGCCGACGCGCTGTTCGGCGGCGCGTGCAACTCGCGGCGAACCGACCCGACCGTCAGCGCGCAGTCCGAGATGATCTACCTCGCGCCCGCGAAGATGGGCCGCACCATCCGCGGCGTCGCGCGCGAGCGCCACACGTGGGGCAGAAACGGGCTTTCGGACGTCACGCTTTACGACGGCGACACCGCCATCGCCGAATTCCGCGGCATGTCCCGCACCACCACCCGACCACCGACAGGAAACTAAACCGTGAGCCAGAACGACAGCCTGCAAGAACAGGGGCTGAACAGGAGCGTCAAGAGTAGGCAATTGATGATGATTGCCTTTGGTTCGTCGATAGGCACGGGCCTGTTTTTGGGCTCCGCCGGATCGATCCAGTACGCCGGGCCCGCGGTGCTGATCTCGTTCGCGCTTGTCGGCGTGATCGTGTACTTCCTCATGCGCATGCTCGGCGAGATGGCGGTCGAGCACCCGGTCTCCGGGTCGTTCGCGGCGTACTCGCGCGCGTTCATCGGGCCGGTGGCCGGCTTCATCACCGGCTGGAACTGGTGGTTCACCACCGTCGTGGTGGGCATGCTGGAGCTGACCGCCATGGGCACGTTCCTGGACTACTGGTTCCCCGGACTGCCCCACTGGGTCACCGCGCTGGTGACGCTGCTGGTGGTGGTGGCGCTGAACCTGTTCAACGTGCGCGTGTTCGCCGCGACGGAGTATTGGCTGTCCTTGATCAAGGTCGCGGCGCTCGTGCTCATGATCGTGCTCGGGTTCGCGCTCGTGGTGGGTCTCGGCCCGGACGAGGCGATCGGATTGTCCAACATCACCGACCACGGCGGGTTCATGCCCAACGGCGTCTCCGGCGTGCTGTTCGCGCTGGTGGCGGTGACGTTCACGTTCGGCGGCATCATGTCCATCGGCACCGCCGCCGGCGAGGCGGACAATCCGGAAAAGGCCATCCCGCGCGCCGTGAACTCCGTGGTGTGGCGCATTCTGGTGTTCTACCTCGGCGGCATCGGCACCATCTTGCTGCTCGCGCCGTGGAACGAGCAGGGATCCAACGAGAGCCCGTTCATCCGCGTGCTGTCCGGCGTCGGCTTCGGCCCCGCCGCCACGGCGCTCAACGTGGTCATTGTGGTGGCGGTGTTCTCGGTGCTCAACACCATGACGTACTCGGGCGCGCGCATGCTGCGCGACCTCGCCCGCAACGGCCAGGCGCCCCGCGCGTTCGCCGCCACCAGCGCGAAGGGGCTGCCCACCAAAGCCCTGCTTTTCGACGCCGCCCTGATGGGCACCGTGGTCATCCTGAACTTCTTCTTCGAAGGCAAGATCTTCGCGGTGCTGCTGGCCATCATCGTCGGCACCGAGCTGATCACCTGGGTGGGCATCTGCATCTCGCACCTGAACTTCCGCAAGACATCCAAGAGCGCGACCTTCCCCGCCCCGCTCTACCCGGTGGCCAACTGGGTGTGCATCGTGTTTTTCGTCCTCGTGCTCGTGCTGATGGGTATTCTTCCGGAATACCGCATGGGCCTTGCCACGCTGACCGGCTGGATCATCGTGCTGGGCCTGATCTCACTGACCACGCAGAGGAGCCACGCATGATCCGCCCCGACCTTGACTCGCTGCCCGCGTATGTTCCGGGCGTGCGCGACGAACGCGCCATCAAGCTGTCCTCCAACGAATGCGCCGAGAGTCCGCTGCCCAGCGTGCTTGAAGCGATGCAGGATTCGCTGTTCCAGGTGAACCGCTACCCGGACATGGGCGCGGTGCAGCTTCGCGCGGCGCTGGCTGAGCACCTCGGCGTGGCGCCCGAGCAGGTTGCGGTGGGCACCGGCTCGTCCGCCCTGTGCCAGCAGCTGGTCACCGCCGCCGCGGGCCCGGGCGACGAGGTGGCCTTCCCGTGGCGCAGCTTCGAGGCCTACCCCATCTTCGCCCAGATCGCCGGCGCGACCCCTGTGCCGGTGCCGCTGACCGCCGACCACCGGGTGGACCTGCCCGCCCTCGCCGCGGCCGTCACCGAGCGCACGAAGCTCATCTTCGTGTGCAACCCGAACAACCCCACCGGCACCACCGTCACGGACGCCGAGTTCGCCGCGTTCATGGACGCGGTCCCCGCAGACGTGCTGGTCACGCTCGATGAGGCCTACTTCGAGTACAACCAGGCCGCCGACACCCCCGTCGCCACCGAAGTCATCAACCGCTACCCCAACGTCGTGGGGCTGCGCACCTTCTCCAAGGCGTACGGGCTGGCGGGCGCGCGCATCGGCTACGCCTTCGGCCCGCAGGTCGTTATCGAGGCGCTGAACAAGGTGGCGGTGCCGTTTTCCGTCAGCTCCGTCGCGCAGGTCGCGGCACTCGCGTCACTTGCGGCTTCAGACGAGTTGCGTGCGCGTATCGACGGCACCGTGGCCGAGCGGAGCCGTGTCGTCGCAAAGCTTGGGCTCGCAGAAAGCCAAGCGAACTTTGTGTGGTTGCCCGGCGCTGGCCAGGAGCTGGCGGACCGGCTCGCCGCAGAGGGCGTGCTGGTGCGCGTCTTCCCCGAGGGCATCCGTGTGACCGTGACCAACGCGGAAGAAACCGACGCGCTATTGGAGGCGTTTTCCCGTGCGCAGTGAGCGCCGCCGCGTCATCGCGGCCACGACCATCGGCACCGCCATCGAGTGGTACGACTACTTCCTCTACGCCGCCGTGGCAGGGCTGGTGTTTAACAAGGTGATGTTCGGCCCGCTCGGGCCTGCGGCGGCGACGATCGCCAGCTTCCTCACCGTCGGCCTGTCCTTTCTGTTCCGCCCATTGGGGGCGGTGCTGGCGGGCCACTTCGGCGACCGGCTGGGCAGGCGCGGCGTGCTCATGGTCACGCTGTTCACCATGGGCACCGCCACCGCGCTGATCGGGCTTTTGCCCACGTATGCAACCGCCGGCTGGCTCGCGCCGGCCGCGCTGGTGGTCCTGCGCATCCTGCAAGGCACGTCCGCCGGCGGCGAATGGGGCTCGGCAGTGCTTTTGGCCGTGGAGCACGCGCCGGACAACAAGCGCGGACTCTACGGCGCCGGGCCCCAGGTGGGCGTGCCGGCAGGGCTCTTGCTGTCCTCTGGCGTGCTGGCGCTGATGACCATCATCGCCCCCGGCGAAGCGTTCATGCAGTGGGGCTGGCGCGTGCCGTTTTTGCTTTCCGTCGGGTTGACGGTGTTGGGCTGGTGGATCCGCACGGGCGTCGACGAATCGCCGGTGGTGGAGGAAATGCGCGAGGTCGGCGCGCACAACCCGGTCGGCTCCCTGTTCAAGCACCACGCGGGGCTCGTTATCGCCGCGGCGTTGATCTTCGCCGCCAACGGCACGGTGGGCTACATGACCACCGGCGGCTACATCCAGAACTACGTCACCGACCCGGCAGGGCTCGCCGTAGAGCGCGGCGACATCCTGTGGGCCGTCACCGCCTCCGCCGCCACCTGGCTGTGCACCACGGCGTTCGCGGGCTGGGTGTCCGACATCATCGGCCGCCGCCGCACCCTCGCGATCGGCTTTGTGGTGCAGGCGGCCGGCGTGCTGGCCTTGTTTCCGCTGGTGAACACCGGGTCGCTGCCGAAGATCACCGCGGCGCTGATTTTCCTCACCGTCGGGTTGGGGCTGACCTACGGCGAGATCGGCGCGTTCTACGCTGAGCTGTTCCCCGCCTCCATCCGCGCGTCCGGCGCCTCCATCTCGTACGCGCTCGGCGCGATTTTGGGCGGCGCGTTCGCCCCCACCATCGCCGCCGCCCTGCGCGAGGCAACCGGCGGCACCGCCGCGATCACCGTGTACTTGATGGCGGCGACGGTCACGGGCTTCGTCGTCACGCTTTTGATGCGCGAGCGCCGCGGCATCCCCCTCGGGTACGAGTATGAACAAGCCCAGGCAAGCGGGCATTTTGTGTGGCAGAAACCGGCTGCTACCCTGTAGCAGTCTCGGCGAGGGCCTTCAAAGGCCGTTATCGACGCGATTTTGAGATCCTTTTGCGATCACTCGACGAGCACACATCCGTTCAGTGGTCGCAGGCAAGGCCTGTGGCCCTTCCCAACGAAGGAGTACAACATGGCTATTACCCCCACCGTTATCAAGGGTGAGCGTCGCGAGGAGTTCGGCAAGGGCTCCGCACGCCGTCTGCGCCGCGACGGCAAGATCCCGGGCGTCCTGTACGAAAAGGGCATCGACAACATCCACTTCGCGGTCGACCGCATCGAGATGACCGCAGTCGTGCGTAACGACGGCACCAACGCCATCGTCGAGCTCGAGCTCGACGGCGAGAAGCTGCTGGCCATGGTCAAGCACATCGACCAGAACGTGATCACCCTGGACATCGACCACATCGACCTGCTCGGCATTAAGCGCGGCGAGAAGGTCACCGTCGAGGTCCCGGTCGTCACCGAGGGCGAGGCCGCTCCGGGCGCAGTTGTGCTGCAGGAGACCGACTACGTGGAGATCGAGATCGACGCGCTGTCCATCCCGGACGAGCTGACCGTCTCCATCGAGGGCAAGGAGATCGGCGACACGCTCCACGCTTCCGACGTGAAGCTGCCGGAGGGCGCAGAGCTCATCTCCGACCCGGAGACCCTGCTGGTCAACGTCACCTTCGAGCAGGTTGACGAGGACCTCGAGGCTGAGGCCGAGGCCGCTGAGGAAGGTGGCGCTGAGGCTGGCGCCGAGTCCGAGGCTCCGGCCGAGGAGAAGGGCGACGAGGAGTAACTCCTCCCCGCTTCCGCACACAGCTAAGCCCGCCACCGCTTCCCCGCGGTGGCGGGCTTTCCGCTTGGCGTTACAGGCGAGGCAGCACTGGGAACTGCGGAATGTAGTGACGGATCTGGTCCTGGTACTCGGTCGCGGCCCAGCCGATACCGAGCACTCCGAGCAAAGCAACGAGGACGATTATCCACCAGGGTCCCTCGGACGACCGCGCCGACCGCGCATCTTCCGCCGGCTGCTCCGCAACGCGCTTCGCTGTGATTTCGACCGGTACCGCGCGAACGGAACCGTCAGGGAATGTCACCCGCACCGGCACCACGGTGGAGCGCTCCCCCACGATTCCGGTTCGCAGCGTCGCAGTGATCTCACCGGTGTTCTTATTAACGGACACCACCCAGTCAGCGTCCTTAAAAGCAGGATCCAGCGCGAACGTGCTTCCGTCCGGCACACCCGTCGGCGTCGCGGTGACGGTTCCACTCGTCTGGTCCGACGACGCAGACGGGTACTTCACCGCAGCGGCGCGACCGATGGAATCGGTGCCGATTTTCACCGGCACTATCTCGACCGTTCCGTCCGGGTATGTGGTCTTCACGCCGATGACGTAGGTGGCGTCGGCGGGTGCGTCGTCAGGCAGGCGCACCGTGAGTTCGCCGGTGACAGGATCGATCGCTGCTTCGAGGCCGCCATCGTCAGCGATGTCGAAGAACGTGCCCTCCGGCATGGTCTTCGTCTGCGGAATCCGGACTGTCTCGCCCGGTCCGGCAACTTGCTCGGCAAACGCGGGCTCGGTTTCCGCGGCCGCAGCTTCGCCGACATCGACGCGGAGCTTCACGGGCTTGCGGCTGCCATCGGAGAACACCGCCATGACCTCGACATCCAACGCCTGCGCATCCGTCGCAGGCGCGGTGGTGTGAACCTCGCCAGTCAGCGGATCGACTATGACCTCCCACCCCTTGAGGTCCTGCCCGGGTTTGAGGTAGAACTCGGCGGCGTCGGCCTCACCCACCTGCGGGACCGAGACTCGCTCGCCCGGCCCAGCCTTCACTCCGTCGAGGTAGCGGGGCGAGGCGGCATCGGCAAGCGTCTGCTCCGCCACTTCGAACTTCGCGGGGACCTCGACGGAGGAGCCGTCCGGGAAGATGACGCGGATCCGTGTCTCGATCACGTCCCCGACAGCGGCGTCGCCCGGGATTGCAAAGGTCACGCGCCCATGCCTATCGACGGTCGCGTCACCGCCCACCACCTCATAGGTAGTGCCGGCCGGCGCAATTTGGTTGAGGTAGCGGTAACCACCTTCGGTGACGTCGAAAAGCGGGGCGAAGCTCGTCGCCTCATGCCCGCGGCGTCCAAGTGCGAAGTCGTAGCGGACGGTGTAGCGCTCCGCGTCGGACACAGCCGCGGTGACCTCGACTGTGACGGTGGACGTTTCGCCGGCGGGGTCGACGACCTCGACTTTGTACTCGCCCGGCTCAACGTCGCGCGGCGGCTTGAAATCGATTTGCCCGCTGGGGTTCACGGTCACCCACTCCGGGGTGTTCTTGCCTGGTGTGAACGCCTCGCCCTGGGTTGGGGCGGTTTGTGCGCTCTTGACTGACGTCTGCTCGCCTGCCCTGACCACCGCCCGCTCAGACGAGGTGGGTGCCGGCGCCACACGAACCGGCACGACGGCGGGGCGGCCGTCAGGCGTGACGACCTCGACGTTGTAATCGCCCGCCGGTGTGTCGCGCGGCGGAGCGAGGTCAATGCGGCCGTCAGGCTGCGCCGACACCCAGTCTGGAGTGTTCGCGCTCGGCGCAACCTGCGTCCCCGGAACCTCGATGGACGTCTGCTCCCCCGCGCGGACAACCGGGCGGTCGAACTCGGTCTGGGTGGAGGTGACGGTAGTAGTCGACGGCGCCGGCGTTACTTCGCTGATCGTCGGCGCCGGAGTGACCGTCGTAGTGCTCGTCGACGTCACAATTTGCGCCATCGTTGGCCGCAACGTCAGCGCAGGGCTGGAAACCTCCTGGGTTACCGTGGCTGGGTGTGTCGTGGTCCGAGTGGTCGTTACGCTGGCAGTTTCCGTCGGAGTTGGCGCAGTGGTTGTCACCTGCGAGGTGGTCGTCAGCGCCACCGTAGTGGTTGCCGGCCGGACAACGAGCCGTCCAACAGTCTGTTCGAATGGCTCGCCGCTCCCGTTAGTGACCGCCTGAGTGTAGGACGACGCACGGAAGGTTACCGGGAAAGTGCCTGTTTGCGTCGGTGTGCCCTCGAGCACGCCAGCGTTGGCGTTGTAGGACACCCCGGGGATGGTGGAAACTAATTCGAGCTGAGCATCTCGTGGCACGTTGTCAGCTTCGACCCGCGCGACGTAGCGCTGCCCCTGAAGCGCCTCCGGAAGATCGGCGCTGATCACGATGTTTGCGGACAGCGCATCCTTCTTGTTCGAGTTATCAGCGATTTCGATGGTGTCGAGTACACCATCTCCGTCATCATCCGGGTCGTAAATGTCGGCGTTGCCGTCGCGGTCGGTGTCGAGCAAGATCGGTTGCTTCGCTGGCCTCGAACCACCGGAGTTGTAGAAGGAAACGTCGACGGTCGCGTCAAAAACGTCCGGAGTGGCGTTGCCGAGATCGTTATTCGGGGAGACATAGATCGTTCCGTTGTCCACCGACACGTCAATGCCAGGTACAGCCCGCGGCGCAAACACAGTCTCAGCGCGATTGAATCCGTCACGGAACCGGCCAAACTCGACCACCCGTTGCTGCTTGCCAAGCAGCCGTTCGCTGCCAAACAGAAAGTCGTCCCGTTCGTTCAGCTCGCCAGTGACGATAAAGCTTTCGTGGGAGACCACCGTGCCGTTGGCGAGCAACTCGAACGAGTACACATCACCGCGCTTAGCCGTATTCGGGATCTGGATCGTGGCGCAGTTGTTGCGCTCCGCGTCGGTCAACTGAACTACGGACTCGGTCCCGTCTGCGTTGGTGACGGTGCGCTCCTCGTCGCACCTGGAAATCGTGCGGCCGGTGGTTTCGTTGCGCCAGCGGTAGCCGATGGTCTCCCCGTTGACTGCTTGATCTTTAACCGACTGTGCGTTGCCTTGCCACCATCGCAAACCATGAGCTGTTTGTCCCGCTTTCGCAGGCAACTGCGTTGAGTCGAACTCCGCGATCAAAGCGTCAGTGCGGTTATGAAACGCCCCTCCGTCCACAATCTGGAGGTTCACTTCACGGGAACCCGGTGTGAAAAACGCGTAAGGGGTTGTTTGACTACCTGCAAGCACGCGCTGCTGGTGGCGATACGGAACGTACGCATCCAGTTGGACCTGCTGGTCACGGGTTGCGTTGAACCGGTGGATCCTACCTGTGGCATCCACCCAATCCGGAACTGCAATGGCGAAATAGCCTTCGATTCCTTCAAGCGCATGGGATCTCGCGGTGTACAGCGGTGAAAGCTGGCCGTCACGGTCCACCCATTGGAAGTAGATGAACTCTCCGCTGGAGTATCCGTCGACGTCGGAGATTCGCCCATGCACTATGTGGTCCAACTCGGCGAGTTCTGCGATGCGGCTGACTTCCCCCGAATCGATTGCATCGACTGAAAAGAAATCGTCTACGTCACTGACCGACTCTGCCTGCGTCGATCCTCGTTGGATGTGCTTGACCGCGTCTGCGCTCCGGTTCACGTACTCCTGCGCGTCTGCTTCCGCTGCAATCACGCTCGTCGACGAACCAACCAATCCCACAGCCAGCGCTACAGCAAGCGCGCGAACATGATTCCGGTTTGTCATTACTTTCCGCCTTCGATTCGTGCTGCGAGCTGCTGGACATCAAGTCCCGGAATGCTGCCTAACACCGCTGCCACTGCCCCACCCAGAGTTGCCACCACTGCAAGCGCAGTAAGCACCACTCGACCGTTGGGATCGACCACGACTTTTTCAGTCGTCGTTGTGGCGCTTGCGGTGCGTGTGACCACCGGGCGTGGTGCTGTTGAAGTGATCGCCACATGCGCGGTCGACGTGACAGTTACTGGCTCTCCGGTGTGGACCGTCGCTGGGACAGTTCGACTCGTCGTGGTGGTAGAAAGCACGGTCTCAGTCACGGTCGCCATGCTCTGCACCGTCACGGGCGCCGGCGTTACGGTCGTTTCAGCTGCGACGGTCGAAGTAACGGTGGTTATCGCTTGAGTGCCGGAGACAGGTGCTGCTGCAAATCTTGCTGACACCGACCGGCTTTCACCCGGTTTCACAAATAGAGTTTTTTGCAGCGTGGAGCCGTTGGATTCGGCACTGAGCGTGTATGCGCCAGGCTGTGCCTCGGTCAAGTCGAACCGCCCCGCATCGTTTGTGGTGAGCGTCTGAATCCCGCCGGGTCCTTCCACTCGCACCGACTGTCCGGCGATCGGCTGACCGTCCGTGCCCAGTATGGACGCAGTGAACTCGCCCCGTTCGAAGCGAATAGTGTGCGTACCAAGATCTGTCGTATTCGCAGGGGAAAGGCCGTCAGAGGAGACGGACACGGGAGCGAGGTACTTGGAAAACTTCGGCGTATCAAACTTCACCGTTACGGGCTTGCACGCAGGTAGGTGATCGAAATAGATGGTGCCGGCGTTGTCGTGGCGCGACGCTGGAAACGTAAACTCCTCGAAAGCGATCGAAGCTGGGATCAGCTGGGCGGGCTCACCGAATTCATCAAACGTTTTCAACGACACCTGGGATGCAGGAGCTGTGTACAGGGTTGCGGAGGTGCCAGTACGTCCCTTGGGCAGCTCTTGCCCTGGATCGTCGAACTGTATCTGCAGTGTCTGGATATCCGTGGTGTAGGTCTCCGGGATAAAGACGTACAGTGTCGGGTTGCCGTCTGCGTCCACACCGCCGTAACCAGGGGCGTCGACGTACTCCGCATTGACGTTAGTTCGCACTCCGTATGTGGCGTGAGCCGGAAACTCGCCTTGCGTCGCTCCCCGTACCGTGAGTTTCACCGTGTTAATCGGCACTGACGCAGAACCGAAGGTGGATTGATCTCCGTAGACATTTACTGCCCATAGGTTGCTACCTCCCCAAGTCGTGGCGGGCGCTTCTCCCTCCCGTTCGGTCGCACAGTCAGATGGCACCTCGCCATCCGCCACTGGGGCGACAACGAGGGCCGTTGAAAACGTCACAGCAGCGAGGGAAGCTCCGAGGCGTCGATACCTTTTCTTCATCACAGTCTTCTCTTTTCTCGCTAGAAGTTCAGGCCCGGGATCTGGACGTAGCCCTGGGTCACGGCGTAGGCGCCGGCGCCGAGCAGGCCGAGCACCGCCAAGATGATCGCGAGGATGCCGCCGGTGGAACTGCCGGACTCGCTCTTCGCATTGCCGTTCTGCTTCTGCGGTGCAGGCACGGCGGAGGGGGTCGGTTTTTGGGTTGGGGCGGGCTGGGCGGAGCTCGTCGTCACGCTTGGCTTCGGGGTTGCTGCGACGCTCAAGCGAGCGCGAGCCTTGTCTTTCGTCTTCTTGGAAGCGTTGGACTTCTCCAGTTCCTTCAACGCCTTATCAGCCTCGGCCTTGGTGTAGTCGAGCACCGACACATCGAAGTACTCGGAGTAGACCAACTCACGTTTGTCGTTCCGGATCTCCACCGCGACGCGGGTCTTCGGGCCGCGAAGCGCGGCGGCGTTGGGCACGGGGATCCGCACATCCGTGGCCGAGCCTTCCTTGAGCACGCCCGGTGCAACGATGGTCTGCGTGTCGCTGCCGCCGTTTTCAAATCGCGTTGTCACGGTGAACTTGGCGGCGTCCAGGCCGAGGTTGGTCAGCTTGCCGTGCAGCACGTTGTCATTTCGCAGAGTCACAATGCCGCTGTCATCGGTGGTAGATAGCTCGAATCCCGCCTTGCCTTCGTTTTTGTCAGCTGCGGCGATTGCCAGCTCCCGCACCGTCTCGTCGTGGTTGTGGACCTTCGGCTCCGGCGCTTGCACCTCGGAATCCTCCACGTAACGGCGCGCGACGTTGACGCCCTTGTTGGCGCCGCGGAAATCCAAGCTCTCCCAGTCGGCGGGAACAGAGTAGTCACCCAGGAAACAGAAGAACGGGCGGCAGATGTCAGTAATCGAATCTGCGTTGCGGGACTCACCTTCAGAGAAGTTGAACTCGCGGAACTGGTAGAGGTAATTCATCGAGGACCTGTAGTTCGGCAGGAACTGATTGTCCGCCACACCGGCCGGGCGACCGTTGATGCCGTAGTGGCTCAATCCCAGATTGTGGCCGAACTCGTGCAGGATGGTCTTACCCAACAGGTCCTGGGAGTTCAGCCCGGCGCCCTTCGCTACGAAGAACGCGCCGTCCTTGACCAGACCTTCGCCGGAGGACCGCTCTCCTTCCGCCTTCTTGTCGCCGATGAGGCCGGCGTAGAACACACCTGCGCGGTCCCCAAGCAGCTCATCGCGGAGATCCTGCAACGCTAGGCCACGGTTCTCTCCATCGTTGAAGAACCCTTCCCTGTAAGACTCGGTCTTGCCGCCGTGAGTTTCGCTGTAGCCGATCATGTCCGCGCTTTTGTACAGCTCACCTGCGTCAATGTGCAGGGCGATGTCGTGGTCGGCGAACAGGTCCTCCAGTTTCGTCAGCGTCGCGATGGTAGGACGGTACGAGTTGGTGTTCAGCTCAGAGCAGTGGAGGAACTTCTCCAGCTCGGGACCTGACGCCGCATACCGGTTCGCCCGGTCGCATCCTTTGTCTTCCCACTCGGACTTCATCCAGTTCAGCTGCAGGAATACGTCTTTGCGGTCCGGGTCCGCGCCCCAGCGGTTCAACGGCAGCACGGTGCCGTCGCGGAGCGGGTAGCCGCGCGTCTCCCATTCGTCGAGCAAGCCGTCACCGTCGCGGTCCAGCGCTCCGGGGAGCATGCGGGTGGTGAATGTGGCTGCGGCGCGGAGGGTATCTCCTGGGGCGAGCCGGGTGTTGTTCCATTCGCCGCCCTGAACAGGGGCATTCGTGGTGGCATCCGTACCGGCGACGAAATCGCCGACCGTTGCTGCGGCTGAGGTGCGTTGCGCACCGTGGAATTCGGCGGTGACCTCGTAGCCCTGACCGCTAGCTGGGGCGACGGTGATGGCACCGGAGCCATCCGTTCGCGCGCCAAGCTCTTCCGGCCAGTTCCGGATCTGGTGGATGATGTCCAGGTTCGCCCACGCCGGAGAGCTGCCGGTGTTCTTCATGGCTATCGCGACGTCGACGGCGTTGCCGCGGACCGTGATCTCGCGCGTGACCTCCGCGCCGGCCTGGTTGTCTCGGGTAACAAACACCATCGTGTCGCCGCGCTTGGACTTGGTGGTGGTGCCTGAGTCGAAGCTGACCTGCCTATTCATGCTGGCCAGGAAGTACAGGTCCGGGCTCAGCCGCTGCACGCCGGAGGCCGGGTGAAGGTATGTGTAGTTGGACCAGGCTCCCGGTTCGAAAAATGCGGAGACGATGCCGCCCGTGTCCGATACCGGGTTGGTCACGCTGAAGCCGTTGGGACGTTGTTCAATCGCCGCGTTGGCGACGGGCGCTCCCGCCGAGATAAGTCCCGCGCACAGCGCGATTGTGAGCATTTTTCTGGGTGTACGCATGGTTGCGCCCTTCGTGGTGGCCGAGATAAAACGTCAAGACAAAAATACGACCACTCACAGCTTCCCACAACTCAATTCCCAAGTTATATGCATCTGTACCCTCGTGGCCGTGACTATCTTGATCGTCGGCCTCGGCAACCCTGGCCCGCAGTACGCGGCCACGCGGCACAACGCGGGCATCTTCGTCGTGGAGGAGCTGCTCGGCCGCGCCACGCCCATGCCGGCGCAGCTTGCGGTGCACAAGCGCACGAACACGGAGATCGCCGAGCTTGCGAAGGGGCGTTTGCTTGACGACGACCATGCGGTCCTCGCACGCACCCGCGCCTTCATGAACGTCTCCGGCGGGCCAATCAAAGCGCTGATGGATTACTTCAGCGTGCAGCCGGAGGACCTGTACGTGGTGCACGACGAGCTGGATCTGGAGCTCGGCGAGGTGAAGCTGCGCCTCGGCGGCGGCGACCACGGGCACAACGGGCTGAAATCCATCACGAAATCCCTCGGCGGCAAGCCATACAACAAGGTGGCGGTGGGCATCGGCCGCCCGCCCGGACGGATGGCCCCGGCGGATTACGTGCTCAAACCATTCAGCGCGAAGGAGCAGGTGGACTTGGCTATCGCGTCGGCGGACGCGGCGGACGCAATCCTGCGCGCGATAGGCTAGCGCGCATGAAGCTTGCCACGATCAGGACCGGAGACACCACCACCGCCGCCCGCGTTATCGGCGAGGGAAGGGCGGTGACGTTGGGCGCGGAGGACGTCGGAAAGCTTTTGCGCGACGACACCTTCGAGGAAGGCAAGGAGATCACCTTCACCCCGGGCGACCTCGCGCCGGTGATCCCGCGCCCCGGCAAGATCATCTGCGTGGGACTGAACTACGCCAAGCACATCGCGGAGATGGGACACGAGCAGCCGGACGTGCCGACTTTGTTTATCAAGTACCCGGAGGCGCTCATCGGCGCCCACGACGACGCCGAGGTGCCCAGCTTCAACGCCGACACCCTGGATTTTGAGGGCGAGCTCGCGGTGATCGTCGGCACCCGCGCCCGCCACGCAACCAACGGCGCCGAGCACATCGCGGGATACTCGGTGATCAACGACTACACCCAGCGTCACTTTCAAAAGCGCACGCAGCAGTGGCACCAGGGCAAGTCGCTGGAGAAGACCGCGGGCTTCGGCCCGTGGCTAGACACCGAGTGGCAGCCGGGGCCTGCGATTACCACCACCGTCAACGGCGAAGTGATGCAGCACGCCCCCACCGACGACCTCGTGTTCACGCCGGCGAAGCTGGTGGAGTTCATCTCGCACCTCTACCCGCTCGAGCCGGGCGACGTCATCGCCACCGGCACCCCCGCCGGCGTGGGACACGCCCGCAACCCGAAGCGCTACCTCGCTAACGGCGACACGGTGCGCGTGGAGATCGAAGGCCTGGGCGCGATCGAGAACACCACGCGGGTGTATTAGCGGCCGAGCTGGTCCAGCAGGCGGACCTCTGCCTCGGCGATCATTTGCAGCGGGAGCAGCAGGATAGCCAGCGGCAACGCGCTGAGCATGACCCCACCGAACTTCTCGGTCGGGTGCTTGTCCGCGCCGCCGTTGATCTGATCGAGCCCGTTCATGATGTTGGTCATGAGGAAGCTGTAGAGCCCCCAAGCGCTGCCGCTGTACGCGACATCGTGTGAAACAGGAGTTGCGGGGGCGGCTGGGGCGAGCGCGCCCATCGCGAGGGCGCCGGTGGTTGCGGTGGCGATGGCAATCTTGGAAAGTTTCATGCCCCTAACATCGCCCCGGCCAGCTAGGGCGTTAGCATCCGCTCGATTTCACGCGCCGGCGCGGTAATGAGCTCGCCGCGGTCCGCGCCGACGAGGCAGTAGTCGTTGCCCTTCGTCATGGGGCGCAGGTACGGGTAGGTCGGCGGCAGGTCCGGGTGCTCGCGGGTGAACGCGGTTTCCACCCCGCTCGCCCACCGCCCGGAAAACGCGCGCGAGACCACCGCGGGCGCGTCCGTGCGCAGCAGTTCGCGGTTGCGCACGCTGGTGCCGGCCTCGTCCGCGAGCAGAAATGCGGTGCCGCAGGCGACAGGGACGCCAAGCTTTGCGACGTCCTCCGGTCCCCGCACCCCTCCCGCCGCGATCAAAGGACCGTCCGCCAGCGCGAGCAGTTCCTCCAACGTCCGCTGGTCCGGGTCCTCGTGCTGGTCCCAGGTTGCACGGTGGCCGCCGGCGCGCGGGCCCTGGACGATCACGCCGTCGACGCCGCGGCGCTTAGCCTCGGCGATCTCGGCGGGGTTGGTCACCGTCGCCCACGCCTCCGAGCCCGCGGCGTGCAGCTTGGCGATCTCGTCTTCGGTGAAGCAGCCGAACGTGGACGAGACCACCGCCGGCGCAGCATCGAGTACGAGCGCGAACTTCTCCGCGTAGTCGGACGAAACTTCCGGGACTTCTTTGTGGAGGCGGCGGGCGACCGTGAGGACGTCGTCAAGCTTTGGCTCTCGCTGCGGCACGAAAAGGTTGGCGCCGAACGGCGGCTCGCACGTGGCGAGCCACTCGCGGGCCTGGGCGACGGTGCAAGTGCCGAGCGCGATGAAGCCGAAGCTCACCGCGTTGACGAGCGCGGGCGTGGACGGCCCGCCGGCCATGGGTGCTGCGATCACGCGTGGAAACTCCATGGCTAGAGTATGCGTCATGTTCGGATTCTTCAGGCGCAGACGCACCCCCCAGTTGGAGGCGCAGTGGCTCGTGGTGGGACTGGGCAACCCGGGCGCGAAATACACCGCCACCAGGCACAACGTGGGGTATATGGCGGTCGACGAGTTGGCCGGCGAACTCGCGCCGGTGCCGGGGATCAAGGCGCTGGTACAGGTGCGCGATGGGGTGGCCTACGCGCGTTCGACGACGTACATGAACACCACCGGCGAGGCCGTCGGCCCGCTGGCGAAGGAGCTGGGGGTTACGCCGGAGCGCATCATCGTGGTGCACGACGAGCTGGACCTGCCCGCCGGGAAAGTGCGCGTAAAGCTCGGCGGTAACGAAAACGGCCACAACGGGCTGAAATCCATCACTGAGCACCTGGGCACCCGCGACTACCTGCGCGTGCGCATGGGCATCGGGCGCCCGCCGCAGGGCATGGCGGTACCGGACTGGGTGCTCTCCCCCATCGACGGCGACATCTCCGGCCAGGTCGCGCTCGCCGCAAAGGCCGTGCAGTTGATTGTCAGCGAAGGCCTAGCCAAAGCACAGAACGTGATCCACGCAACACGGTAGGTTGTGGGGCATGACACGCCATGCCATGTTCGACAGCAAATACCCACCCGCAGAAGGCCTTTACGAACCCGACGAAACCACCAGCGAAATCTGCCTCCAGCTCTGCCACGGCTGGAGCGCAGACATGATCACCGCCGGACTCGAAGACGACGGGGTCCCCGTGTCCGTCTTCGAAGAGGTCCGGGACGAATACGCCCGCGTAGTCCCCGAAGCCTCCGAGGACGCCAAGCGCATCGAAGCGCTGCGCGACGCCCTGGCCAAGCGCGACCTCGCCTTCTCCTTCGACGAGGGCTACGACATGGGCGAGGCCGCTGAAGACGGCGCCGACGTCGCCCGCGAAGACGGGCATAAAGGCTACGCCTACTGCACCATGCAGGACGTGGACAACGTCATCCATACCGGCGAGCTCTACTTCGGCTTCAGCTCCATGGACAACCCCGGCGACGAATCCGACGCGGAGATCGGCCAGGCTGTCGTCGACGCGCTCGAAGAGGTCGGGTTGTCCCCGAGTGGAACGGCTCGCACACCGCGCGCATCGAGTGCAGCGGCCTGAAGTTCGAGCTCCCGCTCACGGACTAGCCCAGCTCGGCCTCCAGGTCATCCAGCGCGCGCGTCAGCGCCGCCTGCTTGTCCTCGCGCGGGGCGAGCTCGCCGTCTTCAACGTCCTCGCCAAAAATGTCCAGCGCGACCTGGTTGCGGATGCCGCGCATGGACAGGTTCGCCACAATCTGGCGCCAGTGCTCCACCGCGCGCACGCCGCCGTCGCCGCCGTAGCTCACAAACGCCACCGGCTTGCCCGCCCACTCTCCGAACAGTGAGTCAAAGGCGTTTTTCATCGTGCCCGGGATGGAGTGGTTGTACTCCGGGGTGACAAAGACGAACCCGTCGCAGGCGTCCACCGCCTCGGACCAGGCGGTGACGGCAGGGTCGTCGTACTGCTTGTTCGCCGCACCAGGCACGACCTCCGCAACCAGGTGCGGCACGTCGAAATCGGCCAGGTCGAGCAGGCGGTAGTCCGCGTCGCGCTCGGCGGCGGCGTCCATCACCCAGGCACCGATGTGCTCGCCGATGCGGCCAGAGCGTACAGATCCAAGAAACACTCCGATTGTTGTCATGGGCACGACTGTACTTGGCCGGAGGTGCGTCGATAAGCTAGCTGCTTATGAGTACCGTTTCCGAGGCCGCGCGCCGCCGCACGTTCGCCGTCATCGCCCACCCGGACGCCGGTAAGTCGACGATCACGGAGGCGCTGGCGCTGCACGCGCACGTGATTTCGGAGGCCGGAGCGGTGCACGGCAAGGGCAACCGCAAGTCCACCGTGTCGGACTGGATGGAGATGGAAAAAGACCGCGGCATCTCGGTCGCGTCCTCGGCGCTGCAGTTCGAGTACGCACCCGACGGCCACGAGGGCGAGCCGTACGTGGTCAACCTGGTGGACACCCCGGGCCACGCGGACTTTTCCGAGGACACCTACCGCGTGCTTTCCGCCGTCGATGCCGCAGTGATGCTTATCGACGCAGCCAAGGGCCTCGAGCCGCAAACCCTGAAACTCTTCCGCGTGTGCAAGGCCCGCGGGCTGCCGATTGTCACCGTGATCAACAAGTGGGACCGCGTGGGCCGCGAGCCGCTTGAGCTTGTCGACGAGATCGTCTCCGAGATCGACCTGCAGCCGACTCCGCTGTACTGGCCGGTGGGCGAGGCGGGCGATTTCCGCGGGCTCGCGCACGTCGATGTCGCAGGCTCCATCGACGAGTACATTCATTTCACGCGCACCGCCGGCGGCTCCACCATCGCCCCGGAGGAGCACTACTCCCCCGACGAAGCCTTGGCGAAAGAGGGCGACGTGTGGGAGACCGCCCTCGAGGAGGCGTCGCTTCTGCTTGAGGACGGCGCCGTGCACGACCAGCAGCTCTTCGAGCAGTGCATCACCTCGCCGATCATCTTCGCCTCCGCGATGCTGAACTTCGGCGTGCACCAGATCCTGGACACGCTGTGCGCCATCGCCCCGGCACCCGAGGGCCGCGCATCCGACCCGAAGGCCGTCGAGGCCTCCACCGCCGCGATGGACGAGCAGCGCGAGGTCGGCGACGACTTCTCCGGCGTGGTGTTCAAAGTCCAGGCCGGCATGGACAAAAACCACCGCGACACCCTGGCGTTCATGCGCGTGGTCTCCGGCGAGTTCGACCGCGGCATGCAGGTCACGCACGCGCAGTCCGGGCGCAGCTTCTCCACGAAGTACGCGCTGACCGTGTTCGGCCGCAACCGCGACACCGTGGAGACGGCGTACCCCGGCGACATCATCGGCCTAGTCAACGCCGGCGCGCTGGCGCCCGGCGACACGATCTACGCTGGCAAGAAGGTCCAGTTCCCGCCGATGCCGCAGTTCGCGCCGGAGCACTTCCGCACGCTGCGCGCGAAGTCGCTGGGCAAGTACAAGCAGTTCCGTAAAGCGCTGGACCAGCTCGACGCCGAGGGCGTGGTGCAGATCCTGCGCAACGACGCCCGCGGCGACGCCGCCCCCGTCATGGCCGCCGTCGGCCCGATGCAGTTCGAGGTCATGCAGGCGCGCATGGAAAACGAGTACAACGTCGATACCGTCACCGAGCCGATCCCCTACTCCGTAGCGCGCCGCACCGACGCCGACTCCGCGCCGGAGCTGGGGCGTCAGCGCGGCGTGGAGATCTTCACCCGCACCGACGGCGAGCTCATCGCCCTGTTCGGCGACAAGTGGAAGCTCGCGTTCGTCGAGAAGGAGCACCCGGAGCTGACCATCGAGCCGCTCATCGCGGACTAGCGCTTCGCGGTGAGGAACTCGCGCATCGCAGGCCAATCGCGCTCAACCTGGGCCTGGCCGGCCGCGTAGTTCGCCCGCAGTTTCTCCGCGTCGAGCTCGGTGGATTCGACCCCCATCTCGTCGGGGAAGAAGAGGTAGGCGTTGCCGGCGGCAGCTTCGTCGATAAGCGATTGCTTCGCGGCGTTGTAGATGCCCGGCCGAGCCACCATCGCGTCGGCGACTTTCGGCGTGTTGCGCAGGATGCGGCGCACGGCGCGCTCACGTTTCTGCGGCCCCTTGACGTAATCGCGCGGGCGGGTGAGCACCGCGAGAAAACGGGTGAAGCCGGCGGCGCGGGCGGCGTCGATGAGCAAACCGCCCGACGTGCCGAGCGCGCCGTCGACGTAGGGCACGCCGTCGATCTCGCGCATCTTCATCAGGATCGGCAGCGTCGACGAGGTCCGCGCGGCAAGGGCGACGTCCTCCAAGGTGCGCAGGTCCTCGCGGTTGAACGCCACCGTCTCCCCCGTGTCGGCGCGCACCGCCTCAACGTGGATCTCCTCGGTGGTCCGGGCAAACGCGTCGAAGTCGAACGGCAGGACGTCCTCGGATTGCTCGTACGCCCACTCGCCGTTGATCAGGCCCTTGCCCCGCACCACAGAGCGCCAGCCGCCGAATTTGGGGTTGCCCACGAACTCCGTGAACGCGTTCTCAGAGCGCCACGTGTCGCGGGAGGCGAAGTTCAACGCGTGCACCGAACCGGCGGAAATGCCGCCGACCCAACCGACCTGGACCTCCTCCGCGATGAGCTTTTCCACCACAGGGGCGGTGTACGAGTTGCGGGTGCCTCCGCCCTCGAAGATGAGGGCGGTGTCGCGGGCGTCAATCATGCACGCGAGCCTACGCGCACGGCCTCCCCGATCGCGTCCCAGGCGATCTCCGCAAATTCGTCCGTGCTGAGGCGCCCGCAGCCTTCCGGCAGGTGGCCCCAGTACTCGGCGCCGGTGACTTCCGGCAGCTCTTCGACGTTCAGGCGCGTGGGCAGGTCCGGGTTGTCCGGCATGCTGCCGCCGATCAGCCCCAGCACCTCCAGGCCCATGGCGCGGGCTTGGACGCAGGTCAGCTCGGCGAGGTTCAGGCTGCCCAGGCCCAGCGAGGTCACCACCACCAGCGGGGCACCTGCGGCTTTGGCGATGTCGGCGAGCGTGTAGTCGTCCGCGAGCCGCACCAACAGCCCGCCTGCGCCTTCCACCAGAACCACGCGCCCCGGGGCATCGAGGCTGCGGACCCATTCGGCGACCTCGTCCAGGCTCGGGGTTTGGATCCCCGCCCGCCGCGCGGCGAGGTTCGGCGCGAGTGGCTCCGGGTAGCGCCACCGCTCAAACGTCGCAACGCCAGCAAGCTTCTCGACGGCTGCCGCATCCCCCTGCCCCGGTGCCTCCCCCGTCTGGATGGGTTTGGCGGCCACGACGTCGACGCCGCGGCGCTTGAGCACGGCGGCGATGGCGGCGGTGGCCACCGTCTTGCCTACGTCGGTGTTGGTGCCGGTGATGGCGATGATCATTTGGTGGCCTCCTTGACTGCTGCCGTGATACCCCGGCAGATCTGGGCGATGTCTTCGTCTGTGCAGATGTAGGGCGGCATGGTGTAGATCAGCCGGCCGAACGGCCGGATCCACACTCCCTCGGCCATCGCGGCCTCGGTGGTCTCGCGCATGGGCGCGTCGTGCTCGAGCTCGACCACGCCGATAGCCCCGAGCACGCGCACGTCCGCCACGCCCGGGAGATCCGCCAGCGGGCGCAGGCCGCGCTCGAGGCCGGCTTCGATCCGGGCGACCTGGTCGCGCCACTGCCCCTCCGCCACCATTGCGACGGACTCGGCCGCGACCGCGCACGCGAGCGGGTTCGCCATGAACGTCGGGCCGTGCATGAGCGCGCGCGGCTGCATCCCGGATGCGATCTTCTCGGTGGCGAGGGTGGCCGCAAGTGTCATGAACCCGCCGGTCATCGCCTTGCCCACGCACATGATGTCGGGCACCACGCCGTTGTCCAGGGTGGTGAACAGTTGGCCGGTGCGGCCGAACCCGGTAGCGATTTCGTCGGCGATGAGGGGGATGCCGGAGGCGTCGCAAAGTGTGCGTAGCCCTGAAAGCAGTTCGGGGTCGTGGAAGCGCATGCCGCCTGCTCCCTGGACCACCGGCTCGACGATCACGCCGGCGATCTCCGGCGTGATCAGGCGCGCGAACTGTTCGAGGTAGGCATCGCGGTCGGCGGCGGACGCCCCGCGCACCGGCGGTGCCGGCGCGAAGACCTGCGGTTTCAGCGCGTCGCCCCACATCGAATGCATTCCGCCATCCGGGTCGCACACGCTCATGGTGGCGAACGTGTCGCCGTGGTAGCCGGAGCGCCAGGTGAGGAAGGTGGTGCGCTCCGGATGCCCCAGCCCGATGGCGTATTGCAGGGCCATCTTCATCGCCACTTCCACCGACACGGAGCCGGAGTCGGAGAAGAACACCTGGGAAAACACCCCGCCAGTGAGGTCGAGAAGGCGTTTCGTCAGCGTCGCCGCCGGCTCGTGGGTGAGCCCGCCGAACATGACGTGGCTCATCTTGGCAATCTGCGCCTCGGCCGCCGCGACCAGGCGCGGGTTGGAGTGGCCGTGGATCGCGGCCCACCAGGAGGACATGGCGTCGATGAGCACGCGGCCGTCGTGAAGCGTGATGCGCGCGCCTGCGGCACTGTCGACGGGGTAAGTGAACTGCCCCGGTTCCGCGTAGGGGTGCCAGATATGGGCGGCGTCGATGTCGGCGATTTCATGGGCGTGCATGAGCTAGAACCCTAGCAGCTCACCGGCTGTTTTGAACGGTGTTCAGCGCTACGGAGTTAGCGCACCGCCGGTCACCGCGAGTGTCTCGCCGGAGATGTAGGACGCGGCCTCGGACGCGAGGAAGACGTACGCGCCGGCGAGCTCCGCGGGCTGCCCCGGGCGGCCGATGTCGGAGTCTTGCGCGAAGTTGTCCACGACCTCCTTGGGCTGGCCTTCGGCAGGCTGGATCACGGTCCAGATCGGCCCCGGCGCGACCGCGTTGACGCGAATGCCCTTCGACGGCAGCAGCTCACCGGACAGGCCTTTGGCCAGGTTGTTGAAGGCGGCCTTGGTCATGGCGTAGTCCAGCAGTTCTTTCGACGGGCTGTAGGCCTGAATAGACGTGGAAAAGATGATGGATGACCCCGGCTCCATGTACTTGACCGCTTCTTTGGTCACACGGAAGGCGGAGTAGATGTTGGTCTTCATGGTGGCGTCGAAGTCATCGTCGGAGATGTTGAGGATGCCGTCATTCCACACCTGGCGCGAGGCGTTGTTGACCAGGATGTCAATGCCGCCCAGGCCCTCGACGGCCTTTTCCACCGCGGCCACGCAGTTGTCCAGCTCCTGCAGGTCGCCCGGGATCGCCACTGCCGTGCGCCCGGCGTCCTCGATGAGCTTCACAATGCGGTCTGCGTCCTCCTGCTCCTCCGGCAGGTAGGAAATGGCCACGTCCGCACCCTCGCGGGCAAACGCGATGGCGGTAGCGGCGCCGATGCCGGAGTCGCCGCCGGTGATGAGTGCGCGACGGCCCTCGAGCTTGCCGGATCCCACGTAGGATTCCTGGCCCAGGTCGGGCTCGGTGGCCATCTTCACATCCAGGCCGGGGTTGTCCTGGCGCGGCTCGGAGGGAAACTCGGACGGGTACTTTGTGCGCGGATCAATCAACGTCATGCCACCACGCTACCGACGCGCCGGTGTTCAACTGTCCAAAATTTCGTCGGCGACCCGGTCGGTCCACCGCCGCATTTGCAGCCTTCCCGCAGCACCCCTGCTGGAGCGCGGCGGCGCCTGGATGCAGCGCCGCGAATCCATCCCCGCCTGCAGCTCCTTGGCGCGCAGCACCTCGGCGTCGATCTTCACGCCCATCAGCAGCACCACGTTGACCGTCCACACCAGCACCAGCACCGCAAGCACCGTTCCGAACGCGCCGTAGGTGCTGCGCACGCCGACCAGCTTCAGGTACCAGCCAAAACCGACCCACAGCGCGCTGGCCACCGTGAGCGCCAGCGCCGAGCCGAGCGTGAGCACGCGGAACCGCCCCGGCCGCACGTTTGGCGTGAAGTGGTAGAGCACGCTGACCAGCGCGACCGCCACCACCGCGATCACGGGTCCGCGCAGGTAGTCCCACACGGGCAGGAAGATCGAGGTGAGGTACTCCAGCTCGTCTTCCAGCTGCAGAGGCCGTGCGATGGGTCCGAGGACGGCGTTGACGATGCCGTCGGTAAGCAACGCGCCCAAAATGATCACCACCGCGCCGACGACAAGCACGAGCGTGACCAGCCACATCGTCGCCCACGTCACCACGATCGGGCGGCCTTCGGTGCGGCCGTACATGAGGTTCGCGTTGCGCGAAAACGACCGCACATACCCCGATGCGGACAGCAGCGAGATCAACACCGAGACCACGAGGGCAATCGTGCTTTGCGACGGCGTCCCGACAATCGACAGCACCAACGCCAGCGCATCTTCCTGCAACTCCGCGGGCACGTACGAGCGGATCAGCTCGGCGAGCAGCGAGTCCGGGGCGTCCTCTTCGCGTGGCATGAGCAGGCTGAAGATGGAATACGAGGCTAGCAGCATCGGCGCAACCGACAGCAGCGTGTAGTACGTCATCGCGGCGGCGCGGTCCACCATGGCGTCGTTGGCGAAGTCGGTGACGATGCGGCGCAGCACCGATTTCCACCCGGCGCGAGTGAGCCGGTTACCGCGCCCGAGAGGTGATTCGTAGTCGTGCGGGGAGACGACCACGTCGCCGGTGCCGTACGGCATGACCAGCTCAGCGCGGTAAGAGGTGCCCTTTTCTGCCATGTCAGACACTGTAACCGGCGAGTGGTCGCGAAACTGTACGCGGGTTCCCAGCGTTTCCAAATCTGTGGATAACTCGGTGGGCTGTCGCGGGTTATCCACAGATTTCGTTTGCAGGGCCTTGTGGGGTTGCTTTTTTCGTTTAGGTTTGCCCGCATGAGTTTCCAACACTTCGTCCAAAACCGCCCGACCGTCGACCACCTTGAAAACTTCGACCGCGACACCGCACTTTCCATCGGCATGAGCCCGACCACCGCCACCGCCTGGCAGAAGCTGGAAAAGGTCTACTTCGGCCGCACTAAACACGTGAAACAGCAACGCAAAGCCTTGAACAGGGCCCGCGAAGGGAATTTTTCCGTGGAGCAGCTGGCCATGATCGAACGCCGCCTCAAGCCCATCACGTGCGAAGGCACGCGCTGGCGGCTGCGCTTGGCGCTGCTCAAGGCGTCGAAGCGGTACAAGTCGCTCGAACGCGCCGCGAAAGAGCTGATCCCGGCGGTAAAGAAGCCGCGGAAGGATTCAATCTCGTTTTCCAAGTCCATCGACGGCAAACGGGTGCTCCAGATCGTCTTCGACGAGCGCTTCCTCGCCGACCTGGAGGCGGCGCTGCGCCGCGGCATCGACACCTCCAAACCCGCCGGTCCGCAAATGCTCGAGCGCTTTGTCGCATTGCTTCGCGACGGCTACAGCGTCCCCACCGCCTCCCCCACCCCACTAATTCTGGTGCCGCTCGAGGACCATGTCCGCATCCTCGCCGGAGAGGGCGACGAGACGATCCTGGGGTTGACCGACGGCACCACCATCACCGGCGCCGAGTACCTGCAGTACCTCGTGGGTGACACCCTCCAGGTTGCGCTGTTCCACCCGGAGGAAGGAGCGGTGAACCTGTACCAGGGGCAGCGTCGCGCGAACAACAAGCAGCGCATCCTGGCCAAGGCGACCTCCCCGGTGTGCTTGGTGCCGGACTGCCGCCACGCCGCGGACCACTGCGAAGTCCACCACATCATCGCGTGGAAGCACGGCGGGGAAACCAACATGAAAAACCTGGCCATGCTGTGCCCGTACCACAACCGCACGAACGACGATGACGCGCACATCAACAAGCGCGGCCGGGTGCGCTTCATTGGAGGGATGCCGGTGTGGGTCTCACCCAGGGGCTATGCGGTGCCGAACCCGTACCACCAGTTCGGGGCGATGAAATTGTTATTCGGCAAGTAGCGCCGCAGCCCACTCGCGCGGGCGCGGGACGTAGCGCTCCGGGCGGTTGTGGGCCAGCGGCGGCTCGATAGCGTCGATGACGTCGTGCCACCGCTGCGGGATGGCGTGCTGCCCTACCACGCCACCGAGAAATGCGCCCACGATGGCGGCATTGGTGTCCGTGTCCCCGCCGAGCGCGATGGTTTGCACCAGCGCCTCCTCGAAGTCGGTGCCCTGTGCGACGTGGTAGACGACTGCGTTGAGCGCGGTGCACACCCAGCCCCCGCCATTGTTGGGAAGCTGCGTTTCCCACGTCGCTGTGGTGTCGCCGCGGGCGATCGCGCGGTCGTCGCGGTACTGGTCGAGGTTTTCGCGGTCGAGGCGGTTTCGCAGTGCTTCCAGCGGGTCCGCACCCCCGAGCACATCCGCGAGCGCCCCTGCGTACACCGCGTTAGCGGCCACCGTCATGGGGTTCGGGTGGGTGAGCTCGGCGTCGGCGCGGGCGAAGCGTTCCGCTTCCTCGGGTTTGCCTGCGTAAGCAACCGCGAGCGGGCTGATGCGCATCAAGGCCCCGTTCGCCTGAGACCCGTGGTCTTTCTCGCCGCGCTCCAGCGCGCTGCGGCACGTATTGCCGGCGTCGAACGGGTCGGTTGCCATCCACCGCTGGTAGCCGGCCAGTGCCTCCGACTCGTCGAACCCGCCGGCACGGCGCAGGGCGTCGATGAGCTCGATGGCCATTTCGGTGTCGTCGGTCGCCTGGCCGGCTTTCAGACCCCAGTGACCGCCGTCGCGCATGTCGCGCACCCCGTCCGGGTACTCGGCGGCGATGTCTTCGGGCTTGTAGAACTCCACCTGCGCGCCAAGGTTGTCGCCGATGCACTGGCCGTAGAGCACTCCTCGGGCGCGCGAAATCATGTCCATGACCGCCACCTTATACACTCAGCCAACATGGGACTTCTCAGTCGCGCGCGCCAACTCCTCGGCCTCGGCCACACTCCACTGGTGGATTTTCCGGACCGGTTTGAACCTTTGGACGTCGACAAGCTTGAGGTGCACACCGCGAAACTCTCCCCCGACACCGAGGAGAAGATGGTCATTGTGACCACCTCGGCGGCCGCGCTCGACCGCATCGCCGCAGGTGGAGCGGTACAGCTGCGGCGCGAAGGCGAGCGCGACGTCACTTTCGTGCCGGTGGAGCGCGAGGCCGTGCCGGTGCTGGACCCGAAGCTCGGGTGGATCATTCCCATTACGCCCGCGACCGCCAAAGAGCTGGCTGAATTGCCGAAAGGCCCAGGCGAGCACGAACTTTCCGCGCTGCACCTGGGCCTGATTGTGGAGTAGTTAGAGCAGACCGATCCAGTTCCAGTAGGTTGCCGACAGCAGCAGGATGAGCAGGTAGCCCACGATCGTCAGCGGGATACCGGTGCGCAGGAACTGCTTGGAGGTGAACGCGCCGGTGCCGTAGGCCAGCATGTTCTGCGGCGCAGAGACCGGCAGCAGGAAGCCGAAGCAGATGACGAACTGCTGAATGATGACAAACCCGATGCCGTCATTGGGCACGTCCAGGGTGGCCGCCAGCGCGATGAAGACCGGGATCAGCGCGGACGCCAGCGAGGTCGCCGAGGCGAAGCCCAGGTGGATGAGGATGTTAAACAGGCTCACCAGCGCGATCGTGGCCAGAATCGGCATGGACGCCAGGCCGATGGCACCAAACGTGGACTCCGACAGCCAGGTCGCCGCGCCCGTGTCCAGCAGGAACTTGCCCAGGGAGATGCCGGCGGCGAAGACCACGAGCGTGCCCCAATTGATGTGTTCCTGGGCGTACTTCCAGTCCATCACGCCGATGCGGGGCGTGAGCATGATGCCCACCGCGACGATGGTGATGGTGGCGGAGCTGATGGGGTGCAGCACACCTTCGGTCGCCCAGAACAGCAGCAGCGCGACGGCGATCGCGGTGAGGCGCTTCTCGGCGCCGGTCATCGGGCCCATCTCTGCAAGCTGCTTCTCGACGAGCTCCCGCCCGCCCTCAATCGCTTCAGCCTCCGGCTTGATCGCCCGGCGCATGATGAAGTACAGCGCGATCGACATCAGCACTGACCATGGTGCGGCCCACAGGAACCACTGGCCCCAGGACACGGTCTGGCCCAGCTGGTCCTCGATGAAGCCGACGGCCACCAGGTTCTGCGCCGCGGCGGTTTTGATGCCGACGTTCCAAATGGACACCGCCTGCGTCGCGGTAATAACGAGAAGCGCCGCCAGCTTCGACTCCTTGGCCAGGCCGAACGCGGCGACCATGCCCATGAGGATCGGCACGACGGCGCCTGCTCGCGCCGTTGCGGACGGGACGAAGAACGCCAGGATGATGGAGATGACAATCGCGCCGATGACGATGTTGGAGACCTTCTCGCCCGCAGTCTTGAGCACATAGAGCGCCAGCCTGCGGTGCAGCCCCGTGGCCTGCATCGCCGTCGCCAGCGCAAGCGCCGCGCCGACGAGCGCCACCGCAGACGACGAGAAGCCGCTCATCGCGATGCTCAAGCCCTTCGAGGCGCCGACTGCTTCGCCGGTCTCGGGGTCGGTCGCGAAGGTGAGCAAGATCGCAATGAGGCCGACGATGATCACGGCGGAAACTGAGTAGGACACCGCCTCGGTGACCCACATGATCACGGCGAAGGCGAGCATGCCGAGCGCGATTTTCGCCGGCATGGCCAGGCCCGCAATCGGCAGCATCATCACCACCCCGAGCGCCACAAACGCCAAGATGAACGCGATGATCTTGCCGGTGTTGCGTTCTTTTTCCGCGGGTTGTTGCTCTGTGCTTGCTGCTGGTGTGACTGCTGTGGTCGCTGAAGTCACTGCGTGCCCCTCCTTGATTCGGTTGTTATATACCTGACGCTAGTCACTCCTATAAATCCTGCAAAATGTGATGTTCGTACGGTTAGCCGTTGGCGGGCGTAGCATCGCTGCCATGAATCTGAGCTCGCAGCTGAACTACAACATGCACCACGGCGCGGAGGATCTGCGCATCATGCTGACCACCGACATCACCAACAACTTCCTTCCACAGTCCTGGCAGGCTTCGCTACGCGACCTCAGCTTTTCGGTGGTCGGCCTGTGGGATTCGGTCGTGCGCGGCGTTTCCGTACTGCTGTGACGCAGCAACGTCTCACCGAGCGTTTCCCGCCCGTGCCGTGGCCTTGAAAATCGCCGACGAACCGGGAGTATAAAGAGTATAAAGACATCCCCGTGTATAAAGAGTATAAAGACTCAAGGAGGCACGGATGCGTAATCCCTTCATCCCCACGTTCGGCGTTTCACCCGTCGTGCTCGGAGGCGACGACAGCCTCACACGCAGCTTCGGCGCCGGCCTGGACGGCGGACCCGGCGACCCGAGGCGAACCCTGCTTCTCTCGGGGCCGCGTGGCATCGGCAAGACGGTCGCGCTCAACGAGCTCGAAGACGAAGCCGCCGGCCATGGCTGGATCGTGCTACGCGCTCAGCCGTACGAGCTGGTCGAACCGCTGGTTGCCACCGTGATCCCGCAGGCGCTCGCCACGGTGCGACAGCAGGACCCAGAGCGGCGACGCATCACGGGCGTGACGGTCTCCGGCATCGGCGGGTTTTCAACCACCGCCGCCCCGGGTGACAAGCCGGCCCCCTCCTTGATCGGTTCACTGAACACTCTTTGCGACGAGCTGCCGCCCGAATCCGGCGTACTGATCACCCTGGACGAAGTCCAAAGTGTCAACGCGAAAGAGCTGTGGCAACTCACGGCCGCGGTGCAGGATCTGCGCCGGGACGGGCGCGACATCGCCTTCGCCGCCGCCGGATTACCTGACGGCGTGGAGTCGCTACTACAACACCCGGGCACCACGTTTCTGCGCCGCGCCCAGCACGCCGTGCTCGCCCCAATGACGCCATCAGAGACGCTTTCGGTGCTGAGGGATACCGCGGCGCAAGGTGACGTCGAGATCCCCGACGGGGTACTCACGGACGCCGCGGCACTGACACGCGGCTACCCCTTTTTAATCCAGCTCCTCGGCTACCACCTGTTCGAGCGTGCGAGCCGCCGGGGCCAGCCCGTCTCCCACGACGACCTCGCGGCAGTGACCCCAGACGTGTTGAAAACACTGGGCGACTTGGTCCACGAACCAGCGCTGCTGCACCTGCCCGCCGCCGAGCTCGAATACCTCGAAGCGATGGCCGAAGTACAGGAGGACCAACAGGCGGTGCCAAGCGCTGCCATCGCGCACCACCTGGGAAAACGCGTACAGCAAATGTCCATGGTACGGCAGAAGCTCATCGACCGTGAGCTGATCTACTCCCCTCGCCGGGGTCTGCTCAACTTTGTCATCCCCCACATGGGCCACCACCTCAACCAGCGCAGCACGCGCGACACCGGCTGGGATTAGCACCCCTACCGCAAATGTTGCACACACTGCGCAACTTTGCGTACCGTGTGCAACATGTCTGAATTCCTCTACCGGCTCGGCAGCTGGTCGTACAAAAAAGCCTGGCCGTTTTTGGCCGTTTGGCTGATCCTTTTGGGCGCCCTCGGCTTCGGCGCCGTGAACTTTGCAAAATCCCCCAGCCCGACATTTTCCATGCCTGACATGGACTCCACCGTCACGCAAGAGGAGATGAACGAGCGCTTCGGCACCGACGAGGACGCGATGAGCGTGCCCTCCGGCACCGTCGTGGTCAAGGCGCCGGAAGGCAAGACGCTTAAGGACCCGGAGGTGATGGCCGAGGTCGACGCAATGCTCGACGAGCTCAAGGCCACCGGCTATTTCCGCGAGCCAGACGCGATTGTCAACCCGGTCCTCGCCGCCGGCGGCATGGCCAAGCAGATGAGCGAAGCTAAGGCGGCCCAGGGTATGCCCCAGGAGCAAATTGAGGCGGACCTCGCCGCGCTGTCGCCACTGAGCCCGGACGAAACCACCGGCACCGTGAGCGTCACGTTCACCGACGACAACATCATGGATATCCCGCCTGAGACCCTCGATGAGGTCAAAAGCATTCTCGAGCGTTACGACGACTCCGCTCTCACCGTCAAGTACAACGGCAACGCGTTCAGCGGCGCCGGCGAGATGGACGGCACCTCCGAGCTGATCGGCATGGCGGTCGCCGCGATCGTGCTGCTCGTCACCTTCGGCTCCCTGGTAGCCGCCGGCCTGCCGCTGATCGCCGCTGTCATTGGCGTGGGCGTGGGCATCCTCGGCGTGCAGCTGGGCACCCTGTTCACCGACTCGATCTCCGACATGACTCCGACGCTGGCGTCCATGATCGGACTTGCCGTGGGCATCGACTACTCCCTGTTCATCGTCGCGCGCTTTCGCAACGAGCTGATCTCGTCCTCTGGCCTCAACGACTTGTCGCCAAAGGAGTTGGCGCAAGAGCTGAAGAAAATGCCCAAGGACCAGCGCGCTCACGCCATGGGTATGGCGCTGGGCACCGCGGGCGGTTCCGTCGTCTTCGCGGGCACGACGGTGCTCATCGCGTTGGCCGCCTTGTCGATCATCCGCATCCCGTTCCTCACCACGATGGCGCTGGCCGCCGCGGCCACCGTCGCCATCGCGGTCCTTGTGGCGCTGACGTTCCTGCCGTCGCTGCTCGGTCTTTTGGGCACCCGCGCGTTCGCAATCCGCATCCCCGGCCCGAAGGTGCCGGACCCGGAGGACGAAAAACCGACCATGGGCCTGCTCTGGGCCCGCCAGATCCGTAAGCGCCCCTGGCTGAACCTCATCGCCGGTGTGCTGCTGCTGAGCATCCTCGCTATCCCCGCCGCCAACCTGCGCCTGGCCATGCCGACCGACGGCACCGCGAAGCTCGGCTCCCCGCAGCGCGAAGCGTACGAGCTTATCGACGACGCCTTCGGCCACGGCCGCAACGCCCCCATGATCGCGTACGTGGACACCGCCGACGTCGCTGAGCAGGACCGCATGGGCGCCTACCAGACGCTCCTACAGGATTTCTCCGGTACCGAAGGCGTAGTCAACGCGCAGATCGTGCAAACCACGGACAACTTCGACGCCGCCCAAATCCTGATCACGCCGGACTCGGGCGCGACCGACCAGGCCACGACCGACACCTTGGAGCGCCTGCGCAAGTTCAAGCAGCCATTCGAGGAGGAAACCGGCGCCACGTTCGGCATCACCGGCATCACTCCGATCTTCGACGACATCTCGCAGATGCTTTCCGACGTGCTGGTGCCCTACATCGCCATCGTCCTGGGGCTTGCGTTCATCGTGCTGATGCTGGTGTTCCGTTCTATCTGGGTCCCGCTGATCGCCGCGCTCGGCTTCGGCCTGTCCATGGCCGCAACATTCGGCGTGACCGTCGCCATCTTCCAGGAAGGCATGTTCGGGCTCATCGAGGACCCGCAGCCGTTGCTGTCCTTCCTGCCCATCATGCTCATCGGCCTGACCTTCGGCTTGGCCATGGACTACCAAGTCTTCCTGGTCACCCGCATGCGCGAGGGTTACGTCTCCCGCGGCAAGACCGCCGGCAACGCGGTGGCCAACGGATACAAGCACGGCGCGCGCGTGGTCACCGCAGCCGCGCTGATCATGATCTCGGTGTTCGCGGCGTTCGTGCTCATCGACGAGCCGTTCATCAAGGCCATGGGCTTCGCGCTCGCCGCGGGTGTGCTTATCGACGCCTTCGTGGTCCGCATGACCCTGATCCCGGCCACGATGTACATTCTGGACAATCGCGCCTGGAAGATCCCCGGCTGGCTGGACAAGGCGCTGCCGAATCTGGATATCGAGGGCGAGAAGCTGCACAACAAGGAAACTCCGAGCGCTGAGCCGGTTACGGTGTAGCTATGAGTCTGCTCGAGGAGAAGAAGGCCGCGACTCGGCGCGCCATCTCGGAGGCGACCGCGGCGCTGGTGCTGGAAGAAGGCACGGCCGCCGCAACGGTCGTGCGGGTCTCCGAGCGTGCGGGCGTGTCCCCGCGGACCTTCCACAATTATTTCGCAGACATCGACGAAGCGCTGGAGGAGTTCCTGCGCAAAGTATTCGCTACCATCGCCGAGCAGATCGTGGCTCTGCCGGAGCAACTCTCAGCTGCCGAAGCCGTCGAGGCGATCATCACCGACGCACTCGAGGAGGACGGATTTGAGCTCTACTCCGCCTCCACCCTGGTCCTTCTCAGCGACCGTGCCCGGGCTGAGTCCAGCACCCCACCCGCGGAGGAGACCATGCGGGAGATGGCGGAGCCGCTCGTCGCGTGTATCCGGGCCCGGACCCCTGGCGCCACGCAGTTCGATGCCGAAGTGCTCCTCAACGCCTACGGCATCGCCGGCGCCACCGCGGTGAAGCACTACCTGATGCAGCCGGAGCCGCGCACACCTGACCACGGCCGCGCGCTGGTCCGACGCGCATTCGAGGTGCTGCGCGACATGCGCTAGCCGCGCTTGATGCTGGTGACCTTCTTGCCGCGGGCCAGCTCGTCGACAAGCAGGTCCATCTGGCGGATCTTGCGCATGAGCTCCTGCTCGACCTCCTCGACGCGCACGCCACACACCTTCCCGGTGATCAACTCGGCGTTCGCGTTGAGCGTGGTCGCGTCGAAGAAGTCACGCAGCGTCTTATCCGACTCCGCCGCCGCCTTCAGCTCGCCTGGCGCAAGCCCGGTGAACCAGCAGAGCACGTCATCCAGCTCGTCGCGGCTGTGGCCCTTTCGCTCCACTTTGGCCAGGTAGTTGCGGTAAATGTCGCCGAACGGGTAGCTATAGACCCGCTCCAACTTCGCTTGCTCATCCATACGCGCAACCATATTGCTCGCACCGGTTCCATCGCCAGTGCGCATTTTCATGAGCACGGGATCTCTTGCGCGGGCAGGTGGCGGACTTTAGTGTCATCGATAGGCGGCAGCAGGGGGCTGCCGCATGAAACCTAGGGGGGACCCATGCGATTTGATACCTACGAGCTGTACTACCTGGACACCTACGACGAAGAGGCTGCGGACCTCGCCGACGGCCTCGGGCTCGAGCAGGACGACCCGTACTTCGACGAAGACATCGCCCGCCACTTAGACGCCGACTACGTCATCGACACCGGCCTGCGCGTCGCCGTGATCGTGCACGACATCGACTCCCACGAGGTTGAACTGGCGATGCTGCAGCCCGGCAGCCCGCAGGCGCCCGAGTGGTACTCGCCCGAAGACGCCGCGAACGTGGTCGCCGAGCTCGGCCGCATCCTCGTCGCGCTCGACGACAAGACCGTGAAAATCGTGGACCCGCAAGACCCCGCGTTCGCGCTGAAGCGCCGCGCGTCGTTCCAGGCGGAGGACATGACTACCGCCACGGTGGCGATGCTGCAGGACTCGCAGGACAACGCGCTCTACACCACGTTTTGCATCGAGTTCCGCCCAAACATGAACGCCGATTTCACGTTCCCGGTCGCGGTATTCGCGTTCGACCCGCGCGTGGGCAAGCTTTCAGGGCACATGCTCATCGACGACAACCCGTTCGCCCCACCCACCTTCAACCGCGCACAGAAGAAAATCGTGGCGCGCAGGCTCAACGACATCCTGGAGTCCATCCACACGGCCATGCGCGAAGAGCGCACGATCAGCCCGTTCAAGGACCTGGGACCGCAGTTCCGCTCCGAGGGCCTGCCGTCGATGGAGGCGGTGGACACCCACCACGCCATCGACCAGGCGCTGGAGTACCTCGAGCAGTGGTGGGGCGAGCGCGCGTCCTAGATCAGACCTTGGCTGTGCGCCCAACCGAACCCGGCCGCGCCCAGGCCGACGAGGCCCAGCAGCACACCGATGATGATCCCCAGCGGCGACTCGGAGCTGCCGGAGGGCTTCTCGCTTGGCGACGGCTCCGCCTTCCCCGGCACCTGCGCCGGCTTCGCGGTGGTAGTCGGGGTCTCGGACGGAGCGGCCTTGAGGCGGTTGCGGGCGAACGCCTTCAGTTTCTCGTCCGCGTTGGAGGCGAGGACCTCCTTGAGCACCTTGTCCATCTCGGCGCGGGAGTATTCGAGCGCGGAGACGTTGAACGTGTCGTCGAAGACCCGGGCGCCCTCGGAGTTGGACACGGTGATGTGCAGCGGCACGACCGGGTTGTCGATGAACGCAGCCGGGGAGACTTCGATGTCCACGGGCGTGATGTAGTTCGAGTCGCCTTTGGCGAAGTAGTTGCCTCTGAACTCGCCGACGCCGTAGTCCGCGACGACGGTGAACGTGTCGTCGGTGGAGCCGAGGTTGCGCAGCTCGCCCTTGATGATGTTGGTGTCGGCCTGGGTGATGATGCCGTTGTCGTTGTTCAGGTTGCGGGCGAGGCTGAAGCCGACCTTGCCGTCGTTATTGCCGGTGGCGGCGGCTGCGGAGATCAGCTCGTCGACCACGGCGCGTTCCTCGTCCGCGAGGACCTCGGGGGCGTCGGCGGTGTGGTCGTAGTCGTGCACGCCCTTGCCGATGAACTCGGTTTTGAACAGCAGGTTGTCCCAATCCGACGGGATGGCGTAGTTGAAGTTGTCGTCCTTGGGCTTGTAGCGGGACTTGTCCTCGGCGTTGGGGATCGCCTCGGTGGTGCGCACTTCCTGGTCGGAGAATCCGAACGTGGAGAACTGGTGGGCGTAGCTCATGGTGGACTTGTAGGCGCCCAGCCAGTCGTAGCCGGGGCGGTCGAACTCCATCGACGGGTCTTTGGTGTCCACGAAGCGCACTGGGCGCTGGGCGGTATTGCCGCGGGTTTCACGCCCCCAGTGCATAAGGCCCAGCGTGTGGCCGAACTCGTGGAGGATGGTGTTGCGCAACAGCTCGTCGCTGTTGGTCACGTCCCCGGAGATGAAGAAGGTGGATCCGTTGACCTGGCCGAGGCCGGTGACGTTCTTCTTGTCGCTCTCGTCGAAGCGGGTGCCGATGAGCGCCGAGCGGAACACCGACCGGCGCGCGCCGAGGAGTCTGTCTGCCTGCTCTTCCAGCTTGGCGGTGCGTCCGTCGTCGTCGAGCCCGCCGAAGTATTCGGCGGTGTACGGCTCCGTGTCGCCGCCTTTGCGTTCGGCGGCGGTCATGCTTGCCATGGATTCGCTGACGTAGGACTTGCCCGCGTCGATGTGGAGGTTGATGCCGTGGTCGTCGAAGAGGTCTTCCAGTTCTTTGAGCAGCGACGGGTTCGGTGCGTAGCTCTTCGTGTTCGCGGTGGCGCAGGCGGCGAATTCGGCGAAATCTTCCAGGGTGGCGGCGAAGCGTTCGGTGCGGTCGCAGCCGATGGTCTCCCACTCGGATTTCATCCAGTTGACCTGCAGGAACAGGTCTTTGCGGTCGGGGTCTGCGCCCCAGCGTTGGATGGGCAGGTACGTGCCGTCGGCAAGCCTGAGCCCCTCGGCTTCCCAGGAGTCGCGCAGCCCGTCGCCGTCGCTGTCCAGCGCCGAATCTTGGGTTGTGATGCTCACAGACATGCCCGCGCTTATCGACGCCCCCGGGGCCACCGTGCGCTCCCACCTCGCGGCCTGGTGCTGGGCACCGTTGTTCGCTCCCGCGAGTGCCGCCGCTTTGGTTTCGCCCGTCGCTACCGCGTCCGGCGCGGTGAAGCGCACGTCGGTGATGTAGCCGCCGGACTTCGGCTGGACGGTCACGCGGCTGCCGTTGCGCTTCGCCGTGATACCCGCGGACGACGGCAGGGCGTTGGCCAGGTCGATGCCCACTTCGCCGTTCGCTCGGCCGGTGTTTTTCACGGTCACGGTGGCGTCGACGCGTCCGCCGTCGATGCGGTAGGTGCGGGTGATGAGGAAGTTGTTGTGCTGCTGGGTGTAAGTGAGCACGTCGGCGGAGCCCTCGGTGGTCACCTCCGGCTTGGCGTGCAGGCCGGGGTCCACCAGGGCTCCGCCTGCGCGGACTGCCATGGAGGTGTCGAACTGGTGGTTGTCTGCCTGCGACGCAGGGTGCGAGTAGTCGAACCGGCCCTCACCGCGCGGGGTGATGTAGCCGTTGATGAACGGCGTGGAGGCGTTCGAGTGGTTCACGGTCGCGTCCGGCTGGGTGGCGCCGAGCGTGACTTTCGCGTCCGCCACAGGTGCCGCGGTGACGGCCAGGGCAGCGCAGAGGGACACTGCCATCGTTTTCTTCATTACGTTCATGCCGGTGTCCCTTTCTAGAATCCGAACTGCTTCAGTTGCGCCCTGATGGCGTCTTGGTTGAGAAACGCCGCGTAGCCGACGCCCGCGATGGCCACCAGCGCGCCGAGGACCACCGCGATCCACCCGGCGGATGCCGACGAGCCCTGCTGCGGCTTCGTTTCCGGCGCGGCGGTGGCCGTGACCGGGTACTCCACAATCTTCGTGGAGCCGTCCGGGAATGTCGCCTTGACCGGCACCTTCAGCACGGTGCCCGCGGGCACGTCGCTGTTCGGCGTTGCGGTCAGCTCGCCGGTGGCGGAGTCGAAGGCGACATCCCACCCGGTGTGGTCGAAGTCGACGAGTTTCGCGCCGCGCGGCAGGCCGGTGCGCACCGACGCGCCATCGCCGCCGGCGACCTGCGGGCTAAACCGCACCGCGTCCGAGACGGCCGTGACCTTCGCGGCGATCTCCTCGGTGCTGCCGTCGGCGTAGCGCACGCGCACCGTCACCGTGTACGGGGTGTCGCGCTGCGCGTCCGGGGCCAGCTGGATCTTCAGCGAGCCAGTTTGCCTATCGACGTCCACGTTGCGCAGTCCCCCACCATCCACGACCACGAACGTGGTGCCAGACGGCACGGAACCGGTCAGCCCCACCGTCGCGGTCCCGCCGGGGGCGGCGGAAACGTCGGCGTACGAGGGGGAATGTTTGTTGGATAGGGCGGAGCTCGTCGATAAGCGAACGCCCGCGGTGAGCTCTGTCGACGACCCGTCCGCGAAGTACGCGATCACCGGAACCTCCACGTCACTGCCCTGCTTCGGGGCGAACAAGCGCAGATCCCCGGAGTGCGCGTCCACCATCGCGACCCAGCCGTCCAGCGGCGTGGAACGGTCGACCTTGAAGGTCGTGCCCTCCGGCAGCGCGGTGGCACCGGTGCGCAGCACGGTGACGCCCTCGCCGGGGCGCACGGACAGGCCCTCCTCGTAGCCGAGCTCGGTGGTCAGGGCGAGCAGCGGATCCCCGATCTCCACCTCCGCGTTGTAGGTGCGGGCGGAGTTGTCGGGGAAAGTCACCTTCACCGGGATCGTGCGGATGCCGGGCTTGGCGTCTCGCGGCGGGGTGAACGTGAGACGGCCGTTGTCGTCAGCGCGCACCCAGCTGGCGAACGCCGGGTCGACGTCGAAACGCGCGCCCTCAGGAACGCGGCGGTCTTGGTAGACGAATGGGCCGTCAGTGACTCGCGCGCGCGGGCGGCCTGCCTGGCGGGTCGACCCCGCCGGCACCGGGATCAGCGGGAACCGCACCTCGTGCTGCTTCGCCATCGGCGCAGGCTGCGCCACCTCGACGGTGATGGTATGCGTCTGACCCGCGGCGTCCTTGGCCTCCACGCGGTACTCGCCCGGCGCGGCGTTGCGCGGCGGGCGGGCGACGACCGTCCCGTCCTTCTCCACCGAAATCCAGCGGTCCTCGGCGGGGATCTGTGTGGTCTTGCCGTCGGGGCTGACCTTTGTGACACCGGTCGTGCGGAAACTCGGTGCGGAAGTGGTGTCGCCGGAACGCTTCGGCGCGCTGACCTGGGTTTCACCGGGCTTGACCACCACACGGTCCCAATCGAACCGCGCCTTCGGCTTTTCAGGGTTGACCACGAACCCGGGCAGCCTGACGGTCTGCCCCGCCTTCACCGTCACGTTGGCGGGCGGCGGCGCAACGTGGCCTTTAGGCACGCCGACGGTGACGGTGTAGTTTCCCGGCGGCAGGTTGTTGAGCTGGAAAGTCCCGTCCTTGGCGACTTGGACGGTGTACTCCTTGCCATCTGCGTCGCGAGCCGTCACAGTCGCGCCCGGCACCACCTTGCCGGCAGCGTCAGTGACCTTGCCGGACACGGAGCCGACCGTCGGCGCCGGCGGCTGAGTCGTCGTCGGTTTCGGGGTTGGAGTGGGGGTTGGTTTCGGCGTCGGTTTCGGGGCCGTCGTCGTGGGTGTGGGCGTCGGCGTTGGTTTTGATGTCGTCGGCGACGGCTTGGGCGTGGTCGGCTTCGGCTTCGCGGTCGTCAGCTTCGGCGTGGTGGGCGACGGGGTTGGTTTCGACGTGGTCGGTTTCGACGTGGTCGGTTTCGGTGTTGTGGACGTCGGTTTCGGCGTCGGCGTCGGCTTCAGCGCGAGTGGGAAATTCACGCCCGAAACACCGCCGACCGCCACGTTTTCCTGTCGCGCCGCGGGAATGAGGTACTTGGTTGGTACCACGGTGACCTTGATGGTGGTCAAACCGGTCGGCACCCCAGGAATCGAGTAGGTGCCGTCCGCAGAGGTTTGAGCCGACTCGCTTCCTGCCTGCACCGTCACATTCGCGACACCTTTGCCTGACGGGTCGACCACCTTGCCGGACACGGTGCCCGTGTCACGTGTGGTTTTGAAGTCCACGCCGGACAGGCCAGCTGTCGTCAGCTCCTTCTGCTGCGCGGCAGACACGGAATAGCCGCTCGGAACCGTGCGGGCATCTACCTCGACCGTCACCGAACCAGCCGGCACCCCAGCGATCGAGTAGGTGCCGTCGGCAGAGGTCGTCGCAGACTTCCCACCAGCCGTCACCGTCACCTTCGCGACACCTTTGCCTGACGGGTCCACCACCTTGCCGGACACGGTGCCGAACTGCGGCTTTTCATTGACCCGCTGCTCGCCGATCCAGTTGTCGCGCTGGTCGCTCACCACAACACCTTTGACCGTTTTCGTCTCGGTTGTTGTGGTCCCGCCGAACACCAAGTCGTACGTGCCCACCGGGACCTTGGTCACGGTGAAGTTGCCGTCCTGATCCGTGATGGCGTTGCGGCCGGCGATCGCCACGGTGGCGCCTTGCACGGGGTCACCGGAGGCGTCGAGAAGCCTGCCACTCACAGTGATCGGGTAGACATCGAAGTCGCGGTCCGGCGCGCCGCTGGCTACATCCCACGTCCTCGGCTCCGGCGAGGCGAAACCTGCCGGCGGAACCACCTTGGCGGTGTAGGTGCCCGACGCGCCGTTGATGGTCAGTTCGTAGGTGCCGTCCTCGGCAACCGGCACGTCGGTGGTCGTCGTGCCTTGCTGCAGCAGCAGCTTCGGCGTCTCCACCTTCTCGGCATCGGGGTTGTGCACCCGGATTGTGCCGCCGAACCCGGAGTTGATGCGTGGCATGGTGAAGCGGATGTCGCCGCCAGCGAGCGGCTTCGGGTACTTCGCCCCCATGCCGGTGGCGAACAGGGCGAGGCGGTCGTTCTTTTCGACGGCGACGTCCGGCAAGTCGTACGCGATGCGGATGGCCCAGTTGCCGCTCGGTGTTTCGGCCTGGCTCCTGCGGCCGGTCACTTCGTACGTTGCGGCCTCGACGGTCCTACGGTTGACCTGCTTGTAGTGCTTCACCGTGTACGTCGCCGTCTCCGGGATGACGTTGAACACCGGGTCGTCCTTCGGTGCCTGCTCGGGTCGCTCCAAGGCACTCTGGCCTGTTTTCTGCGGCACGAAGTCCACCGCGACGGTGCCCACCGTCATCGCGTCGGAGAAGAAGACCGAGGCCTCCCAGTCCGGGTTCACCCCGAACGTCTGGCGCACCGCGCCGTGGCTCAGGCCCTCCTGCGGAACCGGGGCGACCTGCGCGTGCGCCACCGGGAGCGCCGGGCCGAGCGGCACCGTGGCGGCCCCGCCGGCGAGCGCCAGCACCGTCGCCGCCGCGGTAATGCGCTTGACGTGCGCACGATCAGAACTGAGCTGACGGGACATGCTGCTCCCAACTTTTTCAATGCTTCGACACCGCTAAAACACAGGGAACGCTACCACTTATTTGTATGCCCTTCCCAAATTAAAATGCGCCGGGGGTGCGGGCACTCGGGTTCGCCCAGCAAAGGTTCCCGGACAGCGGTAACGTGTGCGGAAATGTGCGTAAAGAAAGGCGAGAATTAGTGAAAATTGCAGTTCTGGGCGGCGACGGATTCTGTGGCTGGCCCGCGTCCCTGCACCTTTCAGACCTCGGGCACGAGGTCACGATCGTGGACAACCTGTCGCGCCGCCGCATCGACGGCGAGCTCGGCGCGGAGTCGCTGACGCCGATCGCGACTATCGACGAGCGCCTGGCCGCGTGGCTGGAAGCCTCCGGCAAGCAGATCGACTTCGAAAACATTGACGTCGCCCACGACTACGACGCACTGTTGGCGTTCCTGAAGGAATTCCAGCCGGACACCGTGATCCACTTCGCCGAGCAGCGCGCCGCGCCGTACTCCATGAAGTCCTCGCGCAACAAGCGTTACACCGTGGACAACAACGTCAACGCCACCCACAACCTGCTCGCCGCGATCGTGGAATCCGGTCAGGACATCCACGTCGTGCACTTGGGCACCATGGGTGTGTACGGCTACGGCACCGCCGGCATGAAAATCCCGGAGGGCTACCTGGACGTGCAGGTGGACACGGGCGACAACGGCATTGTGGAGCAGCAGATCCTCTACCCGACGAACCCGGGCTCGGTCTACCACATGACCAAGGTGCTGGACCAGCACCTGTTCGCCTACTACGCCAAGAACGACGAGCTGCGGATCACGGACCTGCACCAGGGCATCATCTGGGGCACCCACACCCCGCAGACGCTTCGCGACGAGCGCCTGATCAACCGCTTCGACTACGACGGCGACTACGGCACCGTGCTCAACCGCTTCCTCATGCAGGCAGCGATCGGCTACCCGCTGACCGTGCACGGCACCGGCGGGCAGACGCGTGCGTTCATCCACATCCGCGACATGGCGCGCTGCATTCAGCTGGCGGTGGAGAACCCGCCGGCGCGCGGTGAGCGCGTGAAGATTTTCAACCAGATGACGGAGACGCACAGGGTGCGGGATTTGGCGGAGCTCGTCGCAAAGATTGCGAACGCGGAGGTGCAGATGGTGCCGAACCCGCGCAAGGAATCCGCCGAAAACGAACTCCACGTGGTCAACGACGCATTCCTAGACCTGGGGTTGGAGCCGACGAAGCTGGAAGAAGGCCTGCTCGTGGAGGTCGAGGAGGTGGCGAAGAAGTACGCTGACCGCGCGGACCGCTCGAAGATCCCGGCGCGCTCGCTGTGGACCGCCGCGCAGTCCGCCGGCGTGCCGCAGGGCGAGAAGTAGATGCGCATCGCGCTACTCACCGAGGTTTTCCTGCCCAAAATCGACGGCGTGGTCACCCGCACCACCCGACACCTGGACCAACTGGCCGAGCTGGGCCACGAAGTACTCATCCTCGCGCCCGGCAACCCGCCCGCCGAGTACGCGGGCTTCGAGGTGGTGCCGATCCGCTCGCACAGCCTGAAAGTGTACCCGGAGGTCAAGCACGGCATGCTGGGTCCGAAAACCTACCGGCGGCTTCGCGAGTTCAACCCGGACATCGTGCACGCGGTGAACCCAATTTGGACTGCGGGCTGGTCCACGCTGGTGGTGGCGCGCCGCTTCCCGGTCATCGCGTCGTTTCACACGGACGTGCCGGAGTACTGCCTCAAGCTGGGGATTCCGTGGGTGAAGCCGATCGCCGAGTGGGGGCTGCGCACCTTCCACGGCCGCGCGGGGCTGAACCTGGTCACCTCGGGCCCGATGATGGACAAGGCGGCCGACTACGGCATTTCCAACGTGCGGCTGTGGCCGAAGGCGGTGGATACGGCAAGCTTCACCCCCGCCGCGCGCACCCGCGAGATGCGCAGTGTGCTTTCCGACGGCCATCCGGACGACCCCCTGGTCATCTTCGTCGGCCGCATCTCGGCGGAGAAATCCGTGGACCGCTGTATCCCCATCGTCGAAGAGGTGCGCAAGCGCATCCCGAACGCGCGCCTGGCGTTTGTGGGCGAGGGCCCGCTTTACGACGAGCTCCGCGCCAACCCGCCCGCCTGGGCCACCTTCACCGGATACTTGTCCGGCGCGGACCTGAGCGCAGCCTACGCATCCGGCGATGTGCTGCTGTTTCCCTCCACCACGGAGACGTTGGGTTTTGCCGCGTTGGAGGCGTTCGCATCGGGCGTGCCGGTGGTGGCGGCGAAGGCTGGCGGGCTGCCGTTTGTGGTGGCGGACGGTGAAACCGGCGTGCTGGTTGACCCGGAGGCTCCCGACACAGCGTGGGCCGACCCGATCGAGCGTATTTTGGCGCAGCCGCAGCTGCGCGAGCGCATGTCCGCCGCCGGGCGCACCGAGGCCGAGCGCTGGACGTGGCGCGCCTCCACCGAGACGGTGCTGGGCTACTACGACGAGGTTATTCGAACCGCAGGACGGTGACCTCGGCGGTCTCGCCGTCCGCGAACTCGCGGGATTCCGTCGCCGTGTGCACCGGCGCCGCCGGGTCGATCTCCTGGTACGGCTCCACCCCCGGCCCGCAGGCGTCGACCGCGCGCGGGTCAAACCACTCGATCTCCGCGCGGCCCCCGGCGATCACGCCGATGCCGGAGGCGGTCTCCCAGGCCTGGGAGCTGTCGTCGATGCCGGGCACGCTGTCCGAGTCGAAGCCGAGGCGCTGCGCTTCGGCCTTGTCCGTGTACGGGCAGAACACGTAGGCCCGCTCCACGTCCGGCCCTGCCACGTCCGCGACGGTGAAGTCGCCAGCCAGCGCGGCGTCTTCAAGCCCCAGCTCGGTGCCATGCGCGCCGCAGCCGGCCAGCGCGAACAAGCTGGCTAGGGCTGCGATTTTGCGGTACATGATGCTAGTTACTGGATCTCAGCCGGGTCCTTGCGCTCCGGGAACACGCGCGGACGCACGCCCGCGATGTCCTCGACGACGCGGACCACCTGGTGGGAGTAGCCGTACTCGTTGTCGTACCAGACGTAGAGCACGAGGTGGTTGCCGGAGGCGATGGTGGCCAGGCCGTCCACCACAGACGCGTGGGTGGTGCCGAGCAGATCGGTGGAGACGACCTCCGGGGAGTTGATGTAGTCGATCTGCTGACGCAGGTTGGAGTGGGTGGACACGCGGCGCAGGAAGTTGTTCACCTCGTCCTTCTCCACGTCCTTTTCCAGGTCCAGGTTCAGCACGGCCATGGACACGTCCGGGGTGGGCACGCGGATGGCGTTGCCGGTGAGCTTGCCCTCGAACTCCGGAAGCGCCTTGGACACGGCCTTGGCGGCACCGGTCTCGGTGAGCACCATGTTCAAACCGGCGGCGCGGCCGCGGCGGTTGCCCTTGTGGAAGTTGTCCGCGAGGTTCTGGTCGTTGGTGTAGGAGTGGACGGTCTCGACGTGGCCGTGCTTGACGCCGTAGCGGTCGTTGATCACCTTCAGCACCGGGGTGATGCCGTTGGTGGTGCAGGACGCGGCGGACAGGACGCGCTCCTCGCCGATCATGTCCTCGTTGATGCCGTAGACGATGTTCGGGATGTCGCCCTTGCCCGGCGCGGTGAGCAAGACGCGATCCACGCCCTTAGACTCGAGGTGCTTGGACAGGCCGTCGCGGTCGCGCCATGCGCCGGTGTTGTCCACCACGATGGCGTTGTCGATGCCGTAGGCGGTGTAGTCGATCTCTGCCGGGTCGTTAGCGTAGATCATTTGGATCGGGGTGCCGTTGGCCCAGATGATTTCCTTCTCCTCGTCCACGGTGATGGTGCCGTTGAACGGGCCGTGCACGGAGTCGCGGCGCAGAAGCGACGCGCGCTTGATGATGTCGATGTCGCCCTTCTTGCGCACCACCACCGCGCGCAGGCGCACGCCGCCGTACATCGCCTCGCGGGCAATGAGGATGCGGGCGAGCAGGCGGCCGATGCGGCCGAAGCCGTAGAGCACGACGTCGCGGGCCTCGAGCTCGGAGGAGGTGCCGATGACGTCGGCGAGCTCACGGTCGAGGAAGGAGCGCAGGTCCTTCTCGTCGGAGTGCTTGTACTCCTTGGCCAGGCGGCCCAGGTCGATGGAGGCGGTGCCGAGGTCCATCTCCACGAGCTCGCGCAGGATCGGCAGCGTCTCGTCGAGCGCGAGCTCCTTTTCGTCGATGCGGCGCGCGTAGCGGTGCGCCTTAATGATGTCGATGTCGGTGACACCCACCAGCAGGCGGCCGTAGACCGAGGTCGCCGCGTTGTGCTCGCGGTGCAGGCGGCTGATCAGCGGCAGCATCTCCTGCGCGAGGGTGAGCTTGTGGTTCCAGTCGTCGCGGGGGTTGGTCGTTTCGGTCAACGTCGCTCCTTTTGCATGTGGGAATCGGGGGCAATTTCTTCGCCCGTAATCGCCCCCTTACTGTAGCGTCCGGGGGCCGCGTGCGGGTGCTGCACCCCCGCGATTGCGCAGCGCTTAGCGCAAAATGTCCCGGTACTTGCCGGGTTCTGGCTGCGGCGCGAAGTTCGGGGACTGGTCTTTGTCCACGAGCACCGCGCGTACCCCCTCTGCGAAGTCTGGTTCGCGGGTCATCATGGCACCCAAGCGACGCTCGTTGTCCAGCGCCCCGGCGAGGTCCTGCGAGGCGTTGGCGGCGAACAGCTCGGCGGCGGCGACCAGGGACGACGGGGAGGCTTTCGCCGTCAGCTTTGCGACGAGCTCCGCCAACTCCCCGTCCAACTTGCCCTGAATCTCAGCCCATGAGCCCTGGAACGTGGGCTCGATGTCGTCGAGAAGCGAAAGCAGCTGCGACTCCCCCGGCTCAACCGCGACCGAGTCGAGGTAGCCGGGCCCCTCGGCGACGATGCCGTCGAGCACCCCGTCCAGCGTGGCCACCTTGTGCGTGGCCAGGCCGGTGGCCAGCATGTCGTCGGGGGTGAGCCGGTAACCCGTCAGCGCGAGGAACTTCCCCAGCGCCAGCGACGGGTGCTTCGGCAGATTCTGCAGCAGCCAGGACATCCCGACGTCGGTGACGAAGCCGATGTTCATCTCCGGCATGGATGCGAAGGCATCTTCCGTGACCACCATGTGCGAGCCGTGGGCGGAGATGCCCATGCCGCCGCCCATGATCACCCCATTGCACAGCGCGATGTACGGCTTGGGGTAGTTCGCAATGTCCAGGTTCATCGCGTACTCGTCGGCGAAAAACGCGTCGACCTCGTCGCCGCGGCCCTCGAGGATGCCGTCGCGGGCGGCGCGCACGTCGCCGCCGGAGCAGAAGTGCTTGCCGGAGGATTGGACGACCACCTGCTCGATGGCGTCGTCGTCGCGCCACTGCTTCAACGTCGCGTCGATGGCGCGGGCCATCTCGGGGCTCAACGAGTTCAGTGCCTTCGGGCGGTCGAGGGTGATCACACCGGTGGTGTCGCGTACTTCAGTCTTGATCAGATCGGTCATGCTTCCCCAGTGTTCCACATCACACCGGTAGTGTGGGGGCAATGCGGACACCTCGGTTGATTGCGTTGGACATGGACGGCACGCTCCTCGACGGCGACGGGCGCGTGCCGGACGCGTTTTGGCCGCTGCTGGAGAGCGCGCGCTCCCGCGGGGTGACCCTCGCGCCGGCGTCCGGGCGGCAGCTGGCCTCCCTGCAGCGGATGTTCCCGGAGTGCGACACCTTCATCGCGGAAAACGGCGCGGTGGTGGTGCACGGCGGCGAGGTGGTCTCCACCACCGCCCTACCCCTGGATGCTGCCCGCAACCTCATCGCAGCGCTTCCCGACGCACCATTTCCCGCCCACACCGTCATCTGTGCACCAGAAGTGGCCGCCACCCTCCCGCTGCCACCGGCCATCGACGCCGAGGTAGACAAGTACTACGCCTCCCGCACAACACTGGCAGCACTCGGCGACCACCCCACCCCCGTGATCAAAATCGCCCTCTACGTCGAAACCGACGCCGAACGCGACGCCCTGCCCTGGGTCCGCGAACACGCCCCCGAGCTGCGCGCTGTAGTCAGCGGCAAACACTGGCTAGACATCATGCACCCAGACGCCGACAAAGGACACGCACTCGAAGCGCTCGCCGACACGCTGGGTATCCCCCTTGCACAGACCTCAGCATTCGGCGACTTCCTCAACGACTACGGCATGCTTCGCGCCGCCGGCTACGCCGTCGCCATGGAAAACGCACACCCCGACCTCAAAGCGATCGCGGACGAGGTGATTGGGTCAAACGGGGACGAGGCGGTCGTCGATAAGCTTGCGCAATGGCTGAAATGATCGACTTCACCCAACCCGCCGACGTCGTCGCACCGCAGTTGCTGGGGTGCCTCATCACCCACAACGGGGTAACCGTGCGCCTGACCGAAGTCGAGGCATACCTCGGCGACGACGACCCCGCCGCCCACACCCACAACGGCAAAACCGCCCGCAACGCCGCCATGTTCGGCCCACCCGGCAGGCTCTACGTCTACCTCTCCTACGGCATCCACCACAACAGCAACATCGTCTGCGCACCCGAAGGCGTCGGCCAAGGCTGCCTCATGCGCGGCGGCGAAATCATCGCCGGCGAAGCACTCGCCCGCAAGCGGCGACAACGCCCCGACCGTGCCATAATCCCGTTTGAAAACCTCGCACGCGGGCCAGGCAACCTCGGCCAAGCGCTCGGACTGGGGTTAGGCGACAACGGCACCCCCGTTCACCTCACCCCACGCGACACCGAACCCGAATGGGTCGCAGGACCGCGCATCGGGATCTCCAAAAACAAAGACGCCCCGTGGCGGTTCTGGATCCCCGGCGACAAAACCGTATCCACACCACGCGGGCGCCCGAAGCGGATCAACCTTTTGGGTGATTGATTAAAGGTTAGGCTTACCTATATTCTCAATCTGCAACTAAGGGTAACCTACCCTTCATTCCTAGATTGGAGAAGCAGATGACCATGGCCGCCCCCACTGACCAGCGACTGTCGGCCGCACTCAAAGACCAGACTGCCACTGCGCACTCCAGCGCCGAGAATTCCCCCTTCATGTCGAGCCTTGGAAAAGGCGAGCTGGACCGGGCAGCCGTAGCAGAGCTGACAGTGCAGTACTTCCACATCTATTCGGCACTCGAAGCTGCGGTACGCCGCGCCGCTTCCCACCCCGCGGTGGCGCAGATCGCCGACGAGCGCCTCGAGCGCGTGCCCGCCCTCGAAGCCGATCTCACCGCCATGCTCGGTGCCGGCTGGAAGGAAACCACCGCCCCACTCGATGCCACGAGGCGCTACGTTGCCGAACTCGAGGCGCTCACCCCGGACTCCGGCCCGGAAGTCATCGCCCACCACTACGTGCGCTACCTCGGCGACATTGCCGGCGGACAGGTGCTCGCACGCGTGTTCCAGAACGCGTACGCACTGCCCGACGAGGCATTGCACTTCTACAACTTCTCCGCGGTAGGCAAGATCCCACACTACCGCGCGCACTACAAGGAAGCGCTCGACGCGATACAGCTTAACGACGAAGAGCGCGCACGAATCATCTCCACCGCCCAGCACGTTTTCGCCCTGAACCAGGCAGTGTTCCAGGACCTTTCGACCCACGCCGGCTAGGCCGGGGCTCACTAACGCCTGTCAACGTAAGCGATCGCACCCCAGATCGCCCCAGCCGCCACGAACGCGGTGAGCACTCCGCCGGTGAGCGTGAACTGCGCAGGCACCAGAAACAGCACTAGCACTGCCAAGCAAACAATCAACCCCCAAGCCACCGCGAGGACGATCCCCGCGCGTTTGCCCAGTCGAGCACTGGCATCGCGGCCCTTATGCGAGGGCAGTGACGAAAGCCCGAGAACCGCAGCCACCAACGCCACGCTCGCAGGGAACGCCACCCAGATGTTTCCGGTACCCGCCCCAAACGCGATCACACCTGTGATCAAGGCGATCAGGGCGCGCTCCCAGGTGACGAAGTGCACAGCGCCGCCTTCATATGTGCGCGGCAATCGCACACCGACAGGTCGAATGAGTTTGGTAGCAGGTCCCGTCTGTTGCGCCATCACGACAACCCCTTTCAACATTATGCAAACCTAACCTTACTTAGGTAAGGTTAGCCTACCTACTTTTCGCTATTTCGCACCTCGAGGCAACCATGAATGTTCGCACCCACCTCGGCGCAGTCGCTTGCGCGAGCCTGATCGGCTTTACCGCCACCATGTTCGGCGCCGCGCCTGCGCTTCTTCCTCTCGCGGCGGCCGAAGAGCCTGCCAGCACACACCGCAGTGTCTCAGCGGGAACCATGCAATGGGGGGTGCGCGAATCGTTCAGAAAATACATCGAAGGTCCCATAGCCCACGGCAGCATTTCGGTCGGTGGCGGCGCACAGCGCTCAGGCGACGGTTTCACGTTCGACGCCAAATCCTCGGCACTGACTTCAGCCTCGGCCGGCGAAATCAGCTTCCAGGGTGAGGTCCATTTCACCGGACACAACGGCGCGCTTGATATGACGCTGCGCAACCCCACAGTGGTGGTCAATGGCACTCAAGCCGAACTGCGGGTGGATTACGCTTCGCGGAAGTACGAGGGCATGAACTCGACCGGCCCGGTGCGCGAAGGCACCCAAGAGCTGCTCGCCACCATCGCGCTCAACGCCGCCCCGGATTTCTCCGCACAAACAACGACCATCGCAGGCCCCACCTCCCTCACCACAACCGGTGCGGAGATCTTCGGTGGCTTCTACGAGGTGGGCGCTCCACTCGACCCGGTCACAATTGAGCTATCGCTTAACGACGCCTCCGGCCCCGCCCCACAGCCCAAAGAGGGCGGCGGCACCTCCGGCGCAAAGAGATCGGGCGCCACCTCCGGCCCGGCCCGCCTCCTCGGCGAGATCAACGACACCCTGGAAGAACTCAACGCGATGTTCGCCAACACTGAGACACTGCTGCGCAGCGGTGAGTCACTGCATCGCCGGGTACTTCCGATGCAGGAAGGCACGAGCCCTGCACCAGCGGCCAACAGCGGCGCCCCCACGTCCAATGCCTCCCGAACGGGAGGAACCTCCAACGCAACGAACAGTCCAGCGAACGTCAACCCTGGCTCCGTCCCCGCGACACCAGCCGGCGCGCCGAAGGTGAGTGGCGGCACGAACACCGGTAATGCAGCAAAACCCACTGGTGCGGCACCTGCGGGTGGCGCCAGCGACAGCGGGATCTGTGACTCGAGCGCGTCTCGTGGGATTGTCAGTTCCGAGGCCCAGTGGGGCATTCGCCAATCTTTCCGCACGTACATCCGCGGCAACATCGCGAAAGGACGCTGGGAACTCAAAGGCGTCGGCGACGACGGCAACGCGTTCACGTTCTCCGGCAATTCCGGCGCGGTGGACACTGCCGCACGCTCCGGTTCCATCCTCTACCCCGGCACCATCCACTTCACCGGCCACGAAGGGGTGTTAGACACCCGCTTTTCCAATATGGAGATCCAGTTCAGTGGCGATTCGGGCCAAATCGTCATCAATGTTTCGTCGAATAGCACTGATGGCAAGGCGAATGATTTCGGCCGCATCGCGATCGCCAACTTATCCTTCAGCGAGCTGAGCGTCTCCGATTCCGCGGTGTCCGGCTCCGCGCAGGCGACGCTCACCCAAGTCGGCGCGGAGGCGTTCGGCCAGTTCTACCCCGCTGGGGCCCCACTCGACCCAGTGAGTTTCAGCGCTCGCCTCGGCAACACGGCGAACTGCCGCGAGGGGCAGGGTGGAGCCTCCTCGGAGTCGTCGACAGGCAAAGGCGGAACCGCAGGTGACGCTGCGGCGCTGAAGCGCGGCGGCACGGCAGGAGCCCAAGCGAAGCTGAACTCAGGGACGACCCCCGAAAACGCAAAAGGCAGCGTGTTCGACGAGGTAGAAGGTACAGATGCCGTGGAATCCGCCAAACAGCCCGAAGGCGGAAAGTTCCAGATCAAAAACTCCGCGGCAGGCGACGGCGCCGGCAGCGGAGGCTGGGACGACTCAACGGTGGCCAAACTCCTGCTTCTGGTGGCCTCGCTGCTCGGCGCCGGTGGCGCGCTGACCAGGTTTATTGCGACCGGATAAAACCGGATAGAAAAGGAAACTCTCAATGAAGCTTTGGAAAACACCCCTCGTCTGCGCGGTCGCGGCGGCCGTGGGTCTGTCGCTTGGAGGTTGCGCCAGCTGGGACAACCCCGTGCAAACCGAACAAAAGGCGCTTTCGCAGTCGCTCGCAACCGGAGCCGACCCGCACCAGGCTGAGGGCGTCGCGATGGTATCGGAGATTTCCGAGGTAGAACCCGTCGAAGCGGAGCGCGAAACTGCGCTGCCCGTCGAACTCACTGACGCCGACGGCCACGACGTCACGGTCACCGACACCTCCCGCATCCTCGCGCTCGACCTCTACGGCACCTACACAAAGACGCTCCGCGGTATCGGGTTGGCGGACAACATTGTCGGTCGCACGGTCAGCTCCGCGGAACCCTCGCTTTCTGACCTTCCCGTGGTCACCGAAAACGGTCACTCACTAAACGTGGAGGCAATACTGAACTTGCGCCCGACGTTGGTCATCGTGGATCACTCCGTCGGTCCGAGCGAGGCCATCGACCAAATCCGCGCGGCGGGCGTGACCACCGTCGTCATGGAGCCGAAACGGACCATGGCATCAATGGGAGAGGACATCATGAACGTGGCCTCCGTCGTCGGGGAGCCAGAAGCGGGCAAACTCCTCGCGGAACGAAGTGAAAAAGAGGTGCAGCAAGCTCTCGAAGCGATCAAACAGGTCGTCCCGAAACAGCCGCTGCGCATGTCATTCCTGTACGCGCGCGGGACCGGCGGCGTGTTCTACCTGCTCGGCGGCGAAGACGGCACCAAGGACCTCATCGAGGCGCTCGGCGGCGTTGACGTGAACACTGAAAACGGCATCGGCAACGCTTCCCCCGCCAGCCCCGAAGCGCTCACCCAGGTCAATCCGGAGGTGTTCGTCATGATGAACGGCGGGCTGCAATCCACCGGCGATATCGAGGGCCTGCTTCAACGACCCGGTGTCGCACAGACGACCGCCGGCCAGCACAAGCGCGTGCTTTCACTTCCCGACGGCGACTCGCTTGCGTTCGGCCCCCAAACCGGGGAACTTCTGCTGCGCGCAGCCCACGCCCTGTACGGGGAGGGGCAGTGACATCTTCCGCCGAGGTGTTTCACGCCCGCCGCCGCGGCCGTGTGGCGCTGTTCACGACCGTCAGTGTGCTACTGGTGGCGACAGCCATCGGCTCGATCATGGTTGGACAGTTCGAGCTTTCGGTCCGTGAGCTGTGGCCGATTCTCCAGGCCGGTCCGCTGTCCGCAACCTCTCTGGAAGCGTCCGTGATCTGGCAGATCCGACTCCCCCGCCTGGTGCTCGGTCTGTTCGTCGGTGCCGCGCTGGGCGTCAGCGGGGCGCTCATGCAGGCAGTCTTCGCCAACCCGCTCGCGGAGCCGAGCGTGATCGGCGTGAGCACCGGCGCGGGCGTCGGGGCCGCCGTCGCGCTCGTCTTCGGGCTCACCACTTTCGGCACGATGACGGTGCCCGTCCTTGCCTTTATATCTGGGACCCTTGCAACCGCGGTGGTGTACTTCCTCTCGCGAGTCGGCGGCAAGGTTCGCGTGCTCAACCTGATCTTGGTGGGTATCGCGGCCAACGCTATCTGCGGTGCCATTATTTCAGTGCTCACTTTTATGGCCCCCACGACCGCGCGAGAGCAAATCATCTTTTGGCAGATGGGCACTCTCTCGGGCGCGAACTGGGCGCAAACGGGCGCAGTGACAGGCGTGGTCATCGTGTCACTGACGCTGGCGATGCTGTTAGGCAGCAAGTTCGACCTTCTCGCACTCGGCGACCAGGCCGCCTACCACGTCGGGCTCAATGTCACACGCCTGCGAATGGCGGCGATCGTGCTGTCGACGCTGCTCACCGCTGCCGCTGTCTCGTTTGCGGGACTGATCGGGTTTGTGGGTCTTGTGGTGCCGCACATCGTGCGCACTGCGGTAGGCCCTTCCAATAAGGTGCTGCTCCCCGCTTCAGCTCTCGGTGGGGCACTTTTGATCGGTGCCGGCGACATTCTCGCCCGCACAATCATCCCCTTTGCAGACCTACCGATTGGCATATTTACCGCGCTGATCGGTGGGCCAACATTCTTCTTGCTGCTGCGGCAAATGATACGAAAGAACCACCAGATATGACTGTTACCGCACGTGGCGTCACTGTGCAGAAGCAAAACCGCACGATTCTTAACCAAGTCGACCTGCACGCAACCGCCGGCCAGGTCACCGGGCTTATCGGCCCCAACGGAGCCGGAAAGTCGACCCTGCTGTCGGCCTTGGCGGGTGACATTCAGCTCGCGCACGGAGTGGTCGAGGTGGCGGGCAAGGATGCGTCGGAAAGCACAGCCTCCGAACTCGCGCGCACGCGCGCTGTCATGCTCCAAGACGTCAGCGTGGCGTTTTCCTTCCTCGTGCGCGATGTCGTCGAAATGGGCCGCCACCCCTGGGGCCGTGGGCCGGACGATGCGGCGATCGTGGATGCGGCGCTCGACGCGACGGGGATCACCCACCTACAGGACCGCGAGATTGCGACGCTGTCCGGCGGAGAGCGAGCCCGCGCAGCCTTCGCGCGGGTGCTCACGCAGCAAACGCAGGTCGTGCTTCTCGACGAACCAACGGCAGCCATGGACGTTCACTTCCAAGAACAAACGATGGGAGCCGTTCGCGCGCTTGCGCGTCGCGGTGTGACAGTCATCGTCGTGTTGCACGACCTACAGCTCGCGGCGCGATATTGCGACCGCGTCGTGTGCCTTAAGGCGGGCGAGATTACAGCGGCAGGCACCGTTGACGAAGTGTACAACGACGCGATTCTCAGCTCCGTCTACGACTGGCCCATCACCGTGTTGCGAAGCAGTGGGCGGATCCTAGTGGCCCCCGACGAGGCGGGTGAACCCGTCTCCGGACTCTGGTGTCCAGCCCCAGCTCCCCCCACCCCTTGAAAAAGTTAGGGATACCTTGCTAAGGTTAGCCTACCCTATCCAATCGGTGCGATGTTACATCCACCACACCAACTCACCGAAAGGCTTCATCAATGTCCCGCACCACCACCCTCGCGGCCATCACCGCCACGGCCATGATCTCGACTGCATTCGCCACCCCCGCTGCCTTCGCGGATGCGCCAACCATCGAGTCGGGAAATGCGCACTGGAACATCAAGGAATCGTTCCTGCGCTACGTGCAATCCCCGTTCGTCGCCAGCACCATCACAACCACAGAAGGCGCGGAGAAGGTGCTTCGCGACGGCAAGCTTGCTGACTTCGCACTTCCGGTCAATGCCGCCGACTCCGCCCTCGATGCCAACGGCAACGGCACCATTGACCTCAACGGCGCCATTTCGATCGAGGGCCACCACGGCGCTATGGACATCAAGATGTCCGACTTCAAGATTGTGGTCAACGGCACGAAGGGCGTCCTGCAGGCGGATTACGTGCGCAAGGGCGCAATGCCGGGCTCTGAGCCCACCACCGCCACCGGAGACGACAAGCCGATCGCAGAGTTCGAGGTCACAGATGCGCTGAAGCCCGGCAAGGACAACAAGTTGTCTGCGACGTTCACCCCGACCAAGCTGACCGAGTTCGGCGTCGACATCTTCGGCTCGAGCTACGAAGTCGGCAAGCCATTGGATGACTCGAAAGTCGCCGTCAACCTCGCATTCAAGGCCCCGAAGAAGGAGCCGAAGCCGACCGACCCGAAGCCGACCGACCCGAAGCCGACTGACCCGAAGCCGACTGACCCGAAGCCGACCGGTGAGGACGGCTCGAGCACCGGCGCAATCGTCGGCATTGTCATGGCGGTTATCGCAGTGCTGGGCGGCCTGGGCTTTGCGGCGACTCAGCCTTCGGTCCAGAAGCTGATTAACCAGTTCATGGGCAAGTAGCGTCCATGTGCAAGGCGCGATTGTCCACCGCGGTGGCGGTGGTGCTATTGCTTTGCTCCCCCGCCGTCACTGAAGGCCAAACTGCGGAGGAAGACACTTTCACGGAGATTTCCTCGACAGACGACGGCTCGCCGGCTACGCAAGCCACGCGGGCAATCGCACTGGCGATGGCTTTCACCGGTTTAGGGTTCGCGCTCGGCGCCCTCATACAGGGGGCCGCGTCAATCCTCGGCATCAAGCCTCCACAACTGCCCCAACTGGTGCGTTAAACACTGTCCCAAGAGCCCCGTCGTCCGGCGAGGCCCTCATTTGATTCGAACAGGATTCGCCTCAATGCTCATCTCCCGAAACGCCGCTGCGGCGGGGTTCTCCGCGCTTATATTCGCCACTGCGCTGGCAATTCCTGCCGCCGCCGAAAGCTCCTCCGCTGAGCCCGCCGAGGTTGGCGGCGAATTTGTGTGGCCCATTTCCACCGGTTTTCTGAATCAGGCCGTCATTAAAGGTCAAGGTCGCGTGCTCACAGGCGGGGGCGCGACGTGGAACCAGGAAGCGCTTGAATTCTCCTTCCCGGTCACCTCCGCGACGCGGACCGGAAAGACGTGGACATTCGCGCTCGACGGCTCAGCGCAGGTACAGGGATACAAGAATGCGGGTGGCTACGACGGCTGGGCCGTAGATGTAAAGTACTCGGACCTCAAGCTGAAGGTGGAGGGAAAAAACGCCACTTTGTACGGCGACTACCTCCTCGCCGGGGTCGCGAACAAGACGTACAAGCCAGTCGGTGCCAAGGGGGACGACGAGCCGCTGGTCACCTTCACACTCGGCAGCGAGATCACCCCGCCGAAACGAGTGACAGAGCACAACCGGACAACGGTGTCGGATACCGGCATGGAGAAGTCCCTCAGGCACTACCCGAAGGGCACGTTGCTAAAAGACTCTGAAGTGGATCTCAACGTGACATTCGGGGCGACTGCTCTCAGCCCTGGGGCGATCGCGGGCATCGCCGTGGGCGTGCTCGCCGTACTTGGCAGTCTCGCCTACGCATCAACCCTTACCCCGGTCCGGGCGCTCCTTGCGCAGTGGCTGCCCCGGTAACTACTTTCTCTTTTTCTTCTTGCTGCCCTTGCCCACTTTGCGCTTCTCCAACTCGGCGGCGACGTCGGGGACGTAGCGGAACTCGTCGCGAGGCGGACGCTCATAGTCCGTGGTCTCCGGGCGCTCCGGGATCTCCGGCAGGTCCGGCTTAATGTGTTCGTACGGGATGGTGGACAACAGGTGCGAGATGACGTTGATGCGCGAGCGTTTCTTATCCTCGCTTTCCACCGTGTACCACGGCGCCGACGGGATGTCGGTGTGGACAAACATCTCGTCCTTGGCGCGGGAGTACTCCTCCCACTTCGTGATGGACTCTAAGTCCATCGGCGAAAGCTTCCACTGGCGCAGCGGATCGTTGCGGCGGGACTGGAAACGCTTGTACTGCTCCTCGTCGGAAACGGAGAACCAGTACTTGCGCAGCATGATGCCGTCTTCAACCAGCAGACGCTCGAAGATCGGCGCCTGGTGCAAGAAGCGGCGGTACTCCTGCGAGGACGCGAAGCCCATCACGCGCTCCACGCCGGCGCGGTTGTACCAGGAACGGTCGAAGATGACGATCTCGCCGGCCGTCGGCAGCTTCTCCACGTAGCGCTGGAAGTACCACTGGCCCTGCTCGCGCTCCGTGGGCTTCGGCAGCGCCTCGATCCGGCAGGTGCGCGGGTTCATGTACTGGGTGATGCGCTTAATCGCGGAACCCTTGCCCGCCGCGTCGCGGCCCTCCATGACGATGACCACACGCTCGCCGTTTTCCACCACCCACTGCTGCATCGCTACCAGCTCGGCCTGCAGGCGCAGCAGTTCCTTCTCGTAGGCCTTCTTGGACAGTTTCGGCGGTTTCTTGTCGTGGCTCATGGGTGTAACCGTACCCGCAGGCGCCGTGAGCACTAAAAACGCACGTGAACCTGAGAAGAAAGTGCAATATGGGATTACGGGTGCATTGTTGAACAATAAATGCGATATACTCTCTCTAGTTCTAACCAATACGGTCACCCACCTGCGCAAACGCAGTAGGCGACAACTGATTTCAATACGGATGCCATGCTTGCACACAACGTTTCCGCCGAGGTCCGCCGCGCGATCTCACGCGGCGAATTCGCTCCCGGGCAAAAGCTCAACGAGGTCGCCCTCGCCGAGCGCTTCGGCGTTTCCCGCAACACGTTGCGTGAAGCATTCGCCATGCTGACCGCTGAAGGTCTCTGCGAACGCATCCCCAACCGCGGCGTGTTCCTGGCCACCCCGACGCCGGAGTTCGTCACCGACACCTTCCGCGCCCGCGCCGCCATTGAGCCGGCCGCGCTGTTGTGGGGCCCGGACCTGGACGTCGACCGCCTCGACGAGCTGAACAAGGAAGCCCGCGTCGCCATCGAGGAAGAAGACGACGACCTACTCATCGCCGTCAACCAAGCCTTCCACCACGTCGTGCTCGCCGCGATGGGCTCGAAAACGCTCGGCGACACTATGGACCAGCTCGACGCCTTCCTCCGCCTGGCCACCCTGCCCATCCTGGAGCGCGACCCGGCGTTCAACCGCCGCTTCATCGAGGTCAACGAGCACATCGTCGAACTGGTCCAGTCCGGCGACCGCCAAGCCGCCTCCGACTACCTGCAGGTGCAGCTGATGGAGCAGGCCGAGGCGATGATCGAGAAGATCAACAACGGCGCCGTCTAAACCACCCCCGGCCCAACCTGAGTGCAAGATCACATGCGCCAGGTTGTATAACTAGGGCCATGCATATCGACCTCAATGCCGACCTCGGGGAGACCACCGCGGGCAACCCGGTCGCTGATGACGCAGCCATGCTGGAGATGGTCTCTAGCGCCAACGTCGCCACCGGCTTCCACGCAGGAGACCCCCATTCCATCGCCGGCACCTTGAAAAACGCCGCCGCCCACGGCGTGACTCTCGGCGCCCACGTTGCCTACAACGACCCGGCAGGCTTCGGCCGCCGCTTCATCGACTACGCCCCGGCAGAACTCGCCGACGAGACGCTCTACCAAATCGGCGCCCTCGACGCGCTGGCCCGCGTCCACGGCATGCAGGTGCGCTACGTCAAGCCGCACGGCGCGCTCTACAACACGATCGTCCACCACGAAGCGCACGCCAAAGCAGTCATCGACGGCATCAAGGCGTTCAGCCCCGACCTTGCCGTGATGCTGCTGCCCGGCGGCGTCGCCGTCGACATCGCCGAGAAGGCCGGCCTGCGCGTGATCCGCGAGGCGTTCGCGGACCGCGGCTACAACCCCGACGGCACGCTCGTGTCGCGGCGTGAGCCGGGTGCGGTCTTGCACGACCCGCAGGACGTCGCTAAGCGAGTGCTCCAAGTCGCCTCCACCGGATCCGTCACCGCCATCGACGGCACCGAGGTCAAAGTCCAGGCCGAATCGGTCTGCGTCCACGGCGACTCCCCCGGCTCCGTCGAGCTGACCCGGAGTGTGGTGCGCAAGCTTGCCGACGAAGGCATCCGCATCGAGGCCGTCCTGTGAGAAACATCAAACGCGTCGGCACCCGCGCCCTCATCGTGGATCTGCCAGACCTACAAACCGTCATGGACTTCTACGCGGCACTTACTGCCTCCCCACTGGAGCACCAAACCGATGTCGTCGCCGCCGCCCGCACTGTGCTGGTGACCTTCGACTCGCCAACCGCCACCACCAAGGCCGTGGACGTGCTGGCCTCCTACTCCCCCGACGCCGCCGACATGGGCACCCCGCGCGACATCAACATTGACGTGCGATACGACGGCGAAGACGTCGAAGCGCTGGCGTCGTCGCTAGGCATGAGCGCGGACGAGCTGATCGAATGGCACACCTCCACCACCTGGGTCGCCGCCTTCGGCGGATTCGCCCCCGGATTCACCTACTGCGTGCCAGAAGACGCCTCGCGCGCGCTGGAAATCCCGCGCCGCGACTCGCCCCGCACCGCCGTACCCGCAGGCGCCGTCGCCCTGGCCGGCGAATTCTCCGCCGTCTACCCGCGCACCTCCCCCGGCGGCTGGCAGCTCATAGGCACCACCGCCACCCCGATGTGGGACTCCACCGCCACCCCGCCCGCGCTCGTCGCCCCCGGCGACCGCGTGCACTACCGCGCCGTAGACACCCTGCCGGCGGACACGCAAACCGCGCGCAAGCACCTGGCCACACCGCCGCGCAGGCCCGTGTTCACGCTGGACGACGCCGGGCTGCAGACCCTGTACCAAGACCTCGGCCGCCAAGGCAACGGCAACCTCGGGGTGACCACATCCGGCTCCTCCGACCGCGCCTCCGCCCGCACCGCCAACGCCGCAGTAGGCAACAAACGCAACGCCACGCTTTTAGAAAACGTCGGCGGGCTGACCATGACCGCTCTAGCCGAGACCGTCATCTGCGTCACCGGCGCCGACGCCGACGTCACCGTCGGCGGCAGGCCCGCCCCCCTGGCCACCCCAACGATCGTGCCGGCCGGCGCGGAGGTCGTCGTCAAGCCGGCACGCCTGGGTTTCCGCACCTACGTCGCCGTGCGCGGCGGGCTCATCGCCGACACCGAACTGGACTCGGCGGCCACCGACATGCTCTCCGGCCTCGGCCCGAAGCCGCTTGCCGCCGGCGACACCATCGCCATGTCGCTGACCCCGCCGCAGTCCGCGAACTCGCTTCTGTCCAACCCGCTGCGCGTCGAACGCGACGGCGCCGACGTCGTCGGCGTAGTGCGCTGCGTCCTCGGCCCCCGCGACGACTGGTTCGACGCGGACGCCGTGGACCAGTTCTTCGCCACCACCTTCACCGTCACCGGCGACTCCAACCGCGTGGGCCTGCGCCTCGAATCCGACGCGCCCCTGACCCGCTCTCGCGACGGCGAGCTGCCCAGCGAAGGCATGGTCGCAGGCTCCGTGCAGATCCCCCCGTCCGGCCAGCCCGTGCTCTTCCTGCGCGACCACGCCGTGACCGGCGGATACCCTGTCATCGCGACCGTGATCAACGAAGACGTCGACATCGCCGCACAACTCCCGCCCGGCGGAAAACTCCGCTTCGAGCGCTACACCCTGGAAGGTTAAGGAATGACTCTTTCTGCCGTACTGATCGCCAACCGCGGAGAGATCGCCGTGCGTATCGCACGCACCGCCCGCGACTTGGGCATCCGCTCCATCGCCGTCTACTCCGAGCCCGACACCGGCGCACTCCACACCCAGGTCGCCGACGAGGCGTACCTGCTGCCGGGCAACACCTCCGCCGAGACGTACATGAACATCCCGGCGCTCATCGAGATCGCGCACCGTGCCGGCGCCGACTGCCTCCACCCCGGCTACGGCTTTTTGTCCGAAAACGCCGACTTCGCCCGCACCGTCGAGGAGGCCGGCCTGAAATGGATCGGCCCCTCACCCGAGGCCATCGAGCTGCTCGGCGACAAGCTCTCCGCCCGCGCCCTCGCCGTCGAAGCGGGCGCCCCGCTCGCACCGGGCACCGGCGAGCCGCTGTCCACCTGGGAAGAAGCCCGCGACTTCGCCAGCGAGCACGGCATGCCTATCGCAATCAAGGCAGCCTTCGGCGGCGGCGGCCGCGGCCTGAAGGTCGTCTTCGACGAGGCCGACATCGAGGAAGGTTTCGCCTCCGCCGGCCGCGAAGCGCGCGAAGCGTTCGGCCGCGGTGAGTGCTACGTGGAAAAGTTCCTCACCCACCCGCGCCACGTCGAGGCGCAAGTGCTTGCCGACGCGCACGGCAACGTCGCCGTCCTCGGCACCCGCGACTGCTCCACCCAGCGCCGCTTCCAAAAACTCATCGAGGAAGCGCCCGCCCCCTTCCTCACCGACGAGCAGCGCAGCGCCATCGAAGAAGGTGCCCGCGAAATCATCCGCAAGGCGAACTACCAGTCCGCCGGCACCGTCGAATACATCGTCTCCGAAGACGGCACCGTGTCGTTTTTGGAGGTCAACACACGCGTCCAGGTCGAGCACCCCGTCACCGAAGCCATCACTGGCGTGGACATCATCGCCGAACAGTTCCGCATCGCAGACGGGCTTCCGCTGTCCTTCGGCGACGCCGACCCGCAAATCCATGGTCACGCGTTCGAGTTCCGCATCAACGCCGAAGACGTCACCAACGGATTCGCACCGTCACCCGGCACCGTGACGCGTTTCGACGTGCCCACCGGCCCCGGTGTGCGCATCGACACCGGCGTGCGCACCGGTGGCCAAATCCCGCCCTACTACGACTCGCTCATGGGCAAGCTCGTCGTCTGGGGGCCGGACCGCGACACCGCGTTGAAGCGGGCGCAGCAGGCGCTCAGCGAGTTCGTCATCGAAGGCGTGCGCACCGTGCTGCCGTTCCACCGCGACATGGTCGACGCGCCCGAGATCACCGGCGACAGCCTCGACGTCTACACCGACTGGGTGGACCACAACTACTCGCCGTCGCAAAAACACAGTGACGTGGACATCGAGCACATCTACGACGAGCGCCGCGACGTCGTTATCGAGATCGACGGGCGCCTGCACACCATCGGCTTCCCCGTCGCGCTGCTCGGCGGCGGCGCTGCCCCAGCTGCGGCTGACGCTGCCGCCCCCTCCGGCGACGAGGCTGGCGCGGTGACGTCGAAGTACGAGGCCACCATCGTGGAATGGCTGGTCGCCGACGGCGACGTCGTTGCCAAGGGCGATGCCATTGCGACCGTCGAGGCGATGAAGATGGAATCGCAGCTCAAAGCGCCTCGCGACGGGCAGATCTCGCTTGCCGCACAGCAGGGCGAGCGCGTGAAGGCGAACGCCACCATCGCGACGATTTCCTAGCGTGTTAGGGGCCTGCTCTTCGGGGTCCGAAGAGTTGGTCGAGTGCTCCACGGTCGGTGTTTCTCAGGTGGTATCCGCGGGGTGAGACCCACCAGGGCGCGCCTCTGATCATCGCGATGCGGCCGCGGGATTTGCGCCAGGGGTCGTCGTCGTTGACCCGGTTGTGGTAGCGGCACAGCGGCACGAGGTTGTTCATGTTGGTGTAGCCGCCGTGTTTCCAGGCGTTCACGTGGTGGATCTCGGAGCCCAACGCCCCGTGGCGGCAGCCTGGGAAGGCGCACACGGGTGAGACCATGCAGGCCATATCGCGCTGTTTCTGGTTGGCGAAGCGCTCGGTGTCGTAGAGGTTCACCGCCCCTTCCTCCGGGTGGAAGGCGGCAACCTCCAAGGCCTCGCCGAACTCTTGCTGCATGTACTCCGCCCCGGTCATGGTGGTGCCGTCAGTCAAGGTGAGGATGACGTCGTCACCGTCGCCGGCCATGATGCGGGCGTGCTCGGTGATCGGCACCATCACAATCGGGCGCGGTGCCGCGGCGACGACCCCGCCGGTTTTGCCTTCGACGATGCGCCAGAACGCTCCCTCCATCTGGGGTGCTGCCGGCTGTGTGGCGTCGATGTCTTGCCGCAGGCGGTGCTCTAAGTCGGCGGCTTTGCGGTCGGTGGTGTCTATGGTGATGCGCGCCCGCCCGTTCTTCGGCGCGGAGAAGGCGACCTGTTTCTTTGTCGGGGCGTTGTCCTCGCGCGGCACGAGTTCGCGTGCGGCGCGCTCAATCGCGCGGTACCCGCCTTTTACATCCAACAAGGCGAGGCGCAGCCGCCACCGCTCGCTAAGATCTTTCACGCCTCCGACGCGGCGCTCGATCAGCGCGAGCTCGTCCAGGGAGAATCCGCGGGCCTTCTGTACTGCCAGGGCCTGCTTGCGGGTGAATTTCGTTGGCCCGTAGTACACCTTTTGCATCTGATCCCACGCGCGTACCCGATCCGGCGCCATGCCGGCGCCCAGCGCGACCGGCAGGTCGAAGTGCCGCAGCGTCTCCATGGATGCTGCGGCCATCGCCTCGATAAACGCGTCGAACGGGTTCATGCCACGAACACTAAACGGCACGCAACCCCGCACAACCCCCGAACCAAAATCTGTGGATAACTCGCCACACCAGTAACAAAGTTGTCCACAGCCGGGCCCTTTAGGGAACCTGATAGGCCACGTCCCGCACATCGGTGACGAGCATCTTGCCCGGCGAATGGCAGATCGCCAGCTCCGGCTTGGACGACATCACGATGGACTGCGGGGTCACCCCGCACGCCCAGAACACCGGCACCCACCCGGCCGGGATGTCCACCGCGTCGCCGAAATCGGGTGCGCCCAGATCGTCGATGCCGATCAGCCCCGGCTCCCCCACATGCACCGGCGCGCCGTGCACAGCCGGGTAGCGCGAGGTGATGCGCACCGCGTCCGCCACCAACCCCGCCGGGATGGGCCGCATCGACACCACCATCTTCCCGCTGAACACCCCGGCCGGCTCGCAGTCGATGTTGGTCATAAACATCGGCACGTTCACGCCCTGCTCGATGTGGGCGACCGGCACGTTGTTGTCAATCAAAACCTGCTCGAAGGTGAACGAACAGCCGATGACAAACGCGACGGTGTTCTCGGTCCAGTAGGCGGTGGCATCCGTTGGTTCGTCGATAAGCGAGCCGTGCGAAAACACCCGGTAGGACGGGATGTCGGTGCGGATATCGCCACCCTCGAGCAGCAGCGACGACACCTGCCCTGGTTCCAACACGCCGAGCAGCGGGCACGGCTTCGGGTTGCGCTGCGCGAACAGCAAAAAGTCGAACGCGTACTTCTTATCCAGCGCGATCAGGTTGGCCTGGGCGAAGCCAGCGGAAAAGCCCGCCGTTGTCGCCACATCGGTCGTGCGGAACAACGCGCGGGCCTGCGCTGGGGTGTAGGAGCCGTACGTGCCTCAACGCTACATCGAGATAATCTCCGGAAGCTTGCTAATGGAGCTCCAGCCCATGTACAGCGTGAGCACCAGCACGAGCACACCGATCGTGAGCATCCACACCGGCGGCTTGTAGCCGCGCAACAGGTCCCGGCGGAAGATGCCGACGAAGAGCACCACCGCGAAACCGATCGGGAGAATCAAGCCGTTGAACGCGCCGGCGAACAGCAGCACCTTCTGCGGCGGGGTGCCGCCGAGCGCGAGGAAGATCGCGGCGGAGGCGACAATGAACGCGACGGTGAACATCGTGCGCTTCTTCGGGTCGAAGCCCTGCTTGGTCATAAACGACACAGAGGTAAACGACGCGCCGATCACCGAGGACAGGCCAGCGGCCCACAGCACGAGGCCGAACGCGCGGCGGCCGAACTCGCCAGCGGCCTGGTAAAACACGTCCGCGGCGGTGTTGTCCTTGGACAACGTGACACCGGTGGCCACCACGCCGAGCACCGCGAGGAACAGCAGCACGCGCATAATGCCGGTGACGATGATGCCGGTGACCGAGGACCGGGTGAGGTAATCGATGTTTTCCGGCCCGGTGTGGCCTGCGTCGATGAGGCGGTGCACGCCGGCGAACACGATGTAACCGCCGACGGTTCCGCCGATGAGGATGGTGATGACGTTGAAGTCGATCGCCTCAGGCGCGACCGTCTGCCGCATGGCCTCCGCCACCGGCGGGTTCGAGGAGATGGCGACATACAGCATGAGCAGGATCATCATCGCGCCGAGGATGCCGACGATGACGTCGAGTGCGGCGCCGGCGCGCTTTGACAGGAACACCACCAAGGCGATGACGGCGGAGATGGCGCCGCCGATGCGCGGTTCAATGCCGGCGAGCGCCTGCAGGCCGAGGCCCGTGCCGGCGACGTTGCCGATGTTGAAGATGAAGCCGCCGACGCCGACGAGCACCGCGAGCACCCAGCCGAGGCCCGGCACCACCTTGTTGGCGAGTTCGCTGGCGCGCAGGCCGGACACACCGAGGATGCGCCAGACGTTGAGTTGCACGGCGATGTCGACCAGGATCGACAGCAGAATCGCGAAGGCGAACGCTGCGCCCATCTGCACGGTGAACACGGACGTTTGGGTGAGAAAGCCCGGTCCGATGGCGGAGGTTGCCATGAGGAAGATGGCGCCGACCATCGGGCCGATGCCGGCTTTCATCGCCGGTGCCTTGGCGGGCACGTCTGCGGCGGTGGATCCGCCGTGCGTGGGCTCTGGAGCGGTCACTGGGGACACCCCTTTCACGTTCTAGGAAAATGTGACGGGGGAGATATTAAGCCATGAATGCGCCCCAGGAGACATCACGTCACACCCGCGCTACCCCTAGGAGACCTTGAACTCCGCCATCTGGTCCCACTCGGTCTTGCCTTCGATGAGGGTGTTGATGATGGTGGGGGTCTCTTTCAGGATCGTGGGGAAGAATTCCTGGGCGGCCTTGAAGTGGTCGGAGTTGACGTGGGCTTCGGCGGCGTCGTCCTGGAATGCTTCGATGAGCAGGTATTCGTCGGGGTTGTCTTCGTTGCGGTACCAGTCGAAGAAGATGTTGCCTTCCTCGGCGCGGGAGGCGTCGGTGAAGTCCTTGACCAGCTCGCGGAAGTTCTCGACGTTCTCGGGCAGGGGCTTGAATCGTACGTTGATCAAAATCATGCGCCCCACCCTAGCCTTCAAGTGTTTCGCCCAACTCGAGCCATTCGATCTCGAGCTCCTCGCGCGCATCTTTCACAGCGGTGAGCTCTTTGGTTTTGGCGCCGATGGCGTCGAAGTCGCCGGTCTCGGACAGCGCGGCAATCTCCGCCTCGAGGGCTTCGGCCCGCTCGTTTTCCTTGGCGATCTTGCGCTCGAGCGCCTTCATCTTCTTCTGCAGCTCGCGCTCTTCTTGGGAGCTCATCTGCTTATCGACGGCCTCCGGTTGCCCCTCCCCCAGATCCAGCACGCCGGCAGTGCGGGCCTGATCGGCGCGCTGGTCCAGGTACTGCTGGATGCCGCCGGGCAGGTTGGTCAGTTTCCCGTCGCCGAACAGCGCGTAGGTGGAGTCGGCGATGCGCTCGATGAGGTAGCGGTCGTGGGAGATGACCACCAGGGTGCCGGGCCAGGAGTCGAGGAGGTTTTCCAGCTCTTGCAGGGTGTCGATGTCGAGGTCGTTGGTGGGCTCGTCGAGAAGCAGCACGTTCGGCTCGGCCATGAGCACGCGGGTCAGTTGCAGGCGGCGGCGCTCGCCGCCGGAGAGGTCGCGCACGGGGGTGCGCTGGCGTTTCGGGGAGAAGCCGAGGCGCTCGGCGAGCTGGGAGGCGGACAGCTCCTTTTTGCCGAAGCTGATGTAGGTGGCGACGTCTTCGACGGCGTCGATGACGCGGCGCTCCGGGTCGAGGTCGTCGAGTTCCTGGCGCAGCCAGCCGATGCGGGTGGTCTGCCCCTCGATGCGTTTGCCGGCTGCGAGCGGGTACTCGCCGGCCAGGGTGCGCAGCAGGGTGGTTTTGCCGGAGCCGTTCACGCCGACCAGGCCGATGCGCTCGCCGGGGGCGAGGCGCCAGGTGAGGTGGTCGACCAGCGTGCGGCCGTCCGGGGCGTCGATGCGAGCGTCTTCGAGCTCGATGACCACGCGGCCCTGGCGCTGCTTGGAAAACGCCATGAGTTCGACGGTGTCGCGCGGCGGCGGGACGTCCTTGATCAGGGCTTCGGCGGCCTCGATGCGGTAGCGCGGCTTGGAGGTGCGCGCCGGCGCGCCGCGGCGCAGCCACGCCAGCTCCTTGCGGGCGAGGTTCTGGCGGCGCTGCTCGATGGCGTCGGCCTGGCGGGCGCGCTCGGCGCGGGCGAAGGTCCAGTCGTTGTAGCCGCCCTCGTAGACGTCGACGGCGCCGTCGTGGACCTCCCAGGTCAGGGTGGCCACGGTATCCAAGAACCAACGGTCGTGGGTGACCACCACGACGGCGACCTTGCGCGAGAGCAGATGGTCGGCGAGCCATTGGACGCCCTCGACATCGAGGTGGTTGGTCGGCTCGTCCAGCACCACCAGGTCCAGGTCTTGCACGAGCGCGGCGGCGAGGTTGACGCGGCGCCGTTCGCCGCCGGAGAGCTGCCCCACCGGGGTGTCCAGGCCAAGCTCCGCCACACCGGTGCCTTGGAGCACCTCGCGCACGCGGGCGCTGGAGGCCCACTCAAAGATCTGCAGGCCTAGCGGCTCGACGACAGCCTGACCGACCGTGAGCGCACTATCCAGCGTAAAGCGCTGCGTCACCACCGCCATGCGCAGATCCGAGGTGTGCGACACGCGCCCTGCGTCCGGCGGCTCGATGCCGGTGAGCACTTCCAGCAGGGTGGTTTTGCCGCCGCCGTTGACGCCGACGATGCCGATGCGCTCGCCGGTCTGCACGCCGAGCGAGACGCCGTCGAGAAGCGTTTTCAGCCCCCATGTTTTGGAGACGTTTTCCAGGTTGATCAGGTTAGCCATATGGCTTGCAATCTTACGCAGGCGCCCGCCTATCGACGCCTCCGGTTAACCCACCTTCTCCACCACCGCACCGCGGTCCGGGCCCTCCGCAACGAAGACCTCGTAGCCGTCGAAGCGCTCCGCCAGGTGCTCGGCGGCAAAGCGCGCGGCGTCGGCGTCGTCGCAGAGCACGGCCACGGTGGGCCCGGAACCGGAGACGATCGCGCGGCGGCCCGCCTCCCCGGCAGCGCCAAGCACGCGTTTGAGCACCGGCCGCATCGAAAGCGCGGGGGCCTCCAAGTCGTTGTGCAGTGCGGCGGCGACGCGCGCCACGTCGCCGGAGGTCAGCGCCTGGGACAGGTCGGTGGCGTCCATGTGTGGCAAAAGGGCGGGGTTGCCGTGGCGCAGGTCGTCGAGAAGCGAGAACGCTCCCCCGGTGTTGATGCCGATCTTGGGGTTGATGAACACCCAGTGCAGCCGGCCGCGCGAGAGCATCTCGACCAGCTTGTCGCCGCGGCCCGTGCCGAGCGCCGTGCCACCCATCAGCGAAAAGGGCACGTCCGCGCCAAGCGACGCCGCGATCTCGAGCAGTTCCTCCTCCGGCAAGGCCTCGCCGAACTCGGCCACTAGCGCGTTGGACGCCACCAGCGCGGCGGCGGCGTCGGCGGAGCCGCCCGCCATGCCGCCGGCGACGAAGACGTGCTTGTCCACCTCGATGCGCACGCGCGGCACCGCCACGCCCGCGCGCGCCACCACGGCCTCGACGGCGCGCCACGCCAGGTTGTTCGGCCCGTCGATGTCCTCGTCGGGCTCATCCACGAAGAACGTGGTACGCATGGACTCGACTGCTGGGCCGGCCACGGGGGTGCCGTCGTAAAGCAAGCGCACCACCTCGCGCCGGTCCACCGCATGAAAGACGCTGACCAGGTCGTGGTAGCCGTCCGTGCGCGCCTCGCCGACGCCGAGGTGGAGGTTCACCTTGCCCGGCGCGGAGGCGACGATCTCACGCGTCATGGCGGGCCTCCCCCAGGCGGATGAAGTCTGCGACGGTGAGCTTCTCGCCGCGCAGCCCCGGGTCGATGCCGGCGGCGCGCAGCGCGTCCTCGGCGGCCGCGGCCGAGCCGTAGATGCCCGACAGCGTGGAGCGCAGCGTCTTGCGGCGCTGGGCGAACGCGGCATCCACCAGCGGGAAGATGGTGTCGCGAAGCTCGCGCGGGGCGTCGGCAGCGACGTCGATGCGCACGAGCCCCGACTCGATGTTCGGCGCCGGCCAGAACACGTGCTTGCCTATCGTGCCGGCGCGCGAAACGTCGCCGTAGAACGCGGCCTTGACGCTGGGCACGCCGTAGATCTTCGATCCCGGCTGCGCGGCAAGGCGGTCGGCGACTTCTTTTTGCACCATCACGAGCACCCTGCGTATCGACGGCAGCTCCGCCAGCAAATGCAGCAGCACCGGAACCGAGACGTTGTAGGGCAGGTTCGCCACCAGCGCGGTCGGCGCGGCGTCGAAGTCGGCGCGGGAGGCCTTCAGCGCGTCGGTGTTGATCACGGTGAGGCGATCGGCGTAATCCGGGGCGAGCTCGCCGACGGTGTTCGGCAGGCGCCCCGCCAGGCGCGGGTCGATCTCGAGCGCGGTCACACTCGCGGCGGTGTCGATGAGCCCCAGGGTGAGCGAGCCGAGGCCCGGTCCGACCTCCACCACGTGGTCGTCTTCGCTGAGTTCCGCGGCCGCGACGATGCGGCGCACGGTGTTGGGGTCGTGCAGGAAGTTCTGCCCCAGCTTCTTCGTCGGGGTGACGTCCAGCTCGGCGGCGAGCTCGCGAATCTCGGCGGGCCCTAGAAGTTGCGCTTCCGCCATCTAGCGGATACCCAGGCTGGCGGTGCAGGCCGGCCAGGCGCCCCAGCCCTGGGAGGCCTGGACGCGCTCGGCGATGGCTATCTGCTGCTCGCGGGTGGCCAGGTGCGCGCTCGGCGCATACGCGGTGCCGCCGTGGCCCGCCCAGGTGGACGGGGTGAACTGCAGGCCGCCGGAGAAGCCGTTGCCGGTGTTGATGGCCCAGTTGCCGCCGGATTCGCACTGTGCCAGCGAATCCCACACGCTGCCGGAGGCCACTGCGGGCGCGGCCGCGCCAGTGTTGCCGGCCTGCTTCGTGCCGCGGGCGATAAGCGCCGGCTTGGCCTTCTTCACTTCCTTCTCCTCGGCCACGCCCTCGGACTCGACTTGGCCGTTGACGGTGACGGTGCGGTGGATGACCTTGGTCTCGCCCTGCTCGCCCTTCTCCCGGACCTCCTCTTCGCCCTCGTCGAGCGAGTCGTCGTCGACGTACTCCGCCGGGGCCTCAACCACGACGGTTTCTGGGCGGTCCACGGTGCTGACACGGTCGAGAACGATCTCCATGCCGGGCACGATGGCGTCGGTGAGCGCGACGTTGAGGCGGTCGTCGGTGTCGAATGTGACGCCGCGCGCGGAGAGCAGGTCGCCGACGGTTTTCGCCGCTGCCGAGACGTAGGTCAGATCCCCGCCGTCGCGCAGCGCGACGATCTTCGGGGTGGTCACGTCCAGGTTCATGCCGTGGGTGACCGGCTGGTCGCGGTCCACGTCCACCGCGGAGTGGCCGGCGACGCCAGCCTGGTCGATCAGCTCACCGACGGTGCCGGCGGTCGACGTGATCTCCTGCGCAACACCGTCGATGACCACGGCGACCGGCTTCGCGGTGCGCACGGTGACGGTGTCGCCACTGGAGAGCTTCTCGCCCGGCGCCGGGTAGACCAGGTCCTCCGGCGCGACCTCGACGCCGGCGGAGCTGAGCGCGCCCGCGACGTCCGCGGCGTAGGTGCGCACGTTGGTCTCCTCGCCGTTGACGTCGACGGTGACCTGCTTCTGGGTGGCAAGTGCCGTGCCCGCGCCGCCAACCAGGACGGCGCCGGCGACGGTGCCGGCGACAGCGCGCTTGGTGGCGGTGCTCTTCGGGTTGATCCGCTTGATCTGACGGGACATGTGTTTCCTCACGGGTCGGCTCAGCTGAAGGTGTTCAGCCAATAACCCGGGTAACGATACGGTAACGCTCGCAGGGTTTCAAGACCCGACGTGCCAGCTCACACCCCGTAGACCCGCGAGAACGTCTCTGCAATCTCACGCGCCACATCGGCCACTTCCATGCCGCGCGCTTCGGCCACAACCTTCGCCGTGTGACCGATCAGCGACGGCTCGTTTTTCGCCCCGCGGAAGGGCTCCGGCGTCATGTACGGTGCGTCCGTTTCCACCAGCAGCTGACCCGCTGGTGCCAGCGCCGCCGCCTCGCGCAACTCCTCGTTGCGCTTGAACGTCACGTTGCCAGCGAAACTGAGCACGTAGCCGCGCTCGATCGCCTCGCGCGCCACGTCCAGCGGCGAGGAGAAGCAGTGCAGGATCACGTGCTCGGGCCGTGGGGCGCTATCAAGAATGCGCAGCATCTCCGCATCTCCCTCGCGGTTGTGGATCATCAGCGCCTTGCCCGACTCGCACGCTAGGTCGATGTGCCAGCGAAACGCATCCTCCTGCACCTCCAGCGGCGCGGTGCCCTCCGCGTCGTGCTTCAGCCAGTACGTGTCGATGCCGGTCTCGCCCACCGCCACGCAACGCTCGTCTGCGGCCATCTCCGTCAGGCGGGCGCGGGCACCGTCGTCAAGCTCATGCGCCCTCGTCGGGTGGATGGCGCACGCAGCGAACACGCGCTTGTTGAAGTGGGCGGCCTGAAGCGCGAGCTCGGCCTCCTCGAGCCCGTCGCCGACGGTGCAGATGCGCTCCACCCCGGCGGCCAGGGCGCGCTCGACAAACGCGTCGACCTCTACGGCACTGCGCGCGCCGCACGACGCGAGGTGCGTGTGCGCGTCAATCAGCCCGGCAATCGGCTCGGCGGGCACGGGCGTGGGACGTGGCTTCTTTTTGCTCATACGATGCACCCTATGGCATTTGAAGACATCGACTCAGCCACCCAGACCCAAATCGAGGCCGACCTGGCCGAAGCCGCCGGCCGCGGCATCAACGGCTCGCCCGCCGACATCGCGGAGTCTTTCGAGGCCGAACTCGCGGACTACCTCGCCCTTCCCGCGGACGTGCGCCGCAGCTTCCCCCGCGGCGACACCGCGCGCCTTTTCGGCACCGCGCTCGGCCAGGCGCTCGTGCGCGAGGGGTACAAGTGGCAATTGCTTATCGACGACTACGGCACCGACCTCGTCGTCGCCAAAGACGTCGGCAGCGCCAGCGAAAAATACACCGCCCCGCTAGTTGTGGTGGACCAGCGCTTCGAGGACGAGGAACCCGGCACGCTGACCAAGTTCCTCGGGCAGTTCCTATGACTGCTCGTATGCCGGAATCGATCATGCCGCTCGTGCGGCCGGAGTTGCGCAGACGCGCGCGGCTGATCCCCCACCCGCCGGTGCAGCTGAGAGCGACGCGCTGGCTCACCAGCCACGGCCAGACGCTCTTTCCCATTCCCCGGCGCGAGGGTGTGGAGCTGATCCGGCACGGGCGCACCCTCGTCTTCCGGCCGCGCAACCCGAAGGGCGCGCTGTTGTGGCTGCACGGCGGCGGCCACATCATCGGCCACCCCGCCCAGGACGGGCCGCTGTGCGCGAACACCGCCGCCGAGGTGGGCGTGACCGTGGTGGCCCCGCGCTACCCGCTCTCGCCTGCGCACCCCTTCCCCGCCGGCCTGGATGCCGCGCTGGAGACGTGGGCGTGGATGCACACCCGCGCGGACGAGTTCGGCGAACCGTTCGCCATCGGCGGCGAAAGCGCCGGCGGCGGGTTGGCCGCCGCGGCGTGCCAGCGGCTTTACGACGAGCACGGACCGCTGCCGCGCGCCCAGTGGCTGTTCTGCCCCATGCTGGACGACCGCCCCACCGCCGACCGGAGGCGCGACCTGCCTCGGGACCGGCCCGTGGCCAACAACGCGCAGACCCGCTACGCCTGGGCGTCCTACCTGGGCCAGGCGCCCGGGTTGGAGACGGTGCCCGAGTACGCCGTCCCCGCCCGGCGCGCCGACCTGTCGGGCCTTCCCCCTGCGTGGCTGTCCACCGGCGACATCGAGCTGTTCTACGAGGAGATCTGCGCCTACACCCGGAGGCTTCGCGACGCCGGCGTGCCCGCCCAGCTCGAGATCGTCGAGGGCGCGCCGCACGCGATCGAGCTGTGGGCGTTCGACGTGCCGGTGGTCAAGGCCATGCTCGCTTCGGCCAGGGCGTGGCTCGGCGAGCAGCTGTAGCCGCGGCCTACTGCACCGGCGCCCACTCCGGGCCGGTCTCGCCGAGCTCCGGGTCCAGCTTGGCAATCAGCGGCTGCGGCTTGGACAGCTCCGTGCCCGGGGTGACGTCCACGCGCTGCCACACGGCCTGCTGCTGCGAGTAGTCGCCGGTGATGGTCAGGTAGGTCTGGCCCTTTTCCGGCAGGCCGACGCCGACGAGGTTGAACTCCTCGTCGTCCACGAACTCCTCGACGCGTGGCTCGGCGGCCCAGATGCCGGTGCGGCCCAGCGTCTCGTGGACCTTCTGCGCGGTGTGCGGCAAAAACGGGGTGAGCATGGCGTTGCAGTCGGAGACGACCTGCAGCGCGGTCCACAGCACGGTGGCCAGGCGCTCACGCTGGGTGTCGTCCTTGGCCAGCTTCCACGGCTCCTGCTCCGCGATGTAGGCGTTGGCCTCGCCGACGACGTGCATGATCTTCGTGATCGCGGACTTGAAGTGGGCCTTGCCCAGCTCCTCGCCGGCGGTGGTGAAGGTTTCGGCCGCGAGGTTCAGGATGCGCTCGTCGGACGCTTCGAGCGGGCCGGGTGCCGGGACCTGGCCGAAGTTCTTGTGCGCCATGGACACGGTGCGGTTGACCAGGTTGCCCCAGCCGTTGGCCAGCTCGTTGTTCACGCGGCGCACGAACTCGTCCCAGGTGAAGTCCGTGTCGTTGTTCTCCGGGCCGGCGACGGCGATGAAGTAGCGCAGCGGGTCCGGGCCGAACTCCGAAAGGAAGTCCTTGACGTAGATGACCACGCCCTTGGACGAGGAGAACTTGGAGCCGGACATGGTCAGGAACTCGGACGAGACGACCTCGGTGGGCAGGTTCAGCTCGCCGAGCTCGCCGGCAGCGCCGCCCTTGGCGCCCTTGCCCGCGTAGCCGAGGAGCTCCGCCGGCCAGATCTGGGAGTGGAAGGTGATGTTGTCCTTGCCCATGAAGTAGTAGCCCTCGGTGGCCGGGTCCTGCCAGAAGCCCTTCCAGGCCTCCGGGTTGCCGGAGCGGTGAGCCCACTCAATGGACGCGGACAGGTAGCCCACCACCGCGTCGAACCAGACGTAGAGCTTCTTCGACGGGTTGTCCTGCCAGTCCTCCACCGGGATCGGGATGCCCCAGTCGATGTCGCGGGTCATCGCACGCGGGCGCATGTCTTCGAGCAGGTTCAGGGAGAATTTCAGCACGTTCGGGCGCCACTCTTGGCGGGTGGAAAGCCACTGCTCCAGCGCGTCGTGCAGCGCGGGCAGGTCGAGCATGAAGTGCTCGGTCTCGATGAACTTCGGCGTCTCGCCGTTGATCTTGGACACCGGGTTGATCAGGTCCGCCGGGTCGAGCTGGTTGCCGCAGGTGTCGCACTGGTCGCCGCGGGCGTCGGTGGCGCCGCAGATCGGGCAGGTGCCCTCGATGTAGCGGTCCGGCAGCGTGCGGCCCGTCGACGGGGAGATCGCGCCCTGGGTGGTCTCGCGGATCATGTACCCGTTCTCGTTCAGCCCGCGGAACAGCTCCTGCACCACGGTGTAGTGGTTGCGGGTGGTGGTGCGGGTGAACAGGTCGTAGGACAGGCCCAGGCCCGCCAGGTCTTCGACGATCTGCTTGTTGTAGCGGTCCGCCAGCTCCTTGACGGTCACGCCTTCTTTGTCGGCCTGCACGAGCAGCGGGGTGCCGTGCTCGTCGGTGCCGGAGACCATGAGCACGTTCTTGCCGGACATTCGCTGGTAGCGGGCGAAGACGTCGGAGGGCACGCCGAAGCCTGCGACGTGGCCGATATGGCGCGGGCCGTTGGCGTACGGCCACGCAACGCACACAAGAACGTTGTTGTTGGTCTCGGAAGAAGTCATGGCTCTCAGCATAAGTTATGCCCCGCCTAAGCACTGCACTGCTCGAGCGGGGCACAACCGAAGGTGCGTCGTCAAGCAAACGCCCCTAGTGGGAACGCGGTTTGAGCATCCCCTTGACCTGCGCCTTGCGGGCTTCCAGCTGCTGCTGGTCGCGGTGCATGCGACGCTCGATGGCCAGCTGGCGGGCGAAGCGCTCCTGTTCCTTCTTGTCCAGGTAGATCGTGTCGTTGGACATGTCCTTGACAATCGCGAACATCAGAGCGATCAGGATGAACAGGAACGGCGTGGCGGCCACGATGGTCACGGACTGCAGCGAGTTCAGCGCGTCCGAGCCGCCGGAGATCAGCAGCGTCAGGCCGACGAACGCGGTGGCCAGGCCCCACATTGCGGCGAGCCACGGCTTCGCCTCGGTCTTGCCGGACTGGGTCATGGACGCCATCACCGTCGACGCGGAGTCCGCGGAGGTGATGAAGAAGGTGCCCAGAAGGATCAGGGCGAACACGCCCATGACGTAGCCGCCCGGCAGGGCGTGCAGCAGGTTGAACAGCTGCTCCTCGTTGGAGCCGTCGCCGACGATGGACTCGCCAGCCTGCTCCATCTTGATGGCCGTGCCGCCGAAGATGGCGAACCACACGGTGGACAGGCCAGCCGGAACCAGCATCACGCCGAGGCAGAACTCGCGCACGGTGCGGCCGCGGGAAATGCGCGCCAGGAAGGTGCCCACGAACGGGGACCAGGAGATCCACCATGCCCAGTAGAAGATGGTCCAGCCGGAGAGGAACTCGCCGGCCTGGCCGTCGGAGCTCTCGGCGGTGCGGGCGGCCATTTCGAAGAAGTTCTGCAGGTAGCTGCCCACGGCGGTCGGCAGCATGTTCAGCTGCGCGACGGTCGGGCCGAAGACGAACACGAAGATCGCCAGGATCGCGGCGACGACCATGTTCGCGTTGGACAGCCACTGGATGCCCTTGGACACGCCCGACATCGCCGACAGCAGGAATGCCAGGGTGAGCACAGCCACGATGCCGATGATCAGCTTGGTGGACGGGTTGTCCACGAAGCCGGAGGCCTCCAGGCCGGAGCTGATCTGCAGCGCGCCCAGGCCCAGGGAGCAGGCGGTGCCGAAGATGGTGGCGAACACGGCGAAGGCGTCGATGAGCTTGCCCGGCCAGCCGTTGGCAGCTTTCTCACCAATTAGCGGGATGAACGCGCTGGACAGCAGCTGCTTGCGGCCGAGGCGGAACGTCGAGTACGCGATAGCCAGGCCGATGATGGCGTAGACGGCCCACGGGTGCAGCGTCCAGTGGAACATGGTCTGCGCCATCGCGGTGCCGACCTCGTGCTCGTCGTGGCCCGGCACGCCGTCGAGGTACATCGCCAGCGGCTCAGCCGCGCCGTAGAACATCAGGCCGATGCCCATGCCGGCGGCGAACATCATGGCGATCCACGAGGTTGTTTTGAACTCGGGGCGCTCGTCGGCGGTGCCGAGGCGGATGGTGCCGAAGTTCGACAAGGCGATCACGATGACGAAGGCGACGAAGATGGTGCCGCCGAGGACGAAGGCCCAGCCGAGGTTGTCGATGACCCAGCCGAACGCGGCGTCCGCAAAGTTAGAGAAGTTGTCGGGGGCAGCCAGGCCCCAGCCGACAATTGCCGCGACAACCACCGCGAGAGGAATGACGATGCCCCAGTTGATCGGGGCGTCTTCTGCGTCGGCTTGGCTCTCGACGCGTTCCTCAGGGTCGGTGTAGTTGGGTTGCACGCCGTCGCGGTCGGCGCGCAGCAGCGCGGCGATTTCGCCGACTGCGGAAGTGTCTTCAGTCTTAATGGGATCCGTACTCCGCGGCTCCACGTCGGGATCGTGGGGATCCCTTTGGAGATCACGCTGAGACATAGAGTTCTCCTCGCAAATTTTCAGGGTTTTACTAGAACCCAAGCAGGCTAGCGCAGATCACACCATTGTGCTAGCCCGCGCGGGGAACTTTTGCTTATCGACGTCAGCTTCGCGCATCCAACGCGGCATCGTAGAGGTCTCCGACCTTCACTCCGTGCTGCTTCGCCACCTGTTTCGCGGCGTCTTTCATGCGCTGGCCGCCGTCGACCAGCTCCAGCACCAGACCGACTAAGTCCTCGGGTTCGGCCTGCTGCCCGGTGCCGCCTTCGATCACCAGCGTGATCTCCCCTCGCACGCCGCCGGCCGCCCACTCGGCGAGCTCCCCCAGCGTGCCGCGCTTGACCTCCTCGTAGGTTTTGGTCAGCTCGCGGCACACGGCAGCACGGCGTTCGGCGCCGAGGACGTCCGCGGCGTCGGCAAGCAACTGCTCGATGCGGTGCGGCGACTCGAAGCAGCACACCGCGCGGCGCTCATGCACGAGTGTTTCCAGCCACGCCCGGCGCGCGCCGGCCTTGCGGGGCGCGAAACCGTCAAAGATGAAGTGGCCCACGTTGAGCCCGGACAGCGCCAGCGCCGTGGTCACCGCGGACGGGCCCGGGATGCAGGTGACCGGGATGCCGGCGTCGTGGGCGGCGGCGACGATGGAGTGGCCGGGGTCGGACACCAGCGGCATGCCGGCGTCGGTGACGACGAGTACGGTGCCGGCGCGTGCGGCGTCGAGAAGCTCCCGCGCCCGGGATTCCTCGTTGTGGTCGAAGTTGGACACCACGCGGCCGGTGATTTCCACGCCGAGCGCTGCGGCAAGGGCGCGCGTGCGCCGGGTGTCCTCCGCTGCGATCACATCCGCCGTGGCGAGCGCCTGCGCAAGCCGGGGCGAGGCGTCCGCGACGTTGCCGAGCGGGGTGGCCGCGAGTACAACTCCGGCCGGGAGGTTCTGAGTCAGGTTGTCTTGCTCGGCGGACATACCTCGGGAGCATACGCGTAAGGCGCTAATATCTTCCGTCGTGACCACTATCGCGAGCACCCCGAACCCCGCCGGACCGCCACCTAGCGCCGACGCAACGGCGCCAGAGACGACGCGTTCCCTGCGGCCCGCCCAGCCTGCGCCCGAGGCACCCGTGACGGTGCCGTGGACGCGCCGCGACACCATCGCCGCCTCCGTCATCGGTGTGCTGGCGCTGCTCACCAGGTTCATCGGCCTGGTGCAGCCGACCAGCTCCGGCACCCCCGTCTTCGACGAGAAGCACTACGTCCCGCAAGCCTGGGACATGGTGGAAAGCTGGTTCAACCCGGTCTTAGGCGGCATCGAGTCCAACCCCGGCTACGGCCTGGTCGTTCACCCGCCGCTGGGCAAGCAGCTACTCGCGCTCGGCGAGATCATCTTTGGCTACTCCCCGCTGGGCTGGCGTCTGATGACCGGCCTGTTCGGTACCGCCGTGATCGTGTTCGTGTTCCTGCTCGCGCGGCGCGTGAGCCAGTCCACCAACATCGCGATCCTCGCGGGCATCATCGCGCTTTTCGACGGCGTCCTGCTCGTCTCCGCCAAATTCGGCATGCTCGACGTCTTCCAGGTGCTGTTCGTGGTGATGGCGGCGTGGACGCTGGCCGGCGACATGCGCCAGGTGCACCACCGCTGGCACGACGCGTGGCTGGCCGGCAAGCTCGAGGGCACCGGCCCCTTCGGCCCGCGCATGGGGTTCCGTTGGTGGCGCTTCGCCACCGGCGTGCTGCTCGGCCTGACGCTGTCCGTGAAGTGGAACGGCCTGTACTACATCATGTTCTTCGGCCTACTGTCGTCGTTCTGGGACCTGTTCCTGCGCCGCCGCTACGGCGTGGAGAAGCCGATTTCGGGCACCCTGCTTCGCGACGTCCCGTCGGCGCTCGCCTCCATCGTGCTCATCCCCGCCGTGCTGTACCTGTGGTCCTGGCGCGCCTGGTTCGCCTCCGAGACCTCCGTGTACCGTCACTCGCTTTCCGACGGCACCATCGCCGGCTCCGACTGGCCCTGGCTGGCTAACCTGCCCGAGCCGATCGCCGGCTGGTTCTACTACCACTTCTCGGTGCTGAACTTCCACGCCTCGCTGACGTCGTCCTCCGGCCACTCCCACCCCTGGGACTCCAAGCCATGGGCCTGGTTGGTCTCGGCACGTCCGATCCTGTACTACTCCGCCACCGACCTTGAATGCTCCATCGCATCCGGCGACGGCAAGTGCCGCGAGATGATCTACATGTTCGGCACCCCCGCCATCTGGTGGCTGACCGTGCCGGTGCTGCTGTGGGCGTGCTGGGTGTGGCTGACCCGCAAGGACTTCCGCGTCATCGTGCCGGTGATCGCGTTTGCCGCTGGCTTCCTGCCGTGGCTGGCTGCTTTCGACCGCCAGATGTACTTCTTCTACGCCACCGCCCTGGTGCCGTTCACCGCGGTGCTGCTGGCCTTGGCGTTAGGCAACCTGGCCAAGAAGGGCGGGGCTGTGACGTGGTCCTGGGTGAACAAGGTCGCGGGCTTCGAGCTGCGCTGGGGCCAGCTCGCCGCCGTGGTCTACATCGCGCTGGTGGTGGCCAGCTTCATCTACTGGTCGCCCATCTTCTACGGCTTCAAGATCCCGGACACCTGGTACGAGTCCATCATGTGGCTACCCAGCTGGAAGTAGCCCGGCTAGTTGGAAACCTGGCCCAGTTTTCGGCACCGGCGTCGTTCCCCGGGGCCCGCGCCTGACACTTTCTGGCGGAATCCCTTAGTGCCAGAGTGGTTGTGAACGACGTACCGTAGGAGGTTTTGTTCATGACCGATTCACAGTTGCCTCAGTTGGTGCCGTCGTCGTTGACGTCGCCACCGTCCGTTGATGCCCCGGTGGTTGCCCGAAAGGTCAAGCCTAAGACGTCGCGCGAGGGGGTCGAGGAGATCTTGTCGCTGCCGCCGCGTGTGCTGGCGGCGGGGGAAGTACTCGATGATGAGACGTTGACATCGCTTGACGCTGTGGCGTTCGTGTTCTCCCCGTACCGCGTGACCGGTTCTGGCAGTTGGTTTCATCCAGCACAGCAGCGGCAGATGATCACGATTTACAACCTGTTGCCCAATGGCACGAAAGGCCCGTGGTGCGCCCGGCAGGGAATTCAATATCTCAACATCAAGCGTTGGGCCCGCGCACTGCAGAAATCGAAAACCGTGGACGACGGCCTTGACGGCGTCGAGCGCGCCAAACACATGGCTGATGCTGCCTACCTGGGCAGACCTAGTGCGGAGTACATCCGTGAGGTTGTCGTCGAGTACGGGTTAGTACCGCATGGCCAGAAAGAAGCCTGGTTAGTGGCGCATGGACTTGCCCATCACACCGTGCGACGCTGGACCGCAATGGTGGCTGACGGTGATCTGCCAACACGCACAAGACCAAGGAGGGTTGGAACGTTGACGATGGATGAATGCGCCGAAATTCAGCAGCTGCGCAAGGAAATTTCTGCGCTGACGCAGGACAAACGCAAGCTCGAACTCGATGCCAAACGCCGTGAAGAAGCAATGCAGCGTGCCTTAGATAAGGCGACGGAAAGGGCAGAGCGGGCTGAGCTGGCCACTGATGTGTTGGGAAAAGCTTTAGCGACCATGCCAGGAGCACCTGGCGTGGACTCAAACGCGGAGGAAAAGTCCTCACCGACGCCCAACAACGCCTCTACGAGCAAGGCCGGCAAGCGGAAGAAACGCTGATCAACCAGCTCGTTTCCGTCGGATACTCCAAAACGAAGGCGATGGGCATCATCGGTGCCTCACGCAGCCGGGTCTTCTACGAAACCAATCCGCGCCCACGCACCGACAACCCGATCCCGCATCACCAACGCCGGATCAACCGGCTGTCTGATGCCACAGTCACAGACATAGTGGAGCTGCTGGACGACAATCCGCATTGCGGGGTGGACCAGGTGTTTTACGCCGCGTTGAACAACGGGATCTACCTGGCGAGCCTGCGCAGCTTCTACCGGGTGGCCAAAGCCCACGGCAAACTGCTGCACCAACGCCACAACACCAAAGCCAGACAAGCCAAACGCCGCCACGACGCCACACCGCCGCATGTGCACGCCACCGCCCCCGGGCAGGTGCTGTGCTGGGACATCACGTTTTTGCCTGGCCAGTACTACGGACAAACCTTCGCGTTGCACATGGTGATCGATCTGTACTCGCGCGCCATCGTCGGGTTCGTCGTCGCAGAACGAGAAAACAGCCAGCTTGCAGCAGCGATGTTCGCCGACATCTTCACCCGTTTTCCAAATGTGCACACTGTCCACTCCGACAACGGCGCTGCCATGACCAGCAAACGACTCGGCAAACTGTTTGCCGAACATGGTGTGGCCCGCTCATTGAACCGGCCGCACACCAGCAACGACAACCCGCACACCGAGTCGGTGTTCCACACCCTAAAGACCAGGACCTACTACCCGAAAACCTTCACCACGCTGGGCGAAGCAAACACCTGGGTCAGCGCCTGGGTGCCGGTCTACAACGCCACCCCACACAGCGGGATCAACTACTACCCACCACAAGCAGTCCTCGACGGCACCTGGACCGAACTGCAACGCAAACGAGAGGAAGGGATGCGAAACGCACTCAGCGAAGGCATCATCACACAACTACCGGACACCAAAGCTGGCACAGGCCTCCCGGCAGAAGTCAGCATCATCCGCACCACCACCCAAACCGCCCCAACCCCACAACCCATCACGATCTAACACCTAAACCCGTTCACAACCACTTGACACAAAGCGAATCTGTCAGGCGACGCGCTCCGCCCCAGGTCAGCTCGAAGCGCCTGCGGAATATGTCAGAGCCATCGCTTTCGACTGCTACCCCAGCTCCACACCTGCCCTAGTACGGACGGGCATCTAAGAGCTGCCACGCCCGACGCACGGCACCGCCGCGGTCGGCCACCCACGTCCACACGAGCGCAACCAAGCTCAGCAGCGGAACAAGTACGGACGCCGCCTCGAACTGGCCCATCCCCAGCACGAAGTCGCGCACGGCGAAGCCGACGGTGAAGGTGAACATCGTGCCCACGATGAGCAGCACCCCCGGGATCTGCTGCGGCCGCCAGGCGGTAAAGCCCAACGCGAGCGCCACTCCGAAGCGCACGGACGCCGCGGACGCCACCACCGGCTCCTCCCCGCCGGACAGGATCAGGCGCACGGCCCACAGCACCCACACCACGGCCATCGCGCCGAGCATCAGGCGCCCCACGGCCATGCCGATCTCACGGCGGCGGGCGAAGCGGCGCCACTCGTTGTCCACGCCTGCCAGAATCGCGGCGGACAGGTCCTGCGGCGGGGCCATCGCGTCGTCCGAGTCAACACCGAGCGACTCCGACAGCGCCAGCGAACGGTCCAAAAACGCGCGGCACACCGCGCAGCCGGACACGTGGGCGTCGACGATGGCGTCGTCGAGTTCAGCCTTCTCGCCGTCGATGCGCGCAGACAGCGCCGCTTGAACCTCCTCGTGGCTAACCACGCGTGAGCACCCCGTCCAGGCTTACGCGGCCGGTGCCGAAGACGGTGATGATAAACAGCGCGGCGGCGAGCACGAGCGTGTACTCCACTCCCCCGGCCTCGATGAAAAAGCCGTTGTCCAGGTGCACGAAGTACCCGGCGGCTAAAACGAGGAGGGCGAGGAGCGACGCGGTGATCGTCGTCAAGAGCCCCACTGCTAAAAACGCGCCGCCGATGAGCTCGACGGTGCCGGTGAGGTAGGCGGAAAGCTGCGGCTGCGGCACCCCGAGGGCGGCGAACTGGCGGCCAGTTTCGGCCATGCCCATCTCAAACCAGTGGTTGTAGCCGTGCGCCACAAACACCGCGCCCAGCACGAGCCGGAGCACAAGCAGCGCGAAGTCGCGGACGGCGGGCCTATTCATGCCGATTAGCGTACCCGTGGAACCGAACGGGGTAGAACTGAGTCCAATACATATGACTGATCTTCACACCACACCAGAAACCAATCCCGAATCCGGCTGGCCCGTCATCGGCGACGACGGGCTGGCGCGTCCGCCGTGGGCCGCCACCGACCCACTGCTGCGCGACTACTACGACACCGAATGGGGCATGCCCGTCACCGACGAGCAGGGCATGTTTGAACGCGTCTGCCTCGAGGGCTTCCAGGTGGGGCTGTCGTGGCGGCTGATCCTGCAGAAGCGCGAGGCCCTGCGCGCGGCCTTCCACGGCTTCGACCCGGACAAAGTCGCGGGTATGAGCATCGAGCATTTGCTTAACGACGCTTCCTTGATCCGCAACCGGCGCAAACTCGAAGCAGCAGTGAAAAACGCCGAGGCGACGCTGGCGCTGCGGGAGGAGGGCACGCACCTCGGCGAGTTCGTGTGGTCCTACCAGCCGGCGAACACGCCGGTGCCGCGCACGATGGCGGAAGTGCCGACGCGCTCGGCGGAGTCCGAGCAGCTGGCGAAAGACCTGAAGAAGCGCGGCTTCACCTTTGTGGGGCCGGTGACGATGTACGCGCTGATGGAATCCACCGGCATCATCGACACCAACTTGGTGGGCACGTGGCGCCGCGGGGCGTCCGGGGTATGGGTGTAATCGGCGCCTAGGCGGCGTTTAATCGTCGTCCATGTCCGCGAAGGCGTCCTCGACGGAGTCGTGCTCCTCGCGGGAGGCCTCCCAAACTTCCTTGGCGGCGGAGAGGTTGATGGCGGCGATGATCGCGCCGACAACGATGTCGAACCAGGCGGTCTCCCACACGAACGTGAGCAGGCCAGCGGCGATGATGAGCAGATTGGCCAGCGCGTCGTTGCGCGCAGCCAGCCAGGCGCCGGTGGCGAGCGACGAGCCTTCGCCGCGCAGCTGCATCAGCAGGATCGCGCAGATCACGTTCACCACCAGGGCTCCAACCGCGATGCCGGTCAGGCCCTCCGGCGACGGCGCGACAGGGTTCATGATCTTGGTGATCACGGTGACAACCGCGGCGACCGCCGGGATGAGAATCAGCGCGGCAAGCACGCTGCCGGCGGTGCGGCGGCGCGCGGCCGGCCACGCCACGGCGAAGAACACCAGCAGGTTAATTGCGGTGTCCTCGAGGAAGTCGGCGGAGTCCGCGAACAGGGACGCCGAGCCGATGGCCACCGCACCGGCGAACTCCACGAAGAAGTAGGCCAAGTTCAGCAGCGCCACAATCAGCACCGCGCGACGGATCTTCTGCTCACCCAACGACTCTGCCACTTCAGCTGCTCTTTTCAGCGTCTTATACAACGGGAAGGCAGCTTAGCCGATGCGCAAAACGTAACGGGACCCGGCCGTATTCGACCGGGTCCCGCAATCCTGTGGAGCTAAGGGGAATCGAACCCCTGACCTTCGCATTGCGAACGCGACGCTCTACCAACTGAGCTATAGCCCCTGGGGCACGCTCGTTACGTTACTCCTCCCCCACGCGCCGGTTAAATCGCCAGCGCAGTGGGGTTTTTCACGGTTTTTAGGAGGCGCGGGTGCCGTAGCCGCCGAGGTCTTCGTAGTCGTCGTAGCCGGGGTCGTTTTCCGGCACGTAGCGGGTGGACGGCAGGGTGTCGAAGTCGGGGCTGTCGTCGTCCAGGTCCAGCACGACGGAGCCGGCGCGCAGGCGAGCGTCACGCGGGTGCTCGGTGTGGTTGCTCATCGCCACACCCATGCGTGCGCGGCGCAGCTGGCGCAGGCGGCGGGCGTGCAGCGCGCGCTCCTGCAGCACGACGCGGCGCAGCGCGACCATGAACCATGCGGTCATCCCCACTGCCACGGCGGGCAGCACCCAGGTCCAGCCGCCCGCGACAAACGCGATGACGAAGGTGACCACGCACGCGGCGATCAGCGCCAGCAGGGTGCGCTGGCGACGCTGAAAGCGGGTGGCGGTGTTCTTCTTTTCGCGCTCCGGGTCGAATCCGCCGCGGCCGCGGCGCGCAGCGGCGAAAGCGAGGTCCTCGTCGCCCGCTTCGGCCGCCTCCGCGGTGTCGACCTCGTCGTCCTCGTCGTCAATGTCTTCCGGCGCTTCCTCAACGTCCGCTTTCGGAGCGCTTTGCTTCTCAGCGCCTCCGGTCTCCCCCGCATAGCCAAAGTCCTCGGGTGCGGTGTAGGACTCGTCCAGCTCGTAGCGGTCGGCCTCAGCCTCAGCCTCATCCTCATCGGAGTCGGCATCTGGGTCGGCGTCAGCGTCCTCTGCATCATCCTCCGCGGCGAGGACTTTCACAGAGGTGGAACCGGCGGACTCGCTGGCGACGACCTTGGTGGAGCCGCCCTCGGCGTTGTCCAGCTCAGGCTCGGCCTCAGCTTCGGCCGGCTCAGCCTCGTCATCGACGTGCTCGATCACTTCGCCGTCGATGTGGCCGGCCGCGGCGGCATCGTCTTCGGCGCCGGGGCGGCGGAAGAGGGTGCGCAGGGCGGGAGCGTCGTCGATAAGCACTTGCTCCTCGGCATCCGTCGCCTCCACAACCTCGTAGTCGGTGTCCTCGCTGTGGCGGTGGATGTCGGCGGCGGTGAGCTTCGGGCGGCGGCGCTCAGCCATCGGCGCGGTGCCGCCCTCGTGCAGCACGCGCGTTTCGTCGTAGCCGTCGCCGGAGCGGCGGATCGGCTTGTTGTTGCCGATCATCAACGGTGCGAGGACGATGATCCACACCACCAGGATCAAGATGATCATTAAGCTCGGGCTGCCCATGGGCGATGCCACCTTTCCGCGTCAGTTGCACCCTTAAAGTCAGGAGTCCACGGTATCGGCACTTGCGCAGGCGAACGGGTCGGCGCGCCGGTGGGCGCAGCTGTTTTTCGCCCTTTAGCGCACCCGGCCGGTCTCGCGCAGGCGCTGCACGGCTGTGGTGGGGAAATCGTCGGCGTTTAAGGCCACGAAGTGGTGGTCGCGCCACTGGCCGTCGATGTGCAGGTTGCGCCGCAGGTAGCCCTCCTCGCGAAAGCCGTTGAGCTTGAGCACCTGCCCGGAGGCGGGGTTGTGTGGCAGGTAGGTGGCGGTCACGCGGTGCAGTCCGACGCGGGAAAACGCGTGGTCCACACCCAACGCGCACGCGGCGGTGGCCACCCCGCGGCCCATGAACGGCGAGTGCACCCAGTAGCCCACCCAGCATTCGGAGACGATGCCGTGCTGGATGTTGCCCAGGGTGACCTGCCCTGCGAAGCCGCCGTCGACCTCGATGACCAGCGGCACCACGGTGCCCTGGTTGGCCAGCCGCTTCAGGTTCAGCCAGGTGTTGCGCCACGCCGCGTGTGAGTGCGCGTCCTCCCAGCTGCCCTCCACCGTGGGTTCGACCGGTTGGAGCCATTGCTTATCGACGTTTCTCGTGCCCGACCAGTCCTTTCCATCGCGGGAAGTGAGGGGTCGGAGGCGGACGGATGTGCCGTCGGGAAGCGTCGCGGTCGGCGTGGACTCTGGCCAGCCCGGGGTGGGCTGGCGGAACATCGCGAACATGGCTGAGCCTAGCTGCGCTGGCGGAGGAACTCGACGTCCACGATGTCGCCGGGGCGCACGTCCACGGCGTCTTCCGGCAGGTGGATCATGGCGTTGGCCTCAGCGAAGCCGGCCAGCAGGTGGGCGGGGCCGGCTTCCAGTGCGGACAGCGGTTCGACCAGGTAGTCGCCGGTGTCCGCGTCGCGCATGAGGCGGGCGCGGATGTAGCCGCGGCGGCCAGGAATGGAGCTGAGCTCGCGCAAGGAGCGGGCCTTGACGGTGCGGCGCGTCACCGCGGTCTTGCCCAGGGAGCTGCGGATGGCGGGGCGGATGAACGTCTCCGCGATCACCAGCGCGCTCACCGGGTTGGACGGCAGGAGAAACGCCGGGACGCGCTCCTCACCCATCAGGCCGAAGCCCTGCACGGAGCCGGGGTGCATGGCCACGCGCGTGGTGTCGACCTGCCCGATCTCGCGCAGGATCTCCTGGATAGGCGCCGCACCGGATCCGCCGACGGCGCCGGTGATGACGACGAACTCGCTCTTGGCGATATGCCCGGCCATGATCTCGCGCATGCGCCGCGGCTCGGCGTTGATGATGCCGGCGCGGTGGACGTCCGCGCCCGCCTCCTTTGCGGCGGCGGACACGACGTAGGAGGCGATGTCGAAGACCTGGCCCAGACCCGGGCTGCGGTCCAGGTCCACCAGTTCCAGGCCGTAGCTCATCACTGTCACGCGCGGGCGCGGGTAGACCAGGAGCTTGTCGCGGCCCGCGGCGGCGGCGAGGCCGATCTGGGCGGGGCCGAGCACTGCCCCCTGGCGCACGGCGATGTCGCCGGGCTGGATGTCGTCGCCGGGCCGGCGCACGAAATCACCGGTTCGCACGGGGCGCTGCGGGGTGACTCGCTTGCGGCCGCGGTCCGTCCACTCCAGCGGCAGCACCGCGTCCGCGAGCGTGGGCAGCGGGGCACCGGTGGCGACGCGCACCGCTTGGCGCGGCTGCAGGCGCAGCGGCTTCTGGGAGCCGGCGGGCACCTCGCCCACCACGGGAAGGGCGCGCTCGCGATTCGGCTGCTGGGCGGCGGGGGCTTCCTCGCCGTTACCGTCCCGGTCGTTTTCGTTGTGGTCGTTTTCGTTGTGGTCGCGGCGCTCGGGCCTGCGCAGGCCGGCGGTGCCGCCCACGTCTACCGCGCGCACGGCGAAACCGTCCACCGCGGCCTGGGGGAACCCGGGGACTTGCTTGGTTGAGGTGACCTCTTCGGCGCACATCAGGCCGAGCGCGTCCGTCAGCGCCACCCGGATCGGCTCGGGGGCGGTCGCCGCGTCCACTACAGCCGCAAGCTGGTCCTCTACGCTGCGCATGGCCCGTGCCCCTTTCGTCTACGCGTTGTCCTGCACCTTTGCGGCAACCTCGGGGTGTTCCGCCTCGAAGTCGGCGATGATCTTCTTCACCGCGGTGTACAGCGCCGGGCCGTACTTCTCGTCCCGCAGACCGAAGTCAACATTCGCCGGGATATACCCGCCCGGGTTACCAAGGTCATGCCGCTTACCCTCATGCACCACCACATGCACCGGGTGGCCCTCAGAGATCATCAACTCAATCGCATCCGTGAGCTGCAGCTCGCCGCCCTTACCCGGTTTGATGCGGCGCAGGGCGTCAAAAATCCCGCGGTCCAGCAAGTAGCGGCCGGTAGCCACAAGCGTCGACGGCGCATCCTCCACAGCAGGCTTTTCCACCATGCCGCGCACCTTCAACACCTCAACACCGTCGATCTCGGCCTGGGCATCCTCGACATCGAACACGCCGTAGTTGAACACTTCCTCGCGCGAGACGTTAAACGCGCACAACACCGAGCCCCCGAGTTCATTGCGCACCGCGACCATCTTCTCCATCACGCCCGCCGGCAACACCAAATCATCCGGCAGCATCACAGCAACCGCATCCTCGTCGTCATCCAACGCCTCTTCCGCGCAACCAACCGCATGGCCAAGCCCGAGCGGCTCGTCCTGGGTGACCGCCACAGCCTCAATCAGCCCGTTGGCGCGCGCGACCTTGTCCGCCTGGGTCTGCTTGCCGCGGGCGACCATGAGCTCCTGCAAGTCCGAAAACTCGCCGAAGTGCCGCATGATCTCTTCCTTATTTGGCGCGACCACCACAGCCAGACGCTGCGCCCCCGCCGCAGCGGCCTCCTCAGCAATCAGCTCAATGCCCGGGGTATCCACCACAGGCAAAAGCTCCTTCGGCACCGTCTTCGTCGCCGGCAAAAAACGCGTCCCCATCCCCGCCGCCGGCACCACAACAGTCTTCACCGAAGCGCGCGCAGCATCAACGGGTCGGTCAGTAGAATTCTGCATAAACGCAAAGCCTACAGCCCCCAGCCCTCACAACCGGGCTGCGACCCGGTCGACACGAGGAGTATGCACCCCGAAGTGAACACAACCACACACCCCCAAAAGGACGCGATGCGCGCATCGCACGCAGCCGCCCGGCGCGACCTACGCGGCACCGAGCGAAAGCGCGAGCTCGACCAGGCGATTGTGACGGCAACCTTGGCGTGCGTCGACGACTTCGGCGCGCGCGGCTCCAACATCGCCGCCTACAACCCGCTTAGCTCCGAGCCTGGCCCGGCGGATTTCGCAGCACTGCTCGCGGCGGCGGCACGCACTCTGTTTCTGCCAATCTCTCTGCCAGACGGGGTGCTGGCCTGGGCGCAGCACGGGGCCAAGGATGCGGCGGGCGCGTTGGGCATCACTGAGCCGGCAGGCCCGCGCTTCACCTCCAACGTGTTGCGCTCCTGCGGGCTGGTGGTGGCCCCGGCGTTAGCCGTCGATAGGCAAGGAATGCGCCTTGGCAAGGGTGCCGGCTACTACGACCGGGCGCTTGCCGGCCTGGATGTTCCCGTCGCGGCTGTGGTTTACGGCTGGGAGGTCGTGGATGCGGTGCCCCATGACGCGCACGACCAGGCGGTGGACGCGGTGATCATGCCGGAAGGTTTCTTCCGCGTCTAGGGAACCGGGGCGGGGGTTTCACCGTCTTATCCCTATGGAACTCTCCGCGCACCTGAATACCCTCCGCTCCCCCGGCTACCGCCGCTCCGTGATCATTCGCAGGGTGGTCGCCGTGTTCCTCGTGGTCGCCGCTGTGTTGCATGTGCTTATCGACGCCTCACGGTCCGACCCGCCCGCCCTGACCTTCGCCCGCGATGTCGCCCCCGGCACCGTGCTCACCTCGGACGATGTGGAACTGCGCCGCCTGCCAGCGGAGTCGGTGCCCGACAACGCGCTGGATGACGCGGCACTGGCCGAGGGGCAACTGCTCGCGGCGGCCGCCTCCCGCGGCGAGGTGGTCACGGCCACGCGCCTGGTCGGGCCGGATCTGGCGGGGCTGCTCACCCAGGACAAACCGGACGGCGAGGAGTTCTCAATGGTGCCGGTCCCCCTTGCGGAACCGGACATTGTGCCCATGCTCCACCACGGGACGGAAGTCGACGTTGTGGGCCAAGGGCCCCGAGTGGTGGCTGAAAATGGGATTGTCGTCACATCTGGGGAAGGCGACGCAGTGTTGGTGCTGCTCAGGCAGGGTGAGGCAGCTGCCGTTGCGGCTGCGTCCCTGTCTGAGCCGCTGACTCTCGTGTTGAGCAACCGTCAACGTCAGTTTAATATCCCCAACCATGCTTCAAGGATTTAAAGATTTCATCATGCGCGGCAACGTCATCGAGCTTGCCGTCGGCGTTGTCATTGGTGCGGCATTCACCGCAGTTGTCACCGCGTTCTCTGACGCGATCATCAACCCGCTCCTCGCTGCCCTGGGTGGCGTGGACTACTCCGGCCTGGGCTTCTTCGTCCGCGAGGGCAACGAGGCGACCTTCGTCGACTTCGGCGCTGTCCTGACCGCCATCATCAACTTCCTGCTCATCGCGGCAGTGATCTACTTCCTGCTCGTTGCTCCGATGAACAAGCTCGACGAGGCGCAGAAGCGCCGCAAGGGCATCGACCCGGACGAGCCGGAGCCGACCGACACCGAGCTGCTCACGGAGATCCGCGACCTGCTCGCAGGCCAGAACCCGAACAATGTGCAGAAGCCGCTGAACTAGTTCGTCCTTGAGCGGGGCTGGCTGAAAGCTACTCCCCGTAGTGCGGCGGCCGCTCCGCCTCATAAAAATCGCGGCCCGTCAAACCCGGCTCTTCGTCGCCGAGCAGCACCTCGCGCTCAGCGTCCAGGGCCGGGTTTTCGTTTGCCTGCGTATTCGGCGCGGCGTCCGCGGAGCGGTCGTAGTCCACGTCCGCCTTGCGTACGGCGCGCCTGCGCTTGCGCTCCATGAAACCCTCTGCCCTGGCCTAGACCGAGTGCTGGTTCAGCTCGTCGATGAGGTGGCGCACGAGCGGAGCGGCCGTCGATACGCCATCGCGGATCGCCTGGCGCGACGACGCGAGGTTCACCACGACAGTGGAGCCAGACACGCCGCAGATGCCGCGCGAGGTGCACGCGTCCACGGCACCGCACGCCTGGCCGGACGCGCGGAGGGCCTGGCTGACACCCGGCACCACCTTGTCTATGACCGCGCGCGTCGCCTCCGGCGTCTTGTCGCGCGGGCCCACGCCGGTGCCGCCGAGGGTGAGCACGAGGTCCACGCCGCCGACAACGCCCGTCTCAATGGCCTTGCGGATCTCGGACTTCTTCGACTTCACGCGCACCACGCCGTCGACCTGGTAGCCAACCTCGCGGAGCAGCTCCACCACCATCTCGTCGGTGTTGTCGCCCGGCGCGTCGTAGCGGCGGTCGCCCACCAGCACGACGATCGCGCACGGCGACGTCGGAGAGTCGCTCTCCAGCTCGGAGGCGCGCAGCGTCGCATCGTCCGGCTCGGTGATGTCGAGCGCGTCAAACAGTTCCGGCATCGTGGTCAGACTCCCTTGGCACAAAACGGGGCGGATTGGACAGATAAGAAGTTACTCGGAACTCAAGGTCACCTCTACCGGAACCGACTCAGACTCCCCCTCCCGCTGCACCTGCAGCGTCACCGTCTCTCCAAATGCTTTGGAGCGCGTCGCGGCGATGAGGGCGTCAGCAGAGTCGATGGGCCGGTCGTTCAGGCGCGTGATCACGTCGCCAGGCTTCAGCCCAGCCGTTTCGCCGGGACTGCCGGGTTCCACCCCCGCCACCACGGCACCGCCACCGAAGCCCTGCATCACGCTCACGCGCACGCCGAGCATCGGCTGCGTGGCCTCGCCCTTTTCAATGAGCTGGTCAGCGACGCGCTTGGCAAAATTCGACGGGATGGCGAAGCCGAGGCCGATGGAGCCGCCCTGGCCGCCTTGGCTCATGCCGCCCGAGGACAGCGAAGCGATAGCGGAGTTCATGCCGATGAGTTTGCCGTTGCGGTCCACCAGGGGGCCGCCGGAGTTGCCGGGGTTGATCGCCGCGTCGGTCTGGATTCCGTCCATGAGCGAGCTTTCGCCGCCGCCCTGGGAAGCGCGCACCGGCCGGTTCAGCGCGGAGACGATGCCGCTTGTCACCGTCGCGGACAGGCCCAGCGGGGAGCCCACCGCGACGACCTCCTGGCCCACGCGCAGCTCGTCGGAGTTGCCGAACTGCATGACTGGCAGGTCGTGCACGTCGTCGATCTTCAGCACGCCGACATCGGTGTTGACGTCGGAGGCGACAAACTGTGCGCTGTGGCGTGAGCCGTCGTTAAGCGTGACCTGCACCTCCGAACCTGGCGTTTCCGCGCCAGCGATGACGTGGTGGTTGGTCAGCACATAGCCATCCGCGGAGATGATGGAGCCGGAGCCTTCCGCACTGCCGCGGGGCGTGTCCACCTCAATGGAGACCACCGCAGGCAGCACCGCGGCCGCCACTTGCTCCACGGAGCCCTCGGGGGCCTCGGCCGGGTCCGCGACGGTCGGGTTGCGCAGCTCGCCTTGCGAATCGCTTTCGGACGACACGCTGCTGGACGGCGAATTCGACGCCGCAGTTTCCGCCGCGTTGTCGGACTGTGACGACCCGGCGAGGTACCCGGCGCCGCCGCCGGCGACCAGCGCAGTTGTCAGCGCGACGGCGAACGCCGCACCGATGCCTTTACCGCGACGCTCCTGCTGCCTCTGGGGCTGCGGTTGCACCTGGTAGACACCGTTGTTTGTCGGGAAACTTGCGGTGTCTCCCGGATAGTTCAGTTCACTCATGAGGGGTTATTATGCACCGCCGTCCTGTGGCAGGTCTTGAGGGCATGCACTGTAATTCGCAATGTTTGCTGGACGATTGCTGTGTACGCTGGCCTGCGGGTCTAGCTGTAGCTCTTGCGCGGGATCACGCGCGCGGTGGTCTCCGCAGGAGCGTCCTGCACATCCGCGCCGTCCACCTCGGGCGGGCGTCCCGGAAACACCACGCGGAAGCGCGCGCCGCCGTCATCGGATTCTTCCGCCACGATGGTCGCGTTGTGGCGGTCGAAGACCTGCTTCACAATGGCCAGGCCCAGGCCGGAGCCCGGCATCGACCGGGACTCGGGCGCGCGGTAGAAGCGCTCGAACACCTTCTCGCGCTGGTCCGCCGGAATGCCGGGGCCGGAATCGTCCACGATGAGTACCGCGTTGCGCTTCGCCGCCTTCAGCGACACACGCACGGTGCCGCCCTGCGGCGACCACTTCGCGGCGTTGTCGATGAGGTTGATCGGTGCGCGCCCCATGGCGAACCGGTCGCCGGTGATGACCCACGGGTCCGCCTCGAATTGGAACGCCAGGTCCGGGCGGCGGCGGCGCACACGGTCGAGCGCTTCCTCCAGCACTTCGTCGAGGCGGAAGTCCTCAGGCTCGGCACCTTGCTGCGCTTCGTCGCGCGCCAGGTTGACCAGGTCGCCGATGAGGATGGACATTTCCTCCATCTGCGCCATCACGTCGCGCTCGAGGTCCTTGCGGTCCTGCTCGGAGATCTGGTCCTGCCGGCCGGAGTTGTACAGCATCATCAACAGCTCGATGTTGGTGCGCATCGAGGTCAGCGGGGTTTTCAGCTCGTGGCCCGCGTCCGCCACAAGCTGCGCCTGGCGCGTCTTGGAGTCCTCCAGCGTGGAGATCATCTTGTTCACGGAGGTGGTGATTTCAGCGAACTCGTCGTTGCCGTCGACGGGGAGCTCGGTGAGCTGGTCGGACTCGTTCGCGGCGTCGATAGCCCTGTGCAGTCTGCGCACGGGGCGGAGGCCGACGGCGGAAATCGCCGTGCCCGCGATCCAGGCGAGCAAACCCCCGGTACCCGCAATCACCAGCGCGGCTGCACCCCAGCTGCCGGAGACAATGCTGAACACGTCCAGCGGCTGCGACATGGCCACGGTGACACCGGAGGTGCTGCGGCGCACCACGACGCGCTCCCCCGCCACGGTGTGCTGGGAGAGCATGTCGCCTGACGACGTCGCCGCGTACGGCCCCGCCACCGGCACTGGGTCGCCGTAGAACACGTTGGAACCAGCGGGCGCGGCCGAGACTTTCGCCCACGGGGTTGCGCGGCGAAACTCGGCGAGGGCCTTTTCAAAGCCCTCCCGGTCGTCCGAATCCAGGTCCTTCAGCTGCAGCGACACGCCGTAGCTGCGGGTGCGCAGGTCGTCGTCCATGACGGTCAGACGAGTCGTTTCTGAAAGCCGGTAGGTAAACAGCGCGGTCAGCAGAATGACCACGGCGACGATGCCGCCGGCGAGTACGGCCAAGCTGTTGCGCAGGGACCGGCCTGTGCCAGCCTGCCCCTGCGGCTCAGCTTCGCCTGTGAAGCGCCGCAAGATCACGGAGCGGTCTCCCGCAGCACGTAGCCGACGCCGCGGACGGTGTGGATCAGGCGCGATTCGCCGCCTGCTTCAGTCTTGCGACGCAGGTAGCCGATGTAGACCTCGAGCGCGTTGCCAGACGTCGGGAAGTCGTAGCCCCACACTTCTTCCAGGATGGTCTGGCGGGCAAGCACATGGCGCGGGTTCTGCAGCAGCAGGTGCAGCAGCGCAAACTCGGTGCGGGTCAGCGAGATGGCGCGGCCTGCACGGGTGACGTCGCGGGTGGAGGTGTCCATGACCAGGTCCTCGAACTGCAGGCGGGTCTGGTCCTTCTCCGCCGCCTTGCGTGCTTCGGAGCGGGTGCGGCGCAGCAGCGACCCCACGCGCGCCAGCAGCTCCTCCAGGGCGAAGGGCTTGGGCAGGTAGTCGTCCGCGCCCGCATCCAGGCCGGCCACGCGGTCGGACACACCGTCGCGAGCCGTGAGCATGAGGATCGGCCCGTCGTACCCGGAGGAGCGCAGGGTACGGCAGACGCCCAGGCCGTCGAGCTTGGGCATCATGAGGTCGAGGATGGTCAGGTCTGGCTGCTCAATGCGGATCTGATCGAGCGCGTCTTCGCCGTCTACGGCGAGCACCACGTCGTATCCGTTGAAGCGGAGCGAGCGTCGGAGCGACTCGCGGACAGCCTGCTCGTCGTCGGCTACGAGAATCTTCATAGGATTATTATGACTTATTTTCTACTCAGAGTTGAATTGAGCTGAAAAAACCGGGTCCCACCTGGGGATCCCGGTTAGTTCAACGGGTCTAATACGACCCTTAAAAGCTTAGAACTGCTCGACGTCGATCAGACCAGCCTGAGCGGCCTTGATCAGGCGGCGCGGGATGCGCACCTCCTGGCCGTCGACCTTGACGGTCTGCAGGTCGGCGTTGTCGGCCTTCCACTGGGAACGACGCATGCGCGTGTTCGCGCGGGACTTCTTGAACTTCGGTGTTGCCATGACGAGTCTCCTTTATCCCCTCTAGTTGGCCTTCTTCTTGCGGCGGGCCATGCCGCCGAAACGCTGGTTGAACTTCTCCACGCGGCCGGCGGTGTCCATGAGACGCTGCGCGCCGGTCCAGAACGGGTGGGACTCGGCGGTGACGTCCACGACCACGAGCGGGTACTCGTTGCCGTCTTCCCACTGTTCAGTGCGTGCGGAGGTCAGGGTGGAGCGCGTCAGGAACTTGTGGCCCGTGTTTGCGTCCTGGAAAATCACCGGGTGGTAATCCGGGTGAATATCCTTCTTCATTAGATTCGTCTCCCTCAGGATTGAACTACGGGTCGGTTCCGCGAAGTCCCGCGGATCGTGCCCGAGTTGGGTGCGAAATGGTCTTTTCATCCGACGGTCGCCGGATAACCCGCAGTATCTTACAGTTCACGTGCGCGTTTACCTAATTGCGCACTTTGCCTATCGACGCCCCTCCGGTCCCCCTCCCCATGCCACACCAACGATTCCTTTTGCCCGCCGCCGCGGTTGCGGCGTTTGCGGGCCTCACTGTCGCCAGCCCAGCCGACGCTGTCGCACTCGCTGCACGCCTGATACCTGTACTCACCTTTGCCGCTGGGATGTCTGCCGTGGTGAACCTGGCCGCGCGCGTCCGCATGTTCGAGTGGCTCGTGTCAGCACTCGAACGCGGCACAAGCAGCCGCGAGGCGGTGTTCGCTGGATTTTTGGCATTGACAATAGTGTCGACGGTGTTCTTCTCCCTCGACACCACGGCCATCATGCTCACCCCGCTCGCCGTGCAGCTGGCGTCCCGCTTCCGGCTTCCGCAGCCCGCGGTGGCGTTGTCGGTGGTCTGGATCGCCAACCTCGCGTCAATGCCGCTGCCGGTGTCGAACCTGACCAACCTACTAGCACTCGGCGGCGGGGCCTTCAGCACCAACCACGACTACATCCGCGCGGCCGCCGCGCCCGCCGCCGCGGCGATCGCGGTTGCCGTCGCCGCCGCGTACAGCGCCCGCCTTATTTACCGTGCCGCCACCCCCGCGCCCAACCATGCGCCGACGGCGGTTGCGCGACCGACGCCGGCGCTGATTGTCCTCGGCGCAACCGTCGCCGCGCTGCTGAGCCCGGTTCCCTATTGGCTCACCGGCAGCCTCGCCGCTGTTGCGATGTGGTTCGCGGTGGGCACGAACGGCCGCAAGGCAGGTGCCGCTTCGCTGATCCCGTGGCACGCGCTGCTCCTCGCGGCCGCACTCTCAGCCGCAGCGGCGCTGGCCCTCCACGTCGATGCCGTTGCCGCTGCGGTGGGCCTTCTCGACGGCGCGCACCCCGGCGCCATCGCCGCGGCGGGCGCTCTTCTCGCCAACGGCATCAACAACCTGCCCGCATTCCTCGCGCTCGAGCCCGCGGCCGGCGGCCAAGACGGCGTGATGGCCCTACTTATCGGCGTCAATGCCGGCCCGCTGGTGACACCTTGGGCGTCGCTAGCCACCTTGCTCTGGGCGGACCAGCTGAAGCGGGCAGGGGCCGCGGTGCCCTGGCGCCACTTCATCCTGTGGGGCCTAGTGCTCGCCCCGGTAGCCGTCACTGCCGCCACCGCTGCATTGCTGGCGGCAGGCTAGAGAAAAGCCAGCCAGACGCGATTATGAGATAGAGGCCTAAGACGGTATGGTTGTCTCTCGCTGTTGTCGAAGTACACGTTTACGCCTGCGTCAACCGATTGCACTTGCGCTGGTCGCGGACCCTCACTCCGCTTCTCACCTGGCGCTTTACCTCACATAGCGATCGTGTCGTGGGCGGCAAGAAGAGTAAGGAAGCTAACCCATGTCGGCACATTGCCAGGTCACGGGACGTAAGCCGTCGTTCGGCAAGACCGTCTCGCACTCGCACCGCCGCCACTCGCGCCGTTGGAACCCCAACGTGCAGAAGCGCCGGTTCTACCTGCCCTCCGAGGGCCGTACCATCACCCTGAACGTCTCCACCAAGGGTCTGAAGATCATCGACCGCGACGGCATCGAGTCCGTCGTCGCCCAGATCCGCGCACGAGGTGAGAAGATCTAATGGCACGTAACGATATCCGCCCGATCATCAAGCTCAAGTCCACTGCGGGCACCGGTTTCACCTATGTGACCCGCAAGAACAAGCGCAACAACCCGGACCGCATCACGCTGAAGAAGTACGACCCGGTTGTTCGCAAGCACGTCGAATTCCGCGAGGAGCGATAATCCATGGCGAAGAAGTCCAAGATCGCTAAGAACGAGCAGCGTAAAGAGATCGTCGCCCGCTACGCGGAGCGTCGTCAGGAGCTCAAGGCCATCATCAAGAACCCGGAGACCTCTGACGAGGACCGTCTTGATGCACAGTTCGAGCTCAACCGTCAGCCGCGCGACGCCTCCCCGGTTCGCGTGCGCAACCGTGACTCGCGTGACGGTCGCCCCCGTGGCTACCTCCGCAAGTTCGGTGTGTCCCGTGTCCGTATGCGCGAGATGGCTCACCGTGGTGAGCTGCCTGGCGTCCGTAAGTCTTCGTGGTAAGGAGGACTCACATTATGAAGCGCAACAATTCGCGTAAGCCGCGCATTGAGCAGTCCCGCCGCCCGAAGAAGAACCCGCTGAAGGCGAAGGGCATCGAGTCGGTCGACTACAAGGATGTTGAGACCCTGCGTCTGTTCATCTCCGACCGCCACAAGATCCGCTCCCGCCGCGTGACGGGTCTGACCCCGCAGCAGCAGCGCCAAGTCGCTACCGCTGTGAAGAACGCGCGCGAGATGGCTCTTCTGCCGTTCACCACCCGCTAATTAGCCGGTTGACGATGACAGCGTAGAGTCTTCGGCTCTTTCAAGCACCCGCACTCCCCTCCCCGGAGGGTCGAGAGCGGGTGCTTTTCGTCTATAGTTATCCCGCGCAACCATAAATAGCGAGCTATGACGAAGGACGGAAGGCATGGCGAAACCGGTCGGACGGCCACGCAAGCAAAGCCCCCGCCGCAGAGGCGACACCGCGCGCGAGGAGATCCTCGACGCCGCCTCCGAGCTGTTCACCCGCAAAGGTTTCGCCACCACCTCCACCCACGACATCGCGGACGCGGTGGGCATGCGCCAGGCCTCGCTGTACTACCACTTCCCCTCCAAGCGCGACATCTTTCTCACGCTCCTGATGGGCACGATCCAGCCAGCGCTGGCGCTCGCGTCGGATCTGGCCAAGACCGACGAGTCGGCGGCGGTGAAGCTTTGGGCTCTCGTGGCCGCCGAGTCGCGCATCCTGTTGTCCTCGAATTGGAACATCGGCAGGCTCTACCAACTGCCTGTGCTTTTGTCCGAGGAGTTCGCGGAGTACCACGAGGCGCGCCAGGAGCTGGAGGGGATCTTCCGCAAGCTGTCGGGGCAGATCGTCGGCGAGGATGACCCGCGCATCGACCTGCCGTTCCACATGACGCTCGCGGCCATCGAGATGCGCGACAACACAGGCACCGCGCCCTACCCGCTTGTCGACGATGCCCTGCCCGCCCCCGCCGTCACCATCGCCGACGCCGTACTGGACGTGCTCCACACGGATCTGCCGGAACGCCGCACCGAGCGCATGCTCCAGCTGGTGGACTTAGTCTCCCGCAAGGACGAGCAGGACTAGGGCTGGCAGGCAGCCGCCGGGAGCTGCGCGAGATCCTTGGCGAGTATTTCCGCGGCAAGGGTGAGCATCTCCTGCCCCGTCTCGTATGTTCCGTCCGCGGGCAGCGCGGTGAGCGCCACCGGCGCCCACGTGCCGTCGCCGCGCGGCACAAGCCCGAACTGCCGAACCTGGTAGGCGCCCGCGGGGTCCGGGCCCCAACCGCCCTTGAACAGCGCCCCTGCTACACCCAGGCCGTACGCCTGCGAGGGGTCGATTTGCCCCATGAACTGCAGCACCGGGTCGGCGCCCTCCACGCAGGCGACGGTGTTCGCCAGAGCGGCCTCGTCGGCCACGCCGAGCTGCGTCTGCCCGAAGGCAGAGAACTCAGGGCGAAGCGGTTCAGTGTTCACGTGCGCAGCCAACCCGGCATCGTCCAGCACCGCATCGACCGCGCCCGGCCCGACGGCATCATAGAGTCGCTGCGCCGCCGCGTTGTCAGACGCGCTCACTGCGGCTCGGGCATCTGCCTCGAGACCGGGGTTTGCGCGCATCGCCGCCACGGCGATCGGCACCTTGATGGTGGACCAGGCCGGGCTCGGGGCGGTGAATCCGGCAGTTTCCGGCCCTCGCTCCCCTATCGTTGCTATGCCCAGCTGGCCGCCGTAGGAGGATTCGACGTGGGCGACGGTGGCGTCGAGAGGCAATTGCTCATCGGGGGCCGGCGGTGGCGCCTCCGTAACGGTTGAGGTGACGACCACGGTTTCTTGGCCGCCGGAACAGGCGGACAAGAACAGTGCGCCGGCTGCGGCGAGTCCGAGACGCCGGCGAGCTACCAAATCTTGACCCGGGCGTTCTTGCCGCCGGTGCAGTACACCGTCTCCCCGCCAGAGCAGGTCATGCGGTAGGTGATGCCGGTGGCCGGGCTGTACGCGTTCACAGTCATATCGGCCGTGCCGGTGCGCTCGTACGCCTGCTGGAACGCCTCAAAGACGTTGGCGGCAAACCCGTCGGTGGTCACGTCCGTAGCCGGGGCGTAGTGCGAGTACGTGCGCTTCGTCGGCTCCTTGCTGGGCTGTTCGGGCGCCTCCGACCTCGGCAGCGTGCGAGTCTCAACCACCGTGCTGGTCACCGGCTCGCTAGAGCGGTTAAACGCACCCGAGCCGCCCATGAACGCCAACACACCGACAACTGCGGCGAGCAGCAGCGCGCCCAAAACGTAGAGCCACGGGCTCGGGCCGCCGCGCTTCTCCGGCTGCTGGTAGCTGGGGGCGTACTCGTCGGGCTGTCCGTACTGCTGCTGCGTCACGGCGCCGAACTGCTGGGTTTGTCCGATATCAGGATCCGTGGAGTACGTCTGGTCCGGATTCCATTGGCTGGAGCCTTGGTTATTCATGGCAACCCCCTAACAACGCGACGTGGGCAGGTCGCCGCGCATGGCGTTGAGCCCGTCCGCGAGCTCGTTCAGCATGGCGAAGCTGCCCTCGTGGCCCTTCGGGCTGTGGGCGGTGATTGCCACGGCGATGTCACCGTTCGGGCCCGGGATCAAGCCGAACTGACGGGCCAGGTGGCCGCCCTCGTAGTGGTTCCAGCCGCCCTTGAAGCGGGCGCCGCCGATGCGGCCCAGGCCCCAGTGCTGGTAATCCACGATGCGGCCCATCATGTCCAGCACCGGCTCGTGCCCCGCAACGCAGCGCAGGCCCGAGGCGAACTGGGCTTGGTCGCTGGTGGTCCACATCGTGCCCATCTGGTAGCCCGCCGGGGTGGTCGTACGGGCGCCAGCTTCGCGGATCACGCCCTCGTAACTCGCGGCCGGGACCTGGCCGAACATGTGGTGCGCGGCGGGGTTGTCGGAGCGGGTCACGGCGGCCTCAGCGTCCGGGTAGAACGCCTGGCTCTGGCGCAGCGCGGCGATGGCCAGCGGCACCTTCATCGTGGAAAACGCGGGCTCGGGCCGGTTGTCGCCGGCGGTGAAGCTGCCCACCGCCACGGTGGCGCGGCCGCCGTGGCGTCCCACCACGCCCGCCACAAGGCGGTCCAGCTGCGCCTGGACGTCCACTGCGGGCGCGACGTGCTGCGCCTTGCCGGGCTTCGGGGTGGTCAGCGGCAGCGGCAGGCGGATCGCGTTTTTCACCTGCGGCGGCAGCTGGTTGTAGGCCTGCACGATTGGCTGGCCGATCACGGGAATCTGGTCGATCGCCGTGTAAGTCGGCACCGACGACATGGGGAATGCCAGGCCCGCGGTCAGGGCCAGGGCTGCAACTTTGGAGGGCACGGGAAACGGTCTTTCTAGTGGGCGAAGTGGCGGGTGCCGGTCAGGTACATGGTCACGCCGGCGGCCTCAGCGGCGGCGATGACTTCCTCGTCGCGGATGGATCCGCCGGGCTGCACCACGGCCTTCACGCCGGAATCAGCCAGCAGCTGGAACCCGTCCGCGAACGGGAAGAACGCGTCGGAGGCAGCCACGGCGCCATTGGTGCGGTTACGCCCCTCGTCGAGGGTGTTGGCGCGGTCCACCGCGAGCTTTGCGGAGTCCACACGGTTGACCTGGCCCATGCCAATGCCTACCGACGCCCCTTCGGCCGCGATCAGAATTGCATTCGACTTCACGCAGCGCACTGCGCGCCAGGCGAATTCGAGGTCGGCAAGAGTCTGCTCGTCGGCCGCCTCGCCCGCAGCCAGGGTCCAGTTGGCGGCGGTGTCGCCCTCGGCCTGGAAGCGGTCGCGCTCCTGCACGAGCCAGCCGCCGGCGATCTGCTTGCGCTCCTCGTCCTGCTGCTTCGGCTCAACCTCGAGGATGCGCAGGTTCTTCTTCGTCTGCAGCAGCTCGAGCGCGTCCGCGGCGTAGGACGGTGCGACGACAACCTCGGTGAAGATCGGCTTGATCTGCTCCGCCAGCTCCAGGGTGACCTCGCGGTTGCAAGCGATCACGCCGCCGTAGGCGGAAACGGGGTCGCAGGCATGCGCCTTCTTGTGCGCGTCCGCGATCGAGGTGTCGGACACGGCCACGCCGCAAGGGTTGGCGTGCTTGATGATCGCCACACACGGGCGCTCGTGGTCCCAGGCGGCGCGCCATGCGGCGTCGGCGTCCTGGTAGTTGTTGTAGCTCATCTCCTTGCCGCCGTGCTGGGTGGCGGCTGCCAGGCCCCAGCCCTCGTTTTCCAGGCGGGCGGCCTGATGCGGGTTCTCGCCGTAGCGCAGGGTGGTGGTGTCTTCGCCGGCGCCGGAGGCGTCCGCGCCGAGCTGGTTGGACAGCCAGGAGGAGACCGCGGCGTCGTAAAGCGCAGTGTGCGTAAATGCCTCGAGCGCAAGCTGCTTGCGCTGCTCGAGGTCGAAGCCGCCGCCCTTGACGGCCTCGACGACTTCGCCGTAACGGGCAGGCGAGGTGACCACGGCGACCGACGGGTGGTTCTTCGCCGCGGCGCGGACCATGGACGGCCCGCCGATATCGATCTGCTCGACGCACTCGTCGAAGCTTGCGCCGGACGCGACGGTCTCCTCAAACGGGTAGAGGTTGACCACGACAAGGTCGAACGGCTCGATGCCCAGCTCCTGCAGCTGGTCCACGTGGCTGTCCTTGCGCAGGTCCGCGAGGATGCCGGAGTGCACGCGCGGGTGCAGCGTCTTCACGCGGCCGTCGAGCACCTCCGGGAAGCCGGTCACGTCCGCGACCTCGGTGACGGAAACGCCCGCGTCGGCGATGCGCTGGGCGGTGGAGCCGGTGGAGACGATCTCCACACCCGCCTGCCCCAGGGCGCGGGCCAGCTCCTCCAGCCCGGTCTTGTCGTAGACGCTGATCAGCGCGCGCTTGATTTCCCGCTTAGACATTGAATACAGCCTTTCCGTTGGCAATTTCGAGGTTGTGCAGCAGGTGAACGAGCTGTTCGCGCTCCACCTTCTTAATGCGTTCGTGGAGCTCCGACTCCGTGTCCCCCGGCTGCACCTCCACGGCGCGCTGGGCGATGATCTCGCCGCTGTCCAGGCCTGCGTCCACGTAGTGCACCGTGCAGCCGGTGACCTTCACGCCGTGCTCCAGCGCGTCGCGCACCGCGTGCGCGCCCGGGAACGAAGGCAACAGCGACGGGTGGGCGTTGATTGTGCGCCCCTCAAATTCCTGCACGAACGCCGGACCGAGCAGACGCATGAATCCCGCAGAAACCACCAAGTCCGGCTCGACGGAGGCCACAGCGGCCACCATCTTGTCGTTCCAGGCGTTGCGGTTTGTCTCCATCGGCACCACGGCGGTGCGGATGCCGGCGTTCTTCGCGCGTTGCAGAGCCGGACAAATTTGATCCGCCACCACGAGGTCGACGCGGTAGCGGTTCTCCTGGTTATCGATGATCGCTTTCAGCAGGGTGCCGGTGCCCGACGCGAGCACGGCCACCGATTTCGCAGAGTCACTCACAAGCCCAAGTCTAACTACCGCTGCGCGCGGATGCGCGTTGCCTCACCAGCGCCACGCCGCGCACAAGCGCGCCCGTCAGCGCGACCCAAATAAACAGGGACAATGCGAGCGCGAACGGATCCGCGCCGACAAGCCCGTAAGCCCCGGCACCCCCGGACGAGAAGATGCCCAGCAGCGCTCCCATCAGGGCGGCCCACGTGGCGGCCGCAGCGACGCTTTCGAGGCTCAAAGGCTTGACGACGAACGCGTGCGCAAGCACCGCCGCCGGCACAATCAGCAGCACCGGTGCCCACTGCGGCATTTCCGCCGGGATCGCCGCGAACAGCGGCAGCGGCGGGTAGGCCACGTTGGAGGTGGCGAACAGGCTCACGCCCGCGCCGGCGGCCTCGAAGCTGCCGCCGAGCAGCACCGCGAGCTGCGCGACCGCCGCGTTGGGCAGGTACAGCAGACTCAAGACCACCAGGGCTAGTGCCCCGCCGACCCCGAGCTGCGGGAACTGGGAGACCAGCTCGCTAACGCGGCCGTAGCCGAACGCGAGGGCGACGAGGAAGACCACCGTGGCCGCGGTAAGCAGGCGGAGAATGAGGTTCGCCGCGTGCGCCCCCGCGTCCACCGCCTCCGCCGGGACGCCGCTGCGCTTGGCCAGCGCGTGCCACACCACGCGCCGCACGCCGATGATGAAGCCCACCAGGTGCACGATCAGCGGGTAGACGAACGCCGCGACGACGGGCGGCATCCCCACCGGGTATACGTGCGAGGCGTCGAACACCATGAACAGCGCGATGGCGCTGATTAGCAGCGGCAGGCCGAGCGCGAGCCCGAGCAGCGTCAGCAGATCCAGCACGCTGACGCGGCCCGCGGTGGCTTTGCGCACCTGCACCGCCACCACGGCGGCCACCCCTACCGCGGGAAGGAGAGGCATTGCGGTGAGCGAGACGCCGTCGATAAGCAAAGGCACGCCGTGGAGAGCGAACCATGCCTCGCCGACAGCGCCGGGGAAATACGTGAGGCTCCAACCTGCAATGAGAATGACCGCGAAGCACAACGCGACGATGCCGAGCACCAGCGCCAGGTTCGGCACGAGCGCGTACGGCAGGTAGTGGCGCACACGTTCTTTCGCCGTGGCGGGCATTTTGCCGCTGTCCGCGGGGCGTTTGACGCCCGTGATCTTCCGCTTGGCTGCGCCTTTGCGACGCTGACGGCGCGCATCCGACTGGCGCGGCCTCTGATTGGGTGTGGTGCTCATCGCGTCCTACTCTGCCACCCCGGCGACAACCCCCACCACAGTGACACCCGCCCGGCCCGCTGCCTGGCGGCGTCACCTGGCGAAATGCGGCGGTTCATCGCCGCTACGCAACGGCGTGGCGCACATCTCTAACGCGGCGGGGGTGTAACGTTCGCCCGAATAAGCACGATTTAAGAAATATTTCAGCTTCTGTCTTGCTCCGACGAGACCGATTCGTTACAGTAACCTCTCGTAGATAACAGGAAGGTCACGATTCCGCTGTGAACAGCGGAGGAGATGGCCAACGGAAGATCTCAAAGAGGGCTCATGTTCAACTCCAAGAAGCAGGGCGGCAAGCACCGCAAGCAGTCCCCCAACAAGGGGCGCGTTGCCGTCGTCGCAGCAGCCACTGGCGCTGTGTCCACCGCTGGTTTCTCCGGCCTGGTCGCCGGTGCCCTCACCAGCAACCAGGATGCCGAGCAGGGACAGAACATCAAGCTCGCCGCAGACGCCGACGAGCTCCAGAGCGCCGATCCGGGCGTGGACGAGGCTCCCGCCGAGGAGACCCCGCAGATCCTCTCCATCGCCGAGTACAAGCCGGTGGAGAACCTCACCGAGCAGCTGGACAAGGCTATCCAGCACTCCGACGAGGTTGCCCGCCTGGACGAAGCCGCCCGCGCGCCGCTGTTTACTAAGCCGGCCGAGGGTGCCTTCACCTCGGGCTTTGGTATGCGCTGGGGCTCGATGCACAACGGCGTCGACATCGCCAACACCCCGGGCACCCCGATCCGCGCAGTTGCCGCTGGCACCGTGATCGACTCCGGCCCGGCGCAGGGCTTCGGCAACTGGATCCGCATCCGCCACGAGGACGGCTCCATCTCCGTTTACGGCCACATGCAGTCCCTCTACGTCGCCGTCGGCGAGGTTGTGCAGCCCGGTCAGCTCATCGCCGGCATGGGCAGCGAGGGCTTCTCCACCGGCTCCCACCTCCACTTTGAGATCTGGCCTGACGGCGCCAGCCCGTCGGACCCTGCCCCCTGGCTGGCAGCCCGAGGCATCAGCCTCTAAACCTTTCAGCCCTTTCCCAACGGGGCCTTTCGCGCTAATCGACGTGCGGAAGGCCCCGTTTCCGCGTTGCCCCTGCGCGAAACCTCTTTGACGGGGGTAAATCCCCTACCCCCGCCTCCTAATACCATGGGTAACAATTTTCACATCAGCAACACGCCGGGTGAGCTGGACGGACGCAAAAGATGCCCCCGAAAATCGAACAAACGTGCACGTCACAGCATTGCCAGAGGCCATTTCGCCGGTTAGATTCTCTGCCTGTGTGCGTGGCCGAGACCGCGCCTAGCCCTCTACAGAGTTAGAAAAGGTATCCCCCAAACATGAAACGACGTCTCACTTCGAGCATCGCAGCCGTCTCGGCCGCAGCGGCAATGGCGCTCACCCTTACGCCCGCGCCTGCTACCGCCCTGACCGTCACTGTGGGTGGCGCAACCGTCTCCGACGCGGGCCAGGCCCTGGGCGCAGTAGCGAAGGCCGCTGGCGCCATCAAGGAAAGCGGTGCAACGATTACCGCAGGCGACTACAAGATCGTCTACGACCCGCGCGCACTCGAGGCTCCGCTCGCCGCCGCGTTCGCTCCGGCGAAGGGCAGCGACTGGGTGGCCCCGCAGCGTGGCCGCACCGCCGACGGCCGCGCCGTGATCACCCCGGCTTCCGGCCGCTTCACCTCTGGCTTCGGCCCCCGCTGGGGCACCGTGCACCAAGGCATCGACATCGCCAACGACCTGGGCACCCCGATCTACTCCGTCATGGACGGCACCGTCATCGCCGCGGGCCCGGCACGCGGCTTCGGCAACTGGGTGGTCATCAAACACGACGGTGGCGAGGTGTCCGTCTACGGCCACATGCGCTACTACGACGTCTCCGTGGGCCAGCGCGTGACCGCCGGGCAGAAGATCGCCTCCATCGGCAGCGAGGGCCAGTCCACCGGCCCGCACCTCCACTTCGAGATCAAGCCGGACGGCGTGAACCAGGTGGACCCGGTGCCGTGGTTCGCCGCCCAGGGCATCAAGATCTAGCGGCTAGAGCTTCTCCATGGGCACGCCGCCAATCGTCATCAGGCGGACGGTGCCCGAGGAGCCGAAGTCAATCGTCACCGTCTCCCGCACGCCTGAGCCCTCAACCGCCATCACGGTGCCGAGCCCGTACTTGGCGTGATTGACCCGGTCGCCCACGGCGAGGTTGAGGTTCTTGTGCACCTTGGCCCCGGAACCGCCCCGGCGGGAGCGGGCCGGCGGGCGGGAGCGGGTGGGGGCACCCCACGCGTCAGAACTGAATGAGCGCTCCGGTTCCAACCGGCGCCAGTCGATGAGGTCCTCCGGGACCTCTGCGAGGAAGCGGCTGGCAGGGTTGGTCACCGGTGAGCCCCAGGAGGCGCGCAGGATCGCGCGGGTGAGGTAGAGCTGCTCCTTGGCGCGGGTAATGCCCACGTACGCCAAGCGGCGCTCCTCGGCGAGCTCCGCCGGATCCCCCAACGCACGCAGGTGCGGGAATTGCCCGTCCTCCCAGCCGGTGACAAACACCACGGGGAACTCCAGGCCCTTCGCCGTGTGCAGCGTCATCAGCGTGACCACGCCCTGCTCGTGCTCCGGCAGCTGGTCCGCGTCAGCCACCAGAGAAACCTTCTCCAAAAAGGCCTGCAGGGACCCCGGCGCGGGCTCACCTTCCTGCATCACCTCGTTAAGCTCCTCATCGGTCATGTACGCCACCTGGTTGGCTGCTTCGGAGGAGAACTCTCGGGCCACAGAGACCAGCTCGTTGAGGTTGTCCAGGCGCGCGCCGTCCTGCGGGTCGTTCGATGCCTCCAGCTCGGCGCGGTAGCCGGTGTCCTCCAACACCCGAGTGATCAGCGCGCCCAGATCCGGCATGCCCGTGACCTCGTTGCGCATCGCCGGCATGTCGTCGCGGATCTGGCGGATCATCTCCACAAAGCGCGTGATCGAGTTCGTGGCAGCTTTTGCCAGCATGTCGACGTTGCCTAAGGTGGCGTCGACAAGCGACCGCCCAAAGCTTTGGTTGCTGTTCTCCGCGTGCAGCGCCACCATCGCCTGCGCCTTGTCGCCGATGCCGCGCTTGGGCACGTTGACGATGCGGCGCATGCTCACCGTGTCGTCCGGGTTCTCCAAGACCTTGAGGTAGGCGACGATGTCGCGGATCTCGCGCCGCTCGTAGAACCGCGTGCCGCCGACGACCTTGTACGGGATGCCGGAGCGGATGAAGATGTCCTCGAGCGCGCGCGAGGCGTTGTTGGTGCGGTACATCACCGCCATGTCCGAGTACGGCACTCCCCTGTCGGCCAGGGAGTCAATTTCCGAGGCGATGAAGCGCGCCTCGTCGTGCTCGTTGTCCGCGACGTAGCCGACGATCTTCTCGCCGGAGCCCTGGTCCGTCAATAGCTTCTTCGGGCGGCGGCCCTCGTTCTGCGCGATCACCGCGTTCGCCGCGCCCAGGATGTTCTGCGTGGAGCGGTAGTTCTGCTCCAGCATGATCGTGGTGGCGTTCGGGTAGTCGCGCTCAAACTCCTCGATGTTGCGGATGGTCGCGCCGCGGAAGGCGTAAATGGACTGGTCCGAGTCGCCCACCACCGCCAGCTCCGGCGCGTCCGGACCGTCGCCGACAAGGGTGTGGATGAGCTCGTACTGGGCGTGGTTGGTGTCCTGGTACTCGTCCACAAGCACGTGGCGGAAGCGGCGGCGGTAGTAGTCGGTGACCTGGGGGTGCTCCTTGAAGATGCGCACGACCTCGCCGATGAGGTCGTCGAAGTCCAGCGCGTTGGACTGGCGCAGGCGGCGCTGGTACTCCACGTACACCTTGGCCACCGTGGTCTCGAACGGGTTGTGGGTGCGCTCGGCGTTTGCCAGCGCCGTCTCCGGGCCAATCAGCTCGTTTTTCAGATTCGAGATCCCGTTGGCCAGGGTGCGGGGCGTGAACTTCTTCAAATCCAGGTTGAAGTCCTTGGCAATCATGCCCAAAAGGCGGCGCGAATCATCCGAGTCGTAGATGGTGAAGTTAGTGTTCAGCCCCGGCACCAGCTGGGCCTGCTGGCGCAGGATGCGCACGCACACTGAGTGGAAGGTGGCCACCCACATCCGCTCCGCCTCCGGGCCGACCAGCTGGCCCACGCGCTCCTTCATCTCCGCGGCGGCCTTGTTGGTGAAGGTGATGGCCAAGATCTGCCACGGCGCCACACCGCGGTTGTGCAGCAGGTAGGCAATGCGGCGGGTGAGCACCGCGGTCTTGCCGGAACCCGCGCCCGCAACGATGAGCAGCGGGCTGCCTTCATGGACGACGGCGGCCTGCTGCTGCGGATTCAAACCCAGAGTCAGATCAGTCATGGCCGTAACTGTACTAACGCCTCCGACACGACCCGCGCGGGTGTTCGAACTGGCATAATGAGCACCCATGAGCGAGCTTGAAATCCGCATGCCTTCCGGCACAGACGACCCACTCTCGGACGCGGAGATTCAGGCGTACCGCAAAGAGATCGACCGGCTGGACCGCGTGATCCTCGACGCGGTGAAGCGCCGCAGCGAGATCTCCAGCGCCATCGGCAAAACCCGCATGGGCTCCGGCGGCACCCGCCTCGTGCACACACGCGAGGTCGCCATAATCAACCAGTTCCGCGACGAACTGGGCGAGGAAGGCCCCGGCCTAGCGCAGATCCTGCTGCGCCTCGGCCGCGGCAAGCTGGGTTAGTCCTGTTCCGCTAGTCCTGCTCCAGCGAGTCGAGCACGACCTCGAACTCCAGCAGGTCCGCGGACTGCGAGACCGGCTTGCGGGGCTTGCCACTATCGGCGTCCTTCGACTCGCCGTGCCCGGCGCGGCCGGCGCCTTCCCACCACGCGTTGTAGGACTCCTCGTCTGCCCAGCGGGTGACCACGAAGTAGCGGTCCTCGCCCTTGACCGGACGCAGCAGCTGGAAACCCTCGAAGCCGGGGTGGCCGTCGATGGAGTGCTTGCGGGCAGCAAAGCGGCGCTCCAGCTCCTCGCCGGAACCTTCGGGGACGGTAATCGCGTTGATTTTCACAATTGACATGGTCGCCATTATCCACACTCCCCCGCTCCGCGGACGCGCGCAGCACGTTTTGGCTACCGTTGATCCAGGACAACCTAACCGCAACCTGGACCGCCACCTGGGAGGCTGACATGCACGACATCACGTCCACCGAAAGCTGGGGCAAGCTGGAAAAACTCCACGCCGAAAAGTCCCGCACCACCCTGCGGGACCTGTTCCGGGCGGACGCTGAGCGCGCGCAGCGCTACACGTTCGACGCGGCTGGACTCCGCGTCGATCTTTCGAAGAACTTGGTGGACGGAGACGTCGCAAAGCAATTGCTCTCGCTGGCGGAAGAAGCGGACTTGAAAGACCGCATCGAGGCGATGTTCAGCGGCGAGCGCATCAACTCCACCGAGGACCGCGCGGTGCTGCACACCGCGTTGCGCGCGCCCGAGGACGCCCAGCTGGAGGTGGACGGCCAGGATGTCACCGCGGACGTGCACGCGGTGCTGAAGCAGATGCGCGAGTTCGCCACGAAGCTGCGCAGCGGCGAGTGGGTGGGCCACACCGGAAAGACGATTTCCAAGGTGGTCAACATCGGCATCGGCGGCTCGGATCTGGGCCCTGCCATGGCCGCGAAGGCGCTGCGTACCTACGCTACTGCTGGCATCACCGCCGAGTTCGTCTCCAACGTGGACCCGGCGGATATGACGCGTGTGCTCGCTGAGGTGGATGCGGAAGAAACGCTGTTCATCGTCGCGTCCAAGACGTTCACCACCCAGGAGACGCTGGCCAACGCGCACGCCGCGAAGCGCTGGCTGCTCGAGCAGTTCGGCAGCGACGAATCCGCGATTGCGAAGCACTTCGTGGCTGTGTCCACCAATGCGGAAAAGGTGGCAGAGTTCGGCATCGACACCGCGAACATGTTCCCGTTCTGGGACTGGGTAGGCGGGCGCTACTCCATGGATTCCGCGATCGGGCTCAGCCTCATGGCCGTCATCGGCCCGGAGGATTTCATGCGGATGCTCGACGGCTTCCACGCCATGGACCAGCACTTCCGTGACGCTCCGTTCGAGGAGAACGTGCCTGTGCTGATGGGGCTTTTGAACATTTGGTACCGCAACTTCCACAAGGCGCAGACGCACGCGGTCCTGCCGTACTCGCAGGACCTCGCCCGCTTCCCCGCGTACCTGCAGCAGCTGACCATGGAGTCCAACGGCAAGCACACGCGTATCGACGGCGCAAGCGTTGACCACGACACCGGCGAAATCTACTTCGGTGAGCCGGGCACCAACGGCCAGCACGCGTTTTTCCAGCTGATCCACCAGGGCACCACGCTCGTGCCGGCGGACTTCATCGGCTTTGCCAAGCCCCGGGCGGACCTGCCCACCGCCACCGGCGAGGGCTCCATGCACGACCTGCTCATGGGCAACTTCTTCGCGCAAACGAAGGTCATGGCTTTCGGCAAGACCCAGCAGGAGATCGAGGCCGAAGGCGTGCCGCACGCGCTGGCCCCGCACAAGGTGATACCGGGCAACCGCCCCACCACCACGATTCTGGCCGAGGAGCTCTCCCCGTTCAGCCTGGGCGCGCTGATCGCGCTGTACGAGCACATCGTGTTCGTCGAAGCCGCGATCTGGGGCATCAACGCCTTCGACCAGTGGGGCGTTGAGCTGGGCAAGGCGCAGGCGAACGACCTCGCCGCCGCCGTCGCGGGCGAAGAGGCGCCGGACACGGGCGATTCCTCCACCGACAGCCTTATCGCTTGGTACCGGGAGCACCGCTAATGGGCGACGCCGATGGGCTCGCGCGGGTTTTACGCCAGTACATGAAAAATTCCCAGGCAGACGCGCCGGTGCACACTTGGACGCTCGAGGTTGAGTAGGGCAAGATAGGCCCAATGCAGAGCATCATCGACTGGATTGTGGGCCTCATGGAGACCCTCGGCGCCCCCGGCGTCGGCATCGCGATCCTCTTGGAGAACCTCTTCCCGCCCATCCCATCCGAGGTGGTGCTGCCGCTCGCCGGCTTCACCGTCGCGCAGGGCTCGCTGAACATGGTCAATGTGTTCATCTGGTCCGTGCTGGGCTCCGTCATCGGCGCGTATGTGCTGTACGGCATCGGCGTGTGGCTGGGCCTGGAGCGGCTGCGCAAGATCGCCGACTGGATGTGGCTCGTGCGCGCCTCCGACGTGGACGCCGCGATGAACTTCTTCACCAAGTACGGCAAGCCGAGCGTGTTCTTCGGCCGCCTCATCCCCGGCGTGCGCTCGCTGATCTCCATCCCCGCCGGCCTGGGCAAGATGAACCTGGTCACCTTCGGCCTGTGGACCACCCTCGGCTCCGGCATCTGGAACGCCATCCTGATCTACCTGGGCTTCGTCCTCGGCGACAACTGGGAGAAGGCCACCGAGTACGCCGACACCTACTCCAACGTGATTTATGTCGTGCTGCTGCTGATCATCCTCGGCTTTTTGGTGTTCTTCATCCGCCGTGCGGTGCGGGACAAGAACGCGGAGAGGTCAGCGTAAGAGTTTTAGCGTAAAAGATTTACGGTCCAAAGCGGTCGGTCACAGGTGTGGCGGCCGCTTTATCGTTTCAGGAGACCTTTTCGCGTTTCGTCCAGTACTCAGCGAAGTCAGGCAGCTCCTCAACCCGGAAGTACCTGGAGTGCGTCACCTTCAGATCTTCGAGCGAAGGCGACCCGATCACCACAATCTCAACGTCAGGGTTGTCGTTGGATTGCTCTTCAGCGAGACGCTGGACAATCGCTTCACGAGAATCTTTGTATTCCGTGATGTCACGCTCACCAGTTTTCCGGTTAAACACGATGAGGAAGTGCTTCATTTTCTTCACTCACTTTCAGTCTCGTATGCGCTAAGGCTCTGGGAAAGGACTCGCAACGAATCGATGAGGCTCAGGATACGTGACGCATGCTCACCAGCGGCAGTCTCGGATCGCGACAGCGCTTCGAAAGATCTTGAACGCAACTCATGCAACCGAGGATTCAATGGAAGCCCCGGAGGTATAGTTGCAAGATTTCTCATTGAGGTCTGACTGTGCCGGTTGCTCGCAGCTCGCGTCCGCTCCATGTCGTGAATGTCACTCGCTATAGACCCGAGGTGAGCGGCGACTTCAGCAAGCTCCCTGTTTTCTGGCCGATAATTCCTTTCATAACGGATTCGACGCCCAGTCTTATCTGCCAGCTTTTCAAAAGCGTTGGCCCACTCAGACTGAAGCAAAGTCCGTAGTTGCAACTCAACGATTCCCGCGGCTGAGTCGATAATCAAGTGAAGGGCGCGGTAGCCGCCGGGCTGAGCACGCGCGATGTAGTCCCGCTCAGTGACGCGATGCCCTTCCGCGACTAGCCGTCGACGGAGCTCGTACCCCAGGTAGCGAAGATCATCGTGAAGCACGTTGGCTGTAATTCGTGCTCCCGCGAAATCCCACATCCGGCCCAACTGAACATTCGCACCCGGGTCCTTTTTCGATCTGCGGATTTTGTCACCGATAGTTGATTGTGACTTGACCCGGTAGGCGCTGACGATGTCCGGACGCTGGCCTTCTCCACCGAAAAGCTTCTTCGCAAAATCCGCGCATGATGCAGCTGTGCGCCTGGCTATCTCATCATGCCAATAGATCATTTCTGAGGCTTCGGCGGGCATCTCCGCCCATCCCGCAAAGTACTCCCCCAGTTCGTTAATCTCCTGCTTGCTCCACGGGCGTTTCTCTTTGAAGAAATCAAAGTCAAACATCACTCCCCCTTTCGCCTCGGAATATAGCAAGGCTCAGGCTGACACTGCGGGCACCACCAAATAACCCGCTCTAGGTCACCCTCCCCGCCGAGGAAGCCCTTGGTAATCAGCGTGCCGCACCGCCTGCACGGCTTGTTGTTGCGGCCGAACACGTAGCTCGTCTCCCCCGCCCGCTTGATCCCCGTGGTCACGCGGACGGGGGCATCTTTATTCGCCCACATCAGTCTGCGCGCGAGGCGCACATGCTTCTCGACGTCCACGTCTCGCACCAACTCTGCCGGATGGGTTCCAGCCAGGAAGTTGATCTCCGCGCGGTACTCGTTGCCGATGCCGGCGAGCTTGCGCTGGTCCAGCAGGGCGCGGCCGATCTCGCGGCCGGGCTCAGCTTCGATGCGCCTGACCGCCTCGTCGAGGTCGAAGTCCGGGTCCAACAGGTCCGGGCCGAGGTAGCCCATTTCTTGTTGGTATTCCCTGGCCGGGAAGACGCGGACCAGCCCGAGCCAAAAGCCGACGAGTTCGATGTCGGCCTTTGGTTCGTCGCTAAGCGAAAGCACCACGCGGGCGGCGTGAGCGGGCTTTTTCCACCTGGTGCCGGCGCGGTGCATGGCCCACGTGCCCTCCATTTTCAGGTGCGTGTGCAGGATTTGCGGCTGGTAGCCGTCTTTGGCGAACTGCATAAACAGGTGTTTGCCGTGCGGCCAGACGCGCTCGCAGGTCATGCCCGTGAAATCGACGGTGGCGTAGCGCGGGACGCGGATGCTGGTGGCTGTCACTTCGCGGTTTTGCATCCACTGCAGGCGCTTTGACAGCTGATAGACGGAATCACCTTCGGGCATAGTGGGGTCTATGTTCCAATTTCTGCGCAAGATCTTCAACACTGTTAACACCGGCCCGACGCCGGAAGAGTCGCTCGTGGGTTTCTTCCCGGACATGGATGCTGCCGTCGAGTGGGCGCGCGGGGTGCTCGCGGAGACCGGCACGGACCCAAAGGCGCAGTTTGTGCGCGCGGTGAAAGACGTGCGCGAGGCGAATCCTCGACTTGGCCTTGCGGCGGCGAATCACCTGGTGAAGCAGCTAGTTTAGAATGTTTGTTCGAATTTGAGTTTTACGTGTCGGACGCGTTGTTACATTGACACCCAACACCCGCGAAATGTTGCGGAAAGGAGGGTGTCATGAACGGAATCGCCGAGCTCGTGGACCAGGTCGCCGACGGCCTGTCGCAGTTGCGCCAGCTTCTGGACGATCCATCGGCCCTCCCCCTCGCCACCATCACCCGCGACATCGCGCGCCTCGAACGCGCGATGGATAAGAAGGCCTACGTGGACGCCGCCTTCGCGCAGGCGTGCGTGCTGGCGGACGCCGGCAAGCTGGTCGGCGCGAACCACCCGGACGCGTACCTGACCGAGAAGCTCGGCATCTCGCGCGGCGAGGCGTACAACCGCATCGCACGGGCGAAGGCGCTTTTCGATGCTCCGCCGGAGCCTCCGGAGCCTGAAGACTTCTTCTTCGAAGAGGACTGCACTGAAGATGACCGCCTTGCTGCCGAGGAGGCCGCGCGCAAGGCCGCCGAGGAGGAAGCGGAGCGCCGCCGCAAGGACCAGGAGGAGGCGCGCAAGCGTGCCGACGAGGTCCCGGCCGCCAAGCAGGACATCATCCGCCGCGAGCTGGACAAGCTGCTCAAGGCTGCCGAGGGCGAGCGGATGCGCATCTACGCCCGCGCGATGGAGCAGGCGAAATACCGCGACGAGAAGGACCTACGGCTGTTTGTGAAGCGCCTGGTCGCCGAGGCCAACAAGCCCCACGTGAAGGCGAACCCGAACGCGGGCTTTGAAAAGCGCGACGCCTCGCTGGGCAGGGAGAACGTGGACGGCACCTTCGACGTGACGCTGTCGATGACCCGCGCCGACTACGCGCTCTACAAGGCACTCACCGACAAGGGGTTGTCACCGAACTCCAACATCCCGGAGGAACTGCAGGGCGACCGGGACCCGCGCACGAAAGGTCAGCGCCGCTACGACCAGTACATGTCCATCCTGCGCCAGTACGAGGAGGGCCAGCAGGCCGCGAACGGCGGTGCCGCGTCGGTGGTCGTGTCCGTCACGCTCGACGACCTCGCCGAGGCCGACGCCAACACCCTGTTCCAAACCAACGTCGGGGTGGAGCTCGACGCCTTCGACCTGGTCCGGCTCGGAATGGACGGCACGAGCGACTTCCTGCTCACCGTCGACGGGCTTTCCGGGGTGCCGCTGCACCTGGGCCGGTCGCGGAGGCTCGCGTCGGTGGGCCAGCGCATCGCCATGTTCGCAGTCCAGGGGGTGTGCTCCTGGGCCGGCTGCACGACCTCCATGAGCGAGTGCGAGGCCCACCACATCATCTCTTGGTTGCGGTATGGGGCGACCGACATCGAGAACCTCACCGGCCTGTGCCCCACCCACCACAGGTGCAACAACGACCGCAGGGACGGCTCGTTCAACAAGGGCTACATGGACTACGACCCCGACACCGGCGGTGCCGTTTTGGTCAAAGCCGACGGCACCCGCCACACCAACACCACGGACCCCGCCATGCACTCGGCGGTCAACCGGATCAAGGCGAAACGAGCCTCAGCGTCGGCGCCGCCACCTGTGGAAACGCACTGGCCCACCTCCCCACCGCCGGGGCGCGCGGGTCATGCTGCCCATGCGAATCAGCCAAACCACCGTCCCAATCGCCCTGGTCACCGCATGCCGATGCGGCCCTAAAAGGCATTCGCCGCAGCCTGAATTAATCGTCGAAGGTGAGACCTTCGGCAGGGCCTCGCGCGCCGTCGCGCGTGCCTAGGCCGTTGCCGTCACTGCCTTCGTCGTCTTCGAGCTCCCCCAGCGCCTCCGCCACGCTGCGCCCGCGCCGCTTCGGGGGCGCCGACGCGCGCCCGCCGATCTTCGCGCCCTTGTGAGTCGCCGTCGCCCCGTACTCCTTCAGCGAGAAGGCGGGCCCGCCATCGAGCTTTTCCACGGCCAGCGGCTGCATCCGGCCGGCCCGCACCGCGTCGGTAAGGGCGCCGACCACCAGCGGCATCGGGTCGCCGACCCCGTCCGGAAACGTGTCGAAGAACGTGGTCATGGTCCTACCGCCGCGGGTGACGTGGGCGGCCAACAGCCCATCCACCAACACCACCATCGCGCCCGCCGAGCGGGTCGGCCCCTGCGCCGGCCACGGCAGCGCCGCCCCGTAGGGGTTCGCCGGGTCGGTCGCCGCCAGCACGTGGACGTGCGGCTCCCGGGCCCCCGAGGGCCAGCCGACCACGTCGTCGGAGTCCTGGTGGCCGCGCAGCCGGTCGATCGTCGCCGGGGTGGAAAACTGCGAGGCGCCGAGCCCCTCCACCAGGTAGCCGCGCATCGCCTTGCCGGACGCCTCGAACCCGGACAGCGTCTTGTAGGCCAGCGCGAACCCGCCGAGGATGTCCTCGGCGACCACCGAGCCGCGGGTGACCACCCCGTAGCGGTCCAGCAGCGACTCGCCCAGAGCCACCGACCGGCGGGTCGCGTCGTCGTCAGGCGTAGGCGTCAGCGACCACCGCCCCACCATGTCCGGCGGCACACTCGCCGCAAACGAGGTCCGCCCCGAGCGCACCCTGCTTCTCGACGGCCTCCGCCTCGCCCTGTGCGCCGCCTTGCCGCCGGCGAGCCGCGCCCGGATCGGCGCGAACGAGTCGGGGGCCAAAAACCCGGCCTCGACCAGGTCCCACATGGCCTCGCGCAGCTCCTCGGTCGTGGTGGTGGGCTCGAGCAGGTCCGTGAACAGGAACCCGCCGCCGCGGCGCACCTTCTCCATCACCTGGGATTGGGTCAGTGACAGCAGTGGTTCGTCGACCTGCGGCGCGAGCTGGGCGGCGTAGTCCGCGGGCAGCAGCATGATCCACGGGTCGCGGGCGCCCGCCTTGCCGGCGCCGACGATGGCGATCTCGCCCGAGGCGGTCAGTTCGTCGAGCATCACCGGCGAGTAGTCGCCAACCCGGGCCGGCAGGATGTGGGACTCCCACGCGCTGGCCGGCAGCCGCACCCCGGCGAGCTGCTCCAGCACCGAGTAAACGCCGTCTGCCCCGCGCAAAGCAGGCGTGACCCCCACCGGGGCGACGTTCGACCACGCGGGCAGGAACCGTCCATAAGCAGACTGCGACACCGGCCGGGTCTGGGCGCGCGCCGCCGCCAGCGAGCGGGTGCGGATGATGCGCAGCACCTCGGCCGCGACGTATTCCTCTTCCTCGACTCCCTGCCGGTAGCGGCCCGGGATGACCTTGTCCTTGTCCACCAGCGGCTGCAGCGCCGCGTGCGCCGCGCCGACCGCCAGGCCGAACGCGTCGGCCAAATCACGCAGAGTAAACGGCCCGCGGGTGCGCACCCAGCGGCCCACCAGCTGCGCCAGCGCGTCGGGGATGGTCTGCACCTGGGCGGCGACGCCGGGCGGGACGGGCACGCCGAGGCCGTCGCGAAGCAGCGGCGCGTCGAGGACTTGGGCGACGTGCTCGCGCCCGCCGATGCGCACCCGCATCATCCGCGCCCCCAAGGCCTGCTCCAACGACTCGAGGGGGACTTCGGTGTGGAGGCGGAGCTCGTCGATAGGCACGGGCCCCACGATGCGCAGGGTGTCGGCGAACTGCTCGCTCGTCGAAGCGCGGCCGAGCCGGCGAAGCGTGGCGTCCACCTCCGCGATGATGTCCGCGTCCAAGAGTTCCCGCAGCTCAACGGTGCCGAGCAGCTTGGCCAGCAGCGACGGGTCGAGCGAGAGCGCCGCCGCCCGCTTCTCCGCCAGCGGGGTGTCGCCCTCGTACATGAACGCGCCGGTGTAGTTGAACAGCAGCGACGAGGCGAACGGGCTGGGCTGGTCCGTGGTCACCTCGGCGATGCGCACCCGGCGCGTGTTGATGTCCCGCATGACCTCCTGCAACGCCGGGAGATCGTAGACGTCCTGGAGGCATTCGCGCACCGTCTCGAGGATGATGGGAAAGCTCGGGTAGTTGCGGGCCACGTCCAGCAACTGCTCGGCGCGTTGGCGCTGCTGCCACAGCGGCGCGCGCTTGCCGGGGTTGCGCCGCGGCAGCAGCAGGGCGCGGGCGGCGCACTCGCGGAACCGGGAGGCGAACAGGGCGGAGTTGCCCACCTGTTCGGTGACGATGTCGGCGATCTCGTCGGCGTCGAACTGGAAGATCGCCCCGTCCGGCTCCTTGTCGCCCTGCGGGAGGCGCAGCACTATGCCGTCGTCGCCCGCGACCGCCTGGGCGTCCATGCCGGTTTCCTGCGCGACCCGCCACCCGGTGGCCAGCGCCCACGCCGCGTTGACGCCCTTGCCGAACGGGGTGTGCAGTACCACGCGCCAGTCCCCCAGCTCGTCGGTGAAGCGCTCGAGCACCAGGGTTTTCTCGTCCGGGAGGATGCCGGTGGCCTCCTCCTGCTCCTCCAGGTATTGCAGCAGGTTGGCCCGCGCCCGCTCGTCCAGGCTCGCATCCAAGGAGCTTTTTGCTTCTCGACGAAACGCGCCCAGCGCCTTGCCCAGCTCATAGGGCCGGCCCAGCCCGTCGCCGGTCCAGAACGGCAGCCGGCCGGTGTGGCCCGGCGCGGGGCTGACCTGGACCTGGTCGCGGGTGATGTTCTCGATGCGCCAGCTGGAGGCGCCGAGGGTGAACACGTCGCCGACGCGGGACTCGTAGACCATCTCCTCGTCGAGCTCGCCGACGCGGCGGGGCGCCTTGTCGTCCGCGCCGACCAGGAAGACGCCGAACATGCCGCGGTCCGGGATCGTGCCGGCGTTGGTCACCGCGACCCGCTGGGCGCCCGGGCGGGCCTTGAGTGTGGTGCCTTCGAGGATGGCGCGGGGCCGCAGTTCCGCGAAGTCCGTGGACGGGTAGACGCCGATGACCAGGTCGATCACCGAATCGAACACCTCGCGCGCCAGGCCCCTGTAGGGCCAGGCGCGGCGCACGGTGTCGTACCACTCGTCGACGTCGAGGTCCTCCACCGCGACCGCCGCCACGGTCTGCTGCGCCAGCACGTCGAGCGGGCTGCGCGGGGTGTGCAGTTCCTCGATGAGGCCCTCGCGCATCCGCGGCACCGTCACCGCGGTCTGCACGAGGTCGGCGCGGTGCTTCGGGTAGAAGGTGCCCTCCGAGACCGCACCGACGGTGTGTCCGGCGCGGCCCACGCGCTGCAGCCCGGAGGCGACCGAGGGCGGCGACTCCACCTGGATGACCAGGTCCACCGCGCCCATGTCGATGCCCAGCTCCAGCGAGGATGTGGACACCACCGCGCGCAAGGTGCCCTCCTTGAGCATCGTTTCGGTCTGGGCGCGCTCGTCCTTGCTCACGCTGCCGTGGTGGGCCCGGGCGATCACGTTGGCGGCGTGGCCGGCGGTGTCCACCGACTTCATCAGCTGCGCCGGCGGCCGGCGGGTCGGCGGCGACAGGGCCTCCGGGTCGTGCTCCTTCGCCCACAGCTCGTTGAGCTGGCTGGTCAGCCGCTCCGCGGTGCGGCGCGAATTCACGAACACGATGGTGGAGCGGTGCGCCATCACCTCGCCGTACACCGCGCGCTCGATGTGGGGCCAGATGGAGTTGGTCGCACCCGGTTGTGGAGCCTCGTCCAGCGCGTCGTCGAAGACCGCGTCCCCGATCGTGGAGGCGTCCTCCGGCACGGGCAGGTCGGACATGTCGTCCACCGGCACCCGCACGTCGAGGTGCCAGCGCTTTTCGGCCGGCGGGTTGATGATCGTGGTCTTCGGCCCGAGGAAGTTGGCCACCGCCTCGATCGGGCGCACCGTGGCCGACAGGCCGACCCGCTGGAAGTCCCCCGCCAGCCGCCGCAGCCGCTCGAGCGAGAGCGACAGGTGCACGCCGCGCTTCGTGCCGGCCAGGGCGTGGATCTCGTCCACGATCACGGTGTCCACCGTCTGCAAGATGCCCGCCGCCTTCGAGGTGAGCATGAGGTACAGCGACTCCGGCGTGGTGATCAGGATGTCCGGGGGCTTGCGCACCTGCCGGTTGCGCTCGGACTGCGGGGTGTCGCCGGAGCGCACCCCGACCGAGATGTCCGGCATGTCGCGGCCCAGCTTCTGCGCCACCCGCGCGATGCCCGCCAGCGGCGCGCGCAGGTTGTTCTCCACGTCCACGCCCAGCGCCTTCAGGGGCGAGATGTACAGGACTCGCACGCCGCCGTGGGTGGAGGCGGAAGCTCCGTCGATAGGCAAGGCTTGCTGCCCGGCGCGCTCCACCAAGGAGTTCAGCGACCACAGAAACGCCGCGAGCGTCTTACCGGAGCCCGTGGGTGCGACCACCAGCGCGTTTTCGCCGTCGGAGATCGCGCGCCACGCCTGTTCCTGCACCGCGGTCGGCGCCGCGAAGACGTCCCCGAACCACTGGGCCACCTGCGGGTGGAAGCGGCTGAGGATCGGCGCGTTCATCACGCCAACCTTAGCGGTAGAGTCGGTTGCATGACTGCTCAGTACTCGGATTCCCGGCTGACCAACCTCATCGCCGAGGGCACCGGCGAGATCCTCAAAGGCGTGCGCGGCGTGGGCCTGTTGCGGGGCCGCGAGCTCGGCGAGGCGGGCGACGAGCTCGCCCAAAGCTGGATCTCCAGGGTGCTTTCGCAGCACAGGCCTGACGACGGCTTCCTGTCGGAGGAAGCCGCCGACAACCAGGACCGCCTGTCCAAGGACAGGGTCTGGATCGTCGACCCCCTCGACGGCACGAAGGAGTTCGCCACCGGCCGCCAAGACTGGGCGGTGCACGTCGCACTCGTGGAGGACGGGGTGCCCACCCACGCCGCGGTGGGCCTGCCGGATTTGGGTGTCGTGTTCAAGTCCTCCGACGTCCGCCACGTCTCCGGGCCGTTCGCGGGCAAGGTGGCAATGTCGAGGAACAGGCCCCCGGCCGTCGCGAAGCATGTCGCCCAAGCCTTGGACTTTGAGGTGCAACCCGTGGGCTCGGCGGGCGCGAAGGCGATGCACGTGCTGCTGGGCGACTACGACGCCTACGTCCACGCCGGCGGCCAGTACGAGTGGGACCAGGCCGCGCCCGTGGGTGTCGCGCTCGCGGCGGGGCTGCACGCCTCGCGCCTCGACGGCACCCCGCTGCGCTACAACAACGCGGACACCTACATCCCCGATATTGTGATCTGCCGGCCCGAGCTTGCCGACGACATTCTGGACGCCGCCGCCCGCTACCACGACGAGCACGGCACCTTTGAAGGAGTAGCCAAGTGATTTCCACCCCGTACGAGGACCTGCTGCGCGACGTTTTGGAAAACGGCGCCGAGAAGGGCGACCGCACCGGCACCGGCACCCGCAGCGTGTTCGGCCGCCAGATCCGCTACGACCTTTCCGAGTCCTTTCCCCTGCTGACCACCAAGAAGGTGTACTTCAAGGGCGTCGTCGGCGAGCTGTTGTGGTTCCTGCGCGGCGACTCCAACGTGCGCTGGCTGCAGGACAACGGGGTGCGCATCTGGAACGAGTGGGCCGACGAAAACGGCGAGCTCGGCCCCGTCTACGGCGTGCAGTGGCGCTCCTGGCCCACCCCCGACGGCGGGCACATCGACCAGATCGAAGAGGTCCTGCGCACCCTGCGCGAGAACCCCGATTCGCGCCGCAACCTGGTCTCCGCGTGGAACGTCGCCGAGCTGGACAAGATGGCGCTTATGCCTTGCCACCTGCTGTTCCAGCTCTACGTCGCCGACGGCCGCTTGAGTATGCAGGTGTACCAGCGCAGCGCCGACATGTTCCTCGGCGTGCCGTTCAACATCGCCTCCTACGCGCTGTTGACCCACATGTTCGCCCAGCAGGCGGGCCTCGAGGTCGGCGAGCTGATCTGGACGGGCGGCGACTGCCACATCTACAACAACCACCTCGACCAGGTGCGCGAACAGCTCTCCCGCGACGCCCGCGAGTACCCGCAGCTGCGCCTACGCAAGGCCGCGTCGATCTTCGACTACGACTTCGACGACATCGAGGTTGTGGGCTACGACCCGCACCCCACCATCAAGGCGGAGGTGTCCGTATGACCTTGGGCGCAATCTGGGCCCAAAGCCTCGACGGCATCATCGGCGACGGCGCCGGCATGCCGTGGCACCTGCCCGAGGACCTCAAGCACTTCAAGGAGACCACCCTGGGCAGCCCCATCATCATGGGGCGCCGCACTTGGGAATCCTTGCCGGTCAAGCCGCTGCCGGGGCGTAAAAACATCGTGCTGTCCTCGCGCGAGGACGACGAGTGGTCCGACGGCGCGTCCGTGTGCCGCGACATCCCGGACCTGGAGTCGGACGCGTGGATCATCGGCGGCGCCCAGGTCTACGAGGCCACCCTCGACGAGGTGGATGTCATCGAGCGCACACTTATCGACGTCCATCCGGACCTCCCCGCAAACAAAGCCGTCCACGCGCCCCGCATCGACGACGCCTTCGAGCTGGTCCGCGACGGCGAATGGCAGACCTCCACGACCGGGCTGCGCTACAAGTTCCAACGATTTGAAAGGGTTTGACATGACCGTTGCCGCACCTGAGACCTCCTCGCACGTGACCATCTTCGCCGCGGACTGGTGCCCGTTCTGCCGCAAGCTGCGCGAGCGCCTCGACCGCACCGAGACCCCGTACGACCTGGTCGACGCGGACGCCGACGGGATGGACGAGGTCAACGCCTGGATCGAGTCCGTCAACGACGGCAACCGCATCGTGCCCACCGTGCTGTATTCCGACGGCACCTATGCCACCAACCCGGAGGCCTCCGCGGTGCGCGCGAAGCTGCGCGAGCTCACCGGCGAGGAGTAATTAACCTCCGAAGTCCCTCATTGCTGCCTCGGCGGCCCACCACCCCGGCATGCCGTGCACCCCGGCGCCGGGCGCGGTCGAGGACGAGGCCATGTACAGCCCCTTGCGCAACCGGTGCGGCTGGCGGGCGAGCAGCTGCGCCCCGTCCATGGCTCCGCCGGCGATGTCGCCGCCGACGAGGTTGGGGTTCCACGCCTCCAGCTCGCGCGGGGGCGTTTCTCTCTTTCCCGGACCACCGCCCTAAATCCCGGCGCGAACCGCTCGATCTGCGCGGTGATCTTTTCCGCCACCTCGCCGGGGTGGCGCTCCTGGTAGCCGTGCGGGACGTGGGCGTAGGTCCACAGCACCAGCCCTCGCGAGGGGTCGGCGGCGTACTGCTGCGCCGCCATCACGAACGGCCGCTCGGGCATGATACCCCTGGCCACTTCCCTTTCGGCCCGCACGATCTCGTCTGCGCTGCCTCCGACGTGCACCGTCGCGGCCTTACCTACCCTGGCATCGGCCCACGGCACCGGGGCATCCAGCAGGAAGTCCACCTTGTGTACTCCGGGGCCGTAGCGCCACCGGCGCATGGACCGGCTGCGGCGGGCGGGCAGCGACGTGCCGTCGAGAGGCAGCACCTGCTTCGGGGTGAGGTTGAGGATCACCGCGTCCGCGTCCGGGAGCGCGCGGACCTCCTCGCCGCGGCGGATCTGACCGCCGTGCTCCTCGACGATTCTGGCCAGTGCAGCCGTGACCGCGCCCGAGCCGCCTTCCGCCACCGGCCACCCGCGCGTCATGCCGAGCACCCCGAAGAGCAGGCCGAACGCCCCCGTAAACGGCCGCGCCGGCGAGGTGATCGCGTGCGTCGCACTGCCGGCAAACAGGGCACGGGCCTCCTCGGTGCGAAACGCGGCGCGCCCGAGCGCGGTGGCCGGCCACAGCCCGCGCGCGCCGAACCGAGCCAGCGCGACCGGGTGGCGGGGCAGGCGCGGCATCGGCGCCAGCACGTCTTCGAGGAGGTCGTCCACGTGCTCCACCACAGGCCCATGCAGCCGCTCCCACGCCCCGCCATCGGCACCGAGCCCCGCCGCCGTCTCCTCCAGCGTGCCCGCCAGCACCGCCGCGCCGCTGCCCAGCGGGTGCGCCATCTCGTACGGCGCGCGCAGCCAGCGCACCCCGAAGTCCTCCAGCCGCAGCGCGCGGAAGGCCGGGCTGGCGGCCCCGAAGGGGTGGCAGGCGGCGCCGAGGTCGACCAGCGTGGCGTCGTAAAGCTTCTGCGTTGCCGCCGCGCCCCCGACCTCGCCCGAGCGCTCAAGCACCTCCACCCGCCAGCCGCTGACCGCGAGGCGCGCGGCGGCCGTGAGCCCGTTGGGCCCGGCGCCGACGACAACTGCCAAAGGTTTCACCGTGCCAATGCTAGCTAGACTGCTGCCCATGAACGCGAAACAGATTGGTTGGGCACTGCACTGGGTCGTGCGCATGGCGGCGTTTGGGCTGCTCATGCCGTACGCAGTATTCAAACTTGGGCTGATGCAGATGAGCAAGCCGGACTTCCCGGAGCTTTTGATCACCCTCGGCGAGAAGTCCCCGATGGGGCTTTTGTGGACCTTCATGGGCTTCTCCCCCGTCGTGCAGTTCCTCGCCGGCCTGGCCGAATTCATCGCCGCCATCTTGCTGCTGTGGCGGCGCACTGCGTGGCTCGGCGGGCTGATCGGCTTCATCGATCTGGCCGTGGTGTGGCTTCTGAACATGACGTTCGACGTGCCCGTGAAGATCCCCTCGGCCTTCCAGGCGCTGTTGTACCTGCTGGTGCTGGCGCCGTGGCTACCGCGGCTGTTCCGCTTCCTCGCCGGACGTGCGACGGAGGCCGTGGAGCCGCCGCGCGTGATCACCAACGACAAGGTCCACCGCGTGACCCGCTTCTTCCCCGCCGTGGCCGCGGTGGTCGCGCTCGGCGCGGGCGGATTCGTGATGGTCAACGGCATCCCGAAGGCGCTCGACCGCGAGGGCACCGAGCTGTCCGGCGTGTACTCGGTCGCCGGCGGCAACATCGATCCCGCGCCTGTACTCGCGGATGACCGCCGCTGGTCCGAGATCGCGTTCGGCTCCTTCGACGGCTTCGAGGCCGGCAACTTCTACCGGGTCGAGGGCGACACCCCGGAAGGCGACTTCCACGGGCTCGCTGCCGTGCGACGAGCCTCCGGCGACCTCCACGAAGGCTTCTACACTCTCGACGGCGACCGCGTGACCATCCAGCTCACCGCCCCCATGACCGACGACGGCGTCAACGCCGCCCCGCGCGGCCCCATCGAGGAGACGCTGGAGTTCACCTGGCGCGCTCAGGGCGATGGGCTCGAGCTTTCGCCTATCGACGGCACCACCGACGCCTTCGAGCTGACCCCCTCCAAGCTCGGCACCACCCTGCTGGACCGGCCGTTCACCTGGGTTTCGAAGCCGTTTAACCGGTAGTTTGGGCGGGTAGGTGGCGCGTGACCAACTACTTGCCGTGTTTCTTATTCCATCGATACCTGCGGAAGTGAAAGATCGGCAAGATGAAGCTGTAGTACACGCCAAGAGTCCAGGCGACTGGAATGAGCATGTTTGAAAGCCAAGTGCCGGAACCGTCGTTAACAGGAAACACAACGTACATGGCGATTACAGCGAGAGGCACGATAACGAAACTCTGCCACCATGGCGGAACCCATGGCGCTCCATTTTCCTCTCGCGCGGCAAGTGCCCCGCCGAAGCCCATTTCAAACCTGGATCCCATTCAGAAACCTCCTCAAGACAGAAGTGCCGAGATGCCCTCGGAGAGGATCTCACGTGGGCTGATGTGGTGCGCCGCATGGAGGCACGCATAGGTCGGGGCCTGCTCCGGGTCGATGGCAACGCGCCTTTCGTCGGGCGCCATGGGAGCGGTCAGGGCGGCGCCGATCACTAGGTTTGATAACCGGTAGGAAGTTCCCAACGGATCCGGAGCGCCCGCTCGCTCGAGCAGCACGCACATACGCTCAGAAAGCGCCAGGTACGCAGGGCCCCTGGGTGCCCGCATCCCGATGACTTGGCCTGCCCACCGGTGGGCTGTGAGATGCGAGAAGAAATCTTGCATCAGGGTAGACAGGTCGGCGTTGCGGATCGATTCGTTCATAACTGGATCGTCTGCAAGCGCTGTGTCGAGGGCGAGGTCAAACAAGTCGTCGACTGATTCGACGCGGGAATACAAGCTGGCGGGAGCGACCTCCACCTGCTGCGCCACAGCTCTGAGGGTGAGCGCTCTCAATCCACCTTCATCCAGCAGTCTCACCGAGACCCTCGCAATCTCCGCGATGTCCACGGCGCGGTGGCGTTGCACAGGTTTTCGGTGTTCCCAGTAGCTCACCCCACCAGGCTAACCAAACATGTCCGCAGCAACTATCCGTCCTATGTTAGTTTTGCACCATGTTGGATGCCACGAAGCTCCCGATCGTCCATGAGGGCACACGCTTACGGCCCCTCTCCGAGCGAGATGCGGACGCGTACGCAAGCGGAACCAAAGATGAAGCCGTGCTGCGCTTCGGCCACTTACCCGAACCCGACTACACCCCCGAATCCGTGCGACGGTTGATCCGCGGAGAGATCGCGGCGGGCCTCTCGTCCGGCACGCTGGCGGTCCTCGCACTTGCCGACGCTGCGACGAACCAGTTCGTGGGCTCCCTAGTACTTTTCGACATCAGCCCCGAGGCCGCCGAGGTCGGGTTCTGGATCCATCCCGATGCGCGAGGAAATGGACACGCCCGCCGGGCGCTCGAATTGGCATCGCGTTTCGCCCGCGACAGTGGGCTTCGGACTTTGACGGCACGCACACTTCCAGAGAACGAGCCTTCCCAGCGGTGTTTGACCAGTGCAGGATTCCGCGAGACCGGGAGAAGCGTAGGAACCACGCCCGCGGGGCTGCAGGAGGAGTTGCTCCATTATCAGCGTGACCTCGCGCCTGCCCACCAGTGGCCGTTGGCGACGGAACGGCTCCAGCTCCGACTCCACGAACGAGGCGACGCCAGTTGGCTCCACAACCTTTATGCACAACCTGACGTTGCCCGCTACCTGCTGGACGAGCCGTGGACCGCGGAAGTCGCGCGAGAAAAGCTCGGCGAGCGCCTAGCCAAGACCGGTCTCGACGACGAGGCCGGCGCGCTCGCACTGGTCATCGAGCATGACGGCGCCCCCATCGGAGACGTCGCACTGTGGCTCACCGATAAGGAGCACCGCCAGGGTGAAATCGGATGGGTTCTGAACCCGAAGTTTGGAGGACAAGGTTTCGCCAGCGAAGCCGTCCGAGCGGTCCTTGCCCTCGGGTTTGACCACTATCGCCTCCACCGCATCACGGCACAGATGGATGCGCGCAATAACGCCTCAGCAGCACTCGCCCGCCGCGTCGGGCTCAGGCTCGAAGCGCATCACGTCCAGGACTGGTACAGCAAGGGCGAATGGACCGACACCCTCGTCTACGCGCGGCTTGCCTCAGAGAGCTAAGCCAATGGCGCCCCCGGTAGTGCCTGAGGTCACGACATATTTGACGGGGTGTGCCTGCGGAAGGCGTTGTGATCCTTGACAGGTGAGTCGCGTCATTGTTGACACTTAGGGTTACCTCAGCCGTGTCGGTGACGCTTGACTGGTGAGTCGGGACATGTTTGACGCTATGAACAGTCCCAACCGTAATCTCGCCATCGTCAGAGCCGTCAGAGACCAAGGCGGCACACCCACCAGCGTCGCCAAGCGCTTTGGCATCTCACGCCAACGTGTCCACCAGATCCTCAACGCCTACGACGCAGGCGGCGCCGAGGCAATCGCACCGAAATCGCGTGCCCCTCACACCCACCCGCACGCCATCCCGGAAGCACTAAGCAACGACATCATCAGCATCCGCAAGCAACTCACCCGGCACGGACTCGACGCAGGACCCGAAACCATCGCCTACCACCTCGAACAGGCCGGCAAACGTGCCCCGTCAACTTCAACGATCCGCCGCATCCTCACCAAAGAAGGCTTGATCACCCCGCAGCCGCAAAAGAAGCCAAAAAGCTCCTACATCCGCTTCGAAGCCGCAATGCCCAACGAATGCTGGCAAGCCGACATCACCCACCTCTTCCTCGCCGACAACACACGAGTCGAAGTCCTCGACTTCCTCGACGACCACTCGCGATACTTGCTGTCAATCACCGCGGCCGCCGCATTTACAGGCCCCGCCGTCGCCGCCGAACTCACCCGCCTGATCGGCGCGTACGGCCCACCAGCATCCACGCTGACGGACAACGGTTTGGTGTTCACCGCCCGCCTAGCCGGGCGCAAAGGTGGAAGAAACGCGTTTGAAAAAGTGCTCGTCGCACACAAAATCCAACAGAAAAACGGCCGGCCCGGCCACCCCCAAACCCAAGGAAAAATTGAGCGGTTCCACCAAACCCTCAAAAAATGGATCAAGGCCCGACCCACAGCACAAACAGTTGCTGAGCTGCAACAACTCCTCAATGAGTTTCGCCAATACTACAACTGCACCCGGCCCCACCGCGCCCTGGGCAGACGCACCCCGCAGCAGGCATACACCACCGGAGTCAAAGCCACACCCAACGACAACCCCAAAGAAGAATGGCGAACCCGAAACGACACAGTCGACAAAAACGGCAAAGTCACCGTGCGCTACGCCGGCAAACTCTTCCACCTCGGCATCGGACGCGCCTACAAACACAAGAAAATTCTCATGGTTATCACCGACAACCACGTCATCACATCACTAGCCGAAACCGGAGAAGTCATCACCGAGCACTACATCGACACCGCCCGCGACTACCAAAAGGCCTACTGGAAACACGGTGACCCACCACTTCGCCCCAAATGAACAAAACCGGCACCCCAGAATAAAAACAACTGGGATGCCGGTCCGTCCAGCATGTCGCGACTCAGGCGTCAAGCATGACGCGACTCATGACAATGGCGCCCCCGGTAGGAATCGAACCTACGACACCTTCTTTAGGAGAGAAGTGCTCTATCCACTGAGCTACGGAGGCAACGGCGTAAGAGTACCGCAGCGGTTGCCCGCGCCGAAAACAGGCTCGCAAGCCCTTCCGCCGCAACCTACGGTCCGGTAGGGTTTGAGCTAAAAGCCCCCTACCCTGCGAGGTGCCCATGACCGCCCTCAAGACAGGCCAAGTCCAGCGCACGTATGTGGTCGCGGACCGCGGCGACCGGCCAGCCGTGCGCGGCTGGTTCCACCTCGTCGCCGCCGCCCTGTCGGCCATCTCCTCGGCCGTGCTGATCACGTTCGGCTGGATGACCCTGCCGTGGCCGCAGGCCCTCGGCGTAACCATCTACGGCGCCGGCGTGGTGCTGCTGTTCGCCGTCTCCGCGATGTACCACCGCTGGCCCTGGCGCTCGCCCGGGGCGGTGCAGTGGTGGCGCCGAGCAGACCACGCCACCATCTCGGTGTTCATCGCCGCCACCTACACCCCGCTGTGCCTGATCGTGTTCGAGCCGCGCACCGCCGCGATCATGCTGGCGGTGGCGTGGGCGGGCGGCATCGGCGGGGCCGTGCTCAACCTGGTGTGGATCAACCACCCGCGGTGGCTCGACGTCGTGGTCTACGTGGGGCTGGGCTGGATCATTGTGCCGCTGTTGCCAACACTGTGGAGCTCGGCCGGCCCCGCGGTGGTGTGGCTACTGTTCGCCGGCGGCGTGGTCTACACGCTCGGCGCACTGGTGTACGGCTTCAAGTGGCCGGGGCGTTCCGCGCGCTACTACGGCTACCACGAGCACTTCCACACCGCGACCGTCGTCGCCGCCGTGTGCCACCTTGTGGCCATTTGGATGGTGGTTGTGGGCCAATGAGACTAGAGTGACACATGTGACTACCTTTAATCGCCGCACGTTCCTCAAGTCCGCGGGCGCCGCAGCCGCCACCGCAGCACTCGCCGGCAGTGCCTCAGCCGCCCTCTCCCCCTCCGCCCAGGCTCAGCAGCGCCGGGTGCTTGGCACGGTGGTGGATTATTCGGCTGGCGTGCCGTCGGCAAGCGCTGTGAAAGCTGCGGGCCACATGGGCGCGGTGCGCTACGTCTCCGACCGCCGCCCCGGCGCCGAGTGGATGCGCGGCAAGCCGGTGACCATCGGCGAGACCCGCGACTACAAGGCCAACGGCCTCGCCGTCGCGTCGGTGTACCAGTTCGGCCGCGCAGAGACCGCCGACTGGAAGCGCGGCGCGCTCGGTGCCGCCGCCCACGCCCCGAAGGCGATGGCGCTGCACACCGCCGCCGGCGGCCCGCAAGGCCGCCCGATCTACGTCGCCATCGACGACAACCCCACCCTCGAGCAGTTCAACAGCCAGATCAACCCGTACCTGAAGGCCATGGGCACCGCGTTCAACGCCGCCGGGTACCAGCTCGGCGTGTACGGCAACTACTACACCATCGCCTGGTGCCTGGAAGACGGCATCGGCTCCTACTTCTGGCAGCACGACTGGGGCTCCCGCGGCAAGGTGCACTCGCGCGCGAACATCCACCAGGTCGCCGGTTGGCAGGCGAACATCCAGGGCGTGCAGGTGGACATCAACAACGTCTACACCTCCGACTGGGGCCAGTGGACCCCGGGGCAGGCCTCCACGCTGACCGACATGACGCCGGACGACTGGTCCAACCTGCTCCAGGGCAGCAGCCAGCTCTCGTCCTCATTATTCAGGAGGTAGCGCAACAGAAAATGGCCCGGGCAAACCGGGCCATTTTTATTGCCAACTCAAGCGGCGCTCTAGTGGTCGACGGGAGCTTCGACGCCGACGCCGGTCAGCGAGCGGACCTCCATCTCGGCCTGCAGCTCGTCGAAGTTGTCGGGCTTGCCCAGGTAGGTGCCCACGATGCCGGCGAGGAAGCCGAGCGGGATGGACACCAGGCCCGGGCTGGTCAGCGGGAAGATGGACCAGTCGGCGTTGGGGAACATCGCGGTCGGGCTGCCGGAGACCGCCGGAGACAGGGCGATCAGCACCAGTGCGGAGATCAGGCCGGTGTAGATCGACGCCACCGCACCGGTGGTGTTGAAGCGCTTCCAGTACAGGGAGTACAGGATGGTCGGCAGGTTCGCGGACGCCGCGGTGGCGAACGCCAGGGAGACCAGGAAGGCCACGTTCTGCTGCATCGCGAGGATGCCCAGGATGATGGCGACGATGCCCAGGATCACCACGGTGATGCGGGAGACACGGACCTGCTCTTCTTCGGTGGCTTGGCCGTCGCGAAGCACAGCGTCGTAGACGTCGTGGGCGATGGAGGCCGAGGCGGTGATGGCCAGGCCGGCGACCACCGCAAGCACCGTCGCGAAGGCGACCGCAGAGATCAGCGCCATGAAGATGGAGCCGCCGAGCTCGAATGCGAGCAGCGGGGCCGCCGAGTTCGCGCCGCCGGGGGCGGCGAGGATGCGGTCCGGGCCGACGAAGGCGGCCGCAGCGTAGCCCAGGATCAGGGTGAGCAGGTAGAAGGAACCGATGAGCACGATCGCCCAGGTCACGGACTTACGCGCTTCCTTGGCGGTGGGCACGGTGTAGAAGCGCATCAGCACGTGCGGCAGACCCGCGGTGCCGAGCACCAGCGACAGGCCGAGGGAGACGAAGTCCAGCTTGGTGGTGGTGGTCTTGCCGTACTTCAGGCCCGGCTTCATAATCTCCTCGGCCTGGTAGCCCTTCTCCGCGAGGTAGCTGGAGGCGGAGTGGGTGTCGATGGCCTGGTTGAACACCGCGGTCAGGCCGCCCTTGGCCATGATGAACGCCAGCACCGACATGATCAGCACGCCAGCGATGAGCAGCACGGCCTTGATCATCTGCACGTAGGTGGTGCCCTTCATGCCGCCGACGAGGACGTAGATGATCATGATCACGCCGACGATGCCCACGCAGATCGCCTGCGCGGTAAAGGAGTGCAGGTTCAGCAGCACGGACACCAGCGAGCCGGCGCCGGCCATCTGGGCGATCAGGTAGAACAGCGACACGAACAGGGTGCCGAACGCGGCGGCGACGCGCACCGGCTTCTGGCGCAGGCGGAACGACAGCACGTCGGCCATGGTGAAGCGTCCGACGTTACGCAGCGGCTCGGCCACCAGCAGCAGCGCCACCAGCCAGGCGACGAAGAAGCCGATGGAGTACAAGAAGCCGTCGTAGCCGTTGAGCGCGATCGAACCGACGATGCCCAGGAAGGACGCGGCTGACAGGTAGTCGCCGGCGATGGCGAGGCCATTTTGCGTGCCGCTAAACGACGCACCGCCGGTGTAGAAGTCCGCCGATTCGCTCGTGGTCTTACCGGCGCGCGTCACGATGTAGAGCGTGACCACGATGAAGGCGCCGAAGATGGCGATGTTGAGCAGCGGGTTGCCGGTTTCTTGCCCGGTTTCGGCTGCGAGCAGGTGGGTCTGCATGGTTTAGCCCTCCATCTCTTCGCGGATGTGAGCCGCGCGCGGCTCAATGTTCTTGTTCGCCCACTTCACGTAGATCCAAGTGATCAAAAACGTGGTGAAAAACTGCGCCAAGCCGAGCCAGAGACCGACGTTGAGGCCGAGGAAGTCCTTGGCCATCACGTCGGGGGCGAAGGTGGCGAAGACGACGTAGAAGACGTACCAGAGGAACGCCGCGATCATCACCGGGAAGGTGAATCCGCGGAACGTGCCTCGCAGGTCCTGGAATTCGGGGCTTTGCTGCATGGCCACGAACTCGTCAGGAGTTGGCTCGCGGCGTTGCGGGACAGCGGTGGAACCGGCCATGGCCTCGATCCTTTCTAGTGCACGGGAATTAGGTCTTTGCCGCGCCGGAAGTATGTGATCTCCGACTCAACAATGTGAATGTAACCCACCACACAGTCACATGTTGGTTGTTCCGTAAATCGCTTTAATTTTTCTCCCAGGAAAAATCGCAGCAATGCAAAACCACCCGGCTGCGATCAACGCAACCGGGTGGTTAAAACAGCACCCCCCCTACCCCGGGAAAGTCAGCGGGTCGCCCGAGAGGCGCTCGCCTGCGACCCCATCAAGGGCGGCGACATCCTCGCTATCCAGCGTGATGCCCACCGCGCCGAGGTTTTCCTCCAGGCGCTTTGGGTTGGCGGTCTTCGGCACCACCGAGCAGCCGAGCTGCATCAGGTAGGCCAGCGAGACCTGCGCCGGGGTGGCTCCGTGCTTGTCGGCCACTGCCTGAATGGCCGGGTCGTCGAAGTTGCCGCCGCGCGCGAGCGGCGCCCACGCCTCGGTCACGATGTCGTGCTCGTCGTGGTAGGCGCGCAGCTCGGGCTGGGTGAACCCGGCGTGCAGCTCCACCTGGTTGAGCACCGGGGTGATGCCGGTGGCCGCGATGATCTCGTCGAGCACCTCCGGGTAGAAGTTGGCCACGCCAGCGGACTGCAGCCGGCCCATGCCCTGCAGTTCCGCGATCTGTTCGAAGGCCTTGACGTAGGTGCCGTGCTGCGGCCACGGCCAGTGCACGAGGTAGAGGTCGATGAACTCCAGGTCGAGGCGCTTGAGCGACTCGTGGTAGGCCTCGGCCACGCGCTCCTGGTCGTCGTTCCACAGCTTCGTGGTCACGAACAGTTCTTCGCGCGTGACGTCGCCGGCTTTGATCGCGGCGTTGATGGCCTTGCCCACCTCGACCTCGTTGTCGTAGAGCGCCGCGGTGTCGATGTGGCGGTAGCCGAGCTCGATGGCGGTGCGCACGATGGGCTCCACCTCGTCGCCGGTCAGCTTGTACGTGCCCAAGCCGAGGAGGGGGAAATCGTAGCCGTCGTTAAGTGTGGTGACCGGGATGCGCATGGCAGCCTCCTAGCTGGCGTCGAGCAGGTCAATGATGAACACGAGGGTGCGGCCGGACAGCGGGTGCCCGCCGCCCGCGGGGCCGTACGCCTTTTCCGGCGGGATGGTCAGCTGGCGGCGGCCGCTGACCTTCATGCCGGGGATGCCTTCCTGCCAGCCCTGGATCAGGCCGGTGAGCGGGAAATCTGCGGCCTCGCCGCGGTCCCAGGAGGAGTCGAACTCCTCGCCCGTTTCAAAGTCCACGCCAAGGTAGTGGACCTTGACAAAACCGCCGGCCACGGCCTCTGCGCCCTCGCCGACAGTGATGTCCTCAATGACGAGGTCTGCAGGCGCCGGGCCCTCCGGCTTGTCGATGAACGGCTTCTCCATAACGTTGAAACTCCTTGCAAATTACGTGGGCAAGTTGTGCGGCCCAATACAAAACCGCCGAGAACTTCCTCCCGAAAGTATAAGGGAAGAGCAGTTCTCGGCGGTGAAGCGCCGAAGCATGCAGCTTATCGACGCCCTCCGGTTGGCCTAGAGGTTGGCCTAGTGCCCGAAACTAGCGCTGGTCGCGCGGCACGAATTCGCGCTGCTGGTAGCCGGTGTAGATCTGGCGCGGGCGGTTGATCTTGGTGTTCATCTCCAGCTGCTCGCGGTACTGGGCGATCCAGCCCGGCAGGCGGCCGATGGCGAACAGGACGGTGAAGAAGTCCGTCGGGAAGCCCATGGCGCGGTAGATCAGGCCGGTGTAGAAGTCGACGTTCGGGTAGAGCTTGCGCTGGATGAAGTACTCGTCGTTGAGCGCGATCTCCTCGAGCTTCATGGCCAGGTCCAGCAGCTCGTCGCCGCCGAGGTGCTCGAGCACCTCGTGCGCGGTGTCCTTCACAATGGCGGCACGCGGGTCGTAGTTCTTGTACACGCGGTGGCCGAAGCCCATCAGGCGCACGCCCTTTTCCTTGTTCTTCACGCGGTTCATGAAGTCGGTGGCGTCGCCGTCGTGGTTGTTCTTGATGTCCTCGAGCATCTCCAGCACGGCCTGGTTTGCGCCGCCGTGCAGCGGGCCGGCCAGGGCGTTGATGCCACCGGCGATGGAGACGAACATGTTGGCCTGGGCCGAGGCGATCATGCGCACGGTGGAGGTGGAGCAGTTCTGCTCGTGGTCCGCGTGCAGGATGAGCAGCTTGTCCAGGGCCTTGGTCAGCACCGGGTCGACGTGGTAGTCCTCGGTCGGGTACCCGAACATCATGCGCATGAAGTTCTCGCGCGGGTTCAGGGAGTTGTCCGGGTACATGTACGGCTTGCCGCGGGATGCGCGGTAGGCGTACGCGGCGAGCATCGGTACCTTGGCCATGAGGCGCACGGTTGCCTTATCCAGCTGCTCCTCGTCCAGCGGGTCGAGCTGGTCCTGGTAGTAGGCGGAGAGAATGTTCACCGAGGAGGCGAGCACGGCCATCGGGTGGGCGTTGCGCGGGAAGATGTTGAACGCGGCCTTGAAGTCCTCGTCCAGCAGGGTGTGGTGGCGCAGCTCGGAGTTGAAGTTGTCCAGCTCGTCGGTGGTGGGCAACTCGCCGTTGATCAGCAGGTAGGACACCTCGTTGAAAGTGGCGTTTTCTGCCAGGTCAGCGATGTCGTAGCCACGGTAGCGCAGGATGCCTTCGTCGCCGTCGATGTAGGTGATCTTGGACTCGGTGGAGCCGGTGGAGACGTAGCCGGGGTCGAAGGTGACCAGGCCGGTTTCGCCGAGAAGCTTGCCCAGCACGACGCCGTCGTTGCCTTCGGTGGCGCGCATGATGTCCATCTCGTACTCGCCGCCCGGGTAGTGGAGTACGGCCTTGTCCTTGTTCTCAGTAGCCACTGATTTCCCCTTCCAGGTAGTTTTCTCGGCTGTCTTCGGGATACCTCCCGGCAACCTGTTTTTACGTAAGGCACTGTATCAAAGTTTGTGACCCGTCTGACAACATTGGCAACTGTCTGGACACACCACAGATAACCGGGCGGGTACGCCCGCTGGTGCGGGCACGTCCGTTAAGCTGGTCGGGTATCTGCCCGGCGGAAAGGTGACGTATGCGCGAGCTGCACTTCTTGGAAGAAGAGTCGACGGAGACGTTTTTCGTCCTCCGCGACGAGAACGGGATGCGTTACCAGTTGGCGCGCACCGAGCTTGAGCCCTCGCTTCTCGACGGCGCCCCCGTCACCGATTCCGTCACTGCCCCCGCCACCCCCGCCGACGACAACGGGCCGGCCCCACTGGAGGACACCGCCGACGCACCCGGGACCGAGGCCGCCGACGTAGAGGAACCCGCCGCGCCCGAGCCGGCACCGGTGGAGCGCTCCCTGCCGGAGCCGGACCCGCTCTACGCCACTCCCCTGTCCATGCGCCCGAACGAGATCCAGGCGCGCCTGCGCGCCGGCGCCACCGCCACCGAGTTGGCCGAGGAGATGGGCGTGGCGGAAAGCCGCCTGGACGTCTACGCCCACCCGGTGCGCCTCGAGCGCGCTCAGGTGGCGGAGGCCGCGAAGCAGTCGCACCCGGTGCGCGAGGACGGCCCGGCCAAGCAGACCCTGTTTGAGATCCTGGCCACCGCGTTCGCGGCCCGCGGGCACTCGATCAGCGACGCGGAGTGGGACGCCACCCGCGAGCAGGGCGACAGCTGGGTCGTCCACGTCACCTGGAAGGCAGGGCTGACGGAGAACGAGGCGCTGTGGACCTTCAAGCGTTCCATGGGCTCCGCCGCCCAGACGGAGGCGCGCAACGCCATGGCCGCGGACCTGACGGACCCGGATTTCGCGCAGCCGGTGCGCTCGCTGTCCGCGGTGCGCGCTGACCGTGCCGACGTCAGTGACGAGGACGTGGCCGATGACGCTCCCGAAGCTGATGTCACGGAGTTGCCGGTGGAGGGCAACCCGGAGGTCGTCGATACGCGAGACGATGTGCTCGAGGGCGACTTCCTGCGCCACCCGGACGAGGACGAGCAGCCGAAGAAGCGCCGCCGCAAGGCTGTCACCCCGCACTGGGAGGACGTGCTGCTGGGGGTTCGCACGAACACCAAGCGCCCGAAGCGCTGAGCACCTTAGGATGTGTGCATGAGTTTCCCAGCGGTTCTTACGCTTTGGTTTGTCAACACCGCCGATCCGGCTGGCGTGCTCGAGCGCGAGCCGAAGGCCGACCGCGGGTTCGGCCGCAAGCTGCTTTCCCAGGTCAACCCGGCGTGGCCGATCACCCCGATCGGCTCGTTCCCGCTGAACCGCTCCTCGGTGCCGGGCCGCGACGAGTTCTACATCGCGGGCTTCCCCGGGGTCTCTGTGGTGCGGATGCTTGTCGACGATTGCTCGGCCCTGTCCACCACCACCCCGTGGCTTTCGGCTCTTCCCGCCTCTGACGTGTTTGTCGTCGCGACCGGCACGGACAGCGACTACGGCGGGTTCGCGCACTTCACCGGCGAGACGGTGGTGCGCAGCTTCAGCGCCACCCGCACCCAGGTCATCGAGGATATGGGCCTGCCCGAGCCGTTCGAGGCGCCCTACTGGGCCGGCGAGCGCGCCGAGGAGGCCGGCGGCATCTCGCTGCCGTTCGAGCCGCGCGACCTCGCGCTGTCTGCAGAGCGACACTGGCTAGGCGTGGACATCGGCGAGGATGGCCCCGACATCAACGTTGTCGGCTACGCGGTGGACGGCCGCCCCGAGCCGAAAATCGAGGAAAAGAAGACGCCCGCTGTGAAGTCAGTGGACGCGGTGGCCGCCAGGTTCGCGGAGAAGTCGAAGGCGTACGACGACTACGAGGACGCCCCCGATGAGCAGCGCGGCGACGAGTTCGCCGAGCTTGCCGACGCCTCCGTGGCCGCCGCCAAGCGCGTCGGCCGAGGCCTGCGCGCACGCGCGGCGGAGCTGTGGAAGGCGCTTTCTGAGCGCATCCGCCACTTCGACCGCTAGCGATTTTTTTCGTAAAACGCGATCGCGGCGGACGTCGCCACGTTGAGCGAGTCCGTGCCCGGCGCCATGGGGATCTTGGCGCGCACGTCAGTGGCGCGCATCGCGTGCGGAGTCAGGCCGGGGCCCTCCCCGCCGACCAGGAACGCCACCTTGTCGTGGCCCTGGATCGCGTCTTTGAGCTCGACGGCGTCGTCCGCCGGGGTGAGCGAGATGAGCCACCAGCCCGCCTCGCGCAACTCATCCAACGAACGCTGCCACGTCGTCGGCGTGCCGTCGAGGTGCGCGAACGGGGTGCGCAGCACGTGCCCCATGGACACGCGCACGCTACGGCGGTACAGCGGGTCAGCGGTGGCGGCGCCGAAGAGCACGCCGTCGACGCCCATGCCGGCGGCGTTGCGGAAGATCGACCCGATGTTCTCGTGGTCGCCCACGCCCTCCAAGATCACGAGGGTGCGCGCGCTGTCGAGCACCTCCGCGACGGAAAGCGGCTCCGGCTTGTCAGCGGAGACCAGCAGCCCGCGGTGCATGTCGTAGCCTGCGACCTCACCCATGATGGCACGGGTGATCTGGTAGACGGGCACGCCGCGGCGCTCGAGCTCGTCGCCGTAATCGGCCATGAAGGATTCCAGCCGCCCGCCGAAGCCGAACACGGCGCGCACCGGGAAGCGGGATTCCACCAACCGGCCGGCCACGAGCGGCCCCTCGGCGAAGACGAGCCCTTTTTCCTTGTCCGAATGTTTCAGGTCGCGGATGTCGTCGAGGCGGGGGTCCGACGGGTCGTCGATAGGCACAAGCATTTAGCTCAGCGCCGCCATGATCGGGCCCTGGGCGAAGTACACCACGAACAGGGCGGAGATGAGCCACATGATCCAGTGGATCTCCTTCGCCTTTCCGGCGAACAGGCTCATCAGGGTAAAGGAGATGAAGCCGACGCCGATGCCGTTGGCGATGGAGTAGGTCAGCGGCATGGTCACGATGGTCAGAAACGCCGGCAGGGCGATCGTGAACTCGGACCACTCAATCTGCCCGACCTGCATCATCATTAGCGCACCGACGACCACGAGCACGGGGGCTGCGGCCTCGATGGGCACGATCTCGTAGAGCGGGGTGAAAAACATCGCGGCGAGGAACAGAACGCCGGTGACCACGTTGGCCAGGCCGGTGCGCGCACCGTCCGCGATACCGGCGGAGGAATCGACGAACACGGTATTCGACGATGCCGAGGTCGCGCCGCCGACGACAGCGCCGAAGCCTTCGACGACCAGGGCGCGCTTCATGTCCGGCAGCACGGCGTGTTCGTCGGTAAGCCCGGCCTGGCGGCCAAGTGCGGTCATGGTGCCCATGGCGTCGAAGAAGTTGGCCAGCACGAGGGTGAACACGAGCAGCGACGCGGAGATCACTCCGAGGTTCACAAACGCGCCAAACAGGTCCACGTTGCCCACGATGGACAGGTCCGGGATGCCGCCGAAGCTGTCCGGCAGGCCCGGCACCGCCATGCCCCACCCCTCCGGGTTGTCTGCGGAGGAGCCGGTGCCAGTCAGCGCCTCGACCACCATGGCGATGACGGTGGTGAGCAAGATGCCGATGAACAACCCGCCGCGGATGTTGCGCGCGACCATGAAGCCGCAGATGAACAGGCCGATGACGAACACGAACGTGGGCCAGGACGAGATGGAGCCGCCGGTGCCCAGCTGCACCGGCACGGTGGTCATGGCGGCGTCGGGGATGCGGCGGACAAAGCCGGCGTCCACAAGCCCGATGGTGGCGATGAACATGCCGATGCCCACGCTCATGGCCACCTTCATGGAATCGGGGATGGCGTTGAACACGGCGGTGCGGAAGCCGGAGACGGCCAGCAGCACGATGATGATGCCGTCGATGACCACCAGGCCCATGGCCTCGGGCCAGGTCAGGCCCTGCTGACCCACCATCGTCACCGCGACCAGGGTGTTGATGCCCAGGCCGGTGGCGATGCCGAACGGGTACTTGGCAATCACGCCGAACAGGATGCTCATCACGCCAGCGGCGAGCGCCGTTGCGGCGGCGACCTGCGGGATGCCCAAGACAACGCCTTCGCGGTCCGGGCTGGTGCCGATGATCAGCGGGTTGAGCAGCACGATGTAGGCCATCGCGAAGAACGTCACTACCCCGGCGCGCACCTCGGTGCCGACCGTGGATCCGCGCTCGCTGATGTGGAAGAAGGTGTCCAGCGCGCCGCGCGGCTGCGGCTGGTCCTTATGCAGTTTTGCTCCGGTGGTGGTACTCACGTCGCATTAGTGTCGCACCCTGCCTGCGAAAACACCAATCGTTGGGGCACACCAACGATTATTCCCGCACGGTGGTGTCCGAGTGTGCCCCGCAGCCGTAGGAAGAGGCCACCACGTGCCCGTCCGCGGAGTACTCGTTGGCGCAGATGCCGAAGTTCTCGCCCACAGGCTGGTCCAGCGGAATATAAAACGCGCAGGAGCGGCACGACAGCGCGGCCTTTTCGGCGAACTCGCTGTTGGGGCCGAACTCGCCGGTGCGCCAGCGCTTCTTCGCGTCCTCCAGGCCGGTGGTGGTGAGGTAGCGCTTAGTTTCGCGGCCGGTAAACGTGACGGCCTCGCGGGAAAAGGAGTCGTCGGTGACGCGCTCGTCGTCAGGCGAAAGCTCCATGATGTCGCCCGGGCCCAGGTCGCCGGGGCGCAGGCGGTCGGAGTACGGCACCCAGTCCGGTGCTTCGAGCGCGCCTTGCGACGGCACGAGCGCGACCTCGTTGACGGTAACCCAGTCTGCGCCGTCGGCGCAGGCCACCACTGCGTTCCACTCCCAGCCTGCGTAGCCGGGCACGTCGGCGGCGAAACGGTGGGTGGCCACGTTGCGGCCGAGCCCCGTCACGCCGATGTGCTCGCCGACTTCCCCGTCGGCGATTTCGGCCAGCGCCTCCCGTGCAGTGGCGACTGCGTCGGTGGACAGCAGGGGGCTACGCTTTCGGGGGTTGCGGGATCGGTTGTTGGATCGTGACACGGTTCCCCATTATTGCCCACGTGGTGCAGGATGGTTGCCATGGGTCGATTCACGCTTGCCGCCGTCTGTTCCGCGCTCGCTGTCTTGTCGGGCTGTTCCTCCCCCGAGACCGCTGGGCCGGACACGCAGCGCCTCACCGCGCACGTGGAGGAGCGCCTGCCTTTCGACGACACCAGCTTCACCCAGGGCCTGGAGGTCGCCAAGGACGGCACCATCTACGTCGGTACCGGCCAGGTGGGCGAATCGCGTCTGTACACGCGCACGCCCGGGGGCGAGGAATTGCGCTCCGTTGATTTGGATCCGCAGTTTTTCGGCGAGGGCATCACGCTTCACGACGGCATCCTGTGGCAACTGACCTGGCAAAACGGCACCGCGATCAAGCGGGATGCCGCGACTTTGGAAGAGACCGGCCGGGCAGACTTCGCCGGCGAGGGCTGGGGCCTGTGCTCCCGCGCCGACGAGGACGAGCTGATCTTCTCCGACGGCACGGCCGAGCTGCGCCGCATGGACCCGGACACGTTCGAGGAGCGCGAGCGCTTCACCGTCACCATGGACGGCCAGCCCGTGGAGGGCCTCAACGAACTCGAGTGCGTTGGCGACGAGGTGTACGCCAACGTCTTCACCACCACCAACATCATGCGCATCGACGCCGACTCGGGGAAGGTCACCGCCGTCATCGACGCCTCCGGGCTGGACAACAACGCCGCGCCCGACCCGAACCACGTGCTCAACGGCATCGCGCACATCCCCGGCACGGACGAGTTCTACCTCGCCGGCAAGCGCTGGCCCGACATGTACCGCGTGACGTTTAAGCCCGAGAGCGGCACCAAGTAGGATCTTGCGCCATGGCACGCAAACGCGCAGCAACTCAGCAGTGGAAAGTCCTGGCCATCGCCTTGGTGGGCGTGGTGGTGCTGGTGGGGGCGGTCTACGCCTTCATGAGCTACCAGCAGAACAAGCCGGGCACCCCGGTGCGCGACCTCGAGGTCGCCGTGGCCGCCGGCGGGCAGACCGAACAGGTGCCCGTATATACAGTGTGCGAGCTGGACGTGGAGTGCCCCGGCGGCGAGCCGCCGAGCATGCGCCTGCCGGATCAGGGGGACGTGACCTTCACCGTGCCCGGCGAGATCGAGCGCAACAGCTGGCGCCTGCTGCTCATCTACGACGATCCAGCCGCCAACACCGAGCGCGTGTTCACCTCCGGCGAGTCCGGCGAGGAAACCGCCCCGGCCGTGACCGAATCCGGCGCGAAGCTCGTCGTCGCCGAGATCACCACCCTGGACATTGAAAAAGGCGATGACGGGGAAGAAACTCCCGTCATCGCCACGTGGTCTGTCGGCTTCGACTAAGCATCCAGCTCCCTGGCCACCGCCCGCAGGATCTCCGCCACCTGTCGGCCCTCCTTGCGGTCCGGGTAGCGACCGTTGGTCAGCGCGGGCTGGACCTGCGTTTCAATCAGGGTCATCACATCGGCCAGCATGCTGCCCAGCTCCTCCGGCTTGCGACGGTGCACAGGGCGGCGTTTCGGCTCATCGAGCACCTTCACGCGCAGCGCCTGCGGGCCGCGGCGGCCGGCGGCGAAATCAAACTCGATGCGCTGGCCTGCGACCAGCTCGTCCACGCCGTCGGGGAGCACGGACTTGCCGATGAAGACGTCGTCGTCGCCCGGGTTGGACGCGAAGCCGAAGCCCTTTTCGGTGTCGTACCACTTCACCTTTCCAATAGGCATGGCATCCTCCTTTAAGGTTCCGGTACATGGCCCGCCCATTGCAGGCCAAAATAAAGGCTTTACACTACACCTCCGCCCCGAAAACCGCGACTGTGTCGCAGAACACCAAAACTCGCCGGGCGGTGCGCAACCTGCGGAAACGTTGAGCTCGGCTGTCACATGAACACCATTCCGTGCCGCTTGCGTGACACAATCGTTACAAATGGTTAGGCTGTCCCGAGAATTGGCGGTCAACGACGAGAGGAAACGAATCATGGGACGCCACTCCAAGAAGACCACCTCCACGGGCAAGAAGGCTCTGGCAGGTACCGCAGCAGTTGCAGCACTGGCAGGCATCATCGCCCCGCAGGCAACCGCAGCACCGGATTCCGACTGGGACAAGCTCGCACAGTGCGAATCCGGCGGCAACTGGTCAATCAACACCGGCAACGGCTACTACGGCGGTCTGCAGTTCAACTACGGCACCTGGCAGGCCTACGGCGGCGGCGAGTTCGCCCCGACCGCGAACCTGGCCACCCGCGAGCAGCAGATCATCGTCGCCGAGCGCACCCTGGCCAAGCAGGGCTGGGGCGCATGGCCGGCCTGCTCCGCGCGCTACGGCCTGAACTCCGCGCCGACCAACCGCGACGCGCAGGCAGCCCAGGCGGCTCCGGCACCGAAGCCGGCTCCGGCCCCCGCACAGGCTGCCCCGGCTCCGGCCGCCCAGACCTCCTCCACCGGCAACGAGACCGACGCGCTGTACGCGAAGCTGCGCACCGCTGTCAACGACCTCGGCTTCCAGGTCCCGGCTACTGTCCAGGACAACTACGCCGCAAACCGCAACGACTACAACGCGTTCTACGCAGCTAACCAGCCGCTGGTGGACGCCGCCCTGGCCGGCGACTACGCCAAGGTCGCCCAGCTCATTGGCTCCAACTTCGGCACCCAGGTCAACGACACCCTGGCTTCCCTGCAGCAGACCTACCTGCCGCGCTAAGAGCTACGCGCCGAAACCCCGCCTCCGGGCGGGTTTTCTTTTTGCCCACATCGCTGATCTGCTAGTTCGCCCAGCCCGGCAACGGCACCGAACTAGCAGATGAGCCCACAGTTGGAATCAGTTTTCAATACCACCTGGGCAAACGGAAAGTTGGACCCTTGATCTGCTAGTTGGGGTTAAACGACAAAATGTGTGTCTGGAAACGGCGATTTCCGGGTCGTGACCTGTAGGTTTCAGGAAAGTATATGCTCCCGGGGCATATATCTGGCCTCGGCCGGGAAATCCTCGGTGTGGCAGCCGTGATGTGCTATGCGCGACGTGGTGTTGTGTCGCAATGTCAAAGAACCGACCACGCTGCTACTGCGGCGGTGAAATGAAACGCAACGGCACCACCAGCAAGGGCACCACCAGATGGCGATGTAAACAATGCGGCGCCTCCAGCGTGAAACGCCGAAGCGACATCACCAACACGGCAGTGTTCACCGCCTTCATCGACCACCTCACCACCGGCGCCAGCCTCGATACTGTCGCCCGCCGTGTGGGATGCTCACCACGCACGCTGCAGCGCCGCTTCGAACCGTTCTGGCTCGTTGATGTGCCTGACCCCACCGTCGGCCACGACAAACGGGTCTACGACCAGATCTTCCTTGACGGCACCTACACCGCCGGCGGCTGCTTGATCGTCGCAGCGACCATCGACCACGTCATCGCTTGGCACTGGTGCACACACGAAACTACCCGCGACTACCAACTGTTGCTTGAACGCATCGAAGCCCCACTTATCGCCGTCATCGACGGCGGCCAGGGAGCCTACAGCGCGATCAAAAAGTGCTGGCCCACCACGAAAATCCAACGCTGCCTCGTCCACGCCCAACGCGTGGTGCGCCGCTACACCACCAGCAACCCACGCACCGATGCCGGGCGCACCATCTACCGACTTGCGCTGAAACTGACCCGGATCACCACCCTGGACGAAGCAGCCGCATGGGGTGCGCAACTGCACGAATTCTCCACGATCTACCGGTCATGGATGGACGAGAAACCCCTGATCAAAGACCCCAAAACCGGTGCGCTCACCCGCGTGTGGACACACCACAACGTGCGCAAGGCCTACAACAGCCTCAACCACCTCTTCCGGTCCGAGATGCTGTTTGTCTACCTCACCCCACCAGCAGCAGTCCTTCAGCCTGACCGGATCAAATCCACCACCAACAGCCTGGAAGGCGGCATCAACGCCCAGCTCAAACTGCTCGCCAGAACCCACCGCGGCAGATCCGGCGAACGACAACGCCGCATGCTGGATTGGTGGCTCTACCTCAAAACGGAGCTGCCTGACGATTCAATACGAATCGCCAGGCAGTCCGACTGGGGCCAGGGCCAACTCGCCAAAGTATCCACCCTGACCCGAAACGAGAACCAAGCCGACCACGAAACTGGACGCCCAGCCCTCTACGACAACGCTATCGACACCGACTACACACACTCAATCGGCATCCAAAAAGGCCACATCTAACCCCGCGACACGCCGGAGCCAGACACACATTTTGTCGTTTAACCCGCTAGTTGCCCAAACTCTCAAACACACGAAAAAGGTGGCCCCACCACTGGGGCCACCTTTGGTGTCGTCGCTAAGCGAAAGTTAGCGGTTGATGCGCGTGGTCGGGTGGACGTAGCCGGTCTCCTCCGCCTTCAGCGGCAGGATCAGCTCGTCGCCGAACGGGCTCGCGGCGCCGGTGAGCTTGGAGGAAATCTCGGTGACCGGGTGACCGTTACCAGGGGTGTGCGTGGGCCACGCCGGGTTCGCGCGACCGATCTTCTCTACATCTTTAGCCATGCTCCTCATTCTTTCACGCCGGGCACGAAAACGCACGTAAACTCACCCCCGCAATGTCTACCTTCCCCGAATTCTTGCAATCGCTTAGCGACGATCAGCTCCGCCTGCTCATCCGCACCCGGCCAGATGCCTTCTTCCCCACCCCGCCCTCGGCTGGGTCGTTGGCCACGCGCCTGGGCTTGCCCGGCTCCGCGTCGCGGGCGTTGCGCCAGCTCACGGCCGCTGACCTGGCGGTGCTGGAGCGTCTCGCCGACGCCGGCGCGGAGCTGGACCCGGTGGACGCGGGCGAGCTCGGCGAGGTGACGCACCTGCGGGAACTCGCTTTGGTCTTCGGGCCCGATGAGGAGCTGCAGATCTCCCCCGGCACGCTCACCGCGCTGCCCCCAGGCTGGCGCGTGAGCGACAGCCTGCCGGCGGGCGCGGACGAAGCGCTGGAGGCGCTGCCCGCCCGCGAGCGCAAGGTGTTGGAGACCCTGGCCTCCTCGGGCGGGGTGGGCACCACCTCGGCGGCCGGGCCCGACGCGGACCCATCGGCGCCGGTGGCGAAGCTGCTCGCGGCGGGTTTGCTGGTGCGGGTGGACGCGAACACCGTGCGGCTACCGCGGCCTGTGCGCGACGCGATGCGCGGGATCCAGCCGCGTGAGTTCCCGCTGGAGGCGCCCGCGGTGGACGAGGTGGACCAGGCTGCGGTGGACGAGGCCGCGACCTCGGCGGGCTTGGACGCCGTGCGCCAAATGCGCCAGCTGGTCATGGCGCTCATGGACCACCCGGTCGCGCTGAACAAGGACGGCACCGTCGGCGTGCGCGCCGCGGCGAACCTGAAAAAGGAACTCGGCTTCGACCCGAGGCTATTGATCACCATCGGCGAGGCGGCGGGCCTAATCGGCCGAGGCAACGTCGACGACGAGGACGTGCTCGCCGCCACCCGCGACGCGTTGACGTGGATCGACGCGACACTTTCGGACCAGTGGGCAATCCTCATGGTCGCCTGGGCCGCCTCCCCGTGGCGCGCCGACACCGCCGCAAAGCTTTTGTCCACGGACATGCACGCGCCCGCGGTGCGCCACGCCCGCACGACCATCCTGCGCCACGCGGGCAACGTCGACCAGCTGCTGTTCCACGCCCCGCTGGAGGCCAGCGGTTTCTCCCCGCGGCTCATCCAGGCTGTGGTGGACGAGGCGGAGTTCGTCGGCGCGCTCGCCGGCACCCCGCAGCCGGCGCAGTCCTCTCCCCTGCTGGCGTTGCTGGACGGCCGCGATGGCGAGGACGTCGCCGCAGCGGCCAAAGAGCTCGTGCCGCCTTCCGTGGACACGCTGATTGCCCAGGGCGACATGACCATGCTGGCTCCGGGCCCGCTCGAGCCGGACATGGCGTCGTTTTTGGAGCGCATCGCCGCGCTCGAATCCCCAGGCCTGGCCAGCGTGTGGCGGGTCACGGAGGCGTCGGTGCGCCGCGGCCTGGACGGCGGGCTCACCGCCGAGGAGGTCCACGCCTGGCTGGGCCGGCACGTCCTGGGCGAGGTGCCGCAGGCAATCGCGTTTCTTATCGACGACACCGCCCGCACCCACGGCGCCATCCGCGCAGGCAGCGCGCTGAGCTACATCCGCTCCGCGGACCCGGCGCTGATGGCCACCGCCGCCGAGCGCTGCAACTTACGCGTCCTCGCGCCCACCGTCGCGGTGTCGGACCAGCCGCTGTCCAAGCTCATGGCGCAGCTGCGTGCTGCCGGGATGCAGCCCACCGCGGAGGACAACACCGGCGCGACGCTGAACATGGCGCCCGAACCTGCGCTGGTCGCCGCAACCCCGTCCACCCTGCCGCGGACTCCAAAGGCCACCGAGGAGCAGGTCGAGGACATCGTGGCCAAGCTGCGCGCCGATTCCGGCTCCGACGCGGACGCCGGGGCCGGCGACATCTTCGAAACGCTGCGAGCGGCGGCTCGGGCGAGGCGGCATGTGGCCGTAGGTTTCGTGGATAAGCAAGGGCGCGGTCGCACGCTCACCGTGCTGCCGCTGAGCGTGAGCGCGGGGCAGGTCGACGCACTCGACGAGGCCGCCGATCGCGTGGTGCGCATCGCACTGCCGCGCATCACCAAAGTGGTGCTGGCCTAGCGGCTGACGCGCTCCGGTTGCGGGGCTCTCAAAGTTCTTTAAGGTTTTGGAAAGGACGACATTCCCGCCGTCACGTTTCACGCACCTTGGAAGGATTTCCATGCGCTCCCGCTTCCTCGCACTGACCGCTGCCGTGTCGATGGCTGCAACCGCAGTCGTCGCCCCCGCCGCCTTCGCCGATGTCGACGCCACCAACGAGTACATCGCCGCGAACTTCAAGAACCCGTTCGAGCTTCCCACCGAAAAGCCGCAGGACGTTGTGCTGCAGGCCGGCGCCAACGAGTCTTCCGTGCTGCTGAACTGGATCACCGCCAAGGGCGTCACCGGCCAGTCCGTGCGCATCCAGGAAAAGGGCGGCGAGGCAAAGACCATCGAGGCGAAGTCCACCGACTCCAAGGTCACCGTCACCGAAGGCAAGATCAAGAACCCCGAGGTTGAGCCGGTGTGGGCCACCGTTGCCAATCACAAGGCCACCATCGAGGGGCTGAAGGAAAACACCGAGTACACCTACTCGGTAGGCTCCGAAAAGACCGGCTGGTCCGAGGAGCACACCTTCAACACCGGTACCTTCGGCGACAAGTGGAACTTCCTGGTCTTCGGCGACCCGCAGCTTTACAGCACCAAGGACTTGGCCGAGCAGACCGCTGGCTGGAACAACACCGTCACGCAGGCCACCAAGCGTTTCCCGGAGACCTCGTTCCTCTACTCCGCGGGCGACCAGGCTAACCACTCCGCGTTGCAGGAGCACGGCGGCTTCATCTCCCCAGAAGCCCTGCGCAAGTACCGCACCGTGGTGACCATGGGCAACCACGATTACTACCACGCGCCCAGCTACGAGGCGATGTACAACCGCCCCAACGTTGAGGATGAGAACTACTGGTTCACCTACAACAATGCGCTGGTGATCAACATGGACACCAACGACTGGGAGGACTTCGACGACGACGCCGCGTTCCTGCGCAAGGTGGTCAAGGAGCAGGGTGCTGACAAAGACTGGGTCATCCTTACCTACCACCACTCCACGTTCTCGCAGGCGTACCACCAGGAAGACCGCGGCATCCAGTACTGGCGCGAGCGCATGACCCCGGTCATCTCCGAGCTGGACGTGGACCTGGTGCTGGGCGGCCACGATCACATCTACACCCGCTCTCATCTGATGAACGGCTACACCCCGGTGGACTCCGGCCGCGTGGCTGAAAAGGGCGAGACGCTGGAGAAGAAGAAGGGCGAGACCCAGTACGTCACCACCAACTCCGCCTCCGGCTCGAAGTACTACCAGTTCTTCGACTTCAAGACGGGCGAGCGCAACGAAGACGTCAAGGAAACCTTCGACCAGACCGTCAAGGAAAAGACCATCCGCGACTACACCGCGGTGTGGAACCAGAACGGGGTTCCGGACTACACCAACGTCGAGGTCACCCCGGAGGGTTTGACCGTGACCACCTACGACACCGGCGACGGCGAGGTCGTCGACGCGTTCACGCTGAAGCGCGCGCAAGGCGAGGACTCCGCAGAGCAGCCGGCGGAGCAGTCTTCCGGTTCCGCTAACAGCACCGAGGACGGCTCCTCCACCGGCGCCATCGTCGGTATCATCGCAGCGATCGTCGCCGCTCTCGCCGCAGCGGGCGGCGCCGCCTACATGGGCCTGATCCCGGGCGTTGAGCTGCCGAAGTTCTAGTCCCGGGTGCTAATCCCGAACGCACAACCCCCCGGGCGCGAAACCTGAACCTCGCGCCCGGGGGTTGCTATTGCTTCAAGGGCAAGTCTCTTCCTCTGAACCAAGATGTTCCGACTGAGGTCGCTTGCAATAGCGACATATCGGCTCATAGTCCGTATTAGACAACCGCATACGGTCAACGTGAGTTGATGTGGCGGTTGCTCCGCTTGAAAAACACAGGGCTCTCCGATACCTGCAGCACAATAAGGACAAGCCACGTCTTTACTTTCCCTAGGGTCCACATCCCAGCGCCAAGTCATGAATGATCTCCTCCGTGCTAAATTCGCAAGTATGAAGACGATTTATACCACCAACGAGTGGAAAGGCTACGGCAAGCAAAACTACTACTGGAATGAGTACCGACTCGAGGGCGATCGCGTGGTTAAGTACAAGTGCAATCGTTCCAAGTTCTTTGATGGGAAAGAAAACAACTGGGACCGATCCGAAGACATGGTTGATTCCTGGGCCTTGGATGATCCGGCGATGCCAGATTGGCTCCACAACTACCTTTAACGATCGGCCCAATCCCCCGGGCGCGAACCCTGAACTTCGCGCCCGGGGGTTGTTGCGTCCCTAGCGGCTGACGCGCTCCAGGATTTCCAGGATGTGCTCGTAGTCCTTACCGGTCGCCGCGGTCAGGCCCAGCTCGCAGGTGCGGTTGGACGACGCATGGCAGGCCGACCCCAGCTCGGCCGCCTGCGCCGCCTCGCGCTTCGTCGCCGCGTGGGTCAGCTCCGGGTGCAGCATGCCGCGGTCGCCCGCGTAGCCGCAGCAGTTCCACTCGGCGGGCACGCGCACGTCTTCGGCCGCAGCGCCAGCGACGCGCTCCAGCGTATCGACGATCCCAAGGTGCGTCGCCGAACACGTCGGGTGCAACGTCACAGAGTCCACCTTCTGCTTCACCTCGAGGCGCTCGAGCACCTGGTCTTCGACGAATTCGATGGCGTCGATGACCTTGATGCCGATGCCCTCGGCCATGTCGCGGAAACCGTGGGTGCAGCTGGACGCGTCCACGACCACCGGCAGGCGCCCACCGTCAGTGGCGGCGATGAGCTGGTCGTTGACGCGGCGCTGCATGATGTCGTGGCCCGTGCTCATGCCTTTCGACGCCCACGGGGTCCCGCAGCACATCCCGTCGATGCCCTCCGGGACGGTCAGCGCGAGCCCGGCGCGCTCCACCAGCTTCGCGAACGCCTCGGAGGCGCCCACGCCCTCGCCCTGCGGCCCGAACATGGAGTTCACGCAGGCGGGGACAAACACGCCCGCCGGCTCCGCGCCCGGCGCGCCGATGCGGGTGCCGAACGCCTTGGAGCGCTTCACCCCGCCCTTGGACAGCTCGGGGCGGTACTGCGGCACCGTGTCATCGCCCACCAGCCCACGGGCGACGTCGGTGACCTTCTGCACCAGTTTGGTCGGCATGTAGTAGGCGCCGGTCAACGCCGCCGAGGCCAGCGTGTTGCCCGGGCCCCACGCCTTTGCCGCGGCCGCCCAGCCGGCGGATTCCGTAGCGCCCGCTTGGCCGCGACGCAGGGATTTGATGAACTTGCCGGTATCGATCTTCACCGGGCAGGCGGTCACGCACATCGAGTCCACGGCGCAGGTGTCGATGCCGTCGTACTGGTAGGCCTCGTCGAGGTGCTTGACCAGCTCGGTGTCGCCGTCCTGGATCGCCTTCGCGCGGGCGCGGCGCACAACGATGCGCTGGCGCGGGGTCATGGTGATGTCGCGCGAGGGGCACACAGGCTCGCAGTAGCCGCACTCCACGCACGAGTCGATCTCATCTTCCACCTGCGGGTTGAGCTTGAAGTTCTTCATGTGCTCGCGCTCGTCGTCGGTGATGATCACGCCCGGGTTCATCACCCCGCGCGGGTCGGCGGCCCGCTTGAGCTCCACCATGACCTCGTAGAGTTCGTCGCCGTACTGGCGGCGCACGTACGGCGCCATCACGCGCCCGGTGCCGTGCTCGGCCTTCAGGTTGCCGCCGGCGCCGAGCACGAGGTCGACCATCTCTTCGTTGAAGCCGTCATAGCGGGAGAGGTTCTCGTCGCCTTCGAAGCGGTCGGTGATGAGGAAGTGGATGTTGCCGTCTTTGGCGTGGCCGAAGATGACGGCATCGTCGTAGCGGTAGGCGTCGAAAAGCTGCTGCAACCCGCCGCAGGTGTCGGCGAGGTCGCCCACGGGCACGGCGATGTCCTCGAGCAGCGCGGTGGTGCCGGACGGGCGCGCCTCCGCGACCTGGGCGTAGAGGCCCTTGCGGAAGGCCCAGGCCTTGGCGGCCTCGGCGGCGTCGGTGGTAAATGCCGCCGGGGTCTGCAGGTCGAAGCCTTCCAGCAGCTTCGCGCCGGCGGCTTCGTATTCGCGCAGCTCATCGGCCTCGTTGGCGTGGTACTCGATGAGCAGCGCCGCCTGGCCGGACAGCTCGAAGCCGGTGATCTGCTCCGGCACCGAGTCGAAGGTGCGGCCGACCTTGATGGAGCGCGAGTCCATCAGCTCCAGCGTGGCGGCCTTCGAGTCAAACAGGGCCGGCAGCGAGCGCGTCGCCGCGTCCAGCGTCGGGTACACCGCGATGGTGGTGGTCTTCAGCTTCGGCACCTCGATGGTGCGCAGCACGGCCTCCGCGATGAACGCGAGCGTGCCCTCGGACGCGACCAGCAGGTGCATGAAAATGTCCAGGGGCGACTCGTAGTCCAGGAACGCATTCAACGAGTAGCCCATCGTGTTCTTCAGCGCGAAGTGGCGCTCGATGGTGTCCACGGATTCCTTGTTCTCCCGCACGCGCCGCTTGAGGCGCTCCAGCTTTGCGACGAGCTCCGCCTCTTCCCGCGCAAACTGCGCCTCCGCGTCCTTATGCGCCGTGTTGATGACGGTGCCGGACGGCAGCACGAACGTCATCGATTCGATGGTGTTGTAGGTGTTGAACTCGGTGCCGCACGCCATGCCGGAGGAGTTGTTCGCGATCACGCCGCCCATCGTCGCCGCGCCTTCGGACGCCGGGTCCGGTCCGATCTTGCGGCCGTACGGGGCGAGGTGGGCGTTGACCTGCCGCACCGTAGAGCCGGGCTGGACGCGCACCCGCGCGCCGCCGTCGAGGACTTCCACGCCGCGGAAGTGCTTGCGCACGTCCACCAGCATGCCCGCGCCGCCGGCCTGGCCGGACAGGGAGGTGCCGCCGCCGCGCAGCACCACCGGGGCGCCGGATGCCGCCGACGCGCGGAAGGCCGCCGCGACGTCGTGGGCGGTGCGGGCCTCCACCACCACGTCCGGGGTGTAGAGGAAGTGCGACGCGTCGTGGGCGTACTTGATCCGGTCGATCGGGCGGGTGGAAAGCGCCTGGTCGGAGCCGAGTTCGCGGGACAGATGCTCTGCGGGGGAGGAAATGGTTGTGGTCATGAATCCATGCTAGCCCCCTGTGAATTCGCAGAATGCATTTCACAACTGTTGACAAAGCGTTGGGTTTATACAACACTTCATTGCATGTCGCCGAAGAAGCTACCGAAGGACCCGATATATAACCGGGTCCGTGTCCTCCGCGCCGAACGCGACATGACACGGACCCAGCTCGCAGAACTGATCAACGTCAACCCGCAAACCGTCGGCGCGCTCGAGCGCGGCGACCACTCCCCCAGCCTGGACCTGGCCTTCCGCGTCTGCGAGGTCTTCGACCTCCCCGTCGAGGCCGTGTTCTCCCGCACCGAGTTTCCCCCTATGTCGAAGGAGCTGTACACCAAATGAACCGCATGGACCGTGAGAGAAAAACAAAAGCGCTCATTGCCATTTTCTTCTTAGCCATGCTCTTTTTCATCGTCTGCACCGCACTCCAGCTAACGCTGAGCCAGTGGTGGCTATCGACCTTGTCGCTCGCTTCCGTCATAATCAGCGTGCTCGCATTGGCACAGATCAGAGCGGAGAACGGCAACGCCGACACCATTCCAGAGGACCAGCTCGACGAGTACGAGCGCAGCGTGCTGGACACCTGGCGCAAGCGTGCGATGAAAGCATTCGCTCTGCTCAATGGCATCGGCGGTTTCGCTTTCATGCTTACCGGTGAGCTGCTTGACGGACCTGGCAGCACTGCCTTGGTAGCCGCCGGGTACTTCATGCTGTTCACCTTCCTCATCGTCTACCCGCTGCCCATGGTCGGCTTCGCTGTTACGTTTAACCGCAAGGAGGACAAGTGACCACAATCGAAATCCGCGACCTGAACAAGCGCTTCGGCGACGTCCACGCCCTCGACGGCATGAGTTTCACCGTCCGCGACGGCGAAATGTACGGCTTCGTCGGCTCCAACGGCGCCGGCAAGTCCACCACCATGCGCATCGCGCTCGGGGTGCTCGCCGCAGACTCCGGCGAGGTGCTCCTGGACGGCCGCCCGCTTGACGACGACACCCGCCGCCGCATCGGCTACATGCCCGAGGAGCGCGGCCTGTACGGCAAAGAGAAGATCCTGGAGCAGCTGGTCTTTCTGGCCAAGCTGCACGGCGTCGACGGCAAAGCCGCCAAGCAGCGCGGCACCGAGCTGCTCGAGGAACTCGGCCTGGGCGAGCGTGTGAACGACAAGCTCGACGACCTCTCCCTGGGCAACCAGCAGCGCGTCCAGCTCGCCGCCAGCCTCATCCACGACCCCGACATCCTCATCCTTGACGAGCCGTTCTCCGGCCTCGACCCCGTCGCCGTGGACGTGATGAGCACGATGCTCACCGACCGCGCCCGCGCCGGCGTGCCCGTCATCTTCTCCTCCCACCAGCTGGATCTGGTGCAGCGGCTGTGCGACCGCATCGGCATCGTCACCCGCGGCCGCATGGTGGCCGAAGGCACCGTCGACGAGCTGCGCGCCCACGGCCCCATCCGCTTCAAGGTGGGCACCCAAGCCCGCGGCTGGATCCCGGAGGGCATGAAGCTTATCGACGACTCCGCCACCCACGTCATCCTCGAAGCCCCGAGCGTCCAGGACGACCAGCGCATCCTGCAGGCCGCCATGGCCGCAGGCCCCGTCCACGAGTTCACCCGGGTCGTGCCCGACCTGGCCGACCTGTTCAAGGAGGTTGTGCAGTAATGGCTACCCAAAACGCCTACTCACCCATGCACACGATCACCACCACCGCGGCGCGCGAGATCCAGATCTTGCTGCTGAAGAAGGGCGTGGTCATCACCTTCGTCATCCTGCTTCTGGCCATGGTCGGCTTCATCGGCTTCGCCTCTTGGCAGAAGAGCAAGGACGACGCTGACGGCGGCGATGCAAAGACTGCGGTGGCGACCGTAGGCGTCGATAAGCAACTGCTCGACGGCGCCGGGTACGACGCCCGCGAAACTGCGAGCCGCGACGACGCAGTGCAGTTGGTGCGCGACGGCGACGTCAAGGCCGCGCTAGTGGCCGAGGGCGACCAGTGGGAAGTGATCTCGGACGGCACCCCGTCGGCGGGCCTCATGGAGGGGATGGAGGCGCTCGCCGACAGCTACACCCGCGCCGAAACGTTGAACACGCTGGGCATTTCGCCCGCGGATTACGAGGCGGCGTCCCGCAGCATCGACATCGTGCCGGTGGACGTGGACGAGGCCAGCGGCGAAGACTTCGAGCAGCAACTGCTCCGCCTGCTCACCACGTTCGTGGCGCTGATGGTGGTGATCTTCACCGTGATCACCTTCGCCGCCCAGGTGGGAAGCCGCGTGACCGAGGAGAAGTCCTCCCGCGTGGTTGAGCTCGTGCTGGCCTCCGTGCGCCCGCTGGATTTCCTGGCGGGCAAGCTGCTGGGCACGCTCGTGCTGGGCTTCCTCGCCACCGCCGTGCTGCTGATCGTCGGCGGCGTTGGGCTGAAGGTTTCCGGGCTCGTGGACGACATCGCGTTCGACTGGTCCGTCCTCCCCGTCCTGCTGATCGCGTGGCTTCTGGCCATGCTGTTTTTCGGCGCCCTCTACGCCGCCGCCGGCGCGATGGTGCAGCGCACCGAGGACCTGCAGTCCACCCAGATGCCGATCCTGTTGCTCATCATGGCTTCCGCCTACATCCCCGGCTTCGGCTGGATGAACACCGAGGCCACCTGGATGCAGGTGATGAGTTGGATCCCGCCGTTTTCCATCTTCGCCGCGCCGCTGTCGTACGCTGCCGGGGACTTCACCGCGCTGCAGCTAGTCGGCTCGTTCGCCCTCGCGGCTGTGGCGACGGCGTTGGCCGTGTGGGCCGCCGCCCGCATCTACAAGCGCACGATCCTGAATAACGGCAGCGTGACCAAGTGGTCGCAGCTGCTGCGCAGGGGCTAGGGGTCGATGTGCATCACTAGATCCATACTTTGGTGAAGCACACGGACCACATCGATCGCAGCGTCCTGTTCACGGTAGAAGATGATGTGGCTTCCTATCGCTTTCTTCCGGTAGCCAGGGCGCACTTCGTCCGCCCATCGCCCGAGCCGTGGATTTTCGCTGATGAAGTCCAGCATCTGGAGAATCCCGCCAACATATCGTTCAGCTTGATCCAGCCCCCATCGTGTGGCCGTGTAGGACCAAATTTCTTCGAGATCGACCTCTGCCTGGCGCCTAAGCCGATATTTCATGCTCGTTCTTCATTCGCTCTATAAACGCTCCCGGGTCAAAGTCCTGGACGACTTCGCTGTTTTCCCCCTTTTCAAGCGCGGCGTTAAGAAGAGCGAATTTCCTCTCTCGCTCCTCCACCAGCCGCAGGCCCTCGCGCAGGACTTCGCTGGCGGAGGCGTAGCGGCCGTCGTGAAGCAGCTCTGCAATGAATTTGTCGTAGCGTTCGCCGAGTACAACGGATGTGTTTTTCGCAGCCATGCACCGTAGACTACCAAGTCCTACTAACACGAAGGAGTAGATCGCATGGCTCTCGGCGACGGCCCCCTGATCGTCCAGTCGGACAAGACCGTCCTGCTCGAAGTCGCGCACCCGGATGCGCCCAAGGCCCGCGCCGCGCTCGCCCCGTTCGCGGAGCTCGAGCGCGCGCCCGAGCACATCCACACCTACCGCATCACACCCCTGGCGCTGTGGAACGCCCGCGCGGCCGGCTTCGACGCCGAGCAGGCCGTGGACGTGCTCGAGCGCTACTCCCGCTTCCCGGTGCCGCAGGCGCTGCTCGTCGACATCGCCGAAACCATGGCCCGCTACGGCCGCCTCAAGCTGGTCAAACACCCCGCCCACGGGCTGATCCTGGAGGCGGACGACGCCGCGATCCTCACCGAGGTCACCCGCAGCAAGAAGATCCAGCCGCTCATAGCGAAGCCTATCGACGACACCACCGCCCCCGTCCACCCCTCCGCCCGGGGCCAGATCAAGCAGGAGCTGACCAAGCTCGGCTGGCCGGTGGAGGACCTGGCCGGCTACGTCGACGGCGAGTCCCACCCGATCGCGTTGAACCACGACGGCTGGGAGCTGCGCGACTACCAGCAGTACGCCGCCGAATCCTTCTGGGAGGGCGGCTCCGGCGTGGTGGTGCTGCCCTGCGGCGCCGGCAAAACCATCGTCGGCGCCGCATCGATGGCGCAGGCGCAGACCACCACGTTGATCCTGGTCACCAACACCGTCGCCGGCCGTCAGTGGCGCGACGAACTGTTGCGCCGCACCACCCTCACTCCCGAGGAGATCGGCGAGTACTCCGGCGAGAAGAAGGAAATCCGCCCCGTGACCATCGCCACCTACCAGGTGGTCACCCGCAAGACCAAGAGCGAATACCGCGCGCTCGAACTTTTCGACTCCCGCGACTGGGGCCTGATCATCTACGACGAGGTCCACCTCCTCCCCGCCCCCGTCTTCCGCATGGCCGCCGACCTCCAGTCCCGCCGCCGCTTGGGACTTACCGCCACGCTCGTGCGCGAGGACGGCCGCGAGGACGACGTGTTCTCACTCATCGGCCCCAAACGTTACGACGCGCCCTGGAAAGAACTCGAGATGGCCGGCTACATCGCCACCGCCGAGTGCGTCGAGGTGCGCACCACGCTTACCGACGAGGAACGCCTCACCTACGCCACCGCCGAAACCCGCGAACGCTACCGTCTGGCGGCGTGTTCGGCGGGCAAGCTGGAGGTCGTCGATAAGCTTCTGGCAACGCATAAGGGCCAGCAGACCTTGATCATCGGCGCGTACGTGGAGCAGCTCGAGGAGATCGCAATGCGTATCGACGCCCCGCTTGTCGACGGCAAAACCACCACCAAAAAACGCGAAGCAGCCTTCCAGGCCTTCCGCGACGGCGACATCTCCACCCTGGTGGTGTCCAAGGTAGCCAACTTCTCCATCGACCTGCCCGAAGCCGCCGTAGCCATCCAAGTCTCCGGCACCTTCGGCTCCCGCCAAGAAGAAGCGCAACGCCTGGGCCGATTGCTGCGGCCCAAATCCGACGGTGCGGAAGCCGTGTTCTACACCGTGGTCGCCCGCGACACCCTCGATTCCGAGTACGCCATGCACCGACAGCGCTTCCTCGCCGAACAGGGCTACGCGTACCGTCTTGTGGACGCCGCCGACCTTTAAACTTGTATGCCATGAGTGGCATGAAGGTATTCAAGTTCGACGTCGACGAGGACTTTGCGAAGCAGCACAACGAGATGGTGCGCGACACCCGCAGCCTCGTCGCCTCGGGCATCGCGATCTTTGTTATCTCCGTGATCGTTGGCGTCGCCGTGTGGTTCCTTGTGGACCCGTCCTCGCCGTGGCACTGGCTCGGCAGCTTTGGCGCCGTGCTATTCGGCATATTGATGCTCGTGGTGGCGCTACTGATCCCCCGCAGCGTTGGCAAAACCCAGGAGATCTACGACTCCAACCCGCTCGCCCCCGCCATCATCACCGAGCGCGCCGGCACGACAGTTACCCTGACCGCGCTGGTGAACCTCAACGTGGACCCTGCCCTGCCGCCGCGCTGGGCCATCACCTCGCGAGTGATGCAGCCACTCCCGAACACCTCCGACAAGGTCGGCACCAAGGTGCCCGTCGCCGCGGTGGGCGCGCAGCGTTCCACCCGCGACCAGCAGCACTGGCAGACCATCACCCCCATGCCCATCGCCTGGGGCACTCCCGACGAAGCAGTTGTCGCTTCCGCCCGGAAGTCGATCCCCCAGGACCAGTGGTCCACGCTCGAGCGCGCCCGCAAAAAGGCCGAGCTTGTCGAGCAGTCCAAGAACTCGCTGGTGGAGCTTTAACGTTCTCGAGCAAAGCACTCACCCTTGCACCCGCGGCAGATCCCGCATCGGATCGGCCGCGGGTTTCATATTTTGTTCGTCTATGCTCGCGGGACTTCGTTGGCGGGCACCCATTGTTGGTGTGGGCGTGGTTGTCCGCAATGCGGAGGTCCGCAAGCGTCAGGCCGTGGCCGCGGCGAGGCCATGGATGAGTGGTTGTGCACGAATCAACAGCGATGCTGTATTTCCCCAGGTGAGTTTTGAGTCGGTGGGCCCGTTTCGTTGATTCGTGCAATTCGTGGGTGCGGACCCATTGTTGGTGGGGCCGTGGTTGTCCGCAATGCGGAGTTGGCTGGCCCGAAGAATGCATACATCCGGGGCCGCGGGATCCGCACCAATGATGGGTGCAGGCCTGGTTGTCCGCAATGCGGAAGTCCGCAAGGGTCGCCGGCAGCCTGGGATGTTCTCGCAGAAGTTGACGAGCGGCCGGTTTTCGCCCGCCGTTTCCCCAGGTCGCAAAACGCTGTTGTCAGGTTTTACGAGCCCCCAACACCCAGCCAGCAGGTTCGTGGGTGCGCACCCATAGTTGGTGGGCTCATTGTTGTCCGCAATGCGGAAGTCCGCAAGCGTCAAGGCGTGGCAGCGGCACCGCGTGGGCTACCGGTTGCGCACTAATCAACAGCGGGTCCGCGTTTGCCCAGATGGGTTCTCCGACAGTGGGGGTGTTGTGTTGGTTCGTACAATTCGTGGGTGCGGACCAATGATGGGTGCGGGTGTGGTTGTCCGCAACACGGACCCCACATCGCCACCCTGGCCATCGCAGGCATCGCGGGTCTGATCTCCTTGATTGCCCTGCTGGCACCGTTCGCTGTGGACCGTGCCCTCGGCCCGATCGCTAAGTTCTAGCCAGAACTACATGCCCAACATCGGCAGTTTGATGCCGAAGTGGGGCAGCGCAAAGAACAGGCCTGCGATGACCAGCAGCGCCGCAACCACCCCACCGACAATGGCTGGCACGTTTACGTCAGCCTCGGCGGTGGGGTATTTCACATTCGCCCGCATGCCCTTGGTGCAGGTTTCGGCGGCGGTGGCGTCGGCGTCGTCGATAAGCATGCGCTTCGCAGCGACCTTGCCGGACGGGGTTTGCGCCCACGCCTTGTACACGTCGCCATCCTTCGCGGTCAGCGGCGTCTCCATGCGTTTTGTGTCCGGGCCAACGCGCCACGAATCCGTGTCAATCGCCTCCAGCGTGCGATGCACCGTCGGCTCCGACTTCTTCATCGTCTTCTGCGCATCCGCATACTTTGCGACGAGCCCCTCCGGCAACAACTTGCCAAACTCCGCCTTCTCACCCTTGAGCGCCTTCTCGTTCTCCGCGACAACGCCCGGGTAGACCTGCTCAATCGCCGCGATGAGGTCTCGAGCCTGCTCGTAGTCACCGATCGCCTTGGACTCGTCGAACCACGACTCGATGAAACGCTTCTCGGCCGGCGTAAACTTCACGGCGCACACACCGTCCTTGCCCTTTGCTGCGACGGTAGCGGCGTTCGCCGGGGTCGCGGCGACAGCGCCGAGTGCGAGCGCTGCTGCGGTTGCGTACGCGGCGATACGGGTGGTGGTGCTGGTCATGATTTTCCTCCTCGGAGTGTGAGTACGCACTGTACCACCTCAGTGTCCAGGAAGGCGTGTTGCGACAGCGTTAACGCGGGATGGCGGAGGGTGGCTGCCTGTTAGGATCCTGGGCGAAAACACCGTGTCAGAAGCAATGTGATGAACCAGGGGTGATGGAAATTTCACAAATGCAGTTAACCGCTTTGCAAGGCAATGGAGTTTCTCCATTAGAACCATCTCCGGTCGATTACGTTCTTATGCTGCTCACGTTGGCGGCTGTGGTGCTATTAGTTGCCAGTATCATTGTATTTTTCAGGCAACCTAACAGACGATGGTCGGATGTCTGGATCGTGCTCTTTCTGGTGTTCATACCCGTGGTAGGACCGTTGGCGTATCTACTGCATGTGCGGTCCCGCGGAAAGCGCGACAAAAGAGCCACATCTAACCCTCCGACACGCCGATAGCAGACACACTTTTTGCTACTTAACCCGAACCCGCCGTATCACACCGTTGCCAGGGTCCAGATCCCAGGGTCTGCACCCCCCAGGGGGGCAGGTGTTGTGGGCATACGACAAAGCACCCGCCGCACAAACATGGGGTGTTTGTGTGGCGGGTGCTTGTGTGTGAAGTTGTTGGGTCGGCGGTAACCTACTCTCCCACTCCCTCCCGGGGGCAGTACCATCGGCGCGGGCGGGCTTAGCTTCCGGGTTCGGAATGGGACCGGGCGTTTCCCCGCCGCCATCAACCACCGACACACCTTGTGGGGTATGCACGGCGCTGAGTGTTCAGCGTGTGTATGCAATTTTTGTCGGCCAACCACTTCTTCGGGTTGGTGTGTTGTGTCAGTGACTGCACAGTGGACGCGAGTGTTTTGCTTGTTTGTGTTCGTTTCGCGGTGTTCACACCCTTGGTTGGTGTGCGACGATGCGTGTGTTTATTGGTGTATTAGTACCGGTCGCCTCCACACATTACTGTGCTTCCAGGTCCGGCCTATCAACCCAGTCGTCTTCTGGGAACCTCAAATGAAACCTCATCTTAAAACAGGCTTCCCGCTTAGATGCTTTCAGCGGTTATCCCTTCCGTACGTAGCCAACCAGCCGTGCTCCTGGCGGAACAACTGGCACACTAGAGGTACGTCCGTCCCGGTCCTCTCGTACTAGGGACAGCCTTCTTCAAGTTTCAACGCGCGCGGCGGATAGAGACCGAACTGTCTCACGACGTTCTGAACCCAGCTCGCGTGCCGCTTTAATGGGCGAACAGCCCAACCCTTGGGACCTACTCCAGCCCCAGGATGCGACGAGCCGACATCGAGGTGCCAAACCATCCCGTCGATATGGACTCTTGGGGAAGATCAGCCTGTTATCCCCGGGGTACCTTTTATCCGTTGAGCGACACCACATCCACAAGTAGGTGCCGGATCACTAGTCCCGACTTTCGTCCCTGCTCGACTAGTCAGTCTCGCAGTCAAGCTCCCTTGTGCACTTACACTCTATACACCTGATTGCCAACCAGGCTGAGGGAACCTTTGGGCGCCTCCGTTACATTTTGGGAGGCAACCGCCCCAGTTAAACTACCCACCAGGCACTGTCCCCAACCCAGATCATGGGCCAAGGTTAGATATCCACTACGGTCAGAGTGGTATTTCAACAACGACTCCACACACACTAGCGTGCATGCATCAACGTCTCCCACCTATCCTACACAAACCGCACCGAATGCCAATACCAAGCTATAGTGAAGGTCCCGGGGTCTTTTCGTCCTGCCGCGCGAAACGAGCATCTTTACTCGTACTGCAATTTCACCGGGCCTGTGGTTGAGACAGCAGGGGAGTCGTTACGCCATTCGTGCAGGTCGGAACTTACCCGACAAGGAATTTCGCTACCTTAGGATGGTTATAGTTACCACCGCCGTTTACTGGGGCTTAAATTCTCCGCTTCGACCCAAAAGGGTCTAACAGGTCCTCTTAACCTTCCAGCACCGGGCAGGCGTCAGTCCGTATACATCAACTTAACCGTCTTCGCACGGACCTGTGTTTTTGATAAACAGTCGCTCCCCTCTCTTCTCTGCGACCCACACCAGCTGCCGCACGTGAAGTGCTTGACTAGTGCAGGTCCCCCTTCTCCCGAAGTTACGGGGGCATTTTGCCGAGTTCCTTAACCACAGTTCACCCGCTCGCCTCAGTATTTTCTACCTGACCACCTGTGTCGGTTATGGGTACGGGCCGTATACGCACATCGCTAGAGGCTTTTCTCGGCAGTCCAGGATCACCAACATCACCCAAGCAAGGGCTACGCATCACGCCTCACACAAAAAACACCAGGATTTACCGTGGTGTCGTGCCACACGCTTGCACCGCAATCCAATCAGCGGCTCGGCTACCTCACTGCGTCACCCCATCACTGACCTACAACGGATCAGGCCCCACGCATCACCACCAACCAACCACTTCGAAAAGTGGCAACGGCCGGCGGGTCAGGGTGGTTAGTATCACCGCTTCGATACTGGGCGCGCATATACGGGTACGGGAATATCAACCCGTTAACCATCGACTACGCCTGTCGGCCTCGCCTTAGGACCCGACTCACCCTGGGAAGACGAACTTGACCCAGGAACCCTTAGTCATCCGGCGGGCAAGATTCTCACTTGCCATTCGTTACTCATGCCTGCATTCTCACTCGCATGCAGTCCACCGCTCCTTCCGGTACGGCTTCACCCCACACACGACGCTCCCCTACCCAAACAAAAATGTTTGCCGCGGCTTCGGCGGTGTGCTTGAGCCCCACTACATTGTCGGCGCGGAACCACTCGACCAGTGAGCTATTACGCACTCTTTCAAGGATGGCTGCTTCTAAGCCAACCTCCTGGCTGTCTTCGCGATCCCACATCCTTTTCCACTTAGCACACCCTTAGGGGCCTTAACCGGCGATCTGGGCTGTTTCCCTCTCGACTATGAAGCTTATCCCCCACAGTCTCACTGCAATGCACCACTTAAACCGGTATTCGGAGTTTGGCTGACGTCGCTAAGATGATAGTCCCGCTCAACCAACCAGTAGCTCTACCTCCGGCAAGCTCACATCACGCTGCACCTAAATGCATTTCGGGGAGAACCAGCTATCACGGAGTTTGATTGGCCTTTCACCCCTACCCACAGCTCATCCCCTCAGTTTTCAACCTAAGTGGGTTCGCGCCTCCACAACCTCTTACAGCTGCTTCACACTGGCCATGGGTAGATCACCCCGCTTCGGGTCCAGGACATGCCACTTGCCACCCTATTCGGATTCGCTTTCGCTACGACTACCCCACAAACGGGTTAACCTCGCGACATGCCGCTGACTCGCAGGCTCATTCTTCAAAAGGCACGCCATCACACACACAAGGTGCTCTGACGGATTGTAAGCGCATGGTTTCAGGAACTCTTTCACTCCCCTCCCGGGGTACTTTTCACCATTCCCTCACGGTACTTAATCCACTATCGGTCACACTGAGTATTTAGGCTTACCGGGTGGTCCCGGCAGATTCACAGCAGATTCCACGAGCCCGCTGCTACTCGGGGAAAACACAAACCACACAACCACACACACCTTCACGTACAGGACTTTTCACCTACTCCGGCGCACCATCCCAGATGCTTCCGCTGATGTATATGCATTGCGCGTGCAGTTGACAGCCTGCACCATTTGCGCCCCACAACACCGCACACGCAACCCCTGCCAGGTATCACACGCACACGGTTTAGCCTCATCCGCTATCGCTCGCCACTACACACGGAATCACAATTGTTTTCTTCTCCTACGGGTACTGAGATGTTTCACTTCCCCGCGTCAACCCCCACACAGACTATGTATTCACCTGCGGGTAACACCACACAACTGGTGCTGGGTTTCCCCATTCGGACATCCTCGGATCAACGCTTTGTTGGCAACTCCCCGAGGCATAACGCAGCCTCACACGTCCTTCATCGGCTCAGCATGCCAAGGCATCCACCATACGCCCGTAACAAAACACACGGACACACAAACAATCAAGGTACAAACACCAAAACACAAAAAAGAAAGATACTCGCGTCCACTATACAGTTCTCACACAACACAACCCCCACACACAACCAACCACAACCAAGCAGCCAGCCGACATGAGGGCCCAACAGGAACAACCTTGTGCTGCCCCAGACACCCAACAGTGCACCAACGCATACTCTTTTGTCACGCAAACCGGTGTGACCACCAACCAACACCATGTGAGCACAACCCCTTCTCAGCCCAGCCGCACCACCATCCAGACGGTGCCACCATGACCTTGAAGGTGTGTCTCCACCCGGCAAAATACTTTCGTGGCAGTCGCACACTCGGCGACTCAACCACACAAAACAACACCCACAACTGCGGGCGAAAAATAAAAGCTCCTTAGAAAGGAGGTGATCCAGCCGCACCTTCCGGTACGGCTACCTTGTTACGACTTCGTCCCAATCGCCGATCCCACCTTCGACAGCTCCCATGACAGGCCACTGGCTTCGGGTGTTACCAACTTTCATGACGTGACGGGCGGTGTGTACAAGGCCCGGGAACGTATTCACCGCAGCGTTGCTGATCTGCGATTACTAGCGACTCCGACTTCATGGGGTCGAGTTGCAGACCCCAATCCGAACTACGACCGGCTTTACAGCGATTAGCTCACCCTCACGGGCTTGCAGACGCGTTGTACCGACCATTGTAGCATGTGTGAAGCCCTGGACATAAGGGGCATGATGATTTGACGTCATCCCCACCTTCCTCCGAGTTAACCCCGGCAGTCTCTCACGAGTCCCCACCATAACGTGCTGGCAACATAAGACAAGGGTTGCGCTCGTTGCGGGACTTAACCCAACATCTCACGACACGAGCTGACGACAACCATGCACCACCTGTACACCAACCACAAAGGGAAGCTACATCTCTGCAGCGATCTGGTGTATGTCAAGCCCAGGTAAGGTTCTTCGCGTTGCATCGAATTAATCCACATGCTCCGCCGCTTGTGCGGGCCCCCGTCAATTCCTTTGAGTTTTAGCCTTGCGGCCGTACTCCCCAGGCGGGGCGCTTAATGCGTTAGCTACGGCACGAACCCCGTGGAAGGGACTCACACCTAGCGCCCACCGTTTACGGCATGGACTACCAGGGTATCTAATCCTGTTCGCTACCCATGCTTTCGCTCCTCAGCGTCAGTTACTGCCCAGAGACCTGCCTTCGCCATCGGTGTTCCTCCTGATATCTGCGCATTCCACCGCTACACCAGGAATTCCAGTCTCCCCTACAGCACTCAAGTTATGCCCGTATCGCCTGCAGTCCCGCAGTTAAGCTGCGGGCTTACACAAACGACGCGACAAACCACCTACGAGCTCTTTACGCCCAGTAATTCCGGACAACGCTCGCACCCTACGTATTACCGCGGCTGCTGGCACGTAGTTAGCCGGTGCTTCTTCTCCAGGTACCGTCACTTGCGCTTCGTCCCTAGCGAAAGGAGTTTACAACCCGAAGGCCGTCATCCCCCACGCGGCGTCGCTGCATCAGGCTTGCGCCCATTGTGCAATATTCCCCACTGCTGCCTCCCGTAGGAGTCTGGGCCGTATCTCAGTCCCAATGTGGCCGTACACCCTCTCAGGCCGGCTACCCGTCGACGCCTTGGTAGGCCATTACCCCACCAACAAGCTGATAGGCCGCGAGCTCATCCCACACCGAAAAAACTTTCCACAATGGCATCCAAACCATCGTCCTATCCGGTATTAGACCCAGTTTCCCAGGCTTATCCCGAAGTGCAGGGCAGATCACCCACGTGTTACTCACCCGTTCGCCACTCGAGTACCCCTGCAAGCAGGAGCCTTTCCGTTCGACTTGCATGTGTTAAGCACGCCGCCAGCGTTCATCCTGAGCCAGGATCAAACTCTCCACAAAAAGTTTCAGAAAGAAACAGGCCGTGAAAAGCCCAAACCCAACCAAAAACAAACCAAACACCCAAAACCAGGGCATCAAGTGACTGGCAAAAATCCAAAAATTACAAAGGTTCAACAACCAACCCCCAACCCGACGGGGTCGAAAACACAGGGGTCGGCCAAAAATACGTGAAACATGTTCAACCACACCCCACGCACACTGAACCAAACAGATGACGCGATCCATCATTGGAATTCAACCACGCCACCACCGGCACACACCCAAAAGGCGTCTGCCACACAGTGCACAAAACGAGGCAGGCAAACACACCCACGCAACAAAAGTACATTGGCACACTATCGAGTTCTCAAACAACACCAGCACACCCACCAACCAGAACCAAAAACGATCCCAGCCGGAAAAAGCGGCTTCGTCAGAAGCTACACAACCAACCAACCAAAAGTCAAACTCACGTTAAACCCCGGTTAACCAGAACGTAACCCCTATTCACTTAAACCATTCCCTCCAAGCGGCCGAACCGCTCGGAAGCAACGGATGGATATATAACCACGAAGCCAAAACGCACACAAATCAGCAGCGCAACCGGCCTTTTAGTGGTACGCAGCAATCGGCCCATGCGGGCCATCGATCACTTGCACCGGGGTATTGAAGATCTCGGTGAGCAAGTCGTCGCGCATGATCTCCTCCACGGTGCCGAAGGCGAAGACCTGCCCGTCCTTCGCTGCGCAGATGTAGTCCGCGTAACGGGCCGCGAAGTTGATGTCGTGCAGCACGATCACGATGGTGCGGCCGAACTCGCGGGCCGCGGAGTGCAGGTGCTGCATCATTTCCACGGAGTGGGAGATGTCCAGGTTGTTCAGGGGCTCGTCGAGAAGCACGTAGTCCGTTTCCTGGCAAAGCACCATGGCGACGTATGCGCGCTGGCGCTGGCCGCCGGAAAGCTGGTCCAGGTAGCGGTGCTCGAGTTCGCGCAGGCCGAAGAAGTCGATGTAGCGGGAGATGATCTCCTCATCCGCCTCGGTCAAGCGTCCGCCCGAGTACGGGAAGCGGCCGAAGCCCACGAGCTGCCGCACGGTCAGGCGCGTGACAAAGTGGTTTTCCTGCCGCAGGATGGAGACCACTTTGGCCAGGTCCTTCGGGTTGGAGGAGGTAACGTCCATTTGCCCGATGTGCACGGAGCCGGAATCCAGCGCCAAGAGCCTGCCGATCATGGTCAGAAGCGTCGACTTGCCGGCGCCGTTCGGCCCCACCAACGCGGTGATGCCGCCCGCCGGGATTTGCAGCGAGACCGGCCCGATGGCGGTGTCGTCGCCGTAGGCCTTGCTCACCTCGTTGAGCTCGATCACAGTCTCCCCTTCCGTAGGACAACGATGAGGAACGTCAGGCCGCCGACCAGCTCGATGATGATGGAAACGACGCCCTGGGCGTAGAAGATGTGGTTCATGATGAAGTACGCGCCCGCCAGGATGCAGTAGCCGAGCAACGCCGCCATGGGGAACACGTAGCGGTGGTCGTAGGTGTCCGCGAACTGGTACGCAAGGGTGGCTACCAGGAACCCGAGGAAGGTCATCGGCCCGACCAGCGCGGTGGAAACCGCCATCAGCACCGAGACCAGCACGAGGGCGTACACCGCGTGCTTCTTGTGGTTCACGCCCAAATTCACGGCCACGTCGCGGCCCAGGCCGAGCACGTTGAGGCGTCGCGAGTTCACGTACATCAACCCGGCAGCCACCAGCACCAGCGGCACTGCCAACGGGTAGTAGGACGGGTCCGCGTTGTTCACGGAGCCGAACAGCCGGGCGGTGAGCACGTCGAACTCGCTGGGCGTGAGCAGGCGCTGCATAAACGTCGATACGCTGCCCAGTCCCCCTCCGAGCACGATGCCGACGAGCAGCATGGCGTGCATGTTTGGGTTATCACCGGCGAGCAGCCACGTGTAGAGGATCAGGCTCAGCCCCACCATCAAGACCAGCTGCACGACAAACATCTCCAGCGTGCGGGTGTTATTCAGCCCGGCTGCGCCGAGGAAGTACACGGTTGAGGTGTGAATGGCCACGTACAGCGACTCGAACCCCATGATGGACGGGGTGATGATGCGGTTGTTGGTCACCGTTTGGAACGCCACCGTCGCCACGGCTTGGCAGACCGCCACCACCGCCATCGCGATGACGGAGTTCATGCGGCGCTGCGCGATCAGCCAGTAGCCGCGGGTGCCGAACTCCATGGGGTTTCCCCAGGACAGCAGGCCCGCGGTGAACAGCAGCGCGGCCACCACCAGCGATGCGGTGAGCAGCCAGTAGCGCCTCTTGCTTTGCGACGTCTGGAACGCCCCGACCTCACGCATTCTTACCCCGCCTCACAATCAACGCGATGAACACGGCGGCGCCGACCACGCCGAGGATCACGGACACGGGCATCTCGAACGGCGCGATGACGATGCGGCCGAGCAGGTCGCACAGCGTGACCACGCCGATGCCGGTGAGGCAGACCCAGGGCAGGTTGGACCGGAGGTCGTCGCCACGCAGCATGCTCACGATGTTGGGGACGATGAGCCCGAGAAAGGGCAGGTTGCCCACGACAACCGTGACCACGCCGGTGGCGACCGCGACGAGGCTGGTGCCCACGAGCACGATGCGGTTGTAGTTCAGCCCGATGTTGGTGGCGATGTCTTCGCCCAGGCCGGCGGCGGTGAGGCGGTCGGCGTAAAAGAACACGGCGACGACCACGAGCAACACGACCCAGAGGATCTCGTACTGGCCGGCAATCACGCTGGTGAACGAGCCCGCGAACCACACGCCGAGGGACTGCAAAAGATCAGTCTGCAGCGCGATGAAGGTGGACACCGCGCTGACCACTGCACCGAGCATGATGCCCACGATCGGCACCACCAGACTGGAGCGCAACGTGACGCGCCGCAGGAACGCGAAAAACACCATGGTGCCGATGAAGGCGGCGCCGACGGCGAACAGCATGCGCGTCATCACGGAGCCGTCCGGGAACAGCAGAAACGACGCAAGCAGCCCCAGCCCGGCCCATTCGGTGGTGCCGGTGGTGGTGGGTTCGACGAAGCGGTTCTGGGTGAGCATCTGCATGATCAACCCGCTCATCGCCATCGCCGCGCCCGCGAGCACCAGCGCGATCGTGCGCGGCACGCGGGTGGCGCGGAACATTTCCCAGCCGTCCTCGGTGCCCAGGATGTCGTACTGCCCCACCATCAGCGACGCGGCAAGGAGCGCTAAAACAAGGACGACACCCGCCGCGAGCTTCCAGTCCAGAAGCTTGGGGCGGGTGGTGGTCGTTGTGTCAGTCATCGAAGACAGACTACTTGCCTGCCTCGAGCTGCTCGGAGATCTGGTTGAGGATCTCGGTGTAGGTGTAGATGGACTCGTTGGTGTAGGTGTCCGCCGGGGCGACGTAGACGTGGCCGTCCTTCACTGCGGTGACGTTCTTCAGCGGCGCGGAGTCGTTGATCACGGACAGCGCTTCCGGCGAGTCCGTGATGGACTTCACGCCCGCGTCGCGGTCCAGCACAAGCAGCCAGTCCGGGTTCGCGCCAGCGATGGCTTCGACGGAGATGTCGTCGCCCTGGTGGTCGTCGGAGGCGTTCGCCACCTCGAGCGCCGGGGTGAAACCAATCAGGTCGAACAGCGGGCCCCACACGCGGCCCACGCCCGGGGCGACGTAGCCGATCTCGCCGCCGGAGACGTTCAGCGCCATGACCTTCTGCTCTGGGTCGTAGGCGTTGCGGGCGCGCTGGACAGCCTCGGTGAATTCCTGAACTGCCTGCTCAGCCTCGGCCTGCTTGCCAAAGACGTCGCCCAGCTCCAGGGTCTGGCGGATCAGCTCACGGTCGAACGGCTCGTCGTCGCGCGGCTCGAAGTCCAGCAGCGTGGCGTCCGGGACCAGCTTTTCAATGTCCTGGTCGAACTGCTCGAAGCGCTGACCGGAGACGATCACGTCCGGATCGGCGGCGACGATGGCCTCCAGGTTGGGCTCGCGGTGGTTGCCGATGTCGATGATGTCCTCGTCGTCCGCGATCCCAGGAATCGAGTTGGGCACAAGCTGACGCGCCGCGGCGACCGGCTTAATGCCCCAGGAATCCAGCAGCTCGAAGGAGCGGTTGTCCAGGGCGACCACGCGCTTCGGCGGGCTGGGCACCGTCTTCTCGCCGTAGTTGTCGGTGACGGTCACGGTGCCGTCGGAAGCATCATTGCTTGTCGACGCCCCTCCGGTCGCCGCCGTTTCCGAACCAGCGGCGGACTCAGAGTCCGTTCCGGATTCGGAGGTGGAGCACGCGCCCAGCGTGAGGGCACCGGCGGCCGCGAGGGCGATGAGAGAGGTACGCGAGAAACGGGTCACGGTCGTCCTTCCGTTCAGTTCATAAGGTAAGGGTTACCTGACCCACCTTAGGCTAACCAAACTTAGGCGCCAAACCCGCCCCACTCTAAGCCCTCTCAATTACCGCGGCAAGCCCTTGACCACCGCCGATGCACATGGTCACCAGCGCGCGCTTGGCGTCGGTACGGCGCATCCGATGCGCGGCGGTGACGACCATGCGCGCGCCGGTCGCACCCACCGGGTGGCCCAGCGAGATGCCGGATCCCACCGGGTTCACGCGCGGGTCGTCCTCGGAGATACCCCACGCGTCCAGCACCGCGAGCGCCTGGGCGGCAAACGCCTCGTTCAGCTCGATCAGGTCGATGTCGTCGAAGGTCAGGCCGAGGCGGTCGAACACCTTTGTCGTGGCGTCGACAGGCCCGATGCCCATGGTCTCCGGCGCCACGCCCGCCACGGCCCAGCCGCGCAGCACGGCGTAGGGGTCCAGGCCCAGCTCCTCGGCCTTGGCGCGGGTGGTCACGATCATCGCGGCGGCGCCGTCGTTCTGGCCTGAGGCGTTGCCGGCGGTCACCGTGGCACCATCCAGGGACTTACCCATCACCGGGCGCAGCTTAGCCAGCGACTCCTCGGAGGTGCCGGGGCGGATGTGCTCGTCTTTGTCCACCACCACCGGGTCGCCCTTGCGCTGCGGCACCGACACCGGCACGATCTCCGCGTCGAAATCGCCGGCCTCCTCCGCCGCCGCTGCGCGCGCGTGCGACGCCACTGCCAGCTTGTCCTGGCGTTCGCGCTCGATGGAGTACTCCTCGCGCAGGTTCTCCGCGGTCTCAATCATTCCGCCCGGGATCGGGTGGTGCTTGCCGCCCGCCTGCTCGCGGCCTTCCTGCAGGCGGTCCTTCAGCTCCATGGTTCCGCCCTTCGCGCCCCAGCGGATCTTGCCGTCCACGGTGTACTCGGTGTTGGACATGGATTCCGCGCCGCCGGCGACAATCAGGTCGGCGGCACCGGCGGCTACGTGCGCCGCGGCGGTGGCGATCGCTTGCAGCCCGGAGCCGCAGCGGCGGTCCAGCTGCATGCCGGGCACGCCCACCCCCAGTTCGGCGTCGAGCGCGACAACGCGGCCCAGCGCGGGTGCGGCGCCGTTCGGCGAGGCCTGGCCGAGGATGATGTCGTCGATCGCGTCGCCGGAGATCCCGGCATCCTCGATCACGGCCTTGACCACGGTCGCGGCCAGCTCCTGCACCGGCACGCCGACGAACGCGCCGCCGTAGCGCCCCACCGCGGTGCGTTTGGGGTTGCAGATGACAATATCTTTCGGGTCGCTCATGATGTCTCCTTCAGAGTGGTTGTTTGCAGGTCGCGCTCGATCGCGCTCGCCGTCGCCTTAAGCGGGGGCAGCAGCTTATCGACGACCTCCCGGTGCCCCACCGCACCCGCATGGGCCGACAGGTTCACCGCGGCGACGGCCCTGCCGTCGCTGCCGCGGACCGGGCACGCCACGGAGCGCAGGCCCAGTTCGAGTTCTTGGTCGACGATGCAGTAGCCCTGCCTTTGGACGTCGATAAGCAATTGCCTGAGCGCATCTTTGCTGGTGACCGTCTCGGGGGTGATGGGCTCGAGCGCGGTGTCCGCGAGGTAGGCGTCCAACTGCGCGGGCGGGAGGTCGGCGAGCAGCACGCGGCCCATCGACGTCGCGTAAGCGGGAAAGCGCGTGCCGATGGTGATGTTCACGCTCATGATGCGGTCCGCGGCGGCGCGGGCGACGTACACGACGTCGGGGCCGTCGAGGACAGTCAGCGAGCACGACTCGTTGAGCGAGCGCGACAGCGCGTCCAGGTGCGGCTGCGCCATCGCCGGCAGGCCCAGGCTGGACAGGTACGAAAAGCCCAGCTCAAGCGTCTTCGGGGTGAGCCAGAAGACGGTGCCGTCGCTGGCGGCGTACCCCTCGGCGACGAGCGTGTGCAGGAACCTGCGCACCGTCGCACGAGGCAGGCCCGTGGCTTCCGCAACCTGGGCGAGCGTTTGGCGCGGGCGGGCACCGCTGAACGCGCGGATGACCGCCAAGCCCCGGGAGAGGCTCTGTACGAGTTGCACGTCACTACCAGACATGGGTGTGATCCTAGCCGATACAGGTTCGCTTTGTGAACCCTTGTGCAATAGCCGAACAACAGTTACCATGCACACATGATTAACAAGGTGGTTTCTTCAGCGGAGGAGGCGGTCGCCGACATTCCGGACGGCGCCTCCATCGCCGTGGGCGGCTTCGGCCTGGTGGGCATCCCCGCACGGCTCATCGACGCCCTGCGCGCCCAAGGCGCCGGCGATCTCACGATCATTTCCAACAACCTGGGCACCGACGGCTTCGGCCTCGGCCTGCTGCTGGCGGACAAGCGCATCTCCCGCTCCATCGGCTCCTACCTGGGCACGAACAAGGAGTACGCGCGCCAGTACCTCGAGGGCGAGCTGACGGTGGAGTTCACCCCGCAGGGCACCTTGGCCGAACGCATGCGCGCCGGCGGCGCGGGCATCCCGGCGTTCTACACCAAAGCTGGCGTGGGCACCCCGCTGGCCACCGGCGAAATCCCCACCCGCTACAACCCGGACGGCACCATTGCGGAGTACTCCTGCCCGAAGGAACTGCGCGAATTCAACGGCGAGCAGTACGTGATGGAAACCGCACTCACCCCGGACTTCGCGTTCGTGCACGCGCACAAGGCGGACCGCTTTGGCAACCTCGTCTTCTCCAAGACCGCGCAGAACTTCAACCCGGACGCGGCCGTGGCCGGCAAGATCACCGTCGTGCAGGCGGAAGAAGTGGTGGACGAGATCCCCGCGGCCGAAGTGAACCTGCCCGGCATCTACGTCGACCGCGTGGTGGAAGTAGGCCCGCAGGAGACCGGAATCGAATTTAGGACGGTGAGCGAGTAATGGCTTGGACCAGGCAAGAAATGGCCGCGCGTGCAGCCCAGGAGCTGGAAAACGGCCAGTACGTCAACCTGGGCATCGGCATGCCCACCCTCATCCCGGGCTACCTGCCTAAGGACGTTGAGGTGGTGCTCCACTCCGAAAACGGCATCCTCGGCGTGGGCCCCTACCCCACCGACGACGCCGTCGACCCGGAGCTGATCAACGCCGGCAAGGAAACCATCACGGTGGCGCCGGGCGGGTCCTTCTTCGGTTCTTCGACGTCCTTCGGCATGATCCGATCCCGCGCAATCGACGTGGCTGTCCTCGGCGCCATGGAGGTTTCCCAGTACGGCGACCTGGCCAACTGGATGATCCCGGGCAAGATGGTCAAGGGCATGGGCGGCGCGATGGACCTGGTCCACGGCGCCAAGAAGGTCATCCTGCTCATGGAGCACACCACCAAGAAAGGTGCCTCCAAGGTCCTGCCGGAGTGCCGCCTGCCGCTGACCGGCGCGAAGTGCGTGGACCAGATCATCACCAACCTGGCCGTGTTCACCGTGGACGAGAAGCAGGGATTGACCCTGACAGAGGTTGCCCCGGGCGAGACGGTGGAGTCCGTCCGCGAAGCCACCGAGGCCCCGTTCGAGGTGGCCGTGTAAGGCGCGCCCTTAAGGCAACGCAAAGCCCCAGACCACAGCGGCGGTCTGGGGCTTTCGCGTTGCTCGGGCAGAAATTACTGGTAGTCGCGGCCGTGCATCTTTTGGAGCTCAATGCCGTGGCCCTGGCCCGACAGAAACAGGGTGGACGCGTCGAGCTGGAACAGCTGCGGGTTGGACTGCAGGACCATCTTCAGGTCGTCGGCGTCCTTCTGCGCACCCGGCTCGCACGCCATCTTGGTCTCAGTGAAGTCGCTGAGGTGCAGCGCGCCGGTGTTGTCGATCTGGTACTTGGCGGTGCCGGAATTGCAGCCGTCGTTCAAGTGGAGCACACCGTTCTCGCGGAGGTCCAAGGTGATGGCGGTGTTCTTCTTTGCCTGCAGGGTGGTGTCCAGCGCGGCGGTGAGGCGGTCATCCGTGAGGTGATCCGCACCTTCCGGGATCTGCTGGATCAACTCGGAGCCAGCCGGGTTCTCCGGTGCTGGCGCCGGGGCCGGTGCGGGTGCGGGTGCGGGTGCGGGGGTGCCGCCGAGGCCACCGAACAGGTTCGAACTCATCTGCACGAACTGGTCGATGCTGGAGGCTTCGGGACGCTCCTGGGCCTGCTCCTGGGCGTCGGCAGTTCCGACACCCAGGAGGCCGCCGGTGAGCGCGACGGCTGCGGTCGCTGTGGACAATTTCCTTAGGGTCTTGGTTGAAGTAACCATGGCCCACATGCTACCGAGCGCTTCCAGACGAACAAGGGGCTCAAAGGAACTTCAACGCAACTCCAAACTTGTGTTGACCCAGCGCATAGATTTGACACACCCAATGGTTGCGCCAAGAAAACCAAAAACCCGCTGCTCAGGTGGGAGCAGCGGGGGCGCAAGTGGCGTCGACTAGTTTGCAGCAACCTTGGAGAATTCGATGGCCTTGCCCTGGGCCGCGAGCGCGATGGTCTCGTCGTCGAAGCGGTACACCGACGGGTTCGAACGCAGGATCGACTTCAGTTCGTCCGCCTTGTTCATTTTGGTCGGGTCGCACAGGCGCTGCGTCTCGGCGATGGTCCCAACCTTCACGGCACCGGTGCCGTCGATGGAGTACCCGGCGCTGCCGGCATTGCAGCCGTCGAAGAAGGACAGCTTGCCGTCCGGTCCGAAAGTGACCGTCATCGACGCGTCGCCCTTCACCGGCAGCGGCCCCTGCAGAGCAGCCTTCGCCTTCTCTGCCGGCAACGGCTTCGCACCCTCCGGCAGGTTCTTCAGCAGCATGTGAGTACCACCCTTGTTAATCACGGAACCGCTAAAGGCAGACCAACCCATCTGCGTCCAGCCCTCGATGTCGGCCGGGCCGTTGGAAGACATCTGCGCATTGGCGGTGCCTACACCGAAAAAGCCGCCGGCGAGGGCGGCGAGGGCAGTTGCTGCGGACAACGTCTTTACAGTCTTGGAGGTCATGAGCGCCAACCTACCTGGCTTTTCGCGGCACTCAAGGACTTCTACGAAGCTTTTACGCAACCTGGACGCTGCTTTAACTCAACGGCCAGCGAGCGCTAGGGCGGCTTAGAAAAACACCACTTCGTCGCGCTCCAGCCACGCTCCCCTGCCGCTTTCAGAGTCCCAACAGGTCACGCCGGTCTCCTCCACCGCGCACACGAACGGTCCGTGATTGACTACCTCGCCGTATTGCACGACCTCCGCGGATTCGCTGCCCGCGGGCCACACGGAGTCGTCGTAAAGCGGTGGCTCAGTTTGCTCGCGCGGGTAGCCGCCGAGGATCTCCATCATCCATCGCGGCGTTCCTAGCTCACCGATGCCGAATTGCTCGCTTTCCATGAAGGACTTCACGCCGCAGTCGAACATCGGCTCGTCCGCTAGGTTCATCATGCAGCCGATGTTGCCGGACGGGGTGACAAACAGCGCGTTCTGCACGGGACTATCGCCGATGCTCTTGATCGTCCGGGATGGGACGCGCGTTGTCTGGGACGGGGCCGCCGGCGCCCGGGTACGCCAGCGGGGCGTCGGGGATGCCGCTTTGCCTATCGACGTGCTCCGCCTCCCCCGCCGCATCCTGCTTTGCCTGCTTCGTCGGCTCTTCCTCTGCTTTTGGTGCCTCGGTCGCCTCCGGCGCTTCCACGGTTTCGGTCACCGTCACCTGCTCCGGCGCGCCGCTGCAGCCCGCGACCAGGAAGGTCGTGGCAGTAAGGGCTGCGATGGCGTTGCGGTTCATGCCACCGGAGGCTAAGGCCCAATTATTCGGTGCCGATTTGCACAGGCGTAAAAGTTCCTGTCGGCCTCCATCCTGCAAACCCCGAGTAAGCCCTCCCGAGTATGCGCGATTTTGGGCCGTAATAGGGGTCCTTCGCTCGGGGTTTGTGATGCGGTCTGCCTGAGACCGTGACAATCTGCGGGTGAGGTACTACCCTGATTGTTGATACGTCACCAAAAGGAGTGTTTACCAATGAAGGCATTCGGTTTCTTGAGCTTCGGGCACTACGCCTTCGGCGGCCAGCGCGGCCCGTCCGCAGAGAAGATCGCCAAGATCCACCTGGAGATCGCCCAGGCCGCCGACGAGATCGGCGTGAACAACGCGTCCTTCCGCGTCCACCACTTCGTGCCGCAGGCCTCCGCACCAATGCCGCTGCTGGGCGCAGTCGCCGCCACCACCAAGCACATCGAGGTGGGCACCGGCGTGATCGACATGCGCTACGAAAACCCGCTCTACCTCGCCGAAGAGGCCGCCTCCCTGTACCAGCTCTCCGGCGGGCGCGTGGCCCTGGGTGTCTCCCGCGGCGCCCCGGAGGTTGCCGAGCGCGGCTGGGAGGCCTTCGGCTACAAGGGCGAAACCCCCAACGGCGCGGACGTGGCGCGCGCACACCTGGAGACCTTCATGGCCGCGGTGGACGGCAACGGCTTCGCCATCGCAGCGCCGCTGGAGCGGCAGTACCCCAACATGTTCCAGCCCGGCTCCGCCCTGCCGGTCTTTCCCATGGCGCCCGAGCTGCGCAAGCACATCTTCTACGGCTCCGGCACCCACACTTCGGCCGAGCAAACCGCCAAGGACGGGCTGAACCTGATGTCGTCCACCCTGGTCTCCGAGACCACCGCCGAGACCCTGGGCGAGATCCAGGCGGACCAGATCAACCGCTACCGCGCAGCCTGGAAGGAAGCGGGCCACGACTGGACCCCGCGCGTGTCCGTGTCCCGCTCCATCTTCCCCATCGTCGACGGCGCAGACATGCAGCGCTTCGGCATGCAGGCCTCCGGCTCCGACCAGGTTGGGATGCTGCCTGACGTGGGCGCTTCCACCTTCGGCCGCACCTACGCCGCCGAGCCGGACAAACTCATCGAGCAGCTCAAGGCCGACCCGGCCGTCATGGCCGCCGACACGCTGCTGATCACCATCCCCACCGGCATGGGCGTGGACGTCAACGTGAAGATCCTGGAAAACTTCGCCACCCACGTCGCCCCCGCGCTGGGCTGGCAGCCGAACACCGAGGGCCCGGTCACCGGCTACTCGATCGACTAAGTCCCGGGCCTCGGCGGCAGTGACTACCATGACGGCCGATAAGGACAATCCTCGTTTCTACCGACGCCCCTACCACTGACCGCCGAAAGCTCTCCTCCAAGGACCCAAAACGTAATGAAGGACCCAAGCGCACCCCTCACGACGCACACCGACTCCACCGGCGAGTTCGTCATCTACAACACGGAGGACGGACGGACCAAAGTCCAATTACGCCTCATTGAGGGCTCAGTCTGGATGACCCAGGCCGAAATGTCAGAGCTTTTCGATATCAGCCGTTCCAGTGTTAGCGAGCACCTTAAATCTATCTTCAACACTGGCGAACTTAACCGTGATGAAGTTGTTCGGAAATTCCGAAAGGAGCCAGGTCACGCAGGGTATGGACGCACCTTAGAGCATTACAATCTCGACACCATCATGGCCGTCGGTTTCCGCGTACGTGGCCCTCGCGGCAACCAGTTCCGCACTTGGGCAACTACCGTCCTCAAGGAATATCTTGTTAAAGGCTTCGCCCTAAACGACGAGAAGCTGAAAGACCCCCTCGGCGCGGACTATTTTGACGAGCTCCTCGCACGCATCCGGGATATCCGCTCCAGCGAGGCGCGACTCTACCTCGAGCTGCGCAACATCATTGCCCTCGCTGATGACTACGACGCCAGCAGCAAAACCACTCACCGCCTGTTCGCGAAGATCCAGGACAAGCTCCACTACGCCATCACTGGCAACACGGCAGCCGAGATCATCGCGACGCGCTGCGACCCGTCTGCTGACAATCTCGGTCTGACCAACTGGAAGGGCGAAGTGGTCCGCAAAGGTGACGTGACCACTGCGAAGAACTACCTCACTGATGATGAACTGCGCCGGCTGAACTACCTCGTGTCTGGTTTCCTGAACTATGCCCAGGACCAAGCCGAACGCCGCAAGGTTGTCCACATGTCGGACTGGCTGACCAAAGCAGACCAGTTCATCGAGTTCAACGACTACGAACCGCTAAACGACCACGGTCGCATTTCGCGAAAGGACGCGGACAAGCTCGCCGAGGACCGCTACGGTCTCTATGACCAGGGGCGCAAAGAAATCGAGTTCCGCGAAGCAGACCGCAGCCTCGTCGAGGCACTTCAAGAAGCGGATCGGAAACTGATCTCCCAAAGAAAACGTCTCCAGCCACGCAGAAAATCTGACTGAGCCACAAAACGGAAGAAGCGGACGTTCTACCTTGTAAAACGTCCGCTTTCGGTGGAGCCGCCGGGAATTGAACCCGGGTCCTTCATCACCGCGCCAGGGCTTCTCCGTGCGCAGTTCGCACGTTGTCTCTCATCGACCCTCCGGATCAGGCGAACATGTCCGGATGACGGGCCCAGTCAGTGAAAGGTGTCCCTTCCAAGGCCCCACTGACAGAGCCGGAAGGCAAGTCCCCTGAGTCGACGCCAGGTACCGGGTCGGGGACATCCCCGGCCTGACGGACACGCAGGTCGCTGAACCTTTCTATTTAGGCAGCGAGGGCGTAGTCACGCTGAGAGTTCTTCTCTGCGTTTATTAGTTACAGCGACGCTTACGGTGGTCTCCTGCCTGCACCGGCACGCTTCCCCTGGCTAAGTAGATGAAGTCGAAACCAGAATCGACCCCTTCAACTACGAAGAAACGTAGGAGATGGAACTTTACCGCACGCGCCCAAGATGCACAAGAGGCTTTACGACGTAAACGCCGGACGCACCCGGAGGAACTCCACGACGGCGTCCGGTCCGGCGTCGACAGCGAGGCGCGCCGCCTTGGCCACCTCGTCGGCCGCCATCTTGGGCTGGTCGTTGCTGCCGGCGAGCATGTCGGTGTCGGTGCGCCCCGGGTGCAGGGAGGTCACGCGCACCTTGCCGGCCTCCTCCTGCGCCAGGGATTCGGTGAAGCCGCGCAGGGCGAATTTGGACGCGCAGTAGGCGGAGTTTTCGGCCATGCCGTGGAATCCGGCGCCGGAGTTGATGGTGATGATCAGGCCGGAGGAGCGTCGCAAAGCGGGAAGCAACGCGCGGGTGAGCGTGACGGGGGCGAAGAGGTTGACCTCCATCATCTCGCGCCACTTGTCGTCGGTGAGCTCTTCGAGCGGGCCGCCATCCATCACGCCGGCGGCGAGGACGAGCACGTCCAGCTCCTCGATCTTGGCAGCCGCCTCCAAAATCGCGTCGGTGTCGGTGAGGTCCGCCTCGAACGGCTCCGCGCTGGGCAGGGCCGAGACGATGTCGGAGGCGTCCTTCGACGCGCCGGCGTAAACGTGGTGGTCCTTGCCTAGGTCCTCAGCGATGGCGCGGCCGATGCCGCGGGATGCTCCAGTAATCAGTGCCTTCTTCATAGGCACCCACCGTAGCGAAATTAGGCCTTGATGCCCTTGAGCTTGCGGCCCAGATCGCGGGTGATCTCGCGGTCCTCGGTGCGGCGCTTGATGTCGCGGCGCTTGTCGTAGTCCTGCTTACCCTGCGCAAGCCCCAGCTCGACCTTCGCGCGGCCGTCCTTGAGGTAGAGCGACAGCGGGATCAGGGTGCGGTTGCCGTCGCGGACCTTGCCCTCCAGCGAGTCGATCTCGCGGCGGTGCAAAAGCAGCTTGCGGGTGCGGCGCGGCGGGTGGTTGGTCCAGTGGCCGCGGGAGTACTCCGGGATGTGCATGTTGCGCAGCCAGACCTCGCCGTTGTCGATGGTGGCGAATGCCTCCACCAGCGACACCTTGCCCTCGCGCAGCGCCTTGATTTCGGTGCCCTGCAGCACCAGGCCGCACTCCCAGGTGTCCAAGATGTGGTAGTCATGGCGAGCTTTCCGGTTGGTGGCAAGCACACCGGTGTTGGAAAGCTTCTGCTTCTTGTTCTTCTTGGACATAAGAGCGCCAAGTGTACTACTTGCGCACGTAAGAGCGAAGCGCCACCTGCGCGGCCAGCCCGCCGAGCACCATGGCGACCAGGCCCACCAGCGGCATGACCACCCACACGGTGCTGTCCGGCACGCGCGCGATGAGCTGGTTGGCGTAGAGGTCCCCCAACAGCGGGTCCACGATGAGCTGCTTGCCGGCCCACACGCCGACGGTGGCTAGCACCGCGCCGATGAGCACGGACAGCACCGCCTCCAGCACGAACGGCGCCTGGGTGAACCAGCGCGAGGCGCCCACCATGCGCATGATGCCGATCTGCTCGCGACGGTTGTAGGCGGCCAGCTGCACCATGTTGGAGATGAGGAACACCGCAGCCAGCGCCTGCGCCGCAGCCACGGCGAACGCCACGTTGCGGAAGGTGTTCAGCGTCCCGGCCGCCGAGCGCACGGTGTCCGCCTGGTCGGAGATGACCTCCACCTGCTCCATGTCGCGGATCTTGTCCAGCGGCGAGGTGTCGGTCGGGTCCGCCAGGCGCACGTGCAGCGCGGCCGGCAGGGCGTCTGGGGCGGTCTCGCGCACCAGCTCCGGCTCGGACTCCTGGAACAGTTCCTTGAATCGCTCGTAGGACTGCTCGCGGGAGCGGAAGGTCACCTGCTCCACGCGGTCGTCCGCCTGCAGGGTGTCGCGGACCTGCTTGCAGCGGTCCGAGGAGCAGTCCTGGTCGTTAGCGGAGATGTCCTCGTCCAGCTCCACCATCACCTCGACGCGGTCTAAGTACAGGTCCTTCGTCTGCGTAGTGGCTTTGGAAATCAGCACGCCGGTGCCCACCAGCACCAGCGACAGCGCGGTGGTGATGATCAGCGCGATGGTCATGGTGAGGTTGCGGCCCAGGCCCTTGACACCCTCACGGAAAATAAACTCCCAGTTCACGGCTACCTCCTCACGTCCCCGTACACGCCGTTTTCCTCGTCGCGCACGATCTTGCCCAGCTGCAGCTCAACCACGCGTTTGCGCATCTCGTCCACCGCTCGCGCGTTGTGCGTGGACATGATCACTGTGGTGCCCATGCGGTTAATGCGTGCGAGCAAGGCCATGATTTCGTCGGCGGTGCCGGGGTCGAGGTTGCCCGTCGGTTCGTCGCAAAGCATGAGCTTTGGCTTATCGACGAAAGCTCTCGCAATAGCCACGCGCTGCTGCTCACCACCGGACAGCTCCCGCGGCATGCGGTTGGCTTTGGCGCCGAGTCCGACGAGCTCGAGCGCGTCAGGGACGAGTTTGGCGATGCGGTTTTTCGGCTTGCCGATGACCTCGAGCGCGAACGCGACGTTGTCGTAGACACTCAAGTTCGGCAGCAGACGGAAGTCCTGGAACACGTAGCCGATGGACTGGCGCAGCTTGTTCACCTGCTTGCCGCCCAGGGCGTTGACGTGGAAGTCGTTGAAGAAGATGTCGCCCGAAGAGACGTTTTCTTCGCGGATCAAAAGCTGCAGGAAGGTGGACTTGCCGGAGCCGGACGCGCCGATGAGGAACACGAACTCACCGTCGGGGATGTCGAGCGTGACGTCGTCGAGCGCGGGGCGCGTGGACGTCGGGTACGCCTTGGTCACATGGTCGAATCGGATCACGCGACACACCTTACCTGTTACTGATGTGACTGTAGTGGTGGTTGGCGGCGGGCCGGCAGACGAGGACGCGCGCCCCAAGACACATCGCGGCGGAATCTGTCAGACGGACCCCATCGCCCCAGGTCGATGCAAGAGGCTGCCGCAATCTGTCAGGAGCCGGCCCCATGGGAAATCCCACCTGCAAAACAGGTGGGATTGCCCGGCGCCGTTAAGGCAGCGTCTTAGTCGTTGACGTAGAGGTACTGCTTGTTCACAAACTCGTCGAGCGCGAACACGGACAGCTCGCGGCCGAAGCCGGAGCGCTTCACGCCGCCGAACGGCAGGACTGCAGAGAAGTACTGGCCGAGGTTGACGTGGATCATGCCAGTGTCGATCTGGTCCGCGACCTTGATGGCGCGCTCAGTGTCGTCGGAGAAGACCGCGCCGCCGAGGCCCTGGTAGGAGTTGTTGGCCAGCTCCACGGCCTCTTCCTCGGAAGCTACCTTGTAGATCTCCGCGACCGGGCCGAAGAACTCCTCGTAGTAGACGTCGGAGCCGACCGGCAGATCGGTCAGCACCGCCGGGGAGTAGTAGGCGGAGTTGTCCTCCAGCTCTCCGCCAGTGCGCAGCTTCGCACCCTTCTCCACAGCGCGCTTGACCTGGTCATCCAGCAGCTCTGCCGCGCGACGGGAGGACATCGGGTAGTACTCATTTTCGCCCGGGTTGGACGGATCGCCCTTCTTGTAGCCCTCGGCGATTGCCACCATCTCGTTCACGAACTGGTCGTAGATGTCCTCCATGACGATGATGCGCTTGTTGGAGGTGCAGGCCTGGCCGGCGTTGTGCACGCGCTTGTCCCACGCCTCCTGGGCGGCGGCCTTGACGTCGGCGGCGTCGAGGATGACGTACGGGTCGGTGCCGCCGAGCTCGAGCACGACCTTCTTCAGGTTCTTGCCCGCGGTCTCGGCGACCTTGGCGCCGGCGCGCTCGGAGCCGGTGAGCGAGACGCCCTGGACGCGCGGGTCCGCGATGATGGTCTCGATCTGCTCGTGGGTGGCGTAGACGTTGATGTACACACCGTCCGGCAGGCCGGCGTCCTTGAGCACCTGCTCGAAGGCGGCAGCGGACTTCGGGGTGATCTCGGCGTGCTTGAGGATGATGCAGTTGCCGTTCATCAGGTTCGGACCGGCGAAACGCGCGATCTGGTAGATCGGGTAGTTCCACGGCATGATGCCGAGCAGCGTGCCCAGCGGCAGGCGGCGCACGACAGCCTTGCCGCCCGGGACGTCGACCTTTTTGTCGGCGGAGTGCTCGGCGGCGTTATCTGCGTAGAACTGCAGGATGTCGCCGGAGAAGTTCATCTCCCACTCGCCCTCCGGAATGGGCTTGCCCATCTCTTCGGCGGCGATCTGCGCCAGCTCGTTTGCGCGCTCCTTGAGCAGCTGCGCTGCCTTGCCGACGATCTCCGCCCGCTCCTCGTAGGAGGTGTTGCGCCAGGTCTTGAACGCTTCCTCGGAGCGGTTTAGGATGTCCTGGATCTCCTGGTCGGTGGCGAATTCGAAGGTCTCCACGACCTCGTTGGTCACGGGGTTCTGCACGCGGTACTGGTTGGACATTGTGTTCCTTTCGGGGTTCGGTTTATATCGGTTGTGAACTCTATCACTATGCGCCGGGCCTGTAAGCGCCGTCGCTCATTTTGATGCCTTGGTCCTGGCCCATGTAAGAGGTTTCCTGCGTCAGCGCGTCGAGAAGCGTCTTGTGGTTTTCCTCCACAACCTGCGCCAGCACCTCCGGGTTGGCGCGCAGCAGGTCGAAGCGTTGCTGCACGAGCGGGAGGTCCAGCTCGGCAAACGGGCGGGACACGGCGTGCGGCACGTCGTAGATGTCGGCCACCTCGTCGCCGTGCATGAGGCGGGTGGCGGTGTACATCCAGTCGTCGATGGACTCGTCCGGGAACGGCAGCAGCTCCTTGGCGTTGGTGCGGAAGCCGTTGAACAGCGCTTCCACCAGTGCGTGCGACGCGTCGTTCGGCTCGCCGTCGACGAAGTGGATCGCGTCGATGGTCTCCTGGGAGGCGTCGATGTCCGTCTCCGGCTCGAGGAGGTCGCCCGGGATGCCCAGCATCAGGCCCACGACCCGCCACAGGTAGAACAGGTCCTGCTCCTCCTCCAGGGAAAGGCGGTAGCCGAGGTTCCGGAGGTAGGTGAACGCGATGTAGGTGAAGTCGAACCAGGTGCGGAACATGTCCAGCTCGGAAATCGGCGCGCCCCACTCGGAGTAGTCAAGGCCGAGCTGCGTCTGCACGCGGCGCACGTGCGCGTGCATCGCGCGGACCATGCCGGTGTGGATGTAGCTGACGTTGCCCGGCTTGAGCCCGTCCTTCAGGTACACCGAGTAGATCCAGTTGGTGGTGTATGCCAGGCGGTGCACGGCTCCCTCGGTGAGCTCGCCGGTGTTGACCAGGATGTCGGCGATGGACGGCGCCGAGTAGGTGTGGATCAGCGCGCCCGGGCCGAGCGAGAGGTTCTGCGCCAGCACCGGGATCGCCAGCGCAGCCTTCTGGCCGCGCTCAAGCCGCTCCCAGTCCACGCCGTCGAGGGCGGCATTCATGTCGTCGATAAGCGCCTTGACCTCGGGCAGCGTATCGGCGTCCGCCTCGCCGCGCGCAAGTGCCGCGCGCAGGTTCGGCATGATGTCCTTGGCCTTGTTGCCGCTGGTGTACAGCGCGTCGGCGATCGGGTCCATCGCCCAAAACGCCTGCTCGAATCGCTTCGCGCGTTCCTCGCCGAACTTCTCGACGAAAGCTTCGCGGCTCCCACGTGCCACCGGCCAATCAGTTCGGTTGTAGTGGTCCTGCGCGAGCGGGTTGTCAACGAATGTCTGAGTCATAATCGTGCTCCTTGGGTGTTGGGGCCGGCTCGCGCGGGCTAGCGCAGGCCTTCTTTGGATGTGTCGTGCAGCCTGTACTCGGCCTTGACGTGCGGGGCCTTCTCGGCGACGTAGTCCTCGATCTGCTTGAACACGTCGGACCACGGCGGCTTGCCGTCCGCGGCCTTCTTCGCCTTCGCGGCCTGGGCGCCGGGCAGCTTGTCGCGCACGCGGTAGATCACGGCCTCGGCCTTCGCCTTGAGCAGGAAAGCGATCTTCCAGTGCAGGTACGGAGTGCCCTCGAACCGGGAGCCCTTGACCATGAACTTGGTGTCCTCGTCGCCGATGATCAAGGACAGTGCGCCGAGCACCTGCGCCGGCATCTTCGGGTCCAGGTCCTCCAAGATGCCCATCAGGGCGGTTGCCACACGCACGTGGTAGTCCGAGGAGTAGCCGCCGTTGGCGTAGATGAAGTCCGTCATCTTGCGCATCTCGTCGCCGGTCTTCGGGATCAGGCGCTCTTCGGCACCCATGAGGTAGAGCACCCACGCCCAGTACATGGCCACGTCGTCCCACTCCTCGCCGGTGTGCGGGCGGCCGAAGAACTCGTCCACACCGATCGGCATGAGCGCGAACCAGCCCTCGCCGGAGACGAGGAAGGACGAGCCGATGGGGCGGCCGAACTCGTTGTAGTGGTCCGGGCCCCACAGCTTTTCCAGGCCGCGGTTGGCCTGGGCGTGCAAAAGACGCACGCGCACGGCGGCCTTCAGGCCGTCGCTGTAGCGGTCGAACACGCCCTTTTTGCCCAGGTCCACGAAGAACTTCACCGTCTCGATGATGCGGGTGAAGGACTCGATCTCGAACATGGCGGTCTCGCCGGTGGCCGCGGAGGTGCGGTCCTCCATCGTGGTGGCCCAGTAGGCGAAGCCGATGGAAAGCAGCTCCGCGGACGGCGTGACGTTGTAGTAGGCAATGCGGCCGCGCTCGGCGGCTTCCAGGTCGATCCAGTCCGGGATGTTGTCCACCTCGGCGAAAAACTCCACCAGCTCCGGCGACGGGTCGGCGACCTTGTCAATGCCCTGGTTCAGCGCTGTTTCAAAGTCGGCGCGGGACTTCTCTGCCCCGTCGCGCTTGAACGCCTCGGCGAGTTTGGCTCCGGTTTCGTCGGTTTGCCACATGTGGTCGTCCAGAAGCTTTGTCTGGAAGCTGGTGTAGCCCTCCCACTCGTCGGCGACGGTGTGCCAGCGGTCGAACAAGTTGTGGCGCAGCGTCGCCCAGCCCGGCCGGCGCGTGCGGCGCTTTGGCGCCGGGCGAAGCGGCATGCCGTCCCGGTAGAAGTAGCGGAAATCCTCGAAGGGATTGTCCGACATCGGGAGGATTTCCGGGTGCACCGGATGTTGGTATTGATGCTCCTCGCGAGCATCGGTGCTGGCAGTCATTCGTGTCACTTCCCTTTGACGTAGAGGCCCTAGCTCAGGGCGCCTGATGTTGGGCCTTGTTGCAAACACGCGCCGACAACCCTGTCGACCAGTACAAATTGTTGTTTGTGCGATATGCGAACAATTTTGTGGTGTCGGTCACTTTTGCGTGGCCTTATACTATCCATTACACAAAAGGCCGGCAACCAGTTTTGCGGCGAAATTTTGCAACGGAGGTTGACGTGAGAAACGGCAAGGGATTGAGCAGCTTGACCACGCTTTTTGGCGGCAGGAGCAGAGGCACGGACCCGAACGCGCTCGACCGCGAGGAGGCGTTTGCCAGCAGGCAAGCTCGCCGAGCAGAGCAACCCAGCGACGCCACCAACGTCATCGAACTGACCGCCGTCGACGTCGAACGCGCCCACGGCATCGCGCTGATCACGCTTGAGACCCGCGACGGCTCCCCCATCCCCGGCTACGAGCCAGGCTGCCACGCGGACTTCCTGCTGCACTCCCCCGAGGGCGAGGAGCTGGTGCGCCAGTTCTCCCTGTTTCCCATGCACCACCTCAGCGCCGAAGACTCCGGTCAGCGCGCCATCTACGGCATCGAGGTGAAGCTGGAGACGGATTCGCGCGGCGGCTCCATCGCCGCCCACAACATCGAGCCGGGCGACACGGTGCGCATCCTGCCACCCCGCAACAACTTCGGCCTCGCCCCCGGCGCAAAGCGCTCGATCCTGGTGGGCGCAGGCGTGGGCATAGCGCCGATTTTCTCGCTGGCGCGCGAGCTGCAGATCCAGCAGGCGGACTACTCGGTGCTGTATTTCGCATCCAGCCAGGAGCGGGCGCTGATGCGTCACCTCATTGACACCTACCTCCATGGACAGACCAAGAGCATCTTCGCCACCGGCGAGCGCGACAAGCAGTCCGGCTACATCGAGGAAGCCCTCGCCGCATCCGACAGCGCCCCGGAGGACACCCACCTGTACGTGTGCGGGCCGCAGGGGTTCATGGACGGCGTCATGGAGGTCGCATCCCAACACCTGCCAAAAGCCAACATCCACTTCGAGGCCTTCCGCGCCTCGGAGGAAACCCTCGCCGGCAACCACGACGCGGACGGCCCCTTCGAGGTCGTCCTCAACGGCGACACCTACAAGGTGCCGGAGGGCCAGAGCGTCCTGGAAGTCTTCGAGGACGAGGACGTGCCAATTTTGTCCCAGTGCTCGGAGGGCACGTGCGGCACGTGCATCATGCGCGTCGTGGACGGCACCCCGGACCACCGCGACAGCATCTTCACCGAGGAGCAGCACGAAAACGGCGCCTTTGCCACGTGCGTCTCTCGCTCGCTGTCCCCCACCCTCACCCTGGAGCGGTGGAGGAATCTTCGGGGCTAGGTGCACATTGCCTATCGACGTCTAAAGCATCCGCACCATCACCACGCCCGCCAGCACAATGGCAAGCCCGGTGAGGCGGTAGGGCGTGGGCGCACTGCGGCGCCCGCCGGTGCCCACGCCGAGCGATTCCAGCACCTGGCCGCAGATGATGTTGCCTACCAGCGCCGCAATCACGGTGGTGCCGGTGCCCAGGATCGGCGACAGCGCAGCGCCGCCGAACACGAAGAACGCACCGAGCATGCCGCCGAGCCACATCCACCACGGCCCTGGCGCGATCCCGGTGGCCAGCGCCCGGCGCGGCCCGGACAGCACCACGGACATCACTGCCAGCAGCACAAGACCGACCACCAGCGAGATTTGGCCGGCCTGCAGCGAGCTACCCAGCGCGCGGCCGAGGTGACCGTTGACGGCGGTTTGGGTGGCCGAGCCCATGCCCATGACCACGCCGAAGGCGCGCAACAACCACAGCGTGGCACCTTCGGCGGTGCCGTGGATGATGGTTCGCGTGCGCCCGATCTCCAGCACCATGGCGATGCCGCCGACCACGATCAGCGCGCCCAGAAGACGCAGTGGCCCCACCGGCACCTGCGGCGACTGGAACAGCCCGAACCGGTCGATTAACAGCCCCATGATCACCTGGCCCAGAATCGGCAGGATCACGGTCTGCACGGGGCCGAGTTTGGGGAACAGGACGATGTTGCCGGCGATGAACATCACGCCCATGAACCCGCCGAGCCATGCCCACCACGGTTGCGAGGCGGCCGTCGATAAGTCTGGCACCAGTGCCCCACTCGCACCCCAAGAAATAACGGAGGCGACCACCACCGCAATGATGAAGGACACAAACGTCGCGCCGATCGGCGAGCCGACGCTTTGCCGCAGCCGGGTGTTAATCGCGGTCTGGACGGGCACGATCGCGCCCACCAGCATGGCGAAGAGCAGCAGCACTACTCGTCCGTCGGGATCGTGTCCATGTTCTCCAGCATCTTGGCCACGTAGCCGGTGTTGAACTCGCCGGAGCGGAACTTGTCGCTGTTGATCAGCTGGGCCTGGAACGGCGCGGTGGTGACCACGCCGTCGACCTTGAGCTCGTCGAGCGCGCGCAGGGTGCGCTTGATGGCCTCGTCGCGGGTCTCGGCCCAGCAGATCAGCTTGCCCACCATGGAGTCGTAGAACGGCGGGATGGTGTAGCCGGTCTCGATGTGGGTGTCCATGCGCACACCGAAGCCGCCCGGGGTGCGGTAGTGCTCGATCTTGCCGGGGCGCGGGGCGAAGTTCTCGTTCGGGTCCTCGGCGTTGATACGGCACTCGATGGCGTGGCCACGGATCTGGACGTCGTCCTGCGTCAGGCGCAGCTTCTGCCCGGAGGCGATGCGCAGCTGCTCCTGGATCAGGTCCACACCGGTGATCATCTCGGTGACCGGGTGCTCCACCTGGATGCGCGTGTTCATCTCGATGAAGTAGTACTTGCGCTCGATGTTGTCGAAAACGAACTCGACGGTGCCGGCGTTTTTGTAGCCCACCTCTTTACAGAGGTTGATGGCTGCTTCCTGGAGACCGGCGCGCAGTTCGTCGTCAATTGCAGGCGAGGGCGCTTCCTCGATGAGCTTCTGGTTGCGGCGCTGCGAGGTGCAGTCGCGCTCGCCGAGGGCGATGGCGTTCTCGCCGTCCGCGAGCACCTGGATCTCAATGTGGCGGATGTCGGTGAGGTAGCGCTCGATGTAGACGGACGAGTCGTTGAACGCGGACTGCGCCTCGTTCATGATCTCGTTGAGGTCTTTTTCCAGCGTGTCCTCGGACTCCACCACTCGCATGCCGCGGCCACCGCCGCCAGCGGCGGCCTTAATCAGAAGCGGGAAGCCAGTTTGCTTTGCGACGTCTAAAGCTTCCCCGAACTCAGTCACCACACCGTCGGAGCCGGGCACCGTGGGAACGCCGGCTGCCTGCGCGATTTTCTTCGCCTCGATTTTGTCGCCCATGCGGCGGATGTGCTCCGACGAGGGGCCGACGAAGCCGATGTTTTCGTCCTCGACCATCTTGACAAAATCGGCCTTCTCGGAGAGGAAGCCGTAGCCGGGGTGGATGGCGTCGGCCTTGAACGCCATCGCGGCGGAGACGATCAGCTCGGGGCTGTTGTAGCTCTTGGCGGCGTTGGCCGGGCCAATGCACACAGCCTGGTCGGCTTCCTTGACCGGCAGGGAGTCGCGGTCGCCCTCCGAGTACGCGAGGATGCTCTTGATGCCGAGCTCCTTGCAGGCGCGGATGACGCGCAGCGCGATCTCGCCGCGGTTGGCAATGAGGACGCTGTCCAGCAGCTTTTCAGATTTAGCCATGGGGTACCTACTTCGGCTCGATGACCATCAGCGGCTGGCCGTGCTCGACGGCGTCCTCGTTGTCCACGAGGATCTCGGTGACGGTGCCGGCGGTCTTCGCTTCGATGTTGTTCATCAGCTTCATCACTTCGACGATGCAGAGCACCTGGCCGACCTCGACGGTGTCGCCGACCTTCACAAACGGGTCCGCGCCCGGCTTCGGGGCGGCGTAGAAGGTGCCCACCATCGGGGACTTGACCTCGATGCCGGTGCCGGAGCTTGCCGGAGCAGCAGCTTCCGGCTTCGGGGCATCTTCCTTCGGAGCCTCCGCAGGCGCCGGGGCCGCGGCCGGAGCAGGAGCCGGTTCCGGTGCCGGTGCTTCAGCCTTCGGCGCCTCCGGTGCGGCCGGGGCCGGTGCCGGGGCGGCAGCCGGGGCCGCCTTGAGGTGGCTCAGACCGCCCGGGGTCTTGGACAGGGCGAGTTCGATGTCGCCGTACTTGATGCTCAGCTCTTCGATGTCGCCGGACTGGTTGACCCATTCAAGCAGGGACTTCAGTTCGTTGAAGTTGGTGTTGTCAGACATGGTTTACTGCTCTCCTTTTTTGGTCAGGTTGATTTCGAGGTCGTCGGTCTTGAGGTGGAATTCGCCGGAGGTGGTGGTCTCGTAGATCTTCTGCACGAGCTTGGTTAGCTCGCCGCCCGGCACGCCTTCGCCCTGGCCTGCGCGGCCTTCGGCGACGAAGCGGCGCATCTCGTCCACGTTGTTGCCGGGGATGTTGGCGCGCAGCAGCAGCGTGTCGATGTCGTCGTCCGGGTACTGCTCCTTCAGGCCAGGCAGGCGCGGCTCGAGCTCCGGGCGGCCCTCCTTGATCTCGGAGGATCCGTTGGCCTTGATCTTTTCCAGCGCGTCCGGGTCGATCGGCGCGAGCGGCTCGCCGTAGTGGCCGAGCGCGTACTTTTTAATCTCGTTCGGCACCACGGAGTAGCGCTCGCCGGAGATCACGTTCATCACGGCCTGGGTGCCCACGAACTGGGCGAACGGGGTGATCATGATCGGGTACGCCAGCTCCTCGCGCACGCGGGCCGTTTCGTAGAGCAGGTCCTCGAAGCGGTCCGACAGGCCGGCGGTGGCCAGCTGGGATTCGAAGTTGGTGAGCATGCCGCCCGGCAGCTGGTGCATGTAGTGCACGCCGTCGAAGGCGCGGGGCTTGCCCACCGGCTTGTCCTCGCGGTCCGCGATCTCCTGGAGCTTCTTGCTTGCGTTGTCCACGCGCTCGTCGTCGATGTTGACGGTGTAGCCCAGTGCGCGCAGGTCGCGGGCAAGCGCCTGGGTGGCGGGCTGGCCCTGGCCGTTAGCCAGCGGGGCGATCGAGGTGTGGATGGAGTCCACGCCGAGTTCGGCCGCGTAGATGTAGGTCAGCGGGGACAGGCCGGTCAGCGAGTGGGTGTGGACCTCCAGCGGCAGGTCGTTGCCGATGGCGCTGCGGATCGCCGGGATCAGCGTCTTCATGCGGTCCGGGGTAAGCAGGCCGCCGGCGTCTTTCAGCATGATGCGGTCGACGTCGGTGCGCTCCACCAGCTCCTGGGCCTTGTCGATGTAGAGCTCGTCGGTGTGCACCGGGCTCAAGCAGTAGGACAGGCAGCCGTAGGTCTCGGCGCCGAGCTCCTTGGCCAGGATGAGGGTGTCGGCGATGTTGTCGATGTCGTTGAGACCGTCGAAAGCGCCGATGACGCGGAAGCCGTTGGCGTAGAGGCGCTCAACCCACGCGTGGATGACGTCGTCAGGCAGAAAGTCGAAGGACGCGAGGTTGCGGGAACGGACCATGGAGCGGAACTTCGTGTTCGGTGCGGCCTCGTGCACCTTGCGCACGCGCTCCCAGGGGTCCTCCCTGAGGTAGCGCACCGGCACGTCGAACTGGATCGGAGCGACCAGGTCAACATGCTCAAAGCCGGCGTTGGTGACGTCGTCGAGCAGGTCCATGATGTGCTCGGTGCGCATGCGGGTCGCCCAGATGGACTGGTGCGCGTCGCGCAGCGTGGTGTCGATGATCTTGATTTCTCGCTCACTGTCCGCTGGTCGACCACCCGCGGCGAAGATTTCAGCGAGGCTCTCTGTGCTCAGCTCTTCTGGGCTAAGTGCCATTGTTCCTCCTTAGAAACGCCAGACCGTGGCAACTGCCGAGTGGCTAGCCACCGTTGCGCACAATGTACGCCCGAAAAAGTGTGAAGCGCGACTCATTTCAGTTCAAACTTGTGAAACCGCACCTTGAGTGCACTTATGCGCGGTAAACCACTCCCCCCGTTCTAGGGTGCGCATAAAGCACGCACGTTCGCATACCGAACACCGCTCCCGTGCCACCCATCCCGGAAACCCGCAACGAGCTGCAGTTTCTCTCCGGTGCCCCAGAAATCGAGCGCTAAAAAACGACGTGCTTCGGATCATTCCGCACCCAACAACGTGATCTAGGCAATACATTTTCGGTCAAACAACAGTCCCCGAAGGAGGAACAGTGAGTACAAAACCCCGCTCCACAATGGGCACGACCCATATCACGGCCGAACGCCCAGCCGACAAGAAGTCCCTCGGCGCCAGCCTCATCGGCCAGCTGCTCGAATGGTTCGAGTGGAGCTCATACGCCGTGTTTGCCCCGTTCATCGCGGCTGCCTTCTTCGACAAATCCGACCCCACCTCAGCGCTGCTGGCCACCTTCGGCGTCTTTGCCGTCGGCTTCCTTGTCCGCCCGCTCGGCGGCATCGTCTTCGGCCGCATCGCTGACCGCGTCGGCCGCAAGAACGTGCTCATGATCACGATCATCATCATGGCGCTGTCCGCCGTGGTCATCGGTGTCATGCCCACCTACGAACAGATCGGCATCTGGGCCTCCGTAGGCCTCCTGCTCGTGCGCGTGATCCAGGGCTTCGCCCACGGCGGCGAATCCGCCACGGCCAACAGCTACATCCCGGAGATCGCCCCGCGCGACCGCCGCGGCAAGTGGGGCTCGATGGTCTACATGTCCATCTTCGGCGGCTCAGTGATCGCCTACACCCTCGGCGGCATCATCTCGCTTGTGCTTAGCGACGAACAGATCGGCGCATGGGGCTGGCGCATCCCCTTCTGGCTGGGCGCCGCTGCCGCGTTCGTGGCCCTGTACCTGCGCCGCCACATGCAGGAGTCCGAGCACTTCAACGAGATCCAAGAAGGCGGCGCCGAGTCCTACGACGACCTGTCGGCCACCCGCCCACAGACCCCGGTGCGCTCCAACTGGGTGAACATCCTGCTGGTCATCGGCATGGTTTCCGGCGTCACTGCCGCGCACTACACCTGGACGTCCTACGTCTCCACCTACGCCATCACGCACGCCGGCATGTCCACTCAGGGCGCGTACTGGGTCTCCGTGTTCGCGCAGACCTGTGGCCTGATCGCCCTGCCGCTGTGGGGCGCGCTGTCCGACCGCATCGGCCGTAAACCGGTGATGTACACCTTCGCCATTGCAGTGGGCCTGCTGCAGATCCCGCTGATGGGGATGATCGATTCCCGCCCGTGGACCATGCTCATCGCCGCCACCATCGCTGTGGTGGCCGTCGCCGCCGGCGGCGCGCTGCTGGCCCCGGTGATGGCGGAGGTCTTCCCCACCTCCCAGCGCACCAGCAGCATCGGCTTCGCCTACTCGCTGTCCGTGGCCGTCTTCGGCGGCACCGCGCCGTACATCTTCCAGTGGTTCACGTCCCAGGGCCTAACGCACGTCTCCGGCATCTACGTGGTGGTGCTGTGCGTGCTCACCCTGATCAGCATGAAGATCCTCCCGGAGACGAAGGGCATCGACCTCCGCGACGCCTAACGGCTTAGGCCTCCTGCTGCTGCGCCATACGCCAGCGGATGCCGGCCTCCAAAAAGCCGTCGATGTCGCCGTCGAGGACCTTTTGCGGGTCGCCGACCTCGTAGTCGGTGCGCAGGTCCTTGACCATCTGGTACGGGTGCAGGACATAGGAGCGCATCTGGTTGCCCCAGCTGGCGTTGCCGCCGGCGCCAAGCGCATCCATCTCCGCCTTTTCCTCTTGGCGCTTCTTCTCCAGCAGCTTGGACTGCAGCACGTTGAGCGCCGAGGCCTTGTTCTGGATCTGGGACTTCTCGTTCTGGCAGGTCACCACGATTCCGGTGGGGATGTGGGTGATGCGCACCGCCGAGTCGGTGGTGTTCACGCTCTGCCCGCCGGGGCCGGAGGAACGGTAGACGTCCACCCGGATGTCGGAGTCGGGGATGTCGATGTGGTCGGTCTGCTCCACCACCGGCAGCACCTCCACTTCGGCGAACGAGGTCTGGCGGCGCGCCTGGTTGTCAAAGGGCGAGATGCGCACGAGCCGGTGCGCGCCCTGCTCCACCGACAGCTGGCCGTAGAGGTACTCGCCGTGCACAACAAACGTCGCGGACTTGATGCCGGCTTCTTCCGCATAGGAGATGTCGTACACGTCCACCTTGTGGCCTGCCTTTTCGGCCCAGCGGGTGTACATGCGCATGAGCATCTCCGCCCAGTCCGCCGCGTCCACGCCGCCCGCGCCGGAGCGGATGTGCACCACGGCTTCGCGGGCGTCGTACTCGCCGGAGAGCATGGTCTGCACCTCCAGCGAATCGATCTGCGCGGCGACGTCTTCCAGCTCCTCGTCGGCCATGGAGGCGTCGCCTTCTTCTTCGGCGAGTTCGTACATCACCGGGAGGTCGTCGATACGCGAGCGAAGCGAGGTGACCTTCTTTAAGCGCGCCTGCACATTGGACAGCTCGGTGGTGACTTTCTGGGCATGCGCTGGATCGTCCCAAAGCGACGGGTCCCCCGCTTGCGCCTCCAGCTCGCGGGCGCGCTCGCGCAGGACGTCCAGGTCCATCACCTTCTCAATGGTGGAAAGTGTGGAGCTTAAGTCCTTGATCCGCGTCTGAATTTCCGGCTGCATAGGGGCAAAGTCTAGCGAACCGCCTGACGCGGCCACCAAGACGGGATACAGTGGCTTGCGACCCAACACGGGCGCCCGGGGCACCGGGCTGAGATCGCGCTGATGCCGGCGCGAGCACCGTTCGAACCTGTCTGGTTAGCACCAGCGAAGGAAGGAGAAGGTCGTGGTTCACGACATCTATGCCCATGAAATCCACCCGAAGCACTCCTACGCCCCGATTGTGAAAAACGGGCTGGAGGTTCCGGAAACCGCGATCCAGCTGGATGATTCCCCCACCGGCCCGAACGAGCCGTTCAAGATCTACCGCACCCGCGGCCCGCACGCGGAGCCTGAGGTGGGTCTGCCCAGCCTGCGCGGCGAGTGGATCACCGCCCGCGGCGATGTTCAGGAGTACGCAGGCCGCGAGCGTAATTTGCTTGACGACGGCCGCGCGGCCGTCAAACGCGGCGCCGCCAGCGAGGAGTGGCGCGGCGAGTCCCGCACACCGCTGCGGGCCAAGGACGGCCAGCGCGTGACCCAGATGGCCTACGCCCGCCGCGGGGAGATCACCCGCGAGATGGAGTTCGTCGCACTTCGCGAGCACTGCGACGTGGAAAAGGTGCGCTCCGAGGTCGCCGCGGGCCGCGCGATCATCCCGAACAACGTCAACCACCCGGAAAGCGAGCCGATGATCATCGGCAACGCGTTTTTGACCAAGATCAACGCGAACATCGGCAACTCCGCGGTGACCTCTTCTATCCGCGAGGAGGTGGACAAGCTGCGCTGGGCCACCCGCTGGGGCGCGGACACTGTGATGGACCTGTCCACCGGCGACGACATCCACGCCACCCGCGAGTGGATCCTGCGCAACTCCCCCGTGCCGATCGGCACCGTGCCCATCTACCAGGCGCTGGAGAAGGTGAACGGCGTCGCTGAGGACCTGACCTGGGAGGTCTTCCGCGACACCGTGATCGAGCAGTGCGAGCAGGGCGTGGACTACATGACCGTGCACGCCGGCGTGCGCCTGCCGTACGTGCCGCTGACCTCCAAGCGCGTCACCGGCATCGTCTCCCGCGGCGGCTCGATTATGGCCGGCTGGTGCCTCGCGCACCACAAGGAATCCTTCCTGTACGAGAACTTCGACGAGCTGTGTGAGATCTTCTCCCAGTACGACGTCGCATTCTCGCTTGGCGACGGGCTCCGCCCCGGCTCCGTGGCCGACGCCAACGACGCCGCCCAGTTCGCGGAACTGAAAACCATCGGCGAGCTGTGCAAGCGCGCCTGGGACTATGACGTGCAGGTCATGATCGAAGGCCCCGGCCACGTGCCGCTGAACATGATCCAGGTCAACAACGAAAAGGAAGAGCAGTGGTGCGGCGGCGCGCCGTTTTACACGCTCGGCCCCCTGGTCACCGACATCGCGCCGGGCTACGACCACATCACCTCTGCCATCGGCGCGGCCAACATCGCGGCCGGTGGCACGGCGATGCTGTGCTACGTCACCCCGAAGGAGCACCTGGGCCTGCCGAACAAGGACGACGTGAAAACCGGCGTGATCACCTACAAGGTCGCCGCCCACGCAGCCGACGTGGCCAAGGGCCACCCGGGCGCGCGCGACTGGGACGACGCGATGAGCAAGGCCCGCTTCGAGTTCCGCTGGCACGACCAGTTCGCCCTGTCCCTGGACCCGGAGACGGCGCAGTCCTACCACGACGAGACGCTGCCGGCGGAGCCCGCGAAGACGGCGCACTTCTGCTCCATGTGCGGCCCGAAGTTCTGCTCCATGCGCATTTCGCAGGACATCCGCGACGAGTTCGGCGACCAGATCGCGGACCTTGGCATGCCGTCGTTCGACTTCGACGCCGACTCCTCAGCCGCCTCTTCTGACGCGCGCGAGGGCGAGCAGGAGATGGCGCGCGAATTCCGCGACTTGGGCTCGAACGTGTACCTCAAGGAGGGCGAGGAGTCCCCGACTGCGCCATAATGGCCGCGTGACCGATACGCAGCAGTTTATTTCCGACCACCGCAACGATTCCGACGCCGAGCTCGCAGCCGCGCTCGTGCGCCACGCCGGCCAGCTGGCGCTGCGCATGCGCGGCGAGGGCCTGGACGCGGAGGTGAAAACCTCTGTCTCCGACGTGGTCACGGAAGCCGACCGCACCGCGGAGCGCTTCGTGTCCGAGGCGCTTCAGGCACTGCGCGGCGACGACGGCGTGATCGGCGAGGAGGGTGCTTCCCGCCCGTCCGCCACCGGCCGCACATGGGTGATCGACCCGGTGGACGGCACCTACAACTTCTCCCAGGGCTCGGACTACTTCTGCTCGGCGCTCGCGCTTGTCGACGACAACTCCGCCCACTCCCCCGCCATCGGCGCCGTGCACCGCCCCGCCACGGACACCACGTGGATCGCGGCGGACGGTGTGGCCACGCGCGACGGGGTGGAGCTTGGGGGCTAGCGGAGTCGTCGCTAGGCGAAAGCGCAGTGGTGACCTACCTGCACCCCACCTTTATGGCCAACGACGACGTGCGTGAGGCGTGGCTGCGCGTGATTTCCGGGGCGGCGACGATGCGCATGATGGGCGCCGGTTCTGTTGACCTGTCGAATCTCGCGTCCGGGCAGATGGGCGCGTGGCTGCAGCATACCGTGCCGGATTGGGACTGGCTGCCGGGCAAGGCGCTGGTCGAGGCCGTCGGCGGGCGCTGCATCAAGGTCGACGCGGGTGACGTGACCTGGTGCGTTGCCGGCAACCCGCGGATCGTGGACGAGATCGCCGAGCGCCTGCAGGGCTAGCTGCCCGGGCTAGGGCAAGCGGAACCCGCCCGGGATGTCGCCGAGCACGGCGTCCATGCGCAGCGCACCCGTCGGCGCGTGCAGCGGGCCCTGCAGCGGGGTGCGGCAGGCCACGTTGAACGGCGGGCCCCAGATGCCGCCGTTGATCATGCCGATCACGCGGTCGCCCACCATCAGCGGCGCGCCAGAGTCGCCCTGCATGGCGCAGACCTGGTTGGTGTTGCGCTGCTCCCAATCGGTGTACGTGTGGCCGCAGGTTGTGCCGGAGGCCACGCCGGTCTTGCACACCACGCCGCCCGGCTTCACCGGTGCGCCGCCCAAGTGGTTGACGGTCACGCCGTTGTAGGAGCGGGTGACCTCGGTGTTGTCGGCGAGCGTGATCACCGCGTAGTCCAGCTCGCGGTTGACGTGTGTGATCGTGCCGGTGCGGCCGAGCTGCCAGGAATCCGCGGAGCGTACGGCGTCGCCGACATTGCCGCAGTGGCCGGCGGTGACGGCGATTTTCTCGCCGCGGTCGTTGTAGCCGGCCGCCGTGGTGGTGCACATGACTTCCTTGCCGGGCTCGGAGCCGACATACAGCGGGGTGCTCGGGCCGTAGAGGGCGCGGCCGCGGCGCATCGCGTCATCGGATTCGACCGGGGTGCGCGGGGCGTCGAAGAAGGAGCCGGGGACGCGGTGCAGGACCTTGTCCGCCGTGGGCTTTCCGGCCAGCACCTTGGACACCGGGTCGGTGCGCCACACGTAGTTGACCACGTCGCCCACCGGCGCCTCTGCCTGTTGGGCGTGCGCCGCGGGGCTACCGATAGCCGCCGAGGTAGCAATCAGAAACGCGGCGGTAAGCAGGCGGGCGGCGGACGAACGGCGCATAGCAACCCCAATCACATTGGCAACATGAGCATCAACAGAGACATTCAACCACATCCTTTTCCTCCGTGGGCCAGTAACCGCAAACGTGGCTCATGCGGGCCTGAGGCGGTACCTTGAGCGCATGCACGAAACCGCCAACGCCGAACAGCACCAACCCACGCAGCAACGCCCCCGCCTGATCGTCCCGGACCTCGCGCGCGGCACCGCGCTTTTGGGCATCGCGATGGCCAACGCCGCCCAGGGGTGGGTGATCAACGACTGGTCGGAGGACCAGTCCCGGGTCGGCTGGTCCGTCGGCGGCGTGCGCCCGGACAGCCTGATCGACCAGATCGGCGCCGTCTTCGCGGCCATGTTCATCCACGTGCGCGGCCTGCCGATGTTCTCCACGCTGCTCGGATTTGGCTTCGGCCTGGTGGCGGCGAGCCTGTACCGCAAGCACTACCCCGCCAAGCAGGCCCGGCGCGTGCTGTTCCGCCGATACAGCATTCTGGCGCTGTTCGGCCTAGCGCACATGTTCTTGCTGTTCTTCGGCGACATCATGCTCACCTACGGGCTTGTGGGCATACTGCTGGCCGCGATGCTGACGCTGAGCTCGAAAACGCTGCGCATCATCGCGTATATCATCCTCGGTTTGTTCACCGCGATGGGCGTGATGGGGGCCGCGGCGTCCGCGTATTTCGACGCGTCCAGCGGCTTTATGGAGGCACCCCCCACCGCCACCTTGGACAGCCCCGGCGCGTATTTCTCCTCCAACTGGTCGATGGCGCTGAACATGCTCGCGGCGCAGCCCTTTGCGGTGTTGCAGCTGCTTTCGCTCGGTCTTATCGGTTACGTGTGGGCGAGGGAGCGTGTGCTTATCGACGTCCACGCGCACCGCCGCACCCTCATCACCTGGAGTGTGATCACCGGGCTGATCGTCCTCTGCGTCGGCCTGCCCTGGGGCTTAGCCGCCGCGGGCGTGCTGCCGGACGAGTGGGAGCTGCCGCTGTTCGTGCTCAACCAGGCGCTGGGCTACCTCACCGGTCCGGGCATCCTGGCGATCCTCGCGCTGGCCACCGACAGCCTGCACAATGAAGTCCCCGGCTGGGCGCGCGCGTTCGTGGCGCTGGGCAAGCGCTCCATGTCGGGCTACCTGGCGCAGTCGTTTTTGTTTGTCGCTATCTGCACCCCGGCGTTTTTGGGCATCGGCCTGGACACCTCGGTCACCGGCAAGCTCATCATCGGCTTCGTGGTGTGGCTGATTACGCTGCTGCTGGCGGTGGCGCTGGACCGGGCGGACAAGCAGGGCCCGTTCGAGTGGGCGCACCGCCACCTCTCCTACGGAAAGACGGGAAGGATTGAGCCGAAATATGATCAGCCTGAAATCACTGCGTGAGATGACGCCGCTCGAGTTACACCAGCTGTACAAGCTGCGTGTGGACGTCTTCGTGGCAGAGCAGCACTGCCCCTTCAACGAGATCGACGACCAGGACGCGAGCCCTGACACCCGCCACATCCTCGCCTTCGACGGCGACACGCTCGCAGGGTGCGCACGCGTCTTCCCCACCGCCGACGGCTCCCGCTTCGGCCGGTTTGTGGTCCGCCCCGACCACCGCGGGTCCGGTCTCGGCCCGGAGATCGTGCGCACCGGCATCACCTACACCGAGCGCTTCCCCGGCGACCTCATCGTCGAGGCACAGTCCGGCCTGGTGGGCTATTACGAGCTGTTCGGGCTCGTGGCCGAGGGCGAAGAGTTCCTCGACACCGGCATCCCGCACAGGACAATGCGGCTGGCCCGCTAGCTCTAGTTACGTATCGGACCTGCGGTCGTCGACAAGCGTGTCGTTCTCGCCGCTGCGATCCAACCTGAAGCCCTCGGGGAACTTCCACGAGTCGTCCTCCGCGTCATACTCGAGCTCGGGGCGCTCGACCTCGTTGCCTTCAGAGTCGTAGCCCGGGGCCGGCTTGTTCTCGCCCTCCTCGAGCTTCTCCGCGGTGTCGGTCTTCTCCCAGGTGCGCGAGCGGGTCTTGCGCGCGGCGGCGGAGTCGTCGTTCATCGCCTTGATCAGCGAGTACATCATGACGAAGTACATGAAGAAGAACGGCAGCGCGATGATGATCACCACTTGCTGCAGGGCTTCAATGCCGGAATCGTTGATAAACAGCAGCGCGCCGGTGACCAGGCCGACGGCCACCACCCAGCCCACGCGGTAGAAGGTGGGCGACTTGTTCTCCTCGCCGGAGGCGAACATGTCCATCACTAGAGCCGCGGAGTCCATGGAGGTGACAAAGTAGAACACGATCACCACCAGCGCGAGGGTGCCGGTGACGGCGTAGAGCGGGTAGTCCGCGAGCAGGGTGAACAGCGCCTGCGGGGTGTCGCCCTCCTCCACCACCGGGGTGGTGAGCACGCCCGGGTCCTGCTCCTCCATGTCAATGGCAGCGCGGCCGAAGATGGAAAACCAGATCAGGTCGAAGGTGGTGGGCAGAAGCAGCGTGCCGCCGATGAACTCGCGCACAGTGCGGCCGCGGGAGATGCGGGCGAAGAACATGCCCACAAACGGCGACCAGCAAATAGTCCACGCCCAGTAGAAGGCGGTCCAGGTGGCGTGCCAGCCCGGGTTGTCGTTGTAGGAATCCACCCAGAACATCAGCTCCGGCAGCGACTGGGCGTAGATGCCGAAGGACTCGGTGATCTGGCCGAGCAGCTTCAGCGTGGGGCCGGTGAGCAGCACAAAGATCATCAGCAGAACCGTGCCGGCGATGTTCAGGTTGGACAGGATCTTCACCCCCTTGTCCAGACCCGTGGCCACGGAAATCGAGGCGGCGAGGGTGATCGCGCAGATGATGCCGATTTGTACGGGGGTGACCAGTGGGACGTCCCAAAGAATGTTCATGCCCGCAGAAATCTGCAGCACACCCAGGCCCACGGACACGGCGAGGCCGAAGACAGTGCCGATGATGCCCAGGGCGTCGAGCAGCTTGCCCGGGGTGTCGTAGACCTTGCCGCCGAGCAGCGGCGAGAACATCGACGACATGCGCGCGGGCATCTTTCGCTTATAGACGAAGTACCCCACGGCCAGACCAGGCAACGTGAAGATGACCCACATGTGGATGCCGAAGTGGTAGTAGGTGAACTGGAACGCCTGGATAATCGCGTCGCGGCTCATGGAGTCGTAGCCGCCGCGCGGCGGGTTGTAGGCGTGGTTGAGCGGCTCGGCCGCGCCCCAGAACATCAGCGTCGCGCCCATGCCGGCGGCGAAGAGCATGGCGAACCAGACGGGGTAGGAATACTCCGGCTCGTCGTCATCATCGCCCAGGCGCAGGTTGCCGTAGCGGGAGACGAACACCACGATGAGGAAGATCAGCGTGGCGGAGACGCCGCCGATGTAGAGCCACGTGAAGTGGTCCATCAGCCAGCCGGAGACGGCCGCGTAGGTTTCGCGGGCTTGGTCGCCGAACGCCAGGGTGGCGGCGACGAACACCAGGATGAAACCCAGCGCGGAGAAGAAAATCAGGGGATCAGATTGCAAACGGCGTGTGCGCGCCATGCGTGGTCCTATCTAGGGTTTTGGTCTGGTTAGCGTCCGGCGTTAGCGGCCGGGCTTGATCAGCGTGCCGGCGAGAGAAGACGTGACAGCTGAGCCCACCAGCACGCCGACGGTGTAGAGGATGCCGGTCACCCCCAGCATCTGCAGCAGCCAACCGAAAAACAGCGCGCCAATGACGGCACCAGCGATTGCGACGACCCAACGGCCCATAGTGAAAAACCTTCCTTAGCTTTATTAAGTGATTTGCGGTGTGTTCGAACCACGGTACCGATTTGCTAGGCTCAGCCTCTGCAACGCGGGCTTGAGAGGGATGACAACCGTGGCGAATACCGTGGCAGATAACGAGCAAAAACTCCTCGAACGATTCATATGGCTTTCCATCGCTGCAGCGGTGCTGACCATTGTGTTGAAGGCGACCGCCGCCTGGGTGACGGGCTCGGTGGGCTTTCTTTCAGACGCCATCGAATCCGGTGTCAACCTCATCGCCGCCGCGGTGGGCCTGTGGGCGCTGAAGCTGTCGGCGAAGCCCGCGGACGCCAACCACCACTTCGGCCACGCCCGCGCCGAGTACTTCTCCGCCCAGGTGGAGGGCTCGCTGATCCTGTTGGCGTCTGTGGCGATCATCGTCACCGCCGTGGACCGGCTGGTCCACCCCGTGCCGGTGGAGCAGCTCGGCATCGGCCTGGTCTTTTCCGTCGTGGCCACCGCGATCAACGGCGCGGTTGGCGTGGTGCTGATCCGCGCGGGCAAAAAGTACCGCTCCACCACCTTGGACGCCGACGGGCACCACCTGCTCACCGACGTCTGGACCACCGTCGGCGTCATCGTCGGCATGGCGCTTGTGTGGCTGACCGGCTGGCAGCCGCTCGACCCGATTGTCGCGCTGGTGGTGGGCGCGAACATCATGTTCACCGGCTACAAGCTGCTCAAGGGCGCGATCCTGGGCCTGCTGGCGGAGTCGCTGCCGAAGGAAGAAAACCAGATCGTCCACGCCTACTTGGACGAGTACGCCGCCGCCAACGGCGTGAAGTTCACTTCGGTGCGCACCACCGCGGCCGGGCGCGAGCGCATGGTCAACCTGGTCATGCAGGTCCCCGGCGACTGGTCCGTTTCCCACGCCCACGACCACGCCGACGCGATCGAGGCCGGCGTGGCCGAAGCCCTCGGCGGCGCGGAAACCATCGTGCACGTGGAGCCGCTGGGACATCCCACCCGCACCGGCCCGATGACGGTCTAGGCTGGCAGCCATGGCTGATTCGATCAAGGATCCCGAGCTCTACGAGGCCCTGCTGCGCGAGGGCAACTCCAAGTCCAAGGCGGCCGCCATCGCCAACGCGGCGGCGCGCGACGGCCGCTCCAAAGTCGGCGAGCGCGGCGGCGAGTCCGGCTCCTACGAGGACTGGACCAAAGACGAGCTGTATAAACGCGCCCAGGAGCTCGACATCGAGGGCCGCTCCGAGATGACCAAGGACGAGCTGATCGAGGCGCTGCGTGACTAAGCCGCTTGACCTGCGCTGCTACTTCGTCACTGGCCAGGGCCCGGACGTCGTGGAGCGCGCCCGCCAGGCCGCCGCCGGCGGCGCGGGTGTGATCCAGGTGCGCTCGAAGCCGATCACCGCGCGCGAGCTCTACGCGCTCTCCCGCGCCGTCGCCGAGGCTGTCCACTCCGTCAACCCGCAAACACATGTGCTTATCGACGACCGCGCCGACGTCGCCGCCGCCCTCCGCCACGAAGGCATTTCCGGCGTCCACGTCGGCCAGGACGACCTGGACGTGCGAGTGGTGCGCGAGTTGCTCGGGCCGGACGCGATCATCGGTCTGACCACCGGAACGTTAGAGCTGGTCCAGGCCGCCAACGAGCACAAGGACGTGATCGACTACATCGGCTGCGGGCCGTTCCGCGCCACCCCGACGAAGGATTCCGGACGCGCTCCGATCGGGCTGGACGGCTACCCGGAGCTGGTGGCCGCCTCCGAGCTGCCGCTGGTGGCCATCGGCGACGTCACCGCCGACGACGCCTACGACCTGGCCCGCGCGGGCGTGGACGGGCTGGCCATCGTGCGCGGCATCATGCACGCCGACGACGCGAAGGCGTACTGCGAGCGCGTGATCGCCGAATTCGACCGCGGCGCGCAGGACCACGCAGCCACCAGCTAGTACGAGCTGAACCCGTCGCCGGTGAGCTCGTGCACCTCGTCACCGGTAATCGCCGGGTTGAACACGGACACCAGCACGAGGTCCTCGTCCTTGCCGCCGCGCAGGTAGTGCGGGTCGTGCTCGTCCAGCACGTAGATGGTGCCCGGGGTGATGGGGTAGATGTTGCCGTCGGTGTCTTCGACCTCCCCGGAGCCGGCGATGCAGTAGCAGGCCTCGAGGTGGTTGCGGTATTCCAGTTTGGATTCGGTGCCAGCGCGGACCACGGTGTGGGCGACGGCGAACCCCATGTTGTCGCGGGCGGTGAGCAGGCGTTCGCTGGTGCCGCCGCCCCATTCGACGGTGTCGACGTCTTCACGGGATCGGATGAACATGTTGCACTCTCCTTGAATCTCGTCTGTCACACGTGCACCTGCCACGGTATCGAAATTCGCAAAACAGCACGGGAGAAGCGCTACCCTGTCAAGCGTGAACATCTCGGTCGTCGGCGCAGGAATTATCGGCTTGACCACGGCTCTCACGCTCGCGGACCGCGGCCACACGGTCACGGTCCACGACCCTGAGCCGGCCTCCGGCGCCTCCCACCACGCGGGCGGGATGCTCGCCCCGACCGCCGAGGTGGTATACAAGCAGGACCCGCTCTTCCCGCTGATGCGCGCCTCCGCCGAGTGGTACCCCGAGCTGATCAACCTCACCGCCAAGTACTCGGACCTGCCCACCGGCTACCGCACCGACGGCACGCTCGTGGTCGCGCGCGACATCGCGGACAAGACCCACCTCGAGGAACTCACCGAGTACCAGTCCCGCCACGGCATGGCGGTGGACAAGCTCACCACCCGCGAAGCCCGCAAGCTCGAGCCGGCGCTCTCCCCCGCCATCAACGGCGCGGTGCGCATCGATGGCGACCACCAGGTGCAGCCCCGCCTGTTTACGCGTGCGCTTATCGACGCCTGCCGGTCCGCCAACGTCACCTTCACCACCAACCGCATTGACAGCCTCGACCAGCTCGAAGATGCCGACCAGGTGGTCGTCGCCAACGGTCTCGGCGCAAGCCAGCTCGTGGAAGGCTTGGACCTGCGCCCGGTGTACGGCGACGTCTTGCACGTGCGCGTGCCGCAGCACCAGTACCCGCTTCTCACACGCGTGGTGCGAGGCTTCGTGGAGGACCGCCCCGTCTACCTCATCCCCAGAGAGGACGGCACGCTCACCATTGGCGCGACCACCCGCGAGGACGGGCGCGACCAACCCCAGGTCCAGGGCATTCACCAGCTGTTGCGCGACGCCATTGAGCTCGTGCCGGCGCTGGAGGAGTGCGACTTCCTGGAGGCCACCGCGGGTGCCCGCCCCGGCACGCCGGACGACCTGCCCTTCCTGGGCCGCATCGACGACCGCACGGTCGTGTCCACCGGCTACTTCCGGCACGGCATTTTGTTGGCGGCGTTGGGGGCGCGGGTGGGGGCGGAGCTCGTCGATAGGCAAGAGCCCTCAATAGACTTGACTGCGTGCGACCCGAGGAGGCATACATGAACATCACGCTCAACGGAGAAGCAACCAGCACGAACGCCGCGACGGTGGAGGAACTCGTGGCGGAGGTCGGCGCACCCGCCGACGGCACCGCGGTGGCCATCGACGGCGAGGTCGTGCCGCGCTCGCAGTGGGGGCAGAAGCTTCACGACGGCTGCTCCGCCGACATCCTCACCGCAGTGCAAGGAGGCTAGGAGTGCTGGAGATCGCCGGAAAGCAGTTTGGCTCGCACCTGATCATGGGCACGGGCGGGGCCAGCTCCTTCGACATGCTGGAGCAGGCGCTCAAGGCGTCCGGCACGGAGCTGACCACGGTGGCGATGCGGCGGCACTCCGCCACCACTGGCGGCGGTGAGAGCGTGTTCGACCTGCTCAAGCGCCTGGATATTGCGCCGCTGCCGAACACCGCCGGTTGCCGCACCGCGCGCGACGCCGTGATCACCGCCAAGCTCGCGCGCGAGGCGCTGGGCACGGACTGGGTGAAGCTGGAGGTCATCGCGGACGACCGCACGCTGCTGCCCGATGTGGTGGAGACCGTGGACGCCTGCGAGATGCTCATCGACGAGGGCTTTACCGTGCTGGCTTACACCTCCGACGACCCGGTGGCCGCCAAGCGCCTGGAGGACCTGGGGGCTGCCGCGGTGATGCCGCTGGGCTCGCCGATCGGCACCGGCCTTGGCATCTTGAACCCGCACAACATTGAGCTGATCTGCTCGCGCGCACAGGTGCCAGTGCTTATCGACGCTGGCGTGGGCACCGCCTCCGACGCATCCCTGGCCATGGAGCTCGGCTGCTCCGGCGTACTGCTGGCCAGCGCGGTGAACCGCTGCCAGGACCCGGTGGCGATGGCCCACGCAATGCGCCACGCGGTGGAGGCCGGCCGACTTGCACGTACCGCCGGGCGCATTCCGAAGCGCGAGCACGCCGTGGCGTCCTCCACCTTCGACGGGCTGGCCAGCTGGGCGGACGAGGTGTTGTAAGTGCTGCCCGAACGCGAGTTGCAGCGCACCGCGCGCCAGATGAACCTTCCCGGATTCGGCCCGGAGCAGCAGGAGCGCCTGCACGACGCCCACGTGCTGGTCATCGGCGCGGGCGGGCTGGGCTGCCCGATCATGCAGACGCTGGCGGCCACCGGCGTCGGCCGCATCACGGTGTGGGACGACGACACGGTGGACATCACCAACATCCACCGCCAGATCCTTTTCGGCGCGCACGATGTGGGCCGCAGGAAGGTCGACGTGGCCGCCGAACGCCTGCGCGCGCTGCAGCCGGACATTGAAGTGACCACCTTCTTCGACCGTCTCACGCCCGACAACTTCCTCGAGGCGCTGGACGGCATCGACCTGCTCATCGACGGCTCCGACACCTTCGCCACCAAATTCCTCGCCGCCGACGCCGCCGAAATCACCGGCACGCCGCTTCTGTGGGGCTCGGTGCTGCGCTACCGCGGCGACATTGCCCTGTGGCACTCGGGCCCCGGCGCGCCCGCGGACGGGGTGGGGCTTCGCGACCTCTACCCCACCCAGCCGGACGCGGATTCCGTCCCGGATTGCGCCACCGCCGGCGTGCTCGGCGTGACCACCTCGGTGGTCGGCTCGCTCATGTCCACCGAGGCGGTGAAATTCCTCGCGGGCATCGGCGAGGTCAAGATCGGCCGTCTGCACATGTACGACGCGCTTTCCGCCACCATCCGCCGCTTCACCGTCACCCGCGACCCGGCGCGCGAGCTCGCCACACACTTAGGCACCTACACCGAGGCGTGTTCCGTAAGCACCGAAGGGCAAGAGCTTTTCGACGCCCTCACGGCCCACCACCTCCCCTCCCTCGACGTGCGTGAACCGCACGAGAAGGCGATCGCGGATCTACCCGTGCCGGGGATAAACCTCCCGCTCAGCGAGGTGGAACGCGACCCGGAGGCGGTGCCGAGGGCGCTTGAGCAGTTCTCGCCCGGCGACGAGGTTGTGGTGTATTGCGCTGGTGGTGTGCGCTCCGAAGGGTTCGTCGAGAAGCATGGGGCGCTTGCCGAAACTTTGGGGATTTCTTTGAAATCTTTGCCTGGAGGCGTGCAACGCTGGACATAAACTGCAATACTCGTGTCATGCAGATCACAAAGACCGCCCCCATTGTTACTACCGCCACTCTCATCGCCGCCGCTGCCGTACTCGCACCGGCCGCATCCGCCAACAGCGCCGCCTACTCCAACTCCGCAGGCGACGTCCGCTGCGAGATCTACCAAGTCCATGGCACCACGAAAACCATCTGCGTGTCCGACCCCGCACGCAAGGCACAGCCGGAGTGCAACCCGCCGGAGCAGCTCGCCCCGGCCGTGAGCGTCGGCGGTGGGTCCGCCGCTGTCCACTGCTGGAACCAGGGCTTTACCAACCCACCCCAGAAGTTGAACCCGCTGCAGGTCAAGCAGCTCGGCTCCGCGTACATCGCCCCGGATTTCTCCGGCAACCTGTACGTGTTGGACATCGCCACCCGCGCGGTCATCCGCGCCGGCGCTACCAACCAGGTGCTGTTCAAGCTCTAGAAGGATCTCATGCGCACGCTTCTCCGCGGCGTCATCGCTGCTTTCACCGCCACCGCCGCCCTATCCGCCGGCGCAACCTCTGCCTCCGCCAACGAGGGCTTCAACCCGCGGGGCGTGCAGTGGCCCGCCGCCCACGGCGCACTGCCCGCGCAGCCGCCGTACGCTACGTTTGCCAACCAACAGGACACTGTGCGCTGCGGTGTCTACGCCATCGACGGCCAAGACTTCATCCACTGCCTCAGCCTGGTGGACACCATGCCGGGTCACATGTGCGCCGGCCAGGGCAAGGCCAACGCCATGAACCTGGGCAAGTGGGACGCGTGGGACTGCGCCGACACTAACGCCTTCGCCGGCGCCCCGAAGATGGGCAATCTGCAGCTGCGCCGCTACGGCACCACGTTCGTCGCCAGTGACACCAAGGGCAACTTTTTCATCGGGGACCGGGGGCTCAGCCGTATCATCCGCGTCGGTGAGATCAACGACATTTACGCCGACCGCGGCCGCATCATCGCGTTCAACTCGAAGCTGCGCGGCTCGTCCATCCCGGCCATGTCATCCATCTAACCCCCACCCACACATTCGTTCGATTCCGTCGCCTCCGGGATCGAACGGAAAATTATAATGTCGGCCTGTTCCACCACAACCGCATAAAGGAGGCGCCCTTGGGCGGGATTTTGAGAGCCGCCGTGTACTGCGCAAAAGCGCCGTCGCTCTTCCCCCGAGAACTGCATATGTTGGCCGACATCGCGCGAAACGCTGACGATCACTCCGGACCAGTCCTAGACACCGACGGCACTGTGCGCGAGGCCCGCAGGGGTTACGTGCGAGGCCTGGGAGACCCGAAAGACAAGCTCGGGCTGAAGACGAACATGCTGGAAACCCGCATGTTCATCTTCACCGCTACGGGCTGGATCCAACCCACGGAAGGCCCAGAACACGACGGCGCGTACCAGCTCAACGTTCCCCGCCTGCAGCGGCTGCTCAACGCGGCTGAGGCAGCGATGGCCACCGGTGAGCCGGACGCGGACGTCATCGCTGAAGCGGACCGGGAGCTGCCCGGCGACTTCGTTTCGGAAGCCCCAGACCTGGCAGACCAGGTGGACCGCCTGCTGGTCCACAACCCGGCCACGTAGGCCCGCTTCCCCACCCACCCACTGGTGGTTCAATGGGCGCATGAAATTTCTTGCGCTTTCCACCAGTGTCCACCGCTACACCGACTCCGGCATCCACACCGGCATGTGGCTCGGCGAGTACACGCACTTCTACGACGTGCTCACCGAAGCCGGCCACGAGGTCACACTCGCCAGCGTCGACGGCGGCGCCGTGCCCATCGACCCAGTGAGCCTGAAAACCCCGGTGATCCAGCTCGGCGGCACCAACAAGCGCTACGAGGACCCCGAGTTCATGGACCAGCTCGATGACACCCCGGCGATCGCTGATGTGAACCTCGACGAATTCGACGGCATCTACCTCGGCGGCCACGGCACCATGTTCGACTTCGCCAATGACGAGGTGAACAAGTCCGTCGCCCACTTTGCCGACGCAGGCAAGATCGTCTCAGCGGTGTGCCACGGCCCGTGCGGACTCCTCGACGTCACGCTCGCCAACGGCGCCAAGCTTCTCGACGGCCGCAACGTCACCGGCTACTCCTGGACCGAAGAGAAACTCGCCCGCCGCACCGAGGAAGTCCCCTTCAGCCTGGAGGAGAAACTCCGCGACCAGGCTGGCGAGTACACCACCGCGAAGATTCCGATGACCAAGCACGTCGTCGTCGACGGCAAACTCATCACCGGCCAAAACCCGACATCGGCGGCTGGTGTTGGCGAGGCGGTGCTTGAGGCGGTGGGATAAACCCACTCTCGGATTTCACGCGAATATAAGGGGCCTCGCCTGCGCCCCTTACTATGAAGGGGTCGTTACATCCCCGCGTCATTGGTTTTCCTGAGGAAGTGCTCCCGTGCCTAACCCGCAACAACTCATGCAGTACGCCGGTGCTGCTGTCACCATTATTGTCCTGATTCTCGGATTGCTCTTTGGAAGCGAGGATTTGTCCTCCTCTTCTACTGGTGGCGACGCGGGTGCGCAGTCGGCTCCGGCGAACACCGGGAAGCAGTCCAACGCTTCTGCTCCGTCGAATGGTGGACGTAAAGCGGATGCGGATGGGTGCGTCTATGGCACGCCGAACTACTGGGAGTGCAAACAGTTCCACAATCCTATCGACAAGAAGAACCCGCGACTGACTCCGAGCGAGATCCAGCAGGCGAAGAAGGATCAGTTTGATCAGTTGGTTGCTTGGCGTTCTCGTGACAAGGCGCTAAAGGCGATCACTTATGACCCGTCATTGGAAGCGACTGCACAGCGCTTTGCGGATGAATTGGCGCAGACTCCGGGAGATAAGATCTGGCACTCTAAGTTAAATACGCGGGGACTTGAAAACGTCGCGATGAACCCGAACGATTACGACAAGTTCATCAACATGTTCGCCGGGTCACCTGGCCACAGCAGCGCCATGAGCAACAACGGCCGTGCTCCGAAAGTCGGTATTGGCATCGCGCAAGATCCAGTAACTGGGTACTACTACTGCGTCCAGCACTTCGCAGACTATTAATGAGTCGAGGGGCGGAGAGGAAAAACACCTACTAGGTTGGGAAGATAGTCCCAACCTAGTAGGTGTTTTTGCGCCGGGTGGGACTAGATCACCCGTGTGCGAGATTGACACGTCTTCCACTCAGCAGCATTGTCATGGAAATCACCTACCGTCCCGGTGGACGCAACGATTTTATGCTCAGCACAACGCTCGTTATAGACAATGCTGACATATTGCGATCCGTGGACTGAATGATGAAATCATGCCAGTCGTTTCCTCAGCGCTCACAATCGCTTGGCAGACGTGAATATTTAGGCTTACTAGCCCATGTCCATGATATTTTTATAGCCACAAGACGCGCACTGGACATAACCGTAGGAGTTTCCGCCATCCTCCCATGGTGCGGTGAAGTCACCGCGAAGCTCCTGCTGACAGCTATCACACGTGCGCCCGGTAGAGCGACGGCTATTGTCAAAAGGACTGATGAGTTCCCCGTTCTCCAAGTAGAAGCGTTCGCTGCAGCCAGTGCAGTTGAACCAATAAGTGGCATCGGGCGCATCCCCTTGAACCATGTTTCTGCAAGAGGGGCACGGGGGTATCCCCATGGCCTCCTGGTAGTGCTCATGACTGTCGTAGAGGTTGGCGCTTGTTACGTCATTATCATGGCCGCATTCTGCACATTCCCACGTTTGATAATCAGTCGTGAAGCCTGGCTGGTCATTCAACTCAGCGTTGCAGCGATCGCAATACCACTCATCATCAGTTCCCCCCAGGGATGATAGAAAACCGCCAACAATATTTCCGAATAAACCCATGGTAGAAACCGCTTTCTTGACAGTTTTTGTTGGTTATAATTTTAAACTAATTGCTAGCGATAGAAAATTTGATCGCTATGCGCACTGAAGTGGTCCGTCAATTAGCACGTAGAAAGTGCAGTTAACGTGTCTCTAGAATGCGCAGTTCAATTACACCGTCAATTCACTGCACAGTAAACGTGTTAATGAAATGACGTTGTAATTAAGCTGTGCAATAAAAGTGCTACTGGAGTGGTGCGTGTTAATGAAATGTTTCGGACACTACGCAATGCAGCGAATTGCACTCCAGAAGAACTAAAAGACGCGCCACCGCACTACACAATAAAACAGCACAGATGATGCGCTGGAAGATGGCGTGTGTAATACACCGTGAAATGTCAGCGCTCTTTGAACTGTACTGCCACAACTTTCCTAAGGTATCGAACTGTGCATTTCTACAGGTAGAAGCGTGTTTACGCATCGAGAAATGAAAAGACAACGACGTAGAACGCTGGTCCAAGGAGGATCGCTAGTACTTTTACTGCGCATCCCGTAGCGTCCGCCAGATAGCCGTATTAAACTCCTGTTCAGACCACTTTTCCCGCGATGAAACAGGGCGCTATCACACTTTTGACACTGCGCGTTATTCCACTCGTCACGACTCCAGTTATCCACAAGATCCGGGGTCGGAGTTCGTGACACATTCTATGATTCTCACAAGTGCGAATTACACGGACAGTATTCGCACTCGCAGTCGAATAGGGAGGATGCGGAGTTGGACGTAGGAATTGTTATCGGTGTGGCTGGACTCATCATCGGTATCGCCGGGATCATCTACGCCGTGTTCACGAATAGGCGCGGTGAAAAGAAGCAGAAAGCACTTGTCGCGAAGTACGACCACGAGCGCGAGATTGATCAACAGCGCTACGAGGAAGAAAAACAGCGCGCTATCGAAGCGCAGAAACAGGCGGATTATGATCGCCAAGCACAGCAGGAGCGCCTTGCACGAGAAGAGCAGTACCGCGAGCAGCAACGCCTAATAAAACAGCGCGAGGACGAGGAAGAACAGAACTACCGGGACAGTCTTCGACGGTTCCAGCGCATGGATGGAGCGCGTACCCGTTTCAATCCGAAAGACGCAGGTTGGGATGCGCATGTCACTGATGACGGAGCCAATATCGATATCACGAAGTTGACGGATAAGGAGTACTATCTCGTCATTTTTGAAGTGGTGCGTCCAAACGACAATTACCGTACTGAACCGCCGTTTGGCGAAATTCGCGGACTTGGCGCAAGCGGTAGCGTCAAAATCTCACGCTTTGGCGGTTTTGACAATGTAGAAGCGGTGCTTGTGCAGGCGTATAGCAATATGTCGTACCCGGATCAAGTGACGATCCCGCTCGATCCGAACGAGACAATGCCGGAGTATCGCGCAGCATAAGTGCAGGACAGTCCTAGCGCTAAGATGAGGATGTCTTTTTACCCCGTGTCATACGTTTTGAGGAAGTAAATCCCGTGCCCAACCCGCAACAACTCATGCAGTACGCCGGTGCTGCTGGGTGCTGTTGCAAACTTCAGGCGGAGAGCCGTGACGACCCAGTCTTCATCCTCTGATGCTCGCTGCGGGTCGGCGTTCTCAGGCAGCCTCGAACACCCGGCTGACGATCACCGCATCCGGGTTCGGTTGCTCGTAGGCAAACATCGCGCCCTGGCCTTTCCGTAATGAGTGCATCGCTTCCATCCCTTTCAACGTCCGGTACGCCGAGGTCCGGTTTTTGAACGCCCCCTTCGGTCCGAGGATCCGTTTCAGCCGCCCATGATCTCCTTCAATGACGTTATTGAGGTATTTCACCTGCCGGTGTTCCACGGTCTGCGGGCAGATTCCCTCTGACTTCAACTCGGCGATTGCCCTGGCCAGGGAGGGTGCTTTATCGGTGTTGATCACCCGCGGGAACCCGGTTATCGTGTTCGACCTCAGGGTCTTGGCCAGGAAACGCTTCGCTGCGGCGACATTACGCTTTGGGGACAGGTAAAAATCCAGGGTATGCCCACCCGCGGTGATGGCCCGATAGAGGTAGCACCACTTTCCCCCGACCCGGATATAGGTCTCGTCCACCCGCCAGGACCGGGCCTGCCAATCCGGGACTTGTCGGTACCACCGGGTCTGCTTGTCCAGCTCAGGAGCATATTTCTGGACCCAGCGGTAGATGGTGCTGTGATCGACCGGTACGCCGCGTTCGGTCATCATTTCTTCCAGATCGCGGTAGCTGAGCCCGTAGCGGCAGTACCACCGGACCGCCCACAGGATGATTTCACGGGGGAAATGACGACCGGAGAAGATGCCCATGGCTGTGATTATTTCACGCAGGTCTTCCTGTCGCCCGAACTTTGCAACAGCACCCGCCCAGCAACAACGCGCCACGATGAAGAAGACCCACCGGCGCAAGAAGATGCAGGGGCAGACCACGCGCGCGCGGGTGCAACTGTTCATCGGCGAGGCCTTCGCCGACACCGGGAAGATACCCACACGCCGGGAGATTATGCGTGAGACAGGCCTCTCAGAGGCGACAGTGAAGCGTCACGTTCGCTCACTCCGGGAGGACGGCCTCATGCCAGACTAGGGGGGTCACACCGTAAGCAATATACGGTTCCCCTGCCGTGAGGCAGTGAAGTATTTAGGGCTTAGATTTTCCGAACGGGAAAAGGTGACAAGCCGTAAGCGATAGAACGCCTCACGCTGGATAATCTGGTCACATGCCCCTTGACTCAGATTTGCTTGCACGCCTCGTACAGCCCGCCGCCGTGGGGAGAACAGAAGCCGACATTCAATCGGACATAAAAATGCTGCTGCTTTCTGCCCCCGACCTAATCCCCTCAGACGATCCGGGCAGCAAGGCACTCAAACTGGAAGAACAACTCGCAGACGGCACTCGCCGCCGCATCGACGTCGCGCTCGGGGCAACGGTTATCGAGGTGAAGAAGAAACTCACCACCCACGAAGACGCAAGCGAATACATCGACCAGTTGCAGGGCTACGTCGAAACTCGGATGCAACAAACCAACTCGCGCTACAACGGCATCCTCTCGGACGGCCGGACGTGGTGGCTATTCGAGCACGATCTGAACACCGGCGACTTCCCCTTGTTGTCGTCGTTTGAACTCACTAGTCCTGCGAAAAGCGCGGATCTAATTGCTTGGCTTCAGGCAGTTCTCGCAATGCCGGCAGAGGTGCCGCCAACCCCCGACACCATCGAGGACGCGCTAGGTGCCGACTCCCCCGGCTACGCCCAGGACAAGGCCTTCCTGCAAAGTATGTACCGGCGCGTCGCCGACGACCCCACAACGGGCCTCAAGCGCCAACTGTGGGCGCGTCTGCTTCGCTCAGCACTCGGCACCGGCTTCGAGGATCAAGAAAACCTGTTCCTTGACCACACGCTGCTTTCCATCGAGGCCGCCGCAATCGGGCACGCCGTCATGGGGATCAACCTTGCCGACCTAGCGCAAAACCCGGCCGCCATGCTTACCGGCGAATACTTCCGTGCATCCGGTATCTACAACGTCGTAGAGGCCGACTTCTTCGACTGGGTACTCGCTGTGCCGGAAGGCGAGAAGTTCCTTCGCCAAGTGATCCGGCGAATCAACATGTTCGACTGGTCAAAGACCGAGCACGACGTCCTTAAAGTGCTCTATGAGTCGATTATCAACGCCGAAACTCGCAAAGGTGCCGGCGAATACTACACCCCCGATTGGCTGGCCGAAGGCATCGTTGAGAAGGCACTCACGGAACCGTTGGAACAGCGCGCGCTCGACCCTTCGTGCGGCTCTGGCACGTTCGTCTACCACCTCGTGCGCCGCATGATCCGCGCCGGCGAGGATGCCGGCTGGGATAACCGCACGATCCTAAGCCACGTCCAGGAGCACGTTTTCGGCCTCGATATTCACCCGGTATCGGTGTCTCTCGCGCGTATTACCTACCTGCTCGCGCTTGGCGGCCGCCTAGAGGGCGACCGTGACGACGTTTGGGTTCCGGTTCATCTTGGCGACTCGATCCAGTGGTATCAACCCGCAGACCACGACGAAACGCAGATCAAAATACGCACCGACGGCGTGGATATGACTTCCGCGCTCAGTGGTGAAGCAACACTGTTCGACGTTGGCCGCGTACTGGCGTTTCCACTCTCCGGGATCGAAGACCCGCTTACCTTCGACCGCCTCGTGTCCGATATGACCGACCGGGCGAAAACCTACACCGACGCCGACACTAGGAAGCCGAGTATCGACCCCGTGCTTTCATCGTTCGGTATCACCGACCCGGCCGACCGGGAAACGCTGGCAACAACGTTCGACATTCTTTGCACGCTGAACGCTGAGGGCCGCGACTCAATCTGGGGATACTTTGTCCGAAACCAGGTGCGCCCGCTCTGGCTCTCGATGGAAAACCGCCGCGTGGACGTCCTCGTGGGTAATCCTCCGTGGGTGTCGTACCGCTTCATGACCGAAGACATGCAGGCGCAGTTCAAGGCCTTCTCGCAGGCCCGCAACCTCTGGCAGGGAGCGAACGTAGCCACGCAACAAGACCTTGTTGGGCTGTTTCTCGTGCGCGCGGTGGAAAAGTACCTCAAAGATGGCGGAAACTTCGCCTTCGTCACCCCGTATGCGGTGCTCAGCCGGTTACAGTACGACGGCCTGCGCAAGGGGGACTGGGGGAAAAGGGTGTACGGCGAGTTCACCGAGGCCTGGGACCTGTCCAAGGTGCGCCCCAAAAACGACCTATTCCCAGTTCCTAGCGCCGTTGTGTTCGGAGTGAAACATCTCAAGCCGGCTACAGCGGCAGAAAACCCCGCACATGGCTTCCCGAGCACCAAGGTCGTCGTCGAGGGCAAGCGGGATAAAAAGGGCTGGGAGGCAACGCGGGACGCGCTCACCTTCACCCCCAAACCCCTAGTTTCTTTGTCTTCTGACGGCGCGGAAGGTGCGGTATCGCCTTACCGGAATATCGTTGTAAATGGGGCAACGATATTCCCCCGCATGTTGTTTTTCGTGGAAGAACGGGGTGCTACGGGCAAACTCGGCCTAAGCCGGGGGAAGTCGAATGTCCAGTCTTTCCGTACGGCGGATGAAAAGCGGCCTTGGAAAAACGTGCCGGGCCTCAGCGCCGTAGTAGAGGAAGAATATCTCTACGACGTGCATCTCGGCTCAACCGTTGCTGATTTCAGACTGCTCGAACCGTGGACGGCAGTGCTGCCCATAGACTTCGGCAAACTGATAGAAGAACAACGCATCGCGGATACCGCACCAGGACTGGCAGAATGGTGGGCACAAGCCGATGCGGTTTGGGAGGGGAACAAAACCGCGCAGTCGAAACTCTCCATCTGGGAAAACCTCAACTACCAGTCGAAACTTGCAAAACAACTAGGTGGCTCTGCCCTGCGCGTGGTCTACACAAAGTCAGGCACCCGACTATCGGCCGCGATTATCAACCAGCCCGGCGTGATTATCGACCACAAACTTTATTGGCTGCCAGTGCGAAGTATGAGTGAGGCAAGGTATCTCGTCGCCATACTTAATGCGCCGATAACTACCGAATTAGTATCCGAGTACCAATCCTTCGGGTTGTTTGGAGGGCGAGACTTCGATACCTACCCGTGGCGTCTGGCTATTCCGACGTATGAGGTAGGCAACCCCGTCCATGAAGAACTTGTAGCGCTCAGTGCTGAGTGTGAAGGTGTCGCCGCTGACGTCCCGACCGGCGGAAAAGGCTTCCAGAAGGTACGAGCCGCGATCCGGCAACAACTCGACGCGCAAGGGCTTTCTGACCGGCTAGATAAAGCGGTGTCTGAACTGCTGGGGCTGGGCAAGTCCGAGTAGGGCGCGCATAAAAGCGGCCCAGGGTGCAGCGGGGGGGTGGGCTGCATTGTCCCCTGGGCCTTGCCGCCGGCCGGGGGGTAGGCGGCGACTGAGAAAAAGATTAACCCAGTTGCCCCGCCGGCGCGCGGTGAAGATTGCTCATTTTAGTGGGCATTCGAATTCAATTGGCCACCAGACTAGGGCAGGGGGAATCCCAATTTACGAAGTTGCGGTTCAACAAATGGGTATAACCCAGCAAGGGCAACTGGAATGATTACTAGCAAGGCGATTAGCGAATGCTTAGAGCTAGAGCCGCCCGGCTGATCCTTTCGAAGAAGCGCTCGAATCATCGGGGTGATCTTGTTTCCCAGGCGTGTTTGTGGTGGTTGCAGGCGTGTTTGTGGTGGTTGCAGGCGTGTTTGTGGTGGTTGCAGGCGTGTTTGTGGTGGTTGCAGGCGTGTTTGTGGTGGTTGCAGGCGTGTTTTGGTCAGATAGGGATCGCCGTAAGTTGTTGACAAGCTGCGGTCGGGAAGACTCCTTCCCCATGTCGTTAATTAAGGTCAGTACCTCGTTCGCAATCCTCTGCTGTGGATCAACCGTGTCAAATTCGAGTTCGCTCTTTTGCAGCACATTTCCCTGTTTGTCAACTAGCGACACATTGACTCTATTGCGAGGGGACTGGACGGCTTGAGCTGGAACCGTAACGTCAAGCTCTTTTTGCTCAAAACCAAGAAGGCTGAAAGATTCGACGGGGTGATCGTCGAAGAGAAGATCAAGTTCTAGTGTCGTGGAACCAATGTTCTCGATCTTGAACTTGGTGGTCTGCCCCTCCAGTCCTTGAACAAAAATATCTTCACCTACGAGAAGGAATCCTGCTTGCCCTGGAAGGTTAACCAGGCCCCTTTCGAAGAATTTACTTATAGGAGCTTCTGGCACGAAGTTACTGTGAGAGCCTCGACTAGCATTAGCGAGAAGGGAGTCGCCTGCCAGGTAGCCGATGTACTTTTCTTTTTCTCCGTCAAGTTCCCCGCCAAATTGGAAGTTGTCAACATCGGAAGCGACGTTGTACTTCCGGACGTACGGATCATCAATGATTTTGAAATTAAAAAATTCCCGGTCTAGGAGACGACACTCGCCAGGATTATCGGCATCCTTATCTCGCAGAGGCCAGCTTAGATTTTCTGCGTAAATGTCGGAGAAAAGGGGTTGGTTTTTTACCCCGTCCGCATCTTTGTCGCGAATTGCCTGAATGTTGTAGAGGTACCGGTAATTCATAATGCTTCGGTACTCCGGCTTGCAGTTAATGTGTGCGTCTTCTTCTCTCCAAGCGCCGATACCAGTCCGCCTATTTGTTAAAGCAACGGGTCCACCATGGCCGAGGCCGAGGTTATGGCCTAATTCATGAACTAGGACTCTAGCTTTAACCTCCCTATTCTCTCTAGCAACAGTCCCGCCTCGACATTCTTCGAGCGTGTAACCGATAACGGCATCCCTGCCTGGTATGTCAGACGATAACCCGGTGTGGTCTCCGGGGATCTTGTCTGCAAATAAGACGGTGTGGAAAACCTTTTCTCGCCCAAGGCGTTCAGAGTCTCTGCTTAAAATTTGATCCCGCTGCCAATCGAAGCTTTGTTCAAGGTCCTTGGGTTTTTGGCTCGGGGAGAAGAATTCGCGGTACTCAATTTCGCCACCGGATTTTGTGAGGCTGTACTTTGAGTTTGCGTCCCCTTTATCAAAGTGGACTCGTATCCCGCTTTCCGCGAAGATCTCGGCTGCCCTGTCGAGGACTTCTTGGTCGGGTTCAAACCCCCAGCAACGAGCGCCACCGCGAGTCCACCCCCGCTCCTCTTTGATTTTTTCGATGAGTGTTGGGTTGCTGGGAGGTGCCATCCACCCCACCGAAACCAAAACGTCAGGCTGGTCTGAACCAGTCCACGCATCGATGCGGAGGTTGGACGAGTTTACGACGGCTCCCTCATCTTCCCAGCTGTCGAGAAGGTGGTCTTTATCTTTATCGGAAGCTTCTGTATTGCGACGGTATGACATTGAGGAATAGAAGTTTGACTTACCGTTCGGCAGGGAAACCTTCCAGCTAAGTCCTGCGCCGTTATCAACTTCGCCAATTTGTCCGCTAAGTGGCCTGAATGTCTCATATCTGGAGATGGCACCATATACGTCTTGATAACGTGCAGCTATGGCGCCCCTATCTCCTCCTTTGTGGTCGTCCTCTCGTCGCTCATGCCTGAATTGGATGAGTCGTTCTTCCTTATCCAACTTATTGACGCATGCGCCGTAGGTCTCTCCTGCTGCAACCTCACCAAGGTCGTTGTCGGCTAGGTAGCAATCTCCAGCCCGATATAGAGCGACGTTTTTCTTCTGGCCACTGTTATTTTCGACTTCTATCTTTGTCATGACAGTGGTGTTGTCTTCCAGAAGCCTATCTTCTTGGGTGATTACAATTCCTGTCGAACCTGCGGCAACCTTCGAGATGATGCGGAAGGGGTCCTCTGGCTTGCCGGTTCCTGTCACCTCCTGACTAATCGGGGTGAAGTCCTCGTATCCGTACACGCCGTAGGCGCCAGATCCGAAAGCGTCGTACTCAATCTCCCCATTTCCCCCCTCGCGCTCGATAGCGATAAACGTTCCACAGCTGTCTCCGCCGAAGAACGATGGTTCGATATTTCCGTGGTGCCGCAACATGCAGTGGAGGTTTGGGGAGATCTCTAAGGATTCAATGTCCCCCTCTTCTTGCGTTTTGGCATGGATAGTGTTTGACGGCTTGGCGATTGCGGTAGGTGCGGAAAGAAGGCAGGCGGCTAATGCCGTAGCAATAACCTTAGTGCTGGCTGGTCGTTTCAATGTTGTTTCCTGGGCTATTAGTGGGAGATGTATTCGTGGGAAGTATAGGGGGGTATGGGCTATCAAGTGCAGAAATTTCGAAGGATTTGTGCTGCAGGTGATGGGCTGACGTTGGAGAGGCGGTCCGCGCTGGGATGTAAGAGCCGCATGGGGGGTACGGTCGTAGCGTTCGGAAAGGGTACACCCATCTGTACGCGCTGACCTGCGGCGTTGTGGGTTGTGCCGAGCGTGCTGCCGGAGTCCCTTTCAGTGTCCCTGGGGTAGGAGCGGCCGCATGAAGGTGCGCTCGTACCGCAGGACGCACTCGGACTCGTCTCGAATCCGGTCAGCGGCGATGAAGTCCGAGTGGGTGCCGAACAAGGTGCGGTACTGCTCGTAGGCAGCCAGGCTGGGGAAGCTGAACAGGGATTCCGCACGGTCACTCACACCTTCCGCGGGTAGGTAGTACCCGTGGTGGGTGCCGCCGTGTTCGTCGACATGCCGCATCCAAGCGCGGGCGAACTGTTCAAAGGCTGCGATCTGGTCGGGGTCGATGGTGTAGTGGACGACACAGGTGATCACATCCACAACGCTAGGCCCACAGGCGCTCATTGGGGAGCCTTTGTCTGTGCGCCTCGTGGTGCAGCACACCAATCTGCCTGGTTTACCTGCGGAAATGCGTCAGTTCGCCAAGTTGGCGCCGAGTTCAACGGTGAGAACTCCGACGGCGATGAGGAGGATGCCGAGGGCCATGGTTCGGGTGAGGGGTTCGTGGAAGATGACCCGGGCGAGGATCGCGGTGAGAGCTACGCCGGATGCTGCCCAGATGCCGTAGGCGACGCCAAGGGCCATGCCGTCGGCCAAGGCGAGACTTAAGGCGACGAACGCCACGAGATACCCCGCGATGACGCCGATGAACCATTTCTTCACCCGGCCACCGTCGGAGGCTCGTAGCGACATGGTCGCGACGACTTCGGACAAGATGGCGCCTGCGAGGAAGATCCATCTCATGAGTTGACTCCTGCTTCCTGGGCTGCGGTTTGCTGAGCTTTCTGGGAGCCGAGTTCGACGGTGAGGACACCGCTGATGATCGCAACCATTCCAAGACCCATCACAGCGGTCAGAGGTTCACCGAAAATCGCGGCGGATAGCACGGCGGCGAGCACGACCCCGCTGGCTCCCCAGATGCCATAGGCGACGCCGATCTGCATTCCTTCGCGCAGGCAGAAGGTGAGGAAGACGAAAGCGCCGATGTATCCGGCAGCAACCACGATGTACCAGGATGGGTGATTGAGCGCCGCCTTGAGAGACAGCGTCGCCGCCACTTCGGTAGTGATGGCGCCAGCGAGCAGGAACCACTGCTTCATGGGGTTGTTCCTTCGATCAGGGAGCGAATGCTGGAGACGACGGCTTCGAGATCCGCGCCGTGGAGGGTGGACACACCTGTGGCCTGGGCGCCCCAGAGTCCGTCGGCGGCGAGTCGGGCGGTGGTCAGCCTGGCTCGGGTGGCGGCGTCGAGATCGTCCGGGAGTTCGAGCCAGCGGCCCATCCGCGTAGTCCACGGTTCGGTGAGTTCGGGCCGATACGTCGCTTGGCCCCAGATGATGAACTCGGCGCGCTTGGCGGCCCCGTGGGCGGCGACGTGAACGTAGCTCAGGAGCCGCTCGGTGGCGTTGGCGTTCTCGAGGGGCTTGCCAAGGGTGGCAGTCATGTCGTTCTCGACGTTGGCCGCAGCGTGGTCGACGATCGCGGCGAGCAGTACGTCGCGGTTGCGGAAGTGATATAGCAATCCCGGTTTGGTGAGCCCGGCCTCGTGGGCCACTGCGTCAAGGGTAATGTCGCCACCCTCCGCTGCGTTCATGACGCGGAGGGCAGCTTCCAGGATCTCGGAGCGCTGACTGGTTCGCATATAGCTAACTTTACCATTTGGTAGGTGAAGCCTTCAACTGCGGGCGCTGGTAGGGGCACCTGGGGTACACCCCAAGCGAACAATTTGTGAATGACAAAACTTCCTGTTCGCTAGGGTTAGTTCCAAGACTAACGGAACAGAACCGTCACTGCCTCTGGAGATCACTGAACAGTTGGGGGCGATCTCAGGACAAAAGGTGGGCTATGCCCGGGTGAGTTCGAAAGATCAGAACCTTGATCGTCAGATTGAACAACTCAAGGCAGAGAAGGTCTTCACCTATTACACGGATAAGGCCAGTGGTGGATCGCGTGAGCGCCCTGGACTTGATGAAGCAATGCGATATGTCCGTGCAGGAGATCAGCTTGTCGTCACGTCGATGGATCGGTGCGCGCGTTCACTGACGGATCTGTACGCCATTGTTGACGAGCTAGTCAGCAAAGGAGTGTCGGTGAAGTTCCTCAAGGAGGGACAGACCTACTCAAAAGACTCCACCCCGATCGCCAAGCTGATGCTAGGGCTGTTGGGTTTTGTTCAGTTGGGTAAGGCCGTGAAAGAGCTGGATCAACACCGTGAAATAGTTGAAAAAAAATAACCCCGCAGGTTTCCCTGCGGGGTGTCGTTGTTAGAACGGTGCTTCGTCGTTGTCGGCGTCAGCGCCAGCCAGGGCGGCGTTCGCCGCCTCGCCTCCGCGACGGGCTGCTCGCGCAGCGGACTCTTTCTTGGAGTCGATCAGCTGCACGGTGTCGATACGGGCGACCAGCGGGTAGTGCTTCACACCGTCCTTGTCGGTGTAGACGTCGGTTTTCAGCGAGTAGCTCACCGCAACGCGATCGCCGGAGCCGACGCAGCCGAACACGCCGGGGTTCTTCGCGTCCCGGACGTAGCCGGTCAGCTCCACGATCTCGCTTTCCACCTTGCCGGTGGCCTTGTTCTTGAAGATGTTGCGCGCATAGACGCTGAGTTTCACCGTCGCGCCGCCGTTTGCGTGCTCGAACAGCTTCGGTGCGCGAGCTGCGTTGCCGACGATGGTGCCGTTGTTGAAGGGGTTGGACATGATGGTTCTCCTTACGTGAGTGGGTGTGAATTGCCGTGCAATTTGGGTACTTAAGCAGCGGCTTTGCTGCTGCGGGGGGTTGAGCTGTCGTTACAGCACTGCCCAGGGCAGCGGTGTGCCTGCCGCCTCTAGGTCGCGCAGTTCTTGTGCTGCGCCCGGATCGGCGTCCTCGCCGTCAATGCCGTCGGCGAGCTGGTAGAGCAGTTCCAGGTCGGTGTGGATGAAGTCGCGCATCAGGTGCCTCCTTGTTCGGATTGATGGTCAATCCGTCTGTTGGAGACAGCTCTGCTGTCTAGGGGTCGCTCCCCTGCCTCGTTGAGGTGTCTGTTGTCGCCAGCCACGGCCCCGCGAGAAAAAGAAACCCCGTTGCATCGCTGCAACGGGGTAGGTGGTGCTACTCGGTGAACAAGATGGTGCGGGTCTTCTCGGCGCCTTCGCGGATAAGCTCGACCATCCGCTCGCCCTGGCCAATGTCGGTCAGCTTCGCGACCAACGACGGGAAGTTCTCGTCTGGCCCGATCTCGGTGGCTCGCTGCGCAGCCACGCCAGCTAACCCCGGCTGGCCTGTGGCGTGAGCGAGCACGGCAACGGTGGCGGTGAGCTGGGCGCGCATCCCTGGCCAGCTGGTCGGGACGGCGCGCATGACCTGCTCTATGAACGCAAGGCCAGCCTGTGGCTCATCGAGCAGCGCTGCAAGCAGCGTGTCCCGCAAGCGCGGCGTGGTGAAGCATTTCAGCGCAGACCGAACAGCGCGAGTGCTCGGCTGGGTGATCCCTGCCGCCGCCTGCTCGTACTCACGCTGCAGCACGTCTGCGAACATGGGCGGGATATACGCCAGCGCGTCTTCGATGATGTCGGCGTGCTCTGCGGCGTCGATGCCATGATCGGTGCTGTTCAACCGTGCCTCGATGTCGTCTTTGCTCGGCTCCGGCAGCTCTCCGGTGTCTGCAAGCATCTGCTGCAGCGCCGCCGATGCGGCGACCTCGCCGACAACGCCGTGGCGCGGCTCGTCGATGAGCGGATGCTGATACACAGACCACCACGCAGCCCCGGTGACGATCTCGGGCACCTGCACCACTCCGAGCAGCGGCGGTAGGTGCACTGCCCCGCTGGTGAGGTACGTGGCCGTCTCGTCGAAGATCGGCTGTGCAATGTCATCGCTGATCATGTACGCGATAACAGCGTCGAGTTCGAGGGGGTGGACCCACGCTGCGAACCGCTCGCGGCTCTCGGTGAGCTTCTCCACGGCCTCGTCCAGGTCGAACCGTGCGACCGGGCCGAGGCGGACGGTGTCGACGCCCTCGTCGTCGACGAAGAACGCGAGGATCAGCGAGTTGTTCGGGTAAAACCCGAGGATGCCGGGGAGGTTCGCGAGAATCTCGCCGTGGGATGCAAGCGTGTGAGAATGGGTGGACATGGCAGTGCTCCTTTGCACGAATACGGGGTGTACACGGTCAATCCCGTATTCGGTCCGGCTCTGCCGGTCGCAGCCGTATCCCAGCAGTACAGCGCCCCATGCGTGCCGAGCGTCGCTAGCGCAGCCTGGTGCTCGGCTTGCCGGGTGCGGGCGCTAGCGACGCAACCTGTGCCTAAGCGTCGGCGTCAATGCGCTTGAGAGCGCGATAGATCGTCGGCCGTGAAACTTTGAAGTTGCGCGCCACCGCACTGACGGACTTACCGCCCTCGATAAGGTCTTTAGCCACTTGCGCCTGCTCGTCGCTGAGCTTCGGCTTGGGGTCGGCAGTCTCACCCCCGAGATAAATAGGCAGATCTCCCCCGAACTGCCGGCTCCCGTGGCGTTCCTTCGTTGCTGCCGTCCTAGCAATCACTAAGCAATGCCCCGAAAACCTGCGCCGCGTCGTTGGGGTGTCGCAGTTCCGTTTGGTGCAGGATTTTGACCCTAGTGCACCACGTAGTGCACCAAATGGCGATCCGAGCGCGAAATGAAGAAGGCCCCTACCAGCATTTGCACTGGTAGGGGCCTTATCTTAGTAGCGGGGGCTGGATTCGAACCAACGACCTCTGGGTTATGAGCCCAGCGAGCTACCGAGCTGCTCCACCCCGCGTCGGGCGTTTATGTGATTATCGCCTGTCGCCGTAACCGGCAACGTGGAATTACTATACATACACCAACTAATAGCGCCAAACCTCCTGTTCAAAGGCGGTTTGGCGCTATCGTTTTTGTGATCGAGTGGCGCGCTGGCGCGAGCCGTGCTTAGTCCTCGTTACTGGGCCCGCTGGTACTCGGCCACGGCGCGGTCCAGCTGGTCCAGGGCGCGGCCGTACTCCTCGAAGGAGCCGTCGCGTGCACTCTCCAGGTTTCGCAGGGCGTCGTTGATGTTGTTCATCGCCTCGTCCTTGTTCACCTGCGGAGCGTCCTGGTTCTCCTCCGGCTGGGCCTCGCCCTCCGGCGTCGCCTCCTGGCTGTCACCCTCCGGCTTGGCGTCCTGGTTCTCATCCACAACCTCGATGTCCTGGGCGGCCGAGGAGTGGATGCCCACCTGGTCAAGCGCCTGGGAGATCGTCGGGGCGTAGCCCACCTGGCCGCGGTAGAACACCAGCACGCGCAGCAGCTTCGGGAAGGCCGATGCTTGATCCTTGCGCTGCGAGTAGATCGGCTCCACGTAGAGGATCTCGCCGCCGCCAACCGGCAGGGTCAGCAGGTTGCCGTTCTTCAGGTCGTTGGTGCCCTCCCACAGGGTGCGGTCGCGCGCCACCTGGTCGGAGGACATCAGGGCGTCCTGCGCCTGCTTCGGGCCCTGGGTCTGCTTGTTCGTCGGCAGCACGCGTACCGTGATCTGGCCGTAGTTCTCCGGGTCCGAGGCCACCGCCATGTGCGCGGAGAGGAACTCGCGGTTCAGGCCGCGGAACGGGGTGATCAGCTGGAAGGAGGCCTTGTCGGTCTCCGGGTCGGCCGCCACCACGTAGTACGGCGGCTGGTTCAGCTGGCCGCGGCCCTCCGGTGCGGTCGGGTCGTTCGGCACGGACCAGAAGGCGTCGTTGTTGAAGAACACGCCCGGATCATCCACGTGGTAACGCGCCAACAGGTCACGCTGGACCTTGAACAGGTCCTCCGGGTAGCGCAGGTGCTCGCGCAGGGAATCCGAGATGTCGGACGCCGGGCGCACCGTGTCCGGGAACACGCCCTGCCATGCCTTGAGCACCGGGTCGGATTCGTCGAAGGCGTACAGCTCCACGGAGCCGTCGTAGGCGTCCACGGTGGCCTTGACGGAGTTGCGGATGTAGCCGACGTTGTCGGTGATCAGGCGCTGGGTGGTGCCGTCCGGGTTCAGCGCGTCCTGGGTGGTGTCCTGCAGGGAGGTGCGCGTGGAGTACGGCATCTGCGACAGCGTGGTGTAGCCGTCCACGATCCACTTCACGCGGCCGTCCACCACGGCCGGGTAGGTCTTGGAGTCCGTGGTCAGCCACGGGGCGACCTTCTCCACGCGGGTGCGCGGGTCGCGGTCGTAGAGCACCTTGGAGTCGCCGCCGACGCGGTCGGACAGCAGGAAGTTCAGCTCCTGGTACTTCACCGTGTAGGCGAGGCGGTTGAACATGTTGCCGATGTCCACGCCGCCCTTGCCGTCGTAGGTGTAGGTGGAGTTGTCCGTGTCGTACTCCACCGGGCCCTGGCCGGTCTCGCCCACAATGGCGTAGTCCAGGCCGTCCTTGGCGGAGGCGATCACCGGGCCGTAGTAGATGCGCGGCTCGTCGACCTTGATGCCCAGCTCTTCTGCGTCCTCGGAGGCCTTGGCTGCGGCGTTGGACTGCAGGTCGGACACCGTGAAGATGGGCAGGCCGCCGCGGGTGGAGCCGGCGTCCTGCGCCGCCTCGTCCACGGTGTTGGCCTGGGCTGCGATGAAGCCGTTGCCGTGGGTGTACACGGTGTGGCGGTTAATCCAGTCGCGCTGGTTCTCACTCAGCGAGTTCGGGTCCATCTCGCGGGCGGCGACCACGTAGTCGCGCAGCTCGCCGTCCACGTCGTAGCGGTCCATGGCCAGCTGGTCCGGGAATCCGTAGAAGTTACGCAGCTGCTGGTTCTGGGTGAACGTCGGGGAGATGATCTCTGGGTCCAGAAGTCGCAGGTTGGAAATCGTGGCCGCGTCGGAGGCGACGTCCGAGTTGGAGGTGTTGCCTGCGCCCCAGTCCTCCAGGTAGGTCACGTTGTCGTCGGTAAGCCCGTACGCCTCGCGGGTGGCCTCGATGTTGCGGCCGATGTACTCGTACTCCTTGGCCTGGCGGTTCGGCTTGACGGAGAACTGCTCCATCAGCGCCGGCCACACGTTGCCCACCACCAAAGAGGACAACAGCATCAGCACAGTGGCCAGCACCGGCACGCGGAAGTCGCGGTAGACAATGGAGGCGAAGAACGCCGCCGCGACCAGCACGGCGATGACGGTGAGGATGATCTTCGCCGGCAGCATCGCGTTGACGGTGGTGTAGGAGGCACCGGTGAAGATGTCGTTTTCGCCGTAGAGCAGGTAGTAGCGCTCCAGCCAGTAGCTCACGGCCTTCAGCAGCATCCACAGGCCAGCGGTGACGGCGAGCTGGATGCGCGCGTCCTTGCTAATAAAGCCGGAGATGCCGGAGACCTTGTTGCCGATGCGGATGCCGCCCAGCAGGTAGTGGCCCACCGCGGCGACCAAAAACGCCACCAGCAGCAGCATGGAAAGCGTGTCCACCACCGCGGAGATGCCGGGCAGCGTAAACGCGTAGAAGCCCAAGTCCTTGCCAAACTGCGCGTCGGTGGAGCCGAACTCGCCGCCGTTGAACCAGAGCATGAACACGCGCCACATGCGCTGGCCAGCCAGGCCGGACAGGATGGCGACGACAACCGGCACCCACACCAGCATGCCGCGAACGGACCGCTGCACCTGCTGGCGGTACTGGGCGGCCTGGTCGAACGGCGCGGCCTGCTCCTGGGGCCTGCCGCGCCACGCCAGGCGCGCGGCGATCCAGGTGATCGCACCGCCGATCAGGGCGAAGATGACAAACAGCACCACGCGGACCAGGATCACGCGGTTGAACACGCCTCTAAAGTCCACCTCCCCGAACCACAGGAAGTCGGTGTACAGCCCGACTGCCATAGGCAAGAGGAAAAGAATGATGGCCAAGACACCGATGGTGGTCATCAACCCCGTATTCGGTTTCTTGGCGCGTGGTTGTGGCCGATTGAGGCGGGTAGCCAAGCCTGCTCCTTAGGAATTAGTGTGTGCAACGCAGTTAAGCTTCAAGCTTAAATAATCCAACGTCAAACTTGCCCGGAGGGTTCCCGTGCGCGAACAGCAAGCATTAAATAAGGCCATGATGGAGGCCGTCGAGTTCGTCCACGCGGAGGGGTGGGACGCTCCCCCAACCTTGTTCGGCCTGGTACCAACGCAGTTGCTTGTCGACGAGCTGGGCCACCTCGACGACTCTTCCCCGCTAACACTGGTGGTCCAAGACCTCCCAGAGCACATCCTGCCCGGCTCCGAGGAACTGGGCGAGTACGTCTCCCGCATCGCCTGGCCGCGCGAGGTCCAAGGCGTGATCCTGGCGCAGGAGATCGTGTTCAAGGACGCCTCCGCCGGCGAGGACGCCGAGCCGCGCCCGGCGCGCCTGTTCTCCGGCGTGCTGCGCGAAGAAGACATTGAGCAGACGCTGTTGCAGCTGCGTCTGACCGATCAGGAGCTTGAGGAGCGCGGCGCGTTCGCGCAGGACGACATCGAGCTGCGCGGCGGGCCCGGCGTGGCCCCGGGCGTTGTGGCGGCGCTGCGCTACGGCCTTGAGCAGGACCCGGACGAGCTGGTTTAGGATGTCGGTTGTGTCTACTTCCCGCTCCGTTTCCCTCATCGCCGCTGCCACCGTCGCAGCGCTCACGCTAACGGCGTGCTCCAACGATTCCGACTCCGAGGATCCCGATACCCGCGCGCCAGAGATCACCTCCACGGAAACGCCGCCGAGCGAGCCGGAGCAGACCGGCCCCGAAACCGGCGCGAGCGCCGAGACTGACACTGCAACGGTGACGTCGACGCGAAGCGAGACTGCGTCCAGCTCGGTGTCGTCTTCCACAACTGCCGCGTCCACGAAATCGTCGTCGAAGAAGACTGCTGCGGGCACGGCGGATGCGACGTCGACAAGCGGGAAGAAGCAGGAAGCTGACGCGCTGGCGGAAGTGCGCGAGCGCTTCTCCACATTGGCCCCGGAAGAGTTCTTCGACCAGTTCGACGACTGCGCGGCGGGCGGTTTGAGCGGTTCCTTCGACTGCTCCGGCGAGGGCGTCGGCCAGTTCCAGTTCTTCGACTCCGACTCCAAGGCCGCCTCGACGACGCAGCTTCTCACCGAGCTGCGCTCCTCGCGCGTGGTGGAAGACAACGGCGACCGCGTGGTGGGCTGGTCCACACTCGGCACCTCCGCGATCATCACCGTGGTGGACAACGAGGCCGGTCAGGTGATGCAGCAGCTGATCTCCACCGACCAGGAGGATCCGCGCCAGCGCATCTACGACTTGGGGTTGGCCAAGCAGTAGCTACTCGCAGGTGGGCACGTCGCGGCCCGCGGCGAAATCCTCCATCGCTTGGACGGCGTCGGCGAGGTTGTCCACCTTCGCCACCGTCATGTGCTCGGTGCCCACGCGTTTCACGGCGTCGCAGTTGCCGGCGGGCGCCAAGAACAGCTCGGCGCCGTCATCTTCGGCCGCGCGGATCTTGTGGGTGATGCCGCCGATGGGGCCGACCTGGCCGTCCTCGTTGATCGTGCCGGTGCCCGCGACAAACTTGCCGCCGTTGAGCGCGCCCGGGGTGAGCTTGTCGATGACGGCGAGCGAGAACATCATGCCCGCGCTCGGCCCGCCGATGTCGTTGAGGTTGTAGTTCACGCTGATGCCGCCGGCCGGCTCGGAGGTCATGAGGATGCCCAGCATGGGCTGGCCCTTCTCGTGCGGGTTCTCCCCCAGCTCCACGGTCTCGGTGCGCTCGTTGCCGTCGCGTTCGACGGTGATCTCGATCGTCTCGCCGGGGGTCTTGGCGCGCACTGCGTCCTGGACTTCCTGCGGTGTTTCCACCTTCTCGCCTGCGATAGCGGTAATGAGGTCCTCGGGCTGCAGGAGCCCCTCGGAGGCGCTGCCTTCCATCACGTCGTGCACCACCACCGTGGTGGGGCGGTGCAAGTAGTGCATGGCCGCCACCGTCGCAGATGCTTCGGAGGCGACAAACGCCTGCTGGTTGACCTCGCGTACCTGGTCCTCATCCAAGTCCGGCGGCATGATCTGCTCCACCGGCACGATCGTGTCGTCGGTGGCGATCCAGCGCCCCAACGCCTGGCCGAGCGTCATATTCGTGCGCACCGACACGGTGGTCATGTTCAGCTTGCCGCCGGTATCCAGCGTTTCCGCGCCCTCGATGTCAACGACGGGCTCGCCACCGACCTCGCCGAGCGTGTCAAAGGTGGGCCCCGGCCCTTCCGCCGCGTACGGCACAGTCAGGCGGATGTCGGTGCCCGGGATGTGGTCCGCGGTCAGTGCACCTGCCAGCAGCACGACGGGGATGGACCCCCAGACCAGGGTCGACCACCGCCGGTTCCGTGCTTCACGCGCTTTGGACATGGGCGCAGATTCTAGCGCAGGACGCGTGAAACACTGGTGCTGGACCGTTGCTGGCTCTCAGCGAACCCATGCACTCGCGGGCTGACTGTATTCTGGCTGGCATGACTAACGGATTCGGCTTTTCCTTTCCTAACGACTCGAACGATGACGGCGAAAACGACGGCAACAATCGGGGCGGCGACGGAAACGGCCGCGGCGACGCGAACAACCCGTTTGCCGCGTTCGGCTTCGGCGGGGGCCAGCCCGGCGGGGGCGGCTTAGGCGATGTGTTTAACCAGCTGGGCCAGATGCTCTCCGGCATGGGCTCGTCCATGAACGCCCAGGGCGCGGGCGACGCGGTGAACTTCGAGCTGGCCGCGCGCATGGCGCGCCAGCGCGTCGCGGGCGCCAACCCGGTCTCCGATGCGGACACCCGCGCGGCGGAGGAATCCCTGCGCTTAGTGGAACTGTGGCTGGACGAGGCCACGGACCTGCCCGCCAGCGGCGCTAAGGCTGAGGCCTGGAACGCTGAGCAGTGGCTGAACCAGACCATGCCGATGTGGAAGCGGCTGGTGAACCCGGTAGCCGAGCACATGAACCGCGCCCAGCTGGATTCCATGCCGGAGCAGGCCCGGGAGATGATGGGCCCGATGGCCGGGATGATGAACCAGATGAACGCCATGCAGTTCGGCATGAAGCTCGGCCACGCGCTAGGCGATCTGGCGCAGCAGGCACTGACTGGCACCGACTTCGGCCTTCCCGTCGCCCCCGCCGGCACCGCCGCGGTGCTGCCGAAAAACATCACCGAGATTTCCAAGGGTCTGGACCTGGCCGGCCAGGAAGTGATGGTCTACATCGCCGCCCGCGAGGCCGCCCGCCAGCGCCTGTTCCGCCACGTGCCGTGGCTGGTGGAGCGCATCGTCTCCTCCGTGGAGGAGTACGCCGCAGGTCTTGAGATCGACACCTCCCACATCGAGGAAGTCGCCCGCAACTTGAACCTGGAAGGCGGCGACCCGCAGCAGATCCAGGAGGCGCTGCAGAACCTGCAGGGCGAGGACCTCTCCCCGCGCGTGGGCACCCGCAACGCCGGCGCCACCTCCCGCCTAGAGACGCTGATCGCACTGGTGGAAGGCTGGGTCGACGTGGTAGTCGCCGAGGCGCTCGGCGAGCGCATCCCGTCCACCCCGCAGCTGGCCGAGGCGTGGGCGCGCCGCCGCGCCACCGGCGGGTCCGCCGAGCAGGCCTTCGCCAACATCGTGGGCATCGAGCTGGGCGCCCCGCGCACCCGCGATGCCGCCGAGCTGTGGCGCCGAATCGACACCGCCGTGGGCACCGAGCGCCGCGACCAGGTGTGGAACCACCCGGACTTTATGCCGTCCGCGGAGCACCTGGACAACCCGGCGGCCTTCATTGACACGCTTCTCGATGATCAGCCCGACACCGATTTCGACGACGAATTTGCCAAGCTCGAGCAGGAGCTGCGCGACAACCCGGAGCTCAAGCGCGAGGACGGCGACGGTAAGGACGACGGCCGCGAGGACGGCACCGAGCTCTAGGCACCAAAGCGCTGGTAGGCCTCCAGGTAGCCGCGTGCGCGCTCCGCGTACGGCACCTTGTCCGCCCACTCGTAGAATTTAGCGCTGTGGTTGGGGATGAACGTGTGCGTCAGCTCGTGCACGATCACCGCGTCCAGCACGTAGTCCGGCACCTGCTGTAACCGGTCGCTGATGCGGATGTCGCCGGTGGCAACCGTGCAGGAGCCCCACCGGGAGCGCTGGTTGGACACCCACCTGATCGAGCCGATGCGCGCCTGGCCGTCCAGGACGTGCGTGTTCAGGGAATCGGCGCGCGTGCGCAGGGAATCGTCGTCAAGCGGGCGCGCCTTTGTTTTGCGCTCGAGCTTGGCCAGCATCTCGGTTACCGCCTCGCGCTCCTGTGCGTCAGTGAAGTGCGCGGGGATGCGAATCTCCGCCACCCCGCCGACGATCCGCGCCTGCACCGAGCGCGTCCTGCGCGCCGAGCGGATCACGCGGTACGGCGTTGAATTGTTCTGCGTTTGCCTGCCAGCCATGGCAATGCATTGTAGGATCCCGCATCGGGGGTGGATGCAGGGATGATCAACAACAACTCACGGGTGAAACTCGCCCAGGGCGCGCACCCGTTTCTGCGCGCAGACAACGTCATGCAATTCGGCACCGACGCCACACGAACTGGGTTAGTGACCACCGACAACGCCAAGGACGTCGTTGCACTTCTGGGGGTGCTCATGCGGCCGCGGCGGCTGGGCTGGGTGCTGGAGCAACTCGCCGAGCTCATCGGCGCCGAGGCCGCGCGCAGCTTGGTGGACGACCTGCTCAGCTACCGGGTGCTCGTGCCGGCTGTGAAACCCGAGGTGCTGCTGGTCGGCCACGGGCGTTTGGCCGCGGCGGTGACCGCCAGGCTTCGCGAGTGCGGTCTGGACGTGCGCACGCAAGCGCGCAACGAGGCGCTGTCGAAGTTCCTCCTTCGCGGCGACACGTGGGTGCCCGTGGCGGCGGTGAACACCACTGCCCTGCTCGGCGAGCTCGCCGCGCTCACCCGGCAGCGCCAAGGCCCGGTGCTGCCGGTGACGCAGGTGGACGCGCGCGTGGTGGTAGGCCCGGTGTGCGCACGCCCTGGCCCCTGCCCGTTGTGCGTGCGCCTCTACCTTCTGGACCGGGACCCGAACTGGCCCGTGGTGGAGCAGCGCGCGCCGCTGAGCGTGCAGGGCGAGCCCATCGCCGCCGCGGCAGGCGCTGCCTTCGCCGCGATGTCCCTGCGGCGTTTGGCGGGCGTGCCGGACCCGCCCGGGGTCTCCGCGCCAAAGCCGGACGCCGGTCAGCTCACCGTGGTGGACCCGTTCGCGCCCGAACCGGTGTCCACCGCGACGCTGCCGCCGCACCCGGACTGCGCAATGTGTTTTTAGGGGTGCTTCTAGCGGAACTGCTCCAGCACCTCGAGCACGCCGGCGCCGTAGTTGTCCACCTTCACCGGGCCCACGCCGGAGACGCCGAGCAGCTCGCGCTCGTCTGCAGGCATGGCCTCCGCAATCGACATCAGTGTGGCATCGGTGAACACGACGAACGCCGGCTGGCCGGCGGCGCGCGAGACGTCGAGCCGCCAGCGCTTCAGCGCGGCGTAGACGGCCTCGTCGAAGTTCGGCTCACACTCCTCGTGGCGACCCAGGGACTTTTCCGCGGGCGTGCCTAGCTGGTTGCCGCACACCCGGCAGCGCTTCGCGCGCTTGAGCCGCTGCGGAGATTTTTCCACCTCCAGCTCCGGCACCAGCCCGTCCAAGAAGCGCGAGCGGGTGCGGCTTTTGTGCCCGCCCTCCTGGCGCGCCAGCGACCACGACATGTGCAGGTGCTCGCGCGCACGCGTGACACCGACATAGAACAGGCGGCGCTCCTCCTCGATCTGCTCGTCGCCGGCTTTCAGCGCGTGCGAGATCGGCAGCGTCTTTTCCACCAGGCCGACCAAGAACACCGCGTCCCACTCCAGGCCCTTCGCGGCGTGCAGGCTGGCCAGCGTCACCCCGTCCACCGCCGGGGGCTGCTTCGCCTCCGCGCGGCGGCGCAGCGAGCCCAGCACCTCCGCCATGGTGGATGCCTCGCGGGTGCGCACGATCTCCTCGATCAGATCCACCAGCGCGCTCAGGGACTGCCAGCGCTCGCGCGCCTTCGCGCCCTCCGGTTCCTCCGGCGTCAGCCCCAGCGGGGCGAGCGCGGCACGCGCGATGCGCACCGGATCGTCCGGCAGGTCCGTGCGCTTGGAGGCGCGCAACAGCTGCGCGAACGCCTCGCGGATCTCCGCGCGCTGGAAAAACCCCTCGCCGCCGCGGACCTGGTAGACAATCCCCTCGTCCGCCAGCGCGGCTTCAAACGCGGCGGACTGGGCGTTGATGCGGTACAAGATGGCGATTTCGCGGGCAGGGACGCCGTCGTTCAGCAGCTTGCGCACCTTCTGCGCCACCGCGCGGGCCTCCGCGGGCTCGTCGTCATAGCCGTTGAACTCAGGTGCCGGGCCGTGGCCGCGCATGCCCTGCAGCTCCAGACGGGTGCCGGCGATGCGGCCGCTGGCCTTGCCGATGACGGTGTTGGCCAGGTCCGTGATCTCCACCGTCGAGCGGTAGTCACGCTGCAGCTTCACCACGGTCGCGTGCTCGTACGTGCGCGAAAAGTTCAACAGGTAATCCGGGGTCGCGCCGGTAAACGAGTAAATGGTCTGGTTGGCGTCGCCGACCACCGTCAGGTCGTCGCGGGTGCCCAGCCAGGCCTCCAGCACGCGCTGTTGCAAGGGGGTGACGTCCTGGTACTCGTCCACAACGAACGACTGGTACTGCGCGCGGAACTCCTCCGCCACCGCCGGCGCGTTCTCCAGGGCCCCGGCGACGTGGATGAGCAGGTCGTCGTAATCGATCAGCATGCCCTCCGGGCTGGTCTTCGCCTCCTCGTAGAAGCGGTAGACCTGCGCGACCTTCTGCGCGTCCGCCGGAGGGGTGCGCGGGGAGTCGGCGATGCGCTGCACGTAGTCCTCCGGGCCGATGACCGATGACTTCGCCCACTCGATCTCACTGAGCAAGTCGCGCACCATTTCCTTGCCCGTGTCCAGGCCTGCGGCGCGGGTGGCGCGGGCGACGATCGGGAACTTGTTGTCCAGCACCCGCCACGGCAGATCACCCGCGATCTGGGGCCAGAAGTACTGCAGCTGGCGCATCGCCGCGGAGTGGAACGTGCGCGCCTGCACCCCGCCGATGCCCATCGCGGTCAAGCGGTCGCGCATCTCGCCGGCGGCGCGCTTGGTAAACGTCACCGCCAGCACACGGTTCGGGGCGACCTGGCCGCGGTCGATCAGGTTGGCGATGCGGTAGGTGATCGTGCGGGTTTTACCCGTGCCCGCGCCGGCGAGGATGCACACCGGCCCGCGCGGCGCTTCCGCCGCCACACGCTGGTCCTCATCCAGCACGCTGAGGTCTATCGCCATGGGTGTGCTCCTTCCGGGTTGGGTGTCTGCGGTGTCGGCGGTGTCGGCCGTGTGGCCGCCCAGTCGTCGATGAGCGCGCGGGCGATGGTGCCCTCCACCGCGAGCGTGAGAGAGTCCAGTTCGTCGCGGCTGGCCCACACGGTGCGTGTCAGCTCGCCGTCGGTGGGCGCTTGCGCATTGACGTCCGCCGTGCGCGCCGCCATGCCGAGCATGAGCGCGCCCGAGAGTGGCCACGGCTGGGAGCGCAGGTAGCGCACGCCGGTTACGCGCCGACCGGTTTCCTCCCACACCTCGCGGGCGAACGCGGCTTCGAGGGTCTCGCCGACATCCACGTAGCCTGCCACCAGGGTGAGGTAGCCGGGGCGGCGGGCGTTTTCCACCAGCAGGATCCGCTCGCCTTTCGGGTCCTCCACCAGGCCGATCACGCACGGGTCCAGCCGCGGGAAGATTGGCCGGCCGGTGGCGCCGCGGGCAACGATGCCGCCGTCGCCCCAGCGCACCTCGGAACCGTCCGCCGGGTCGAAACGGGTGCGCTCGCGGGCGTTGACTAAACCGACCGCCCGTGCCGCCAGCGGGTGGCAGGCGTGAGTGCGCGCGTCCCCGGTAGCCCCGCCTGGCCCGGCGAGGTCTGCCGCGTCGACGCCGTGCACCCGGGCCGCGGTGACCTCGCGGGTCACGTGCACGCGGGAGGTGATTTCGGTGGCGGCCGGAGGTGCGTCGAAAAGCTTTGGCTCCCCGTCGGTACCGAGTGGGAAGCGCCCGGCAGCATCGATGAGCAACAGCATCCGGTTAATCCCGGTTGGTGATCGCGCCGTTCATGCGCACGTACAGCAGGCGATCGCCCGGCTCGACCGTCTCCGCCTCGGGGGAATCGATGCGGTAGAGCTCGCCGGAGCGCACCACGCCCAGCACGATGTCGGCGAGGTGGCGGGGGTTCGCGCCGACCTCGTCGTCCGCGATCGGGCGCTCCGCAACCGCGAAGCCCTCGTCCGGGCTGAGCAGGTCTTCCATCATCTCCACCACCGGCGGGGTCACGGTGGCGATGCCGAGCAGGCGGCCCGCGGTTTCGGAGGAGACGATCACCGAGTCCGCACCGGACTGCATGAGCAAGTGCTGGTTCTCGCCTTCGCGCACGCTGGCCACGATCATCGCGCTCGGCGCCATCTCGCGCACCGACAGAGTGATCAGCACGGCGGTGTCGTCCGACGACGGCGCCACGATCACAGACCGCGCGCGGCTGATGGCGGCCACGCGCAGCACGTCCGACTTGGTGCCGTTGCCGTGGACGGTGATCAGCCCGCGCTTCTCGGCGACGGTGAGTGCGGCCGGGTCCGGGTCGATGACCACGATCGAGGACGGCGACGCGCCGCCGGCGATCAGGGCGTCGATTGCGGAACGGCCCTTGGTGCCGTAGCCGATGACAATAGTGTGGTTACGCACGCTATTCCTCCACTGTTGGATCTGGAGTGTCTTGCGGGAATCCTCCGTGAGCACCGACAAGGTGGTGCCGACCAGGAGCATCAGGAAGGCCACGCGGGCCGGGGTGATCAGAAAAATGTTAATCAGGCGGGCGGACTGCGTCACCGGCGTGATGTCGCCGTAGCCCGTGGTGGACAGCGTCACCGCGGAGTAATACAGCGCGTCGATGAACGTCAAAGGTTCGGAGTAGCCGTCCCTGTCCAAGTACGCCACGAACGCGACGGCGACGATGAGCAGCAACGCGTAGAAGAAGCGGCGCGCGATCAGCGACCACGGGGTGGCGCGCGCCGCCGTGGGGATGTTCACAACGTCCAGCAAGCTGTGCACCGGGATCTCGGTGAGGTTGGTCGCGTCTGCGCGCAGCGACAACAGGCTCCGAAGCTTCATCCCTGCCGCTCCTCGCTTTCTAGTGCAATGTCTTCGCCGGGCGTGCCGGTGCCCGCGCCTCCGAGCATTGTCTCGAGCTGGTCAAGATCCGGCAAGGCGCGCGGCGCGAACGTCTCGCCCGTGCGCACGTAGAAAAATACCGCCCGCACCGGCTTGCCGTCACGTGCGATCCGGCGCCACGCCTCGCGGTAGACCGAAAGCTGCAGCTGGGCCGATTCCATCGCGTCGCGGCCTGGCTTTTCGCCAGTCTTCCAGTCCACCACGACCCAGCCGTCGTCGGCGGCGAAGACGGCGTCCATGCGCCCGCGCACTACCGAATCGCCCAGTGCCAGCTCGAAGGGGTGCTCGACGTACTCGGGCGTGCGCCCGGCCCACTCGCTGGCCTCGAAGTTGCGCTTCAGCCGCTCCAGGACGGCGCGGTCCACTTCTGCCTCGTCGTTGCCCGGCAGCTCGTCTTCTGTCAACAGTGGGCGCGCTCCGTAGAACTGCTCCAGCCACTCGTGGAACGCGGTGCCGCGCTTGGCGTAGGTGTTCGGCTTGAACGGCACGGGGCGGCGGGCGCGGCGGGCGAACTGCTCCGGGTCTGCCTTCAGCGCCACCACGTCGGAGGCGGTGAGCTCGCCCGGCATGACCACCGGCACGTCCGCGGCCTGGGCGGCGCCGTGCTCCTCAATCAAGGCTGTGGCGTCGCGCTCCCAGAGCGAGAACAGCTCGCCGCCGGCGTAGTCCGGCAGCGTATCCATGGCGGCGCGGACCGCTTGGGCGGCCGCAATGTCGCGCGGCGTGGGCGCGTAGTGAGGCCAGCGGCCGGATTCCGGCGCGGCCGTCTCCTGCTTGGTTTCTTCTGTGTCTGCCTCGGGCGCGGTGCCGTCGTCCCACACCACCACGCATTCCTCCGGCACCCGCTCGCGCATGGCGGCGAAGTGCTCGTAGGGCTCCGCCTCGCGCTTAACACTCTCGCGGCGGCGCGAGCCGGTGACGATGAGTTTCTTCCCGGAACGGGTCACCGCCACGTAGAACAGCCGGGCGGCCTCCTCGGCCAGATCCCCGGCGACCTCTTTGAGCCAGGCTTTGCCGGCCTTCTCAAAGTCCGAGCGGTTCTCCACGTCCGCGAAGACCGGGTAGACATCCGGGTCGCCGAACGTTTCCGGCGGCAGGAAGCGCGGGAAGGTGAGGAAGGTTTCCGTCTTGGATTTGTACGTCGCCGCGTCCGCGTGCAGCACCGCCACGGTGTCCCACTCCAGGCCCTTGGCCTTGTGCGCGGTGAGGATCTGCACCCGGTCCTCCTTCACCGCCACCGATCCCGGGGCCAAGCCGTCCTCGAAGCTGCGGGCGAGCTCGAAGAAGTGCAGCAGCCCGTCCAGGCTCGCGCCCGGGTACGCGGCGACCTCCTCGAGCAGGCGGTCCAGGTGCACCGCACCCGTGGCGGAGCCGCGGGCGAGCACTTCGGTGCGGATGCCGAAGACGTGGATGATGTCGGCGAACAGGTCGCTTAGCCGCTTGCCCAGGCTGTGGGTACGCAGCCAGCGCAGCTTCGCCGCGGTGTCCCGCATGCGCGCAAGGCCTTCCTCGCTGTAGCGCTCCGGCTCGCCCAGGTCCGCCAGGGCGTCCGTGAGCCCTTCGGGCTTGTCGGAGCTGGCGGAGATCTCTGCGGCGCGGGCCACGAGCTCCTCCAACTGGGCGTGCAGGTGTTCCGCCGAGTCCGCCGGGGCGGTCTGAGGCTGGGTGTCAACGCCCGAGCCGTGCAGGTTGTTCGCGCGCGACGCCAGCGCCTGCAGGTCCGCCAGGCCCAGGCCCACGGCGGGTCCGCCAAGGACGCGCAGCGCGGCGGCGGTGTCGTCTGGGCGCACCAGCATCGTGGCGATGGCGACGGTGTCGGCGACCTCCGGGACGTCGAGAAGCCCTGCAAGGCCCACGATTTCGTAGGGCACCCCACGCTCCTCCAGCGCCGCCGCGAGCACTGGCGAGTGGCGGTTCTTGCGCACCAGCGCGGCCGCGGAAAGCGCGCGTCCTTCCTGCGCCGCCGCCCGGTATTCCTGTGCGAGCGCGTCTGCCACGTAGGCGATTTCCGCGTCCTGGTCCGAAAAGAACCCCAGGGTCACATCACCCGCATCCGCGGCCGGCCGTGCCTGCAACGCGGCCACCGCCCTGTCCTCGGCGGTGCCCAGCACCGCGTCGGAAACGCCGTTGGCCAGGTCCAGCACCTCAGGCGGGTTGCGCCAGGAGGTGGTCAGCTGCTTCTTCGGCGCCGCGCCTGCCGGCGACGGGAAATCCTCCACGAACGCGGCCAGGTTGGCGGCGGTCGCGCCGCGCCAGCCGTAGATCGCCTGCATCGGGTCGCCCACTGCGGTCACGGTCAGCGACGGGTCCGCGCCCTCGCCGAACAGGCTGCGCAACAGCACGCGCTGCGCGTGCGAGGTGTCCTGGTACTCGTCCAGCATGACCACGCGGTAGCGGGAGCGCTGCGATGCCCCCACCGTCTTGTGGTCGCGCGCCAGCTTTGCTGCCACGGACATCTGCTCGTTGAAGGTGACCACGCCGCGGCGGCGCAGCTCCGCCGCCAGCTCCTCCACCAGCGGCAGCATGTTCACGCGCATTTCCTGCTTGGAGCGCCAGTTGGTGAGCACCTTGGTGAACTCCACGCGGGCGCGCGGGGCCATGGGGTACGACTCGGTTTCTGCGAGGAAGTCGTGCGCGTGCTCGCGCACCCACTCGGGCGAGGCCAGCTCGTTGCCCATTGCGGTGGTGAGCGCGAGCAGGTCCTCCACCACGGTGGACAGCGACGGGTTGGAGCCCAACTCCGTGATCAGCCCACCGGAGTAGTTGACCACCACGTCGGTGGCGATGGCGTGCAGCTCCGCGTCGGTGATCAGCCGGGCGTCCGGCTCCACCGGCACCAAAAGGCCGTATTCGCGGATCAGCTCGCCGGCGTATGAGTCGTAGGTGGACACCGAAGGCGCGATCACCTCGAGATTTTTCGCCAGCTCGCCGGACGGGTCCAGGCGGCGCACCAGGTCGGTGTTGGCCGCGAGCGAGCCCAGCCGGTCCCGGATGCGCTTGCCCATCTCCTGGGCGGCCTTGCGGGTAAACGTCAGGCCCAACACCTCATCTGGCCGGGCGTAGCCGTTGGCCACCAGCCACACCACGCGCGCGGCCATGGTTTCGGTTTTGCCGGCACCAGCGCCGGCGACCACCAGCAGCGGGCCTGGCTCCGCGCCGATCACGTCGGCTTGCTGGTCTGTCGGCGGGTACTGCTGGCCCAGGTAGCGCGACAGCAGCACGGGAGACATCGGGGTGGGGTTAGACATGGTGGATCGTCGCTCCTTCCGGCTGGACTGGGCACAGCGCTCGCACAGCGCAGCGGTCGCACTGCGGGCCGACCACGGCGAGCAACGTCGGTCCTGCGGTTTCCTCGGGCAGCCCGTCGAGTGCGGCGGCGAGCGCGTCCAGCTCTTCGCCGGTTTTCGCCGCCTGCTCGCGGGTGCTCAGCGTGGTCTTGTTGGCGTTCGGGTACACCAGCACCGCCCCGCCCACCGAAAGCGCCTTCGCGCCGTCGCGCGCGGTGACGACCTTGCCGCCGTCGAACTCGCCGTGCGCCAGCGCCAGCTGGTAGGTGGCCAGTTGGGGGTTGTCCGCGGTGGCGTCCACGGTCGGCGGGTACGCGCTCGTTTTCAGGTCCACAATGTGCACCGCGCCGCTGCTGTCGCGCTCGAGGCGGTCCAGCCTGCCGCGGATGCGCACATTGTCACTGACCTGGACGTTCACGTCCGCTTCCACCGCGACCTGCTCAAACGCCCCGCGGCTGGCCTGCAGCCAGCCGTGGGTGCGCTCGAGCATGGCCCGAAAGTCCGCGATGTCGCGCTCGACCTTCCATTCCGGGGCGTTATCCGCGGCCCGGCGCGCCGCCACGGTCGCATCCAGCGCCTCGGCATCGTCCATGCCGTTGCCCAGCGCTTCGAAATAGGCGTGCGCCATGGCGCCGTAGATCATGTCTAGCGATTCATCCAGGCCGGACATCCGTTCCAGCACCGCCTGCATGGGGCATGCGAGCAGCTTCTCCACCCGCGACGGCGAAAGCGCCGGCGAGACGTCGAGCGGTTCGCTTGTGGACGGCTCCGTGGTCGTCCACCACTGCTCCGGGTCCGCGCCCAACACGCCGGCGGCTGCCAACCGCGCGAGTTGGCGGGACGCCTGGCTGCGCTGTGCCTCTGTGGATGCAGGGTCTGTCAGCGCGCGGCGGAACTCGGCGATCAGGTCGTCGTGCGCGAGCACGCGCACCACCGCGCTGTCGCCCTCGGCCCCAGCAGCAGCGCCCGCGCCCTGGCCGACGATCCGGGCGGCGTCAACAGACGTGCCCGCGATGCGCACCTCGCGCGGCTGCACCTTGAAGTCGCGGCAGAACTCCTCCACGAAACGCGAGCGCTGCTCCACTTCCTCGCCGTCGTCGCTTTCTACGGCGGTGACCAACAGCTGCTCCGTGGCGCGGCTGGTCGCCACCGTGAACAGGCGGCGCTCCTCCACCAGCCGTTCGTTGATGTGAGAGACGGGCACGCCTGGGTCGACGTCCTTGTCGATGAGGTCCACCAGATCTTCCTGGCGGAACAGCGACCCGGTCTCCCCCAGGCTCGGCCACGTCAGTTCCTGCACGCCCGCCACGACAACGCGGCGGAATTCGCGGCCCACCGCGCCGTGGGCGGTGAGCAGAGCTGCGGCGTCCGGGGTGGCGTTGCGGCGGTCGCGCACGCCGGTGGGCAGCTCCTGCTCGGTGATGGACGCGACGAAGGATTCGATGCCTGCGCTTGGCCTGCGCTCCGTGTGGTCGCCGGCCGCGTCGAACAGCGCCATCACGGCGTCGAGGTCCCGGTCCGCCTGCGAGCCGGTGGCGCCGCCGCGCAGCGCGGACGCCAGCAGCCGGTTGGACAGCCCCGTGGCGTGCCAGAGCGCCCACAGCACTTCCTCCACCGTGCCGCCGCCTGCAAGCGCGCTGCGCCCGGCGTCGAGCACGTCGCGCACTCGGTGCAGGATGTCCAGCTCGCGGTCCGTGAGCACGGTGCCGAAGTCCGGGAGCGCGGTCGGGGTGGCCAAAAGCTCGCGCAGGCTTTCCTCCGCGCGGGTCTCCGGCGACCAGCGGCGCAGGCCGCGCAGCAGCCTGCGCAGCGTCACCGGGTCTGCGCCGCCGACCGGGCTGAGCAGCAGGTCGCGCCACTCGGTGGCCGAAAGTTCCTCGTACAGCGCGCGCACTCCGAGCAGCAGGGCCGACACAATGCGCTGCTCCCCCAGCACCAGGTCGGTGGGGTTGAGCGAAACCGGCACCCCGGCGCGCAGCAGCGCGCGCCGCATCGGCTCAAGCAGCGGCGTGGAGCGCACCACCACCGCCATGTCGCGGTAGGCCACGCCCTCCTCCAGGTGGGCGCGGCGAAGCGTGTCCGCCACGAGCGACAGCTCGGCCGCGCTGGAATCTGCGATCGCGGCGGACCGCACAGGCGTCCTGCGGGTGGCGCCGAGGTCGATCACCTCGTGCTCCAATCCGCCGAGGTCCTTGAAAAACGCCGGGGAGGCGCCGCGGAAGTGGAACACGGACTGCTCCAGATCCCCGCCGACGACGCCGAGGTCCGCCTGCTCCAGCAGCCGTTGCACCAGCGCCGCGGATGCCGGCGCCAGGTGCTGCGCGTCGTCCACAATCACGGTGTGCCACGTGCGCGGCAGCTCCACCTCCAAGGCGGCCGCAATCAGCTCCGACGCCGAGAGGCGGTGCGCGCCGGACAGCGCCATCACCTGCTGGTACTCCCGCAAGAAGTCGCCCGAGGCGGACCAGATGCCAATGCCGTGGCGCTGGCCCAGCTCCACCAGGTCCTCCGGGCCCAGGCCGCGCTCAATGGCGCGCAGCAGAAAGTCCCTCAACTGCCGCGCAAAACCGACCATGGGAAGCGCCGGGCGCAGCTCCGCGGGCCAGGTGCCGCCGCCGTCTTCGGCGTGGCCCTGCAGCAGCTGGCGGATCACCGCGTCCTGCTCCGCGCCGGAGATCAACCGCAGCTCCTCGTCCATCTGCTGTCGCACCAGCGCGAACGCGAGCGAGTGCACGGAGCGCACCACCGGTTCGTCGGAGACAAACCCGGAAGCGGCCAGCGTGTCCGCCAGCTCCGCGCGCAGCCTCGCGCCGGTCTCCTTCGAATCGGTAAGCACCAGTACCCCGCCCGGACCGTGTTCCGCCTCGCTGCCCGCGTGCCTGCGCATCGCGGCCGCGGCGGTGTCCAGCAGGAAGCTCGACACCCCGGAACCCGGCTCACCGGTGACCTTGTACAGGCCTTGCTGGGGCAGCTCAACCGGCCATTCGCGCCGCGTGTCCGGTCGTGTGCGTGGCACGAGGTAGGCCTTCGGCTCGAGTGCGGCCGGGGGCACGGGAGAGGGTCTGGTGGAAGTCATGCCGTTGATTGTGTCACTCACTCCGACACGAGCGCCCGACCAACCCCCTCAGCTATCGAACGTATGTCCGAACCTGCAGCTCTCGCGCAGGCCAGGCGGTACTCCAGCGCGCGCCGCGCCAGCCCCCGCAGCCCCGGCACGTGCGCCCACCGGTCCAGCACGGCAGCATCGCAGGCCTTCGCCAACAGCCCGTCCACAATCACCAGCGCCGCGGTAAAGCCGCGGGGGCGTTTGCCTGAAGACGGCACAAGGTCCGTCAACGTCGGCACCATATCCCCGGAAAAGAGCAGGCAGGACGCAAAATCCATGTGCGCCACAACGTCGTCTGGCTGCGGCGTGTAGTCGCGCCACACCGCGCGCTCTGCCGTAGCGAACGCGTCGCCGCGGTCCGCCGCCGGCGCCTCGACCCCGGCCATCGCCTCGTCGTAGCGCAGGGCGGCGGACACGGCCTCGTCGATACGCGCGCGCACCTGGCCCTCAACAAACTCGCTGGCCTTGAAGCCACCGACGACCAAGCGGCCGTCAGTGGCGCGCACCGGGCGCGACACCGCGATGCCCGCCCCGAACTCGCCGGCATGATCGCGGGCCTTGCCGGACCAGGCCGCAGTGTCGCTGGCCTCGGAGACCACCACCCGGCCGAAGCGCACGCCGTTGTCCCACTCCGGGCCTAAAGGGATGCCCGCGCGGCCGTCGAGCTGGAACGCCGACAACACATGCCCGGGGATCTGCTGTGCCGTTTGCTCTGCCACCTACAGCCTCCTACAGCGCCGCGGGGCGCGGGTAGGGCCACGGGTTCGGCCGGCAGGTGTCCGGATTGTCCGGGTAATTGTCCTCCGGGCTCATCTCCCGCAGCTGCGCATTGTTCAGGCTTAAGGTCTGCTGCATCATGATCGGCGCCAGCGCGTTCGGCTCCGGGCACGGCACGTGCTCCGCAAAGCCCACGGCGTGGCCCACCTCGTGGTTGATCAGGTACTGGCGGTAGCTGCCCAGATCACCCTGGAACGGCACGGCGCCTCGCACCCAGCGCGACTCGTTGAGCAGCACCGTGTCCTCGCCCGTGATGCGGGTGCGGCAGCTGGTCTCGGTGCCGATCTGCACGCCGCACAGCTCCGCGGTGGTGTCCAGCGATGTCAGACGGATTTTCAGCGACGGGTTGTCGTTGACGCTGACGTGCTCGAAGCGGAAGCGCGGGTCGTTGATCCAACCGCGCGGATCGCTCAACGTCGCGTCAACCATGTGCGCAAACGCCTCATCCCCGCCGTAGCCCGAGGTGTCGATGCCGTGCTCGACCTCCACGGCGAAGCGCACCACCAGCTCGGAACCTTCGCCTGCGGTCATGCCTGGAGCACCCACTTCGTAGAAGGTGCCGGCTCCGGTGGTGGTGTACGGCCCGCCCGGCGGCAAGTTGTGCGGATCAAACTCGCCTTCGGCGATCTTCGCCGGCTCCAACGGCTCCACACCGCCGTCCGGGTCTTCCTCGCGCTGCGCGGGCGAAGACGCTGCGGATTCCTCCTCATCAGCAGAGGAAGCGGTGGAACCAACGGCCAGGTCCTCCGGGTTTTGCACCATGTTGATCAGCACGAAGACTGTGATCACAGCCAGCACGGGGATGGCGTAGGCGCGCCACCCGTACTCGTGCGCAAACGCGGCGAGCTTGCCATCACCAGCCTCGGCGTGCTTCGAGGAGGTTTTGGGCCCCCATGAGGCACCGTGAAGCTTGGCGCTTTTGCGCGTGCGCTTTTCGTCACTGCGACGGCGCGGGCGCGCGGGCTCCGAATCTTCGGATTCGAGATCCCAGCTATCGAACCAGTCGCCGAAATCATCGTCACTGTCACGGGTGCCGAATTCAGCGTCGCTGGAACGGCGGTGCGCCTCGTGGCCGCCCCCGATGGGGCCACCGCCGCGGGCGTCCCGCTCATGTGCGCCGTGCCGTTGTGCCATAAATGCGTAATTTAGCGCATGAACCCGACGGATCGGGCTGCGGCAGTACCCTGCTCCACGTAGACGATGCGGTCGGTGCGGATGAGGTACACGCGGCCCTTGTCGTCCTCCACCTTTAGGGTGGCCTGGCCGCCGTCAATGGCCTGCTCCACGGTGGAGATGATGTCGTCTTGGCCCTCCGGCAGCTTGATCGTCAGTTCGCGGGGGCTGTCTGCAAGACCGATCTTGATATCCATGGCGCCATTGTAACGGCCTGTAGTTAAGATAAACGCGTGCCCTATTCAGCTGAGAGTGAACACAACCGCGCCTCAACTGGCGCCCCGGCTGGCGGGAAATCGCTGCCGCCGACGTTTGCTCAGCTGGGCGTCGCCGCCGAAATCACCGATGCGCTGGCGCAGCGCGGCATCGTGCGCCCCTTTTCCATCCAGGAGCTCACACTGCCCCGCGCGCTGGCGGGCCGGGACATCATCGGCCAGGCCCGCACCGGCATGGGCAAGACGTTCGGCTTCGGCGTCCCGCTCTTAGACCGCGTGTTTGACGACGCCGACATCGACGAGCTCGACGGCACCCCGCGCGCGCTGGTGATTGTGCCCACCCGCGAGCTCGCCGTGCAGGTCGGCGACGACCTCGCCTACGCCGCCTCCGAGACGCCGGTGCGCGTGACCACGATTTACGGCGGCCGCCCGTACGAGGACCAGATTGCGGCGCTGGAAGCGGGCGTGGACGTGATCGTCGGCACGCCCGGGCGCCTGATTGACCTGCACGAGCGCGGCGACCTCACACTATCCACCGTGGCGATTCTGGTGCTCGACGAGGCGGACGAGATGCTGGACATGGGCTTCTTGCCCGACATTGAGAAACTTTGGGCGGCGGTGCGCGATGACGCGCAGACGATGCTGTTTTCCGCCACCATGCCGGGTCCGATTCTTTCGCTTGCGCGCGCGAAGATGAACACTCCGGTGCACATCCGCGCCGAGTCCGCCGACGCCCCGCGCACCCACGACACCACCCGCCAGGTGGCGCTGAAGTCCCACCGCATGGACAAGCCCGAAGTGGTCGCGCGCATCCTCCAGGCCCGCGGCCGCGGGCGCACCATCATCTTCGCCCGCACGAAGCGCTCCGCCGCGGAGCTTGCGGAAGACCTCGCGCAGCGCGGCTTTACCGTCGCCGCGGTCCACGGCGATCTTGGCCAGCGTGCGCGCGAGGCGGCGCTCGATGCTTTTCGACGCAGCTCGGCCGACATCCTCGTCGCCACCGACGTCGCCGCCCGCGGCATCGACGTCGAAGACGTCACCCACGTGATCAACTTCCAAACTCCGGATGACCCGATGACGTACGTGCACCGCATCGGCCGCACCGGCCGCGCCGGCAAGAACGGCACCGCTGTCACGCTGGTGGGCTACGACGAGGTGCGCAAGTGGGAAGCGATTAACGACGAGCTGTCGCTGGGTGCCCGCGAGCTGCCGGAGTGGTTCTCCACCTCGCCGGAGCTGCACGAGACCTTGGATATCCCGGACTCAGCTACAGCACGAGTGGGACGCCCGCGTAAAGTGCTCGGGGCACGCCCAGCACGAGCCTCAGGAAGGAAACGGCGATGAATTCTCCCCTGCGTCGCACCCGCGGCGACCTGATCGCTACCGGAGTGATCGCAGGTGTCTCAGCGCTGCTGCTGGGCACCGCCTTTTTCACCGCCCCCGCGCGCGACGCGCACCTGGATTCTGCCCAGGAAGAACACCAGGACTACGGGCAACTCGCCGTGGTGCCGAAGTCTTTCAGCGAAGGCTTTTCCCTGCCGGACACGTCCGGCCGCGACCAGCCGCTGGTGGCCAGCGGCATGGTGATCACGTACAACGACCACACGCTCACCGCCACTACCCCGGAGGGTGAGACGGCGTGGACGTACGAGCGTCCCAACGAGCTGTGCCTGGTGGACCAGGCCTGGGGCAAGGTTGTGGCCACCTACCGCGACAACGCGGGCTGCGGCGACGTGGTTGCCATTGACGCGAGGACCGGCAAGTACGCGGGCACCCGCTCGGCTATCGCGCCGGATAACGTCGTGCGCCTGGCCTCCAACGACCGGGTGGGCTACGCCAGCTCCGAACGCGCCGAGGTGTGGCGCTCCGACCTGGTGCGCACCGTGGAATACGGCTATGTGGAGGCGAAGCAGGAGCCGGACATGCAGCCCAACGAGTGCACCATCACCTCTGCGTTGACCCGCACGGAGCTGGTCGCTGTCACGGAGATCTGCGACGACGGCGCGTACTTGCGCCTGCAGGAGGCCACGCCGGAGGATTCGCGCAAGCCGGAGGTTGTGGCCAACATCGAGATCAGCCCGGACGCGTACTTGGTGTCCATCTCGCAGGATGCCGCTGCGGTCTACGACCCGACGACCTCCGAGGTCCGCGGTTACGACAAGGAGGGCACCAACATCAGCTCCTCGTCAGTGCCGCAGATGGACAGCCCCGAGCTTGGCCCAGACGGCATTGTGAAGAATCTGCCTGTGGCTGACCTACCACACCACATGACGTACTGGGAGAACAACTCCCTGCTGCTGATGGAGCCCGCGGCGCTCGCCGTCACCGGTGTGTTCCAGGGCGCGCTGGGCACGGGCTTTTCCGCCGGTGAAAAGCTGCTCTACGCCTCCGACAGCGGCATTGCCGTGGTGGATTGGGATAAAAACGCTGTGGACAAGATCATCCCAGTCGACCGCGGCGGCTACAGCGGTCCGGTGCACATCTCGTCTGCCGGCGCCACCGTCGTGGAAAAGCGCGGCGACGAAGTTGTGGTGATGAAGGCCAACACCTAAACAAACGGCCTTACCCCCTCCCCCTAGCGCGGCGCTCTACTGGGTGCGCCGCGCTTTGCGTTGCGCGTAGCGCGCCTCGTTGTACTCGCGTGTGGCCGGGTGGAAGATGCCGATGAGCGCGAGCACCGCGGACGCCAGCGTCGCCGCGCCCAGCAGCGGCACGCCGCCGCGGAACATGTACACGGCCACGCCCGCCAGTATCGCTTCCACCAGCACGATCGCGCCGGTGGCGCGGGGGTTGCCTTTCAGCGTGCTCACCGCGGCGTAGGCGATGTAGCCGAAGATGATCGCAAGGAACGTCGCGGTGCCGATGTTGACGTAGTTCGCGGCCGGGGACTGCGACTCGAGTGTCGAGGTGTGCTCGGTGAACTGGGAGACGATCAAAGAGGCCGCGTAGATGAACATCGCGGCGCACTGCACCAGCACGACGACTGCACTGAAACGCATCACTGCGGGCACGGTTCCATGCGCAACTTCGGACCTATTCGGGGCGGGGTTGTTGTTGGTTTCCACATCACAGCAGTCTAGGCCCCACCGGCTTGCGCTCCCATTTGCGTTGCGCGATTTGACGGTAGCCTATCTCGAAGGGTGCTAGCCTTTCTGCAGGTCACATTGCTTGTCGACGCCCTCCGGACGCACCCCGCATCCAACCCCGGCCGACGAAAGCAGTGTTAGATTCTATGATTCCCGTCACAATTTGGCGCACACCCCTAGCGCGGTGTAGGTGAACATGCCATTATTTCCGGGTAGCAAAAACAACGGGCTGGTTACACAGCCCTTAACCCTAAGCCACCACAGGGTTAACGCCCGGTAAACCGGAAGACGGGTCCCGCATCCAACGGGACACTCCGCCCGGCACTAGGAATCAAACTTCGTTTGCAACGCATCCGCCAAATGCGGGTGTTTGTGGTGCGCACGTAATTGCACATGGATTCAACCCACACCATTTAAAGGAGAGTCACCATCATGGATTGGCGCCACGAAGCTATTTGCCGCGACGAGGACCCGGAACTGTTCTTCCCCGTCGGTAACTCCGGCCCGGCCCTGAGCCAGATCGCGCAGGCCAAGCTGGTCTGCCACCGCTGCCCCGTCACCTCCCAGTGCCTGAAGTGGGCACTGGAGACCGGCCAGGACGCCGGCGTCTGGGGCGGCCTGTCCGAGGAGGAGCGCCGCGCGCTCAAGCGCCGCAACAAGGCCCGCGCCCGCAACCGCGCACGCCTGTCGGCGTAAAACTCCGCCGGATTACCTTGCCAGCAGTGCAGGGCTATACAGTGGAACATCTGTAACCGGTACCCATATTCAAAGGAGGCCCCCATGAGCAAGCGTGGTCGCAAGCGCAAGGACCGTCGTAAGAAGAGCGCGAACCGCGGTAAGCGCCCCAACTCTTAAAGCGCGGTAAAACGAAGTAGCAAGCGGGCCCTTCCCATTTCGGGAAGGGCCCGCTTGTTGGTTTCTACCTACCGGCCAGCCTTACTCTTAGCGCATTGCGAGGAATGCTGCGCCGATGCCCAGGGCTGCTAGGGCTGCGACGACACCGCCGATGATGGCCGCGACGTTGACCTGGCTGTCAGCCTGCTTGGGAGCCTCAGCCTTGGCGGGCTTGACCTCAACCTTGACCTTGGCCTCGGCTTTCGCTTCGACCTTCGGATCGTCCTTCACCGGCTGCTCCGCCTTGGCGGGGACGACACCCGGCTGAGCCTCGGCCTCGGCAGCCGGCTCGTCGGCGATTTCCTCGGCCGGGACCAGCTCGACCATCTCGTGCACGTCGGCAACCTCGACAGGCTCCGGCTTCTCAACCTCGACGACCTCCTCCGGCTGCTCGATCTCCTCGACCTCAGCCTTGTCGGCGATGTCAACGCGGGCGCCGATGGACTCGGCGTAGGCGCCGATACGCGGGTTGTCGAGTACCAGGGAGTCCCAGTCGGCGGGGACGAGGACCTTGCCTGCCGGGGTGTCGGCGAAGTAGCCCTGCTCGGAGTAGTTGAAGTAGTCAAACTGGTGGTCGTAGTTCATCACCGACTGGTAGCCGGCCTGCATCGGGGAACCTTCCACGATGTCGCGGACGAACTCTTGTGCGCCCCAGTGGCGCAGACCCAGGGTGTGGCCGAACTCGTGGAGGATGGTGTTGCGCACCTGCTCAGCGTTTGCCATTCCGCCTGGGTTGGCCACGTAGAAGGAGTTATCGCCCACCAGCGACAGGCCCGTGGCGTTGGAGCCGGCGCGCATCCGGTCGCCCAGCACACCGGGGCGGAAGATGTTTGCGCGGTCACCAAGGTTGTTGATGGTGTCGATGAGCTGGAACGCCTCAAACTCGCTCGGGTCAAAGTAGAAATCGCGGTACTCCAGCGTCTCGCCGCCGTGGACGTCGGAGTAGTTAGGGATGTTGGTGTAGTGCTCGCCGGCGTCGATGTGCAGGCTAATGCCGTGGTCAGCAAACAGGTCCACTAAATCGTCCAGGCCCTGCGTCGACGGGGCGTAGGAGGTGCGGTTGGCGTTGGCGCACTCGCGGGCAGCAGACGTGTCGCAGCCGAGGGTGTCGTATTCGGAGGCCATCCAGTTCAGCTGGAGGAAGACATCCGGGCGGTTGGGGTCGGCTCCCCAGTCCGGCAGGGGGATTTCTGTGCCGTCTGCTAAAACGACGCCTTGTTCTTCCCAGATGTCGGGCAGGCCGTCGCCGTCGGAGTCAACGAGGGTGGCGGTGTTGGTCAGCACCGGTGCGAGCTCAACGTCCTGCTGGGCGTGTGCGACGTTTACGCCGGAAACCGCGATGGCGGCGGCAACTGCTGCGGCGATGGTGTTTCGGAATGCTGCTCGCATCTCGGTGACTCCTTGGTGTGCGTTTTTCTCTTTGTGACATCCCCGAGTTTATGCACCGAATATGCGCAGGTAAACCGCTCGCCGCCAGGCTGAAAAATACCCTAAATCGTTGAACATTCTTTCCGGATTGTTCAACGTTTCCACCCGTTCCTAGCTGCGGATTGTTCATCAATCCGGGGGCGCGGTCCGGGGTTTCGTCAGTATTGTTCAACGATCAATCCGGCAATGGTCGTAGATGGTTCAACAATCCACTATCACCGCATGTTATGCACCTTAAGGTGTTTTCCAGCATGGATCCCGGCAATTTTGCGCCTACCTGCATGTTTGGATTGCATACACAACTCATACACTCTTATTTTCCCCGGGTTTCCCCTCAGGGGTGTAGCAAAACCCCTGGATTGTTCAAAGATCCGCGGATTGTTCATCAATCCGGAAACCCCCACTACCCCCGTTTTTTACCCCCGCTGCGGCGGCAAGGGGCCGTCGCAAAGCAAAAAGCCCGCAACCTACAGGCTGCGGGCGAGAAACAGAGGCCTTATCTATAGCGGACTTCGGTGTAGCTCACCGTAGTAATGGAGGCGATGATGCGCTGGCGCAACGGCTCCGGGGCCTTCGCGGGGCCGCAGCACTCGCGCACCATCGCGCGGACGTCGCGCTCAGACTGGGCGACGGCCAGGCACTCCGGGCAGGACGCCAGGTCGTTCTTGATTTCCTCGCGGCGCTCAGGCGCAGTGTCGGCATCGAACAGCTCGCACAACAAACGGTGGGTGGCGTCGCAGCCGTGAGCGTCGGTGTGGGTGTGTCCGGTGGACATTACTTCTCCTTCGCGTCCTGTTTGCCGGCGGCATCCGCCATGTCAGCGTGATCGAGGCCGATGCCGCGTTCCTTCGCCACGTCCTTCAACATCCCGCGGAGCTGTTTTCTTCCCCGGTGCAGCCGGCTCATCACGGTGCCGATGGGAATGTCCATCACATCCGCGATCTCCTTGTAGGCCATCCCCTCCACATCCGCGTAGTAGACCACCATGCGGTAGTCCTCGTTCAACGCGTTGAGCGCCTCCGAGATCCGCGAGTTCGGCATGGCTTTCAGCGCCTCCACCTCCGCGGACTCCAGGCCTGTGGAGTCGTGCGAGCTGGAGGTGTAAAGCTGGTTGTCCGTCACCTCGTCCGCGGAGGTTTCCAGCGGGCGGCGCTGCTTCTTGCGGTAGGAGTTGATGTACGTGTTCGTCATAATCCGGTACAGCCACGCCTTGAGGTTGGTGCCGGGGGTGAAACTGCCGAAGTTTTTGTAGGCCTTTAAATAGGTCTCCTGCACCAGGTCCTCGGCGTCCTGCGGGTTGCGCGTCATGCGCAGCGCGCCGCCGTACAGCTGGTCCAAAAGCGGCATCGCTTCCTCGTTGAAGCGCGCCTTCAGGTCATCGCTCACGCCTGCGTCTGGCTCGGTTTCGGGCATGTGAGCCATTGTAGGGCCACCTTCTGCGCGCGCTACCCTGTGGCCATGGCCGAGAAGACCCGCGCATTGACGGCACTGAAATGCACCGACCACGAGGTGCTCACCTACTCCCCCAGCCAAGACCACTTCGGCGAGCATTCTGCGGCCGAGCTCGGTTTGGATCCGGCCGCGGTGTTAAAGACGTTGGTCGTCGCCCACGAGCGCGATCTTGCCATCTGCTGCGTGCCGGTGGCCGGGCACCTTTCCTTAAAGGCCGCGGCGAAAGCGCTCGGCTGGAAGCGCGCGGAGATGGCAGATCCGGCCAAAGCGCAGCGCGCTACCGGCTACGTCGTCGGCGGCATCTCTCCGCTTGGCACGATGCACAAGCTTGCAACGCTTATCGACGCCTCCGTGGCCGACCTGCCCGCCGTCACCGTCTCCGCCGGCCAGCGCGGCCTGTCCGCCCGCCTCGCACCGCGCGACTTGGCGGAGCTGACCAGGGCGGAGTTCGCGCCAATCAGTGCTCCGTAGCTTCGGCGCCCGCGGCCTTAGCGGGCGTCGCCCATCAGCTCGGCGTAGTCGTTTCTGGTGTTGCCCACTTCCTGGGCCGCCTCGTTCCACACCAAGGACTCCGCCACGCGGGAAGGGTGCACCAGCTCCAGGGCTTCCTCCGGGGTGCCGTCGACCCAGGTGCGGATCTCGTCTTCGCGCAAAAACAACGGCAGGCGGTGATGCAGCCACGCCATGTTCTCCGTGGCCTCGGTGGTGACCATGGTGGTGGAGAGGCGGTCCAGCCCCGTCTCCCACAGCGCGGCGGCGTAGAGCATGCCGTCTTTCGGGCGCACGAAGTACGGCTGCTTGCCGCTTTCCGTCTGCTTCCACTCGTAGTAGCCGTCCAGCACCATCAGCCCGCGCCGCGCCTTGAACGCGCTGCGGAAGGACGGCTTCTCGGCCACCGTCTCGCCCCGGGCGTTGAACAGCGGCGGGCCGGTCTCGTCCTTCTTCCAGGTGGGCAGCAGGCCCCACCGCGCGGCGTCGATACGCGCGCTGCTTTCCGCAACCCTGATCAGCGGCACCTGCTGGGTGGGCGCGATGTTGTAGCGCGGCGGCGGGGTGCCGTCCGGGGCCTCAACTTCCGCGATGCCGGGAAGGCCCGCCACCTCCTGCACAAGGTCGTCGCCTGACGTGAAAAGAACGAATCGTCCGCACATGCCCTCCATTATCATGACTTCCATGACCGAAATGTGGCCTGCGCCGTTTCACCCCAGCCCGATCACCCACACGCAACAGGTGCCCGGGTCCAAATCCATGACCAACCGCGCCTACATTTTGTCGGCGCTCGCGTCCGGCCCGTCCACGATCGTCGGCGCGCTGCGCTCGCGCGACACCGACCTAATGGAAGATGCGCTGCGCGCCATGGGCACCGCCATCGAGCGCGACGGCGAGACCATCCGCGTGTCCCCGGGCAAGCTGCGCTCCGCCGAGGTCGACTGCGGGCTGGCGGGCACCGTGATGCGGTTCGTGCCGCCCGTCGCGGCGTTCGCGGATGGGCCCGTGCTTTTCGACGGCGACGCCCACGCCCGTAAACGCCCCATGTCCACCATCCTGGACGCGTTGCGCGCCTTGGGGGTGTCCGTGGCGGGCGACGCGCTGCCGTTTACCGTCCACGGCACTGGCCGCGCCGAGGGCGGCCCGGTGGAGATCGACGCGTCCGGCTCCTCCCAGTTCGTCTCTGGCCTGCTGCTCGCCGCGCCCCGGTTCGAGCGCGGCGTGCAGATCCGCCACACCGGAGGCACCCTGCCGTCGATGCCGCACATCGAGATGACGGTGGCAATGCTGCAAGACGCGGGCGTGAAGGTGCAGGCCACCGCTAACTCCTGGTCCGTGGAGCCGCAGCTGATCCGCGGCGCGTACTGGGAGGTCGAGCCGGACCTGTCCAACGCCGCGCCGTTTCTGGCCGCCGCGGCGGTCACCGGCGGCGAGGTGCGCATCCCGAACTGGCCGGTGACCACCACCCAGCCGGGCGCGACCATGCAGTCCATCCTGGAGCGCATGGGCTGCGAGGTGGAGTTGGAGGCCGCCGGCGCCGGCCACACCCTGCGCGTACGCGGCCCGGAGGCCGGCAACCTGCGCGGCATCCGCATCGACATGAGCGACATCGGCGAGCTCGCCCCCACCGTCGCCGCCATCGCCGCCTGCGCCACCACCCCGAGCGAGCTGACCGGCATCGCCCACCTGCGCGGCCACGAAACCGACCGGCTGGCCGCGCTCTCACGAGAAATCAACGGACTGGGCGGCAACTGCGAGGAGCTCGGCAACGGCCTGCGCATCACCCCAACCCGGATGCGAGGCGGGGCCTGGCACACCTACGACGACCACCGCATGGCCACCGCCGGCGCGATCATCGGCCTGGTGGTGGGCGGTGTCGAGGTGGAAAACATCGAGACCACCGCCAAGACGCTGCCCGGGTTCGCCGACATGTGGGCGGAGGTGGTGGCGCAGTAATGGGCCGCAGCTTCGCCGATTACGACGAGTCCGACGTGCGCGTGCGCCCCGGCAAGGGCTCGCGCCCGCGCTCGAAGAACCGCCCCACGCACGACGACGCCGAGTTCGGCCTCGTCGTGGCCAAGGACCGCGGCCGCTGGGGTGTGGTGCTCGATGATGCCGGCACCCGCCTGCAGTGCACCCGCGCCCGCGAGCTGAAGCGCACGTCCATCGAGGTGGGCGACCGCGTCGGTGTCGTCGGCGACACCTCGGGCGCGAAAGACACCCTCGCCCGCATCGTCAAACGCGAGGAGCGCACCTCGGTGCTGCGCCGCACCGCGGACGACACGGACCCGTATGAGCGCATCATCGTCGCCAACGCGCAGCTGATGCTCATCGTGGTCGCGGCCGCGGATCCGCCGCCGCGCACCGGCTTTGTCGAGCGCGCCCTGATCGCCGCCTTCGTCGGCGGCGTGACCCCTGTGGTGTGCGTGACCAAGACCGACCTCGCGGACCCCTCCGACTTCGAGCGCGAGCTCGAGGCCATGGGTGTGGAGGTGTTGCGCACCGGCGTCGAGGACGGCGTGGAGCAGCTGCTAAAGCTTATCGACGGGCACGTCTCCGCCCTTATCGGCCACTCCGGCGTGGGCAAGTCCACCTTGGTCAACCGCATCGTGCCGGACGCGGACCGCGAAACCGGCGAGGTTTCCGGCGTAGGCAAGGGCCGGCACACCTCCACCCAGTCCGTGGCACTGGAGGTCCCCGGCGGCGGCTGGATCATCGACACCCCCGGCATCCGCTCCTTCGGCCTGGCGCACGTCTCCCCCCAGGAAATCGTGGATGTGTTCCCGGACTTGGAAGAGGCGGCGCAGCGCTGCCCCCGCGGCTGCACGCACTTGGGTCCCCCGGCGGATCCGGAATGCGCCTGGGACGAGCTGGACCCGGACTCCCCCGTCGGCCGCCGGGCTGCGGCGGTGCGGGGCCTTTTGGCGGCCCTGCACTCCAACAACGAGTGGGAGCTAAAGCAGCTCGACGAGCACCGGTAGCTCGCTCGGGTCGTAGAACGCCATGTAGTTGTCCTGGGCGTCGCCCACGGCAAGCTCCGCGTCCTCGTCGCCCAGGTCGGCGGCGTCGATGACCTCGATGGCCTTCGCGGTGGCCTCCTCGACCTCCGCGATGTCCACGTGGATCGCGGCGATGTCCTCGAGGTTCACCGGCGCGGACAGCTTCACCACGGACTCGCCCATTTCCGGATCCGGGGTGGCCTGAGAATCCGGCACGTCCGCGGAGACCACCACGCGGCGGTGCGGGTGGCGCTCCTCGTCGCCGATGGCCAAAAGGCGGATGGACGCCATCGCCGCGTCGTCGAACGCCACGGCCTCGATTTCCTCCTGGTCGCCGGAGGTGAAAAACTCGTGCAGCGCCTCGGTGGCGGCGAACGCCCAGCCGTTGCGGGCGTGGATCAGGCGGTTGTCCTCCAGCGCCGCGAGCATGCCGAAGGTCGCGGGGATGTAGACGCGCACTAGAACTCGCCCTCGACGTCGAACAGGGACTGGATCTCCACCGCAGTGCGGTCGATCGCCGTGTGCAGGATGCCGATCATGTTGTATTCGACAGCGGCGCGGACGTTCATGATGTCGTCGTCGATCATCACGCAATCGTTCAGGTCCACCCCGATCGCGTCGGCCGCGGCCTGGAACGCGGCGCGCTCCGGCTTTTCCGCCCCGATCTCGCCGGAGAGCACCACAGCGTCGACCACGCCGCCGAACTCCCACTCGCGGATCTTCTCCGCCATCTCGCCGTCGCCCTCCTCGTTGGAGAGGATGCCCACGGAAATGTCCTTCGCCTTCACCGCCTGAATGAGGGTCTTCCAGCGCTGCTCGTCCTCTGCACCGGTGTCCAGCACTCCTGCGTAATCGATGATCAAGCCCTGCAAGGGTTCCCTCTTTCGTTGGTTGCGTCGCGGATGCCTACTGTAGTGAGCACACCCTTTACACGGGCGGCTGCGAACGTGGACAATACTACCTACCCCGCACCACGCCCGTCCCCCTCCACCACGCATTCCCGCTCAGTTGAGGGAGGACACCCGCCATGTACTACACCGCCCCAGGGCACCGGCACGTGCAAGTGCTCGTGCCGCAGCTGAACCGGAGCCCAGCCGTGCTCGGCCGGCTCATCCAAGCGCGCAACTCCGGGTCCGCGGCTCCGCCGCCGAACACTGCCGCCGAGGTCGAACCGGTCGTGGCGGAAGCGCTCAACGCCGCGCTGAGCAAACACCGCGCCACGTCCATGATGGCGTGGCGCTTCGCGCCGGCGGTGCGCGCCCACATCCGCGCCCGGCAGCACGCGGCGGCGCTAACAAACGCACCAACAAGCACCGCCCCCGCGGCGGACAGGCTCCAGGTGGTTACCTGCCACGCCCGCGAGGGCGGTGAATTCTTCGGCACCGTCGAAACTCAAGACGGCACCAGGAGGGCCTACGCCGCGAAAATCTGCGACGGCAAGCTGGTCTCCTTCAAGGTGCTTTGAGGCGGCAGCTCGTCGACAAGCAATTTGCTAGACGACGGTCGAGCCGCCCGCCTCAGCCTGCTCAGCGTCCTGCGTCTCAAACTGCTTGCGCATGGTGAACAGCTGGCGCACGGTCTCCTCCTGGACGGCCTCGTTCATCGCGTTGAACATGTCGCCGCCCTCCTTCTGGTACTCCACCAGCGGGTCGCGCTGCGCCATCGCGCGCAGGCCGATGCCCTCCTTGAGGTAGTCCATCTCGTAGAGGTGCTCGCGCCACTTCGTGTCGATGATCGGCAGGATCACCATGCGCTCCAAGTTGCGCATCTGCTCCTCGCCGCCAATCGACGCCACGTTTTCCTCCAGCTTGTCGTACTGGGCGTTCGCGTCGTCGAGAAGCGCCTGGCGCAGCTGCTCCGAGGTGAGCTCGCCGGCGCGGCCGTACTCGTCGCCGTCGATGAGCTCCTGCGCGCTGACCGTCGGGCCGTACAGGGAATCCAGCGCGTTCCACAGGCCTTCGAGGTCCCAGTCCTCCACGTAGCCATCGGCGGTCGCGCCGTCGACGTACGCGCCGATGGTGGAATCGATCATGCGGCGCACCTGACCGGCAATGTCCTTCGAGGCCAGGATCTCCTGGCGCTCGCGGTAGACCACCTTGCGCTGCTCGTTGAGCACCTCGTCGTACTTCAGCACGTTCTTGCGCATCTCGAAGTTCTGGTTCTCCACCTGGGACTGCGCGCCCTTAATCGCGTTGGAGACCATCTTCGCCTCAATCGGCACATCGTCCGGCACGTTGAGGCGGTTCATCATGTTCTCCATGGACTGGCCCACAAAGCGCACCATGAGCTCGTCGCGCATGGACAGGTAGAAGCGGGACTCGCCCGGGTCGCCCTGGCGGCCGGAGCGGCCGCGCAGCTGGTTGTCAATGCGGCGCGACTCGTGGCGCTCGGTGCCGATGACGTACAGGCCGCCGGCCTCGCGCACCTCGTCGCCAAGCTGCTGCGAACGCTCTTTGGCGGCCGGGAGCTGCTCGTCCCACGCCTCCTGGTAGCGCTCCGAATCCTCCAGCGGGTCCAGGCCCTGCGCCTGCAGCTTCGCGTCCAGGAGAATCTCCGGGTTGCCGCCGAGCACGATGTCGGTGCCGCGGCCAGCCATGTTGGTGGACACGGTCACCTTGCCCGGCAGGCCAGCCTCGGCGATGATGCGGCCCTCCTCCTCGTGGTACTTCGCGTTGAGCACGTTGTGCTGCACGCCCTTGCGGGTGAGCAGCTGCGACAGGTACTCGGAGCGCTCCACCGAGGTGGTGCCCACCAGCACCGGCTGGCCCTTGGCCGCGTGCTCCGCGATGTCCTCCGCCACGGCCGCGAACTTCGCTTCCTGGGTCTTGTAGATCAAGTCGTCGCGGTCCGTGCGCTGATTCGGGCGGTTCGGCGGGATCTGGACAACGTCCATCTTGTAAATCTGGTGCAGCTCCGCCGCCTCAGTCTCGGCGGTACCGGTCATGCCGGACAGCTTCTCGTAGAGGCGGAAGTAGTTCTGCAGGGTCACCGTGGCCAGGGTCTGGTTCTCGTTTTTGATCTCCACCTGCTCCTTGGCCTCAATGGCCTGGTGCATGCCCTCGTTGTAGCGGCGGCCCGCCAGCACGCGGCCGGTGAAGCCGTCCACGATCATCACCTCGCCCTGGCGGATGATGTAGTCCTTGTCGCGCTCGAACAGCTCCTTCGCCTTGATGGCGTTGTTGAGGTAGCTGACCAGCTGCGAGTGCTCCGGGGCGTACAGGTTGTCAATGCCCAGCTGGTCCTCGACGAACTCCACGCCCTCCTCGGAGATGCCCACGGTGCGCTTGCGCTGGTCCACCTCGTAGTGGATTCCCTCGCGCATACGCGGCGCGAGCTGCGCGAACACGGTGTAGAACTGGCTGGAGCCGTCCACCGGGCCGGAGATGATCAGCGGGGTACGTGCCTCGTCGATAAGGATGGAGTCCACCTCATCCACGATGGCGTAGTTGTGGCCGCGCTGGACAATGTCGTCGACGGAGCGCGTCATGTTGTCGCGCAGGTAGTCGAAGCCGAGCTCGTTGTTGGTGCCGTAGGTGATGTCCGCCGCGTACGCCTTCTTACGCTCAGCCGGACGCATCTCGGAAAGGATCACGCCCACCTCCAGGCCCAGGAAGTGGTGGACACGGCCCATCATCTCGGCGTCGCGCTTAGCCAGGTAGTCGTTGACGGTGACCACGTGCACGCCCTTGCCGGACAGGGCGTTGAGGTACGCCGGCAGCACCGACGTCAGGGTCTTGCCTTCACCGGTTTTCATCTCGGCGACGTTGCCGAAGTGCAGGGCGGCGCCGCCCATGATCTGCACCTTGAAGTGCTTCTGCCCCAGCACGCGCCAGGAGGCTTCGCGGGCGGTGGCGAACGCGTCGAGCAGAATGTCGTCCAGGCTCGCGCCGTCTGCGAGCTTGTCCTTGAACTCGGCGGTTTTGGCCTTGAGCTCCTCGTCGGTCAGCGCGGCGTACTCGTCGTCGAGCGCCATGACCTGATCGGCGATCTTGGCAAGGCGCTTTACGGTGCGCCCCTCACCGGCACGGAGCAGCTTTGACAGTCCAAACACGTGTGCAAAGTCCTTTACTGATGGGTTGACAGGGCCAAGGTGATACAACCGGCCATTGTACGCACGCCTCCCTGGGTATAGACAACCCCATAGGCACAATTGCCTATCGACGAACCCCGCCCCAGCCCAGAACCATAAACAGAACTGAGCCGGGGCGGGGTTTAGTAGCTTGAGCTGCGGTTACTCCGCGTCCCCTTCCGGGGCGAGCTCGATCAAGCCGTAGTCGAACGCGTGGCGGCGGTAGACCACTGCCGGGCGGTTGGTCTCCTCATTGATGAAGAGGTAGAAGTCGTGGCCCACCAGTTCCATCTCGCTCAGCGCGTCGTCCACGCTGCGCGGCGCGTTGGGGTGCACCTTGGAGCGCACGATCTGGCCCGGGACGATGTCCTCGACCTGGTCGGCGTACGGGTCCACGTCGTACTTGCCGGCCTCCTGGGCGGCGCGTTCCTGCTCCGCCTTGGCATCCGCCTCCATCGCCGCGGCGAGGACCCCGGCGCCCTTCGGCGCGCGGTGGCCAGACAGGGCGATGTTGCGGCGCGCCTTGACCTTGCGCAGGGAGCGCTCCAGCTTGTCCACGGCGGCCTCGAGCGCGGCGTAGAAGTTCTCTTCCTTCGCCTCGGCGCGGGCCAGGTGGCCGGAGCCGGTGGCGGTGATCTGGATGCGCTCCGCCTCCGCCTCGCGGCGCGGGTTCTTCTCGTGCTGCAGCTCCACATGGAACGACTTCAGCGTCGGGTCAAGCTTTTCAATCTTGGCCAGCTTGCCGTTCACTCGTTCCTGGAAATGCTCTGGGACCTCGACGTTTCGCCCGGTGATGGTGACCTGGGCATCCGGGCTCAGCGTCTCTTGGATCGGGTTACGGTCTGCAGACGTCATCTGCGTCCTCCCTTGCGGTAGTAGGAACTGTGTCCACCACCACTATACAACTGGTTATGACCAATTCGGCCGGTTTTGGCGAAAGCTCGCTACCCTGCCCCGACACATCGCGGCGGAATCTGTCAGGCTGGCGCTTGAGGCCCAGGTCGGCGCAAACGGCTGCCGTAATCTGTCAGGAATCCGCCGGCCCCAGATTGATTCACCGGCTAGTGAATAGATTCCGCTTGGGAATTTTCCGCCCTGGGCAAAGTGAACAAATTCGCCCGCGGATCGGGATGTGTTCACTCGGACGGGGTGGAGCGAGTGAACACATTTCCCCGCCCCGACGCATCACGGCTGAATCTGTCAGGCTGGCCCTAAATCCCCAGGTGGACGCAAACGGCCGCCGTAATCTGTCAGGAATCCCCGGGAATCCGCCGCCAAGCCCGCCGGGACCCCGCCGCTACGCCGCGCACAGCGCCACGCACGCGGCGACGTCGGCCCCGCGCGAGAGCAAAAGAGTGGCACTGGCCTGCAGCGTCGCGCCGGTGGTGACCACGTCGTCCACAAGCACGACCCGGCCGGCGGGCACGCCGGAAATGCGCACGCGCCCCGAAAGGTTGGCCCGCCGCCCGGCTTCGTCCAGGCCGGACTGGTCCGCCGTCCGCGGGTCCAGCGTGAGAACCGGCGCCACCCGCCTGCCGGTGGCGCGGCAGACCTGTTCCACCGGGTCCCCGCCGCGCGCCCGTGCGGAGCGGGTGCGCGTGGGCGCCGGCACCAGCACCGCCCCGGCAGGGATCTCGCCGCGCGCCTCCAGGTACTCCAGCGCGGCCGCGAGCACCGCGCCGACATGGCGGCGCACAGCCAGGTGATTGCGCTCCTTCATGGCCAGGATCACCCCGCGGTGCGGGTCGGCGTACGGTCCGAGCGCGAACACCGGCGCGTGCGGGGTGGTGTTGGGAAATACCCGCTGCGGTGGCGTCGCCAAGCCTTCGCGGCACGCGGGACACAGCAGCGGCCCCGGCGCGCGACAGCCCGCGCATTTCCGCGGCAACAGCAGCTCGCCGACTTGACCGAATATCTCCCCCATGCGGGAAAGGCTAGCGCGAAGTGATCGGCAGCGCGCGCACGCCTTCCAGTCCCGGCACCTCGCGCCAGATCGGGTTGTCCGCACCGGAGGCCGGCACCTGCAAAAGCGCGTTAGCGTCGGTGACGTATAGCGTGCTCGGCGACGCCGCCACCGCCACCACCGGCGCCGAAATGTTGCCGGCGGACATCGCGGTCATGGAGGAGCCGTCCTGCTCCACGCGCATCACCGGTGTAGTGGAGGTCGTGCCTACCAAGAGGGAGCCGTCCGGGCGCCAGTCTGCGGAGATCACGCTGCCTGAGAGTTCATGCGCGTACTCGTAGACGTTGACGATGGAACGCTCGCCGGAGGGTTGCCGGCGCACGATGCCGGTGTAGAGGCGGCCGTCGATCACCATGACCACCCGGGTGCCGGTGCGCGACAGCCGCAGCACGGAAATGTTGCCGTCCACGCCGTCGGGCAGTTCCACTTTGACCTCGCCGGTGGTCAGGCTGCCGGTGGCGGCGGACTGCACCGTGCGCAGGATCCGCTTGCCGTCAGCTACCGTCCACACCGCCGCCGCGTCCGGTTCAAAGGCGGGGCGGGTGAACGTGCCCGCGCGCATGACCTCGGCCTCGGATCCGTCGAACTTGCCCACGCGGAAGATATCGTCCTCGGCATCGCCGGGTTTGCCGAAAATGGCGGCCCACTCCCCGTCCTTGGCGATGTCGGCGAAGATGACGTCGCTCGCGGCGCCGAGTGAGCCCTCCACCGGCTGCGTGGATCGCTCGTCCACGCGGACGACCTTGCCGCCCGCCAGGGCGTACAGCTTGGTTTCGCCGACGGTTTCCACCAGCGGGCTCGCGGCGATGAAGTCGTCGGTGTCGAGGCTGTCGGTGCCGTCGATAAGCGGTTGCCCGTCGGCCTTGAGCTCGTAGGGCCCGGTGACACCCGCGGTGGCGAGCGTCCACACCACCTGGGCCGCGAAGCGGGCGCGTTCGTCCTCGCTCACGCCGGCGAAGCCGGTGAAGGTGTAGGCGCCGTCCTGTTCTCCCGTGTAGGACACGCTCGAGGGCAGCGATCCGGTGAGCGCGGGCCGTAGCCGCTCCGAGGGGCCTTCCATGAGCAGCCCGATCAGGTCGCTCGCCAGCGTTTCGCGGCGCGAGTGCACCCAGCGGCGGTCGGTGACCAGCTCCCGGTCGTCCTGGTCGAAGAAGTACAGGTTGTACGGCTGGTACTGGTTGCGCAGCTCCGTGCGCTCGAACACGACGCCTTCCGGCAGCGAGGAGATGCGCCATTGCCCGTCCACCATCTCCATGTCGATGGTGGCCTCATAGTCTCCGCGTTCCGGCGAGTATGAACCGCCGGAGCGCACCACTCCGACGACTTCGCCGTGCACCGAGTAGCTGCGCTGCCCCACTGAGGATCCCGGCAGGGTGGTCATGCCGATGCTGTCCACCACGAGTTTCTGCCCGCTCGGGTCCCACGCGGCGGAAGCGCCCTCGGTGAGGTAGGCGCGCGCCGCCTCGTAGTCGCTGTCGGGGGTGGCAGAGGCATGGTAGAAGTCGCGCAGCAGAAGGTCCGATTCCTGGCCGTCCTTCGGCCCCGCGGCCTGCGTTTCCGTCTCCTCGGGCGCGAAGGAGCGGATCACATGCGGCGCCGAGTTCGTGGGCAGCGAGGCGCAGCCGGCGGCCAGGGTCGTCAGCGCCACCGTGAGGCAGGCGAGTGTTTTACGCATCGGTGTCCTCCTGGAGCCTTCGCTTATCGACGTCCAAAGGTGCCCCTCCATCAGCTCCCCCGTCGCCGCCGCCGGCTGCCGCGTCACCGGCGCCTTCGGTGTCCTCCGGGGCGTCGAGCGCTTCGGGGGCGATAGCGCGCGGCGCCTCGAGCGGAAGCGGCGATTCCGTGAAACCGGCCTCGATGTCGCGCGGCAGCACGAGGCGGAACTGCGAGCCCACCCCGTACTCGCCGATCGCATCGAGCACGCCGCCGTGCAGCTGCGCGTCCTCGCGTGCGATGGCCAGGCCCAGCCCGGTGCCGCCGGAGTGGCGCTTGCGGGACTTGTCGGCGCGCCAGAAGCGGTTGAACACCAGGTCCTCTTCGCCTGTCTTCAGGCCCACGCCGCCGTCGGTGACGGTGATCGCCACCGCCTCGTCGTTGGAACGCATGCGCACGGTGACCGGGTTGCCTTCCGAGTGGTCGATGGCGTTGGCGATGAGGTTGCGCACCACGCGCTCGATGCGGCGGGCGTCGCCTTCCAGCGTCTGCGGCTCGTCCGGGATGTCGAAGATGACGTCCACGTCCAGCTCCTCGGCCAGGTGCTGGGTTTGCTGCCAAGCGGACTCCACCGGCTGGCGGGCGTCCACGTTCGCCGCGGAGAGCTCAGCCACGCCCGCGTCGTGGCGGGAGATCTCCAGCAGGTCGTTGAGCAGCGCTTCGAAGCGGTCTAACTCGCTGGTCATCAGCTCCGAGGCGCGCTTCGTCGCCGGTTCCAGCGAATCCTCGTTCGCCGCGATCAGATCCGCCGCCATGCGCACCGTGGTCAGCGGAGTGCGCAGCTCGTGGGAGACGTCGGAGGTGAACTGGCGCTGCAGCGAGCCGTACTCCTCCAGGTTGGCAATCTGCTTGCTCAAGGTGTCCGCCATGTCGTTGAAAGACATGGCCAGCACGGCCATCTCGTCCTCGCCGTCGACAGGCATGCGCTCCCGGAGGTGGCCTGATGCGAAGCGCTGCGCGGTGCGCGAGGCGGAGCGCACCGGCGCCACAATCTGCTGGGACGCCAGCCAGGAAATGCCCATCAGCAGCACCACGACGATCACCGCGGCGGACGCCAAGATGCCGCGCATGAGTGCGACCGTGGAGACTTCGCTTTCCATGTTCATCACCAGGTACAAGCGAAGGTTGGGGATGTCGGCGTTGGTCGGGGTGCCCACAATCAGCGCGTCGTAGGCCGAGCCGTCCGGGCGCTCCACGGTGGCGAACTGGTAGGCCACGTTGCCGTCTTCAACATAGTCGCCCAGGCGCTTCGGAATTTGGTAAGCCTCCGGCGACGACGTCACAGCACCGTTCGGCGCCTCCACCACCAGCACAGGCTCGTAGAAGCTGGCGGAGTCGCCGCTTTCCTGCGCGCGCTGCGTCAGCCCGGCGCGCGCCGAATTCAGGCGCGCCTGCAACGAGGCGGAGGAGCCAGAGTTGGCCAGCTGGTACTCCACGGTCGAACGCGCGCGTTCGATTTCCACAGTGGCGGTTTCGATCTTGGCTGCGGTGATGCGGTCGGTGACAACGGACGCCAGCGCGAAGCCAAGCACAGACATCACGACCGTGGACACGAGCAGCACCGTGCCCACGAAGCGGACCTGCAGTTTCGTGGACCAGGCGTGCCGCACCCGGTCGCCGACACGACGTATGGCGTCCAGGTGCTACACCTCCGACTTACCGGTCTTGTAGCCCACGCCGCGGACGGTGAGGATGATCTCCGGGTTTTCCGGGTCGTGCTCAATCTTGGAGCGCAGGCGCTGCACGTGCACGTTGACCAGGCGTGTGTCGGAGGCGTTGCGGTAGCCCCACACGGACTCCAACAGCTCCTCGCGCGAGTGCACCTGGTTCGGCTTGCGTGCCATCTCCACCAGCAGGTCGAACTCCAGCGGGGTCAGCTGGATCTCCTCGTCGCCGCGGGTGACGGTGTGCTGCGGCACGTCCACGGTCAGGTCGCCGACCTCGAAGACGTCCGCCGGAGTCTCGTCCGTGCGGCGCAGGCGCGCGCGGATACGGGCGACAAGCTCCTTCGGCTTGAAGGGTTTGGTTATGTAGTCGTCCGCGCCGGACTCCAGGCCCAGCACGACGTCCACCGTGTCCGTCTTGGCGGTGAGCATGACCACCGGCACCGCGGACTCCTTGCGGATCTCGCGGCAGATGTCGATGCCGTTCATCCCCGGCAGCATCAGATCCAGAAGGATCAAATCCGGGTCGAACGAGCGGAAGGCGGGCACCGCCTCGGCACCGTCCGTCACGGAGCTGGTCTGGAACCCCTCGGCCTCCAGCACGATTGTCAGCATCTCGTTGATCGCCGGGTCGTCGTCCACCACGAGGATCTTCGGTGCCATGCGTCCTCCTCTATCCTTTTCGCGCTGAGCTGGCCTTACTGCGCCAGCTCGCCCACTACCTGCATGATAACCGCCGGTTCCGACGTGCGAAGCCACCGGCTCGCCCAGTTGCGCTCCGCGAGCTCGGCGTACGCCTGAAACGTCGCCACCTGCAGCGCCACGTCGCGCTCGTAGCGGTCCCGGGTGCGCGTCGCGTCCTGTTCCTCGCGCGCCTCCGCGCGCTCGCGCGCAACGTCCGGGGTGGTGTCCACCAGCACCTGCAAGTCGGGCTTGGGCAGCCCCAACTTTCCAAACTCCAGGTCGTGGACCCACTTCACGGCGGCCGGGTCGCCCGTGCGCGCGCTCGTGTACGCCGCGTTGGAGGCGACATAACGATCCAGGACGATGACGCTGTGCGGGTCGCCAGCGAAGCCGTCGAGAAGCTGCTTCGCCCCATGCCTGTCCAGGGCGAACAGGGTGGCCATACCGAACGCCGAATCCGTCAGGTCGCCCATGCGCCCATGCAAGGCGTCGTGCGCCAGCTGCGCATGCACGGACGTTTCATAGCGCGGAAACGCTAGCGTCTCAGCGCCGAAGCGCTCCTTCACCGCAGTGACTAGCGTGTTCTTGCCCGCGCCGTCGATGCCTTCAACTGCAACAATCATTCAGCTACGCCAGCGCCTCGAGGAACTGCTCCAAGTCCTCCTCAGTGTCCGCCTCCTCGAGCACGGAAGCGGCAGACTCCACCAACTGCTCGTCCATCTCGTCTGGGCGCAGGCGGATAAACGGGTACGTCTCCGCAATCTCGCCGGCGGAAAACGGCGCGCCCGCCCAGATCGCCGCGATGGTGGCTGCGGCCTGGCCGTTGAGCAGCTCTTCCTCAGAGGGATCCTGCTTCGCGGCGAGGAGCACCGCGTCACGGACCGCCTCAAAAACATCCTCGAAATCAAGATCGACTAGCTCGTCCAGGAAGTCCGTGTTGGCATCGACCGTGAAAATCTGCTCGTCCCAAGTACTCACTGCGGCGCTCCTTCCGTAGATGGTGCGCGAGCGGGCGCCCGCACAACGTGTCGCACCCATTTGTATACGGCAAAACGACGCTCCGGGGCACACAAACGCAAAACAACTCGCCGCGCAGGGGTTCCCCATTTCACGATGACGTGCTATAAACAGTGCTACGAAGCCAAACGTTACCAAGTTGTAACCAATGCGCGGGCCGGAAACGCCCGCGGGAGGAGTCACCGTGGAAGGGACAGCACGCCGGGTAGCCGTGTTCATCGGCGCAGGTGCACTGCTTGCTGCCGTCGTCGGTTTCACGGTGTGGGCGACCTCCGGCCCCGGCCAGAACAACCGCGCCGGGTTTACCGCGGAAGCCGCTGGCACCACTGGCAACAGCGCCGCCTCCACCACCGCGAGCCCGACAACGGAGACGGTGACGGAGAACCTCACGCACACCCGCACCGTGCGCAGCTCCACCAACTCCCCCGACAACGGCCCCGCCGCGCACCACGGCGCGGATGCGGGCGCGGCAGGCTCCGGCGCGGGGCGCGCAGGCGCTTCCATGCCCACCGGCTACAACGCGGCGCACGACCCCTACCTGCCGCCGCACGCGGTAGTCGCTCCGGCGCAGGAGTCCACGCAGCCGTCGCGCGTGTACCGCCCGTCCAACATCGTGCCGTCTCCGGCCCGGCCCATGGCCGCCCCTCAGGGTGCCAACCCGGCGGCGGAGCCCACTCCGGCCTCCGCGGACAACCGCACCACCTCCCAGCAGACGCCGGGCAGCACCCCGCCGCGCGAGCCGGGCGACGGCGGCGCCGCGCAGACGAGCACCGCCGCCACCCCGGCACCGGGTGGATCCGAGGTGCAGCCGTCGAAGCGTCCGGATCAGCCGCAGACCACGCAGCAGCCGGAGCAGTCTGAGCCAACGGCACAGCCGGGCCACGGCTCTGGTCCGTCGCACGTGCCGGACGGAATGCAAGAGGGCACCCCGTCCGAGCCTGGATCCCCCGCCGCGCAGGAAGACCAGCGCCCGGAGATGCGGATGCAGGGCGCAGGAGCCGCAGCGCAATCGGTTCCCGGCACCGAAAGCGCGGCAGACGCCGCACCGCAGGGCAGCGCTCAGCCGAGCGAGGCGCCGCAGACCCCGGATGCCGCCACGGGAGGCAATGAGGCGCCGACTCCCGTCGCGGGCAAGGAAGATGTCGCAGGCTACCCGCGCGAGAAAGAAGGCGTGACGGCCCGCGACGTGATTGACAAGATCACCGGCCGTTAGACCGTCGCCACAAACACCTGGGATTTGCCGGCTGCGGTGATTTCCGTCGCCGCCTCGCTCGCCGGGACCCAGGCGCCGTTGCCCTGCGTTAAGACGAACCCGTCGGCGCCGCGCACTTCGCCGGCGGTGCACAGCACGATCGCGGGGCCGTCTTCGTCGACGGCCAACGTGTCGCCGTCGTCAAGCGCATGCATGCGCACCGCGAAACTGTCCACAGGAAGCTGGAACTCCACGCCGCCGTGCGACGGGGCCGTTTCCGCCCGCGGGTTTTCCAGGGTGCTGAAGTCCAGCACCTTCACCAGCTCCGGCACATCCACGTGCTTGGTGGTCAACCCGCCGCGCAGCACGTTATCGGAGTTCGCCATCACCTCCACGCCCAGACCGGACAGGTAGGCGTGCAGCTGGCCGGCGCGCAGAAACGCCGCCTCGCCGGGTGCAAGGGTGAGCACGTTGAGCAGCAGCGCCGCCAGTACGCCCACATCGCCCGGGTAGGTCTGGTTGAGCTCGAGGTAGACCTCCGCGGCCTCCACCATCCACTCGGGGGCGTTTCGCTTGTCGACGAGCTCCGCCGCAGCACGCTTCACCGATTCGATCAGCTCCACCCGCGGCTGGTGCGGCAGGGAAATCAACGTGGTGAACAACGCCCGCAGATCCCCTTCGCCGTCCGTGGGCAGCAAGGTGGCGTAGCGGTCCAGCTCCGGACTGCTCAGCTCGGCGAAAAACGCGGCGGTGTCCGGCACCGGGCGGAACCCGGCCAACGCGCGGAACTCGGTCAGCGCCACGATGAGCTCCGGCTTGTGGTTCGGGTCCTTGTAGTTGCGGTTCGGGCTGTTTAGCTCGATGCCCTCGGCGTTTTCGCGCGCGAAGCCTTCCTTGGCCTGCTCCAGCGAGGGGTGGGCCTGAATGCTCAAGGGCGCGGCCGCGGCGAGCAGCTTGACCAGAAACGGCAGCTGGTCGCCGTGCGCGTCCTGCACGCGCTTGCCCAACGCGGCGGCCGGGTCGGCGGCGATGGCGTCGTCCAGGCCCTGCCCGTTCACCGTCGCCGGGGCCGCCGGGTGGGCGCCGAACCAGAGTTCCGCCTGGGGCTGCGGGCTCGGCGAAGGCTCGCCGCGCAGCTGAGCGATCAACGTGTGGGAGCCCCAGGGGTAGGGGCGCAGAGCTCCTTCAAGGTGCTCCATGGTTCTCCTTCTACTCCTCCGAGGCGGCGGCATCGGCGGCGTCGGCTGCAAGCGCCGTCGCCGCGTACGCCCTGGCAACCAGGCGCGCCGCACGGGCCGCCGGATCATCCACGTCCGTCTCCACGGACTCGACCCGGCTGCCCGCCGAGACCACCGGGCTGGCGGTCCCGCACGACCAAACAACGGTTGTTAAACCTACCAGCTTCGCGGGGCCGTCGATGTAGGGGTCGTGGAACAAATCGTCCGCGCCAGCCGTGGAATTGCCCTCCTGAGCACGCTCGACGGCGAAGGGAAGTTCCTCCGCGCCCACGGCGGAAGCAGGGATGCCGTGCGTGGACCACAATGCCGCCACCAGCTCTGCCACCGCGCTTCCTGCCCGCCCGACGCCGGTGTGGAGCACACGGGCGCCCTCGGCCTGCGCGCGCAGCTTTCGCGCGGCGTTGACCGCCACGTCGCGCCTTGGGGAAACAGACTCCAGCTCGGCGTCCACCTCCGAGGCCAAGAGCTCGAAGCGCTCCGCCACCACTTCGGCCGGCTGGCGCAGCGCGAGCAGCACCGCGCCGACCACGGCGCAGGTGCGAAGCGGGGAGGCCCCGGCGGTGTCGGGCAGGGCGGGGATGACGGTGGCGGCCTGTGGTGCGTCGTCAAGCAAGGGCCCCGTATTCGGGCCCGCGAGGATGGTCTCGGCGCCGCGGCTGGCAGCGGTGGTCAAACCGCGCAGATCCTCCTCGCGGCCGGCGTTGTCGCCCACAACTACCACGACGTCGAGCGCGCCGACGTACGCCGGAAGCTGGTCGGCGACCACAACCGGCACATCGAGCGGGGCGGCGAACGCCGCCACCGCCCGCGCCGCGGTGGCCGCGACCTGGTCGGTGGCCAGCACGACCACGCTGCGGGGTGCAAGCCCGCGCAGCCCCGCAAGCAGGTGCGCCGCCTGGCCCACGGCGCGGAGCTGGGCGCCCTCGTGGGCGATGTCGAAAAACAGGGCGTCTTCCCTGGAAAATCCGCTCATACCCCGCGAGCGTACGCGGGGAAGCTTATGCGCGGATGATGCCGAGGATTTCCTCGGTCAGCGCGTCCACCTCCTCGCGCGTCGGCGCCTCGGCGTTCAGGCGCAGCAGCGGCTCGGTGTTGGAGGCGCGCACGTTGAACCACGCCTTGGAGTCCTTCAGCTGCACCGTCACGCCGTCGAGGGTGTCCACGGATTCCGCGCGGTCCGCAAACGCGTCCACCACGCGCTTCGTGGCGGCGGCCTGGTCGGCGACCTCAGAGTTGATCTCGCCGGAGGCGGTGTAGCGCTCGTAGGCGCCCATCAGCTCGCTCAGCGGCGCGTCCTGCTCCGCCAGCGCGGCCAGCACGTGCAGCGCGGCCACCAGGCCGGAGTCGGCGTTGAAGAACTCGGAGAAGTAGTAGTGCGCGGAGTGCTCGCCGCCGAACAGCGCGGAGTGCTCCGCCATCTGCGCCTTGATGTAGGAGTGGCCGACGCGGGTGCGCACCGCCTTGCCGCCGTGCTCTTCGATCAGCTCCGGCACCGCGCGCGAGGTGATCAGGTTGTGGATGATCGTCGCGCCCGGGTGCTGCTCAAGCGTACGGGTGGCAATCAGCGCGGTGATCGCGGACGGCGAGACGGCCTCGCCGCGCTCGTCCACCACGAAGCAGCGGTCCGCGTCGCCGTCGAAAGCCAGGCCGATGTCCGCGCCCTGCTCCACGGTGAACTTCTGCAGGTCCACCAGGTTCTTCGGGTCCAGCGGGTTCGCCTCGTGGTTGGGGAAGGTGCCGTCGAGCTCGAAGTACAGCGGGCGGATGTCCATGTCCCCCAGCACCGCCGGCACCGTCATGCCGGCCATGCCGTTGGCCGCGTCCACCGCGACAACAAGCTTGCGGCGCGTGGGCACCGGCACAAGCTCGCGCAGGTAGGAGGCGTACTCCTCCAGGGCGTCATGCTTATCGACGACTCCCGCTTCCCCCTCGTACCCCGGCACGCCCTCGAGGATCATGCGGCCAATCTCGCCCAGGCCGGTGTCCGTGGACACCGGGGTCGCGCCCGCACGGCAGAGCTTGATGCCGTTGTACTGCGCCGGGTTGTGCGAGGCTGTGAACATCGCGCCGGCGCAGCGCTGGGTGCCGGCGACGAAGTAGAGCTCGTCGGTGGACGTCAGGCCCAGCAGGGTCACGTTGATCCCCTGGCTGGCGGCGCCTTGCGCGAAGGCGTCTGCAAGCGCCGGCGAGGACGGGCGCATGTCGTGGCCGACCGCGATGCGGGTCTCGCCTTCCCCGCGCAGGATGTGCGCGAACGCCGCGCCAGCGGTGCGGACGAAGTCCTCGTCGATGGTCTCGCCGACGACGCCGCGGACGTCGTACGCCTTGATCACGCTTTTCAGCGTTGCTTCTGTGTGCTCAATAGCCATGCGCGGTATCTTATCGCGCGCCCCCGACACGGGCCTGCGCAGACCGCTGTTGCTACTGCTCTACCTCCGGGTCCGGCACGATGCGCAGGTGGGAGCGACGCGCCGCCTTGGCCGCCGCGATCTGCTCCTCCACCCGCTTCGTGCGGTGCACCGGGTGGTTGGAGGTGTCCGGGTTGTTGAAGTCTTTCTCCGCCGAGTACTCGATCGGGTCCTGGCCGGTTTCCACCAGCCCGGTGGTCACCCGTCCTGCTTCGCGCACCGCCTCCGCGAGTGCGGTGATGTCGGTGTTCTCCTCGTCCAGTTCGTCGTCGTCGAGTTCGACGTGCTCGACGCGGACTAGCTCCCAGCCCACCGGGGCGGTGATGTGCGCGGAATGGCGCTCGCACAGATCCCACGCGTGCGGGTCCGGGGCGGGCGCGAGCGGCCCGATAACTGCCGTCGAATCCGCGTACGCGTAGATCAGCGTGGCCACGGCGGGCCGGCCGCACCCGGGGCGGCAACAACGGCGGTAGATATTCACGGCGCCAAGTCTAAACCCCACATTGAGATTTCGATAGTGCAACGCGGCGCGCCCGCGCCACCTGCGCCCCGCGGCGCAATAGCATTGCCAGCTATGAGCTCCACTGGCCCCTCCCACGTGCAACCGGCCCGCAACCGCCACGGCCACGGTGTGCGCGGGCCCATCCTGCCGATCGGCGTGCCGCGCTACCGCACCCGCGCAGACAGCTTCGACCAGCTGGTCATCGACGCCTACGCACCGCTGCACAACCAGTACTTCAACGAGCTGGCCGGCGTGGACCTTGCCGTGGACACTATTCCCCGGATGCGTCTCAGCCCCGACATGACGGTGTTTCCGGACGAGATCATCGCCGACGGCCCGGTGCCGCTCGGGCGCGTGCTGCAGGCCGGGGTGGACAAGCAGGGCAACCCCACCCGCGCACGCTTCGTGGTGTTCCGCATGCCCATCGAGCACCGGGCAGCGCAAACACAAGAGCGGTCAGAACTCATCACCTGGGTTCTGACCGCTCTTGTGGCCAATTACCTCAACTTGGATCCGAGGACTATCTCCCCAGACTTCCCCTGGTAGGGCTTAGCCGATCTGCTTTTTCAGGCGGCGGCGCTCACGGTCGGAGAGCCCGCCCCAAATGCCAAAACGCTCGTCGTGCTCGAGCGCGTATTCCAAGCACTCGTCGCGCACTGCGCACGCTTTGCAGATCCGCTTCGCCTCGCGGGTGGAGCCGCCCTTCTCCGGGAAAAACGCCTCCGGGTCGGTCTGGGCGCACAGCGCCTGATCCTGCCACTCCTGCTCGACGGCGCCGAACAACTCGTCGAGGGTCATCCCTCCTGCGGCCGCGCCGCGGAGGGTGGCGTCTGCCTGGTTTTCCACGCCATTACCTTCCTTAGTTGCTTGTCGGTCGTATAAGAGTGGTGACCGCAGTTCCCGGCTGGCGGGCACTGCGGATAACACTGCTGTGATTACACACCGGGACACTAAATAGCCGCAACCAGAATTCTGCAGTTTCGGTCCCCCGCCCCCCATTTCCCACGTCGCTCGTCACACGAGTCACATTAGTCACACGCGCCAGAAGATGGGGGTGCACATCGGGGGTACTACATATGGTAGCGGCGCCGAATTGAGCAACTATTTTTCAGTTTTGGCGTGTCGCTTACGCGTCCGGAGAGAAACGCACTCCCGAATCCGGGATTTCCACGCCCGGCCACACGCGCATGCCCGCCTGCAGCTCGCAACGCGCGCCAATCGTTGCCCCTTCGCCGATCACGCAGTCCGTGATCCGCGCGTTCGCGCCGATCCGCGCACCAGCGGCGATAATCGAGTTGCGCACCATCGCGCCAGGCTCGATGGTCACGCCGTCGAAAATCACCGAGTCGTCCACACGCGAGCCGGCCCCGATCTCGCAGCCGCGGCCCACAGCCGTGCCACCGATGAGGATGACGCCGTGCGCGACGCCAGCGGAGTCGTCCACAAGCGACTCGCCCGTACGCCCCTCGAGCAACGGCGAGTACGCGATGCCGCGCACCACATCGGAAGACCCCTGGACGAAATCGTCCGGGCGGCCCATGTCGCGCCAGTAGGACGAATCCACGTGGCCGACCACCTTCGCGCCCGCCTCCAGCAGACCCGGGAACGTGTCGCGCTCCACCGACACCACGCGCCCGGCCGGGATCTGCTCGATCACAGAACGCTTGAACACGTAGCAGCCGGCGTTGATCTGGTCGGTCGGCGGATCCTCCGTCTTCTCCAAAAACGCCAGCACGTTGCCGTCCTCGTCGGTAGGCACCGAGCCGAACGCGCGCGGATCCGGCACGCGCACCAGGTGCAGCGTCACGTCGGCGTCCTTGTCCACGTGGGTGGTGGCGATGGCGGACAGGTCCGCGCCGGAGAGCACATCGCCGTTGAACACCATGGCGTTGTCGTAGCGCAGCTTGTCGTACACGTTGCGGATGCCGCCGCCGGTGCCGAGGGCCTCTTCCTCCACCACGTACTCGATTTCCAAGCCGAACTCGGAGCCGTCGCCGAAGTACTCCTCGAATACCTCAGCCTTGTACGACGTGCCCAGCACCACGTGGTTCATGCCTGCCGCCTTGATGCGGGCAAGCAGGTGCGCCAAAAACGGGTAGCCCGCGGTGGGCAGCATCGGCTTCGGGGTGGACACCGTCAGCGGGCGCAGACGCGTGCCGCGCCCGCCCACCAGGATCACCGCGTCCATCTCAGTGACTGCCCCGTCGGGCGCCTGCGCGGCGCCGATGTGCTCCGAAGTTGCCATTGCTTGTCCTTTTCTTCCTGGTGTTTGTGGTCTAACTAAGTATCGGTGCGCCGCCGCGGTTTGCGCAGGCCAAGTTGGAACGCCCCGCGCACCTTCAGCCCGAGCCACAACGCCCACCGCAGCGGTGCCTGCCACGGGTGCGGGTGCCTGTCGCGCTGGAAGCGGTAGGCCGAACCGTGATGGGCGGGCACCGTGACCTTGCGGAACTTGCTGGCCACGTGACCCTGGTCGTGCAGGATCACCGACGACGGGCAGTACAGGTTGTCCCACCCGGCGCGAGAAAGCCGGTCGCCGAAGTCGATGTCTTCGAGGTACATGAAGTAGCGCTCGTCGAAGCCGCCGATGGCGTCGAACGCGTCCCACCGCACCAGCAGGCACGCGCCCGAGAGCCACCCTGCGGTGCGCTGGACGTGCATGTTCGCGTCCGCCTTGTAGGCGCGGGAAAACGGGTTGCGTGGCCAGACGTCGTAAAGCAATGCATGCCCGATGCCTGTGGCAAGCCCGGGCACCTCGCGGGCGCTGGGGTACGCGGAGCCGTCCGCTTCCTCGATGCGCGGGCCCGCCGCCCCCGCCTTTGGAGCGGCGTCGATGCAGCGGATCAGCTCGTCGATGCTGCCCGGGCCGAACTCGACGTCGGGGTTGACGATGAGGAAGTAGTCGTTTCGGATCGCATTCGCTTCTCGACGCTCCGCCAGCGCCGCGGCCGCGACATTAATCGCCGCCCCGTAGCCGATGTTTCCGCCGGTGGGGAGGAACTCCACGTGTTCGTGCTGAGCGGCCGCGCGCTGCGGCGCGCCGTCGGTGGAGCCGTTGTCCGCGCAGACCAAATGCACCTCGCCGCGCGTCGCCGCGTCGAGCGACGCAATCAGGTGCGACAAATGCTCGCCCGGCGAGTACGTCACCGTAATCACGGCAAGCGGTGCGTCAGTCGGATGGAGAAAGTCTGCGTTCACAATGGCTGGAATCATACCCACCAGTGGGGCCGGAATTGGTGTACGGCACAGGCACAGCCGAGGGTATTCGGGAGGGAATGTCGTATACTTCCCCGCGTGACTGACCCCAACCGCCGTGCCCGCGACATTCAGGCGGCACCATCGCGAACGCGAGACGTGTCCCAGTCCGGCCACCCTGTGGTCAAAGGAGTGCTGGCTGTAGTCTCCGCCCTGGCGATCACCCTGTCCGGCGTCGGCTACTTCGCCGTCGGCCGTTTGGGCGGGCAGCTGTCCGCCTCGGAGCTGGACGTGAGCTCCCAGAGCAAATCCAAGGGCAAGGGCAACAAGGACGACGCGGTGCTCGACGGCGCGGTGGATATCCTGCTCGTCGGCTCCGACTCGCGCACGGACGCGCAGGGCAACCCCTTAAGCGAGGACGAGCTCGCCCGCCTCAACGCCGGTGTGGCCGACGGCGAGATCAACACCGACACCATCATGGTTGTCCGCATCCCGGAGGACGGCTCGAAGGCGACGGCCGTTTCCATCCCGCGCGACACCTACGTCCACGACTCCACTTACGGCAACCTCAAGATCAACGGCGTTTACGGCGCCTACGCTGCCGACAAGCGCGAAGAGCTGGTCGAGGAAGAGGGCATGTCCGAAGGCCCCGAGCTGGAGCAGCGGGTCGCGCGCGCGGGCCAAGAGGGGCTGATCGACGCGGTGGCCGACCTCACCGGCGTGGAGGTGGACCACTTCGCGCAGGTGGGCCTGCTCGGCTTCGTCTTGCTCACCGACGCCGTCGGCGGCGTGACCGTGTGCCTGAACAACGCGGTGGACGAGCCGCTGTCCGGCGCCCACTTCCCCGCCGGCGTGCAGACGCTCAACGGCACGCAGGCGTTGTCGTTCGTGCGCCAGCGCCACGACCTGCCGCGCGGCGACCTCGACCGCATTGTCCGCCAGCAGACGTTCATGGCGTCGCTGGTGCGCACCATGCTCTCCGCGGGCACCCTGACCAATCCGGCGCGCCTGCGCGAGCTGGCTAACGCCGCCGAGCGCTCCGTCACGCTGGATAAGGACTGGGACGTGGTCCGCTTCGCCCAGCAACTTTCCGGCTTGGCCGGCGACAACGTCACCTTCACCACCATTCCGGTGACCTCCGTCAACGGTGTGGGCGACTACGGCGAATCTATCGTCACCGTCGACGTGGCCCAGGTGCACCGGTTCATGGAAGACGCGGTGGAGCCCGATCAGGAAGAGGACACCACCGAGACCTCCGACTCCGCAGACTCTTCCGACTCCGCGGCGTCGTCGACGCTTAGCTCCCAGGACGTCATCGTGCTCAATGCCGGGGCTGTGCCGGGCCAGGCGGGCCGCGTCGGCGAGGAGCTGGGCAAACAGGGCATCCAAGTTTCCGAGGTGGCCAACGCAATGGACGGCCTGTACTACCAGAGCCAGGTTGTGGCGCCCGACGCGGACGACCCTGCCGCCCAGGAGCTCGCGCGGATCCTCGGCGGTGTGCCGGTGGTGGCCAACGCCACGCTCGAGCCGGGCACGATGGTGGCGGTCGTGGCCGACGATTACGCAGGCCCGGGTCTCATGACTGAGGAGGAAGCGCAGCAGGAGGCGCCTGTGGGCACGCCGGGCGAGGATTTCGGCGCCACCGAGATCGGCCCCGAGATCAAGGCGGACGGCGACAGCCCGCGCTGCGTGAACTAGCCCCGCCCCCGACACCTAGTCCGGCATCGGCACCCTGATGTCGCGCCTGATCGTGTTCACCGTGGTGTTCTGGCTGTTCTGGGTGGTACTGCTGTTTATCTGGTACCAATTCGACTTGCCGTTGGGGCCGGGCGCGTCGATCATGTTGGCGTCGTAAAGCAATTGCCCCTTACGATGGGCGGGCATGAGCATGCTCGCACCGCTAATGCAGACCGACCCCTCGACGCCGCGCCTGACCGTCTACGACGACTCCCGCGGCGTGCGCATGGATTTTTCGGCGCAGACGCTGGACAACTGGGCCAGCAAGGTCGCCAACATGCTCGACGAGGAATTCGACGCCGGCGACGAGGTCGCTATCGATCTGCCGGTGTCGTGGCAAGCGGCGGTCATCGCCATCGGCGCGTACAACTCCTCGCGCACCCCGCTTATCGACGCCACAGGTGCCCCCGCCCCCGACCTCATCTTCACCACCCTGGACGGCGCCGCGCGGTGGAGCGAGGTGCCCGATTGCGTGGTGGTCTCCGACGACCCGTTCGGCCGCGGCGTGGTGGAAGCCGGCGGCGAACTGCCCGTGGGCACCGTGGACTTCGGACCCACCGTGCGCTTCTACGGCGACGACTACTTCGGCACCTCGCCTGCGCTGAGCTCGTTCGCGGTGCCCGGCATTGAGGCGGAGCGCTACCTGGTGCAGGACTGGCACACCACCGAGGAGTTCGCCGCGAACGTGCTCGGCCCCATCGCCGCCGGCGGCTCCGTCGTGGTGGTCACCGGGCTGGTGTCCGCCGAGCGGCTGAAAGAGATCGCCGAAGCGGAGAAAGTCACCCGCTTCATCGACGGGCAGTAACGCGGCGGGGCTGTGGCTGGTTATTCTGGCCCGGTCGGCTATCCTGTGGCGGATACACTCACGCCCATGAAGGGACCGCCCATGCTCACCAGCTCTATCTCCCGCCGCGCCATCGCCCCCGCGCTCGCCGTCGCCCTCGTCGCCGGCGCCGCCCCGGTGGCCACCGCCGCCCCGGCAACCGACACCGCCGCCCCGGCGAAGGAAAAACAGTCCAGCGGCCCGGGCAGTTCCGAGTTCACCCAGGACGAGATCGACAACGCCATGCGTTTCGCCGGCCTGCTCACCGGCATCCTCGCCATCGTGGCCACCATCGGCGCCGCCGGCCTGTACTTCGCCGGCCCGCACCTGGGCCTGAACCTGCCGGGTCTGCAGAAGTAGCGCTTCCGGCCGCGCGGCCCCCGTCTCGGCGCGACCCCCATTCCACAAACCCCGGGTAAGGGATCCAGAGTATGGCCCAAAATCGGCCTTACTCTGGATCACTTACTCGGGGTTTAGCTCTGTAGGTCTGCCCCAGTCCACTGCCGGATAGCCTCACGGATCGCATCCGACCGGGTGGCCAGACCCTCCGCTTCGGCGCGGGCCATGAGGGCGGCGACCGTTTCGTCGTCGAGACGCACCGGCACGACCGTGCCTGCACCTTTACCTACTGGTGGACGACCTCGGCGCGGAGCCGGCAGCTTTGAAAGGTCGTAACCCGCTTCAGCCTCATCAGCCCACCGCTGAATTTGCTCTTCGGTGATCGATTTGCCGTGGATCTTTTCCATGCGGATATCGTATACGAAAATCCGACCCCTACCGCCCGAGCACGCGGCGCACGAAACGGCGCCAAACCACCCGCGCCACGGAGTGCGGCAGCGCCACCACCTCCCGCGCGTAGTTTTTCACCCGCGACGTCTCCGGGGTCGGTGCCGCCACCAACTGCACCGGAATACCCAGGTGCCACGCCCACACGCGGGTGCGCAACACGTGAAACCCGCTGGTCACCACGGTCAGGCACTCGACCTCCGGGAACAGCGCCCGGGAGCGCTCCAGGTTTTCGTTGGTGGAGCGCGCCTCCGGCTCCAGCACCACCCCCGACTCGGGCACCCCGTGCTCCACGAGCCACGCCGCCATCACCGGGGCCTCCTCAAAACCGGAGACGACCAGCGGCGCGGGGGCCGCGCGCCACACCTCGAGCGCCCGGCGCAGCCGGAATTCGAGCATGCGCGAGGGGCGCCCGTCGACGATGCGGGCGCCCAGCACGACGATTGGGTTATTCACCCATCAGGCGCTTGCGTAGCGCCTCGTCCTTGCGCTCGACCTCGGCCGCCATGCGCGCCTGGTAGTCCACCATCTTGCGCTGCACGGACGGGTCGGCGGCACCCAGGATGCGCGCGGCCAGAAGGCCTGCGTTTTTCGCCCCGCCGATGGAGACGGTCGCCACCGGCACGCCGCCCGGCATCTGCACGATGGACAGCAGCGAGTCCAGCCCGTCCAGCGTGTCCAGGGCGCGCGGGATGCCGATGACCGGCAGCGGGGTCGCTGCCGCCACCATGCCCGGAAGGTGCGCCGCCCCGCCGGCGCAGGCGATGATCACCTGCAGGTCGCGCGTGTGCGCTTCCTTGGCGTAGGCCAGCATTTTCTCCGGCGTGCGGTGCGCGGAGACCACGCCCACTTCGAAGGGGATGCCGAATTCGGCGAGCACCTCGGCGGCCGGGGCGACGGTGTCCCAGTCCGAGTCGGAGCCCATGATGATGCCAACGACTGGCTGTGCCATGTGTCTAGTCCTTCCAGGTTGCGTGGATGATGTAGTGCGCGGCGTCCTCGGCCACGGCGAGCGCTTCCTCGACGGTGTCGGCGCACACGTTGACGTGGCCCATCTTGCGGCCGGGGCGGTGGTCCTTGCCGTAGAGGTGCACCTTGGCCTGCGGGTACTTGCGCATCACCGCAATGACGCGCTCGGCCATCGGCACGGAGGGGTCCTCGTCGCCGCCGAGGGTGTTGACCATGACGGTTGCGGGCGAAAGCTTATCGACGGCACCTAACGGCCAATCCAGCACAGCCCGCACATGCTGCTCGAACTGGGAGGTCACGCACCCGTCCTGGGTCCAGTGGCCGGTGTTGTGCGGGCGCATGGCCAGCTCGTTGACCGACACTTCCGGGCCGTTGTCGCCCTCGTACTCGAACAGCTCCACGGCCAACACGCCGGTCACGCCCAAGCCTTCGGCGACCTGCACGGCGAGCTCCTCGCAGCGTTTGGCCAGCTCCGGGGACATGCCCGGCGCGGGCGCGATGGCCACGCGGCAGATGCCGCCGTCCTGGCGCGACTCCACCACCGGCCAGGCGCGCACGTCGCCGGAGCGGTTGCGCGCCACCATCGCGGAAAGCTCACGGGTGAACGCGACCTTCTTCTCCGCCATCAGCGGCAGGTCGCGGCCCAGCAGGTCCTCGACCAGCTCGGCGCACTCTTCGCGTGACGACGGGAACCACACCCCGTGGCCGTCGTAGCCGCCGCGGGTGGCTTTCAGACACACCTGGCCGCCAGTCTCATCCCAGAACGCCTCGGCGTCCGCCGCCGACTCGATCGCCGTAAACGCCGGCACCGGCAGGCCGGCCTCGGACAGGCGCTTGCGCTGCTCGAGTTTGTCCTGCGCGTAGATCAAAGCATCGGGGCGGGGTTCGACGGCCACGCCATCGTCGATAAGCAATTGCGCGTACTCGTTGGGCACATGCTCATGGTCGAAGGTGACCGCATCCGCGCCATCCACGACCGCGCGCAGGTCCTCGAGCTTGGTGTAGTCGCCGAGGCGCACATCGCCGAACACCTGCGCGGCCGAGGCGTCCTTGCTTGCCGCCAGCACGCGGGTCTCCACGCCGAGCTCGATCGCTTCCGTCTGCATCATCCGTGCCAACTGGCCGTCGCCGATGACGGCGACGACGGGCATCCCATAGGCGTTACTCACTCTGCACACTGTAGTCGCCCCTCCGACTAGCATCGCAGCCATGTCTGAAACGATCGCCCGCCACACCATCTTCCAAAACTCGCTGATGACCGCGCTTCTCGACGGCATCTACGACGGCGAGCTGACCATCAGCGACATCCTGAGCAAAGGCAACTTCGGCCTGGGCACCTTCGACGCGCTCGACGGCGAGATGCTCATCCTGGACGGGGTGTGCCACCAGCTCACCTCCGACGGCAAGGCACGCGTGGCCGATTTGGACCAGCGCACCCCCTTTACCGTGGTGACCAACTTCGTGCCGAGGATGCGATTCGACGCGCCCGCCGGCATGGTCCGCTCCGAGCTGGCCAAGTTCATCGACAACGCCGAACCCAGCCACAACTTCTTCACCGCCGTGAAAATCACCGGCCGTTTCAAGGAAGTGGTGGTGCGCACCGTGACCAAGCAGGAAAAGCCCTACCTGCCAATGTCCGAGGCCGTCTCCGACGACGCGGAGCACGTCTTCACCGACGTCGAAGGTGTCATCGGCGGTTTCCGCACCCCCATGTACGCCAAGGGCATCGGCGTGCCGGGCTGCCACGTGCACTTCATCAACGACGAGCACTCGCGCGGCGGCCACGTGCTGGACTACACCGTCGACGAGGCCGTGATCGAGCTGTGCCCCGGCACCGACATGGAGCTGCACCTGCCCGTCACCGCCGAGTTCTTGGGCGGCAAGCTGTCCCCCGAGGACCTGGACGAGCAGCTGCACACCACCGAGATCAAGGGCTAACAAGCGCTCTTAGCGCGTGGCGCCGAGCGCGCGCTGCAGCACCTTCTCCACCGAGCGCGTCTTGCCCACCCGCTCGAAAACGATCGGCTGGGCGTAGCCGTACACCGCCACGTTGATGCCGCCGCGCTCGCGGCGCACAGAGTGGATCTGGCGCAGCGGGATGGAATCCACCGCCCCGCGCCGGCCGCGGGCCAGGATGCGCTTGTCGGTGACGATGAAGCGCCGGCGCCTGGACGCTACCAGCGGGACGATGAACCGCCACAGCACGAGCAGCGCCCAGATAAGCACCACAATGTTGCGCAGGCCCGGGTCCACGTGCGGGGTCACGTCCATCCAGCCGACGGCCATCCACGCTACGCCGGTCACGGCCACCAGCTCGAGCAGCGGGATGGTCAGCGAGGAAAGCGGCGCGCACACGTCGGCGAGGACAACTTCGTCCCCGCCGACGCGAAACGGTGCTTTGCCAGCCATAAACAGGCAGGGTACTGCACGCCTAGGACGTCGGCCGCAGATGGTGGACGTCGCCGACGGAGAAAGCGGAGCCGTCGATAAGCACTTCGCCCTCGTCGTTGATCCCGGTGACGGTGCCGGTGACGGTCTCCTCGCCCTCGCGCATCTCCAGGCGCACGTGCTGGCCGATGGTCGAGCACACGGCGCGGTAGTCCTCGAGCAGCTGCGGGTCGCCCTCGCGCCACTGGTTCAGGCGCTTGCCCATGGCGAGCAGGATGTCGGCGGTGAAGTCGTCGAAATCCACGTCCAGCCCCTCGAGGTTGAGCGCGGTGGCGGTCTCCACCGGCAGGTCCTCGGTCCGCATGGCCACGTTGATGCCGATGCCCACAATCACCCGCGGCAAGTCCAGCGCGGAGAGGATGCCGGCGATTTTCTTGCCGCCGATCTGCACGTCGTTTGGCCATTTCAGCCGCGCCTGCGGCACCACGTCTGTCACGGCCACGCCCGGCGCGATGGACAAAAGGCCAAACGGCGGCACCTTCTCGGGCACCTCCACCACCATGCTCATCGCCAGCTGCGAGCCCTTCGGCGAGACCCAATGGCGCCCCAAGCGCCCTTTGCCCTCAGTCTGCTCGTCGGCGATGAGCACCGTGCCGGGCTCGCCCTCTTTAAGCAGGTCAGCGTTGGTTGATCCGGTGGTTTCCACCCACCGCACGTTCGGCCAGTACTCCGCCACCGCGTCCTGGATGGCCTGAATGTCGCGCACAGTCATGGCTAAAGAGCATATTGCCTATCGACGTTTGCTTCGCCCCGCCGCCGCCAACCTGTCCGCACGTCCAAACGCGCATAAGCGAACGAGCCTACCCTCGATTCCACCCTCAGCGCCTTGACGATGACTTGAGGAAACCCAACACGAAAAGGTTGTGACACGTGACCGACAAGAAGCAGAACCCGCCCCAGGACGCACCGGAGCAGCAGGCCCCAGCGGCTGTCTCCCCCACCGGCTGCCCGTTCCACTTCGGAGCCGACAACTCCGGCGGCACCGACCCGCGCGCCCAGCAGGGCGAGTACCTCACCACCGCGCAAGGCGCACGCCTGTCGGAGACGTCGAAGTCCCTGCGCGCCGGCGAGCGTGGCCCGCTGTTGATGCAGGACCACCACTTCCGCGAGAAGATCACCCACTTCGACCACGAGCGCATCCCGGAGCGCGCCGTCCACGCCCGTGGCGTGGGTGCGCACGGCGTGTTCGTCGCCAATGGCAATGCCTCGAAGATTTCCAAGGCGAAGGTGTTCAAGAAGGACGCTGAGACCCCGGTCTTTGTCCGTTTCTCCACCGTGTTGGGCTCGCGCGGCTCCGCGGACTCTGTGCGCGACACCCGCGGCTGGGCCACCAAGTTCTACACCGAAGAGGGCAACTGGGACCTGGTGGGAAACAACATCCCGGTCTTTTTCATTCAGGACGCGATCAAGTTCCCGGACATCATTCACGCTGGCAAGCCGCGCCCGGACCGCGAGATCCCGCAGGCGCAGTCCGCTCACGACACCTTCTGGGACTTTGTGGGCCAGCACACTGAGGCCACGCACCACACGCTGTGGAACATGTCGGACCGCGGCATCCCGCGCTCGCTGCGCATGATGGAGGGCTTTGGCATCCACACCTTCCGCTTCATCAACGACGCCGGCGAGACCACCCTGGTGAAGTTCCACTGGAAGCCGAAGTTCGGCGTGCACTCGCAGGTGTGGGAGGAGGCCCAGATCACCGGCGGTATGGACCCGGACTTCCACCGCCGCGACCTGTACAACGCCATCGAGGCCGGCGCCTTCCCGCAGTGGGACCTGGGCGTGCAGGTGTTCCCGGACACCGAGGACCAGATGTTTGAGGGCATCGACCTGCTGGACCCGACCAAGCTGGTGCCGGAGGAGCTCGCGCCGGTGGAGATCATCGGCACGATGACGCTGAACAAGAACCCGCGCAACTACTTTGAAGAGGTTGAGCAGGTGGCGTTCTGCCCGTCGCACCTGCCTCCGGGCATCGACGTCACCGCCGACCCGTTGCTGCAGGGCCGCCTGTTTTCCTACCTGGATACCCAGATTTCCCGTCTGGGCGGGCCGAACTTCTCGCAGTTGCCGATCAACCGCCCGCAGGCGCCGGTCAATGACAACCTTCGCGACGGCATGCACCAGGTGGCCTCCCACACCGGCGTCGCGCCGTACAAGCCGAACACGCTCGACGGCGGCGCACCCACCGAGGCCACTGTGGACGAGGGCGCGTTTATCGACGTGCCGGTCGCCGTGAACGGCGAGATCACCCGCGAGCACCCTGCGTCCTTCGACGACCACTTCTCTCAGGCCCGACTGTTCTACGTCTCGCTCACCGACGTGGAGCAGGAGCATCTCACCCAGGCCCTGTCGTTCGAGCTGGGCAAGTGCTACGAGGAGTCGGTGAAGACGCGCTACCTCGAGGTGCTGGCGCACGTGGACCAGGACCTCGCGGAGACTGTCGCCGACAATCTGGGTCTGCCGCACCCGGAGAAGCAGCAGGTCGCGGACGTGGAGCCCTCGAAGGCGCTGTCCCAGATGGGCGGCACCTGGCCTATCGACGGCCGCCAGATCGGCGTGCTGATCTCCACCGACATCGAGGGCGACCAGGCCGCAGCCGTGGGCAAACTCGTCGACGAGCTTTCCGCCGCCGGCACCACCCCGCTCGTGGTGGCGGAAAAGGGCGGCACGGTGAAGCTGGGCGACAAGGACGCGCCGATCTCGCGCACCTACCTCACCGCCAGCTCGATCGAGTTCGACGCGGTCGTGGTGGTTAACCCGCCGGCGAAGACGGACGTGGACACCATCCTCGGCGAGTGCGAGCGCCACAAGAAGGCCATCGTCGCCGTGGGCGAGGCCGGCAAGCAGGCGCTGGAGGCCGCACGCGTCCCGGCGGACCAGCCCGGCATCGTCGCGGTCGACACCGCCGACGCGGCCGCCGATCCGGTGAAGGAGCTGCTGGCTTCCCACCGTGTTTGGGACCGGTAGTGCTGTAGTCACTCCACAACCCTGACCCTCGCTTGAACCCCGCGCCGCTTACCCGGCGCGGGGCCTCTTTTCTGAAAATCGGGTAGTAGGAGTCCTGAAAATAGAGTAGTAGAGCTTCTGAAAATTGGGTAGTAGAAGTCCTGAAAATGCGGTAGTAGGACGCTTTCGTGCAGTACAATGCTCAATATGGCCTACCTCCGACGCACCCTAGACGACGAGCTCGACCTTCTCATGCCTCACCTGTCCGCAATCGCCATTGACGGACCGAAAGGTGTCGGGAAAACCGACACAGCCAAACGCCGCGCCAACACCACTTGGTTCCTTGATGATCCGGATATGCGCAGCATTGCGGAGGCCGATTTTTCGCTCTCCTCGGCGCCGGACGGCACGTTGCTCATCGACGAGTGGCAGCATCTCCCCCAGGTTTGGGATGCAGTTCGCCGCCAGGTGGACCAAGGAGCTGCCCCGGGCGTTTTCTCCTCACCGGCTCAGCCACTCCCGTCGATGCAAAGGGCTCCCACTCGGGTGCCGGGCGGATCTTCTCGTTGCGTATGCGCCCGATGGCGGTCCATGAACGCGGCGTCTCCGACCCCACGTGCAGCTTCGCCAGGATCTTGGCCGGAGACAACGACGTGTCGGGACACTCAGATTTTGAGGTCGGCGATTACGCCAAGCTCATTACCGGCAGTGGTTTTCCCGCCATTGCCGCGGCTGACCCCACGGTCCAAACACTGATGCTCGACTCGTATATCGAGCGCATCGTCGACCGCGACATCCCCGATGCAGGCTACGAAGTCCGCCGGCCCGAAGCGCTCCGGAGCTGGCTGCGCGCATACGCTGCGGCGACGTCGACCACCACGGCCTACTCCAGATTGCTTGACGCCACGACAGGCGGACAGACCGAAAAACCAAACCAAAAGACCACACTCGCCTACCGAGAGCATCTTGCGAAAATCTGGCTACTCGACCCTGTCCCGGGGTGGGTTCCGGAACATAACGAGTTCAAGCGGTTGCAGCAGGGTCCCAAACACCACCTCGCCGACCCCGCTCTCGCGGCACGACTGCTCGGCATCGGCGCATCCAGCCTCCTCAGCAACCGCGCGGCCCATATGTTTGGGCCACTCTTCGAATCCCTGACTGCGCTCACACTCCGTGTGCTGGCTCAAGCAGCCAGAGCGCGGGTGTACCACCTCCGATCAAACGCCGGAGAACGGGAAGTCGACTTCATCGTCGAAGGGCCGGAACGAGAAGTCGTCGGTGTTGAGGTCAAACTCAAGCCGCGGGTTGAGGACACCGACGTCCGACACCTTCTGTGGCTGCGCGAGCGCATCCCGGACCGGGTAACCAACCTGATGGTGGTAACCACAGGTAAACAGGCATACGTCCGCCCCGACGGAATCATCGTCATGCCCCTCGCCCTCCTCGGCGCTTAGGCGCCGCTCTACTGCCCGTCGGTGGAGGGTGAAACGCGGGCGGCGGAGCCGTCGATAAGCATTGCGGCACATAAGGAATCTAGACTGAGGCGTTATGAGTTCATCCAAACCCGACATGACCACCACCGCGGGCCGCATCGAGGATCTGCGCAACCGCCTGGATGAGGCGCAGGCTCCGGTCGGTCAGGACGCGATCGATGCAGTGCACGCAGCTGGGGCCGCCACCGCGCGCGAGCGCGTACAAAAGCTTGTGGACGAAGGCACGTTCGTGGAAACCGACGCGCTGGCAAAGCACCGCGTCGAGGCGTACAAGATGGACAAATCCAAGCCCTCCACCGACGGCGTAGTCACAGGCTACGGGCTTATCGACGGCCGAAGGGTATGCCTGTTCTCCCAAGACCCCACCGTCTTCGACGGGCAGATCGGCGAGGTTTACGCCGAGAAGATGCTGAAGATCTACGACCTGGCCACCAAGACCGGCGTGCCGCTGATCGGCATCTACGACTCCACCGGCCCGCGCTGGAAGGAAGGCATTGTCACCGCGCACATGCAGGCGCAGATCCTGCGCGCCGCCACCCGCGCGTCCGGGCTGATCCCGCAGATCGCGGTCGTGGCCGGCGACGCGGCGGCGCTGGCTGCGGCGACCGTGCCGCTGGCGGACATCACCATCATGGCCGAGGGCGCGGCGATGCACGTGACCACCGCCGACATCGTGAGTAAGGTGACCGAGACCGAAACCACCAGCGAGCAGCTCGGCGGCAGTGCCGTCCACGCCGCGGAGACCGGCCTGGCGCAGTTGACCGCCGCCACCGACGTGGAGGCCGTGGAGCTCGCGCGCGCGGTGGTGGGCTACCTGCCGCTGAACAACAAGGCCGCGTCCCCGCTGGGCGCCGAGGCTACCGGTTCCGGTGCTGACCTGGACACGTTCATCCCAGACGACGACAACCAGCCCTACGACGTGCTGGACGTGGTCAACGCCGTCACAGACGGGGACTTCTTCGAGCTTTCCGCAGGTTACGCGGGCTCTGTGGTCACCGGGTTTGCGCATGTCGGCGGGCGTGCCGTTGGTGTCGTCGCCACGCAGCCGAGCGTGCTGGCCGGCTGCCTGACCCGCGACGCCGCCCGCAAGGCCGCGCGCTTCATCCGCACCTGCGACGCGTTCAACCTGCCGGTGGTGCAGTTCGTGGACTCGCCGGGCTTCCTGCCGGCCGTCGAGGAGGAGCGCGCCGGCTCGTCCGCCGCCGCGGCCGCCCTGGCCTACGCGTTCGCCGAGGCCCAGGTGGGCACGATCACCGTGGTCACCCGCAAGGCGTTCGGCCCCTCGTACGCGCTGTTGGGTTCGAAGGGCCTGGGCGCTGACCTGGTGTTCGCGTGGCCGACCGCGCAGATCGCGCTCGCAGACGCCCCCACCGCCGCCGAAGCCATCGGCACCGACGCCGAGCAGTACGCCGAGGAGAACCTCAACCCGTACGTGGCCACCGAGCGCGGCCTTGTCGACGCCGTGATCGAGCCGTCCGCCACCCGCGACCGCGTGCTCGAGGGCCTGCGCCTGCTGGAGCGCAAGGTGGGCTACCCGGCGCAGAAGAAGCACGGCAACATCCCGCTGTAAGGCACGAAAAGGAGGCTGACGTGGACATTCAGGTACTCAAGGGCAACCCCACCGCGGCGGAGCTTCAGGCGCTTTCCCAGGTGCTGGAACAGTTGCAGCGCGAACGCAAGCTCGCCGGCGTGCGGCCAGACGCGAGTCTCTGGGGCGTCGACCACCCGGCGACCGCCTTCAACCCGCACGCCTTCGACTCGGCGGCCTACTTCTGATGCGCCTGGTGCTGGCGTCGCAGTCGCCGTCGCGGCGCATGCTGCTCGAGCAAGGCGGCGTGCGGCCGGTGCTACGACCGGCCCACATCGACGAGGACGCGGTGATCGCATCGCTTATCGACGCCCCTCCGGCCACCACCGTTTCCACCCTAGCCCGGGCCAAGGCCGAGACCGCGATTGCCGAGTTTCCCGACGACGTGGTGGTGGGCTGCGACTCCATGCTGCTGCTCGATGGCGAGTTGCTGGGCAAGCCCCACACCGTTGAGGAGACGGTGCGCCGCTGGAAGGCGCAGCGGGGCAAGGACGCGCAGCTGCTCACCGGCCACGCCGTGTGGTTCGGCGGCGAGTGGGTCGTGGACACCGTTGGCACAACCATCCGCTTCGGCGAGGTGTCGGACGCAGACATCGAGGCCTACGCCCGCTCCGGGCAGCCCCTCGAGTGCGCCGGCGCCTTCACGCTGGAGGCCCTAGGCAGCTGGTTCATCGACTCCATCTCGGGCGACCCCACCAGCGTCATCGGCCTGTCCATGCCGCTGCTTCGCCGCTGCCTCTACCGCTTCGGGCTGGACGCCTCCGACTTCTGGGAGTGAGGGGCTGGCCGAGATCCGGGCGGTTTTGTACGAATCGACATTTTTCGGAATCTGCCCTGCAAAACCCCAGGTCGGATTTTAGCGTTGTTGATTCGTACAAATTTGCGACGACCCCCCCGCACGCGCCCCTAGAATCCGCGGGCGGTGAGGAACTCGTCGAGGACCTTGAGCCCCTCCGGCTGGTGGTTCACGCACATGCGCAGCCACTCGCCGATCTTGTTCTTGGGGTTGCGGACACTCGACGGCTCGTCCAAGTCCACGTCCTTACCGAACAGCGCTTCGTAGATGGGACGGCGCTGCTCGTCGCTCTCCACTCCGATCTTCACCGCGAGCTTGATCGGTGTGTCCCCGTGGCTTTCGCGGTAGTTCACGTCGGCGCCTGCTTCGACGAGCCGCTGCACGAGAGCCGGGTCGCCGTCGCCGAGATCGTCGTGGCTCAGCAGCAGCGTCAGCGTGTTCTGCCCATAGTCCACCACCGTCGCATCGGCGCCGCGGTCCAGCATGTCGTTGCTGATCTTTTCGCGAGCCTCCGGGTCGCGGTTGATCAGTCCGGCGCACAGCATCTCTGTGGCGTCGTTCGCTTCCGGGTCGTAGACCTCCAGAAACTCCTCGTAGGTACCGTTTTGGGCGACATACAGCGGGCTTGCCATGGTTTTCTCTCCCTCGCTAATAACCTTTTGCTTTCAAGAACTCGTCGAGGACATAGAGCTTTTCCGGACGGTCGTCGGCGTTCATGCGCAGCCACTCACCGATGCTCATGACTGGCTCGTGTGCGTTGGACGGAAGATCCAGATCCAGCTCTTCTGCTCCAAACAGGGCCTGATAGAGCGGTCGACGCTGCTCGTCGTCGTCCACACGGATCTCGATCGCCAGCTGCAGGACCAAGGATCCCCGGCGTTCGCGGTAGTTCACGTCGGCGCCGCCGTCGACAAGTCTCTGCGCGAGAGCAGCATCACCAGACCCCAGGTGGCGGTGCCTGCCAAGCAGTACTGTCAGCGCGTTCTGCCCGTATTCGACTCTCGACGCATCCGCGCCCCGGTCCAACATGTCGTTGCAGATCGCGGCGCGGGTTTCCGGATCCTTGTTGGTAAGGCCGTTAAGCAACATGTCCGTCGGGTCGTTCACCTCTGGGTCGAACACCTCGAGAAACTCCTCGTAGGTGCCCTTCTTCGCCGTATGCGTCGGGCTTGCCACAATCGCCTCCTAATAGCCTCTGGCCTTGAGAAACTCGTCCAGGACATCGAGTTTGCCGGGGCGCCCGTCCACGTTCATGCGCAGCCACTTCCCGATCGAGTTCTTTCGGGTGCGCAGGTTCGTCGGCTCGTCCAAATCCACGTCCGCGGCGAACAGTGCCTCGTACAGGGGGCGGCGCTGTTCGTCGTCGTCAACGCGGATTCGAATAGCAAGCATCATGGGTACGTCGCCACCGCTTTCGCGATAGTCCACGTCGGCGCCGCCGTCGATAAGCCGCTGCGCCAGTGCAGGGTCGCCGTCAGCGAACCGGTCGTGGCTCAGCAGCAGCGTCAGCGTGTTCTGCCCGTAATCCACCACCGTTGGATCCGCGCCGCGATCCAGCATGTCGTTGCTGATCTTTTCGCGTGCCTCAGGGTCGCGGTTGATCAGTCCGGCGCACAGCATCTCCGTGGCATCGTGCGCTTCTGGGTCGTAGACCTCCAGAAACTCCTCGTAGGTTCCGTTTTGGGCGACATACAGCGGGCTAGCCATTGGTGCTCCTCGGTGTGGGACGCAGGTCACATCGGGTTACGCGCCCCACAATATGCGCGAATGCCTGGCCCGTCACGGTCTCCCAGGAAACTAGTAGCCTGGCGGCCATGGAAATCAACGACATGCTCGCCCCGAAGCCCATCGAGCTGCCCGCCGACCCAGCCGCGGGCAAGGATTTGCTTGCAGACGACACCGCGCTCGCCCACCCCGACTCCCCCGCCGTCTGGGCCGCCCGCGCGGAACGCGAACTGAGTGACGGCGACAAGCTCGTCGCCTACGCGTACGCCCGCACCGGCTACCACCGGTCCCTGGACCGCCTGCGCGCCAACGGTTGGAAGGGCTGGGGCCCGGTTCCCGCCTCCCACGAGCCGAATCAGGGCGTGTTGAAGGCCATTGCGATGTTGGCAGTAACCTCACAGGCTATCGGTGACCAGGCAGAATACGACCGTTGCCGCCAGATGCTTTCCGACGCCGACCCGCAAAGCGTGGAAAAGCTCTTACCCTAACGAGGTATGACGCGAATCAACCAAGCGACCAAGCTGCTCATTGCAGTTCCGGCGGCGCTCGCGATTGCGTCGTGCAGCGCCACGGAAGACACGACAGCGGACACTTCTGCGCAAACCGGCGGCGAAGCGCCCACGGTCACCGCATCCATCGGCGGCGCCGGGGCGGAAACGGTGACGCAGGAGAAGATCCAGGAAAAGACCGTCACCGAGGCTGCCGCGCAGCAACCAGCCAGCGAGGCCGCTGCCCCGCCAGCAGCCGCCCCCGAGGGGGAAAATTGCGCCAGCTTGCCCACCGATCCGCGCCAGCAGTATGCCACCGGCACAGCCCCGGGCCGCATGCCGGCAGCTGACAGCCAGTCGGACATGAACTACTGGATCGAGGACATCGAGAACCACTACGATCCGTGCGCGCCGATCAGCTGGATCACGTTCCGCGGCTCACTCGGCGACGGGGATCGCCCGGCAGGCACCGGCGCCTCCATCAGCGACGGCCTCGCGCTCTACGTCAACGGCCAGCCCGCAGGCGACATGCGGCTATTCACAGAGGTTGAGAGCATCGAATTGCTTAACGACGGCCAGCTCCGCCTCTCCTGGGGTGAACGCGGAGAAGCCACCGCGGCAGGTATTACCGACCACTACACCGTGGACCTCACGGCACAAGGCGACGCTGTGCAGCCCGTCGCTGGCGACGTCGAGCAGTTCAACCGGTTCTGGAACCAGTCCGGTTACTTGCTCAACTAATCGCCGGATCGTCTAGCACCGCAACGAATACTGCTAGACGATCCCGCACCCGGCAATCTATTTCCCCAGCTGATGTTGGAGATGGGTGCCAATAAGAAACGGATCGTCTAGCAGGCCATTGTGTCTGCTAGACGATCCGTTGCGAACGGGCGGAGTGCTCGTCGAGAAGCGAAATGCTCTTAGGCGTGCTTCTCCTCGACGCGCTTGATGGCCTCCTCGGCCACCTTCTCCTGGATGCCCATGTCCAGCTCGGAGGTGAAGCCGACGCAGGAGCAGTTGATCTCGCCGAGGACGTAGGTGTCCTCGCCGGTCTCGTCGTCGTCGGCGAGCATGAAGTCCGCGGTCCAGATCAGCGGGATGTTGTCGCCGCCGAGGTTCTCAGCGATGACCGGGCGGGCCTCGGCGAACATGTCGACGAGCTCCTGCCACTCCTCCGGCTTCTGGTAGGTGTACTTCGCGCCGGAGAACAGGGTCGCGGAAAACGCGTCGCCGCCCTCAGCCGGCTTCTTGTGCACGACGAAGACCGGGTGCGGGCCGACCAGCAGGATGCGGATCTCACCCTCGACGATGCGCGGCATGAAGCGCATGTCCACGAGCATGCCGTTATCGCCGACGATGTACTGGTCGCAGAAGTCCATGAATTCGCCCAGCTCGCGGTCCTCGGTGTGGTTGTCCACGGCCTCGGTGCACTTGAGCTTGGTGTCCAGCGGCAGGGCGGTGCCCGGCTCGACGGACTCGGCCAGGGACTCGTCGGCAAGGCGCACGCGCCAGATGCCGGAGCCGGTGGAGCCGCGGTTCTGCTTGAGCACGCGCTCGCCGTAGGACAGGGACTTGGGGAAGGTGTTGTGGAACTCCTCCACGTCGTAGTACGCGGCGGTGTCCTCCGGCACGAGGTCGGTCTTGTTCAGCTTGACCAGGGCGTCCTTGGCACCGTAGGAGATCATCTCCTGTGGGGTGGACATGCCCACCAGGCCGGCCTCGGACAGGCGGGTGAGCAGGTCGAAGTAGCCCTTCTCGCCGCCAGGGATGTTGCCCGGGTTCACGCGGGAGATGTAGGCGTCGAAGTTTTCGGAGACGTAGGTGAACAGGTCGTCCGCCCACTCCGGGCGGAAGTAGACGACCTCGGAGTGCCAGCCCTTTTCCTTGATGGCGTTAACGATGGGCATGGTGTCCTTGCGGTGGCCGTCGAAGGACTTGTCGGAGCCGCCTTCGACCTCGAAGACAACAATCGCCTTGTGCACGGTTGGTCCCTTTCATGGTTCATGCCCCGCTTCACGCTCACGCAGGAGCCGTCGGGGCAGGTCAGATTGCTAGAACAAACTGGCCGCGACCTGTATGTTCCTACCTCCGACTTTAACCGGCGGCAGTGAGTTCCACCGGGTGAGCGATTTGATAGTGTGCAAGTTCACACCACCGTATTTTTCGGCGAAACATATCAAGTGCCCCGCATTCGTTTCTGTATCGTTGACGGTGGTTTTGCACACTGGTGTTGCACACCGCACACGAGCGAGAAGAAAGGTTGCCGCCATGGGCATCGAGCTCGACGACACCCCGCAGTTCCAGCAGTACGCGCACCCGGAGAAGTTCGTTTCCGCGGCGTGGCTGTCCGCCCGCCTGGGCGTGCCGGGTTTGAAGGTCGTGGAAAGCGATGAGGACGCGTTCCTCTACGACATCGGCCACATCCCCGGTGCGGTGCGCATTGACTGGAAGCGGGATTTGAACGACCCGCTGGTGCGCGACTTCATCGACGGCGAGGCGTTTGCGGAGCTGATGCGCTCGCGCGGCATCAACCGCGACGACACTGTGGTGGTCTACGGCGACTCGTCCAACTGGTGGGCGGCCTACACCGCGTGGGTGTTCGAGCTGTTCGGCCACCCGGACGTGCGGCTTCTCGACGGCGGCCGCGACGCGTGGATGGGCGAAGAGCGCGACACTTCCTTTGTGGTGCCGGACTACCCGCGATCGGACTACCCGGTGGTTCAGCGCCAGGATGCGCCCTTCCGCGCGTTTGCTTCGGAGTTGCTGGAGCGCACGCCCGCGCAGCTTATCGACGCCCGGCCGGCCCCGTTCTACCTGGGCGAAGACCCGAATCCGGGGCCTTCCTCCGCGCCGTCGCTGCGCCAGGGCCACATCCCCGGCGCGGTGAATGTGCCGTGGGGCCGTTCCGTTTTCCCGAACGCCCGCTTCCGCTCGCTGGAGGACATTGAAGCGATCTACGCCGACTTCGACAAGGACGCCGAGACGGTGGTGTACTGCCAGCTCGGCGAGAGTTCCTCGCATACTTGGTACGTGCTCAAGCACATCCTGGGCTTTAGCAACGTCGCGCTCTACGACGGCTCCTGGGCCGAGTGGGGAAACATGGTGCGCATGCCGGTGGCCAAGGGCGACAACCCCGACAACGCTGCAGATTAAGTGCGCCGGCGCGGTAGCGCTGTAACATGGTTCGACGTTTGTCCGACGTTTCTAACGGTTTGTGTTTTCCGAATGTAAGGACGGGATTGCTTCGTGCCTACCACTGCAGCGACTACTGACTTGCCTAACCGCGTGACCAAGGTGCTGGTGGCCAACCGTGGCGAGATCGCCGTGCGTGTCATCCGCGCGTGTGTGGACGAGGGCATCGCGTCTGTCGCCGTGTACGCCGAGCCGGACGCGGACGCGCCGTTTGTGCAGTTGGCCGATGAGGCCTTCGCGCTTGGCGGCGAAACCGCGGCCGAGAGCTACCTGGACATGGACAAGGTCATCGCCGCAGCGGAAAAGTCCGGCGCGGACGCGATCCACCCGGGCTACGGCTTCCTGTCAGAGAACGCGGAGTTTGCGCAGAAGGTCATCGACGCAGGCCTGACCTGGATCGGCCCCTCCCCCGAGGCCATTGCCGCGCTTGGCGACAAGGTCACCGCCCGCCACATCGCCGAGGCCGCGCAGGCCCCGATGGCGCCGGGCACGAAGAACCCGGTTGCCGGCGCCGACGAGGTAGTCGCCTTCGCTGAAGAACACGGCCTGCCCGTGGCAATCAAGGCGGCGTTCGGCGGCGGCGGCCGCGGCATGAAGGTGGCCTACACGCTCGAGGAGGTCCCGGAGCTGTACGAGTCCGCCACCCGCGAGGCCACTGCCGCGTTCGGTCGCGGCGAGTGCTTCGTGGAGCGCTACCTGGATAAGGCCCGACACGTGGAAGCGCAGGTGCTGGCGGACCAGCACGGCAACGTGGTGGTCGTCGGCACGCGCGACTGCTCCCTGCAGCGCCGTTTTCAAAAGCTTGTGGAGGAGGCCCCGGCGCCGTTCCTCACCGACGAGCAGCGCGAACGCATCCACGCCTCCGCTAAAGCCATCTGCCGCGAGGCCGCCTACTTCGGCGCGGGCACCGTGGAGTACCTCGTGGGCTCCGACGGCCTGATCTCTTTCCTGGAGGTCAACACCCGCCTGCAGGTGGAGCACCCCGTCACCGAGGCCACCACCGGCATCGACCTGGTGCGAGAGCAATTCCGCATCGCCCGCGGGGAGCAGCTGCTCATCGACGCCGATCCGGTCCCCCACGGCCACGCCATCGAATTCCGCATCAACGGCGAGGACGCGGCGGCGAACTTCATGCCGGCGCCCGGCACCGTCACCGCCTACGCCGAGCCGGCCGGCCCGGGCGTGCGCGTGGATTCCGGCGTGCGCGCAGGATCCGTGGTGGGCGGCCAGTTCGACTCGATGCTGGCCAAGCTGATCGTCACCGGCGCCACCCGCCGGGAGGCGATCGAGCGCGCCCGCCGCGCCCTCGGCGAGTACGTCGTGGCCGGCTTCCCCACCGTGATCCCGTTCCACCAGGCCATCCTGGACAACCCGGCGTTTGTCGGCGACGAGGACGGCTTCGGCGTCTACACCCGCTGGATCGAAGAAGAGTGGGACGGCGAGCTGCCCACCACCCCGGAAACCGACGAGGACGCGGACACTGAGACGCCTGCCCGCCGCACCTTCGCGGTGGAGATCGACGGCCGCCGCATCGAAGTCGCCCTACCCGAGGAACTCGTCGCGACGGGTCCCGCCAAGCGCAAGCCGAAGAAGCGCCGGGCAGGCAAGGCAGCCGTCTCCGGCGACGCCGTCGCCTCCCCCATGCAGGGCTCCGTGATCAAGGTCAACGTGGAGGAAGGCCAGGAAGTCGCCGAGGGCGACGTGCTGGTCGTGCTGGAAGCGATGAAGATGGAAAACCCGGTCAAGGCCCACAAGGCCGGCGCTGTGACCGGCCTGGCCGTCGAGGTTGGCGGCCAGGTAAACAAGGGCGCAGTGCTGATGGAGCTGAAGTAGCCCCTCCCCGTTACGAGCCCCAGCCCTGCATGATCCGCAGCGCCGGCTCGCGATACTGCGGCGGCAGCGCGCCGACGATCTGCGGCAGCGCGAGCAGCACCCCGGCAAGGGCGACGAGCACGATCGCGGTGATCCCCACCGCGCTGACATCCGAGCTGCCGCCGTCTTTCACCTTTTCCGGTGTGCCGCCCGGCACCGCGGTTTCGTGCACCACCGGCGTTGAGATGCGCTTCGCCTGCGCCAGCAGCTCCAGTTCTTCTTCTGGGCTAACCTGCGGGCCGTTGTCCGGCACGGAGCTGCGGTTGAGCCGGCCTTCCTCCCCCTTGCTGCCCACCGCCAGGCTCACGCCGGTGTAGACGGACAAAAAGCCCTTGCCCTCCACCCACACCGGGCCTCCGGAATCGCCGGGTTTGCCGGACGGGCCGTCCCAGTAGAGGTTGTTGCCGATGGCGCCTGCGAAGCTGCCGCACGTCGTCTTCTTGCTGGTGCCGCCGTACACGCACACCGGGTCGCCAGAGCGCATCAGCGACGGCGCCACCACCGCGTCCCCGGATATGGCGTTCTTGCCCAGCTTCACGCCATCTGCCCAGCGGATCACACCCCAGTCGTTGGCGGTGCCCTCGTCCGCGTTCATCGCCGACGACGGGTGGAACGTGCCGGAGGCGCGGAACCCCTCCCCCATTACCAGGGCGCGGTCGCCCTCTTCGCCGCAGTGCCCGGCGGTGTAGCTGACGTTCTGGCCCCGGTCGTTAAACGCGATGGTGCAGCGCCCTTTGCCCACCACGTCCACCACATCGCCCTGGTTGACCACGGGGGTGGCGGCGGGTGGAGCGTCGTTCACCACGGGCGCTGCCACGGCGAATGCGGGGGTTGCGGCGAGGGCCAGGGCGGTGGACGTCGATAGGCAAATGCGTCGAAGCATGGGGAAAGATTAACGTGGAGCGCATGGATTACACACCTGAGTTCCAACTACGCGAGGCCACCGAGTCCGACCGCACCTACCTGCGTCGGCTGAATTACCTCGCCGACGTCTTCGGCAACGAGGCCGGCGATGTCGGCCACAGCGAGCGCGAAGGCGCCGAAACTTATGTGGGCCAGTGGGACCCGGAGCGCGAAAGCGGCATCGTCGCATTCGATCAATTCCACGTACCTGCAGGTGGCGTGTGGTTGCGGTACTGGCAGTCGCCTGACGACGGGCACGCGAACCTCGCCCCCGACATCCCCGAAATAGCCATCGCGGTAGAAAACCGCTACGCAGGCAACCGTCTCGCGGTGAGGCTGCTGCAGGCGGCGGTGGAGCTGGCGAAGCGCCAGGGCGCGCCGAAGGTGGCGCTGTGGGTGGACCCGGACAACGACCGGGCGCGCCACCGCTACGAGAAGTTCGGCTTCAAGAATGTCGAGGGCGAGGACAACGTCATGGTCGTGGACGTGGAGGACTTCACCGCGTAGGCCGGTGTCGCCGGTGCCCGAGCGCGCCTCGGCACAGCAAAGCAAACACCGCGCGGCCGTGAAACGGTCCGCGCGGTGCTGATAACACCCCTGCTAGGCGATGACCACCACGAGGTCGCCGCCTTCCACCTTGGTCGGCTGGGTGAACGCGACGCGCTCGATCTTGCCGTCCTTGGTGGCGGAGATCGCGGCCTCCATCTTCATGGCCTCGATGGTTGCCACCGGGTCGCCGGCCTTAACCTCGTCGCCTTCCTTGACGGTCACCGTGACGGCACCGGCGAACGGCGCTGCCACATGCCCCGGGTTGGAGGAGTCGGCCTTCTCCACCTCGGCGACGGAGGACTCGGCGGACTCGTCGCGCACGGTGATCGGGCGAACCTGGCCGTTGACGGTGAGGATGACCTGGCGCATGCCCTTCTCGTCCGGTTCGCCCACGGCCTCGAGGCTGACCACCAGCGGCGGGCGGTTCTCGTCGATCTCGCCGTACCAGATCATGGTCTCCTCGCCCTCTTCGAGGCCGTAGAAGAACGCCTTGTCGCCGAGCTGGTCGGTGATGCCGTAGGTGCGCAAGTGCTCCTGGTATTCGGCGTACTGCTTCGGGAAGAGCAGCTTGTCCAGGGCGGCGCGGCGGGTGTCGTGGTCCTCCGACTGGAGGTCGGCGGCGAGCTCCTCCGGCACCTTCACGGTGTGGTCGACCTCGCTGCGGTTTTCCAGCGCCTTGTCGCGCAGCAGCGGCCAGCCGCCCGGAGGCGTGCCCAGCTCACCCTGCAGGAAGCCGATGACGGATTCCGGGATATCGTACTTGCGCGGGTTTTCGGCGAACTCCTGCGGGCTGACACCCTGGCCCACCAGCTGCAGCGCTAGGTCGCCGACGACCTTGGAGGACGGGGTGACCTTGGTCGGGCGGCCGAGGATTTCGTTCACGCCGGCGTAGTAGTCCTCGATGAGCTCGAAGCGGTCCTCCAGACCCAGCGCCTTGGCCTGCGTGCGCAGGTTGGACAGCTGGCCGCCCGGGATCTCGTGCTTGTACACGCGGCCGGTCGGGCCCGGGATGCCGGACTCGAACGGGGCGTAGACCTGGCGCACGGCCTCCCAGTAGGGCTCCATGTCGAAGACGGCCTGCAGGTCGATGCCGGTGTCGCGCTCCGTCTCCGCAAAGGCGGCGACGAGGGCGGACATGGACGGCTGCGAGGTGGTGCCCGCCAGCGGCGCAGAGGCGACGTCGACCACGTCGGCACCAGCGTTCGCGGCTGCCAGATAGGTGGCCAGCTGGCCGCCCGCGGTGTCGTGGGTGTGCACGTGCACCGGCAGGTCAAAGCGCTCGCGCAGCGCGGTGACCAGCTTGGCGGCGGCTGCCGGGCGCATCAGGCCCGCCATGTCCTTGATGGCCAGGACGTGGGCGCCGGCGTCGACGATCTCCTCGGCCAACTTGAGGTAGTAGTCCAGCGTGTACAGGTCTTCCGCCGGGTCCATCAGGTTGCCGGAGTAGGCCATGGCCACCTCGGCGACGGTGGTGTTGGTCTCCAGCACCGCTTCGATGGCCGGGCGCATCTGCGAGACGTCGTTGAGCGCGTCGAAGATGCGGAAGATGTCGATGCCGGAGGTGGCGGCCTCGCGCACGAACGCCTTGGTCACGGAGTCCGGGTACGGGGTGTAGCCCACGGTGTTGCGGCCGCGCAGCAGCATCTGGATGTTCACGTTCGGCATGGCCTCGCGCAGCTCGTCCAGGCGCATCCAGGGCGACTCGTGGAGGAAGCGCATGCCCACGTCGTAGGTGGCGCCGCCCCAAGCCTCCACGGAGGTCAGCTCCGGGGTGAGGTGGCCGACGTGCTTCGCCGCAGCGACCAGGGTGTTGGTGCGGATGCGGGTGGCCAAAAGCGACTGGTGCGCGTCGCGGAAGGTGGTCTCGGTGACACCCAGCGCGGTCTGGTTGCGCAGCTTCTCCGCCCACTTTGCCGGGCCGAGCTCGAGCAGCTCGTCGCGGGAGCCGCGCGGCAGGTCGCCGTAGTTGGCCTCCGGCAGCTTCTTGGACGGGCGGATGTTGGTCGGGCGCGGACCGTTGGGCTGGTTCACCGTCACGGACGCCAGGTAGTTGAGGATCTTGCCGGCGTCGTCGGCTGCTGCCGGCGCTTCCAGCAGGTTCGGGTGGTCCGCGATGAAGCCGGTGTTGATGCGCTCGTGGCGGAACTCCGGCTCGCTCAGAAGGGCGCGCAGGAAGCCGATGTTGGTGGACAGGCCGTTAATGGTGAACTCGTTTAAGGCGCGCAGCGCGCGGTCCACGGCGACCTGGAAGTTGCGGCCGCGGCAGGTCATCTTCACCAGCAGCGAGTCGAAGTTCGGGGTGATGGTGGTGCCGACGGCCACGTTGCCGTCGAGACGCACGCCCGCGCCGCCCGGGGACTGGTAGCCGGTGACCACGCCGGAGTCCGGCCTAAAGCCGTTGGCGGGGTCCTCGGTGGTGATGCGGCACTGCAGGGCGGCGCCGTTGACCTCGATGAGGTCCTGGGTGAGGTGGAGCTGCTCCAGCTTCGCGCCGGCGGCAATGTACATCTGGTTTTTCACGATGTCGATGCCGGTGACTTCCTCGGTCACGGTGTGCTCGACCTGCACGCGCGGGTTCATCTCGATGAAGACGTGGTTGCCGGACTCGTCCACGAGAAACTCGACGGTGCCGGCGCCTTCGTAGTTGATCTCCTTGCAGAAGTTCACCGCGTCCTGGCAGATGCGCTGGCGCTGCTCCTCGGTGATGTGCTGCGCGGGGGCGATCTCCACGACCTTCTGGTGGCGGCGCTGCACGGAGCAGTCGCGCTCAAACAGGTGCACGACGTTGCCGTGGGAGTCCGCCATGATCTGCACCTCGATGTGCTGCGGGCGGATCACGGCGCGCTCGATGTAGACGTTCGGATCGCCGAACGCGGCCTCTGCTTCACGGGAGGCTTCAGCAGCAAGCTTCTCGACGTCCTCCGGTCGCTCAATAAAGCGCATACCGCGTCCGCCGCCGCCTGCAACTGCCTTGACGAAGACCGGGAACTCGAAGTCCTTGGCGTACTCCGCCAGCTGCTTCGGGTCGTCGGAAGGCTCGGAGTCCTTCAGCACCGGCAGACCGGCGCGCTCCGCGGCCTGGACGGCGGCGGACTTGTCGCCCGTCAGATCCAGCGTTTCCGGGGAGGGGCCGATGAACTTAATGCCGTTGTCGCGGCAGGCTCGCGCCAGGTCGGCGCGCTCGGAGAGGAACCCGTAGCCTGGGTAAATCGCGTCCGCGCCGGTTTCCTTCGCGGCGCGGATGATCTCGTCGATGTCCAGGTAGGACTTCACCGGCTGGCCCGGCTCGCCAATCTGGACGGCCTCGTCCGCGAACGGGCGGTGGAAGGAGTTGCGGTCCTCGCGGGGGTACACGGCGACGGTCTTCGCGCCGGTCTCGAATGCTGCACGGAAGGCGCGGACGGCGATTTCGCCGCGGTTGGCCACCAGGATCTTGCTGAAGGCGGGCAGGTCGTGAAGCGGGAGGTTATCCGGGTTCATCGGTTTCCTTTCACAAAGGAAGTTCTTGCGGTCATACGGATAGGACAAGTTTAATACAGATCACATCATTTTCGGGACACTTTGGGGGACGGCGTGGGGGTGGAAAAACGCGGGCCGTCGACAAGCGACTGCCCGCGTTTCGGGGGTAAAAGCGATTTAGCGCTCGATGTGGCGCTCCTCCGGCCCGTTGTAGGCGGACAGCGGGCGGATCAGCGAGTTGTTCTCAAACTGCTCGATGATGTGCGCGGTCCAGCCGGTGATGCGCGACATCACGAACAGCGGGGTAAAGAACTCGATGTCGAAGCCGAGGATGTAGTACGCCGGGCCCGACGGGAAGTCCAGGTTCGGGCGGATGTTGATGGAGGTGTTTTCGTACATGGTCTTGGCCATGATGTCGTACATCTCCACCCACTTCTGGGCATCCTTTTCCGGGTGCTCCGCGGCCAGCTTCTTAAATGCAGCTTCCATGGTGGGCACGCGCGAGTCGCCCTTCTTGTACACGCGGTGGCCGAAGCCCATGACAAGCTCCTTGTTCTTCAGCTTGTCCAGGCACCACTGCTCCGCCTTGGCCGGGTCACCGATTTCCTCCATGTGGTGCATGACGAACTCGTTGGCGCCGCCGTGCAGCGGGCCCTTGAGCGCGCCGATGCCGCCGGTGATGGCGGACCAGCCGTCCGACATGGTCGAGGCGATGGTGCGGGCGGTGAAGGTGGAGGCGTTAAACGAGTGCTCCGCGTAGAGGATCATCGTCTTCTCAAACGCCTCGATGTCGGACGGGATGTTCGCCGGCGAGTTCTCCTCGTCGCCGAAGACCATCCAGAGGAAGTTCTCGGAAAAGCCCTTCTCCTTGCTCGGCGCGATGTAGTCCTTGCCCTGGCGGCGGCGGATGTCCGTGGCCACGATGGTGGGCAGCTTGGCTAACAGCTTGCGGCCGATGCCGCGCAGGTGGTCGGAATCCGGGGTGAATTTCTCGGCATCCTCCGCGCCCAGGTAGGACACAGCGGTGCGCAGCACGTCCATCGGGTGGCAGTCCTTGGGCATGAAGTTGATCACCTGGATCAGCTTCTCGTCGATGTCGCGGTTTTCCATGCAGCCGCCGCGGAACTCCGCCAGCTGCTCGTCGTTGGGCAGCTCGCCGTTCCACAGCAGGTAGGCCACTTCCTCGAAGGTGCAGTGCTCTGCCAGCTCCTGGACCGGGTAGCCGCGGTAGAGCAGCGAGTTGGTCTCCGGGTTCACTTTGGACACGGCGGTGTAGTCTGCGACGACGCCGTTGAGGCCCTTGCGGATGTCTTGCTCGGTCATGATGGATCTCTCCTTTTGGGGTTGGGGGTGGGTGGGGCCTACTTCTCAAAGGTGGAGCTGTAGGTGTCCTTGGAGTAGGTGAAGACGGACTGGTCGAACTGGTTGTACTCGTCGTAGCGGACCAGCTCGTAGAGCCGGGAGCGGTGCTGCATCTTGTCCAGCCACGGCACCTGGGTGCCGGTTTCGGCCATGTCGCGCAGCATCGCCTCGGTCTGGCCCATCGCGATGCGGAAGGTGGTCACCGGCCAGATCACGGCGTTGTAACCGAGGTCTTCGAGCTGCTTGGCGCTGAGCAGCTCGGTTTTGCCGAACTCGGTCATGTTCGCCAGCAGGGGCGTATCGACGGCCTCACGGAACTTGGTAAAGTCCGCCTCGGAGTACAGCGCCTCGGTGAAGATGAGGTCGGCGCCGGCGTCCGCGTAGGCCTTGGCGCGCTCGATGGCCTCGTCGATGCCTTCGATGCCGGCGGCGTCGGTGCGCGCGCAGATGACAAAGTCGTCGTCGTGGCGCTCGCGCACCGCGGCGGTGATGCGGCGCACCATCAAATCGCGCGGCACGACTTCCTTGCCGTCGAGGTGGCCGCAGCGCTTCGGGTTGACCTGGTCTTCCAGGTGCAGCGCCGCCAGGCCCGCGGCCTCGAACTCGGCGACGGTGCGGGCGGCGGACATGGGTTCGCCGAAGCCGGTGTCGGCGTCGATGAGCACGGGCAGGTTGGTGGCGCGGGCGATCTGGCCGCCGCGGTTAGCCACCTCGGACAGGGTGGTCAGGCCGATGTCCGGCAGGCCGAGATCGTTGGCCACCACGGCGCCGGAGACGTAGACGCCGGAAAAGGCGCCGATGTCTTCGATGAGGCGTGCCGTCAGCGGGTTGAAGGCGCCGGGCAGGGTCGTAATCGTTGCGTCGGTAAGCGACGCGCGCAGTGCCTTGCGGCGTTCGTTCGGGGTCTTTTCGGGTGCGAACATTAGAAGATGCCTCCCGGGATTTCTTCGGCGGCGGCGCGGGTGGCGTCGCTGACGCGGATGTTCAGCTCGCTCAGGTCGGTGAGGTTTTCCAGGTCCTGCACCGCTGCGAGGAAGCGGTCCTGCTCTTGCTTATCGACGATGCCTTCGGCCAACGTCCGGAACTTGGCAATGTAGTTCTCGCGGACGAACGGGCGTGCGCCGTATGGGTGGGCGTCCGCGACAGCCATCTCGTCCTCGATGACGGTGCCGTCTTGGAAGGTGATCACGGCGCGTGCGCCGAAGGCCTTCTCGTCCGGGTCGGTTGAGTGGTAGCGGCGGGTCCACTCCTCGTCCTCCACGGTGGAGACCTTGTGCCACAGTTCGACGGTCTCCGGGCGGTTCGCCCGCTCCGGGGTGTAGGAGTCCACGTGGTGCCAGCCGCCGTCTTCAAGCGCGACTGCGAACATGTACATGATCGAGTGGTCCAGCGTCTCGCGGGAGGCGGCCGGGTCCATCTTCTGCGGGTCGTTCGCGCCGGTGCCGATGACGTAGTGGGTGTGATGCGAGGTGTGCAGCACGATGGACTCGATCTCGGCGGTGGTCTTGCCGGCGTCCGCGATGGTCTGCTTCATGCGGCGGGCCAGGTCGATCGGGGCCTGCGCCTGGTACTCGGCGGAGTGCTCCTTGGTGTAGGTGTCCAAGATGGCGCGCTTTTCCTCGCCGTCCGCTGGCAGGGGCACGGTGTAGGTGCGCTCCGGGGAGTGCAGCATCCAGGCGATGAACCCGTCCTCGCCTTCCCAGATCGGGGCGGGCGCGCCCTCGCCGCGCATGGCGCGGTCCACGGCCTCGATGGCCATCTTGCCGGCGAATGCCGGCGCGGAGGCCTTCCAGGAGGAGATCAGGCCCTTGCGGGACTGGCGGGTGGCGGTGGTGGTGTGCAGCGCCTGGCCCACGGCCTGGTAGATGGTGTCCACGTCCAGGCCGAGCATGGTGCCAATGCCTGCGGCTGCCGACGGGCCGAGGTGGGCCACGTGGTCGATCTTGAACTCGTGGAGGCAGATGCCCTTGACCAGGTTGACCTGGATTTCGTAGCCGGTGGCGATGCCGCGGATCAGGGCCTTGCCGTCCAGGCCCTTGTGCTGGGCGACGGCGAGGATCGGCGGGATGCTGTCGCCCGGGTGGGAGTACTCGGCGGCGAGGAAGGTGTCGTGGTAGTCCAGCTCGCGCACGGCGGTGCCGTTGGCGAAGGCGACCCACTCGGCGGAGTAGGTGCCGTCCTCGCCGAAGACGAGCGCGCCGTTGTTGTCGGCGGGGTGCGCCTTGGCCATTTCGCGGGCCACGGCGACGGGGCGGCGGTTGTAGGAGGCGACGGCGACGGAGGCGTTGTCGATGATGCGGTTGATGATCATCTCGCGGGTGTCTTCCGGCACCTCAACCGGGTCGACTGCGACCTTGGCGATCTTGTAAGCCAGATGCTCTTCGATGGGAAAGTCCTCGGCGGACTTATGGGTGCGTACTTCGTGGTTGATCATGCGTGAGGCTCCTTCAAATACCGACCGTGATGGTGTGCCTCATACTAAGACCGAAAATGTGTCGCGGGTCATAGTCTTTTGTGTGTATTCTTGCGTCCAAAAGCGAGCAATATTGCAAAGTGTTGTAAGTCAGCAGCACAACGGCGCAATTGGAGAGGAAAGGCGGCTATGGCGAAGCTCTACGCGGGGGGACAAATACACACGCTGCGCACCACTCGCGGCCTCACGCAAGCCGAGATGGCCAAGGCGCTCGAGCTCTCCCCCAGCTATCTCAACCAGCTGGAAAACAACCAGCGCCCCCTGACCGCCAGCGTGCTCGTGCAGCTGACCGCCGCCTTCGGGGTGGACGCGGCGTACTTCTCCGGCGCGGCCGAGCGCGCCGCCGCCGCGGACTTGGCGGAGCTCATCCCCGACACCCCCGAACACGAGCTCGCCGCCTTCGCCCGCGCCTACCCGGCCATCGCGGACAAGGTGCGCGGCATCCCTGCTCGGCTGGAGGGCAGCTCCCCCAACCCGTACGAGGCCACGCGCAACTTCTTCCAGGACCACGGCAATTACTTCCACACACTGGACACAGCCGCGGAGTCGCTGGCGGAGCACCTCGGCGGCCGCCAGATGCGCTTAACGCGCCTGGCCGCGGCGCTGGATAGGGACTTCGGCTACCCGGTGCGCTTCAACCAGGACGTTCGGGGGCGAAGTGCCGTCGATAGGCAGCCCCGCGAAATCCGCCTGCGGGCTGGACTGACCGAAGCGCAACAGTGCTTCGAGCTCGCCTACCACTACGGCACGCTCGCGCACGACCGGGAGATCCAAGAGCTCACATCGCCTATCGACGACCCTCCGGCCCGCACCGTCACCACCCACGGCCTGGCGCAGTACTACGCCGCCGCTGTGACCATGCCCTACGCGGAGGTACTTTCCGCGGCGAGGGAGACGCGCTACGACATCGACGTGGTCTCCGCCCGCTTCGGCACCGGCTTCGAATCCACCTGCCAGCGCTTGGGCACCCTGCAGCGGCCCGGCGCGAAGGCGGTGCCGTTCGTGTTCATCCGCACCGACCGCGCCGGCAACGTGTCCAAGCGCCAGGTCACGGCGGGGTTCCACTTCCCGCGCTCGGGCGCGACGTGCCCGCTGTGGGTGGTGCACCGCGCCTTTGAAACGCCGAACCGGGTGACCAGGCAGGTCTCCACCACCCCGGACGGTCGCACGCAGCTGTGGGTGGCGCGGATGGTGCAGGGTCCGGCGGTCGGGTTCGGCCTGCCCAGGCGCGAACACGCGGTGGCGCTGGGCTGCGACGCGGTGCACGCCCACGAGCTGGTCTACGCCGACGGCCTGGACGTGGACCCGGCGTCCGCCACCCCGATCGGGCCCGGGTGTGCCACCTGCCCGCGGACGGAGTGTCCGCAGCGGGCGTTCCCGGAGTACTAGTCCAGATCGGTCTTGGTGACCAGGCGGCGCGCGGCCTCGGTGATGGAGCCGGACAGCGACGGGTAGACCGCCATGGAGCCGGCGAGCTGGCGCACGGTGAGGTTGTTGGCCACGGCGATGGTCAGCGACAGGATCAGCTCGGAGGCGGTCGGCGCGACGATCACGCCGCCGAGCACCTGGCCGGAGCCCTTGCGGGCGAAGATCTTGACAAAGCCGTACTGCAGCGAGCGCATCTTCGCGCGCGGGTTGGTCGCCAGCGGCAGCTTGTAGATGTCGGCGTCGACCTCGCCGTCGCGGATCTGCTGCTCCGTCACGCCCACCGCGGCGATCTCGGGGCGGGTAAACACGGCGTTACCCACGGTCTTCAGGCGGATCGGAGTGACACCTTCGCCGAGCGCGTGGTCCACGGCGATGCGGCCCTGCTGCGCGGCCACGGACGCCAGCGGCATCAGGTCCGTGCAGTCGCCGGCGGCGTAGATGCCGGCAACGTTGGTGCGGGAGACGCGGTCGACGTGGATGTGGCCGGACGGGGTGACTTCCACGCCAGCGGCCTCCAGGTTGAGCTCGGCGGTGTTCGGGATAGAGCCGATGGACATCATCACGTGCGAGCCCTCGATGGCGCGGCCGTCGGTGGTGTGCACGACCACGCCGTCGCCGGTGTTTTCCACGCGCTCCACGCGGGCGTCCTTTTCCAGCTGCACGCCGCGGTCCGCCAGCACGTCCTCGAGCACATCGGCGGCGTCGGCGTCGTCGTGAGGCAGAATGCGGTCGCGCGAGGCCACCATGGTCACCTTCACGCCGAGCTCGGCGAACGCGGAGACGAACTCCGCGCCGGTGACGCCGGAGCCGACCACGATCAGGTGGGTGGGCAGGTCCTTCAGGTCGTACATCTGGCGCCAGTTGAGGATGCGCTCGCCGTCCGGCTCCGCGCCCTTGAGCACGCGCGGGCTCGCGCCGACGCACACGAGCACCATGTTGCAGGTGATGGTCTCCGTCGACCCGTCCGCGGCCTCGACCTCGATGTTGTGGGTGGTGTGGCCCTTCTGCTCGTCCGCAAAGCGGGCACGGCCCTCGATGAAGCGCACGCCGCCCTGCTCAAGCTGCGCGCGAATGTCGTCCGACTGCTTGCCGGCGAGCGACTTCACGCGCTCATTGAGCGCCAGCAGCGACAGCTTCGAATCCCCTAGCGCGTGGCTCAGTCCCATGTCGTCCGCGCGGCGCAGGTCGTTCTTAATGTTCGCGCCCGCAATGAAGCTTTTCGACGGCACAACGTCCTTCCGGATCGCTGAGCCGCCCGCGCCGCTGTCCTCGACGATGGTGATGTCCGCACCGTACTTGGACGCCATCAGCGCAGCCTCGTAGCCGCCCGGGCCTCCACCGATGATGACGATCTTCTTGGACAAAACAGCACTCCTCATGGGTCGGGTGACAGGGAACCAAACTGGGAGACAGTCTACCCAGAGAACTTCTATTCTTCGCCCGGGCGGAAGTACTCCTCCACGATGGAGCCGAACAGGCGAACGCCGACGCCGAGCGCGCGCTCGTCCACGTTCAAATTGCCCTGGTGCAGATCCTGGTAATCACCTTCCCCACTCCAGGCGCCAAGGCGCATCATTGCACCAGGCACGTGCTCGAGGTACCAGGAGAAGTCTTCCCCGCCGCTGGATTGCGGGGCGGACACCACCGACTGCGGGTCCACCGCGCGCGCTGCCTCGACGGCCAGCGCTGTCGCGGCATCGTCGTTAAGCACAGGCGGCACCCCGCGGATGTAGTCCAGGTGGTAGGTGCAGCCCGTCGGCGCGACAACCAGATCGATGAGGTCTGTGAGCAGGTCCTCGATCTCGCGCCAGGTGGTGATGTCCGCGGTGCGCAACGTGCCCTCGATGAGGCCCCGCTTCGGAATCGCGTTGGCGGCGTCGCCCGCCTCCGCATGCCCGAACACCAGCACCGTTCCCGTGCGCGGATCCACCCGGCGCGACAACAGCCCCGGCAGTTGGGTAATCAGCGCACCCATGGCGTAGACCACGTCCGCAGTCAGTTGCGGGCGCGAGGTGTGCCCGCCGGGGCCGTGAACCTCGATGCGGATTACGTCGGACGCCGAGGTGATCGCACCGGTGCGCACACCGATCTCGCCGACCTTAATGTGCGGCTCAGCGTGCACAGCGTAAATCGCGGCAACACCCTCGAGCCCGCCCCACTTGATCACGTCCAGGGCGCCGCCGCCCATGACCTCCTCCGCGGGCTGGAAGATGATGCGCACCGGATGCTCCAACTCCACCGTGGACAGCGCGCAGGCGAGCGCCAAGGCGACGCTGGTGTGGATATCGTGGCCGCAGGAGTGGGACACGCCCGGGTTGGCCGATGCGAAACTCAAGCCCGTCTGCTCCGGAACCCGCAGCGCGTCGATGTCCGCCCGGAACGCCAGGCGCTTGCCCTCTGCTGGACCGAGGTCCACGTACAGGCCAGTGCCCGGGAAGCGCACCGGGTGCAGGCCGTAGCTCTCCAGCGTCTCCGCCAGAAAATCGGTGGTGGAGACCTCCTCGTTGGACAGCTCCGGGTGGGAGTGGATGTGGCGGCGCCAGCCGATCACGCGTTCCTGGTTTTCGCTGAACCAGCGATCCACCGCAGCGGCGATACCGGCGTTATCCACGTGCGCTCCCCTTTTTTTGTCATCTTCGGTTATCGGGTTTTGCTGACAAGAGTGTACGCGCACCTGCCGCAAAGTAGACAAAGCGGTGCGGAAGGTGTTGTTACGGTGGCTCACATGAGACCGACTACTCCCAGGAGACCCGCACGGAGATGGCCGACGAAGGCGTAAACGAAGCGGACGTCGAAGCCGCCACGGGCCGCTAGAACGCCGGCGTACCCTGCGGCGCGCCGCGGCGCAGGTACGTGTCGTGGAACCGGGCGGTGTCCTGCGCGCTGCGCGGCCACTGGAACCGGATCGGCGCCGGGGCATCCATCCCAGGCGCCTCAGACATCAGGAAACAGCCCTCGACGTTTTCCGCCGCGCCGGGCAGCAGCGCCGCCGGCGGCACCTGCAGCGCGGAGGCGAGCCGGTAGCACGTGCTCAAGGTGGGGTCGGCCACCTTGGAGTTGTAGTCGTTGCGCTCCAGATTCGAGATCAGCGAGCGCGACACGCCCGCCAGCTCCGCCAGGCGCGTTTGGCTCAGCCCCCGCATGAGCCGGATGGCGCGCACGCGCTCCCCCAGCCCGAGTGCGTAGCTCGCCCAGTGCGATTGCGGCAGTACTTCCCCCATGGTCTTTCCCCCGTTTACGTCGGCGCTCCCCAAAGCGGTCAACCAGTTACGCCACGCAATGTAGCGCGGGATTGACGGCGGCGCTACCGGAGGAACGTCGACAAGCTTAAAGCTCGATGTTGCGCGGGCCGTAGAGACGATCGCCCGCGTCGCCCAGACCAGGGACGATGTAGGCGTCCTCGTTGAGCGACGGGTCGATGGTGGCGGTGACCAGGCGCACCGGTCCGCCGTGGGCCTCCAGCCTGTCTACGCCCGGCTGCGCAGAAACCATGCAAATGCACGTGATGTCGTCCGCGCCGCGCTCAACCAGCAGGTCAATGGCGTGCAGCAACGAGCCGCCGGTGGCCAGCATCGGATCCACCAGGAACACGGGCTGGCCCGACAGGTCCTGCGGCAGGGCCTCCAGGTAGGGCACCGGCTCGTGGGTAGTTTCGTCGCGCGCAAGCCCGATGAAGCCCACCTGCGCGTCCGGGATCATCGACAGCGCCGGGTCGACCATGCCCAGGCCCGCGCGGATGATCGGCACGATGATCGGCGGGGTGGCAAGACGCGCGCCGCGGGCGGTGGCGACGGGGGTTTCGGTGTCGAACTCCTCCACCTCGAGGCCGCGCGCCGCTTCGTAGATGAGCATCGCGCCCAGGTCCGCCAGCGCCGCACGGAACGCCGCGTTGTTGGAGCGCTTGTCGCGCATGATGGTCAGGCGGGACGCGGCAAGGGGGTGGTTGACAACCGTGATATCCATGCGGCTCATGCTAGTTCACTCCGCGGGGCGCGGAGATTTTTTGCGCCCCGAGGGAACCGGGGCGGTGTTTTTCGCGTCCAATGGCCATGACTGTTTTCCACATTGATTCCGCTGCCGTATCCGCCATGACCGAGTCGCTGCGCGACGACGCAGCACGTTTGCAATTGCTTCACGACGTTTCTGTGCCCGCCACCTGGCCCCTCGGCGAATTCAGTGCCGCGGTGAGCGAGTCCATCGCCAAAGCCAACACTGATGCAGAGGCACTGCGCGCCGAGGCCCACCGCATCGCCGAGGCGATGGACCTGGCGGTCGACGCCGCCGCGGCCGTTGACGCCTGCACCTGCCAGAAGCTGGGGGCCACGCTATGAGCTCTCTGAAACTCGATTTCGCTGGCCCCTTAACCAGTGCTGGCCTGGATGTGCACGGCACAGCCAGCATGCTGGCGAAACTGCTGCCCTTCGACATGCCGACGCTGCCGGGGTTTCGTATGCCGGATTTCACGGACTTCGACCCGCTGGCTGCGGTGGCGAACGCCTCCGGCGCTTCCCGGACGGGTGCTGCGGCGGACCTGGCGGACTACCGCGCAACGATCAGCGACGGCGTCGTGCGCGGAGGCGTGCTGATCGGCACCGCGGCCTTTGAGTTAGCCACCATCGGCGCGGAGCTCATCCGCAAAGCCGCTGCGACGCCCGCCATTGCGATCTCACCGGCGAGCCTGCTCGGCGCCGCCGCGTACGTGGCCGGGCTCATCGCCGACGCCATCAGGGACGCACTGCGGGTGCTCAACGCATTGGAGAAGGACCTCCGGCAAGTTGCGGAAACGCTCTCCTCCGCGACCGCTGCGGCTCAAAACCGAATCATGCCCGGCCCCGGCCCTGTAACCGAGAAGGCGCGAGGGGAACTGCAGCGTCTGGCCTCCCTGGTTGCGCCTCCGGCCAAGGCGGCTGCACAGCCCGCGCCGCCGGAGGTGAAGCCAGCCTCCGCCGTCGCCCCGCCACCACCGCCGGAACCTGCCGCAGCGGCCGCCCCGCCGCCGGAACCTGCTCCGGCGCAAGAGTCGGGATCCGCTGTCGGCGCAGCCGCCGTCGAAGCCGCGAAAAGCCAGATCGGCACACCGTACGTGTGGGGCGGGGCCGCACCCGGCGGGTTCGACTGCTCCGGCCTAACCTCCTGGGCGTACAAGCAGGCGGGGCTGGACATCCCGCGCGTCGCCGCGGACCAAACCGTGGGCCGGCAGGTCTCGTACGAGGAGCTGCAGCCGGGGGATCTGGTGCTGTGGTCCGGCCACGCCGCCATGTACGCGGGAGACGGGATGATGATCGAGGCGGGCAGCCCCGTGCAGCTGAACCCGGTGCGCACAGAAAATCTGGGCATGACCTTCCGCGGATTCTGGAGGCCGACCGGCTAAAGTTTCCCGCATGACTACGCGCGCGATTCTCCCCGTCAAGATCTCCCTCACCGAGGGCGACTTTTACACCCTGTGGGCACCGACCTGGAAAGAAAAGGGCAGCGAGTGGCAGGCCTTCCTCGGCGACGACCAAGCCGTGCTGGCCTTCCACTCCCCCGAGGAGCTCCTGGCCTACCTGGAAACGACCAACGCCCACGACCTGGCGGACCACCCAAAGTGGCAGGAGTTCCAGGCCCAGGGCGACGACCGCGTGGTGCCCAACGACAAGCAGTACTTCGACATCATCGGCGCACCCGAGTTCCTGGCCGGCCGCCCGAGCCACGAAAACGTCTCGCGCCTGTCGCGCGTGTTCCAGATCTCCCGCTCCCTGGCGGACGTCGCCTCCGCGGAGCAGGCGCAGATTTTCTTCGCCTCCCACTCCATCCTGGGCAACGTCAGCCGCGGCTCCGACCACTACGCAGGCGAAAACGGCCTGTCCGAGTGGTCCGGCGTCGGCCGTGTTGTGCTGGCGAACTGGGAGAATGTGGTCAAGTCGTTGGATGAGTCTGTCCGTGTCGTCGATACGCAGGAGCTCGATGCCCAGCGCGTCGCAGCCGCCGGCACCGCTATTGCCGCCGCCACCGAAGCCCGCGCCGCTGCCGCCGAGCAGGCGCGCGCGGACGAGGAGGCCCGCGCTGCCGCGGAAGACCCGTACGACTCCTCCGCGTGGGGCCGCGCCGGCATCGACCCGGTGAAGATCTCCATCCAGGGCCAGAGCGTGTACACGCTGCGCACCTACCTGCGCGGCGCCCCGGTGTTCTTGGGCAAGTACGGCGAGATCATCACCTTCCCGTCCACCAAGCACCTGGGCCGCTGGATCCTGGAAAACGACGACCACGACCTGGCTGGCGTGTCCACCTGGCAGGACCTCATCGACACCGCCAACGCCGGCGAGCTGAAGGTGGAGGTCCACCCGGACAACTCCTACTCCTTCAACGGCATCGCAGCCGACATCAACAAGGGCACCGACGCGGTGGACACCGCACAGATGTCCAAGGCTTACGAGCTGCTCGCGGATGCCGCGGACTGGGCGCAGGACGACTCGCTGAACTCCCTGCTTTTGGCCAACCCGCGCATGCAGGACTACCTGGCGTACATGCTCGGCTCCACCCGCGCCGCGGGCTACGTGCCGTCCGCGCCGTTCACCGACAAGGCGGAGGCGTGGACCGAAATGGAAAACCAGCTGATCAAGCGTTTCTCCAAGTTCTAAACCGCTTCGCCGTTGCCCCTGGGCATCCCGACATGCCGGCGAAACGTGCCACCTTTACAATTTCCAGCTATGGCAGTGGACCAGGTCGACCCCCTCATCAGCTCCATCTATCACTGGATGGACGTCTCCGGCGTGCTACTGATGGGCATCATCGGCGGCACCCTGGCCCGCCAGCTCGGCTACGACATCGTGGGCTTCTTTTTCATCGCCATGCTCTCCGCCCTCGGCGGCGGCATGTTGCGCGACGTGCTGATCAACCAGGGCACCGTCGCTGCGATGAGCCAGCCGGAGTACCTCATCCTGGCGTTCACCGGCGCGCTGATCGCCCGGTTCACCTACTTCAAGGGCAAAGCGTGGGAGCTTTTGCAGTCCCACGGCGACGCGCTGGTGTCCTCCCTGTGGGCGGCCACCGGCGCCTCCAAGGCCATCCAGTACGGCCTGCCGGTTTTGCCCACGATCATGATGGGCGTGTTCACCGCCACCGGCGGCGGCATGATCCGCGACGTAGTCACGGGCCGCGAACCCAGCGTGTTCGGCGGCAACCAACCCACCGTCATCCCAGCGGTGGCGTGCGCAGTGATCATGTTGGTGAGCAACGCCACCGGCTTCCTCGCGCTCGGCATGGTCATCGGCCCCGTGGTCAGCTTCGCGTTGTTCCTCGCCGGCTACTGGGGCAACTGGCGCGTTTCCACCGACTCCGAGTTCGCGCCCGTGAACGCCACGGTGAACATGACGGCCACGCAAGTCGCGCACCTGGCCAAGAAGGCGGAGAACAAGTCGCGCGCGGTGGCCCGCGAGCTTGAGCCCACCCGTGTGCGCTCTTGGCGCCACCGGCAGATGGAGAAGGCGCTGCAGCGGCGCATCGAGGCGGAGATCCGCAAGGGCAAGCGCCCGGCGGAGGCGGTCAGCGACGCGGACGATTTCCTCACCGAGTTCACTACCCAGTTCCCCGCCATCGACGCTGAGGTGCTGGCGGAGGCCGTGGGCGCCAACGAAGCTGCAGAGGACGAGAGCCTCTTCGACAGCATCGGCGTGGATTTGGCCGGCGATTCCTACGAGGACGAGGCCGCGGAGGAGCCGGACCCGGCCGAGACGGAGGCGATGCACGCCGACATGCTGGATATCATTCTCTCAGACGAGGCCCTCACCGACGAGCTCATCGAGCGGCTCGCGGCCCGCTACGACCAGAAGGATTCCTAGATGAAGCGTGCGCTCGCAGCTGCCACAGCATTGAGCTTTTGCTTTGCGACGGCAGCTCACGCCCAAGACGCCGAAACCCCGACCGAAGCCACCTCCTCGGCCGGCCCGACCGTCGGCTACTACGACGAGGGCGGCAACTGGGTCCCGCCCAGCCGCGGCCGCGCCCCCGACACCGACAACTGCCCGCAGGCCACGTGGCCGCCGGAGCCGGTGTCCACCTCCGAGCGCGCCGCGTCCTCCCCTTCCCCGCTGCCCGTGCTTTTCGACGGCCCCTGCGGCATAACCGCAGCCGACGGCTACCAGGTCCCCGACGGCGTGGTCGCCTCCTCCTGGCTGGTGGCCGACCTAGATTCCGGCGACGTGGTGGCGATGAAGGACCCGCACGGGCGCTACCGGCCCGCCTCCATCATCAAGGTGCTGCTCGCGCTGACCGTGATCGACGAGCTGCCGCTGGACCAGAAGGTCCCGGTCTCCGCGGAATCCGCTGGCCAGGAAGGCTCCGCCGCCGGCATCGGCGAGGGCGGCGACTACACCGTCGAAGACCTGCTCACCGGCCTGCTGCTGTCCTCGGGCAACGACTGCGCACACGCGCTCGCCCAGGCCCTCGGCGGCGACGAGCTGGCGCTGGGCAAGGTCAATGCGCTGGCCAAGAAGCTCGGCATGTCGGACACCCGCGCGACGTCGTATTCCGGCCTAGACGGCGCTGGCATGTCCACCTCCGCCTGGGACATGGGCCTGGCCTACACCGCGGCGTTCGCCGACCCCACCTTCACCCGCATCGTGGACACGGAGCACACCACCTTCCCCGGCTTCGACGACCTGCCGGCGTTCGAGCTGTGGAACGACAACCAGCTCTACCTCAACGACCCGGACGGCATCGGAGGCAAGACCGGCTACACCGACGACGCGAACCACACGTTCGTCGGCGCCGTGAACCACGAAGGCCGCCGCCTCGTGGCGGTTGTGCTGGACACCACGGCCTACGACCACCGCCCCTGGGAGCAGGCACAGATGCTTTTGCACGAGGCGTATGGGGTGCGAAGCTCCGTCGCAAAGCTTGAGCCCCTCGCTGCGGAGACCCCAGAAACGACAACGGCCGCCCCCACCCCCGCGCCTGCGCCTGAGCAAGCTGGGGAGGAGACGACCTGGAACCGCTGGTGGTCCTATGTGATTGTGGTGGCCGTACTCGCGCTCGCCGCGCTGGCCACCGCGTTTAGTCTCGGGACAGGAGAGAAACCACGCCGACGCCGATAGCGCCCAGCGCCGCGCCAACCCCCAGCGCCTTGCCGGACGGCTTGGACTCCTCCCTGCCGCGGACCGCGCCCGCGCGGACGTTGATCACGGCCGGCTCCGGCACCTCAGCCGGGGCCAACGCGAGGGACTCCTCGGTGGTGGCGGTCCACGCCGCGACGTAGAGCACCACGCGCCAGACCAAGTACAGCATGACCATCAGCGTGATGATCGGGCCGAAGATCGCACCCGCCGGGCTACCGGTGGCCGAAGAAATGACCAGGCCGGCGAACTGCTGCAGGATGGCGAAGATGACCGCGCCGAGCAGCGCGCCCTTCAAACCGGACTTCGCCGGCACCTTCGTGCGAGGCATGTACATGTTCACCCACAGCATGACCAGGAAGCTGGCCAGCACGCTGACCAGGAAGCCGACGAGCCACACCACCGCGCGGGAACCCGGGAAGTCGCCGATGCCCAGGCGGTCCATGGCGGTGCTGGTCCAGCTGGACAGGCCCACCGCGGTCACCGACGTGGCGACCAGGAACAGCACGATCAGCACGATCAAGCCGACCAGGTCCGCGAGCTTCTTGGTCACGAAGTTGCCGCCCTCATTCGCGTCCACCTTCCACATCGCGGACACGCCGACGCGCAGGTTGTTCATCCAGCCCAGGCCGGACCACAGGGTGGTGAGCAAACCGATGCCGGCCACGGCGCCGCGCTGGTCGATGGCGGTCTCGACCAGCTCGTTGACCATGTCGCCCAAGTCCCCGTCCAGGGAATTGGTGATTTGGTTTTGGATGTCGTCCATCAGATCCGGGCGGGCGTTGAGGAAGAAGCCGAGTCCTGCGAAGACCAGCATCAGCAGCGGGAACAGCGCCAGCACCGAGAAGTAGGTGATGCCGGCGGCCATCTGGTTTCCGCCTTGCGAGCCGAAACGCTCATTCATGCGCAGCACGTGGCCGGCGGCGGGAGACTTCTTCTCCACCTTCGCCTCAAAGCCGCCCTGCTGCTGCTTCGAGGCGCGCTCAATGCCGTGTTCGTCGGTGTACGCCTTGCGCGGCGCGGTCGAGGTAGCCATCGACGTCCCTTCAACTATGTGTCATTTACCAAACACATCGTAGAGGAGGCTGTGCGACGGTGACGCGAGGTGCGGGCCTAACGCTTCGGGGCGAGGAAGCCGACCTTGTCGTACACGTCCGCCAGCAGCGGGGCCGCGACCTCGCGGGCTCGCTCGGCGCCGCGGGCCAAGATGGATTCGAGTTCTGCGCGGTCGGACATGAGTTCGTCGAAACGTGCGCGCAGTGGCGTCGTAAAGCTTTCGAGTGCTTCTGCGGTGTCGACCTTGAGCGCACCGTAGCCCTGACCCTCGTAGCCTGCGACGATGTCGTCGATCGGCTTGCCGGTCAGCGCGGACTGGATGACCAGCAGGTTGGACACGCCCGGCTTGTTCTCCTTGTCGAAAGCGATCACGCCGTCGTTGTCGGTGACGGCGGAGCGGATGCGCTTTGCGGAGGTCTTCGGCTCGTCGAGCAGGTTGACAATGCCCTTCGGGTTCGCGCCCGACTTGGACATCTTGGAGGTGGGGTCCTGCAGGTCGTAGATCTTCGCCGCGCCCTCGACGATCATGCCCTCCGGCACGGTGAAGGTCTTGCCGTAGCGGGAATTGAAGCGCTCCGCCAGCGTGCGGGTCAGCTCCAGGTGCTGGCGCTGGTCCTCGCCCACCGGCACGAGCTGCGGGGAGTACAGGAGGATGTCCGCGGCCATGAGCACCGGGTAGGTGAACAGGCCCACGGAGGTGCGGTCCTGGCCCTGCTTGGCGGACTTGTCCTTGAACTGCGTCATGCGGCTGGCCTCGCCGAAGCCGGTCAGGCACTGCAGCACCCAGGTCAGCTCGGCGTGCTCGGGCACGTGCGACTGCACGAACAGGGTCGAGCGCTCCGGGTCGATGCCGAGTGCGATCAGCTGGGCGCAGCCGGCGAGGGTGCGGTGGCGCAGCTCCTCGGGGTCCTGGTCCACGGTGATGGCGTGCAGGTCCGGGATGAAGTAGAAGGCGTCGTAGCCGTCCTGCAAGTCGATCCACTGCTTCAGCGCACCGAGGTAATTACCCAGGTGGTAGGAGTCGGCGGTGGGCTGGATTCCGGAAAGCACGCGTTGCATGGGGTTCATAGTAGTGGGCCGGTGCGGGGAGGGAACCGGTGGCGGTGCGGGCGCGTCTAACTCTTTAATGCCGTCCACAGAAGGAGTACACGTTGGCTCTTACAAAATCAGACAGACCTTGGTTGCTTACAGCGCTCGCAGTTGCTGTTTCTCTCGGATTTGCTGTCAGTAATGCAACACGTTCGGCCGAAGAAGCCTGGATGGTGCTCGACTTCGCGTCTCGCATCATCGGGCCTCTTGGAGCTGCTTGCATTGCTTGGCTCGGGGTTTCGCAAACACTCGATAACTCGCAAAAGCTGGACCGTGTTAAGGAGTGGCACACGATGCTTCGCTGGGCGACTGACATGTGCAACGCCTCGAGCGAGCGTGAAGTTGAGGCGGGGATTGCTATTCTCGATTCCATCGACAGGCAGTCGGAAATCCCTGCCGACCAGCACGAGGTAATCGACGCGATCTTGACCGCCGTGTTCCGAAATCCCAACACGCCTTTTGAGGAGCAGCGATGACAGCCCGATCCAAAGCTAGAGAAATTCAGTCTCCGAAGCCGGAGTTTTCCCGGAGCCAGATCGCCGCGGCCAAGCTCATCGTGAAGCGCGATAAGGAAGGAAAAGGCAAGGTTCCCATTACGCCGGACATTCTCCGCGCAGCATCCTTCGACCTCTAGCCATGCGCATCACCGTTCTGCAGCCCGATTCGTTCGCGCCACTGCAACGCCTCGGCCCGTGGCTCGAGCGCGCCGGCGCCACCCTGCGCACCGTCGATCTCGGGGAGCCATTGCCTATCGACGCCTCCGGCGACCCCCTCATCCTCCTCGGTGGACGCGCAGATGCGCTGGACACGCACGCCTCGCCGTGGCTACCGGCGGTGCACGAGCTGCTGCACAGCGCCTTTGAATCGGGCACGCCCGTCCTCGGCATCTGTTTGGGCCATCAGATCATCGCCGACTGTTTCGGCGGCGAAGTTTCCGTCGGCCTGGCGGCGCAGGACGAAGAAGGCGCTACCCAGGTGACGTTGACCGACGCAGGTGTGGACGATCCCCTGCTCGGCCCCCTCGGCGCAACCTTGATGGTCGAGCAATCCCACCACGACGCGGTAGTCACGCTCCCTCCCCGCGCGACACTCCTGGCATCCAGCGAGCGCTGCCCGATCCAGGCCATGCGGCTGGAGTCGATCGTCTCGGTGCAGTTCCACCCGGAGTGCTCGCCGGAGGTTGCCGGCCAGTGGGCGGCGAACGGCGGCCACGACGGTGCCGCGGTCGAAGCGGAGCTGCTGCGCCACGACGACCATCTCACCCGCACCGGCGAAAGGCTGGCCGAGGGCTTCGTCGCCGCGGCCCGCGCCTGGCGCTGACGGAAATGGTCGCCGCTGCCCCGCCCCCCATTCCGGTCCTATTCCGGCCCAATTTTTCCCCCAATTCCGAGGGTGCTTACTCCAGGATGCTTATTTTGTTGCGACCGGCTAGTTGGTAGCGGTGTGGTGACTTTCGGGTAGCGGTTCAGTGGGTTTCCGGTAGCGGGGTTGGCGGTGGCGGGTGATGCTTTCGGGTGGTTGCACCACAGGGGTGTAGCCGGTTACCGGAAGGAGTCCGCTGATGACGGATTACCGGGCGGTGATGAAGCTGCTTGTGCAGCAGCGTTCGTACCGCCAGATTGAACAACAGCTGGGATGCTCCCACCGCGCGATTTCCCGGTCGAACCAGGTGCTTCGATCCCTCGGGATTCGCACTATCGACCAGGTGTTGGCGTTGACGGATGATGAGCTCGACGAGTTATTCGTAGATGGGCGCAGCACAGGCCAGGGCGAGTTCGTCCCTATCGATTTCGATGCGGTGGTCAAAGCCCGCACGGGGCGTAACAAGCAGACACTGCAAGTGCTGTGGGCTCGCTACACCACCACACCTGCTTTACCCGGCCAGCTCCATTACAGCTACGACCGGTTTCGCCAGTTGGTGGCGTCTCATGTCGATGCGGCCGGTTTGACCGCACGCATCACCCATACACCGGGGCACACCATGCAGGTGGATTGGGCAGGCACCAAGATGCGCCTGTTCGACCCTTATGGCGCACCGGGGGTGAAGGTCAGCGTGTTTGTCGCCTCAATGCCGTATTCAGGGATGATTTTTGCCCTCGCATGTCCGGATGAGCGCCAGCATTCCTGGCTTGATGCCCACCACCACGCGTTCGCCTACTTCGGGGGCGTGCCTGAGGTTGTGGTGCCGGATAATGCCTCGACTGCGTCGAACGCGATCAGCGCGGCGGATCGAAACCGCAAGGTCAACGACACCTACGAGCAGTTTTTGGAGCATTACAACACCGCAGCGCTGCCCACGAGGTCGAAACGGCCGAAAGACAAAGCCAATGTCGAAGCCGCAGTCAAGATCGTCACCCACAAGGTCATCCACGCACTCGATGGTCACCAGTGCGTCGACCTTGACGAACTCAACTCGCGAATTCAGCAGTTGGTTGACCAGATCAACCAGGCGGTGCCGTTTCGTCACCAGCAGTCAAGCCGCAAAGACATTTTCGATGCGCATGAAAGACACCTTTTGACGAGGGTGTCAGGAAGTTTGTGTGTGAGGCTCTGATCTAGAAGGAGTTTCACCGATAATGACTACGGTGTCACCGAAGAAAAACCATGACCCGGCAAGGGTCAATGAGATCAGCGAGAAGCTGATGGAAAATCCTGAGCTCGCCAGCTTGATCAGCGAGCTGTCGACCTCGGCTGATGATGCAAGCGAGCTGGTCAAAGGCCTGCTACAGGCATCGATCAACGCTGGTCTGCAGGCGGAGATGGATGCGCACTTGGGCTATAGCCATTCCGACCGCAAGACCAAAGCCCAAGTGGCAACCGCACAGGCGAACAATCACCGCAACGGGTCGTACACCAAAACCGTCAACTCCGGGTACGGCGCGGTGGAAGTGACCGTGCCCAGGGATCGTGCCGGCACGTTTACTCCCCGGATGGTGCCCAAGGGCGCACGCCGGCTCACAGAGCTCGATGACATGATCGTCTCGCTATACGCCGGCGGGATGACAGTGCGCGATATTCAGCACCACCTCGCGACCACCCTGGGGGTGGATATGAGTCCGGATACGATCAGCACCATTACCGATGCGGTGCTAGAGGAGGTCATGATCTGGCAAAACCGTCAGCTCGACGAGTTTTACCCGGTGATCTTCCTCGACGCGCTACGCGTGAAAATCCGTGACGGGCACCGCGTGGTCAACAAGTCCTGCTATATGGCGGTTGGTGTCGACATGGACGGCATCAAGCACATCCTGGGATTGTGGATCGCTGAAAATGAAGGTGCCGCATTCTGGGCATCGGTGTGCGCGGACCTGGCCAACCGCGGTGTCCAGGACGTGTTCATTGTGTGCTGCGACGGGCTCAAAGGCCTGCCGGAAGCTGTGGAGGCAACCTGGCCGAATTCCATGGTGCAGACCTGCATTGTGCACCTGATTCGGGCTGCGAACCGGTGGGTGTCGTATCAGGACCGCAAAGGCGTCTCCCGTGCGCTACGCGAGGTCTACACGGCCACTAACGAGGACACCGCCCGTGCCAGCTTGGATGCGTTCGAGGCCAGTGAACTGGGCCGGAAATACCCGCAGTCGGTCAAAGTTTGGCGCGACGCTTGGGAGCGGTTCGTGCCGTTTCTGCAGTTTCCGCCGGCGGCACGCCGGGTGCTCTACACCACGAATTCGATCGAGTCGCTGAATGCTGAACTGCGGAAAGCTACCCGCAACAGGGGCCAGTTCCCGAACGATACGGCGGCGCTGAAGACGCTGTGGTTGATGATCTGCAATATCGAAGACAAGCGCGCTGCGCAGCGAGCGAAGAAAGTGAAGCGCGACGTTGAGTGCAACGGCTATATTGAAGGAGCGAAAGCCACCGGGTGGAAACAAGCCATCAACCAACTAGCCGTGGCTTACCCCGACCGATTCGCGGACTACTTGTAAACCAAGCCCCCGCACACAAAGAATCGGACACTCTCCTTTTGACAGCACTTCCCGACACCCCGTGGCAGCGCACCGAGTGGAAACGCGCCAAGATCGCCCCAGATTTCCACATCACCGTAGCCAGCGTGCGGTACTCCGTGCCGCACCAGCTCGTTGGCCGCACTGTCGATGTGCGCATCACCGGGCAAGTGCTCACGGTCTTCGATGGTGGCCGTGCCGTGACAACCCACACGCTTTCCCACACCCGCGGGGCGTATGTCACCGATGCCGACCACATACCGGCGAACATGGATCACACCCAGGGCCTGTGGACGAGCGATTACTTCCTGCGCGAAGCCCAAAAAATCGGCCCGGCGACACGCACCGTCATCGAGGAAATGATCACGGCGAAAGCAATCCCGGCCCAGGCGTACCAATCGTGCAGGAACGTGCTGTCAATGGGCAAACACGCCAACAAGCCCGTGCTGGAAGAAGCATGCCAGCGTCTGCTCTCCTGCGACGGGACCCGCCGGGCGGTGTCCTACACCGCGGTCAAAAACATGATGGCCGCCGTACGCAAAGAAGCCGCAACCCGACCACACGGCTTCGACCAACCGGCACCGGCCACACCTGGGCATCCGGCCCACGCACCCGCCGCTGCCACACGCGACACCAGCGGCGCCTACCTCGGTGGCGCAGCACAGTTCAGCCTGGACAACCTCATCAAGAAAGGAACCACAACGCCATGACCCCACCGACCCCGCCTCAAGAGCGTTTCCTCGACGAATCCGTCCTCGCGGACTTCACAGCAATGCGCATGACAGCCTTCGGCAAAAGCGTCATCGACATCGCCAACGACCCAGCCTTCGACACGTGGACCTTCTCCCAAAAGGTGCTCTACGCACTCGACAAAGAAGTCGCGGCCAGACGCGAACGCCGCATCAACAAACTGCTCAAGGCATCACGATCGCCAAACCCCGATGCCTGCCTCGAAGACGTCGTCTACGCACCTGACCGCAACATCAACCCAGAACAAGTCAGCCGACTCGCTCACGGACAATGGTGCCACCTGGGCCAAAACATAGTCATCTTGGGCAAATCCTCAGTCGGCAAGACCTACCTCGCCCAAGCACTGATCACCGCAGCATGCCGCAACGACTACTCCGCCAGGTTCTACCGCACCGACATGCTTGCCGCGCACTTCGCAGTGATGCCACTCGACGACCCAGCCCGGCTCAAACTCACCCGCGAGTTGATCAGCGTCGACGTGTTAGTCCTCGACGACTTCCTCACCACCCCAGTCGACGCCGCCACCGCACACCTGCTCTTCAACATTCTCTCCGAACGAGAAGGCAACCGATCAACAATCGTGACCTCACAGTTCACCCCGCAAGACTGGTACAGATCCATCCCGGACGCAGTCATCGCCGAATCCATCCTCAACCGACTCATCGCCGGCGCCGAAATCATCACCCTCGAAGGACCAAACATGAGATTGGAAACTAACCAGTAACACACAAAACGCCTGAGCCGGGACCGCTACCGGATCCCCACTCAGGCGCTACCACAAACTCACCACACCGCTACCATTCCGATCTTCTAAACATATTTCTCAAGTGGCGCACTCCACAACGGTCGATCGCTCTCGAGGAATAAGCATCCTGGGGTAAGCATCTAGAGGCTGCCGCGGCCCGCCCCCGTGGCCACCTCCACTGCAACCACGGCCACGGCGTAGTCGCCGTCGTGGCTGATACTCACGCTGCAAACCGGCGGCCCAACCTCCCCGGCGCGGCCGTGCAGCTGGACCGCGGGGCGCCCAAACACATCCTGGACTACCTCCACCTCCGCGAAATTGAAGTCGTCGGGGGCGATTTGCGGCGGCCGCCCGAAGCGGGTGGACGCCCAGGCTTTGACGTAAGCCTCTTTAACGGCCCAGCGGCCAGCCAGCGATGCGACCGGGTCCGGCTTCGCGGCACATTCGCGCCGCTCCCGGTCGGTAAACACCTGCATGAAGGTGGATCCCGGCAACTTCATTTGCTGAGCCAAACCGGGAATGTGGACCAGGTCGGTGCCGATGTGCATGCGCGTTCCTTCCGTCGGCGGTTGCGACTTTGTTGTGTTTGCGATCGCATAAGAAATGCTGGCTGTTTTCTGTGAATTGTGGCCAATCCTTTTACTTACGCTTCAGTAGGTTTACTATGCCCGCATGGCTTTTAATTTTGACTCCAAAACAATTTTGGATGAAAAACCACTTTCGTCAACAGCCGACAAAATAGCGGAATTTCGACGCCGGCGTGCCGAGGCACACGAGCCAGTGGGCTCGAAACCCCTGGACAAGGTCCGTTCCGCCGGCCGTCTCACCGCACGCGAGCGCCTGGACTATCTGCTCGATGAGGGCTCCTTCGTGGAAACCGACCAGTTGGTGCGCCACCGCACCCACGACTTCGGCATGCAGGCCAAGCGCCCGGCAACAGACGGCATCGTGTGCGGCCACGGCACTATCGACGGGCGTGAAGTCTGCATCTTCTCCCAGGACGGCACCGTCTTCGGCGGCGCACTCGGTGAGGTCTACGGCGAAAAGATGACCAAGATCCAGCGCCTCGCCGTGACCACCGGCCGTCCGCTGATCGGACTTTACGAAGGTGCAGGCGCCCGCATCCAAGACGGTGCGGTGTCGCTGGACTGGATCGCGCGCACCTTCCGCCACAACATCGAAGCGTCCGGGGTGGTCCCGCAGATCAGCGTGATCATGGGCGCCTGCGCCGGTGGCAACGCCTACTCCCCCGCGCTGACTGACTTTGTGGTCATGGTGGACGAGACCTCGAAGATGTTCGTCACCGGCCCGGACGTAATCAAGACCGTCACGGGTGAGGAAATCTCACAAGAAGAGCTCGGCGGCGCCTGGATGCACATGCAGCAGGGCGGCAACTGCCACTACGTTGCGGAATCCGATGAGGATGCGCTCGACTGGGTGGCTGACTTGCTTGAGTACTTGCCGTCGAACAACCGCCAGAAGTCGGCGCCGCGTCCCGCAACCCCAACCGATGCAGAGGCAGACGCCACCGATGCTGCCGCGCTGGATTCATTGATCCCAGACTCGCCCAACACCCCCTACGAGGTCCGCGACGTGATTGCGCATATCGCGGACGACAGCGAATTCCTGGAGGTCATGGAGCAGCGTGCTGAAAACGTCGTCACTGCGTTTGGTCGGATTGAGGACCAGCCGGTGGGCTTCGTCGCTAATCAGCCCATGGTGCTCGCAGGTTGCTTGGACATCGACTCGGCGGAAAAGGCCGCGCGTTTCATCCGCACGTGCGACAGCTTCAACATCCCGATTGTCATGCTGGTGGACGTACCCGGCTTCCTACCCGGCGCGAACCAGGAGCACAGCGGCATTCTGCGCCGCGGTGCAAAGCTGCTGTACGCCTACGGCGAAGCAACCGTGCCGAAGGTGACCGTGACCATGCGCAAGGCATACGGCGGCGCGTATTGCGTGATGGGCTCAAAAGGCCTTGGCGCCGATGTGAACTTGGCATGGCCTACCGCGCAGATCGCGGTGATGGGTGCGTCTGGCGCGGTCGGCTTCATCAACCGCAAAGACATTGCAAACGCCCGCGATTCCGGCGTGAACGACGAGGAGCTCCGCGAACTGATTGCGCAGTACGAGCGCAACTACGAGGACGAGATGCTCAACCCGTACAAGGCCGCTGAGCGAGGCCTGATCGATTCGGTCATCCTCCCAAGCGAAACCCCTGCTGTTATCGCAGCGCAACTGCGTTTCTTCCGTGACAAGACCGTGGCGCGTCCAATGCGCAAGCACGGCAATATCCCGCTCTAATCCCGCTCCGATGCAAAGGACCATAAGGACACTGTTATGAATTCCACCTCTTTTTCTTCCCTGAAGCGTCCCGCAATCCTGTTCCCGGGGCAGGGTTCTTCCTGGCAGCAGGTGCTCGCTGATGCTGCCGCGACTCCTGTGGCACGTATCCGCATGGAGCAGCTTCTTAACGACGCCCAGTCCCTCACCGCCGCTGTTGCCCGCCCGTTGACCTCTGTCGTGCCAGGAGTTGTGCAGCGTATTCGCGACGCGATGGATGCGGACACCTCGCACGAGGCGATCGACGCCCTGCCCGCGGTCAGTGCACCGGCGATTCTGCTGTCGCAGATTGTTGCCGCGGAAGATCTCGAGCAGCTCGGGCTCGACACCACCGACGCACTGTTCGCTGGACACTCCCAGGGCATCTTGGGTGCCGCCGCGCTCAATCGCGCCAACGGCCCACAGGCTGCGGAGAAAGCTCTTGCGTTCGCCTTCATCATGGGTGCTGCCGCAACCAACGTGTACGGTGGCGCCGACTCGCGCAGCCGGATGCTTTCGGTTCGTGGGCTGACGCCTGAGCAGGTCGGTGAGTTTGTCGTCGATACGCAAGCGGCTCCTATCAGCGTGATCAATGGGCACCGCCACGTGGTGCTGTCTGGCAGCCCGGAGGCGCTCGCGCAGGCACGCAAAGACATCGAAGCGGCTGCGAGCAGCTACAACGCCAAGTTGGAAGTGGAGTACGGCGGATCCGAAATCACGCCGGTGTTCGACTCGCTTGATGTTGCGTACCCCTTCCACGTGGACACGAACGCCCCCGGTGTGGAGTTGGCGCAGCAGTGGGCGGACGCATGCGGCATCACCTTTGAAACCACCACTCCCCGTGAACTGGCGCAATCGATTTTGGTGGACCGGTTCGACTTCACCGAAACCGTGCGCGACCTGATTGCCCAGGGCGCGAGCCACATTTTCACGTTTGATACGGCTACGGCGACGATTGCGACCAACTTGGCCAACGGCTCCGGCGTCGCTGTGTTGGACGCGTCCACCGCCGCGAAGCGCGACGAGCTTGCACGCCCGGGCGCTGAGTTGCCGCAGGGCGTGGACTACTCGGCCTACGCACCACGAGTGATCGCGCTGCCGGATGGCAAGACGTACACGCAGACGAAGTTCTCGTCGCTAACTGGTCTGTCCCCGATCATCCTGGGTGGCATGACCCCAACGTCCGCGGACGGCGAGATTGTCGCCGCCGCTGCCAACGCCGGATACTGGGCGGAACTTGCCGGTGGCGGCATGTACTCCGAGGAGGAGTTTGGCAAGCACACCGCCAACCTCAAGGCGTTTTTGCAGCCTGGTCGCACCGCGCAGTTCAACACCATGTTCTTCGACCGCTTCCTGTGGAACCTGCAATTCGGCCAAACGCGCATGGTGCCAAAGGCCCGCGCTGCTGGTGCTCCGTTTAACGGCGTGTGTATCTCCGCGGGCATTCCGGACGTCGACGAGGCCACAGAGCTGTTCGCGCAGCTGCACCAGGATGGCTTCCCTTACATTGCGCTCAAGCCCGGTACAACGCAGCAGATCCGCAACGCGCTCGCAATCGCTGCGGCGAACCCGGACGACCAGGTCATCTTGATGGTGGAGGACGGCCACGCTGGCGGCCACCACTCCTGGGTTGATCTGGAGGACATGCTGTTGGAGACCTACCCCGAGATCCGCGCGCACGACAACGCGGTGCTCACCGTCGGCGGTGGCGTGTACTCGCCGGAGCGTGCCGCGGAGCTGATTACGGGCCGTTGGTCTGAGAAGTTCGGTTTGCCTGCGATGCCGGTGGATGGAGTGTTTGTCGGCACCGTGGCCATGGCCACGAAGGAGGCGAAGGCCACGGATTCGGTCAAGCAGCTGCTCGTGGACACACCTGGCCTGCCGCCGGAGAACAACGGCGGTTGGGTCGGTCGCGGTCGCGGCGTGGCGGGTGTGGCGTCGTCGCAATCGCACCTGCTGGCGGACTTGCACGACCTGGACAACTCCTTTGCCAAGGCGGCACGGTTCATCGCCTCGTTGGATATTGAGGAGTACCCGGCGCACCGCGAGGAGATCATCGAGGCACTGTCGAAGACGGCGAAGCCGTACTTCGGCGACGTGGAGACGATGACGTACGCCGAGTGGGTCGAGCGCTTCGTCGAGCTCGCCGATCCGTTTATCGACCAGACCTGGAACGCGCGCTTTGTTGCGTTGCTCCAGCGCATCGAGGCACGTCTGAACGAGGCCGACCACGGTGAGATCCCGACCCTCTTCCCCGACGATGTCGAGATCTCCCCGCGCGATGGTCTCAGCACCTTGCTGCAGCACTACCCGCAGGCGCGCGAGGTCATGGTTTCCCCGCGCGATGCGGCGTGGTGGATCGGTCTGCACTATGCCTACCCGAAGCCGATGCCGTGGGTGCCAGCACTTGATGCGGATCTGAAGTCCTGGTTTGGCAAGGACACCTTGTGGCAGGCACAGGATGAGCGCTACACCGCTGACCAGGTGCGCATTATCCCGGGCCCGGTTGCGGTTGCTGGTATTACGCGTAAGAACGAGCCGGTTGCGCAGTTGCTGGCACGTTTTGAGGATGCCGCGACGCAGATGCTTATCGACGACGGCGCCACCGCTGAATCCCGCTTCGCTCGACGCAGCGACGCCGCCGACGAGGCCGCGTATCTGCGCTCCTGCCCGACCTTGGTGTGGCACGGCCACCTGATGGCCAACCCTGCATACGCGCTGGACGAGGACGCCTTCGACGTGGAGGCAACCACCAACGCGGCTGGTGAGCGCGAGTGGACGATCCGAATCCACGCTGATTCCGCGTGGGACCACCTGCAGGACGACCAGCGTCCGTTCTACGTGCGTGAGGTGAACATCCCGGTCGAGATCCCTGCCGGTGCGGGCACGGGTGCCTCCCCGATTGTGGACGGCGATCGCCTGTCTGACAGCGTCTTCGAGCTGCTGTCTGGCCTGGCTGGTGTCGGTTCGGTCAGCGAGGCCGGCGACACGATTACTGAGATCCCGCAGATCGAGACACCGACCGAGGACGCGCCGTTTGGTGTGGCGCGCTCGTCGTTTACGCTGCCCGCTTCCCTTTTGGCATCGCACTCCGCGGTCACCGGCGGCGCTGTGGCCGACAACGCTGTGGTGGGCACGCCAGACGTGCTGGTTGGCCCCTGCTGGCCGGCGATCTACGCAGCGCTGGGCTCCGGCAAGTTGGCTGACGGCACGCCGGTGATCGAGGGCCTGCTCAACGCCGTCCACCTAGATCACGTCATCGACCTGCGCGTCCCGCTTACCGAGCTTGCAGATGGCCGGCGCATCGACGTGACCTCCAAGTGCACCTCGATCGCTGAGTCCACCTCTGGCCGTATTGTCACCGTCGAGTTGGAGCTGCGCTCCGGCGACGAGGTTGTGGCAACCCAGATGCAGCGCTTTGCCATCCGTGGTCGCGCCACCGGTACTGCAACACCAGTCCCGGCACCGGCCTATGGTGGTGGCGCAGCAAGCGAGCAGGTTGAGCCGACCCCGCGTTCATTCGTGGACCGCACCGTGGTGCGCGCACCGTCGGACATGACCCCGTTTGCTCTGGTCTCCGGCGACTACAACCCGATTCACACCTCCACCAACGCAGCAGCCCTGGTCAACCTGGATGCGCCGCTGGTGCACGGCATGTGGCTATCCGCCACCGCACAGCACCTGGCTGCTGGCCACGGCCAGGTCATCGGCTGGACCTACTCCATGTACGGCATGGTGCAGCTTGACGACGATGTAGAGATCACCGTCGAGCGCGTCGGCCGCGTCGGCATCCAGCAGGCCCTTGAGGTGACCTGCCGCATCGCCGGCGACGTCGTCTCCCGTGGTCAGGCGCTTCTGGCCCAGCCGCGCACCGCCTACGTCTACCCCGGCCAGGGCATTCAAACCCAGGGCATGGGCAACGGTGACCGTGCTGCTTCCGCTGCCGCGCGCGACGTGTGGCGCCGCGCTGACCGCCACACGCGTGAGACCCACGGGTTCTCCATCCAGCGCATTGTGGAGGACAACCCGTCGCGCCTGGTCATCCGCGGTCTGGAGTTCAAACACCCGGATGGCGTCCTGCACCTGACCCAGTTCACGCAGGTGGCCATGGCCGTTGTCGCCTACGCGCAGACGCAGCGACTGAACGAGGCCAACACGTTGGCCTCCGGTGCGTACTTTGCGGGCCACTCGCTCGGTGAATACACCGCGCTTGCAGCCCTGGGCAACATCTTTGACCTGGAAGCGGTCATCGACATCGTGTACTCGCGTGGCTCCGCCATGGGTTCCCTGGTGCCACGCGATGCGGAGGGCAACTCCGACTACGGCATGGGCGCGCTGCGCCCGAACATGATCGGTGTCGGCCCGGAAGAGGTCGAAGCGTACGTCGCTGGTGTTGCGCAGGATTCCGGCGAGTTCTTGGAGATTGTCAACTACAACATCAAGGGCCAGCAGTACTCCGTGGCTGGCACGAAGCGCGGCCTTGCCGCCCTGGAGCGCAAGGCTAACTCGGTTAATCCACGCGCCTACGTCACGGTTCCGGGCGTGGACGTTCCTTTCCACTCACGCGTGCTGCGCGAGGGTGTTGCAGACTTCGCCGAAAAGCTCGACGAGCACATGCCGGAAATCATCGATGTGGACACGCTGGTGGACCGCTACATTCCGAACTTGGTGGCCAAGCCGTTTGCGCTGACTCAAGAGTTCATCGATGCGGTCACCAACGAGGTCCCCTCCGAGCGCCTTAAGGGCATGACGCCGGAGAACACCGACCGCAACGCGCTCGCGCGCACGCTGCTCATCGAGTTGTTGGCGTGGCAGTTCGCTTCCCCTGTGCGCTGGATTGAAACCCAGGACTACCTGCTTGGTCGCGTCGACCAGGTCATCGAGGTCGGCCTTGCCTCTTCACCGACGCTGACCAACCTGGCAAAGCGCGAGATGGATGTCATCGGCATTCACGTGCCGGTTTTCAACGTTGAGGCAAGCCAGGACATCGTCATGCTCAACGACGTGGTTTCCGCGCCGGAGCCCGTGCTTGTCGACGACGCCCCGGCCAACACAGAAGCCGACTCGACCCCAGCGACCGAATCCGCCCCACAACCGGCAGCCGAGGCAGCACCCGCCGCACCAGCAGAGTCAGCACCAGCAGAGCCAGCACCGGCTGCACCGGCATCCGGCGCGCCCGTGTCCGACCTTCCCTTCACCGCAGCCGATGCGATCACCGTCCTGTTCGCGCTGCAGAACAAGATCCGCCCCGAGCAGATCAACGATTCGGACACGATTGAGGAGCTCACCGGCGGGGTGTCGTCGCGACGCAACCAGCTGCTCATGGACATGTCCGCCGAGCTCGGCGTGCCTGCCATCGACGGCGCAGCGGAGGCCGACGTGGCTACGCTGAACACGCGCGTGAACACCGCCGCACCGGGCTACACCCCGTTCGGCGCTGTCCTATCCGAGGCCGTGGGCACCCGCCTGCGCCAACTCTTCGGCAGCGCAGGCCTGAAGCCGGCGTTTGTCGGCGAGCACCTCGCGGCCGCGTGGGGCCTGCCCACAACCTGGACCGCGCACGTCGAAGCCGAGATCCTGCTGGGCAGCCGCACTGAGGAATCGGTCCGCGGCGGTTCGCTCAACAGCCTGCCGTCGGCCACGACCAAGGCGGAGATCACCGCACTGATCGACCAGGCGGTACAAAACGTCGCCGCACGCTACGGCGTTGCAGTCTCCCAGGCCACCAGCGGTGGTTCCTCCGGCGGCGGAGTGGTGGATTCGGCTGCACTCGACGCCTACAAGGACGAAGTCACCGACACCCTGGTGGCCACCGCCCGCACGCTGCTGAACAAGCTCGGCATCGAAGACGAGGTCGCGGAAATCCCCGCACCGGACACCACGATCGTGGAAACGATCGAGGCAGAACTCGGCTCCGGCTGGGTCAAGCAGGTCACCCCAGTCTTCGACGAGCGCAAGGCAGTGCTTTTCGACGACCGCTGGGCCCAAGCCCGCGAAGACCTCGCACGCGTCGCCTTCGGCGAGATCGACCTCGCACCACAGCGCTTCGCTGGCACCGGCTCCACCGTGGCAAAGCAGGCCGAGTGGTACGCCAAGCGCGTGGAAGGTGATCGTCGCAACGTACTCGGCGAGATCGCAGCAGCCGCCATCGCCGACGCGAACGAGCCGTACGCAGACGACGTCGCCTTAGTCACCGGAGCCGCGCCGGGTTCCATCGCCACCGCAGTGGTGGAACGCCTGCTCGCAGGCGGTGCGACGGTCATCATGACCGCATCCAACGTCAGCCAGGCGCGCAAGGAATTCGCCCGCACCCTCTTCGCCGAGCACGCTTCCGTGGGCGCGCGCCTGTGGCTGGTGCCGACGAACCTGTCGTCCTACCGCGACATCGATGCACTCATCGACTGGATCGGGGCCGAACAGAAGGAAACCGTCGGCAAGGACGTCAAGATCATCAAACCGGCACTCACCCCGACCCTTGCCTTCCCGTTCGCCGCACCTCCTGTGTCCGGCTCGCTTGCAGAGGTCGGTGGCAACGCCGAAACGCAGGCCCGCCTGCTGCTGTGGTCGGTCGAACGCACCATTGCCGGCCTGTCCGACCTGGCGCAGCACGGCGATAACTTCCCTGCCGAGCGCGCTCACATCGTTCTGCCGGGCTCGCCGAACCGCGGCACGTTCGGTGGCGACGGCGCCTACGGGGAGGTCAAGGCAGCCTTCGACGCGATTGTGAACAAGTGGTCCGCGGAAACCGGCTGGCCGGAAGGTGTCACCCTGGCGCAGGCCCGCATCGGCTGGGTTGCCGGCACGCACCTGATGGGCGGCAACGACGGCCTCGTCCCGGCGGCACAGGCCGCAGGTATTCACGTGTGGAGCCCGGAGGAGATCTCCACACAGCTGCTCGGCCTGGTCACCGAGGAATCCCGTGAGCAGGCGAAGCAGTCCCCGCTGGATCTCGACCTCACCGGCGGGCTCGAGAACGCAGGCGTGTCCATCGCCGATCTGGCACGAAATGCACGTGTTGATGCGGCGGGCACGGAATCGTCGACAAGCAATGGCGCAACGGTGCGCGCACTGCCAAACGTCACTACCCCACGCCAACCCGCACCGGCGAGCGTGGGCGATGTCACCTGCTCGCTGGACGACATGGTGGTTGTCGTCGGCATCGGCGAAGTATCCAGCTGGGGCTCCGGGCGCACCCGCCGCGAAGCCGAATACGGCATCACACGCACCGGCGAGGTCGACCTCACTGCAGCCGGCGTCCTCGAACTGGCGTGGATGATGGGCCTGATCACCTGGTCCGAGGACCCGAACCCGGCCTGGTACGACGACGACGGCGCGGAGGTTGCCGAAGAGGACATCTACGAGCGCTTCCGCGACGACGTCATCGCACGCAGCGGCATCCGCACGCTGACGGACAAGTACTTCCTCACCGACCAAGGCTCCATAGACCTTGAGCAGGTCTACCTCGACCGCGACATCACGTTTACCGTGACCACGAAAGAAGAAGCACTTGCATACGTGGAAGCCGACGGTGAGAAGACCACTATCCGCCAGATCGACGGCGAATGGAGCGTGACCCGCCACGCCGGTGCCCTGGCGCACGTGCCGAAGAAGGCCACCTTGTCGCGCACCGTCGCTGGCCAGATGCCGGACGGGTTCGACCCGACCAAGTGGGGCATCCCCGCCCAGATGGCCGACGGCATGGACCGCATGGCCGCCTGGAACCTGGTCACCGCCGTCGACGCGTTCATCAACGCCGGCTTCACCCCGGCGGAGCTCATACAGAAGGTGCACCCATCCTTCATCGCCACCACCCAAGGCACCGGTATTGGCGGCATGGAATCGCTGCACAAGGTGTTCGTCTCCCGCTTCATCGGCGAGGAACGCCAGACTGACATCCTGCAGGAAGCGCTGCCCAACGTGGTAGCCGCCCACACCATGCAGGCGCTTGTCGGCGGCTACGGCTCCATGATCCACCCGGTCGGCGCGTGCGCCACCGCCGCAGTCAGCATCGAAGAAGCGGTGGACAAGATTGCGCTGGGCAAGGCCGAATTTGTCGTCGCCGGTGGTATCGACGACGTCCAGGTCGAATCCCTCCAGGGCTTCGGCGACATGAACGCCACCGCCGAAACCGCCAAGATGACGGCACAAGGTATCGACGGCCGCTTCATCTCACGCGCTAACGACCGTCGACGCGGTGGCTTCCTCGAAGCCGAAGGCGGCGGCACGGTCCTGCTCGCCCGCGGCACCCTCGCCGCCGAACTCGGCCTGCCGGTGCTGGCAGTGGTCGCGTACGCCTCCAGCTTCGGCGACGGCGCACACACCTCCATCCCGGCACCAGGCCTCGGCGTGTTGGCGGCGGCCTGCGGCGGTACCGACTCGCGCCTGGCCCGATCCCTGTCCTCGCTGGGACTCACGCCTGATGATGTCACCGTCCTGTCCAAGCACGACACCTCCACCAACGCCAACGATCCGAACGAGTCCGAACTGCACTCCGTGCTGTGGCCGGCCGTTGGCCGCGACCCGGATGCACCGATGTACGTCATCTCGCAGAAGACCCTCACCGGTCACTCCAAGGCAGGTGCGGCGCTGCTGCAGACCGGCGGGCTTATCGACGTCCTGGCAACCGGCGACCTCCCGCCGAACGCCTCGCTGGACTGCGTCGACCCGCTCATCGAGCCGAAGGCAACCAACCTGGTGTGGCTGCGCTCCCCGCTCGCTCTCGGAGCCGGCAACGTGAAGGCGGCGGCCCTGACCTCGCTCGGTTTCGGCCACGTCGGCGCGCTCGTCGTGCTGGGCCACCCGGGTGTGTTCGAAGCCGCACTGACACGCGACGGCCACGACGCCGACGCCTGGCGTGAGCGCGCCACCGAACGCCTCACCCAGGGCGCAAGCCGACTCGAGGCCGGGATGATCGGCCGCGCCGACCTCTTCACCCAGGTGGAGAACCGCCGCTTCGCTGGTATCGACGACCACGCCGACGAGATCGCACTCCTGCTCAACCCCGATGCCCGTCTCAACGCCGACGGCACGTACGCGACCGCGACCCCGACCGTTTAAGGAGAGACACCATGACACCACTGTTTCGTACCGACGACACGTCGCTGTCCCACGACGAACTGGCAGCACTGACCACCGTGCTCGCCGAGGCCCAAACCTGGCAGGCCACCTCCGCTGCTGAGGCCGGCGCCGGTGCTGCCAACGAAGACAACGTGTTCGGCGATGCATTCGGCCAGCCGTTTGGCAGCCAGCCAACCATCGGCAACGTAACCTACTTCTAGAAAGGACCGCACATATGCATGACTTTCCGTTCCGTAAGGTCCTCGTCGCCAACCGCGGCGAGATCGCGGTCCGTATCATCCGCGCAGCCCGCGACGCAGGCCTTGCCTCCGTGGCGATCTACGCCGACCCCGACAAGGACGCGCCGTATACCGAAATGGCGGATGAGGCGATTGGGATCGGTGGCGAGACATCGTCGCAAAGCTATCTGGATATCGACAAAGTGCTCAAGGCTTGCCGCGACAGCGGTGCGGACGCCGTCCACCCCGGCTACGGTTTTTTGGCGGAAAACGCCGAGTTCGCCCGGCGCGTCATTGACGAGGGTCTGACCTGGATCGGACCGCCGCCGCGGGCCATCGACGCGCTTGGCGACAAGGTCACTGCCCGACGCATCGCTGAAGAGGTCGACGCCCCACTGGTGCCGGGCACAAAGGACCCGGTAGACAGCGCCGACGATGTGGTCGCATTCGCCGACAACCACGGTCTACCGGTGGCTATCAAGGCGGCGTACGGTGGTGGCGGCCGCGGTATGAAGGTCGCCCGCACGCGTGGCGAGATCCGCGAACTGTTCGAGTCCGCCACCCGCGAAGCCAAAGCAGCGTTCGGCCGTGGCGAGTGCTTCGTGGAGCGCTACCTCGACCGCGCCCGCCACGTTGAAGCACAGGTGCTGGCGGATACGCACGGCAACGTCATCGTCGCTGGCACCCGCGACTGCTCCGTGCAGCGCAGGTTCCAAAAGCTCATCGAGGAAGCCCCCGCCCCATATCTCACCGATGAGCAGCGCGAACGCATCCACGAGTCCGCTAAAGCGATTGCGAAGCGAGCAGGCTACGTGGGCGTTGGCACCGTGGAATATCTCGTCGGAGCTGACGGGATGATCTCCTTCCTTGAGGTCAACACCCGCCTCCAGGTCGAGCACCCCGTCACCGAAGAAACCACCGGCGTGGATCTTGTCATCGAGCAGTTCCGCATCGCCGCCGGCGAGCCGCTGCGTTTCGACGTCGATCTGGAGCCCACCGGCCACGCCTTCGAGTTCCGCATCACCGCCGAAGACGCCGGCACCAACTTCATGCCCATGCCCGGCACCGCCACCACCTACATCGAACCCGCAGGCCCCGGCGTGCGCGTCGACTCCGGCATCCGCGCAGGCTCCACCATCGGCGGCCAGTTCGACTCGATGCTGGCCAAACTCATCGTTCGCGGCGAAACACGCGATCAGGCCATCGCCCGCGCCAAGCGCGCCCTCGCCGAATTCCGGGTAGAAGGCATGCCGACTATCATCCCCTTCCACCAGCGCATGCTTGACGACGACACCTTCACCGGCGACGCCTCCCAATTCGCCGTATACACCCGCTGGATCGAAGAGGAATGGGACCCGGACGTCGCGCCCTACGAGTCCGACGGCGCTGGCGAAGACAGTGACCAGGATGAGGTGCGCCGCCGCACCGTCTCTGTCGGGGTCAACGGCCGATCGATCGAGATCACTCTGCCGGAGACGTTGCTTCTCGGCGCCTCTGCTTTGACTCGCCGCGACCGCAAGCGCCGCTCCCGTAGCGGTGGATCGGGAGGTAAGGGTTCCGGCAAGGGCGCAGCCAGCGCAGACACCCTGACCGCACCGATGCAGGGCACCGTGGTGAAGTCCGAAGTTACCGAAGGTGCTCGGGTCGAAGCCGGTGACATCGTGGTCATCCTTGAGGCCATGAAGATGGAAAACCCGGTCAAGGCTCACAAGAGCGGTGTTGTGAAGAACCTCGCGGTGGAGGCCGGCAGCCATGTAGATAAGGGCGTGGCACTCCTCGACATCACCGACGCCGAGTAGCCGCTGGCCTGCGGTTTCATCGACATAACCGGATCTCACCCGGCGCGTCAAAAATTGGGGGTTGACGCGCCGGGCTTTCCAGTTCTATGGTTACCCACATGAGTGGTAAACCCATATACCTACAGATTGCGGATGAGCTACGTGACCTCATCGGCGCAGGCACCCTCGCCCCCGGCGACCGGGTGCCGTCTACCAACGAGCTCTCCGCTTACCACTCCGTCAACCCCACCACCTCCGCCAAAGCGCTCACCGAACTTTTCAACGAGGGTCTACTGGAGAAACGCCGCGGACTCGGCATGTTCGTCCTGGAGAGTGCGCGTGAGCAGGTGTTACGTACTCGTCGCGAAGCATTCGCCCGCGATTTTGTCCAGCCGTTTGTCCATGAGGCCAACCAACTCGGCATCACCACCGAGGAGCTGACGGCAATGATCGAAAAGGAGCGCGCCCAATGAATCCCGGCTTCTACGCGCTGGTCGGCCCGAACGCCGCCGGTAAAACCCACTACCTCCACACGCTAATGAGCCGGCACGCCGCGTTCGTCCCGGCTGGTGCGGATACCAAGTTTGCAGGCACGACCGTGGACGATCACCTGCGCGCAGTCGCAGCGATCTACCCGCACGTAGACCTAGGCTTTCCCAACGCCCGTATCAGAGATCTCTCCGTTGGGCAACGCCGCCTACTCACCATTGAGGTGGCCCTAGCCATCGGCAAAGACCTGTTGCTTCTCGACGAGCCGTTTGACGGCATCGACACCACCACCCGCAAACAGGTCCGCCAGAGACTGATCGACTACATCGCGGAGAACCCGCAGCGCAGAGTGGTGATGGCATCGCATCGCTCTGAGGACTTCGTGGGTCTCGCCACTCATGTCATCCAAGTGTTTGATCGGGTGGTTTCGCGCCCAGTCCCACTCGACGACGCCCGCCTGTGCTTTCCAACGGTCACCGGCCCCACCGCCGAGATCAAAGACCTTATCGCCCGCTTCCCCGTCGCCGAAACAGCGAGCCTCGGGCCCACGACACGCGCGACGTTCGCCGAACCTATCGGCGAGGCCGATGTCCACTTGCCCATCGAGTATCCGGACGATGCCGAACTCATTGACCTCCTCGCGACAGAAAGGCCCGCACGATGAAGCTCTTCCTCAGCCCCTTCAAACCAACAATGTATTTGGGCGTCTTTCTTGTCCTCTGCATTGCCGTTCCCTTTGGACGATTGGAGTTTGGCGACGGCGGCCTGTGGACCATGGCGGGCGCTGCCACACTGTGGATTCTCTTCGCGATCGGAGGATCGAACTGGCCAGCAATGAATCAGCTGGGCGCGAGCTTCAACCGATGGATGAATTCGGCAGCGCTAACGGCTTTCGTGGCAGCGGTCATACTCACGCCACTTACCGCCGCGTCGGCGGTGTACCACCAAGCACATAGCCCGTACTACAAGCGGTACGACCCGTTCATTGTTACCAACGGAGAACCGATGCCCTGGATCGACTTCAGCGGCGAACCGTATTTCGTTGAAGGTGCTGCGCAGGACCTGACATCCGTCGTGTCAACTGTGCTACTCCACTTCGTCATCTTCATTACGATGGGGCTGTCCGGTGTAGCAATCGGCCTTGCGCGGGGCACCCGCATGCAGTGGTTCATGCTCGACAGCATGTTCGTGGGTGGTTTCACCGGGCTCCTAGTGGGTATCTACAAGGCGGATGTGAACCCCTCCGATCCCTACGTCTACGCCATCTTCGTAGCGGCGGCGGGGCCAGTAGTTTTAGCAGCCAGCGCAATTGTGTTCGCTAGAACCCGCCGTTTCGTGCACTAACGCTCCAACCACTCAGACCGCAGCAGGCCATGGCGGGAGCAAGCAGCCTCCCACGCCATCGGGCTGATTTTCACTACCATGCGGCGCTCACACAGCGGGCAGATGCGCGGGGCATCGTAGGGGCGGGCCGGGTCGAGCGGCCAGGCGATCTCGCCGGACAAAACGGCGTCGGCGAGATCGGTGTTGTCGGGAATCTTCATGCGCGGAAAAACCTAGCGAAGATTACAGCGACTTGATGGTGTCGTAGAGCACGCCGTGGCCGGAGTTGACCTTCTCGCCCACCGGGGTGATGCCCAGGTTCACGCCCGGGGTCGCGCCTTCCATCACGCGGTCCACGGCGTCGCGGTCCTTCTCCATCGGGCGGCCGAAGGTGGTCAGGTAGTTGCCGCCGATGATGGCGTTGGCGCCGCCCATGAGGCCGGCTTCGGTGCCGTCGTCGCCAAGCGCGAGCTCCGTGCCACCCGCGAAGCGCAGCTGGGTGGACGGCATGGCCAGGCGGAATGCGGCGACGGCGCGCAGCGCCTCGCCCTGCGGGACCAGCGGGCGGTCCGCGAACGGGGTGCCCGGGCGCGGGTCGAGGAAGTTCATCGGCACCTCGTGCGGCTGGATTTCCGCGAGCTGCACGGCGAACTCGGCGCGCTGTTCGATGGTCTCGCCCAGGCCGATGATGCCGCCGCAGCAGGTTTCCATGCCCTCTGCCAGCACGTTTTCCAGGGTGTCCTTGCGCTCCTGCCAGGTGTGGGTGGTGACCACGTTGGGGAAGAACGACTCTGCGGTTTCGAAGTTGTGGTTGTAGCGGGACACGCCCATCTTGGCCAGCTGACGGGCCTGGTCGCGGGTGAGGATGCCCAGGGAGGCCGAGATGGAGATGTCCACCTCGTCCTGGATGGCGGTGACGGCCTCGGCGACTTGGTCGAGCAGCTGCTGGGTCGGGCCCTTGACGGCGGCGACGATGCAAAACTCGCTTGCGCCCATCTTCTCGGACTGCTTGGCGGCCTCCACCAGCTCGTTGATGTCCAGGGTCACGGCGCGCACCGGGGATTCGAACAGGCCGGACTGTGAGCAGAAGTGGCAGTCCTCGGGGCAGCCGCCCGTCTTCAGGGAAATGATGCCCTCGAGGGAGACGTCCACGCCGCAGTGCTTGATGCGCACCTGGTGCGCCAGGTCGAGCAGTTCCGGCAAGCGCTCGTCTTCGATGTTGAGGATCTGGACGAGCTCCTCCTGGTTCAGGCCCTCGCCGTTTTCCAGGGCCTTTTCGCGTGCGATGTCAAGGATGTCAGTCATTACTGGACTCCGTTCTTGGTGGTTCACGTCACAAGTAGGTGTCAGTGTAGCCCGTCCTTGAACGGTGTTCAGCATTTAGCGGTATTCAACCAAAAGTGGCGAGTGGTCGGACCACCGCTGCTCCACCGTCGGCGCCTTGTCCACCCAGGTCCGCTCGGCGCGCTCGAGCATGTTCGCGGTCGCAGCCTGCACGTCGATGCGCCACCCCGCGTCGTTGTTGAAGGCCTGCCCGCGGAACGTCCACCAGGTGTACGGCGCGTCCTCCGGGTGCAGCCTGCGCGCCACGTCGAACCACTTCGGGGAGCCATTCGCTTCTCGACGGCCCTTGGACACGTACTCCACAGCGCCCGCCCACACAGCGTCTGCCTTGACGTCTAAGTCCTGGGCCTCCTCGTCCGGGAAGCAGCCGAACACCGCGTCCATGAACGCGCGCTCGTGCGGCAAAAAGCCCGACTTCTTGCGGTTGGTCTTCCAATTCTTCAGGTCCTCGCGGCGGTGGCAGATGTTCCAATCGCCGCCGATGACCATGCCCGGGTACTCACCCGCCCACTGCTCCAGCAGCGGCTCGAACTCGTCGAGGAAGCGGTACTTCTCGTCCTGCTTTGGCGTGTCGGCGGAACCCGACGGCAGGTACAACGAGCCGACGCGGGTGCCGTCGGAAAGTGTGGCCGCGATGAAACGTCCGGCATCTTCGAAACTGGGGATGCCGAAGGTGACGTCGTCAAGCGGGGTGCGCGACAGGATCCCCACACCCGCGCGCCCTTTCGCGCCGGGGGTCTCCGCGGGGGCGACGGCGAGGTGCCACCCCTTTTCCAGCGCGGGCGCCAACGCCGCGCGCGCCTGCTCGGCAGTGGCGCGAACCTCCTGCATAAGCACCACATCCGCCGGGGTTTCATCGAGCCAGGCCAGCATGCCCGGGTTGTTTTCGTTGCGGATTTTGGTGGCGGCGCGGATGCCGTTGACGTTGACCGACGCAATTGTGAGACTCATGTGTGATGACCCTAGTAGTCTGGTTGGCTGAAGTCAGACACGTTAAATCAAAGGAGCATTATGGCGAAGATCATTTGGACCCGCACCGACGAAGCGCCACTGTTGGCGACGTACTCCCTCAAGCCGATCGTGGAGGCCTTCGCTTCCCGCGCCGGCATCGACGTGGACACTGCCGACATCTCGCTGGCCGGCCGCATCCTCGCGCAGTTCCCGGACCGCCTCGGCGACAAGAAGGTCGACGACGCGCTCGCGCAGCTCGGTGAGCTGGCGAAGACGCCGGAAGCCAACATCATCAAGCTTCCGAACATCTCCGCTTCCCTGGTGCAGCTGAAGAAGGCCATCGCTGAGCTGCAGGCCGCAGGCTTTGACATCCCGGATTACGAGGACGCGCAGGAGAAGTACGACGCAGTCAAGGGCTCTGCCGTGAACCCGGTGCTGCGCGAGGGCAACTCCGACCGCCGCGCTCCGGAGGCCGTGAAGAACTTCACCAAGAAGCACCCGCACTCCATGGGCGAGTGGTCCTCCGACTCGAAGACCAACGTGGCGACGATGGACGCCGGCGACTTCCGCCACAACGAGAAGTCCGTCATCATGCCGTCCGAAGACACCCTGACCATCAAGCTGGTCAAGGCTGACGGCGGCGAGGAGGTACTCAAGGACGGCCTGAAGGTTGAAAAGGGCGAGGTCATCGACGGCACCTACATGTCCGCCCGCGCTTTGGATGAGTTCCTTTTGGACGCCGTGAAGCGCGCCAAGGACGAAGGCGTGCTCTTCTCCGCCCACCTGAAGGCCACCATGATGAAGGTCTCCGACCCGATCATCTTCGGCCACGTCGTGCGCGCCTTCTTCAAGGACGTCTACGACAAGTACGGCGAGCAGCTCCTCGCAGCGGGCCTGGACGGCGAGAACGGCCTCGGCGCAATTTACGAGGGCCTGTCCGAGCTGGAAAACGGAGAGGAGATCCGCGCCGCCTTCGACAAGGCCCTGCAGGACGGCCCGGCTCTGGCGCAGGTGAACTCCGCCAAGGGCATCACCAACCTGCACGTGCCGTCGGACGTGATCATCGACGCTTCCATGCCGGCGATGATCCGCACCTCCGGCCACATGTGGAACGCCGACGACCAGGAGCAGGACACCCTGGCCGTCATCCCGGATTCCTCCTACGCCGGTGTGTACCAGACCGTGATCGACGACTGCCGCGAAAACGGCGCCTACGACCCGACCACCATGGGCACCGTCCCGAACGTCGGCCTGATGGCGAAGAAGGCTGAGGAGTACGGCTCCCACGACAAGACCTTCAAGGTCCCGGCCGACGGCAAGGTCCAGGTGGTCAACTCTGCCGGCGACGTGCTGATCGAGCACGACGTCGAGGCCGGCGACATCTGGCGCGCATGCCAGACCAAGGACGCCCCGATCCAGGACTGGGTCAAGCTGGCCGTCAACCGCGCACGCCTGTCCGGCATGAAGACCATCTTCTGGCTGGATGAGGAGCGCGCCCACGACCGCAACCTCATCGAGCTGGTGAACAAGTACCTGGCCGACCACGACACCGAGGGCCTGGACATCTCCATCGCCTCCCCGGTCGAGGCCACCAAGACCTCCGTGGAGCGCATCCGCCGCGGCGAGGACACCATCTCCGTGACCGGCAACGTCCTGCGTGACTACAACACGGACCTGTTCCCGATCCTCGAGCTGGGCACCTCCGCCAAGATGCTCTCCGTGGTCCCGCTGATGGCTGGCGGCGGCCTGTTCGAGACCGGTGCCGGCGGCTCCGCCCCGAAGCACGTCCAGCAGGTCCAGGAAGAAAACCACCTGCGATGGGACTCCCTCGGCGAGTACCTCGCGCTGGCTGAGTCCTTCCGCCACGAGAAGAACACTAACGGCAACGAGCGCGCCGGCGTTCTCGCCGCCGCGCTGGACAAGGCTACCGAGAAGCTTCTCGACGAAGGCAAGTCCCCGTCGCGCAAGGTGAACGAGATCGACGACCGCGGCTCCCACTTCTGGCTCTCCCTGTTCTGGGCAGAGGCGCTGGCAGCCCAGTCCGACGACGCCGAGCTGGCCGAGGTCTTCGGCCCGATCGCGAAGGACCTGCGCGACAACGCCGATGTGATTGACAAGGAGCTCCTGGACGCCCAGGGCAACGCTGCCGACCTCGGCGGTTACTACTGGCCGGACGAGGAGAAGACCTCGGCGGTCATGCGCCCGTCCGCAACCTTCAACAAGATCATCGACGAACTGGAGAAGTAGCTCGCTGATCTAAAAAACGGCCGGCCAGTGTCGGGGTTTCGCGCCCCGGCACCGGCCGTTTTTTGTTTGGTCAGGCTGGGCAGCGCTGTGCCCAGCCCAGTACCTCCGCCCCATTTACCGCAAACGCTTACCCGAGGAACTAGACCACCTACATCAGATCAGAAGCACGATTCTTTCTGGCCCCGTACATTCACACTCTTTCTTGCTCCGTAACCGAAAAAGGGCGCCAGCACAGGCCTAGAACCCCTTTAAAAACTCCCTTACCTGCGGAATCGTTTTCTTGCCTGTTTCTTGCTTCTGGGGGATACTTGAGGCATGTCACCACTTAATTCCACCCCGGAGCCTCAACTCATCGCTAAAATCCAGCGATTCCTCGATTTGCCTGCGGAGCTCCCTTGGCTGGAGTTTAAGGAAAACAGCACCACGACCGGCCCGGAAATTGCCAGGTATGTGTGCGCTTTAGGCAACTCAGCTCGTCTTCATGATGAACCAGCAGGTTACCTGATCTGGGGTGTAAGTGATACGCATGAAATCGTAGGCACTTCGTTCCAATGGGAGATAACGAAAGGCAAAGGCAACGAAGACCTATTCCCTTGGTTGCAGCGTGTAGTCTCCCCCACGCCGACGATCTCCTTCGAATCGGTCACAATCGAAAATAGAACCGTCGTACTCCTCCGGATTCCGGCTGCCCTTTCGGCCCCTTATGCCTACGATGGGACCCGTTACTTCCGACAGGGCAGCTACACAAAAAACTTAATGGACTTTCCAGATCGTGAACGCGAGTTGTGGAGGAAACTCAACCAGTTCGAGTTTGAAACCAGCAACGCCGCGGAAGGCCTCGAACCCGAAGAGATCACCTCCCTTCTCTCCTCCGACGCTTTCTTTATCAACCGGCCCGAACTGCCACGCAATGTTGGTGGCGCCCTCATCGACACAATGCGAGCAGCGGAGGCGATTACATACTCCCACGAATTGGGCTGGTGTATTCCTGCTTGGTCTGCTCTGATGTACGCGCGCTCACTCAAATCCTTCCCACACCTCGCCGGCTTAGCCCCTCGCGTGATGCACTTCGGTGACACATCGCGGACGCAACTCCAACGAGAATGGGAGTTTGACGAGGGATACGCTGTTGCGACCGGCTAGTTGGTAGCGGTGTGGTGACTTTCGGGTAGCGGTTCAGTGGGTTTCCGGTAGCGGGGTTGGCGGTGGCGGGTGATGCTTTCGGGTGGTTGCGCCACAGGGGTGTAGCCGGTTACCGGAAGGAGTCCGCTGATGACGGATTACCGGGCGGTGATGAAGCTGCTTGTGCAGCAGCGTTCGTACCGCCAGATTGAACAACAGCTCGGGTGCTCGCACCGCACGATTTCCCGGTCGAATCAGGTGCTTCGATCCCTTGGGATTCGCACCGTCGACCAGGTTTTGGCGTTGACGGATGATGAGCTCGACGAGTTATTCGTAGATGGGCGCAGTACCGGCCAGGGCGAGTTCGTCCCTATCGATTTTGATGCGGTGGTCAAAGCCCGCACGGGGCGTAACAAGCAGACACTGCAAGTGCTGTGGGCGCGCTACACCACCACACCTGCTTTACCCGGCCAGCTCCATTACAGCTACGACCGGTTTCGCCAGTTGGTGGCGTCTCATGTCGATGCGGCCGGTTTGACCGCACGCATCACCCACACACCGGGGCACACCATGCAGGTGGATTGGGCAGGCACCAAGATGCGCCTGTTCGACCCTTATGGCGCACCGGGGGTGAAGGTCAGCGTGTTTGTCGCCTCAATGCCGTATTCAGGGATGATTTTTGCCCTCGCATGTCCGGATGAGCGCCAGCATTCCTGGCTTGATGCCCACCACCACGCGTTCGCCTACTTCGGGGGCGTGCCTGAGGTTGGAGGGTGTCAGGAAGTTTGTGTGTGAGGCTCTGATCTAGAAGGAGTTTCACCGATAATGACTACGGTGTCACCGAAGAAAAACCATGACCCGGCAAAGGTCAATGAGATCAGCGAGAAGCTGATGGAAAATCCTGAGCTCGCCAGCTTGATCAGCGAGCTGTCGGCTTCCGCTGATGATGCAAGCGAGCTGGTCAAAGGCCTGCTGCAGGCATCGATCAACGCTGGTCTGCAGGCGGAGATGGATGCGCACTTGGGCTATAGCCATTCCGACCGCAAGACCAAAGCCCAAGTCGAATCCGCACAGGGCAACAATCACCGCAACGGGTCGTACACCAAAACCGTCAACTCCGGGTACGGCGCGGTGGACGTGACCGTGCCCAGGGATCGTGCCGGCACGTTTACTCCCCGGATGGTGCCCAAGGGCGCACGCCGGCTCACAGAACTCGATGACATGATCGTCTCGCTATACGCCGGCGGGATGACAGTGCGCGATATTCAGCACCACCTCGCGACCACCCTGGGGGTGGATATGAGTCCGGATACGATCAGCACCATTACCGATGCGGTGCTAGAGGAGGTCATGATCTGGCAAAACCGTCAGCTCGACGAGTTTTACCCGGTGATCTTCCTCGACGCGCTACGCGTCAAGATCCGTGACGGGCACCGCGTGGTCAACAAGTCCTGCTATATGGCGGTTGGTGTCGACATGGACGGCATCAAGCACATCCTGGGATTGTGGATCGCTGAAAATGAAGGTGCCGCATTCTGGGCATCGGTGTGCGCGGACCTGGCCAACCGCGGTGTCCAGGACGTGTTCATTGTCTGCTGCGACGGGCTCAAAGGCTTGCCGGAAGCCGTGGAAGCCACCTGGCCGAATTCCATGGTGCAGACCTGTATCGTGCACCTGATTCGGGCTGCGAACCGGTGGGTGTCGTATCAGGACCGCAAAGGTGTCTCCCGGGCGCTGCGTGAGGTCTACACGGCCACAAACGAGGACACCGCCCGTGCCAGCTTGGATGCGTTCGAGGCCAGTGAACTGGGCCGGAAATACCCGCAGTCGGTCAAAGTTTGGCGCGACGCTTGGGAGCGGTTCGTGCCGTTTTTACAGTTTCCGCCGGCGGCACGCCGGGTGCTCTACACCACGAATTCGATCGAGTCGCTGAATGCTGAACTGCGGAAAGCTACCCGTAACCGCGGGCAATTCCCGAACGATACCGCGGCGCTGAAGACGCTTTGGTTGATGATCTGCAACATCGAAGACAAGCGCGCTGCGCAGCGAGCCAAGAAAGCGAAGCGCGACGTTGAGTGCAACGGCTATATTGAAGGAGCGAAAGCCACCGGGTGGAAACAAGCCATCAACCAACTAGCCGTGGCTTACCCCGACCGATTCGCGGACTACTTGTAAACCAAACCCCCGCACACAAAGAATCGGACACCCTCTGAGGTTGTGGTGCCGGATAATGCCTCGACTGCGTCGAACGCGATCAGCGCGGCGGATCGAAACCGCAAGGTCAACGACACCTACGAGCAGTTTTTGGAGCATTACAACACCGCAGCACTGCCCACGAGGGCGAAACGGCCGAAAGACAAAGCGAATGTCGAAGCCGCAGTCAAGATCGTCACCCACAAGGTCATCCACGCACTCGATGGCCACCAGTGCGTCGACCTTGACGAACTCAACTCGCGAATTCAGCAGCTGGTTGACCAGATCAACCAGGCGGTACCGTTTCGTCACCAGCAGTCAAGCCGCAAAGACATTTTCGATGCGCATGAAAGACACCTGTTGACAGCGCTTCCCGATACCCCGTGGCAGCGCACCGAGTGGAAACGCGCCAAGATCGCCCCAGATTTCCACATCACCGTAGCCAGCGTGCGGTACTCCGTGCCGCACCAGCTCGTTGGCCGCACTGTCGATGTGCGCATCACCGGGCAAGTGCTCACGGTCTTCGATGGTGGCCGTGCCGTTACAACCCACACGCTTGCCCACACCCGCGGGGCGTATGTCACCGATGCCGACCACATACCGGCGAACATGGATCACACCCAGGGACTGTGGACGAGCGATTACTTCCTGCGCGAAGCCCAAAAGATCGGGCCGGCGACACGCACCGTCATCGAGGAAATGATCACGGCGAAAGCAATCCCGGCCCAGGCGTACCAATCGTGCAGGAACGTGCTGTCAATGGGCAAACACGCCAACAAGCCCGTGCTGGAAGAAGCATGTAAGCGCTTGGTCTCCTCCGACGGGACCCGCCGGGCGGTGTCCTACACCGCGGTCAAAAACATGATGGCCGCCGTACGCAAAGAAGCCGCAACCCGACCACACGGCTTCGACCAACCGGCACCGGCCACACCTGGGCATCCGGCCCACGCACCCGCCGCTGCCACACGCGACACCAGCGGCGCCTACCTCGGTGGCGCAGCACAGTTCAGCCTGGACAACCTCATCAAGAAAGGAACCACAACGCCATGACCCCACCGACCCCGCCGCAAGAGCGCTTCCTCGACGAATCCGTCCTCGCGGACTTCACAGCAATGCGCATGACAGCCTTCGGCAAAAGCGTCATCGACATCGCCAACGACCCAGCCTTCGACACGTGGACCTTCTCCCAAAAGGTGCTCTACGCACTCGACAAAGAAGTCGCGGCCAGACGCGAACGCCGCATCAACAAACTGCTCAAGGCATCACGATCGCCAAACCCCGATGCCTGCCTCGAAGACGTCGCCTACGCACCTGACCGCAACATCAACCCAGAACAAGTCAGCCGACTCGCTCACGGACAATGGTGCCACCTGGGCCAAAACATAGTCATCTTGGGCAAATCCTCAGTCGGCAAGACCTACCTCGCCCAAGCACTGATCACCGCAGCATGCCGCAACGACTACTCCGCCAGGTTCTACCGCACCGACATGCTCGCCGCGCACTTCGCAGTAATGCCACTCGACGACCCAGCCCGGCTCAAACTCACCCGCGAGTTGATCAACGTCGACGTGCTAGTCCTCGACGACTTCCTCACCACCCCAGTCGACGCCGCCACCGCACACCTGCTCTTCAACATTCTCTCCGAACGAGAAGGCAACCGATCAACAATCGTGACCTCACAGTTCACCCCGCAAGACTGGTACAGATCCATCCCGGACGCCGTCATCGCCGAGTCCATCCTCAACCGACTCATCGCCGGCGCCGAAATCATCACCCTCGAAGGACCAAACATGAGACTGGAAGCTAACCAGTAACACACAAAGCGCCTGAGCAGGGACCCGCTACCGGATCCCCACTCAAGCGCTACCACAAACTCACCACACCGCTTCCATTTCGATCTTCTAAACAATACGCCGCCTCGTTTAGCGAGATCGTGACCTTGGTGAACACGTTAAAACCCGGTGGAGAGACTATCGATCCAAGCGGACGCCGAATTGAAACCCCGCTGCTGCCCACTGTGGCATTTCGCGAAGTATTTGCGAATGCGCTCATGCACCAGGATCTGGAACAGCGCGGTCAGTACTTGACCGTTGAGATTTTCAGCGACCGCGTGGAAGTAACCAATCCTGGTACACCGTTGGTCGATCCTCAACGTTTTATTGACTCGGCTTCTACCACTCGTAATGCACACCTCGGCGAAGCACTTCGCCTCGCACACTTCGTAGAGCAACGCGGAAGCGGCTGGGACAAGATCGTTGCGTCGCTGGAAAAAGAGCACTTTCCACCGGCACTCATTCGCGCAAACGGCACAACCACCGTCACACTGAGCGCCTACCGCCCCTTCAACCTAATGACTACGGATGAAAAGATCGAAGCCGTCTACCAGCATGCGTGCCTCGGGTTTCTGGATAATCGCGCTATTACTAACGCATCAATACGGCATCGCTTCGGACTCAGGGATTCGCAGGCCTCCCAGGCGACCCGACTTATTAACGCCACGGTAGACAAAGGCCTCATCCGGCTCTACGACCCGGATGCCGGACCACGCAACCGCCGTTATGTCCCTTTCTGGGCTGAGTAGTTTTCTTGCTCCGTAACCGAAAAAGGGCGCCAGCACAGGCTTAGAACCCCTTTACAAACTCCCCTACCTGCGGAAATGTTTTATTGCCTGTTTCTTGCTTCTCGGGCGCGTTTTAGGTTGGATCCGCCTCTCCGGCTCCGAGGCGTCGAAGCCGACAACCTCCCCGGCGTTGCGCAGGCGATGGCGAGCCCGTTCATGGTGACCTGGATCGTCTTGGGTACGAGGAAGGTCTCGCCACCGGCGTTAGCCGGCTGGGAAGCGCTGTGCCCGACCGAGACAACCGCGTTGATCAGCCCAGTCTCGCCTTCCATCCCCAAACGCCACCCCTCCCGTAGTCTCTGGGTGCTGCCTACGCGTCACCAAACGACTGCGCATCCGACAAGTACAGGGGTGACGCTCGATCCCAGCTATATTTTTCCGCTACATCAGAGCTCCACTACCTCATCTGAATTATTGGAAATAAACGCAGAATGGGTGGCTACGACGACTACTGCGCCTTTCTGAGCAAAATGGCGTAGATGTTTGAGAACGAGTTGCGCATTTGCTTTATCGAGGGCTCCGGTTGGCTCATCTGCTAACACTATTTTCGGCTGCGCGAGAATGAGTCGTGCCAAAGCGATGCGTTGTTGTTCACCACCAGAAAGTTCGCTCACCGTTCGCTTCTCGGATCCGCCAAGTCCGACTTCATTCAGCGCCGACTCCATTGTTTCGCGGGAGACGCGGGGGACAGCGATCTTGATGTTCTCCATCACAGAGAGATCGGAGACCAAACCGTAGTCCTGAAACAGATATCCGACGTTTGATCGCCGAAATTTGCGACGTGCGCGCGAATTCATAGATGCGATGTCGAGCCCCTCGAACTCGATCGTCCCCGAATCCGGCGTGGTCAGCCCACCTAACATATTGAGCAAGGTTGTCTTGCCGCTGCCGGAGGGCCCTGTGAGCGCCGTGATTCGACCTGCCCTAAACGTGGCTGTGAAAGCTTGCAAAACCGTCCGCTCGCCAAATGCGCAGGATACGTTGCTTACCTGAATTGTCATTGCGGTTCCCTACCTCCTCTTGCATCCCACCGCGAAGCAGCTTTGAGCATCAACCCCACAGAAACCATGAACCATACTGCGCCGAAACCTACTACTGCGACGATGGTGGATGGCGACCATTGATTTTCAAACCCGATACTCCAGGTTGACGGCACGCGGCTCTCGGCTTGAATCCAATGATCGCGAACCTTATAAAGCAGCCAACCAATCGTGGCTAGGAAGAATGCAACTTCGATAGCTACTGCTTCTTTTGCAACCCACCAAGGGCTTCGCCCACAAACATAGGCAACGTGGATTTTGCGCCGGTAGGTGACGCGAAAAGTAAGGACCGTGGCTCCGACCAAGACCGTCACAAGCAGGACTGATGCAAAACCATTCAGCCCCCACAGAGCCACATTCTGCTCGGCGGTGCGAATGCTCGCCTGCCATGAGTCTTCACGCGGTCTAAAGAAAGCAAGTGAGTTCCCGGTAGCACCCTTCAACATTTGCGAAGGCACGTCAGGGGAGACAGTTAGAAGGACTTGCTGGGATACCTTTGACATCAAGTTGTGGTCGCCCAACGGAGCGAGGCCACGCGGGAGTATGACGAGAATCGGGTTATCGAGTTGCGGACGGTAGTTAACGTCATAGGTGAATACCGAGCCTAAGCTGCAACCGTCCCGCCACTCTATGTCGGGCGCTGGTTCATTGGCATAGCCGGCCTCGAACTCGAGCGAATCCTCGATCACGTTTCTCGAGTGCACAGACAACTCTCCCGGCGAGCAGACCGTCACTACAGCACCATCCAGCATCGACACTCCCGCCTGTCGCGCGAATTCCTGGTTCGCTAATAGAACTGGTGCCTCTAGTTCCACGGGCCATGTAATCCAATAAGGATCAACGAGGAGTACGTCTCCCGCCTCGTCGGCAACCCGGAATGGCGCTGCGGTCTCTGTATCTGACCAGTCTTCGAAGGCCGTGTTGACGTTCAACGCCAACTCTTGCGGCCCACGGTGCGCATCCCACATCCCCTGCAAGCGGTGACGCGCCTCGAGTTCCGCAGAAAACCCAACCAAGGTTGCGACCACACTGAGCGCAGCAACCAGGGTCACTCCGCGGACTGCAGTCAGGGCATATAGCATTGGCCGCGCGTGGATCTTGCCCTTGATGGATTGCGGTATCGATGTCCTGCGAACCAGAAACTGCCCACCTAGGTAGCCAACGAGCAAACACACAGACAGAATCACGCTGATCGTGAAATACATTCTCCAAAATACCCAGCTCTCCGCCCACCCGTTGTAGACATAAAGAAGGCCAGCAACAATCAGGGGGCTTCCGAGGTAGGCGATCGTAAGCGCAACGCTTTGGCGCTGAATTTCAATACGGGTCGTTTCTGCGACGCTGAGTCCAAGCAGTCGATGAACACCGACCTCCCGCGAGCGGGCAAGGACATGGCCCGCGCCTAGCACCAGACACAGGAGCACAGATAGGATCAGCAGAATGGGAATTGCCGAAGATGCAAAGATTTCGGAGAAGTAACTGGTAAGAGGCTCCGCGTCGAGCCCCTGTTCGGCTAACCACCGCAGCAAGTGTTGCTCGTCCGTCGCAGACCCTTTGATATGGAGAGGTTGCCTTGGATCAGAGTATGGAAAGTCTTCCAGCGGATAAAATATGTCAACTTCCCCACGTTCAAAGCGCGGCCGTTCCATCCGACCGCCGTCAGGCGGAAGCGAGGATGAGTAGACTCGTTGCTCACCACCAGAGACAGCGAGCGACGAGTAGTTAATCGCGATATCGAAGTCATTGCTTCGCGCAAACTCGGCCAGCTCGGTATAGAAACTCGCACGCTCCGAAGCGGTGCGATCTGATTCCACCTGTACCCCGTACTCACCCAGGTGGCCATCGATCGCTGAGTAAAGCCTCGCGCCGAGGAAAGCCACGGTAGTCGCCAGAATGGCCGTGGCGAATATCCCCACGGCTAATAGGCCTGATTTCAGAAGAGACATGCTCTAGCCCACATCTGTAGAGCCATGACGAACTCCGTTGTGAAAGTAGTGGCCGTCGATGTTAGCCGTCGTCGCCACAGCAGCACCCGCGCCAGCAGAGGTCGACGCTCCCGCCCAAACTACACCACCGATGCGGTGCCGATTTTGAATTTTCATGATTCCTCCCATCGGCAGATATTCAGCGGCGGAGGGGCTCCCACCGTATGACAATTATCAAACCCGAGATTTTGTTGCACAAGTAGGAAAACCTGCTTTTTATGATTTAGCACACTACGGGCCGTTAGGCCCTGTCACCAACGACGCAGAGCTGGCCGAGATCTTCAGTCCGATCGCCAAGGACCTGCATGACTACGCCGAGACCATCAACAAGAAACCCCGGGAAGAAGTCGTGCGCGAGCCTTCGCTTATCGACGAGCTCCGCCCTCAACTCCCCTTTCCGTTCTTCCCAACGCTCCAGTTTATGTGTGTCTTCTCAGTCCATCCCCATGGCTCTTAGACGCAGGGAACCCCGCCACGGCTCCCTCGCAGATTTATATTCAGCCAAACCCACAGCCCAAACCCTATATAGACCGCTTGGTACACAATGGCAGACAAAGCGGACTACATTGCACCCCATGACGAACTCGAAGCAGAAGTACGACAACTCCAACGCTAGCGAATGGTCGTTCGGCACCCGCTCCATCCACGCCGGCCAGCAGGTGGACCAGGATTACGGCGCGCGCAACCAGCCGATCTACATGACCACCAGCTACGTCTTCGACGACGCGCAGCATGCGGAGAGCCGCTTCAACCTCTCGGACGCGGGCCCGATTTACACCCGCCTGACCAACCCGACGCAGTCCGCGCTGGAGGACCGCCTCGCTTCCCTCGAGGGCGGCGTGGCCGCCACCGCGTTCGCCTCCGGCATGGCCGCGGAGACCGCCGCGATCCTCACCCTCGCCCAGGCGGGCGACCACGTGGTCACCTCCCCGCGCCTCTACGGCGGCACCGAGACGCTCTTCCAGCACACGCTGCCGAAGCTGGGCATCGACTTCACCTTCGTGGAGAACCCGGACGATCCGGAAAGCTGGCAGGCCGCCGTCAAGCCGAACACGAAGGCGTTCTACGGCGAGACCTTCGGCAACCCGATCGCGGACGTGCTGGACATCCCGGCGGTTGCCGAGGTCGCCCACAACAACCAGGTCCCGCTGATCGTGGACAACACCATGGCCACCGCGGCGCTCGTTCGTCCGCTGGAGCTCGGCGCTGACATCGTGGTTCTTTCCACCACGAAGTTCTACACCGGCAACGGCGCGGCCATCGGCGGCGCGATCGTGGACGGCGGCAACTTCGACTGGACCGTCCAGCGTGACGGCGAGGACGTCTTCCCGCTGTTTACCACCCCGGACCCGGCCTACCACGGCCTGAAGTACGCGGACCTCGGCGCGCCAGCGTTTGCGCTGCGCGCCCGCGCCGGCCTGCTGCGCGACACGGGTGCGGCGATTTCTCCGTTCAATGCCTGGGTGGCGTTGCAGGGGATCGATACGTTGGCGTTGCGCGTCGAAAAGCATAATGCGAACGCGAAGAAGGTCGCCGAGTTCCTCGCAGCCCACGACAAGGTGGCCAAGGTCAACTACGCAGGCCTGGAGGGCTCGCCGTACAAGGCCACGCAGGAGAAGCTGGGGCTGAAGTACACCGGTTCGGTGCTGTCCTTCGACATCGCGGGTGACCAGGACGACAAGACCGCGGCCTGGAAGTTCATCGACGCGCTGAAGCTGCACTCCAATCTGGCTAACATCGGCGACGTGCGCTCGCTTGTGGTCCACCCGGCGTCCACGACGCACTCGCAGTCCGACGCCGAGGGTCTCGCGCGCGCCGGCATCACCCAGGCCACGGTGCGCCTGTCCGTGGGCATCGAGGACGTCGAGGACATCATCGCGGACCTCGAGCGCGGCTTCGCGGCGGTGTAAATGCTGGCTGCGGAAGGCGAGCTGGGCACCGCCGCCATCGGCGACGTCCACACCGAGGCAGGCGCGGTGATTCAGGATGCGCACATTGCCTATCGACGGTGGGGCGTCCCCCGCGGCGACCTGGGCGGCAAGAACAACATCCTGCTGGTGGAGCATGCCTTAACCGGCGACACCGACGCCGCCGACTGGTGGTGCGAGGCCATCGGCCCCGGCAAGGCGCTGGACACCGACGCGTGGTGCGTGATCTGCACGAACGCGCTTGGGTCCTGCTACGGCTCCACCGGGCCGGCAAGCGAACACCCGGACGGCGGCGTGTGGGGCTCGCGCTTCCCGGCGATCAACATGCGAGACATGGTGCACGCCGAGCGCGCGTTCCTGGAAGCGCTGGGCATCGGCCGGGTCCACGCGATCATCGGCGGTTCCATGGGCGGCGCGCGCACCCTGGAGTGGACCCTGCTCTACCCCGAGGCCGTGGACTACGCGCTGGTGCTCGCGGTGTCCGCCCGGGCCAGCGCCTGGCAGATTGGCATCCAGTCCGCGCAGATCACCTCGATCACCCATGACCCGGATTGGCACGGCGGCGACTACCACCGCACCGGTTCTGCTCCGGACGCCGGTCTGGCGGCAGCGCGCCGCATCGCGCACCTGACCTACCGCGGCGAGCTGGAGATCGACGAGCGCTTCGGCACCGCTGCCCAACCCGGCGAAAACCCCCTCGGCCCCTTCCGCACCGACGGCGAGCGCTTCGCCGTGCAGTCCTACCTGGAGCACCAGGGCACGAAGCTCACCCAGCGTTTCGACGCCGCCAGTTACGTCACCCTCACCGAAGCCCTCAACCGCCACGACGTGGGACGCAACCGCGGCGGGCTGAACAAAGCGCTGGCCTCGTCGACCGTGCCGACCATGATCGTGGGCGTGGACACCGACATCTTGTACCCCTACCACCAGCAGGAACACCTCTCCCGCAACCTGGGCAACCTGCTCGCCATGGCGAAGCTGTCCTCGCCGGTCGGCCACGACGCCTTCCTCGTGGAGGCCCGCCAGATGGACCGGATCCTGCGCAACTTCATCTCGCTGACGCACGAAACCCCGTCCGCGCGCGAGGTCGCCGCCGAGCGCGGCGCCTACGACATCTAAAGGTCTATGACCTGCACCGCGGTACCGTCCGCGGTGGCCAGGTAGGCCCGGCCCATGCCGACCCAGCCGGCAAACGGGGCGTCGGCAAGCGTGATGCGCTCGTGCACATGCCCGAGCAGCCACGCGCCGTACCCCAACGCGGCGAGCTCCTCGCGGGTGCACGGCAGACACGGGTTGTTGGAGAACTCGCCGGTCACGGAGGTGTGCAACAGCCCCAGGTTCGGCTCGTCCTTGATTGGCGCCGGGAACCTTGCGACGAGCTCCCGCGGGTCCCGGTCCACCTCCACCGCGGCGGTGTGCAGCGCCCACCCGCCCGCCCGGATGGTCTGGGGCTCTTGCCTTGCGACGATCACGCCGCCCGGAATCACTGCCGTGAGGTCGTGGTGCACGTCGTGGTTGCCCGCGACGAACACGACCGTGTCGAACAGCTCGAGACCGCGAGCGAAAAACCGCGTGACCTCGCCGTACGTCGCTTCAGTGAACCGCTTGCGGTCGATCACATCGCCCAGCATGACCAGGTGCCGGGCGCCCGCCTCCGCGCCGCGTTGCAGGGTGTCCAGCGCCCAGTCGATCCCGGGGCCGGTCTTCTTGTCGCCGTGCTGCTTGCGGCCGAGGTGGATGTCGGCGACAACGAGGACGGGGTCGGCTGCGTGGTGGGATTCAGCTGCGTGGTTAGGCATGGTGCCAGGATATCCGCGGGCTACACGTCGCCCAGGAAAATCTGGGCGTGACGCAGGTCGAAGATGTCCGCCTCCGCCACATGCCCGTACACAAACGGGTATAGCTGCTCCCGGTTCGGCAAGCACGTCTCCCCGTACTCTTCTGGCGACTGGTGGTCGAACACCGCCACGAATCGGCGGCCCGGGAGCAGGTTCAGCCCATCTTCAAGTGCAAGCGAGAATTCCTGGTTGCTGGCGTCGGTCCAGCCGCGCGGGATGAGCTCCGAGATGTCGCGTGGCAGCCAGTGCCCAATGGTGCGGGCCAGCTCGACTGATGCGTCGACACGCATCTCCTCGTTGAGCTTCGCCGCGCTGCGGGCCAAGTCGCGGGGCACTTCATACACCTCGTCAAAGTTGCTCATCACCGACAACGAGTACGCGTACATGTCCAGCAGGTTGCGGCGGTACACCCCGTCCTCGTCGAAGCGCGGGGAATACACCAGGTTGTCCAGCTGCTTCGCGTAGGCGAGTTCGGTGTAGTACTCCACCGGCGTGTAACCGCAGGTGAGACTACAGAATTCTTCGGCGGTCTCGCCGAGCTCCTTCAGCAACGGAAACGCCTCATCTTCGGTGTGCACAAGGTAGGTGATGCGCATGTCGTCGACGTAGACCGATGTAGCAAGCCGCGAAATCACCGTCCCGTCCGGGTACATCGGCACCGGGTACACGGTACGGCCGACCGCGAAGTAGTCGTCCACCTCGTCCGCGTCCAGCATGTTCACGCTCACCGCCTCGTGGTCCGGGGTGAGCGTGGCGGCGAAGCTTTCCTGCGTCTGCAAATCGTCCACCACCACGACTCGCTCTGTGGGACTGTCGCCTCCCAGGCGCGTTGGCATCCACGTCTCTAAGCAATTGTGAAACTCCTCAAGCTCACCCATGAGGAAGTTGCCGGCCGCCTGTTCGCACTTCCTGGCCTGGTAGTACGCGGTGGTGAAGCGTGGGTCCCATTCTTTGAGAATCTCTAGGTTGTCGGCGGCTTCCGCGAAGTAGCGGCGCGCCTGTGAAGGGGTGGTGTCAACGGAATCGCGCCCCAAATCCAGCAGTTGGTGGGTGTTGGCCAGCACGACGTAGGCATCCAAAGACTCGGTACGCCACGGCTGCACTGGCGTGTACTCGGACACAGCGGCCGACAGCTCGGCCGTCATCTTGCGGGCAAAATCAATTTGCTGGGGAGACGGTTCGTCCTCGTAAATCGACTTCACCGACACGGTGACCTCAACCTCGGTGCCGGGGATGTCGGTGGTGAACGAGAAAATACTCGGGTGGGAATCTGTCATGCGGGACCTCCTGGGGAAACGACAGCTTCAACCCTACGAAGCCCGCCGACACGCAGCTCCGAATTACCGAACGTGTGCGCTACGACCCGAGGGCGTCCACCGACCAGGACAGCCACAGCATGGCCGCGCCAAGGGCGGTGGTAAACAGCGCGTCGAAACGCTTCGAGCGCACCGCCACCAGGCCGATCACTTTGGAATCGCAGGTCAGGCGCATCACGGTGAGCCACAGCATGGCCGCGCCGAGGGTGAACGTGGCGCGGCGCCAGTGCTCCGTGGCCGCGTAAAGCCCCGAGAGCACGAAACCCACCACGAACAGTGCGGCCATCACCCGCTGCACCACAACGGGCAACGGCGAGGCGGCGGCGCCGCGGTCGTGGGGGTTGTCCAGCGTCAGCCCGTCCGGAAGCTCCGTACTCAACCGGTCGCTCCCAGGCAGCTGGATCCTGCTACTTGCCAAACCGGCTCACGCCCTAGCTGGCGTCCTGGCCGATGCCGGCTTGGCGTTCCGCGTTTTCCACGATGTTGCGCACCAAGAACGTGCGCGTCATCGGGCCCACGCCGCCCGGGTTCGGGGAGACCCAGCCGGCCTTCTCCCACACGTCCGGGTGCAGGTCGCCGACGGTTTTGCCGTCGACGCGGGACACGCCGACGTCGAGAAGCGCGGCGCCTTCCTTGATCATGTCCGCGGTGATCATGTGCGGCTTTCCGGCGGCGGCGATGATCACGTCGGCGCGGCGGGTCTCCGCGGCCAGGTCCTTGGTGCCGGTGTGGCACAGCACGGTGGTGGCGTTGACGTCGCGGGCGGTGAGCATCAGCGAGATCGGCCGGCCCACCGTCACGCCACGGCCGATCACGCAGACGATCGCGCCGTTCAAATCCACGCCGAAGCGCTCCAGCAGTTTGATGGAGCCGTTCGGGGTGCACGGCAGCGGCGCCGGCTCGTTGAGCACGAGCTTGCCCAGGTTCACCGGGTGCAGCCCATCGGCGTCCTTGGACGGATCAATCAGCTCCAGGATGCGGTTTTCGTCCAGGTGCTTCGGCAGCGGCAGCTGGACGATGTAGCCGGTGACGGCCGGGTCGTGGTTCAGCTCGTCGATAAGCGCCTCGAGCTCCTCCTGAGTGCTATCGCCCGGCAGCTCCTTCATGATGGACGCGATCCCCAGCTCCTCGCAGTCCTTGTGCTTCATGCGCACATAGTTCTGGCTCGCCGGGTCCTCCCCCACCAGCACCGTGGCCAGGCCCGGGGTGACGCCGTGCTCAGCCTTGAGACGAGCCACGCGCTCCTTCAAATCCGCGAAAATCTCCTCGCGGTAGAGTTTTCCGTCCAGTTTGATCGCAGTCACGGCCCCAATCCTAGACTGTCAGGCGTGCTCCACCTGATCTACGACAACCCGGCCATCGGCGGCAACGCCGGCGCCGCCATCCGCCTCGCCGCCAACACCGGGGTACAGCTGCACTTCGTCGAGCCGCTCGGCTTCAACTTCGACGACAAGCACCTCAAACGCGCTGGCCTGGACTACCACGACCTAGCGGACGTGATCATCCACCCGGACATCGACGCCTGCTTCGACGCCATCCCCGACTCGCGCATCTTCGCGTTCACCGCGCACACCGAGCACCATTACCACGAGGTGTCCTACCAGGACGGCGACGCGCTGCTGTTCGGCAACGAGGCCAACGGCATCCCCGTAGAGCACCTCGCCCACCCGCGGATCACGCGGGAGGTGCGCATCCCGATGCTGCCTGCGCGGCGCAGCATGAACCTGACCAACTCCGCGTCAGTCGCCGTCTACGAGGCGTGGCGCCAGCTCGGGTTCCTCGGCGGGGTCTAGATCCTCGAGTACCGATTCCAGACGATCCGCAACCAACATCCGGACATCTTCGTCCGTGACCTCAGATGAGCCGACAGCGACCAAGAATCCCTCTTCGTTTCTCACGATTCTTGCGACCATGTGCCTAGTGTATGTTGATCGCTTCCGGCTGAACAGTAGTAAGTGAATGCTGCTTATCCCATCTACATACGGGGGTAAAAGTGATCAGTTTTACCTAGCTACTTGGCTGTTGATATATATTTTGCATCAACGGTCCCCCTGCAAAGCCTCTCCACGATGCGCCACCAGGGGTCCTTTCTTATAAAGCGAGCGAGAATCTTGAGCATCAAGCCATATAGCCAAACATCGCACAAATAAATAGCGTAGAAACACCGTGACACCCTGAACTTGTCGTAAGCTCAGTCGCCGTCTACGAGGCGTGGCGCCAGCTCGGGTTCGTCGGCGGCATCTGACAAGGGGTCCGTGACCTGCATCGGCGGGAGCTTGCGGGCCCGCAGCTTATCGACGATTTCACGCGCCTGCGCCTCCCCCACATCGCGCAGGGAGACACTGAACGGGCCGGGCACCATGTCCAGGTCCACGTTGGCCAGGCCGAGGGCGCGCTGCAGCGGGCCCTGCTCGAACGCCAGCTCCTGGATGTGCGGGGTTTCCACCATCTGATACCAGCGGCCCAGCCGGCCGGCCGTCGCGGCGACTGCGCCGTCGCGGATGGTGACGGTCTGGCGCTTCCAATCGATCGGCGAGACCCACCGGGCGCCGCGCGGCGAACGGTAGTCGACGCTAGCAAGATCCGTCAGGTCGCTGCCAGTCATCGGCCCGATGGCGTCCACCATCGCCTTCGCCTGCTCCCACGTGCCCACCGGCAAAAGTTTCGAGGTGCCGGTCTGCTTGTTGCGCTCCGAGCCGTAGCCCGCCACCACAACGGAGACGGTCCACCAGCCGAACAGCCGCCAGAACATCGGCTGGCGCAGCTGCACCGCGTGGATGCGCGAGCGTGGCACCGCTTGACGACGGCGGTTGGCCAACCCGTACGTGAGGTGGAACATCTCCCCCTCCTTGGTGCAGGTGAACCGCCAGGACTGGTCGATGGTGCGCCAGATCCGTGGCAGGAACCCCACCAGCACCGGGATGATCGCCGCGGCGGTCAGGTCCGTCCAAATCGGTACGAACGCCCACGCGATGGTGAACAGCGTGGACATCTGGAACGCGGTGCCGATGAGCGACCTGCGGATCGGGATTGGGGGCACGAGGTTCGGGCCGGAGGCGTCGATAGGCAACTGCTTCTGCGGTCCCCCGATGCGGCGCAGCAATTGCGCGCGCACCTCCTCCGCTTCATCGCGCGGCAGGTAGGTGATGTCGATGGCGGATTGCGCGTTGCCGGCAGCCTCGATGCGCACCGACGCGAGGCCGAAGATGCGCGGCGCGAAGGATTCGATGACGTCGACGGCCTGGATGCGGTCGTAGCGCGCGGCGCGGACCTGGTTGGTGAGCACCCCGCGGCGCACCTCCACCTCCTCGTCGCCGATTTTGAAGCCGCTGCGGCGCCACCAGATCTGGGAGACCGCGAAAATCACCGCGAGCGCTGCGACGGCACCCGCCGCCGCCCACGCAATCTCGCGCGCGCCGACGTTTTCGCGCTGCGCCCAGTGGTAGATGGGCATGGTGAAGTTGAACAGCGCGATCGTGGCCAGGGCCAGCACGAACGCCCACACGCGCAGCAGTGGAGTGAGGCGGTGGATGCGGCGGTAGCCCTCCATGCCGGGCGTGGTGTGCTCAGTGCTCACAGGCCGCTCATCCGCTCGCGGGCTTTGACGGCCAGGCGGTCGCGCAGCGCGTCGGCGTCCTCCGCGAGCAGGCCCGGAAGATCCGAATCCGACGAGCTCGACGCCGTGTGCACCTTCAGCTCCTTCAGGCCGAGGGAGCGGGAGATCGGGCCGGACTCCACATCCACGAACTGGATGCGCCCGTACGGGATCACCGTAATGGTGTGGAACATCTTGCCCTTGCTCAACACCAGCTCATTGTCCGTTTCCAGCCAGCCCATGTTGCGCACCTGGAACGGGATGAGGAAAAACCGCCAGATGAAAAAGACGCCGAACAAGCCCAGCGGGATGAGAAAACCCCAGCCCCACTCGTGGTAACAGAGGTAGAGCCCGCCGCAGACGAAGAACATCCAGATGGCGTTGCTGACCAGCTTCGGCCACATCAACTTCGGGGAGACCTTGTGCATCGTCTCCACCGAGGTGGGCAAAGGCTGCAGCGGTGCGTCTGACATGGCGCTCACGCTACCAGCCCGGGATGGTTGGGCTGTTCCGGCGTAGATGCTTACCCCAGGATGCTTACTCGGCGTAGATGCTTACTCCAGGATGCTTACCCATCGAGTACGGCGGCTGGCATCGCCCTGGCTCTCTCGAGAAGTAAGCGTTTAGAAGTAAGCATCCTGGGGTAAGCATCCACAGCCAACACCCGGCACAGCCACCCGGTCACACACCCATCACCAGAAAACGCGCGACCCGTGTGGACTACGACAAGTTCTCCTGCTGCTTCGGTGCCGTCGACGCACTGTTCGGTATCCGCCCAGCGCAGTTTTACGGCAACGACGACACGCTAGAGCATCGGGCCGCCTCGCGTGCCAAACAGTTGCGACCTCCTGTTTCGCACTGTACGATTTCTTCCACGGAGCCGGGTTTTCCGGCGAATAGGCAACGGCCCCCACCTCAGTTGTGGGGGCTGTCCTCATTTCAGTGGTGACTGGTTGAGCGCTTCTAAAATCCAGCGTTCACGCCGAAGCCACTCACCAAGTTTCGGATTAATCATTTTGCAGAGTTCAACGCTGTCTTGGTGCGCCTGTCTCACTGCATTCTCCTCCGAAATAATCGGCCTGTGATGCGAAGCTCGGTTTCGGATGGTCCGCAAACTATTTGCTCGAGAAGAAAAGTTCGTCTCATCCGCGTGAGTTAACCGTGGGCGGATCGCTTCGACCCACAGCACGTGCCGAGGATTTCTGTCGTTTTGGTAATGGGACGTCGGCAACAGCTGGGTCCACGATCCAAAACTTAATCCAGCCACATAATCATTATGGGTAGGGTTCGGCCCAGCAGTTTTCAAATCGGCGAATGACCTCAGCGGCCTTTTCGGCTGTGCCACCACTGTCGCGAGCAAATCAACTGGGTCGGTAATCCACTCCCGAGTTCCGCCGTGTTGGATATTCCACTCCGCAAAACTTTCGTCGATGACTGTTCTCAGCTGCACCTCTGCAAACCCTGTGGTTCGGAGAATCGCTGCAGCAACATAGGAGTTCCAGAGATAAATCTGAGCAGCAACCAAAGGCCCTTTTTGCCCGGCGAGATCCATGTACCTTTGTCGTCTCGCTTCAGGTAGCGAGCCCAGAATGATCTCCGCCGAGGTTTTTGTCACCGGATTGGTCGAAATTTTCATTTTCCCCCCTCTGCTCCACTTGTACCCCATCACCGGAAGTCCCGGGACCCGCGGGAGAGCAGCTCCCCCATCGCCAGAGGCTCGAGCCGGTCCGCCACCACGGACACCGCACCGGAGGCGTTTTGCACGATCCCGCGCACGACCAGCGCCTTGGCGGTGCGCGCTAACACCCGCTGTTTGTTCCACAGCCCGACGGAGATGACCACGTTGATCAGCCCGGTCTCGTCCTCCATGCCCAAGAAGGTCACCCCGCCTGCGGTGGCTGGGTGCTGGCGGTGCGTGATCACGCCGGCCACGCGAACGCGGGTGCCGTCCTCCACCCCATGCAACAACTCCGCCGCCGGCACCACCCCCTGCGCCGACAACGCCTCGCGCACCATCTCCACCGGCATGAGCCCCGGCGTGACACCGGTGGCCACAACGTCGGCGGCCATCAGCTCAAACGGGTTCATGCCGGGCAGCGACGGCGCCACCACCGACGACAACCCGGGCAGCATGCCCTCGCGCTCCGTGGCGGCCACGCCCGCCTGCCACAGCGCCTGCCTGCGCGTGCCCCCGAAGCAGTCCAGCGCCCCCGCCCGGGCCAGCGCCTCGACGTGCTCCACGGACAGGTCGGCCCGGCGCGCCAGGTCCGCGATCCCGTCGAAAGGCGCGGCCTGTTCAATCCGCAAAGCCGCGTCCGCACCCAGGCCCCGCACTAACCCCAACCCCACCCGGATCGTCGAGGAGTCCACGCACCGCGCCTCGCACCCGGAGTTGTTCACGCACACCGGCAGCACCTCCACCCCGTGGCGGCGCGCGTCCTGGATCAAAGACTGCGGGGAGTAGAACCCCATCGGCTGCGCGCGCAAAAGCCCCACGCAGAACTCCGCCGGGTAGTGGCGCTTAAACCAGGCGGAGAAGTACACCAGCGAGGCGAACGACTGCGAGTGCGACTCCGGGAACCCGTAGGCGGCGAAGGCCACGATCTTCTGCCACAGCCGTTCGGCGACCTCCGAGCCAATCTCGTTGGTGCGCCAGCACCCCTCGAAAAACCGCGACTTCAACGCCGCCATGCGAGCCGGTGAACGCTTCGACCCCATGGCCCGCCGCAGCGCATCGGCCTCGCGGCCGGAAAAGCCTGCCGCATCCACGCAGATCTGCATGAGCTGCTCCTGGAACAACGGGATGCCCAGCGTCTTGCCCAGGGCGCGCTCGAGCACCGGGTGGTCGTACTCCACCGGCTCCAGCCCGTCGCGGCGGCGCAAATACGGGTGCACCGATCCGCCCTGGATCGGTCCCGGGCGGATCAGCGCCACCTCCACCACCAGGTCGAAAAACCGGCGCGGCTTCAACCGGGGCAGGGTGCCCATCTGCGCGCGCGATTCCACCTGGAACACGCCGACAGAATCGGCGCGGCAGAGCATGTCGTACACGTGGGCGTCGTCAAGCGGAAGCTCCCACAAGTGCACCGTGCGGCCGGTGGTCTCCTCCACCAGATCCACCATGTGGTGCAGCGCCTCGAGCATGCCCAGGCCGAGCAGGTCGAACTTGACCAGGCCGGCCGAGGCGCAGTCGTCCTTGTCCCACTGCACCACCGAGCGGTTTTCCATGCGCGCCCACTCCACGGGCACCACGTCCGCGATCGGACGGTCGCAGATCACCATGCCGCCGGAGTGGATGCCCAGATGGCGCGGCTGCCCTTTCAATTGCGCCGCAAGCTTTTCGACGGCCTCCGGTACCTCCGTCATCCCCTTCGCCCAACTATCAGCCGCGCCCTGCGCGAACCCCAAAGCACGAGCGGCGTCGCGCACCGCGCCCTTGGTCCGGTACGTGATCACGTTGGCCACCTGCGCCGCGTTGTCGCGCCCGTAGGTGTCGTAGACGTACTGGATCACCTCCTCGCGCCGGCCCGACTCGATGTCCAAGTCGATGTCCGGCGGGCCGTCGCGGTCCGGGGATAAGAAACGCTCGAACAGCAGACCTGCCTCGATCGGCTCCACATTAGTGATGCCCAGCGCGAAGCACACCGCCGAGTTCGCCGCACTCCCGCGCCCCTGGCACATGATGTTCTGCCTCGCGCAGAAATCCACCAGGTTGTACACGATGAGGAAGTAGCCGGGAAAATTCAGCTCCTCAATCACCTCCAGCTCGTAGCGGATTTGGGCCATTGCTTTACGACGCACCTCCGGTCCCCGCGACGCATAGCGAAACTGCGCACTCGCCAGCGTGAGATTTCGCAGGTGGTCCATCTCGCTGCGGCCGTCCGGCGTGGGGTAGCGCGGCAGCTCCGGCGCGACCAGGTCGAGGGTGAACGCGCAGCGTTTGGCTAATTCGACGCTGTAGGCGAGCTTGTCCTCGCACCCCGGGTACATGCGTTGGAGCTGGTCGCCGGAGCGCAGCCAGTTCGCCCCCATCGGGTGCAGGTCCCCGTGCGCCTGGGCGAGCGACTCGCGCCTAGCCAACGCCCGCTTCGCCTGGGCCAGCCGGGCCTGGTCGCGTGTGGCCGCGGCCGGCATCGCGGTGACGATGGCGGGGAGTTCGCGTGCGTGTTTTTCCGCGTGCGCGTCTCGTGCCCGGTCCAGCGCTGCGTGCCGGTCCGCGTCCTCGGGCGTCATGGACACCTCGTACTCCAGCACCACATTGTCCGCGCCGAACACGTCGACCAGGTGGTCGATTTCTCCCGCCCAGCGCCAGCCGGCGAGCACGACGCAGGTGCCGCCCAGCTGATCGCCGATGAGCTCCAGCGGCGGGTAGGCCACCTTGTCCTTCTCGCGGGTGGCCATGTGCGCGTCCGCCATCAGGTGGGAGAGGCGCTTGTACCCCTCCGGCCCGCGGGCGATCACGGGCAGGACGGTGTCGCCGAGCGTCAGCTCCGCCCCGAAGACGGTGTCCAGCCCGGCCGTCGCGGCCGCCTCCGCGAACTTCACCGCGCCGTAAAACCCGTCCCGGTCCAGCAGCCCCACCGCGCTCAGCCCCAGCTCAACAGCCCGATCCACCAAGTCCTCCGGTTCGCTCGCCCCGCCGAGGAAACTATACGAGCTGACGGTGTGCAGCTCGGCGAACGGTGTCGTCGATAGGCATCGCTCGCGCGATGGAGACGTCGACTCCGCCTTGCCGTACGCGGCGCCTGCGGGCGTGCCGGTGTGGCCGACCGGCACCGGCTCCGGGCCTGGGCGGCCGGAGAGGATGCGTTCGAGCCGCGACCACGACAGCGGCGCTCCCCCGTTGAACCTCATAGCGGGAACGCTACCACTGTTCGAAACTGTGTGCTACTTACTCCAAGGGGTGATGTATTCGTTCGGTTCCCACCCCTCGATCGCTGCGAGCAACTCTGCAGCCTGCGCACCGTCAATCTGCTCCCGAATGATGTCCGCATGCCCGGCATGGCGGGCGAACTCCTCCACCGCATGCACGTAGATGTAGCGCAACTTAGCTACCTGCGGCTCATCCATGCCGTACCACGGGAACGGCCCCACCGGCAGTTCCGCCTCAAGGTCACCACCGCGACACATCTCCATATAGTCAGCTCGCACGCTATCGAAGCGTTCCAAGATGCGGTCCAGCGTCTCTTCGGCAGTCGGCGTAAAGCTGGCTGCAAAGTCGGCCTGCGAGTGTTCATACCCGGCAACACCGGCACCGGAAAGCGACCCCACCATGACAAACGTGACGTGTTTGAGCAGTCCGCTAATGCTCAGCGCACTGCGGAGTGGAGTGCGCCTCGCAGCATCGTCGTCAAGCCCAAACGCGCTAGCCCGCAGCGCATCTAACTGCACGTCAAGATAGTTACAAAGCGTGTCTAGCTCATTGTCTTTGCGCGGAAAATACATCGGTATTCCTTCCTGTTGATCACTTTCCAACCGGAACCCTAAGCCCCGTTGAGGACAGCTTTTGTCCGCAGCATGGAGAAGAATGACCGCATGGCAAATACGACGCAGCGCGTGCTCCAGCTTTTGGGACTATTGCAAGCGCGAACCACGTGGCAAGCAAGCGCCCTCGCCTCTGAGCTCGGCGTCACAGAGCGCACAGTGCGCCGCGATATCGCGCGGTTGCGCGATATGGGCTACCCGGTCAATTCCAGCAGCGGGATCGAGGGCGGCTACCAATTGGGCACTGGTCGCCATTTACCGCCCCTACTCCTCGACGACACCGAGGCCGTCGCGCTCGTCGCGAGTCTGCGCATGATGGCCCTGAACGGCACCGACAACGCTGGAACAGCCGCACTTCGCGCCTTGGCCAAGATTGATCACATCTTGCCGCCCCACCTGCGAGCCCTAGCATCAGCGGTTGATAACGCAACTACGGCGCTCCCCCATGAGCGCCCGACCGTCGAACTACAACTACTCACCCAACTCGCCACTTCACAGCGGGACCACACGCTCGTACGTTTCACCTACAGCAAGCCCAACGGCACATCATCCACGCGGGAAGTTGAACCAGCCCGGCTCATGACCCAAGGCGAGCTCTGGTATCTCCAAGCATTTGACAAAAGCAGAGACGACTGGCGCACTTTTCGCCTCGACCGAATAAGCAACGCACAAACAACATGCTGGGGTTTCACCCCGAAAGTTCCACCACCCCCGGACTTCAGCAGCGATATCGCAAAACGCTATCCCTGCGTCATCCGTGTGGAGCTGGAAAGCTCACCCGAGCTGGTGGCCGAACGGATCCCCCCTCCCTATCGCACCGACCTAGAGGTAGCCAAAAATGGATGTACTTTCGTCACCGGCGCACCAGATTGGGACGATCTTGCATGGCACCTTCTTTGGGTATGCCGCGACCTGGACTGCAGGATGAAGTTGGATGCGAGCGCAGAGTCAGACCACCTTCGAACGGCGTTGCACAACATCGGACAAGCTGCGCTTTTATTGGCCCAGGCATAGAAGCGCAAACTGCTTCGTTCTAAAAAATAGACTAAGCGGTACATAGGGTGCTAGATTCTGACCCGTCATAGATTCCCTACCCAAGGAGACCCCAATGCGTATCAAGCGCACCCTCGCAACCGTTGCCGCGGCTGCCCTCGCCACCACGGGCTTGGTCGCCTGCTCCAACGAGTCCGACGACACCGCTGACACCGCCGCCAAGGACGGCGACAACGTCACCGTCAAGATCGGCACCACCGAGGCCGACCAGGAAGCGTGGCGCGTGTTCAAGGACCTGGCCAAGGACAACGGCATCACCCTGGACATCGTCTCCTTCTCCGACTACTCCCCGGTCAACGAGGCGCTCGCGCAGGGCGAGCTGGACGTGAACAAGTTCCAGCACATCAAGTACCTCGCCGAGTACAACAAGGCCTCCAACAACGACCTGCGCATCGTCGGCTCCACCGAGATCGTGCCGCTGGCGCTGTTCTGGAAGGACCACGACTCCATCGACGGCATCGACGGCGAGTCCGTCGCCATCCCGAACGACCCGTCCAACCAGGGCCGCGCCATCAACGTGCTGGTCCAGGCTGGCCTGCTCACCCTGAGCGACACTGTCGCAGACGAGCTCGCCCCGACCCCGGCGGACATCGACAAGGCCGCCTCCAAGGTCACCGTCACCCCGGTGGACGCGTCCCAGACCCCGTCCGCTTACAACGAGGGCAAGCCGGCCATCATCAACAACACCTGGCTGGACCGCGCCGGCATCGAGCCGGGTCTGGCTATCTTCGAGGACGACCCGGAGTCCAAGGAGGCTGAGCCGTACATCAACGTCTTCGCCGCCCAGGCCGACAACATCGACGACGAGACCCTGAACAAGCTGGTCGAGCTGTGGCAGACCCCGGAGGTCGCCGAGGCTGCTGCGAAGGACTCCAAGGGCACCTCCGTGCCGGTCTACCGCGACAAGGCTGAGCTCAACGAGATTCTGGACCGCCTCCAGAACAAGTAAGTCTCCGCAAACACCCAACTAAGCAAAAGGAGCACGCTTTATGCGTACCAAGCGCGTTATCGCCGCTGCAGCGGCATCGCTCATCGCGGCCACCGGGCTGGTGGCCTGCTCGTCGGAGACGGAGTCGTCGACAAGCAATGGCGATGGCGACAAGGTCACCGTGAAGATCGGCACCACCGACGCCGACCAGAAGGCCTGGAGTGTCTTCGCCGACGAGGCGCAGAAGGCCGGCATCGACCTAGACATCATGCGGTTCACCGAGTACCCGCAGGTAAACCCGGCGCAGGTCGAGGGCCAGATTGAGATCTCGAAATTCCAGACCATCAACTACCAGGCCCAGTACAACGCCACCGCCGGCGAGGACCTGCGCATCATCGGCTCGGGCGAGATCAACATTCTGGGCCTGTACTGGAAGGACCACGACTCCCTCGACGGCATCGAGGACACCGAGGTCGCGATCCCGAACGACCCGTCCAACCAGGGCCGCGCGATCAACGTGCTGGTCCAGGCCGGCCTGGTCACCCTGCGCGACGGCGCGCCGAAGCTGACCCCGACCCCGGCCGACATTGACAAGGACGCCTCCAAGGTCAAGGTCGTCGCCGTGGATGCGTCCCAGACGCCGAACGCCTACAACGAGGGCCGCCCGGCTGTCATCAACAACAACTGGCTGGCGCGCGCGGGCATCGACCCGGCCTCCTCTGTGGCCGCGGACGACCCGAACTCGGAGCTGGCGGAGCCGTACATCAACGTCTTCACCGTCTCCGGCGACGACCTGGACAACGAGACCTACGAAAAGATCGTGGACGTCTGGCAGTCCGAGGAAGTCACCGCGGCGCTCAACGAGGATTCCAACGGCACCGCCGTGCAGGTCCAGCGTTCCAAGGAGGACCTCAACGAGATCCTCGACCACCTTGTGGAGGAGTACAAGTAGATGACGCACACCGGCACCCGGATTGAGTTCCGGAACGTATCCAAGGTCTTCAAAACCAAAGACCGCGAGGTCAAAGCCGTCGACGACGTCACCCTGACCGTCGAGCCGGGCGAGATCCTCGGCGTGATCGGCTATTCGGGTGCCGGCAAGTCCACGCTTGTCCGCCTCATCAACGGCCTGGACATGCCTACCTCGGGGCAATTGCTTCTCGACGGCACCGACGTCGTCGGCATGCCCGAGCGCAAACTGCGCGAGATCCGACGCAACGTCGGCATGATCTTCCAGCAGTTCAACCTCTTTTCCTCCCGCACCGCCGCCGGCAACATCGAGTACCCGCTGAAGCTGGCCGGTGTGGACAAGCAGGAACGCAAGCGCCGCGTCGCCGAGCTGCTCGACTTCGTCGGCCTGTCCGAGCGCGGCGAGAACTACCCGGAGCAGCTCTCCGGCGGCCAGAAGCAGCGCGTCGGCATCGCCCGTGCGCTGGCGACCAACCCGTCGCTTTTGCTTGCCGACGAAGCCACGTCCGCCCTGGACCCCGAAACCACCCAAGAGGTGCTCGCGGTGCTGCGCCGCGTCAACGAGGAGCTCGGTATCACCATCGTGGTGATCACCCACGAGATGGATGTCATCCGCTCCATCGCCGACAAAGTCGCCGTCATGGAGGACGGCCAGGTGGTGGAGTACGGCAGCGTCTACGATGTGTTCGCCAACCCGCAGACTTCTGTGGCGCAGCGTTTCGCCGCCACCAGCCTGCGCAACCGCCCCGACGAGGTGGAGGCCCGCGAGCTTCTGGCCAAGCCGGGCCGCTTGTTCACCGTGGATCTGACGGAGGATTCCGGGTTCTTCGGCGCGGCGGAAGCCGCCCGCGAGCGCGGCGTGTCGGTGGAGCCGGTGCACGCCGGCATCACCACCTTGCAGGAGCGCTCCTTCGGCAAGATGACCGTGCGCCTCAACGGCGACGATGCCGCCATCAACGAGTTTTTGGCCACCCTGCAGCAAAGCACCGAGATTGAGGAGATCACCCGATGAACCCGTCAAGCACTGGCGTAACCGAGTACATCCTCGCTGAGCCGAACTGGGACACCCTCGGCCCCACCTTCCTCGAAGCCATCGGCGACACCCTGTGGATGGTGGCCATCACCATGGTCGTCGGCGGATTCTTCGGCCTGCTTCTGGGCCTGTTTCTGTACACCACCCGCCCGGGCGGCATCCTGCAGAACAAGGCGGTGTACACCATCATCAACGTGGCGGTGAACTTCTTCCGCCCCATCCCGTTCATCATCATGATCGCGATGCTCTACCCGCTGACCCTGCAGGTGGTGGGCACCACCATCGGCCGCGCCGCGGCGACGTTTGTGATGTGTTTTTCCGCCACGTTCACCGTCGCCCGCATTGTCGAGCAGAACCTGGTGGCCATTGATCCGGGCGTCATCGAGGCTGCCCGCTCCATGGGCGCGAGACCCTGGAAGATCATCACCTCGGTGATCCTCCCGGAGGCGCTCGGCCCGCTGATCCTGGGCTACACCTTCATCTTCATCGCGGTGATCGACATGTCCGCCATGGCCGGCTACATCGGCGGCGGCGGCGTGGGCGACTTCGCCATCGTGTACGGCTACCGCGCGTTCGAGCCTCAGGTCACCTGGGCTGCGGTGCTGGTCATCGTGGTCATCGTGCAGCTGGCGCAGTTCCTGGGCAACTGGCTGTCCAAGAAGGTCATGCGCCGGTAAGTTTGGGTGCCATGAAGGTTGCGGCGTTCGACTTCGATGGCACTCTCCACCACCCTCCCCACGGTTTCCACGAGGAGGACATCTCCGCGATAGATGCCTGGCGTAAAGCCGGGCATCTCGCCATTTCTGCCACCGGCCGCTCCCGCACCGCCCTCGCTTACGGGATGCGCGGCAGCGGGCTCGCGTTCGACTACCAGGTGCTGTCCAACGGCGGCGCCGCCACGGACGGGGCGAACCGCCAGCTCATCTTCGGCCACGAGGTCTCAAGGGACGTACTGCGGGCGACTCTGGACACCTTCGGTTCCCGCGACGGCCTGGCCATCTTCGGCACCACCCTGGGCCACGTCGACGGGGTGTTTGTCGACAACACTGGCATCACCAACTCAGCCACCGCAAATTTCCAGCAGATGACTCCCACGGACATCCCCGACCACCGCTTTGTTCTCGTGCCCATCTGGGTGCCGGGTAACGCGGACCTGCGTGCGGAGGTCGTCGACTGGGCGTCCGCGCTCGGCGAGGTCGCAGTCGCGCAGAACCAGGACTACATCGATCTCATGGCCCCCGGCCGTTCCAAGGGCTCAGGCATCCTGCAGCTTCTCGACGAGCTCCGCCTCCCCCGCGAATCCCTCCAGCTCTACACATTCGGCGATTCCTGGAACGACCTGCCCATGCACGCCATCGCAGATACCTCCCACAGCTTCCACCACTCGCCCGCCGAGGTGCGCGCCGCCACAGACCGCGTCATCGGCTCCGTGTCGGAGGTCCTGGGCGAGTACATGTAGCGCCCCTCACAGATCGTCTAGCAGCCGGGAGAACACTGCTAGACGGTCCGACAAACGCGGACAAGTTTTCCCAGGTGATGATGAACATGTTTGTCGGTATCGGCCTGATCGTCTAGCAGGGTGGCGACGCTGCTAGACGATCCGCAGCACCAGCCCAGGACACCCCCGAAACCTGATCTGTGGCGGCGCGGGAAGCAGGAAGCTAACCCCGCAGGGTCACCGACGCTGCGACCCAGGCCGTACTCTCCTTCGGCGCCTTCCCGCACGAGTCGACCACACCGGACACCGGACGCTGCTCCAGCTGCACCTCGTACACCTGGCCGGACGCGGTGTCGGTGACCAGAGCGGAGCCGTCATCAGACGCAGCGACATCGAACTGGCCGTAGCGTGCGCCGGGCACCTCGGCGGCGACGGCGAGCTCGGCGACCTGCTCGACGGGGCCGAGGGTGCCGCGGCCGCGGTTGCCTGGGACGAAGTAGAGGCCTTCGGATGCGTCGGTAAGCATGGCGTCGGTGGCCTCGACGTTCATGCGGCCGAAGCTGTAGGCCCACGGCATGAGCAGCATTGTCGGCGCGAAGCGGTGGCCCTTGATGTGGGAGGTCTCCCACACCACGTCGTTGCCGGGGCCGAACGGGTGGCGCGCGTGCAGCTCGTTGACCATGGGGCGGCCCTTTACCGCGCAGCAGCGGTCGCGCTTGGCGTGGGTGCAAATGAGCAGCAGCGGGCGCTCGCGGCGCTCCGCGCCGTTGCGGCCCGGGCCGGAGAGGTCCAGATCCAGCAGCTCGTCGGGGCCATCGATGTGCTTGACCTCGGTGACTGCCTCGTCGGCGAAGACGAGGTACAGGTGGTGGTCGCTGATATTGCGCCCCTCGCGCGTTGGGTGGCGGATCAGCAGCAGCGTCGCGTTATGTGCCTCGAGCAGCGGCTTGAGCTTGGCGGTGAGTTCTTCGCCGAGGGCGGCGTCGCCCATGACGTCGCGGGGCCAGGCTTCCGGCCACTCGAAAAGCACGTACACCGAGCCGGGCTTGGCGGTCCCCGGCAGCGGTTCAACCTCTACGTCAGAGCAGGGCAGTTGTTGCATGTCCCCACCATAGCCAAGAGAGCAAAATTGCCTCCGAGACCACCTCTTAGACACCACACCAAGTTATAACGGTTGTATAACCTTTTGCGATTTCGCTCTTTTCCTTTTTGATCTCACCTGTCCGCTGGCTACGGTGACTGGGTGTTTAAAATTTCCGGTCTTTCCCGCGCGGCGTTCGCGGGCGCGTGCGTGGCGGTCGCTGCCGCGTGCGGCGCCTGCGGGGCCGTCAGCGACGGTGCCGGAAATACCCTGATGGGCAGCATTTCCTCCCCCACTACGCAGGCGCAGCCGCTGGGCACGGCCGACCCGGCGCCGAAGACGCAGCGCCCCTCGGTGCCGTCGCGCCTGGCCGTGGTCGGCGTGCGTGTCGGCGCGCACGAGGGCTTCGACCGCGTGGTGGTGGACCTGGAGGGCGACGGCAACCCGGGCTGGTTCGTGGACTACACCTCCACCCCGATGCAGGAGACGGTCGGCCAGCCACTGCAGGTGGCGGGCAACTTCTTCCTCAACATCAACGTCGACGGCACCGTCTACCCCTTTGAGCTGGGCAAAGACAACAACGTCCCGGTCACCATGGCGGGCGACACCGGCAACGTCATCGACGTGATCAGCGCCGGCACGTACGAGGGCCGCAGCCAGATCGTGGTGGGCCTGCGCTCTGAGCTGCCGTACTCGGTGCAGGTGCTGGAGAACCCGAAGCGCGTTGTTGTGGACATCGTCCAGAAGTAGCTAATACACAGCCTCGACGCGCCAGCTGCGCCGACTCCACACCAAAAGCCAGCCGGTCACGGCACCTTCTTCTCCGCCTTCGCGGCCCACGACCTGCATGCGCGCGACGCGGCCTGCGGGCAGCTCGGTTTGCGTCCACCAGTCCGCGTCCACGGGCCACGGGCCCGCCCACCCGGTGACCAGATAGCGCTTCTCGCCCCAGGCCAGCCCGTACGGTTCGCTGCTCAGCATCGCTTCGGCGGTGACGATGACGGGGGCACCGGAGGCGTCGATAAGCATGATGCGCGAGGCCGGGTGGTCGATGCCGCCACCGAGGCGCGCGGGCAGGGGTTTTGGGATCGCCCCGGGCCACGATTGCCTATCGACGTCCTCCGGTTCCTCCCCGAACGGCACCATCGCCACGCGCTCGGCCACCCCGCGCCCGCCGACAAGGCGCGGTTGGAGTACGGCGTCGATGCCGAGTTGGGATTGGACCCGCTCGACCACCCGGCGCGCGGTATCGGTGGAGGCGCCGTCGGACCACAGCTCCCCCACTGGTTCCGGCGGGGCGAATTCGAGCGGCTCGAGGATGAGGCTGGTGATTGCGCCGGAGCCGCCGTTGGTCAGCCAGCCGTCGAGTTGCCAGCGCACGCGGTCCGCGGTGGCGGCTTCGGTGAGTGGTTCGCGGGTGCGCCAGACGCGTTCGACGCGGGTGCCGTCGTGGAGCTCGGCGACAACTTTCAGGCGCAGGCAGTTTCGCCCGGTGTCTTTGAGCCGTTCGTGCAGGCTGGCGGCAAGGGCGCGGGCGGCGAACGCGGCTGCGTCCACGCGCTCGATCGGGTCCTCGGGCGTGATCGCCACAGCGAGGTCCTCCACCGGCAGCTCCGGGGCGACGCGGCGGTCCGGCGCGGCGGAGGCGATGCGGTGGATGCGCATGCCTTTGGTACCGAAGCGGGTGGTCACCGCGTTCGGCGGCAGTTTCGCCAGCTCCCCGAGGGTGGAAATGCCCAGCTGGCCGAGCGCTTTGACGGTGTCCATGTCCGCGGCGAGCGACTCTTCCGCCATCAGCACGCCCAGCGGCTGCGCGGCCAGGAATTCGGCCGAGCCACCGGGTGGGACCACCTGGGAGACGCGCGCGGCGATGAGCGCGGTGGCGATCTCGTCGGCGGCGCCTGCCTGGGTGTCGATGCCGCGGCGCGAGGCAGCGTCGATAAGCATCTCGAGCGCTTTGTCCTCGGACCCGTGAAAGCGGCCCGCGGCGTCCACATCCACCACCACGAGCCCGGGGCGTAAGACCTCCACACTGGCGGCGACCTCGTCGAAGCTGGCGGCCAGCGAGGCGAACATGCGCCCGTCACGGTCCGGGTTGTCCTCTATCACCGTCAGCTCGGGCGCGACCGCCTGGGCGTTGCGCACCCGCATCCCGCGGCGGATACCCAGCTGGCGTGCGGCGTGCGAGCACACCTTTATCCGGTGCTGCGCTGCGATCGCGATCGGTTCTGCCAGCTCATCGCCCGATTCCAGCCGCGCGGCCTGCACCGGCCAGTCCGGGAACCACAGCGCCGCGGCCCTCATGTGACGGCCCGGAGCCTTCGCTTCTCGACGCCTCCGGTGCCCAGCGTCACCCGCGCACTCGCCGGACGGTAGCCCTTGGCCTGCGCGCGGACGTCGAAATCGATGCCGGTGATGCGGCCTGTACCCCGGCCGATGCCGTGGAACTGCGCGAGCTGGCCCGTGACGGTCAGCGCCGGCGAGGGCACTTCCACGTTCACGCACACCAGCGCTGCCTGGCCTTTGCGGATCCGGGCGAGCAGGGGGCGTGCGCGAACCGGGGTGAGCTGGAACGGGCTGCGGGTGCGCAGCACCACCAGGTCGAGGCCCTCGGCGAGCACGCCCGCGACGCTCAAGTCGTCGAGGCCCGCGTCCGGCACCGCCACCACCCGCTCCATCGCGTCTGCGTCGTCGCCTGTACCGATGCCGGCGTAGGACAGTTCCGGCCAGCCCACCACGCCTGCGCGCCCGCCGGCCTGGGCCACCTGGCCGATGAGCTCCACGATCAGCGCCGGGGTGTCACTGACGTGCGTGACCGCCCGGCGCGGCAGGCCCCCGTTCGGCAGCACGAGCGAAAGCCCGCCCGCCACCATCAGGGTCTCCGCGTCCTCGACGACCTGCTGCGGAACCTCCCCGCCGATAGCGGCCATACGGGCGCGCAGCTCGGCGATCTGGTCGGCGCGCGAGGGCTGACCTGACGGTTCATCCACAACCGCCAGGTTTGCCGCCGCTGCCGACGCAGCTCGAATAGGTGTTCCACTCACGCCAGACAGTATGCACCCCGGGGCCGACACAGGCAACGCCCCTGGTCGAACATATTTGCGTATATATTGTCCCGCGCAAGCACATAGTCGCGCCACGAAGCTGACCGGTTAAGCTGCCCAGCATGATCCCGATCAGCGCAGCAGAGGTCCGCAACCGCGTCACGCCGATCCCCACCCCGACCGTCGTGCGGGCGCTGGGGTCGCTCGGCGTGGGCGGATCCATCGGTGTGATGGTTTCGCAGGCATCGCTGGATATCAAAGCGGTTGTGGCGATCCTGTGCGTCGTTTCCGCCGTCGCCGTCACGCTGCTGCACCCCTACCGCAAACAGCTCCGCGCGTTCGCGGAGGAGAAGGGCGTGGCTAGGGTGCCGTCGATAGGCATGGTGCTCCCCCTGATGCTGTGGTGGCTGCTGCTCATGCTCGCGCCGCTGGCCGGTTGGCCCGCGGTGGGCGCGTGGGTTGCGGGCGTGCTGGCGGCCGCGGCGGCGTGGGTGCTGTACCCGCATGTGGACGGGTCGCGGCGCCTCGCGTACGCATAGAACTACTCGAAAGAATCTACTCGAAAGACTTTCTAGTAGACGAGTTTTCGCAGCTCAACCTAGAAACATTCCCTTTCGAGTAGCTTTCGAGCTACCGCAACGGACCCTCCAGCAGCCACACTGCCCGAGGGTCCCGCGGACCTTTACCGCGCCATTGAATAAGCCCCTCTTCCCGCAACGCTTTCAACGCGCGGCGGACAGGGGGGTTTGAAATACCCAAAGCATCCGCAACCTCCCCCGTAGACATTGGCCTGCCTTTCGCTTGCATGACTGCCAGGACGCTACCAGCGTGAGGCGGGAGGGAGTCCGCGGTCTTCGGATCAAGCCGCTGAACCGCCTTCAACGTAAGCAGAACACTTCCGCTCGTCTGCTGGTAAATCGGGTCCGCAAAACCCACTCGCCGCATACCAGCGAACATACGGCGAATACCCTCGCCGAGTTCTTGGCCAATCCGAAGCTCCGCCGTCACGCGAGCAATGAGGGGATTGCGTGCAAAACGGGCAATAGATTCGGGCCGTGTGGGGTCCACCAACCCGGGAAAGCGTCCCGGACTCGAAACTTCGATGCGAGATGGATAGATCTCAAACCGCACATGGTCGCCAGCCATGCTGTACGACCGGTGAATGACAGCATTTACCAAACCCTCAAGCCAAACGTCGTGCGGGATAAGGTTTTCATCCTCGAACAAACCCGAAGCCCCCAGTCTCCGAACTTGAGGCAGCATTCCCTCAATCATCTGCTGAGCTGCCCGAATTTGCTGCGGCAACGGGCCCCCGAACCGTTCATCGGCCAAAAGCTGCTGCTGGTGACCCGCGAGCCGTTCATCCTCACCGAACCGAAGAACTCGGACATGCGCATTAGGAAAGAACTCTTGCGGGTCTTTACCAAAAAGTAAGAGTGCTGCTGTACGGGGCCTGCCTTCGCGGTCGATGAGATTTCTTGCCCTGAGAGCGTCTTCAGCGGATGAGGAACCAATAGCGCTTGCATATTCACCAACTGCCTTCATATCGATATCACCCATATCGACACGGGGCGGTACCGTCGCATCGAACTGCTGCTCGCCCTTGGTGTAACGCAGTTCGAGAATGCCGTCTGCATTCAGCAACCGAGATTCGTCGCCGACACGCAGGAAACAGTCCCCCGACCGCAAATAATGCACACGCTCACTCGGGTCCACATGAAACAGGTAAACCTGCGCACCGTCGCCGACATCAAACGGCTCGATCCGAACACGCACGGTTGGATCCGTGTGGTCGAGCGATGTTTGTCTCAAATCATTGTCCTGTTTAGGCGTCGGCACCCCATCGAACTCCCGGTCAGTAATTCCGACAGCAATAATGCCGCCCTCCGCATTAGCCATGCCGACGATGGTTTTGGCGAGATCTTTCGGCTTGATACGGAAAGACTTTCGCTCGAACCATTGATCTTCCGGCAGACGCAGGAGGAGGCTCGGATCATCTCGATAGTTTCTTTCGGGGTTCACGCGAGGAATTCTACTCGAAAGGCTTTCTAGTAGACGAGTTTTCGCAGCTCAACCTAGAAACATTCCCTTTCGAGTAGCTTTCTAGTAGCTTTCGAGCTCCGCAGGAGCACCTTCGCACAGACCCCTAGTAGCAAAGCCCTATTAAAGCCGAAATCGGCGCATACTCGGGGTCTGTCACTGGGGGTCTGTGGGTGGCACGGCGCAATCGCCACAGCAAGACAGCCCCGCCCCAGCCCCGCCGCACCAAAACCCCGGCTGCGAAGTCCGGCGGAGATACGGATAATGGCGCACATGGCTCAAGGATCTTCGACATCGCTTCAACACATGTGGGACACGCGCCCGCACCGCATCCCGAAGGACGAGGGTGGGCGCGCCGTCATCGCCGGTGTCTGCGCCGGTTTCGGCGAGCGCTACAACGTCGACCCGGTGGCCGTGCGCATCGCGTTTGTCATCCTCAGCCTCGTCTTCGGCGGCGGTATCTTCGCCTACCTGCTGTGCTGGATATTCATGCCGCGCGTGGGCATGAACATCACCCCGGCGAAGGCGATCGTCACGCCGAAGGAGCAGCTCACCCCGCACGAGATCGAGGAACGCAAGCCCGGGTGGTGGCTGCTACTCGGCCTGATCGTGTTCCTGCCCGCGGCCGGGCAGGCGGGGGACCTGCGTGGCACCCTGATCAGCTTCGCCGCGTTCTTCTTCGTCTGGTTCTTCACCTACGCGCGCCAGCCGGAGCCGCCGGCAGGCCCCAACAGCAACGACGATCTGGTCTGGCGCTAGCCAGCAAAACCAACTAGCGGTAGCGCTTCGGCACGTCCGGCGCGCCGAGGGTGAGCATCAGCCGGTTCGCCCAGTTGAAGAACGCGGACGAGTTCACCACGTCCAGCACCGCCAGGTCGTCCAGGCCAGCGGCCCGCAGCGCGTCCACGTGCGGCGCGCCGAACTCGTAGGGGGTGCGGGTCAGCGCCACCGCGGAGTCGCGGATGGCGTTCCACAGCCCGGAGTTCAGGTCGGCGGTGACGCCTTCGTCGAGAAGCGTGTCAATGGCCTCCGCGTCGCCGCCTTCCTCCTTGGAACGGCCCTGGTGCACCGAGGCGCAGTACTCGCAGCCGTTGAGGCGCGAGGCCACGGTGGCGGCGAGTTCGCGCTCGGCGCGGCCCAGCCCGCCTTCGGTGTTGTAGAAGATGTCCAGATCCGTCAGCGTGCGGGCTTTCAGCGCCTGCGGGTCGCGCGCGAGCAAGCGGAAGTACTCCATGTCGGCACGCTCGGGTTTGATCAGCGCGTCAATGTGCTCGTCGGTCAACTCGTCCTTTTCCAGCGGCGCCACCCACGGCTTCCAGCCCAGCGAGTGCGCCACAAACTTCTCGGGCGCGACCACCTCGGGCTGCAAGGTGGCCTCCGCGGGCGCCCAACCGGGATCCGCAACGCCGGCTCGCCTATCGACGCCCTCCGGCGCCCCGCCGCTCCCCGCCAGCACACGCACGCCGTGCACGACACGCAGCTGGAACGCCACAAAGGCGATCAGCTGGCCGAGCGAGACAATCGCGTTTTCGTTGTAGCCCGCTTCCTGCAGGTGCCCGATCGCCGCGGGGGATGCGTCCTTGGGGTGGAAGGTGAGCAGGTGGGCGAAGTCGAACGCGGCGGCCAAAGCCCCCTCGCCGAAGGTCACGAAGTCGCCGCCGGCGTAGGGGCCGGCGGACACACCTGCGCGCACGGCATCGTCGACTACGGCGACGAGCGACTCGTCTTCGTCCGCAAGCAGGTCGGTGTAGAACGCCGCGGCGCGCTTCGCGCCGGAGACGCCGGCGATGAACGCGGCGACGGCGTAGCGGGTGGACACCGGCAGCGCCTGAATCAGCACGTCGTCGGTGGGCTCGAACAGCGCCTCGAAGCTGCGTTGGGCGTTGTCCACGGCCTCGGGACGGCGGCGGCGCAGCTCGGTGAGTTGGGCCGGGGTCTCGGCAAGGGCGTCAATAATGTCGGTGGTATTAGACAACAAACTCTCCTAACTGTCGGGCGCGGAACACGGTGCCGGGGATGGCGTTGATGAGCTCGCGGGTGACCTCGTGCTGCGGGTGTGCAAACACGTCGTTGGTCGCCCCGTATTCCACCTGGCGGCCGCGGCTGAATACACTCACGGTATCCGAAATCTGGCGCACCACCGCCAGGTCGTGGGAAATGAACACGTACGTCAGGCCGAGCTCGCGCTGCAGGTCCTCCAGAAGCTCCAGGATTTGGGCCTGCACGGTCACATCGAGGGCGGAGACGGCCTCGTCCAGCACCACCAGCTCCGGCTCCACGATCAGCGCACGGGCGATGGCCACGCGCTGGCGCTGCCCGCCGGACAGTTGCGCCGGGGTGCGGGAGGCGAACTTCGCCGGGTCCAGCGCCACGCGCGCCAAGAACTCGTCGGCGCGTGTGAGCGCCTCACGCTTCGATGCGCCGGCGAGGTTGCGCAGCGGCTCGGCGACGATCTCGCCGACGCGCATCTTCGGGTCCAGCGAGGAGTACGGGTTCTGGTACACCATCTGCACCCGGCCGCGAAGGGCCCGCTGTTGCTTTGGTGTTAGCCCCGTCAGCTCCGTGCCGTCTAGGGTGATGCTTCCCGCGGTGGGCTGGTTGAACATGGCGATCGCGCGCCCGGTGGTGGTCTTGCCGGAGCCGGAGCCGCCGACCAGGGCGTGGGTGGAGCCGCGCGCAACGTCGAAGGAGATGTCCTCGACCGCCGTGAAGTCGCCGTAGCGCTTAGTCAGCCCGCTGACGGAAAGGAGGGTGTCGGGGGTGACCGGAGGACGTCGATAGGCATCGGCGACCGCAAGCGAGGGCACGTTGGCCAGCAGGCGCTTCGAGTAGTCCTGCTGCGGGCTGGTCAGCACCTGGCCCACCGGGCCGTGCTCGACCACGCGGCCGCGCTCCATGATCACCACATCGTCCGCACGGTCGCCCGCGACGGCGAGGTCGTGGGTGATGAAGACGATGCCAAGGCCCAGCTCAGCGCGCATCTCGTCCAACAGGTCCAGAATGGTCTTCTGCACCGTCACGTCGAGCGCGGACGTCGGCTCGTCTGCAATCAGCACCTCGGGCTCGAGCGCCACGGCGGCCGCGATGAGCACGCGCTGCTTCATGCCGCCGGACAGCTCGTGCGGGTACTGGTTGTAGCGGCGCTCCGGGTCGTCGATGCCCACGCGTTCCAGCAGGGCAATTGCTTTACGACGGCGCTCCGCCCCATCACCGACCCCATGAATTGCCAACCCGTCCTCCACCGAGGCGCCGATGGTCTTCAACGGGTTGAGCGAGTTGTTCGGGTCCTGCGGCACCAACCCGATCCTCGTGCCGCGTAACTTCCGCCACTCGGCGTTGGACAGGCCAGACAGCTCCTCGCCCTTGAAACGGATGCTGCCGGAGAGCACGTTGCCGGAAGGTCCCAGCAGGTCCAGCGCCGCCATCGCGGAGGTGGTTTTGCCGGAGCCGGACTCACCCACAATGGCGGTCATCTTCCCGGCCTCGACGGAAAACGAGATGTCGCGAACCACCGGGTCCGCGTCGCCATACGCGACGGTCAGGCCGCTGACATCAAGCAGAGGCGTGGTCACTTCGCATCACCTTCCTGTTGGATCACCTGGGACAGGTGGTTGGCAGACATCACGGTGGCCACGATGGCCAGGCCGGGCAGCAGGATCAGCCACCAAGCGGTTGCCATGAAGTCGCGGCCTTCCGCGATGAGCAGGCCCCACTCCGGGGTCGGCGGCGGCGCGCCGTAGCCCAAAAAGCCCAGGATGGACAGCTGCAAGATGGCGGTGCCGAACTGCAGCGCGGCCAGCGCCAGCACCGGGGTCAGCGAGTTGGGCAGCACGTGGCGGAACAGCACCTGGGTCTGGGTGGCGCCGGAGCCGTAGGCGGCCTCCACGAAATCTGCGCCCGCAATCTGGATCACCTGCGAGCGCGCCAGGCGCGCGAACGTGGCCACCGACGTCATGCCGACGGCGAACGCCGCCTGCAGCGAGCCGAAGCCGGTGACGATGATGATGGACAGCGACAGCAGGATGCCGGGGATGGCCAGCAGCACATCCACCAGGCGCATCAGCACCGTGTCCACCCAGCCGCGCTGCGTGCCGGCGATCAGGCCGATCAGGGTACCCAGCACCAGGCCGACGGCCACGGCGATCACCGCACCCAGCAGCGACTGGCGCGCGCCGTACACCACGCGGGAGAACAGGTCGCGGCCCACCGCGTCGGTGCCGAAGATGTAGTCACCGTTAGGGCCGAGCAGTGCCACGTCGACGCCGTTGTACGGGTCGTGCGGCGCGAAGACGCCCGGCACGATCGCCCACAGCGCGGCGATGGCCAGCACGATCAGCGACAGGATGGTCGCCGGCGAGCTCCAGCGGCGGTGCTTGCGGACCTTGCGCGGCCGGTGGTCCTTCTGCGGCGCACGCTGGTTGTGCACCAGGTTGGTCGTGCTCATCGGACGGCCTCCTTTGCGGTCGTAGCCGAGGTGTGTGCGGCGGTCTGCTCATCACGGGCCGCCGGGGTGGTCGCGGTCTGCGCCGCGGCCTGGTCGCGCAGGCGCACGTCCAGCACCGGGTAGAGCAGGTCCACAATCAGGTTGATCACCACGTACGCGGTGGCCGCGATGAGCACCACGCCCAGCAGCACAGGCATGTCGCGGCTGGACACGGCATTGACGGTCAGCGAGCCCAGCCCGGCGCGGCCGAAGACGGTCTCGGTGACCACGGCGCCGCCGACCAGCTCGCCGAACAGCAGGCCGGCCATGGTGATCGCAGGCAGAAGCGAGTTGCGCAGCACGTCGCGCCAGAAGATGCGGGCCTCGCTCGCGCCGCGGGCGCGCACGACCTGCACGAACGGCTGGGCGCGGACCTCGTCGATGGAACGGATCAGCACCTGCATCAGCGGCGCGGCCATGGGTACGGCGAGGGTGAGCGTGGGCAGGATCAGCCCCTCCAGCGGGGTCGGGTCAACCACGTTGACCCAGCCCAGGCGGAAGGAGAAGAACTGCAGCAGCAAGATGGCGATCCAGAACCCCGGCAGGGACACCATAAACGACGGCAGGGCGCGCACGGCGCTGCGCAGCGCGCCAGCTCCCGGCAGGGTGGCCACGTACGCGGTGGCCAGCGCCACCACGATGGCTAAACCCACGGACGTCGCGGCAAGCGCGAACGTGTGCGGCGCGGCGTCCGTGATCAGGTCGAACACGGGCGTGCCGGATGCCACCGAGTAGCCCAGATCGCCGGTGAACAGCCCGCCCAGGGTGGCGAAGTACTGCTGGATCAGCGGCTTGTCCACGCCCATCTGCTCGCGGATCTGCTCGATTTCCGCCTGGGACAGGCCCAGGGCCGGGTCCGCGTAGCGGGCGGCCACGCCGTCGGAAGGCAGCGCGGACAGCAGGAAAAACGCCAGGGTGTAGGCCAAAAGGAGCACGATGAGCGCCTGGCCGATGCGCTTGAGTACGTACTTGCCCATCTACTTGTCCTCCTCGCGGTCGAAGTACACCGAGTAGAAGCTCGGGCGCGCCACCGCCTCGGTGCCGAAGCCCTTCACGTGCGGGGCAACCGCGTACACCTGCGGCTCCTCAAACAGCGGCAGGGTGTACGCGTTTTCGGTCAGGTGGTCCTGCACCGCCTTGGAGGCGGCGGCGCGGCCGGCGTCGTCCGGGGTGGAGACCACCTTGTCCAGAAGCGCCTGCAGCTCGGTGTCGATGGGTTCGCCGTCGCCGGCGTTGTTCAGAAGCGAATCGCGGCGGTCCACGGAAAGGAAGGACTCGATCACGTCGTAGTCAGCGCGGCCCACCATGGTGTGCATGAGCTGGACGCGGTTGATGTCCTTTTGCGCCGCGTTTTGCGTTGCGCGGTCGCCGGCGACCATGTTGAGTTCGATGCCCAGCTCGCGCAGGTCGGACTGGATCATGGTGACGATCTCCTTCGAGCGCGGCTGCGGCAGGGCGTGGTTGACCCACAAGCTCAAGCGTTGTCCGTCCTTTTCGCGGATGCCGTCCGGTCCGGGGGTCCAGCCGGCATCGTCGAGAAGCTTGCGCGATTGATCCGGGTCGAAGGTGTACGCGTCCGGCTGCTCCGCATAGCCCAGGGCCTTCGACGTCATGGACGAGGTGGCCAGCGGGTAGGAATCCGACAGCAGGATGCGGATGATCTCCTCGCGGTTGACCCCGTGGATGATCGCCTGGCGCACGCGGATGTCCTGCAAAAGCGGGTGGTTGAAACGCAGCGCCAGCTGGTTGTTCATGCCGTTGGCGGTGGCGGCGACCACCTGCACGCCCTGGTCCTTCAGGTGGCGCTCCACCGGCGGGGAGACCGTGCGCGCGACGTCGGCCTGGCCGGACAGCAGCGCGCCGGAGCGCATGGCCTCTTCCGCGGCCAGGGTGTAGTGGATGCCGTCGATACGCGCGCGCCCCTGGTGCTCAAGCGACGGCGGCGCCCAGTCGTAGTCCTCGCGGGCTTTGAGCACCAGGTCGGTGCCCAGGGTCTCGCTGTCCACCACGAACGGGCCGGAGCCGATGACGTTTTCCGCGTTGCCGGGGCCGAAGTCCTCGTTGCGCAGCTTGAGCGAGGAATCGGCCAACAGCCCCGCGTTGTAGGTGGACGTCGCCTGCGCGAAGCCGGGCGAGGGCGCGGAGAAGTAAAAGCGCACTGTGTCCTCGTCGACGACCTCGCCGCGCTCGTAGTTGGAGATTTGCTCCGAGACGTTGAGGAGCCGGTCCTTGTCGCCCAGGCCGAACAGGTCGAAGTTGTCCACGATGTTCTGCGCGGTCATGGGCGTGCCGTCGGAGTAGGTCACATCCGTGCGGATGTCGAAGGTGAACACCGTGGCATCTTCGTTGATCTCCGGCAGGTCCGTGGCAATCCAGGGCTCAAGCTCCAGGGTCTCCGGGTCCTGGTAGAGCAGCCGGTCCGTCAGCTGGTTGACTACGCCGCCGTTGGGGTAGAACCCGGCGGCCGGCGGGTACAGGCTGTTAAACCAGTTGGACTCCAGGTAGGTGAGCACGTCACCGTCATCGCCGCCTGCCGCCGCCGCGCATCCGGCGAGCAGGCTGGCTGCCGCGCCGAGCGCAAGCGTCGCGGCTACCTTTGTTTTAGGCACGTTATCGCCCTCTTTCTTCGGTTGCGCAGTGCACATTACCACCGTTAGACAATCTGGTTCTTCAGCAATAGACTAGTCAGTCTACATACGATCAATAGTTCACAGAAATCGTGGAGGTTTTTCACCGTGGCAGCATCCATCGCAATCGTCGGAGCAGGACCCCGCGGCATCTCCATCACCGAACGCATCGCCGCCTACCTGGGCGACCGCAGCGAGACGCTCACCCTGCACATCATCGACGACGCCCAACTCGGCGCCGGCCGCATCTGGGAAACCGACCAAACCCGCACGCTGTGCATGAACACCCTCGCCGGCGCGGTCACCCTGTTCACCGAACCCGGCGCGACCGTTTCCGCCCCCGTGCTCGAAGGCCCCACCATGTACGAGTGGATCCAGGCGCTTCGCGGCGAAGAAAGCCACCCGCTTATCGACGCCTCCGGTACCTCCCTCCCCGACCACTACAACGAGGAGCTGCGCGCCACCCGCCCGGAATCCAACCCCTCGCGCGCGCTGTACGGCGAGTACCTGCGCTGGGCCTGGAAGGTCGCGCTCGCGCAGCTGCCGGACACAGTCGAGGTGGTCGAGCACCACTCCCGCGCGGTGTCGCTTGCGGCCGAGGGCGCCCAAGACGCCATCACGCTTGCCGACGGCACGGTCGTCCACGCCGACGCCACCGTCATCGCCTCCGGCTGGGTGCTGCCCGCCCCCACGCCCGCGCAGCAGGAGTTCGCCGACTCGGGCCTGACCTACATCCCGCCGGGCAACCCGGTGGAGCAGGACGTTTCGCTGCTTCCGGCCGGAGAGCGCGTTGTGGTGCGCGGCATGGGAATGGGCTTTTTCGATCTCATGGCGCTGGCCACCATCAACCGGGGCGGCCGCTTCGTCGAGGATCCTGCAGCCCGCTCCGGCCTGCGCTACGAGGCCACCGGCAAGGAGCCTCACTTCGTGGTCACCTCCGGGCGCGGCTACCCCTACCTGCCCAAATCCGAGTACCACTCCCTGCCGCCGAAGGCCGACCTGTCGCGCCTGCGCGCCGCCATCGACGCCTCCGAGGCGCCGGTGTCCTTCGGCCGCGACCTCTGGCCCGCGCTCGCCCGCGACGCCTACGCCGAGTACTACCGCGTGCTTGCCCGGGTGCGTCCAGAAGCGCTCAGCGCGGCCCTCGACGAGATCCTGGCGGCCATCGACGCCACCGACCTTTCCGCGGTCGCTTCCCCGGACGACATCCTGCCGGTCGCGAACGCGCTGACTGAGGCGCTCGAAGGCTTGAGCACCGAGCCGTTCGACATGGCCGCCTGGGTGGACCCGCTCGCCGGGACCGAGGAGCTGGACCTGGAGGAGCTGAACCGCCGCGTCGCCGAGGGCATGGAGGTAGACATCGCCGAGGCCGTTTCCGCCTGGGACTCCCCGCTCAAGGCGGGCCTGTGGGCGGTCTCCGCGGGCCGCAAGCCCAGCGCGATCGCCACGCGAAACGGCCGCGGCCCCCGCGAGGCGGCACTTGCGCAGTACATGGCGTTCGGCCAGATGGTCGGCTCCGGCCCGCCGCTGTTCCGCACCCGCGAGCTGCTCGCACTTTTCGACGCCGGCCTGGTCACCTTCTTAGGCCCCGACCCGGTAGTGGAGCTCACCGACGGCGAGTACGTTGCCGCCAGCCACGCCCGCTCGGTTCACGCCGCCGCACTTGCCGACGCCTTTCTGCCCGGCCCCGACATCCGCACCTCCCCCGACGCGCTAACCGCATCGCTGCGCGAGGCCGGCCGCGTGCGCCCGTTCGCACCAGGTGGCGTGGAAACCGCCTCCCCGGAAACCGACGATGACACCCGCCGCACCGTCCACCCCGACGGCGAGCTGGACGATCGCCTGCACATCGTGGGCATCCCCACCGGCAAGCAGTGGGCGGACACCACCATCTCCCCCATGCCCGGCACCGACCCGCTGATGCTGCAGGAGACGGACAAGACGGCACGTTCGCTGCTCACCCAGGCGGGCGTGCTCTAGCCCAGATCCCGCGCCACCGCCCACCTGGTGAGCTGGTGGCGGTTGGAGGTCTGCGTCTTGCGCAGAATGTTCGACGCGTGCGTCTCTACCGTCTTGACGGAGATGAACAGCCGCTCGGCGATCTCCTTGTACGTGTAGCCGCGCGCGAGCAGCCGCAGCACGTCGAGCTCGCGGCGGGTCAGCGAGTCGACTGCCGGGTCGTCCTCTTCCACCACCGGTCCGGAGGCGAAGGCATCGAGCACGAACCCAGCCAGCCGCGGCGAGAAGTACGCGTCCCCGCCGCGCACCCGTGCAATCGCTTCGGCGAGCTCGGCGCCTGCGATGTTCTTGGTCACGTACCCCCGCGCGCCGGCGCGGATCAGCGCGATGACGTCCTCGGCGGCATCGGAGACACTCAGCGCCAGGTACGCCGGACCCGGTGCCCGCTTGAGCACGGCCAGTCCGCCGCCGTCGGGCATGTGCACGTCTAAAAGCACCACGTCCGGGTGCGTGCGCTCGATCCCACGCACCGCCTCAGCAACCGTGCCGGCCTCACCCACAATGTCCACCGCGTCCGCCAGCTCAGCTTTCACCCCGGCGCGGAACACGGAGTGATCGTCCACCAAGAACACGCTCGTCATAGCTCTAACGCTATCTCCACCTCTGAGCCATTGCCTATCGACGACACCACGTGCACCTCTCCCCCAACCCGCCGAACGCGGCCCACAATGGAGTCGCGCAAACCGTGCCGATCGGCCGGGACGGCGTCCGGGTCGAAGCCGGAACCGCGGTCGCGCACAAACACCTCGAGCCTGCCCGCGAGATGCTCCGCGTAAACGTCGATGGTGTCCACACCGGCGTGCTTGGCGGCGTTGACCATTGCCTCCCTCGCGGCCAGCACGACCGCTTCGGTGCGCTCGTCGAAGGCGACATCCTCGCCCACCGTGACCGGTTGGATGACCACGCGGAAGGCGTCCTCCACCTCGCCGGCCGCTTTCTGCAGGGCGGCAAAGGTGGTGGTGTGGTTGGGCACGGAGTCGTCGAAAAGCCAGGCCCGCAGCTCGCGCTCCTGGGCGCGCGCGAGGCGGGCGACCTCATCCGCATCGCCTGCCTGCTTCTGAATCAGCGCGAGGGTCTGCAGCACCGAATCGTGCAGCCGCGAGGCAATCTCCGCGCGCTGGTCCGCCACCGCCTTCGCCTCCCGCTCCGCGACGAGCGAATTAGCCAGCTTGGCTATCAGCGGCACAACCAGCACCGCCACGCCCACGACCGTGACCAGCACAGAGACCACCACGCCGCCAACCCCGGCGCTTTCGCCCACAAACGCCACTGCCAGCACCCCGGCCATGACCAGCAGCGCACCCAAGGTCAGCGCGGCGATGTTGCCCCACGACCCCGTACCGCGGTCGTAGGCCTGCAGCGCAATCACCGCGCCGACGATGAGCACGCCGAGCACGAACACCACCGTGGCGCCCGCGCCCGAAGACAGCTGCAGCGCAACAAGAGCCCCTGCGAACCCGAGCACCACTAGCGCGAGATCCATCGTTCCCGGGCGCTGGCGCTGCGCCCCACTGTCGCCCAGGGGCGTACACATCCACAAACCGGCGTAGAGCAGCGCGCCGAACCCGCCCGCGAAGCTGGCCGCGACGAAGAACAGGCGCACCCATTTGTCCTCCACCCCCAGGTGGTCGGCCACACCGGAGGCCACGCCAGCCACAACGCGGCGGGAGCGGTTCCGGGTCAGCCGGGGATACAACGCAGACATAACCCCCATCGTTGCACGGGTGCACCTGAGGGCACATCGGGGAAAACCCTGAAACGAAAAATCAGGGTCGTTCCCGATACCGCGGCCCGCGCTCCCGCGGGAGGATAGAGCTATGGAGAACAACACACTCACACAGATGTGGGACACCCGCCCGCCCCGCATCCCGGAGAACCAGGGCGGCAAGGCCGTCATCGGCGGCGTCTGCGAAGGCATCGGCGCCCGCTTCCACATCGACCCCACGTTTGTCCGCGTAGTTTTCGTCGCGCTCTCGCTCGCGTTCGGCGGCGGCATCTTCCTCTACCTGCTGTGCTGGATCAACATGCCCCGCTTCGGGCTGACCCGCAGCCCGTGGGCCGCGATCATCACTCCGAAAGAGCAGCTGACCGCAGCGGAGATGAAGGATCGCGACACCGGCTGGTGGCTGCTGCTCGGGCTGTTCCTGTTTTTACCGTCCATTTCCGTCGCAGGCGATCTGCGGGCGGTGCTGGTCACGTTCATCCTCTTCGCCGCCGGCTGGTACTTCCTGCACCAGCGCCAGCCCGAGCCGCCGGCTGGGTTGCTGGTGGGCGAGCCGGAGGAGGCACGGACAAGCAACCGCCCCGCTGTGGACACCTCTCACCTGACGGTGCCCGAAGGACACGAACACCCCGGCCAGCGCCCGCCCGCCTGGGACCCGCTCGGCGCGGCGCCGGAGCTGTGGCACCTGCCGGAGCCGAGCGAACCGGCGCCGCAGCAGTCCAAAAAACGCAACTGGTTCTGGATCCCGGTCGCCTTGGGTCTCTCAGCGGCCTCTCTCGTGGCGCTTGCGTTTTACAGCGACGTTCGCGACGGCGACTACGGGCGCTTCGGCAGCGCGCACATCACCGTGTACGACGTCGACACCCTGCCAGACCAACCGGGCGTCAACGGCTTCGTCGGCGAGACCTACCTTGACCTCTCCGAGCTCGAGCCGCTGCGCGAGCCGAAAACCGTCGAAGTCAGCAACACCATCGGCAAGGTGGAAGTGATCCTGCCCAACAACGTCCCCGTCGACGTGAACTGTCAAGTCACCATCGGCGAGACCGCCTGCCCCGAAGAAACGCAAAACGCGGACAAGGACAGCGCGCTACTCACGATCAACGTGACAGAGCGTATCGGGTCCGTGTCCGCGTACTACGAGGAGTGAGTCCGGGACTTACTCCCACTCGATGGTGGCCGGCGGCTTGGAGGTCACGTCCAGCACCACGCGGTTGATGTCGGCGACCTCGTTGGTGATGCGGGTGGAGATGACCTCCAGGGTCTCGTACGGGATGCGCACCCAGTCCGCGGTCATCGCGTCCTCGGAGGCGACCGGGCGCAGCACGATCGGGTGGCCGTAGGTGCGGCCGTCGCCCTGCACGCCCACGGAGCGCACGTCGGCGAGCAGCACGACCGGGCACTGCCAGATCTCATCGTCCATACCGGCCTTGGTCAGCTCCTCGCGGGCGATGGCGTCGGCGGCGCGTAGCGTCTCCAGGCGCTCCTCGGTGACCTCGCCGATGATGCGGATGCCCAGGCCCGGGCCCGGGAACGGCTGGCGGTTCACAATCTCCTCGGGCAGGCCCAGCTCGCGGCCGACGGCGCGGACCTCGTCCTTGAACAGCAGGCGCAGCGGCTCGACGAGCTCGAACTCGACATCGTCCGGCAGGCCGCCGACGTTGTGGTGGCTCTTGATGTTGGCGGTGCCGGTGCCGCCGCCGGACTCCACCACGTCCGGGTACAGGGTGCCCTGGACCAGGTAGTCCACCTGCTGACCCTCCAGCACACCGGCAACAGCGCGTTCGAAGGAGCGGATGAACTCCGCGCCGATGGCCTTGCGCTTCGCCTCCGGCTCGGTCACGCCGGCGAGCTTGTCCAAAAACGCCTTGCGCTCGTCCACGGTGACCAGCTTCGCGCCGGTGGCGGCCACGAAGTCGGTCTCCACCTGCTCGCGCTCACCCTGGCGCAGCAGGCCGTGGTCCACGAACACGCAGGTCAGCCGGTCGCCGATGGCGCGCTGCACGAGTGCCCCCGCGACGGCGGAGTCCACGCCGCCGGACAGGGCGCAGATCGCACGGCCCTCGCCGACCTGTTCGCGCACGTCCGCGATGAGCTGCTCGGCGATGTTGGAGGCGGTCCAGTTCTGCTCCAGGCCAGCAATCTCGGTGAGGAAGCGGGTGAGCACCTCCTGGCCGTGCGGGGAGTGCATGACCTCCGGGTGGTACTGCACGCCGGCGAGCTTGCGGGAGGTGTCCTCGAACGCGGCCACGGGCGCGCCCGGAGTGGAGGCGGTGACCTCGAAGCCTTCCGGTGCCTGCGTCACGGAGTCGCCGTGGGACATCCACACGGCGTGCTCGGGCTCGAGGCCTGCGTGGAGCACGCCGCCGTCGACACGCATCTGCGTGCGGCCGTACTCGCGCGCACCGGTCTTGGCCACCTCGCCGCCGAGCGCGCGGGTCATGATCTGGAAGCCGTAGCAGATGCCGAAGATTGGCAGACCCAGCTCGAAGATCTCTTGGTCGAGCTGCGGCGCGCCTTCTTCGTACACCGACGACGGGCCGCCGGAGAGAATCAGGGCTTGTGGGTTTTTCTCGCGGACTTCAGCGGCGGTGATGGTGGATGGAACCACCTCGGAGAACACGTTCGCCTCGCGCACACGGCGGGCGATCAGCTGCGCGTACTGCGCGCCGAAATCGAGGACAAGGACTGGGCGGGCTTGCGGAGTATTCACAGGCCTAGATCGTAGTCGATCGCGCGCGAGACCCAACTGCTTGTGCAGCGTCCGGGAAAACCCCAGAATGACCAGCATGACCTTGCGTGCCCCCGCGCCGGCGTGGTCGAGGACAAAGGAAAGCCGTGCGGGTGGCGCCGGAATGGCACCACCCGCGCGACTCGCGCGAAAAGCGCTACTTTACAGCCGAGCTGAGGCGCTCCAGGGCGGCGCGCACCTCGTCGGTGGACGGCGCCTGCGCGAGCTTCTCGGAAGCCTGCTGCAGCTGGGCGATGGAATTATCCGCTGCCTCCATAGCCTTGTTGACCTGCTCCACCAGCGGCATCACTTCGGCGCCCATGGTGGACTCGTTGGTGTTCTGGGACCAGCGGCGGATCATCTCCAGCGGGATCTTGGTCAGCTCGGAAATGGAGTTGACCTTCAGCTCCACGCGGCGACGGAAGGACGAGTGCAGGAACACCGCGTCGTCCATCTCGCGAACGTCAACCTCGAGCGCGTCCACAAGCAGGCGCATGGACTCATCCGCGCCGGCCTCGGTGGAGAACTGCGCGGTCTGCGCGGTGTGCAGACGGGCCAGGGCGATCGCCATGCGCGCGTTCGCGGTCTTGGCGTAGAGCTCCTCGGCCACCTCTTCCAGCGTGGCGGCGTTTTCGTCGATGATGCCACGCATGGTCGCCCACACCTGCAGCGGAGCGAGCAGCAGGGTGCGCGAAGCGCCCTCGGTGACCACGTTTTCCATCTCCGCCTTCACGTTGTTGGTGACGGCGTTTTCCTCCACCAGGGTGGCGGAAGCCTTTCGCAGCTCGTCGGCCGCGTCCTGGATGGCGGTCTGGACGGACATGAACTGGTCCAGCTCGCTGTACAGCGCGTGGGCCGCGTCGTAGACGTCGCCAGAGCCTTCCGGCAGGGTGAATCCGGCATCCTCGAGCGCCTGCACCTCGGCAGGCAGGGCGGCGCGGATGAACGCGTCGTAGTCCGGCAGCAGCTCGCCGATCTTCTCCGCGCCCTTGACGGCGCGCTCGCGGCGGCCCACGCCGTTGGCCTTCGCCTCGTGCTCGACCAGGTTCGCCTCCTGGTACAGCTTGCCTGCCGCTTCGAAGCGCTCCGTCATCGGACGGGTACGCACAGACAGGTAGCCGCCGTTGGGCAGCGGGGTCACGGTGGCGAGCACGTCGTACGCCGAACCGCTCTTGGCGCTGTTGCGCACGTACGCGGCGAAGGGGCGGCCGTCCTCGATAGTGTCCCACATGAGCTTGAAGGCGCCGCCCGGCATCTCATCGTTGCGGATGAGGTTGTGCGGCTTGCCGATCATCTCGTCCGCGTCGTACTGGGCGTACTTGATGAACACGTCGTTGACATGCGTCATCACACCCTTCGCGTCGGTGACCGAGAAGAAGATGTCGTTGACATCGACTTCGTGCGAGGCACCCTCTGGTGCGTCGCGAAGAATGGTTACACGGCTAGACATGGGCGTACTCATCCAATTTCTCAACTACGGATTGCCAGATCGGCTTTCTGAAAAGCTTTCACATCAGTATAACCACACTTTGCCATGATTCTCTTCAGACCTCCGACGATGTTCAGGCCGCCCCACTGGTCGCTGGACGGGCCGAAGAGCACCGTCTCCAACGGCACGCCCCTGCCCGCGGTGGCGTCCTTGCTCACGTCGCCGCGCGGGAATCGCGGGTGCGCCGCCTGCGCCTCCCAGTACACGCCGCCAGCCGCAGCTTCGGACGACTGCGCCAAGTTGCGGCCGAGCATGACCGCATCAGCGCCACACGCAATAGCAAGGGCGACGGCACCAGGTTCCCACAGGGCGGTGTCCGCCAGCACGTGCACATAGCGCCCGCCGGTCTCGTCCAGGTAGTCGCGGCGTGCCGCCGCCACGTCAGCGATCGCCGTAGCCATGGGGACATTGACCACCGTGTCGGCGTGGCCCGAGCCCACAATCACACCGGCCACACCGGAGCGCATCAGGTGGGTTGCCGTGGAGTAGTCGAACACCCCGCCCGCGATCACCGGCACGTCGAGCGAGCCGACGAACTCTTTCAGGTTCAGCGGCTCGCCGCCCTGCTGCACGTGCTCGGCAGAGACGATGGACCCCTGGATGAACAGGATCTCCGCACCCGCGGCGATGACCACCGGCGCGAGCTCGCGCGCGTTCTGCGGGCTCACGCGCACTGCAACAGTCACGCCGGAGTCGCGCACCTGGGCGATGCGCTCGGTGAGCAGGTCGCGGTCGAGCTCGGCGGCGTGCAGTTCCTGCAGCGTGCGCACGGAGCGCTCCCCGGAGTCGAGGTACTCCTGGTACTTCTCCTCCGAGTCGATGCCCCAGGCGTCCTCGCAGGATTCCACGACCTTCTTCACCGCGGCCTCAAAGTCGGCGTGGCGGCCCCACAGCCCCTCAGCGTCGATCACGCCGAGGCCACCCTGCTTGCCCATCTCGATGATGAACTCGGGGCTGGCCAACGCGTCGGTCGGGTGGGAAACGAGCGGGATGTCGAAGGTGTAGGCATCGATGTGCCAGCTCGTGTCCACGTCCTTGGAAGAACGGGTGCGGCGCTTCGGCACGATCGAAAGGTCGCCCAAGTCGTACGCCCTGCGGGCCTCGCGGCCGAGGCCGATTTCCACGTAGTCGCGCATGTCTCTCCCCTACTGGCGGTAGTTCGGCGCTTCGACGGTCTGCGTGATGTCGTGCGGGTGCGACTCGCGCAGGCCGGCGGCGGTGATCTGGACGAACTGCTTCGTCTGCAGCTCCTCAATGGAGGCCGCGCCCGTGTAGCCCATGGCGGCGCGCAAGCCGCCGACGATCTGGTGGGTGATGGAGTCCAGCTCGCCGCGGAACGGCACGCGGCCCTCAATGCCCTCCGGCACTAGCTTGTCCTCGCTGGTCACGTCCGCCTGGAAGTAGCGGTCCTTGGAGAAGGAGCGCTTCTCGCCGGTCAGGCCGCGGCCCTGCATCGCGCCCATGGAGCCCATGCCGCGGTAGCGCTTGTACTGCTTGCCGCCCACGACCACGATTTCGCCCGGGGCCTCTGCGGTGCCGGCGAGCATGGAGCCGAGCATGACTGTCGACGCACCTGCGGCCAGCGCCTTGGCCACGTCGCCGGAGAACTGCATGCCGCCGTCAGCGATGATCGGCACGCCTGCGGCCTTCGCCGGGACGGATGCCTCGAGGATCGAGGTGATCTGCGGCGCGCCCACACCGGCCACCACGCGGGTGGTGCAAATGGAGCCCGGGCCGATGCCCACCTTGATCGCGTCTGCGCCCGCGTCGATCATGGCCTTCGCCGCGCTGCGGGTGGCCAGGTTGCCGCCGACGACGTCGACGCGGTCGCCGAATTCCTTCTTCACGCGCGAGACCATCTCCAGCACGCGGTTGTTGTGCGCGTGCGCGGAGTCCACCACGAGCGCGTCCACGCCGGCTTCCACCAGCAGGCCGGCGCGGTCGAAGGCGTCCTCGCCGGTGCCCACGCCAGCGGCGACGAGCAGGCGGCCGTCCGCGTCCTTGGACGCGTTCGGGTACTGCTCGCTTTTCACAAAGTCCTTCACGGTGATCAGGCCGGCCAGGGTGCCGTCGGCAGCCACGATCGGCAGCTTCTCCACCTTGTTCGCGGACAGCAGCGCGAGCGCTTCTTGCTTATCGACGCCCTCCGGTGCGACCACGAGCGGCATCGGGGTCATGACCTCGGCGACCTTGCGCTTGAAGTCAGCCTCGAAGCGCATGTCGCGGTTGGTGATGATGCCGACAAGGCGGCCGCCGTCGTCAACCACCGGCAGGCCGGAGATGCGGAAGCGGGCGCAGAGCGCGTCCACGTCCTCAAGCGTCATGTCCGGGGTTGCGGTTACCGGGTTGGACACCATGCCGGACTCGGAGCGCTTCACAATGTCGACGTGCTCCGCCTGGTCCTGGGCGCTCAGGTTGCGGTGAATCACGCCGATGCCGCCCTGGCGCGCCATCGCGATCGCCATGCGGGACTCGGTGACCGTGTCCATCGCGGCGGAGGCGATCGGCATGCCCAACCGGATGTTCTTGGTGAACTGGGAGGCGGTGCTCACCTCGGACGGGACGATGTGGGATTCCGCCGGCAGCAGCAGCACATCGTCGAAGGTCAGGCCGCGAAGCGCAACCTTGTCCGGATCGTCCCCACCAGTCCACACACGCTCGTTCGCCATCGCTTAGTCTCCTCTCCCGCGCGGATGTTTTTCGCCATGATATAACGCCCCGCAAACCCCGACCGTGCCACCCAGTTCAGCGCTCCTGCGAGCGGGGGATCGAGCCGGTTTGCCACACCGTATAGGGTTAGACGGGTGAACTACGACGACATGATGCCATTGGACCCGTTCGCGGACGACCCCAACGACCCGGCATCCTTCATCGAGGACGAAGAGCACGCCGAGCCGCTGTCGCCCGCCGAACGCGTCGCAGTCATCCAGGATCTCTCGCATGTGCGCGACGCGAAGCGCATGCTGAAACCCCGCGGAATCCTCGGGGTGTCGTTCCTCTGCGAGGACTGCGACCAAGTCCACTACTACGACTGGGAGATCATGGAGCAAAACATGATCGCCTCGCTGAACAACCAGCTGCCCCCGGTGCATGAGCCGAGCGCGAACCCCAACATCGAGGCCTACGTGCCCTGGGATTACGCCATGGGCTACCTGGACGGCTTAGAGGGGCGCTAGGAGCTGCTGCCCACCGGCGGGTGGACGATCGGGCCGCCCTCTGCGCCGCCGGAGACACTGTTGCCCGCGCCGAACTCAGCGGGCGGATTCACCATCGTCGCCGGGTCGTTGACCCGCAGCGACGGGTGCTCCTGTTCCGAGGCGGTGCCCTCCGCCAAGGACCCACCGGTTGTGCCCTGCGTCGGCGCCGTGATGCCGGAAGTCGCGCTCGGCTGCGTGCTCGACGGCGTCGGCTGGGTGGACTGCGAGGGCTGGCGGGCGCCCGCACCGGAGCCTGAGCCATTGCCTGCACCCGGCCCGCGCTGCGCCGGATCCTGCGAGGACTGCGGCGGCTGCTGCTGCGCCGGCGGCGCCGGGACAGCCGGGGCCTGCTCCGGAGTCGGCTGCTCGGTGGAGGTGTCCTCCGCCGGCACCGTGGTCGCCTCCGTGACCGTCTCTGTCACCGTCGCGGCCGCGCCGTCCTTGGCCGCGCGCCGCTCGCGCTCCTTCATCGTGGCCACCAGGCCGCGCGCCTGCTCCAGCAGGTCGCGGGCGGCAGCGGCATCGCCGCTTTCGTTGGCCGCCTCAAGCTCGTCGAGGGTGGTGGCCAGCTCCACCATCGTGGTGTCTTCGCCTTGCGCGCCGTCTTCGAACAGGGCGGCGCCGGTGCCGACGCACACCACGGTCGCCGCGGCGGCGCCGATCAAGCCGGACAGCCACGGGCTGACGCGGCGCTTCGCCTTCTCGGCGCGCTTCTCGTCCAGCGAGGCGACGTTGCCGACGGACTGGGAATCCTCCACGTACAGCTGTGGCGCCGGCGGCATCGGCCGGTCGACATCGCCCTTCAGCTCCAGCAGGGCGGCGGCGAGGGGGTCGTTGCCTACCGAAGGATCGTCGCCAAGCATGAGCGCCTCAATGAACGCGTCGCTGTTCGCGAACTCCTCAAAATGATCGTCCTGCCGTGTCATAACTCCGCCTGCCCTCCGTCCAGTTGCTTCCGCAGTTTGGACAGCGCACGGTGCTGGGCAACACGCACTGCACCTGGTGTGCTGCCCATGACTTCAGCCGTCTCCTCCGCGGACAGCCCCACAAACACTCGCAGAATAACGATGTCGCGGGCCTTCTCGTTTAATGAATCGAGCAAAGCCCGCACAGCGTTACTCCCCGACGACACCATCGCGGCGTCCTCCGGTGTGATTGTCGCCATTTCGGTGTCGGGCACCTCCTCCACCGGGCTCAGCTTGTCGCGCGCCATCACACGGTGCGCGTCTGCGACCTTGTTAAACGCGATGCCGTACACGAACGCCATGAACGGCCGCCCGGTGTCGTTGTAGCGGTCAATGCTCGTCGCCACCGCGAGGCAGATCTCCTGGGCCACATCTTCGGGGGTAGGCATCCGCCCTCCCCCGATGCGCGCCCTGGCGTAGCGCAGCACGCGCGGGTGGATGATGGAGATGATGCGCTGCAGCGCCCGCCGGTCGCCCTGCGCAGCGGCGGGGACCAAGCCAGCGAGTTCTGCGTCTTCATCGCTTGCAGCCACGCGCATCTCCTCCCTATATCTGTCAGCCCGCTCCGGACTCGCGTAACCCGTACATAATAGACGCACTTGCCATTTTGTTTACGCTACCGAGCTTTTGCCAGGAATTCACCTGCCCGTAACCAGGAGCGTTAACGCAGTAAGACAGGGGTATTTTCGCGCGGTTCGACTGCGCGACAGCAGTCTGTAACCGGGACGAAACCAAACGTTAACCAGAGCAGTCCACACTCGTTGCCGGTTACACGTTTGAGGTACTTCCACAAAGGAGCACTCCCGATTATGTCTTTGCCGCATCAGCTTCCCGGACCCAACGCAGACTTCTGGGATTGGCAGCTACACAGCAAGTGCCGGGGGGAGGCCTCCGAAATCTTCTACCACCCCGACGGGGAGCGCGGCCGGGCGCGCACGCAGCGCGAAAACCGCGCGAAGGCCATCTGCTTCGAGTGCCCGGTGCTCTCCCAGTGCCGCGAGCACGCGCTGCGTGTGGCTGAGCCGTACGGCATCTGGGGCGGCATGAGCGAATCCGAGCGCTCCGCCATCCTGCGCGGCACCGCCGGCGGCATGAAGGTCGCCGCGGCTTCCGCCAAGTAGCCCGGAATACGAAAAACGCCCCGATTTCGGGGCGTTTTTGCTTATCGACGAACCTTCGGCTGATGCGCGACTAGTGCGCGTGGCCCTCGTGCTCGTCTTCCTCAGCGGGCTTAGTCACCACAGACGCTTCCGTGGTGAGCACCATGCGCGCCACCGACGCGGCGTTGACCACCGCGCTGTGGGTGACCTTCACCGGGTCGATGATGCCCTGCTCGATGAGGTTGCCGTACTCGAGCGTGGCGGCGTTGAAGCCCTCGCCGTTTTGCATCTCGGCGACCTTGGACACCACAACGGCGCCGTCGAGGCCCGCGTTGTCGGCAATCCAAAACGCCGGCTTGGACAGGGCGCGGGCCACGGCCAGCACGCCGGTCTTCTGCTCGGCCTCGAAGCCCTCGGCGAAGGTCTCGAGCTGCTTGGCAATCTGCACCAACGCGGAGCCGCCGCCGGCGATGATGCCCTCGTCCGCCGCCGCGCGGGCGGCGTTGATGGCGTCCTCGACGCGCAGCTTGCGCTCGTTCTGCTCGGTCTCGGTGGCAGCGCCGACGCGCAGCACGGCCACACCGCCGGACAGCTTGGCCAGGCGCTCTTCCGCCTTCTCCTTGTCCCAGGTCGAGTCGGTGGACTCGATCTCGCGGCGGATCTGGTTGCGGCGGTCCTCCACTGCCTCAGCGGTGCCGGCGCCGTCGACGATGACGGTGTCGTCCTTCGTCACCGTCACGCGGCGGGCGGAACCGAGGTGGTCCAGGGTGGCGTCCTTGAGGTTGACGCCGACCTCCGGGTCGATCACGGTCGCGGCGGTGACCACCGCGAGGTCGTCCATAAACGCCTTGCGGCGCTCGCCGAAGTACGGCGACTTCACTGCGACGACCTTGAGGATCTTGCGGATGGAGTTGACCACCAGCGCCTGCAGCGCCTCGCCCTCGATGTCCTCTGCCACCACGAACAGCGGCACGGACTCGGAAGCGGCCTGCTCCAAAAGCGGCAGGAAGTCCGGCAGGGAGGAGATCTTGCCGCGCACCAGCAGCACGCGGGCGTTTTCCAGCACTGCCTGGCCGGCGTCCGGGTCCGTCATGAAGTACGGCGAGAGGAAGCCCTTGTCAAAGGAGATGCCCTCGGTGAGATCCACGTACGAGTCGATGGACTGGGACTCCTCGACGGTGAGCACACCGTCCTTGCCCACCTTGTCCATGGCGCCGGCGACCATCTCGCCGACCTCCGGGTCGCGCGAGGACACGGTGGCCACGTTCGCGATCTCGGCGGAAGACTGCACCTCGGTCGCGCGGGCCTTGAGCTCCTCGACGACCTTCTCGGCGGCGGCCTTGATGCCCTTGTTCAGCTCGATCGGGTTCGCGCCGGCCGCGACGTTGCGCAGGCCCTCGGCGACGAGCGCCTGAGCCAGAAGCGTTGCGGTGGTGGTGCCGTCGCCGGCAATGTCGTTCGTCTTGACTGCGACGGACTTCACCAGCTGCGCACCGAGGTTTTCAAACGGGTCCTCGAGGTCGATGTCGCGGGCGATGGTCACGCCGTCGTTGGTGACGGTCGGCCCGCCCCAGGACTTGGACAGCACGACGTTGCGGCCGCGGGGGCCGAGGGTGACCTTCACCGCGTCGGCGAGCGTGTCCACGCCGCGCTGGATGCCCTCGCGGGCCTCCTGATCAAATGCGATGAGTTTTGCCATGGCGCTTACTTCTCGACGACGGCCAGCAGGTCACGGGCGGACAGCAGCAGGTACTCCTCGCCGCCGTACTTCAGCTCGGTGCCGCCGTACTTGGAGAAGACGACGGTGTCGCCCTCCTTGACGTCCACGGCGACACGGTTGCCGTTATCGTCCAGGCGGCCCGGGCCGACAGCGATGACGACGGCTTCCTGCGGCTTCTCCGCGGCGGAATCCGGGATAACCAGGCCGGACGCGGTGGTGGTCTCAGCCTCGGCGATCTGGACGAGGACCTTGTCCTCCAGCGGCTTGATGTTGACGTTTGCCATGATCAGCAACCTTTCATTGGTGAATGATTCAACAGTTCAGGTCTGAAGAGGCGCAGCCGTCGTCGCGGGTGAACAACTGTGCTTCACACAACCTGCTTTGGCACTCTACCCCCGAGAGTGCCAGCCAACAACCACAGGCCGTGCGTAAGTGCGATCTAGCGGTTGAGCACCGCGTTTCGCCAAAGCTCGTACTCTTCGGCGTTGTCCGTGCGGTAGTTCTCCACCGCGCGAATCGCCTGCAGCACCTTGCCGATGGTGCGCTCGTCCACGCTCTCCCCGTCGCGCGCGGTGAAGATCACCGGACCGGAGATCGCGCGGGTGGGGTCGGTGAGGAACTCCGGGTTGTCCGTCTCCGCGGTGTTGCGTGCCAGCGACGCCACCGGGTTCGGCTCCTGGCCCAGCTGGGCCGCGTCCGGGCGGAAGATCGCGTGGAAGCGGTTGCCTTCCTGGTCGAAGGCGACATCGACGGCTTCGCCGGTGATGCCGCCGAGGGTCTCGCGCGCGGTGTCCTCGTCGAACACGATGCGGCGGTAGGTCAGATCCGGGTTGACCAGGAACCCGAACCGCTCGCGGTCGGCCTGGCCCTGGTCGAATTGCTCGGTAGTTTCAGCGGACACGGGTATTCCTTTCGTCGAACAAGACGTGCAGGCCCCAAGCGTATCCGCAACCAGCACTTCTCGCTTTACGACGACACGAGCGGGACCTCGACCTCCAGCGACGTGTCCGTGCCCACGCCCAGCCCAGACGGCGCAGCGCCTTCGTGGATGAGCTGCGCGGCCAACGCCGCGATCATCACCCCGTTGTCCGTGCACAGCTTGAACCGCGGCACGCGCAGCTCAATACCGGCTGCCTGGCAGCGCTGCTGCGCAAGTTCGCGAAGCCTGCGGTTCGCGGCCACGCCGCCGCCGAGCAGCAGCGTGTTCGCGCCGGTGTCCTCGCAGGCCATGACGGCTTTCGCGGTGAGCACGTCGCACACCGCCTCCTGGAAGGACGCGCAGACGTCCTCCAGCGAGATCACGCGCCCGTCGCGTTCGGCGGCCTCGACATGGCGGGCCACCGCGGTTTTCAGGCCCGAGAAGGAGAAGTTGTAGCGGTGCTCGCCGCGGAGGTCCTCGGCGCGCGAGAGCGCCCGCGGGAACTTCACCGCCTCCGGGTCGCCTTCGGCCGCGAGCTTGTCCACCACCGGGCCGCCGGGGTAGCCCAAGCCCAGCAGGCGGGCGACTTTGTCGTAGGCCTCGCCGGCGGCGTCGTCGAGCGTGGTGCCCAACTCCCGCATCGGCTTGCCCACGGCCTCGACCTCGAGCAGCTGCGTGTGACCGCCGGAGACCAGCAGCGCGACCGCGTGCGGCAGCGACTCGCCGTCCAGGTTCGCTACCGCGACGTGCCCGCCTAGGTGGTTCACGCCGTAAAACGGCACGCCCCACGCCGCCGCGTACGCCTTGGCCGCGGACGCGCCGACCAGCAGCGCGCCAGCCAGGCCCGGCCCGACAGTGGCGGCCACCGCGTCGGGTTTGTCGATGCCCGCGTCCGCCAGCGCCTTTTCCATCACCTGCGGCATGGCCTCCAGGTGCGCGCGCGAGGCGATCTCGGGCACGACCCCACCGAAGCGGGCGTGCTGCTCCATCGAGGAGGCGACGACGTCGGCGAGGATGTCCATCGTGCCGTCTTCGCGCAGCTCGACAATGCCCACGCCGGTTTCGTCGCACGAGGACTCGATGCCCAACACAATCACTGGTCTCGCCTTTCGCTCTTTTTCGGCCGCGTCATGGTGTACGCGTCCATGCCGGAGGCCTGATAGTAATTCTTGCGCACGCCCGCGGTGAAAAACCCGAAGCTTTCGTACAGCCGGATCGCGGGCGTGTTGTCCACCCGCACCTCCAAAAAGCACGGCCCGTCCAAAAGGTCCACAGTGTGCATCATCTGGTCCATCAGCGCCCGGCCCAGGCCCTCGCCCTGCCGGGAGGGGTCGACGCCGATGGTGTGGATCTCAAACTCCGGGTCGTCTTTCGGCCCGAGCATGGCCAGGCCGGCAAAGCCGACCAGCTCATCGCCGTCGAAGGCGCCCAGGTAGAAGGTGTGGCGCGCGGCGATCTCGGAGCGGTACGCCGCCTCGGACCACGGGCTGTCGCCGGCGAAGAGCACCGCCTCGATGGCGGCGGCCGCCGGGGCGTCCGCGACGCCCAGCTCGCGGAAGGCCACGCTCATGGCAGCGCCGGCGACTTCGGGGCCTGCTTCGGCGGCACCGCGTCCGGCCGGCGCAGATACAGCGGCACCAGCGGCTCCGGCGGCGCGCCCAGGTCGGCGACTGCGACGAGGCCGGCAGGTGTTGGGGGTTGGTAAGTCACCCTTTGGGCGTCGATAGGCAAAAGCTCCGCGAGCGACGACGGCACGCTGACCACATCCACCGCGGGTGAGGTCAGGTCCGCCGGCTTGCACACGTTAGGGCCGGCGACGCGCTTGCCGCCGGAGTAGCGCGCCCAGTACACTTCGCGGCGGCGCGCGTCGGTGACCACCAGCGCCTCACCGCCAAGCGACGCGGCGACCGCGTCATGCGTGCACACCCCGTGCACCGGAATGGCAAGCGCCTGCCCCAGCGCCGACGCGGTGGACATGCCGACGCGCAGGCCGGTAAACGGCCCCGGGCCGCAGCCGACCACGACCGCGCCCAGGTCCGCGAACTCGATCCCCGTCTGATCCAGCAGCCGGGTGATCTCCGGCATAAGCGTCTCGTTGTGCGCGCGGGTGGCAACGGCCGTCTCCGCGAGCACACGGTCCCCGTCCACGATGCCTGCGACCAGGTCAGTCGTGGCGGTGTCCAGGGCGAGAACGAGCATTACTGGCCCAACCCGAGGGTCCAGCGGCCCTGGTTCATGTGGAACGGCATCGCGGTGTTGAGCGGGAAGGACTCGGACTGCGGCACGGTGCAGATGTCCACCTTGTTCAGCTCCACCGGGTCCACCATGGGAGCCTCGCCCTCGCCGCCTGGAATGAGCAGCACGTAGCCGAGGTCGCCGCCGAGGTCCAGGTCGTCGGCGCTGATGCCGAAGGCCTCAAGCTTGGCGTCCACCAGCTCCTGCGGCTCGCCCGGGCACAGCGTGGTGTAGCCGAGGTAGCGCTCCGCGTCGTAGATGCGCGCCGGGTCCACCAGCTGCGCAGACACGGCATCGCCGCCCGGGCGGGTCTGCTGCAGCGAGCGCGTCAGCGAGTTCGTGGGTGCGACCTGGGCGACCTCGTCGGAGCGGGACTGCGGGATGAAGATGATCCCCGCCAAAATCACGAGCCACAGCACAGCTGCGAGCACGATCCAGCGGCGGGACTGGCTAGTGAGGTTGAGCATGCGTGTAAGCCTACATCCCGTCTTCGACGCGCCAGGAGATAATGCGGGCTTCTGTGTCGGCGTGCGTGCGCCGATCCAGCGTGACGCGCACGTGGCGCTGCGCGAGTTGCTCCACCAGTCCGCCACCCCACTCGGCCACCACCACGGCATCTTCGAGGGCGCTGTCTAAGTCGAGGGCGTCGAGCTCGCCCAGCGGGTCGTCGCCGAGCCGGTAGGCGTCCACGTGCACGAGCGAGGGGCCATCGCCTATCGACGAGTGCTCCCGCGCAATCACGAACGTCGGGCTCGTCACCCGGCCCTTGACCCCCATGCCCCTCGCGATGCCCTGTGTGAAGGTGGTCTTGCCCGCGCCGAGCGGGCCGTCGAGCACCACGAGGTCGCCCGCCTCGAGCGTCTGCCCCAGCTCTTCGCCGAGCGCTTGAGTATCCGCGGCGTCGTCGCACAGCCGCTCGCCCTGCGCCGGAAACGTGGTCTTCATCTACTTGCCCTCCCCGATGTAGGTGCGGGTGGTGCGCCCGCGCGGAGCACAGACCACCTCGTAGTTGATGGTGCCGGCGCGCTTGGCCAGCGCGGTGGCGTCGCCGAAGATGACGGCCTCATCGCCCGCTGTGACGTCCGCTTCGTTGTCGCCGAGCCAGACCACAATCTGGTCCATGGACACCCGGCCCACCTGCTGGTAGGTCCGGCCCGCGATGTCGACCTCCACGGCGCCTTGCCAGGAGCGCTGCACCCCGTCCGCGTAGCCCGCAGGGATCACGGCCGTGAACCCGTCCGCCGGCGCTTCCCAGGTCCGGGCGTAGCTGGTGGCCTCGCCTTTGCGCATCGGTTTCACCGTCACCACCGGCGCCGACCAGGTCATCGCCGGTTTCAGTCCGTGGTCGAGGCCGTCGACCGGCTCCAGGCCGTACAGGCTCAAACCCGGCCGGACCATGTCGAAGTGCAGGTCCGGGCGGGTCCACGTCGCCGGCGAGTTCGCCGCGTGGTTGCGCGGCACCTCAAGGCCCACCTGGCGGGCCTGGGCGATCGCGCGGCGAAACCCGGCCGCTTGCTGGTCCGTGTACGGGTCGGACGGGTCGTCGGCGCAGCTGAAGTGCGTCATCAGCCCCGCCACCTCGAGCTTGCCTTCGCGCTGCGCGTCCAGGGCGAGCTCGAAGGCCTCCTGCCAGCGGACCTCGTCGATGCCGGAGCGGTGCATGCCCGTGTCCACTTTGAGGTAGACGGTGGGCGCCGTTGGTGCGTCGATAAGCGAATGCAAATGCGTCATCGACGGGGCCGCGACATCGACGCCATCCGGGAGCTCCTCATGCGGATCCCACAGCCACGCCAGCACCGGCTTAGTGGTCAGCTCGCGCACCCGGCGCGCCTCCGCGAACGTGGCCACGCCGAACGCGTCCGCGCCGTTCGCCTCCATCACCGGCACGCAGCGCTTAACGCCGTGGTTGTAGGCGTCCGCCTTGACCACGCACATCAGCTCCGCGGTCGTTTGCTCGCGCAGGCGGCGGGTGTTGTGCGCGATAGCGTCCAGATCGATCGTTGTTGTCAGCACGGGCCTATTACACCACGTGGGTCACACCCAAAACGATGAGCAGCACCGCCACCGACCACGTCGCAGCAGCCGTGACCTGGTCGGGGTGGGCGCGCGCCCAGTCGAAGCCGCGCGCGGCGGCGCTTCCCGGCTTCGCGCGCACCCAGCCGACGGCCAACGCCGCCAACGTGGGCAGCGACAGCGCCACCGTGGCATACAGCGGGATTGCGGCGTAGCGCACCTGCGCGTCGATGCCGGCGGCGGACAACAGCGCCAGCCCGCCGTAGAAGGGGAACGAGGTCGCCGACTGGATCAGGCCGAGCACCACGCCGGTTCCCACCGTGGCGGGGCCGGGGGTGTGCAGCGGGCGCATGATCTTCTGCACCAGCGCCTGGTTGTCGCCGCCGCGCACCGCGAGGACGGCGGTGAGGACGCCTGTGGCGATGAGCAAAATGCCGAACACCGGGCCTTCGACGAAGCGCTGCACCACCGGGCCCAGGCCGTCGAAAATCACCAGCATGATCAGCGCCAAGCCAGCCACGCCGCACCAATCGCCCGCGATCAGCAGCGCGGTGGTCTTGGCATAGTTGCTCCGTGCAGCAATGCCGACCGCGACGATGACGCCGATGAGGAGCAGATTCACCGAATCAATGAACGCCAGCTGCAACGCACCGAGCATCCGACCTCCTGTCTGTGGGGTTTGTCGGACTCACCCTAGCGGAGACAGGTATGCAGTAGGATTGCCCGCGTGTCTGCGAAGCTGAAGAAACTCTCCGACCTGTCCAAGCGCGGCCCGCACCGCGTCCTGGAAGGCGACCTGGGCTACACCGGCCTGCCCGGCAAGGTCTACACCCCCGCCGAAGGCAAGAACCTGCCCGGCGTGGCGTTCGGCCACGACTGGCTCAAGGATGTCGCCGCCTACGAGGACACCCTGCGCCACCTGGCCAGCTGGGGCATCGCCGTGGCCGCGCCGGACACCGAAACCGGCTTCAAGCCCGACCACGTCGGCCTCGCCGCCGACCTGGAGACCGCCATGCAGATCCTCGGCGGCGTGCGCCTGGGCAACGGCAACATCTCCATCTCGCCCGGCAAGCTCGGCATCGTCGGCCACGGCATGGGCGGCGGCGCGGCCGTGCTCGCCGCGGTGGACAACCCGAAGGCGAAGGCCGTGGCGGCGGTGTACCCGGCCAACGTGGCGCCGTCCGCAGTTGAGGCGGCGCGCAACCTGTTCGTCCCCGGCATGGTCGTCGGCCCCGGCGAAGACGGCGACTCGCTGTTCGACCCCGGCAACCCCGCCAAGCTGGCCTACAACTGGGCCGGCGAAGTGGTCTACCGCGCGCCGAAGAAGGGCGACCAGCAGTCCTTCTCCGAGGACAACCTGGTCAAGCGCATCCTCGGTGTGGGCAAGTCCGACCGCGGGCTGCAGGAAACCATCCGCGGCCTGCTCGTGGGCTACCTGCTGCACCAGCTCGACGAAGACAAGGCCTACGCCTCCTACTCCGAGCCGGACGCCGAAGGCTCCGGCGTGGAGTCCCTGACCGGCGAGAAGCTGTCCAAGGCCGCCGGCCTGGCGCGCGACAACGCCCGCTTCTCCCTGTTCTAGCCACCTCCCCCGTCGTGCTTACACGACGGGGTTTTCGCCGTTCGGGCCAATCGCGCGCAGCACCGCCTGGATCTGCTGCTTTTGCGAAGCGTTACGACGACTCCGCGGCATGCTGTAATCCCCCCGCGGCACCGTCACCGGCTGCCTAGGCATCGTCTCCCGGGCCCGCGCGTGATGCTTGGCGGTCATCTCCATCTTCTGCTGCGTTTCCTTCATCAACGCCTCAAAATCCGCCATGCGCTTCGCGGTGCGCTTTTGGTACTGCGCCACAAAAAGCTCGAAATCCATCGCTACCACTCCCCTGCCTTCTTCATTGCCCACGGATCAGCTTCCACCCCACCGGCATCGGTGTCATTGCCGCCGCCATCTCCCGCCTGTGCCGGCTGCGTTTCCAGATTCTCCAGCTTCTTCGGCGGCGGCGCCGGCTCCTCCACCTGCGACAGCTCCGGCGGCGGGGCAATCACCCCGTCATCCGCAGGTGCGGGAGGCGGCGGTGGCGGCGGCTCCGGTTCCGGTTCACATTCCGGCTCCGGCTCGGGTTCCGGTTCGCACTCCGGTTCTGGTTCTGGTTCCGGTTCCGGTTCGCACTCCGGCGTCGCCGCAGGCTCCGTCGGGCAGTCCTCGAGCGCCGTCTCCTCGATGCCGAGCGTCGCCTCCAGTTTCGCGTCCAACGTCAGATCCAACTTCAGATCCAGCCCCAAGCGGGCGCCTGAATCGGCAGATACGTCGGAAGCGCTGGTGGCGGCGGCGGGGCGCGTCGTGACGTCGCAAGGCGAATGCCCCTTCTCTCCGAACTGCACCGGCGGGGCAGGCTGCTCGACGGCCGCGGTGTCGACGCGCGTGGCAACCTCCCCCAGGCACTCCTTGATCACGCCGTTGCGGTCGCTGGCGGTCTCGCGCGCGCTGCGCAGCGCCTCGATGACCATCTCCACCGCCGGCTGGATCAGCTGCCCAATCCCGCAGTTCAGCACGATGTCCAGCATGCGCCGCGCCGGCTCCAGCAGGGCGCGCACCGCCGATTCCGCGGTGTCCACGATCGTCTTGATCGCCTCCCCGCACTGCCCGATCGACTCGCCTGCGGCTTTCGCGCGGTCGAAATGCTCGGTTTCGCGTGCTTCGTCGCAACGCTCGCGCTCGCGGATGCCCACCTCGTCGAACCAGGCGCTCTCGTCGCACGAACACGTCCGCGCCGGCGTGTCCGGGCGCTTCCCGCCCGCGGACAACTTCAGGCCCGCGGCGAGAAACGCGCTCAAGTCGAGCCCGTCGGTCTGCGCGACCTGCTCCAACAATTCGCCGGCCAAGCCGTGGACCACGGCGCGCTGCGCCGGCCCCACCTCCGGCGCGACATCGACCGCGCGCACCAGCGACTGGACGTCGTCTTTCACCGCGGCCATCATGCGTTATCCACCCCGCCCGCGATCGATGCCAAATACTCGGAAGAGAGCTGGTCGGCGGCGACGGTGGCGTCGCTAAGCGAAAGCACCTGCCCCCAATTCTCCCCGCGCGCCGCAAGGAAGCGTTGCGACGTGGCATGCAACGCCTCCAGCGCATCCACGATGCGCTGGCCCTCCTCCGCGAAACCCGCGCCGAACGCTGACGCGGCAACCACCGGCCGCCCGGCGTCGAGCTCGCACGCGGCGTCGCGGTACGCGTCGATAGCCTCTGTGTACTTCGTGCGCACCGCATCGATATCGATGTCGAGTGCCCCAACATGTGTCATATGCCCACCCCCGAAAGGCTCGCAGTTGAACTGTCTTACCTTTAGTTAGACTCCCCCAACGCCCCGGCGGTTCCCTGCCGGGGCAAAAAACTTTTTCCGCGATTAAACCTACACCGCGGCGACGACCGCCGCGAGGCGACCGGCAACCTTGCGCGCCTGCTCCTCCTCAGCGGCCTCGACCATGACGCGGAACAGCTCCTCGGTACCTGACGGGCGCAGCAGCACGCGGCCGGCTTCGCCCAGCTCAGCCTCCGCTTCGGCGATGGCGTCCTTGACGGACTGGTCCTCCAAGATCAGCGCCTTGTTGGACACCGGCACGTTGATCAGCGTCTGCGGCAGTACCGTCATCACCTCCGCCAGCTCGGCGAGCGTCTTGCCGGTCTCCGCCATGCGCTGCATGAGCATGAGGCCGGACAGGACGCCGTCACCAGTCGTGGCATGCGCCGGGACCACGATGTGGCCAGACTGCTCGCCGCCCAGCGAGAAATCGCCGCGTCCGAGCTCCTCGAGCACGTAGCGGTCGCCCACCTTCGTTTCGCGCACTTCGATGCCCTCGCGCTGCATGGCCAGCTTCAGGCCCAGGTTGCTCATCACCGTGGCGACCAGCGTGTTGTCCTTCAGGCTGTTGGACTCCTTCATGCCGGTGGCGAGGATGGCCATGATCTGGTCGCCGTCGACCACGTTGCCCTGCGCATCCACGGCCAGGCAACGGTCGGCGTCGCCGTCGTGCGCCAGGCCCAGGTCCGCGCCGTGCTCCACCACGGCCGCCTGGATCTGGTCCATGTGGGTGGAGCCGGAACCGTCGTTGATGTTGTAGGCGTTCGGCGTGTTGTGGATGGCGGTGACCTCGGCGCCGGCGGCCGCGTAGGCCTTCGGGGCGACCTCGGAGGCGGCGCCGTTGGCGCAGTCCACCACGACCTTGATGCCGCTCAGCGGCTCGGTAACAGCCTCCTTGAGGTGGGCGAGGTAGCGCTCCTGGGCGTCCGGCGCCTCCTCGATCACGCGCCCGATGGCGGTGCCGGTCGGGCCCGTTTCCTCCAGCACGGCCATGGCGCGCTCGATCTCGTCCTCGATGTCGTCCGGCAGCTTCTTGCCGCCGGCGGCGAAGAACTTGATGCCGTTGTCCGGCATCGGGTTGTGGGACGCGGAGATCATCACACCGATGTCGGCACCGTAGTCGTCGGTGAGAAACGCCAGGCCCGGGGTGGGGATGACGCCGACGCGCAGCACGTCCACGCCTTTCGACGCCATACCGGCCGCCATCGCGGCAGCCAGCATCTCGCCGGAGACGCGCGGGTCCCGGCCGATCAGCGCGATCGGGCGGCGCTTCTCAGAGCCGCGGTCCTTGGTCAGCACGGTCGCGGCCGCGGCGCCGAGCTTGAGGGCAAGCGATGCGGTGAGGGCCTCGTTAGCCAGGCCGCGGACACCGTCAGTTCCGAACAATCGAGTCATGCGCACAATTATGCACTTGCCTATCGACGATCGCTCCGCCACCCCAACTTTCGCGCGATTTTACCTGCGGGTTTGGTAGTTATCCACAGGGGTGATGACACAAATTCCACAGGGCCGGGCGGGGCGGGGTTGCGATTGTTTTAGTGTTCGTGGCATGAACCCGTTCGACGCATTCATTCAGGCGATGGCCGCAGCATCCATGGAGACGCTGCGGCACTTCGACCTGCCTGTTGCGCTTTCGGCTGGCATGGCGCCGGATCGGGCACGTGCGTGGGACGCAATGCAGAAGGTGTACTACGGGCCCACAAAATTCACCCGCAAGCAGGCCTTGGCAGTACAGAAGGCCCGCGGGTTCTCCCTGGACGAGCTCGCACTGATCGAACGCCGCGTCGGGGGCGTGAAAGACACCGGCGAGCGGTGGCGGCTGCGCCTCGCCTTGCTGGATGTCACCGGCGGGTACCGCGCGATCGAACGCGCCGCACGAGAGCTGGTGCCACGCGAGGACAATGCCCCGAAGAAAAAGCAGGTCGCCTTCTCCGCGCCGAAGAACGGCCGAGCACGCATCACCATCGACACCACCGACCGCAAAGCCGCAGACCTCGAGCACCGCCTGAAACAAGGCATCGACGCCACACTGCCGGCAGCACCCCAGATGGAGGAGGCGTTCTGGCGCATCGTCGAAGGCAAAACCGGCGGGGTCGTCGCCGCGGCACCCAGGCCCATTGTGATGGTGCCGATTTCGGAGCACGCACGGATTATGGCCGGCGAGGGCGACGACGTCATCCTCACCTTGACTGACGGCACCACCATGACCGGGGCGGAGTACATGCAGCAAGAGTTCGGCGAGGTGTTGGAGGTCGCAGCGTTCCACCCGGAAGAAGGGGCGGTGAACCTGTACGACACCGAGCGTTTCGCCAACCAGAAACAACGCGACCTCGCCTGCATGGTCTCACCCGTGTGCGCGTTCCCAGGCTGCCGGCACGGGGCGTTGGGCTCCGAGATCCACCACGTGGATGCGTGGAAACACGGCGGTTACACCAATATGAACAACCTGGTGCCGCTGTGTAAGTACCACAACCGGGTCAACGACGACGACCCCTGGCGCAAATCCCGCGGCCGCATCGCGATGATCAGAGGCGCGCCCTGGTGGGTCTCACCCCGCGGATACCACCTGAGAAACACCGACCGTGGAGCACTCGACCAACTCTTCGGACCACAAAGCACCTAGCAACGCGAAACGCCGCCGCCCAAAAACGGACGACGGCGATTCGGCGCGCGCGAAAAGCGATTAACGCTTGGAGTACTGCGGTGCGCGACGGGCCTTGTGCAGACCTGCCTTCTTGCGCTCCACGGCACGGGCGTCACGGGTGAGCAGGCCGGCCTTCTTCAGGGTCGGGCGCTCAGCCGGGTTGTAGATGTTCAGCGCACGGGCGATAGCCAGACGCAGAGCACCGGACTGGCCGGTCGGGCCGCCACCGGAGATGTTGGCCTTGATGTCGAACTGGCCCTCGCGCTCGAGCAGGGTCAGCGGGGTGAGAATGTCCTGCTGGTGCAGCTTGTTCGGGAAGTAGTCCTCGAACTCGCGGCCGTTGACGGTGATCTTGCCCTCGCCCTCGACGACGGTCACGCGGGCGATGGCGCGCTTACGGCGGCCAACGGTCTGGATCGGACCCTCGTGCAGCGGAGCGACCTCGACGGTCTCCTCGGTTGCCTCAGCCTCGGGGGCGATGGCGTCGCCGATGGTGTAGTTGAACTCCTCGGTCGCGGCGGTTGCGGCATCGACGTCGGTGCCCAGGTCCTCAGCGGCGGTGTTTTCGAAGTTGTTCGGCTCGGTCATTACTGTGCCACCTGCTTAAACTCGTAGGTTTCCGGCTGCTGGCCAGCGTACGGGTGCTCGGCACCGACGAAGACGTGCAGCTTCTTGATGGACTGACGGGAAAGCTTGTTGTGCGGCATCATGCCCTTGACAGCTTCCTCGATCACGCGATCCGGACGCTCGTCCAGCGCGCGGCCCAGGGTCATGGACTTCAGACCACCCGGGTAGCCGGAGTGGCGGTAACGCATCTCGCGCTCGCGCTTGTTGGAGGAGATGTGGATCTTGTCGGCGTTGATCACGATGACGTGGTCGCCGGTGTCGACGTTCGGTGCGTACTGCGGCTTGTGCTTACCGCGCAGGATGTCTGCGACGGTGGAAGCAAGCTTGCCCAGCACCACGTCGGTTGCGTCGATGACGTACCACTTACGGGTGATGTCACCGCTCTTCGGGTGGTAAGTAGACATGCATGACTCCTTAAAGTCTGTCTAGATGGCTGCCGGCCAAAAACTTCGTCTGCCCCTTTGTGCTTTACGGCGGCCGGTGGAGACCCGAAAAGCGCATCCGGCGGGACACACAGGGATAACACCCTACGGCACGCGCCCCCGAAAACAAAAAAGCGCCGCCGCAGGTGATTCCCCCATCACCTGCGGCGGCACGTCCCCCGTATCCCCCGTGTGGTTGCGCCGCGGGCCGGTCCGAAGCCGAGCCCGTCCCCCGATGAAAACGGCCCCGTCACGGCCCGCGACGCAAGTCTTGTTGTTTAGCCCCAGCTGTTTGCGGCTGCGTTGTTGACGGCGAGCATGGTGGTGTTGCCGTCTTCAACAGTGTTGGCGATCTGGTTGAGGATCTGGTTGAGATCCGCTGCCGCCTGGTCCCACTTGGCCTGGTGCGCCTGGTAGGCCGCGGCTGCGGTGCCTTCCCAGGTCTGGGCCATGGGCTGGAGCATCTGCTTGAGTTCGGCCAGGTCGCCGTTGATGCGGGAGGCGGAGGCGCGCATGTCCTCTGCGGCGCCGGCGATCTGCGCGAAGTCGTACTTGATCTGCATGGTTTCCCCTTTACAGTGCGAGTCCGCCGGCGATCTGGCGGAGGCTGTCGGTGTTGGTGGCGTCGGTGGTTTCGTAGTTCTTGGCGTTGTCGCGGATGTTCACGGCGATCGCGCTCAGCGCTTCAGACAATCGCCTTTGGGCGTCGTCGTACCTGATCATCAGGTCGTCGAAGCTGCGCTGTGCGTTGCCCACCCAGTAGCCGCGGGTGGCTTCGGCGACTTGCTGGACGCGGTCGATTTCGCGGTTGACGTCGGCGTTGGTGTCGTCGGTGCGGTCTGCAGCGGCGCGCATGACCTCGGCTTCGGTTGCGAACTGCTCCATGGTTTCTTTCCCCCTCGTTGTGTGTTGGGACGGACAACGTCTGTGCTGTCCGTATATCTGACTGACGTTTGGCCCTTTCGGTTCCATCGGTCGCAAAACTTTTTTATGGCCCCACGTCAGCCCCCTTATATTCAGCGGTTTCCATGGCCATGCGGCAGGTGGCGCGTTGCACGACGGTGGGTTCGGCGCGTGTGTGGCAGCCCACGAACAGCTGCACCGTCCCGTTGGGCCAGGTCTTCCACAGTGATTGCGAGCCGTCGCCGGCGCGCTCGAGGTAGGTCACGGCGATACCGTCGGTGTCGACGAGTTCGACTTCCGGGTCGGCCTCAATGTCGGCGAGCAGTTGTTCGGCCATGGTGCGCGCGGGCAACTGGTAGAGGTGCTCGACGGCCATCTGCAGGCGGAAGTTGGGGTCGTCGCCCGTGGCGCGCCACATGCCGTCGTCGGCTTCGAGGGTGAAGCCTGCGGGAAGTTGGACGGTGAGGCCCTCGCGCTCAATGCTTATCGACGTCTGCTCCGCCCGTTCCTCCTCCTGCACAGGAGACGGAGACTGCGCAGCCTGCGGCGGTGACGGTGGTTGTGACTGCTCCGTTTCCTCCTGCGCAGGAGCCTGCGACTGCGCTCCCCCGCTGGTTAAACCCCAGATCACGGCGGCGCAGGCGAGCGCGACCGCGGCGACGACGCCGGCGATGATCCACGTGCCGGAGCGCGGCTCCTGCTCGGGCGGCGGTGGCCGGTGGAAGGCTTCGGGCGCGTCGTCGGGCGGGGGCGGGGCGGGTTCGAGGGGTTCGGTGGTCAGGTCGATGTCGTAGTCGGCGAGCGCGTGGGTCAGTTCGCGTAGGCGTTGCGGGTCGGCGGCGATGTGCACCGGCGCGCCGTGCGGCTCGGGGCCTAACACGCTGCGGACGGTGCCGGCGATTTCGCGGCTGGTGGGTGCGTCGAAGCGGTGGATGTTGGCCGCACCGGTGATCACGGTGGATGCGTCGGTGGCGGTGATGCGCAGCTCGGTCATTGTGCCTCCGGGAGTTGGACGGTGCCGCGCGCTTCCCCGTTGATCCAGGTGGCGCGGCCGGGTTGTTGCGGGCTGGGTCGCACGCCGAAGATGGCGCCTTCGTCGCGGGTGCCGTCCATGAGCAGCACGTCGGGGTGCAGGTCTTTTACGGCGGTGAGGAACGGCCCGAACAGCGCGCGCGAAACGCCGCCGAATTTGCGGGCGGCCACGACGTGCAGGCCGATGTCACGCGCGTGCGGCAACAGTTCCGCGATTGGGCGTAAGGGTTCTTCGCCGACGAGTTCGTAGTCGTCGATGATCAGGTACAGCTCGGGCCCGGTCCACCAGGAGCGCTCGCGCAGCTGCTCGGGTGTCACATCGGCCCCGGGCAGGCGCTCGGTGAGCGTGACGGCGAGCGATTTAGCGGCCTGCGTGATCGCGCTGGTGGAGGCGGCGTAGGCGGCGACCATCTCCTCGCTGGCCCGGCCCAGGTGCGCGCGCCTGGGGTCGAGCACCACCATGCGAGCGGCTTCGCGGCCCATGTGCTCCACCGCGGTGATGGTGCTGGCGATGAAGGTGGATTTGCCACAGCCGCCGGCGCCGATGACCAGGACGTGCCCGGACGAGTACACGGGCTCGAGGGTGGGGCCGCCGATGCCGAGGGGGATCCTTTGGCCGTCGAGAAGCGAGTGCGTATCCACGCGCTCCGGCAGCACCCGCAGCCTCTCCACCGGCGCCTGGTCGGAGGTGGCGAGGTGGGCGATGTCCTCGCCGCTGGTGAAGGCGAGCTGGACGGTTTTGCCGTCCGGGGTCAGGCCGCGGCCGGGTGTGGCGGGCAGTTTTTCTTGGTGTTTGCGGTTGATCACGGAGTCCATCGGTTCGGTCAGCCTCAGCTCGAGGCGGGTGCCGATGAGGTCGCGCACGTTCGGGCGGATCGCGCTCCAGCGCTGGGTGGTCGCCACGAGGTGGATGCCGGCGTCGGGGCCTTCGGAAGCGATGCGGGCGAGCGGTTCGCGCAGGTCCTCGTCGAGGGCGTGCCAGCCGTCGACGACGAGCATCACGGGCCGCGGGTGGTCCAAGAACCCGGTGACCTCGTCGATCACGCGGCGGGTGCGCTCGGTGTCTTTCATGCTGGCCACGCCGGCGACGTGCGGCAGCGCCTCGAGCTCCGGCAGGTCGCCGATGATGTAGACGGCCAATCCTGCGCGCATTTGCGTGGCGACGATGCTGCGCACCGCCATCGTCTTGCCCGTCTGCGGCCCGCCCGCGATGGCGACGTGCCCGCCGGCAGCATTCAGGTCCAGGTGGAATGGGGTTTGGCGTTGCTTGTAGGGCTCGTCGATAAGCCCGAGCGCCCCGTCCATGTGCGCCAGCTGCGCCAGCGGGATGCGATCCGGCAGCGGCGGAAGCCACACCTGGTGGGCGCGCATGCCGCGGGCGTCGGCGACGTCGCGGGCCTTGGCCACCACCGCGTCCAAAAGCGTGGTGGAGCGGTCCTCCTCCACGTAGGCGGTGGGCGCGAGCTCGATCTCGTCGCCGGTGAACAGCCGCACGTGCTGCTCGCCGGGGTGCTCCACCACGGTGCGGGTCAGCGGGCCGGAGACGTACGCCGCCCGGAAGCGGGTCAGGTCCATGCCGGCTTTGAGGTAGCCGGAGCCGGGCTCGCCGGGCAGCTCGTAGGCGTCCGGCACGCCGAGGACTTGGCGGGACTCGCCGGCGGAAAACGTCTTGAGGCCGATGCGGTAGGACAGGTGCGAATCCAGCCCACGCAGCTTGCCCTCCTCCAGCCGCTGCGAGGCGAGCAGCAGGTGCACGCCGAGGGAGCGGCCGAGCCTGCCCACCGCCACGAACAGGTCCGCGAAGTGCGGGTGCTGGGTGAGCAGCTCGGTGAACTCGTCGACCACGATGACCAGCGACGGCAACGTGTTGCCCGCCTTGGTGTAGTCCGTGATGTTTGCGAAGTTGCCGGCGGCCCGCAGCAGTTCCTGGCGGCGGTGCATCTCGCCGGAGATGGCATCATACATGCGCTCCACCAGCACCGCCTCGTCCTCGAGGTTGGTGATCACCGCCGCGGTGTGCGGCAGCGACTCGCAGCCCAAAAACGTCGCGCCGCCTTTGAAGTCCACCAGCACGAAGTTCAGCTCGTCGGGCGAGTGCGTCGCCGCCAGCGCCACCACCAGGGTCCGCAAAAGCTCCGACTTGCCGGACCCGGTCGCCCCGATGCACAGCCCGTGTGGGCCCATCCCGCCGAGCGCCGCCTCTTTCAAGTCCAGGTACACCGGCTGGCCGTCGGGGGTCGCTCCAATCGGCACGGTGAGCTTGTTGCGCACCCCCGGCCACATCGTGTGCGCGTCCAGCGCGTCGACGTCCGGCACGCCCAGCATGGACAGGAAATCCCCGCCGGCCTCCACCGCGCCGTCGGGGCGGCGGTAGAAGCCTAAGTGCCTTGCGACGAACTCCGCCTCCGCGTCCGTGAACCGATCCGGCACGCCAAGCTGCTCAATTCCCTGGGCCGTGGCGGCCTCGAGCACGTCGGTGCAGATCAGGTGGAACGCGTCCGGGTCGACGAAGAAGTCCGGGTCGTCGTGGATGGTCACCACCAGGTCGGCGTCGGTGGGTGCGGGCGAGGCGTGGCCGTCGATAAGCGCAATGCGAAACGCCCCCTCGGAGCGCGCGTGCGGCACCCACTTCGCCCAGGCGAACGGCGCGTCGATGCGGACTTTTTCCGGGCCGTAGAAAAACGCCAGCTGGCACACGATGGAGCGCGCCACGTCGTCCGCCGTAGGACCTGCGAGCGTGATCGCGGGAAACGCGTCGAGCTGCACCATGATCGGCATGCCCGGCACCGTGCTCACCGCCGCGACGGTGCGGCGCAGGCTCACCGCGCACACCGGGTCCAAGTCCTCGGGGCTGCCCGGATCGTCCACGTCCACCGGGGTGCACAGCGCGCCCGCGCCGGTGCCCAGGCGCACCGTCGGGGCGCCGGCGCGCTCCCAGACGCGCTCGACCGGCACCGCGGCCACCAGCTCGCCCGGCGCGGGGTGCAACGTAGTGGCGTGCGTGCGCTGGGTCGCGGCGTTCGCGCGCGCCTTGTTCGCCAGTGCATCGAGGTGGCGCAGGTAGACGCGGCGGGTCTCGTCGATGTCGCCCTGCTTTTCCTGCGGGTTGACCATGCCGGCGAGCCCGAAGAGCATCATCAGCGGGAAGATCAGCATCATGGGGCTCACGGCGCGGCCGGACATGGCCATGAGCACCATCACTGCGCCGATCGCGACGACCATCACCACCGGCAGCAGGATCTTTATCACCGGCGGCGACTGCGGTTTCTGCGCCGCGGGCACGGGCTCGGCGCGCAAGTTGCCGGTCGGCGGCGGCGCGGCGTCGATCGCCGCTTGAGTGCCGGTTGTTGGTGCGAGGACTTGGTCGTAGTCGAGGCCAAGCATCGTGGATTTTCCCCCTTGTGGTTTCTCACAGTTCCCCCGAACTGTGGACGCGCTGTGGATTGTAAGCCATACTGTTTCCCGTCGCGCGGCGAATGGGGGCCGCGCCTGATATTTCGGGGGTTTTTCAAGTTGGTTGCAACGTCTGCGCACCACGTCGTGCGCGTCACTGTCCGCATTTCGGTTGTCGCGTTCCACCGCGACATCGACGTCACGCTGCCGACGTCGTCGACGCTTTCGGAGGTGCTGCCGGAGCTCGCGCGCTTAGTGGAGCTGCCGGAGGTGCACCGCCCGTGGCAAGCCACCACCGCAGGCGGGGCGGTGCTGGATATGCACACGCCGCTGTACGCACTAAAGCTTCACGACGGCGCCACCGTCGCCCTCCATCCCCAAGAGCCCACGCCCCCGCCGGTCGTGCGCGACGCGGCCGACGCCCTGGCCGGGGCGGCCGAGTCGGCGCGGCAGGTGCGCGGGCTGGACGCGGCGGCGACGTTCGCCGGTCTTGCGGCGGTGCTGCTTCTGGCGCGGGTGTTCGCCCCGTGGCCGGTCGCGCTGGGGGCAGTGGCGCTGCTGGCGTTGGCGGTGACGTCGATAGGCAGGTCGCGCCCGGCGTTCGCCGCCGTGCCGCTGCTGGCGGGGCTCGCCGCGGGTGCGTGGGTCGCCGGTGGCGGCGGCGGTGCTGATGCGGCCTCGCTCGGCCTCGGAGCGTTGGCGGGCTTGCTCGCGGCGGCGGTGGCCGTCGGTGTCGGTGTGGCGCTGGGCTTGGCCGGGGCGGCGCAGGTGGCGTTCACCGCCGCGGTCTGCGTGCTCGGCGGCGCCGGGGCGGCCGGCGTGTGGCTGCCCGGCCCGCTCGCCCCACCGGCGCTGACGGTGCTCACCGGGGTGCTCGGGGTGATGGCCACGCCCGGCGCGTCCACGCGCGCGGCGGGGCTGACGGTGCCGCGGGTGCCAACCGCCGGCGAGGAGTTCGACCGCTCCGACGACTACCAGCACGACGTGGACGCCCGCAGCGCCGCCGCGTCCACCATCGCCTCCGCCATCTCGGCGGCGATCGCCGCGTGCTGCGTGCCGGCGCTTTTCTGGCTGGGCCGGGCCGGCGGGGCGTGGGTGTTCGTGTTCTGCCTGTGCGTGGCTGGCGCGCTGGTGGTCTACGCCTCGCGCCAGCACTGGTCCGTGCCGCGGGCGTGCCTGACCGCGGTGGCGCTTTCCGCCGTGGTCGCCGCCGTGGTCGCCGCGGCAAAGACCGGGCACCCGGCGTGCATCGCCGTCGCGGCGCTCGCGGCATTGGCTGCCGCGGCGACGGTCGCGTGGGCGCCGCGGGTGCCGGACGTGGAGCCGACCACCATCGTGTGGTTCGAGCGCGCCGAGGTCGCCGCCACCATCGCCGTGATCCCGCTGGCGGTGCACTTGACCGGGCTGTTCGACATGATCCGGGGGCTCTAAGATGCGCAAGTTCGTCGCCTCTGCCCTGCTCGCGCTCAGCCTCACGCCTGCGCCTGCCCAAGCCCAGGATGTGGCGTGCGCGGTGCCGGCGATCGTCGATACACCTGCTGCTTCACCCGCGACCGAAGCGCTGCGGGAGTTCGCCACCGGCGCCGGGGTGCGCGTGGCGGTGATCGACACCGGTGTCGCCCCGCACCCCGAGATCACCCACCTGCGACCGGGCCGCGACTTCGTGGCCGCGGACGCGCTGCACGACTGCGACAACCACGGCACCGCAGTCGCCGGGATCATCGCCGGGCACACCCTCGGCATCGCCCCGGACGCGGAAATCATCTCGATCCGCCAGACCTCGGCGCACTACCGCGACGTCGACGCCGGCAACCTGCAAACGCTCACCGACGCGATCCACAACGCCCTCGACGAAGGCGCGAGCGTGCTCAACATCTCCGTCGTGTCCTGCCTGGAGCCCGGGTTCGCTTCGCGCATCGACACCTCCGGCATCGCCGCCGCCCTCCACCGCGCGGAGGCGCAAGGCGCGGTGGTCGTGGCCGCCGCGGGCAACGCCGGTCCGGACTGCGAGCCCGGCTTCGAGGTCTTCCCCGCCCGCTTCCCCACCGTGCTGGCGGTCGCCGCGCGCGCCGACGACCACGCCATCGCCGACTACTCCCTGCCCGCCGCACTCTCCGCGCCGGGGCATGCGCCGGCCGCGCTCGCCCCGGGCGGGTGGGCGGAAGGCACGTTGGTCAAAGACGGCGTGCACCCGTACGCGGGCACGAGCTTCGCCACCCCGGTGGTCAGCGGCACGGTGGCGCTGTTGCAGTCGCGCTACCCCGGCATCGCCCCGGAGCATGTACGCTCGCTTCTCGACGCCTCCGCCCAACCCGGCGGCGGCGCCATCGACCCGCTAGCAGCGCTGACCCAACTGACGCCGCACGAGCTGGCGGACCGCCCGACCGCGCAGGTGAGACCCGTGGACCCGCGGCCCAACCCGGCCGTGGGCAGGCTCGGCGCGCTCGCCGGCGCGGCGCTCGCGCTGGCCGCGCTGGTGGTCGCGCTGCGCGCCCGGCAGCTCTAGCAACTGGGCCTAGTACGTCGCCGTCATCGCCGCGTCGCGCGAAAGCTCCGCGCCCTCCGGCAAAAGCGCGACGATCTCCCACGGCACGTCCTCCACGTGCGCCGCACCCACGGTCGCCAGCGTCTCGGCGTCGGGGGCGCGGTGGCGCAGCCCGTTGGCGGAAACGACGTGGAACCCGTGGCCCGAGTCCACCCCGACGGAGCCGCCGTCCAACCCCGCGAAGTGCGTGGCCACGGACGTGCCGGACAGCTCGATGCCCTCCGGCACCTCGTCCACGGTGGCCCCGCCGCGGTTTTGGTCCACGCACGCCAGGTGCGGCTCGACCCACCGCGGCCGCTGCCCCGGCAAACGCAGTTCCTCCTCCGCGTCCGGGTACGACGCCAGGGTTTCACGGCTCGCGACAGCGGCCTTCGCCCCGGCGTCCAAAAGCATGGTCCGTTGGGTGCCGGTGATCGGCTGGATGCGCCCGTCCGCGAGCGCCCAGGCTTGGTCGTCCGCGTCGATGATCTGCGGCAGCGGATCCGGCAACGCCGCCGGCGGCAGCTCCCGCAACGCGGAGATGACCTGCGTCGGCGGCGTCCACCGCGGCGTGTCCGGGGTAATCCCCAGCGCCCGGCGGATCACGCGGCCCTGCGGGGTGTGTGCCTCCGGCAGCAGGCGCCGCCCCTCAGCAGTAACCACCCACTCGCGGGTGGTGTCGGCGGCGAGGACGGCGGCGTCGATAGGCAACGGCTCCGGAGCCTTGCCCGCGACCACCGTGATCGTGTCCGCGCCGCACACTGACCAGCTGGCCGATTGCGCGTCCTCGGGCGCGAACATGCCCGGCGCGGCGACGATGCCCACCGGCACACCGCGCGGCAACTCGGCGAGCTTCTCGTCGCCGATGCGGGCGGGATCAGCCGCCTGCCCTGCAATCAGGCGCGCCGACGCCAAGTTCGTCACCGGGTGCGCCGCATCCCCCACGCGCACGTACAGCGTGCCGTCCGCGGCGCGCACAATCGGCGCATCACCCGGGTCCGCGTTCGGCCGCATCCACGCGAACAGCCCCATCACACCCGCGATCATCGCCACCGCCGCGGTGCCGAAAATGGTCGCGCGACGCCTCGAGGCCAACGGATCGTGGATCATGCGGATATCCCCGAAGACCAGGCCGTGTTCCATACGACGGCGCATGAACTTGTGCCCCGACACCTGGGCACGCGTGGTTGGCAGAAGCTTCGCCATGACAATTCCCCTCCCCCGAGAAAAACACCTGGCAAAAAGCTTACTGCGTCGCGCCCACCTCCGCGAGCGCAAACAGCTCGTCCGAGCCGTGCTCCTTACCGTCTGCGATCATCTCCTCCAGCTCCGCCTCGCTGAACTGGCTGTTCACCGCGAAGATCGCCGTTTTCCCCTTGCGGTAGACGGGTGTCACACCCTCGGAGACCCAGAAGTCGCGCAGCATCTCGTACGGCGGGTACTGGTAGTTCCAGAACGCGCCGGGGCTGAGCAGGAAGAACTTCACGTTGAGGTTCTCCACGGTCTCGTCGACGAGGTTGTGTTCTCCCTCCCCGATGAAGTCGGCGTTCCAGTACATGATGTCGCCGTTGGTGCCGCGCCCGCCGTTGGGCCACAGGTAGTGGCGGTTCAAGGTGGGCACGCCGTTGTAGGCGTACATCCAGGAGTAGCCGTCGGCGGGGTCGCCCGCGGTCAGGCCCTCCCAGGCGGCGGGTTGGGTGGCCAGCCAGTCGAAGGCTTCGAGGTCCTCGGCGTCGACCATGCGGTCGGCGACGCGGGCGGCGGCGTAGGTTTTTTCGGCGCCGTGGTCGGTGTGCTCGCGGATCATCGGGACCGCGGCGGAGGCGACGATGCAGGCGACGACGATGCCCGCGATTGCGGAGGCTCGCTCGCCTTTCGCGTACCGCTTAGCGACGGGCGCTGCCGTGACCACGCGAATCCCCGCCGCCACGGCAATAGCGGCCGAGGCCGTGACAGCCATGACCACCGGCATGATCAGGCGGTGGCCGGTGCTGTAGTGCAGGTTGCCCACGTAGTCGAGCAGGTGGCCGAGCGTGTTGCCGAAGGGCGCCAAGGCGTTGGCGGTAATGGCCAAAGACACCGCGTAGAAGAGCACCGGCCAGATCTGGCGGCGCCACAGCAGGCACACCACCGCACCCGCGGCGGCGAGCCAGAGCAGCACGGTGGGGTCGTACGCCGGGAAGAACTGCAGCACGTGGCGCGTCTCCATCCGCAGCGCTGTGCCCCACGCCCCGCCGACGCCCAGGGTTTCCTCTGGCCGCCAGGAGGCCACCTCGCCCGCCTGGGCGGAGCCGGCGAGCACCTGCGGGACGAACATGGCCACGCCGGCGACGGCGGGCACGGCGATCCACAGCGTGTCCGTTAGCCGCGTGCGCTCCGGGGAGGTCAGGGTGGAGGTCAGCCAGTAGAACCCGACGGCGAGCACGACGATGGTGACCGCGGACGGGTGCACGCACAGCACCGCCACGAACGCGAGTGCGGCGGGCAGGGCGCTGGCGCGCCTGCGCGGCACGGTGACAAGCAGCCACGTCACGGTGCCGGTCAGCGCCACGGCGAACAGGTAGGGCCACATGCCCACGTAGTCCGGGATCCAGAACAGCTGCGGGGCGGCATAGCCCATGATCGCGGCGAGCGCGGCGGCGATCTGCGCCGTGACACCCGTGGAGCGCAAGAACGCGAACACCAGGCACGCCAGCGTCGCCGGCAGCGCAAGCGCGGGCAGCACGGCGGAGGCGATGTTCAGCGCCGGGATGGGGTCCAGGCCCGCCGTCTCGCCGAACAGGGCGATGCCTGCGTGGTAGGCGGACGGGTAAAACAGCTTCAGCTGGGTTTCCACGTTCTGCAGCTCGCCCATGCGGGTGGCGGAGGCGACGCCCTCGTCCATGATGAAGCGGACCAGGTTGGCGTGCCACTGCACGTCCCACCCCTGGACGATGTTGTAGACGCCGTTGGGCATCCGTTCCAGCCAGTGCAGCCTCTCCGAGGCCGCCATGAACGCGCCCACGCCGACGCCTACGGCGGGCAGCACCCAGTACGGGTCGGCGATGCTTCCCTTGCGCACGTCGCCGGGAAACAGCGCCCGGCGCCAGCTCACCGCTCCCCCGCGGCGCGCCCGGCGCACGAACATGTACCGCCACGCTGCGGCCGCCATGAGTGCCACGACCATGCTCACGCCGAACGTCCACAGGTTGTAGGGCGCGCTGGTCAGCCCCCAGAACCAGGAGGTCACGCCAAACAGGCCGAAGGTCACCGGCAGCGCGGCCACGCCTGCCGCCGGGGCTTTCATGCCGGCGACCCAGGAGAACACGAATCCGGGGAGGGTGAAGAACACCACGGCAAACCACGCGGCAGCGACTGTTGTCATGGCACCTCCCGGTTCTGATGTAACCCAAGCATGCTACATCTCGCGCATAGCTCTCGTCGTTTCGGCTCGCGCCGCCAGGTCGCTATCTGCCGGGTAGTCCACCCCCACCAGTGTGAGGCCGCGGGCGGGGGCGAGGGGGACGTCGGGCTCGCGGGCGTCGAGAAGCAAAAGCTCCTCCGGCCACTCGGGCGCGCGGCGGCCTTCGCCGACGGTGAGGCAGGTGGCCACGAGCGCGCGGACCATGTTCCAGCAGAACGCGTCGGCGGTGATGCGCGCCTCGAAAAGCTGCGGTTCGACTTCGCGCCAGGTGAAGGAGTGCACGTCGCGGATGGTGGTGGCGTGCTCCTTCGGGCGGCAAAACGCCGCGAAGTTGTTCAGGCCCACCAGCGCGTCGGCGCAGGCCTGCACCGCGTCGAGGTCCACGGGTTTCGGCCACACGGCGGTGTCCCGCGCGCGGGTGGGTACCGCACCCGCGGGGTGGGTGGTCACCCGGTAGCAGTAGGTGCGGGTCAGGGCGGAAAAGCGCGCGTCGAAGCCCGCGGGGGCTTGGGTGACGCCGAACACGCGGACGTCCTCAGGGAGCAATTTTGCTAATCGACGCACCAACCGCCCCGGATCCCCCTCAATCGAGCGCTGGTTGAGCGAGTCTTTGGGAATGTCGGCGTGCGCGACCTGGCCGGAGGCGTGCACGCCCGCGTCGGTGCGCCCGGCGACGGTCAGCGCCACGTCGGTGCGCAGCACGAGCGACAGCGCGTCTTCGATGGTCTGCTGGACGGTGCGCAGGTCCCCTTTTTGGCGGGCCCAGCCGTGGAAGTCGGTGCCGTCGTAGGCGATGTCCAGGCGCAGGCGCAGCGTGTCGTCCATGGTGAGGCATTGTATCGCCGGAATTGGCGCGCACAGCAAAGCGCCCGTCCACGCTGCAGTGCAGGTGGGCGGGCGCTCGTGCGGGGCGTAGCTGTGGGCTACTTCTCCTCTGCGGTCTCCTCAGCCGGAGCCTCGGTGGACTCTGCGGCCTCTGCCGGAGCCTCCTCAGCCTTGGCCTGATCGGCCTGGCGGGAAGCGGCGGCGCGTGCTGCGCGGGTTGCCTCGGAAGACACGGTCTCCTCGAGGACCAGAGAGATCTGGGTCATCGCAGCGTTGTCGCCGGCGCGGTTCTCCAGCTTGATGGAGCGGGTGTAGCCGCCATCGCGGTTGGCGAACTTCGGCGCGAGCTCGTTGAACAGGTAGGTCACAACCTCCTTGTTCGGAAGCTCGGCGAGCACGGCGCGGCGGTCAGCCACGGTGCCCTTCTTCGCCTTGGTGATCAGCTTCTCGGCGTACGGACGCAGCATACGTGCCTTCGCGTCCGTCGTCTTGATTGCGCCGTGCTCGAACAGGGCCAGGGCCAGGTTGGACAGAATGTGCTTCTGGTGGCCGGCCGAGCCTCCGAGACGGGCGCCCTTCTTCGGGGTAGGCATTTTCGTACTCCTCGTGTGCGGTTAATTGAGCGCGTGCTCTGTGGTGTTACTCGGTCTCGTCCGCGCTGGTGTCGACGTAGTCGCCAGTCTCGGCGTCGTATCCTTCGATCTGGGTCGGGTCGAAATCTTCCGGAGCGTCCTTGAGGGTCAGGCCCAGGCTGGCAAGCTTGATCTTGACCTCGTTGATGGACTTCTGGCCGAAGTTGCGGATATCCAGCAGGTCAGACTCGGTGCACTCTGCGAGCTCACCGACGGTGTGGATGTCCTGGCGCTTCAGGCAGTTGTAGGAGCGCACGGAGAAGTTCAGCTCCTCGATCGGCGTGGAGTACGCGGCGATGTACTCGGTCTCCTGCGCCGACGGGCCGATCTCGATGCCCTCGGCCGCGGTGTTCAGCTCGCGCGCCAGGCCGAAGAGCTCCACCAGGGTGGAACCGGCCGACGCGAGGGCGTCACGTGCGGTCATGGAGTTCTTGGTCTCCACGTCGATGATCAGCTTGTCAAAGTCGGTGCGCTGCTCAACACGGGTCGCCTCAACCTTGTAGGCGACGCGGGTGACCGGCGAGTAGATCTGGTCGACCGGGATGCGGCCGGCCTCACCGCCGGAGTTGGGCATGGCCGGGACGTAGCCGCGGCCGCGCTCGACAACAAGCTCCATCTCGAGGCGAGCCTGCTCATTCAGCGACGCGATGTGCAGATCCGGGTTGTGGATCTCCACGCCAGCCGGCGGCTCGATGTCGCCTGCGGTGACGTCGCCGGGGCCCTCAACAGCAAGCTGCATGACAACCGGCTCGTCGGAGTCGGAAGACAGGACGATGTCCTTGATGTTGAGGATGATCTCAGAGACGTTCTCCTTGACGCCGGTGATCGTGGTGAACTCGTGGAGCACACCGTCGATCTTGATGGAGGTCACGGCTGCGCCCGGGATGGACGACAGCAGCGTGCGGCGCAAAGAGTTGCCCAGGGTGTAACCGAAACCAGGCTCGAGCGGCTCGATGATGAACTTCGAGCGGTTGGTGTCGATGTACTCCTCGGTCAGTTCAGGACGCTGAGAGATGAGCATGAACTTCTCCTTTGTCGGCTCCCGCTATTTGAAGCCGGTAGGAACGGATATGTGGAAGATTCCGAGCACCGGCCGAACGCGTCGACAGTGCGCGGGGTGAAGCAAACGAAAGTTTACTTCGAGTAGAGCTCGACGATGAGCTGCTCCTGCAGCGGCACGTCGATCTGAGCGCGCTCGGGCAGCTGGTGCACGAGAATGCGCAGGGTGTCCGGAACGACCTGCAGCCACGCCGGAACGACGGCCTCGAGCAGGTTGTCCTGAGCCTCTTCGAACCACAGCATGCTGCGGGACTTGTCGCGGACGTCGATGATGTCGTACTGCGTCACCGCAAACGACGGCACGTTGATGTGCTTGCCGTTGACGGTGAAGTGGCCGTGGGAGACCAGCTGACGTGCCTGACGGCGGGTCTTAGCCAGACCAGCGCGGTAGATCACGTTGTCCAGACGGGACTCCAGCAGGATCAGCAGGTTGTCGCCGGTCTTGCCCTGACGACGGTTCGCCTCTTCGTAGTAGCGGCGGAACTGCTTCTCCATCACGCCGTAGGTGAAGCGAGCCTTCTGCTTCTCCTGCAGCTGGAGCAGGTACTCGGACTCCTTGATGCGGGCGCGGCCTGCCTGCCCCGGGGGGTACGGGCGACGCTCGAAGGACATGTCGCCGCCGACGAGGTCGACGCGGAGGCGACGGGACTTACGGGTAGCAGGGCCGGTGTAACGAGCCATGTTTCTTTACCTCTTTTCCTTTCAGCCTTAAACGCGACGACGCTTCGGCGGACGGCAGCCGTTGAACGGCTGCGGCGTCACGTCGGAGATCGAGGACACCTCCAGGCCGGCAGCCTGGAGCGAACGGATTGCGGTCTCGCGGCCGGAGCCCGGACCCTTGACAAAGACGTCGACCTTCTTCATGCCGTGGTCCATCGCCTTGCGGGCAGCGTTCTCGGCAGCCATCTGCGCGGCGAACGGCGTGGACTTGCGGGAGCCCTTGAAGCCGACGTGGCCGGAGGATGCCCAGGAGATCACGTTGCCCTGCGGGTCCGTGATGGACACGATGGTGTTGTTGAAGGTGGACTTGATGTACGCGTGGCCAGCGGCCACGTTCTTCTTGACGGTGCGGCGTCCGCGACGCGCACCGGAACGAGTCTGAGGAGCCATAGGTTACTTCTTCTTTCCTGCGATGGTCTTCTTCGGGCCCTTGCGGGTGCGCGCGTTGGTCTTGGTGCGCTGGCCGCGGACGGGCAGGCCACGACGGTGGCGCATGCCCTGGTAGGAGCCGATTTCAATCTTGCGGCGGATATCTGCCTGCACCTCGCGGCGCAGATCGCCCTCTACGGTGTAGGAGGACTCGATCGCGTCGCGCAGAGCGGCGAGCTGATCGTCGGACAGATTGTCCGTACGCAGGTCCGGAGAAATGCCGGTCTTCTCGAGCAGTTCCTTGGCTCGGGTTGCACCGATGCCATAGATGTAGGTGAGTGCGATCTCCATGCGCTTGTTGCGCGGGAGATCCACACCAGCTAGACGTGCCATGAGGTACGTGCCTTTCGGGTTGTTACGGTGGTTTTCTCCCCACCCGTCCACGCCAAACAACGCTTTGTCCGGGCCGTGCCGGAGAGTGGGTTGTGGTTACGCGCGGCTCCAGCCACCGTGGCCAGAGGTGCACGATCCGCCACCGGGACGGATCTGGGTGAGAAGGCTGAAATGCTTACTTGTAGCGGTAAGTGATACGCCCGCGGTCCAGGTCGTAGGGGGAAAGTTCCACCACGACACGGTCCTCCGGGAGGATGCGGATGTAGTGCTGGCGCATCTTGCCACTGATGTGGGCGAGAACCTCGTGCCCGTTGTCCAGTTCGACCCGGAACATCGCGTTCTTCAGGGGCTCGACAATGCGGCCCTCAACCTCGATTGCGCCTTCTTTCGCCATACACTCCACTTCCTACGCCGCCTGAAAGTGCAGGCAGCAGACGTATTTACCGGTTACATGCGGGGCCTGCGCAAGGTTGCACAAACACCGCTGGACTACATTAGCCATTTACCTGCGAAAACGCAAAAAGCCCCAGCGCTAGCCGGGGCTCATCGCGGGCACGTGCTAGAACACGTAGACCTTGTCGCCGATCTGCAGGTCGTTGAAGTACCGCTGCGCGTCCGCGCGGTAAAGGTGGATGCAGCCCGCAGACGGCACGTACGGATCATCCTGGTGGAACGCGATGCCGTTGTTGGTGAAGTACACGGAGTACGGCATCGGAGCGTTGTTGAACTCGTAGGAGATCTCGTCCTTGACCTTCCGGTTGACGTAGTGCGTGCCCTTCGGGGTGTCCTGACCCGGGCGGCCGGAGCTGATCTGCACCGGGCCGTAGTAGATCTCGCCGTTGTTCTGCAGCCAGGACTTCTGGTTGGTCAGGTCCACGCAGGCCTTCGCGTCCGCCGGGCACGGGGAGGTACGCGGCGCAGGTGCCGGGGCCGGTGCCGGAGCTGGCGCCGGCTCGGGCTTCGGTGCGGGGGCCGGTGCCGGCTTCGGCTTCGGGGTCTTCTCGGCGATCAGGCCCGGGAAGAACATCTCGAGGATCTCGTCGATGCGCTGCTTCGCCTTCGCCGGCAGCTGCGGGTCGATGGCGGCCAGAGCGTCAGCCTGCTGGCGCAGGCCGTTGCGGATGTTCCACGCGGCGTCGCGCGCGGACTTATCCAGATTGCTGAAGGAGGTGGTCGCCTGGTTGGACAGCGAGTCCAAGCTGGACATGGCAACCGGGTTCTGCGCGGGCGCGGCCTGGGCGGAAACCGGTGCTGCCAGGGAGGCGACGACACCGAGGCCGGCAGCGAACGTGGTTGCGCGTCGCTTCAGCGGCGACTGCTTTGCGTGGCGGGGACGGTAAGACATGGCGGAAGTATAACCTCCCTGTCATCAAACGCACCACAACGCGCCAGAAAACTACACGCGCGGCGTAAGAATTCTCGGGCCGCCTGCGGTCGCCGCGACGGTGTGCTCCCAGTGCGCGGCGGGTGCGCGGTCTACGGACACCACGGTCCATTCGTCCTCCAGCACCTCGGTGTCCACTTCCCCGCCGAGGATCAGCATCGGCTCGATGGCCAGCACGGATCCGTCCTGGATGACGGGACCGCGGTTCGGCTTGCCCTCGTTGGCCAGGTACGGCTCTTCGTGCATGGTGTGGCCGATGCCGTGGCCTCCGTAGCCGTCGACGATGCCCAGCTCCACCCCGAAACGCTCCTCAGCCGCGTGGGTGGCCAGCTCGAGCGCGTGGGAGACGTCGGTGAGCTTGTTACCCGGCACCATCGCCTTGAGGCCTTCCGCCAGCACCCACTCGGTCGCGCAGTTGAGGGCGTCCACCTCCGGAGCCAACTCGCCGATGCCGAACGACCAGGCACTGTCGCCCACCCAGCCGTCGAGGGTGGCGCCGCAGTCGATGGAGACCAAGTCGCCTTCTTCGAGCACAATGCTTTTCGACGGAATCCCGTGCACGACCACCTCATTCACCGACGCGCAGATAGAGCCGGTGAAGCCCTGGTAGCCCAAAAACGTCGGGATGGCGCCATGGTCGCGGATGACCGTCTCGGCGACCTTGTCCAGGTCGAGCGTGCTCGCTCCGGGTTTCGCTGCCGCGCGCACTTCCTGCAGGGCGGTGCCGACGATGCGCCCGGCGGCCTCCATGGCGTCGAGCTCCTCCGGCGTCTTGGCCGCGATCTTGCGTTTCCTGAAAACCATTGCGTGGTGGTCCTTTGGTTCGTCGATAAGCGAAATGCGAAAGGCCGGTGCAAACACACCGGCCTTCACGCTACGTGGGCTACTTGCCCAGCGCCTCCATGGCGCGCTGGTTGATCTCGTCGACGTCGCCCACGGCGTCGATGGAGATGATCTGGTCGCCGTAGTGCTGGATCAGCGGGGCGGTCTCGTCGCGGTAGACGCCGAGGCGGGTGCGGATGGTCTCCTCGTTGTCGTCCGCGCGGCCGCGGGCGAGCATGCGCTCGACCACAACGTCCTCGTCGACGACAAAGTTGAGCACGCCGTCGAGCTTCTCGCCCTTCTTGCTCAGCAGCTCGGTGAGGATCTCAGCCTGCTCCACAGTGCGCGGGAAGCCGTCCAGCAGGAAGCCGTCCTTCGCGTCGTCCTGATTCAGGCGGTCTTCCACCATGCGCGCGGTGACGTCGGTGGGCACGAGCTTGCCGGCGTCGATGTAGCTTTTCGCCTCAACGCCGAGCGGGGTGCCCTCGCCGATGTTGGCGCGGAACAAATCGCCCGTGGAGATGTGCGGCACACCGAGCTTCTCGGAGAGAATCGCGGCTTGGGTGCCCTTGCCGGCACCGGGAGGGCCAAGGAGAACGAGACGCATTATCGCAAAAGTCCTTCGTAGTTGGATTGCAGGAGCTGAGATTCAATTTGTTTGACCGTGGTCAGGGCCACGGACACCATAATCAGGATCGCGGTGCCGCCGAACGCGCTCATGCCCATACGGCCGGAGCCGGTGATGCCGGCGTCCATAGCCAGGTTCGGCAGAACAGCGATCGCGGCGAGGTAGATGGCGCCGACGAACAGCAAACGGTTCATCACAAACGCCAGGTACTCCGCGGTCGGGCGACCCGGACGGATACCGGGGATGAAGCCGCCATACTTCTTCATGTTCTCCGCCTGGTCCACCGGGTCGTACTGGATGGAGACGTAGAAGTAGGAGAAGAAGATGATCAGCACCACGTAGGTGAGGATGTACTGCCAGGAACCCGGGTTCTGCAGCCACGCCATCACGTGGTTCATCCACCAGTTGTCCGGCGGGGTCTGGTTGTTCATGGTGACGATCTGGGTGATCAGCACCGGCACGTACATCAGCGAGGAGGCGAAGATCACCGGGATCACGCCCGCCTGGTTCACCTTCAGCGGCAGGTAGGTGGAGGAACCGCCGTACTGGCGGCGGCCCACCATGCGCTTGGCGTACTGCACCGGAATGCGGCGCTGGCCCTGCTCGATGAACACGATGCCGACGACGAGCGCAATCAGCGCCAGGACAACCAGGGTCAGGGTGACCGCGCCCGACTGCTGGAGAATGAACGCGCCCTCGGACGGGATCTGGGTGGCGATGCCCGCGAAGATGAGCAGGGACATGCCGTTACCGACGCCCTTTTCCGTGATGATCTCGCCGAGCCACATGATGAGCACCGCACCGGAGGTCATGACGATGATCATCATCAGAAGCGTCCAGATGTTGCGGTCCTCCACCAGCACCGGCATGCCCTGACCGAGCAGCTGTTCGCGGTCCGCCAGCGCCACAATGCCGGCGGACTGCAGCAGCGCCAGCGCCACCGTGAGGTAGCGGGTGTACTGCGTCATCTTCGCCTGGCCGGACTGGCCTTCCTTCTTCAGCTCCTCAAACTTCGGGATCACCACGGTGAGCAGCTGCACGATAATCGAGGCCGTAATGTACGGCATGATGCCGATGGCGAAGATGGAAAGCTGCAGCAGCGCGCCACCGGAGAACAATCCGATGATGGAGAACATCGTCGCCTGGTCGCCCTGGGAGATTTCCTCCAGGCGCGAGTTAATCAGCCCGTAATCCACGCCCGGAGTGGGGATCTGGCAGCCGACGCGGTACAGAAACATCAGCGCAAGGGTGATCAGGATCTTCTTGCGTAGATCCGGATCCTTGAACGCCTGAGCAATAGCGGACACAAAGCCTCCTGGCCCCCGCCGCGCCACGGGCGGGAGGTAGTGGACATTCGACTCCTCGCCCAGGTTTCGCGGGCACGCGAAAACCGGCGGGGCCGTCTTTTGACCCCACTACACTAACAGCACCCGATGGAAAGTTGATATTTCAGGTTCGGTTACGGCGCGACTCCCAGTCTCCTCCCAGGCGCTCGGACTGACGCATGGTGGCGGAATCCGTCAGGCGGGACCTATCGGCCCAGGTCGGTACAACCGGCTGCCGTGATGTGTCAGAGGTGGCGGGCGGGGACGGATCCCCCGCCTAAATTGATTCACCGGCCGATGAACAGATCCGCCCGTCGATTTCACCGACCTGCGCAAAATGAACACATTGTCCACCCAACTAGGTACTTGCTCACTCGGACCGACTGCGCGAGTGGACAAATCCCCCACGCTCCCCCGACACTTCGCGGCGGAATCCGTCAGAGCGCCCCCAAAAACACAGGTCGGCGCAAACGGCCGCCGCGATGTGTCAGGACGCCCTCCCCACAAAAACGGCGAAACCCCCGCCCTGGACGGGAATGTCCGGGGCGGGGGCTCGTCGTAAAGCTAAGTGCTCTTACGCACGCTTGGAGAACTCAACGACGTTGGCGGAACCGCCAGCGGCCTTGATCTTCTCCTCAGCGGACTTGGAGAACTTGTTCGCGGTGACGTTGAGCGCGACGTTGATGTCGCCCTCTGCCAGCACCTTCACCGGCTGCTTCGGGCGAACGAGGCCCTTGGCAACGATGTCGGCGATGGCGATGTCGCCGCCCTGCGGGAAGGCCTCAGCCAGATCCGCGACGTTGACCACCTGGTACTCGACGCGGTTCGGGTTCTTGAAGCCCTTCAGCTTCGGCAGACGCATGTGCAGCGGCATCTGGCCACCCTCGAAAGCAGCGGAAACCTGCTTGCGAGCCTTGGTGCCCTTGGTACCGCGGCCGGCGGTCTTGCCCTTGGAGGCCTCACCGCGACCGACGCGGGTCTTGGCCTTGTTTGCGCCCTCTGCCGGGCGCAGATCATGGAGCTTGATGATGTCAGCCATGTTGTATCTACTCCCCTGCAACTTCTTCAACGGTGACGAGGTGGCGCACCTTGAGGATCTGGCCGCGGGTAGCCGCGTTGTCCTTCTTCACGACGGACTGGCCGATCTTGCGCAGGCCGAGAGCCTCGAGGTTCTTACGGGTGGTCGGCTTCTCGCCAACCTTGCCGTGGTGCAGCGTAATCTTCAGTGCCATGGTGCTTAGGCCTCCTGTCCTGCGCGTGCGCGCAGCATACGAGCCGGTGCAACTTCCTCGACGGACTTGCCGCGCTTGGCAGCCACCTCTTCGGGGCGGACAAGCTGCTTCAGGCCTGCGACGGTTGCCTGGACCACGTTCAGGGCGTTGTCCGAGCCAAGGGACTTGGCCAGGATGTCCTGAATACCAGCGCACTCGAGCACCGGACGGACAGCGCCGCCGGCGATGACACCGGTACCCGGAGCAGCCGGGCGGAGCATGACGATGCCCGCAGCCTCTTCTGCCTGGACCGGGTGAGGAATGGTGCCGCCGATCATCGGGACGCGGAAGAAGTTCTTGCGAGCTTCCTCTGCACCCTTCTGGATTGCGGCGGGAACTTCCTTTGCCTTGCCGTAGCCGACGCCGACCATGCCCTCACCGTCGCCGACGACGACGAGTGCGGTGAAGGACATGTTGCGGCCGCCCTTGACGGTCTTGGCAACGCGGTTGATGGTGATGACGCGCTCGATGTACTTGTCGCGCTCGTCGTTCTGGTTGTTGCGACGGTCATCGCGGCGGCCGCGGCCACCACGGTTGCCACGATCGTTGCGGTCGTTGCGGTCGTTGTTGTTCTGGTTGTCGGCGGAGCGCCCGCCGTCACGCCGTTCACGTTCGGCCATTACGCGATCCTTCCGTTGATGGTGATGTTTGCGGTGATCATTAGAACTTCAGACCACCTTCACGAGCTGCTTCGGCCAGGGCCGCGACACGGCCGTGGTACTTGTAGCCGCCGCGGTCGAAGACGATTGCCTCGATGCCTGCAGCCTTGGCGCGCTCAGCGACGAGCTGGCCAACCTTGGCAGCCTTTTCCTTCTTGTCGCCCTCCAGGTTGCGCACGTCCGGCTCGATGGACGACGCGGAGACCAGGGTGTGGCCTGCGAGGTCGTCGATGACCTGGACGTGGATGTGACGCGAGGAGCGGTGCACAACGAGACGCGGGGTCTCCGGGGTGCCGCGCAGCGTCTTGCGGATGCGGTTGTGGCGACGTGCGCGTGCCTCGCGGCGGCGGGACGAGATGTCCTTGCCAACCGGGGTGCGCTTGGTGTTCTCTGCAGTATTGCTCATGATTACTTACCCGTCTTTCCGACCTTGCGGCGGACCTGCTCGCCGGCGTAACGGATGCCCTTACCCTTGTACGGGTCATCCTTACGCAGACGGCGGATGTTTGCCGCAATCTGGCCAACCTGCTGCTTATCGGAACCTTCGATGGCCAACTTGGTGTTGCCGTCGACGGAGAACGTGATGCCTTCCGGCGCCTCGATCAGGATCGGGTGCGAGTAGCCGAGGGAGAACTCGAGGTCCTTGCCCTTCTGCTGCACGCGGTAGCCGACGCCGAAGATCTCCATGTTGATCTTGTAGCCCTCGGTCACGCCCACGACCATGTTGTTGATCAGGGAGCGGGTCAGGCCATGCAGCGAACGGTTGTCACGGTGGTCGTCCGGACGAGCCACCAGGATCTGGTTGTCCTCGACGGAAGCGGTGATCGGTGCCGGCATATCCAGATCCTTGGTGCCCTTCGGGCCCTTGACCTCGACGTGCTGGCCGTCGATCTTCACCTCGACGTTGTTCGGGATTGCGATGGGTGCATTACCTACACGAGACATAAGTCTTTCAACCTCCCTTTACCAGACGTAAGCGAGGACTTCCCCGCCTACACCCTTCTCTTGAGCCTGGCGGTCGGTGAGCAGACCGTGGGACGTGGAGATGATTGCCACGCCCAGGCCACCGAGCACCTGAGGCAGGTCGTTGGACTTCGCGTACACGCGCAGGCCCGGCTTGGACACGCGGCGCAGACCAGCGATGGAAGACTCGCGGGTCGGGCCGTACTTGAGGTTGAGCGTCAGCGACTTGCCGACCTTCTCGTCCTCAACTTTGTAATCTTCGATGTAGCCTTCCTGCTTCAAGATCTCGGCGATGTTCACCTTGATCTTGGACGAAGGCATAGACACGGCGTCGTGCTGCGCATTTGCTGCGTTGCGCACGCGCGACAGCATGTCCGCGATCGGATCAGTCATGGTCATTGTGGTGACCGTTACCTTTCTCGTTGCGGTTCCCATCCACCGGGTGACCTGTAACGCTGAGGCGTTTCGGGTCGCGTTTTCCGCATGGTCTGTCGGGGGCTACTCACGCTGCCCGCACTCAATAGCGCGGGCCGCTCGCCGCCTCCCTTGCACGCGGTCCGCATCATGGCGGGGGGCCTGCAACAAAGTTGGATGTTCAAATGTACTTCGGCTTGCGCACGCCGAAGCGTCGGCGCGCAAGTCCGAGGGGGTAACTTACCGCTTTCCTGCACCAATGAGCAAATCGCTTATCGACGGGCACGTTCAGCGCCCCACCAACCCGCCAGAGATTCAAGACCCCATAGACTGCCCTGCATGGATACCGCCCTTGCACAGCTCGTCGGATCGCTGACCGCCACGCGCGAGGCCCGCAAGGATCTTTACGTCTGGTTCCACCAGCATCCCGAGTTGTCGCTGCAGGAGCTGCAGACGGCCTCGAAGATCCGCTCCCGGCTGGATGCGCTGCAGCTGCCGCACACGCAGGTGGGCGAAACGGGCACGGTGTGCGTGCTGGACAACGGGCCCGGCCCGGTGGTGGCCATCCGCGCGGACATCGACGGGCTGCCGGTGCAGGAGCGTTCCGGCAAGCCGTACGCCTCCACCGCCACGCAGGTGGATGCTGTCAGCGGCCGCGAGGAGCACGTCGCCCACGCCTGCGGGCACGACTTCCACATTATGGGCGTGCTCGGAGCGCTGGAGGCTTTCGCCGTCAACCGCGACTGCTGGCGCGGCACCCTGGTCGCCGTGTTCCAGCCCGCGGAGGAGGCGTACGCCGGATCGCGGGTGATGCTGGCCAACGGCATCCGCGAGGCGATGCCGAAACCCGACGTGTATTTGGGTCAGCACGTGCTGCCGATGCTGCCCGCAGGTGTTGTGGGCACCCACCCGGGGCCGTTCATGTCCCAGGCGTTTTCCGCCCAGATCACCGTGTGGGGCAAGGGCACCCACGGCTCCATGCCGGAAAAGGGCGTTGACCCGGTCCTGCTCGCCTCCAACATCGTCACCCGCCTACACACGGTGGTCTCCCGCGAAGTGCAAGCGAAAGACACCGCGGTGCTCACCGTCGGCGCGATCCACTCCGGTGTGAAGGCGAACGTGATCCCGGAAACCGCCGAGCTTCTGGTGAATACCCGCGCCTACACCCGGGAGGTCAGCGACACGCTGCGCAGCGCAATCACCCGCATTGTTGAGGGCGAGTGCGCCGCCGCCGGCAGCCCGCGGGAGCCGGAAATCACGTTCTACGACGAGTACCCGCTCACGGACAACGACCCGGAGACCACCTCCCGCGTTCGCGGCGCGTTCGACGCCCACTTCGGCAGCGACGCCGCGGACTTGGACCAGATCCCCGCCTCTGAGGATTTCTCCATCATCCCGGACGCGCTCGACGTGCCGTACACGTACTGGGGCTTGGGCGGCTTCAAGGACTGGGAAAACGCCCCCGGCAACCACTCCCCGGCCTTCGCGCCCGACCTGCAGCCCACGCTCGACCGCGCGGCCGAGGCCATGATCGTGGCTGCTGCCGCGTGGCTGGTGGACTGAGAACAACAAAAGTTTCTCTCAGCCGTTGGTATCCATGCGCTGCCGAACGAGCTGGCAGCACAACGCAAGCGCTGCTACGGCCGCTGCTGAGCCACTAAGTACGGCCGGTGTCGCATGTGCAGCGACCAATAGCGACCCGGCGGCCGCGCCCAGCGCCGACCCCAGGTAGTTGGCCGAAGCGTTTGCAGCAACAGCCGTCGCGCCATCAGCAGGATTCGCTTGAATTAATACTTGTTGCTGGGGCGCGAGAGAAGCCCATCCGCATAATCCCCAGACAAACAGACTGACTACCACCAACACTGGAACCTGGCCTTGGGTCATGCCGAGCAACGCACAGGTGAGGCCCCCAAGGATCACAGCACTGAGCCGCAGCGGGTCATGCCTGTCCGCGAGCAACCCAATCCCCAGTGCTCCGACAGCACCGCCCAGCCCCCACACCCAAATCGCTATGTTTTGATGCGCCGCAAGGGCTCCCCCAGACAGCACGACTGTGAGGTAGGTGTAAAGCCCCAGAGAAGCGACGCCGGTCAACAGCGTCACAATGACCGTGAGGAGATTCTTAGGCCGTGTAATAGACCGCAGCCGGTCGGCGGGACTAGACGCTGGAATCGCTGGCAGGTCCCCTCCTCGAAGTGCAATACCCGCGAGTGCTGTACCTCCGACGACCACGATAAGCAGTATCGCGGCACGCCAATCCCAATACTGTGCCAGCATCAGACCGATCGGCACGCCGAATACAGTGCCGACCGCTAAGCCAGCAAGGACTAACGCCAATGCGCGCCCTCGGCGTTCCGGCCCCACGATTTCAGCGGCGACCGCCGAAGACAGCGGCGAATACACACCGGCTGCCGCGCCGGCCACCACGCGAGAAGCCAGGAAGACCCAGATTGTCGGCGACAGCGCCGTGGCCGAGTTCGCCAAAGTGAACACAAGCAAGGCGATGATCAGGCTGCGCCGCGATTGCCGCCCTGCCTTTCCCGCCAGTAACGGCCCCACGACGGCATACGAACCTGTAAACGCCGCAACCCCCAGCCCAACCGTGGCTTCTGGCGTTCCAAGTGCGGCTGCGATGGCCGGCAGAAGTCCCGCCACCACGTATGCGTCTAGGCCGAGTGCCACGCTCCCCAGCACGAAAGGCCATAGCCGACGCATCATCCCTGTTCCCCCTCGGTGTTCGCGTTGGCGATCACTGCCGCAAGCACACCGGGAAATAGACGATCTAGATCGTCCCGCCGCAATCGGATCAAGCATGCGCGTCCCTCCCCCCGGGTCCACGTCACCCCCGCCTCTCGCAGCATGCGCGTGTGGTACGTGAGCGTCGACCGGGGCAAATCGTCTGCAAGCTCGAGACTGTCATGGTCCAACCCGTCGGCGAGCCGACGGATCATCTCGAGTCGGGTGGGGTCACTCAAAGCACCAAGCACCCTGGTCAGGGTGATTTCGTCGGTTGTTGGATGGTCGTATTCGCGTGGTGTCATCGAACCTCCCGTGATCGTGCAACTTTTCTTGCACCAACACCGTACAAGAAAAGCTGCACGATCACGAAGATCCCCGAAACCGCTAGAACGGCAGCGCCGGCCGTGAGCGCACCCGCGTCTGCCCGATGTCGGAGCGCTGCCCCGCCTCGTGCCCCTGGTCAAACGCATCCGCGTCGAAGGAACGCTTGGACGAGAAGCTGCCTAAAAAGAAGCCCATTTCTGCGGCGAAGTTGTCGCGGGCTTCGGTGGCCTTCTGGAAGTCGTCGACAAGCACGAGCCCATACTCCCCGTCTGATTCCTCCACGGTCTTTTCGGCTTCGGCGAGGCGCGCGCCGATGCTCGCAGCGAAGCCGGACATGAAGCTGCGGCGGCGCACCACCGCCGATTCTCCCCAGTGGGTGGCGCGCACCTTCTGCGCGTCCGCGAGCATGACGGGCAGAAGCAGCGCGTAGAGCATGTCCACCCGTTCCAGGTGGCGCGCGCAGCCGAAGATGACGGCGTCTTTCATGCGCGTGGAGTTGTACACGCGCTGCGAAAATCCGGTGCAGTGCAGGGCGAATGCGATGGTCAGCAGCAGGTTCGCCTGCATCTCCGTGTAGGAACCGGCGAACTCGTAGGTGCGCTGGCCCACCTCGTCGCCGTCCTCGGTGTCCAGGTCGCGTTGTTCGTAGCCGTACTCCGCCATGAGCTCGAACGCCCTGGCGTAGAACGCGTCGCCCTCCGGCGTGCCCTCACGGTCGCGGGCCTGGTTGAGCAGTTTCTGCAGTCGTTGTTTGATCTTGTCTTCGGTACGCATCGGACGCACCCACCCCTTTCTGAGTTCGGATGTGTGGGTGCAGTTGTAGCGGGGCGTCAAGGCGGATGTTTTCGGGCTTGTGGAATTCGCGTTCGCACCCCTGTGGATAACCCGCGTTTTCGCACGCAGATTCGCCGCAAGTTCGCGAGTTAAGCATCCGGCGATACCATCGGTTCCCGTGAGCAGGACCAAACGCAGCTTCGCAGTCACCAAGATTTCCGCCGACGGCACCCGCGACACCCGCGCGGGCCAGGTCGCGGTTGAAGAGCCGTTGGAGATCCGGGCCGGTGGCGTGAGCGTCGCAACGCTGATGCGCACCCCGGGCCACGACATCGAGCTCGCCCACGGCCTGCTGCTGGCGCGCGGGATGATCACGCGTGTCGAGGACGTGGTCACCGCCCGCTACTGCGAGGGCGCGATCGGCGGCGAAAATACCTACAACCTGCTGGATGTCCAGCTCGCGCGCCCCGCGTCCCCGCAATTTATCGACCCGATCCCCGGCGACGCGTGCGGCATCTCCGCCGAGCAGCGAGTGCGCGAGCTCGCCGCCAACCTCGACGTGCGCGACGAGTTCATGGAGCTCGAGCCGTCTGCAATATTCGCGCTGCCCGGGGTGTTGTCGCAGCACCGCACGCGCGACCTGCCCACGGCGGTCGCGGGCGATGCGGGGCGCCAGGACCTCGATCCGTTAAACGCCGTGCACAAGATTGCGGGGCACATGCTTCTCGACGCCCTCCCGTCCCCCACCCTCACCCTCGCAACCGATGCGCAGGTGGGCTTCGAAATCGTGCGCGCCGCCGCGGCCGCCGGGTTCGGCGTGGTGGCCACCACTGCCGGCGTGACGTCGATGGCCGTGGAGCTCGCCCGGGCCAGCAACACGGTGCTCGTTGGCGAGGTGGGCGCCGAACGTTTCAGCGTCTACGCCGGGGGTTAGCCAGCGAACATCTGTGAGGCCTTCGCCGCGGTCTCCCACAGCCCGTAGACGAGCAGCGCCGTGATCACGAGCGCGAGCACCGCAGCCACCAGCGCGTGGATGGATCCAGCACCGCCACCGGTCGCCGTCGTTGCGGACTCTCTCGCCGACGCACGATCCGCCTCAACCTTCGCGGCCACCGTCTCCGGATCCTCGAACCACTTCTCCGCAACAGGCCGGACCAGCACGTTGGCCACGAGCCCCACCGCCAACAGCACGCACATGATGTAGAGCGAGAGCTGGTACAGCTCCGGGCCCGAGTTGCCGCGGCTGGCTTGGCGCTCCACCACCATGTTGATGATCAGCGGGCCCGCCACACCCGCCGCGGACCAGGCGGTGAGCAACCGGCCGTGGATCGCGCCGACCTGGTACACGCCGAACAGGTCGCGCAGGTACGCCGGGATGGTGGCGAACCCGCCGCCGTAGAAGGTGAGCAGGATCAGGGTACTTACCACGAACAACGCCAGGCTGGTGTGGCCGGCGGATGCCACCACGAAGTAGAAGATCAGGCCGACGCCCAGGTAGACCATGTAGATGTTCTTGCGGCCGATCACGTCGGAGGCGGACGACCAGATAAAACGCCCGCCCATGTTGGCCAGCGACAGCAGGCCGACAAAGCCGGCGGCGGCCGCGGCGCTCAGCGCCGGGTAGTAGTCCTGCACCATCGGCGCGGCGTTTTCCAGGATGCCGATGCCGGCGGTGATGTTGCAGAACAGGATCACCCACAGGCACCAGAACTGCGGCGTGCGGATCGCGTTGTTCGCGCTGACATTCGCGCCGACGATGGCGACTTTCGCCGGCTTCGCCTTGATCTTCGGCGCGCCTGACGGGGTCCAGTCCGGGTGCGGCAGCCGGATGCAGTACGCACCCATCGCGATGACCAGCAAGTACACCACCGCGAGGGTGATAAACGTCGGTTCAAGCCCCGCGGCGCGGTCCGCGAGTTCAGCCCCGCCGCCGAATGCTTCCATCAGCCGGTTCGAGGCCGGCGACGCGATGAGCGCACCACCACCGAAGCCCATGATCGCCAGCCCGGTAGCCAGGCCCGGCCGGTCCGGGAACCACTTCATCAGCGTAGACACGGGCGAGATGTAGCCGATGCCCAGGCCAATGCCGCCGATGAACCCGTAGCCGAAGTACACCAGCCACAGGTTGCCGGTGCTGATGCCCAGCGTTGCCACCAGGAATCCGGTCACCCACAGCACCCCAGCGACGGACATGGAGGCACGCGGTCCGACCTTTTCCACCCACGAGCCAAACAGCGCAGACGAGGTGCCCAGCATGCCGATCGCCAGCGAGAAGATCCACCCCACGGCAACTTCCCCCACCCCGAAGTGCTCCATCATCGGCTTCTTAAACACGGAGAACCCGTACACCTGCCCGATGGAGAGGTGGATCGCCAAGGCTGCCGGGACAATGAGCCAGCGGTTGAATTCCTTGGGCGCGATGATCGCACCTCGGGAGAAGAATGACATGGACGCTTCCTGCCGTCTCGTCTGCATAAATTACGAAGCGCATAATAACTCGCAGGTGGGCAGAATCAGAGAGCTTCCATTCATCTAAGGTGGGCCGCACAGCACGAGGAGGTCGACGGCCGATGTTCTACGACGAAGCACTCCAACACGCCGGATCCACAACTGCCTCAGCGCTCGGCGCCCTACAAACCGCGAAGGCATTCCTCCACGGTTACGCCCGCTCTTGCACTGCGAGGTGGCCGGAGGTCACCGCCATCATCAACAGCATCGAGTTCGATGCATCAACGAGGGACTTTTCGCTTAGCGACGACGCACGTGCCCGAATGGACACCTGCTACGACCAACTCGACAACGCGTTTAATGGTGCATGGCCCGAAGACCCGGACCCGGCCGACACCATCGCCATGAATGTGTTGGATGCCGTCGCGGACCTCACGTCGAACAGGGTGAAGTACTGGGAGCAGTTGGGCGTCGCACTGTCGCCCAACAAGGACGACTACCTCCGATTCATCCGCTCGCTCGCCGCGGCACGCAGCCGGGTCACCGGCGAAACGCTCCACTTCGTCGAGATCGACGACGTGGGCAACGTGTTCGTCTTCGAAGACTTCCTTCCCCCGGTGCTCGCGGAGGCTGAGGCAAGAGAATGCGGAGCGGCGATAGGCGCGCGCATAACCGAACGCGCGGGCGTCGATACGCACAGCGTCACCGTCGCCAACGAACCTGGAGTGGTGTCGATTGTTGGACCGGTTGAGACAGTGCGGAAGATCTACGAGGCAAACGTGCAAGCCGAAGCCGCCGCGTCAGCCGCACGCACCACTTCCCCTGCCCAGCCGGCCGAGGACCGCGCTGGGTACGAGCCGCTCGTCGACTTCACCACGGACTGCCCGTTGAAGTTCGAGGACGTGCTGGACGCAATGGGCGATCCCGAGCCGACCCCCATCATCGACCGCATGAATTGGAACGAGTTCCTCGGAAACGGGTACCAGGCGACGCTGTCACTGAATGGGCAAGCGTTTGCTGCCAGGGCCACCGAAAAGGACGGTGTGGTGACCGAGCTCGAAATCAGTCCGCAGTACAACGCCAGTTTCCTGGGCATCCCGTTCCACATCCCAACCTCGAGGTTCACGGAGAAGCTCGATGCCCTCGGCGTCCCCTGGGCCGACGACGGGCGTGCAGGAATTGTCCTCTACGAGCACTGGGTCACGCTCTACAACCACGACGGGCGGATCGAAGCAATCCTGTGGCACAACCCGGAAACCCTCACCGAAGTAGAACTGCTCGATTTGGCGTTCCCGCCCGACCCCACTCGTGAACCTCGTTAGTCGCACCTCAGGCGGCGCCCGGCGCCCAGCCCACCCCAACACACGCAAAACGCCCCCGGTCCAGAAAGAACCGGGGGCGCAAAGCAGCCAAGCAAGCGAACGCTTATGCGCGCTTCATCTTGCCGTCCTTGTCGGCGAACGGGAAGCCGAGGTGCGTCAGCAGGGCGCGACCCTCGTCGTCGTTCGTGGCGGTGGTGACGAGCGTGATGTCCATGCCGCGGACGCGATCGATCTTGTCGATGTCGATCTCGTAGAACATGGTCTGCTCGGACAGGCCGAAGGTGTAGTTGCCGTTGCCGTCGAACTGCTTGTCGTTCAGGCCGCGGAAGTCGCGAATACGCGGCAGGGCCACGGTCAGCAGGCGGTCCAGGAACTCCCACATGCGGTCGCCGCGGAGGGTGACCTTCGCGCCGATCGGCATGCCTTCGCGGAGCTTGAAGTTAGCGATGGACTTCTTCGCGCGACGCAGCTGCGGCTTCTGGCCGGTGATCGCGGTGAGGTCCTCGAGCGCGCCGTTGATGACCTTGGAGTCGCGGGCGGCGTCGCCGACACCCATGTTCACGACGATCTTGGTCAGGCCCGGGATCTGCATGACGTTGTCGTAAGAGAACTGGTCGTTCAGCTTGGTGCGGATCTCGTCCTGGTAACGCGTCTTCAGGCGGGGGGTGTAGTTCTGAATGCTCTCAGTCATTAGATGTCCTTCCCGTTCGACTTGGCTACGCGGATCTTCTTGCCGTCCTCGTCGAAGCGGTAGCCGACGCGGGTCGGCTTGCCGTCGGAGTCCAGGATCATCACGTTGGACACGTGGATCGGGGCTTCCTGGGTGACAATGCCGCCGGACTCGGCGCCGCGCTCGGTGTAGGAGTTTGCGACGTGCTTCTTGATGCGGTTCACGCCCTCGACCAGGACCTTGTCACGCTGCGGGTACGCCTCGATGACGCGGCCCTGAGCACCCTTGTCCTTGCCGGCGATGACCTGGACCATATCGCCCTTCTTGATCTTCATAAGTTAGATCACCTCCGGTGCGAGAGACACGATCTTCATGAAGCGCTTGTCGCGCAGCTCACGAGCGACCGGGCCGAAGATGCGGGTGCCGCGCGGCTCGGTGTCGTTCTTGATGATGACGGCAGCGTTCTCGTCGAAGGAGATGTAGGAGCCGTCCGGACGACGGGTTTCCTTCTTCGCGCGGACGATGACAGCCTTGACGACCTCACCCTCCTTGACGTTGCCGCCCGGGGCAGCTTCCTTCACGGTGGCGACAATCGTGTCGCCGATGCCGGCGAAGCGTCGAACAGAACCGCCGAGAACGTTGATGCACAGAATCTCGCGTGCACCAGTGTTGTCGGCGACCTTCAGACGCGATTCTTGCTGAATCACAGTTGGTCTCCTGACCTGGATCAATGTGCGCCAGATTTCCGTCCTGCACGCACGTGGTCAATGTTTGCGGTGCCCATTGCTTATCGACGAACCACCACGTGGTCGAAGGGTCTCGGATGCGCAGCTCGGAAACGCGCGTTGCACCCGACCAGCAGTAGACAACTGGAGTATTCAACCACGAGCTGGGCCGATTCCCCAAATCCGCGCGCGGGCAGCTTCCTGCGCCGCTCGCGTCGCTGTCCGGGAGTCTTACTTCTGCCTGTGAATCTAGACACACGAAACGCAACAAGCACCAACACGGCAGGTCAGCGGCTTCCCGGCGGTATCGCGAAGTTTCGCCATAAGGTATGACCTCTTGTACGTTAAATCCCGTGAGTTTTTACGAAGCCGCCCCTACGGCGATTAAGAACAAGGTTGACCTCTTTTCCGAAGAGCCCGCCCGGTTTGCCACCCGTGCAGTACTGGCGGGCGTGTATCTGGGGATCATGACGGCGTTCGCCGCCTCCACTGCCCAGCTGACGGACACGTACGCCCCGGGGTGGGGCAAGTACGCGTTCGGCGGCATCTTCGCCTCCACGCTGTACATCATCATCGTGCTGCAAGGCGAACTCGCCACAGGCGACATGATGTTCATGACCTATGGCGCGATCCACAAAAAGAACACTGTGGTCAGGGGTCTGTTGCTGGTCCTGTTCGTCACCATCTTCAATCTCATCGGTGCAGTGGTGATCGCATGGCTGATTTCCCGCACCACCATGGGCCAGCTTGTGGAAGTGGACGGGTTCCTCCACGACTTGCTGGTGGCCAAGCTGCAAAAGTCCAGTTCAACACTTTTTGTCGAAGCAATCCTGGCCAACGTCGTGGTCAACATCGCCTTCATGCTGGCAACCCAGGCGGGCAAAGACTACAGCGCGAAGCTGTGGGGCGTCATCCTGATCATCCCGTCGTTTGCGACCATGAGCTACGAGCACTCCATCGCGAACTTCATCCTCACCAGCCTGGGCGGCTTCACGCTCGGCCCGGATGTGATCGAGGGCTTCACCAACTGGAACGTGATCCGCAACTGGGTCGTCGTGTGGCTGGGCAACTTCGTCGGCGGCGGCTTCATGATGGGCGGGCTCTACGGCTGGCTCAACCTGACCAAGACGGACTACAAGGACTAGTTCCGCGCCGTCTGCCAGAATGGGACGGGTGAATACACCTGTTTCCCACTCGGCTCCAGATGTCCTTCAGGCCGTGCGCGGCGTGCGCGATGCGGTGGCGTACACGGCACTGCCTGTCGACGTCGCTTCCGAAGCCCGCGCCATAGTCAATCAGCTCGACGACTATGTGCTGCCGCGCCTGGCCAACCTCGACGCGCCCCTGCTCGCCGTCATCGGCGGCTCCACCGGCTCCGGCAAGTCCACCATTGTCAACGCGCTGCTGCGCGAGCGGGTGTCTAACCCGGGCGTGATCCGCCCCACCACCCGTCAGCCGGTGCTGGTGGCCAACCCGGGCGACGCGGACTGGTTCAACTCCCCGCAGGTGCTGCCCGGCCTGGCCCGCTCGCACGGCGCGGGCGACGAGCGCTCCACCACCCTGCGTGTCGTGGACACGCCCCGCATCCCGGAGGGCTTGGCGCTTCTCGACGCCCCCGATTTCGACTCCATCGACGACCAGAACCGGGCCCTGGCGTCCCAGCTCCTCGCCGCCGCGGACCTGTGGATCTTCGTCACCACCCCGGCGCGCTACGCGGACCAGCTGGTGTGGAACTTCCTCAACGACGCCGCCGGCCGCGGCATCGAGGTCGTGGTGGTGCTCAACCGCCTCGACGACAAGGCCGCGGAGACGGTGCCAGACGACTTGCGCCGCATGATGAACGACGCGGGACTTTCCAAGGCCACCGTATTTACCGTCCCGTTTGTGGCGGACCTTGGTGGCGAGCAGTCCGGCGAATTCCTGGGCGAGGAGCTGGTCGCACCACTTCGCGAGTACCTGACCACGCTCGCGGACGACACCGCCGCCCGGCGCGACGTGGCCGGCAAGACCGTTGCGGGTGCGGTGGAATCGGCGCTTACCCGCGTGGATGCCCTGGTGGGCCGCCGCGAACGCCAGGAAAACTTTGCCAACCAGCTCGACGAGTCGATCCACGAGTTCTACACCGCCGCGAACCGTCATGTCATCGACGCCACCTCCGACGGTAAGCTGCTGCGCTCCGAGGTGATGGACCGTTGGCAGGACGTCGTCGGCACCTCAGATGTGTTCCGCGGTGTCGAGCGTTGGTTCTCCAGCGCCGTGGACAAGGTGGGCAGCTTCTTCACCGGCCAGCCCGCGCCGCTGCGCGAGGTGGAGACCGAGATCGAGTCCGGCCTGCATGCCGTGATCGTAGACGCGGCCGAGACCGCCGCGTCGCGCGCGTGGTCCCACACCGGTTCGGTGGCCCCGGAGCTGCGCGCGGACGCGGATCCGGCGCTCGCCCGCGCCAGCGCGGACATCTCCGACAAGGCCGCGCAGCTGGTGCGCGACTGGCAAAAGGACATGGTGCAGCACATCCAGGACACCGCCGGCGACAAGCGCCAGCGCGCCCGCCTCATGTCGTTCGGTCTGAACGTGGCCACCGTGGCGCTGATGCTGGTGGTCTTCGCCTCCACGGCGGGCATTACCGGCGGCGAGGTGGCCATCGCGGGCGGATCCGCCGTGGTGGGCCAGAAACTGCTTGAGACGATATTCGGCGAGGACACCGTGCGCCGCATGGTCGTCCAGGCCCGGGAGGACTTAAACCAGCGCCTGGGCGAGCTGTTCGCCGCGGAGCGCGACCGCTACCACGTCTTGACGGATCCGCTGCTCGAGGGCGCGACCGCCGAGCAGATGCGGGAAGCTTCCGCGGAGGCGAAGCGCGCTGTGGACGTGAGGCTCCTTGGGCTCGTCGATAGGCAAGAAGCCCCGCAGCTTCCCGCGAAGCAGGAGGATGTGGAGGAAAGCTTCGAGCGCGGCACGCTGCGCGGGCTGTTTGACCAGCTGCGCGGCAGCTTTGGCAAGGGGGACGGCAATGTTTAGGAAGAAAGCTGGCCTGACCGAGCGGCTGGAGGCGCTGGATCAGGCCGCGCAGATCGGCGCACCGTACCTCTCGCCGGGCAACCGCGAGGGCCTCGAGCGCGTGGCGAAAGCCGGCGCGGAACGCCGCGCGCTGTCCGGCGACCACACCGTGGTGGGCTTTTTCGGCGCCACCGGCTCCGGCAAGACCTCGCTGTTCAACGCTGTTGTTGGCGAGGACCTGGGCAAGGCCGCCGCGCGCCGCCCCACCACCTCCTCGCCGCTGGCCGCCATCTGGGAGCCGGACGGCTCCGAGGAGCTGCTGGACTGGCTGGGCGTGGAGGACCGCCGCGCCCGCCAGGGCGAGTTCGCCCGCGGCGCTGGCCCGCTGATCCTGTTAGACCTGCCCGATTTCGACTCGGTGGAGGCGTCCAACCGCGCCATCGCGGAACGCCTTGCCGGCCAGGTGGACGTGCTGGTGTGGGTCTCCGACCCGGAGAAATACGCGGATTCCGTCATCCACGACCAGTTCATCCGCCCGCACGCCAACCACTCCGCCGTGACGTTGGCGGTGCTGAACAAGTCCGACCTGCTCGCCGCGGGAGATGTCGGCACCGTCGCGGACTCGTACGCGGGGCTTTTGCGTGACGACGGCCTCACCAACGTCCAGGTCGTCCCCACCTCCACCCTGACGGGCGCCGGAATCGAGAACCTGCGCGCCGCGATCGCGAAGGTGGCCAAGGCGCACACGGCGCAGACCGCGCGCATCGAGGCGGACATCCGCTCTGTCGCCGAGGGGTATTCCGGGGTGAGGGGTGCCGGAGGCGTCGCAAAGAATGCGAAGCGCGACATGGACGCCGTGCTGGCGCAGGCCGCCGGCGCGGACCGCATCGCGGAGACCACCGCCGCGGCGTACCGCAAGCGGCTGCGCGAACGCACCGGGTGGCTGCTGACCTCCTGGATCACCCGCTTCAAACCCGACCCGCTGCGCCGGCTGGGACTGCGCGAAGCATCCGACGAGATCGGGGTGCACCGCAGCTCAATGCCGGAGCTCGACGCCGCGTCGAAGGCCGTGGCAAACCGGGGCGTGCGCGACTACGCGGGCGCCGTCGCCGACGGGCTGCCGCACGAGTGGTCCGCCGCCGTGGCCGACCGCGCCGAGGAGGTCTCCGCCGGCCTGCCCGCGGAGCTGGACCGCGCCGTCGCCCGCACCACGCTGCCCGCGGAGCCGTCCAAGGGCTTGTCGCTGCTCACCGTGATCCAGTGGCTGGCGCTGCTGGCCGCCCTGGTGGGCGTGCTGTGGTACCTGCTGGTCGCGTTCGTGCCGGGCGTGCTCACTCCCCTGCTCGGCGGCGACCTCGTGCCCGACGTGGAAGGCTGGCCAATCCCGACGCTGCTGATCATGGCAGGGCTGCTCACCGGCCTGGTCATCGGCCTGATCTCCGCGGTGTTCGGCGGGATGCTCGGCTCCGGGGTGAAGCGGCGCACCCGCTCGGCGGTGCAGAAACAGGTCGCCGAGGTCTCCCAGACCGCGGTGGTGGAGCCGCTGCTGGCCATCCGGGAAGACTACTCCCGCTTCGCCGAGCGCATCGCCGTGGCCGCGGGCTAGTTTCCCGGTACGGTCGGCGAATATGGCACGAATTCCCAGAGTCTTGTCCATCGCCGGCACCGACCCCACCGGCGGCGCCGGCATCCAGGCCGACCTGAAATCCATCGCAGCCGCCGGCGGCTACGGCATGTGCGTGACCACCGCGCTGGTGGCCCAAAACACCCAGGGTGTGCGCGAGATCCACACTCCCCCGCAGTCGTTTCTGCGCGCGCAGCTCGACGCGGTGTTCGACGACGTCGAAGTGGACGCCGTGAAGATCGGCATGCTCGGCGACGTTGAAACCACCCGCACTGTGGCCGACTACCTCGCCGCCCACCCGGTGCCGGTCGTGGTGGTGGACCCGGTGATGGTGGCCACCTCCGGCGACCGCCTGCTTTCTGCCGACGCGGAGGAGGCCCTGCGCCAGCTGGTCCGCGACCACGCCACGGTGGTCACCCCGAACCTGCCGGAGCTGGCCGTGCTCACCGGCCAGCCCGAGCCGGAATCGTTTGAGGCGGCGGTGGCCTTGGGCCGCACCTACGCCAACGACGCGGGCGTCAGCGTGCTGGTCAAAGGCGGCCACCTCAAAGGCGACCGCGCCTCCAACGCCCTAGTCACCCCCGGCGGCGAGGCCCACGTCGCCGAGGTGCCGCGCGTGGAGACCAACAACACCCACGGCACCGGGTGTTCGCTCTCGGCGGCGCTGGCCACGCGCATGGTGCTCAGCGACGCCAACGCCGCGGCCACCTGGGCCTCCGACTGGCTCCACGAGGCCATCGCCCACGCCGACGAGCTCAACGTCGGCCGCGGGAACGGCCCCGTGCACCACTTCCACCGCCTCTACCGGCTGGCGGGCGGGGTGTGAGCCTCGGCCGCAGCCGGCTTCGGCTCCACGGAGAACAGCTTGTCGCCGGCGCTGACGCTGCCGGGCAGCAGCAGGCCCGGCAGGACCTCGCCGACCTTCTTCATGTTGGACACCACTACCGGGGTGGTTACCTCGTAGCCAGCGGCCTCGATGCCCTCGATGTCGAAGGTGGCTAGCAGATCGCCCGCGCGCACCTCATCGCCCTTCTTCACCTGCGGGGTGAAGTGCTCGCCCTTGAGGTTCACGGTGTCGAAGCCGATGTGCATCAGCACGTCCACAGGCTTGCCGTCGGAGCCGGTGCCGCGCACCGCGTAAGCGTGGGCGGACGGGAAGGTGACCACCACTTTGCCGTCGAGGGGCGAGCGCAGCTCCCCCACCGTCGGGCGGATTGCCACGCCCTCGCCGAGTTTGGCCTGGGCGAACATCGGGTCGGACACGTCCGCCAGCGGCAGCGCCTCGCCGGTGAGCGGGGCCGCGACCGGCAGCGCGTCCGCCGATGCCTCGCGCAGCGTCGCCGCCGCGGCCGCGTCGGCCCGCGAATCCTCCGGGGCGTCCGGGTCGATGGTTCCCTGCTTGCGCACCAGGTAGAGGCCGTAACCGTACGCGGCCGCGAACGCGATGACGAACGTGACGGCTGCCAGCGCCAGGAACGTGGGCATATCGCCGGGGCGCATGGACACAACTCCGATGAAGCCGGCGGCGCCGAGGGCGGTGGCCTTGACGTCGAAAAGCGCAATGAGCATCGCACCAATGGCCGCCGCGCCCATGCCGATGTAGAACGGCCAGCGCAGACGCAGGTTCACGCCGAAGATCGCCGGCTCGGTGATGCCGAAGACCGCCGAGATGCCCGAGGACCCCGCCAGGCCCTTGAGCTTGGCGTTGCGCGCCAGGAAGTACACGGCCAGCGCCACCGCGCCCTGCGCGATGTTGGCCATGGACGCCGTGGGGAAGATAAACGAGCCGCCCTGGTTAAACAGCTCCAGCTCAATCGGCGGGAAGGACTGGTGCAGGCCCGTGATCACGATCGGCGAGTACACCAGGCCGAACAGGAACCCGCCCACCGGGCCGCCGAGGTCGTACAGGCTGGCCAGGCCGTGAATGAGCAGGTCGCCCAGCCAGCGCACGAACGGGCCGACCGCGATGAACGTGATGAACCCGGTGATCAGCAGCGTGGCCAGCGGGGTAATCAGGAAGTCTGCGGTGCCCTTGAGGCGGCGGTGGAACCACTTCTCAATCGTGGCCAAAATCCACGCGACCACCAGCACCGGAAGCACCGCGCCCTGGTAGCCGCCCTGCGCCACCGGGAAGCCGAACAGGTCCCAGTACGGCATGGTGCCCTCCGCCATGGAGGTGACCACGTCGTAACCGTTGACCAGCGCCGGGTGCACCATCGCCATGCCCATGCCGGCGCCCAAGTACTCGTTGCCGCCGAAGCGCTTCGTCGCGGAGAAGCCCACCAGCACCGGCAGGAAGGCGAACGGCGCGGACGACAGGACGTTGATGATCTCCGTCAGCCCCTGGATCTGCGGGAACATCCCCACCAGGGATTCGTCGCCGAACAGCCCCTCTGCGGTAAGCACGTTGTTCAGCGCCATGAGCAGGCCGCCGCCGACCAGGATCGGAATCAGCGGCACGAAGATGTCCGAAAACACCTTGATAAAGCGGGTGAACCAGCTGCCCTGGTTCGCCGCCACGCTTTTCAGCTCCTCGGTGGAAACCGCAATGCTTCTCGACGTCATCGCGTCCATCGCCGCAAACACCCTGTCCACGTCGCCAGGGCCGACGATGATCTGGTACATCCCGCCGGTTTCGAACACGCCCTTGAGGTCTGGGTCGTTTTCCAGCGCGGCGGTGTCCGCCAGCGAAGAATCCTTCAGCACCATCCGCAGGCGCGTGGCGCAGTGCGCCGCGCCGACGATGTTGTCCTCGCCGCCCACGGCGGCCAGCACCCGGCTGGCCACGTCCTTATGTTGCACGGTTGTTCCTTCCTATTGAGGTGTCAGCGCCGACCACTGCGCCCCACCGGGAGCAAAGACGGCAAAAGAAAACGCGACTTCCCCGTCGCCCGCGGTGCACTCCACCGCCGCGCCGTCCGCGGTAAGCACCAGCTCACCCGCGGCGCACTCGGCCCACCGGATGCGGCCTGCCACGTCGACGAACACTGTGCCGCGCCCTGCGCCGTCCGGCTGCCAGGTCACCGTGGCGCACACGTGATCCCCCTCCGCGACGAGATCCGCCGCCCAGGGGGCGTCCCCCAGCGCTACCCGCTCGACCAGCATGTCGTGGGCGTCCGGGATCTGCAGGGCGGTGGCTAGGTGGCCGTCGATAAGCGAAAGCTCCCTGACCAGCGTGAGCTGATGCACCCACCCCTCCGCGGGGAAGCTGGGGGTGTCGTCGCGCGCGGGCAGCCCCATCCAGCCGAGCATGAGCGCGCCGCCGTTGTTGTCGCTGATGAGCTGTGGCGCGTAGAACTCAGAGCCGAAATCCAGCGGCGTGAAATCCCGCTCGACCTCGAACCGCAGGCCTTCAAGTTTGCCGACGACGTACCCGCACTCGTCCGAATCCGGAAACTGCGGGCAAAACACGAAAACGTCGCGCATCTCGCCCGTGGCCTGATCGTGCATCCGCAGCAGGTTTGGACACTCCCACATGTAGGCCGAGGCGACGTTGTAGTTCAGGCCCGCGAACTCGATCTCGCCGGCGAATTGCCACCTGTCCAGGTCGTCGGAGGTGTAGAGCACAGCGGCGCCGGTGCCGTTTTCGCGCTGGGCGCCAAGCACCATCCGCCACGTGCCGTCCGGCGCCTGGGTGACGTGCGGGTCGCGGTAGTGCGCGGTGTAGCCGTCCGCGGGGCCATCGATCGCGGGATTGGTGCCGCGGCGGCGGTAGGTTCCGCCCATCGGGCCCTCGATGCCGCCCACGTCCACGATGTTCTGGCTGGTCAGCCGCTTTCCGTCGCGTTTGACGTTGCCGGTGTAAAACAGGCGAATCTGGCCGTCGTGCACCACGCCAGAGCCGGAGTAGCAGCCGTTCTCGTCGTACGACACGCCCGGGTAGAGCGCGTCCGGGAAGTGCCGCCACACGCCTGAGCCCAACGTGGTCACGGCATGCCCCCAGCCGGTGCGTTTGGGCTGGGCGGGAAAGGACGGGTCGTGCTGGTAGAACACATGCAGCTCATCGCCGAGCAACATCATCCCGTTAGGGTCGTTGAGCCTGCCCTGAGGCGCGGTGAGGTGGTGTTTCGGCCGGTACGACATGTGTTTATTCTATGACGCATGATCACCGTGTACGGCGAAGCCTTGGTCGACCTCGTGCCGTCCGCCCCCGGCCCGCTCGCGCCGCTCACCCCGGCGCTCGGCGGCGGCCCGTTCAACGTGGCCCGCGCGCTCGGGCGCTTCGGCTCTCCTGTGGCGTTCCAGTCGCGCCTCTCATCCGACGCGTACGGCGCGGCGCTGCGGCAATCACTCATCGACGAAGGCGTCGACCTCTCGAAATGCCCCAGCGGCAGCGAGCCCACCACCCTCGCAGGGACCGCATTGCGTGACGACGGCTCCGCCTCCTACACCTTCTACGTCAACGGCACCGCGGACCGGCTCGCCCAACCGGTGCCGGTGGAGAGCGGCTACGCAGTGTTCGGCACGTTGTCCCTGGCCCTGGAACCCGGCTCGCTGCGCTACGCAGAGGCCGCGCGAGTCAGCGCCGACAACGGCGCGATCGTGTGCCTGGATCCCAACCTACGGCCCGCGTTTTCCTCGGAGAAACACCGCCTGTTCCTGCGCGGTCTCTTGGAATCGGTCACGGTGTTGAAGCTTTCCGACGAGGAAGTCGAATTCCTCGGCGACACCTCACACGTGCCCGTCGTGGTGACCACCCTCGGCGGCGAAGGCATCCGTGTCCGTGCACCGTTCGGCGTTTGCGAAGTGCAGGCCCCCACCGTGGAGGTCGCGGACACCATCGGCGCCGGCGACACCATCATGGCCGCGCTGGTGCACCAGTTCGACGCCCGCGGCCTCGACCGTTCCGCGCTGTTGGCGCTGGGCGCGGACGAGTGGCGCGAGATCCTGGACTTCGCCGCCCGCGCCGCCGCCATCACCGTTTCCCGCACCGGCGCCGACACGCCGTATCTGCACGAGCTGGTGTAGGCGCGGATCTGCGCGGGTCTGTGGGGTTCCGGTCTGGCACCGTCTTCTCACCCCCCGGCGCGCGGATCTGCTAGTTCCCCGCCCCGCCCTCTTCCAGGTAACTAGCAGATCACGCTCTTACCGACAACGCCTTTCAACATCACCTGCACAAACAAAAACTTGGACAGTTGATCTGCTAGTGCCGTCCAAAGCGGAGCTAGCAGATCCGCAGGGTTCCGCTTCTACTCCTGAACAGGTAAAATGCTGCACCATGACCGACCCGCGCAGTGAAGACCAAAAGGTTGCCGCCGTGAACGCCTCCATGGTCATGGCGGGGCAACCCCTATCAGCCGAGGACGAAGCGCTGCTAAGACGGCAATTCCGTAGCGAGGTCTCCGCCGACGAGGCAGTATTGCTTGTCTTGGAGCGCGAGGGGCTGGGCGATTCGCCACGCGCACACGAACTGCGCCGACGTATCGCCGGCGTGGCCTAAGCATCGTGGCCCGACAGAGCCGGGAAGCACCCGATAACCTGTTTGGGATTTCAGATCCCGCGCAGCTAGAACGCATCGCTGGGAGCCTTGCTACGCAACGGTTGGGTGAGCTCGAGCTCGGCCCTCCCCTCACCGAGTTCACCCGCGAATCACTCCTGCGCACCCACCACTACCTGATGCAAGACATCTACCCGTGGGCCGGCGAGATCCGCACCGAGGAGGTCGGCGCAATGGGAATGGCCATGTGCCGGGCGCAGTACGTCGACACTGAGCTTGACCGGGTCATGAGCCGCATCGCGAAGTTGCCGCCTTCGTCGTCAGAAATCGAGTCTGCGGTGCGGACCGTCACAGATCACTGGAGCGAGCTCACAATCGTGCACCCGTTCCGCGACGGCAACTCCCGCACACAGCGGTACTTCTTCGATCAGATGCTGCGCGCTGCAGGTTGGGCGGTGGACTGGACGCGTATCGACGCCACCCAGGCACACGCTGCCCGATACGTCGGCGCTGCAACTGCCGATCCCTCTTTTCTCGCTCAAGTACTGCGCCCTGGCGTGTTCGCCCCGACAGATCTCCCCGACGGCAGTGGCGCGCTCAGCGAGACGCAGGGCCAAAGAGCAGGCGCAGCTGAGGTCTTCCACCGGATGATGGAGTTCCGCCGCGCGCACCCCGGCGCGGCGTGGTCTCCCGAATCCCACTGAGGCCCGGATCGTCTAGCGGCTCGCTACCGCTGCTATACGATCACGCTGCTAACGACAACTATTTCCAACATCACCTGGGCAAACGCCGCGCCCAACAAATGATCGTCTAGCACTCCTCTATGCGCTGCTAGACGATCCGCGAAACCGGCACAAGAACGGCGCCGGGCCCAGACGAAACCGCCCGAGCCCGACGCCAGGAAAGCGCGGCAAACCCTACTCCACCGTCACGGACTTAGCCAGGTTGCGCGGCTGGTCCACGTTCAGGCCGCGGGCCTCCGCCACGGAGGAGGCGAAGATCTGCAGCGGGATGGTGGACAACAGCGGCTGCATCAGGCCGGCGGACTGCGGGATGCGGATGATGTGGTCGGCGTAGGCCTCCACGTCCGTGTCGCCGTCTTCCGCGATCACGATGGTCACCGCACCGCGGGCGCGGACCTCCTGGATGTTGGAGACGACCTTGGCGTGCAGGTTATTGCGGGAGCGCTTGGACGGCACGATGATGAACACCGGTTGGCCTTCCTCCACGAGCGCGATCGGGCCGTGCTTGAGCTCGCCGGCGGCGAAGCCCTCGGAGTGCAGGTAGGCCACCTCCTTGAGCTTCAGCGCGCCTTCGAGGGCGACTGGGAAGCCGACGTGGCGGCCTAGGAACAGCACGGACTTCGCGTCCGACATGTCCTGGCCCAGCTGCTTGACCTGGCCTTCGTTGTCCAGCACCTGCTGGATCTTGTCCGGCATTTCCTGCAGCTCGTCCACGATCTGGCGGATCTCGTCGGCGTACTTGTTGCCGCGCACCTGAGCCAGGTACAGGGCGAGCAGGTATGCGGCCACGATCTGGGAGATGAACGCCTTCGTCGACGCCACGGCGATCTCCGGACCGGCGTAGGTGTACAGCGACGCGTCTGCCTCGCGCGGGATGGAGGAACCGACGGTGTTGCAGATGGCGATCACCTTCGCGCCCTGCTCGCGGGCGTGGCGCACGGCCATGAGCGTGTCCATGGTTTCGCCAGACTGGGACACGGCGACCACGAGGGTGCGCTCGTTGACGATCGGGTCGCGGTAGCGGAACTCGTGGGCGAGCTCCACCTCCGTCGGGATGCGGCACCAGTGTTCGATGGCGTAGCGCGCCACCTGGCCCGCGTAGGAGGCGGTGCCGCAGGCCACGATGATGATTTTGTTGATGGAGCGCAGCACGGATTCGTCGATGCGCAGCTCGTCGAGGATGAGCTTGCCCTGTTCGTCGAAGCGTCCGTAGAGGGTGTCGCGGACGGCGGTGGGCTGGTCGTGGATCTCCTTTTCCATGAAGGAGTTGAAGCCGCCCTTTTCCGCGGCGGTGACGTCCCATTCAACGGTGAACGGCTTGGCTTCGGCGGGGTTGCCGTCGAAGTCGCAGACCTCGTAGCCCTCGGCGGTCAGGGTGACAATCTGGCCGTTGTCCATCTCCACGGCGTCGCGGGTGAATTCGATGAAGCCGGCGACGTCGGAGCTGAGGAAGTTTTCGTTCTCGCCGACGCCGATGACCAGCGGGGAGTTCCAGCGCGCTGCGACGATGCGGTCCGGGTGGTCTGCGTGGATCGCCAGCAGGGTGAAGGCGCCTTCGAGGCGCTGCGCGGTCAGCTGCATCGCGCGGGTGAGGTCGCCGTCTGCTTCCTTGTCGTAGATGTCCAGCAGCAGGGTGCCAGCGACCTCGGTGTCGGTCTCGGAGACGAAGCGGTAGCCCTTATCGACGAGCTCCGCCTTCAACGCCGAAAAGTTCTCGATGATGCCGTTGTGGACCACAGCCATGCGGCCGTCGCCGACGACGTGCGGGTGGGCGTTTGCATCGGTCGGTCCGCCGTGGGTTGCCCAGCGGGTGTGCCCGATGCCGAGCTTGGAAGCCGCAATTGGGTTGTCCGAGATTTCGGCTTCCAGGTCTGCAACTTTGCCGGCCTTCTTGCGGCACTCGATGACGCCGTTGTTGGCAACCGCGACACCGGCGGAGTCGTATCCGCGGTATTCGAGGCGGCGCAGTCCCTCGACAATGACATTTTTCGCGTCGCGCTCAGCGGTGCCGGCGCCTACGTATCCAACGATTCCACACATGGGGAAAAATTTTACTCCAGTTTAGTTGTCTGTAGAAAGTGGAAAACCCGCCACGGGCCACGAGTGTGGACAGCGGCGGGTTCGAGCAAAAGACACCTAGCGTTTAAGCCTTCTCCATGCCGATCTTCTGGCCGTCGGTGCGGAACACCTGAGCAACGGCCGGGCGCGGAACGGAGTTGCCACCGTCGGGCCAGTGGGACGCGGGCTTTTCAAAGGTGGCATCGTCCTCCTCGCCCGGGTGCTGGACGTTGACCAGGACCAGCTCGTCGGTGACGATCGGGCCGCAGGTCTCAGCGGCGTACGGCACGGTGAGGAAGCACAGCACCTGGCCGCGGTTCTCACCCTCGAGGCCGACGGCGTACAGGCCGTCGTTAGTGCCGAGCGCGTTGCCGTCGGTGGAGATCCACAGGTTGCCGTGGGAGTCGAACGCGACGTTGTCCGGGCAGGAAATCGGGGACACTTGCTCCTTGGGGAAGCCGCCGAAGTAGGTCGACGCGGCGTTCGGGTCGCCGCAGACGAGCAGCAGGTTCCACTTGAACTCGGTGCCTGCGTAGTCGTCCTCGATCTCCATGACCAGGCCGTTCTTGTTCTCGCGGATCGGCGCGTACTCGGTGACGTCTTCCTTGCTCTTCTTGGCGTTCTCGCCGGTGGCGCCGCGGTAGCTGTTGTTGGTCAGCGCGACGTAGAGCTTGCCGTTGACCGGGTTGACCTCGAAGTCCTCCGGGCGGTCCATCTTCGTGGCGCCGACCTCGTCTGCGGCGAGGCGGGTGTAGATGGCCACCTCTTCGCCGGTGAAGCCGTCCACGTGGGACTCGGCGGTGCCGTCGGCATGGGCGGTCAGCAGCGGGATCCACTTGCCGGTGCCGTCAAAGTCGCCGTCCTTGGGCAGGTCGCCGTCGCCGGTGATCTCGCCGGCCTCGGAGTTACCTTCGAGGTTGGCGACGTAGAGGGTGCCCTCGTCGAGGATTGCCATGTTGTGGGCGATGTCGCCCTCCTTGACCTTCTTGGAGGAGACGAACTTGTAGATGTACTCGAAGCGCGCGTCGTCGCCGGAGTAGCACACCACGGTGCCGTCCTCGGTGACGTGGACGTTGCCGGCCTCGTGCTTGAAACGGCCCAGGGCGGTGTGCTTGACCGGGACGGACTCCGGATCGTACGGGTTGATCTCAACCAGGTAGCCGAAGCGGTTAAACTCGTTCGGCTCCTTCGCCAGGTCGAAGCGGTCGTGCAGGCGCTCCCACTTGCGCTGCGACGCGTTCTCGGACACGCCGAAGCGCTTCACGTCCGCGGCCGGGCGCTCACCGGTGACGGCGGCGGCGTTGGCCCAGTACTGGTCGATGTTCTCCTCGCCAGAAAGGAAGGTGCCCCACGGGGTCACACCGCCGGAGCAGTTGTTGAAGGTGCCGAAGACCGTGGTGCCGGTCGGATCGGCGGAGGTCTTGAGCAGGTCGTGGCCGGCAGCCGGCCCGACGATCTTGAACTCGGTCTCGCCAGTGATGCGGCGGTTCAGCGGGCCGAACTCGCGCTTGAGCTCACCGGTCTTGGGGTCCTTGGACACCTCGAGGACGGTGTGGCCGTGGCTGGCAATGCCGATATTGATCTGCTCGTCCGTCGGGTTCTCCGGATCGTAGTTCGGCAGCATCTGCGGTTCAGTGGAGTACTCGTGGGAGCAGACGTAGAGCATGCGGTTCTTGTCGGTCGGGTGCTCCATCAGGCCGGCGAAGTCGTTGTTGAAGCCGAACTGGCGGGCTGCAGCTGCGGCGGTCTGGTTGTTCGGGTCGAACTCAGGCGCGTCCTCGTACACCGGGTCGCCCCAGGCGATCAGCACAGAGGTGTCGTAGCCCGCCGGGACGACAACCTCGTCCTTCTCGTTCGGCTGCACGCCGTCGAAACGCATGCCAGCAGCCGGCTTGATCTCAGCCTTCGCGACCTCGGTGCTGGTGGAGGTGGCCGTCGCGGATTCGGTGGTTTCCGCCACATCCTCGTCGACGCCGCAGGCGGCGAGCAGTGCGCCGCCGCCGAGGGTCACGGTGCCAGCACCGAATGCCTTCAGCACGCCGCGGCGGGACATCAGGTCGCCGAAGTACGGGTTGTCGGACTCGTTGGTGCAATCGCCAGCACACGCGTTGCCGCACTTGTTTAGACCACGTGTTTAGTAACGGTGTGGTGAGTTTCGGGTAACGCCCGGGTGAGTATCGAGTAACACCCGGGCGTTTAGGTTGGTAGCGGGGGTTATTGGGTCAGTCGCATGTTGGTGCCTTCGAGTGTGATGATTTCGGCGCCGGCGACGAGTCGGTTGAGTATTGACTCGGCGATGACGGCGTCGGGGATGGATTTGTACCACTCGTCGGGTGTGAACTGGGATGTCACGATGGTCGATCCGCGGGGTTCGCGTTCTGCGAGGATATTGAGCAGTTGGTGTGCGGTGGCGGCATCGATTGGGGTGGTGAGGAAGTCGTCGAGGACTAACACGTCTGTGTTGTGTAGGTCTTCGAGGAACGTGATGCGGGCTGGGTCGTCGTGTTTGAGCACGGCGAGGTGGTTGGCGAGTGTGTCGGTGCGGAAGAAGCGTGCGGAGTAGTCATTTCTGCACGCCGCGGTGAGTAGTGCTTGGGCGAGGTAGGTTTTGCCGACGGAGGATTTGCCCAGGATGACAATGTTTTGTGCGCTTTGGCACCATTGGCAGTGAGCGAGTCGGGTGATTTGCTCTTTGTTAATGGTGCGGCCGGGCGTGTAGGTGATGTCTTCGATACAAGCATCGGGATTTGGCGATCGGGATGCTTTGAGCAGTTTGTTGACTCGCCTCTCACGCTTGGCCGCTACCTCTTTATCGAGTGCGTAGAGCACTTTGTCGGAGAAGCTCCAGTCGTCGAATGCGGGATCGGCGGCGATGTCGATGACGCTTTGTCCGAAGGCGGTCATGCGTAGATCGGTAAAGATCGGCAGGACTGATTCGTCGAGGAAGCGGGCGGATGATGATGCTGGTTGCGGGTGGGGCATGGGTTATGCAGATCCTTTCTTGGTGAGGTTTTCGAGGCTGAACTGGGCAGCACCACCGAGGTAGGCGCCGCGGGTGTCACGCGCTGACGGGGCAGGCGCACCGTCAGCGGGTCTGCCGGTTAATTGATCGATTGGCAGGTCAGCACCTGTAGGTCGTGTGGAGGTGTCTTTGCGCACGGCGGCCATCATGTTTTTCACCGCGGTATACGACACAGCACGCCTTCTGCCGTCGGTGGACACCAAACGTCTGCAGGCATCTTCGAGGATTGGCTTGTTGGCGTGTTTGCCCATGTTGAGCACGTTGCGGCACGCTTGGTACGCCTGGGCAGGGATCGCTTTAGCTTCGATGAGCTCGGCAATCACCTGGCGTGTGGCCGGCCCGATCTTGGAGGCTTCGCGCAGGAAGTACTCACTTGTCCACAACCCACGGGTATCACCCAGGTTCGCCGGTATGTGGTCGGTGTCGGTGACATACACCCCGCGGGCACGCGCGAGTTGGTGTCTGGCCACACGCTGCCCGGCGTCGAAGACGGCGAGACTGTCACCGGTGATGCGCACATCCACGGTGCGGCCCACCAGCTGGTGCGGTACCGAGTAATGCGCGTTGTGCACTCTGATGTGGAAATTGGGTGCGACTTTGGCGCGTTTCCATTCGGTGCGCTGCCACGGTGTTGCAGGCAGCGCGGTGAGCACGTCGCGTTCGAACTGATCAAACAATGCGCGTCTGCTCGTCGCATTGCCGCGAAACGGCGTGGCAGCGTTGATCCCATCGACCAGGGCGGTGATTTTCGCGTTGAGCTCGTCTATCCCGACGCACTGGTGGCCATCGAGTGCGTGGATGACGTTTTGGGTGACGATCTTGACTGCGGCTTCGACGCTGGCCTTGTCTTTGGGTCGTTTCGCCCGAGCCGGCAATGCGGCGGTGTTGTAGTGCTCCAAAAACTCCTCGTAGGTGGAGTTGACCCGACGATTTTTGTCCGCGGCACTAATCGCGTTCGAGGCTGTCGAGGCGTTATCTGGCACGATGACCTCGGCAACCCCGCCGAAGTACTCAAACGCGCGGATATGAGCTGCAAGCCATGCGTCCTGGCGCTCATCCGCGCACGCGCAGGCGAACACCATGCCTGAATACGGCAGCGAGGCGACAAAGATACTGACCTTCGATCCTTGCCCGCCGGTGGGGTCACACAGCCGCATCTTTGTGCCTGCCCAGTCCACCTGCATCGTATGGCCTGGGGCATGGGTGATCCTGGCGGTCAGCCCAGCTGCATCAACGTGTTGGGCCACAAGCTGGCGAAACCGCTCGTAGCTGTAATACCGCTGGCCTGGGTCCGCAGGCTGTGCGGTGTAGCGGCCCCACAGTACCTGCAGGGTCACCTTGTTGCGCCCGGTGCGTGCCTTGGCGACAGCGTCGAAATCGATCGGGACGAAATCGCCCTGAGCATGGCTGCGCCCGTCGACGAACCAGTCCACCAGCTCATGATCCGCAACCCCACGAAGTTGCTCACGGGTTGTGATGTTGTGTTCCACCAGCGCATCGCGTGCTTTTTGCACCGTGGTGTGCGAGCACCGCAGACTCGAACAGATTTGGCGGACAGACCAGCCTTTGAGCACTTGATCCATTACCGCCCGGTAGTCAGTCACAATCAGACTCCTCTGGTAACGCCGCGTGCCCTGAAGTCACGCGGTCACCAGAATCCTCCCCCGGACTGTTACTGGATGCTCACCAATGCGTTACTCGATACTCACCACGGTGTTACTAGATACGACCGCGTAACAACACTTGTAGGTACAGGTCAAAGACGAGCGCTTGGACTGGAACAGCAGGTTAATACCCTTGATAGGCATGAGTTCTCCCAGGAAACGTATACAGAGTTTGGCCTGGAAGAAGTTACTCAACACGAGTAAATGAGCGCCGAAATCCGGGTGAACAGTTGTCAAACACACGAAAATACCCGCCCAACACGAGGTTGGACGGGTACGACGTCGAAAAGCTAGGTGCTCTTAGCGAGCCTTCTCGATGATGTCGACGAGACGGAAGTGCTTGTCCTTGGACAGCGGACGCGTCTCCTCGATGAGGACGAGGTCGCCGATGCCGGCGGTGTTCTCCTCGTCGTGTGCCTTCACGCGGGTGGTGGTACGCACGATCTTGCCGTACAGGGCGTGGGACTTGCGGTCCTCAACCTCGACGACGATCGTCTTGTCCATCTTGTCGGACACAACGTAGCCACGACGACGCTTCTGCACTGCCTTGACCTTGGTGTTCTCAGTCACGTTTGCCTCACTCATGGTTATGCCTCAGCTCCCGTGGACTCCGGGACAACGGACAGGCCGAGCTCGCGCTCGCGCAGCACCGTGTAGATGCGAGCGATGTCGCGCTTCACGGTGGAGATGCGGCGGTTGTTGGTGAGCTGGCCGGTCGCGAGCTGGAAGCGCAGGTTGAACAGCTCTTCCTTCGCCTCGGTCAGACGGGTGCGCAGCTCATCGTCGTTGAGCTCGCGGAACTCAGATGCGGGGGTACCGGTTGCCATTAGAACTGGTCCTCCTTCTTAATCACGCGGACCTTGCACGGCAGCTTCGCGCCAGCGCGGCGCAGAGCCTCGATTGCAGTCTCCTCGTTCGGGTAGGACATTTCGAAAAGAATGCGGCCAGGCTTGACGTTGGCCACCCACTTCTCCACCGGGCCCTTACCGGAACCCATACGCACGCCGAGCGGCTTCTGGGTCAACGGACGATCCGGGAAGATGTTGATCCACACCTTGCCACCACGCTTGACGTGGCGGTTGATGGCGATACGTGCGGACTCGATCTGGCGGTTGGTGATGTACGCCGGCTCGAGCGCCTGCAGGCCGTAGTCGCCGAAGGTGATCTTGTTGCCGCCCTTGGACACGCCCGTGCGGTGCGGACGGTGCTGACGGCGGTACTTCACGCGCTTAGGGATGAGCATGAATTAGCCCTCCTTCTTCTGCTCTGCACGCTGGCGACGCTGGCCGCCGCGGCGCGGGCGACGGTCGCCACGGCCACCGCGCTCGTTCTTCGGAGCGTTGAGCTCGGACTCGCGGACACCGCCCACGACGTCGCCCTTGTAGATCCACACCTTGACGCCGATGACGCCAAAGGTGGTGTGTGCTTCTGCCGTGCCGTAATCGATCTCTGCACGCAGGGTGTGCAGCGGAACGCGACCCTCGTGGTAGCGCTCGACACGGGACATTTCCGCGCCGCCGAGACGGCCGGACGTCATAACCTTGATGCCCTTGACCTGCGGGTTGCGCATCGCGGACTGGATGGCCTTACGCATGGCGCGACGGAACGCGACACGGTTTACCAGCTGCTCAGCGATGGACTGTGCAACCAGGGTTGCGTCGGCATCGATGTTCTTGACCTCGATGATGTTCAGCGCGACCATCTTGCCGGTGAGCTTCTCCAGCTCGCGACGGATGCGGTCTGCCTCAGCGCCGCGGCGGCCGATGACGATGCCCGGACGAGCGGTGTGGATGTCCACACGCACGCGGTCGCGGGTGCGCTCGATGACGATGTCGGAGATGCCGGCGCGCTCGAGGTTCTTCTCGAGGTACTCGCGGACCTTGATGTCCTCCGCAACGTAGTCAGCGTAGTTCTTGTCGGCGTACCAGTGGGACTTCCAGTCGGAAGTGATACCCAGGCGCAGGCCGTGCGGGTGAATCTTCTGGCCCATTACTTGGCCCCTTCCTTGGACTCGACAACAACGGTGATGTGGGAGGTGCGCTTCCGGATCTGGAAGGCGCGGCCCTGGGCGCGCGGCTGGTAGCGGCGCATGGTCGGGCCCTCGTTTGCGTAGCACTCGGAGATGACGAGCGTGCGCGGGTCCAGGCCGAAGTTGTTCTCAGCGTTGGCCGCTGCGGAGGCGACAACCTTCGCAACGTCCTTGGCAGCACCCTGCGGTGCGTACTTCAGGATCGCGAGGGCCTCGGCAACGTCCTTGCCGCGGACGAGTGCCAGCACGCGGCGGGCCTTCATCGGCGAGACGCGGACAAACTTGGCCGTCGCGGATGCAGTGGTGATGGTGTCAGCCATTGCTTATCGACGTCCCTTCTGTTCCTTGACGTGACCCTTGAAGGTCTTGGTCGGTGCAAACTCGCCGAGCTTGTGGCCGACCATGGACTCGTCGACGAACACCGGCACGTGCTTGCGGCCGTCGTGGACGGCGAAGGTGTGACCGATGAAATCGGGGAGAATGGTCGAACGGCGCGACCAGGTCTTGATGACCTGCTTGGTGCCAGCCTCGTTCTGAGCGTCCACCTTGTTGAGGAGGTGCTCGTCGACGAACGGGCCTTTCTTCAGGCTACGTGGCATGTCTGTTTACCTCCTCTTAGCGCTTCTTCGAGCGGCGGCGCCGCACGATCATGTTGTTGGAATAACGGTTCGGGTTGCGGGTGCGGCCTTCCTTCTGGCCCCACGGCGACACCGGGTGGCGGCCACCCGAGGTCTTGCCCTCGCCACCACCGTGCGGGTGGTCGACCGGGTTCATGACCACACCACGCACGGTCGGGCGCCAGCCCTTCCAGCGCATGCGGCCGGCCTTGCCCCAGCGGATGTTGATCTGGTCGGCGTTGCCGACCTCACCGATGGTGGCGCGGCAGCGGATGTCCACGCGACGGATCTCGGAAGACGGCATACGCAGGACTGCGTAGTTGCCTTCCTTACCCAGCAGCTGGATGGACGCACCGGCGGAGCGGGCGAGCTTGGCACCAGCACCCGGCTTGAGCTCCACAGCGTGGATGGTCGTACCGGTCGGGATGTTGCGCAGCGGCAGGTTGTTGCCGACCTTGATGTCGGCGTTCGGACCAGCCTCGACGACGGTGCCCTGGGTCAGGCCCTTCGGCGCGATGATGTAGCGCTTCTCGCCGTCGTAGTAGTGCAGCAGCGCAATGTTTGCGGTGCGGTTCGGGTCGTACTCGATGTGAGCGACCTTTGCCAGCACGCCGTCCTTGTCGGAGCGGCGGAAGTCGATCACGCGGTAACGGCGCTTGTGGCCGCCGCCGCGGTGACGGGTGGTGATGTGGCCGTGAGAGTTACGGCCACCCTTCTTCGGGAGCGGGCGCAGCAGCGACTTTTCCGGGGTCGAGCGAGTGATCTCCTCGAACGCGGAAACGGAGCTGGCACGGCGACCCGGAGTTGTCGGCTTGTACTTGCGAATAGCCATAATGGTTCCTTTTCTATCGTCCTCTTCGCTGTGCGATAGCCGTTAGGCCGTCGCACCTCCGAAGATGTCGATGGAGTCGCTGCCCTCGCGGAGCGTGACGTAGGCGCGCTTGGTGTCCTTGCGCTGGCCGTAGCCGGTGCGGGAGCGCTTGCGCTTGCCCTCGCGGTTAGCGGTGTTCACCGATGCGACGTCGACGCCGAAGATCTGCTCCACGGCAATCTTGATCTGGGTCTTGTTGGCCGACGGAGCGACGAAGAACGTGTAGGTGTTCTGCTCCATCAGGCCGTAGCTCTTCTCGGAGAGCACGGGCGCGATGATGATGTCGCGCGGGTTCGCGATCTTAGCCATTTACTTCTCCTCCTCCGCAGCGGCGGTAGCGAGCTCCTTGCCGCGGTTGACGAAGGTGTGCAGCGCCTCGACCGAGAACACGACATCGTCAGCGTTGAGTACGTCGTATGCGTTCAGCTGGGTCGGCTCAATGATGTGGACGCCCGGCAGATTCCTTGCGGAAAGGCGGGAGTTCACGTCATCACGGCCGATCACCAGCAGAACCGACTTGCGGTCCGTGAGGCGCTCGATGAAAGCGCGGGCGGACTTGGTCGACGGGGTCTGGCCCGGAACCAGGTCCTCCACGATGTGGATGCGCTCGTTCTGTGCGCGGTTGGTCAAAGCGCCTGCGAGGGCAGCCTTGATCATCTTCTTCGGGGTGCGCTGCGCGTAGGAACGCAGCTGCGGACCGTGCACGGTGCCACCGCCGGTGAAGTGCGGCGCACGGGTGGAACCCTGGCGTGCGCGGCCGGTGCCCTTCTGGCGGAACGGCTTCTTGCCGCCGCCGGAAACCATGCCGCGGGTCTTCGTCGCGTGGGTGCCCTGGCGAGCTGCAGCAAGCTGTGCGTTCACAACCTGGTGCATCAGCGCCACGGAAGCCTCGCGGTCGAAGAACTCGGCCGGGAGATCGACAGAGCCCTTGGTGGCTCCGTCAGCGGTGTGGACGTCAAGCGTCAGGTTCGTCATGCGTGAGCACCGCCCTTCACTGCGGTCTTGACGGTGACAACGGAACCCTTTGCGCCCGGGATGGCGCCCTTGATCAGGATGAGGTTGTTGTCGCCGTCGATGCGTTGGATCTTCAGGTTCTGGGTGGTAACGCGGTTACCGCCCATGCGGCCTGCCATGCGCGTGCCCTTGAACACGCGGCCCGGGGTTGCGCAGGCGCCGATGGAGCCCACGCGGCGGTGCGCAGCCTGGTTACCGTGTGCGGCACCCTGGCCGGCGAAGCCGTGGCGCTTCATGGCGCCGGCGTAGCCGTGGCCCTTGGTGGTGCCGGCGACGTCCACGTAGGTGTCGCCCTCGAAGATGGTTGCGTTGAATTCCTGGCCGAGCTCGTAGCCCGAGGTGTCCTCCATGCGGATCTCGGCGACGAAACGGCGCGGGTTCACGCCGGCCTTCTTGAAGTGGCCGGCCTGTGGCTTCTTTGCCTTACGGGGATCGATGTCGCCGTAGGCGATCTGGATGGCGGAGTAGCCATCGGTCTCAGGGGTACGGATCTGGGTGACCACGCACGGCCCAGCTTCGACGACGGTAACCGGGATAACACGGTTGTCCTCGTCGAAGATCTGGGTCATGCCGAGCTTCTTGCCCAGAATGCCCTTGATCTGGTTCTCAGACATGTTGTTAGTTCTCCACTACTTACGTTGGGGATTGCTCTACTGGATGTTCACGTCGACGCTTGCCGGCAGGTCGATGCGCATGAGCGCGTCCACCGTCTTGGGCGTCGGGTCGAGAATGTCGATGAGGCGCTTGTGAGTGCGCATCTCGAAGTGCTCGCGAGAATCCTTGTACTTGTGGGGAGAACGAATAACGGCGTACACGTTCTTCTGGGTGGGCAACGGCACCGGGCCCACGACGCGGGCACCCGTGCGGGTGACCGTCTCGACGATCTTCTTCGCGGATGCGTCGATCGCCTCGTGGTCGTAAGCCTTGAGCCTGATGCGGATCTTCTGTCCCGCCACGCTTACCTCTTCCTCGCATCCCCACGTTCGTCCTTATTCTCTCCCGCTCATTTCGAACGGAGTGAGAAACGGGCGAAGCGGTGGGGTTTGTAGCTTCTAGTTTCTCTATAACGTTGTCCGGGCTGGGCCCTTGGCTCAACGCCAGTGTCGTTTCTGACTGCCATGACACGTCCGGAAGGTGACCGAGCAAATTCATGCTGTTTCAGTGCTTCCGCCAAGGCGTGCCCGTCTATAAGCACATGCCTGGGTGTCAGACTCGGAAGGGCGCGTGACCCTTGCGTACTGCCGCTGTGAATTTGCCATGGCCCTTCTCCGGTTTCTTCCGGTTGGAAGGTGTCATGTTTGCCTGGCCACCGGCCGGTTTCACCCGGCCCATGTCAAGGCAACCTGGGTATTAAAACACAAGGTTGCAGGAAGCACAAGCCCCGCTTCACGACGAACCTCCGGCGAGCCCACAAATATTGCAACTTGGTATCACCTTCTCCTCACCCCAGCCCGAGCGATTAGATCTGTGTACCCTTTATTTCCAGACCGTGCGCCTCACATCCGGAGGTCACGGATGCACAGTATTTACAGATTGAAAGGACCGTCATGGCCGACAAGAACGTTAACGAGACCTCTGCAAACACCGCAAAGACCACCGGCGCTAACACCCCGGCGTCCTCCTCCACCGCAGTGGAGCCGGAGCAGGTCCGCCCGCGCAACGAGAACCTGGAGACCGAGCACGGCTCCACCGTCATCGACGACAACGTTGTGGGCAAGATCGCAGGCATCGCTGCCCGTGAGGTCTCCGGCGTCAACAACCTGGGCGGCGGCGCTGCCCGCATGTGGGGCGCTGTGCGCGAGTCCCTGACCTCCTCCACCAACGTCCAGCAGGGCGTCAACGTGGCGGTCGAGGACGGCCACGCTTCCGTCGCCGTCGCCATCATCGCCGAGTACGGCGTGGCCATCCACGAGCTGGCTAACGCTATCCGCGAGAACGTCACCGTCGCCATCACCCGCATGACCGGCCTGATCGTGGACCGCGTGGACGTCACCGTGCACGACGTGCACCTGCCGGAGCAGGAGGGCGCCGAGCAGCTCGAGGACACCAACGCGAACTACCAGGCTGTCAACCAGCCGATCAACCAGTAAGCCATGGCGTACACCCCCGTTAGCCGCGAGGTTGCGGAGGGCGTCCGCGATGCCGCCGTCGCTGTCGACGGGGTCGCCGCATTGCACGGCGGCCGCGTCGGCGAGATTGCGACCTACCTGCCCAACACCCGCATTGAAGGCCTGAAGGCCATCTCGCGGGACGGCCGAACCGGATTTGAAGTCCACTTCGTCTTCGACGTCGCATCCGGCCGCAAGGTGCAGGACGTGGCCGAGGATGTCCGGGCGGCTGTTCTCGGCGCATCCGATGCGGAGTTCGTGGACGTTGTCGCAGGCGACGCGCAGTAGCGCTGCCCGCCCCAACCTCATAACCCGAAACGTGGTTTTATTATGAATCTTTTTGCTAACAAGGCGCTGACCGGCATCCTCATCGGTGTTGTAATCGCCTTCTTTGTCACCTTCGGCGGTTGGCCGGGCCTGCTCTGGCTGCTGCTGTTCACCATCATCGGCGGGGTTGTCGGGGCCCAGCTCGACGGCCGTCTGGACCTGTCCGCGGCCCTGAGTAACGGCACCGGCAGAGGCCGAAGCTAATGGATAATTCCTTCTACCACGTCAGTGAGCGCACCATCGAGCGCGTCGCTGAGGTGGCAGCTGCGGCGGTGCCGGGATGCCGGACCATCGACGCAAAGCTGGCCGGGCTCGCGGGACGCAGCTTCCCGCGCATCCACGCCCGGCTGGACCAGGCGACGGGCACAGTGGCGGTGGACACCGAGATTGCCACCTCCTACCCCGCCCCGGTAGCTGCCATCACCGACGCTGTGCGCGCAACCATCATCGCGCACATCCGCACGTTGGTGGGCCTGGACGTCTCGCGCGTGAAGGTCACAGTGGCCAATGTGGAAACCCTCCCCGACACCGGCCGCGTGACCTGGGACCAGGTGGCGGAGCACGAAGCCTTCGTGATCCCGACCCCCATCGAGGTCTCCCCGACCCGCGTGGAGCACCCCGTGACCAAGCCACTCGAGCAGCTCATGCCGATCGAGGCGCGCTCGCTCGTCGAAGACATGCGGGATGTGGTCGTCCCCGCCCCAATCGAGGTGGAGCACCCGGACCAGCCGGAGCCGGTGCGCACGTTTACTCCGGAGACCCCGGAGCCAGTGCGCACGTTCTCCCCCGAGGTGCCGGAGCCGCAGCGCCTCGTTGCCATCCACACCTCTCCGACGGAGGCGCGGGTCCCGTTCCCGCCGGAACCGGTGCAGCCGTGGTCGCCGCAGGCGAACGAGCTTGTCGCCCGCCATCCGCAGCTGCCCCCACTGCAGGCGCTCAAGCCTGTGGACGTCCAGCGTTTCGCCCAGCCCCGCGAGGTGCCGCTGCCGCGCCGCGCTCCGCTGAAGGAGATCACGGTCAACCGCCCGCCGCTCAAGCCCATCGTGGTGGAGCCGGTGGCGCGCGCCCCGATTTCCTCCGCACCTGGGCCGCAGCCGGTAGTGGTGCCCACGGCGCCCGCGCCGAAGCCGCTTAAGCAGATCACGATTGAACCGGTGGTGAAGTACTATGACCGCTCCCGCTAACACTGCACCCCCAGCTCAAGCAGTGGGCCCGCACCCGGGCGACGAGCCGCTGGGCAACCCGGCCTCGCGCTGGTTCGCGGTGCTGATTAGCCTGCTGCTGCTCGCGCTGGCTGGCGTCGCGGCGCGCGACCTGTGGTACCACTTCTACGGCGACGAGGCCCCGTCGGACTCCTGGCTGGGCCGCACCTGGGACTTCCTCGGTTCCTTTGAGGCCGATGTGACGGCAGTTGTCGTGGGCATCATTCTGGTGCTGCTCGGCCTGATCCTGTTGTTCTTCACGTTCAAGCCGCGCCCGCACGGCTACGTGCGGGTGAACTCCCCCGCCTCCATTTGGACCCGCCCGGTGGACATCGCCCGCAAGGCCACGTTCACCACCCGCGGGGACCTCGGCGGTGAACAGGTGAGCACGAAGGCGAACCGCAAGAATGTGAAGGTGCAAGTAGTCGACGACGGATCCGGCGCCGCCATGCAGGAGCGCATCACCCAATCCTTGAACGGTGAGTTCCATGCCCTGCAAACCCCGCCGGCTGTGTCGGTGAAGTTGCTGCCCAGCCCTGCTACGCAGCAATCGACTGCCCAGCGTTCAGGCGCGCCTCAGACCACTACGGAGTCCGCGCCCGCCACCACGACGACCCCGGAGGTGACGCGATGACGAAGACACTCAGCTTCTTCAACCGACTAGTGCTCTTCCTGCTCAGTTTGCTGTTGATCGCCGCTGGCCTTTTCCCGGTCGCCGAGTACTGGCAGATCCCCTACCTCGTCGACGCGGCCGACTACCTCGACCGCACCCGCCTGATCGACCTGGCTTACCAGGACCACTACGTCACCGCGCTGATCATCGGCGCTGTCGTGGCGGCAATCCTGGGCCTGTGGATCCTGCTGGCGAACATCCGGTCCCGCGCGTTTTCGAACCGTGGCATCCTGCCTGCGGATCCGGAGCACGGCGAGACTGTCATCAACGTCCAGCGGGTTGCCGAGGCAGCGTGCTCCTCCCTGGAGGACGCCAACGAGATCCGCCGCGCGTCCAGCAAGGTGGCGATGGTGGGCCAGCGTCCGACCGCGACGTTCACCGTCTTTGCCAACCCGGAGTACCCGCTCGATGATGCCGTGCGCATCATCGAGGCCGCGGATCAGGACTTCCGCATGGCTAATCACACCATGGACATTGACTCGGTGTGGAAGCTCCAGCTGGATCGGATTACCGCCTAGCGTTCCAACTCCAGCACGAGCTGCACCAGCCCCAGCGAGACCGGCATCCCGCCGCCCGCTGGGGCTATTTCCATCTCCGCACCAGGTTCGCAGCGCAGAATCTCGCTCCAGGCGATACGTTTGGTGTCCACTGCCCGCCCGTCTACCCGCCAGAGGCGGATGCGCTGCCCCACCACGGCTCGCGCGCCGTCGCTGAATTGGACCAGCCAGCGCCTACTGCCCACCGCCGATTGCGCGATGCTTATCGACGCCTCCGCTTCCCCCGCAATCCGCTCCACCAACGACACTATCCCCAGGCGGTGCTCCACGCCTTCCTCGTCGGAGACGACTAACGGAAGACCGGGGCCGGTCTTGCGCATCCCGCCCATCCGCCACACAGATGGCATACGTTCGGGATCGGTGCCGCTGCGCACCACCACGTAGCCGCCCGTGATGGTCACCAGGTGCGGCGGGTTGAGGGTGGTGATGGTGTGGGGGCCGGCGGTGGCGTCGATAAGCGAAGGATGCTCGCGCTCCATCGCCGCAAAGAGCTCCATGGTCTCGTCGTCGGTTGTGCCCCACCCTAGGCCGCGGTTTTGCAGCACGCCGATGAGCTGGGCGAAGTTCAGGTCCGGCTGGCCCTCCCAGGCACGCTGCAGCGCCTGGGTCAGGCGTGGGATTCGGGTGGGGTCGTGCACGCATGAGAGCCTAGCGCATGCGAAAAGCCGCCTTCCCCGGCGGGGAAGACGGCTTCTACGTCAGCTGGTTACACCAGGTCTGGAATTAGTCCAGGATCTTGGTGACGCGGCCAGCACCGACGGTGCGGGAGCCCTCGCGGATAGCGAAGCGCAGGCCCTCGTCCATAGCGACCGACTGGATCAGCTCGACGGACATCTCGACGTTGTCGCCCGGCATGACCATCTCGGTGCCCTCCGGCAGCTTCACAACGCCGGTGACGTCGGTGGTGCGGAAGTAGAACTGCGGACGGTAGTTGTCGAAGAACGGGGTGTGGCGGCCGCCCTCGTCCTTGGACAGGACGTAGACGGAACCCTCGAACTTGGAGTGCGGGGTGTAAGCGCCCGGGTGGATGACAACCTGGCCACGCTCGACGTCCTCGCGCTTCAGGCCACGGAGCAGCAGAGCTGCGTTGTCGCCAGCCTCAGCGGTGTCAAGAAGCTTGTTGAACATCTCGATGGAGGTGACGGTGGTCTTCTGGGACTTCTCGCGGATACCGATGATCTCGACCTCGTCGTTGAGGTTGAGCACGCCACGCTCCACACGACCGGTAACCACGGTGCCGCGGCCGGAAATGGTGAAGATGTCCTCGATCGGCATCAGGAACGGCTTGTCGGTCTCGCGCTCCGGATCCGGGATGGAGTCGTCGCAAGCCTGCATGAGGTCGATGACGGACTGAACCCACTTCTCGTCGCCCTCGAGAGCCTTCAGAGCGGAGATGTGGACGATCGGAGCATCTTCGTCGTACTCCTGCTCGGCCAGCAGCTCGCGGACCTCCATCTCGACGAGCTCGATGATTTCCTCATCGTCGACCATGTCGCACTTGTTCAGAGCGACGAGGATGTACGGAACGCCGACCTGGCGAGCGAGCAGCACGTGCTCGCGGGTCTGCGGCATCGGGCCGTCGGTAGCAGCAACCACGAGGATTGCGCCGTCCATCTGAGCAGCGCCGGTAATCATGTTCTTGATGTAGTCGGCGTGGCCCGGGGCGTCCACGTGAGCGTAGTGGCGCTTCGGGGTGTTGTACTCCACGTGGGAGATGTTGATGGTGATGCCGCGCTCGCGCTCCTCCGGAGCCTTATCGATTGCGTCGAAGGCGAAGGCCTTGTTCTCCTCCGGGTAAGCATCTGCCAGCACCTTGGTGATAGCGGCGGTGGTGGTGGTCTTGCCGTGGTCGACGTGACCGATGGTGCCGATGTTCACGTGCGGCTTAGTGCGCTCGAACTTTTCCTTTGCCACTGTTGTCCTCCTGGACTTCATGGTGACTACGACCTTCGCAGCCACGTGGTTTACATACGCCCCGGCCCGCGCCCAGCGCAGGGCACGGATACGGGAGCCATTTCACAATGTGCCAGTTACAAGATCCTAGGTTTCCAGCGGCCGTTTTTCAAACCGGCCTCGCCGTTTCCCCCGGATCGACCTAGAGGGTAACGGCCGGCTCAGACACCGTCCTGTTCCTGGGCGGTACCTCAGCGCGGCCGCTGCCCTCTCGCCCCGCCTCCGCGGAATCCGCGCCGCACCGCTGGCACGCGGTGCGGACCCGTGAGGAGGGGCGGGCGGCAACTACTTGTTGCCGTTGCGCTCGTCGATGATCTCCTGAGCGACGGACTGCGGAACCTCAGCGTAGGAGTCGAACACCATGGTGAAGTTCGCGCGGCCAGCGGTGGAGGAACGCAGGTCGCCGATGTAGCCGAACATCTCGGACAGCGGCACCTTTGCCTTGACAACCTTCGCACCGGAGCGGTCCTCCATTGCGAAGACCTGGCCACGGCGGGAGCTGATGTCACCGTTGACGGTGCCCATGTACTCCTCCGGGGTCACAACCTCGACGGCCATGACCGGCTCGAGCAGGACCGGCTTCGCCTTCGCGACAGCTTCCTTCAGCACCTGGGAACCAGCGAGCTTGAACGCCATCTCCGAGGAGTCGACGTCGTGGTACGCGCCGTCCTCGAGGGTGGCCTTGATGTTCACCAGCGGGAAGCCGGCGAGGAAGCCGTACTGCATCGCGTCCTGGATACCAGCGTCCACGGACGGGATGTACTCCTTCGGCACGCGGCCGCCGGTGACGGCGTTCTCGAACTTGTAGGAAGCGGACTCGCCCTCTTCCAGCTCTTCCGGATCCGGGCTGTACGGCTCGATGGTGACGATGACCTTCGCGAACTGGCCGGAACCACCCGTCTGCTTCTTGTGGGTGTAGTCCAGGGACTCGACCTTCTTGCGGATGGTCTCGCGGTACGCAACCTGCGGGGAACCGATGTTCGCCTCGACCTTGAACTCGCGCTTCATGCGGTCCACCATCACGTCGAGGTGCAGCTCGCCCATGCCGCCGATGACGGTCTGGCCGGTCTCCTCGTCCAGCTGGACGGTGAAGGTCGGGTCCTCCTCGGCAAGCTTCTGAATAGCGGTGCCCAGCTTCTCCTGGTCAGCCTTGGTCTTCGGCTCAATAGCCACCTGGATCACCGGATCCGGGTAGTCCATGGACTCGAGGATGATCGGGTGGTCCGGGTTGCACAGGGTGTCGCCCGTGGTGGCTTCCTTCAGACCGATGAACGCGTAGATGTTGCCGGCGTCGGCGTGCTCGACCGGGTTCTCCTTGTTCGCGTGCATCTGGAAGAGCTTGCCCACGCGCTCCTTCTTGGACTTCGTGGAGTTGAGCATCTGCTCGCCCGGGATTGCCTGGCCGGAGTAGACGCGCACGTAGGTGAGCTTGCCGAAGAACGGGTGGACGGCGATCTTGAACGCCAGAGCGGAGAACGGCTCCTCGACAGACGGCTTGCGGGTCAGGTCCTCTTCACCGTCGACGGAGGTGCCGTGGACGTCGCCGATGTCGATCGGGCTCGGCAGGTATGCGACAACAGCGTCGAGAATCGGCTCGATGCCCTTGTTGCGGTATGCGGTACCGCAGAACACCGGGTAGACCTCGGAAGCAATGGTCAACTTGCGGATGGCCGCCTGGATCTCTTCCTTCGTCAGCTCCTCGCCGCCGAAGTACTTCTCCATGAGCTCCTCGTCGGACTCAGCGACGGTCTCGAGCAGCTTCTCGCGGTACTCCTCAGCCTTCTCCTTGAGATCCTCCGGGATCTCCTGGATCTGCGGCGGGGTGCCGGTCTCGACCTTGCCCGGCCACATGAGGGCCTTCATGTCGATGAGGTCGACAACGCCGTCGAAGTCGTCCTCAGCGCCGATCGGAAGCTGCATGACCAACGGCTTCGCGCCGAGGCGGTCGACGATGGTACCGACGGTGTAGTAGAAGTCAGCGCCCAGCTTGTCCATCTTGTTGACGAAGCAGATGCGCGGGACGTCGTACTTGGCAGCCTGACGCCACACCTGCTCGGACTGGGGCTCCACGCCCTCCTTGCCGTCGAACACGGCAACAGCGCCGTCGAGCACGCGCAGGGAGCGCTCCACCTCAATGGTGAAGTCCACGTGACCCGGGGTGTCGATGATGTTGATCTGGTTGTTGTTCCAGAAGCAGGTCACAGCAGCGGACGTAATGGTGATACCGCGCTCCTTCTCCTGCTCCATCCAGTCAGTGGTGGCGCCGCCATCGTGGGTCTCGCCAACCTTGCGGTTGATGCCCGTGTAGAAGAGGATGCGCTCGGTCGTGGTGGTCTTACCGGCGTCAATGTGGGCCATGATGCCGATGTTGCGGACCTTGTTCAGGTCCTTAAGCACTTCTTGTGCCACGTTAAATACCCCAACTTTGAAGTCGTCGACGCCTGTCGGCGCCTATGTCGGTCAGTTGTCCTTTGTCAATTCTGCCACTACATCGCGGAAGTGGCAGCGTGAGGTCCGACTCAGCTGGAAAAACCCGGAAACGCACCAGCTCGCTTCCCTAGGAAGCGGGTATGCAGTTTCCGGGTTTCCATGCTTCGCCTTGCTCCAGCGACTACCAGCGGTAGTGGGCGAAGGCGCGGTTGGCCTCGGCCATCTTGTGGGTGTCCTCGCGGCGCTTCACGGAGGCGCCGAGACCGTTGGAAGCATCCAGGATCTCGTTGGCGAGGCGCTCCATCATGGAGTTCTCGCGGCGCTGACGGGTGAAGGTGACCAGCCAACGCAGTGCGAGGGTGGTGGAGCGGGCCGGCTTGACGTCGACCGGGACCTGGTAGGTCGCGCCACCGACACGGCGGGAGCGAACCTCGAGGTCCGGACGGATGTTGCCGATGGCCTTTTCCAGGGTGCCCACCGGGTCGGTGCCGGTCTTCTCACGGCACTGCTCGAGCGCGCCGTAAACGATGCGCTCTGCGGTGGACTTCTTGCCGTCCTGCAGGATCTTGTTCACCAGCATGGTGACCAGCTCGGAGTTGTAAACCGGATCCTTGACTACGGGACGCTTCGGTGCTTGCTGCTTACGCATTGTTTACTGTCCCTTCTTCGCGCCGTAACGGGAGCGAGCCTGCTTGCGGTCCTTCACACCCTGGGTATCCAGAGCGCCGCGGACGATCTTGTAGCGCACACCCGGCAGGTCCTTCACACGACCGCCGCGCACGAGCACCATGGAGTGCTCCTGCAGGTTGTGGCCCTCGCCCGGGATGTATGCGGAAACCTCGATGCCGGAGGTCAGGCGCACACGGGCGACCTTACGCAGAGCAGAGTTCGGCTTCTTCGGAGTGGTGGTGTACACGCGGGTGCACACGCCGCGGCGCTGCGGGGAACCCTTCAGCGCAGCGGTCGCCACCTTGGTGGACTTATCGTGGCGGCCCTTGCGGACCAGCTGCTGAATAGTAGGCATTCACGCTCTTTCTGTTAGCGCGTCCCGCCCACACCCGGCCATACATGCAAAAATGGGGGCTCTTCTTCGGGGCCCTGCCGATTGCATGAACTACCGTGTGAACGAGTCGCATGGAGTTCGAGTACTTCGCGCCGCAAGATACGGGCGAAACCTCGCTAAAGGTACACCGAAGGAACGTCGCAAAGCAAACTGCGTGTCCGCGGTCGCCCGGTTACACTGCTGCCATGGCTCCTTGGACGGGTGTCTCCCAGTCGCTGCGCGACGTTGCTGTTGAGTCCGCGGTGATTCCGGCACGCGCGGCGGGTCTGCTGTTTCGCCACCTGTCGCAGCTGGTCACAGTGGTATGCCTCGGCCTTGCCGGGCGCCAGGCCGTGATTTGGCTGGCGGTGTGGCTCTCCACATTCAGCAGCCTCGCCGCCAGCCTTGTCATGCCGCTGGCGCCGCTGATGGTGATGTTGTCCATCATCTTCTCGCTGTGGCTTTTGCGCCCCTCGCTGCCGTTTCTCGCGGCGACGTTTCCGGACCGCAAGGACGGTTCTTCCCGGGTGCGCCTGCTTTCTGCCGGGGGCATGCTGATCAGTTTCCTCACGGTGTACTCCACCCACGGCCTGCTCAAAGAGGACCTCGCCGCGTTCCGCCGCGCCACCACCTACGACGAGCACTTCAACCGAGGCTTTGAAGCGGACTTCACGCGCGCATTTATCGACGACACCGCCGCCCTGATCGGCCTAATCGCCGGCACCATAGTGCTGCGCAAAGTCATCGGCTACTTCGCCCTGGCGGAGAAGGGCCTCGGATTCACCTACCTCGCCGCTTACCTGGAAGTGCTGTGGATGACCACAGTGTCGGTGTTCTTGACCAACCGGCTCAGCGCCGTGCAGGACTGGGCGCTTTCCCGCCGCAGCCTGGCCCCGGCCCACCAACGCTATGAAGAGCTGAAAACCGACGTCGCTGAGCACACCGGCGTGCTTGGCGACGCGTGGGGCTGGCTCGCCGACCAACTACCGGCGCTGAACCAACTAGTGACCGTTCCGATTGCGTGGCTGACGCTCGGCGCCGTGGTCTTCGGCACCACGCTCGCCGCCAAGAAGGCGGAAGATGCGAAGGTCGAGGAGGCGCCGGAGGGGGCGTCGGTAAGCATCCGCAAACGCATGCAGGCCGCCGCCCACAACGAGGCCAAGCATGCGGTCGACGAGGCGCTGCAGCCCGTGGTCGGGCCCATCAAGGCGACGCTCAAAGGGCTGCGCACCCTTGCGCGGGCGGGGCTGGTGCCCATGACCATCTTCTGCATCGTGTTCATGCTGGCCACCAGCGTCGAGCTTGGCGTGGTCGAGCTTGGGCGCACCCTCATCGGCCCGGTGGACAGCAAGATGGCCGCGGAACAGGTCCTCAACTACCTGCTGGTGGTCGCGCGGGCGGTGTACCTGCTGGTGGTGGTGTGCCTAATCGCCTCAGGCCTGGACTTCTTCCTGCGGCACAGCTACTCGCCGAAAGAAGGGGAATCCACGTAGACCTTCGGCTCCGGCAGCACCACCGTGGCGTAGTGGGGAAAGTCCCACCCGATATGCAGCTTGACCGGTTGCACGCCGTCCGGCAGCGCCAGCGGGGTGACCTTGCGCCACTCGTCCGGGCGCGGATCACCCGGCTCGAGGTGCTGTCCGGTGGAACCGATCTCGTCCACCCGGACCACGGGGCCGGCCTCCCCCGGCGGGGTGCAGGCGTGCAGGGCGCTGAAGTCGTCGATGGGCGTGCCGAACAGCCCGTCCTTGCGCAGATACTCCTTGCCGTCCGAGCCGGTCACCCACATGCGGCAGTTCTCCAGCACCGACTCCGCCGGCGCGTGCCACTGCGTCAACACCGCCCAGATGGTGAATCCCTCCGGGGAGTGCAGGCCGATCTGGCTTTCGTCCTCCACTGCCTGGAAGCCGAGCACCTCGACGTCCGCTTGGTGCCGTGCGCCGTCGAAATCCGCGACCGGCAGGTCGAAGCTGCCCGCAGCGCCCGCGGCGATCACCTGCTCCTGCGACCACGTCCACGGCCTGACCAGGCTGAAGTACGGCTGGGACGACGCCGCGAGCATCAGACCGGCAGCCACGGGCGCGCTTGCCCACCAGAGCTTCCTCACAACCACACCGCCTCACGGGTCACCCGGGATTGCCGCTGCGTCTCCGGCAGCTGCACCACCACGCGCGGGCCCATCCGGTTGCCCACGTAGAAATACAGCGTGGCGGCTTCGACCTCATCCTCCGGCATCTCAAACACCAGCGTGCAGGGGCTGCGCAGCCCCGGGTAGGTCAGCTCGCACGCGTTGCCCGGGGTGTTCTCCGGCGCGTAGAGGTTCCCGCCGGCCGCCTCAATCTCCGCGCCAAGCAACACCTCCTGGTCCTGGGTGAACTGGTAGTCCACCACCACCCACCTGGCGTTGGAGGCAGTGCCGTTGAAGGTCTCCGCCACGGTGACCTGCACGTCCTCCACGTCGCCGATGATCGGGGCCGAGTTGGCGTAGTCGAAGCTTGCGGCGGCGCGGTCGGCGGCGTTGGGCAGCACGTCGCGAAGCTGCATGCCCAGCACAAGCAACGCGAGTGCCGCGGCGGTGGTCCACACCCTGCGGAAATTCATCGCAGCTCCACCTCCGCCACGCGCTCTTTGGCAAACCAGGTTTTGTCGCCGTCCAGGAAGGACTTGCGGTACTCCATCGACCACACCACCAGCGTGTCGCCGGCGTCTTCGCCGCTGAACACGAGGGCGATGTCCTGCGGCACGCCGGGGTTTAGCAGCTGGTTGTCCGGCAGCGGGACGCTCTCGAAGTCCTCGTCGCTGGTGAGGCGCGCGTCGATCTTTTGGAACTTCGGCTGCTCCTCCGACGCTGAATCCTCCAGATCAAACGCCTGGTGCCACTGCACCGCGTAGATGGGCCGCTCAGCGGTGTTGGTCAGCCGCATGTGCACCACCCGCGCGCCGTCGAGGACGTAGGTGCGTTGCACCTGGACGGTCAACGGCGAAACGTCCAGCTCCTGCGGCTCCGCCGTCTCGGTGGCGGTGACGACTTGCTCGGGCGCCGCCTCCTCGAACCCGCCGGCCAGCCCTGTCACGCCGGCGAGCGCAAGCAAGCCCGCGACGGTCGCGTTCGTCCTCGTCCCGATGTCCGCCGCGACCGACTTCGCCAACCCCCGCACGGGCTGGTGCTTCGCCGACTTTTCGCTCACACGTGGAATCTAAGCAGAATGCGGCAATATTCGCGTGCCTTTCGCCTGCCGACGCCGTCTTCGGCAACTACTGTCCAAGTTATGGACAACCCCACCCCGCCCCGCAAACGCGCCTCCGACGCTGAGCGCGACACCGCCGCCAAACACCTCCAAGACGCTTTCGCCGACGGACAGATCTCCATGGCCGAGTTCGACGAACGCTCCCGCGCCCTCTACGCCGCCACCTACGCCGACGAACTTCCCGGCCTGGTGGAGGACCTCTCGCCCGCCAAACGCCCGGACCGGGAAGTTGCCCCATCCCACGCGCTGGTCACAGGCGAAAGCGGCGGTTCCGCATTCACGCTGTCAGTCATGGGCGGGTCCGAACGCACCGGCCAGTGGCTCATGGCGCCGACGCACACCTCCCTCACCCTGATGGGCGGCAACGCACTCGACCTGCGCGAAGCCCGGTTCGCCGCGCACGAAACCACGGTCAACGCCGTGGCGATCATGGGCGGCGTCGACATCATCGTGCCCGACGACGTCCGCGTGATCGACGACGGCATCGGCGTCATGGGTGGCTTCGGGTTGGAGGACCACCCGTCCTGCACCGTCCCCGTCGCGCAGCTGTCTGCCGACGCGCCCGTGATCCGCGTCCGCGGCCTCGCCCTGATGGGCGGCGTGGGCATCACGCGCGCGGCCCGCGGCGCACGGGTGCGGTAGGGCGGGGCGTCGAAAAGCAAAACGCCCGGCCTCCCCTTTCGCGGGGAAGCCGGGCGTTTTTCACGCAGACCTAGCTAAGCCAGAATGCTGGGCCTGGTGTTACAGCTCCTCGAAGCCGAACTCGTCCATCGGGACGGAGGCGCCGGTGAACTCGCCGTAGCCCTCGTCGCCGTAGATGGAGTCGCCGAACGTCGGGATCGAGTACGCCGCGGAGCGTGCCGCCTCGGTCGGCTTGACCTGGATGTTGCGGTAGCGCGAAATACCCGTACCGGCCGGGATCAGCTTGCCGATGATCACGTTCTCCTTCAGGCCGATCAGCTTGTCGGAACGCTTGTTGATCGCGGCGTCCGTGAGCACGCGGGTGGTCTCCTGGAAGGAGGCCGCCGACAGCCAGGACTCCGTGGCCAGCGATGCCTTGGTGATGCCCATGATCTCGGAGCGCATCTCCGCCGGCTCGCCGCCGTCCGCCACAGCTGCGGCGTTGACCTGGCGTGCCTCGGACAGATCCACCAGGGTGCCCGGCAGGAACTCGGTGGAACCCGAGTCGATGACGGTGCCGCGGCGCAGCATCTGGCGGATGATGATCTCGATGTGCTTGTCGTGGATGGACACACCCTGGGTGCGGTACACAGCCTGGACCTCGTCGATCAGGTGCTTTTCCACACCGCGGCGGCCGAGGACCTCGAGCACGTCGTGCGGGTCGGCAGCGCCGCGGAGCAGACGCTCGCCCACCTCGACGTGGTCGCCCTCGCGCAGGCCGCGCTCGATCATGGCCTCCGGGTTGGACTCCATCGGGCGGCGCACCTGGGCCAGGCCCTGGCGCTTGGACAGCTTCTCGTAGACCACCACGTCGGAGCCGTCGTCCGGGTGGATGGTCAGGGTCCAGAAGTTGCCCTCGTCCTCGAGCGAGATGGTGCCCGCCACGGATGCGATCGGGGCACGGTTCTTCGGCACACGGGCCTCGAACAGCTCCTGCACACGCGGCAGACCGCCGGTGATGTCGCCGCCGACGCCGCCCTGGTGGAAGGTACGCATGGTCAGCTGCGTACCCGGCTCACCAATGGACTGCGCAGCCACGATGCCGACAGCCTCGCCGATGTCCACGAGCTGGCCGGACGCCATGGACTTGCCGTAGCACTTGGCGCAGACACCGGTCGGGGTCTGGCAGGTCAGCACGGAACGGACCTTGATCTCGGTGACACCGGCGGCCACGAGCTCGTCGATACGCTCTTCAGTCAGCTCGGTGCCGGCCTCGGCGATGACCTTGTCGTCGGCACCCTTGACGTCGGCAGCCAGGACGCGGCCGGACACGGAGGTCTCGACCAGGTCGTGGCGCGCGAACGAACCGCCGGACTCGACCGCAACCGGAACCTTGACGCCCTGGCGGGTGCCGCAGTCCTCCTCGCGGACGATGACGTCCTGCGCCACGTCCACCAGACGACGGGTGAGGTAGCCGGAGTCCGCGGTACGAAGCGCGGTATCGGCCAGGCCCTTACGGGAACCGTGGGAGTTGTTGAAGTACTCCATCACGGACAGGCCCTCGCGGAAGGAGGTCTTGATCGGGCGGGTGATGTACTCACCACGCGAGTTCACGACCATGCCCTTCATGCCAGCCAGGGTCCAGATCTGGCGCATGTTACCGGCAGCACCGGACTTCACGATCATCGGAATCGGGTTGTCGTCCGGGTACAGGTCCTCCACGGCCTGGCCCACCTTGTTGGTGGCGTCCTGCCACAGCTCGACCAGGCGGTCGTAGCGGTTCTCCTCGGTCAGCGCACCCTTCTCCCAGAACTTGCGCTCGATGGCCTCGGCTTCCTTCTCGTACTGCTCGAGTACCTCGGTCTTGTTCGGGAGGATGAGCACGTCGGCCATGGAGATGGTCACGCCGGAACGCGTCGCCCAGTAGAAGCCGGCGTCCTTCATCTTGTCCAGCACCTGCGCGACGGTGATCATCGGGTACTTCTCAACCATGGACTGGATGATGTCGCCCAGCAGCACCTTGCCGCCGCCACCGCCCTTACGGACCATGGCACCTTCCTGGTACGGGAAGTTGAACGGCAAGAGCTCGTTGAACATGATGCGACCCAGGGTGGTGTCCGTCATCCAAGCCTGACCCTTTTCCCAGCCGTCCGGGAACTGCTCCGCCTCGATCTCCGGGGTCGGACGCAGGTGGTCGATGCGGACCTTGATCGGGGCCTGCAGGCCCAGCACGCCCAGGTCGTAGGCCATGATGGCCTCGCGGTAAGACGAGTAGACGCCGCGGGCCGGACCGTTTTCGTCGGCAGGTGCGTACGCACCCTCGCCGCCGATCTCCTGCGGGCCCTTGAGCATGGTCAGGAAGTACAGGCCGGTGACCATGTCCAGGCGCGGCATCGCCAGCGGCTTGCCGGACGCCGGGGACAGGATGTTGTTCGACGACAGCATGAGCACGCGGGCCTCAGCCTGCGCCTCAGCGGACAGCGGCAGGTGGACTGCCATCTGGTCGCCGTCGAAGTCGGCGTTGAACGCCTCACAGGCCAGCGGGTGCAGCTGGATGGCCTTACCCTCGACCAGCTTCGGCTCGAAGGCCTGGATGCCCAGGCGGTGCAGCGTCGGTGCGCGGTTGAGCAGCACCGGGTGCTCTGAAATCGCCTCTTCCAGCACGTCCCACACCTCGGGGCGCTGGCGCTCCACCATGCGCTTGGCGGACTTGATGTTCTGCGCGTAGTCGTTGTCCACCAGGCGCTTCATCACGAACGGCTTAAACAGCTCGAGCGCCATACGCTTCGGCAGACCGCACTCGTGCAGCTTCAGCTGCGGGCCGACGATAATCACGGAACGGCCGGAGTAGTCCACGCGCTTGCCCAGCAGGTTCTGGCGGAAGCGGCCCTGCTTGCCCTTGAGCAGGTCGGACAGGGACTTCAGCGGGCGGGTGCCCGGGCCGGTGACCGGGCGGCCGCGGCGGCCGTTGTCGAACAGTGCGTCAACGGACTCCTGCAGCATGCGCTTCTCGTTATTCACGATGATCTCGGGCGCACCCAGGTCGATCATGCGCTTCAAACGGTTGTTGCGGTTGATCACGCGGCGGTACAGGTCGTTCAGGTCGGAGGTGGCGAAGCGGCCACCGTCGAGCTGGACCATCGGGCGCAGCTCCGGCGGGATCACCGGGATCGCGTCCAGGATCATGCCGGCCGGGTCGTTGCCGGAGCGCTGGAACGCGGCGACGACACGCAGGCGCTTCAGGGCACGGACTTTCTTCTGGCCCTTGCCCTCGGCGATGATGCCGCGCAGCTCCTCGGCCTCGGCGTCGAGGTCGAAGTTGCGGATCAGGGTCTGGATCGCCTCGGCGCCCATGCCGCCGGTGAAGTAGTCCTCGTAGCGGTCAACGAGCTCCTCGTAGAGATTCTCGTCGATGATCATCTGCTTCGGCGCGAGCTTCTGGAAGGTGGTCCAGATCTCGTCGAGGCGCTCAACCTCGCGCTCACCGGCCTCGCGCAGGTGCTGCATCTCCTTGTCGGCAGCGTTCTGCACCTTCTTGCGGGCAGCGGCGGTCGCGCCGGAAGCCTCGAGCTCTGCGAGGTCTTCCTCCAGCTTCTGCGCGCGGTCCGCGATCTCGGAGTTGGTGTCGTCCTCGACATCCTTCTTCTCCATCAACATCTCCGCCTCGAGGGTGGACATGTCGTTGTGGCGCGCCTCCTCGTCAACGGAGGTGATGATGTTCGCCGCGAAGTAGATGATGCGCTCGAGGTCCTTCGGCGCCAGGTCCAGCAGGTAGCCCAAGCGGGACGGAACGCCCTTGAAGTACCAGATGTGGGTCACCGGAGCGGCCAGCTCGATGTGGCCCATGCGCTCGCGGCGCACCTTGGACTTGGTCACCTCGACGCCGCAGCGCTCGCAGATGATGCCCTTGTAGCGGACGCGCTTGTACTTGCCGCAGGCGCACTCCCAGTCGCGGGTCGGGCCGAAGATGCGCTCGCAGAACAGACCGTCCTTCTCCGGCTTGAGCGTGCGGTAGTTAATGGTTTCGGGCTTCTTCACCTCGCCGTGGGACCAACGGCGGATGTCGTCGGCGGTGGCCAGGCCGATGCGAAGCTCGTCGAAGAGGTTTACGTCAAACACGTAAAAATTCCTTTTCTTCTAGATGTGTGCTGTTCGTTCGTCGTGCCGTCGAAAAGCAAAAGCTTTACGACGGCTACCTGGCGCTTAGGCGGTGTCCGCCGCTGCACCCTCGTCACGGGAAAGGTTGATGCCAAGCGAGGAGCCGGCCTGATCGAACTCGTCGTCGTCGCCGTCGAGCTCCATCGGGGTGCCGTCGGTGGAGAGGACCTCCACGTTCAGGCACAGGGACTGCAGCTCCTTGAGCAGCACCTTGAAGGACTCCGGGATGCCCGGATCTGGGATGTTGTCGCCCTTGACAATCGCCTCGTAGACCTTCACGCGGCCCACCACGTCATCCGACTTGATGGTCAGAAGCTCCTGCAGGGTGTAGGCGGCGCCGTATGCCTGCATCGCCCACACCTCCATCTCGCCGAAGCGCTGGCCGCCGAACTGGGCCTTACCGCCCAGCGGCTGCTGCGTAATCATGGAGTACGGGCCGGTGGAACGGGCGTGGATCTTTTCGTCCACCAGGTGGTGCAGCTTGAGCATGTACATGTAGCCGACGGAAACCGGGTACTTGTACGGCTCGCCGGAACGGCCGTCGAACAGGGTGGTCTTGCCCTCGCCGTCGACCATGACGTCGCCGTCGCGGTTCGGCTTGGAGTTTGCCAAAAGGCCTGCGATCTCGTCGTTGGTGGCGCCGTCGAACACCGGGGTTGCGGTGAGCGAGTCAGCCGGCACGTCGTAGAGGTGCTCCGGCAGGGTCTCGAGCAGCTTGGCGTTCGCCGGGTCGTCCGGGTTGACGGTCCAGCCGGCCTTGGCCAGCCAGCCCAGGTGGATCTCCAGGACCTGGCCGATGTTCATACGGCGCGGCACACCGTGGGTGTTCAGGATGATGTCCACCGGGGTGCCGTCAGCCATGAACGGCATGTCTTCCTGCGGCAGGATCTTGCCCACGACACCCTTGTTGCCGTGGCGGCCGGCCATCTTGTCGCCGTCCTGGATCTTGCGCTTCTGAGCCACGTACACGCGGATCATCTCGTTGACACCCGGGGACAGATCGTCGTCGTCCTCGCGGGAGAAGCGGCGCACAGCAATGACCTTGCCCTGCTCGCCGTGCGGCACCTTCAGGGAGGTGTCGCGAACCTCGCGGGCCTTCTCGCCGAAGATGGCGCGCAGCAGGCGCTCCTCCGGGGTCAGCTCGGTCTCGCCCTTCGGGGTGACCTTGCCAACGAGGATGTCGCCGTCGCGCACGTCCGCGCCGATGCGGATGATGCCACGCTCGTCGAGGTCCTTGAGCACGTCCTCGGAGACGTTCGGGATCTCGCGGGTGATCTCCTCGGCGCCCAGCTTGGTGTCGCGGGCGTCGATCTCGTGCTCCTCAATGTGCACGGAGGTGAGGATGTCCTCCTCCACCACGCGCTGGTTGAGGATGATGGCGTCCTCGTAGTTGTGGCCTTCCCACGGCATGAACGCGACCAGCAGGTTGCGGCCGAGCGCCATCTCGCCGTTCTTGGTGCCCGGGCCGTCTGCGATGACCTGGCCGGCCTCGACGCGGTCGCCCGCGGAGACGATCGGGGTCTGGTTGTAGCAGGTGCCCTGGTTGGTGCGCTCGAAGGTGCGCAGCATGTAGGTGTCGCGGCCGCCCTCATCGTCCATGACGGTGATGAAGTCGCCGGTGACGTTCTCAATCACGCCGGCCTTCTTGGAGATGACGGTGTCGCCAGCGTCGTAGGCGGCGCGCTGCTCCATGCCGGTGGCCACGTAGGCGGACTCGGCGCGCAGCAGCGGCACGGCCTGCTTCTGCATGTTGGCGCCCATCAGCGCGCGGTTCGCGTCGTCGTGCTCCAGGAACGGAATCATCGCGGTTGCGACGGAGACCATCTGGCGCGGGGAGATGTCCAGGTAGTCCACGCCCTGCGGGCCGACGACGCCGATGTCGCCTTCCTTGAGGCGGACCTCGATGCGCTCACCGGTGAGGTTGCCGTCCTTGTCCATCGGGGTGGCCGCCTGCGCGATGGCGTAGCGGTCCTCCTCGTCGGCGGTGAGGTAGTCGATCTGGTCGGTCAGCTTGCCGTCGTTGACCTTCTGGTACGGCGTCTCAATGAAGCCGAACGGGTTGACGCGGGCGTAGGACGCCAGCGCGCCGATCAGGCCGATGTTCGGGCCTTCCGGCGTCTCAATCGGGCACATGCGGCCGTAGTGGGACGGGTGGACGTCTCGCACTTCGATGCCGGCGCGCTCACGCGACAGACCGCCCGGGCCAAGCGCGGACAGGCGGCGCTTGTGGGTCAGGCCGGACAGGGAGTTGTTCTGGTCCATGAACTGCGACAGCTGGGAGGTGCCGAAGAACTCGCGGATCGCGGCGGAGACCGGGCGCACGTTAATCAGGGACGTCGGGGTGATGGACTCCGCGTCCTGGGTGGTCATGCGCTCGCGAACGACGCGCTCCATGCGGGACAGGCCGACGCGGACCTGGTTCTGGATCAGCTCGCCCACGGTGCGCAGGCGACGGTTGCCAAAGTGGTCGATGTCGTCGGTGTTGATCGGGATGATCTCGCCGGCCGGGGAGGTCATCTCGGTCTCGCCGGCGTGCAGGCGCACGAGGTACTCGAGCGTGGTGGCGATGTCCTCTTCGGTCAGCGTCATCAGACCGTCGTGGTCGCCGCCGAGGCCGAGCTTGCGGTTGACCTTGTAGCGGCCCACGCGCGCGAGGTCGTAGCGCTTGGCCTTGAAGAAGGAGTTCTCCAGCAGGGACTGCGCCAGGTCGCGCGTCGGCTGCTCACCCGGGCGCTGCTTGCGGTAGATCTCCAGCAGCGCCTCGTCGGTGTTGGACACACCGTCGTTTTCCAGGGTGGACATCATGATCTCGGAGAAGCCGAAGCGCTCCGTGATCTGCTCGGTGGTCCAGCCCAGGGCCTTCAGCAGCACGGTGACCGGCTGGCGGCGCTTGCGGTCGATGCGCACGCCGACGGTGTCGCGCTTGTCCACGTCGAACTCCAGCCACGCACCGCGCGACGGGATGACCTTCACGGAGTGCAGCGGGCGCTCCGTGGACTTGTCGATGGTCTCGTCGAAGTACACGCCCGGGGAGCGCACCAGCTGCGAGACGACGACACGCTCGGTGCCGTTGACGATGAAGGTGCCCTTGTCCGTCATCAGCGGGAAGTCGCCGATGAACACGGTCTGGGACTTGATCTCCTGCGTGTCGTTGTTAATGAACTCCGCGGTCACGTACAGCGGCGCGGAGTAGTTGATGTCCTTGTCCTTGCACTCGTCGATCGTGTACTTCACGTCTTCGAAGCGCGGCTCGGACAGCGTCAGGCTCATGTTGCCGGAGTAGTCCTCGATCGGGGAGATCTCGTCGAGGATGTCCTCCAGGCCGGACGTGATGCGTGCATCGTCGCCGCGGTTGGCCTGCTCGCGCTCGCGCCACTCTTGCGTGCCGACGAGCCACGCAAAGGATTCGAGCTGCACATCAAGAAGTCCCGGGACGGTGATCGGCTCATTAATCTTCGCGAACGAGTAACGTTCGGGAGCCCCGGGGATATCAGCCATGTTCATGGTCTGGTCTGAGACTGCCAAGTTGGGTCCTTCCAGCACCTCTGGCGGAGGCTCACCGCACCGCGTCTGGCTTCGCGGCCCAGTGGCGTTTCCGCAGGATAAGTTAGCATTCGGTCTGCTTCGGAAGACCCGCCCCCAGAGACAACAAAATCACCTTGTCAAATCGGGTTTTTCCATTCCCGTTGCACAAGGCTCTCTATGCGTACTGGAGACGGCTTCCAGCGCAAAGAACAACCATAGAGTAATCTCCCCCGTTTGTAAAGGCTGCCCGATGCCGTCTGGGCGCCTCGTGCGGTTGCTGCCGGAAGCCTACCACCCGCCAACCGCGCGCGGTCAATCGCGACGCGCCGCACGCCCCGGCCGCAGCGCGCCCGCCAGGCCCGCAAGGGTCAGCGCTGCACCAACCCAAGCCAGCACGCGCCACAGCCCGCGGTCCGCCGCGACGGTCTGCGCGTCAGCAACCTTCTGCACAAGCTTCTCGACGTCGTGCCGGTCCATCACCCCGTCATAGGTGACCACATTCTGCACCCCGCGGCCCTCGGCGTCTGCGTAGAAGTCGTCCACCTTCTCGTCAATGCCCACGACCACACCAGTCTCCTGGTCCACCAGGATCTCGCGGTCGGCGGCGTGGTGCAGGAAAGTGCGCTGCGGCTCGCCGTTTTCGCCCTCGAGCGTGAGCGTGTTTCGCGGGTCCGCGTAGCGCATGGCCACGTTCGTCGGCGCGATGTGCTGGGCGTAGCGGTACACCGTGCGCCCGGCGATCTCTTCCTCGCCGTCAAACTCCGCCGGCGCCGAGCCACGCAGCACCGGGTCGAAGACCTCCACGGTGTCCTGTGTCGCGGGGGCGGGGAAGGTCAACCACGCGCCGTCGATAGGCAATTGCGTTGCGGGCATACCCATGACGAGTTGCGTTTCCGCCGGCCCGGTCGCCGCACCCGTGACGCGATCCACGGCGTACGACCACGTCGATGCCGTGAGCAGGTCGTTGAAGTCCGAGCCCGACTCCCCCGCCCGCAGCGTGTCGCCCACGCGCACGCTCGCCGTGTCGGAATCGGACGGCTCCTGGATTTCCATGTGCAGCTGGCGCGTCACCGGCGCCGCCTCGCCGTCGCGGGTGCCGTTCGGGTCCGTGATGGTCCACGTGGCCTCCCCCAGCGCCAACGGCAGGCGATTGCCGGAAAGCAGCACGTTCGGCGCCAACAGCCCCGCCACCACCAGCGCAGCACCGACGCCGGCGAGCAACACGGAAAGAATGCGGGAAGTGGGCAGCATGGTGGGTTACTCTACCGCACCTCAAACACGCGAAACCCCCGCCCGCCGGAGTGGATACCGGCGACGGGGGTGTCGTCGTCAAGCAAAAAGCTCTTACTTAAGGGTGACCTTTGCGCCAGCCTCTTCGAGCTTGGTCTTGGCAGCCTCGGCGTCGTCCTTGTTGGCGCCCTCGAGGATTGCCTTCGGAGCACCCTCGACCATTTCCTTGGCGTCCTTCAGGCCCAGGCCCGGAACCAGCTCGCGGACAACCTTGATCACGCCGATCTTCTTGTCGCCAGCGTCCTCGAGAACGACGTCGAACTCGTCCTTCTCCTCAGCGGCAGCCTCGCCGCCAGCGGCCGGAGCGCCTGCAGCTGCAACAGCAACCGGAGCGGCTGCGGTCACGTCGAAGACCTCCTCGAACTCCTTCAGGAACTCGGAGAGCTCGATGAGGGTCATTTCCTTGAACTGCTCGATGAGCTCGTCCTTGGTGAGCTTAGCCATTGTGGCTTCCTTTCTGTTGTTGGGCGTTTACAGCCCGGATGTAAAAGAGTGTTTATGCGGCTTCCTGCTTGTCCTGCAGTGCAGCGACAAGGCGGGCCGTCTTGGATGCCGGAGCCTGGAACAGGCCGGCTGCCTTTGCCAGAGAGCCCTCGAATGCGCCAGCAAGCTTGGCAAGGGTGGTCTCGCGGTTGTCCATCTCGGCCAGAGCGTCGACCTGGGAAGCGTCCAGGACGTTGCCGTCCATGTAGCCGCCCTTGATCACGAACGCGTCGTGGTCCTTGTTGAACTTCTTCATCACCTTCGCAGCGTCGACAGCAGCGTCGCCCTTGATGAACGCGACGGCGGTCGGGCCGGTGAGAAGATCATCGAGACCCTCAATACCCTGCTCGTTTGCAGCGATCTTGATGAGGGTGTTCTTGGCGACGTGGTACTCGACATCGAAGCCCATATCGCCGCGCAGCTGCTGCAGCTGGCCGACGGTCAGGCCACGGTACTCAGTCAGCACGAGGGAATCCGCCTCAGCGAACTTCTCCTTCAGAACTGCAAGTTCCGCAGTGTTCTTCGGGTTTGCCATGACACACGCCTCCTTCCGATAACTTCATGTTGTTCAATCCGCCCGGAGCATCTTGCCTATCGACGTTCGCTTCGCGCGAAGCTGACGCGTATCAAGCAAAAATGCCCCGTGCAGAAGCACGAGGCATACGTTGGCGTGTGCCGCGTTTCTCCTGCGTGGGTCGGCCCCGTAAGTGGAGCGCCTTCGACTCCCTCACGAGAGTGACCGACGGTCTTCGGTGAAACTTGAGCTCGACCTTTGCGGCCGTTCAAACTTCGGTAGGGAATGCTAGCGGGTGGGCGCGGGTTTGACCAAATCGCGGTTACGCGGGCTGACGGTTTTGGCGGCGGTTCTCCAGGATCTCGCCGAGCCTAGAGCCGTAGCGCGCCCAAATCGCGCCCTCTTCCGGAGTGAAACCGAGGTACTCGTCGAGGGTGAGATCCTCACTTCCGGGGGCGGATTCGTGCCAGGCCGTCACCCAGTCGTCGATGTCGCCCGGCTGCGCGGTGCCTTCCAGGCAGCGTTCCACAAACGTCTTAAACATCGATCCTCCTCCCTCGTTTGGCTTCTCCAATTTTTTCTCCGGTGATCGCGTCAAATACGCCGAGATGTATCCCCCGCAGGTTATAGCCCTCAATGTGGCCGTGTAAAGGGTCATACTCAAAGAGACGCTTTTCTTTGAGATCACGCCACCTGGGCGGACCGCTTCTACTCAGCCGCTCCAGTTTGTCCAAGAATCCCGGCCTCGGCCGCGGAATATAGCTCGCCATAGTTCCCTCCCCACCCGTTAGACGTTGTGGAGAGAGTTCCGGTTCCCTTGCTTTACGACGTGCTCCGCTCCACCTTCCGCAGCAATCTCGCCGCCGCGACGAACAGGACGCAACCGCCGATCAGCGCCATAACGCCCACGCCGATGGCGAGGCCCGCCCAGAATCCTCCCGCGGTCGGCGACGTGTCCGCCGCCTGGCCGTCTGGCTGCGCGCCGGCTGCGTCGAGCGACGAGTGGATCCCGGTGCCGCTTCCGCCGGCGGGGTTGCGCGACGGGGCGTAATCGTCCGGCGAGGCTGGGGCCTCAGACGTCGCGGGGCTGCTGGTGGCCTTCGCGGGCTTGGAGTCTTCCCGGGAGTCGGCGCTGGTCTTGCTTTTACTGGTCTGCTGGTTGCTGGGCTTGCCTGAGGAGTTGCTGGCTCGGCTGCGTTCCGGCGTGCGCTGCACCTGTGCCGCCGGTTTCGCGGAGGCTGGCTCCGCTGCACGCGCGGGCGCAGCCTGGGCGGGTGCCGGTTGCTGGGCGTGAGCGGCCTGGGCCAGCGCCGCCGGGGTTGCCAGCGTCGAAACAGCCCCTGAACCGCCTTTGCCACCGTCGTTGGTCTTGCGCGCGAGCGGCGCGAGCGTGTCGCCCGCCTTCTTAATCTCCTTTTCCAGCGAGCGGATGCCTTCCGCGAGCGCGCCCGGCAGCGTGAGCTTGCCCTTGCCGGCACCGGCCCCGGAAGCGCCTGCGTCGCCGAGGCGGCCGTCGCGTGCGGCGGCGACGGCCTCGTCGCCCACGGCGAAGGTGGCCACCAGGTCCTCGGAGAAGTCCTCGCCGGAGGCGGACGTGCCGGCGAAGGTGAACGTGGCGGTGTACACGCCGGGTTCGGTGAACCCGAAGCCTTGGTGGTCGTGCGCGTTGACCGGGTACTCAAGTTGCTTGGAGGCGTCGCCGGAGTCCAGCTCCACGCGCAAACCCCGCAGGTCCTCGTGCCAGGTGTAGATGCGACCGGGCCCGGACACGTCGCGCATGGACACTGTGACCTTCGAACCTTGCGACAGCGCGTCGGCACCCACCCGGGTGGTGGAAAAGCCCAGCCAAGGCAGGTTCTTCTCCTGCGCCTGCGGCAGGATCCACATCTCCTCAGGCGGCTCCGGGAAGCTCTCGCGCGCACCTTCCGGCAGCGTCTTTCGGGCCGCGTCTGGCACGGCGAAAATGAAGCTGCCGGATTCGCGTTTGGCCTGGTTGTGGGGGTCGGAGTCGTCGATAAGCATTGCGCCTATCGACGACCCTTCGGCCGCCAACGCCATATCCATATGCCCGGCCTCGATGAGCTTGCGCCGGTCCTCGGCCGCGGCGGAACCGGTGCTCGTCGGCGTTGGCGCGGTCGTGGACGTGGGCCGCGACGTGGACTGCGACGTGGTCGACGACGTGGGGCGCGGCGCGGGCTTCGGCGACGGCTTCGCGCTCGTCGTCGGGCTGGCGGCGGTGGTTTCCTCCGTGGTGTTGGGGGTGCGCAAGTCGGTGGTGGTGCCCTCGGGGAGGCCGACGGTGGCGTCGTCGCCGACGAGCCAGTACTGGGTCACCGGCTCGGAGCGCTCCACCCCGCCGCCTTTGAGCTCGGCGCGGCCCTGCCAGGTCATCTCGTAGATGCCTGGTTCGGAAAATGTCCAGGTGAAGTGGCCGTGGCCGCCGACGTCGTAGGTGATGGTGCGCATGTCCTCGTCTGCGGAGCTAAACAGCCGCTCCGGGTCACCCACGCGCGAGGAGAAAAACACGTTGACGTCGCCGGGGCCGTCCATCTCCACCAGGTCGAAGTGCATGACGTCGTCGACGAAGTTGTCCGGGATCTCGCCCGCCTCGTGCGCGGGGTCGAAGGCGCCCAGGCCAGACCAGATGGGCCGCCAGCTGTCGGTCCAGTCCGCGGACTGCGGCGCGGCCCACACGGTGCTGCCGGGCTCGCCGAGGAAGTCCAAGGAGCCGTCCTCAGGCACGGTCAAGGTGGACACGTCGTTGCCGTCGGCATCCGCGTCCGGGGCGAGGCGGAAGCAAACCTTTTCTTGGTCGGTGACCTGCTGGCCGTCCACCGCCATCACGGTGAGCTTGTCGTTTTTGTAGGTGCCGTAGAGCGCGTCGTTGTGGGAGTGGTAGAGCAGTTTGCGCCCGGCGCACGGGTGGTCGATCTTCCCCAGTTCCACGCTGTGTCCCGGGTCGCCGGGGTTGTGCTCCGCGGCCTGCGCAAGCGGCGCGGCCGCGAACGTGAGTACCGCTACGGCTGCTGCTGCAACGAATCGCTTCACCGTTTCACCCCCTGCAGCCAGCCGGCCAGCGCACCACGCTTCGGGGCGAACAGCCAGCTCAGCGCGAAGATGGCGGTCACGGCCAAAACGATGGTCGCGCCCGTAGGCGAGTCGTAGGACCACGCCAGCCACACCCCCATCACGCTGCCGGCCACGCCGAACGCGGCGGCGATGCACATCATCGCGCCCAGCTTGTCCGTGAACAGGCGCGCCGCGGCGGCCGGGGTGATCAGCAGCGCCACCACCAGGATGTTGCCCACCGTCTGCACCGCCAGCACCACTGCAAAAGTCACGCACAGGTACAGCGCCAGATCCAGCGCGGCGACCGGCAGGTTCATCGCGCGGGCGGTCTCCCGGTCCAGTGCCACCGCTGTGAGCCACGGGCGAAGCGCCACCACCACGGCCACGATCAGCGCGCCGGCGGCGGCGTGGATGGCTAGTGTGGCGGAGCTGACGCCCGTCAGCGAGCCGAACAGGAACGAGCTGACGGAGGCGGTGTAGCCCTCCGCCCGGGAGATCACCACCAGGCCGAAGGCGAACGCGGCGGTGAACACGATGCCGATCACGGAGTCCTCTTTAATGGTGCGCCGCTGAGACATCACGGCGATCAGCACCGCGACGATCGCGCCGGCCACCGCCCCACCCAGCAGCACGGAGACCTGCCAGGCAAACGCCACCGCGATGCCGGGGAATACGGCGTGCGCCACCGCGTCGCCGATAAAGGCCATGCCGCGCAGCACCACAAAACAGCCCACCACCGCGCACAGCACCGCCGCGATCACCGCGGCCGCCAGCGCGCGCGGCAGAAACGCCAGCTGGGGGTTGGCCATGTCGGCCAGGAATTGCACAAACGAAATCTCAGGCACGGGCAGCCTCCAAATGCGCTCGCACGCCGCGCAGCCACGGTGAATCCTCGTCGACAGAGAAGGTGCGGGTCCACGGGGCGTCGTCGTTAAGTTCATGCGTCGCGGCATCAGCGACAACGCCGCGGTTGAACAGCACCAAGCGGTCGCAGGAATCGATGGCCTCGGCGATGTTGTGGGTGGACATGACAACGCCGAGCCCCCGGTCCACCAGGCGGCGGAACAGCCGCAGCAGATGCTCGGTGGTGGGGATGTCCAGGCCGGTAAACGGTTCGTCGAGAAGCAGCATGCCCGGTCGCCGCACCAGGGCGCGCGCGATGAGCACACGCTGGCGCTGGCCGCCGGACAGGTCGTGGATTGGGCGCGCGGCCAGGTCGGTCAGATTGACCATCGCCAAAGCTCGCTCGGCGGCGCGGTGCTCGCGCTCGCCAGCGCGTTGCCACCACGGGCGCTGGCCCAGGGTGGCGTTGAGCGTGGCGTCATAGACGTCGATGGGGAAATCCCAGGCCACGTTGTGCGCCTGCGGCACGTACCCCACCACCTTGCGCACCGGACGCCTGCCAGCGGAGACCGTCCCGGCGTCCGCGGGGATAAGGCCTAGCACCGCACGCATGAGGGTGGTCTTGCCCGCGCCGTTGGGCCCGAGCAGGCCGACGAACTCGCCGCCGCGCAGCGTGAGGTCCACCCCGTGGAACACGTCGCGGCCCGGATACGACACCGCCAGGTCGCGCACCTCAATCCTTCTCATCGGCGGCCCCGCACAACAAACAGCGCAATCAAGGCGAGAAGCAGCACGCCCGCGCCCGCCAACAGCCCGGTTTTTAGGCCGTTGTTCTGCTGCTCCGCGCCGGCCTGCCCCTCAGCCCGGAATTCGCCGAACGTCGCATCCGCCGCCTCCGCCGGGTCAACACCCACGGCGATGCGCACGACCTGCTCGTCGGTGTGCACGGTGCCGTCTTGGTCCTCCACCGTCGCGCGCACACCCACCAGGTGGGCGCCCGGCTCGGTGAACACCCAGTTGGCGTGGGTGTGCGTGTTCGGCTCCACCCACATCGACTGCGTGCCGGGCTCCTGCTCGTTCCACAGCTGCTGCGGCTCGTGGAACCCGCCGGGCTGGACAAACAGGGAGAACTGGCCCGGGCCCTCGTGTCCGCCGAACTCCAGGCTCATCCCGTTGGCGGAGCGTTCCAGAAGCGATGGCGCCTGCGAGTTCCACCCCAGCCACGGCACGCCGGCGACCTCGGTCTGCGGGATCACCCACACCTCGGCCCCCGGCTTCGCGCCGGTGAACGCGAACTGGTCGGTCTCCGGCAGGGTCTGCTTCGCGCCGTCGCCGACGGCGAAGACCACGTCCTCGAGGTGGCGCCACACGGGCGTGTCCTGCGTGTCGTCGCGCACCAGGAACTGCATTTTGCCGTCAGCGAAGACGGGGCCCAGGTCCGCGTGGCCGGCGTCGATAACGGCGCGCTCGCCCAGCGGGGCGACCTGCTCGTCGGCGCCGACGACCTGCTGCAACGCCGGGTCGTTGTCCGGCACCTGGGCGGCAGCGACGGGTGCGGCCGCGATCATTGCGGCGGTGATAATGGCGGGAATCTTCATGGTTGTCCTTTCAAACATTTGCTTATCGACGCCCCATTGGCCCGCACCAGATCCACATACGTCTGCGCAGGCCCCTCCCCCGGCGGGTCCAAGGTGTCGCCCCAGATCGGGCACACCTCACCCCCGTGCGAGGCAGCGGTTTCGTTCAAAACGGGCGTTTCGTCTTCCTGGCCGTGTTCGACGAACACCGCTGGCACGCCCAAGTTCTCCAGCGTGCGCGACAACGCCATCAGGTCGCGCGGGCTCGGCTCCACGCGCGGATTCGGAGTGACAAACCCGGCCACACGCAGCCCGTACGCGCGCGCCAGATACGCGTAGCCGTGGTGGGTGGTGACCAGGTTGCGGTTGGTCTCCGGGACCTGCTCGATCTGCTCGCGCACCTCCTGCGCCACCTGCTTGAGCTGGGCGCGATAGCGCTCCGCGTTGTCGGCGTACGTGCTGGCGTGGCGCGGGTCGGCCGCGGACAGCTCGTCGCGCACCACCTGCACCACCGCATCCATCGCGGCCGGGTCGTGCCAGATGTGCGGATCCAGCTCGCCGTGGACGTGGCGGCCCAGCACCGCCTGCGGCAGCAGGTACGTCTCCTCGCCCGGGTCGCCCAGGAAGCGGAATTCGCGCTGCGGCGGGATCGGCTGCAGCGTCTTCGACGGCACCACGACCACCGTGCCCGCGGGGTCCAGGTCGCCCTCGTCGTCCGTGCGCAGGGTCAGCTGCGTGTTGCCGTTGTCGGCGACCGTGGCGATGTCCACGTGCCCGCGCTCCACCGCATGCTTGCCCGGGGCGGCCTGGGCCGGGTCCTGCCCCACCACGAGGGTGACCGTCTGCTCCGTCTGACTGCGCACCGGCGCGTCCACCGCGTCGCGCACTGAGGCGCGAAGCTTCAGTTCGTACACGCCGGGGGCGGAAAAAGCCCAGCTGACGTGGGTGTGCGCGTCCACTGGCAGCGTGGTGGCGCCACCCGTGGAGTCAAACAGCAGCTCCGGGGTGCCAAAGGTGCCGAGGATGAAGGCGGAGGCGGTGCCGGGGCCGGAGGCGTCGACAAGCTCAAGCTCCGCCACCGCCGTGCGCGGCAGATCCGCCGCAAACCGCAACCCCAGCCACACCGTGTCCAGGCTCGCGTCCTCCACCAGCGGAATCGGCGCGTAGCCGAAGCGCTGCGTCTGCTCCGCCAGCGCCACCACCCGAGCCTGCGGGCGCGCCGTCGCATCAATCGTGCGGGTCAGCGCCTGCGGCTCCAACAACAACCCGTTGGTAAACACCGCGTCCGCGTACGCGATATCGCGCGTGTTGTGCAGCGTCGGCTCGTACGAGTGCGGGTCGGCACCGCGGCGCATCAGCGTCTTAACCTCGGCGTTATCGCCGGCGACGTTGCGCACAACGTCCGCAAGAATGCTTGTCGACGCCACCACGTTCAGCCCCTCCTCCGCCGGAGCCTGCGCGCACCCCGCGAGCCCGGCAGCGAGCGCGCACGCGGCAAGCGCCCGCGCACGCGTCACCGCTTCGCCCCCGCGAGCAGCTTGCGGCGCAACGCCGTGTCCAGACAGCACATCGCCGCGCCAAACACCGCCACGCCGAGGCCGAGGACCGCGAACGGGACAGTCATCACCGTCGTACCGGTCTCCGCGAGAGCGTCAGGGCGCTGCTCGGGCTCCGGTTGGGGCTGAGCTTCGGCCGGGGCCGGCTTGGCTTCTTGCTTCGGGGCTTGCTTTGGAGCCTGCTTCGGGGCCGAGCTTGTCGACGCCTTGCTCGCCGGCGCCGCAGGTGCTGCGGGTGCGGCTGACGTTGCGCTCGCCTCAGAAGTTGTCGCCTGCGCCGGTGCTGCGGGCGCCGCTTCACCGTCGCCGACAACCCAGGTGTATGTGGCCTCGTTCGAGCTCGAGCCGCCGCCCTCCGCCACAACGCGCATCTGGTAGGTGCCGGGCGCGGTGAACAGCCAGTTCGCGTGCACGTGCGCCGGCTCTTCCTGGGCGATGACCGCACCGGATTCCAAACGCGTCGCACCGCCCTCAAGCACCGCATCCAGCGAGCCGAAGCTGCCCGTCTGGAACAGGTACACCTCGCCGGGGCCGGTGACCTCGACGAACTCCAGGTCAATCGCGCCGACATCGCGCGCGCCCTGCGTGTCCCAACCCGGCCAAATCAGATCCGAGCGCTGCGTCTGCGGCAGCAGGTATCCGGCCTTGCCGATCTCCGGGACCTCGGCGGTGCGATCGGTGTACGCATCCTTGCCGACGACTAACTCCACGTCTTCCGGTGCCCTCCGCACGTGGGTGCCGGTGGCGTCCTCCTTCAGGTCCAGGGTGAGCTCGCCGCCGTCCGCGGTGACGTTGAACGCGTCGATGTGGCCGCGATCCAGGCGTTCAACCTGTGCGCTTGCTGGGGTGACGCCAAGCAACGCGAGTAGAAACACCGCCAAGCTAATGAAAACTTTTTTCAACACTTAATGGAGATTAGTTTCAATAGCGTTTGGCGCGGGAACGCTACCCCCATCACGGGGAAAACGCAAGGGTCTTCCCCGGCTGTGGACAACTTTGGGGCTGGTGTGGCGAGTTGTCCACAGATTTCGGTTCGGGGGTTGTGCGGGGTTGCGTCGTGTTTAGTCTCTGTGGCTATGAACCAGTTCGACGCATTCATTCAGGCGATGGCCGCAGCATCCATGGAGACGCTGCGGCACTTCGACCTGTCTGTTGCGCTGGGCGCCGGGATGGCGCCGGATCGGGCACGGGCGTGGGACGCAATGCAGAAGGTGTACTACGGGCCGACCAAGTTCACCCGCAAACAAGCTGTGGCAGCACAGAAGGCCCGCGGGTTCTCCCTGGACGAGCTCGCGCTGATCGAACGCCGCGTCGGGGGCGTGAAAGATCTTGGTGAGCGGTGGCGGCTGCGCCTCGCCTTGCTGGACGTCACCGGCGGATACCGCGCGATCGAACGCGCCGCACGAGAGCTGGTGCCCCGCGACGATGACACCCCGAAAAAGCAACAGGTCGCGTTCTCCGCACCGAAAAACGGGCGGGCGCGCATCACCATCGACACCACCGACCGCAAAGCCGCAGACCTCGAGCACCGCCTGCGCCAAGACATCGACGCCACACAGCCGGCCGCAGCCCAGATGGAGGAGGCGTTTTGGCGCATCGTCGAAGGCAAAACCGGCGGGGTCGTCGCCGCGGCACCACGCCCGATCGTGATGGTGCCGATCACCGAACACGCACGGATTATGGCGGGTGACGGCGACGACGTGATCCTCACCTTGACTGACGGCACCATCATGACCGGGGCGGAGTACCTCCAGCAAGAATTCGGCGAAGCTTTGGAGGTTGCCGCCTTCCACCCGGAGGAAGGCGCGGTGAACCTCTACGACACCGAGCGCTTCGCCAACCAGAAACAACGCGACCTCGCCTACATGGTCTCACCCGTGTGCGCCTTCCCAGGCTGCAGGCACGGGGCGTTGGGCTCCGAGATCCACCACGTGGATGCGTGGAAACACGGCGGCTACACCAACATGAACAACCTCGTGCCGCTGTGCCGCTACCACAACCGGGTCAACGACGACGACCCCTGGCGCAAGAGCCGCGGCCGCATCACCATGATCAGAGGCGCACCCTGGTGGATCTCACCGCGGGGATACCACCTGAGAAACACCGACCGCGGAGCACTCGACCAACTCTTCGGACCCCGAAGCACACCCCTGCCCTAACAACGCGAAACGCCGCCGCCCAACAACGGACGACGGCGATTCGGCGCGCGCGAAAGAAGACGAACTACTTGGTGGCGTAGTTCTTCTCCACGGAGGTGTCCACCGGAACACCCGGGCCCTGGGTAGCGGAGACGGTGATCTTCTTCAGGTAGATGCCCTTGGCGGACGCCGGCTTCAGGCGGATGACCTCGTCGAGCAGCGCGCCGTAGTTCTCAGCGAGCTGCTCCGGGGTAAACGACGCCTTGCCGATGATGGCGTGCAGGTTGGACGCCTTGTCCACGCGGAAGGCGATCTTGCCGCCCTTGGAGTCGGCGACAGCCTTAGCCACGTCCGGGGTGACGGTGCCGGTCTTCGGGTTCGGCATCAGACCACGCGGGCCCAGCACGCGGGCGACGCGGCCGACCTTGGCCATCTGGTCCGGCGTAGCGATAGCCACGTCGAAGTCGATGGTGCCTGCGTTGATCTGCTCGATCAGCTCGTCGGTGCCGACGATGTCCGCGCCAGCCTCCTGCGCCTTGGTTGCGTTCTCGCCCTCGGCGAAGACAGCGACGCGGACGGTCTTACCGGTGCCGTGCGGCAGGTTGACGGTGCCGCGAACCAGCTGGTCGGCCTTGCGCGGGTCGACGGACAGGCGCATTGCAACGTCGATGGTTGCGTCGTACTTGTCGGAGGAGGTCTCCTTCGCAAGCGTGACGGCGTCGAGCGGGTGGTAGAAGCTGTCGCGGTCGACCTTCGCCAGCTGCTCGATGTAGTGCTTGGACTTCTTAGCCATGTTGGGTTCCTTTCAGGAGTTGTGGTTTGCGGGCCTGGCTTACGGCCCTTCCACGTGAAGCTCTTTACTTCTCGACGTCAATACCCATGGAACGGGCAGTACCAGCGATGATCGCAGCGCCTGCCTCGATATCGCGGGCGTTGAGGTCGTTCTTCTTGGTCTCGGCGATCTCCTTGCACTGCTCCCAGGTGACCTTGCCAACCTTGTCAGTGTGCGGGACGCCGGAGCCCTTCTTCAGGCCTGCAGCCTTCAGCAGCAGCGACGCTGCCGGCGGGGACTTCAGGATGAAGTCGAAGGAGCGGTCCTCGTAGACCGTGATCTCCACCGGCACGATGTTGCCGCGCATGGACTCGGTTGCGGCGTTGTAGGCCTTGGTGAACTCGACGATGTTCACGCCGTGCGCACCGAGAGCCGGACCGACCGGCGGGGCCGGGTTGGCCATGCCTGCTTCGATCTGCAGCTTGATCAGGCCGGTGACCTTCTTCTTTGCCATCGTAGTACCTCCTAGTTACAGCGCCCGCAGCCACGATGAGCTGCCGCGGGGCTTCCGGATGCCGGGATAGACCCAGCCACCGGGGATTTACAAGAATTGAAAACGTCGCGCGTGCGTGCACGCGCGACGAATCAGGATACGCCGTGAGGACGTCGAGAAGCAAAACGCTCCTACATGATGCGCTCGATCTGGTCGGCGGTCAGCTCCACCGGGGTCTCGCGGCCGAAGATGGACACCAGCGCCTCGATCTTGCCGGTCTCCGGGTCGATTGCGTTGATGGTGGCGGACACGCTCGCCAGCGCGCCGGAGAGGATTGTGACGGCCTCGCCGACCTTGTAGTCGTGCGCGAGCTTCTTCGGTGCCTCTTCCTCCGGCATCGCCACGACGGTCTCGCCGTCGGCGTTGACCTCCGGCTTCGCGCCGGTTGCGGCGGACTTGGGAAGCAAGAACTTTGCGACGTCCCGGTGCTTCACCGGCGTCGCATTACCCTCGTTGCCCACGAACGAGGTCACACCCGGGGTCTCACGGACCACGGACCAGGCAGCGTCGTTCATGTCCATGCGCACGAGCACGTAGCCCGGCAGAAGCTTGCGCTTGACCAGCTTCTTCTTGCCGTCCTTGTTCTCGATGGCCTGCTCGATGGGCACGACAACCTCGTAGATGGAGTCCTCGACCTCGAGGGTCTGGGAGCGCATCTCCAGGTTGGTCTTTACCTTGTTTTCGTAGCCGGAGTAGGACTGGATGATGTACCAGTCGCCCGGCTGCTTCTTCAGCTCGCGGGTGTACTCGCGCAGGCGGCGCTTGTACTCGCTGTCGGAATCGGCGTCTGCCTCGGCGCCGGTGTCGCCCTCGGCGGCCTCGATGGTGTTCAGGTCGGTCTCCTGGACCGGCTCCTCCACCGCTTCGCCGGCGGCGGCCCCAGCCTCAGCCTCAGCGTCGGCGCCGGCTGCGCCCTCGCCGCTACTGTCGCTCTCCTCGTCGGAGGAGTCACCGCCCTCGGTGCCGGCCGGGTCGTCGTCGCCGCCGTTCAGGACCGGGTCGGTGGACGGCTGCACGGGCGCGCCCTCGTCGATCATTTCCTGCTCGTTGTTCTCGATTGCGCCTTCAACGTCTTTGTTTGCCTCAGTCATGGGTGTGTCTCCTCATCCGTCGAAACGTGTGCGCCCCAGGGTACCGGGGCAAAAATTATCCCGCCCTCCTCGGCGTCCGAGGCGGCGGGAAAAGCTTGTGCGCGTTGAATTGTACCTAGCGGATGAAGATCCAGCGAATCAGCCAGGATGCCAGCGCGTCGGTGCCCCACACGAAGATGGTCAGCACGATCAGGAACGCGAACACGATGAGGGTGTAGTTGAGCATCTGCTTGCCGGTCGGCCAGATGACTTTGTTCATCTCGGAGACGACTTCACCCGGGAAGGCGGCGACGCTGGAGCCGTCCTTCTCGTCCGCGTCGTCGGCGACGGGGGCACGCTTCGCTTCGTAGCCCTCGGAGGAAACGGGAGAAGCCCCACGCAGCTGACGCTTGCCGGTCGGCTGTGCGGGGTTTTGACCGTTGGGGTTAGTCACTAAAACTCCTCCAGGTTGTTTTGGCAGGGGCGACAGGACTCGAACCTGCAACCTACGGTTTTGGAGACCGTTGCGCTACCAATTGCGCCACGCCCCTAGGGCACTCGTTCAAGTGCGCCTAACCCTACCACGGTCACCTTTCGGCTCCCGTTTGAGGTGAGTAGCGATGGAGAGAATTGAACTCTCGACACAGCGATTATGAGTCGCTTGCTCTACCACTGAGCTACACCGCCCTGGTGTTCGCCGGGCCAAAAGGCCCTAGCAAACAACAGAGCCCCCTGACAGAATCGAACTGTCGACCTTTTCCTTACCATGGAAACGCTCTGCCGACTGAGCTAAGGGGGCACAGCCTCTGTGTTGTGAATCTTCGCTTTCGCTCTGACCCGCTCCGTTGAAGCCTTGGAAAGATTAACCTGATGTTGTTTTCAAACACAAATCGCCAGGCAGTTGCGGGTTTTTAGACGGTTACGGTGCGCACTTTAGGCGTCGTGAAGCAATTGCTTAACGACGAAACCCCGCCGGTGAAACCGACGGGGTTTGTGTGTGGTGCCAGGTAGAAGATTCGAACTTCTGAAGGCAATGCCGGCGGATTTACAGTCCGCTCCCTTTGGCCGCTCGGGCAACCTGGCGAGCACGTTCAAAGTGCGGGATTTACTCTACAACACGCTCCCGCGATCGGTGCAAATCGGCAGGTTAACCGACCCGTTCGACGGTCATGCGGGTCATGGTGCGAAGCGCTTCGCGGGCGGGTCCTTCCGGCAGGGCGTCGAGTTCGCGCTCCACTGTCTCCACGTAGCCGTGCACGGTCTCCAGGGCGCGCTCGCGCCCGCGGGTTTGGCCGAGGAGTTCGAGCGCCCGGGCGACGTCGGCGTCGTCGGTGAGCGGGCCGGTGAGCAGCCCGCGCAGCTCCTCGCCGGCGGGCGAATCCCCCTCCAGCGCGTAGAGCACCGGCAGGGTGAACACACCCTCGCGCAGGTCGGTGCCGGGGGTCTTCCCGGACTGCTCGGGGTCGGAGAAGATGTCGATGATGTCGTCGACGATCTGGAAGACCATGCCCACCGCGTCGCCGATGCGGGAGCAGCGCGCCACCACCTCGTCGGAGGCGCCGGCGTGGCGTGCGCCCAGGTAGGCGGCCGAGGAGATGAGCACACCGGTCTTTTCCTCGATGACCTTCAGGTAGTGCTCCACCGGGTCTGCGGCGCCCGCGCCGTCCGCGCCGACGGTTTCGCGCATCTGGCCGGTGACCAGCTCGGAGAACGTGTCGGCGAAGTGGGCCACGGTGTCCAGGTCCATCAGGCTCATCTGCCGCGACGCGTGGGCGAACAGGATGTCGCCGGCGAGGATGGCCACGGTGTTGGTCCAACGGGTGTTGGCGGATTCCACGCCGCGGCGGCGCTCGGCTTCGTCCATGACGTCGTCGTGGTAGAGCGTGGCTAGGTGCACCATCTCGGTCGCCGCGGCGCCGCGGATGACGTTTTCGGTGCCGGGGTTCGGCCCGAACTCGCTGCACAGCAGCGCCATCATGGGGCGGAAGCGTTTGCCGCCGGCTTTGGCCAGGTGGGTGACTTTGTCGGTGAGGAAGCTCTCCCCGCGGGAAAGTTCCGTAATCAGCAGCTCCTCCACCGCTTCGAGCCCGGTGTTGAGCCGGGTGTTGAGCGCGTCGTCGCCCAGGTCCAGGTTGAATCCGTGGCGCGGTGACGGAGTGGTGCCGTACGTCATAGATAACGTCCTTGCAGGTTGGATGGGCCCATGTGTAACGCACTAACCGTAGCCCAATAACCCCGCCGGGTGCACTTGCGGGTGGCGCTGGCAGAATGTGGCGCGTGAGTGAGTTGTTCGACCTCGTCGTTGTGGGCGCAGGCCCTGCGGGTTCCGCCGCCGCGATCGCGGCGCAGCGCGCCGGCATGAGCACCCTGCTTCTCGACGCGCAATCCCCCCGCCGCGACAAAACCTGCGGGGACGGGCTCACGCCGCGGGCCGTCGATACGCTTGCGCGCCTGGGGCTTGAGGTGCCCGCGTACCGCAACTTCGGGCTGAAGCTGCACGGCTTCGGCGGCGATGTGGTCGCGCCGTGGCCGCGCGGCGAGGGGTCCGCGTCCCCGCGCGCGAGATTCGACGCGATGCTTGTCGACGAAGCTTCGCTCGCCGGCGCCACCGTCCGCCACAACTGCGCCGCGACGGGGGTGCGTTTCAGCGGTTCCGCGATCAGCGCGGTGGAGACCGAGCAGGGGGTGGTCCGCGCCCGCTGGGTGATCGTGGCGGACGGGGTGCGCTCCCCCTTCGGCAAGCTGCTGGGGCGTACGTGGCACCGCGGGCAGGTCTACGGGATTGCGGCGCGATCCTACTGCGCCTCGCCGTTTTCGGACGAGCCGTGGATGCACTCGCACGTGGAACTTCGCGACGCCGACGGGGTAATCCAGCCCGGCTACGGCTGGATCTTCCCGCTTGGCGACGGCACCGTGAACCTCGGCTGCGGCGCACTGTCGACGGATGCGCGCCCGGCGAAAGTGAACACGAAGAAGCTGCTCGCCCTGTACGCCTCGCAGCAGCGCGAGGAGTGGCAGCTCGGCCCAGAACAGGCCGTGGCCTCGGCGCTGCTGCCCATGGGTGGGGCGGTGTCCAACGTGGCGGGCCCGAACTGGGCGCTGATCGGCGACGCGGCGGCGTGCGTGAACCCGCTCAACGGCGAGGGCATCGACTACGGACTGGAAACGGCGGTCGCCGCCGTCGAGCTGATCGCAGGCGGCGGCGACCTGACGCTCGCGTGGCCGGCGCTTCTGCGCGAGCACTACGGCGAGGCGTTCACCCTGGCCCGCACCCTGGCGCGTCTGCTCACCTACCCGCAGTTTTTGCCGCTGGCGGGACCGGTGGCGCTGCGCGGGCTGGGCGGGCGTTACCTCATGCCGGTGGCGGCGCGGCTGATGGGCAACCTCGTGGCTGAGGAGGACACGGACCTCGTCGCAAGGCTGTGGCGTATGGCCGGTAAGGGCGCGCGGGCGGTGTCGGGCGACCAGCCGCTTTGGGACGTGCGCTAGGCAGGCTTGACCGCGCTGTGCAGCGCGACAATACCGCCGGTGAGGTTCTGCCAGCCAGCATCGGCCCAACCGTTGGCGTTGATCGCCGCGGCGAGCTCCTCCTGGCCCGGCCAGGCGCGGATGGATTCGGCGAGGTACTCGTAGGCCTCCGCGTTGGAGGAAAACAGCTTCGCCAGCGCTGGCACCGCCAGCGGCAGGTACTCCTTGTACAGGGTGCGGAAACCCGGCACCACGGGGGTGGAGAACTCGTTGACGGCCAGACGCCCGCCCGGCTTGGTCACGCGCGCCATCTCGCGCAGGCCCGCCTCGAAGTCGTGGACGTTGCGCAGCCCGTAGGAGATGGTCACCGCGTCGAAGGTGTCATCCGCAAACGGCAGGTGCATCGCGTCGCCGACGACCTTGGGCACGTCGCGGTCCTTGCCGGCGGCGAGCATGCCCTGGGAAAAGTCGCAGGCAACCACCCACGCGCCGGACTTGCCCAGCTCCACGGTGGACACGGCGGTGCCGGCGGCGAGATCCAGCACGAGCTCGCCGGGCTGCAGGTTGAGGCGCTCGCGCGTGCGGCGTCGCCAGTACTTGTCCAGGCCGAACGACAGCACAGTGTTTGTTTTGTCGTAATTTTTGCCCACGTCGTCGAACATGCCGGCAACGTCGAAGGGCTTTTTGTCCAGATCCGCCTTGGCCATGATGCGCAAGTCTACTTTGCCACCCACAAACGGAGGCCATACGACAACACAACACTTGCAAGTTCGGCGCACCGAACTTTATTATTCGCCGGTATGGGACTTGATGACTCCAACATGGGCGCATGGCTCGAAGCCATCGCATTGTTCGAGACCGCACGCGAAGGCGACCACCTCGCGTCCGCGCGGCTCGTGCGCTCCAGCGCCAACCCGGAAGACGTCACGCTCAACCTGATGCGGCTGCTCGCCGTCTACCTGCACGACGAATCCCCGGAAAAGCTCGACCGATTCATTGCCACGTCCCACCGCGTCGGCCCGCCGCCGCTTCTCTAACCGCACGGAAAAGTACACAGAAAGAAAAGGACCAACATGCTGAAATCCAAGGTGCTCGCGCTCGCCGCCACGGCTGCGCTAACTGCCGGCCTCGCAGGCTGTTCGCAGGACAGCGCCGACGCCGCAGGCGGCAAAGACACCCCCGTGGTACTCACCACGTTCACGGTGATCCAGGACATCGCTTCGAACGTCGCCGGCGACCACCTGCGGGTGGAGTCCATCACCAAACCCGGCGCGGAAATCCACGGCTACGAGCCCACCCCGGGCGACATCTCGCGCGCCTCCGACGCCGACCTGATCCTGGACAACGGCATGAACCTGGAAAACTGGTTCTCCCAGTTCGTCGCCGACCTGGACGTGCCCCACGCCGTGGTCAGCGAAGGTGTCGACCCGATCGACATCGCGGAGGACGCCTACGCCGGCAAGCCCAACCCGCACGCCTGGATGAGTCCGGTGAACGTGCAGAAGTACGTGGACAACATCGTCGACGCGTTCAGCGAACTCGACCCGGAGCACGCCGATGATTTCAAGGCCAACGGCGAAACATACAAGCAGGAACTGCAGGCTGTGCAAGACGAGCTGGAAACCAAGCTCGCCGCTGTCCCCGACAAGCAGCGCGCCTTGGTCACCTGCGAAGGTGCGTTCTCCTATCTGGCTCGCGACGCGAAGTTGACCGAGCGCTACATCTGGCCGGTCAACGCTGAGCAGGAAGCCACCCCGCAGCAGATCGCCGGCGCGATCGAGTTTGTGAAGGAAAACAACGTCCCGTCTGTGTTCTGTGAATCCACGGTCTCTAACGCGCCGATGATGCAGGTCGTGAAGGCCACCGGCGCGGAGTACGGCGGCACCCTCTACGTCGATTCGCTTTCTGAGGAAAACGGTCCGGTGCCGACCTACCTGGATCTGATTCGCCACGACACGAAGGTGATCATCGACGGTTTGAACGGGGGCAAGCAGTGATCCCCGCAATCGCGGTTGACGATGTTGCGGTGCGCTACGGCGACGTCGTCGCGCTCGACGGCGCAACTTTGAGCGTCCAACCAGGCCGTATCTGTGGGCTGATCGGGATGAACGGCGCGGGCAAATCCACGCTACTCAAGGCGATCATGGGGTTGGTCAAGCCGGATCGCGGCACGGTTCGTATCAACGGCATCGACCCCATGCGCGCCCGCAAGACGCAGGTGCTGGGCTACGTCCCGCAGAGCGAGGACGTGGACTGGCAGTTCCCGGTCACAGTGCGTGATGTGGTCATGATGGGCCGCTACGGCCACATGGGCTTTACCCGCCACGCGCGTGCGGAGGACATTGCGGCTGTGGATCGCGCGCTTGAGCGCACCCACCTTGAGTCGTTCGCAGACCGCCAGATCGGTCAGCTTTCGGGTGGCCAGAAGAAGCGTGCCTTCATCGCCCGCGGTATCGCTCAGGGTGCGAGCATCATGCTTCTCGACGAACCCTTCGCCGGCGTGGACAAACATTCCGAGGCCACCATCACTGAGCTGCTGCGTGACCTCGCGGCAGAAGGCACCACTATTTTTGTGGTGACGCACGACCTGGTTGCCTTGCCCCAGCTCGCGCCGGAGACAGTGCTGTTGAACCGCCGGGTGTTGATGCACGCCCCGACTGAAGTGGTGTTAGAGCCGGACAATTTGGTACAGGGCTTCGGTATGGGGGTGTCAGCATGATTGCGCTGCTTACGGAGCCGTTTGGGTACGAGTTCATGATGCGTGCGCTTGCGACCTCGCTGGTGGCGTCGATTGTCTGCGCGCTGTTGTCGTGCTGGCTGGTGTTGGTTGGCTGGTCGCTGATGGGCGATGCGGTAAGCCACGCTGTCCTGCCCGGCGTGGTGCTGGCCTACATTCTGGGCGTGCCGTTTGCCGTCGGCGCGGTGGTGTTCGGGTTCCTTGCGGTGGCACTGATCGGGCTGGTGCGCGATACGTCCCGGGTGAAGGAGGATGCGGCCATTGGCATTGTGTTCACCACCATGTTCGCGCTGGGGCTCGTGCTCATTTCGGTAACCCCTTCGCACACGGATCTGAACCACATCATCTTCGGCAATCTGCTTGGTGTGTCCCGTGGGGACCTGCTGCAGGTGGCCATCCTGGGAGCGATCGTGTTGAGCGTGCTGGTGCTCAAGCGGCGCGACTTCACCCTCTACGCGTTCGATCCCACCCATGCACACGCGATTGGGTTGAATCCGCGCCTGCTCGGTGCGGCCCTGCTGGCACTGCTGGCGCTGACGTCAGTGGTGGCACTCCAGGCCGTTGGCGTGATCCTGGTGGTGGCGATGCTGATCATCCCGGGTGCGACCGCCTACCTGCTCACCAACAAGTTCGGCACGATGCTGGTCATCGCCCCGACCATGTCGGCAGCGTGTGCAATCGTGGGGTTGTACTGCTCCTACTACCTGGACACAGCCTCTGGCGGCATGATTGTGCTCGCCCAAGGTGTGGTGTTTGGTGTGGTGTACCTGTTCGGCCCGCATGGGGTGCTGCGGGGTCGTCGTTACGCATCCACGCGCACGAAGACGGAATCCGTGGCTTCCTCGCCGAGCGGCACCGCCTCCGCCGCGCCGGCAAGCCGGACCGCGACCGCGCCGGAGTAAGGGGCACCCTCTCCCACCTCGAGGGTTGCGCCGACGACGAGCCCGTGACTGTCGAAGAATTGCAGCAGTTTCGGGTCGTCGTCGGCAATGCGTTCAATCGTGGCCTTCTGCCCCGGCTGCACGCCGGTCAGTGGGACGGCCTCGGGGGCATCAACACGCCCGCTGGCTGAGGGGATGGGGTCACCGTGGGGGTCGCGGCTGGGGTAGTCCAAAAACGCGTCGATGCGGTCGACCATAAAGTCGCTCACCGAGTGCTCGAGGTTTTCGGCCTCGTCGTGCACCTGGTCCCAGGTGTAGCCCAACGCCTCCACCAAAAACGTTTCAATCAGGCGGTGGCGGCGGATCATCGCCACCGCGTACGTGCGGCCAGTGTCGGTCAGCTCGACGGCGCCGTAGGGCTTGTGCTCCACCAGGCCCTGCTCGCCGAGTTTGCGCACCCCGTCGGAGACGGTGGATTTGCGCAGTCCAAGGTGCTTGGCCACTGACGACGGCGTCACCGGCGTATCTGACCACTCCGAAAGCGCCCAGATGCCTTTGAGGTAGTTCTGGGTGCTGGTGGACAGGTCGCCGACGGACATGCTCGCCACTCTACTTGGCGGCGCGCATGCGCCTACGCGGTGTCGCCGCGCCGCGCTTGCCTGCGGGATTGGCCTAGGCGTGCCGGTGCCCAGCGCGGCAGGGCCACGTCGCGGCCGAACAGGCTGACCACCTTGCGCTCGTAGGAGTCCAGCACCTCGGTGTAGTAACCCAGCAGCTGGTCGCCGAGTGCGGCCCAGGTCTTGTCGGCCACGGACTCGCGGGCGGCGGCCTGCAGGGTGGCGTGGCGGACGTCGTCGAGGATCCAGCGCGCGGCGTCCGGCAGCTCGTCTTCGAAGGTGTCCACCTCAAGCAGCAGGCCGTTGTCTCCGTGCTTAATCAGGTCGATGGGGCCGCCGGCGCGCGGGCCGATCGTCGGCACGCCCGAGGCCTGCGCCTCCTGGATGGCCTGGCAGAACGTCTCAAACTCGCCGGTGTGCACGAACAGGTCCAGCGACGCGTAGGCGCGGGCGAGCTCCTCGCCGGACAGCGCGCCGGTGAACACGGCGGAAGGCAGGGTCTCGGCAAGGCAATCCCGCTCCGGGCCGTCGCCGACGATGACGAGTTGGACCGCAGGGTCGTCGACAAGCGGGGCGAGGCGGTGCACCGACTTCTCCGCGGCCAACCTGCCCACGAAGCCGACGATCTTCTTCTCGCCCGTGGGATCCCACATGCGGCGCAGCACGTCGGAGCGCTTTGCCGGATTGAACAGCTCGGTGTCCACGCCGCGGCCCCAGTGGCGCACGTTTTTGATGCCGTGGGACTCGAGCATGCGGATGTAGCTCGACGACGGCGCCAGCGTCATCTCGCTCATATTGTGAATCGTGCGCGTCCAGTCCCACGCCAAATTCGCCACCATGGGCAGGTGGTACTTGGTGGCGAAGCCGGCGACGTCCGTCTGGTACAGCGCCACCGCCGGCACGCCGAGCTGGCGCGCCGCGAACGCGCCCGCCCCGCCGAGGACGAACGGGCTAGCCAGGTGGATGATGTCCGGCTTGAACCCGGACAGCGCCGCGGCGACGGTGGAGGTGGGCACGCCGATCGGCAGCGAATCCACCAGCGGGACCATGACGGTAGGCACGCGGACGATCTCGAAACCGAGGTAGTCCGGGATCTCGTCCTGAAAGTCGCGCGCGCCGGGTGCGACGACCATCGCCTCGTGGCCTTCGCGCTTGAGGTGCTCGAGCACGCGCAGCACCGAATTGGTCACTCCGTTGACGTTGGGGAGGAAAGACTCCGCCACGATTCCCACTCGCATAGCCACATACTTTTGCACACCCAGGCGAACCACCGCCCAACCGCAGTTAAACGGCGCGTGAATTTTCGCAAACGCTACGTTGGGGCCCATGGAGCACAACCTATGACATGGCCCATATCCGGTCCGGCCGCTGGTACTTGCCGGGCGGCGAGGAGCCAAGCGCCTGCAGCGCCGAGGTGTGCCGCGCGCTGCGCGAGCTCAACGGCCCTGCCCTGACGGATCCACAACGCTCGGCCGAGCTGCTGCGGGAGATTTTCCCGCAGGGCGAGCTGCCCGAGGTGTTCGCCCCGCTGTACGTGGAGCTCGGCGCCAACACCGAATTCGGCCCGGGATGTTTCCTCAACTTCAACTGCGTCATCCTGGACCTGGCAGACATAAACATCGGCGCGAGGACGCTGTTCGGTCCCGGCTGCCAGCTCATCACCGTGGAGCACCCGGTGACGGATCACGCCCGCCGGGCGCAGGGGTGGGAGCGCGCCCGCCCGATCACTATCGGCGAGGATTGCTGGTTCGGCGCGGGCGCGATGGTGATGCCGGGTGTGAGCATCGGCGACCGTGTGGTGGTGGCCGCGGGGTCGGTGGTCACGCGCGACGTCCCCAGCGACACCTTGGTCGCGGGGGTGCCGGCGGCGCGGAAGCGAGAGCTTATCGACGTTCCTCCGGCCCCCAACGCCCAACAGCAAACCACGCCCCGGCCGCGACGAGCGTGGCCACCGCCCACGTCGACAGGGCGGGCAGAAGCGCCAGCGCCCAGCCGCGGCCTTCCACCTTGACCAGGTCGGGGTCGGTTTTGTCGTAGGTCACCCACACCTGCTGCCCTTCCCCCAGGCCGGTCGGGTACAGAAGCCCGCGCGGCGGGGATACCAGCTGGCCGTCTTCCGTCTGGTACTCCACAAACGTGCGCATGCGCCCGGCTTCGGTGACGATGGCGGTGCCGCGGCCGGGGTTGGCCTGGATGCGAGCGTCGTTGAGCGCGGGGCCTGCGACCATGGCAACGCTGCCGAGGGTGGCAAACGCGTAGAGCGCGAGCACCACCTGGTGCGCGCGGCGGCGCCACCTCATCGGTTCAGGCGCGCCGCCAGCGCTCGACGGGTGCTGCGGGTGGTGGCGGTCTCCACGACGCTGATCGGGTTTGGCTGGGCCTCGAGCTCCAGCAGCACCTCGTTGAGCTCGGCGAGGGTGTCGGCGCGGCGGTAGTCGGCCCCGTACGCTTCCGCCAGCTTCTCCACGTCCGTGCCGTGGGGCGTGCCAAACACCCGCTCAAACGCGCCGCGGAGGTTGTCCGCGCCCGGCTCGAGGGACTCGAAGATGCCGCCGCCGTCGTCGTTGGCCACCACGATGGTGAGGTTGCCCGGGCGTGGCTCGTCGGGCCCGATGAGCAGGCCGTTGGCGTCGTGGAGGAAGGTCAAATCCCCCATCAGGGCGAGCGCGCGCGGGGCGCGGATCTCGTCCGGGCGCAGCGCCTGGGTGGCCAACGCCACGCCGACGGCCTGGGAGACGGTGCCGTCGATGCCCGCGGCACCGCGCGCGGCATACGTGGATACCCCGTCGAAGGGCATGCCCACGAACGACGCGTCGCGCACCGGGTTGGACGAGCCGAGCACCAGCGTGTCGCCCACGCCGAGGGTGTCGCACACCGCGGCGGCGACGTGCAGGCCGGTGAACCCGAACTCGTCTTCGGTGAGCGCCTGGCGCACGGTGTCGGCGCCGACGTCGCCGGCGGCCTCGCAGATTTTCAGCCACGTGTCCGTGGGCTGGCCGGTGGCGTTGACGCGCGAGCCGCGCTTGTCGGGCTGGCCGGTGAACGTCTCGGTGCGCGAGATGCCGATGACCTCGATGTCCGGGTCGGCCAAAAGGGCCATCACGTCGCGGTGCAGCGTCGGGTGGCCGACCACGATGACCTGCTCCGGTTTGGTGTCGGCGGCGAAGTCGCCACCGTCGTGGGAGATGGCCACCTCGGACTGGGCGAAAAAGCGCGCGGCCAGCGGGTGCACCTGGTGGAAGGGTGTGGGCGCGGTGGGCTCGGCGATGGTGGGCACGTGCTCGAGTCCCGGCACCTCCCAGGCCTCGTCGCCGGCGATGACCAGGGAGTTGCGGGTCAGGTCCACGTCCACAGCGCCGTGATCGACCCAGTCGCGCGACCCCTCGAGCGCACCCGGCCCAACCCGGCGCGGCTGCCCCACCGGCTCCGGCAGCGCTTCCGGCACGAGCGGGGCGTCGAGGGCCACGTTGATGTGGACCTGGGGGGTGGCAAAGGAGGCCGCGTGGACGTCGTCAAGCGATTGCACCTGCTGCGTTTCGGCGTAACGGCCGAAGATGCCCTGCTGCCAGATGGTCTGCGACGCGCCTGTGCCGACGAGGCGCTCCGGGCGGTCCGCGCTGATCACCGCGAGCGGGGTGTGCGACATGTGCGCCTCAATCACCGCCGGGTACGCGTTGGCCACGGCGGTGCCGGAGGTCATCACCACGCCGACGTGCCGGCGCTGCACCCGTGCGAGGCCGAGGGCGGTGAAGGCGGCGGAGCGCTCGTCGATACGCATGTGCACCGTCACGTCGCGGCGCGCCAAAAGCGCGTAGGCCAGCGGCGAGTTGCGCGAGCCCGGGCTCATGACCACATCGGTGCAATGCTTCGCGACGAGCTCCGCCACCGCCGCCGCAATCTCCATAGCTGCCATCTACTGCTCCTGTAGGTACTCGTCCGCGCCGCCGCGCAGCTGGTCCAGAATGTCGCGGGCGCCGTCGCGGATCTCGCGCTCGATCTCGTTCGGATCCGGCGCAGGCTCCATCGGCTCCAGCGTGGCGGTGGGGTTGTCCCGGTCCCGGAAAATGGACGGGAACTTGGTGGTGGTCTCCGTCTTCGTTTCCGTGGTGGTCTGGGTAACCGTGCTGGTCTCCGTCACCGGCGGCTTGTCCGCCTCCGCCGCCGCGCCGCGCCACAGCACGGCCAGCACCACCGCGGCGATGAAGCTCAGCGCCGCGAACACGCCGAGCGCAATCGCGCCTGCCGACGTGTCCTTCTCCGGCTCCGGCTCGTAGCCGTTGTCGTAGTACGGCTGTTCGTACTCGTACTGCGGCTGGTAGGCGGGCTGGGCGTAGTGCTCCTCGTAGCGCGGCTGCGCCTGCTGCTGGTACTGGTTTTGGGACTGGTCCGGGAAGTACTGCCGGGGCCGCTCGCGGCGCGGCTCGCCACCCTGGGGGCCGTACTGTCTCGTCTCGTTATCCATGCGAAATACACTAGCGCGCCCCGCCAAATGCAATTGACGGGGCGCGAAGGTGTCGGGCTTTAGAGGCTTTAGAGCACGAGCCCGAACACAGGCACCGCGATGAAGTAGGTCGCCAGCGTGATCAGCACCATGGCGATCACGTTGAGCCAGACGCCGCCCTTGATCATCTCGCCCATGGTGACGTAGCCGGAGGAGTACGCGATCGCGTTCGGCGGGGTCGCCACCGGCAGCATGAACGCACAGGTGGCGGCGAGTGCTACCGGGATGGCAAGGAGCATGACGTTCATCTCCGTGGCGTCGGTAAGCCCGATGCCCACTGCAACGCCGCCCATGATGGGCAGGAACGTCGCGGCCGTGGCGGTGTTGGAGGTCAGCTCCGTCAAGATCAGCACGAGCGCGGCGACTGCGAAGATAAGCAGGATCATCGGCAGCGACGCCAGCCCCTTGGCCTTCTCGCCGATCCACAGGGACAGGCCGGTAGCGGTGAACATGGCGGACAGGGAAAGCCCGCCGCCGAACAGCAGCAGCACGTCCCACGGCATCTCGTTGGCCGTCTCCCAGTCCAGAAGGCGCTTGCCGTTGGCGGTGCCGGGCACGATGAACATGAGCAGGCCGGCGATGATGCCCACAATCGCGTCGTCGTACGGGAAGTCCCAGCCGAACTGGTTGCGGCCCAGCGGGATGAAGATCCACGCCAGTGCGGCCACCAGGAAGATCACACCGACGGCGACCTGGGGGAAGGTCCAGGGGCCGAGCTTTTTCAGCTCGGCGTCGATGAGCTCGCGCCCGCCCGGGATGGTGTCCACTTCAGGCTTGAACACGGTGATGAGCACCCACCACGCGATGAAGGTGAACACCACGGCCACCGGCAGGCCCACCAGCATCCACTCGCCGAAGCCGATGACGATGCCGTGGGCTTCTTCCATGTAGCCCTTCAGCAGCGCGTTCGGCGGGGTGCCGATGAGCGTTGCCAGCGAGCCGATGGACGCCGAGTACGCGATCGCCAGCATGAGCGCGGTGGCGAACTTCTTCTGGTTTTTCATCCCGCCGACGGTGTCCGCGGTGAGCATGAGCACGGAGGTGCCGATGGGCAGCATCACCACGGCGGTTGCGGTGTTGGACACCCACATGGACATGAATCCGGTGGCGAGCATGAAGCCCAAAATGATGCGCTTCGGGCTGGTGCCCACCACCTTGACCACCATCAGCGCCAGGCGGCGGTGCAGGTTCCAGCGCTGCAGGCCCAGCGCCATGAGGAAGCCGCCCATGAAGAGGAAGATTGTCGCGGACGCGTAGGGCGAAGAGACGTCTTTAAACGGCGCCACGCCCGCCAGCGGGAACACGGCGATGGGAAGCAGTGCGGTGGCGGCCAGCGGGATCGCCTCGGTCATCCACCACGCGCCCATGAGGACGGTGGTGGCGGCGACGATGCGCATGGTGTCGGCGGAGTACTCCACGCCTTCCTTCGCGCCGGAGGACTGAGCGACGGTGTCCGCCGCGCCGGAGGGGAAAAAGAAGTAGACGAGCGCGGCGAGGATCACGCCGGTGATCAGGCCGATGAGTTGGCGGCGCCACTCGCCGGGTTCGGGTGCTTTGGCGAGGTCGCCGTCGGAAAGGGCGGCGGAATCGTGGATCACGGGAGTCGACATGGGCGAAAGGTTAGCGGACACCCCCTGATTCCCACACCCGTTTCCGGAATTACACCCGGATTCGGGGGCACTGATTTAGCACCTCTACGCAGGCGCGGACGCGGTCGAACCACCAGTCGCGGCGCGTCGCTGGCGCCCGCAGCGCGTGCAGTCTGTCCGGATCGGGGGTGGTGCGGGTGACAGCCATGCGTCCGTTTGTGATCTCCCGGGGCTCCGCGACGTCTTCAACAAACAGCCGCTGCGTGGCCAGCCCAGCCGCGCGCGAGCCGGCAAGTTTCGCGACCACCAGCCCCGCGTCCATCCCGACGGCGGTATCCAACGCGCTGGCCACGGTCACATCGAGGTCCAAGTCGCGGGCAATTCGCAGAAGCTTATCGACGCCACCTAACGGCGCCACCTTGCACACCGCCACATCCGCCGCCCCGAGCTCGGCCACGCGGTACGGGTCCGCGGCGCGGCGGATGGACTCGTCCGCAGCGATCGGGGTCTGGGTGCGTCGCCGAACCTCCGCGAGTTCCTCCACAGTGGCGCAGGGCTGCTCGATGTACTCCAGCTCCCCCAGTTTCTCGGCGGCCTCGACGGCCTCATCGACGCTCCAGCCGCGGTTGGCGTCCACGCGAAGTGTCGCGTCGGGGCGAAGCTTGCGGACGGCGGCGACACGCCGGAAGTCGTCGTCAAGCGATTGCCCCTTCTCGGCCACCTTGATTTTGAAGGTGGTGACGCCGGGGTAGCGCGCGAGCACCGGCTCGACGTCGGCGACCGCCGGGATGGTGCCGTTGACCTCGACTTCGCCGTGCGCTTCAGGCAGGCCGGTAAACGCCGCCTCGATGCCGGCGGCCAGCCACGCGGCGGACTCCTGCGGGCCGTACTCGACGAAGGGGGAGAATTCGCCCCAGCCGGCGGGGCCGTCGATGAGCAGGGCCTCGCGGGTGGTCACGCCGCGGAATTTCACGGCCATGGGCAGCGCGACAACGTGGGCGCGCTCGAGGATCTCGTCGGCGGAAGGCAGCATGGGTGCTTTATACCTCTTTACCGGCCGAGGTAGTTGCATAGAGGCTACTGCGGCCGCTTGGTCAGCACGAGAGCGACCGGCCCCTTCGGTCTGTCCGCGCACGTCATGCCGTTGGCCGCGGCGGCGATGCACGAACTGCAGTTCCCGCCCGCGCAAGACGAGCCGAGCTCTTCCAGCGTGAGGTGGCCGGTGCGCTCAAGGTGGTGGACCACGGCATCCACGGTGGAATCCGTCAGCCCCGTCACGCGGCGGATGTCGGTGCGGGAGCGTGCACCGTCTTTGATAGCCGCCACAACGGCCTGCATGGGGCGCATCAGAAGAACACCTTCAGCAGCTGGAAGGTGCCCACGGCCAGCGCCCACGCGAGCGCGAGTTGGCCCACAAGCCCGAGCAGGGTCCACTTCCAGCCGATCTCGCGGCGCTGCGCGGCGAGCGTAGCCACGCACGGGGTGTACGCCATGAGGAAGATCATGTAGGCCCACACCGCGGCGATCCTGTGCCCGCCGGAAGCTTCGTCGAAGTCCGCGCGCACTGCGGCGGCCAGGTCGGAGGTGCCCTGCTCCTTAGGCTCGAGGCCCGACGGGTCCTCCAGCGCGTAGGTCTGCGCCCAGGTGGAAATCACCGCCTCTTTGGCCAGAAAGCCGGTGACCAGCGGGCCGGTGAGCGACCAGGAGCCGAAACCCGCCGGTTCAAACACTGGGGCAACCGCGCCGGAAGCCACACCGTAGGCGGAGTCCGCCGGCGCCAGGTCCTCGTCGCCCCAGCTGTACCCGCCCACCGCGGGTGTGGATTGGAGCGCCCAGATGACCACCACGGTGGCGACGATGATGCCGCCTGCGGTGTTGAGAAAGCCCTTCAGGCGCGACCACATCACGGACAGGCTCAGCCGCGCGGTGGGTAGCTGGTAGGTGGGCAGGTCGATCACCAACGGGTCCGAGCCCATCGTCCGCCACAGAGTGCCGCGCAGCAGAAGCCCGGCCAGCACCACCAGCGCAATGGAGACCACGTACATGGCAAACACCACCGTGCCAGCGTGGTCCGGGAAGAACGTCTGCGCCAGCATTACGTACACCGTCAAGCGCGCGGAGCATGAGGTGAACGGCACCAGCAGTGCCGTCAGCCGCCGCTGCTCCGGGGTGGCCAGCACGCGCGTGGCGGCGATCGCCGGCACGTTGCACCCGAATCCCACGATCAGCGGGATGAACGCCTTGCCGGGCAGCCCGATCGCGCGCATCAGCCGATCCGCGACCACGGCGGCACGGGCCATGTACCCGGAGTCCTCCAGCACTGCTAGGCACAGAAACATCAGCGCCATCAGCGGCACGAACGTGAGCACCATGCCCACGCCGCCGATCAGTCCGTTGACAATCAGCCCCTGCACGACGGGGTAACCCAGACCGATGCGCGCCAAACCGGCGGTGGCCCAGTCCGACAGCGGCCCGGCGAAGAAGGCATCCAGGCCATCTTGCAGAGGTGCCGCGACGGTGGTGGTGATCTGGAAGACCGCGAACATGGCGGCCAAAAAGATCAGAGGGCCGGCCACAGGGTGCAGCACGACACGGTCCACGGCCTCGGTCACGGTGTCGCGGTGCTCGTTGCGCACGGTCGCGGCGGCCACCGCGTTGTCGATCCACTCGAAACGCTCATCGGCCTGCGCGAACTCGTCGCCGGCCGCGGTCCCACGCGCCGCTGCGGCAGGTACGTGCAGTTGCTTAGCGACGAGCTCCGCCACCCCACCAACGTCCCTCCGCCGCGGATCCAGCACTACAACCGGCACGCCCAGTTCCCGCTCGAGCGCCACTGGGTCCACCTCCAGTCCCTGCTTGGCCGCCACGTCGCTCTTGGTCAGCACCACCACGAGCCGGTACGGGTGCTCCGCCAGTTGCGCCACCAAGTACAGGCCGCGCGCCAGGTTCGAGGTGTCCACCGTCGCCAGGATGAGGTCGGGGCGGTCACGTGTGTCGTCGATAAGCAGCTCGCGCGTGAGTGCCTCGTCGGGGCTGACTGGGTCCAGCGAGTACGCGCCTGGGAAGTCGACGATGTTGTAGGTGGCGCCGGCGGGGCGCCACACGCCGCGGGCAACCTCGACGGTGGTGCCCGGGTAGTTGCCCATGGTCGCGCTCGCGCCCGTCAACGCGTTGAACAGCGTGGACTTGCCCGCGTTCGGCGCGCCGACCAGCGCGATGGTGGGCGTGCCCACCGGCGCGAACTCTGAAACCGGCGCGCCGTGACAGTCGGCCATTACGCGGCCTGCTCGGTCGGAGCGATGGTGATGCGGCGAAGAGTGTCCTTACCCAGTGCGTAATGGGAGCCTCGGACCTTGATCACGCGGCCGCCGCCAGCGGTTTTCTGCATGACGGTCACCTCCGCACCGGCGCGGAGGCCCAGCTCGCGCAGCCGACGCGCCGTCGGGCAGCTGACGTGCGTGATGGTGGCGTTGTGGCCGACTGGAACGTCGATAAGCACATGTTCTTGCATGACACTGATACTAAAGCAAGGCTGCCCTAACTAAAAGGGGTGTATGGGTACGATTACCCCCATGCAGTACTCCACCGCCCAGCCCTTCGACCCCAGCCAGTGGCGCGAGGTCGAGGGCTTTGATTTCACGGACATCACCTACCACCGCCACGTGGGCGACACGCGTGCCGACGGCACCGTGCGCATCGCGTTCGACCGGCCCGAGGTGCGCAACGCGTTTCGCCCCCACACCGTTGACGAGCTCTACCAGGCGTTGGATCACGCCCGGCGCGATCCGTCGGTAGGCGTGGTGCTGCTGACCGGCAACGGGCCATCGGAAAAGGACGGCGGCTGGGCGTTTTGCTCCGGCGGCGACCAGCGCATCCGGGGCCGCTCCGGCTACCAGTACGCAGGCGGCGAGACTGCGGAGACCGTCGATGAAGCGCGCGTGAAGGCCGAGGGCGGGCGCCTGCACATCCTGGAGGTCCAGCGTTTGATCCGCACGATGCCGAAGGTGGTCATCGCCGTGGTGAACGGCTGGGCGGCCGGCGGCGGGCACTCGCTGCACGTGGTGTGCGACATGACCATCGCCTCGCGCGAGGAAGCCCGCTTCAAGCAGACCGACGCGGACGTGGGGTCCTTCGACGCCGGCTACGGCTCGGCGTATTTGGCCAAGATGGTGGGCCAGAAGTTCGCGCGCGAGATCTTCTTCCTCGGCCGCACCTACACCGCGGAGGAGATGCAGCGCATGGGCGCGGTGAACATCGTCGCGCCGCACGCCTCGCTTGAGGACGAGGCGATCCAGGTCGCCCGCGAAATCAACGGCAAGTCCCCCACCGCGCAGCGCATGCTGAAATTCGCGTTCAACCTTGTCGACGACGGCCTGATGGGCCAGCAAGTCTTCGCCGGCGAGGCCACCCGCCTGGCGTACATGACCGACGAGGCCGTCGAGGGCCGCGACTCGTTTTTGGAAAAGCGCCCGCCGCGCTGGGACGAGTTCCCGTTCTACTACTAGCGCTGCGAGGCTGCGCCGGCTAGTTACTTGGTCAACCCCGGAATCTGCGGAATGGCGGGCAGGCCCTTGACGCCCATGTTCTGCAGCAGGCCGAACAGCGCGCCCAGTGCCGTCAACACCGCGGCGACGATGCCCAAGATCTTGGCCAACTTGGCGTCGAAGGTCTCCGGGGCGTTGGTGTCCGGCTTCTCCTCCGGGTCCTTCGGGGCTGGAACCGGCTCAGGCGCGGTATCGCCCAAGTCGGCGTTGGCCAGTTCCGGCGCCTTCGGCAGCTTCAGATCCTGCATGGGGAAGATGACGTGGCTGGTGCCGTCGTGGCAGGTCTTGGCCTCCTCGAGCGCGTAGTAGTACGAGCTTTCCAACGTGTCCTGCACCTGGCCGAAGTAGGTCTTTTTCATGTTCGCGGCGAACGCGTCGCGCTGCCAGCCTTCCACGTGGCGCAGCCACTGCGCGGTGTTCTGGCCGGTGCGGCCGAACGCGTAGTCGTCGCCGAGCGGCTGCACCTTCGGCACCCCGCCGTCGATGCCCACGAACCAGTCGGCGTTGCCCTTCAGCGCGCGGCCGGCCGGACCGAGCGGGATCTGGGAGCCTTCCTTCATATCCAGGTAGAAGTCGGCGTCGGTGCCGTGCAGACCCAGCGGCGCCAGCTTTTCCTTCGCGGCGGCGCGGGCGTCGGCACGGATGTCGTCCTCGGGTGTTTTGTCGTCCCGCAGCAGGCGCAAATGCTTGACGACGTCCGGCTCGGCCACGTAATCGTCGCCAAGCTTCTTCAGCTCCGGGAATGTTGCCTCGAATGCCTCGACGACCGAGGTGGCGTACATGCCGTGCGTGAGCGTTTTCGCGGCGCGTTCGGCTTGGTTGGCGGGGCCGCGCTCGACGTCGTTGAGCGTGACGCGGCAGTAGTTGGTGCCGTCCTTGGTAAACGGGGTCAAGGTGGCGGCGGTAGCAGTGACAGGGACGGTGAGTGTTAGGGCGGTCGCCGCAGCGACGGCCGGTGCGATGATCTTCCTCATGTCTGTTTTATCGGTGGCAAGTGAGATCTGCGTTACAGGTGACCAGGAGCGGGCCTAGCCAGGTCGATAGCTCGATGTCGATACTTCCAGGTCGATAGTTCCAGGTCAGCGCGTCGGGAGTGTTTTCGGCTCAAAATCGGCGAAACGCTGTGACCAGCAACTATCGACATCAAGGTATCGACCTCGCCGCAAACGCCCGTTTATCCGCCCCGCCGATCCGCCCCGTCGCACCGCCCACCGCGACCCGCCACGACTGCAGCGGTATCGTTTCTGCCATGACGATGGGCCTTCTCATTCTGCAATTCGTCGGCTTGGCCGCTCTCGTGCTGGCCGCGTGGTTTGTGGCAAAACGCAGGCTCGGCTTCAGGTGGGCGTCGCTGGGCTGGGGCACACTGGCGTTCCCTTTGTCCCAGGTGGCCAGGTTTGCGTTGGTGATCCCGCTGCAGTTCCTGTTCAGCAAGACATTCGATCCAGCAACGGCCACTGCCCTGACCACGGCACTGTTCCTGGTCACCTCCGGTTTGTTCGAGGAGACCGCCCGCTGGATCGTGCTGCGTTTCTGGGACACGAACACCCGCGAGTGGAACGACGGCGTCGGCTTCGGCCTGGGCCACGGCGGCATAGAGGCGCTGCTGCTCTTTGCCAACCTGTTCGTCGGCAACCTCATGCTGCTGACCACCGGCGACGCAATCAAGGCGCAGGCCACCGGAAACGACGACCCCGCCACCGCGCAGGCCATTGCAGACCAGATTGAGGCGCTGCAGAACATCGGCTTGGGAATGATCGCCGCAAGCTGGTACGAACGAGCGCTCGCGATCGCCGCACACGTGGTGTTTACCCTGATCGTGCTGCGCGCGGTGCGCGAGCGCCGCTGGCAGCTCTGGGCGCTGGCGGTTGTGTGCCACATTGGGTTCAACGCCGTTGCCGTGCTCATCGCGCCCCACAGCGCGCCGGTGATGTACGCGCTGCTCACCGCAATCACAGCCGCGGGGCTGTGGGCAACTATCGACGGCCCGCTGTCGCGCAAGACCTTCGCCCGCACCACTCCCACCAACCCCCTCGACAACGAAACGCCCGCCAAGTGACCCACCTGCTGGAACTTCTCCCCGTCGACCCCGCCAACCCGCTGGCGATTATCCCCGCGCTGGAAGAGGCCCTGACCGGCCAGCGCACGCTGCTGCCTGTGCCTGCGAACGACCCGGCGCGCACGAACCTGCTGCGCAACACGCTGAAACCCGGCGCGCCCATCGACGACGACATCGCCCTGGTCGTGTCCACCTCCGGCTCCACTGGCAAGCCGAAGGGCGCGATGCTCACCCCGGCGAACTTGATCTCCAGCGCGGACGCGACCCACCAGGCGCTCGGCGGCGAAGGCCAATGGCTACTGGCCATGCCCACCGCCTACATCGCCGGCCTGCAAGTCCTCGTCCGCAGCATGGTCGCCGGCGTCGAGCCCGCGTTCATTGACCTGACCCGCGGCTTCAACGTCGCGGAGTTTGCCGCCCGCGCCCACGAGCTCGCCCAAACCGGCGAGCGCACCTACACTGCCCTGACCCCGATGCAGCTGGCCAAGGCCACCTCCACGCTCAAGGGCATCGACGCGCTGCGAACCTTCAGCGCGGTCCTCGTCGGCGGCGCAGCCACCAACCCGCGCCTGCTCGACTCCGCTAAGAAGCTGCGCATCAACGTGGTCACCACCTACGGCTCCAGCGAAACCTCCGGCGGCTGCGTCTACGACGGCCGCCCCATCGCCGGAGCCCGCGTGAAAATCCAGGACGGGCGCATCCACCTCGGCGGTCCCATGGTCGCCCGCGGCTACCACAACTTCGACTCCCCCGATCTCGCCGGCGGCTGGTTCCGCACCTCCGACGCCGGCGAGCTCAACAGCGGCGTGCTCACGGTCCTCGGCCGCACCGACAACGTCATCTCCTCCGGCGGCCTCAAGCTCCACCCCGAGGTGCTAGAAGAAGAGCTTTTGCGTATCGACGGCGTCACCGCCGCCACCGTCATCGGCAAAGACGACGACCGCTTCGGCCAGCGCATCTGCGCCGCCTACACCGGCTCCGCGACAGTGCCCGATATCCTCGACGCGCTCGCCGACGCCGAGGACTCCGGCCGCATCGCGCACTGGCAGCTCCCCAAGGAGCTCAAGTCGGTGGCGGCGTTGCCGCAGCTCGGCCCGGGCAAGGTGGACCGCGCGGCCGTCAAGGAGCTGTTTTAGCTGTTCGGGTTCTCAATGACCACGGGCGCGACCTGGAAGCCCGGCGAGCCGTAGTCAGCCACCCACCGGAGAAACGGCGTGATCTCTTCGCCCGGGCGCTTCCCTTCGTTAATCTGCTTGATCACTAAGTGCGCAGCCGCGATCTCCCCCTGGTGCGGCGGACGCTTGAGGCGCAGTCCGTCTAGAGACTTGATTTCCTTGTAGCTATACCGCATCTTCGCCGCTCCATTCTCCATCAGGCCCTTCCGCGAGGATGTTTTGAAGCACTTCGTCCGTTATTCTGCTGACCATTCTAACCTGCTCATGGTCCAGAAATCGACGATCGTCCAGCTCATCAAGCAGCGCAATACCTATACCGATCCGTTTCGGCTCGCCCGTTAAACACAGCTCCGTCGCCCACCGCAGATCTTGATGCCATTCCTTCGCCGTGTCCTGCAGTCGCGAGTTCGCCACCGTGTGTGAGACACCCGCCCACGCGATCAGCGCAGCTCCCAGTGGCCCAATCACTTTCGCGGAAAAGTCCAGCACCGTTGCGGTCATGTTCGGCGGCCCCAAGGCCAGCACCACCGCATACGCGACCGCCACAGTCGCCGCCAGTCCAGTGAACAGCCAAGCGATCACTCCCGAGTTCTTCATGTTTCTTTAGACGCAGCGAACCCGCCGCCGGTTCCGTGGAGCTTTTACCTATCGACGCCCTCCGGTCCCCTCCCCCGCCGCCAACTCCGACGCCCGCTGGTACGACACCCCGAGCACCTGCCCCATCTCGCGGAGTGTGAAGCCCTCGTCTTTCAACTTTCGCGCCAACGCAGCCCTCGCAGCCGCAGCTTCTTCCGACGCGGCTTTCGCCTTCACGCCGAGGTCGTCGGCACGCTGGCGCAGCGTCTCGACTTCAGCGGGGAGGATCGGCACGACCTCGATCTTAAACTCGCCCGGTTGCAACCCAGATTGAAATGCGATCGCCTCAGCGACCTCACCCTCCGCGCGGTCGAGCCTCCGGGCCTGCGAAACCACCCCAAGTTCGTCGCATTCCAGCACCCATGCGCCGCTGCGCCCACGCTCTGCGGTCACCGTGAACGCCTTCATCGCCACCACCCTTTTCCTAAGTCACACGCTTCCGTTCGCAGCTTCTTGATTACTGCATAACGCTTCATTGTTCAACCCCCTCCGGCACTCGTCTGTCATCCTCATGTTGACAACCAATTCCACCCTTCGCCTTTTAGACGCACCGACCCCAGCCGAACACCCGTCCGACAACCCTCACCGCGTGTCGGCCCGTGTCCTACTCTGCTAGGCAGTCACCAACAAGCAGCGCAAAGCCGCACAGAACAAGGAGCCACGATGGACCCGCAGACCGGGCACCCAAACCTCACCACCCACGACACCGGGTTCGCGGTGGTGGATCTCGAGACCACAGGGGTCAGCAACGCCTGCCGCATCGTGGAAATCGGCGTGGTCCTGCTTCGGCCCGACCTCACCGTGGAGCGCACGTGGGAGACACTGATCCAGCCCAGTCGCGATATTCCCAACAGCCACATCCACAAGATCACCGCGACCGATGTTGTGGACGCGCCCACGTTCCGCGACGTCGCCGCGTACCTCGGCTCCTTGCTCGACGGCCGCGTCCTGGTGGCGCACAATGCGCCGTTCGAGCACCGTTTCCTCACCAACGAGTTCAACCGCGCGCATGCGCACAACGGTCTCTGCCAACCCTGGCTGGACACGATGGCGCTGGCCAAACAGCACTTGGGCTGCGCGAAGCTCAGCGACGCCCTCACGGCCACCCGCATCCACAACCCCCAAGCGCACTCGGCCCTCGCCGACGCGCAGGCAACCGCGGAGTTGCTCCATCACCTCCACTTCCACTGCGGCGCCGATGTGTCGGGCTACCCGACGGCAACGTTCCCCGCCCCGACCGCGGAATGCCGCGTCCTACCACGCGGTGCCGAATCCTCCTGGTCCGGCCAGCTCTCTCACGCCCTGCCCGCAAGCGGTGCAAGGGATGAGGACGCGTACCGCGATGAGCTAACCCGTGCGCTTGTAGACCGCCACATTTCCCGCACCGAAATGCGCCAACTGGAACAAACCGCGATCGCCTCTGGTCTGGACGCGGACGATGTGGATGCGATCAATGAGGAATTCACGCGCCAGCTCGCCGTCGATGCCTGGTCCGACGGCGTCATCACCGATGGCGAGCGCGCCGAGCTGCTCGCCATTGCCGACGCGCTCAGCGTGGACTTCGCTTTTGTGCAGTCGCTCCTCGACGAACCACAGGCCGGCACCGCCCCCGCCCAATTCACCCTCCAGCTGGGCGATCACATCGCGCTCACTGGCGCGATGGACATTCCGCAGGAAGAGTGGGTGCGCCGCGCCACCGCCGCCGGCCTGCACATAGGCCAAGTGACAAAGAAGTGTGCCCTGCTGGTCGCCGCCAACCCCGACTCCATGAGCGGCAAGGCTCAAAAGGCGCGAAAGTACGGCATTCCAATCGTCGGCGAGACGAAGTTCGCACAGCTACTGAGCACGATCGATCACGAAGCCGTTTCAGTGCAACCAGCGGTGTCGGAGCAACCCGCAGCGTTGGAGCAGTCCACAGCACAGTTCTCCTGGCTCTCCCCGCAGCAAGTTCAAACGACAGGCACGTCCACATCCCGCATCGCAGCAGCGTGGATCGCGCTGCACCCGAACCGCCCGCTGCACGAGATGGCGGACAACCTCCAACCCCACCACGTCCCGGAAGCCACCGGCAGGGGCATCGACCGTTACCTCGCGGTGTGGAGCCTGGAGCACCCCGAGATGCTGCAAGTCAGCGCAGACGACCTGCTCCAACTCCCCGGCGTAGGCCCGAAGCGCCGCAGCCAACTGGTGGAGATGGTGGTGGGCCTCGCAGCCGACGGCATTGTGGACGACTCCACCGAGAATGCCACTCCCGAGCCCGCCCCCGAGCGCACAGCTGGCAGCACCGCAATCACCCCGAGGCCAATCCCCGAACCGTCCGCCCCTACGCAAGCGCAGCCCCGCCAAACCGCAAGCAGCCCCGTCGACCCCACCCCGGAAGAACTCCTTACCGCCGCGAACGCCCCGCGCTACACCCCGGCGCCGTTGCAGTCGTCTTGGAACACCCCTGCTCTGATGGACCCGGCGCCCACGCCAGTCAAACGCCCAAAGGCTTCCAAGGTGTTTAAGTGGTCTGCGGGCCTCGGTGTGCTGTGCTTTTTCCTGTTCGGGCTTTGCATCGAGACTTTCGACCCCGACGCGAAGTCGTTCATCGCCGGAGTGTTCGCACTCGGGTTCTTGCTAGCCGGCCTCACCGCGGCGATCTCGGGTGTGATGGCGCTGATCAACCTCATCAGGGGGAAATAGACACCCCTTAAGCCAAAACAGCTGAGGTTTACGGGCAAAATGATGCCCATGTCCTCCTTCAGCGAAGTCCTCGATCAGCTCCGTGAGAACCAGCCCCAGGGCAAGTACGGAATCGCCTTTGAGAAGGGAGATGACGATGCAAAAGCTCACTGAAGAGGACGTCAAAATCAGGTTCATTACACCTGCGATCACAGAGACGGCTGGTTGGCGTAAAGAGCAACTTCGTATGGAGCTTGTCATCGCTCCTGGCCAGGTCATTGTTCAAGGTACCAAGACCAAACGGGGCGAGATCAGCAAAGCGGATTACGTGCTGCTTGGTTCGAAGTCGCGTAAGCCGCTTGCGGTTGTTGAAGCCAAGGTCATGGAGCATACTGTCCGTGCAGGTCTGCAGCAGGCACTAGGTTATGCCGCGAAGCTTGACGCCCCGTTCGCCTACTCGTCAAACGGCAAGGGCTTCATCGAGCACGACTTCTTCACCGGCGTTGAGCGAGAGATCGGCTTGGATGAGTTCCCTACCGAGGATGAGTTGTGGCAACGCTATCTGGTTGGCAAAGGACTTGACGCTCAGGGTGCGGCACTGATCGCTGAGCCATACCATGTTGACCCGTTCAAACCGCAAGAAGCTCGCTATTACCAGCAGGTAGCGGTAGACCGCACGCTGGAAGCCATCGCACACGGCGACCGCCGTCTACTCCTGGTGATGGCCACCGGCACCGGCAAGACATTCACGGCCTTTCAGATTATTTGGCGGCTCCTCAAAGCTAGAACAGTGAAACGGGTACTGTACCTTGCCGATCGCAACGTGCTGATCGATCAGACCATCACCGGCGACTTCGAGCCACTCTCTGGCCGCATCACCAAGGTCAAAGGCAAGCACTTGGATTCCTCTTACGAGGTTTACATGAGCCTGTATCAACAGCTCACTGGTGAGGAGGGTGAAGAACCATTCCGGCAGTTCAAACCAGAGTTCTTCGACCTCGTCATCATTGACGAGTGTCACCGTGGATCGGCACGCGAAGAATCGCTGTGGCGACGTGTCCTCGACTATTTCTCTAGCGCCATCCACATTGGTATGACGGCAACACCGAAAGAAACCAAGGAAGTGTCGAACATCGACTACTTCGGTGAGCCTGTCTACACCTACAGTTTGAAACAGGGAATCGAGGATGGCTTCCTCGCTCCGTACAAGGTGATCCGTGTTGGCTTGGACGTCGACTTGGAAAACTGGCGACCGTTCGAGGGGCAAGTCGACGTTGATGGCAACGAAGTTGAGGATCGCGAGTACAACGTCAAGGACTACGACCGTAACCTCATCATTGATGAGCGCACCCAGATGGTTGCCAAGTACGTGACGTCCTGGCTCGAGAGGTACGGCACCGATTCGAAGACCATCGTCTTCTGCGTCGATATTGAGCATGCTGAACGAATGCGCCAAGCTCTAGCGAACGAGAACCTTGAACGGGTCATCGAGGACTACCGGTACGTCATGAAGATCACCGGGGATGATAAAGAAGGCAAGGGTCAGCTCGACAACTTCGCTGACGTCAACGAGCAGTACCCGACACTGGTGACTACATCGAAACTGCTCACCACAGGCGTCAACGTCAAAACGATCAAGCTCATCGTCTTGGAGTCCAACATTGGGTCAATGACGGAGTTCAAACAGATCGTCGGACGCGGCACCCGGCTCGATCCTGAGCATGGCAAAGAGTTCTTCACGATCATGGACTTCCGTGGATCGACCCGACTCTTCGCCGACCCGGATTTCGACGGCAACCCAGCAGGCAGCATAGACATGCCTTTGCCCGAGCCTGGAGATGACGACGAGATCCCCGAACCCGAATGGCCAGAAGACGACGAAACCGTGGAAAACCCCGGGTCTGAAGATGACATCGAGGACTTCGGCCCAGATGATGTGATCATCTGCGATCCGCCTTGGATCGACGACACAGACCCTGAAAAGCAAGGCAAGGTGCGAGTTCGCGGTGTCGAAGTCAAACTGCTCAACGAGCGCGTCCAGTACGTCGATCCCGTCACCGGCAAGCTCGTGACCGAATCGATCCGCGACTTCTCGAAGCGGTCATTGCTGAACACGTACTCCAGCCTCGACTCGTTCCTTACCGCTTGGTCGCAGGCCGAGCGAAAGGACGAACTCATCGGCCAGCTCAGCAGCCGTGGCGTCTTCCTTGAGGCGATACGCGAAGAAGCTGATGGTAGGTTCTTCGACGTTGACGATTTCGACCTAATCCTCCACGTTGCCTTCGACAAGCCTCCACTGACCAAACAAGAGCGTATCGATCACGTCAAGAAGCGCGGTTACCTCCACAAATACTCAGACACGTGCCGCGAAGTCTTGGAAGCGCTCTTGGATAAGTACGCAGATATCGGTATATCTGAAATCGAAACAACCAGAATCCTCAGCGTTGACCCATTCACCCAGTACGGGTCACCGCAGAAAATTGCTCGCCTCTTCGGAGGACGCGACGCCTACCTCCAGGCCATTCGTGAACTCGAAGACGCCCTCTACGAAGCTGCATAAGGAGCACAAGTAGCCAATGAGCCTGAACTCGTTCATTTCAACCTCCCGCAAGATCATGCGCGGAGACGCCGGGGTCGACGGCGACGCCCAACGCATCGCCCAACTCACCTGGCTGTTGTTCCTTAAGGTCTACGACGCGAAAGAAGCCGACTGGGAGTTCCACAACCCCGCCTACCAGTCGATCATCCCCAAACATCTCCGCTGGCGATCTTGGGCACCCGACCGAAAAGACGGACGCTCCAAGACCGGTGAGGAACTGCTGACGTTCCTCAACACTGAACTCTTCCCAGTCCTCAAATCGCTGCCGATCACCGCATCGACGCCGCTCAGTCAATCCGTGGTTCGAGCAGTGTTCGAGGATTCGAACCAGTACATGAAGGACGGCATCCTCATCCGTCAACTCGTTAACCTGATCGACGAGATTGACTTCGAGGACTATACAGAACGGCATGCTTTTGGTGAGATCTACGAGACCTTGCTGAAAGAACTCCAAAGCGCGGGCAGCTCAGGTGAGTACTACACGCCGCGCGCGGTCACCGACTTCATGATCGAAATGATCAACCCCAGGCTCGGAGAGACCGTCGCGGACTTCGCAGCCGGAACAGCCGGGTTTCTCACCTCAACGCTCAAACACCTCAACGAACAGGTCGAAAGCGTCGAAGACCGCGAGGCATACCGCTCCAGCGTTTACGGCATTGAGAAGAAGCCAATGCCGTACCTACTTGGCGTGACAAACCTACTGTTACACGACGTCGACCAGCCCCAGTTCATTCACGGCAACTCACTCGAACGCAACGTGCGCGACTTCAAAGACAGCGAGAAGTTCGACGTCGTCACCATGAACCCGCCCTACGGCGGCACCGAGCAAGAATCGGTCAAAGCGAACTTCCCGCAAGCCTTCCGTTCCTCTGAAACCGCAGACCTATTCATCGCGCTCATCACCTACCGGCTCAAACGACACGGAAGAGCCGGGGTCGTACTGCCCGACGGGTTCCTCTTCGGCAACGACGGCGCAAAACTCGCACTGAAGGAACGGCTCCTCAAGGAGTTCAACCTCCACACCATCATTCGCCTGCCGGGCTCTGTGTTCTCGCCCTACACCTCAATCGCCACCAACCTCCTGTTCTTCGACAACACAGGTACAACCAAGGAGACCTGGTACTACCGAGTAGACCTCCCCGAAGGATACAAAGCGTTTTCCAAGACCAGACCAATGCTGAGGGAACACCTGGCCGACGCCGCTGAGTGGTGGATGGATCGCCGAGAGATCGAAGACGCAGACGGCAACCCCAAGGCCCAACGTTTCACCGTCGAACAACTCACCGCGGGCGGCTACAACCTTGACCTCTGCGGCTTCCCGCAACGAACAACCGTCGTGCTCAGCCCAGAAGAAACAATCGCTGATTACAAGACCAAACGAGCCGAACTCGACGCGCAAATCGACGCCAAGATCGCCCAAATCGAAGCGCTCCTGGCGGTGACCGAATGATCGCCGACCGCCTCCGTGCCGCCATCCTCCAAGCCGCCATCAGCGGCAAACTCACCGACCAACGAACAGAAGATGGCACCGCCACAGAACTCCTTGAACAGATTAAGACAGAACGCGCCGCACTGGTCAAAGCGAAGAAACTCCAGAAGCAGAAGGCTCTCCGGCCCGTGACCGAGCAAAGCCAGCCGTTTGCAATTCCGACTAGCTGGGAGTGGGTGCGTTTCCAAGATGTCAATCAATTTCGGATTGGGAAGACCCCAAAGAGAGCCGAACCCAAGTTCTGGTCGCCTTCGGAAGTTCCGTGGGTATCGATTTCAGATATGACGCAGGGTGGATCAATTGCGTCAACGAAGGAAGGTGTCAGTGCCGCTGCCATTGCCGAGTGCTTTGGTGGACAGCCCTCTCCAGCGGGTACTCTCATCATGAGCTTCAAACTGACCATCGGACGTTGCAGTTTCCTGGGTCGAGATGCCGTTCATAACGAAGCTATCGTCTCGATATTCCCTGCTATGTCAGCAGGTGAGTCGTTCAGCACCTATCTGTCACATGCGCTTCCTCTGCTTTCGCAATTGGGTGATTCCAAAGCGGCAATCAAAGGCAACACGCTCAATTCCGAGAGTATTGCGAATCTTCCGATCCCGTTGCCTCCGCCAATGGAGCAGGAGCGCATCATCGCTAAACTTGATGAGGTTCTGCCGCTCATCGATCAACTTGCTGAACTCGAGAGAGAGAGAGCATCTAGACCGCGAGTTCGCCAAAGCAATCGAACGCGCGATCCTTCAAGCCGCCACCAGCGGCAAGCTCACCGACCAACGCCCAGACGACGGCACCGCAGAAGAACTCCTCGAAACCATCAGAACCGAACGCCGGCAACTCGAAAAGGAGGGCAAAATCAGAAAGCAGAAACCACTGCCACCAGTGGACAAAATGGACGAGCCCTTTGACCTTCCAGATAGTTGGGTTTGGTCGCGTCTAGGCCGCGTGTTCAACATGCAGGCGGGCAAGAACGTCGCCGTTGGCAACATATCTGAAGTTGGCGAGTACCCGTGCTACGGAGGTAACGGGATCAGGGGTTACGTGGCCGACTACAACAGAGACGGAACCTACCCGCTCATCGGTCGTCAAGGCGCTCTTTGTGGCAATATCAATGTGGCTTCGGGGCGCTTTTTCGCGACTGAGCATGCGGTAGTAGTCGAGACATTTGGGCATACATCTTCCACTTGGGCGGCTATAGCATTAGAGCAACTGAACTTGAATCAGTACGCCACCGCAACAGCACAACCTGGACTCTCAGTCGAGAAGCTGAAAGTAGTACCCGTTCCAGTTCCGCCTGTGGATGAGCAGGAGCGCATTGCTGCCAAGCTCGACCGAGCGCTACCCCTGGCGCGAGGCCTTGGGGAGCTGGTGTCGTGATCACCAAGGTTCACATTCGAGGCTTTCGTTGTTTCAAGGAGCTTGTCCTCACACCAGCTAAGATGACGCGAAGTTCGGGTTTCGAAGATCAGACTGCACTGCCTGCAGCGGTATGGGTGGGCGTTGGGCAGATACTCTGCTCGCCAGCGACTATTGGCAGGAGGCGAGAAGGCGATGAGTGACGAAAACCGATTGTTTCGACAATTCGAAGCGAATCTCCGGATGACTCCGGCGACAGTCAGCGCGGTGCGCAATCGATACCATGCCATCACACGGCGCATCAATGTGGACTTTTGGGGAACTTCCTCAGACACAGATCACTCCTGGTACGCCGGGTCATATGGTCGCGGTACAGCGATCTCAACGAGTGATATCGATATTCTCGTGGAGCTACCGCCCGGTGAATACAACAACGCTTGGACGCGATCCCTGTTTGGTGGGAACGGGCCATCCGAGCTACTCCAAAAAGTGAAACGAAGTCTCAGTGCGACCTATCCCCAAACCAAGCTGCGTGGGGACGGACAAGTCGTCGTCGCCGAGTTCACAGATGGAGTTCGATTCGAAATAGTCCCCGTGTTTCGGGCGGAAACGCCCGGCACGTACCGTTACCCAGACACGCATGACGGCGGCTCTTGGTCAACAATGAACCCGCGCCGTGAGCTGGAAGTGTTCAATGACCTGAGCAAGAATCACCCAGGTGGGCTGAAGAAGTTTTGCCGGATGCTCAGGGCGTGGAACAAACAGGGGCGGTACTTCAGCGGGCAGGCACTGGACGCAATGGCGTTCGAATACTGGGAACAGAGCCAGTGGGCTGATAACTTGCCATACCTATATTTCGACTGGCACACCAGAGACTTCTTCGAATACTGGAAGAACGAGTTTGCCCGTGGTGGCGTTGTTGTAGCTCCGGGTACACGTCGACGAATTGACGCATTTGCTCCACCTCCTATGGTGGATCTTCTAGCGCTTTACGCGGACAATGCCAAGACTGCGATTGATGCGACGGACGCATGCCAAGCAACAGAGTTTTGGAGGCTGATCTTCGATGACCGATTCCCGAAGTCCTGAACGCGACAGGCTGTATTCCCAGCTCGAGAACGAGTATGGGAATGTGGTCTACTCTCACGCCGCGCAGGAAGAACAGCGTACGAGGCTTGCGCGCTCGGAGCGGAGAATCAAAACTTCCCAAATCTTTCTTTCTGCGGCTTCAACTGCTGGCATCGTTGGTATCTTTGTGACGCAGCAGCAATGGGCGACGGTAGCTACGGGACTACTCACTTTCGCGCTCCTTGCGCTTAACTCGTATAGCTTTCGGTTCGAACTGGGAACGCAAATAGCAAACCATCAGAAGGCTGCCGATCAACTTTGGTATCTCCAGCGGCAGTACTTGGCTTGTTTGGCTGACTTCAACTCGATGAGTGATGAGGAAGTCCGCAAGGAAAGAGACAGGCTTGTAGAACAAACCAAATCGGTCTATACATCCGTTCCCAGGACAGATAACAAGAGCTTTAACATTGCGCGTGATCGACTTCAGAAGCAAGGACTGAGGGAGTTCAGTCGAGACGAACTAAACCTATTACTGCCCGAAGGGCTGAGACAGTGACCTCCGGAACCATTTGGCGTGACGAACGCCTTTTGGCGGAATGCCCGTTGACACTGGCTTCGTTGGTGCAGGCGATACCTTGACGGCGGACTACTCAACGCTGACGCATCGGATATGCATTCGCTTATCCGGTGAGGTTGTAGGGTTCTGCGGGCAGAAGTTTCCTCAAGTGGCCGACTACCTGGAGGAATCATTCGATGAGCTGTTAGCTTTTACTACTGCACCGAAACCGGTATGAACCAAGATCTGGTCCAATAACCCCACCGAACGGCTCAACCGAGAAATCCGACGTCGCACCGACGTCGTCGGGGTCTTCCCAAACCGTGAGGCCGTCATCCGGCTGGTAGGGACCGTCCTTGCGGAACAACACGATGAGTGGATTCAGCAAACACGCTACTTGTTGCTGGCCAGACTGTCCCACATCAAGGAGATCATCGCTGCCAACCTCGTCGGCGCCACTGCCACCGACAGCAAGGCAATCGCCGCCTAATACTTACTCAACCCCGCCTCCGAGACGGCTCCAAGCACCCACCCCCGAAACTAACCACATACTCGAAAGCCAGATACACCACTTCCCAAGACTTGACCGGCGTACATTGAAGGTATGACCGCCTATCATCTCCTCGGGCGTGAAGGCGCAAGGCACGTCGCGTGGTGGCGCCCGCTGTTGGAGTTCGTCGTTGTGTTCGTGCTCTTTTTCGGAATCTTTGCCGCGATGCTCGCGCTTTTCGACGCCGCCGACCAGGTCTTCAACCCTGCACTAAAAGCCATGGGCGACTTCGAGTTCGTAGATACGCCCTGGCTCGCTCTGGCGGCCGGATCTATGTATGCGGCAACCATCCCAGCTGCGTTCCTCGCCGCGCGTGTACGCGGTCGACGCCAACCGCTCTGTGGTCGACGGAGCATCGCTTTCGGTGGCGCATCTTCGGAATAGCGTTGATACCTGCGCTGGTGGTCTTTGGTGTGCAGCTTGCATTCTCGGTGGCCCGCGCTCCCGAGAACGCGACCGCAGGGTCTGACGGCGGGTTTACCCTGGCGAGGTTCGGTGCATTGTGCATCCTCATTGCACTCATCCCGCTGCAGGCGCTGTCGGAGGAACTCGTATTCCGCGGCTCGCTTGTGCAGGTGGTTGGCCAGTGGACCCGCTCGCCGTGGGTGGCATACGTGGTCCCGGCGCTGCTGTTTGTGTCTGTACACAACTACGGTTGGGGCGGCCAGCTCGACGTGCTGGCTTTCGCGCTCTGCGGCGCCTTCTTAACGTGGTCAACGGGCGGATTGGAGGCGGCGCTCGCGGTGCACGCGGTGGCGAATACTCTCTCGTTCGTAACCGATCCATTCCATGTGAAGGTCGCGGGGTTGGCAGAGGCGACGGTGGTGGATGCGGTGGCGTCGATAAGCGCGACTGTGCTCGCCACCGCTGCGATTTGGTGGTTAATCGCTAGGGCGGGCGGTATTGCTTCGAAATCTCGCCCAAGGTAGCTTTACCCCCGCTTAAGCGGGCTATGATTATGTTCCTTCGCCATGCCGACCTTAACTCCCGATGCCCTGCTCGACAGACGACGCACCGAAAGTGGATCCTCCACCTACTTGCGAATTACGGTAGCCCCAAGGGTTGTGTCCTTTAGTGTGGTGTATCTGTAGCCCGCGGTGAGCCTCGTGCAGGTGCGCATACAGCGACCATCGCGGGTACCTTTCGAATCAACTCCTACATCTGCTCGAAAGGAAGAAACCCACGATCGCCGCTGATCCCAATCATATCGACCCGACTGCCTACATCGAAGAACTTCTGACACCACCCCGGTCAAGAAGTAATAGAAATCAAAGCAAATGCTTAGGAACAAAACCCGGGGCACTTCAAGTTTTGCCGCTCGAACAGATCAGCGTCCTCACTCGCTGAGGTTTCGGAAGTGCACGCTACTCTAAAAACGTATCGATTCCTTCTCTTCTTTTTTAGAAAGGTCTCTCTCCATGGCCTCCATCTTCCGCACTGTCTCGTGGGAAGTGCAGCAACTAGTCAATGACGTTCACTCTGGAAAAATTCAACTTCCAGATCTCCAGAGGCCATTTGTCTGGCCCACATCGAAGGTCCGTGACCTTTTTGATTCGATGTACCGCGGCTACCCAGTAGGCGAGCTTATGTTTTGGGACGTTGCTGCCGATGGTGAGTCTCGATCAATTTCAGGTGACGCGAATTTCATCGGCCAGCACCAGATTATCGATGGCCAGCAGCGCTTGACCAGTCTTTATGCCGCGATAAAAGGCTTTCCTGTCCGGGACGTTAACTATAACGAGAAGCAGATCCGTATTGCGTTCAATCCATTTAGTGAGAAGTTTGAGGTGCGGACACCACCTATTGCTAAATCCCCGGAGTGGATCGAAGACATTTCGACCTATTTCGCCAGCTCCTACAAGGCAACAAAGACATTTTTCGAGAGGTATGAAGAGTCTGGCGAAACTCTCAGCGATGAAGAAAAAGAGGCAGTTCATGAGGTTTTTAGCAAACTGTCTGGGCTGGAGAAATATCAGTTTAACGTCGTTCACCTTCAGAGCGAGGCTGACAAGCGCCTCGTTGCTGACGTCTTCGTGCGCATCAACTCAGAAGGAGTTCGTCTAAAGGCATACGACTACATTCTGACGTGGCTCAGCGTCTTTTGGCCAGAAGGCCGTGAGCAAATCGAGGAATTTTCACGCAACTCCCGTATGTCCCCAGCCCATGCGAGCTCCGCATTGGGGAAGGAAATCCGGTGGACGGCTCACAACCCGTATATTGACGTTGAGAACGGACACATCGTGCGCGCGATGGTCGCTGTCGGGCAGCGGCGAGGCCGTCTGCAAGATGCGTACGCCGCCCTTCAGGCAAAGGAACGACACACCGGTCGCGTGAACCCTGAGCGCCAAGAACGCGAACTAGGACTCCTCAAGGAGGCTCTTCCGGTCGTGGTAAATCCCACCAATTGGACGGAGTTCATCCGGTCGATTCAGGCAGCTGGATTCCGAACGAACCGGAACGTCACCTCGCACATGAATATCATCTACTCCTACGTCATCTTTTTGCTAGGACGCAACGATTTCGGTGTCGAGCTCGCTCGCCTTCGCGCGCTGGTTGCCCGCTGGCTCTTCATGTCGCAACTCACCGCCCGCTACACGGGCTCATCGGAATCCCAAATCCAGAAGGATCTCGACCAGATTGCTGCGCTGAACAAAGGCGACGCGGAGGGCTTCGAAGAGCTGCTTAACCGTACGATTGACACTCAGCTCACCGAAGACTACTGGCGCTTCAATCTACCGCAGAACCTAGTCACATCAGGCGCTTCCCTATCGCCACATTACCAGTGCTACCTCGCTGCGCTGAACATCCTGGATGCAAAGTTGTTCATGCTTAACGAACGCGTCCGTGATTGGATGGATCCCAACCAACCCGCGGCTAAAGGCACAGAGGGACACCATCTATTCCCCCGCAAATACCAGGAAAAGGTTTTGGGGATTACGGACTTCAAGCGTATCAACCAGGTAGCGAACTTCGCACCAACTGATTGGGCTACCAACATCCATATTTCAGATCGCGCCCCAAAGGACTATTGGCAAGAACTCGTCGAGAAGCGCTCGCAGGGCGAGGAATGGCTGAAACAACAGATGTACTGGCACGCCATTCCAGAAGGTTGGGAAAACATGGCCTACGACGAGTTCCTCTCCAACCGCCGCAGGCTCATTGCCCAGGTTATCCGTGGTGCTTTCGCACACATCACAGCTGACTCCGCACCGGTGATTTCTACGTCTGACGTTGAAGAACGTGCCGGGTCTAGGACCCTGCAAGAGTTCTTTGAGGCCGAACTATTGAAATCCGGCGACCTTCTCGATCCGGTTGATCCAGATTGGATTGTCGATGCCGTCATTAATGAGGACGGCCACCTTGTCATCGATGGCATCAACGTTTTTGACTCGCTGGATGAAGCCGCGCACTTCCTCGGCGTAACGAACCTCAAGGGCGAAGAGTTCTGGGCCTTGCAAGATGGCGATGACTTGGTGCCGCTTTCCAGATTGTCTGCTAGTTCATAGGCGATTGTCTTCCTTTTTGCCGGGGCGATGCGACCATGGCACGGCGTCTTTCCGATCTGATTCGTTTCCCTCGACGGAGTGAAGTCTTAGAAAGCAGCGTTGATAACTACTTCCAATCCCCACGCAGATGACACCGGCGATAGTGCTGCCGGGTCGGCATGGGTCAGCAGTGTAGCTACCAAGTCCGAAGGTATTGCCTGGAGTTGGGTGCTCGCGCTGTTTCGGATCGCATAAGGTGCCGGCATCCTGTTAAGCCCCGCGAAGGATTCCGTAGTTGCCCCAGGTCAGATTTTCAGCTCGTCAACCTTTACGAACCTCTACCCGCTCGCGTCGATCGGTGTTTGCCCCGGCTGCCTCGGTGGGGCGTGCCGTTTCGGCGTAGTTGGTAGGGGCAATCCGCGTAGTTGGTCGGGGTTTTCCGGATAGGTGGTAGGGCTCCCTGATTTCGGTCATTGTGTAGGTGGCGTTGGCACAACTTGTGCTGGCGCTGCTGAGCGCGGGTAGTTGGTACCGCGGTTGCGGATCCGGGGTACTGCCTGTTTCCGGTTAGTTGGTACCGCAGCCGGGGGTTGACCGACGAGAGCCCAGAAGCGAAGTCGGGTTTCGCCGGTCAGTGAAGGTTAGCTGTCTACGGTTGTCTGAGCGTGCGCGAGGTTTTGACGCATGTCGTAGTCGACCGGATGAGAGGCCCGGCCGCTGGCCCCGACAAGGTCAGCCGCCCGGCCCTACCACCTAGTCGGAATCCAGCCCTACCACCGTTCCACAACACCCCTACCAACAAGCCGGGTCAAGTCCCGTGTAGTGGTGTAGCCGTCTAGCTTTCGGCTCGGTATGTAGTTCGGGGTTGTGGTTAGGCGGTTAGCTGGTGATGGTCGCCATGATCATCTCCTGAGTGGTGCATGAGTTGTTTGGTGTGTTCGAGTGCGGACAGTGACATGTAGCGTTTTTGCTGGATCCAGTCGTCGTGCTGTTCGGCTAGGACAGCGCCGACGAGCCGGATGATGGATTCGCGGTTCGGGAAGATGCCGATGACGTCGGTGCGCCGGCGGATCTCCCGGTTTAACCTTTCGGTGGGGTTGTTTGACCAGACTTTCGTCCAGACTGGTTTCGGGGCTGCGGTAAACGCCAACACCTCATCGAGGGATTCCTCTAGATACGCCGCAACCTGCGGGAATTTCGGTTCCAACAGGTCAACTACCTCGCGGGCTTGTCCCCAGGTGGATGCGGCATCGGGTTGCTGGAAGATTGTCTGGAACATCGCCGAGACCATCGGCCATTGTGTTTTCGGGACTTTCTCGTAGAGGTTTTTCGCAAAGTGGGTGCGGCACCGCTGCCAGGATGCATCAGGCAGCACTTCGGAGATAGCGTGCTGGATGCCTTCGTGGGCGTCACTGGTGACCAAATAGACACCACGCAGCCCGCGGGCTTTTAGATCTTGGAAGAAGCCTTTCCACGATGCGTTGGATTCCGCGGTGGCGACATGCATGCCGAGCATTTCGCGGTAGCCGTCGGCGTTGACCCCAGTGGCAAGCAGTACGGAGCATTTGACCACCCGGCCGCCTTCACGGACTTTGATCGTGAGCGCGTCGCACGACAGGTAGGCGTACCCGCCGGGATCGAGTGGGCGGTTTTTGAAATCTGTAACCATCTCGTCGAGTTCTTCCGACATGCGCGAGACTTGAGATTTCGACATATTGGCAATCCCAAGTGTTGCCACCAGGTCATTCATCCTGCGGGTGGAACCCCCTTTGAGGTAGCAGGTCGCGATCACAGTCGATAAGGCGCGTTCGGCCCGTGAGCGGCGCTCTAACAGCCAGTCCGGGAAGAACGCGCCGTGGCGCAGTTTCGGCACCGCCACATCGATCGTGCCCACACGGGTATCAAGGTCGCGGTGACGGTACCCGTTGCGGTGGTTGACCCGCTCGGCAGAAGCGACACCATACTCAGCCCCGCAAACGGTGTCAGCTTGGGCGGAGAGGATCTGGTTGATAAACCCTTGCAGCATCTGCCGCATCAGATCCGGGGAGGCCTGTGCCAGCAGATCGTCCAGATAGGTTGCAGGGTCGATAGAATGCGGAGCAGCGGTCATCGTCATGTGCCTTTCGGTGAGATGTGGTAGTTGAGTCGAAAGGTTACTGACGATGGCCGCCCCTATATCTGCCAGGGCCCACCATCAGCAAGCGTTACACCACACTAAGGGACGCAACCACAAGCCGCTCTCAGCAGGGCACCTGGCGGCGGGCTACCGGAGGATCGTCGCAAAGCACAACCGTGTAATTCGTGCCACAATGCGGTGGTGTGAGGCACGAGAAGCTACGCTCCCGCAAACCGTCCACGAATCCGAAGTACGCAACCTCCCCCTCCACCACCCACTACCGCATGCTGACTGTATAAGCCACTTCCGCATCGGGAGCGACGAAATCTTCCTGGAGCGTTCTTCCATGACGCGCGAATCACTCATCCGTCCTCACCAGGGGCGATAACGAATCGAAGCGCTGCTAAACCAATCAAAGCCGTGCTACTTTCCAAACTATTACGCCAAAACTGCAAAACAAGAATGGAGGTGCCATGAACGAGGTATCACCGCCGATTCGAAGGACCACTGAAGAATTAGACCGCGAACTTGCCGATTTGAAGGCACAGATGGCCCCTCTGACCGTTGATCACCTTCGCCGTCTGCGAGACGCTGGTGCGATCGAGTACGACGAAGAGCGTTTGCTCGACAGATACGATGCCTGCATGTGGCTCCGGTATGGAGTAGCGTGACTTCACCGCGGGGGATCGAAGATGCGGTACGAGATTTAATGCTCATGACCGTCCAATTGCTGGAGACGACCTTGGAGGGATCGTCCCCGATTAACGCAGAAGTTCTGGCCGATGGTGAACGAGCCATTGTCGAGGGAACATATCCTGTAACAATTGCTCACTCGGGTAGTGACCGCCTTGTCCTACGCTATGACTACCTACTCCGGCATGAGGCAGCCTCAGGCGAGCTCGAAGTTGAGAAAAGTATGTTCAATAGAAGTTCGCGCAAGAAAGAAACCCGTGCCGGTTGTGCGATTCGAGTATGAATCGCACGCTCGAAACAAACCCGCTTCACATTTTCAGTTCCATGCCGATTCGGTACCACTCGGGCTGCTATTGGCCCGAGCAGGAAAATATGAAATCGCAGCACAGCAACAAGATATCCACTTCCCCATGGGTGGTTCGCAGTTCCGGCTGCATCTGACGGATGTAATTGAATTGCTTGTCCGAGAATTCGGCGCTGCAACGGAGGATGGATGGTACGAATCTCTTAGCGCCCACCGCAACCGTTACTACGACGCAGAAGTGGACCGAGTAATCCAGGACAATTTGCCTCGCGCAGTGCTTTTGCTTGCGGATGCGGGATACAAAGTCAATGCGCCGCAGTAGCAAACGCGTTGACTGGGGCCCGTGCGTTTCGAAAGCAACCACTCGCAAAGCACAACCGTGTAATTCGTGCCACAATGCGGTGGTGTGAGGCACGAGAAGCTACGCTCCCGCAAACCGTCCACGAATCCGAAGTACGCAACCTCCCCCTCCACCACCCACTACCGCGGCACCTCGCCGGCGCGCATGCAGGCGTCGAGGTTCCGCAACAAGCAGCGAATCCCGATGATCCCGGCGTATTAAGGCGCTACAGGAGTTCGTCGATAAGCGAACGCACACGGGCGTCAATGTCGTCGCGCACGAGGCGCATGCGCTCCATGCCCTCGATGCCGCGGTGCGAGGGTTCGTCGGTGCGCCAGCGCTCCAGCGTGCCGCGGGCGCCGTCAGGCATTTCCACCTGCGCGTCTTCGCCGAGCACCACGACGCGATCAACGCTGCGCAGCAGTTCCGGATCGATGGGTTTGGGCGTGCCGTGCGACATGTCGGCGCCAGTCTCTGCAATCGCCTCGACCGATTCTTGGTTCAGCTTCGTGCCGGGTTTGGTGCCTGCGGAGTGGATGCCGAGCTGGCTACCCGCGTGCTTCTCGGCGAGCGCCGCCGCCATCTGGGACTTGCCGCCGTTGCCGACGCAGACGAACAGGACTGAGGGCTTCATGTAAGGCTCCTTTGGTTAGGCAGGGTTGGGTCACCGGGGAACAGTTTCGGGCCGATCCCCCGCATGAGGTAGACCAAGCCGACGAGCACCGGGATCTCGATGAGCGGGCCAATCGTACCCGCCAGCGCCTGGGCGGAGGTGGCGCCGAAGGTGCCGATCGCCACCGCGATGGCGAGCTCGAAGTTGTTGCCGGCGGCGGTAAACGCCACCGAGGCGGATTGGGCGTAGTCCATGCCGGAGAGTTTGGCCACCACAAGTGCCACGGCGAACATGCCCACGAAGTAGCACAGCAGCGGCAGCGCCACCGTGGCCACAGTCAACGGCCTGGACAGGATCTGGTCGCCCTGCAGGGAAAACAGCAGCACGATCGTGTACAGCAGGCCGACCAGCGCCAGCGGGGAGATCCGGGGCAGGAAGGTGTTTTCGTACCAGTCGCGGCCCTTGGTGCGCTCACCGATGATGCGAGACAGCAGCCCGGCCAGCAGCGGGATGCCCAAAAAGACGAGCACGGAGGAGACGATCGCCCAGAAGGAGAAATCCACCGAGGTGGTCTCCAGGCCCAGCCAGGACGGCAGGACCTGCAGGTAGAACCAGCCAAGCACGCCGAACATGAGCACCTGGAACACCGAGTTGATGGCCACCAGCACGGCGGTGGCTTCCCGGTCTGCGCAGGCGAGGTCGGACCACACCAGCACCATGGCGATGCAGCGCGCCAACCCGACGATGATCAGGCCGGTGCGCAGCTCCGGCTCGTTAGGCAGGAACATCCACGCGAGCGCGAACATGAACGCGGGGCCAAGAATCCAGTTCAAAATGATGGATACGGTCATGAGCCGTTTGTCGGTGGCGATCTCGCGGGTTTTGTCGTAGCGCACCTTGGCCAGCGGCGGGTACATCATCACAAGCAGGCCGAGCGCGATCGGCAGCGAGATCCCGCCGACTTCAAGGCACTCGAGTGCGCCCGAAAGCCCCGGCACTGCGCGGCCGAGGGCGAGGCCCGCCGCCATGGCGAGCATGATCCACACCGGTAGGAAGCGGTCAAGAAATGACATGCGCTCTACTGGCTGAGAGGTTGTGTCTTCCATCTGGAATCCTTATCTATTGACGATTATCAATACGAACACTAAAAGGCACATTTATCGCTGTCAATATGAAAAGGTAGGAAGCATGAAAGATTCTGTCGCCACGACAGCAGACACTGGCCTCGACTGCTGCTCGCTGGGCTCCGGCTTGCTCTCCGCAGACGACGCGACGCGTTACGCGGCCCTGTTCAAAGTTTTGGCGGACCCCGGCCGGCTGCAACTACTCTCCTGGCTCGCCGAAGAGGGCTGCGAGCCGATGAGCGTGAGCGAACTGACGCAACGCTCTGGGCTAAGCCAACCGACGGTTTCCCACCACCTCAAAAAACTTACCGAGGCTGGCCTCCTAGAAAAGAGCCGCCTGGGCAGGTCGGTCCTCCACCGGCTGCGCCCGGAGCTGTTCGCGGAACTTCGCACCGTGCTGCAGATGGACTGAGACTTACCAGCTGAGACAGAACCACTCCCAGCAGAACTGGTCCAAAGACTGCCACATGCCCCTACTGCTGGGAGAAACGCTCTAAGTCGTCCGGCGCACCCGCCATCACAATCAGGTTCGACGGGGAGAGCTCCTGGCCCGGCACAAACGGCTGCCACTCGCCGTTGCTGTTGCGCACGGAGACCACCTGCACGCGGTGCTTGTCCCACAGCTTTTCCGCGTCGCAGGGGCCGGACAGCAGCGCACGCGGCGGGGCCATCTTGATCACGCCGTAGTTCTCCGCCAACTCTGCGAAATCCTGGAACCTCCCGCCGAGCAGATGCGCCACCCGGCGGCCGGTGTCGTGCTCCGGGCGCACCACGTGGTGCACGCCGAGGCGTTGCAAAATGCGGGCGTGGGACTCCGAATCAGCCTTCGCCCAAATGTCGGGCACCCCTAGATCCACCAGGTTGGAGGCGGTCAGGATGGACGCCTCCAGCGCGGAGCCGATGCCGAGTACAGCGCGTTTGACGTCGTGAACACCGAGCTGGCGTAAGGCTTCGGGGTCGGTGGTGTCGGCGACGGTGGCGTCGGTAAGCAAAGGCGCATGCTCGCGTACCAGCCGCTCATCCGCGTCGACGCCTAGGACCTCCACGCCGTAGCGGGTGAGCTCCTGGGCGATCGCACCGCCGAAACGGCCCAGGCCAATGACCACCACGGGCGGGATATTCAAACGCTGCGTGGACGTGAAACGGGGGAAGTTAACCAATGAACGGCCTTTCTGTGGGGTAGTCGAACCTGCGGGAAACGGTGCGCAGCGCCAGCGCTGCGACGAGTGTGAACGGGCCGATGCGCCCGAGGTACATCAGCAGGCACAGCGCGAGCTGGGACGGGGTGGACAAATCCGCGGTGATGCCGGTGGAAAGCCCCGTGGTGGCAAACGCCGAGATGACCTCGAAGTTGACCTGGTCGGCGGTGAACTGGGGGTCGCAAATACGCAGCGTAGCTACGCCTGCGGTCACCGCTACCAGTCCCGCCGCGGCCACCGTCATGGCCTGGCGCACCACACTTTTTGGCACGGTGCGGTGGCCCACGGTGGTGGCGTCGCGGCCTTTGAATTCCGCCAGCATGGCCGCTAGCAGCACGGTCGCGGTGGTGATCTTGATGCCGCCGGCTGTGCCCGCGGACCCACCGCCGATGAACATGTAAATGTCCGTGACCATCAGCGTGATCGGGTGCGCCTCGGCGTAATCGACAGAGTTGAACCCCGCGGTGCGCGGCGTCACCCCGGAAAAGAACGCGTTGAGGCACTTGACACTGGTTGGCATGCCGGCGAGGAAGCCGCGCCACTCCAGTAGTGCGATGATAAGCGTGGCGCTGACCACCAGAAACGCGGTCGCCTGCAGCGTCATGCGGGTGGTGATGGACAGCCGCCGCGAGCTCACCGGCGCGCCGTGGACCAGCCCGCGCATCTGCTCGCGGCCGCGGCGCACCAGCTCGGAAAGCACCGGGTAGCCCAGCCCGCCAATCATCAACGCACCCGCCAACGGGATGAGGATCCACCCGTCCGTGTTGTAGGAGACCAGACTGTCCGGACGCAGTCCGAAGCCGGCGTTGTTGAACCCGGAAATCGCGTGGAACACGCCCTCGTATGCGGCGCGCCCCGGCGCCATGCCGTAGACGGTGGCGAAGCGAATGCCCAAGATCACCGCTACCACCCCCTCAAAAAAGAAGGTGAGCAGCAGCGTTGCCACGAGCGTCCGCCTCACCCCACCTTCCAAAATTGGCCGCCCCTCAGCTGCCGTGGCATACCGCGAACGCAGCTTCACCCGGCCGGTGAGCAGCATGCCGGTAAGCGAGGTAATGCTCATGATGCCCAGGCCGCCGGCCTGGATCAGCGCCAGCACAATGAACTGTCCGGCCAGGCTCCAGTGGCTGCCGGTGTCCTCGGTGACCAGGCCGGTCAAAGTGGTCGCGGACGTGGCGGTAAACAGCGCGCTCATCAGCGCTGTAGGCGCGCCGTCAGCGGAGGCGAACGGCATGGAAAGCAGCGCTGTGCCGGTGAGGATCAGAGCTAGAAAGCCCAGCGCAGTTAGTTGCGCGGGGCCGAGCCACCTCTTGGAGGCTGTGTCATTCACCGGCCAAACGCTACTCCGCGGCGCGCAGCTTGGCTACGTCTTCTGCTGAATACGTCGCCGCGATTTGGACGTCGTTGCCGCCGGAGAGGTTCACCCGCGACAGGCGCACACGCTGCGAGCCCGGGACCAGCGGAAAGTTCGCCGAGCGCTCCGAAACCTGCTTCACCGGGAACCCGGCGCTCAGGGCGCAGTGGTTCAGCCACACATCGTCGGCGCGTGGTGCGAGGTCCAAAAACTCCGTGCCGCGCTCGGCGACGTAGCGCACCATCTCCTTCGGGTAGCGCACGCCGTCCACGCCGGTGGCGAAGTGCAAAATCGACGGCTCTGTGCTCCTTACCGGCCGCCACTTCTTGTACGGGGCGATGCCTTCTTCGTCCAGCACGACTCTGTGGGCGCGGTAGGCGGTGATGGTGGAGGCCGAAGGAGCGTCGATGAGCTTCTGCGCAAACGTGCGCGGGTAGAGCACATCGTCGTCGACGGTGATGACGTTGCGGTCCGGGTACTGCTGGAACGTGCCGTAGTACTTGGTGTGCGGGCCCAAGCCGCCGGTGGATTCGTGCACCTGCAGGCCGCGATTCGCAAGCGACTGCAGCGCGTCCGGCCACCGGGCGTGGAAATCCACCGGGTCCAGCCACAGGTGCACCGGCAGGCGCACCGTGCCCACCAGCAGCGACGCAATCGCCGCGGCAGCCGAGCGCAAACGGGTGCCGTGGGTGGTTAAGGAAATGACGGTCTCGCCGTCTGCCGGGAAGCGCTTGTCCGAGTTGTGCGCCGCGTTGAGCAGCAACGGGAGACGAACGAATGCGCCGGTGGCCACGAACCCTTGGCGCACGGCGTAGTCAATCCACATGGCGCATTACCCTAGCCGACCGGCGAGGGAGGGTGCATGATGGAGGGCATGACTGACACTGGGACTCACACCGCCACACCCCGCGACTGGTGGGAAGCCGCCCGCCCCCACACCTGGCCCAACGCATTCGCCCCCGTCATCGCCGGCACCGGCGTGGCGGCCCTGACCTTGCAGGCCCACCCCGGCCGCGCCGTGCTCGCGCTTTCAGTGGCGTGGGCGCTGATCATCGGCGTGAACTACGCCAACGACTACTCCGACGGCATCCGCGGCACCGACGACGACCGCACCGGCCCGACGCGCCTAACCGGTTCCGGGCTGGCCGCGCCGGAACAGGTGAAGCTTGCGGCGTTTATCGCGTTCGGCGCCGCCGCGGTGTTCGGCGTGATCCTGTCCGCGGTGGCCGGCGCGATGTGGCTCGTGCTGGTGGGCGCGCTGTGCATCGCCGCGGCGTGGTTCTACACCGGCGGCGACAGCCCCTACGGCTACTCCGGCTTCGGCGAACTCTCGGTGTTTGTGTTCTTCGGGCTGGTCGCCGTGATGGGCACCGAATACACCCAGTCCGGAATGGTGTCGTGGGAAGGCTTCCTGTGCGCGCTGGCCATTGGCGCGATCTCCGCGTCGGTGAACCTGGCCAACAACATCCGCGACATCCCAACCGATGCGGCCGCCGGCAAGCGCACACTTGCGGTGAGGCTTGGCGACGACAACGCGCGCACCCTCTTCACCGTCCTGACCTTGTTCCCGTTCTTCATCTCAGTGGTGCTGTCGATGACCACCGTGTCTGCGCTAGCGGCTCTGGTGGCGCTGCCGCTGGCGGTGGCGAGCGTTTTGAAGGTTCGCGGCGGGGCTTCGGGCAAAGAGCTCATCCCGGTGCTGGGGCTGAACGGTAAGACCATGCTGGCCTGGGCCGTGGTCACCGCGGTGGCGTTCGCGTGGTTCGGCTGGTCGTTCTGGGGTCAGTTCGCCGGTATCGGCGAGGCCGTGCCGTACGCGCCGTTGGCGTCGCGCTAGGTGTGATGTCCAGGGACGTTGTTGAGTCGGTCGAAGGGTACGCCGCCAATCGCAGAGTGGTGTCGGTGGTGGTTGTAGAAGTGGAGCCAGCCGGGCAGCGCCAGGCGTCGTTCGGCCTCTGAACCGTAAAACCTGGCATAGGCCCAGCCGTCCCCGAGCGTGCGGTGGAATCGCTCGATCTTCCCGTTCGTCTGCGGCCGGTAGGGGCGTGTCCGCTTGTGTCGGATGCCGAGCCGAGCGCAGAAGTCCCTCCATGCGTGGGATCTGTATGCCGACCCGTTGTCGGATAGGACTCGCTCGACGGTCACGCCTCGTTCGGCGAACCAGGCCACGGCGCGTTCGAGAACTCCCACCGCTGTGCTCGCCTGCTCATCCGACCAGATTTCTGCGTATGCGACGCGGGAGTGGTCGTCGATGACTGTGTGAACGAACGCCGTCCCGGTGCGCGGCTTGTGATCTTTTCCTCGTGGTAATCCCGGAGTCGCGAGCTTGTTCCGTGCGCCTTGCTGCCGACCTACGTAACGATGTCCACCGCCGTCGGGGATGTTGCCGAACTTCGTGACATCGACATGAATCAACGATCCCGGATGAGGATGCTCATATCGCCGCAATGGCTCGCCAGTGACACGATCGATATGCGAGAGGCGGTTCACGCGGCAACGGACGAGGACCGCGTGAACAGTCGACGTCGAGAGACCAAGTCGCGCAGCGATCTGGGCTGGCCCCAGTCGAAGCCGCCAGCGCAGGTTGATGATCTTCTTCTTGACATGCTCGGGCGTCCTGCCTGGGATCCGGTGCGGCTTGCTGGAGCGATCCTGCATCCCAAACTCACCCTCTTCCCGGTAGCGGCCTGCCCATTTCCGGGCAGTGATCGGGGAGACCATGAACATCTTTGCGGCGATCGTGGCCGGATAGCCGTCTTCGACAATCAGCCGAGCTAACCGGAGACGGGCACGAGGAGTGAGAAGAGCGTTCGGATGGGTCATCAATTGGCCTCCGCCGCGGTCTTCGTAAGCGCGCGTCTGGTGAGAAGCATGATGACGAGAGCGATCGCTGTCAGCACCGAAGCGACCCAAACCGGCGCGAGCAGCCCCAGCCCGGTCGCGAGCCCGAGCGCACCAAGCACGGGCCCCGCTGCAGCTCCGATATTCAATGCTGCGGTTGCGTACGAACCGCCCATCGTTGGCGCACCCGATGCTGCATACAGCACACGCGTGATCAGAGTACTGCCGACGCCGAACGACAGGAATCCCTGAACGAGGACGAGGACGATAAGCGCAACGGGATGAGATGCGACCACTGCCAACACGATCCAGCCTGTCAGCAATAGCGGTCCGCCGACTGCGAGCACGAGGCCAGGTCGTTGATCTGATAGTCGTCCTGCGATCGTGACGCCAAGGAACGATCCGATGCCGAACATCACCAGCGCGACGGACACCCACGCTTCGGCCAAGCCCGCGGTCTCGGTCACGATGGGTGCCAGGAAGGTGAATGCCGCAAAGGTCCCTCCGTTGATCAGCGCTCCGAGTGCCATGGCCAGGATGAGCCGCGGCGTCGCCAACTGGCTGAGCTCGACACGGAGCCTTGGTGAGGTCGCGCTAGTCTCGCTCCGACCAACATTGTTCGTGACGCCACGAATGACTCCAACGGCCGCGGGAATACAGAGGATGGCGATCGCCCAGAACGTCGTTCGCCAGCCCAGCGCTGTGCCGAGCAGTGCCCCGGCGGGGACGCCCACGACGGTTGCGATCGTCGTGCCGGAGAGCAGGATCGACAGTGCACGCCCCTTCTGGTTCGCTGGCACGAGGGTAGTGGCCGTGCTCAGTGCTACGGCGAGGAATCCTGCGTTTGCGAGAGCGCTGAGCACCCGGGTGATGAGCAGGAGAGAGAACACTGGTGTCATCGCTCCGATGACGTGGCTTCCCGCGAACACGAGAAGGCAAACGATCAATGTGAGCCGCGGTGGCCAACGGCGAGCGAATGCCGCCATCACTGGCGCGCCGACGACCATACCGACTGCGAATGCGGAGGTCAGCAGGCCCGCAGTGCCGACCGAGACGTCAAGTTCGGTCGCGATCGCGGGGAGCAATCCCGCGAGCATGAATTCTGAAGTGCCCATGACGAAGACCGCCAGGGCAAGCATGTAGAGGGCAAAAGGCATCGAGTACTCCGAGGTGTGAGATCAAGAAATGGTTCTTCTTGTCACCACGGCCAGCGCCCCGGGTACGCCAGACATACGCCCACACAGATCGTGGGCGTCGTAACTAGTGGTTCAAGGGGCTGGCGGTGTGACCGACAACCCCTGACCTGTCTGATTCGGGACTCGACATGCCCCAAACTCTAACATGCCTTCAATGGCAAGCGGTCTGGACAGATACTTCTTGAATCGGCACGGTGTCATTACGGGCGGGGGCCAGAACAACGTCCCTGGACATCACAGCTAGGTGTCGCGTTTTCGCAATGTGGCAAAAATTTGCCACATTGCCAAACGCGACCACCCCCAGCCCCGGCGATACACTCACGGGCATGCTTGACGTCCTCACCGGTTTCGCCATCATCTTCACCGTCATCGCGGCGGGGTGGTGGCTGGCCCACAAGGGCGTCATCGGGCCGGGCGAGCAGCGCCTGCAGCTCAACCGCATCGCGTTCCACGTAGCCACCCCGTCGCTGATTTTCTCCTCGGTGGCGGTCTCGGACACGGACGCGTTTTTCTCCCCGGTCATCCTGGTCATCGCCGTCGCCACGGTGGTGACCATGCTCATCTACTGGGCGATCAGCGCGCTCTTCTTCCGCCAGGACGCGACGGAAACGATGGCGGGTGCGGCGTCGTCGAGCTACTACAACTCCGTCAACATCGGCCTGCCCATTGCAACTTATGTGCTTGGCGACGCCACCTTCGTCGTGCCCGCCCTCGTCCTCCAAATGGCGGTGCTCTCCCCCATCGTCATCGCCGGGCTGAACCGCAGCTCCTCCGGCGTTGCCAAGTCCGTGCTGTCCGGGCTGACCGCGCCCGTGGTGGTCGCGGCGTTCGCGGGCTTCGCCGTCTCCGCGGCATCCTGGACCGTGCCAGAGCCGGTGCTGGCGCCGCTGGAGATCTTGGGCGGGGCGTCCATCCCGCTGATCCTTATGAGCTTCGGCGCCTCACTCACCGGCGAGAAGGTACTGACAAGCCACCGTGGCCCCACCCTCACCGCCACCGCGTTGAAGCTGGTGGGTATGCCGGCGGTGGCGTGGATCGTCGCAAAGCTTCTGCACCTGGGGCCGGAAGAGATGTACGCCGCGCTGATCCTCTGCGCGCTGCCCACGGCGCAGAACGTGTACAACTACGCGGCGACGTACCGCTCGGGTGAAGTGATCTGCCGCGACACCGTGTTCCTGACTACCTTCCTGGCCCTGCCGGCCATGCTGCTGATCGCCGGAGTGTTCTAGCTGTACTGACCTCAAACGTTGGTCAATCGTGAAAACCCAGTGCAACCAGCCGTCGAGCTCGCCGCGGTAGCAAAGCGGTGGAGAGGTGTGAGGATGATGTTGGCGTGTCTTAGGTCTCTCATGCCTCGGCCAGCGTCTTCTGTGGCATCTTGAGTTGACCCAGGGCTAGGAGCAGTGCTGCCGTGGCCAGTGGCACCAGGCCGGCGGTGATGAACAGAGTTCTGGAGTCGATGAAGCGGCTGAAGAGTCCGGTGAGGGCGATGGACAGAGGCATGAAGGCGATGGAAATGAAGAAGTCGAGGCTGGCGACCCTGCCGAGCATCTCCAAGGGGACGTGCTCTTGAAGCACTGTTCCCCAGATGACCATCCCGATCCCGATCAGCGCCCCGTAGAACGCGAGTCCTGCACCGATGGCCCACGGATTGCTGGTGAGCGCCGGGATGGACAAGGGCAGACATCCGAGCGCCCAGACGCCGACCATTGCGGGCAGGAAGCGTTCCGGTGTGCGCCACGACCCCGCCAGCAGGGAGCCCACCAACCCGCCCGCGCCGAGGGCAGCCAGGACGGCCCCGTAGAGGGCAGGTCCATTGTCATGCGAGGAGCGCATAAGAGCGGGTAGGAGGACTTCGAGTGGTCCGGTCACGACCAGTCCCATGACGGCCGCGAACAGGACACTGGAGCGAACCCAGCGTGTGCGGGAAACGTAGCGGAAGCCATCGAGCAGATCGGTGATCGGTGAGTCTGCCGCAGCGTCGGCATTGGCCTCCGTTTCGGCGCGGGTGGGGGTGGGAAGCCGCAGGGCCGCGAGCAGGCCAAGTCCGATTGCTGCTGCGATGAGGTACCCGCCAGCGGCGGGCATGCTTGCGCCGATGAGCGCTCCGACGACAGCGGGCGCAAGTGCCTGCCCGACCAAGGGACGGGTGGCGCCTTCGAGGCCGTTGACGGCCATGAGGTCGTCGCTATCCACCAGGACTGGCACCAGTGCCGTGTAGGCGGGGAAGAAGAAGGCGGTTGAAGCGCCACTGATGAACGCGGAGACCGCGAGCATCCAGAAGGTGACAAAGTCGAGGATTGCTGCTGTGGACATCGCGGTCGCGATGGCGAGATTCAGGGCGAGCACACCCACGATGACGGATTTGTTGGGGATCCGGTCGGCAATTACGCCAGCTGGGAGGGATCCCGCAAGCAGGCCGATGCCGCTCCAGGCCACGACACCCGACAAGGTGGCTGGCGTGGCGCCCAGGTCGAGGGTCTGCATGGTCAGGTAGAGGGCCCAGGCGCCCTGGGCGAAGATGGTCAGCACCATCGCTGCGAACAACTGGCGGTACGTGGGGATGGTCAAGGGGTGAAGCGGGTTCATGGCATGTCCTTCAAGTCAAGGTTCAGGTGGGGCCAGTCGGAAAAGTCGTGGAGCATCTGCCGGTCATGGGTGGCGACGATCACCGCGCAGGAGGCCTGTTGGAGCTCGGTGGTGATGTCGTCGACGAGGTTCGATGACAGATGATTGGTGGGTTCGTCCAGGAGCAGCAGGTCTGGGTCCTGTGCCAGACACATGGCCAGGTGGAGTCGGCGTTGCTGTCCTTGCGACAGGCGCCCCACGGGCGTGTTGGTTGCAGAGGCCTCGAGCAGCCCGAGCGAGCCGAGAGTAGGCGCCTGAGATCGGCGGCCCAGCTTTGTTAGGTACGCCTCGTAGACCTCGTGTGCGGGGCTGGAGTGATCCCAGTCGGAGACCTCTTGAGACAGCAGAGTGATGCGTGCTCTCGGGTTCACTCGCACATGTCCCGTGGTGGGGGCCAGACGCTGTGCAAGAACTGCCAACAAGGTGGACTTTCCCGCGCCGTTTGGTCCGGTGACCACCAACCGGTCACCGCCGTTCACGTCAACCGACACCGGAGTGTCCAACCGGTCCTTCACAGTAACTTCGGTGGCGTTCATGATGCTCTGCCCGGCACGAGTTGTCGAGGCGGGCCACGCTAGACGCAGTGGCGGTGCCGGCACGTCGATCTCATGACGTTTCAGGTCTTCTATACGTCGGTTGAAGGCTTGGACCACTCCAGCAGCGCGTGTGGCGCGTTGGTGCTTGCCTGTGCCCTTGTCAGGTCTCCATCCCCCCTGAGACAGGCGGGAGCGTGCCTCGGCTGCAGCGCGTGTCAGTTCATTGTGCCGGGCGACCTGGGCGGCGTGGTCCTGTTCCCACACGAGGCGTTCTCGTCGGCGGCCTTCAATCCAGCCTTGGTAGCCGCCCGAGTAGGTTCGCGGCACGCCATCTCGGGTCGGGTCGAGATCCAGGAAGGTAGTCGCCACATCACGCAGCAGAGCGCGGTCGTGACTGACCAGAGCCAGGCCACCGGGGTGATCACGCAGTCGTTCGGTTAGGAAGGACAGTCCTGCAGCGTCGAGGTGGTTCGTGGGCTCGTCCAGCAGGAGCAGGTCAGGGGTCGATCCAAGTGCGACGGCAAGCCGGACCCGGTACCGTTGCCCGACCGACAAGGTCGACAGTATGCGAGCGCGGTCGCTGCAAGCGTCAAGGCCTGCAAGTGCGATGTCCACGCGCCTTTCTGCATCCCAGGCATCCAATAGCGTGGCGGTCTCGAGCGCTGCGGAATAGGCATCGGCCGCGTCGTTTCCTGCGGCGAGTGCTGCGCTCGCCACGTCGAGTGCCTCAAGTGCAGCCCTGGAGGGAGCTGTCGCTTCGGCGATGAGATCGCCGACGGTGCGGTTGCCTTCGGTGGGCATGTCCTGCTTGACCAGGACGAGGGAACCCATCTGGGTCACTACTCCCGAGTCAGGGGTCAGGAGCCCCGCCAAGATATGGAGCAAGGTGGTCTTACCACGGCCGTTGTCGCCGACGATCGCCAGGCGTGAGCCGGCGGAGACGGTGACATCCAGCCCGTTCAGGAGGTGCCTGTCTCCCAAGGTGATGTGGATTGATTCGGCACGGATGTGTGCGACTGGCCCGCGGGGCGTTCCGTTCCACACACATGACCGCAAGGTTGGTGTGATTGGCATTTCGTACTTTCAGCTCGTCATGGAGCCGGGCAGCACTAAATGACCGCCCGGCAGATGGCCAGGACGGCAGACGAGAGATCAGAAGGGGTCCCGCCGCCGTCAGCGGGCGGAACGCAGCTTCATGGAAGCGATGCCTGAGTACATGAGGCAGAGTTTACCCAGCGTGGCGGATCTCAGCCAATTAATTGACGTCTCCGGTCAATACGTCTAGTCCGCTTGACGCACCCGAGTGCAGTGGTTCACACTTTGGCAATGAGGAAGGCACGGAAAACTGTGGCAGCCGCGCTACTGACGGTGGCAGCGGTGTTGGGCGGATGCTCGTCGACAGGCGGAGCCCCCCGCAACGAAGACGGCGGCGGCACGGCGGGCGGCGTGGACACCCCGCGGTACGTGGTGGCGATGGTCACCCACGGCGCGCCCGGCGACACCTACTGGGACCTCGTGCGCAAGGGCGCCGAGGACGCCGCGAAGAAGGACAACATCGAGCTGCGCTACTCATCCGACCCGCAGGCGCCCAACCAGGCGAACCTCGTGCGCTCCGCGGTGGACGCGGGCGTGGACGGCATCGCCGTGACCATGCCGAATGCGGAGGCGATCGGCCCAGCGGCGCGCGACGCCGTGGACCACGGCATCCCCGTGGTCGGCCTGAACGCCGGCATGACCGCGTACCAGGACTACGGGTTGACCGGCTTCTTCGGCCAGGACGAGACCGTGGCCGGCCGCGCCGCCGGCGAGCGCCTCAAGGAGGAAGGCAAGAAGAAGGTGCTGTGCGTGATCCACGAGCAGGGCAACTCCTCGCAGGAGGCGCGCTGCGCCGGTGTGCGCGACGGCCTCGGCGGCGACTCAAACGCGGTGGAGCTGCTGTACGTCAACGGCCAGGACCTCACCGCCGTGCAGTCCACCATCACCTCGAAGCTTTCCCAGGACCGCTCCTTCGACACCGTGTTTGCGCTGCAGGCGCCGGTGGCGATGCGCGCCGTGGAGTCCGTCGCCCAGTCCGGCGCGCAGGCGCAGGTGTCCACCTTCGACACCAACGCGGAGCTCGTTGGCGCCATCGCGGACGGGCGTGTGGCGTGGGCCGTGGACCAGCAGCCGTACCTGCAGGGCTACCTGGCGGTGGACTCGCTGTGGATTGCAAAACGCAACGGCGGCACCCTCGGCGGCGGGCGCCCCGTCTACACGGGCCCGAGCTTCGTGGACGCCACTAACGTGGACAAGGTCGAAGACGCCGCGAAAGCGGGCATGCGATGAGGGACGACCGCCTGAAAACCCGCACCGGGTTCGCGCGCCTGATCCGCCGCCCGGAGTTTGCCAGCCTCCTCGGCTTCATCGCTATCTTTGTCTTCTTCCTCTCCGTGGCGCCGGCGTTTCGCTCCTTTGAGGCGCTGGCCACCACGCTGTACGCCAGCTCCACCCTGGGCATCGTGGCGCTTGCGGTGGGCATGCTCATGATCGGCGGGGAGTTCGACCTCTCCTCCGGTGTCGCCGTGACCACCGCCGCGCTGGCCGCGACGATGCTGAACTACAACCTGCACCTGAACTCGTGGGTGGGCGCGTTCCTCGCGCTGGGGATCTCGCTGGCCATCGGCGCGCTCAACGGCTTTTTGGTCACGCGCACCGGCATCGATTCCTTCCTGATCACCCTGGCGGCCTTCCTCATGCTCCAAGGCTTGAACCTGGCGGTGACGAAGCTGGTCACCGGCCAGGTGGCCACCCCCACCATCGCGGACATGGAGGGCTTCCCGTCCGCCCACGCCGTGTTCGCCGGCGAGTTCCACATCGGCAACGTGCGCATCTCGGTGACCGTCCTGTGGTGGATCTTCTTCGTCGCCGTGGCATCGTTCGTGCTGTTCCGCACCAAGCTCGGCGGCTGGATCACCGCGGTCGGCGGCAACGCCGACGCCGCCCGCGCCGTCGGCGTGCCGGTGCGCCGCGTGAAGATTCTGCTGTTCATGGGCATCGGCTTCGCCGCGTGGTTCGTCGGCATGCACACCCTGTTCGCCTTCGACTCCATCCAGGCCGGCCAGGGCGTGGGCAACGAATTTCTCTACATCATCGCCGCGGTCATCGGCGGCTGCGCCATGACGGGCGGGCGCGGCACCGCCGTCGGCACCGCCATCGGCGCGCTGATCTTCGGCATGACCAACCAGGGCATCGTCTACGCCGGCTGGAACCCGGACTGGTTCAAGTTCTTCCTCGGCGCGACACTGCTGGTGGCGGTGCTCGCCAACACCTCCTTCGCTAAATACACCAAGGGGCGCTAAGTGGCTGTCATCGAACTGGAAAACATCACCAAGTCCTACGGCAGCTTCGAGGCGCTGCGCGGCGTCAACCTCGCCGTGCGCGAAGGCGAAGTCACCTGCGTGCTCGGCGACAATGGCGCCGGCAAATCCACCCTGATCAAAATCCTGTCGGGCCTGCATCAGCCCACTTCGGGCACCATGCTTATCGACGGCTCCGCCACCACCCTCACCTCCCCCCGCGACGCCATCAGCGCCGGCATCGCCACCGTCCACCAGACACTGGCGATCGTCGACGAGCTCAGCGTGTGGCGCAACTTCTTCCTCGGCCAAGAACTCACCAGCGCGCTCGGTGTGCTGCGCCAGGCCGAGATGAAGCGGATCTGCTCCGAGCAGCTCCTAGAGATGGGCATTGACATCCCCGACGTGGACGTCGAGGCCGGCAACCTCTCCGGCGGCCAACGCCAGGTCATCGCCATCGCCCGTGCCGTCTACTTCGGCGCCCGCGTGCTGATCCTTGACGAGCCCACCGCGGCGCTTGGCGTGAAGCAGTCCGGGGCGGTGCTGCGCATGGTCGCCGCCGCCCGCGATCGCGGCATCGCCGTCGTGCTAGTCACCCACAACCCCCACCACGCCTTCTTGGTGGGCGACCACTTCACCATCCTGAAGCTCGGCCACCAGGAGCTCGACGCGCCCCGTTCCGAGGTCACCCTCGAGGAGCTGACCCACCAGATGGCCGGCGGCGGCGAGCTGGAGGCGCTCAGCCATGAGCTGAGGCGGGACTAAACCTTTGGTGCGTCGATTAGCGAGCTAGCGTTCGGCGAGCTCGGACTGAATCCAGTCCTTGCGCGCCTGGCGCTGGTGCTTCAGCTCCGCGACAGCCTCATTCGCCTCAATGCGGTGGCGCTTAAACAGCAGCATCGACAGCGGGAACGCCACAATCAGCGCCAGCAGCGCCGACATAATCACCGGCACCGGCGCGCCAATGAGCACCGCGGCGAGCTGGATCACCACCGTCAGCGCGATGAACAAAAGCAGGCGGTCCAAGCCGTAGATGGCCACGGCCTTGTTCGCCCTCGATTTCGCCCCGGGGTCTACCTGCGGAGAACGTTGATCAGTCACGGTTGTTCACCCTATCCGGTGGCCAAGTATGTTTAAAACCATGGGAAGGTTGCTACTCCTCGCATTGGTCGTCCTGGCCGCCGTGCTGCTCTGGCGCGCGTTCGGCCCCGGCTCCGCCGAGCGCTACGGGTCGCTGCGCGGCGGTTCGCAGCGGCAGGTCGAGCAGAAACCCGTGATCAAGGGGCCTGACGACGACGAAGAGTTCCTCTGGAACATCGAAAAGAACCGGTTCAAGGAGCGCCGCGCGCGTGAAGAGGCCGAGCGCAAGCGCCGGGAGGAAGAAGAACGCCGCCGGCGCCGCGACGACAGCTAGATATTTGGGGCTAGGCGGCCCCTGTCCAGATTTGTTCACTAGCTCAGTGAACAAATTCGGGTTTTGGGCCCATTTCTCGGGGCGGCGAGCTTCATTCCCCCAGGTCGCTACCCGGTCGCCCGGAATTTGTTCACCCGGGACGAGCCTGAGAGTGAACAAATTTCGAAAAGGCGCCGGGTTCCTGACAGATCACGGCAGACGTTTGCGCCGACCTGGGCAGATAGGGCCACTCTGACAGATTCCGCCGCGGAGTGTCAGCGGCGGGGGCGGAACGCGGCCGGGAGGCCCAGGCGCGGCGGCCGGCGGAACCCCCTACGCCTCGGTGAACCCGACGCGCAGGCCGAGCTCGGCCGCGACGGCGATGACCTTCTCCCAGCGCACGCCGGCGCCGCCGTGCTCGATGGTGTGCAGGGTGGAGCGGGAGACCCCGGCGGCGTCGGCGACGTCTTGTTGGAGGCGGCCGGCGGAGCGGCGTCGTAAGGCGATCTGCTCGCCCAGCGCCAGCAGCACCGGGTCGTCGCTTGCGGGTTTGCCCTGCTTGTTGCGGGGTTTGTGGTGGGCGTCGCTCATCGGCCGGCCTCCTTCAGGCCCTCTTCCTCGGCGAGCACTGCGGGCAGTTTCTCGGACCAGGCGAGGGCGTCGCGGACGCCGTCGACAAGCGAGCGCTCCGCGGACCACCCCAGGACAGACTTCGCTTTGTCGGTGCGCGACGCGCTGCCGACGACGTCGCCGGGGCGGGCGGGGCCGGTGCGGACCTCGAGCGGTGTGCCGGTGGCTTCGCCGAACGCCTCGGCGAGCTCGAAGACGGTGGTGCCGTGGCCGGTGCCGAGGTTGATCACGTCGTAGCCGGAATCCCCCACCACGGAGTCGAAGCGCTGCAGCACCGCCACGTGCGCGCGGGCGAGGTCCCAGACGTGGATGTAATCGCGCAGGCCGGAGCCGTCGCGGGTGGGCCAGTCCACGCCGGTGACGGTGAACGGCTCGCCGGCGGCGTGGGCCTCGATCATTTTGCCCATGGCGTGGGTGGGGTGCGGGTTCTGCAGGCCGGTGCGTAGCGCGGGGTCGGCGCCGATCGGGTTGAAGTAGCGCAGGGCGACAACGCCGAGGCGGCCGGTGGCGGATTCGTCGCGAAGCACCCGCTCAAGCAGCCACTTCGACGCCGCGTACGGGCTCTGGGGATCCACGGCGCTGGTCTCGTCCACCATGTAGTCCTCGCCCGGCTCGTACATCGACGCCGTGGAGGACAGCACGAACCGGCGCACGCCGTGCCGCGCCAACACCTGCAGCAACGTGATGGCCTTGCCCACGTTGTTGTCGTAGTAGACCAGCGGCTGCTCCACGGACTCGGGCACGACGATTTTGGCGGCGCAGTGGATCACCGCGTCGATGTCCGGGTGCTCCGCGAACACCCGCTCCAGCAAGTCCACGTCGGCGACGTCGCCCTCGTAGCAGGCGAAGCGCTGCCCGAAGACGCGCAGGCCGGTGGAGAAATCGTCCAGAATCACCGGGGTGATCCCGGCGTCCGCGCAGCACGACGCAATAGTGGAGCCGATGTAGCCGGCCCCGCCGGTGATCAGGACCTTCACTAGTTCAGCCCCGCGTAGGAGTGCAGGCCGGCGATCACGGTGTTGACGTAAGTCATGTTAAAGATCGTCATGGCCATGGCGAATACGTTGATCCAGGCGGCGGCGGTGGACTTCCAGCCGGCCGTGGCACGCGCGTGGAGGTAGGCGGCGTAGAGGATCCAGGTGATCATGGAGACGGTTTCCTTGGCGTCCCAGCCCCAGAAACGGCCCCAGGCCACCTCGGCCCAGATGGCACCGAAGACGATGCCGATGCCGAACAGCGGCAGCGTCACCACCGCGGTTTTGTACGCGATCTGGTCCAGCGTTTTCGCGTCCGGCAGCGGGCGGAGGATCGCACCCAGGAATCCGTGTTCTTCGCCGCGCGGCTGGCGCATGCGCAGCAGGTACAGCAGGGCGAACGCGCCGGAGACCAGGCCCACGGACGCGCCGATGGACACCGTAGACACGTGCACTGGCATCCAGTAGGACTGCAGCGCGGGCACCACGGGCGCGGCCTGCATGTGGAACACCGTGGAGTTCAAGAACATCGCGATGACCATGGGGAACAGGAGCCACGGCCAGACGGTGTGCCAGTTCTTGCGCTGCACCACCACGGCGGCGACGACCATGATCACGGCGGTCATGAACAGGATGTACTCGTACAGGTTGCCCAGCGGGAACCGCCCGGCGGCGAGCCCGCGGGTGACAAACGCCACCAGGTGCAGCGCCACGCCGACCCAGACAAGCGCCTGGGTCATGCCGGCCCATTTGCGGGCGTTGGCGATCATGTCCTCGTCGGACTTTTGCTTCTCGACGACCTCCGGTCCCCCAGCGCCAACCAGCACCTTCTGCTCCGCCAGGGCCTCGCGGCGCGCCTCGATGACGCTGTTGACGCGGCCGTAGTAGATGAACGCCAGAATCAGCGCCACGATGTAGACGATGAATGCGGTGCGGAACGTCAGGTCAGACAGCTCCGCCATGGTTGTGTTGACGAGCATGCCCATAACCTACCCCACTAGCAGGCGTTATCAAAGGTCATAGGGGTTGAACTCCCCCTGCTCGCCCTCATCGTCGTCGGGGTCGAGCCCGAGGATGGCGGCGGCGATGTCGTCGAATTCACGGCCCCACCCGGCGCGGTCGGTGCGGGCGAGCCCGGCGATTTCGACGTGGGTGTGGCCCGAGGTACCCGGGCGAATTCTTACCCACACGCGGCGGCGCTTGATGGCCAACGAGCCGGCGAGCGCACCGAGCATGATCGCGGTGGAGACCAGCGCCCACACCTGCATCGGGTCGCGGGAGATCTGGTAGTTGGCGTACTCGGCGGCGCCGTCGAAGCGCACCTTCACCTCGCCGTCGCCGGTGTCCACGGTGGCCTCGGAGCCGGGGGTGAGCTGGACGCGGGAGACCTTTTCCAGGCGCCCGTCGGCCACCAGGGACTGGTCCAGCACGAAGATGTTTTGCGGCCGGCCGGTGTCCAGGCCTGCGTCGCCGACGTAGACGTCCACGGACACTGCCGGGTCGTCCATGGAGGGGAACGCGGACTGCAGCTGGTCGCCGTTCGGCCCGGCCCAGCGGGCGGTGGGCGCGAAGTTGCCCTCGATGGCGATCTGGTGCTGGCGGCGCTCCGCCAGGTCCGGGTACATGCCGGCGGGCGGGTCGAAGCGCATCACGCCGGAGGACAGGAACGTGAACACGTCAGTGGGCCGAAACTGCATCATCTGCGTGCGGGTCTCCCCGTTCGGCCACGTGATGGTTACTTGCGGGGCGAAGCCGTGGCCCTGCAGGTAGACACGGTCGCCGCTCACGCGCAGCGGGTGGTTCACCGCCAGGCTCGTGGGCGTCCACTCCTCCTGCGGGACCGACAGGTCGTCGGTGTAGGTGATGTCGGAGGAGAACTCGTTGGCCTGCCCGTTATTCAGGTAGGTGGCCGAGAAGTTCTGGGATTCGAAGCAAAACGGGGTCAGGCCGGTGCCGTCGAAAAGCGGGCCTGCCCGGAAGACGTCGAAGTTGGCGGGCGAAGTGTTGCAGAACACCCGCGATTGCTCCACCGGCACCGCGGATTCGGCCTCGGAGTTGGTGACCACGATGACCTGGCCTTCGTAGAAGACCATGCGGCCGGCCACGAAGGTGAGGATCATGGCGACGATGCCGATGTGGAAAATCAGGTTCATCAGCTCGCGGGTGTAGCCGCGCTCCGCGGAGATCGAGAACGCCCCGGCGCGGTCCTCGTCCGGTTTGTAGGACGCCACGTGCCAGCGTTTCAGCTGCTTGCGCAACTGCTTCTCGACGTCCTCCGGCGCCCCCGCAACCTCCCCCTCCACGTGGTGCGGCATGCGCCCCAAGTACTTGGGCGCGCGCGTCGGCTTGGCCTTGTAGGCGCGCCAGTGGTCGATGGAGCGCGGGATGATGCAGCCGACCAGGGAGATGGTCAGCAGCAGGATGATGGCGAGGAACCACGTAGACTGGAAGACGTCGAAAAGCTGCAGCTTGTCGTAGATGGGGCCGGTGGTGGGGTTGGCCTTGAGGTAGTCGTCCACCAGCGAGGACGACACGGTGCGCTGCGGCAGAAGCGCGCCTGGGATGGACGCCACGGCCAGCACGAACAGCAGCATCAGCGCGGTGCGCATGCTGGTGAGCCAGTGCCACGCCTTTTTCAGCCAGGTCTGTGCCGTCTTCATTTAGATGATCGTCCCTCCGAATCCGTCGACGAGTTGGCGCGACCAACCGATAAACACGTCCCAGGCGCCGGTGAGCAGCATGATGCCGACAACGATCATGGCGACGCCGCCAGCGATCTGGATGCCGCGGGAGTGGCGGCGCAGCACGTCGATGCTGCGCACGGCCTTTGACGAGCCGAACGCGACAAGCAGAAACGGCAAGCCCAGCCCGATGCAGTACGCGATGACGAGCAGCACGCCGCGCGCCGCGGTGAAGCCCTGGGTGCCCACTGACACCGAGACGATGGCGGTCAGTGTGGGACCCAGGCACGGTGTCCAGCCGAGTGCAAAGATCCCGCCGAGCAGGGGCGCACCGATGATGGTGGTCCACTTTTTCGGCTGGAAGCGGGTGTCTTTTTGCAGCGCGGGCACAGCCCCCATGAACACCAGGCCCATGAGGATGGTGACCACCCCGCCGATGCGGGTGAGCGTTTGCGCGTTGAGCGCGATGGCGCTGACCGCGCCGAACACCGTGACGGTGGCAAGCAGAAACACCACGGTGAACCCGGCGATGAACAGCAGGGCAGCACCGGCGACCGCCCAGTGCTTGCGGGACACGCGCGCGCCCTTTTCATCCAGCGTCATCTCGCCGCCGACCACGCCGGTCAGATACGAGATGTAGCCCGGCACCAGCGGGATCACGCACGGCGAGGCGAACGAGACTAACCCGGCAACCGCGGCGGCGAGCAGGCCGAGCAGCAGCGGGCCATCGGCGACAAAATCGGCGAAGCCCACCTAGGCCTCCCCGTCGAGGCGGTCGATGACCTCGAGCAGATCGTCCGCGGTGATCTCACGGAGGAACACCGCCGCCGGGCGGTGCTGCTTGTCCAGCACGATCGTCGTCGGGATCACCGAGGACGGCACGCCGCCCAAGTTGGCGGCGGTCTTAAACGGCGGGTCGTAGATGGACGGGTAGGTCACCCCGTTATCCGCCAGGAAATCCCGCGCGATCTGCGGGTTCGGGTCGCGTACGTTGATGCCCAGCACCGTGCCGGAGTTCTGCTCCTGCAAATGCTCGTGCACCTGCTGCAAGTCGTCCACTTCCGCGCGGCACGGCGCGCACCACTGGCCCCACGCGTTGAGCACAACGATCTCGCCCTCGAAATCACTCAGGGCGATGGTCTGGCCTTCGTCGAGAAGCGACTCGCCCTCGAAGCCGGCCAGGGGCTTGCGGTCCGCCTCCTCGTAGAAGATTTCAGTCTGCCCGCCCGGCGAGTGGAACGCGAAGTTGCCGCCGTTGTCCGCGCCGGAGCAGGCTGTCAGCAAAAGCGCGGCCGCACAAAGCGGCGCGGCGAAAAGCTTGCGCATAGTACCTCTCAAATGTGCTGGGCAGGAGTGCTGTAGGCCCAGTCAACAACACTGCCGCCGTCAAACACAAGTGAGGTCACACTCGCCAGGTCGCAGTTGCGGCTCGCGTGCGCCAGGCGCTTGCCCTGCACGTGGCGCTGCACGGTGACAATCGGCAGCTGGTGGCTGACCATCACGGCCTCGTGGCCTTCGGCCTTGTCGCGGGCATCCTCGACGGCGGACCACATGCGCTCGAAGATCTCCTGGTAGGGCTCGCCCCAGCTCGGCTCGAACGGGTTGGTCATGTGCCGCCAGCGGATCGGGTTGATCAGCTGCGAGCGCCACCCCTTCGTGCGCAGGCCTTCAAAGGTGTTGCCGGCCTCCAGGATGTCCTCGCGGGTGTCCACCTCGCAGCCGGTGACCTCCGCGATCGGGCGGGCTGTTTCCTGCGCGCGCTCAAGCGGGCTCGCCGCAAGGTAGACCACATCGCGGCCGCGGAAAAACTTTGAGGTGGCCACGGCCATGGAGTTGCCGCGGGAAGACAGGTGGTAGCCCGGCATGCGCCCGTAGAGGATCTTCTTCGGGTTGTACACCTCGCCGTGGCGCACCAGGTGCACCGTCGTCCTGGTCATTTAGGCCTCCGCGGGTTTCGCCGCCGCGGCGGCCTTCGCGGCGGAGCGCAGCGCGTCCTCGATGCGGCCGAAGTCCTCGTCCGTCAGAGCGGTGGAGACGAACCAGGTCTCAAACGCGCTCGGCGGCGCGTACACGCCAGCGTCCAGCAGGGCGTGGAAGAACGGGGCGTAGCGGAACGTGTCGGCGGCCTGCATGTCGGCGAAGTTGTGGCCCTCGCCCTCCCCGAACCGGACGGAGAGCATGGTCGCCGCGCGTTGGATGTGGTGGGTGACGCCTTCGGCCGTGAGGGCGTCGTGAAGCAAACGCTCCAGCAGATCCGCGTTCTTGTTCAGCGTCGGGTAGATGTCCTCGCTGGCCAGCTCGAGCGAGGCCAGGCCGGACGCCATCGCCACCGGGTTACCGGACAGGGTGCCCGCCTGGTAGACGGGGCCGTTCGGCGCGAGGTGCTCCATGATGTCGCGGCGGCCGCCGAACGCCGCGGCGGGCAGGCCGCCTGAGACGACCTTGCCAAAGGTGGTCAGGTCGCCCGCAACGTTGTCAACGCCGTACCAGCCGGCGTAGGAGGTGCGGAAACCGGTCATGACCTCGTCGAGGATCAGCAGCGCGCCGTTGAGATGCGCGAGCTCCTTGAGCTTGGCGTTGAAGTCGTTCTGCGGGGCGACGGTGCCCATGTTGCCCGCGGCCGCCTCGGCGATGACCGCGGCGATCTCGCCCTCGTTCTCGCGGAACGCGCGCTCCACCGCCTCGATGTCGTTGTACGGCACCACGATGGTGTCCTTCGCCTGCGCGCCAGTGACACCCGGGGAATCCGGCAGGGAGAACGTGGCGATGCCGGAGCCCGCAGACGCCAGCAGCGCGTCCACGTGGCCGTGGTAGCAGCCTTCGAACTTGAGGATCTTCGGCCGGCCCGTGAACCCGCGCGCCAGGCGGACGGCGGACATGGTGGCCTCCGTGCCGGAGTTGACCATGCGCACCTCCTCCACCGACGTGCGCTTCACAATGTGCTCCGCGATCTCGATCTCCGCCTCCGTGGGCGCGCCGAAGCTCAGGCCGTTGCGCAGGGCCTTCTCCACGGCCTCGACGATCTTCGGGTGGGCGTTGCCGTGCACCATCGGGCCCCAGGAGCACACCAGGTCCACGTACGAGTTGCCGTCCACGTCCACAAGCTTCGAGCCGTGCGCGCTCTGGATGAAGCGGGTTTGCCCGCCCACCGAGCCGAAGCCGCGCACCGGCGAGTTCACGCCGCCCGGGGTGGTTTTCTGCGCCCGCTCGAACAGTTCGTGCGAGCGCTGGGTGTTAGCTGAAGTCGGCTTTTCCGCAGTCATGGTTGTCTATCCTAGGCCATATGAAAATCGCGTTTTTAGGCCTCGGCCGCATGGGCACGGAGCTCGCGCTCAAGCTTGTCGACGACCACGAACTGACCGTATGGAACCGCACCGCCGAGAAGACCGAGCCGTTGGTCTCGCGCGGGGCTCAGGCTGCGTCTTCCCCCGCGGAAGCCGTCGAGGGCGCCGAGCTGGTGATCACCTGCCTGTTCGGCCCCGACATCGTGCGTGAGGTGGTGATCGAGCCAGGTTTGATCCCCGAGGGCGTGACCTGGGCCGACGCCACCACCATCTCGCCCGCGGACGCCGCCGCCTTCGCCGACGCCGTGCCCGGCTACGTGCACACCCCGGTCGTCGGCTCGCTCCCGCCCGCGCGCGCCGGCAAGCTCGGCGTGTACGTCGGGGGCGCCGATGCCTCTCGACGCTCTAAAGTCGCCGACGTCGTTGCCCCCTGGGCCGCCGCCAACCCTGAGCGGCTGAAGGAGGTGGACACCGCCGCCGGCGCCGCCGTGGGCAAACTGCTTGCCAACCTCGCCCTGGCCGTCACCATCGAAGGGTTCAAGGAAGCGCTGGTGTTGGGCGAATCCCAGGGGTTGTCGGAAGAGCAGGTGGTGGACATGCTCGACTCCACCGGCCTGGAGTTCATTGTGAACATGAAGTCGCCGTTCCTGCTTGGCGAGCGCTCTACCTCGCCCGGCGACTTCACCGCCGACGCCATCGCCAAGGACGCCCGCCTGATGCTCGCGTCCGCTGACCAGGACCTGCCCGCCGTCTCCGCCGCCCTGGCGTCGTTGGAGGCGCAGCAGGACGCCGGCCACGGCGACGAGGACTTCTCCACCGTCGTGGTCAACCGTTAGCCGCGCCCTGGTGCCCGGCACTTCGCGGCGGAATCTGTCAGGCTGCCCCCATCGCCCCAGGTCGGCGCAGACGCCCGGCGGAATCTGTCAGGCCCCCTTCGGTCCAGCGACGCGAAAGTCGAGTCCGGGAGGTCGAGTCCGGGCCTAAAACAGGGCGAACTCGACCTCCGCCGCTCGACTTTCGGCGCCGCCCGGCCGCCCTACCGCCCGGCCTCGATCTCGTTGCCCACGACCTCGGCTTCGGGCTTTTTCTTCCCCTGGTTGCGGAAGATGCCGTAGAACACCACCACCAGCAGCGCGATGGCGATCCAGTTGGCCACCTTGGCGTACTGCTCCAGCACCATCACGACCGGCTCACCGATCCACCAGCCCAGGCCCAGGTAGAGGAAGGACCAGATGGTTTTGGAAATGAAGTCCAGGACCATGAACTTCCACAGCGGCATCCCGGTCATGCCCATGAGCACGAACACCACGAACGCGATCGGCAGCGGGATGGGCACGTAGGCGAGGAAGATGCCCAGCCAGCCCAGCTTGATGGCCCACTTCTCCACGCGCTCGATGTTTTTCGCGGCGCGCGGCGAGTTCGCGGCCTGCACGTCGAGGATCCCGCGGCCCCAGAGTTTGCCGGCCCACCAGTAGATCCAGTCGAACTTGATGTTCACGATCGAGCCGATGAGCAGGAACAGCAGCCAGTGCGGCGCCTCCCCCACCGCGGCGAGCGCACCGGTGGACGCGGCGCCGACGCGTGAGCCTGTCAGCGCCAGCATGATCGGCGGGTCCAGGCCCAAAAGCCACGCCCGCAGCGGGATCATGGCCAGGCCGAAGATGCCGACGAAGCCGAACCAGCCCAGGCACCAGTAGTCGGCTTTGGTGGGTTTGCCGTTCCAAGGCAGGCCGTCTTCTTCCCACCATTCCTTCTCGGCAGGCTCAGCAGGCTCGGCAGCCCTCTCGCGTGGATCCGCGTGTTCTTCCATAGGTGATCAACCTAGTGCACATCCGCCCGCACCCCCTACCCAAGCGGAGAATGAGGTGCTAGGTTCTGCGTGCACGCGACTCAGAGAGGAGGCGCAACATGGAAACACCACAAAACGAATCCGACCGAGGCACACGCCCTGTCGATGCCGGCCGGCTCATCTACGAGCTTTCACGGGAATACGGCGGCTTCGACAACTTCGAGCTTCCAGAGCGCACTGGCAGCCGGGACCTCCCGCTGGTTTAGGGCTTTTGCTTTGCGACGGCAGCTGCCGCCACGGCCCTCGCATCGGCAATAACCGCCGGCACGCCGACCCCACCGGCCCACGCGCCGGTGAGGGAGATGTGGGAGGCCTTTGGTTCGTCGAGAAGCAGGCTGCGCACCTTGGACACGGTGGCGAGGTGGTTCTCGTCGAAGCGGGGCAGGCCGCCGAGCCAGCGTTGGACGTAGATTTCCTCGAGGCCGGCGGCGCGGCCGTCGAAGCCGGTGATGGTTTCGAGGTCGTCGAGGGCCCAGTCCACGAGGTCGTCCTCGGAGGCGGTGATGGCGACGTTGTCGCCGAAGCGGCCGAAGCTGGCGCGCACCAGTGCCCCGCCGCGCTCGGCGAGGTGCGGCCACTTGCGCGAGGAGAACGTGAACGCCTTCGCGTGGACGTCCTCGGCGCCGGTGGATACGAGGACGCCGGAGTTCTGCGGCAGGCCCTCGTCGGTGGCAAAGCGCATGCCCACCACCGCCGAGTTGGCCAGCTTCACGGTTTTCAGCGCCTCGGAGGCCTCGGGCGCAATGTCCTTGAGCAGCAGCGCCGCGGTGGGGGCGGGTACGGCGAGGATGACGTGGTCGTAGGCCTTGTCCTCCCCGCCTTTGAGGCGGTACTTCGGTGCCTCAGCCGAGCCTTCGAGACTGATGGCCGAAATAAACGCGTCGATGTAGATGTCGGCGCCGGATTTTTCGGCAAGGGTTTCGTAGAGCTCCTGGTAGCCGTCGCGGAACGTCTTGAACACCGCGCCCTGGCCGGTGGGCATCTCGCGGCGGGAGCGCTCCAGGTTGGCCACGGCGGTGGACAGGTGCACTGGCCCGTCGGCGGCGAGGCGGTCGAACTCCTCCGCTAGCTGCGGGATGGTCGCGCGCACGCCGAGGTCGTCGGCGATGCAGGAGTACACACCGCCGAGCAGGGAGGAGACGATGTTGTCCACCACTTCGTCGCCGTAACGCTCGCGCACAAGCTTGCCGACGTTGACGTCGCCGCCGACTTCCCAGTCGAAGCCTTCGCGGTCGGCCTCGGTGTCGATGCGCTGCGCGGTGTCCTCGCTGACCAGGTGCTTGACAGTCTCGGAGGTGGACGGGATGCCCATCACCCCACCGGTGGGCAGCGCGCGCGCCTCGCCGTCGACCCACACCAGCGAGCGCAGGCCGGAGGGCTCCACCAGGGAGTCGGTGAGGCCGAGCTCGGTGAAGAATTCCACGGCGTCCTGGCGGCGCGCCAGGAACGCCTCGGCGCCCATGTCGGTGGGGCCGGCCTCGAAGGCGACGGTGTGGAGCTTGCCGCCGAGGCGGTCGGTGGCCTCGTAGACGTCGACCTTGAGGTCGTCTTCTTCCCCTGCGCGGGCGGAGCCCGTGCTGCGAAGCTCGTATGCGGCGGTCAGCCCCGCAAGACCTGCGCCGATGATGGCAATGTTCATTAGCTCTCCTCGTGGATGATCGCTACGGCTTCGGTGATCGCGTCCGCGTCGGTGGTGGGCAATACGCCGTGGCCGAGGTTGAAGATGTGCCCGGTAGCGTCGCCAGCTGCAATGGCACGCGCGGCCTCGGCTTTGATGCGCGCGACCTCGCCGCGCACCACGTTGGTGCCGGCGAACAGCATGGCCGGGTCCAGGTTGCCCTGCAGCACGCGCGGGGAGGCGAACCGCGTCGCGGCCGTGTCCAGCGGCACGCGCCAGTCCACACCCATGACCTCGCTGCCGGCCTCGGACATCGCGCCGAGCAGTTCGCCGGTGGTCACGCCGAAGTGGATGCGCGGGATCTCTCCTGCCACGGATTCGAGGATTTCCACCGAGTACGGCAGAACGAATTCGCGGTAGTCCGCTTCGGTGAGGAAACCCGCCCAGGAGTCGAACAGCTGCATCGCGTCGATGCCGGCTTCGACCTGCGTGCGCAGAAAGGCGACGATGGTGGGCACCAAGCGGCGCATCAGCGCGTGCCAGGTCTCCGGCTCGGCGTGCATCATCGCCTTGGTCTTCTCGTGGTTCTTGCTCGGTCCGCCCTCGACGAGGTAGCTGGCCAGCGTAAACGGCGCGCCGACAAACCCGATCAAGGCTTGGGTGTCGCTCAGTTCGTCGAGGATGATGCGGATGCCATCGGACACGGCGGCGACTTCGTCGTCAAGCACAGGCAGCTTCTCGACGTCACTCCGCCCCCTCACCGCCTCCCCCATCACCGGGCCGCGGCCGGGCACGATCTCCACGTCCACGCCCGCCGCCTTGAGCGGGACCACGATGTCGGAAAACAGGATCGCGGCGTCGACGTCGTGGCGGCGCACCGGCTGCAGCGTGATCTCCGCGAGCAGCTCCGGCATGAAGCACGAGTCCAGCATGGGGATGCCTTCGCGCACTTCGCGATACTCGGGCAGGGAGCGGCCGGCCTGGCGCATGAACCACACCGGGGTGCGCGAGGGGGTGCGGCCGTGGGCCGCCTCGAGCAGTGGTGCGTTGGGGAGGTCGCGTCTGGTCATGGCACTCAAGCCTACCGGCGCAGGCCGTGAACCCGGAACCGGCTGGCGCGGCGGGAGCTGTACTCCACAAGCAGGGAACTTCCCAGCATGAGCAGGGTCGCGCCCACTGGCGGCAGCACGCCCGCGGCCGCGAGGATGATGGCGGCCGCGTTGTAGATTCCGGCGAACCACAGGTTCCTGTCGGCGATGCGGTTGACGCGGCGGGCGTGCTCGATGGCCTGGGGCACAGCCATGACGTCGTTGCGGATAAGCACGACGTCGCTGACGTTGTTCCAGTTCGGCACCTTGGTGCTGTAGAGGTCCTCGCCGGCGTAGAGGATGCCGGAGTCCGCCACGCGCAGCACCGGCAGCACGCTGGAATCGCACACCATGGCCACGATGCCGCCCTGGGTGTGCAGGGCGCGCACCGCGGCGGGTTTCTCATTGGAGCGGATGCCGGCGAGCACCTGCGAGATGCCCAAAAAGTCCGCGAAGCGGCGCGCCACCGGGTAGGTGTCGCGCGAGAGCATCACGGTTTCCACGCCCATGGATTCCAGGGTGTCCACCGCCTCAATGGCGTCTTCCTTGGCGGGGTCGAACAAGGTGATCACGCCGCGGTCCTTGCCGTCCCAGCGCACCACCACCGGGGTGCCGCCGGTGGTGGCGGCCACCGACAGCTTGCCTTTGAGCTGGGAGAGGTTGGTCGGGCGCCACAGGGAGGCGTCGTACGTTTGCGTGCGGGCGTTATCGCCGTTACCCCAGGTGGCGGTGACGCGGCCGCCGAACTCGCCGTCCGGGGTGATCGTGTCGTCGCTGACTTCGATCCAGTCCGGCAGGCGCGGGTCCCCGGTGCGGGCGTCGCGCACTTCGCGGGCCGCCTTCACAATGGCGCGGGAGGCCGGGTGGTCCGAGTCCGCGGACAGCACGCCGGCGATGCGCAGCACCAGCTCGCTGCTTTCCCCGGCTGCGGCGGTGACCGTTTCCACGTGCATCTCCGGCAGCACGAGCGTGCCCACGCGGTTGAACACCACCGTGTCCACCTTGGACAGAATCCGCAGCGCGTTGCCGTCGCGCATGAGCACGCCGTTGCGCACGGCAGCCTCGATGCCCTGGCGGATGGCCAGCGCCGGCGAAATGGCCAAACTGAACGGGGCGACCACGATCAGGATCGCCAAGGCTGTCGACGCCGCGGTGTTGACGTTGCCCGTAAACAGCAGCCACAGGCCGAAGTCCAGCACGGCAATCGCGTACGCGGCCGGGATGAGCATGCTGGCAGACCGGGTGGAGACCATCGTCGCGGCGTTTTGATGGCGCGACGCCTCCTCCAGCCAACGTTGCACAGCGGTCAACAGCGTGGTGTGGCCGACGCGGACGGCGCGGACCTTGATGTCGCCTTCGCGCACCACGGACCCGGCGACCACGCGCTTGCCTACCTTTATCTGCGGACTGTCGTGGGTGTTCACCAGCTCCCAGCCGATTTCGCCGGAGCCACCGACGACCTCTCCGTCGACGGGGATGACCTGCCCGGCGCGCACACGGACGTCGTCGCCACGCATGATCTCTGTGGCCGGGAGCCGCTCGCAGCCGCCGCCCTTCTTGCGGTGGGTGACCTCGTAAAGGGACTCCGCGCCGGGGCGGCGCGCCTCCAGCTCGTCCAGCAGGTTTGTGCGCACGCGTATCGAGAAGAAGCGGCCGAGCAGCAGCAACGTGGTCACGGTGCAGGCGACCTCGAGGTAGAGCTCCGGGCCGCGGCCGATCTCCAGCGGCGCCCAGGCGCCGCTGGACTCGTAGCCAATGTGGCCCGCCTCAGTGAACAGCAGCACGGCGAATGACCACAGGTAGGCCGCCAAGATAGCGATGGAACTCGCGCCGTCCAGTGCCGAAAGGCCGCGGCGCACGCCGCCGGCCATCGCGCGGTGGAACGGGGAGGCGCACCACAGCGCCACCGGGGTGGTCAGGGCGAACGCTACCCACTGCCAGCCGGGGAACCCGAGGGCGGGCACGTAGGTGAGCAGCAGTACCGGTATGGTCAGCACCACCGCCAGCCAAAGCCTTCCCGGGGTAACCAAGTCGCGGGCGGTAAACAGCACGTCGCCGCTGCGGCGCCCCGTACGGGGCTTGTTCTGCACGAATCCTTGGGCGCGGGCGAGCAGGTGTGCCGCTTCTTCCTTGCGGTGGTGCTTGGCGCGGCGCGGCATCGGGTGCTCCGACCAGTACCGGCCGTGCGCGCGGCGTTGCAGCGTGGAGTCCGTGATCACTGCGGTAACGCCGAATTGTTCGATGATCTTGATCAGGTGGTGCGGCGGCATGGTCGCCGGTGCGGTCACCCACGCCATGCGGGTGGGGTACACCAGGCGGGCGGAGACGCCTTCCATAGATTCCAGGGCGTCCTCGATCTCCGTCAGCTGCGGGCCGTCTTCCACTCCCCGCAGTTCGAAGGCGTAGGAGGCGTTGGGGCGCACGAGCTCGCCGTCCAGGTCGCGCCGTGCCGTGGCTGGGTCGATGCCAGCTTGGCGGGCGGCGTCGCGGGCCGCCTCGATGTAGTTGTCGAGCTCCTCGCCGCTCAGCTGCTCCAACTTGGCGCCTTCGCGCCCGGTGGTGCTGAGCTTTTCCAGGTCCCCGCCCTCGTATTTGCTCATTCCACGCCTTCCCAGACGTCGCCGCTGCGCTTATCTACAAACGCGTTGGCGGCCGGGCGGAACATGAAGAACAGGGCGAAGACCAGCACGCCGACCACCACGAACGCGGCCCAGCCGGCCACGCCGACGAAGAAGCTGGCCAGCTGCAAAAACACCGCCAGGCCGATGAACCCGGCCAGCCAGCGACGCGCCACCTTCGAGCCTTTTGGCAGGTAGGCGCAGCACGAGGTAATGAGTGCGCCGAGGATGATGCTGCCCCAGGTGTAGACCCGCAGGTTGCGCGCGAATCTATCAATGAGCTCCTCGTCGGCCCCCTCAATCATCCACGTATCCGGTAGCCGGTCCGGCACCCCGTTGGCCATGGTCAAAAACGCGATGACGAACATCAGCACCGCCGCGGTAAGGCACAGGTAGTAGCCGATTTTCAGCGGCTTCGGCCACGCCGGGCCGACCTCGCCGGTGAAGCGCCGGTTCCTGTCGTTCGGGTCCGACACCATGGTTGGGAACATCCCTGCCACCGCTTAGCTCTCCTTCTTCTCCGGCGCTCCCGCCGCATCAGCATTACCGCTGGTTTTGTCCTTGGGCGGCTTGGTCCACGCCACGGAATCCTTGTCAACTGAATAGATGATGCCCAGGATGCCCGCAACACCAAGGATGATCTGGATGACGCCGTCTATGCCGAACATGGCCGTCGGCACCGCGGTGGAGGCCGGCACCATCATGAACAGCGTGACCATGCGCAGGGCGAAGAAGACGGAGAAGATCTGCAGCAGCCTGCGGGCGTTTTCCGCCCATTTCGCCTGTTTTTGTACCGCGCGCAGCGCGAAGACGAACAGCAGGATCACGCCGAGCTGCAGCAGCGCCATGATGAAGATCGAGCCGTACACGCTGGCGTTCATCAGCGCCTCGGAGACCTCGCCGTCGCCGTTGGTGGCGCGCTCCTTGGCCACCTCGCGCAGCGCGGACGGGTCGATCACGCTCGCCGCCACGGCGAAGATCTGGTGCAGTAGTTCCCCGCCGATCATCACGGTCCAGGCCGCGAGCATGTAGCGCACAGCTTCGGGCATGGAGCCCTTGTGCTTCTCGACGGCCTCCGGTCCCACCCGGCTCGGTGATCCCGGATTCATTGGGGGCAAGCTAACCATTGAGCCTCTTTGCTGCCTCGATGGCGTAGTAGGTGAAAATTTGGTCTGCCCCGGCGCGCTTGATGGACATCAGTGCTTCCATCATCGTCTCCTCGTAGTCGATCCAGCCGTTCTGACCGGCCGCGTTGAGCATGGCGTACTCGCCGGAGACTTGGTAGGCGGCCACCGGCACCGGGGACATCTCCGCGATCTTGGCCAGCACGTCCAGGTACGGCAGCGCGGGCTTGACCATGACAAAGTCCGCGCCTTCGGCGATGTCCAGCTCCGTTTCCAAAAGCGACTCGCGCACGTTCGCCGGGTCTTGCTGGTAGGTGCGGCGGTCGCCCTTCAGCGAGGAGCCGACCGCGTCGCGGAACGGCCCGAAGAACTTGGAGGCGTACTTCGCGGAGTAGGCCATGATGGCGACGTCGGCGAAACCCGCGCGATCAAGCGCCCTGCGAATTTGCTCGATCTGGCCGTCCATCATGCCGGACGGGCTGACAATGTGCGCGCCCGCGCGCGCCTGAGCCACCGCCATGTCGCAGTAGATCTCCACGGTGGGGTCGTTGTCCACCACTTCCCTGCCGTGCGCGTCGGTGGTGAGCACGCCGCAGTGGCCGTGGTCCGTGAACTCGTCCAGGCAGGTGTCCGCCATGATGATCAGCTCGTCGCCGAACTCCTTGCGCAGCAGCGCAATCGCGCGGTTAAGCACGCCGTCTTCGGCAACGGCGACGGAGCCGGTGGCGTCCTTGTCCTCCTCGCGCGGCACGCCGAACAGGTCCACACACTTCACTCCGGCGTCGAGCGCCTCGCGGCAGATCTCTACCAGCGATTCCGGGGTGTGCTGGTACACGCCCGGCATCGACGGGATCTCGCGCGGAGCGTCGATGCCGTCGGCGATGAACAGCGGGAGGATGAAGTCGGCCGGGTGCAGGCGCGTCTCCGTGACAAACTCACGGAGAGCGGGGGTTTGTCGCAAGCGGCGGGGGCGTCGAATCAAGTCGTAATCAGCCATGCGCCACATCTTAGAACGCGCACCCGACACGACCCAGCCGGCGCGTTTCTAGCCGGCTGCGGCCGCGGTGTCCCCGCCGGCGCTCTTCTCAGCCTTCGCTGCCTTCCGACGCTTCTTGCGCGGCGGCGGCAACTGCCCCGACGCGCGCAGCCCTGCCACGTGGTCGGCCAGGGCGTCGACGAGGTTGGGGATGTCGGCGACCTCCGGGACGACGTCGACACGCAAGCCTTGCTCCCGCGCCTCCGCCTCGGTGACCGGGCCGATGCAGGCGATGATCGTGCGCGAGTGCGGCTTGCCCGCAATACCCACGAGGTTCTTCACCGTCGACGGGGACGTGAAGCACACGGCGTCGAAGCCGCCGGTCTTGATCATGTCGCGCGTCTCCGGCGGCGGCGGGGCGGCGCGCACGGTGCGGTAGGCGACCACGTCGTCGACCTCCCAGCCCTTCTCCTGCAGGCCGTCCACCAGCACGTCGGAGCCGAGGTCCGCGCGCGGCAGCAGCACGCGCGAAACCGGGTCGATGTCCTCGACGTACTCCGGGAACGCCTCCGCCAGACCGGCCGCGTTCTGCTTCGTGCGGTGCGGCACAAGCTCCGGCTGCATGCCGCGGGCGATCAGCGCGTCGGCGGTCTTCTGCCCCACCGCGCCCAGGTGCACGCCGGCGAACGAGCGGGCGTCCAGGCCCAGCTCCTCAAACTTCGACCACACGGCATCGACGGCATTGACCGAGGTGAACAGGATCCACTGGTAGCGGCCCTCCACGATGCCCTTGATCGCGCGGTCCATCTGCGCCGGGTTGCGCGGCGGCTCCAGCGAGATCGTGGGCACGGACTGCGGGATCGCGCCGTGCTGCGACAGGCGGGCGTTCATCACCCCTGCCTGCGACTTCGCGCGCGGCACAAGCACGCGCCAGCCGTACAGCGGCCGGTTTTCCCACCACGAGTACTTCGAGCGGTCGTCCGCCGCGGTGCCGAGGGTGACCACCAGCGGGCCCTCCAGCTCTGCGTCGAGCTTGCCCACGGTACCCAGCGTCGCGTCGAACGTGCGCTGCAGGCGGGTGGTACCGCGCGTGGTCACCGTCACCGGGGTGGACGCCTGGAAGCCTCGCTGCGTGAGCTGCTCCACCATCTCCGCCAGGTGCTCCTGGTTCGCCTGGAACACCAGCGGCTGCGGAGCGGATGCGAGCTGGTCCCAGTCCACGCCGCCGTTGTTGAGGTCGGCTTCCGTGTACGTCGATCCCAGCGCGATTCCGGCGAACGACGGCACCGTCGACGGCAGCGACATCCCCGGCACCACCTGGAACTCCATGCCCTCGGCGGCCACCGCGGAGATCTCCTCCATCACTGAGTCGCGCGTCAGCGGGTTGCCGCATACCAGGCGGATGACGTCGCCGTCGCCGGCTTCGCCGCGCTCCACCGCTTCCGCGGCGTCGTTAAGCGCGAGCTTCAGCTTCTCGACGATCACTCCGCCGTCCAGCCCAACCTCCTGCAACTCCGCAGCAGTCGGGTCCTCTGGGCGGGGCGGCTTGCGCCGCGCGCCAGCCTCTTTCGCCTCCGCGCACATTTTCTCGTAGCGCTCGTTGGCCGCGTCCATCTTGGCTTTCGGCACTGGCAGCGCCGCCGCGACGACACTTCGGACCCCCGCTGACACCTCAGGGTCCACGAGGGCGATAGAATTGGATTCCATTACTTCGCGAGCGCGAACCGTGAGCAATTCAGGGTTACCCGGTCCAGCACCAACGAAGATCACCTTCCCCGGCTGGGGGGTGTGAGTGGGCTCTGTCATGGAGAAATCTCTTCTAGGCACAAATAAACCGCCCCCGCGCGGCTGGGTTCGCGGTGTTGATCGGCCTCACAACGGCCCACCGACCCGATTGCGCGGAGGGTATTGAACGTATGGTATCTCCACCATAAAATGCTTCAGCCCGAGAACAAAACCAGCGCTGTATTCCGCTCCGTCCGCACCGCCCGGAGCCTCAACCCCCGGATCGTCTAGCAGCGCAGTAACTCTGCTAGACGATCTCGCCGCTGCCGAGAAGCATTTCCAATATCACCTGGGGAAATGCCTCGCGCGCAGGCGGATCGTCTAGCAGCACGAGCGAGACTGCTAGACGATCCGCAAAGCTGCCGCTCCAGCGCTACTCCATCAGGTCGGCGGCGCCGCGCTCCAGCAGCACCTCGGCGACCTTGCGGCCCAGCTCGGCCGGGTCTGCCCCCTGGGCTTCCTCCACCAGCTGGCGGGAGCCGTCCAGGGCGAACACGCCGGCACGCAGGGTCACGCCCGAGCCGTCGAACACCGCCGAGGCGGCGACCGGCGCGGTGCAACCCGCCTCCAAACGGGCCAGCACGGCGCGCTCGGCGGTGGATTCGGCGGTGGCGGAGGCGTCGATAAGTGTGTCAATCGCCTCGCGCGCCACGGCGTCGTCGAAGCGGCACTCCACGGCCAGCGCGCCCTGGGCGGGAGCCGGCATGAACACCTCGGGCGAGAAGACTTCGGTGGCGCGGTCGCCGTATCCGCCGCGCACGAGGCCTGCGTAGGCCAGGATGATCGCGTCCAGCTCGCCGTCTTCCACATACGACATGCGGCGCTCAATGTTGCCGCGTAGCGGGCGGATGTCCAGGTCGGGGCGCACGGCCTTGAGCTGGGAGACGCGGCGTGGCGCGGAGGTGCCCACGCGCGCGCCTTCGGGCAGCTCGGCCAGGGTCAGGCCGTCGCGGGCGATGAGTGCTTCGCGGCTGTCCTCGCGCACGGGGATGATCATGTGGGCGCGCGGCTCGTCGGCAGTGGGCAGGTCCTTGAACGAGTGGACGGCGATGTCGACCTCGCCGTGAAACAGCGCGTCGCGCAGCGCGGAGGTGAACACGCCGACGCCGATGCGCTCCACGGGCGCTTGGGACAAGTCGCCCGGGGTGGTCACGATCTGCAGTTCGGCCGCGTGACCGTGCTCGCCCAGCGCGTCGCGGACGTGCCCGGTCTGGGTGGTGGCCAGGTGGGATCCGCGTGTGCCAATTTTGAACATCTACTTCTCCTTGCCGTGCAGTTCCTCGGGCAGCGGCAGCTTCTGCGCGTCCACCGCCACGGAGGGGCTTTCCAGCCCGAACAATTCGGTGACCGCCTCTTCCACGCTCACCGTCTCCGACGCTGCCGCCAGCTCCTTGATCTTCACTGTCGGCTGGTGCAAAAGCTTATCGACGACACGCTTGACCATGCGGCTGACCTGATCAAAGTCGTCCTCGGACATCTTCGGCAGACGGGTGCGCAGGCGCTGCAGCTCCTGGCCGGAAATCTCCGCGGCGTTGCGGCGCAACCGCGTCACCGCCGGGGCGACCTCGCGCACGCGCTGCTCCGAGCCGAACGTGTCCACCTCTTCGGCCACGATCTCCTCGGCGCGGCGCAGCGCCCGGGAGTCCTCGTCGTCGCTGCCGCGCATCTTCTCGTGCAGCGACTCGATGTTGACCAGGTGCACACCGTCGATGTCCGTCACCGCGTCGTCGATGTCGCGCGGCAGCGACAAATCCGCCAGCACCAGCGGGCCGGGGATGTCGGCCGGGGTGATGGTGAACTCGTCGGAGGCGGTGGCGGAGACCACCAGGTCCACGCGGTCCAGCACCGAGGCGCGGTCGGCGAAGTCCACCACCTCGGCGGGCACGCCGGCCTCGCGGGAGTGCTCGGCGAGGCGCTCCGCGCGGTCGCGGGTGCGGTTGGCCAGCACCAGCTTGTCAATGCCCTTCTTGCCCAGATGCGTTGCGGCCAGCGAGCTCATCGCGCCGGCGCCTAGGACGAGGGCGGTTTTGCCCCGGAGGTCGTCGACAAGCATTCGCTCCATCGCCTCCTCGAGCGCGACGGTGACCATGGACGCGCCCGAATCGTCGATGCCCGTCTCGGAGTGGACGCGCTTGCCGGTGTGCAGCGCCGCCTGGGCCAGCGAGTGCAGGCTCGGGCCCACGGTGCCGCGCTCCACGGCGTCGACGTAGGCGGAACGCACCTGGCCGATGATCTGCTGCTCGCCCACCACCATCGAGTCCAGGCCGGACGCCACCGTGAAAATGTGCTCCGCGGCCGCGTCCGAGTAGCGCACGTAGAGATAACGGCGCAGTTCAGCCGCGTCGACCCCGGAGACGTCCGCAAGCACCCGCAGCACATCCTCCACCCCGGCGTGGAACGCGTTGGTGACGGTGTAGACCTCCAGGCGGTTGCACGTGGAGATAATCATCGCCTCAGACAGCGACGGCTTCGCGATGAGGGCGCCCGCCGTGCCGTTTTGGACCTCCGCGTCCATGCTGAGCCGCTCCAGCAGGGCCACAGGCGCCGACCTGTGCGACATCCCCACAAGCAGAACACTCACGCAAAACCCTCCAGTCAGTTGAAAATCACACTAGAGAATAGTCCTTTAGTTGGACAGCTCCGCGTCGAGGTCGTCGTTGTCCACTTCCCAGCAGGCAAACTCCTCGCCGTCAATGACAACCACAGGCACGCGGTCGCCGTACTCCGCGGCCAACTCGGGGTCTTGGTCCACGTCCACAAGCGCGAGCTGAACGCCATGCTTTGCGACGACAGGCGCGATCTGGCCCGCCACCCGCTCGCACGAACCGCACGTGGACCGGACCATCAGCTCCACCTTTTTCATCCCCGCTCCTCCTGTGAGTGCCATTGCCAGGGCGTTGTACGATTGCACACGCTAACACCCCCACCCGAAAGGGCCCGTAGTTCCATGTCTGATCAGCGCGAAATCCTCGCGCAGTGGTCCCAATCCCAGGGCAACCTGCGCCGCTTCTTAGAGGAGCGCGTGATGCCCCCGCTCGACGACGACGCGCAGCGCACCGCCGGCCGCGCCGCCGCAGCCGCCGCGGTGGAAGAGACCTTCGGCATCAACATCGACGACTTCGCGCTCGGCGTGGACTCCGTCGGCGGCGCCTTCGAAACCGCCGGCCGCCAGAAGATCACCCCGCCCGATCCGGAGATCCCCCAGGACACCGAAGCCGCCGCGTTTTTCGATGTGGACAACACGCTCATCCAGGGCTCATCGCTGATCCTTTTGGCGCAGGGGCTGTTTAAGAAGCGGTTTATCACCCTGTCCGAGCTCGCCCCTGCGCTACACAAGCAGATCCGCTACCGCGTCTCCGGTTCCGAAAACGCCGACGACATCGCCGAGGGCCGCGAGCAGGCCCTGGCTGTTGTGAAGGGCAAGAGCGTGGCGGAGCTCAAGCAGGCGTGCCGGGAGATCGTGGACAACCGGATGCTGGAGAAGTCCTACGCCGACACCATCGAGCTGGCCGCCATGCACCTCGCCGCCGGGCAGCAGGTGTGGCTGGTATCCGCCACCCCGGTGCAGATCGGCCAAGCACTCGCCGAAACGCTCGGCTTCACCGGCGCGCTGGGCACCGTGGCGGAGGAAAAAGACGGCAAGTTCACCGGCCGCCTCGTCGGCGACATCCTCCACGGCCCCGGCAAGAAGCACGCCGTGGCGGCGCTGGCCGCGCTGCAGCAGCTGGACCTGTCCAAGTGCACCGCCTACTCCGACAGCATCAACGACCTGCCCATGCTGGAAATGGTCGGCTCGCCGGTGGCGATCAACCCGGACCGGGCACTGCGCAAGCACGCCAAGGCCCAGGGCTGGGCGGTGCGCGACTACCGCTCCGTGCGCCGGGTGGTGCGCGCCGGCGTGGTTCCGGCCGTGTTGGCTGTGGCCGGTGTGTGGTGGTGGCGCCGGCGGGGCTAGATGCTTACCCCAGGATGCTTACCGGCGCTAGATGCTTACCCCAGGATGCTTACTTCTCGAGTGACGCGGCGGTCGCGGCCGGGTGTTCGTCGAGAAGTAAGCGTTTAGAAGTAAGCATCCTCGGACGGTCATCCTGCCGCGGACACGAAAAACCCGCCTCCCGAAACGGAGGCGGGTGAACGCTCGCGGCTTACTTGCCGAGCTTACGACGCTGCACGCGGGTGCGGCGGAGCATCTTGCGGTGCTTCTTCTTGGACATGCGCTTGCGGCGCTTCTTAATCACTGAACCCATTGGGCTACCTCTTTCCTGTTCAAAGTGCGTACGTACGCGGCCGGCGCAACCGCTTCCGCGGTTCGTGGGAGGTGCACACTCCCACAGGAAGTGGCCGACCTGATCGTTCAAAGCATACCGGCAGGGCTTTTCAGGGCCAAAAACACCCGCCGCACCGGAAAACCGGTGCGGCGGGTGTGTTCTCGAGGTCCTGTAAATGAGACCCTTGGACTATCCCACGTCGTAGACGGAGGACTCCAGGTACTCGCTCACTGCCGTCTCGTTCACGCGGAAGGAGCGGCCCACGCGGACGGCGGGCAGCTCGCCGGAGTGAACGAGGCGGTAGACGGTCATCTTGGATACGCGCATGATCTCCGCGACCTCGGCAACCGTCAGGAACTTTCCTTTATCTTCGTTAACCACTAATTCATACCTCTCGGCACGCAAACGCGCTGCAGGCTTCCCCTCCCGCAGGACGAACACGCACGTGCTTGAACCACCCTAACGTGAAACCAGCGTCGAGTGCGACTTAAGTGGAAGAAAATTTTCAAAGTGCAGGCAGTGAACCCACAGAAACGGTTGTGAAAGTTGGGATTTGGGCTACTTGCCCAGCTCGTCCGAGCGCTCCGCGCAGATCTCGGTGGCGCGGTAGAACGCGCCGCGCAGGCCGGACTCCTCCAGCTCGCGGATTGCGCGCACCGTGGTGCCGGCCGGCGAGGAGACGTTCGCCCGCAGCTGCACGGGGCTGTCCCCGCCCTCGAGCATCGCGCCAGCGCCGGCGGCGGTAGCGCAGGCGAGCCGCTCGGCCAGGTCGCGCGGCAGGCCGAGGGACACGCCCGCGTCCACAAGCGCCTCAGCCACCAGGAAGAAGTACGCCGGGCCGGAACCGGAGATCGCGGTCACGGCATCCATCTGGGATTCGGCAACCTCCACGACCTGCCCCGCGGCGGACAGCAGCTCCACGACGGCTTCGCGCTGCTCGTCGCTGACGAAGCGTCCACAGGCGGCGGCGAGGACACCCTTGCCCACCAGCATCGGCGTATTCGGCATGACGCGCACGATCGGGGTGCCGGCGGCGGAGACGGCATCCTCCATCGCGGCGAGGGTCACGCCCGCTGCCATGGAGACCAGCACGGTGGCGGAGCCGGAGTCGGTGAGCTCCTCGCCGACCTCCGCGATGACGTCCAGGATCTGCGCGGGTTTGATGCACAGCAGCGCCACGTCCGCGTCGCGGACGGCCTCGCGGTTGTCGGAGGTGGTGCGCACCCCGTAGCGCTCCGCGAGCTCACCGCTTCTCGACGAGGACCGGTTCGTCGCCGTAATAGACCCCGGCTCCACCCCATTGGCAACGAGGCCCGAGATGAAAGCCTCGCCGATATTGCCTGCACCAATGACGGCGATGCGTTCCATGTCGCTCCTTTGAAAAGTCGTTGCGCGTTTTACAGCAGTGCCGGGCCGAAGGCCACCACCGCGGCAGCCAGGCCGGCGATGATCATGGTGACCTTGTCGCGGCTGCCAGCCATCGCACCGACGGCGGCGACCGCCGCTGCCACCGCGGCGACGCCGACGAGTACCGCCACAATCGCCATCGTGTTGGCCCACAGCCACTTGAACGCCAGGAAGCCCAGCACACCCAGCAGCACGCCGAAGAACACCAGCAGGACCAGCAGGATCGGGTTGACCGACGCCTCCTCGACCTCGTAGTCGGTGTCGTATTCGGCCTCAGGGGCGTCGAGGGAGTCCTCGCGCGCCTGCGGCTCCGGCGCGTCGACGGTGCGGATCTCGCCCGTGTCGTCCGACTGCGCGAGCTCTTGCTTTACGACGGGCTCCGCCTTGCCCTCGGGCTTAGCTTCGTCCTCGGGCTCAGCTTCGACCTTGCGCAGCACCGTCGTGTCGTCGCTGGCCGGCTGAACCTTCGTGGTGGTGGAAGCCGCGGGCGCCGGGCGGGCTTCTCTACAGGCTTGGATACCGGCTTCGACACAGGTGCAGTGGCCGGCTTTTCCACCGGCTTGGGAGCCTGCTCAGCCGGCTTGGCTGCCGGACGCAGTTTCACGGACTCCGCCTGCGCGGGCTTGTCAGCCAGCTTCGGCGCCACCTTCGTCTCGGCCTCTGGCACCGGCTTCGGAGCCACCTTCGACACCGGCTTCGGCTCGGTCTTCGACGCCGGCTTCTGCGCGGCCGGCGTCGGCTCAGGTTTCGGCGCCTGGGTGGGGGTCTTTTTGGGGGTATCCGAAGGTGCGTCGATAGGCACGCTGGAGTGCTTCACCTCCGTCGGCTTGGCCTCGACCTTCTTAAACGAGTCGGTCAGCTCGGCGACGGAAACGCCGCCGTCCTCGAGGCTGCGGCGGCGACGCGGGCGGCGCGCGCCGGACGGGTTTTCCTTTTCGGCGCGCGCGAGGAGCTCGGCAACTGTGAGCTGTTTGTCGGCCATTAGTTGTCGTCTCCTTTTTTGGCTTGAATCTCAGCGTCCAAAGACCCCTTGTCGATGCGCTTGAGAATCACACCTTCACGCAAGGCCCACGGGCAGATCTCTAACTTATCAACATTCAACGCACGCATCGCAGCTTCCGCCACCAGCGCACCTGCGACGATCTGGTGGGAGCGGTCCGAGTTGATGCCCTCGAGCTCCGCGCGGTCCGCCGCCGTCATGCGGGAAATGAACGCGATGAGCTGGCGCAGACCCGGCGCGGTAAGCGTGCGCTGCACGAACGGGCCGGCGGACGACGGCGCAGCACCCGTGAGGCGGGCCAGGGAACGGAACGTCTTGGACGTGCCCACGGCCAGACCGGTCTCCCCCATCGCCTTGAACTGCTCGGCAGGACCGGCGAGTTCCGCGTCGATGTAGTCGCGCAGCATGTTGATCTTCTTGCGCTCCGGCGGGTCGGTGTCGAACCACTCGTGGGTCAAGCGCCCCGCGCCCAGGTCCAGGGACACCGCCAGGTCCGGCATCTCCTCGGTGCCCGTGGAGATCTCCAGGGAGCCGCCGCCGATGTCGAAGTTGGTGATGCGGCCTGCGGACCAGCCGTGCCAGCGGCGCGCCGCCAAAAACGTCAGCCGCGCTTCCTCCTCGCCGGAGAGGATGTTCAGCTTCACGCCGGTCTTCTTCTCCACGCGCTTGAGCACGTCCGCGGAGTTGGTGGCCGAGCGGACCGCGGAGGTGGCGAACGCCACGAGCTCCTCGCACTTGAGGTTGTCCGCGAGGTCGGAGGCCTCCTGGACAGCGTCGACGAGCTTGTCCACGCCCTTGTCCTCGATATTGCCCTTTTTGTCCAGCAGCTCAACGAGACGCAGCGGCTGCTTCCAATCGCTCATCGGCGTCGGCCGGCTACCGCTGTACGCGTCGACCGCCACGAGATGGATCGTGTTGCTGCCGACATCTAATACACCTAATCGCACCACCCCAGGGTAACGGGTCTACCGTGTCCAGGTGTGAATCAACCAGCCCCGAAACCCGTTTTTCTCGGCTTCCCGGCGGACTCGCCAGCCGGCCGCTCCATCCTGGCGGGCCGCGAAACCCGCCCCGATTTCCCGCGCGAATGGTTCGAGTTCGTCCACCCGGACGACCCGAACCACATCTTCTCCATCGACCTGACCTGGGCGGAGGCCACCTGGTCCTGCCGCTTCGGCACCCCTGAGTGCCACGGCATCGACGAATCCAACCCGGCCGTGGGCTGCTGCATCCACGGCGCCTACATCGCGGACGAGGAAGACCGCGACACCGTCTACAACGCGGTGAAGGACATGCCGGCGAAGTACTGGCAGCTGCGGCCCGCAGAGACGGACGCCTACTTCGCGGCCAACGACCCGACGTGGCTCGAGCCGTGGCTGGAGTGGGACGAGGAAGAGGACGACAACGCGCTCGAGCCCGACCCCGACGACGAGGAGGCCGGCCCCCACATCAAAACCAAGGTCGTCGACGGCGCCTGCATCTTCGCCAACCGCCCCGGCCACCCCACCGGCGCGGGCTGCGCGTTCCACCAGTTCGCCATGGCGGAAGGGCGCAACATCGTGGGCACCAAACCGGAGGTGTGCTGGCAGGTGCCGTTTTCCCGCGAGGACGCCTGGGAGGAGCGCTCAGACGGCCAGGAGATTCTGCGCACCACCATCGGCGAGTACCACCGCCGTCAGTGGGGCGGCGGCGGAGAGGACTTCGACTGGTGGTGCACCTCCGCCCCCGCGTGCCACACCGGTGGCACGCCGATTTGGCAGTCGATGAAAGACGAGCTTGTCGCGCTGATCGGCGAAAAGCCGTACCGTGTCGTCGCCAAGCATTGCGAAAAGCGCGCCCAGCTTAGCGACGACCTCCGGGCCACCCACCCAGCAACCCAAGCCGCGCGCGAGTAGCCGCGCTTACGCTTCGAATTTGTAGCCCAGGCCGCGCACAGTGACGAGCTGGGTGGGTCGCGACGGCTGCGCCTCGATCTTCGTGCGCAGGCGCTTGACGTGCACGTCCAGGGTCTTGGTGTCGCCGACGTAATCGGCGCCCCAGATACGGTCGATCAGCTGGCCGCGCGTGAGCACCCGGCCCGCGTTGCGCAGCAGGTACTCCAGCAGGTCGAACTCTTTGAGCGGCATGGGCACCGGCTGGCCGTCCACAAGCACCGTGTGGCGCTCCACGTCCATGGTCACGCGGCCGCCCTGCAGCAGCTGCTCGTCGTCTTCCTCGACCACCTCGGTCTCCGGGCCGCGGCGCAGCACCGCGCGGATGCGGGCCACCAGCTCGCGGGTGGAGTACGGCTTAGTCACGTAATCGTCCGCGCCCAGCTCCAGGCCCACAACCTTGTCGATCTCGCTGTCGCGGGCGGTGACCATGATGATCGGCACCGAAGACTCGGCGCGCAGCTTCTTGCACACCTCCGTGCCGCTCATCCCCGGCAGCATCAGGTCCAGCAGCACCAGGTCGATGTCCTGGGAGGCGAACAGGTCCAGCCCCGCCTGCCCGTCTGCGGCCACAACCGCCTCGAAGCCTTCCTTGCGCAACAGGTAGGCCAAAGGGTCGGACAGCGATTCCTCGTCTTCAACGATGAGAATGGTCGTCACTTCACTCTTCCTTTTCTGCTCTGCCGGCGGCCTCGGGGTCATACAGGGGCAGCTCAATGGTGAACGTGGAGCCCGTCCCAGGCCTCGACCACAACGTAATGCTACCGCCATGGTTCGCCACCACGTGCTTCACGATGGCCAAACCCAGCCCCGTGCCGCCCGTGGAACGCGAGCGCGCCTTATCCACCCTGTAGAACCGCTCGAACACGCGCTTCTGGTCCTCCGGCGCGATGCCGATGCCGCGGTCCGTGACCCGGATCAGCACCACATTGTCGCGCACCGGCTTCTGTGTCACGCTCACCGGCTGCCCGCTCGGCGAATAGTTGATCGCGTTGGTGATCAGGTTGGACACCGCCACGGTGAGCATCGCCCGATCCCCCATCACCCGCAGCCCCAAACGCTGGCCGCGGGTGAGTTCAATGCCGTGGTTTTCAGCGGCGACCAGGTTGCGGGCAACCGCGTCGTCCACGATGTCGTCCACACGCACCGGCGCCATGTCCGGCAGCGCCTCCGCGCCCTGAAGCTTGGACAGGGAGATCAGATCCGTGATCATCTCCCCCATGCGGTGGGCCTCCTTGTGCAGCTTGGTGCCGAAGTAGTCCACCATCTCCGGGTCCGTCGGGTCCTGCAGCAGTGCCTCGGCAAGAAGCGCTATGCCTCCGACCGGGGTTTTCAGTTCGTGGGAGACGTTTGCCACGAAGTCGCGGCGCGCGTTTTCCATGCGCACGTTTTCAGACTCGTCAGAGCCGTACACGATGGCGTAGGAGTTGTCCGTCAGCATCAGCGGCGCAATCAGCGCGCGCACATTGCGGATGCGGCTGCCCGTGGTGCGCTGCGGCAAATCCAGGTCCAGCACCTGCTCTTCCTGCTGCTCAAGCACCTCTTCGGCCACCTCGAGCACACGCGGGTTGACGCTACCGTCGTGCACGATGGACATGTCGTGGGCGCGCGCGTTGGACAGCATCACGTTGCCGGCGCGGTTGATGACAGCGATTCCGGTCGGCGAGCCCTGCGTAACCAGGTGAAGGACCTGGCTCACTGCGGCTGCGGTGTCGTCCTGCCCGCCGTCATCCGCCCGGTTGCGGGCGCGCCAACGAAGCGCCCGCTGGCCGAGCAGCACAGCGGGCACGGTCAGCGCGGCGCCGATGAAAAAAGCGAGAATCGGCGTCACGGTGTGATTCGAGGCTTACTTCTGCCCCTGGTTCGCCACAGCAGCGGCGCCAGCCTCAGCGGCCTCCGGGTCCAGGTAGGTGCCGCCCGGGTTGAGCACCTTGCCGTTTTCATCGATCTCGTACACCAGCGGCATGCCAGTGGGGATGTTCAGCCCGGCGATCTCCTCGTCGGAGATGTTGTCCAGGTACTTCACCAGCGCGCGCAGCGAGTTGCCGTGCGCGGCGACCATCACGTTCTTACCTGCCATGGCGTGCGGCGCGATGACGTCGATGTAGTACGGCAGGAAGCGCTCCACCACGTCCTTGAGGCACTCGGTGCGCGGCACCTCAGGCAGGAAGGCGTAGCGCGGGTCGTTGGTCTGCGCGTACTCGTTGTCCGTGTCAATCTCCGGCGGCGGGGTGTCGTAGGAGCGGCGCCACTGCATGAACTGCTCCTCGCCAAACTCCTCGCGAATCTCCGCCTTGTTCAGGCCCTGGAGCTTGCCGTAGTGGCGCTCGTTGAGGCGCCAGCTGCGCTCCACCGGGATCCAGTGGCGGTCAGCCGCGTTCAGCGAGATGTTCGCAGTGCGGATCGCGCGGCGCAGCAGCGAAGTGAACAGGATGTCCGGCAGGACACCCTTTTCTTCCATGAGCTTGCCGGCGTTGACGGCTTCGGCCTCGCCCTGTTCGGTCAGGTCCACATCGACCCAGCCGGTGAACTGGTTCGACTTGTTCCACTCGCTCTGCCCGTGGCGAACGAGAATCAGCTTTCCGTTACCCATGCCTTCAAGCATGCCACGGATGGGCGAAACTGTCGGGGGTTTGTCGGGGGTTTAGAGTCTAAAGGCATGTTTTCACCCCGCTCCGCTTCCGCCCTCGCCGCCAGCCTCGCCGCCGCCTGCGTCGCCCTCGCCTCCCCCGCCGCGCCCACCGCCGCCGCGGCAGCCCCCGCGCTCGCCGCTCCCGGCGCGCCGATCGCCATGCTCGACGAAGGCTCCGATTCCTTCGTCCACACCGCGCGGTGCAGCCAGGGCCCGGTTGGTACCGTGCGCACCCCGGACGGTGAGACGAAGCAGGTGATGGTCACTGCGGCGCACTGCATGGAGTCCAAGAGCAAGACTGTCCGCCCGGTCGTGTTCGCGCCGCTGCGCGAAGGCGGGAAGGTGGCCTACCCGCGGGTGGGGGACGTCGATAGGCAACGCACCCCGTTTGAGCTGGGCAACGGCGAGTTGATGGACTTCTACCGCATCATCGACGAGCCCGATTGGGTCACGGTGCGTCTCGCTCCCGGCGTGGAGGCGTCAGGCGCGTCGTCGTCGGTGGATCAGAAGGGCCGCGGCCCGTCCGCGCCGGCGACGATCACGGGGGTGAAGGACTACCGCAACCTGCGCGGCGACGAGCTGATCAGCTTCGACAACGCCGGCCAACCCATTTGCAAGGACGGGATGCGCACCGGCCGCTCGTGCGGCGTGCAGATGTTCCGCACCCAGAACTTCGTGTGGCACTTCGGCGTGGGTTACGAGTCGGGCGATTCCGGCGGCATCAACTACGACCCGCGCACCGGCGAGGCTGTGGGGCTGAGCATCATCGGCTTCGGCCCGTTCGGCAACTCGCAGCAGGTGGATCGCGCACTTGAGGACGCCTACGGCATCCCCGACGGCCAGGTCAACGAGGCGTTCACCCCGGCGGCCCCTGCCCCGCGCGCCGACTTCGCGCCGCTGTACGAGGAGGTCGCGAATTTCTCGCCCAACAATGCACCGCAGCTTGTCGACGGCCCCCAGCCACGCGAGCTGCTCGACCGCGCCGTCATGGGCGCGCAGGCGGACGCGGCGCGGTTCAGCGCGGAAGCCGCGCAGCTGCCGCAGGCTGAGGATCCAGTCGCGGCGGCGCAAGACCTCGCCGGCCGCGCGAACGCGGCGGCGCAGCAGCACGCGGGCGATGTGCGCGGCGCCGTCGACGCGTTCCTGCGCTAGATCACACCGCTGACCACCTGAAACGCGGGCGCGGCGGATTTACACTGGAGGTATGAAAACCCCTGCGTCTCTCGCCGCCGCAGCGCTGTTGTTGTCCCTGGCGGCGCCGCTAACCACATTCACGGCACAGGCCGCGGAGCCTGCGCTCGCCGCCCCTGGCGCCCCCTTCCGCGTCCCCGCCGTCAACCCGCCCGCGCAGGCGGCCACGCCGTGGGGTGAGCGGCTCAACGTGCCCCCGGAGCTCTACACCGTCACCTGCTCTCAGGGCCCGTCCGGCACCGTCGCCACCCCGACGGGCCCGCAGCGTGTGATGCTCACCGCCTCGCATTGCGTGAACCGGATCCCGGGCATGCCTGAGCCGTCATCGACAATCAACGTGCCAATCGGCGACGGCTACACCCGCATCGGCACCCGCGGCCCGAATAGCGGGCCCACCACTGAGACCCACTCGCTCGCCGATCTGCCCGCAGCGCTCACGGAACCCGACTGGGCGTTCGTGCGTATCGACGACTCCGCCACCGCCACGGACCTCTCCCACTCCCGCGACGCCGCCGGCGGTTCTGCGGGTGCCCCTGTGCAGCTCACCGGCATCCGCGACTACCGCACGCTTCGCCCCGGCGAGTACTCGGTGGACAACTTCGGCCAACCGATCTGCAAAGACGGCGCCACCACCGGACGGTCCTGCGGAAGGCAGATCGCCCGCGGCCGCGACACCGTCTACAGCGTCGGCGTCGCGGCGGAAATGGGCGATTCGGGCGGGGTGAACTTCGACCCGCGTGACGGCGCCGTCATCGGCACCTCCCATGGCGTGATCGGGCCGCTGTTCGTCTCCCAGGCCGCGGACCGCGCGCTCGAGGACGCCTACGGCATCCCCGACGGCCAGGTCAACCAGGCGTTCCAGATCGCAGGCACCGCCCCGCGCGCGGAGTTCACCACCAGTGGCGCGGAACGCGAACGCATCGACCGGGCCACGCGCGAGCTCAACCCCGGGTACGTCCCGCCGAACCCGAAGACGGAGCTGCGCCGCGCCGTAAACGAGGCGGGCCAAGCCGCCCACGAAACCGCGCGCCGGGCGCTGCGTGGCGGGGTGGACGCTGGTGAGGTTCAGCGGCTCGTCGAAAAGCATGGCAACGATATCGCCCTATGGGCCGGGTTTGCACGTTAAGGTAATTCTCATGCGATTCAGCCTTCGAACACCAGCAACAGCACTTGCAGCAGCCAGCATGCTCGCACTTCAGGCCCTCCCCGCGCCGGCGGAAGCCGCGCCCGCGCTCGTCGCACCCGGCGCGCCGATGCGAGGGTTCCCCCAGGACCCGCCGAAAACAATCGACCTGCCCAACGGCCAGAAACTGACCATGCCGCGCGACGGCTGGGCCGGCACCTGCTCCCAAGGCCCCAACGGCACCCTGCACCTGCCTGGCGAGGAACCGCAGCGTGTGATGCTCACTGTCTCCCATTGCGTGAACACCATGCCCGGCTTCCCGGAGGTGAAAAACGAGTTCTACGCCCCCGTGGGCACCGAGTACAAGCGCTTCGGCGAGCGCGTGGCGTCCAACCACGTCACCCCGGAAGCCATGAACCTGAGCGACCCGATGCAGTCCATCCGCACTGCCGACTGGGGCGTGGTGCGCATCGACGACGGCGTGACCGAAACCGGCCTGTCCCACTCCCGCGACTTCAACGGCGGCGTGCAGGGCGAACCGGTGAAGATCACGCATGTGCGCGACTTCCGCACGCTTGCTCCGGGTGAGGTCTCGGTCGACAACTTCGGCCAGCCCATCTGCAAGGACGGCGCCACCACGGGCCGCACCTGCGCCAAGCAGATCGGCCGCACAAGAAACGGCATCTACAGCTGGGGGCTGAACTACGTGCAGGGCGACTCCGGCGGCGTGAACTTCGACCCCCGCGACGGCGCCGCCATCGGCGTGTCCTCCATGACGCTCGGGCCGCTCGGCAAGGCGCAGCCGGTGGACCGCATAATCGAGGACGCCTACGGCATCCCCGACGGCCACGTCAACGAAGTGTTCACCCCCACCGACTCCACCGCGCCGCGCGAGAACTTCACCACCTCCGGCGATGAGGAAGAACGCGTCGCGGCCGAAATCAAGCGCCTTAACCCCGACTTCAAGCAGCCGGTGCCTCGCGACGAGCTCCGCAAGGCCGTCGACAACGCCCAGCAGGAAGCCGCCGGCCTGGCGCAGAAGGCCTCGCAGGGCCAGTTCGACCCGGCGGAGATCAACCGCGCCATCGGATACCACTCCGACCGCATCGGCTACTGGGGCGGGGCATCCCTCGGCGAGGAGATCGGCAAGCGCCTCTAGCTACATCCCGCCGGCGTCTCGGGTGGCCTCGCCCGGGACGTAGCCGGACAGGGTGTCGGTGTAGACCTCTATCAGTTTGTCCGCCGAGGCGGCCCAGCTGAACGCTTTTGCGTGGCTGACGGCCTGTTCGCCCATGTGGATGCGCGTGGGATCGTCGATAAGCAATTGCTCCAGTGCTTGCGCCCACGCCTCCGTGCCGTGGCCGTTGACGAGCAGGCCCGTCTGACCGTCCGCGACCGCGAGCGGGAGGCCCCCGACGCGCGCCGCGACGACAGGAGTGCCCGCGGCCTGCGCCTCCACCGCCACGAGCCCGAAACTTTCGTTGTAGCTGGGCACGGCGACGATGTCCGCGGCCTGGTAGATGCTCACCAGCTCCTCCGGCGGCCGCGGCCCGAGGAAACGGGTGCAGCCGCCAATGCCTTCCGACACCGCAAGCTCGCGGTAGCGCTCCACCGACGAGCCCGCGCCGCTCGCGCCGCCGCAAATGATCACGCGCAACGGGCCGTCGACCCGGCCGCGGCGCACCACCTCGCCCATCGCCTGGATCAGCACCTGCGGGCCCTTGAAATCCTGCAGACGGCCCACAAACGCCACCACCTTCGCGTGCAGCGGAATGCCCAGGTGGCGGCGCGCAAGCTCCGTGTTGCGGTTCGTGCCGGGGGTGAACAGCTCCGTGTCCGCACCCGGGCTGACCACGGAAATTTTCGCCGGGTCCACGTCGTAGAAGCGGGCGAGCTCGCTCGTCTCGTCCTCGGTGTTGACCACTAAGACCTCGGCGTTGTCCACCAACTGCTGCTCGCAGATGCGGCGCGCCTCCGACTCGGAAGCGTCCGTGGCGTAGGCGTTTTTCACCGCTGCCCAGGTGTGCCCGGTGTGCACCAGCGGGATGCCGGCCAGATCCGCCAACAGCCACCCCACCTGGCCGGAGAGCCAGTAGTGGGAGTGGATCAGGTCGTAGTTTTCGTCGTTCGTGCGGGCGAACTGCACCACCCCGCCGGAAAAGGCGGCGAGCTGGGTGGGCAAGTCGTCTTTCTCCAGCCCCTCGTAGGGCCCGGCCACCACGTTGATAACCCGGTAGCCGGGCTCCACCTCCACCACCTCGCCCTGGCTGGGGCGGGTCGCGCGGGTAAACACGTCCACCGTGGTGCCCTTGCGGGCCAGCTGGGTGGCGGTGTTGTGGACGTAGACGTTCATGCCGCCGGCATCACCCGTCCCCGGCTGCTCGAGCGGGGAGGTGTGCATGGAAATCATGGCGACGCGCATGCGGGCAAGACTAGCGCACACGGGTTTCACCTAGGTTCCTGACAGATCACGGCGGCCGTTTGCGCCGACCTGGACAGATAGGGCCCGGCTGACAGATTCGGCCGCGAAGTGTCTGGGTCGCGGTTGAGGTGAGCCAGAACCGCGCCCGTCAGAGCGCGGCGTGGCGGTGCCAGGAGCCGAAGTCCGCGGCGACCGTGGCCGCGAGGTGCTGGTAGGCCTTCAACGTCGCTGGGGAGACGCGCTCCAGGTCCACCACGGCGCCTTCGGCGAGGTGGCGGTCGTACGGGATGGTGTGCACCGCGCGGGCACGGGAGGCGAAGTGGTCGGCGACTTTGCCCATGTCGATGGTCGGCTTGCCCGGCGCGGAGGCGGAGATGACCACCACGGCGTTGGCGGCGAGCTGGTCGTAGCCGTGCAAGTTCAGCCAGTCCAGGGTGGCGGAGGCGGACTGGGCCCCGTCGAGCGCCGGCGAGGTCACCAGCACCAGCGCGTTGGCCAGATCGAGCACGCCGGCCATGGCGGAGTGCATCAGGCCTGTGCCGCAGTCGGTGAGGATGACGTTGTAGTGGTGCTGCAGGATGTCGATGGCGCGGCGGTAGTCGTCCTCAGAGAACGCCTCGCTGACGGCCGGGTCGCGCTCGGAGCCGATGACTTCCAGGCGCGAGGATGCCTGGTTGGTGTAGGCGCGCACCTGGGGGTAGCGCTCCGTGCCCGGCGCCTGCAGCAGGTCGCGGATGGTCGCCGGCGGCGCGGTGGCAGCGCGCTGGGCCAGGGTGCCCAGGTCCGGGTTGGCGTCGATGGCGATGACGCGGTCGCCGCGGGTCTGCGCGAACACGCCGCCGAGCGCGACCGTGGTGGTGGTTTTGCCCACGCCGCCTTTCAGGCTCATCACGGCGATGCGGTAGTCGCCGCGCAGGGGTGCCCGGATGGCGTCGAAAAGCTGCTGCTGCTCCAGCTCCCGCCGGGAGCCTCCCGGGTTGATGCGGCCGCGCGTGGCGGAGTGGATGAGTTTGCGCCAGCCCTGCTTGGGCGGCGCCTTCACCGGGTCCACCAGGTTGGACTGGTCCAGCACTGCGGGCGGTGTGAGCTCAAACCCGGCATCGGTGTCGATGGACGGCTCGAAATAGGTAGTCATGGTTTCCCCCAATTCCCCCTCGAATGGTTTCGCGCCACAGCCTAGAGCAAACCCGCCCACCCTGCAGCGCAACAAACTTACCGCAACGTAGGTTACACTTGTCGCCAACTTGTTTTGCCCAACTAACAACAAGGAGGATTTCCGTGGGAGCCTTTGACACCAAAGCCTGGATCGACCACTACGCCGAGTGGACCGACCCCAACCCCGACATCGGGACGGACACCCTGGTCAGCTGGTTCAACCAGGCGGTGGCCATGCAGCCGAAGAGCACCGCCACCTGGTTCATGGGCAAAACGCTTACCTACAGCCAGCTCAACGAGCAGGTCGCCCGCGCCGCCGCAGCACTAACGCAACTCGGCGTGCGCCGCGGAGACCGCGTGGCCGTCGCGCTGCCGAATTGCCCGCAGCACGTCATCGCCGTCACCGCCATCCTGCGCCTCGGTGCGACCGTGGTGGAGCACAACCCGCTCTACACCGCGGCAGAACTGCAGCCGCAATTCGAAGACCACGGGGCGCGGGTAGCGATTGTCTTTGACAGGGTGGCGGAGACGTTTTCGTCGTTAAGCAAAAGCACCCAGCTTGAGACCGTGGTGGCAGTGAACATGCTCGAGGAAACCCCGCTGCACCTGCGCGCGGCGCTCGCGCTGCCCATTCCGCCGGTGACCAAGCTGCGCGCCGAGCTGACCAAACCCGCCCCCGGCGCGATGCCGTGGCGCGAGTTCATGCGCCAGCGCTCCCGCTCCGTGCACTTCCCGCAGATCACTCAGGACGCCACCGCGTTCATCCTTTACACCTCCGGCACCTCGGGCAGGCCCAAGGGCGCGCCGCTGACGCACGGCAACATCATCGCGGTGCTCAAGGCCGGCATGGAGTGGATGGAGGATTGGGGCGCGGTGCGCGAGAAGGTCCTCGGCGTGCTGCCAATGTTCCACATCTACGGCCTCGCGCTGAACTACGCGCTGCCGCTGAGCATCGGCGCGGAAATGGTGCTTGTGCCGGCGCCGAAACCGAAGCTCTACCAGGCCGCGATCACCAAAACGCGCCCCACAGTGCTGCCGGGCGTGCCCACCCTCTACGACAAGATTGTCGAGTGGGCGGTGGAAACCAACGCGGACCTGTCGTCCATCCACACCTCCGTCTCCGGCGCGTCCACCCTGCCCGTGGAAACCATCGAGCGCTGGGAAAACGCCACCGGCGGGCGCCTGATCGAGGGCTACGGGCTGACCGAAACCGCCCCGATCCTGGCCGGCAACCCCCTCGACGGCACGCGGCGGCCCGGCTACATCGGCCTGCCGTTTCCCAACACCGAGATCCGCATCGCCGACCCCGACGACCCGTCGCGCACCATGCCCGACGGCGAACCCGGCGAGCTGCTCGCGCGCGGGCCCCAGGTCTTTTCCGGCTACCTCAACAGCCCCGAAGCCAACGAGCGCGCGTTCCACGACGGCTGGTTCCGCACCGGCGACATGGCGGTGATGGAGCCGGACGGCTGGATCAAACTGGTCGCGCGCATCAAGGAAATGATCATCACCGGCGGCTTCAACGTCTACCCCGACGAGGTCGAAGGCGTGATGCGCAACCACCCGGACATCGAGGACATCGCAGTCGTGGGCCGCCCGCGCCCGGACGGCTCCGAGGATGTCGTCGCCTGCATCACGCTTATCGACGGCTCCGCCCTCGACCCCGACGGCCTCAAGGCCTACGCCCGGCAGCGCTTGACCCGCTACAAGGTCCCGCGCGACTTCTACCACTTTGACCAGCTCAACAGGGACCAGACCGGCAAGATCAGGCGGAGGGAAGTGCGCGACACGCTACTGCAGTTGCTTACGCAACCGTAGGTTACGGGCGGCAAAGCGCGTAGGGTGGTGCGCATGGCTCTCACCCCATCCAACGTCAACGACGTCAAACCCTGGCTGCAGTACTACCCCGAGTGGACCGCGCACTCGCTGGAATACGGCGAGAAAACTCTGGGCGAGCTGTACAAAGACAACCTTGCAAAGAACGTCTCCCGGATCGCCACCCGCTTCTTCGGCCGCACCCAAACCTTCGGCGAGCTCGACCGCGAAGTGCGCCGCGCCGCCGCCGGGCTGAAAGCATTCGGCGTGCGACCCGGCGACCGCGTCGCCATCATGCTGCCCAACTGCCCCCAGCACGTCGCCGCCTTCTTCGCCGTGCAGATGATCGGCGGCGTGGTGGTGGAGCACAACCCCCTCTACACCGCCCACGAGCTGCGCCCCCAGTTCATCGACCACGGCGCCCGCGTCGCCATCGCCTGGGACAAAGCCGCCGACACGCTGGAGAAACTGCGCGCGGACACCGCGCTGGAAACCGTGGTCAGCGTCAACATGACCAAGGCCATGCCGCGCGCCCAGCAGCTCGCCCTGCGCATCCCGCTGCCCAAGATCCTGGAGGCCCGTGGAGCGCTCACCGCCACCAGCAAGAACACCTCCCTGCACACGGTGCCCTGGGAGTCGCTGACCAGCTCCGCCATCGGGGGTCTAGGTGCAGACCTGAAAACGCCCGAGGACGTCACCGCGGATTCGCCCGCCGTGATCCTCTACACCTCCGGCACCACCGGCACCCCAAAGGGCGCGGCGCTGTCGCACCGCAACCTCATCGCCAACCCGCTGCAGGGCCAGGCCTGGGTCAAGGAGCTGCAGGAAGGCAACCAGCGCATGCTGGCCACCCTGCCGTTCTTCCACGCCTACGGCCTGACGTTCTCGCTGACGCTGACCATGCTGGTCGGCTCCGAGCTCGTGCTCCTGCCCGCGCCGAAGATGGACCTGATCATGAAGGCCATCCGCATCACCCCGCCCACCTTCGTCCCGGGCGTGCCCACCGTCTTTGAGCGCATCGTGAAAACGGCGAAGAAGAAAAACGCCGACCTTTCCGACATCAAGATCGGCTTCTCCGGCGCATCCTCGCTGCCCGCCGACGTCATCGAGGAATGGGAGCGCGCCACCGGCGGCCACCTCGTCGAGGGCTACGGGCTCACCGAAACCTCCCCCATCATCGTGGGCAACCCCGAATCCGGCGACCGCCGCCCCGGCTACATCGGCATCCCCTTCCCCGACACGCAGATCCGCATCGTCAACCCCGACAACCCGGACGAGGACATGCCGTTCGGCGAGGCCGGCGAAATCCTGGCCAAGGGCCCCCAGGTCTTCTCCGGCTACTTCAACAACCCGGAGGCCACCGAAAAGGTCTTCCACGACGGCTGGTTCCGCACCGGCGACATGGGGATCATGGAGGAAGACGGCTTTATCAAGCTGGTCTCCCGCATCAAGGAGCTCATCATCACCGGCGGCTTCAACGTCTACCCGGCCGAGGTCGAGGAAGTCATCCGCACCCACCCGGACGTCGCTGATGTCGCGGTCGTGGGCCGCCCGCGCGCCGACGGTTCCGAGGATGTCGTCGCATGCATCGTGCTTAACGACGGCTCCGCCCTCGACCCCGACGGCCTCAAAGACTTCGCCCGCGAGCGCCTCACCCGCTACAAGGTCCCGCGCACGTTCTACCACTTCGACGAGCTGGCGAAGGACCAGATGGGCAAGATCCGCCGCCGCGAGGTGCGCGACGACCTGCTGTCCAAGCTCGCCGAGCGCTAGCGCTTCAGCGGCGCGGCCGCGGCGGAGGCGGGGCTGGAGCACGGAGCGGGCTGGGCCCGACGCCTAGAGGCCGACCCAGACGGGCTCGGGGTGCAGCTCCACCCCGAAGGCGTCGCGGACCTGGGCCTGCACGCGGCGGGCGAGCTCGACGATGTCGGCGGCGCTGGCGTTGCCGCGGTTGGTCAGGGCGAGGGTGTGCTTGGTGGACAGGCGCGCCGGGGCATCCTCGCCGGGGAAGCCGCGGTGGCAGCCGGCGCGCTCGATGAGCCAGGCCGCCGACAGCTTCTCCTTGCCGTCGCCGGCGACGAAGCGCGGCATCGCCTCCTCCCCGACTTGGGCGGCGATGTCGTCGGCAAGCGCGGACGGCACCACGGGGTTGGTAAAAAACGAGCCGGCGGACCACGTGTCGTGGTCTTCCGCGTCCAGCACCATGCCCTTTGCCCGGCGCGTCTCCAGCACGGACTCGCGGGCCTCGGCCAGCGGCACGCGCGCCCCGCCCAGGTGGCGCAAGGGGATGGACTCGTCGGTGCGCTCGAGCTGCAGCTCGATCTCCAGCACCACGGCCCGCGAGGTGAACTTCAGGTTGGAGTACCGGTACGCCAGCTTCAACGAGGACGCAGGCACCCACTCGTCCACGCCCGTCTCGCGGTTCCACAGCCGTACGCGGGTGAGCACGTCGGCGATCTCCGCGCCGTAGGCTCCCACGTTCTGCACCGGGGTCGCCCCGGCGGAGCCAGGGATGCCGGACAGGGCCTCGATGCCGCCGAGTCCGTGCTCCACCGCGTAGGCGACAACTGCGTCCCATTCGGTGCCGGCTTGGGCGCGCAACCGGAGGTCGTCGATAAGCGAGATGCCCTCGTTGCGCACAAGCACCGCCGCGAGGTCGAGATCACCGTCCGCGACGACCAGGTTGGAGCCGCCGCCGACGACCAGCAGCGGGGTGCCGTCGCGGTCGAGCTTGGCCACGGTTTCGGCGAGCTCGTCGGCACTATGGCACTCGTAGGCCGCGGCCGGGGTACCGCCGACGCGCAGCGTGGTCAGGGAGGCGAATGATGGGGCAATCACGTCCACAACGGTAGTCTGTGAGCCATGACTGCACGTAGTGAGATCACTGTGACCATCAACCAGCCGATCGAGAAGGTCGCGCAGGCCTACAGCACCCGCGAATACTGGGAGTTCATCGCCGAGAAACTTTCCCCGGAGCCGGGCGAGCTCAACGAGTTCGCGGACAACACCGCCACCCTGTTTGAGATCCTGCCCAAGTCCATCCTCCCGGAGGCCGCGCAGGCCATGGTCTCCCAGGACCTGAAGCTCAAGCGCGTGGTTACCGTCGGCGAGCTGGACGGCGACACCGCCAAGCACACCATGACCGGCGACGTGAAGGGCACCCCGGTGGACCTGGGCGCCGAGTACACCGCCACCCGCGACGGCGACAACACCAAGCTGGACTACGAACTCGAGGCGAAGGTGAACATCCCGTTCATGGGTGCCGCGCTGGAGCCGAAGGTGGCCGACGCGCTCGAGGAAATCGTGGAAAACGAGGCGAAGCTGACCGAACAGTGGATTAGCGAGAACCTCTAATTCCCCACTACCACAACCTGCGCGCCACCCCGGGTGCCGCCGGCAAGCCCTACGGGGTGATCACCCGCGGCACCACCGGGGTGAATCGTTTGCGCAGGTCAGACCGCTGGACCCGCTTTAACCCGCGGGTCCAGTCCCTTTTGCGCTCCGCCGCCGCGCCGCTGGCGGTGGACGTGGGCTACGGCGCGTCGCACACCACCACCGTGGAGTGGGCCGGGTGGCTACGCCAAATCCGCCCCGACATCGAGGTCGTGGGGCTGGAGATCAACCCGGAGCGCGTCCTGCCGCCTCGCGACGGCGTCCGCTTCGAACTCGGCGGCTTCGAACTCGCCGGCTACCGCCCCCACCTCGTGCGCGCGTTCAACGTGCTGCGTCAATACGACGTAGACCAGGTCCCGGACGTGTGGCGCACGGTGTGCGCGGGGCTCGCCCCCGGCGGCCTCTTCATCGAGGGCACCTGCGACGAGCTGGGGCGGCGCTGCGCATGGCTGCTTCTCGACGCCTCCGGTCCCCGCACGCTGACCTTGTCCTGGGCCCCCTTCCACACCGTCAAGCCCTCGGACGTGGCGGAGCGGCTGCCCAAGGCGCTGATCCACCGCAACGTGCCGGGCGAGCCGATCCACCAGTTCCTGGTTGATGCGGACGCGGCCTGGGAGCGCGCCAGCGGCTGGGACCCGCACGGCCCGCGCGTGCGGTGGCGCCACGCGCTGGAAGACCTGGCCCGGGACTGGCCGGTGCACCCCCAGCGGCGCCGCCTGGCGGACAACTTTGTCACTGTGGATTGGCTGGCAGTCGCTCCTGCTTCGTAAACTGGCCCGCATGAAAACTGCGTGGAGAGTTGTCCTATCGATCATCGTGGCGGTGCTGCTGCTGTTCATCGTGGCGGAGGCAGGCATCCGGGCGTTCGTCGCCCACCAGGTCACCTCCCAGGCCCCGGAGGGCACGTCCGTGTCCTTCGGCGCCAGCCCCGTGACCATCGGCCTGCTCGGCGGCAAGTTCCCCCACATGACGGTGGACCAGCAGTCCGACCTCCAGATCAACGGCGACCAGATCACCGGCAACCCGGCGTCCGTGGTGGACATGGACAACGTGCGCCTCAACAACGGCGAACCCGTGGCTGAGTCCGTGCGCCTGACCACGGAGCTGCCCAACGACTTCGTGCGCGCCATGCTGAACCAGCAGATCCAGGATCAGATCGGCGACAACTTCCTCGCCAACGTGATCACCGTTTCCGACGTGGTGTCCAACGAGGACGCCGGCACGTTCTCCATCGTGTTCACCTCAGGCGCGGCGGGGATTGAGCTGCAGCCGGAGATGCGGGACGGCCAGCTGACGTTCAAGGCCCGCAGCACCGAGTTGTTCGGCTTCGCCCTGCCTGGCGACGTCGCCGACGCCATCAGCTCCGCCATGTCCCAGGGTGTCGCGCAAGAGGCCACCGGCGGGATGAGCGTGGAAGACTTCACGGTCATCCCCGGTGGCCTCCGGGTCACGGTTTCGGGCGAGAACGTCAACTTCAAGGAGCTGCAGGACATGCAGCAGTCCCAGCAGCTGCCGGGCCAGCCGGAGCAGGCGCTCCAGCAGCCCCAGCAACCCGAGTCGCAGCCGGCGTAACCGCCGCTGCGGCGCGCTTTACCAGCCGTAGTCGCCGTTTACGATGCGCTGGATCTGCGGGCGTACGTCGAAGAAGTAGATGCCGATGGCCACTGCGCCGAACCACGCGATGAACGGGAAGCGCAGCAGGCACGCCAACGCCGCCAGCACCAGGATGCCCACCCAGGCGCCCTTGGACTGACGGTTCGCCGCCTCGAAGGCGTCAGCGCGCGTGGTGGCCGCCATGACAGCCCCGACGATGCCGGCGATGCCCACCACCACCATCAGCACCATCCCGACGCGGGACGGCAGCATCATGATCTGGTGAATTTGGCTGACAGCGGCGGTATCCATGGCGTTTACTTCAGGTCCTCGACGTTGACGGTGGTGTCGTTCTTGGTGTTGTCCACAACTTCGCCGTCGATGATATCGCCGCCGGTCTTCTCGCCAGCGAACTGGTCCTGGACGCGCTGCACCAGGCCCTCGAAGCGGGCGCGCAGGTCGTCCACGGTGCCCTCAATGCCCTCGGCCTGGGTGCTGTCGAGGCGCTCGTTGAACGCGGCGCGCGCATCGTCGATAGTGCTGCGCAGCTTCGCCTTCACGTCGTCGGTGAACTGCAGGTCGCGCTCGCGCAGGCTGTTGAAGAGCTTCTCCGCCTCGTCCGTGAAGTTGGTGGCGGCGCCGCGCACCTCGCCCTCGGTGTTCGCGTTGCTCAGGTTCTGGCGCGCGTCCTCCGTGGCGGTCTTAAAGCGGTCCGACAGCTCGCCGGTGGCCCTCGTCAGCGCCGCACCGATAGCGGAGCCAGCGGACAGCAGCGCGTCGCCGGCCTCGCGGAGGTTGTTGCGCACCTCGTCGCCTGTGTTGTTTTCGGTGTTGTTGTTGAGGTTGGTGTTCTCGGTCATCATTCGCTCCTTCGCTAGTAGAAGATCAGTTGCGAACCAGTGTAAATAGCTAGCCCGGCCAGTGCACCGACGATTGTGCCGTTGAGGCGGATGAACTGCAGGTCTTTGCCCACCATGAGCTCAATTTTCTCCGCCGCTTCCTCGCCGTCCCAGCGCTCGATGGTCTCCGCAATGATGCCCACGATCTGGTCGGCGCCGTTGTCCGCGGCGAAGTGCGTGGCCTTCTCCAGGGCCCGCTCTGCGTCGGCGCGCACCGCAGGGTCGTCGACAAGCTTTCGCCCCCACTCGCGCGCCGAAGCAGCAGCTTTACGACGAAGCCCGCTTCGCCCATCCGACGCTTGCGCCACAATCGACGCCGAGATTTGCTCCCAGATGCTGCCCGCCGCGGACGTGACCGCGCCGGAGCCCATGATGTCGGCCTTGAGCGCCTCCACCCGCGAGATCATCTCGCCGTCGAACTGGAGGTCCTGGGCGAACTGGTTGATCTGGCGGCGGATCGCCCGGCGCGCCTCGTGGTGCGGGTTCGTGTCCACGTCCTCCATGAACGCGACCATCTCGTCGTAGACGCGCTGGCCCACCAGCTCCTTGGCAAAACGCGGGGCCCAGCGCGGCATCCGCTCGTCGATCATGGTGACCACGGTCTCTTCCATGCCGTCGACCTTGCGGCGCCCCCAGGCGACAATGTCGTCCACCACCGGATCCACCTTGCCGTCCGCGATCAGCCCCTCCAGGGTGCGGCCCAACGGCGGGCCCCAGATCGGCTCGGCCAAACGGTCGATGAGCTGGGTGTTGATGAACGCCTCCGCCTCCTTCGGATCGATGCCCTCGACCATGCGGACGGTGAACTTGCCGGCCTCCTCGCTGACACGCTCCGCGTTCTCCGGCTTGGCAAGCCAGCGCCCCACCCGCTCCGGGATGCCGGCAGCCATGACCTTGTCGGTAATCGTGCGGGCGTTGAGGAAGTTCTCGGACACAAAGTCGCTGAGCACCCCGGCGACCTGGTCCTTCTTCCGCGGGATGATCGCGGTGTGCGGGATGGGGATGCCCATCGGGTACGTAAACAGCGCGGTGACGGCGAACCAGTCCGCCAAACCGCCGACCATGCCCGCCTCCGCGGCGGCGCGGACGTAGCCGATCCAGGCCGCGCCGTTGCCCTGGGACTGCGCCCACGAGCACGACAGGAACACCACCGCCATCAGGCCCAGAAGACTGGTCACCGCGATCTTGTGCTTGCGCAGCACGCGGCGGCGCTCGTCCTCGTTTGTGGGGGTGGGCATCATGGAAAGCTGCTCGCTCATGCCCATGATTAAAGCAGGCGTGCCGACACGGGCACGAAAAATGCCCCCTCCGCAGGTGGAGAGGGCATTTTGCGGGAAGCGCTACGCGGCTAGTTCACGCGGCCGGTGCGCTTGCGGTAGGCCTTGTAGTCCTTGCGGCCCACGACGATCAGGATGGCGCCGAGGATGGCGGTGACCACTGCCTCGACGATGCCGAGGATCAGCAGGCGCTGGGCCAGGTCGTGGGTCTGGGAGCCGAAACCGTAGACCATCGCGCCGGCACCCCACACGGCCAGACCGATGCCGAAGAGGGTGGACAGGATCAGGCCCATTGCAACCCAGGTGGAGTTCCGGGTCAGGGAAGAGTGCGGAGCACTCAGCGACACCGGGTCGTAGCCGTCGATGTAGGTGTCATCGATGCGGCCGACGTACTCCGGGTAGGACTCGTTGCGGATATCTGCAACTGCGGTGGAACCCATTGTTCTTGTTTCCTTCTTCAGCTTCGGTGTGACTTCAGCGTGAGCTGCTGCGATGGTTCGAGTATACGACAGGACGCGTGGTCGTCCCTAGTCGTCGCCGCCCTTGAAGGCGGCGCGGGCGCGCTCGGCATTGATTGCGCCGACCGCATCCAGCGGGATACCAGCCGGGCACACGTCGGCGCACTCGCCGTACAGCGAGCAGTGGCCGAAGTTGGTCTCCAGCTCGTCGACCATCTTGCGGGCGCGGCGGGAACGCTCCTGCTTACCCAGCGGCAGCAGCTTCAGGTGCTTCAGCTTCGCGCCGGTGAACAGGTGCGCAGCGCCGTTCGGGCACGCAGCCACGCACGCGCCGCAGCCGATGCAGGCCGCGTAGTCGAGCGCGGTCTCCGCGTCGTGGTGGTTGACCAGCAGGGTGTCAGCGTCCGGTGCAGTGCCGGCGTTGACGGAGACGTAGCCGCCCTGCTCCATCACGCGGTCCAGCGCGGAGCGGTCCACGGCGAGGTCCTTGATCACCGGGAACGCGCCGGAGCGGAACGGCTCGATCTTCAGGGTGTCGCCGTCCTTGTAGTTGAACAGGCGCTGCAGGCAGGCAGTGGTGTTCTGGCCTGCGCCGTGCGGGCGACCGTTGACCAGCAGGCCGCAGGTGCCGCAGATGCCCTCGCGGCAGTCGGAGGCGAAGACGAACGGCTCCTTGCCCTGCTCGACGTAGGTCTCGTTCACGTGGTCGAGCAGCTCCAGGATGGACATCTGCTCCACAGCGTCATCGACCTGAACGGTCTCGAAGCTGCCCTCGGTGTCAGGACCAGCCTGGCGCCAGATTTCAAGTGTCAGTTTCATTACTTGTAGTTCCTTGCCATCAGCGGGATCGAATCAAAGTGCAGGGGTTCTGCGTGGCGGATGAACTGGCCTTCTCCGGCCGGCTCCCAGGCCGACACGAAGCACCAGTTGTCGTCGTCACGCTCTGCCTCGCCGTCATCGGTGAGGTGGTCCATACGGTAGTGCGCACCGCAGGACTCGTCGCGGTCCAGGGCGTCGATGCACATGAGCTCGCCGAGGTTGATGTAGTCGACGAGGCGCAGTGCAGCCTCCAGCGTCTGGTTCATGTCGTTCGGGGAACCCGGGATGGAGATGTTGGTCCAGAAGTCCTCGCGCAGGGCGCGGATCTTGCGGATGCCCTCCTGCAGGCCCTCCACCGTGCGGGACACGCCGCAGTGCTCGTAGAGGATGTCGCCGAGCTGCTCGTGGAAGTGCTCCGGGCCGTGCGGCTCCGGGCCGCGGATGGACATGATGCGCTCGATGCGCTCGGTGACGTCAGCCACCACGTCCTGGGCTTCGCGGGAATCCTCGGCCAGCTTCTCCTCGCCGAGGTGGTCGGCCAGGTAGTTCGGCACCGTGAACGGCAGGGTGAACCAGCCGTCCACAGAAGCGGACAGCAGCGAGTTCGCGCCCAGGCGGTTCGCGCCGTGGTAGGTCCAGGAGCACTCGCCGGCGGCGAACAGGCCGTCGATGGAGGTCATCTCGTTGAAGTCCGTCCACAGGCCGCCCATGGTGAAGTGGACGGTCGGGGCGATGCGCATCGGAGCCTTGTACGGGTCCTCGCCGGTGGAGTCCTCGTACATCTCGAACAGGTTGGAGTAGCGCTCGCGGATGGTGTCCTCGCCGAGGCGCTCGATGGCATCCTTGAAGTCCAGGTACGCGGAGTTGTGCAGCGGGCCCACGCCGAAACCGGCGTTGAGCTGCTGGGAGATCGCGCGCGAAGCCACGTCGCGAGGCACGAGGTTGCCGAAGGCCGGGTAGCGGCGCTCCAGGAAGTAGTCGCGCTCCTCCTCCGGGATGGTGTTCGGGTCGCGGTCGTCACCCTTTTCCTTCGGGGTCCAGATGCGGCCGTCGTTACGCAGGGACTCCGACATCAGCGTCGTCTTCGCCTGCCACTTCGCGTTGACCGGCAGGCCGGTCGGGTGGAACTGCACAAAGCACGGGGACGCGAGGTACGCGCCACGCTCGTACGCGCGCATCATGGCGGAAGAGTTGGAGTTCTTCGCCAGCGTGGTCTTGTGGTACACGTTGCCGTAACCGCCGGTGGCGAGGATGACAGCGTGGCCGGTGAACGGCGCGATCTCACCGTTGATCAGGTTGCGAGTGACAATGCCCTCGCAGTGCTTCTTGCCGTCCTTCTCGGTGATGATCAGGTCCATCAGGTCGTGGTGGGTGAAGATCTCCACGTTGCCCAGGTGGATCTGACGCTGCAGCGAAGACGCGGTGGACAGCTGCAGCTGCTGGCCTGTTTGGCCGCGGGTGTAGTAGGTGCGGGAGACCTGCACGCCGCCGAAGGAGCGGGTGGCCAGGGTGCCGCCGTACTCGCGGGCGAACGGAGCGCCGATGGCGTTCATGTGGTCGATCACGCGGACAGACTCGACGGCCAGGCGCCAGCAGTCGGACTCGCGGCAGCGGTAGTCGCCGCCCTTGACGGTGTCCTTGGTGTGGCGGTAGGCGCCGTCGTTGTCCACCTTCTTGCCGCGGGCGGAGTTCACGCCGCCCTGGGCCGCAATGGAGTGCGCACGGCGCGGGGCGTCGTGGTAGGTAAAGGCCTTGACGTTGTAGCCGAGCTCGCCCAGTGCCGCGGCCGCGGCGCCGCCGGAGAGGCCGGTGCCGACCACCAGGACGGTGAACTTGCGGCGGTTCAGCGGCGAGACCAGGTTCATGTGGTCCTTCTGGTGCTGCCACATGTCCTTCATGCGAACCTCGTCGCGGTTCGGCTCGTTGGACTCGAGGACGTTGCCCGGGGTCACGCCTGCAGCTGCAGACTCGGGCTGGCGGAAGCCGCCGGTGCTCTGCTGGCCCTGTGCCTCAGCGGAGGTCTGCTCCCCGCCGTTGGAACCCTGGGCCCCGGAAAGACCGGAAATAGAGGTAGTCATAGTTGTTCTCCTAAAAAGCCGTTACCTGGAAAAATCCGGGACCCAGCCGAACGCGATGGCGAGCGGCATGACAACGTTGCCTGCGACAACGATGAACGGGAGGATGTACGCGAGGATGACCATCAGGCCCTCGCCGCGCTTGCCCAGCCAACCGAGGTCGGACACCGCAAGGTAGATACCGTGCGTCAGGTGCAGCAGCAGCGCCAGGTTGGCAACCACGTACACCAGCGTGACCCACCAGCGGCCCGGGGCAAAGGTGGCGAGCAGGTTGTTGCGCACCGCACCCTGGACGAACTCGTCGGAGGCGACAGCCTGGCCGAGAGTCAGGTCCAGCAGGTGGAAGATGATGAACAGCAGCAGGATGATGCCGGTCCAGATCATCGACTTCGTGGCGGTGGACTGCCACCCGCCCATCAGGTTGGTGCGCTTGAAGCGGCCGCGGGACGCGTTGGAGCGGGCGCGCAGGGTGAATGCGCCCCACACGTGCAGCACCAGGCAGGCCAGCAGGATGATGCGGAGAATCCACAGGAAGCCCTCGCGTGGGAACAGCGGCTCGCCGATCGTGCGCAGGAACTCGCCGTAGTCGTCGATCGGCGCGGAGCCGTCGGCGTTCAGCGGCATGAAGATCTTCAGGTTGCCCACCATGTGGCCGAGGACGAACAGGCCGAAGATCAGGCCAGTGATCGCCATGGTCAGCTTGACGGCCCACGTGGGGTAGGACGGCCGCTCGCGCAGCGGCTTCTCAGTAATTTTTCCGTGACGAATGGCTTCACGGTCTGCGTTTTGTACAGTCATGGCACCTCCAGTGTCGCTAATACTCTAAGAGATAGCCCCCGCTCATACACACCGGATTGCCAGGTTGCCCGAGACACCCCCTAGCCTCAACCCCCACTTGAGCCCTTCATCCAGCGCACCACATTGAATGTGACCTTCGTCACCGCATTGCCGATCCACCTTAGACCCCACATTCTCCACCCCTTTAAGTGTCAATCATTGGTTGGTTAGTTCACCCTTACTTCCAGCGCGACCCTATGAGCCGAAAATCGGTACCCTGGCTGCCATGGCTATCGACAAGAACACTGAAAACAAAGCAACCCGCCAGATCGACGCTCCCGCAGCCGAGATTTTCGACATCCTCTCCAACCCCGAGCGCCACGCCGAGACGGACAACTCCGGCATGGTCGTCTCCGCGGACCAGGGCGAGCGCCTGAAGAACGTCGGCGACACCTTCACCATGAACATGACCAAGGAGGACGGCGACTACCAGACCGTCAACGAGGTCTTCGCCATCCAGGACGACCGCATCATCGGCTGGAAGAACGTGGAGAACACCACCGCAGAGGTGAAGGTCGGCGCGAAGTGGCTCTACGAGCTCGAGCCGATCGACGCTGACAACACCAGCGTCACCCTCACCTACCAGCGCGATGAGCTGGAGGAGAACCTCCTCGCCATGACCGAGAAGTTCGACGACGACTTCCTGGCCAAGTCCCTCGACTCCCTCGCAGAGGCAGTCGCAGGCGCATAAGCCTTCGCTTCTCGACGTCACCAAAGGCGGCCCGCCGGACCCAGCGCCCGGCCGGCCGCCTTTCGCATGCCCGCGACGCCCCCGCCCCGCCCGAGACTGCCCGCCCCCGCCCGCCCCAGAACCCCGGCCTGATCTGCTAGTTCCCCAAAATCGCGAACTAGCAGATCAACTGTCCAACTTTTCGTTTCCGCAGTTGATATCGGCAACGACTTTCACTATGAGCCTGATCTGCTAGTTGCCCGGAGGAAGACGGGGCGGGGAACTAGCAGATCTGCCACTGAAGCAGCCCAGCCGTGCCACCCTCGCCGCCAGGGTTGGTCCCACTCCGGCCCTGCCGTGTTCGTCTAGCGGTGTCGAAGCGCTGCTAGACGGTCACGCTGGTAATGAACATCAGCTTCATTACGACCTGGGGAAATACAATCGGGGATTGCTGATCGTCTAGCAGGGTCGCGCGCGCCGCTAGACGATCCACGGATTCGCGCGGGCGGCTGCCACGGCACGCAAAAAGGCGGGCCCTGCCAGAAAGCGGGGCCCGCCTTTGGTGCGTCGTAAAGCGAAGGCTTACAGGTTGATCATGTGGCCTTCGATGCCGTGCGCGATCTCCTTGATCACCTCCGGCAGAGTCGGGTGGATGTGGATGGAGCGCGCGATCTCGCCTGCGGTGAGGTCGAAGCGCTGCGCGAGGACGACCTCCGGTATGAGCTCGGAGACGTTTGCGCCGACGAGGTGGCAGCCCAAGATCTCGCCGAACTCGGCGTCCGCGACGAGCTTGCCAAAGCCAGCGGTCTCCGCCAAGCCCACTGCCTTGCCGTTTGCGGAGAACGGGAAGGTGGCAACCTTGATGTCGCGGTCCGGCCACTTCTCCTTCGCCTGCTCCTCGGTGTAGCCCATGGAGGCGACTTGCGGGTTACAGAAGGTGGCGCGCGGGGTCATCATGTAGTCCTCGATCTCGAGGGTCTCCGCGTCCGCGATGGTCTCGGCAGCGATGATGCCCTGCGCCTCAGCGACGTGGGCGAGCTGCAGCTTCGCGGTGACGTCGCCGATGGCGTAGATGTTGTCGACGTTGGTGCGCATGCGCTCGTCGATAGCAATCGCGCCACGCTCGGTGAGCTCGACGCCCGTGTTCTCCAGGCCGTAGCCCTCGGTGCGCGGGGCGAAGCCGACGGAGATCATCACGCGGTCCGCGGTGAGCGTCTCCACGTCGTCGGAGCCGTTCTTCTTCACGTCCACCTCGACGGAATCGCCGTTGTCGCGCACCTCGGTGGTGGCGTGGCCGGTCAGCAGCTTCACGCCGAGCTTCTTGTAGGCCTTCGCGATCTCCTTGGACACGTCCTTGTCCTCGTTGGGCAAGACGCGGTCCTGGTACTCGATGACGGTGACATCCACGCCGTAGTTGGACAGCACGTAGGCGAACTCCATGCCGATCGCGCCTGCACCGACGATGACCATCTTTTCCGGAGCCTCCGGGTTGAGGATCTGCTCCTCGTAGGAGACCACGTTCTCGGACAGCTCGATGCCCGGCAGGGTACGCACCACAGCGCCGGTGGCGATGATGCAGTCATCGAAGGTGACGGTCATACCCTTGTCGTCGCCGTCGGTGATCTCGATGGTGTTCGCGTCCTTGAACGAGCCCAGGCCGTTGATCTCCTGGATCTTGTTCTTCTTCATCAGGTAGTGCACGCCGCCGACGATCTTCTCGGAGACCTTGCGGGAGCGCTTTTGGGCGTCGGTGTAGTCGAACTCCACGTCGCCCTTGATGCCGAAGGTTTTCGCATCGTGGTTGAAGATCTCAGCCACTTCAGCGTTCTTGATCAGGGCCTTGGAGGGGATGCAGCCCACGTTGAGGCAGACACCGCCCCAGTACTGCTTCTCAATAACAGCTACTTTTTTACCCAGCTGAGCTGCACGGATGGCGGCGACGTAGCCACCGGGGCCAGCGCCGAGGACAACAACGTCAAAATGTTCTTTACTCACGCTGCATATCGTACGTGCCCGTCTGGCAAAATGTTGCGAAGCATCTTGTTTGTTTTTTGAATGAAAGTGAGCGATTCACTGTGAAGTTCACTCGCACGGCGGTAGCCCTGGGCGCCGCCGCCCTTATCGCCGCGGGCTCCGTGCCCGCGGTCCAGCACTTCGCGGAGGGCGGCGCCGAGAAGCCGGTCACCACCCTGTCCCCGGCGGCGACGACGGTGCAGACCTCGCTTGAGACCCCGACTTCCAGCACCACCGCGAGCTCGACCACGAGCCCGACCACGACAACCAGCGCGACCACGAGTCCGGCCACGAGCACGCCGACGTCGCCCCAGGAGAAGCCGAAGGTTGTGGAGACGACGGTGGTGCCGGAGACGCCGTCGACAAGCTTGAGCTCGACCGCGGCCACCACCGCAGAGGCGGAGCCGACGGACGAGCACCCGAACATCAAGCCACTGGGTGAGGCCCCGAAGACCTACAACGGCAAGGACCAGAGGTGGGTGCGCATCCTCGCAGGCAGCCGCGGCACCTGGGACAACGAGGCGATCCGCGTGTACTCCGAGTCCATGGAGCGCGACATCCCGGTGGCGATCTTCTACGCCACCGACGAAAACGGCGAGCGCAAGGAGAACGCCCCGACCGTCTACCTGCTCAACGGCGCCGGCGGCTCCGAACAGGACACCGACTGGGTCGCGCAGGCCTACGACGAGCTGGAGAAGACGTACAAGGACTCCGGCGCGAACGTGGTCATCCCGATGGAAGGCGCATTCTCCTACTACGTGGACTGGGCGGCCGAGCCGCCGGTGGACACGGACACGAACCCCTTCTACCACGGCAAGCAGATGTGGTCGACCTTCCTGGCGGATGAACTGCCGCAGGCGGTTGAGCCGTACATGAACGCCGACCAGGAGCACCGCGCGGCTGCCGGCCTGTCCATGGCCGCGACCTCCGTGCTGCTTTTGGCGGAGCACAACCCTGGCTTCTACGACGCCGTCGGTTCCTTCTCCGGTTGCGCGGCGACCTCGACGCCGCTTCCGTGGCAGTACCTGGACCTGACCGTCAGCCGCGGCGCGCCGAATGTGATGGCGCCGGAGTACATCTTCGGCGAGCGCGGCTCGGACTACAACCGCCACTACGACGCACTGGTCAACGCGGCGGATCTGAAGGGCACCGCGGTATACCTGTCCACCGGCACCGGCCTGGCGGGCGAGAGCGATACACCGGGCTATCTGAAGGACCGCCTGATCAATACGTACGGCGTGGACCCGGATGCGGCTTCGGCCCGTGCGCTGTCGAATGCGATGACGCTGCAGGTTGAAGGCGGCGTGATCGAGGCGGCGATGAACGCCTGCACCCACGATCTGATGGTGAAGATGCGCGCCAACGACGTGGAGGTCACCCACGCTGAGCTGCGCAATGTGGGCACCCACAGCTGGGCGTCCTGGCGCGACGACGTGAAGCTTTCCTACGAGAAGGTGTTCAAGAAGGCGCTCGGCCTGGAGCAGTAGGCACTTGCTTTCCACGCCTAACGGCGCCTCCCCGCTTCGAGCCGGGAGGCGCCGTTTTCGGTTTGCGCGCGATAGCGCGTTTTAGAACATGCCCATGCCGTAGGCGATGGTGGAGGACATGGACGAGCCTGCGTGCACGAGCTCGCCGAGAATCTGGTTGATCTGCACCTGGAAAGTTTCGATGGGGTTCATGTTGGGGTCCTTTCGGGGTTTCAGGGCGGGGCGCAACACACCACACGCGTAACGCTGGCCACTACAGTAACGAATGTCCCATAGAATGGCGCAATAATTGCCTGTCAGTTTAACCCCCTCCCCCAGGACTGGATACACAGATGAAGAAGATCAAGGCGGCGGCGCTTGCCGCCCTCACGGCAGTCTCCCTCGCATGCTCCGGCGCTCCGGCGGTGTCCGCCCAGCCGGCCGGCCAGGAGGGAATTGTGAAGGCGTGGGACGCGCGAACGAACCCGCCGCTGATCACCCGCACCGGCCAGGCGCAGGAGTGGGTCAACCAGGTGGACCACAAGACGGTGCTGTCCTACAACGTGTACTCCCCCTCCATGCGCCGCGACATCCCGGTCGCGGTCGTCCCGGCCACCGACGCCGCCGGCAACCGCGTGCGCAACGCGCCGACGCTGTATCTGCTCAACGGCGCCGGCGGCGCGGAGCAGAACCAGGACTGGCTGAAGCTCTACCCGGTGAAGGACTACTTCGCCGGCAAGGGCGTGAACGTGGTGGTGCCGCAGGCTGGCGCGTTTTCCTACTACACGGACTGGGTGAAAGACGACGTCGCTTCCGACTACGTCAACGGCCCGCAGAAGTGGGAGACGTTTTTGACCAAGGAGCTGCCCGGCCCGATCGAGCGCGTGGTGGGTGCCAACGGCCGCCGCGCCGTGACGGGTGTGTCCATGTCCGCCACCTCTGCCCTGCTGTTCGCGCAGCACAACCCGGGGATGTACCAGGCCGCGGCGGCGTTTTCCGGCTGCGCGTCCACGTCCTCGCCGCACGGCTACAACTTCGCGCGCTTGACCGTCAACCGCGCGGGCACCCCGAACTTCCAGACGGTCACCCCGGAGATGATGTGGGGTCCGATGAACGGGCCGTACAACCGCTACAACGACGCGCTTCTGGGCGCGGAGAAGCTGCGCGGCACCCGCCTGTACATCTCCTCCGGCTCGGGCCTTGCGGGGCACCCGGACCAGGTCAGCTACCTGCTGGGCAAGGGCGCCCCGATGCCGGCGGCGCAGGCCGGTGCAGCCGTGCTGCAGGTCGAAGGCGGCGTGATTGAGGCCGCGGTGAACAAGTGCACCCACGACCTGAAGGCCAAGCTGGACGGCCTGGGCATCCCGGCGCACTTCGAGCTGCGCAACGTGGGCACCCACTCGTGGCCGTACTGGACCGAGGACATGGACCGCGCCTGGCACACCACCATCAAGCCTGCCCTGGGGGTCTAGCGTGCGCGACATCGAGCCCAAGCTTCTCGACGACCTCACGGCCGCCCCCGCCCTCGAATGGGCCCGGGAGTGGTCCGACGCGACAGAAGCGCGGCTCGATTCGTCCGCGCTGCGCGAGCGGATCCGCGCCGCGTTGGATTCGGACGACCGGATCCCGTTTGTCACCCGGCGCGGCGAGTACCTGTACAACTTCTGGCGCGAGGGGGACCACCAGCGCGGACTCTGGCGGCGCACGACCCTCGCCTCGTTCCTCGGGGAGGAGCAACCCGACTGGGAGGTCCTCCTCGACGTCGACACGCTCGCCGAGGAAGAAGGCGAGGACTGGGTGTACAAGGGCGCCACCGTGCTGCCTGTGAGCTGGGACCGGGCGCTGATCCGCCTGTCGCGAGGCGGCGCGGACGCGGTGGTAGTGCGCGAATTCGACCTTGAACACCGTGCCTTCGTCGGCGCGGCCGACGGTGGTTTCACCGTCGACGAGGCGAAATCCTCCGTCGACTGGGTGGACCGCGACACCATCCTGGTGGGCACCGACGAGGGACCGGGCACGGTGACCAACTCCGGCTACCCCATGCAGGTGGCGCGCTGGACCCGCGACGGCGGCAAGACCGTCACCTTCACCGGCGAACCCGACGACGTTGGCGTGTGGTCGGGGTTTGACGTGGTGGACCGGAGGACCGTCGTCACGCGGGCGCTCGATTTTTACACCTCGCGCACGTGGGTCGACGGCGAGTTTTTGGACGTGCCGGACGACTGCGACGCCATCCCCCACCGCAAGTGGCTGTTCATCCAGCCGCGCACCGAGTTCGCGGGCGTGCCCGCGGGCGCGCTCGGCGTGATCGAGCTCGAAGCGTTCCAGCAGGGCGGCCGAGAGTTCGCCGTGCTGGAGCAGGACGCGACCGTGGAAGCGATCGCGTTCACTGAAAACGCGCTGCTTTTGACCTGCCTGGTGGACGTGGCCACCAGCATCTCCCGCATCGCGCTGGGCACCTGGGAGCGCACCGAGCTCGCGCTGCCGGAGGCCGCGAGCGCGCACGTCGTTGCCTCCAGCCCGCTGGCCGGCGACGAGTTCTGGGTCGCCGCGTCCTCCTTCACCACGCCGACAACGCTTCTGCGCGGCGACGCCTCCGGCGCACTCACCGAGGCCAAGCGCGCGCCTGCCCACTTCGACACGGCAGGGCTGGAAACCCGCCAGCACTGGGTGACCTCCGCCGATGGCACCCGGCTGCCGTACTTCATCACCGGCGACTTCTCCCTTGGTGCACGTCCTACGCTGGTGGGCGGCTACGGCGGCTTCGAGGTCTCGCTCACGCCCGCGTTTTCCAACGTGCGCGGCATCGCATGGTTGGAACAGGGCAACTTCTACGTCCAGCCCAACCTGCGCGGCGGCGGCGAGTTCGGCCCCGAGTGGCACTCGCAGGTGGTCAAAACCAACCGGCACAAGGTGTGGGAGGACCACAAGGCGGTGCTCGAGGACGTCGTCGCCCGCGGCTACGCCGAACCTGCGCAGATTGCCATCCGCGGCGGCTCCAACGGCGGGCTGCTCACCTCCGGCGCGCTGGTGCAGTACCCGGAGTGCTTCGGCGCGGCCGTGATCCAGGTGCCGCTGACGGACATGCTGCGCTACCACACCCTGTCCGCCGGCGCGTCGTGGATGGCGGAGTACGGCGACCCGGACAACGTCGATGAGCGCGCAGCGATTGCAACCTGGTCGCCGCTGCACAACGTCCGCCCGCGCGAGGACGTGGCGTATCCCCCGGCGCTGGTGACCACCTCCACGCGCGACGACCGCGTCCACCCCGCCCACGCCCGCACCTTCGCGCTCGCCCTGTGGCGGGCGGGCCAGCCGGTGGACTATTTCGAGAACACCGCAGGCGGGCACGCCGGCGCCGCGGATAATGCACAGGTGTCGCGGGTGGAGGCGTTGATCTACCAGTGGATCGACGACAAGATCGGCCAACCGCTGGCGTAGACTTCCCGGCGATATGAGTAACCTGAGGCTTCGCTCCACCCCCATCCCCGGCACCCGCGACCGCTACACCGGCGTGGAGTTCAACCTGGGCTTCCACGTCACGCACTACAACCTGGATTTCGACTACAAGGTGGCCCCGAACCGTCTCGAAGCAACTGCGACCCTGACGCTGAACACGTGGCGCGAGCTGAACCACCTCACCCTCGACCTCACCCAGGGCCTGTCGGTGCGCCGCGTGGAGGCGTCTAACGGCTTCGACGTCAAGCGCTACCGCCACCACGGCGGCAAACTGCGCATCACCTTCGACCAGTTCATCCCGGTGGACACTGAGCTGCAGCTGACCATCCGCTACGCCGGCTCCCCGCGCCCGCGCCGCACCGCCTGGGGCATGCTGGGTTGGGAGGAGCTGGACAACGGCGCACTGACCGCCAACCAGCCCAACGGCGCGCCGTCCTGGTTCCCCTGCGACGACACCCCGGACGAGAAAGCCACCTACACCTTCAACGTGCGCGCGGACCGCGGGTACGTCGCGGTGACCAACACCACCGCCCGCCCGATGGCGACCTACCTGGCCACGGTGCAGGTGGGCCAGTTCCACCGCGTTGATTTAGGGCGCAACACGGTGGCGTGGCTGCCGGCGGCGACCCAGGTGGGCGATTTGGACAAGCAGCAGGCCATGCTGGACTACTTCGAAACCGTCTTCGGGCCCTACCCGTTTGAGAACTACCAGGTGGTTGTGCACGAAGAAGATCTGGAGATCCCGCTCGAGGCCCAGGGGCTGTCCATCTTCGGCGTGAACCACCTGCGAGGCAACGAGCGCCTCATCGCGCACGAGCTGGCGCACCAGTGGTTCGGCAACTCGCTGGGCATCGCGCAGTGGGAGGACATCTGGCTCAACGAGGGTTTCGCCTGCTACTCCGAGTGGCTGTGGGCGGACTTTTCGGGGCAGATGCCTATCGACGCCTCCGTGCGCACCCACTACGACAACATCACGCCCATGCGGTTTACCCTGGCCGACCCGGGCGCGCGCGACATGTTCGACGACCGCGTGTACAAACGCGGCGCCATCACGCTGCACGCGCTGCGCCGCAAAGCCGGCGACCCGGCGTTTTTCGCTGCGGTCCGGGACTACGTGGCCCGCGGCGCCCACGGTGTGGTGGAGCCCTTCGACCTGGTCAACGCGTTCGCGCGCCAGGGCATCGCTGTCGGCGACGTGATCGACGCGTGGATCAACCACCCCGAACTTCCGGAGTGCCCGTGAGAAACCTCTCCCTGGCCACCATCTTCGCCGCGGCCAGCGGCTTTGTGGTCATGTGGATCGCCAGCTGGGCGCTGGACGCGGAGCACGGCTACAACTCCTTTTTGGCCTACTGGGGTCTGTTTTTCGCCTGCACCGGGCTCATCGACGGCATCACGCAGGAGACCACCCGCGCCGTGGCAGCCTCCCGCGAAACGGACGTGCGTGGCAGCGCCAACCCGTGGAAGCTCGGCGCTGCGGTCGGCGCGGTTGTCGCGGCGGTGGTGCTGCTGGCAGGGGTTTTCGCCATGGGCCGCATCGTGCCCACCCACCCCGGCACGGCCACGGGCTTGTTGGCGTTGGGCCTGATCAGCTACGCCTTCCAGGCGGTGCTCTCCGGCGTCTTGAGCGGCTCCGGGCTGTGGAACCGCTACGCCGCGCTGGTCGCCCTGGACTCCGGCGTGCGCCTCGTGCTGGCCGTGGTGGTGTGGGCGCTCGGCGGCGGGCTGGTGGAGTTTTTGATCATCACCGTCATCGGCGCGCTGAGCTGGGCGGTGATCCTGGCGCTCGCCCCGGTGCGGGTGCACCTGGACGTGGACCGCGGGGCGTTTCTGCGCCGCGTCGGCTCCGCCATGGTGGCCTCCGGGGCGTCGGCCGCGCTGATCACGGGCTTTCCCACCGCCGCCTCCGCCGCCTTCCCCGCCGCAACCGCGGGCGCGACCGTTGCCGCGGTCAACAACGCCGTCATGCTCACCCGCGCGCCAGTCTTGGTGCCGCTGCAGCGCTTCCAATCGGCGCTGGTGGTGCGCTTCGTCGAGCGCCGCGGCAGCATCTACAGGGCGCTCGCCGCGCCCGTCAGCGCGATCTTGGGCGTCGGCCTCATCGGCTTCGCGGCGGCCTGGCTGATCGGCCCGTGGATCCTGCGGGTGGCGTACAAGCCGGAGCTGTTCGTGGGCGGCCTCACGCTGGGCCTGCTCACCTTCGCCTCCGCGTTCATGGGCATGCTCATGATCACCGGCGTGGCCGTGCTTGCCTTGGAACGCCACGGGTTCTACGTCGCCGGCTGGCTCGCCGCCACCGCCACCGCGTTCGCCGTGCTCTTCCTCGCGCCGTGGGGCGTTGCCACAACCGTGGTGGTGGCGCTATTCGCCGGGCCGATCGTCGGCGCGCTCGTGCACCTGGCGGGCCTTGTAAGGTAGCTGGCCATGGAACGTTTGCTTGTCACTGGCGGTGCGGGGTTCATTGGGGCGAATTTTGTCCGGCAGGCGTCGCAAAGCTTCCGCGTCACCGTCGTGGACAAGCTCACCTACGCAGGCACCCGCGCGAACCTGCCCGAGGGCATCGAGTTCGTCGAGGGGGACATCTGCGAGCAATCGCTTATCGACGAGCTCGTGGCCGCCAACGACACCGTCATCCACTTCGCCGCCGAATCGCACAACGACAACTCGCTGCGTGACCCGTCCGCGTTCGTGCACAGCAACCTTGTCGGCACGTTTGCACTGCTGGAGGCGGTGCGCAAGAGTGATAAGCGCCTGCACCACATCTCCACCGACGAAGTGTTCGGCGACCTCGAGCTCGGCGGCACTGACGCGTTCACCGAGACCACGCCGTACAACCCCTCCTCGCCCTACTCAGCGACGAAGGCCGGCTCCGACCACCTCGTGCGCGCCTGGGTGCGCTCGTTCGGGGTGCGCGCGACGATCTCGAACTGCTCCAACAACTACGGGCCTTACCAGCACATAGAGAAGTTCATCCCGCGCCAGATCACCAACATCCTCACCGGCCAGCCCGCCAAGCTCTACGGCACCGGTGCGCAGGTGCGCGACTGGATCCACGTGGACGACCACAACGACGCCGTGCTGGCGATTTTGGAGCGCGGTTGCATCGGCGAGACCTACAACATCGGCGCGAGCTCGCCCGGCTCCGGTGACGCTCACGTCACGAACAAGCAGGTCATCGAGACCATCTGCGAGCTCATGGGCGGCGAATACGTCCACGTCGCCGACCGCCCCGGCCACGACCAGCGCTACACCATGGACGCCACTAAGCTGCGCCGCGAGCTCGGCTGGGCGCCGAAGCACACGGACCTGCGCAGCGGGCTGGAGCAGACCATCGCCTGGTACACCGACAACCGCTGGTGGTGGGAAAACGATAAGGCAGGCATTGAACGCGGGTACGCGCAGCGGGGGCAGTGATACACTGACCTGCAGAAAAAGGGGGGGCGACATGAGGCATCGGCGAAGGCTTCTGCTTACAGCAGAGGTATTCTTTGTAACCGTCGGGCCGTGGATTTTCACCCTGGTAGGAGGAATTTTCCTGTCCGCCGCAGCCGCAAACCACTCGCTGGGAGAGCTAATAGGTGTTGGTTCCTTCTGGATCGGAGCGCTGCTGCTTCTCGTCGGTGTCGGCCCGCTAGCTGTCTCAACTACTCACGAGCGCTGGCAGCGCGAGGAAAACGAGTCCAAGCATGAACGCGAATTCGCTACAAACCAACTTGCTGCCTTTTCCATTGCGAAACTGCCGGTGTCTGACCAATTAGACAAACAGGATCGAATCGACGCGTATGAAAGCGCTTGCGATGAGCTTACAAACGCACTGGCAGAAGAAGTTTTTGGAGCATTCAACCCGAGAGTGATCTATTTCGAGCACGGCGAGGATGAGAACGGGGACGAGACGCTAGTCCCTAAGTCCTACTCTGGGTGCGACGACGACCTGCCCCGGACCCATAAAGTGGGTGAAGAACGGTTTCAGAGAATGTTGGTGCTCGTTAGATCTGACGCAGAAACCGAACGTCAAAACGGTATTTCTGGGAGGAAGTACCGCAGCTTCGTCTCGGCTTCAGTGTCGGGATCAGGTGGTAGCCTGGCGTATGGTTTGCTCACCGTAGACACCACGATGAGCATGGACTTCGACGAACGAGACGAATCCAATCTTTTGACTATTGCGCGCTTGCTTGCAGCGTTCCGAGATGCAGCGGACCGGCCGTGAACCATGAAGGAGTGAGTTACATGAGCACCAATTTTTCGCCTAAGGCGATACGACTGGACCAAAAAACCGTTGATGCTCGCCGTCAGCGTCTTGAAGCCAGTCGCAGAGTCAATGCCGAGAAAGCCCGGAAGCGGGCAGAATCCAATGCACGAACAACGCGGAAGCTTCTGGGGTTCTAATCATCCATCGTGAATAGCAACAACCCCACCATCGACGGCCTCGAGGTCCACCGGCTCACCGTCCACGAAGACAACCGCGGCTGGTTCAAAGAGAACTGGTCCGGCCAAAAACTCACCCCGAAGCAGCACAACGTCAGCTTCAACGCCCGGCGGGGTGCGACCCGCGGCATGCACGCCGAGCCGTGGGACAAGTGGGTCTCCGTGGCCACCGGCCGCGTGTTCGGCGCGTGGGTGGACATGCGCGAAGGCTCCGCCACGTTTGGGGAGAAGTTCACCTGCGAGATCGGGCCGGACACCGCCGTATACGTCCCGCGCGGCGTGGCCAACGGCTTCCAGGCGCTCGAGGACAACACCACCTACATCTACCTGGTCAACCAGCGCTACTCCCCCGGCGGCGCGTTCTGCTCCTACAAAGAAGTCGACTGGCCGCTCGAGCCCACCGAGCTGTCCGCCAAGGACCTCGAGCACCCCATGCTTATCGACGCCACTCCGCTCCCCCCACGCCGCATCCTCGTCACCGGCGCCAACGGCCAGTTAGGGCGCGCGCTGCGCCAGATTTGGCCCGAGGATCAGGCCCACTTCGTGAGCCACGACGAGTTCGACATAACGAACCCGCCCAGCATCGACTGGGCGGACTACTGGGCCATCGTGAACTGCGCCGCCTACAACGACGTCAACGGCGCGGAGGACGACCGGGCCGGGGCATGGGCGGTGAATGCGGCGGCGCCGGCGGAGCTTGCGTCGATAAGCAATGCCCACGACCTGACGTTGGTGCATGTCTCCTCCGACTACATCTTCGACGGCAGCGTCGAGGTGCACGACGAGGCGGAGGTGCCGTCACCGCTGAGCACGTACGGCGCGTCGAAGGCCGCGGGCGACACAGCGGCGCAGGTGGCGCGGAAGCATTACGTGGTGCGCACGAGCTGGGTGTTCGGCGACGGCCGCAACTTCATGTCCGTGATGGCCGACCTCGCGGACAAGGGCGTCGCGCCGAAGGTCGTGTGCGACCAGCGCGGGCGCCCCACCTGGGCCGAAGACCTGGCGAAAGGCATCGCGCACCTGCTCGACACGGGTGCGGAGTACGGCGTGTACAACATCACCTCCGACGGCGACACAGTCACGCGCGACGAGATCGCCATGGCCGTGTTTGTGGCCGTCGGCGGCGACCCCGCGGACGTCCACCCCGTGACCACCGAGCAGTACGGCGCCGAATTCGGCGTGGAAGCGCCGCGCCCGCGCGAATCCACCCTGGCGCTGGACAAGATCACAGCCGCGGGTTTCAGCCCGACGAACTGGCGCGCGGCGCTGGCGCTCTACGTCGCGCTGCGGTAGCTAGACTTCCCTGTCATGAAGGGCATCATCCTCGCTGGCGGCTCGGGCACGCGCCTGTACCCGATCACCCAGGGCATCTCAAAGCAGCTCATGCCCATCTACGACAAGCCGATGATCTACTACCCGCTATCCACCCTGATCAGCGCGGGTATTCGCGAGATTTTGATCATCACCACGCCGGAGGACCGGCCGAACTTCGAGCGATTGCTTGGCGACGGCTCACGTCTCGGCGTCATGCTCCACTACGCCGAACAACCTCGCCCAGAGGGGCTGGCGCAGGCGTTTTTGATCGGAGAGGAGTTCATCGGCGACGGCTCGGTGGCGCTCGTGCTCGGCGACAACATCTTCGACGGCAACGGCATCTCGGAGGCGCTCGGGCGTGTGCGCGACATCGACGGCGGGGCGATCTTCGCCTACGAGGTCTCGGACCCGCAGCGCTACGGCGTGGTCGAGTTCGACACCTCCGGCACCGCGCTGTCCATCGAGGAGAAACCGGAGGCGCCGAAGTCCAACTTCGCTGTGGTGGGGCTGTACTTCTACGACAACGACGTCGTAGAGATCGCCAAATCCATCGCACCGTCGGCGCGCGGGGAGCTGGAGATTACCTCCGTCAACGAGGCGTACCTGCGCCGCGGCGACCTGAAGGTGCACCGCCTGCACCGCGGGGACGTGTGGCTGGACACCGGCACCATCGACTCGATGAGCGAGGCCAGCGCCTACGTCGAGGTGCTGCAGAAGCGCACCGGCACCGTCATCGGCTCGCCGGAGGTGGCGGCTTACCGCGAGGGCTTCATCGACGCCGCGCAGCTGGAGGCCCTAGGCGAGCAGGTGTTGAAATCCGGCTACGGCCGCTACCTCATCGACGCAGCAAGGGACTAGACAATGCAGAAGAACTCGCCGCGGATCTTGCCGTCCGCACATAAGCACGGGGCGAGCTCTGATGACATCCTCCAGGCGTGGAAGCGTTATGTGAAGCAATTCGTCGAACGGGATGACCCACTCAAGGTCATCCGTATCGGGTTCGATTCCCAGGCAAGGCTGTTAGAAATTGGCGGTGAAATATACGCTGATGGCTCAGAGAAGATTTTCCACGCCATGCCGGCCCGTAAACGTTACTTGGAAGGAATGTGAGCGCAATGACCCCTGAAGAAATGCGCACCGCTGAGGATTTCGAGCGGGGCTGGTCGGACGAGCGCATTCGCAGCGCCGAAGTGTCCTGGGGCCCCGGCCTGGTGGACATGCTGCCGCCGGCGCTCGCCGAGCGGGTGCAGGCGCGGGCGCGCAAAGAAGGAACCAGCGACTTGTCGGTCATTGAAGCGGCGCTGTCGCAGTACCTCGACAACAGCGCCGCGTAGACAATGGCGAGGATTACGGCACTGGTGACCGTCTACCACGGCACCGACGCGCACGATCTGCAGCGCGCCCTCGACTCCCTGCAGGCACAGACGCGGCCGGCGGATGAGCTGGTCATTGTGGCTGACGGGCCGGTGGGTGAGGGGGTGCGGGAGGTCGTCGCAAAGCAAGATGCCCGGGTGATTTGGCTGCCGGAGAATGTGGGCGCGGGCCCGGCGTCGCAAGCCGGGCTGGCCACGATCGATTCCGAATACACCGCGCGGTTGGACTCCGACGACGCCGCGAAACCCGAGCGCTTCGCCCGGCAGCTGGAGTATTTGGAGGCGCACCCGGAGGTCGGCGCGCTGGGCAGCGCCGTCGAGGAGTTCGCGCAGACCCCGGGCGACACCGGGAGGGTGCGCGCCCTGCCGGAGAACCCGCACGCCTACGCGAAGATGAACTCGCCGGTGAACAACCCCTCGGTGATGCTGCGCACGCGAGCGGTCAAGGAGGTCGGTGGGTACCAGGACGTGCACTTCATGGAGGACTACGACCTCTACGCGCGCCTGATCGCCGACGGCTGGCAGGTGCGCAACCTGCCCGAGTCGCTGACAGACTTCCAGGTCACCGACGCGCAGTTCGCCCGCCGCACCGGCCGCGAGATGCTCGCCGCGGAGGCGAAAATGCAGCGCAACCTGGTCTCCTACGGGCTGATTTCGCGCCCGCGGGCCGCGTTCAACCTGGCGGCGCGCACCGCGTACCGCGCGCTACCCACAGGTTTGCTCCGGCGCGTGTACGCCGCTTTGTTCCACCGCGGGAGGTAACCTAACTTCCGACATGAGCGGATTTTCAGACACTTGGCTGATCGTGCCTTGCTACAACGAGGGCACGGTCATCTTCGACGTGCTCACGCACGCGCGCGAGACGTTCCCCAACATCGTGGGCGTCAACGACGGCTCCGTCGACAACTCCGCGGAGCAGATTCGCGCCGCCGGCGCCCACCTAGTGGACCACCCGGTCAACCTGGGCCAGGGCGCGGCGATCCAAACCGGCGTGGAGTACGCCCGCAAACAGCCGGGCGCGCAGTACTTTGTCACCTTCGACGCGGACGGCCAGCACCAGGAAAAAGACGTCGTGCGCATGATCGAGCGGCTGCGCACTGAGCCGTTGGACATCATCGTCGGCACGCGTTTCGCCGGCCAGGACAATTCGCAGGTGCCGTGGATCAAGCGGGCGGTGCTCAAGACGGTGGTGATGCTCTCGCCGCGCACGAAGAAACTCGGGCTCACGGACGCGCACAACGGGTTGCGCGCGTTCAACCGCAAGGTGGCCGAGGAGATGAACATCCGCATGAACGGGATGTCGCACGCCTCGGAGATCGTCTCCATGATCGAGAAACACGGCTGGCGCGTGGACGAGGAGCCGGTGGACATCCTTTACACGGAGTACTCGATGTCGAAGGGCCAGTCGCTGATCAACGGCGTGAACATCCTCGCCGACGGGCTCGTTGCAAGGAGGTTGCCATGATTCAGGCGTTGTTGCTGCTCGCGGTTGTCGCGTTGGCCTGGTACTTCTTTGCTAATCGACGCAAAGCTAACGCCAAAGCCTGGGTAAAAATCGGCTTCGCCCTCATGATGGTGGCGGCGGTGTGGGCGATTGCCCGCCCCGACGATGTGACCGTCGTGGCGAACTGGCTGGGCGTGGCGCGCGGCACCGACCTGATGCTGTACGTGCTGGTGGTGGCTTTCTTCTTCGTCACCGTCTCCACGTGGACGCGTTTCCGCGAGCAGGAGTTGCGCTACGCCCGCCTGGCCCGCGCCGTCGCGTTGCAGAACGCGCAGGCGCCGGAGCAGGACGCGGACGCGGAGCGCTAGAAGCCGCGGCGGATCCACTCCTCCAGGTGCGGGGCTTCCGCGCCGATGGTGGTGTGGTCGCCGTGGCCGGTGCGCACCACCGTCTCCGCCGGCAGGTCCAAAACGGATTTCTGCAGGGAGCGGATGATGGTGTCGAACGAGGAGAACGACCGGCCCGTCGCGCCCGGCCCGCCCTGGAACAGGGTGTCGCCGGAGAACAGTTCGCCGGCTTCCTCGGCGTAGATGACCACAGAGCCCGGTGAGTGGCCCGGGGTGGACATGACGCGCAGGTCGGTGCCGGCGATGGTGAACGTGGCGCCGTCGAGAAGCTGGCGGTAGTGCGCGCCCGGGTTCTGGCGCTGCCAGAGGAACCCGTCGGTTGGATGCAGGTACACCGGGGCGTCGACAAGCCGCGACAGCTCGGGCGCGGCGTCGATGTGGTCGGAGTGGCCGTGGGTGGCCAGGATGCCCTTGACGCGGCGGTTGCCCACCGCCTCGGCGATGGCTTCGGCGTTGTGGGCGGCGTCGATGATGTAGACCTCGGAGTCGTCGCCGGCGATCCAGACGTTGTTGTCCACCTCCCACTCGCCGCCGTCGAGCTTGAACAGGCCGGAGGTGACGACGTTGTCGATGCGCATTAGAACTCCACCACGCTTCGCAGCACGTCGCCGCGCTTCATCTTGGCGAAGGATTCCTCGATGTCGCCCACGCCGATGCGCTCGGAGACGAACTCGCCCAACGGGAAGCGGCCCTGCTTGTACAGCTCCACGTACGTGGGGAAGTCGCGCTCCGGCAGGCAGTCGCCGTACCAGGCCGGCTTGATGGAGCCGCCGCGGGCGTACAGGTCGATCGCGGGGATGTCCACGTGGTCCGTCTGGTTGGGCACGCCGACCATGACCATGCGGCCGGCGAGATCGCGGGAGTAGAACGCCTGGCGCCAGGTGGGCTGGATGCCCACCGCGTCGATGGCCACGTCGGCGCCGAAGCCGCCGGTGAGCTCGCGCACGGCCTCGATCACCTCGTCCTCGCCCATGTCCTTGGCGCAGATGGCGTGGGTGGCGCCGAACTTCTCGGTGGCAACGTCGCACTTTCGCTTATCGACGTCTACAGCCACCACCGTCGTCGCCCCCGCCAACGCGGCACCGGCCACAGCCGCAAGCCCGACACCGCCGAGGCCGAACACGACCACGGACTCGCCGCGCTGCACGTCGCCGGTGTTCACGGCGGCGCCGAGGCCGGCCATGATGCCACAGCCGAGCAGGCCGGCCGCTGCCGGGTCGGCCTCCGGGTCGACCTTCGTGCACTGCTTTTCGTGCACGAGGGTCTTCTCTGCAAAGGAGCCGATGCCGAGTGCGGGGGTGAGCGGAGTGCCGTCGTCAAGCGTCATGCTCTGCGAGGCGTTGTGGGTGTTGAAGCAGTTCTTCGTGTCGCCCTTGCGGCAGGCGCGGCACTCGCCGCACACCGCGCGCCAGTTCAGCACCACGAAGTCGCCTTCTTGGACGTGGGTGACGTCCTCGCCGATCGTTTCCACGACGCCGGCCGTCTCATGGCCGAGCAGGAACGGGAACGCGTCCTCGATGTCGCCGTCGCGGTAGGCCAGGTCCGTGTGGCACACGCCGGTGGCCTGGACCTTGACCACGACGTCGTTGGGGCCGGGTTCGGGGATCACAATGTCCACGACCTCGACCGGGGCGCCCTTTTCGCGGGCGATTACGCCTTGAACAGTCTGTGTCATGTCCCCCAACACTACGAGCGGGCGATGACGTTTGCCACGTGCTCGTGTCCGCGCTGGTTAACGTGGATGGGCAGGTTGCCCGGGCCGCCGTAGAAGTCCACCAGGCCGGCCCACATGCGCGTGTTGTCGGGGGCGCACATGTTGTTGTTCCACGTGGAGGGTTTCAGGTCCAAAAACTCCACGCCGGCGGCGCGGGCAGTGTCCACCTGCATCCACTGCGCGAGGTTCTCCCAGCGCTGCACGTCTTGGAAGCGGGTCCAATCGGAGACGTTCGGGGCGATGTGGAACAGGCACACGCGGTCGCCGGCGGTGATCTTCGGGTAGCCCACGATCTGGATGCGCGCGTTCGGCGCGGCGGCGCGGATGCGGTTGATCTGCGGGACCATGTAGCGGGTGAAGTCGCGGCGGATGTCGGCATCCGGGCGCGAGGTGTTGTTGTACGTGTCGTTGAAGCCGACGGAGATGATCACGCGCGCGGTCGCTGGGGACAGGCCGCGGTCCGCGATCGCGCGGTCCACCTGCTGGAACAGGCCCGGGCCCTTGGAGATGGTCACCACGCCGGTGCAGGAGTAGTCGCGGGCGGCCAGGCCGAGCTTGGCGGCGGAGCGCTTGCCCCAGTTCGTCGGCGAGGTCGGGCACCAGGTGCCGTTGTCGGAGCGCCCGCGCGGGTCGAGCCCCAGCTTGCCTGCGGCCCACTGGCCCATGTTCGGGTCGGAGATGACAGAGTCGCCGAAGATGACCATGTTGCGGTCCTGCGCTTGCGCCGCCGGGGCGAGCGGGGCGAGAAGCGTGGCCGCCGCAACGAAGGCGGCGGCGATGCGGCGGGAAAATGACACGGCGAAATCCTTTCACAGGGGGAACTTGCGTAACAGTAGGCTACATTATCCACATGCGACCCACCCATCGTCCGCTGTTCTTACTCAAGTCTTTCGCCCGCTTCGTGCCCGCCGTTACACGCGCCGGCTTCGTCAGCGCCGAAGGCGGCCCCCGCGCAGCCCTCGCGCTCGCACCCAACCTCGCACGCTACTGGTTCACCACCGCCCGCGAGGTCGAACAAGGTGCCGCCGCCGCACCGGACCGCATCGCACTTATCGACGACACCGGTGTCCTCACCTACCGCCAACTCCGCGACGACTCACGCTCGCTGGCCAAATGGCTCCTCGCGCTGCAAGACGAACGCGGCCTGGACGAGCTTCGCATCGGCGTGATGGCACGCAACGGCCGCGGCATCATCCTGCCGCTGGCCGCCAAAGGCTACGCAGGTGCGCATATCTTCCTGCTCAACATCGGCTCCTCGCCGGAGCAGCTCGCCGGCATCTTCGCCGAAAACGACATCAACGTCCTGTTCATCGACGACGAATTCGCCGACCGCCTCCCCGCCAACACCGACGGCATCACGATCGTCCGCGCCCACGAAGACGGCGGCGAGGGGATTTCGATTGGGCAGGTGGTCCGGATGGACGTCGATAGGCAACTGCCCCGCTGGCCGAAACACGGCAACCTCGTCCTGATGAGCTCCGGCACCACCGGCATCCCCAAAGGCATCGTGCGGCCCGAACCGCGCATGCCGTTCGTGGTCGCCGGCTACCTCGAGGCCATCCCGTGGCGCGCGGGCGACACCGTGCAACTGACCGCGTCGATCTTCCACACCTGGGGCTGGTCCGCCCTGCAGGTGGCGCTGGCGACGCGCTCGACCATTGTCACCCGCCGCATCTTCGACCCGGACGCCTGCTTCCGCGACATCCAGCGCTACCGCTGCGACGGGCTGATCTCCTCGCCCATCTTCTTCAAACAGATGCTGGATCTGCAGGAAAGCTACGACACGTCCTCGCTGCGCTACCTCGCCTCCGCCGGCAACGCCGTCAGCCCCGCGCTGTTGCGCCGCACCACGGAGCGCTTCGGCCCGATCCTGGCCAACATCTACGGCTCCACCGAACTCGCCCTCGCCGCGGCCGCCTCGCCCGAGCAGATGCAGGCCGACCCCACCACCGTGGGCAAAGTCCCGCCCGGCACGGTGCTCAAGCTTTACGACGACCAAGGGAACGAAGTCCGCCCCGGCGAAACCGGACGCATCTTCCTGTACAACGAAACGGCGCTGCGCGGCTACACCAACCCCGCGACCGAGATGGTGGAGATCGACGGCCTGGTGGAAATGGGCGACCTCGGCTACCTCGACGACGACGGGTACCTGCACGTGCAGTCGCGCAACGACGACATGATCATCGTCGGCGGCGAAAACGTCCACCCGCAGTCCGTGGTGGAAGTGCTCGAGGACATGCCGGGTGTCGGCGAAGTGTACGCGCACGGCGTCGACGACGAGCAGATGTTCAAGCGCATCGCCGTGTGGGTGGTTCGCAGCGCCGACATCACCGCCGACGCGGTGCGCGACTGGGTGCGCGCCCACCTGGCCGACCACTCCATCCCCCGCGACGTGCACTTCGTCGACGAGCTGCCGCGCAACGCCGTCGGCAAGGTTGTGCCGCGGTTTCTGCCCGGTTTAAGGCAAAAAAATTGAGCCACCAGCGAGAATCGAACTCGCGACCTTCTCATTACGAGTGAGATGCTCTACCGACTGAGCTATAGTGGCCGGGCATACAAAGATGCACCACCGCGAAAGTGTAGTGCAGCCGAGGGGAACTGAGAAACCGGCAGCTCAGGACACTTTGCAGGCGAGCCTGATCCGGCCGAGCATGCCGTTAAACGCCACCGCCGGCTGCACCTGCTGCGTCAACCGCTCGCGGCACTGCGCGATGGCCTCCTGGCACTCCACCAGGCCTTCTGGGGTGGTGCGCTCCGCGATCTCTCGCGCCAAGCCCTCGTAGTCCGGGTGGATCAGGGCAAGACCGGCGCCGGACTGGATGATCATGGCGTCGCGGTACACCCCCGCCAGGTCCACCAGGACCAGGTCGAACATGTCGCGCTTGCGGCGGGTGCCGCGCTTCTTCTGCTCCTCTTCGAGCGCTTTTATCGACGACGCAACGCCCCCCAACGCCTTGCCCGCACCTTTGCCCTTCGCGCCCATGCCGAGCGCGTTTTCCAGCTTCGCGCGCTCGGCTTCGTCCTCGGCCTTGTGGGCCTCCACGGCCTCTTTCTCCGCCGCCGTGACCAGCGCGCCGACGGCCTGGAACGCCTGCGCGCCGTGGAACACCAGCTCCGCCAGGTTGATCGCCATGGAGCGGCGCTTTTGCACCTGGTCCGAGCGCACCAGCAGCCGCGCACGCCCCACGTGCCGCATCGTCGCGGCCGCGGCAAGCCGGGCGTCGTGCTCGGTCGCGCCCTCCTCCTCGACCAGGATGCGCACAACCTCGTCCTCCGTCGGCGCCGGCACGTACAGGTGGCGGCAGCGCGAGCGCAGCGTCTGCGAGAAGTCCTGCGGATCCGCCGACGGGGCGCACATGATGATCACGGTGTGCTCCGGCGGCTCCTCCACCGTCTTCAGCAGCGCGTCGGCGGCGTCGGTATTCAACCGGTCGGCGTTTTCGATGACGATGACGCGCCAGGCGGCGACCGTCGGCAGGCGGGCCGCCTGCGGCACGATCGTGCGGCGCACGTAATCCACCGGGATGTTCACCCGCTGCGGCACCACGTGCAGCAGATCCGTGTGCGTGCCCGCCAACGCCAGCCGGCACGCGTCGCAGCGCCCGCACCCGATCTCCACCGGGTCCGTGCACATCAGCGCCGCCGCGAACGCCAACGCGGCCTGCGAGCGGCCCGCTCCCGGAGGGCCGGTGAAAAGCCAGGCGTGGGTCATGGCGTAGCCGTCGCCAAGCCTTGCAGCCTTGGCCGCCGACATGATTGTCTCGCGCACCGCCGGAGTACCGGCAAGCCGCTCACTGACGCTACGGGTAGTCACGGATGATCACAGTACCCGCGCGCTAAGGTGATACACCATGAAACGATTCTGGCGCGAGCTGCGGTGGCTCTGGGGCACGTCATGGCCCCTGTACGCCGCGACCGTGCTGGGAACCAACGTCATCGCCGCGATCGGCTGCATGCTGTTCGTGCGCTACCTCATCCCCATGCCGGAAGTGCGCGAACTCGGCCTCGGCGGGCAGCTCGGCGCCATCGGCGTGATCTACGCGGCAATCGCCGTGGTGCTGGGCGTGGTGGTCACGCTGTACCTGTTCCGGCCCGTGCTGGAATGGCAGCGCCACCCCGACGGGCACGACCCGAACATGGTGCGCCACCTGGTCATGCGGCTGCCGGTGCTGCAAACCATCATTGTGGTGGGCGTGTGGGGTATCGGCACCGCGATCGTCACTGTGGGGGCTTGGCGTGTCGACGCCCGTCTGGCCACCGTCGTCCTCGCCACCGCCTCGCTGACCACCTTCGTCACCGCCGTGCTGACCTACCTGCAGGCCGAGCGCCTCGTGCGCCCCATCGCCGCCTCCGCGCTGGCGCGCCGCTTCGAGGACTCCACGCTGCAGCCGCCGATCAAGTGGCAGCTGTACCTGACGTGGTTCACCACCTCCGCCGTGCCGATGGTGGGCGTTTTACTGCTGACGGTGGCGCAGCGCCACGGCTACTTCACCGGCAACGTCGGCGAACTCACCTCCGCGATCGTCGCGCTGATCACCGCCGGCATGGTCACCGGTTTCGTGGGCACCGCGCTGGTGATCATGAGTGTGGCCGACCCGATCAAGGAGCTGCAGGGCGCGATCAACCGCGTGCGCCGCGGCGAGCAGAACACGCAGGTGGACATTTACGACGGCTCCGAGATCGGCGTGTTGCAGGCCGGGTTCAACGAGATGATGAAGGGGCTGCGCGACCGCCAGCGCGTGCGCGACATCTTCGGCCAGTACGTCGGCGCGGAGGTGGCGCAGAAGGCGCTGGAGGAGATCCCGGAGCTCGGCGGCGAGGAGCGCAAGGTGGCGGTGCTGTTCATCGACGTCGTCGGCTCCACCACCTACGCCGTGGACCACACACCGGAGGAGGTTGTCGCTGCGCTGAACGACTTCTTCGACGTCGTTGTCGAGGTGGTGCACCGCAACAAGGGCGTGATTAACAAGTTCCAGGGCGATGCGGCCTTGGCGGTGTTCGGGGCACCCGTTTCGCTTCACGACGCCGCTTCGCACGCCCTCCAAGCCGCCCGCGAACTCCAGCGGGATTTGGCCGGCCAAGAGCTTCGCGCCGGCATCGGTGTGGCGTCCGGGCATGTAGTGGCGGGCCACATCGGCGGCTCGGACCGCTTCGAGTACACCGTGATCGGCGACGCCGTCAACGCCGCGGCGCGCCTGACCGACATGGCGAAGGACACCCCGGGCCTGGTGCTGACCAACGCCGGAACCCTGCGCGCGGCCAACGAGGTGGAGCAGCAGCGCTGGACGCTGATGAAGTCCGTGGAGCTGCGCGGCCGCGGCAAGATGACGCAGCTGGCGCGCCCGGTGCGCTCCACCATGGCCGACCGCTCCTAGTTGCGGGCATGCCGATGTGCCCGCCCTTTTGGGGCGGGTTTTCGGTGTGTGGGCGGGTTAGTCGAAGAGCAGCTCCATCGCCCCCGGGGTGGTCATGGGGACGCGTGTGCCGTTGGGTGCGACCCAGTGGATTCTCGCGTTCGGGTTGTCGATGTAGCCGAACGGGCCTTGCCTGTTGTCGGCGTTGACCCCGTTGTGGAAGGGGCACAGTTCGGCGAGGTTGTCCATGTTGGTCATTCCCCCGTAGCGCCACGCGTTGATGTGGTGGGTTTGGGTGGTCTCTGCGGAGTGTTTGCAGTCGGGAAACGCACACGACGGGCAGAGCAGCTTCGACATGACCTTCTGCTTCGCGTTGGCGCAGCGCTTACCGTAGTACAGGTTGACCGGGCCTTCCTGGGGGTGGAACGCGGCGACTTCGAGTATGTCGCCAAATTCGTGCTCCATGTATTCGGCTCCGGTCATGGTGGTGCCGTCGGTGCAGATCAGGGTGACCTCGTCTGCGTGGCCTGATTGGATGCGGGCCCAGTCGGCGATCGGCACCAGGATGATCGGCCGGAAATTCGCCTTCGGCACGCCCTTGCCGTCGCGCAGGATCCCGATAAGCGTGTCGGCCATTTGGGCGGCGGCGGGGTCGTCGGCGTCGATGAGTTGTCGCAGCAGGTGTTCGAGATCGGCGAGGTCGCGCTCGTTGTAGGTCAAGATCATGGTGCGCATGCCTGCCTTCGAGCGGCTGAACCTGCACGAGGGTGGGGCGGGTTTGACGGGTTGTTTGATCAACCGTTTGATGCGCTTGGTCAGGGCCCTATACGAGCCGCGGTGGCGCACCAAATCCAACCTAATGCGCCAGCGTTCGGCTGCCCCTTCGACGGCGAGGAGTTTCTTCTCGATGTGCACGAGCTGGTCGATAGGTAAACCCTCGGCGGCGGCGAGGGCGTCACGTTGTTTGCGGGTGAACTGGGTCGGGCCAAAGTAGGTGTGGTGCACCCGGGCGAGGTCGCGGACCCGCCCGGTGGACAGGCCGGCGGCCATGGCTACGTCGCGGTCGAAGTCGGCGAGCACGGCCACGCCTGCGGAAACAAAGTCAGTGAAGTTCATGGCCCAGAAGCTATGGCGGCACCGCAACCCCGAACAAGGGCCAAATAAAAATCTGTGGATAACCCCCGCCGATTGTTGACGCCGCAACACAGTAGTCCACAAGAACGCGAAACGCGGTGGCGCAAGCACGCCACCGCGGTATACGTTGCGAAGTTTTAGCGCTTGCGGGCCTTGACCACCCGCTTGGTGGTCTGCTTCGGCTTCGTGGCCTTTTTGGCAGCCTTCTTGGTCGCCTTCTTCTTCGCGGCCTTCTTCTTCGTGGCCTTTTTGCCGCCGCCCTCGGCCTCGCGGGCGCGGCGGGCGGAGAGCAGCTCGTTGGCGCGCTGGTCCGTCATGGTTTCCGGGGTGTCGCCGCGCTGCAGGGACGCGTTGGTTTCGCCGTCGGTGACGTACGGGCCGAAGCGGCCGTCCTTGATGGTCATCGGCTTGCCGGAGACGTCGTTGTCGCCGAGCATCTTCAGCGGCGGCTTCGCGGCGGCGCGTCCGCGGCGCTTCGGCTCGGCGTAGATGCGGCGGGCCTCCTCCAGCGTGATGGAGAAGATCTGGTCCTCCGAAGCCAGCGAGCGCGAGTCGGAGCCCTTCTTCAGGTACGGGCCGTAGCGGCCGTTCTGGGCGGTGATCATCTCGCCGTCCGCTGGGTCCTCGCCAACCTCGCGAGGCAGGGACAGCAACTGCATCGCCTCGTCGAAGGTGACGCTCGACGGCTCCATCGAGGAAAACAGTGACGCGGTGGCGGGCTTGAGCTGCTCGTCGACAAGCTGCGCCATTCGCTTTTCCTTCTGCGCCGCCGCCGTCTTGGTCTCCCAGTTCTTCGCGCGTTTGCCTTCTGCGGCGCGCTGAGCGTCCTCCTCGGCGCGCTCCGCGGCGATGACTTCCTCGGCGCGGGCTTCGGCGGTGGCGCGCTCGTCGTCACGCACGAGCTCCGTGACGTACGGGCCGAAACGGCCCTCCTTCGCCACCACCGTGCGTCCGTTGGCGGGGTTGACGCCGAGTTCGCGGCCGGACTGCGGGGTGGCGAAGAGCTTCTCCGCCATCTCCAGGGTGATCTCGTCCGGGGTGGCGGATTCGGGCAGGTTGGCACGCTGGTACTCGGGCTCGCCGTCCTTCTCGCCCACGACGCGCTCGATGTAGGGCCCGTAGCGTCCGACGCGGACGATGACGGGGCGGCCTTCGGCATCGTCGAAAAGCTTCAGCGAGTTCGCGGCGCGCGCGTCGATGGACTCGAGGTTGTCCTCGATCATGTGCTTCAGCCCGCCGCGGCGCGCGAGTGCCTGCGCCATGGATTCGCGCGCGTCGGCGTCGCCGAAGTAGAAGCCGGACAGCCACTTGGTGCGGTCCTGGTTGCCGTGGGCGATCTCGTCGAGCTCGTCTTCCATGGACGAGGTGAAGTCGTAGTCCACGAGCGCGTCGAAGTTGTTCTCCAAAAGGCCCACCACGGAGAACGCGACCCACGACGGCACCAGGGCGTTGCCGCGCGCGACGACGTAGCCGCGGTCCTGGATGGTCTTGATAATCGACGCGTAGGTGGACGGACGCCCGATGCCGAGCTCCTCCATCTTTTTCACCAGCGATGCCTCGGTGTAGCGCGCCGGCGGGTTGGTGGAGTGGCCATCTGCCGTGACCTTATTGGTGGCCAGCTCGTCGCCTTTGGCCAGCTGCGGCAGGCGGGTTTCGTTGGCTTGGCGGTCGGAGTAGGCGCGCAGCCAGCCGGGGAAGGTGACGGTGCGGCCGGTTGCGGCGAATTCGCACGCCTCGCCGTCGGCGTCGCCTTGAACGGTGACTTTCATCGAGGTGCCGCGGGCGTCTTGCATCTGGGATGCGACGGTGCGCGCCCAGATGAGTTCGTAGAGTTTGAACTCCTCGGCGTCCAAAGCCCCAGCCAGCTGCCCGGGGGTGGCGAAGCGTTCGCCGGCGGGGCGGATGGCTTCGTGGGCTTCCTGCGAGTTTTTCACCTTGCGGTCGTAGGTGCGCGGCGCATCCGTGACGTAATTGGCGCCGTACAGCTCGCGGGCGGCGGAGCGCGCGGCGTCGAGGCCCTGCTTGGACAGCGAGGTGGAGTCTGTACGCATGTAGGTGATGTGGCCGTTTTCGTACAGCCGTTGTGCAATGCGCATGGTGCGCGCGGAGGTGAAGTGCAGCTTGCGTCCGGCCTCCTGCTGCAGCGTGGAGGTCATAAACGGCGCGTAGGGTTTACGCGAGTACGGCTTCTCCTCCACTGCGGTGACGTGCATGGGCGCGGTGCCCAGCGCGTCGGCAAGCGAGTGCGCCTTTTGCTTATCGACGATCACCGCCTCGCCCTTCAGCCGCCCCCGGTCATCGAAGTCGCGGCCCTGGGCGATGCGCTTGCCGTCGAGCGCGACGAGCTTCGCGTCGAAGGTTTCGCCCTTCTCCAACTCCGCGACCAGGTCCCAGTACTCCGCCGGGATGAACGCCATGCGCTCGCGTTCGCGCTCGACAATCACGCGGGTGGCCACGGATTGGACGCGGCCGGCGGACAGGCGCGGCATGACCTTCTTCCACAGCACCGGCGAGACTTCGTAGCCGTAGAGGCGGTCGAGGATGCGGCGGGTTTCCTGCGCGTCGACGAGGTCCATGTCCAGCTCGCGGGTGTTTTCGGCGGCTTCGCGGATGGCGGATTCGGTGATCTCGTTGAACACCATGCGCTCCACCGGCACCTTCGGCTTGAGCGTTTCCAGAAGGTGCCAGGCGATCGCTTCGCCTTCGCGGTCCGGGTCTGTCGCGAGCAGGAGCTTGTCGGCCTGCTTGAGCTTGGATTTGAGGTCGGTGACCTTCTTTTTCTTGTCCGCGTCGACGACGTAGATGGGTGTGAAGCCGTCCTCGGGGTTGACGCCGAGTTTGGCCCACGGTTCCTTCTTGTACTTGGCGGGGATGTCGGCGGCTCGGCCGGGCAGGTCGCGGATGTGGCCGACGGAGGCTTCCACAATAAAGTCGTCGCCCAGATACTTCTGGATCTTCTTCGCCTTCGTCGCGGACTCCACAATGACTAGGGTCTTGCCACCTTCAGCCACGTTGACTGACACCTCGCTTTGCACAGAGTTATTGCCTAACAGACAACTAGCACACGATTGTGCACCCGGGTAATAGGACTACACTGCTCGGGTGCCCCGGAGCCGTGAACCCCGGGGGCGGAAAGGATGCGTCTTCGTGGTCGATTCCCTCATCGATTTCCTGCACACGCTCATGGCGATGCCGGTGTTTTACCCGCTGGTGACTGTTCTTATTGTCGCGGATGCGCTGGCGCCCGTGGTGCCGTCGGAGACGGTGCTGAACTTGGCGGGCGCGTTTTCGGCATCCCGCGGAGTGCCGAGTGTGTGGGGCGTGATCGCCGCGGCGTCCATCGGCGGGATCATCGGCGACAACATCTGCTTCGCCCTCGGCGGCAAGCTCATTCACCGGGTGGAAGCCTTGGACCCGGAGTCGAAGGCGGGCCAGGCGATCCGCTGGGTGCGCCGGAACATGAACCGCGGCGCGGGCGCGACCATTATCGTCGCCCGCTTCATCCCCTGGGCGCGCTGGGTGGCCACGATTGTGCTGGCGTCGGTGCGCTACAACTGGTTCAAGTTCGTCTTCTTCGACACCGTCGGCGTGATCCTCTGGGCGTTTTTGAGCGTCGGCGTCGGTTACTTGGGCGGGCGCATCCTGCAGGACTACCCGCTGCTCGCGATGCTTCTGGGCGTGGTGCTCGGCTCGTCTGTCGGCTACCTGATTCAAAAGGGCCAGAACAAGCTTGCCGAGTGGCGTGACGTGCGCCAAGGCGTGAGCAACGTATAAAAAACGGGGCTCCGAGCGGAAGCCCCGTCGATAAGCAAAGTGTGCTTAGAGCGCGCGCACCTGCTGCGCCTGCGGGCCCTTGGCGCCCTCGCCGACCTCGAATTCGACCTGCTGGTTTTCTTCCAGGGTGCGGAAGCCGGAGCCCTGGATCTCGGAGTAGTGGACGAAGACGTCGGAGGAGCCGTCGTCCGGGGCGATGAAGCCGAAGCCCTTTTCGGCGTTGAACCACTTCACGGTACCGGTTGCCATGGTGAAACCTTTCAAAAATTTGCGTAGAGATGTCGTCCACCAGGGCCTAACGGGTCCTGGTGCCCGCGTGCACAATCCTCGCGAGCACCGCTTCGGGCGCACACAAAATCTGTGACCGCCACCCAGTGTGCCATGAAGTGCGGGCCTTAGCACTGGGAACTGGCATACTTTCCGGTGATTATGGTTTCCCCGTTTGGCACCGAGCTCCTCGGCGCGCTGAAGCGCCGCCATCCTGCGGCGACGATCACGCATGTCGAGCAGGTCCCCGCACGTCAGGCCCGCTTCAGCGAGTGGCCTGGGTGGGTGGAGCCGCGTTTGAAGCAATTGCTTATCGACGAAGGCTTCGCTTCCCCCTACCTCCACCAAGCCTTGTGCGCAGAGCACGCGTGGCGCGGCGAGGACGTGGTGGTGGCGACGGGGACGTCCTCCGGCAAGTCGTTGGGCTACCAGCTGCCGGTGCTGACCGCACTGGTGCAGGATCCGACGGCGTGCGCGGTGTACCTGACGCCGACGAAGGCGCTGGGCTCGGACCAGCTGCAGGCCACGCTGCGGATGGTTAAGGGCGCGGGCTTGGAGGGCATCCACCCGGCGCCTTACGACGGGGACACGCCGACGGAATCGCGCGCGGGCATTCGGGAGCACGCGCGCTACGTGTTCACCAACCCGGACATGCTGCACGCGTCGATGTTGGGCTCGCACGCGCGGTGGGCGCGGGTCTTGCGGCACTTGAAGTACGTGGTGGTGGACGAGTGCCACACCTACCGGGGCGTGTTCGGCGCGAACGTGGCTTTAGTGCTGCGGCGGCTGCTGCGCATCGCCGCCGCGTACGGGTCTTCCCCGACGCTGATCTACGCGTCGGCCACCGCGGCGGACCCGGCGGGGCAGGCCCGCCGGCTGAGCGGGCGCGAGGCTGTGGCCGTGACCGAGGACGCCGCCCCTTCCGGCGAGCGCACCATCGTGCTGTGGGAGCCCGGCTTCATCGAGGGCGCCGAGGGCGAGGGCGGCGCGCCGGTGCGCTACCCCGCCACCGCGGAGGCGGCGTCGGTGTCGGCTGAGCTGTTGCTGCAGGGCGCGCGGACGTTGACGTTCGTGCGGTCCCGGCGCGCCGCGGAGACGGTGGCGATGCGCACCCAGGAGCACCTGTCGGCGGCGGGCCGCGCGGATATGGCCGAGCGTGTCGCGCCGTACCGGGCGGGGTATCTGGCGGAGGACCGCCGCGAGCTGGAGCGCCGCCTGGACGATGGTGAGCTGCTGGGGGTGGCGTCCACGAACGCGCTGGAGCTGGGCATCGACGTCGGTGGGCTGGACGCGGTGGTGATGGCGGGGTTTCCGGGCACGGTGGCGTCGTTTCGCCAGCAGGCGGGGCGCGCGGGCCGTCGCGGGCAGAGCTCGGTGGCGGTGCTGGTGGCGCGCGACGAGCCGATGGACACCTACCTGGTCCACCATCCGGAGGCGCTTCTGGGCAAGCCGGTGGAAAATTCCGTGTTCGACCCAACCAACCCGTTCATTTTGCGCGGCCACGTGTACTGCGCCGCGGTGGAACGGCCGCTGAGCGAGGCGGACGTGGAGGCCTTCGGCGCCCACGACGTGGTGGACGACCTGACTGCTGCGGGCTTGTTGCGCCGCCGGCCGGCGGGCTGGTTCGCGGTGCCGCAGTTGGACGGCGAGATCACGCCGGAGTCGGCGCACGCTTCGGTGTCGCTGCGCGGCGATGTGGGCGAGCAGGTGATGATCGTGGACGTCGCCGACGGTCGGCTGCTCGGCACCGTGGACGCGGCGCGCGCGATGAGCCAGGTGCACGACGGGGCGGTCTACATCCACCAGGGCGAGTACTTCGTGGTCCAGGCGCTGGACCTGGACGACTACGTCGCACTGGTGGCGCCGGAGCTGCCCGACTATTCCACGCAAGCGCGCTCGACGACGGACATCACGATCCTGGGCGAGGCCCACAAGCTGGTCAACCCCTCGCCGGGGCTGTGGGTGGCAAGCGTCGACGTGGAGGTCATCGACCGGGTCACCGGCTACGTGGTGCGGCTTGCCGACGGCACCGTCAGCGAACACATCCCCCTCGACCTGCCCGAGCAGCGTTTGGTCACCCGCGCGGTGGCGTACACCATCGACCCGATGGTGCTGGACGAGCTGGGCATTACCGCCGGCGAGATCCCGGGCGCCCTGCACGCCGCCGAGCACGCCGCGATCGGGCTGCTGCCGCTTTTGGCCACGTGCGACCGCTGGGACATCGGCGGCGTGTCCACCGCGCTGCACCCGGACACGATGCTGCCCACGGTGTTCGTCTACGACGGCCACCCCGGCGGCGCGGGCTTCGCCGACGAGGGCTTCGCCCGCTTCCACGAGTGGATCGAGGCGACCTGGGAGACGGTGCGCTCCTGCGGCTGCGAGGACGGCTGCCCGTCGTGCGTGCAGTCGCCGAAGTGCGGCAACGGCAACCAGCCACTGGACAAGCGCGCCGCGCTGAAGCTGCTCGGCGCGCTAGTGACCATGACGGCGGGTGAAGCACCGCGCTAGGCGGTGCGCACGTTACGGCCCGGCACGGGCGGCGGCCTCCGCCCGGCGGCGGGTGGCTGCCACCACGACGTCGCCTGCGGTGACCTCGCAGGACACCACGCGCGCGCCGTTGAGCTCCGCGGTGCGGCCGGCCGTGGCACAGGCGTCACCGCCCCGGTACATCGCGGTCGCACCCGCCACGGCGGCTAGGTCCGCCGCGACCCGGGCCCGGTGCGTGTCGGAGGTGTGCACCCCGAGCGCCACCACCGCCAGTGCCAGCGAAACTACTGACGTGATGATGCCGGTGGCGGTGATGGTGGCGGAGCCTTCGTCGGAAAGCAGACGCATCAGAACTCCACCGGGAACACGGCCGTGGCGCGCATGGTGCCGATCGGCGCCGGGACCGAGGCGGCCGCGGTGGCCAGGCCCGCGTTTTCGGTGACGGCAACGTCGCCGCGGGGCGCGGCGTAGTCCACCCCCAGCGCGTGGGCGCGGGCGGCGGCACCTGCGATGTCCACGGCCGTGATGTAGGCGGCAACGGTGGCGATCCCGCCCACGATCGCGGCTGTGACCACCACGAGGGCCGACAGCGACAGCGCGGTTTCGATGGTGCTCATCAGCCCGGCGTGTTGCTCAGCGCGTCGGTGATGACGCTTTCGATGGCGTTGGTGACGGCGTCGCCGTTGACCACGAGGTAGAGCACGCCGGCAAGGGCCGCGGCCGCGAGGCTGCCAAAGGCGTATTCGATAGTTGACATCCCTTGGTCAGAGCGCATTTTCTGGGCCCTGGAGGCAGCGTACAGGTAGGCAGTGGTGAGTGCGGAATTGAGGTGACGCATGGGAAAACTCCTTCTAGTTGATCAGTGAGGTGCCGAGGCTGATCACCGCGGGCGCGAGCCCGAGGACGAAAAACGCCGGCAGGAAAAACGCGGTGAGCGGGATGGCGATAAGCACGCCAGCGCGTTCCGCTTTGGCTTTGGCCCGGTCCCCCGCGCCTGCGCGCAGCTGGGCGGCGATGCGCCCGCAGCCTGCGGCCAGCGAGGTTCCGGAGGTGGCGGATAGGACAACAAGCCCGGCGAGATCTTCGCCGCCTGGCAGGTGGCGGATCTCGGCCCAGGCGCGCTGGGGTTCGACCCCCAGCGCCGTCAGCGAGGCCACGGTGTGCCACGGGCTGCGTGTCCCGTGGGTGTCAGCGACCGCAGCCGCCGCGGTGGCGGCGGGCAGGCCCGCTGAGACGCATGCAGCGAACAGTTCGATGTCGCTGGCGCAGCGCTCCGGGTCGGCCCTTTCGGGACCGTCGCGGGGCGCCTTCGGGGTGGCTGCGGTGACGCGGCCGCCGGGGCCAGCCGGGGCGACGCACAGTGCCGCGGCGACGAGGAGTGCTGGAACAAGGCCGATCATGCGCTGGCCCCCTCGATGATGCGGCGCGAGACTGCCACGCCTGCGCACACCAGCGCGGTGCCCACCACCAACAGCGCCCCGCCGAGCCCGCCGCCGGTGAGAAACGCCAGCGGGTTCGCGCCCATCGCGGTGCTCATGAGCACCCCGGCAACAGGCAGCAGTGCGAGGACTGCGGCGGTGGTTTGCGGGCCGGCCAGGGCGGCGCGGGTGGCGTCGCGGTGTCGGTTGGTGTGGTCGATGTCGTCGCGGAGTGCGGCGACCAGCTTCGCCAGCGGCACCCCGCGCGAGGCCGACAGCGCCCAGAGCGTGCCGAGGCGTTCAAGCTCCGGCACGTGTGTCTCCAGCGGCGCGCCGGAGCGGGCGAGCTGCGTCAGGCGGGCGGCTTCCGTGTGCAGCGGGGCTGGCGCCTGCTCGGCGGCACGCGCCAGCGCGTCCGGCATGGCGGCGCCTGCCTGCAGGTTGGTGGACACTGCCCCGAGGTACGTCGCGGCCGCCGCGCTGCGCCGCCGGGCGGCCCTGTCGTCGCGGCGGGCGCGCAGCACGTGCACCAGCGTCGCGCCGGCCATGGCCGCGGCGACCACGAGGCTGACGCGGCCGAACACCACCGCGCCGATGCCCGCAACCGCCACGGTGGCCGGGATAAGCCTGGGCGCGGGGCTTAGGGTGCGCTCGACCACCCGGTACGCGGGCGATGGCACGGCGACGGCGACAGCGCAGGCAAGCAGCATCACGGTGATCATCGGGCGAGCTCCTCGTAGCCGTCCAGCTCGCCGCGCTCGGCGTCCCAAACCACCTTCGCGCGCACCGGCTCGCCCTCGAGCACGCCGATCTGCTGCAGGTAGCGGGTGCCGTCGGTGCGGCGTTTGACCACCAGCACCACGTCGATGGCGGCGGCGAGCTGGGCATGCAGCCCGGCGCGGTCCATCCCGCCGAGTGCCGCGAGCGCCTCGAAGCGGGCGGGCACCTCCTCGATGGAGTTGGCGTGCAGGGTGCCAGCCCCGCCGTCGTGGCCGGTGTTGAGCGCGGCGAGCAGGTCGACCACTTCCCCGCCGCGGATCTCGCCGACGACGATGCGGTCCGGGCGCATGCGCAGCGATTGGCGCACCAGGTCCGCGATGGTGATCGCGCCGGCACCCTCGGCGTTGGCGCCGCGGCTGGTCAGGTTCACCACGTGCGGGTGGTCCGGGGTCAGCTCGAGGGTGTCCTCGATGGCCACGATGCGCTCGGCCGGGTCCACCTCCGCGAGCAGCGCGGACAGCAACGTGGTCTTGCCGGAGCCGGTGCCTCCGACGACCACAAACGCCTTTCGCTTGGCGACGATCCCCCGCACCAGCGCCGCCCTCTCCTCGTCAAGCGCGCCGCGCGCCACAAGATCGTCGAGCGTGGCCGAGGCGGTGCGCAGCACGCGCAGGGAGATGCAGGTGCCTGCCTGGGCGGTCGGGGCGAGTACGGCGTGGAAGCGCAGTAGGGTGCCGTCGTCGCGGGTGACGTGTCCGTCGCAGAACGGCTGCGCGTCGTCCAACCTGCGCCCGCAGCTGACGGCCAGGCGGGTGGCGAGCCGCCTCACGGAAGCTTCCGAATCGAACGTCAGCTCCGAGCGCTCCAACCCCTGGCCGGTGTCCACGTACACCTCGTCCGGGGCGTTGACGCAGATGTCGGTCACGGCCGGGTCCGCCAGGATTGCCTCCAACGGCCCGGCGCCCGTGGTGTCGTCGCGAAGCTTGCGCATGATGTCTAGCACCCCGATGTCGCTGATCACCACCGCTTCCTCGCGGATGATCGCGGCGACGCGCGCCGGGTCGGGCTGGGCTGGCTCGTCGGCCAGGCGGCGCTTCACGCGGGCGAGCACGTCGTCCATTTAGGCCACCTCCCCCAGCACAGCCTCGGCGGCGCGGTTCAGTGTGCGCGGCAGCTTCGCCGGCAGGCCGGCCTGGTCCAGCTGCTTGGTCAGCCCCCGGACCTGCTGCACCTGCACGATCACGGGCGCTTTCGCGGTGTCCTCCACCTGCGCGGGCTCCAGCGACGCCCACTCGCTTTGCCGCAGCGCCAGCGCGCTGGCCACCCCGGCGGCGTTGCACTCGGCGACGATCCGGGCGGCGGCAGCGGCCGCGCGCAGCTCGGGCCGCAGCATGACCACGGCGAGGTCGCAGCGGTCCGGCAGCAACGCAAGCGGGGCGTCCACCACCGTCAGCCCCTCCGTGCCGGCGGCGTGCACCACGGCGTTGAGCTCATCCAATGTCAGCCGGAACGGGTCCGCCACGGTTGTTCGCGGAAACGTCAGCAGCGCGGTGCCGTCCTCGCCGGCGGGCAGCGCCCCGCGCAACTCCGCGCGCGAGACCGCCCCGCCGGCGGCGAAGTCGATCTCGCCCCAGCGCGCGCCGGGCGTGCTCTCAGCCCCAGCAACAGGTCCAGGCCGCCGGAGAGCTGGTGGGCGTCCACCAGCGTGGCGTTGCCCGCCGCCCGGCACAGCGCCGCGGCGAGCACCGACGCGCCCGCCCCGCCGCACGCGCCGAGCACGGCGACGACCTTCCCACTCGCCGCCGACACAGCCGGGGCCAGCGCGAGCGCGCCGATGCTGCGCAGCACGTCCGCGGCCTGGGCGGGCAGGGCGAAGACGTCCTCGCGCGTCGCGGCCGGGGCGGTGTCCGCGACCACGGTGAACACGTTCGGTCCCCGTGTTTGGGTGCTTAAGGAGGGGGCCCGGAGGTCGTCGATAAGCAAGGCATGCGCCTTGGGAGCGTGGCGGGCGAGCTGGGTGTCGTCGGCGGCGTCGATGACCTTGCGACCTGTGGCGGCGGCGATGTGGATGGCTTCGGAGTGCAGCGCCGGGTCCGCGACCGCGACGACGATGGGGCCTGTGTTTGCGTGTGTCATGGCGGTAGCGTGCAACCGTGGCAACCCGGAAACAATGGGCGAAATTTTTTCTGTGGATAACCCACCCCTATTGCGGACGCTTCAACAATTCCGCTGTGGATAAGTCGCCCCACGCGTCACACTGGTTTCACAGGCCTTAGCTACGCATCCGTAGGGTTTGGGGTCTACACTGCAGGAGTATGTCTGCTAACAAGCCGGTGGCGGCCTTCTTCGACCTGGATAAGACGATCATTGCGACGTCATCCGCGTTCGCCTTCGGCAAAGAATTCCTGAACAACGGGATGATCACCCGACAGGAAGCCTGGGAGCTCTACCTCACCAAAGCCCAGTACATGCTGGTGGGCCAGTCCAGCCAGAAGATGGACTCCACCCGCGACGCGCTCGCGCAGATGGTCGCCGGCTGGGACGTCGCAACCATCCAGCGCATCACCCGCGACACCCTGCGCGAGGTGGTCGCCCCCGCTATTTACGCCGAAGCGCGCCAGCTTATCGACGACCACAGGAACGCCGGCCACCACGTCATCATCATCTCGGCCTCGGCTGCGATCCTGGTGGAGCCGATCGCCGACGAACTCGGAGTGGACACCGTGGTCGCCACCGAAATGGCCGAGGAAAACGGCAAGCTCACCGGCGAAATCACCCGCTACCTCAAAGGCGACGCGAAGGCCGAGGCGGTGCGACAGTTCGCCGCCGAGCACGACTTCGACCTGGACCACAGCTACGCCTACTCCGACTCCGCCACCGACATCCCCATGCTGGAACTGGTGGGCAACCCGGTTGCCGTGAACCCGGACCGGGCGCTGAAGAAACACGCGCTGGCCAACGGCTGGCAGGCCCGCACCTTCAAAAACCCGGAGCCGCTGTTCCAGATGCCGAACGCGCGCGAAGTGGGCATCGGCGCGGGCGTGATCGCTGGCGTGACCGCCCTGGCAGTCGCCGGTGTCCTCATCGCCCGCGCCATGGGCGGCGGCAAGGACGACAAGCGCTCGGCGTAAAACCGCGTGACTTTTCTACCCCGATTCGGGCAAATACCTCCATACATCGCTAACATCGTGTGAAGAATTTCCAGGCACCTTCCCGGGTGCCGTATAAAAGCCACCCAGGAAGGTGAACTACAAGTGAGCAACGAAGGCCTCTACACCAGCGGCTCCACCGCCGTGAACGCCAAGGTGGACTCCATCCCGCTGCGCGACACCTACGCCACCCAGCCGGGCAACGACTCCATCGGCACCCTGATCTCCAACGCGTCCCAGCAGGTCTCCACCCTGGTCCGCGGCGAGATCGAGCTGGCCAAGGCCGAGGTCGTCGGCGAGGTGAAGAAGGGCGCCATGGGCGGCGGCCTGTTCGCCGTGGCCGGCGTGATCGCGCTGTACTCCTCCTTCTTCCTCTTCTTCGCCATCGCGGAGATGCTCGCGTCCTGGATGCACCGCGGCTGGGCGTTCCTGATTGTCTTCCTGGTCATGCTGGCGCTGGCTGGCCTGCTCGCCTTCATCGGCTTCAAGAAGATCAAGAAGATCAAGGCGCCGGAGAAGACCATCGAGTCCGTCAACGAGCTGAAGAACCTCAAGCCGGGCCAGGCGCAGAAGAACCTGGCCAAGGACGAGGCTGGCCTCTACACCTCCTCCGGCACGGGCTCCTCGCTGCCGCGCACCGGCGGCTCCACCGCCGTTAACCGCTAACGCACGCTTGCGTATCCGCGGGGCGCGTTAAGCTCCGCACATCCCCTACGCGCTGCTGCACCTGGTGTGCAGTCAGCGCGTATCCCGTTTCTGAGGTGTCCAGGGACGCCCCGAAGATCATTCCCGCGACTTCGCCTCCCGGGGTGAGCAGCGGCCCGCCGGAGTTGCCCTGGCGGATGTTGCCGCGGATGGTGTACGCCTCGCGCTCCACGCGCCCGGTGGTGTAGATGTCCGGGCCCGCGATTTCCAGCTTGCCGCGGATGCGCACCGGCGCCGCCTCGAACGGGCCGGACTTGGGGTAGCCCATCACCACGGCGCTGTCGCTGACCGCCAGCTCGTCTTCGGCCCAGCGCAGCTCCGGCAGCCCCAGTTCATCGGCGCGCAGCACCGCGATGTCGGTGTCCGGGTCGAACAGCACCACCTGCGCGGGTTTGACCCCCACCACGGTGTCCAGGGCCACCCGCTCGGTGCCGGCCACCACGTGCGCGTTGGTGAGCACGTAGCCGTCCTCGATGACAAAGCCGGTGCCCATGAGGCGCCGCCGGCAGGTTTCCGCGTCGCCCATCACGTGCACCACGCTGGGGCGCAGCTTCTCTACGACCTCCGGCTCCACCGCCGACCCATCCGGCGCCGCTACCTGCGCCCCGCCCGGCGAGAAGGGGGAAACCAACGGCGGCAGCCCGGATTCGTCGAGAAGCGCGGCGAACCTCACCGGCAGTTTGGAGGCCGCCTCGGGGGCGGCGGCGTCGATGGCGCCGAAGACGCGGGAGGAGCGGATGCCGTCGCCGATCTCGCCCGGCACCGAGGCCGCCAGCGGGATGGAGATGAACCACAGCACCGCGGCCACCGCCACCGACTGGAACGTCGCGCCGAGCACGGAATCCAGCACGCGGCGGCCCCGGGAGCGCACGCGCCCGCGCAGGTTCCCGCCGACGGTGACGCCGACCAGGTTGCCCAGCCCCACAAACAGCACGACCAGGGCGATGAGCAGCACGATGCGCACCGTCTGCGATTCCGCCAGGTCCAGCGCGAACGGCGCCAACGCAAGCCCGATGACCAGGCCCGCCACCACGCCGACGGCGGACAGCACCGCCGAGAGCGCCCCCTGGCGCCAGCCGCTAATGAAGGCGGCGACGACGGCGAGCGCGAGCAGGACGTCGATAACCAGGTGCATTCCGGTGATGTTACCGCTCACGGTTGGCAGAACGCGCCAGCGCAGCCCGCAAGTCGCCGGGCTTTTCGTCCCAGGGCCGCACCCAGCCGCCCAGCTTCAGCACCACGGCGAGCAGCACCCCGGTAAAGCCCCACACCAGAAACTCCCCCGCCCAAAACGCGGGCCCCGACCATTCCTTGATGCCCAGCATCGCCCGGTTTCGCGGATCCACCAGCTCGCGCACCGGCACGAAAAACACCGCGTCCGTCTCCTCCTCGCTGGCCGGGTACACCTCGCCGGGCTCCGGGGTGAACGCCACCACGGGGCGCACGCGCCGGTTGCTTCCGCCGGTGGTGGCAGCGTCCAGCAGGGCAAGCGGGATCACACGGTCCGGGTCCAGGCCGGTTTCCTCCCACGCTTCGCGCAGCGCGGCATCCACGGGCCCGCCGTCGCTGGGGTCGATGTGGCCGCCGGGAAACGCCATCTGACCGGAGTGGCTGCGCATGCGCGGGGTGCGGTGGGTGATCAGCACCCGCGCGTCCTCCGGCAGCTCGGTCGCGCGCGGGTCGCCGGCGAACAGGATCAACACGGCGGCCTGGTCCGCGCCGTCTTGTTGCAGCACGCGCGGCGACAGCAGCCGGCGCGGGATTCCCGCACCGCCGTCTTCGATGGCCTCTAGCAGGGGTTTCAGCCACCGCGGCGCGCGGTCCGGGCGCAGCGGCGCGTCCATCTACAGCGCCCCCTGAACAGCCGCGGCGAGCTCCTCAGCCGAGGTGAACTCCTTGGCAAACACCGCCACCTGCTCGCCGCCGCGCAGCACCACCGTCACCGGCACAACCGGCGGCAGGCCCTGCTCCGCGGCGAAGGCGCCCGAGTCGTCCTGATAGCTGGGCAGGCCCACCCCAAGATCCTCCAGCAGCGCCGCGCCGTTGCCCGCGTTTTGGTCCGCGTGCACGCCCACCACGGTGTATTCCGGGTGCGTGCGCGCGAACTCCTCCACTGCCGGCAGCTCCGCGCGGCACGGCTGGCACCACCAGGCCCACACGTTGACCACGGTGATCTCCTTGGCCTCGCCGGCCACGTCCCCACCCAGGCACGGCAGGTCCAGCCCAGCCGGGCAGTCCGGCCGTTGAGGCACCTGCTTCTCGACGGCCACAGGGTCCCCCGTTGGTTGATCGTCGACAAGCAAACTGCGCGCGCCCGCCACCACGAGCAGGGTCACCGCGACGATGACCACAACACTCACCCAGATCGCGCGCTTCATGCAAGCCCCAGGATGTGGTCGCGCTCCGGGCCCGTGACCAGGTCCGAGGCCGCCTCCGGATCGGTGGGGCCGGCGCCGAAGCTCGGGCAGTCGAACGCGATCGGGCACACGCCGCACGCCGGTTTGCGGGCGTGGCAGATACGGCGGCCGTGGAAGATGATGCGGTGGGAGAACATGGTCCACTCGCGGCGCTCGATGAGCCCGGCGATGGCGTGCTCGATCTTCACCGGATCCGTTTCCTCGGTGAGCATGAGGCGCTTGACCAGCCGCTGAAAGTGCGTGTCCACCGTCAGCCCCGGCATGCCGAACGCGTTGCCGCGCACCACGTGCGCCGTCTTGCGGCCCACGCCCGGAAGCGTCACCAGATCCTCGAGTTTGGTGGGCACTTCCCCGCCGAAATCCGCCACCAGCTTCTGGCCTAAACCGATGAGGTTTTTCGCCTTCGAGCGGTAGAAACCGGTGGAACGGATAAGCTCCTCCACCTCGGTTTGATCGGCTTCCGCGTACGCGTGGGCGGTGGGGTACTTGGCAAACAACGCCGGGGTGACCATGTTGACGCGCACGTCCGTGGTCTGCGCCGAAAGCACCGTCGCCACTAGCAGCTCCAGCGGGTTGGAAAAGTCCAGCTCAGCGTGCGCGTCCGGGAACGTCTCCGCCAGCGTGCGGTTGATCCGGCGGGCCCTCCTCGTGCGGCCGATGTCCGTCTCCGCCCCCTTCGCCGCCGGATGGGATCCGGGGCGGCGGTGTTTTTTCGGCGTGGTGGAGGACATGACCGACATGCTAGTTATGCGTGGCGTAAAATGACACCTATGAATGTGATTCTCGTGCTGCTGATCCCGGTAGTGCTCGGAGCGTTCCCGCTGGCGATGGAGCGGCTCGAGGCGCGCGTGGTGGATTAACACCAACTTGGCCAACCACCTGACCAAGACCGCGCATGGGTGGTAAAGTGCAAAACGCACTGTGACGGCTGCCAAAAAGTTACGCGAAAGTGACTGCAACCACTGCCCCCTGGCCGTCCCAACCGAGGAGGATTCATGGAAGGCGTACAGGACACACTCGCCCGCGCCGGCATTTTCCAGGGCGTGGACCCGGAAGCAGTAGCCGCGCTAATCAACGAGATGGACACGGTGACCTTCCCCAAAGGCACCACCATCTTCGACGAAGGCGAACCCGGCGACCGCCTCTACATCATCGTCGACGGCAAAATTAAGCTCGCCCGCCACGCCCCGGACGGCCGCGAGAACCTGCTGTCCGTGATGGGCCCGACGGACATGTTCGGCGAGCTGTCCATCTTCGACCCGGGTCCACGCACCTCCTCCGCAGTGTGCGTCACCGAAGTCACCTGCGCCACCATGGACTCCACCATGCTGCGCACCTGGATCGACACCCACCCGGAGATCTCCCAGCAGCTCCTCCGCGTACTGGCCCGCCGCCTGCGCCGCACAAACGCGTCGCTTGCGGACCTCATCTTCACCGACGTGCCCGGCCGCGTGGCCAAGACGCTGCTGCAGCTGGCCAACCGCTTCGGCACCCACGAAGGCGGCGCCCTGCGCGTCAACCACGACCTGACGCAGGAAGAGATCGCCCAGCTCGTCGGCGCCTCCCGCGAGACGGTGAACAAGGCGCTGGCCACCTTCGCCCACCGCGGCTGGATCCGCCTCGAGGGCAAGAGCGTGCTCATAGTCGACACCGAGCACCTCGCCCGCCGCGCCCGCTAGCGCGCCCCCGTTTGCACAAATCGACAACGCTCCGGCATTTCCCCAGGTGGGAGAAGCCGGAGCGTTGGCGTCCCTCTCTGTCAGGCTGGTTGTGAACAACGATCCGTAGGAGGTTTTGTTCATGACTTTGCTCGATGTTCCAGTGTTGATCCCGGAGCCGGACGTGCTGTCCGAGGCAGCTTCGGTCGGTGGTCAACAGGTTCGAAGCGGTCGCCTGCCCAGGCGGAGGCTTCGCGCTGATGATGTGTTGTCCCTTGCGGTGACGGTGCTGTCTCCTGGCGAGGTCCTCGACGAGGATGACCTGGTTATGCCGCAGGCTGGCGCGGTTGTGTTTACAGCGTGCCAGCCGTATTCGCGGGGGTTGGATTTTACTGCCGCTCAGAAGCGACAGATGGTCACGATCTATCGCCAGTTGCCGTATGGGGCGAAAGGTATCTGGCTTGATCGCCATGGGCTGTATGGAGCCAAGATCTTTCGGTGGGGCCAACAGCTTGGGCTTTTGACCTGCGCGCAGCAAAAGGCAGCGTCGGTCGGCGACGAGGAACTGCCAGCGGTGCTCGACGCCGCGGCGGTGACGTCGCTGGTGCAGCGCTACCTTTCGCTTCCTTACGGTGAAAAGGAGGCGTTTATCGCCAGGCATGATCTGTGCCACCGGACAGTGCTGCGGTGGGCCACCATGGTCGCAGACGGGTCGATCGCGCATTACACGCATAAACGAAAGGCAGGAACAGTGGGAAAACGCACCTCAGATGACCTCACGCAGTCACGTCGCCAGGTTGAGGCGATGATTCGGGAAAACGAACGGTTGAAAAAAGAACTCGCCAAAGCCAACCGCAAACTCACCCGGCAAGAACAAGAACTGGATAAATGGGTCAAAACCAGTGATGTGTTGGGAAAAGCTTTAGCGTCCATGCCCGATCTTCCTGGCGTGGACTACGACGCGGAGGAAAACGCCTATCCGAAGACGAAACGCGACGCTATGAAGCTGGTCGACAAGAAGAACAACGACTCATCGACGCCCTTGTCGGATTAGGCCACTCCACTTCCCGGGCGTGTGTGTTGCTGGGAGTCAGCCGCAGCCGGATCTACTACGAATCCAACCCGCGGCCGAAAACCGCCAACCCGATTGCCCACCACGAACGCAACATCGCCCGGCTCACACAGGAACACGTCGATAAGATCCTCGCCCAGCTGGACGCCAACCCGCAATCGAGCGTGGACGATGTGTTCTACAACGCCTATAACCACGGCGTTTACGTCGCCAGTTTGAGCAGCTTCTACCGCATCGCCCGCAAGCACAACAGACTGTTGAAGCACCGTAACTGCACTCGCACCAAACGCAGGTCGAAACGCGGCAACAACCAGCCACCACATGTCGTCGCTACTGCACCAGCACAAGTGCTGTGCTGGGACATCACATTCCTGCCTGGCCCGTTCGTCAACGAAAACTACGCCTGCCACACCATCATCGACCTGTACTCACGCGCCGTGATCGGCACGTTGGTCACCCACCGCGAAGACGCACGCGGTGTATCCAAACTCTTCGACGACATCTTGACGCGCTACCCCACAGTGCAAACCGTGCACTCCGACAACGGGGCAGCTATGCGAAGCAACGCCTTAAAGCGAGTGTTCGCCAAACACGACGTTGACGCATCGTTTAGCCGGCCGGCAACAAGCAACGACAACCCCCAGATGGAGTCACTGTTCCACACCATGAAGGGATTTGCGTACTACCCGAAAGCCTTCGCCGACATCGACGCCGCCACCCAATGGGTAGCCCGCTTTACCAGGCACTACAACAACCGGCCCCACAGCGGCATCAACGGCTACACCCCGCAAAGCGTGCTCGACGGTACCTGGAAGCAATACGAAACCAACCGCATCAACGCAGCACGTGCCGCACTCGAAGCCGGACTCATCACCGCAATGCCCAAAACACCGACCGGACTACCCAAAGAGGTCACCATCATCCGCACAACCACCAAAACCCGCCCACAATCACCCACACTTACCGTCGCCTGAACCAGAAACTGTTCACAACCACTTGACACAAAGCGCGTTTTGTCGATTCGTACAAAACCCCTAGGGCGCGGCCTTCAGGTAGCGCAGGGCCACGCGGGTGGACTGCTCGGCGGCGCCGCGCAGCACCGGGTCCACATCGTCGTAGATCGCGTCGACCAGGGTGTTGATGTCGGCGTTCTCGCCGTGGGTCTTCAGCGCCTCGCGGATCTGCTCCAGGCGCTGGTTGCGGCGGTCGATGTACTTGCGGGCGTAGGCCGACAGGTCCGCGCCCTCGGGGCCGTGGCCCGGCAGCAGCGGGATGTCCTTGCCCTGCTCCTCCAGAAGCTCCAGGGAATCCAGGTACTTGCCCAGGTCGCCGTCGGTCTCGGAGATCATGGTGGTGTGGCGGCCAGCGATGGTGTCGCCGGTGATGATGCCCTCCAGCTCGGTGGTCTCCGGGTCTCCCGGGTAGACAAAGAAGCACACGGAATCGCTGGTGTGGCCGGGGGTGGCCACGACCTTCAGGCGTGGGGTGATGCCGTCGACGGCGACCACTTCGCCGTCGACAAGCGGGTCCGCCCCCGAGCTGTACTGCGGATCCAGCGAGCGAACAGGAGCACCGGTGAGCTGGCGGAAACGCTCCGCGCCGTCAGCGTGGTCGTGGTGGCGGTGCGTGAGCAAAATGAGCGCCACCTCCCCCGCCTTGGAGCGGAGGACGTTGAGGTGGCCCTCATCCTCCGGGCCCGGATCAACGACAATGCTTCGCTGATCCCCCTCACCCCTGATCACCCAGGAGTTGGTCCCCTCGAGCGCCGCGTAGCTGGGGTTCGGCGCCAGGACCACCGCGGCGTTGGCGGTCACAGGGCGCAGTTGGCTGTAAGCGGGATGTTGCATATGCCCCAGCGTACCCGCTTAACAGCCGTGTATTGGAGTTCTAGCTCTTCAGCTCGACGACGAGTTCGACCTCGACAGGCGTGTCCATCGGCAGCGACGCCACGCCCACTGCGGAGCGGGCGTGCGCACCGGCTTCACCGAAGACCTCCTGCATGAGCTCGGAGGCGCCGTTGATCACGGCGGGCTGGCCGGTAAACGCCGGGTCGGAGGCGACGAAGCCGACGATCTTGAGCACGCGGGCGACGTTGTCGATGCCGACCAAGTCATCCACCGCGGCGATCGCGTTGAGCGCGGCCTGGCGAGCGTAGCCGTAAGCGGCCTCCTCGGTGACCTCCGCGCCGACTTTGCCGGTGGCGGGCAGTTTGCCGTCGATAAACGGCAGCTGGCCGGACGTCCACACCTGGTTTCCGGCCTCGACGGCGGGCACGTAGGCAGCAACGGGTGCAGCGACGGCGGGCAGCTCGATACCGAGCTCCTTGAGACGATCAGTCCACATCTATTCGACCTCCCGCTTCATGTAAGCGACAACGTTGTCCTGGGTCGGGCCCGGTACAACGGAGACGAGCTCCCAGCCGTCCTCGCCCCAGGTGTCCAGAATCTGCTTGGTGGCGTGCGTGAGCAACGGAACCGTTGCGTACTCCCATTTCGTCATGGCGCCCAAGACTACCTACAGGCCGACAACTTCGCCGCCGGCAGAGAGGTACTCCGCCCAGTCCGTCACGTGCGGGTTCTTGCGCAGCACCGCGCGGCGCTGACGCTCCGTGAGCCCGCCCCAGACGCCGAACTCGACCTTGTTGTCCAGTGCGTCGGCGCGGCACTCGGTGAGCACCGGGCACGCGCGGCAGATCGCGGCGGCCTTGCGCTGCTCCGCACCCCGGACGAACAGGGCGTCCGGATCCTTGCCGCGGCACTGCGCGTGGGTGACCCAATCCCCTCGGTCAAAAACGAGATGTCCGGATGCGTCGCACTTGCGGGACGTGGTCCGTTGTGCGTTTCGCTGCGCGGTGTTACCCAAAGCCGTGGTCATAGCCGTGCTCCTCTACTCGTTCACCTGCGCCGTCTCCCCGGCGCAGTTTTATACATCCGACCGTATATCTGCGGTCCTATGTAAATGTAATCACACAAAAAAGAATTCTGTCGAATGGGTCACATTTTTGGGGGGTCTTTTATATTCCCGCGCGCGGGCCGAGTCATTTAAGGTAATGGCGTGTCCGCACTGAAATCCCTAGGAAGCCTGCTTGCCGCGCTCGTCGCGACGGCGCTGGCCATTGCCCTGTGCCTCGCCCCTCTCGCAGGCCTCGGCGGCGCCGCCGTCGCCCGCACCGACGAGACGATGCAGTCGAACCTCTCCGACCTCACTCACGGCGAAGTCCCCGGCGTCACCACAATTAACGACGCCAACGGCACCCCCATGGCCTGGATCTTCAAACAGCGCCGCTACGAGGTGGCCAGCGACGGGATCTCCCAGCACGTCAAGGACGCCCTGGTGGCCACGGAGGACCGCCGCTTCTACCAGCACGAGGGCGTGGACATGCAGGGCTTCGCCCGCGCGATGGTGACCAACGTGCTCGCCGGCGGGGTGGAGCAGGGCGCGTCCACGATCAACCAGCAGTACGTGAAGAACTACCTCTGGCTCATCGACGCGGAGAACGAGGACGAGGCCAACGCCGCCACCGAACAGTCCATCCCGCGCAAGCTGCGCGAGATGCGCATGGCCTCCGACCTAGACAAGACGCTGGAGAAAGACGAGGTGCTGACCAGGTACCTCAACCTCGTCTCCTTTGGCAACCACGCCTTCGGCATTGAGGCGGCGGCGCTGACCTACTTCGACGTCCCCGCCCGCGAGCTCGACCCGGCGCAAGCGGCGCTACTGGTGGGCATCCTGCAGTCCGTGGAAGCGCTCAACCCCTACACCAACCCGGAAGGCGCCACCCAGCGCCGCAACGTGGTTCTGAATAACATGGCAGCCCAGGGCTACCTGGACCAGGCGGAAGCGGACCGCCTGGCCGGCACCCCGCTGGGCCTCCTGGAGCAGCCGAAGACGCTGCCGCAGGGCTGCATCGCCGCCGGCGACAAGGGCTTCATGTGCGACTACGCCCTCCGCTACCTCGAGGACAAGGGGCTGGACACGGAGACCATCCTCAACGGCTCCTACACCATCACCACCACCCTGGACCCGGCGGTGCAGGAGGCGGCCAACAACGCGGTGCGCAACAACGTCAGCCCGTACACCCCGGGTGTGGCCGAGGTGATGGACATCGTCCGCCCCGGCGCGGATTCCCGCGACGTGTTGGCCATGGCGTCCTCGCGTTTCTACGGCCTGGACCTGGACCAGAGCCAGACCATCCTGCCGCAGCCGGCCTCCCTGGTTGGCGCCGGTGCGGGTTCGGTGTTCAAGATCTTCACCGCCGCCGCGGCGCTGGAGCAGGGCTACGGCTTGAACACGATGCTGGAGACGCCGGCGCGCTCGGTACTCTACGGCATGGGCGACGGCGGCGCGGCCAACTGCCCGCCGGGCGCGTACTGCGTCGAAAACGCCGGCACCTACGCCCCGCGCATGACGCTGCAGGACGCGCTGGCGCAGTCGCCGAACACCACGTTTGTGGAGCTGATCCAGAAAACCGGCGTGGCGCCGGTGGTTGACCTGGCGGTGCGCTTGGGCCTGCGGTCGTACGCGGACGAGAACTCGTTCGGCGACGGCCGCTCCGTCGCACAGGCCGCGAAGGAAGAGAACATGGGCGCCTTCACCTTGGGCCCGCTGGCGGTGAACGCGCTGGAGCTGTCCAACGTGGGTGCCACCTTGGCCTCTGGCGGGCGTTGGTGCGAGCCGAACCCGATCAAGGAAGTGCTGGACGAAAACGGCAAGCAGGTCTTCATCGACCGCCCCGCCTGCGAGCAGGCGGTCGAACCGGACATCGCCGGCGCGCTGTCCCAGGGCATGTCAAAGGACATTGTCGACGGCACCGCGTCCGCTTCCGCCCGCAACAACGGCTGGTCCGCCCCGACGGCCGCGAAGACGGGCACGACGGAGTCCCACCACTCCACCGCGTTTTTGGGCTTCACCCAGACCATGGCGGCCGCGCCGTACATCTACAACGACGGCACCCAGTCCACCCCGCTGTGCACCCAGCCGGTGCGCCAGTGCCAGTACGGCACGCTGTTCGGCGGCAACGAAGCGGCCGACACCTGGTTCCAGGCGGCGGCCGGGGTGCCGGGCGCGGCGGCGGGCGGGCTGCCGCCTGCGAGCCCGGTGCACATGCGTGGAACGAAGCGCGGGGCGCTGGACGCGGTGGTCGGCCAGTACTCCTCCGCCGCGAAGTCCCAGCTTGAAGCGCAGGGCTACGCGGTCACGCTGAACACGGTCAACGGCGCCGGCGCGCCGGCCGGCACGGTGGTCTCCGCGGTCCAGGACGGCCCGAACACCACGGTGACGCTGAACGTCTCCGACGGCGCCGGCGCCGCCAGCGCCAGCCCCTCCGCGCCCCCAGCTCGGCGGCGGCCCCCTCGCCGTCCGCGCCGCCGCAACCAAGCCCCGCTTCCCCGCCGGGCATCGAGGGCCTCGAGCAATCGCTGAACGACGCCCGCGACGCCATCGCCGACGTCTTCGGCGGCGGGGCCGGAAACGGCAACTAGCTCAGGCGCGCCTTGACGGCCTCGGAGAGGCGCTTGCCGTCGGCGCGGCCCTCGGCCTTCGCCGTGGCGGCCTTCATGACCTGCCCCATCTGGGCCATGGACTCGGCGCCGGTCTCGGCGATAGCTTCGTCGATAAGCTTGGCAAGCTCGTCGTCATCCAGCTGCTTCGGCTGGTACACCTCAAGGATCGAGGCCTCGGTGAGCTCGGCCTCGGCGAGGTCGTCGCGGCCGTTGGTTGTGTAGATGTCCGCGGACTCGCGGCGCTTCTTGATCTCGCGGGCGATGATCTTCTGAATCTCCGCGTCGTCCACCTCGTGCTTGGATCCTTCGGTCTCGGCGGTCTGGATCGCGGCCAGCAGCATGCGGATCGTGCCGGTGCGCTCCTTTTCCTTCGCCTTCATGGCTTCCTTGAGGTCTGCGCGGATCTGGTCTTTCAGTGCACTCATGCTTGCGAGATTACAGTGGTGCGGGTGAAGAAGTTGACGGGAATCGGAGCACTTTGCTTATCGACGGGCGCCGCCACGCTGACGTGGGCGTACACCCAACGCAACAATTTCCAGCTGCGCGAGTACACCCTGCCCCTGCTCGAGCCGGGGGTGTTGAAAGGTCGCGACGAGTTTAGGGTGCTGCACGTGTCCGACCTGCACATGATCCCGGGGCAGAGGCAGAAGGTCGATTTCGTCTCCAGCCTGGATGCCCTCGAGCCGGACCTGGTGGTCAACACCGGCGACAACCTGTCGGATGTCGGCGGGGTGCCGTGGGTGCTGGACGCGCTGGGCCCGCTGTTGAACCGCCCGGGCGCGTTCGTGTTCGGCACCAACGACTACTGGGCGCCGCGGCCCGTCAATCCGCTGAAGTACCTGACCGGGGCGAAGCGCGAGCCGTCCTACGAGGACCTGCCGTGGGAGGGCATGCGCGCCGCGTTTGTGGAGCGCGGCTGGCAAGACGCCACCCACGCCCGCCTGGAATTCAAGGCCTCCGGCGTGCGCCTGGCGCTGGCGGGCGTGGACGACCCGCACCACGAGCTGGACCGGTATGCCGAAATCGCCGGGGCGCCTCACGAGGATGCCGATCTGTCTATCGGGCTGCTGCACGCGCCGTACCGCCGGGTGCTGGACGCATTTGAGGCTGACGGCTACCAGCTCGCGCTGGCCGGCCACACCCACGGCGGGCAGATCTGCCTGCCCGGCGAGCGCGCGATTGTGACCAACGCGGACATCGACCGCGAGCGCGCGTCCGGGCTGCACAAGTACGGCAAGATGTGGATGGAAGTCTCCAACGGCTTAGGCCAGTCCAAGTACGCGCCGGTGCGCCTGTTCTGCCCGCCGTCCGCGAGCCTGATCCGGGTGGTGGAGCGCAGGTAGTTCGGACGACTACCTGGCGTTTTGGTTGAATCGCCGCCCGGGGGTAATGTGTTGCCAGTACCGCGGGCGAGAGCCCAACGATACAACCGGGATATGGCGCAGCTTGGTAGCGCGCTTCGTTCGGGACGAAGAGGTCGCAGGTTCAAATCCTGTTATCCCGACCACGTACAACCCGCCTTTCGAGGCGGGTTTTCGCATTTGCCGCGCCCTTGCTCCGAGAATCCTGACAGATCACGGCAGCCGTTTGCTCCGACCTGGGGCGATGGGATCCGCCTGACAGATTCAGCCGCGAAGAGTCGGGGTCCCTGCCCCTTAACGCTCTCGCAACATGGCCCCCATCACGCTGGTGCACGTACCGCTTCGAGTACACACCTACCCCTCAAGGAGGCCTACATGAAACGCATCATCACCAGCGCCGCCGCCTGCGCGATCGCTCTCGGCACCGTCGCCGCCCCGGCCCACGCCGCCACCGTCGGCGAGAAGGACGCGGACGGCAACTGCGCCGTCACCCTCACTGACATGGAGAAGGAGTTCATCATGGACACCTTCGACGAGTCCAAGCAGATCGGCGAGCACGAGCGCGCCCGCGATGTCGTCGCCGCTGTGGAGACGGTCTACCCGGGCGTCATGGCCGCCAACGAGTCCGACCTCAAGGGCGAGGCGCCGGACTACTCCACGATCCTGCCGGCTGACCTGGTCAAGCCCTACACCGAGGCGCTGCGGACCCTCGACGAGACCGAGCCGACCACCGCCACCACCCTCGAGGACGTGGACACCGACGCGTGGACAGTCGGTCCGTCCACCGCGCCGATGGCCGAGGCCCCGTTCACCGCGGGCACCGAGCTCTACGAGGCATGGTCCGCCACCCCCAGCGGCATGCTCTCCATGAACCAGCAGCTTATCGACGTAGCTAACGCCTCAGCCGCCACCTCCTGCGCCAAGGGCGACGCGAAGGAAATGGACTACCCCACCGGCCCCATCGCCCTGGATAAGACTAAGCCGGGCAAGGACAAGCCGGGCAAGGAAGGCATGGACAAGGACAAGCCGGGCGACATGGGTTCGTCCGACAAGGACAAGGACGGCAAGGACTCCCCGAACGTTGCCGCGATCGTCGGCGGCGTGATCGCTGCCCTGCTGGCTTTGGCGGGAATCGCGGCGGCGCTGCCGATGCTGGGCATTCACGTGCCCGGCATGAACATGCCGCGCATGTAGCCCCGCCTAGACACGCAACCAGACCTCAAGCCGACGGCCACCACAAAGCCCCAGGTCGCCAAACGCGCTGAGGTCTGGTTTCCCGCTGAGGTCTGGCTACGCCCCCGTAACCAGACCTCAAGCAGACGGCACCGAGCAAAGAAGGACGGCCCGGAGACGCGAAACGTCCCGCCCTCGGTGCTGAACCGGGGACGGGACGTGACGGGCTAGAAATATTTAACGCTTCGCGATCGGGCCAAGAACCTCATCGACCGGGAACGGGAAGAGCAGCGCCAGCAACGAGAGCAGGCCCACGATGCCGGAGATTGCCAGAACGGCGATCAGGCCGACGTTGGAGAGCGAGGAGCCCTCGGAGTTCTGGGAAGGCTGCTCGGCCGGGGCTGTCTCAACCGGCTTCATCTTGTTCTCGAAGGTGAGGCCGTGGTTGATGCTCTCGATGCCGAGGGCGTTGTTGACCAGGAAGAACAGGTCGGTCTGGTCGATCTGGCCGGTGACGTTGGCGGCACCCGGGCCGGACGCTGCCACGCGCAGCTGCGCACCGGTGTGCTGCTGGCCGCCGAGTGCTTCTTCGTCCTCGTTGGTCTTCGAGGTGGCGAAGTTCACGGCCATAGTGGAGCCTTCGACGGTGGTCAGCTGGGTGACGCGGCCGGCGGTGTTGGCATTGTCGTAGGTGATCTGCGCGGTGTGAGCGTGGTCGGCGGTGGCGACGATCAGGGTCTCCTCGCCGGTTTCCTCCACCCACTTCTGCACGGCCTGGACGGCCTCGTCGAGCTGGCCGACCTCACCGATCAGGCCGCAGGCGTCCGCCTGGTGGTCGGCCTTGTCCGGCGACGCGGACTCGACCTGGAGCAAGAAGCCGTTGTCGTTCTGCAGCAGCTCGAGCGCCTTGGAGGTCATCGCGCCCAGGCGCGGGGTCTCCTCGGTGAACTCCGGGTTGGCCACACAGGTCGCCGGCTGCAGGTCGCCACCGTCGGTCGTCGGGATGGACTGGTTGAGCACGCGCGGCATGTTGCCCTCGGAGAACAGGCCCAGCACCGGCTTGTCGGCGTTCGCCTCGGCGATCGCGTCAAGCTCGGAGGCGTTGGTCACCACCTGGTAGCCGTTGTCCTTTGCGTTGTCCAACACCGACTTGCCGGCGGTCCAGGTGTTGCCGCTGGCGTTCCACTTGCCGCCCTGAACGACCTCGGCGTCGAAGTACTTGCTGCCGCCGCCGAGGGTGACATCGGCGCGCAGGTCCACGATCTGCTCCGAGATGGAGCCCAAGCCGCCGTTTTCACGCAGCTGCTCGCCCTTGGCCACCTTCTTGTCGCCGGACGGTGCGTAGTAGGAGCGGTCGAGCGCGTGCGCGGCGAAGGCAGCCGGGGTAGCGTCCTGGATCTCGGCGGTGGAGACGTTGCCGATCTTCATCCCGCGGGCCTTGGCCAGCTCACCCATGGTGGCGACCGGCTTACCAGCGTTGTCCACACCGATGGCGCCGTTGTACGTCTTCACGCCGGAGTTCCACGCGGTGCCGGTGGCGGCGGAGTCTGCCACGTAGTTGGGCAGGCCGGTTTCCTTATCCAGGGAGAAAGTGGTCAGGTACCCGGTGTAGTCCAGGTTGTCCAGGCCTTCGAAGCGGCCGGCGGAGCCCTTCAGGTAGTTGCGGGCAGCGGTGATCTCGGAGTCGCCGGTGCCGTCGCCGATCAGGACCACGACGTTCTTCGCCTTGGCGTTGTCGATGCCCTGGCCCTCGGTGCCAAACTGGGCGCAGTCGCCCACCTTCGGAGTCTCGCCGGCAGCGACGAGGTAGCACAGCTGGTCGCCCGGCTTGGCCTTCGAACGGTTGGCCAAGGAAACGACCTTGTTGTCCTTATTGATCTTCCACGGCTTCTGGCCGCCGTCGGTGCCGCCGTTGAGGCCGAGCGCGTTGGCCATGACGTAGAACGCGTCGGTCTGGTCGATCTGGCCGTTGACGTTCTCGGAGCCCGGGCCGTAGCCGGCGATGCGTACCTGGGTGCCGGTGTGCATCATGGAGAAGTTCGGGGTGTCGAACGGGTCGCCGTTTGCCTTCTTGTCAAAGACCGGGTTGCCCTCCTCATCCAGCCACGGCTGAGTGCCGAAACCGACGGACATGACCGCACCGCCGTCCTTCGGGGACTGCAGGCGGGTCACGGCGGACACAGACGGGCGGCCGTCCGGAATGATCTCGGCGGTGTGCGCGTGGTCGGCGGTGACCACGATCAGGGTGTCCTTGTCCTTCTTGGCGAAGTCCAAGGCTTCCTTGATCACCTCGTCGATCTGGTCGGTCTCGCCGATCATTCCGCAGGCGTCGGCCGCATGGTCCGCCTTGTCGATGGATGCGGATTCGACCTGCAGGAAGAAGCCCTTGTCCGCCGACGGGTCGTCGAGAAGCTCGATGGCCTTCTTCGTCATTTCAGCTGCGGACGGCTCGTCGCCGCGATCCGCTTCCTTGCAGACCTCGGGCTCGGTGGTGCCATCGGACTTCACCGGCACGGTCTGCTCAAACTTGCGGGTCATGTTTTTGTCGTGGAACAGACCGAGCACCGGCTGGTCCTGGTTTGCGACGGTGATGCCCTCGAGGCCCTGCTTGTCGTCGACAACCTGGTAGCCCTTGGCAATCGCATTCTCACGGACCGACTTGCCGGCCTCCCAGTCGGCGCCGCCGTCGTTCTTTTCGGTCAGGAACGGGTTGCGGTTCTCGCCGCCCTCAAGCACCTCAGCGTCGAAGTACTTGCGGCCGCCGCCCAGGGTGACGTCGGCGCGGGTATCGATGATCTGCTCGGAGATGGAGCCGAGACCGCCGTTTTCACGAGCTTCAGCACCCTTGACCGGCTTCGCCTCGCCGGACGGTGCGTAGTAGCCGCGCTTGGAAATGTGCGAGTGCATCGCGCCCGGAGTCGCATCCTGGATCTCCGCGGTGGAGACGTTGCCGGTGCGCATGCCGGCGTTCTTGGCCATCTCCAAGAGGTTCTCGTGCGGCTTGCCCGTAATGTCCACGGACAGCGCGCCGTTGTAGGTCTTTCCGCCCGTGGACCAGCCGGTCGCGGACGCGGCGGAGTCGGTCACGTACTGGCGCTTGCCGTCCTTGCCCACGGCGAAGGTGGTGTACGCGCCGGACGCGGTGAGCTCGTCGAGGCCCTCGAAGCGGCCGTTCGCGCCCTTGAGGTAGTTGCGCGCCGCGGTGATCTCCTGGTGGCCCATGCCGTCGCCCAGGATGAAGATGACGTTACGGGCCTGAGCGTCGGAGTTGCCCTGGCCACCCTTGCCAAACTGGGTGCAGTCGCCCGGCAGCGGCGCGACGACGTTGCCTTCGGAATCAATGGTGATGCAGGTGTCCTTGCCGTTGAACGCCTGCTCCGCGGACTGAGCGAGAGAAACCGGCAGGTTCGCCAGTGCCAGCGCGGAGACGCTGACGACAGCTGCCACTGCCTTGGAGGAGAAACGCATAAGACTTCCTTGAGGTAAGAGGGATGGTTTTTGTAACCACGGCGCAATCTACTCTCAGGTTGCGTACAGGAGGCTACATTCAGGTTAATTTCAGGTTACGTCCGCATCATCGCAGCTCCCGGGCCCTATATGTGCTGTAGGTAAGTGAAATCGGTGTTCAATTAGCGGCGCTTTTTCATCACGAGGGGTTTAACTACTCCCCCAGCAACCGGACCTTCAATGCAAAAAACGGCCCCCGGATCGCTCCGGGAGCCGTCTTTTTTCGCGCGGGCTAGCGCGGGTGTCACCACGTTCCAACAGAGAGGTGACAGTTAACATCACATTTTAGGGATTTGAAAAACGGCTGTCTACCTAAGCGTTTGCTTAACGACGGCCCCGTGCCCCAACCAGGCCCGCCACCGCAAGCAGGGCGGACAGCAGCACCGCCGAGACGATGCCGCGGTAGTCGCCGCCGTTGCCGCCCGCCGAGACAGCGGTGGACACCCAGTGCATCGGCGCTGCTTGCGACAACGCCACCCACACAGAGTCGACCTGCGCGGTGGTCGCGGTGCGCCACACCCAGCCGACGAGCCCGGTCTGCACAAGCGCAAGCACGCCGGCTGAGCCAAGACCAACCCCAGCGCCGAACGCTCGACTTAACACGGAAGCCAGGCCCGCGCTGGCGAGCGTGCCCAGCAGCAGGCCTATAAACGCCACCCCGTATTCCTGCACACCAAACCCGGATCCGATCACCCCGGCCAAGATGGTGCCCGCGGCGGCCAAAACCACGGAACCGGCGCTCAGGATCCACCAGCGCCCGCGGGATGCGAACCACGCCGCCGCCAGTGCGGTGCCTCCGAGTACGGCCATCGCCGCGAGCAGCATCGCCGCCACCGGCGCAAGGGTCGGGCCGACCGGCTCAGCCCCGGCAGCACCCGGCGCGACTGCCGGCACCGGCAGGGCCGCGCGCACCGCGCCAACCTTGTCGGCGTTCATGACCGCCATCTGGTTGATCTTTTCCACGCCGGCGACCAGCTCATCGATGCCGCCGGTGGCCTGCCCGGTCTGCGCCTGTAGCTCACGCAGGCCCGCGGCCAGCTCGGCGGAGCCGTTGGTGGCTGTATATATACCGTCGTGGTAGCCGTAGCCCGGTACAGCGAGTTGGTTGGCCAGGTCGCGGGAGCCGTCGCGAAGCTGGTTCATCTTCGCCACCACGTCCGGCGGCAGCTGGGCGGTCTCAGCCTGGGCCCGCAGGTCCTTCAGCGACTCGCGGGCCTTGACCGCCTCCGGGTCTTTCGCGCCCTTGAGCTCCTCCAGGGAACGGTCGATCGCGCCGACCACCTGGCCGCGCACGGCCTCAAACCCGGACACCTGGCCGACCACCTCGCCGATGGAATCCGCCAGCTGCGTCGCTCCCGCGCCCAACTGGCCGGTGCCAGCCTGGAGCTCGACCATGCCGTCAGCGAGTTGCTGGGAGCCGGACTGGGCGGCGGCGAGGGCGTCGATAAGCTGCTGAGTTTGCCCCTGCGCCTCCCCGATGCCCGCAGCAAGCTGGCCGGCGCCCTCCTTGAGCACCTTCGCCTGCTGCCCGGCCTCACCGGCCGCGCGGCGCGCATCCCCCAAGTTGTCGGGGCCGACCTGCGGGGCGCCCGAAACCTCAGCATCGCGCCCCGCGTTCGCCCATGTGTCGGCCGGATTCATGGGCAAAAACACCCCGACAACCAGCGCCAGAAGCGCACACACCAACCGCCACGCGTTGCCCGATTTCATGGCATTGTTCTTAGCACTCGCGCCCGACTTGCTGCGGGAGGCGCACCGCCAGCCCATCGCCCGAACTGCGCACCGTTAGAACCGTGTCGGCAGCCTTGATACTGTCGTAAGGGTTCTTGCCAAAACCATGGAATGAAATGGGTTCACCATGACACTTCCCCTTGTCATCGGGCTCGTCGCAGCGACGGTGGTGCTCTCACCGATCCTCGTGCGAGTCATGGACAAGAAGGCCGGGTACCCGCTCGCGGCGATCCTCTTCGCCGCCGCGGCCGTGCTCGGCTCCAAGTTCACAGAAGTCTCCCGCGGAACGGACCTCGAATGGTCCAAGGAGTGGGCGCACGACGTGATGGGCACGGGCACCTCCGTGGACTTCGCGCTGCGCGCAGACGGGCTGGGCATCTTCTTCGCGCTGCTGGCGCTGGTCATCGGCGGCGTGGTCTTTTTGTACTCCGCCGCGTACCTGCCCGAGCGCGACGGCAACACCAGCTTCTACACCATCATGACGGCGTTTACCCTGTCGGTGCTGCTGCTTGTGCTTGCGGACGATGCCGTGCTGCTGTTCATCGCCTGGGAGCTCGTCTCCATCGCGTCGTTCCTGCTCATCGCACGCTCCGGCTCCTCCGGTGAGGCCGGGTCCTACCGCACCCTGATCCTCACCTTCTTCGGCGGCCTGACGCTGCTGGCTGGCCTGGCCGTGGCCTCCGCGCAGACCGGCACGACGCGCCTGCAGGACATCCTCGCTGCCGATATCTGGGGCGACAACCGCGTCACCGTCGTAGTCGCGCTGCTCATCGCGTTTTCCGCGTTCACCAAGGCTGCGCAGTTCCCCTTCCACTTCTGGCTGCCCGAGGCCATGGCCGCCGCCACCCCGGTCTCCGCGTTCCTGCACGCCGCGGCCGTGGTCAAGGCCGGCATCTACGTGCTGCTGCGCTTTTCCACCATCTTCTCGGACGTCGCCGCGTGGAACTACCTGCTGGTCACCGCAGGCCTGTTCACCGCGCTGATGTCCGCGCTGTTCGCCATTACCAAGACGGACCTGAAGCACCTCACTGCGTACTCCACCGTGTCCCACCTGGGTTGGATCGTCGCCGCGATCGGCATCGGCACCCCGATCGCCCTGGCCGCGGCGCTGACGCACACGCTGGCGCACGCGCTGTTTAAGTCCTCGCTGTTCATGCTCATCGGCGTGGTGGACCACGAAGCCGGCTCGCGCGACATGCGCCGCCTGGGCCCGATCTACAACAAGATGCCGTTCACGTTCGCCTCCACCGTTATCGCCGCCGCCTCCATGGCCGCGGTCCCGCCGCTGTTCGGCTTCGTGTCCAAGGAATCCATCCTGGACGCCTTCCACGAATCCTCCTACGGCGCGCTCCTGCTCACGGTGGCCGGCATCGCCGCATTTCTCACTTTCGTGTACTCGGCGAAGATCGTCTTCGGCGCATTTATCGACGGACCAAAGGACCTCCCCGACGTCCACGAAGCCCCCACCGCCCTCTGGCTGCCCGCCGCGCTGCCCGGCCTGACCTCTGCGGTCCTGCCGTTCCTGCTGTTCTGGGTGGACAACCCCGTCTCCGCAGGCGTGCGCGCCGTGACGGGCGACGACAGCTTTGCCACCCACCTCGCACTCTGGCACGGCGTGACCCCGCCATTTTTGGTGTCTGTGGCAGTGCTGGTCGCCGGCGTGGTGTTCGTGGTGTTCTTCCGCAAGCGCGTCTTCGCAGCGCTGGGCAACAAGGACCTTCTGCCCGCAGACGGCACCGAGGTGCTGGCCTGGCTCACCCGCAGCCTGTCCAACCTGGGTAAGCAGCTCGGCTCGCTGGCCGACGGCTTCAACCCGTCGCGCCACCTCTTCCCGCTGCTGGCGTCCGTCACCGCGATGGGCCTGTGCGTGATCGGCCTGACCGACGGCATCGACGGCGTCACCCCGGCCCCGCGCGCCGAGGGCCTGGACGTGTGGTGGGACCTCATCCCGTTCGCCATCATCGCGATGTCCGTGCTGGGCATGGTGTTCACCCGCTCCCGTCTTGCCTCCGCTGTGCTGCTCGGCACCGTCGGCGTGGGCATGACCCTGCAGATGTTCCTGCTGGGCGCCCCGGACGTGGCCATGACGCAGTTCCTGGTCGAGTCGCTGACCGTGGTGGTCATCCTGGTGGTGCTTCGCTACCAGCCGCGGATGTTCCCGGAGACGAAGGCTCGTCGCAAGGCTCTTGCCTCCATCTTCGCCCTGATCGCGGGCGTGGTCACCTTCTTCGGCGTCTACGGCCTGACCGGCCGCCGCGGCCGCTCCGAACTGGCCGAGTGGTACCTCACCGAAGGCGGCGACGTCACCGGCGCCGACAACATCGTCGCCGTGATCATCGTCGAGTTCCGTGGCTTCGATACCTTGGGCGAGCTGTCCGTCCTCGGCATGGCCGCAGTGGTCATCGCCGCAGTGGTCAGCTCCATGCCGCGCCACCTGTTCGAGGCCGGCACCCGCCCACGCCCCTTCGGCCAGTCCCAGCTCAACTCCATCCCGCTGCGCAAGGCCGCGGCCCTGGTCGCACCGGTGCTGGTGGTGCTGTCCGTGCTGATCTTTTTCCGCGGCCACACCGCCCCCGGCGGCGGCTTCGTCGCAGCGCTTGTGATGGCCACGGCGTTCGCCATCAACTACCTGTCCCGCGGCGCGGACGCGGACGTGGTGAAGAACTTCACCCCGATCCGCCTGACCGGCTGGGGCATCATCATCGCCATTTCCTCCGGCTTCCTCGGCTTCATCGAGGGCGGGTTCATGTACGCCATCCACGGCGAGATCGCTGGCGAGCACATGACCACCTCGCTGATCTTCGACTTCGGCATCTACCTCGCCGTGCTCGGCATGGTCACCGCCGCGATCAACGCGCTCGGCGGCTACCTGCGCCCCGGCATGGACCTGTCGGACCTGGACTACTCGCGCGACGAAGAAGACAACCCGCTGCCGAGCATCCCGGCCCCGCTGGCGCCCGAAAACCCCGTGGACGCGCACCCGGAGCCGATCAACCCGGCACACGACCCGCAACCGGTTATCACGAAGGAGCACTAACCCATGGTCATGGCACTTACCATCGCAGTCCTGGTCGCGGGATCGGTGTACCTGGTTCTGCAGCGCGGCCTCGTGCGGGTGATCTTCGGCATGTCCCTGTTCGGCCACGCCACCAACCTCACCCTGCTCGCCACAGGCGTCGGCGCATGGCGCGGGGAAGCCTTCCCGTCGCGTGTGCCGTTCGAGGACATGGCGGATCCACTGCCCCAGGCATTCGTGCTCACCGCCGTCGTGATCGCGATGGCCACCACGACGATCCTGCTGATGCTGTCCGCGCTGGGGCGTAACGACGACACCGCGGAGCAGCCCACCGGCACCGACGCCGGCTACTCCAAGATGCGGCTGAGCCCGTCGGCCCTGTCTACCGCCGGCCGCAACGCCCGGCTGAACCAGAAGAAGCTGGAGGAGATCCGCGCACGCGAGATCAGCCACGTTGACAACGAAAGCCTGAGGGTGACCGACTAATGGCCGTAGACGCAATCCTGCCCGTATTTGTGGCGCTGCCGCTGATCGTCTCCGCGGTCACGGCGCTCAGCCCCTGGAAGTGGCTCAACGACGCCCTGGCGATTCTCATCCCCGCCATCAACCTAGGCCTCGGCGTGTGGCTCTACGGCTACACCCGCGACCACGGCACTGTCGGCCACGTCATCGGCCTGTACCAGGGCGGCGTGGGCATCTCCTTTGCCGCCGACACGTTCTCCGCCGTGATGATCGTGACCACCATGATCGTGGCACTGATGTCCAACTGGTTCGCCATCGTCGTCGGCGAAACCCAGTCCCGGTTCTACGTGCCCCTGTCGCTGGTGCTCATCACCGGCGTCTCCGGCGCGCTGCTCACCGCCGATCTGTTCAACTTCTTCGTCATGATCGAGGTGTGCCTGCTGCCGTCCTACGGCCTGATCGCCATGACGGGCACCCGCCACCGCCTGCTGTCCGCGCGCATGTTCGTGCTGGTCAACCTGGCGGCATCGACAATGCTCGTGCTCGGCGTGGGCTACCTCTACGCTGTGACCGGCGCGGTGAACCTCGCCTCGCTGCAAGGCGTGGCCGCAGGCAACGGGCCTGCCACGGTGGCCACCGGCATCGTCGTCATCGCCATCGCCACGAAGGCCGGCGTGTTCCCCGTCTACACCTGGCTGCCGCGCACCTACCCGTCCACCTCCGCGGCCGTGATGGGCCTGTTCTCCGGCCTGCACACCAAGGTGGCCGTGTACATGCTCTTCCGCATCTGGGTGATCATGTTCGACATGGACCCGCGTTGGAACACGCTGCTCATCGTGGTCATGGTCATCTCCATGATCATCGGTGGCTTCGCCGGCCTGGCCGAGGCCACCATGCGTCGCGTGCTGGCCTACCAGATGGTCAACGGCATGCCGTTCATCCTGATCATGCTGGCCTTTACTAACGACGACGCACGCTACGCCCTCGCCGCCGGCCTGCTCTACACCCTGCACCACATGATCACCATCGCGGCACTCGTGCTGAACTCCGGCGCGATCGAGGAGACCTACGGCACCGGCACCATGGCGAAACTGTCCGGCATCGCCCGCCGCGACCCGTGGACGTCCGCCGTATTCGTCGCCGGCGCGTTTTCTATCGTGGGTTTCCCGCCGTTTTCCGGCATCTTCGGCAAGGTCACCGTCGTGCTGGCGGCCGCCTCCGCCGGGGACTGGCGCTCCTGGGTGGCCATCACCGCCATCATCATCGCCTCCTTCGGTGCGCTGCTGTCCATGATGCGCATGTGGCAGCGCGTGTTCTGGGGCCGGCCGATGCAGAACTACCCCGAGGCGCTCAACGTCCGCGCCAGCTTCATGCTGCCGTCCGCAGTGCTGATGGTCATGTCGCTGTGCATGTTCATCTTCGCCGGCCACATGTGGGACATCACCACCAACGCCGTCGACGACCTGCTCGACGTTGACGCCTACACCACCGCCGTGCTCGGCGACGACCCCATCGGCGTCCCCGCACCCGGCGACACCTTCGGCGCCGAAACCAATGGAGGCGAGAACTAATGCGAGGCTTCTTCCACGGCGTGAAGTACGCCGTCTGGCTTGCCAAAGAGATCTTCGTGGCCGGCTTCGACGCCGTCGCCAAGGCGTTCAACCCGGCGGCGAAGTTCGACCCCATCGTCATCTACTACCCGCTGAGAGTGAACACGGACTGGGACGTCTTCTGGTTCACCACCTCGATCACTGCAACCCCGGGAACGCTGTCCATGGGGCTGCGCCACCCCGTCGCCGACAACGGGCCGATCATCCTGCTGGTGCAGGCGGCGTTCGGCTCCGACCCGGAAGATGTCATCGCGGGTTTGGCGGATATGGAGGAACACCTTCGGCCGTCGCTAAGCAAACGCCCCATCGACCCGAAAACCGTCGCCTGGGAGCCCTACGTCGACCACGGCCCGGACACAAACGGCGACAACGTGCCGCCGGCCGAAAGGATGGATTAAGCCATGTTCACCACCATCATGCAGATCTGCCTGATCATCATGGCCGTCAGCCTGCTCATCGCGCTCGGCGCCGTGATCCTGACCAAAGACGAACTCTCCCGCGCCGTGATGGCAGACGTGATCTTCTACTCCATGATCGCCATCTTCCTCGTGTGGACGCTGTTCAATTCGTCTGCCATCGCGTACGAGATCCCGCTGCTCGCCGGCCTGGTGTGCGGCGTGATCCCGACGATCTCCATGGCCCGCATCATCTCGAGAGGACGCCGCTAATGACCATCGCCGAAATCATCGTCGCCGTGCTGGTTGTCGTGGCCACCATCTGCGTGGTCGCCACCACCATCCTGCAGCTGCGCGCCCCCGACGCCCTGACGCGCGTGAACCTGCTCGGCCCCCTGGTGGTCGTGGCCTTCCCCATCCTCATCGTGGCCAAACTCATCCACTCCTGGACCACCACCGGCTTCGACCTCAACGACTTCATCCGCGCCGTGCTGGCCATCGCCGCGGTGTGGATCGTCGGCTCCGTGGCGTCGTTCATCATGGGCCGCTCCCTCTACGGCGTCACCGTCTCCGACAAAAAGAACTAACGTAATGAGCTTGTGAGCACTAGCGACGACGCGTACGTCACGGACCTGGCACTGCGCGCCGGCCGTGGCGACAAACACGCGCTCACCGAATTCATCCGGCTCACCCAAAACGACGTGTGGCGCTTGCTTGCCCACCTCGCCGGACCCCAACACGCCGACGACCTCACACAGGAGACCTACCTGCGCGTCCTCGGCTCGCTTCCGCGCTTCCAAGCCCGCTCCACCGCGCGCACCTGGCTGCTGTCGCTCGCGCGCCGCGCCTGGGTGGACTCCGTGCGCCACGACATGGCCCGACCCCGCAAATCGGCGGCCGAATACGAAGACGTCGCCGCCGCCAACCCCAGCCCCGACAACCCCAACACCTGGGGCGACGTCATCGACGCACGCTCGCTTCTCGACGAGCTACCGCCCGAACGCCGCGAAGCCCTCGTACTCACGCAAGTGATGGGCTACACCTACGAAGAAGCCGCCCGCATCGTCGGCGTACGCGTCGGCACCATCCGCTCCCGGGTGGCCCGCGCCCGGCGGGATCTGGTGGCGGGCACGGCCGAAGGATCGTCGTAAAGCGCATGCAAAGGTGCCAACCGGGAGAAATTCGCATAAGTTTGTAAAAGGTTTTGCTAAACAACTCCCGGAGTTTTTTCATGCTGAAAAACGCACTACTAATTTCATTCGCCTTCATCGGCACCGTCGTCGGCGCAGGCTTCGCATCCGGCCAGGAAGCGATGCTGTACTTCTCCGCCTTCGGCACCCAAGGCATCTGGGGCGCAGTCTTAGGCTCCGCGCTGATGCTCATCGCCGGCGTGACCATCCTCCAGCTCGGCTCCTTCTTCCAAGCCAAAGAGCACATGGAAGTCCTCGGCTCCATCTCCTCGAAGGTGATGGGCTGGATCCTGGACATCGCCACCATTGTCACCCTGTTCTCCATCGGCTTTGTCATGTTCGCCGGTGCCGGCGCCAACCTGAACCAGCAATTCGGCATCCCAGTGTGGATCGGCGCGGTGCTCATGCTCGCCGCCACCATCGGCTTCGGCATGCTCGACGTGGACAAGGTCACCGGCGCCATTGGCGCGCTCACCCCGTTCTTGCTGGTGTTTGTCATCTTCGGATGCGGCTGGACCCTGATTAACGCCCACCCGGACTGGAGCGCGCTGAACGCCGCGGCGGCGCAGGTGGATACCTCCCTGCCCAACTGGTGGATCGCCGCGCTGAACTACACCGGCCTGAACGTCATGTGCGTCGTGTCCATGGCGCTGGTCATCGGCGGCAACCACCTGGACACCCGCGCAGCCGGCCTCGGCGGTCTGTTCGGCGGCATCGGCTACCTGGTCATGCTCATGCTGCTGGCGCTGGCGCTGCTGGTCAAGATCGAGACCGTCGAAGGCCAGGACATGCCGCTTCTGACCCTGATCAGCGACATCAACCCCACCATGGGCCTGATCATGTCCCTGGTCATCTTCGGCATGATCTTCGCCACCTGCCTAGGTATGTTCTTCGCCCTGGGCAAGCGCCTCGCCCGCGGCCGCGAAGACAAGTTCCGCGTCATCTTCATCTCCGCCTGCTTGATCGGCTTCGTGCTGTCGTTCGTGGGCTTCCAGCAGCTTGTCTCCACCGTGTACCCGATCCTGGGCTACCTGGGCCTGCTGCTCATCGTCGTGATGACCATCGCGTGGGTCCGCGGCATCCCCAAGCTGCGCAAGGAAGGCGACCGCCGCCGCCGCGCCCTTGAGCTGACCCGCAAGAAGATGGACCCGGCCGAGCGCTTCACCAAGAACGACGAGCGCGAACTCGAATACATCACTGCCAAGTCCAACGTGGACTCCGAGGAGCTGTCCGAGGCCCTCGAGGAAGAGGTCGCCCAGGAGCTGCTCGACGACGATGAGAGCGAGTTCGAGGAAGAAGACCGCGAGAACCCCTCCGACGTGGTCTACGTCTCCTACACCGACCCCGTCTCCGCCGACGAGTACCGCCGCAACCCCGACGAGCCGTGGAACGACCACACCGTCGACGACATGATCGCCGCCGAAGAAGCCGAGGAGGCGGCAGCCGGGCCGGACAACAGCCTGGGCGGCGACAAGGACGACGAAGAAGACGAAGACGAGGACGCCGCGGAGGAAACCGGCGGCTCGACCGCAGTGAGCGCGAAGGACGACGGCTCGACCAAGCTGTAGCGCCCACCAACGCTTTAAGCCCCACCGACGATTCCCGGCGGAATCTGTCAGTGGGGCTTTATCGTGCCTGGTCGACGCAAACGGGCGGCGGAATCTGTCAGGAGCGCCGCCCCGCCGCCTGGCGTTAGACCAGCAGCTCGGCGATCTGGATGGTGTTCAGCGCCGCGCCCTTGCGCAGGTTGTCGCTGGCGACGACGAGCACGAGCCCGCGGCCGCCGTCGACGCTCTGGTCCTGGCGGATGCGGCCCACCAGGGACTCGTCGATGCCGGTGGCGGCGCGAGGCGTCGGCACGTCCACCACTTTCACGCCCGGCGCGCCCGCCAGGATCTCCTCGGCCTGCTGCGGGGTGACGGCCTCGGAGAACTCGGCGTGCACCACCATCGTGTGGCCGGTGAACACTGGCACGCGCACGCAGGTGCCCGCCACCTTCAGCTCCGGTAGCCCGAGGATCTTGCGCGATTCGTTGCGCAGTTTCTGCTCTTCGTCGGTTTCGGCGGAGCCATCGTCGACAAGCGAGCCCGCAAGCGGCAGCGCGTTGAACGCGATGGGCTCGACGTAGGGCCCGAGGTCGCTTGGCTTTTCGACGTCCTCCCGGACCAGCCCGCGCGGATCCCCCAGCGCCTCAACCTGGGTGGCCAGCGCCTCGACGCCAGCCAGCCCCGAGCCGGAAACTGCCTGGTAGGAGGCGACGCGGAGGGTGGTCAGACCGAAGGCGTCGTGAAGCGGCTTGAGCACCGGCATCGCCGCCATCGTGGTGCAGTTCGGGTTGGCGATGATGCCCTTGGGCAGCTCGCGCGCCGCCTCCGGGTTGACTTCGGTGACGATCAGCGGGACGTCCGGGTCCTTGCGCCACGCCGAGGAGTTGTCCACGACGGTCGCGCCCGCGGCGGCGAACACCGGCGCCCACTCGCGCGAGGTGGACCCGCCGGCGGAAAACAGGGCGATGTCCACGTCTTTGACGGACTCCTCGGTGACCTGGGTGAGGTCCTCGACGGTAATCTCCTCGCCGCGGAACTCGAGCTGCTTGCCCGCGGAGCGCGGGGAGGCGAAGAAACGGACCTTGTCGGCGGGGAAGTTGCGCTCTGTGAGGATGTCGCGCATCACGCGGCCGACCTGGCCGGTGGCGCCGACGACTGCGAGAGTGGTCATTGAAAACTCCTTCTAACGTCCGGTGCCTGCGTAGACCACGGCCGGCTCGTCGCCGCCGAGGTCGAACTTGGTGTGGATCGCGCGCGCGGCCTCGGCCACGTCCGCCTGGCGCACCACGGCGGTGATGCGGATCTCGGAGGTGGTGATCATCTCGATGTTGATGCCGGCGTCGCGCAGCGCGTCGCAGAAGTCGGCGGTGACCCCCGGGTGGGACTTCATGCCCGCGCCGACGAGCGAGACCTTGCCGATCTCGTCGTCGTAGCTCAGATCGTCCCAGCCCTCGGCAGCTTGCAGCTCGCGCAGCTTCTCCATGGTGCGCGCGCCGTCGGCCTTGGGCAAGGTGAAGGTGATGTCGGTCTTGTTGTCTTCGGCGCTGGAGATGTTCTGGATCACCATGTCGATGTTGACTTCACCGTCGGAGAGTGAGCGGAAGACCTTGGCGGCCTCGCCGACCTCGTCCTGGATGCCCAGGATGGTGATCTTGGCCTCCGAGTCGTCGGTGGCCACGCCGGAAAGTACTGCTTCTTCCATGGGGATATCCTCCAATGCTCCGGCGACCAGGGTGCCGGTATCTGTGCTGTAAGACGAGCGCACCCGCATGGGCACGTTGAACGCGCGGGCGTACTCCACGCTGCGCAACACCAGGATCTTGGACCCGGACGCGGCAAGCTCGAGCATCTCCTCGAAGCAGAGGGTGTCCAGCTTGCGCGCGTCCGGCACGATTCGCGGGTCGGCGGTGTAGACGCCGTCGACGTCGGAGTAGATCTCGCATTCGTCGGCGTTCATCGCCGCGGCCAGGGCGACGGCGGTGGTGTCGGAGCCGCCGCGGCCGAGGGTGGTCACGTCCTTGGTTTCGCGGTTGACGCCCTGGAAGCCGGCGACGATGGCGATGTTGCCTTCGTCCACAGCCTCCTGCACGCGCCCCGGGGTGACTTCCAGGATGCGGGCGTTGCCGTGGCGTTCGGTGGTGATCACGCCGGCCTGAGAGCCGGTGAAGGACTGCACCTTCTCCCCCAGCGCGTGCACCGCCATGGCCACCAGCGAGTTGGAGATGCGCTCGCCGGCGGTGAGCAGCATGTCCATTTCGCGCGCGGGCGGGGTGGGGTTGACCTCGGCGGCGAGGTCGAGCAGTTCGTCGGTGGTGTCGCCCATGGCGGAGCAGACCACCACGACGTCGTTGCCGGCGCGGCGCGTGTCCACGATCCGCTGGGCCACGGCCTTGATCCGCTCCGCGCTTTCCAGGGAGGATCCCCCGTATTTCTGAACGATCAGTGCCATTCGTACCTCCGCGGATCTGCGTGCATTCCAACGGTCAAGAATAGCGTCCCAAAACTGCCGATTCAGCCACCCGCGTTAATATCATTCACTGTGCACAACAATTTTCTCGCCGTCGCGTTCGCGCTGATCTCGGCCGCGACCATGGCGGCGGGGACTGTGTGGCGCCACCGCATCATGCGCGCGGGCGCCCCCGAGGGGGAGAACAACGACTCGCCGTTACGGTCCCTGAAGCGGCCGGCGTGGTGGGCGTCGATGGGCATCGCATTTTTGGCGTACGGCTTCCAGGCCGCGGCGCTGGCGTTCGGGTCGCTGCTGGTGGTGCAGCCGATCCTGGCGCTGTCGCTGATGCTCACGCTGCTGTTTTCGGCGTGGGCGGACAAGCGCCACATGCACACCGCGGAGGCGTTTTGGGCGGTGCTGCTCACCGCGTCTGTGGGCGGGGTGGTCGTGCTCGGCCGCCCGCTGCCCGGCGAGCGCGACCCCGCCGCCTGGGAGTGGTGGGTTGTCGTGGGCACCGCGGTGGCCATCATTGCGGCCTCGTACGCCATTGCTTCTCGACGTCCCCCCGCCGGCAAAGCCCTCATCTTCGGCTCCGCCTGCGGCGCCATGTACGGCTACCAAGCCGTGTTTTCCAAAGTCGCCGTCGACGGCTTCGTCCACGGCGGCGTGACCGGCCTGCTCGCCACGTGGCAGTTGTGGGCGATGCTGGCCGCGGCCACGGCCGGCACGATCGTGCAGCAGTACGCCTTCGCCGCGGGCAGGCTGGCCACATCGCTGCCGGCGTCGAAGATCATCGAGCCGCTCGTCGCGTTCTCCCTGGGCCTGCTTGTGCTCGGCGAATCCTTCCGCGTGGATTCGGTGCTGGGGTGGGCGGCCGTCGGGACGTCGATAGGCGTGATGCTCGTGGCCGCCGCAATGCTCACGCGGGTGAGCATCCGGTAGGGTGTCAGATATAACTGTCAACCTAAGGGGGTTGCGATGACGCTGATACCCGCAAGCGGAAACCTGCACTTCACCCGCGACACGCAGCGGCGCGTCGCCCATTCGATAGACCGTCTAAGCGTGCTGCACGACGAAACAGGCCACCCGCTGCCCGACGACATCAACGAAGTACTCCACGCAGTCCTGCGAGCAATTGCTGAAGGCGAACCGCTCTCCGTCTCCTCACTGCCGGAAGAAGTCACCCCCAACACCGCCGCCTCAATGTTGGGCCTGTCCCGCACTACGGTGATGAAATACGTCGACGAAGGGCGCCTTCACGCCACGAAGGTGGGCAGCCACCACCGGATTCCTGCACGTGAAGTACTTGCCCTACGCGACGAGATCGAGCGCAAAAGGTTGGACGCAGTATTCGACGTCATGCAGCTAGAACACACGATGGGCAACAGCCACTGACATGGTCCGCAACGTGCTGCCCGACGCAAACATTTGGGCCTCCGCGACCTTGCATTCATGGTTCGGCCTGATTGCTGCGGTCTCTCCCGGAGTGTGGAAATTTCACTGGACCGAGGACATCCTCGCCGAAGCGGTACATGCGAGGCGGCGCCGATTCCCGCACGCATCGAGCACACAGATGGAACAACTCCGGGAACGACTCATGACAGTGATGGGCGACAACCAAATCCGCGACTTCCCTTTCGACGGCAGCGCTACACTGCCGGACCCGCTGGATGCGCACGTCCACTCCGCGGCCGTTCACGGTGACATCGACGTGCTAGTGACACAAAATGTGGCCGATTTCCAAGTGGCCGAGCGCCTGCCGTACGACGTCGTCACCGCCGACCGCTGGCTCGTCGAGGCAGCCGACACCGCACCGCGCGTTGTTGATCGGACGATCTCCCAGCAGCTTGAATTCCGGCGACGTATTGGTGAACCGTTCGACCTCGCCGCCCAGCTCCGCACTGCGGACTGCCCAGGGTTCGCTGAAATTGTGCACACACGACTCGACCTGATGTAAGGTGTGCCACATGTCGCACAGGGCGCTTCTCCTTCTACGCCGCGGCGGGAATCAGGCCAACTAACACGGCCGGCACCCCGTCGCGGAGTTTCTGTTGGCCGGCCGTGGAACACACACCCCCAACAAAAGGAGAGCTCCAATGACCGACTTTTTCGCACCCCGCGAGATCCAGACCCCTTCCGGCCCGCGTTACGACGGCCAGCCCGCATGGAACAAGCAGCGCGGCTCGCAGATGCCGGTGGACCGCTACCTCACCTTCGCCGAAGAGGTCGAAGACATCCAACTGCCGGACCGCACCTGGCCCGACAAGAAAATCACCCGCGCGCCGCAGTGGTGCGCCGTGGACCTGCGCGACGGCAACCAGGCGCTGATCGACCCGATGAGCCCCGAGCGCAAGCGCCGCATGTTCAACCTGCTGGTGGAGATGGGCTTCAAGGAGATCGAGGTCGGCTTCCCCTCCGCCTCCCAGACGGACTTCGACTTCGTGCGCGAGATCATCGAAAAGGACATGATCCCCGACGACGTGACCATCCAGGTCCTCGTGCAGGCGCGCGAGCACCTGATCCGCCGCACCTTCGAGGCCTGCGCCGGCGCGAAGAACGTCATCGTGCACTTCTACAACTCCACCTCGAAGCTGCAGCGCCGCGTGGTCTTCCGCAAGGACCGCGACGCGATTAAGAAGCTGGCCACCGACGCCGCGGAGCTGATCAAAACCATCGCCGCGGACTACCCGGACACCAACTGGCGCTGGGAGTACTCGCCGGAGTCCTTCACCGGCACCGAGCTGGACTTTGCCAAGGAAGTCTGCGACGCCGTGGTGGACGTGATGGGGCCGACGCCGGAAAACCCGATGATCATCAACCTGCCGTCCACGGTGGAGATGATCACCCCCAACGTGTACGCGGACTCCATCGAGTGGATGCACCGCAACCTGCAAAACCGCGAGTCCATCATCATCTCCCTGCACCCGCACAACGACCGCGGCACCGGTGTCGCGGCCGCCGAGCTGGGCTACCTGGCCGGCGGCGACCGCATCGAGGGCTGCCTGTTCGGCAACGGCGAGCGCACCGGCAACGTCGACCTGGTCACCCTCGGGCTGAACATGCTCACCCAGGGCGTGGACCCGCAGATCGACTTCTCCGACATCACCCGCATCCGCGAAGTGGTCGAGTACTGCAACCAGCTGCGTGTGCCGGAGCGCCACCCCTACGGCGGCGACCTGGTCTTCACCGCGTTTTCCGGCTCGCACCAGGACGCGATCAACAAGGGGCTGGATGCGCTGGCACAGAATGTGCGTCCAGAAGCAACGAGCTCCGACGTCACCTGGGAAGAGCTGCGGGAGACCACCTGGGAGGTGCCGTACCTGCCCATCGACCCGAAGGACGTCGGCCGCACCTACGAGGCTGTGATCCGCGTGAACTCGCAGTCCGGTAAGGGCGGGGTGGCCTACATCATGAAGACGGACCACGGCATCAACATGCCGCGCGCGATGCAGCCGGAGTTTTCCGCGATCGTGCAAAACATCACCGACTCCGAGGGCGGCGAGGTCAACTCCAAGAACATGTGGGACGTCTTCGCCACCACCTACCTGGACTTGGACGAGCCGTTGGAGCTGGCGCACTACCGCATCGACGCCGCCGAGGAGGAGGGCGAAGACACCCGCGTGGAGGCGACGGTGGTCTACGAGGGCGCCTCCCGCGAGGTCGCGGGTGCCGGCAACGGCCCGATCGCGGCGTTCGCGAACGCGCTGGAGCAGGTCGGCATCGACTTCGAGGTGCAGGACTACTCGCAGCGAGCCCGCAGCGCGGGCGACGACGCGGACGCGGTCTGCTACATCCACGCGGACGTCGACGGCACCTCGGCGTGGGGTGTGGGTATCGCCGGGTCGACCACGCGCGCGTCGCTGGAGGCGATCGTCTCGGCGGTCAACCGCTCGACTGCCGCGAATTAGCGCCCGCGCGTTATACTTGCGTGACTTAACCACACTTTTCAGCGGGAGGTTCGCGATGGCCATGTACGAGGTGCCTTCGGGCCCCCGTCGCCTCCCCGTGGAGCATTTGCCTATCGACGTTCCTTCGGCGACCCTCACCCCGGAACTCGACGTCGTGGTGGACGGCGAGACCGTCGGTTCGGTGGAGGACGCGGAGCTGGCCCAGCTGGCGTCGTCTGGTGTGACCCCGGTGGTGGCCGTGGACGGCGGGGCGGTTGTGCTGCCGCCGGCCGGCCAGGTGTTGCCGGTGAACACCCCGCCGCGCGAGCCGTGGGCGCTGCTGCCCGCAGGCGAGCGCTACGTGGCTGACCTTACCGGTAAGCTGCCGGTGGAGGCGCCGGCGCAGGTGCTGGTGTCGATGGGCTTCGACGACGCCGGCGAGATCGTGCTGTGCGTCGACGGCGACATCATCGGCGAGCTGGACCCGGCCGCCGGCGAGGCGCTGACCCCGACGCTGCGGCGCCTGGAGGACCGCGGGCTGATCGCAGTGGCGCGCGGCTACACCACCGCGGTGGAGGCTGGCACGTCGCTGGCCGTGATCGCCGGCCCGATCCCGACCGATGACATCCCGATCTCCCCGCTGCCGCCGATCGTGCGCGAGGTGGAAGTCGCGCACCCGGGCACGAACTTCTTCGCCACCATGGACGCGGAGGCCGCAGCCCTTGCCGCGGACACGGAGGAGCGCCCGGCGGAGTCCGTGCGCGAGCCGGGCAAATCCCGCGGCCCGTTGATCGCCGCGGCCGCGGCCGTCGCGGCGCTCGTGCTGGCGGGCGTGGGCACCGTGGTGATAAGCTCGCCGTCCGGCCTGCAGCGCGACTCCACCTCGGCGTACCAAAAAACCAGCGAGGTCTCGCAGCCGAGCAGCTCGGCAGAACCCTCGACACAGCCCTCCACCGAGCCGACCGAGGAATCCACCGAACCCTCGCCCTCCCAGTTCAGCACCGAGCTGCCGGAAAACGCCCCGGAGCCCGTGGTGGAGGTCCAGCAGCCCGCCCCTGCCCCGCAGGAGCAGGCCCCGGCCCCCGCGCCCGCGCCCGCGCCAGCCCCCGCGCCGCAGCAGCAGGCCCCCGCACCGGCCCCGGCGCCGGCGCCCGCTCCCGCCCCCGCACCGGCTCCCGCGCCTGCACCTGCCCCGGATCCCGCGCCGCAGCAGCAGCCGTACGAGTACAACATCGGCGGGCTGAAGGTGCGCTCCAACACCAGGCTGGATCAGCCACTGTACGAGGTGGCCGAGCCGTAAGCTACGTTGGAACGATGACTGAGAACGACTACCCCTACGTGGCGCTGTTTACCCAGGCCACGGGGATTCACCCGTCGACAGGGCGTCTGCTCACCATCGACGCGGTCACGTTCGACGCCGCCGGGCGCGTGGGCGAGGAGTTCCACGCCGTGGTCAACCCCGGCACCGACCCCGGCCCCGCCCACACCCACGGCCTGACCCCGCACGACTTCGCCCAAGCCCCGCGGTTCTCGCGCTTTTTGCGCACGCTGGACAAGCTTCTCGACGGCCGCGTGCTCGTCACCCACGACTCCCCCACCACCTGGGGTTTCCTCGTCTCCGAGGCGCGCCGAGCCATGAACGCCGCGGCCCGGGCGAACCGTTCGCGCCGCGGCCGCGGCAACAGGCGCCGCCAGAGGGTCGGCCACGTCCCTAAGCCAACTGCGATCGTGGACCTTCTGGCGAGTGCGCGCAGGCAGGGCCACATCCCGGTGGACACCCGCATCAACGCTGTAGCCAACCTCGTCGGCGTCGCCTCCACCCCGCCGACCGCCTCCACCGAGCGCATCGGCGAGCCCGAGGCCGACTTCTCGCGCGGGCAAACCCTGAAACTCGTGGCCATGTACCTGCAACTCGCCCCCGGCGGGCTGGTCGAGCTCAACCCCGAAGATTTGGCGCCGGACGCGTTCGGGTTGCAGCGCTCGTCGATACGCGTGGATGCGGAAAAAGCCCCCGCCGTCGGCGCGAACCCCGGCCACCTCGGCAAAGGCGGGCTGCTGCGCGGCATGGAATTCGTCGTCTCCGACGACATCGCCCTCGACCCCGACGAGCTCATCGACGCCGGCGTGCGCGCCGGCCTGACCTACCGCGAAAAAGTCACCCGCGAAACGTCCGTCACCGTCACCGACGCCATTCAACGCGGCGCCGACCTGCGAGGCAAAGCCATGCACGCGCACCGCAAAGACATCCCCATCGTCTCCGGCGACGAATTCGCCCGGCTAGTCGGACAGATGGAATCCGCGGAGTAGCCTTGTCCGCATGCAAGGACCCATCTCCCGCTTCCGCACCGCGGTAGCCGCCACCGCCGCCAACCTGGCCACGGCCGCCTCGCGGGCCACCGGCCGCGGTGCCGGCGGCATGATCGGCGGCCTCGTCGCCGCGGCGATCGACCCGAACATCATGGCCTCCCTCGGCGGCGGCCGCCCCACCGTCCTGGTCACCGGCACCAACGGCAAATCCACCACCACCCGCATGCTCGCCGGAGCCGTCGGCGCCAAGCACAAAGTGGCCACCAACGACGGCGGCGACAACATGGACGCCGGCATCATCTCCGCCCTCCTCGCCGGCAAAGACGCCGACGCGATCGTCTTAGAATGCGACGAGCTGCACGTGCCCAAAGTCGCCGAACGCCTGCAGCCCACCGCGTTCGTGCTGCTCAACCTCACCCGCGACCAGCTCGACCGCGTCGGCGAAATCAACTCCATCGAACGCGCCCTGCGCGCAGCCGTCATGGCGCACCCGGACGCCACCGTCGTCGCCAACTGCGACGACGTGTTGATCACCTCCATCGCCTACGACCACCCCAACGCCGTCTGGGTTTCCGCCGGCGCCGGCTGGACCGGCGACTCCGTGACCAACCCCCGCTCCGGCGGCCACGTCGTGCGTTCCTCCGTCACGCACGAGGGGGAAGCGGACTGGTACGCCGTCGAACCGCTCCCCGACGGCCGCGAATTCCGCCGCCCCACCCCCACGTACAAGGTCGAGGGGGAGACGTTGGTGGGACCGGAGGGCGTCGCAAAGCTTGAGCTCAAACTCCCCGGCCGCGCCAACCGGGGCAACGCCGCCCAAGCCATCGCTGCCGCTGTCGAAGCGTTCGACGTCCCCCTCGACGCCGCCGTGCGCGCCGCCGCCGACGTGGACAACGTCGCCGGCCGCTACACCACCGTCCACCTCGGCGACCACGACGTCCACCTCCTCCTGGCCAAAAACCCCGCCGGCTGGCAAGAGGCGCTGTCCATGGTCGACCGCGATGCCGACGGCGTGGTCATCGCCGTCAACGCCCAACAAGGCGACGGCGAGGACGTCTCCTGGCTGTGGGACGTGAAATTCGAGGACTTCGGCGACACCCACGTCGTCGCCGCCGGCGAGCGCGCCACCGACCTCGCCGTGCGCCTGACCTACGGCGGCATCGGCCACGACACTGTCCACGACCCCATCGCCGCCATCCGCGCCTGCCCGCCCGGGCGCGTCGAGGTGCTGGCCAACTACACCGCGCTACTCAACCTGCGCCGCGCGCTGACCAAGGAGGAGGACTACCGTGCCTAAACTCACCATCGGCCTCGTCCTGCCCGACGTGCTGGGCACCTACGGCGACGACGGCAACGCGCTCGTTCTGCGCGAGCGTGCGCGCCGCCGCGGCATCGACGCGTCCATCGAGCGCATCATGCTTCACGACGACGTCCCGCCCTCCCACGATCTCTACACCCTCGGCGGCGGCGAAGACTCCGCCCAGCTGCTCGCCGCGGCGCGGCTGAGCGCATCCCCCGGGCTGCAGGCCGCGGCCGCCGACGGCCGGCCCATCTTCGCCGTGTGCGCCGGGCTGCAGGTGCTCGGCCATACCTTCCGCGCCCACGGCAACGAGGTCGAGGGCGTCGGGCTTCTCGACGTCACCACCGCCCCGCTGACCCGCCGCGCCACCGGCGAACTCGCCTCCGAGCCCACCCGCGCCGGCATCACCGCCGAGCTTTCCGAGCCGTTGACCGGCTTCGAAAACCACATGGGCGCAACAGTGCTCGGCCCGGACGCGTCGGCGCTGGGGCGCGTGACCCGCGGCGTGGGCAACGGCGCCGACGGCGAAGAAAAGGTCGACGGCGTCGTGCAGGGCAGCGTGATCGCCACCTACATGCACGGCCCGGCACTCGCCCGGAACCCGCAGCTGGCGGACCTGCTCATCGCCCGCGCCCTGGACATCCCGCTGGCGGAGCTGGAGCCGCTTGAGCTCGACGCGGTAACCAAGCTGCGCGAGGAGCGCCTGCGCTAAAAACCGCATGCGTGAGCGCCGTCGTCCGATTGGGCGGCGGCGTTTCGCGTTGTCAGTGCAGGGGTGTACTTCGTGGTCCGAAGAGTTGGTCGAGTGCTCCGCGGTCTGTGTTTCTCAGGTGGTATCCGCGGGGTGAGATCCACCAGGGTGCGCCTCTGATCATGGCGATGCGTCCGCGGGATTTGCGCCAGGGGTCGTCGTCGTTGATGCGGTTGTGGTACTTACACAGCGGCACGAGGTTGTCCATGTTGGTGTAGCCGCCGTGCTTCCACGCATCCACATGGTGGATCTCCGCACCGTACGCCCCGTGGCGGCAGCCGGGGAACGCGCACACGGGTGAGACCATGCAGGCCATGTCGCGCTGCTTCTGGTTGGCGAAGCGCTCGGTGTCGTACAGGTTCACCGCCCCTTCCTCCGGGTGGAAGGCGGCGACCTCCAAGGCTTCGCCGAACTCTTGCTGCATGTACTCCGCCCCGGTCATGATGGTGCCGTCGGTGAGTGTGAGGATGATGTCGTCGCCATTACCCGCCATGATGCGGGCGTGCTCGGAAATCGGCACCATCACGATCGGGCGTGGCGCGGCAGCGACGACCCCGCCGGTTTTGCCTTCGACGATGCGCCAGAGCGCCTCCTCCATCTGGGGTGCTGCTGGCTGTGTGGCGTCGATGTCTTGCCGCAGGCGGTGTTCGAGGTCTGCTGCTTTGCGGTCGGTGGTGTCGATGGTGATGCGTGCTCGGCCGTTCTTCGGCGCGGAGAACGCGACCTGTTTCTTCTTCGGAGCGTTATCCGCGCGGGGTACCAATTCTCGTGCGGCGCGTTCGATCGCGCGGTACCCGCCGGTGACATCCAACAAGGCCAGGCGAAGCCGCCACCGCTCGCCGGCGTCTTTCACGCCGCCGACGCGGCGTTCGATCAACGCGAGCTCGTCCAGGGAGAACCCGCGGGCTTTCTGTACTGCCAACGCTTGCTTTCGGGTGAATTTCGTCGGCCCGTAGTACACCTTCTGCATCCCGTCCCACGCGCGCGCCCGATCCGGCGCCATCCCAGCCGAAAGCGCAACCGACAGGTCGAAGTGCCGCAGCGTCTCCATGGATGCTGCGGCCATCGCCTCGATAAACGCGTCGAACGGGTTCATGCCACGAACACTAAACAGCACACAACCCCGCACAACCCCCGAAACGAAATCTGTGGATAACTCGCCACACCAGCCCCAAAGTTGTCCACAGCCGCCCCCACCCGGGAACCGCGGCGCTACAACCGCAGTCTGCCGGTCAGGGCCCGGGAGAGCGTGAGCTCGTCGACAAATTCCAAGTCCCCACCCAGCGGCATGCCGGACGCCAAACGGGAGATGGTCAAGTCCGGAAAATCCTTCAAAAGCCGCACCAGGTACGACGCGGTCGCCTCGCCCTCGGTGTCGGGGTCGGTGGCCAAGATGACCTCGGACACCGCCGGCGCCCCGGCGCCCTCCAGGTCCGGAAGCACCCCACCGATGCGCTGCAGCAGCGGCGCAATCGCCAGATCCTTCGGCCCGACGTTGGCCAGCGGGTCCAGCGCCCCACCCAGCACGTGGTAGCGACCGGAGTATTCGCCGGTGCGCTCGATGACCTGGATGTCTTTCGCGTCTTCCACCACGCACACGAGCGCCTTATCGCGCCCCGAGTCGGCGCAGATGCGACACACGTCCTCGCGCGAGACGTTGTTGCAGATGCGGCAGAACGTCACCCCGTCGCGCACGGCGGCCAACGCGGCGCGCAGCCTATCGACGTCCTCCGGCTCCTCCTTCAAAAGGTGAAACGCAATCCGTTGCGCGGACTTCGGTCCGACGCCGGGGAGGCGCGATAGCTCGTCGATAAGGTCCTGCAGTGGTCCTTCGAACACGGCGTCCTTTCACAAAAGAAAACGCGCCCGACCGCAAGGGGCCGGACGCGGTTAAGCGGGTGTTAGATGATGCCGCCGAACGGGATCTCGCCCGGGCCTGCCTGCGGTGCGCCACCCTGCGGTGCGCCGCCGCCCATCGCGCCGCCGGTCAGCGGGGCGATCTTCTCCTCGGCGAGCTTGCCGGCCTGGTTGTGGGCGTCGCGGTACGCGGCGAGGATAAGATCCTGCAGCGACTCGATGTCGTCGGCGTCGACAGCCTCCGGCTTGATTTTGATGTCGGTGATCTCGGCGCCGCCGGTCATGGTGATGGTGACGAGTTCGCCGCCGGCGGTGCCGGTGACCTCGGTCTGCAGCAGCTCCATCTGCGCCTGCTGGAGGGCGGCCTGCACCTCGGCGGCCTGGCGGATGAGTTCCTGCATGTCTTGCGGCTGGGTCATGGTTGTCCCCTTTCGTTCGCTAATAGTTCTCGGGCCAGTCTACAACGGCTTCGCGCCGAGCTCGGCGGCAAGCAGGTCCATCGCGACTTCGGTGGCGTCGCGGCGGTCGGCGGTGCCGGCTTCGTCGCGCGCCTGGTCAGCCATGTCGCGTTCTTCGTCCTCGCGGGTGTATTCGGGCACATTGCCTATCGACGCCTCCGGCTCCCCCTCGTCATAGTCATACGGCTCGGGCGGCGGCGGAATTTCGTCGCGTTCGCGCTTGGCTTTCTCGGCGGCCTTCTGGCTGGCGGCAAGTGCTGCGCTGCGCCAGTCGTCCTCGCGCTTGGCGGGCGTTGGTTGGGCTGGCTGCTGCGGTTGCTGCTGTGCCTGTGGTTGCGGCGGGGCGGGTTGCTCCGCGGCGGACTCGCCGATCTGGGCGGGCGAGTCCCAGCCGCTGGCAGGCGCAGGGTCGTCGGATTCGGCGCTGTCGGAACTCGAGCCGTCCTCGCTGCTGGTTTCAGCGCCCGGGTTCCACACCTCGCGCTTGGCGGGGCGGCGCAGGTTCGCGGTAGACGGGTCGGTGCCGATGACGCAGCGGACCTGGATCTTCGCCCCGAGCTTCTCCGAAAGCACAGTGGCGATGTCGGCGTTGTTCTTCTCTGCGTTGATGCGCTCGGCCAGCGCGCCGGTGTGGTGGCCGACCACGAGGACGTCGCCGTCGAAGCCGAGCGGTTTGGCCTCGGTGAGCATGATCTCGGCGACCTTGTTGCGCTCGCCGACGGACTGACGCAGCCGCGTCCAGTCCTTGTCGATGCGCTCGAACAACTCGTCCGTATCCGGCTGGGACTCAGGCTTGGGCTCCGGCTGCTGGGGTTCTGCCTGCTGTTGCGCTGGCTGCGGCTCGGGCTGCGCAGGCGCCTCCTGCTGGCGGTTGCGCGAGCTCGCGGCTGCGGCTGCTGCGGCGGCCGCCGCGGCCGCGCCACCACCCGCGGGAACAGAGCTGGGTTGTTGCGACGTTTGGGGCTGCTGCGGTGACGGCGCAGATGAAGGAGCGGCCTGGGGCTGGACAGCACCAGCAGCGCCGGCACCGGTGGCCGGGGCGGGCAGGGCGGCCCCGCCGCCCGGCTGCAACGTCAGCAGGTGGGCGGCCATGATCTCCAGCAGCAGGCGGGGCGAGGTCGCGCCGCGCAGGCTCGCGATGCGGTCGTTGACCTCGGACGCCAACAAAGCCAGGTGCTGCGGGGAGAACTGGTGGGCTTCTTGGGTGAGGATGTCGGCGCGGTCCGAAGGGGCGTCGACAAGCCCTTGCCCGAAGGCATCCGGGACGGTGCGGATCAGCAGCAGGTCGCGCATGCGGTCGAGCAGGTCGAGGGCGAAGCGGCGGGGCTCGTGGCCGGATTCGATGACCTGGTCGATGGTGCGGTACATCGCGCTAGCGTCGCGGTCGGCAAGGGCGTCGACGGCGGCGTCGAGAAGCGTCAGGTCCGTCACGCCCAGCAGTGGCAGCGCCAGCTCGTAGGTCAGGCCGTCCTCGCCGGCGCCGGAGAGCATCTGGTCCAGAATCGACAGGGTGTCGCGCGGCGAGCCGCCGCCTGCGCGGATGACCAGCGGGTAGACGTTCTCGTCGACGTGGACGCCTTCTTCCTCCACCACGTGCTGCACCAGCTCGCGCATCGCCTGCGGCGCCAGCAGCCGGAACGGGTAGTTGTGGGTGCGCGAGCGGATGGTGCCCAGCATCTTCTCCGGCTCGGTGGTGGCGAAGATGAAAATCAGGTGGGCCGGCGGCTCCTCCACGATCTTCAGCAGGGCGTTGTTGCCCTCCTTGGTGATCATGTGGGCCTCGTCGATGATGAAGACGCGGTAGCGCGACTCCGCCGGCGCGAACAGCGCCCGCTCGCGCAGCTCACGCATGTCCTCCACGCCGCCGTGGGAGGCGGCGTCGAGCTCCATCACGTCCAGGTTGCCGGACCCGCCCGGCGCGAGCGCAACGCAGGATTCGCACACGCCGCACGGGGTGGAAGTCGGCCCCTCGGCGCAGTTCAGGGAGCGCGCCAGGATGCGCGCCGAGGATGTCTTTCCGCAGCCGCGCGGGCCGGAGAAGAGGTAGGCGTGCGAGATCCGCCCGTTGTCCAGGGCGGTCGAAAGTGGGCGGGTCACCTGCTCCTGGCCGATGACCTCGCCGAACGTTGCGGGGCGGTATTTCCTGTACAGAGCCACGCGGGCAAGTCTAGCCCGCCTGTGCCTCCGCAGCTTCCACGCAGGCGAGCAGCACGCAGGTGGCCACACCGTCCATGGCGGTGCGCACTTCGTCGAGAGGCGGCAGCGACGGCGCGAGGCGGATGTTTTGGTCTTTCTCATCCACCCCGTGCGGGAAGGACGCGCCGGCCTTGGTCAGGGTGATGCCGGCGTCCTTGGCCAACTCCCACACGCGGGTGGCGGAGCCGTCCAGCACGTCGAGGGAGATGAAGTAGCCGCCCTCCGGCTCGGTCCACTGCGTCACGCCAAACTCGCCGAGGCGGTCCTGCAAAATCCCGACGACGGCCTCGAACTTCGGCGCAAGCGAGCTCGCGTGCTGTTTCATGAGCGTGTGCAACCCTTGGACGTCGCCAAGCAAACGCGCATGTGCGAGCTGGTTGACCTTGTTGGGGCCGATGCCGCGGATGGAGGCGTGGGAGGCGTACCACTCCAAGTTCGCCTTCGAGGAGGCGAAGAACGCCACGCCGGAGCCCGCGAGGGTGATCTTCGAGGTGGACGACATGTACCAGAAGCGGTTGGGGTTGCCGTGCTTTTCCGCCAGGGCGATCACGTCGGGGTTGTCGGTCTGCGCGCCGGTGAGGGTGTGGATGGCGTAGGCGTTGTCCCAGACGATGCGGAAGTCGGGCGCCGCGGTTTCCATCGCAGCAAGCTTCTCGACGACCTCCGGTGCGAACGTCACCCCCGTCGGGTTACCGAACACCGGCACCGTCCACATGCCCTTGACCTGCGGGTCCTTGACCAGTTCCTCGACGGCGTCCATGTCCGGGCCGGTCGAGGTCATGGGCACCTGGACCATCTCGAAGCCGAAGTGCTCGGTGATGGAGAAGTGGCGGTCGTAGCCCGGCACGGGGCAGATCCACTTGACGGTTTCCTCATCCTTCCACGGGCGCGGCGAGTCGTTGTTGCCCCAGATATACGACCAGGAGATCAGGTCGAACATGATGTTCAGGCTGGAGGAGTCGCCCGCGATGAGGTTGTCCGGGTCGATGCCCAGGGCCTCGGCCCACAGTTCGCGGATGTCGGGGATGCCGGTCAGGCCCCCGTAGTTGCGCACGTCCGCGCCGGTGTTGTCGGTGTAATCGCCCTCCCCCGGCAGGGAGAGCAGAGCGTTGGAGAAGCCGAGCTGTTCGCTCGACGGCTTGCCGCGGGTGAGGTCCAGGTTGAGGTTGCGGGCCTTGAGCTCGTCATACTGCTGACGGGTGCGCTGGGCCAGCTCGGAGAACTGTGCGGGATCGAGATCCGAAAGAGACATGGGTTACATCGTACAGCGCAATAAAAGGGGACCCCACGCACCTGCCAGAGCTCGCTGACCCTTGCTGCGTTCCCGCCCTGGGGGAGTTCACAAGATAACACCGCGTGGGATCCTGCCCGATACTGTAGTCATGTTGCCCCTCCAGAAACAAGCCAAGGACGCATAAGCCGGATGCGCTGCGGTTTTGGCCTTGGGCGCCGGGTGGTCTAATATATCGCAAGACGCTTTCGAGTGTCGCTGGAGGATTCGACTAGCGGCCTATGTCACACGCCTGGAACGCGTGCGGGTTTCACGACCCTCGTGGGTTCAAATCCCACATCCTCCGCAAATGTCATGAGTCGCGTCATGCTTGACGCCTGAGTCGCGACATGCTGGACGGACCGGCATCCCAGTTGTTTTTATTCTGGGGTGCCGGTTTTGTTCATTTGGGGCGAAGTGGTGGGTCACCGTGTTTCCAGTAGGCCTTTTGGTAGTCGCGGGCGGTGTCGATGTAGTGCTCGGTGATGACTTCTCCGGTTTCGGCTAGTGATGTGATGACGTGGTTGTCGGTGATGACCATGAGAATTTTCTTGTGTTTGTAGGCGCGTCCGATGCCGAGGTGGAAGAGTTTGCCGGCGTAGCGCACGGTGACTTTGCCGTTTTTGTCGACTGTGTCGTTTCGGGTTCGCCATTCTTCTTTGGGGTTGTCGTTGGGTGTGGCTTTGACTCCGGTGGTGTATGCCTGCTGCGGGGTGCGTCTGCCCAGGGCGCGGTGGGGCCGGGTGCAGTTGTAGTATTGGCGAAACTCATTGAGGAGTTGTTGCAGCTCAGCAACTGTTTGTGCTGTGGGTCGGGCCTTGATCCATTTTTTGAGGGTTTGGTGGAACCGCTCAATTTTTCCTTGGGTTTGGGGGTGGCCGGGCCGGCCGTTTTTCTGTTGGATTTTGTGTGCGACGAGCACTTTTTCAAACGCGTTTCTTCCACCTTTGCGCCCGGCTAGGCGGGCGGTGAACACCAAACCGTTGTCCGTCAGCGTGGATGCTGGTGGGCCGTACGCGCCGATCAGGCGGGTGAGTTCGGCGGCGACGGCGGGGCCTGTAAATGCGGCGGCCGCGGTGATTGACAGCAAGTATCGCGAGTGGTCGTCGAGGAAGTCGAGGACTTCGACTCGTGTGTTGTCGGCGAGGAAGAGGTGGGTGATGTCGGCTTGCCAGCATTCGTTGGGCATTGCGGCTTCGAAGCGGATGTAGGAGCTTTTTGGCTTCTTTTGCGGCTGCGGGGTGATCAAGCCTTCTTTGGTGAGGATGCGGCGGATCGTTGAAGTTGACGGGGCACGTTTGCCGGCCTGTTCGAGGTGGTAGGCGATGGTTTCGGGTCCTGCGTCGAGTCCGTGCCGGGTGAGTTGCTTGCGGATGCTGATGATGTCGTTGCTTAGTGCTTCCGGGATGGCGTGCGGGTGGGTGTGAGGGGCACGCGATTTCGGTGCGATTGCCTCGGCGCCGCCTGCGTCGTAGGCGTTGAGGATCTGGTGGACACGTTGGCGTGAGATGCCAAAGCGCTTGGCGACGCTGGTGGGTGTGCCGCCTTGGTCTCTGACGGCTCTGACGATGGCGAGGTTGCGGTTGGGACTGTTCATAGCGTCAAACATGTCCCGACTCACCAGTCAAGCGTCACCGACACGGCTGAGGTAACCCTAAGTGTCAACAATGACGCGACTCACCTGTCAAGGATCACAACGCCTTCCGCAGGCACACCCCGTCAAATATGTCGTGACCTCAGGCACCACATCCTCCGCAAAATCCGAAACCGGTGCCCTGCGTGGGTGCCGGTTTTCGCATATACGCGTGGGGGAATTGGGGTTAAACGACAGATCTGTCATCAATGCCGTTGCAACACACCCACTCACCGCCATAGGGCTCCTCCTAAAAATTTTTAGGCAAGGCTTACCTAGCTACAAAATTTCGCGTACGATTGCGCACCATGATCGACCAACAGCTCAAAGACGCCATCAACCAGCAAGTCACCGAAGAGTACGCAGCCGCCTACACCTACCGCCACCTGGCCAACGAGATGGACGCACTGTCCTTCCCGGGCCTGTGCCAGTGGTTCGTCGCCCAAGCAAAGGAGGAGTGCGAGCACGCACTGAAGTTCGCCCAGCACCTCATCGACCGCGGTGAGCGCGTCGTGCCGAAGACCATCGAGATCAACGCGCCGGAGATCAACACGCCGCGCCAGGCATTCGAGGCCGCGCTCGCCCACGAACGGAAGGTCTCCGAGCAGATCCGCACCATCACCCGGCTTGCCGACGAAGTCGGTGACCTCGAGTCCCGCGCCCTGCTCAACTGGTTCCTCAACGAGCAGGTCGAGGAGGAGGCCACCGTCGGTGAGATCCTCGACCAGCTCAACCTCGTCGGCGATGACGGCTCGGGCCTTCTGCGTATCGACGCCCGGCTGGGCAACCGCGACATCGCGACCCCATCCGCGTAAAGGGTAAACAGCGCGAAAATTCGAGCTGAAATCCCCGCAAAATCGCGCCACTCGGGTCGCGGGACTGCCATCCACGGCCCAAGATATGGGCGTGAACTCGCCGCACACAGTCTCCCGCCGCAACTTCCTGCGCACCGCCGCTGTGGCGACGTCGGCGGCGGGTGCGGCGGTGGCGGTGCCGAGTGCGCAGTCGCAGAGCACGCTGCCCACGAAGCCGGTGCCCGTGGAGATGGAGCTGCCACCCCTGCCGTTTGTGCACGGCGTGGCCTCCGGCGACCCGCTGCCGGACGCGGTGGTGATCTGGACGCGCATCACCCCCGACGAGCAGGCGATGCCCGGCTCCGGCGGCGGCGCCAACACCCGGGTGCGCTGGCGGGTCGCGCGCGACGCACAGCTCCGCGACGTCATCGCCGAAGGCGAGACCGAAAGCCGCGTGGAGCGCGACCACACCATCCACGTCGACGTGCGCGGCCTGGAGCCGGACACCGTCTACTACTACGCGTTCACCGTGGCAGACGGCCCGCACGAAGGCGCCGCCTCCCCGCTCGGCCGCACCAAAACCGCACCCGTTGGCCACGTGGACCGGCAGCGCTGGGCCGTCGCGTCGTGCGCCAACTGGGAATCCGGCTTCTTCCCCGCCTACAAGGACATGGCGGCGCGCGGCTGGGACGGCGAGCTGGACCTGACCGTGTTCCTCGGCGACTACATCTACGAGTACGCCCAGTACGAATACGCCGGCTACGGGCCCGTGCGCCTGCACCAGCCCGCCCACGAAATTGTCACCCTGGCGGACTACCGCACCCGCTACGGCCGCTACCGCACCGACCCCAACCTGCGCGACGCGCATGCCGCCCTGCCGTGGGTGGTGGTGTGGGACGACCACGAGTTCGCCAACAACAACTGGCGCGACGGCGCCGAAAACCACAACGCGGACGAGGGCGACTTCCACACACGCCGCGACGCCGCCATGCGCGCCTACTACGAGTGGATGCCGGTGCGCCTGACCGCAACCTCCGACGAGGGCCACATCTACCGCTCCCTGCAATTCGGCGACCTGGTTGAGCTGACCATCATGGACCTGCGCACCTACCGCGACAAGGAGTTCTGGCGCGGCGGCGCCCGCCAGACCGGCGACGCGCGCACGATGCTGGGCTCGGAGCAGTACGACTGGCTCATCGACACCCTCGAGCGCTCCACCGCGACGTGGAACGCGCTGGGCAACTCGGTGATGTTCTCCCCGCTGCACATCGGCGCGGCGTTTAACCATGCGGCCACGCGTCCCGTCGCTAAGTCACTCAGCGCGAACATCGTGCCAGCGCAGGCGCCGCTGCCCGAGCTCAACGACATGCCGCTCAACGGCGACCAGTGGGACGGCTACGACTTCGAGCGCCGCCGCCTGATCAACGCCCTGGGCCGCCTGGGCAAGCACCCGATCTTCCTCACCGGCGACATCCATTCCGAGTGGGCGCACACCATCACCCACGGCGGCGAGGAGATCGGCTGCGAGATCGTCTGCTCGTCCATCACCGCGCCGAACGTGGCGGAGTCGACGAAGATCCGCGCCGGCCACCCCGTTTTCAGCGCGGCGTGCGGCTACCTGCGCGCCGCGAACCCCAGCCTGCACCACGTGGCGCTGGACACGCACGGCTACACGATCGTGGCCATCACGCCCGAGCAGGTGGACATGCAGTGGCTTCGCGTCCACAACATCCTGGACCCAGCCTCCCCCGTCTCCCCCGGCGCGGCCTTGACGTGGCGCAAGGGCGAGGGCTTCGGGCAATAGCCTATCGACGAAAAACCAGCCGCCCCCGGTTGATCTCACGGGGGCGGCTGGGCGTTCTAGCGGTGGGAGTTACTTCTCCTCAGCCGGCTTCTCCTCAGCCGGCTTCTCCTCCTTGGAGGAACCCTCAGCGTCCTTCTTCGCGGACGAGCCTTCGACGTTGGCGGAGGAAGCCGCCCACTCCGGCAGCTCGCCGTCCTTGCACAGCGCGGCCAGGATGCCCAGGCCCGCTGCGAGGCCGGCCAGGGACAGGCCGATTGCGGCGGCCTGGGTGACCTGCGGGCCGAACTGCGCCTGGATGCGGTTAGCCTCAGCCTGCAGCTGGGTCACCCACTCCGGCTGCGGGCGGCGGTTGGTGTTGCCGCCGATGCCGAACTGCTCGAGCGGGTTCGGGATGTTCATCTGCGCCGACACGTTCGCGGCAGCCTTGCCCAGCTCCTGGCCGAGCGGGCCGGCCAGCGGAGCGCCGATGGCGATGAGCAGGCCGACCGGGACCAGCCACAGCAGCGGGTTGGATTCGGACGACATGTTGGCGAAGCACTTCTGCAGGTTCTCGGAGGAACCCTGCTCGGTCACGGCCTGCTTGACCTCGACCAGCACCTTGACCTCGCCGTTCTTGCCCGGGAATACGACCTCGTAGACGCCCGGCTTCGTGCCCTCCGGCACCTCAACAGTGAAGGAGTTGTCGCCGCGCTCGACGATGGTCCAGCCCTCAGGCAGCTTCGGGTCGGTGCCCTTGTCCGCGTCCTTCGGCACGAAGATCACCAGCGGGTTCTTCTGGCCCGGGACGTACGGGATGGTGCCCTCGGAGGTCTCGCCGACCTCGACCGGGATCTCCTGGGTCTTCTTTTCGCCGTCCGGGAAGGTGATCTCCACCGGGACCTCGATCTTGGTGCCCGGGGTGGCGTCCTTCGGTGCGGTGATGTTGACGTCGCCGGTCTTCGGGTCGACTGTGATCTTCCAGCCGTCCGGAATCTTCCAGCCGTCCGGGATCTTGTAGGTCGGGTCGCCGTTCTTGTCGCCGATGACCTCCGGATTCAGTTCCTTGGTCTCACCCGGAATGACGATGACCTTCGGGCCCTTGTTGTCCGGGTTCTCCGGGGTGCCCGGGGTCTCGGTGCCCGGGGTGCCCGGCTCGTCGTCCTTGCCCGGGGTCTTCGGGTCCTTCACGGTGATTTCGGCCGGGACCTTGTCGGTCTTGCCGCCCGGGTAGGTGACGGTGACGTCGATGGTCTTCTTGTCGCCGTCCTTGGCGGTCTCGGGCACGGTGACGGTGATCTCGCCGGTCTTCGGGTCGATCTCCGGCTTCCAGTCGCCCAGGTCCTGGTCCGGGGTGATCTCGTAGGTGGACTTCGGCGGCACGCCGTCGGTCTTCGGCGGCAGGGTCACCTTGTCGCCCGGGGTCTTCTCCACTGCCGGGTACTCCGGTGCGCCGTGGACGATGACCTTCGCCGGGACGGTGTCGGTCTTGCCGGACTTCGGGTCCTTGACGTCGACGAGGATTTCCTTCTCGTCGCCAGGCTTCGCGTTCTCCGGGATGGTGACGGTGACCTTGCCGGTCTTCTCGTCCACAACCGGCTTCCAGTCGCCCAGGTCCTGCTTCGGGTTGATGGTGAAGGTGGAGCCGTCGACGACGTCGCCGGTCTGCGGCAGCTCGACCTTCTCGCCCGGCTTGTCGGTGACCTCGCCGTAGCTCGGCTCGTTGAGCACGATGACCTTGGCAGGGACCTTCTTGTCAGTGGAGCCGTCCGGGTACTTCACGTCGACCAGGATGGTCTTTTCGTCGCCCGGGTTCGCGGACTTCGGGATGGTGACGGTGATCTCGCCGGTGTTCGGGTCAACCTGCGGCTTCCAGTCGCCCAGGTCCTGGTCCTCGGTGATGGTGAAGGTGGAGCCCTTCGGCAGCTTCTCGTTCTGGGTCAGGGTGACCTCGGTGCCGCGCTTGCCCTTCTCCTCGCCGTAGCCCGGCGTGGCGCCGGTGGTGTCGAAGTCCTTGACGTTGACAACGGGCTTAAGCGTATCGACGGAACCGTCCGGGTACGCCACCTCAACAGTGAACTCAGCGGTGTCGCCACCCTTCGCGCCCTTCGGTGCGGTGACCTTCAGGGTGCCGTCCTTGGCCGGCTCGGCGGTCCAGCCCTCCGGGGCGTTCTTGACGGTGTAGGTGGCGTCCACGGCCTTGCCGCGCACGTCGCCCGGCTGGGTCTTCAGCGCAACGTTGACGGTCTTGCCCGGCTTCACGGTCGCCGGGGACTTGTACTCCGGCGCGAACTTCTGCACCGGGACCTCGCCGGTGAACTCCGGCGAATCCTGGGTAACGCGGCCGAGGTCGTCCACCACGCGCAGCGCCTGCGGCGAGTTGTAGGCCTCGAACTTGGAGTCCTTGGTCTCCTCGCGAGGCTGGGCGAGCAGCTGCACGTCGACCTTGGCAGGCTTGTCGTTATCGACGCCGCCGGTCGCGTTCTTCGGCAGGGTGACGTAGACCTTGCCGTCGGCGTCCACGCGCACCTTCGCGTCGGCGACAGCCTTACCGCCCACGGTGACGTTGCCGGTCAGACGCTCGAAGTCGTTCTCGGCGTTGGCGACGGTGATGCCGGTGTCGTACTCGTTGCCGTCGGCGATGATCGCCTTGGACTTGGTGGACGACGCCGTAATCGGCAGGCAGTTGTCCGTCTCAATCGGCCACGGCGCAACGTCGACGGTCGCCCAGGTGTTCACACGGGTGACCGACTGACCAGAGGAGGTGGGCTGGTTGATCTTCCACGCCCACGTCTGCTTATCCAGGGAATTGTTCAGACCGAGCTTCGCGGACACTTTCTGCTCATCGCCGGGCTTCACCGAGAAGCTGTCGTTATTCACCGGGACAATGTCGGTAACGTCGAGGTTGACTTTCTTGTCCTTGAGTTCCGCATCGAACGCGAGCGCGCCCGACTGCTGCTCTTTCACCGTGAACGACTGCGTGACGTCTTTGGTCGCTTTGTTCGCGATCTCGGCGTTCGCCACGGCACGCTTGAAGATGCGCTCACCCTTGCTGTCCAGCGTGACCCACGCCAGGTACTCGGTGTTGGCCTCGTTGAGCGCGACACCAGCGGCAACGCCGTTCTGGTCCGCTTCCCTGGCTTCGCCCGGCTGGGAGGTGGAAACGTTGTCCTCCATGGTGATCTGGCAGTCATCCTGCTCCGGGTTGCCGAGCACACCCGGCGGGCTGACAAACTCTTCCGGCAGCGCAGTCGCCTGCGGCGCGACGATGGCGGAGGTGCCGAGAGCCAGCGCGACGGCGCTCGCGGCGATCTTCTTCGCGTTCATTGAAATCTCCTCAAAAGGCTAACTAAAGGGTTTCGCCCAATATGAAGAAACTTCAGGCATTCTGCAACATTTTTTGATATAATTGTCAGGTTATATATTAGAAACCCTCAGGTTGTTGAGGTGTCCACAACCATGGCTCGCGCGAAAGCTGCGCCGGATCAAATTCCTCCAGTAACTCTTGGACGCTCGAAACGCCCACGTAGCCGAGCGATTCCGCGATTTGCGACACAACATCCTCCACGCTCTTCCCGGCAAGCATCTCCCGCAACGTCACCGCCCCATCGCGCTTTGCCAATCGACGCCCCTCCGGCCCCACCACGAGCGGCACATGAATATAAACGGGAACTGTGAGCCCTAAGCGGTCGGCAAGGTACGCCTGAGCCGGCGCTGAAAACAACAGATCGTCTCCGCGCACTACCTGATCCACACCCTGGTAGCCGTCGTCGACGACCACGGCCAAGTTGTACGCCCAATCCCCCGCCTGCGCCTGGTCGATGCGCCCGCCGCGTTTCAAGATCACATCGTCCACCGGACCCGTGTATTCACCCTGGTAGAAGTCGCGCACCGTCCACTCTTTCACGTGCGCGCGCAGCCTGATTGCCGGGAGGCGGCCTTCGGCGTGGAGCTCGGAGCGTCGAAAAGCTCGCTGCTCTTCTGAAAGATCGCGGCAGGTGCCCGGGTACATGCCGGGCTGGGCGTGGGGCGCGGAAGCGGCCTCGCGGATGTCGCGGCGCGTGCAGTAACACTCGTAGGTATCCAGGCGGGACAGCGCATCGGCGTACGCGTCGCCGCGGTCGTGCTGGTACATCACCGGCTGATCGAAGTCGAGGCCGAGCATCTGCAGATCCTCGATCTGGCGCTGCGCGGACTCCGCGGACGAGCGCTCCGAATCAATGTCCTCCACGCGCAGGTAAAAGTTGCGGCCGGTGTGGCGCGAGAACAACCACGCCAACACCGCGGTGCGGAGGTTGCCGAAGTGGAGATCACCGCTGGGGCTCGGGGCGTAACGGCCGGCGGGAGCTTGAAAATCAGACATGTGTGCCATGATAAAGCGCATGTCACCCCGCGTTTCCCGCTCCCCGTACCCGTACCTGCTCGCCCTGTTCTGCGCAGTGTTTTTGATCTCCAACATCACCGCGCAAAAAGGCGTCGCGCTCGGGCCGCTGATCACCGACGGCGCGTTCTTCCTCTTCCCCATCTCCTACGTCATCGGCGACGTGATCGCGGAGGTCTACGGGTTTCGCGCGGCGAGGCGCGCCGTGTTCACCGGCTTCGCCATCGCCGTCATTGCAGTGTTGTCCTTCTATATAGCGATCTGGCTGCCGGCCGCGGATTTCTACGACATGAACGACACCTTCGCCGCCGTCCTCGGCCTGCTTCCGCGGATCGTGGTGGCCTCGCTGACCGGCTACGTGGTGGGGCAACTGCTCAACGCGTGGGTGCTGCAGCGGATGAAGGACCGGTTTGGTGCTGGGCATCTGTGGGCTCGTCTGATCGGCTCCACCGTGGTCGGCGAATTCGCGGACACCTTATTGTTCTGCTCGATTGCCGCAGCTGTGATTGGCATCGACTCGGCCGGCGCGTTTGCGAACTACGTGGCGGTCGGCTTCCTGTGGAAGACGCTGATGGAAGTGCTCCTCCTGCCGGTGACCTACCCGACCATCGCGGCAGTACGCCGCGCGGAGGCGTCCGTTTAAACCAGGCTTCTTCCGCCCGCAGCCGTTGTGGTTGCGGGCTTTTTGCTTTGCGACGGCGTCCTGCCGCCGCAGCGGGGGTAAAGAACGGGGGTAGTGGGGGTTTCCGGATTGCTGAACAATCTGCGGATCATTGAACAATCCAGGGGTTTTCGGGGGTTTCTGGGGGGGGGAAACCACCAAATCTGAGAGAGTATGAATTGTATGGTCAACCGGAACATGCAGGTAGATGCGGAATTGCCGAAATCCATGCTGGAAAACACCTTAAGGTGCATAAAATGCGGTGATAGTGGATTGTTCAACCATCCGCGAGCGTTGCCGGATTGATCGTTGAACAATACTGACGAAACCCCGGACCGCGCCCCCGGATTGATGAACAATCCGCAGGCCAAAACGGGTGGAAACGTTGAACAATCCGGAAAGAATGCTCAACGATTTACGGAATTTTTCAGCCTGGCGGCGAGCGGTTTACCTGCGCATATTCGGTGCATAAACTCATGGATGTCACAAAGAGAAAAACACACACCAAGGAGTCACCGAGATGCGAGCAGCATTCCGAAACACCATCGCCGCAGCAGTTGCCGCAGCCATCGCCATCTCCGGCGCCGACGTCGCACACGCCGCCCAAGAGATCGAGCTCGCACCGGTGCGCACCAACACCGCCACCCTCGTTGACTCCGACGGCGACGGCCTGCCGGACATCTGGGAAGAGCAAGGCGTCGTCCTCGCCGACGGCACCGAGATCCCCCTGCCGGATTGGGGCGCGGACCCCGAACGCCCGGATCTGTTCATGCAGCTGAACTGGATGTCGTCGGAATACGACACCTTGAAGTGCGACACCCACGCGGCACGCGAGTGCGCCAACGCCAACCGCACCTCCTACGCCCCGTCGACGCAGAGCCTGGACGATTTAGTGGACCTGTTTGCCGACCACGGCATTAGCCTGCACATCGACGCTGGCGAGCACTACACCAACATCCCCAACTACTCCGACGCCCACGGCGGCGAGACGCTAGAGTACCGCGATTCGTACTTTGACCCGAGCAAGTTTGAGGCGTTCCAGCTCATTAACACCATCAACAACCTTGGTGACCGCGCCAACATCTTCCGCCCCGGCGTGCTGGGCGATAGGATGCGCGCTGGCTCCAACGCCACGGGCCTGTCGCTGGTGGGCGATAACTCCTTCTACGTGGCTAACCCGGATGGCCGCGCCAACGAGGAGCAGGTGCGCAACACCATCCTGCACGAGTTCGGCCACACCCTGGGTCTGCGCCACTGGGGTGCTCAGCAGTACGTCACCGACATCGCTGAAGGTTCCCCGATGCAGGCCGGTTACCAGTCGGTGATGAACTACGACCGCCAGTTCGACTACTTCAACTACTCCGAAAAGCCGTACTTCGCCGACACCCCGGCGGGCAAGGTCCTCGTCCCCGCCGACTGGGACTCCCTGGTACTCGACAACCCGCGCATCGGTGCCTACGCCGAATCCATCGGCGCCCGCGTCACCGCACCAGTCGAAGCCGAAAAGGTCGAAGAAGACATCGAAATCGAAACCCCGGCACCCGTCGAGGTCGCAGAACCCGAAGTCCCCGCCGAGATCGAAGCAGAAGTAGCTGAGGTCGACGAGGCTGAAGAGGCTGAGGCACAACCCGGCGTCGTCCCCGCCGAGCAGCCCAAGGCCGAGCAGAAGGTGGAAGCCAAGGCCAAGGCCGAGGCCCCGAAGCAGGCTAACAACCAGGTCAACGTCGCGGCCATCATCGGCGGCGTCGTCGCGGCCCTGGCAGCCCTCGGCATCGGCGCAGCATTCCTCGCAATGCGCTAAGGCTTGAAAGCTAAGGCCAGCAGGTAGGTATAAACCAACAAGCGGGCCCTCCCGAAAAAGGGAAGGGCCCGCTTTTGTGTCTGCTACTTCCCCGCGTAGTAGCGGCCAAGGAACTCGTCACGGTAGGCCTCGTAGTCGCCGGCGTCGATGGCGGCGCGGATGTTGTCCACCAGCCGGATCATGAACTCCAGGTTGTGCATGGTACACAGCGTGCCGGCCAAATACTCCTTTGCTTTGAGCAGGTGGTGGATGTAGGCGCGGGAGTAGTTCTCGGAGACGTAGCCGCCGAACTCCTCGTCCACCCCGGCGAAGTCGCGCTTGAACCGGGCGCCGGCGAGGTTCAGGCGCCCGTCCAGGGTGTACACCCCGCCGCGGCGGCCCAGGCGGGTGGGCGCGACGCAGTCGAAGGTGTCGGCGCCGGCTTCGACGGCGGTGAAGATGTCGTCGGGTTCGGATATGCCAAGCAGGTGCCGCGGCATCGAAACGGGCAGCTCATCGGTGACCCAACCGACGATGGTGCCCAGGTTCTCCTTCTCCAGCGCGCCGCCGATGCCGAAGCCGCCGAAGCCACGGCGGCCCTCGTCGCGGGCCTCCTTATCCAGGTCCAGCAAACCACGCACCGCCTGCCGGCGCAGGTCCTCGTATTGGGCGCCTTGGACCACGCCCCAGAGGGATTGGAGGGGTTTGTCGGAACGTGCCGTCGTCAAGCGGTCATGCTCCAGCAGGCACCTGCGGGCCCAGCGGCGCGTGCGCTCGACTGAATGTTCCTGGTAGGCGCGGGTATCCACGAGGGTGGTCAGCTCGTCGAAGGCGAACATGATGTCGGCGCCCAGCTGGTGCTGGATTTGCATGGACACCTCGGGCGTGAAGCGGTGGGACGAGCCGTCGATGACGGATTTGAAGTCCACGCCGTCGTCGTCCACGCGCGCCATGCGGTCTTTGTTGGCGGCGCGGATATCACCCTCGGTCAGCCCGGCGGTGTCCATGGCCAGGACCTTCTTGAAGCCGACGCCGAGGCTCATCACCTGAAAGCCGCCGGAGTCGGTGTATGTGGGCCCGTGCCAGTTTTCAAAGGCGGCCACGCCCCCGGCCTCGTCCACGATGTCGGGGCCGGGCTGCAGGTACAGGTGGTACGCGTTGGACAGAATCGCCTGCGCGCCGGTCTGTCGGATCTGCTCCGGCGTGAGCGTTTTCACGGTCGCCTTCGTGGCCACGGGGATGAACGCCGGGGTCTGGATGTCGCCGTGCGGGGTGTGGATCACACCGGTGCGGCCGTGGCGGCCCGGCGCGGGCTCGAGTTGGGTGCGGGCCTCAAACGTCACGTCGGTCATGCGTGTTCCTTTTCTAGATCGGTGCCCTCGACGTCCACTTCGGGCAGGAGGCGGTCGAGCCATGTGGGCATCCACCAGGTGGAGCGGCCCAGGATGTACATGGTGGCGGGGACGAGCGCCATGCGGATGAAGAAGGCGTCGAAAAGCACGGCGACACCGAGGGCGAAGCCGAAGATTTGGATGAACGGCAGCGGCTGGTCCAAAAAGGCGATGAACACGGCGATCATGATGATCGCGGCGGCGGTGACCACGCGTGCGCCCTGCGCGAAGCCGTCGACGGTGGATTCGTGGACGGCGCGAAGCTTATCGACGTTTCCACGTTTCAGATACGCCTCACGAATGCGAGTGACCAGGAAGACCTGGTAGTCCATGGCCAGGCCGAAGGTCACGCCGATCATGAAGATGGGCAGGAACGACAGGATGGGTCCCGGGGTGTTGACCAGGCCGAACAGGCCCTCCTGGAAGACCAGGACGGTCACGCCGAACGCGGCGCCGACCGAGAGCAAAAAGCCCAAGCCTGCCACGAGCGGCACGAGGATGGAGCGGAACACCACCATCAGCAGCACGATGGCCAGGCCCACCACGATGGTCAAGTACAGCGGCATAGCCTCGGCGAGCTCTTCGGTGATGTCCATTTGCACCGCGGTCAGGCCGGTCAGGCCGATGTCGGTGCCGGTGGCATCCTCCACCTGGCCGACCACGTCGCGCACGCCGTGGGCGACGGCGAGGGTGCGCTGCTCCTCGGGGCCGCCGTCCGGGGTAGCCAGGATCTGTGCGGCGGTGAGGTCATCGTTGGCGCCGATGAGTTGGGCGTGGGTGATGCCGCCGACGGCACCGACCTCGCCCACGGTGTAGATGAAGCTGGCCATCGCGGCCTTCTCGGCGTCGCCGCCGGCCTCGTCCGGGATGGCGTCCATGTACGGCTGCAGGATCTCCGAATCCGGGTTGACGCTGTGTGCGTCCACCACCAACAGCAGCGGGGCGTTGACGCCGGGGCCGAAGCCCTCCGCCATCAGGTCGGCGGACTTGCGCTGGGTGGTGTCCAGGTTGGAGGTGGTGTCAGACGGCAGCGCCATCTCCAGGTTCAGCACCGGGATACTCAGGGCGCTGAGGCCCAGCACGACCACGGCCATGACCAGGCCGGGGGCCTTTTCCACGAAGCGGACCCAGCGCCGACCCATGGAGTTTTCGTCCAGGTCCTTGCCCGGGCGCTTGCCGGGCCCGGGGTTGCCGGCCAGGCCCGGGATCTTGCCGGCGAACGCCTTCGAGCCCCACAGGCCCAGCAGCGCGGGCACGAGCGTGAGCGCCACCAGCACCGAGATCGCGACGGTGGCCGCGGCCGCCAGGCCCATCCAGGTGAGGAACTCGATGCCCGCCAGCGCCAGCGCAACCAACGCCGTAAACACGGTCGTGCCGGCGAAGACCACGGAGGAGCCGGCGGTGCCCACCGCCATGCCCGCGGCCTCGTCCGGCGGCAGGTCCCGCGATTCTTGGCGGTAGCGGGAGAGGATGAACAGGGCGTAGTCGATGCCCACGGCCAGGCCGATCATCACGGCCAGCACCGGGGTGACGTTGTTCAGCTCCACCCAGTGCGTGGTCAACAGCACCAAAAGTGCGCCGATGCCCACGCCCACTACGGCGGAGATCAGCGGGATCACGGACGCGGCAAGCGAGCCGAACGTGACCACCAGCACCACAAACGCCACGCCCAGGCCCACCAGCTCGGAGGTGGTCTTCACCGCGATCGGGTCGCCGAAGCCGGCGCCGCCGGCCTCCACCTGCAGCCCGGCGTCGCGGCCCAGCTGCATGGCCTCTGTCACCACGTCGCGGTCCGCTTGGTCCACGGACATCGAAGACGGGGCATCGAAGTCGAAGGTGGTGTAGCCGATGCGTGCGTCGTCGGAAAGCATCCGCATGTTGTGCGCATCGGCCTCAGCGCGCTCGGGCGGCATGCCCATCTGCGACATCTGGTCGATGATGGTGCGCTGCAACTCATCGTTGACCTGCACCGGGTTGCCGAAGCGCTGCCCCTCCACGCCCAGGTGGTCGCGGATGTAGTCGACGGTTTTGTCCATCGCCGCCATGTGCTCCGGGGTGTCCAGCCGCTGCCCTTCCGGCGCGGCGAAGACCAGGTTCACGCTCGGCGCGGTGGCCACGTTGCCCGCGTCGGGGAAGTTCTCCGCCATGGTGTCCAGCGCGTCAATGGCCGGGGTGTTCTCGATGGCGAACTCGTCCGTGAACGGCCTCATCAGCGACAACGCGCCGGCGGCCGTCGCCCCGAGCAGCAACAGCCAGGCGACGACCACCCGCCACTTGTGCAGGTACGACCAGCGCCCGAGTTTGTACAGCAGTTTCGCCACGTAAAAGACCCGTTCCTTCCCGCCCGCGGCCGCGCGAGCGTAACCCGGCCCATCCTAGTGGGCACCCCCGACATGCGAAAAGCCCCCGTTTCCGGGGGCTTGACACTTTGGCGGTAGCGGCGGGATTTGAACCCGCGGTGGTTTTACCCACACTCGCTTTCGAGGCGAGTACCTTCGGCCGCTCGGACACGCTACCGCCGAACAGATTAACGGCAGCGCTGCCGGATAACCAAATTAGCGGTCAGCCTCGTTCTCAGCCTCGTCGCGCTTGTCCTCGACCTTTGCCGCGACCTCGTTGGCCTTGTCCTTGATCGCGTCGCCAGCCTCGGAGAGCTTCTCCTTGGCTGCGCCAGCCAGCTGGTCAGCCTTGCCCTCGTTGGCCAGGCTCTCGTTGTCGGTGAGGTTGCCCAGAGCTTCCTTAGCGCCGCCCTTGAGCTGGTCTGCCTTGTCCTCAATACCCATGATGTTCTCCTTTGTTCGTTGGAATCAGTTAGGTGCCCCACTATAGGTGCGAACGGCGCGGCGTTGGGTAACGATTCAATTACTCCTCAGACCTTCAAAGAACTCGCCCAGCATTCCGGCAGCTTCCGCCTCCAGCACGCCCGCTCGCACCTCCGGGGTGTGCAGGTGTCGCGGGTCCCGGATCGCGTCCAGCACACTGCCCACAGCGCCGGTTTTCGGCTCCCACGCACCGAAGACCAGCGAGGACACCCGCGCCCCCAGGATCGCGCCGGCGCACATCGTGCACGGCTCCAGCGTCACCACCAGCTCGCAGCCGTCCAACCGCCACGTCCCCAACGTCCGCGCGGCGTCGCGGATCGCTTCCACCTCGGCGTGGGCAGTGGGATCGCAGTTCGCTTCTCGACGGTTCACGCCCCTGCCCACCACCTCCCCGCCAGCATCAAACACGACAGCACCCACCGGCACGTCGCCGGCGGGTGTCTGTTTGGCGGTCTCGAGCGCGACGCGCATGCGCTCCTCGGCGCGCCGCAGGCTAGCCGACAACGTCGTCCAACTCGTCGCCGAAGCCGAGTTCGTCGGCGATTGACTGGGCGAGGTCGGCCGGGTCCGCGTCGTCGTCAAGCAAAATGCTCATCTGCTCCTCGGACAGGCCGAGGTCCGTGAGGATGTCGAAGTCCCCGTCCGCCCACGCGTCCACATTGTCCAGCTCGTCCGGGTCGATGTCCGGGATCTCGGCGCCCGCCTCATCCAAGATGTCGGCGGCGAAATCGTCGTCCACCGCCATCGTCGCATCCGAGATGAGCACGCGGGTTTGCGACGGCCCCGGGCGCACGATGACCAGGTAGTCCTCCTCCACATTGAGCAGCGCAAACGCCGGCCCCTCCGCGCGCAGGTTGCGCACCGCGGTGACGGATGTGGAAAGGTCCGAAAAATCGTCGTCGAACTCGCGCACACGCCACGTGCCGCCGGTGCGCTCGACGGTGACTGCGTACCCGTCCGGGAAATCCTGGCTCATGGTGTCGAAGCGTAGTCCGCGTCCGCGGAGGTGTCACTAGACTGTGTGCGGTGACTACACATCAGCTGCCCCCAGTGTGCATCGTCGGCCTCGGACTCATCGGCGGATCGCTCATGCGCGACCTGCACTCGCGCGGCGAGCGCGTCTACGGGTTCACGCTGCACGGCGCGGGTGCCGCGCGCAGGGACGGCTTCGACGTGTCCGACTCCGTGGAAGAAGTGCTGCGCCGCGCCGAAGACGACGGCGCCCTGGTGGTCGTGGCCGTGCCCATGCGGGCCGTGGCCTCGGTGCTGGACCAGGTGGCCGAGCTCGCGCCGTCGTGCGGCATCACCGACGTGGTCAGCGTGAAAAAGCCGGTCTACGACCTGGTGGTCGAACGCGGAATGGAGTCGCGCTACGTGGGCGGTCACCCCATGGCCGGCACTGAGTTTTCCGGGTGGACCGCCTCCCAGGAAGGGCTGTTCGCAAGCGCCGCGTGGGCCGTCACCTTCGATTACGCCCGCGAGCACCCCGGCGACCCCGAGTGGGCCTCACTGTTCACCGTGGTGTGCCGCATGGCCGCGGTGGTCGGCGCGGAGGCGGTGCCGGTGTCCGTGGACCGCCACGACGAGGCCGTCGCCCGCGTGTCCCACCTGCCCCACGTGATCGCCGAGGCGCTGGCGCTTGTCGGCGACCACGGCGGCACCCTGGCGCAATCCCTGTCCGCCGGGTCCTTCCGCGGCGCCACGCGCGTGGCCAGCACCGACCCGGAGCTCGTGCGCAACATGTGCGAGACCAACGCGGAATCCCTGGTGCCGGTGCTGGATGAGTTCATCGACCTCCTCCAGGGCGCCCGCGATTCCCTGTCCGGCGAGAGCAGGTCGCTCGAGGACCTGACCAAGTCTGGCCACCGCGCCCACCTGCGCATGGCGGCGCGCAAGGGGGCGCGGCGCGAGTCCGTCTCGCCCGTGGAGATCTCTTCACGCCCGATCATGCGCGTGCACCCGGGCACCCCGGGCTGGGAGAAACAGCTGGTGCAGATCGAGTCCGTGGGCGGGCGCGTCGAGGTGTTCTAGTTTCGGCTGACGTAGCAACGCAAAAGGCGGCTCCCCTGTGTTTGGGAGCCGCCTTTTGTGTTCTACGCGGGCTTACTGGTTCTCGCGGCGACGGCCCAGGGCCAGGTAAGCACCGCCGATGAGCACGGACAGCACGCCGATCGCGATAATTGCGCGCATCGGGGTACCGGTATCCGCGAGATCACCGTCGCGCTCCGTGTCCTCGTCGGAGGAGGTTGCGCGGGTGGACGTGTTCGCCTTGGCCACCTTGGTGGAGTTGCCGTTGCGGGTGACCACCTTCGCGGACGGGGTCACGCTGGTGGAGCGGCCCGTGGAACGACCCGTGGTGCTGCTGGAAGTGACCTTCGTGCCGCCGAACGTGGTGTTGGTGCTCTTGGTGCTCTTCGAGCCGCCCGCGCCCGCGGCACCCGCCAGTCCGCCAGCGCCAGCCAGAGCGGCCGCCGGGGCGAGGAAGGACGACGCCACCGGACGGACCTGGTCGAGGACCTTGAGCACCTGGTCCGGCTTGCTCAGCGTGGAGGACGGGGTCGCGTTCGGGTCGCGCGGAAGGACGAGCTCGGCCTCAGTGTCGCCGCGGCGGATAACCACGTCAGCGTTCTTGTAGCCCTTCGGAGCTTCCTTCAGCGTGAGCTGGACGAGCTTCGCGTTGTCCTTCTTCGGGTCGATAGTGACCTTGCCGCGGCCGTTCGCATCGGTGGTGCCGAAGACGCGGCCATCCTCGCTCTTGAACTCGGCGCCCTCGACGAGCTTGTCGTCGGCGGTCTTGACCAGGACGTCCACCTCGATGAGGCCGTCATCGCCCTGCGCAGCGGTCTTCGTAGTGGTCGAGGACGTGGTGTCCTTCGGCGCCGCGACGGTGGTGGTCGCGGAAGCATCCTCCCCCTTCGGGAGGACGAACTTCACGGACTTGGCACCGCGCTGAACCTCGGCGACAGCCACGCCCCAGTTTTCCGGCGCCTGGTCGATCGCCAGGTTAAAGGTGTCCTTGCCGCGGGACGCATCGTCCAGCTTCAGGGAAACCTTGCCCTTGCCGGACTCGTCGGTCGCGCCGTCGACGGTGCCGTCTGCGCTCACAAAGCTGGCGTCCCGCACCAGGCCGCCATCCGCGGTGACAACCTCCACGTCAAGCTCGACGACCTCAGCGTCCCGCTGACCAACGCTCGGGGCCTTCTTGGACGGAGTCGGCTCAGCGGTGGTGGTAGCAGAAACCGTCGCGGAGCCAGCGCCGGCAGACGCATCAGCAGCCGTGGTGGTCGGCTCACCGGAGGCCGGGGTCTCGCCAGCGGCGGACTCCGGCTTCGCCTCCAGGCCGGCCACGGCCTTGTAGTTGTCCTCTTCGGTGCGGTCGGTCTCAACGTCGACGATCTTGCCGTCGACAAGCTTGACAGCGTTGCCTTCGCCGTCAGCGAAGAAGGTGGCGTCGTCGGCGAGGTAGGCATACTCGAACGCGGCGACGTCGGCCAGGTCGACGCCCTTGCTCACCTCCGCCGGAGCCTCAGCGACCTTCGCGTCCTTCACGTTCAGGGTGTAGCGCGTCGCCTTGCCGTCCTTGGTGGCCAGGGCGACCAGCTCGCCGTCATTGTCGGTCGGAGCCCACGCAAGCTCCGGCAGGTCGCGCACACCCTCGACGGGCTTCTTCACAAATTCGAGGTTTTCCGGTTTGCTCTTCGGACCGGTTTCGTCGTCGGCGAGGTCTTTGGCGTAGACGGTTTCGCCGTCGAAAAGCACGAGCGTGCCGTCCTGAGTAAAGGCTGCGGAGGTGATCTCCTTCGCCTCGACGCCCGGGATCTCGCCCAGGTCCTTCAGGTTGCCGGTCTGCGGGTGGATGCGCAGCAGGTGGCCCTCGTCGGACACGGCGTAAAGACGGCCGTTGGTCGGGTTGCTGGCCATGGCGCTGTAGGTGTGGTTGTCAGAGGTGAGCTGCACACCCGAGGTGCCAGAGCCGGCGGCCGTCGCCGAGACGATCAGGGAGGCGAAGCCCTTGAGGATGTCGGCCCACTCCTGCGTGGTGTCCGCCTTGGTCGTGGGGGCAACATTGCTTGCCGACGCCTTCGGTGACCCCTCAGCCGACTTCACCGACGTCGTTACCGGCGCGGCGGTGGAAGAGGATGCCGGGGCGGCGGAGCTTTTGTCCTCCGTGGAGACGACCGGAGCCTTCGACGTCGTGGACTCCGAGGACGGAGACGTGGTTTCCGCCTTCGCAACGGGCACGAGCGTCAGCGTGCCCGCGACAGCAGCGGCGAGCGACAGCCCGGCGATGCGGTTGACCTTGGAGTTTGCAGCCATTATTACCTCTCGAATGTGAAAAAGCGCGCGAAAGCCCAAAAAGCACCTACGAATGTATACGTTTCATCGCGCTGTCTCAATATTTATTGCCTGTAAAAACACAGCGCCCCGGTCTCGCCGATGCGTATCGACGAGACCGGGGCACGTTCTATAACTCAGCCATGGACTAGAGCCCTCGGGGCCTTAGTTGGCGGCCTCTTCCGGCTTTGCCTCCGGCTGGGCGTCGGCCTCAGCCTTCTTGGAGCTGCCACCCTCGGAGCTGGAGCTGCTGGAGCCAGCAACATCTTCAGTGCCCTCAGCGTCTGCCTTGGAGGAGCTACCAGCGGAGCTGCCCTCCTCGCTCGGCTCGAACCAGCCAGCCTCACAGCCGGCGTAGAAGATACCGGTAAGCAAACCAGCAATAGCCAGCAGAGCGACGCCGCCCGCAGCAGCCGGGGCTGCGGGGTTGATCTGTGCCAGCTGACGGTTCACCTGGTCGATCTGCGCCTGCCACTGGCCCTGGATCTCAGTGACCCACTCCGGCTGCTGGAAGCCGATGCCAAGGTCGACGTTCGGCATAGCCTCGCGGATTGCCGCGTTGGCCTGAGCGGAAATCTGGTTCAGCTCGTCCTCGAACATCACACCGATGCCGCCCATGACGGCACCAAGCAGGCCGAGCGGGACCAACCACGCCACCGGGTTGGACACGGAGGACGCAGACGCCAGGCACTTGCCCAGGGAGCTGTCTTCCTCTTCGCCCTGAGCGCCGCCCTCGGAGATACCAGCGGTGCGCGGGGTCTCAAGCTGCAGGTTGATCACCTGCTCGGCCTTGTTGACCTCGAATTCCTTGGACTCGAGGACCGCACCCGGATCGAAGGAGTTGTTCTCCGGATCCTTCGGATCGACCAGGCGCAGGTTGCCCGGGCTGTCAATCTTCAGCGTGTACTTGCCGTACGGCGAGCCTTCGAACAGGACATTGCCGTCCTCATTGGACTCACCGGCGAAGGACGGGGTGCCGTCGGTCGGTGCCAGCGAGATCTTCAGGCCAGACAGGCCCTCGTCCGGGTCCTGCTTGCCGTTGCCGTTCTCGTCGACCCAAGCAACCACCTGGACATCGCTAGCGTCCAGCTCTGCACCCTCGGAGACCACAACGTGGGCGTTGCCCTTGATGTTGTCCTTCGGGGAGATGATCAGCACGGACGACGGATCCTCGCCGTACTCCGGCTCACCCGTGTAGCCGTCGCCGCGGCCCGGACGTGCCGGCAGCTCGCCACGAGCCTCAGCGGCGTTGTGGTGCTTCGCACCCGGGTTGAGGCCCTCCGGCAACTCAGCGCTGAAGACGACGCGCTCGCCCGGCAGCAGCGTGCCGGTGAAGCCTTCCGGCTCCTTCACGTCGAGCTGGTAGCACTGGCCGTCCTCTGCCTTTTCGGACGCCTTGACCGGCTTGCAGTTGTCCTCATCCACGCCGTCCTCGTAGACGATGTCGGTGAGCTTGACGTTGACCATCGGCGTGGAACCAGTGTTCTTCACCTCGTAGGTGAAGCCCAGCGGGGAGTTCGCCGATGCCTTCACCGGCTTGTCCTTGTTGGTGGCGAAGCGGGCATTGACCTTCTTCTCCACAGCGCCACGCAGGAACTTGGTGTAGGCGGAATCCGGCAGGGAGCTGACCTTCTCACCCTTGGAGGTGACACCACTTGCGGTTGCGACGTTGTTGAAGTCGAACGCGTCCTCCGGCGCCTTCATCTTGGCATTGAAGACCTTCGAGTCACCCGGGGCCAGCTCAGACTCAGCGGTCCAGCCTTCCGGCATGGTCAGCTCGATGTTGCGCTTATCCAGCTCCGGATCGTCGAACGTGATGTTCTTGATCGGCTCGTCGCCATCGTTGGTGACGATCAGGGCATAGAGGAGGTCCTCACCGTCCTTGACGGTCATCACATCGTCGACGAGCTCGCCGTCCTTGTTCTTGACCTTGCCGTTGTTGTCGGCGTCACGGCCCCAAACTCGCTTCTCAAGCTTCAGGGACTTGTTCTGGGTCAGGTGGATCTCCGGCAGCTCGACATCCTCGCCAGCGCGGACCGGCACCTTGATCGGATCAACATCGTTGCCGCGACCCGGGGTGAGGATCTCCACTTCGTGGACACCCGGAATGACGTCGTCGATCGCGAAGGAGCCGTCATCCTCGACCGGAATGACGCGGGAGTTGCCGCGCGGATCGGTCACCACAACGGTGGTACCCGGCACAGCCTTGCCGTTGCCGTCGTCGATGCGGCCGACGATGGACTGCGTCTTCGGTGCCTCAACCTTGATCTCAACCGGGGTGGACTCGCCTTGCTTGACAGTCACGGTGCGGTTGATCTTGTCGCCCTTGATGTCGACATCCGGCCAGCCCTCAGGCAGGGTGACCTCAAGATCGAAGTCGGCGACACCCTCCGGGAAGTACTTGAAGTCGATCGGCGGGGTGACAAAGTAGCCATCCGCGTCGACCTCGATCGGGACCTCGTAATCGAACGTCTCACCGGTCTCCGGGTCGGTAACGCCCTTCTTCACCAGCTTGATGTCAGAGCCAGTGATAGGACGGTTGGACTCATCGACCAACCAGCCGTGGACAGAGCCCGGCTTCGCAGCCGGCTTGTTCTTATCCAGATCAGCGTTCGGCTTGGTCACCTCGATCGGCGGCAGCTTGGAGGTCTCGCCCTTCTTTACCGGCACAACCTGCGGCTTCGGATCGTTGAAGCCGTCCGGCGCGTCGACGATTACCACGTAGTCGCCGTCCTTCGGCAGCTCCGGCACCTCGAAGTTGCCGTTCTCGTCGACCTTAATCGGGTCGCCAACCTGGTTGCCGTCCTTGTCCTTGACGATCACCGTCGGCGGCTGCGGCTTGCCGTCCTTATCCTTCGTGGGCGGAAGCGGGTTGCCCTCCGGGTCGGTGACAGTGCCAATGATGCTCGGGTTCTTCTCATCCGACTTGGGGGTCGAGGAAGGCGCGGTCGTTGCCGGCACGGCAGTCTTCGGCGTCGTCGGCTCGGACGGCTTAGTGACCTGCTTCGAGGTGGTCACCTTCGTCGTGGTCGACGTGGCCGGATTCGGCGTCATAGTCGTCGGCTCGGACGGCTTAGTGACCTGCTTCGAGGTGGTCACCTTCGTCGTGGTCGACGTGGCCGGATTCGGCGTCATAGTCGTCGGCTCGGACGGCTTAGTGACCTGCTTCGAGGTGGTCACCTTCGTCGTGGTCGACGTGGCCGGATTCGGCGTCATAGTCGTCGGCTCGGACGGCTTAGTGACCTGCTTCGAGGTGGTCACCTTCGTCGTGGTCGACGTGGCCGGATTCGGCGTCATAGTCGTCGGCTCGGACGGCTTAGTGACCTGCTTCGAGGTGGTCACCTTCGTCGTGGTCGACGTGGCCGGATTCGGCGTGGTAGTTGTCGGCTCTGCCGGGTTTTCTGGGGCCGGTGCTTCCGCCGGGGTAAGCACCACGTCAATGCGACCCGGTGTCTCCTTGGTCACCGTGACCTTCGGAAGTACCTTGTCGTCATAACCAGGAGCAGTCACCGTGACCTTGTAATCACCAGTGGGCACCTTCGAGGTATCAATCGAACCGTCAGCCTTGACCGGCACCTCCAACGAATCATCATTGCCGTTAATACCCTCCAACGTCACCGTCGGATTCTTAACCCGCTCGCCATCAGCGCCCTTAACCGAACCAGACACCGAACCAGTCGAACGATCCAGCTCAACCTCAATGGTGTTCGGCCCCTCCTCGGTCACCGTGACCTTCGGAAGCACCTTGTCGTCATAACCAGGAGCAGTCACCGTGACCTTGTAATCACCAGTGGGCACCTTCGAGGTATCAATCGAACCGTCAGCCTTGACCGGCACCTCCAACGAATCATCATTGCCGTTAATACCCTCCAACGTCACCGTCGGATTCTTAACCCGCTCGCCATCAGCGCCCTTAACCGAACCAGACACCGAACCAGTCGAACGATCCAGCTCAACCTCAATGGTGTTCGGCCCCTCCTCGGTCACCGTGACCTTCGGAAGCACCTTGTCGTCATAACCAGGAGCAGTCACCGTGACCTTGTAATCACCAGTGGGCACCTTCGAGGTATCAATCGAACCGTCAGCCTTGACCGGCACCTCCAACGAATCATCATTGCCGTTAATACCCTCCAACGTCACCGTCGGATTCTTAACCCGCTCGCCATCAGCGCCCTTAACCGAACCAGACACCGAACCAGTCTCACGCGTCGTGGAGAAATCCACCCCAGTCACACCCGACGTCGTCACATTCTTCTGCTGCGCACCAGACACCGAGTACCCAGCCGGCACACCATCGACAACCTTGACCTCAGTATCCCCCGTCGGCACACCAGCAATCGAATACACACCACCGCGGTCAGTCACAGCAGTCTTGCCGCCAGCCTCGACAGTGACACCCTCAACACCACTGCCGTCCGGATCAATCACACGACCAGACACCGAACCAGTCTCACGCGTCGTGGAGAAATCCACCCCAGTCACACCCGACGTCGTCACATTCTTCTGCTGCGCACCAGACACCGAGTACCCAGCCGGCACACCATCGACAACCTTGACCTCAGTATCCCCCGTCGGCACACCAGCAATCGAATACACACCACCGCGGTCAGTCACAGCAGTCTTGCCGCCAGCCTCGACAGTGACACCCTCAACACCACTGCCGTCCGGATCAATCACACGACCAGACACCGAACCAGTCTCACGCGTCGTGGAGAAATCCACCCCAGTCACACCCGACGTCGTCACATTCTTCTGCTGCGCACCAGACACCGAGTACCCAGCCGGCACACCATCGACAACCTTGACCTCAGTATCCCCCGTCGGCACACCAGCAATCGAATACACACCACCGCGGTCAGTCACAGCAGTCTTGCCGCCAGCCTCGACAGTGACACCCTCAACACCACTGCCGTCCGGATCAATCACACGACCAGACACCGAACCAGTCTCACGCGTCGTGGAGAAATCCACCCCAGTCACACCCGACGTCGTCACATTCTTCTGCTGCGCACCAGACACCGAGTACCCAGCCGGCACACCATCGACAACCTTGACCTCAGTATCCCCCGTCGGCACACCAGCAATCGAATACACACCACCGCGGTCAGTCACAGCAGTCTTGCCGCCAGCCTCGACAGTGACACCCTCAACACCACTGCCGTCCGGATCAATCACACGACCAGACACCGAACCAGTAGATATGCCGGTTGCGTCTTCAATGACAGTGTTTCCTACGTCACGACGAGCATGAGTTTCACTGTCTCCCGATAATGGCCAGGCGCCCCCCTTGTCCGCAACATCAAATTGGAGGCGCCCGGATGCAGGAATAGTCACCTCACGGTCCAGCCTTACAGCCACACGTAGAGGGTTATTGGGGTCTGCCGTCAAGGTGGCGCCTACTGTTTCGACCACGTTTTCCGGTGCGGTAGCTCCGCTCTTGTAAACGGTTGCAACCACTTTGGCATCTTCGAATTTCCGATCGCCCGTGACCGACGTACCAGGGTTCTCGAGAATGCGCATCGTGTAGCCCTGAAGTTTCAATGGCTGGTTAACGCCAGAACCTCGGTAACGTATCACATGGCGCCAGTCATCGTGCTCAATAGTTTCCCCCCCTACCTTTTCCTTTCGCTCCTGGGAATAGGAAAGAGCCTCAAGATTGGAAGTGTTAGCGACCTGAACTGCAACCTGAGCTACGGCAAATGGCGATGAACCCCCAACAACGCTCGGCACCGTCAAACCGGCCAGCGCCAGGGAGACGGACGTCATGCCGGCGATGACGGAGCGCTTGCCGGAGTGGCGGCGCGGGTTGCGGTCCGCGGAGGACATTGCGTTGTAACGCCCAGGGTTCAAGGGTCCCTGGGCGGCAGAGTCCGAGTTGAACTCGAACGGGGAGGAAGCGTTCTTCAAGATGGCTCCAATGGTTGTTTTTGTAAATGGGAGAAATTCGAGGAAGAAGTACATAGAACACACTTCTCCCGCGGAACTGCCGTAAAACCTACCAATTTGGACAGTCGCTTTCAAGCAAGCACCAACCTTGAAAACGCAGTTAATCAGGCCTTTTCCAGTTTTAAAAGGTTTTCTAAAGTTCCTAACAATGAGCGCTCAGGCGCCACCTAATCCTGAGAGAAACACAAAACGCCCCGAGCGGTACGCTCGGGGCGTTAAAAATTGGTGCGCCCGGAGGGATTCGAACCCCCAACCTTCTGATCCGTAGTCAGATGCTCTATCCGTTGAGCTACGGGCGCGTATTCAGTTCGTTGCCGTGCGGACAACGAAAAAGAACATTACACCCAGGTGAACTCACAGCCAAAACCCCAGGCCAAACCGGCAAACATCGCCCAAACCGAACCCCAACTACAACCCAAGCACCGCCTTGGCAATCGCGAAGTAGATCACCAGACCGGTCGCGTCGCAGAAGGTGGAGATGAACGGGTTGGAAAATACGGCGGGGTCCGCGCCGACGGTCTTGGCAACAATCGGCATCATGCCGCCCACGGTCGCGGACATGGCGCAGACACAAAATAGTGTGCTTCCTATCACAATCCCGATTTCTCGGCCGAAAACCGCCCACGCGATGCCCAATCCGAGCACGCCCAACACTGCTCCGAGTGTCGCGCCGACGCGGAATTCGCGCCACATCACTTTCAGGATGTCTCCTTTGGTGACGTCGTGAAGCGCAAGTGCCCTTGTCACCGTCGTTGCCGCCTGGTTGCCTGTGTTGCCGCCGGTGCCGGTGAGCAGTGGGATGAACAGCGACAGCACGGTCACCTGTGCGAGCGTGCCTTCAAACACCCCGAGGACCTGCACGGTCAGGATCGCGGAGAGTGCGAGCACCAGCAGCCACACGATGCGCGAGCGCACCAGCTTCAGCACCGGGGTGGACAGGTACGGCTGCTTCAGGGACTCGGAGCCGCCCTGGCGCGCGGTGTCCTCACTGTCGGCGTGCTCGACGATGTCGGCGGCCTCGTCGTGGGTGAAGATGCCCACCACACGGTTGCCGGCATCCACCACGGGAAACGCCAGCAGCCCGGAGGAGAGCAGGCGTCGCGCGGCGTCCTCGGCATCGTCGCTGACTTGCACCGACGGCCGCTCGCGCATCACGTCGCCGACGCGCGCGTCCGGCGCCGCCTTGAACAGGTCGCGAAGCCCCACCACGCCGCACAGCGTGCGCTCCGGGTCCACCACGGCAATGGTGTACACCGTCTCAAAGCGGTCCGCATTCGCACGAAGCTTCTCGACGACCTCCCGCACCCCCTCACCAGGACCAACCGCCGCCACGTTGGGACTCATCGCGCGACCGACCGAGCCCTTCTCGTAGCCCAGAATCAGGTCGGTGTCCGCGCGGGCATCCTCGTCCAGATCCCCCAGGAACCGCTCCGCGATCTCCGCGGGCAGGTTGTCCAGCATGCGCACGCGGTCCTCGGCACCCAGCGCGCTGAACAGCCCGGCGACGTCCTCGCGCCCGAGCGCCTCCACAATTTCCGCCTGGTGGGCGGGATCCAGCGCATCAAACGCCGCGGCCGCGCGCTCCGGCGGCAGCAGGCGGATAAGCACAGCACCGCGTTTCGACGGCTGCCGCTCCACCACGTGCACCACATCGTGCAACGGGATTTCCGCCAGCTCCTCGTGGAGCCCGTCCAAGTCGTCGGAGTCCAACCGGTGCCGGTTCAGTTGCTTTTCCAGGTGCGCGATCGCCGCCGCGTTGGCCGTAGTCACACGGCGAGGGTACCCAGGCTGAAAATTTTTGCGCGAGAAAGGGCAGATTCTTGGCGGTTGTATGTAAAGATCTACGCGTATTCTGCGATAGATGTCATACATCGCTGACAATCCGCTGAATCCTAAAAGGAGCCACCATGGCAAAGCCCGTTCGTTCCCGCCGCACCGCCATCGCGGCGGGCGCCCTATCCCTTGCCCTCGTGGCCCCGTTCATCTCCCCGGTTCAGGCCCAGGAGACCACCACGCCGACGAGTGAAGCTGAACCGGAACCGGCGGAGCAGCCGTCGACAAGCGAAGGCACCACAGCCGCCACATTCGAGCCGCGCTTCGACACCGCGAACTTTTGGAACGCCGATGAAGCTGTAGTTGAAGGGCTGCAGCTTCAGCCCGGCGACACCGTCGCCCCGCGCGCGAAAACCATCTTCAACTGGAACTTCCGCAACGACGACGGCACGCTGACCCTGATCCGCCCGCAGTCCTCGACTGCCTTCGCCACGGGCGAAAAGGACATCCCGGTGCGCGTGACCACCGCCGCGGGAAAGACCTTTGAGACGACGCTGCGCGTCAACATCATCGACGAGCGTCCGGGCGCCGAATGGGAAAACCAGCTGACCACCCGCTACCCGATGGACTTTGAGAAGTCCACGTCCGCGCAGTCCGTCGAGGGAATCACGCTGCCGGAAGGCGTCACTGTATCCAAGAACGGTGCCGCTCTGCCCACTGGCTGGACCGTCTCCAACGACGGCACCACCATCCGCGTCACCCCGCCGACCACGTTCAAGGAAGGCGACTTCGACCTTCCCATCAAGGTGAACGACGGCACTGACACGTTCGATGCCACCCTGAAGATCGCGGCCAAGAACCCGTCGAAAACCCCCGCAGAAACGGCGGGCACCGTCGCTGGCATCCTCGGCCCCATCCTGGGCAGCCTGATCGGTGCTGGCACCGGCGGCGGTCTGCTTGGTGGCTTGGGCGACATCCTCGGCGGTATCACTAGCGGCGGTAGCGACGGCGGAACCGGTGGCGGTGAAGGTGGAACCAACGGTGGCGGCGGCGGTGCTGGTCGCCTGATCAACGTGGTGATTACCAACAACGCGAACCCGTCGAACATCGGCAACAACAATGGCAGCCCGAACGTGATCATCACGAATAACGCCAACCCGAACGTGATCATCACCGACAACGTCAACCCGCGGGACAACTTTTCTAATAATGGCAATCCATCCGTGGTTGTCACGAACAATGCGAACCCGTCGGTGGTGATCACCGGCAATGCCAACCCGACCGTCGAAATCAAGGACAACCTGTCCAATAACGGCAACCCGTCCGTGGTCGTCACCGGCAACGCCAACCCGGTGATCACGGGCAATGCGAACCCGACGGTGAACATCTCCGACAACGGTTCGAACAACTCCGCAGTGATTACTGGCAATGCCAATCCGGTCATCACGGGCAATGCGAACCCGGTGATTACGGGCAATGCGAATGACAACGGTTCGAACAACTCTGTCTTGGTCACCGACAATGCGAATCCCGTGGTCACGAACAACGCCAACAACAACGGCAATGACAACTTCCGCGACAACGGGTCCAACAACTCCGCAGTCGTGACCGGCAATGCGAACCCGGTCATCACCGGCAACGCAAACGACAACCTCCGCGAGGCAGGATCGAACAACTCGGTCGTGGTCACCAACAACGCAAACCCCGTAGTCACGGACAATGCCAACAACAACGGGTCCAATAACTCCGTGGTGGTGACGGGCAACGCCAACGACAACCTCCGCGAGGCTGGTTCGAACAACTCCGCGGTGGTGACCGGTAATGCGAACCCGTCCGTGGTCATCACTGACAATGCGAACCCGTCGAACATCGGCAACAACAACGGCTCGAACAACAGCGTCGTCGCCACCGGTAATGCGAACCCGTCCGTGCTCATCACTGGCAATGCCAACCCGGTGGTCACCGGAAACGCCAACGGCGGCCTGGTGGGCGTCGGTTCCTCCCGCCGTGGTGGCCAGAACGGCGAGCCTGCCCCGGGCAACGAAGGCCAAGCCGAGAACGGCGGCTCCAGCCTCCTGGACGCCACCGTGGGTATCGAGGGCGGTTCCTCCGACCCGCGTTGCATCGCTTCCCTGGTGGGCCTGGGCCTGCCGCTGGTTGCTCTGATCCCGCTCGCGCTGGCCGGCCAGGTGAACGTCCCGGGCCTCAACGACACCGCCAAGCAGGCTGAGCGCGCATTCAACGACGCTGCCCGTCAGTTCAACGTCGAGCCCGCGCAGCTCACCGCCGCTGGTGGCGCCGCCGTTGGCGTCGTCGCGGCCCTGCTTGTGACCGGCGCCGTCCGCACCTGCATCCCGCAGGTCAACGGCGTCGATGTCACCATCGGCCGCAGCAGCAACGGCAACAACAAGCCGGCTGAGACCGTCGCCGCCCCGGTGGTGGACACCCGCCAGGCCTAAGCTCCCAACACCCGAGCCCCGCCCCGCCGGCGGGGCTTTTTCGCTATATCCCCCGACACATCGCGGCGGAATCTGTCAGAGCGCCCCATCGCCCCAGGTCGCCACAAACGCCCGCCGTGATCTGTCAGGATCGGCACCCGTGCGGCAAAGTTCACTACCGAATGAATCTCCCTACCTCCGCCTGCAGAATCATTCGTTCGTCGCAAGTCGCGCAAAGCCCCGTGCGGAAAAATTCACCGTCGCCGCCCCGCCGAGTGAACTTTCCCCACAAACGCCGAAAACCCTCGACAAGCAGGGGTTTCCACACAAAAACTAGAGTGCGCCCGGAGGGATTCGAACCCCCAACCTTCTGATCCGTAGTCAGATGCTCTATCCGTTGAGCTACGGGCGCGGTGGCGGAGATGACAGTGCCTGAGGTCACGACATATTTGACGGGGTGTGCCTGCGGAAGGCGTTGTGATCCTTGACAGGTGAGTCGCGTCATTGTTGACACTTAGGGTTACCTCAGCCGTGTCGGTGACGCTTGACTGGTGAGTCGGGACATGTTTGACGCTATGAACAGTCCCAACCGCAACCTCGCCATCGTCAGAGCCGTCAGAGACCAAGGCGGCACACCCACCAGCGTCGCCAAGCGCTTTGGCATCTCACGCCAACGTGTCCACCAGATCCTCAACGCCTACGACGCAGGCGGCGCCGAGGCAATCGCACCGAAATCGCGTGCCCCTCACACCCACCCGCACGCCATCCCGGAAGCACTAAGCAACGACATCATCAGCATCCGCAAGCAACTCACCCGGCACGGACTCGACGCAGGACCCGAAACCATCGCCTACCACCTCGAACAGGCCGGCAAACGTGCCCCGTCAACTTCAACGATCCGCCGCATCCTCACCAAAGAAGGCTTGATCACCCCGCAGCCGCAAAAGAAGCCAAAAAGCTCCTACATCCGCTTCGAAGCCGCAATGCCCAACGAATGCTGGCAAGCCGACATCACCCACCTCTTCCTCGCCGACAACACACGAGTCGAAGTCCTCGACTTCCTCGACGACCACTCGCGATACTTGCTGTCAATCACCGCGGCCGCCGCATTTACAGGCCCCGCCGTCGCCGCCGAACTCACCCGCCTGATCGGCGCGTACGGCCCACCAGCATCCACGCTGACGGACAACGGTTTGGTGTTCACCGCCCGCCTAGCCGGGCGCAAAGGTGGAAGAAACGCGTTTGAAAAAGTGCTCGTCGCACACAAAATCCAACAGAAAAACGGCCGGCCCGGCCACCCCCAAACCCAAGGAAAAATTGAGCGGTTCCACCAAACCCTCAAAAAATGGATCAAGGCCCGACCCACAGCACAAACAGTTGCTGAGCTGCAACAACTCCTCAATGAGTTTCGCCAATACTACAACTGCACCCGGCCCCACCGCGCCCTGGGCAGACGCACCCCGCAGCAGGCATACACCACCGGAGTCAAAGCCACACCCAACGACAACCCCAAAGAAGAATGGCGAACCCGAAACGACACAGTCGACAAAAACGGCAAAGTCACCGTGCGCTACGCCGGCAAACTCTTCCACCTCGGCATCGGACGCGCCTACAAACACAAGAAAATTCTCATGGTCATCACCGACAACCACGTCATCACATCACTAGCCGAAACCGGAGAAGTCATCACCGAGCACTACATCGACACCGCCCGCGACTACCAAAAGGCCTACTGGAAACACGGTGACCCACCACTTCGCCCCAAATGAACAAAACCGGCACCCCAGAATAAAAACAACTGGGATGCCGGTCCGTCCAGCATGTCGCGACTCAGGCGTCAAGCATGACGCGACTCATGACAGTGGCGGAGATGACAGGATTTGAACCTGCGGCCCCCGTCAAGGGGGCAACTCCTTAGCAGGGAGCCCCATTCGGCCACTCTGGCACATCTCCAGACCTTGCTCCACATTACTCTGTCGGCCCCGCGCGTCCAAATACACCCCGAAACGCCCTGGGCGAAATCCGTATACTCGGCCACATGAAAATCCACACCTGGCTCACCTCCGGCCTCGCCGCCCGCGACACTTCGAATGACCCGTCTGATTACCTAGTTTGGTTCCCTGCCAAGCTGGATTCGCTCACTGTTGGCCCATTGGTCGGCGAGAGCGCGTCCGTGCCGTTCTATTTCACCCCGAAGACTTCCGCGCTGGCTAAGTCCGCGGACGGCATTGTCCTCCTCGGCGTCCCCCTCGGCGATTTGGAAGGCTCGTGGCGCGCGGACAACCTCGGCAGCTCCGCCGAGTCCATTTCGGAGATCGCCGGTCTGCTCGGCGAGAACTTCGCGTACCGCAACGACGGCGCCGCGGTTGTGCAGCTGCGCGGCGAGTTCCCGATTGAGAAGGTGCAGGTCGTCGCCGGCCAGAATCGTCCGGATACGAAGCGAGCAAAGGATTTGCTTATCGACGTCCCTTCGGACTTCCCCGGCACCCGCCAATTCCACACCATGCCAGAGCTTTTCCCGGACGAGATCGCCTAACCAACACCAGCAATAGAAAAAACCGGCCAGGTGGATAACCTGGCCGGTTTTCGTCGATTAGCTAGCGATTACGCCGCGTCCTTGCTGGAGGATCCGCCGATGGAGGTGAAGGCCTCACCCTTTTCGTTGGAGCACCAGTCGTAGAGCACGCCGCCAGCGGCGATCAGGCCGATGACGCCAGCGGCGACGGTGCCGAAGCGCTGGACGTTCGGGTCCTGGCCAAGCTCCGCGATGCGACGGTTCGCCGCGTCGATCTGGCCACGCAGCTCAGCGAACTGGTCATCATCGCGGCCGCCACGGCCACCCTGACCCCAATCCGGGCTGTTACGGCGCATGGCCTCCTGGAACTGCGCGTTGATCTGGTTGACCTGCTCATTGATCGCACCCATGTACGGACGGGCGATCTCGCCGCCGAACGCGCCCAGCAGTGCCACCGGCACCAAGTACAGCAGCGGCGAGCGCACCGCGTTAGCCACACAGCGGTCGAGGGTCTCAGTCGACGAGCCCTTCTCCGGCTGCGGCTGCGGCTCACCAGTCGGCGGAGTCGGCTCACCCGGCTTCGGCTTCTGCACGCCGAGATCGAGGTCCAGGTACTCCTTGCCCTCTTCCACCGTGACCTTCTGGGTCACGCGCTTCGGGTCAGTCGGCTTCCAGTCGCGCGGACGGTACTCAATCTCGTAGTCGCCCGGCTCGACGGTGACCTTCCAGTTGCCGTCCTCGTCGGTGACGGTACGGGTGACCTCATTGCCGTCCTTATCGCGGACGATCACGGTCACATCCGGTGCACCCTCAGTCTCGTTCGGATCCTGCTTGCCGTTGCCATTGAGGTCGATCCACACGCGGTCGCCGATGCGGCCCGGCTTGATCGGCTCACAGTCGCACGTCACGTCGGTCTTCTTCAGACCCAGGTCGTAGGAGTCGTTGTATTCATTCGGCTTCACCGTCACCTTCGAGACCAGACCAGACTCATCCGAGCCCGGAACCTTGCCGGTGACCTCCCAGCCCTCAGGCTTGATAAAGCGGATGTCGTACTCAGCGTTCGGGGTCAACCCCTCAATCTTCCAGTCACCGTTCTCGTCGGTGACTGCAGAACGCGTCGGCTCACCCTCACGGGACACCAACACCACGACGTTTTCAAGGCCCTTCTCGTCATCACCCTGCTTGCCGTCGCCGTCCTCGTCGTGCCAGACGCGATCGCCGACAGAACCAGACGGCAGAATGCCAAGATCAACATCGAAATTGTCCTTGCCCGGCTCGATGACGATGGTGCGCTCGACCTGCTCCTTGTCGCTGGGGTGCGCTCACCCGGCTCGTAGCGGACGGTGTACTCGCCCGGTTCCACGTCAACCTTCCAGTTGCCGTTCTCGTCGGTCACCGTACGGGTGATCTCATTGCCCTCCGGGTCCTTCACAATCACAGTCACGTTCGGAACACCCGTCTTCTCATCCGGGTCTTCCTTGCCGTCGCCGTTCTCATCGACCCACACACGATCACCGATCGTGCCCGGCTTCACCGGCTCGCAGTCGCAACCCGGATCGACCTTCTTCAAACCGAGATCGTAGGAGTCGTTGTACTCGTTCGGCTTCACCGTCACCTTCGAAACCAGACCAGACTCATCCGAACCCGGAACCTTCCCGGTGACCTCCCAGCCCTCAGGCTTGATAAAGCGGATGTCGTACTCAGCGTTCGGGTTCAGACCCTCAATCTTCCAATCACCGTTTGCATCGGTCACTGCGGAACGGGTCGGCTCACCCTCGCGGGAGACCAACACCACGACGTTCTCGAGACCCTTCTCGTCCTCACCCTGCTCGCCGTCGCCGTCCTCATCATTCCAGACACGATCGCCGACGGAACCAGACGGCAGGATGCCAAGGTCAACCTCGAAGTTTTCCTCGCCCGGCTCAATGACGATCGTGCGCTCGACCAGCTCCGGATCACTTGGAGTACGATCGCCCGGCTCGTAGCGGACGGTGTACTCGCCCGGCTCAACGTCAACCTTCCAATTGCCGCTTTCATCCGTGACAGTGCGGGTGACTTCGTTGCCTTCCGGATCCTTCACAATCACAGTCACACCCGGAACACCCGTCTTCTCACCCGGGTCCTCCTTGCCGTCACCGTTCTCATCAACCCAGACACGATCACCGATCGTGCCTCGCTTCGGCGCCTCAGCAGTGGTCGTGGAGTGGACCGTGGTCGGCACAGGCACCTGAGTCGTCAGCGTCGTCGGCACTGCCTGGGTAGTGGTCGTCGGCACTGCCTGGGTAGTGGTCGTCGGCACCGGAACCTGAGTCTTCAGCGTCGTCGGCACTGCCTGGGTAGTGGTCGTCGGCACCGGAACCTGAGTCGTCAGCGTCGTCGGCACCGACTGGGTCTTCGTCGTCGACACGACCTGGGTAGTGGTTGTCGGCACCGTCGTCGACGAGCAATCACACGGAGTTGACACCGTAGTCGTCTTCTCTACGGTAACCGGGGTTGGAACGGTGGTCGTCTCAGTCTCCGGCACGTCAATAAACAGCCCAAGGTCGTACGTGTCGTTGAATTCACCGGACTTCAGAGCTGCAACCTTGTCGGACAGACCGTTGGAGTCCACAGCGGCGTCGCCCGCCTTCGTCGGCGAAATGCGGAAACCGTCTGGAGCATCAAACTCCACGCGGTAGTCATCCACTCCAGGTGTAAGGCCCTCGATCTTCCATGTACCGCCTGCGCCGGTCTTCGTCTCGCGGACTTCCTCACCCGGGCGGGAGACTCGCACTACGACATCTGGAATGCCGCCCTCGCCGTCATCCTGGATGCCGTCGGCTCTGCCGACCTTTTCTTCGTCGCCTTCATCCAGCCACACGCGGTCGCCGATCGATGCGGGGACCACACCGAGGTCGATGGTCGGGTCGTGCTGGCCAGACTCGAGGGTGATCTTGGTCGAAAGCTCGTTGGAATCCACGCCGCGATCATCGCCAACCAGTGACTTGGTGGCCGATACGCCCTCGGGGAGCTCGAACGTGACTGTGTACTCGACACCCGGTGTCAGCCCGTCGATACGCCAGTTACCCTTGTCATCCGTGGTGGTTGTGCGCGGTTGCTCATCGACGCCCTCCGGCGCGGTCACCGTGACCTTGGCGTTCGGCACGCCGTTCTTTTCATTCTCGTCTTGGATACCGTCTGCGTTTTCGTCGACCCAGACGCGGTCGCCGACGGAGGCAGGCTTGATGAGCCCGAGATCATAGGTGGTGTTGTTCTCGCCCGGCTTCAGCGAAACCGTCGAACTCAGCGGGTTCGAGTCCTTGCCGCGATCCTCACCCTGCTCCGCCTTCGTGACCTTGTACCCAGCCGGCGGGGTGAACTCCACGGTGTACTCCACACCCGGAGTCAACCCATCAACACTCCACTTACCGTCCTTGTCGGTCGCGGTCGTGTGCGTCTCACCATTCGGGCCAGTCACTCGAACGATAGTGTTCGGCACCGGCGGTTCGCCTTCATCCTGGATGCCGTCGCCGTTGGTGTCCTCCCACACGAAGTCACCAATCGATGCTGGTTGGTAAACACCCAAGTCGTAGGTGTCGTTGTACTCACCCGGCTTGAGCGTCACCGTCGAACGCAAACCGTTGGAATCAACCCCGCGGTCTTCGCCAACCAACGCATCCGTGGCCTTGTACCCCTCGGGCAATTCGAACGAAACAGTGTACTCCACACCCGGAGTCAGTTCGTCAATGCGCCACTTGCCGTCCGCATCCGTCGTCGCAGTACGCGGCTGCTCGTCCGAACCAGCAGGCGGGGTGACGGTGACAGTCACACCAGCGAGATTCTCCTCGCCCTCATCCTGCACACCATTGCGGTTCGCATCGATCCATACGCGATCACCAACAGAAGCGGGCTTTCCGACGAGCCCAAGGTCATACGTCTCGTTGTACTCCCCAGTCGTCAGAGTCACTGTGGACGAAAGCGGGTTGGAGTCCGTAGCCTCATCGCCCTGCCCCGTCTTCGTGACCTGGTACCCAGCCGGAGGGGTGAACTCCACGGTGTATTCCACCCCCGGAGTCAGACCATCAACACGCCACTGGCCGTTGGAATCCGTTGTGGCAGTGTGAGTTTCTCCATTGCCGGTCACCGTCACGGTCACTCCAGCGACGTTCGTCTCGCCCTCGTCCTGTACACCGTTATTGTTCGAATCGAGCCACACCCGATCGCCAACAGACGCTGCCTTCACAAGTCCGAGGTCGTAGCTGGTGTTGTTCTCGCCCGGTTCCAACGTGACCTTCGAAGACTGCGGGTTCGAGTCCTTGCCGCGATCCTCACCTTGCTCAGTCTTAGTCACCTGGTACCCAGCCGGCGGGGTGAACTCCACGGTGTACTCCACACCCGGAGTCAACCCGTCCACACTCCACTTACCGTCCTCGTCAGTCGAGGTCGTGTGCTCCTCACCGTTCGGACCATTCACTCGAACGGTTGTGTTCGGCACCGGCGGCTCACCATCGTCCTGGATACCGTTGCCGTTGGTGTCCTCCCACACGAAATCACCAACCGAGGCCGGCGGCGTAATGCCGAGGTCGTAGGTGAGATCGCCTGTCGCGGGCACCGGATCCGTCGTAAAGCTCAAGCCATTCGAGTCGACGTCACCGTCACCCGTACCAGTCTTGGTGACCAAGTAATCCTTGTAGTCACCACCTGCAGGCAAGACGAAACGCACGTTGTACTGGGCGTCAGGAGTCAAGTCCTGCACAAGCCATTTGCCATCAGCGTCCGTGGTAGCGGTGCGATCCGGTTCGCCCTCGCGAGAAACGATCACCTTGACATTGGGGACGCCGGTGGTCTCATCCTCGTTTTGAATGCCGTCGCCGTTGGCGTCGACCCAGACGCGGTCGCCGATGAACGGGGAACCAAATTGAATTTCGTCCTCAATTTCTCGCTCCACATCTTTGCGATAGCTGACGATGTGCGTGAGTGAGCGGTTGGCCCATGCCTGCGCTTCGTCCTTGCTGCCCAGGCTGCATTCGCCGTTTTCATCCGGTTGGATCAGGTTGAGTTGGTGGAACTCGATCGTAGTTCCAGAACGGAGCCAAACTTCGCTTTCATCGATCTGATCGGAGTCCGCGATGCTTGTCGCATTAAAATTCCACTCCCATGCCTGCAACCAGTTCTGGTTGACGGAATAGGGGTAAGGGTCCCGTGGATCTTGTTTGGGATCGCCGGCGGAAGCTTTATCCATCACCTCTTCAGTGATGACATTTCCGTTCGGATCCGTAATTCGGATACTGTAGCCAGGCCCAAAAAAGAATCCTTGCTGCTCGAGCTCTTGCCTTTTATCTGCGGCAAGGTTCGTCTGCTCTGCCCCTAGAGCCATCCACGGCAATTCTGTACCCACATATAACTGGACCAACTGCTGACCGTAACCGTCACCGTGGAGCGTATACTTGCTCCAGTTTTCCGACCTGCAGGCATCCGGGTAAGTGTGGAACTGGGAGTCTTTCTCCGGCTCTCGGAGCAGGTAAGTAAAGTCTTTTTGCCAACCCACCTTCGGTCGAAGCTGCGCATACATTCCAGCGAACGCGTGGAAAGGCACGGAACTGCCCTCCGAAACTCGCGCAGGCAGTTTTGCGCTAATCGGGTAATCACCATCTGGAATCTCCAGGATGGTATTCCCATCTCCATCTACTCCGGCGGGCTCACCGAAAAGGATCAGCGTTTCCTTACCTATGTGTTGGATGTCGTAGATAGGGTGTGTTTGCCTGCTCGCCCATTTGAAGTCCGTCGGTTCTGGATCTCGCCTCAGTTCCGTCTTCCCGTCATCGGGAATAACCCAGACCTTAAGGTTGCGAAGATTGGACTGCCCTGCTTCGCTGGGGCGCGATGTGGGCCTCGGCGGAACAGCGTCGAAAGTTAACAGGTAATTAAAATCCCCAGTTGGATTTGTTTCATCGACGGTTACTTCAATCTTCGGGTTGTAGCTCGGGGCCTCGACCGAATCCCAATTCACACTCGTATCAGCCGCACGCGCCACCGGCGCGTACTCCGGTGCCACCACTGGCACCGCGACGCTCCCGCACGCTAGCGATACTGCTCCAATAACCGCCGCAATGTTGCGGCGCAAACTGTTTTTCCTGGTCAAATTTTCGCTCATATGTACCTCCGCGTGGAGAGCGTTGATAAAGGGAAATCCCGCCTTCAGCATCCAGGAAAAGCAACGCTACGACGGCAGGGATGGTTCGCACACTACACGCGTCAATAAGCTTGCTGTCAGAGTTTTTGATTTATTTACCAAAGTTTCAGCAGCTGTTTGGACTTATCAGAAATCGGCCGTACGACATCCGCAACGCAAAACCGACCAGATGGATAACCTGACCGGTTTTTCGTGTGTCACCTAGCTGTTACGCCGCCTCACGACCCAGCCCAAACCCCCTCCCAATAAATTCACCGAGATTTAAGGAAGGGAGGGAAACCGGAGGCGTCGATAAGCAAATGCCCCCGAAAAGAAGTTGGCGGAGACGAGGGGATTTGAACCCCTGGAGGGATTAACCTCGCCGGTTTTCAAGACCGGTGCATTCGGCCGCTCTGCCACGTCTCCAACTCAGAGCAGTCTAACGTAGCCTTGCCGCATGAAAGCAATCAATGATGAGCTCATGCTTTACGACGCCCAAAGGCCCACCCCGCAAGACGGCGAAGTCCTGGTCAAGGTTGTGGCCGCCGGCGTGAACCGAGGCGACCTGATGCAGGCCGCCGGGAAGTACCCGCCGCCGAAGGGCGAGTCCGAGATTATGGGGCTGGAGTGCGCGGGGGTGATCGTGGATCCGGGCACGACTGGCCGCAAGGAGGGCGATGAGGTCGGCTGCCTGCTCGCCGGCGGCGGCTACGCGGAGTACGTGGCGGTGCCGGAAGGCCAGCTCACGCCGATCCCGTCGGGCCTGACCGTGGAGGAGACCGCGGGCGTGGTCGAGGTGGCGTGCACGGTGTGGTCGAACCTGGGCATGATCGCCGGGATCTCTGAGGGCGACAAAGTGCTCATCCACGGCGGCGCGGGCGGCATCGGCTCCTTCGCCATCCAGATGTGCAAGGCGCTCGGCTGCGAGGTGGCGGTGACCGCCGGAAGCCAGGAGAAGCTCGAGTACTGCCGCGAGCTCGGCGCGGACATCCTGATCAACTACAAGGAGCAGAACTTCGCTGAGGAGCTGCCCGGGTGGGCGGACGCGATCCTGGACGTGGTTGGCGGGCCGTACCTGGAGCAGAACATCAAGACGCTGAACACGGACGGGCACCTCATCGTCATCGCGGTGCAGGGCGGGCCGAAGGGCACCCTGTCGCTGGGCCGGATGATGCCGCGGCGCCTGTCCGTCACCGCCACCACCCTGCGCGCACGCCCCCGGCCGATGAAGGCGGCGATTGTCGCCTCCACGGTGGAAAATGTGTGGCCGCTGATCGAGTCCGGCAAGATCGCCCCGAACATCTCCGCGCGCTTCCCGCTCGCAGACGCCAAGAAGGCCCACGAGCACCTGGATTCCGGCGACAACACCGGGAAGATCCTTTTGGTGGTTTAAGCCAGCGACGCCACGGTGCGCACCAGCTGCTCGATGTCGTTCTGGGTGTTGAACGGCGACATGGCGATGGTCACGGCGCCGCCCATGTCGGCGACGCCCATGTCGTCGAGAAGCGGTGTGGCGCACGTCTGGGTGGCCACGATGCCGTTGGCCAACAGGCGGCGCAGCACGGTTTCGGACGGCACGCCGGTCACGCCGAACGCCAGGCGCGGGATGCGCTCCACGCGCGCGTCCTCGGCCGCCTCGCCGCTGACGCCGACGATGTGCACGGCGGGCAGGGTGCCCAAGAACGTGTGCAGGTCATCCCGCAGGCCGTTGAGGTAGGCGGTGGTCGCGTCCAGGGAGTACTTCAGGCGGTTGCGGCGGGTAGCGCGGCCGGTAAAGCCCTCGACCAGGGAGGCGTAGTGGTCCACCACCGCCGGCACCGCACCCGCCAGCCCCTGGGAAACCTCCAGGTCCAGCGCCTCCATGTCCAGGCGCTTGAACATGGCGGAATCGCGGAAGATCAGCGCGGCGATGTCCGGCCCGCCCAGCTGGGCGATGTCCACCGCGGCCACGTCCGCGCCCCAGGCCTCCAGGTCTACGGGCCGGTAGGGGGCGTACGCGGTGGTGTCCACAAGCACCCACGCCCTCGACTTCGCGCGCACAGCCTCCGCGATGTCGGCCACCCGCACCACGTTGCCCAGCTCCCGGTGCGCCGCCGGCACGGACACCAGGCGGGTGGAGCCGTCCGCGATCTCGCTGTACTGCCACGCCGGCAGATCGCCGGTGGCCAGATCCGCCTGCGCCCAGACCTCATCCAGCCCGGCGCGCTGCAGCCGCTTGGTCAAATGCGGCCGGTCCAGCGGGTTGAGCACGATAGAAGAATTACGGCGCAGCATCGGCTTCATCGCGTTGACCAGCGCCGAGTACAGCGCAGGCACGCTCGGGCCCAGCACCACCTGGTCCGCCGCCACACCGGTCAGGTCCGCGATGGCCACCCGCGCCATCTCCGGGTACTGCACGCCCTCCGGCTGGCCCAGCGCCTCCTTCGAGTGCGATCCCAGCACCGGCTCCGGCGGCGGCACCAGCGCCGCGCTGCGGAAGCTTCGCGAGACCGCCGTCGCCACCTTCTCCGGCACCTGCGGCTGCGTGTGGGCGTTCAGGTACGTCCAGCCGCTACCGAGCGATGTGTAGAGTCCACGCACTCCCCACACGTCATACGCCACGGCCGACCTCCCTTCAGGCAAGAATGCCCCAATTATGCACGCCCGTCCGACACGGCGCACACCGCCAGCTCGGGTGCGCAAATACAGTGCACTAGGGTGATCTGCGTGCACAACGAAGATCAGCTGCGCCAAGACGTCGCCCGCATGACCAGCCCTCCGGGCGAAGACACGCCGCCGTCGAAGTCCAAGACCTTCCGGCGCGCGTTCGACGACCTCATCCGCGGCTGGGGCCAACACGAGCTCTGGCTGCAACTGGGATGGCAGGACATCAAACAGCGGTACCGGAGGTCCACCCTCGGCCCGCTGTGGATCACCATCGCCACCGGCGTGATGTCGCTGGCGCTGGGCCTGCTGTACTCCATGCTGTTCCAAATCGATGTCGCGGAGTTCCTCCCGCACGTCACCGTCGGCTTCATCGTCTGGGGCTTCATCTCCGGCTGCATCAAGGACGGCGCGAACGTCTTCATCGAAAACGAAGGCCTGATCAAACAGCTCCCATCTGCTCTGTCGGTGCACGTGTACCGCCTGGTGTGGCGCCAGCTGCTGTTTTTGGCCCACAACATGGTGATCTGGCTGCTTTTGGTGCTGATTTTCCGCATCCCGCTGACCCTGCACACCCTGCTGTTCATCCCCGGCCTGGCCCTGCTCGTGGTCAACGGCGTGTGGGTGGCCATGTTCTTCGGCATGGTTGCCACCCGCTTCCGCGACGTCGCCCCGCTGCTGGAAGCGCTGGTGCAGCTGCTGTTCTACGTCACCCCGATCGTCTGGACCACCCGCACCCTCAAGGACCAGAGCGGCGAGGTCGCCCAGCGCGCCATGCTCGCCGAGGTCAACCCCCTCTACCACTACCTTGAGATCGTGAGGGCCCCGCTTATCGACGAACCGTTGGCCGCCTACCACTGGGGCATCGTCCTTGCCTGCACCGTCGCCGGCGTCCTGATCACCCTGCTTGCCATGAAGCGCTGGCGCTTCCGCGTGCCGTACTGGGTTTAGGAGTTTAGGAGTTTCACATGGTTTCCATCGACACCTACAACGCCTGCGTCGACTTCCCCATCTTCGACGCCAAGTCCCGCTCCCTGAAGAAGGCCGTGATGTCGTCCGCCGGCGGCAAGATCGGCCAGAACGCCTCCAACACCGTGGTCGTGGAGGCGCTGCGCGACATCAACCTGCACCTGCGGGAAGGCGACCGCGTCGGCCTGGTCGGCCACAACGGCGCCGGCAAGTCCACCCTGCTGCGCCTGCTCTCGGGCATTTACGAGCCGACCCGCGGCGTCGCCGACGTCCGCGGCCGCGTCGCCCCCGTATTCGACCTGGGTGTGGGCATGGACCCGGAGATCTCCGGCTACGAAAACATCATCATCCGCGGCCTGTTCTTGGGCCAGACCCGCAAACAGATGAAGGCGAAGATGGACGAGATCGCCGAGTTTTCCGAGCTCGGCGACTACCTCAGCATGCCCCTTCGCACCTACTCCACCGGCATGCGAGTCAGGTTGGCACTCGGCGTGGTCACCTCCATCGAGCCGGAGATCCTGCTGCTCGACGAGGGCATCGGCGCCGTCGACGCCGCCTTCATGGCCAAAGCCCGCGTGAGGCTCGCCGAGATGGTGGAGCGCTCCGGCATCCTGGTCTTCGCCTCCCACTCCAACGACTTCTTGGCACAGCTCTGCAACACCGCCCTGTGGGTGGACAAGGGCGAAATTAGAGAGGCCGGCCTGGTCGCCGACGTCGTGGGCGCCTACGAGGGCCCCGAGACCGGCGAGTACGTCGCGGAGCTGGTCGAGCGCTTCCACGGCGACGCTGACGTCGAAAAGCCCTAGCCCCCCTCTCTCCCGACACATCGTGGCCGAATCTGTCAGGCAGGTCTCAAACCCCCAGGTCGCCCCAAACGGCCACCGTAATCTGTCAGGAGCACCCCTCCCCTCCCGGCACATCGTGGCCGAATCTGTCAGGCTGGTCTCAAACCCCCAGGTCGGCACATATGGCTGCCGTAATCTGTCAGGACTGGAGCTTGTGGATCAGCGCCACGAGCTTCTCCACAAACTTGTGCAACGACGCCGAGGTGAAGCGCAGCACCCGCCACCCACAAATGGTGAGGTCGGTGTTGATCTCCGTGTCTTTGTGCCACTGCTTCGCCTCGCCGTGGTGGGCACCGTCGTACATGATCCCGATCCCGAGCTCCGGAATGGCCAGGTCAAACGTGGTCACGATCTTGCCGCCGTCCCGGACAACGACCTGCTCCTCCAGCCGCAACCCAAACTTGTCGCACACCATCTGGGCGAGCAGGCGCATTTCGGTCTCTTTCGGCGAGTCCGCCAGCTTGCTCGACTTCGCAAGCGCGCGGGTGAGCCACCGCTGGCACACCGTCCCTGAGCTCGCTTGCAGGATGTCCACCGGGTCAATGCCCAGGTGGCGCCGCACGCAGTCGATGAGCGTGACCGCTTCCACAAGGTCCATGCTGTGGCCGGCGAAGGTGGCGCCATTGCTTTGCGACGTCCTCCGGATCTCCCTCAGCACCTGCGCCGTCGCCGCCGCCGGGCTAGCAACCTGAAACGCATGCCCGTAGTGCCGGACCTGCCAAACGTGCTCAGGCTTGCATCCGCGGCGCACGATCGACGGCTTGTAGATGTTGCCGTGTGAGTTGCGTTCCGCCGATGGGTCCATGAGCACGGTGTCTTTGCCCTCGACTCGGTACTTGAGCCCGTACAGCGCAAGCGCGCCATGGGCGAGGACCACGTTGGAGGGGTTCTCTATCCCGAAGGCGGCGGCACGGTACGCGGCGGGGACTTGGTAGATCACTCCCCGCGGGTGGCTTCGCGAGTCCGCCCGGGCTAGCTCGTAGGATCTCTGTTCCCGCGCGAGCATGTGGAATCGCACGCTCACCTGCACCGTTTGCATCCCCTGGGGCAGGTTCCCGGCGGGGAGCAGGCTGTTCTCTGGACCGACATTCATCCCGTCATACAAATTCGCCATGCCTACTTAGACGTGAAGAATGCGCGTTTGGATCCCTCGGGCACAATAAAAAGCATGACTGCGTTGAATCCGAACGGCACGACCGCCGCCGTGATTGTCACCCACCGCCGCGTTGACCTGCTGAAACACTCGTTGAAGCAGGTGGTTAACCAGACGCATCCGGTGGATTGGGTGATTGTGGTGGACAACGGGGCGCAACACGAGGTGCAAATGCTTCTCGACGACCTCGCGGCCGACCGCGCCGTCTACCTCCCATCCAAAACCAACCTGGGCGGCGCGGGCGGGTTCGCCTACGGATTCCTGCACGCCCTGGCCCTGGGCGCGGACGCCATCTGGTGCGCGGACGACGACGGCCGCCCCAAGGATGAGCACGTGCTCAAAGAGCTGTATCGGGTCGCAGAAAAGCACCAGTTGGCGGAGGTCTCCCCGGTGGTGGCGAACATCGACGACCCTGAGAAGCTGGCGTTCCCGCTACGCCAGGGAACGACCTGGCACCGCCGCGTCGATGAGCTCGAAGGCGACTTCCTGCCCCAGTACGCCAGCCTGTTCAACGGCGCGCTGATCTCGGCAAAGGCGATGGAGCGCATCGGCGTGCCGGATTACCGTCTGTTTATCCGGGGCGACGAGGTGGAGTACCACCGTCGTCTGGCACAATCCGGACTTCCCTACGGCACGGCGCTGACCACGTTCTACCTGCACCCGGACGGCTCGGGCGAGTTCCACCCGATCATGGGCGGCCGCGCCCACGCCCAGTTCCCGGACAACCCCACCAAGCGGTATTTCACGTACCGGAACCGCGGCTACATCATTAACCAGCGCGGCATGAAGAAGATGCAGCTGCAGGAGGTGGTGCGCTTCGGCTGGTTCTTCCTGCTGGAGAAGAAGGACCCGAAGGCGTTCATCGAGTGGCTGAAGCTACTTCGGCGGGGAGCCAAAGAGGACTTTAGGCGGCCATAGTTTTCTTGGCTTCGCGGAAGATCAGGTGCCGCTGCAGCTCAAAGTTGACTACGGTGGCCACGCCCTGGGCGATGACAAAGGACACGACGTTCTTCCACGGGTTGACCAGGCCCAGCGACGTCAGCGGCGAGTCCGTCACGCGCCACAGCACCATCTGCACCGCGAACGTCACGGCGTAGAGCACGAAGACTGCCCCGGCCTTCTTCGCGTTGATCTTGGATTGGAAGGAGAACTTGGAGTTGAGCACGTACGCGGCGAGCGTGCCGAAGACCCAGCCGACGGCCTTGGCAACGTCGCGCTGCCACCCCAACGGCACGTCCAGGGTGTAGGTGATGCCGAAGTCGAGGACGGCGCAGCCGACGCCGACCAAGAGGAAGGGCACGAGCTGCTGTTTCAGGGTAGAACTTGAAGCCACGGGCGAATACCCTACCCGCGCATGAGCTGGCGGTAGATATCCAACATCTCCGCCGGGGTCCTTTCGCCGCCAATTTCATCCAGCGAAGCCAGCGATTCCGCGCACAGCCCCCGGATCTCCCCGATACCCAACTCCTCATGCCCGAGCGAGGCGAAGATACTCTCGGCGATGTGCGCGGTCTCCGCACCCGCGCAGCAGGTCAGGGCGAACACCAGGGACCAAAAGGCGTCCCTCTCCACGCGCCCGGTCTCCACCGGCAGCGCCTCGATCCGCTCCCCCGCACCGACATCCAGGGCCTGCAGCAGCGGGGCGAAGTCGTGGCCGCGCGCCCGCGCCATGAACTCGCGCACCTCGGCGCGCAGCCCCGGCACTTCGACCTCCCCCATCAGCCGGGCGTTGACTGCGCCGATGTCGAAGGAATGGGACCCGAACGAACCGGAGCCCGCCACGCACACGGACGGCGGCGTGGACTCGTCGCGCGGGTACACGTTGGCCAACTGCATTTCAAAGGACCACAAGCCGTGGGAAAAGTGGGTGGAATCGCCGGGGGACTTTAGGACGTCGCAAAGCAAACGCCCCTGCGGCGCATCCGCACCCACATCCTCGACGCCGAAGACCTCCCCCACGATCTCGCAGCAATCCGCGATGGTCGCGTCCTCGTCGATGCCCACCCACCGGTACACAACCTCATCCGACACCAGGCCGACGCGCACAAGCAGCGTCGCACCAGCCCGGCGCTCGGTGAGGCGGATCACCGGCGCGAGGTGGTCTGAGCGGTAGAGGGTGCTGGACATGGCGCCCAATATAGGCTTTCTTTCCATGAGGAAGCATTACAAAGGTGACGACCCCAACGCGATCCACGAGGCAGCACAGCGTATCGACGCCCCGTTGTCCGACTTCATGGTCCGCCTCATGGCAGAGGAACTGCCCTTCGTGGACTCCAAAGGCCGCACCCGGATCTACGAGATCCTGCGCGAGCACAAGGCAGCCGGCAAACCTGTGATTTCCAGTCAGGAGGAGCTGCCCGCGGAGATTCGCGCGATTATGGACCTTTAGTATGACTATGGTTGAGGGCATGGAACTGACAACCCAATCCCTTTACGGATGGGGCCGCACCGCCCCCTCAACCGCGCAGGTCCTCTCCACCGCCGACGTTGACACCATCGCTCAGGCTGTCAAGCAGGTGGCAGACGAAAACTCCGAGCTTCCAGAACACAGGCGCCGCGGCATCATCGCCCGCGGCATGGGCCGTTCCTACGGCGACCCGGCCCAAAACGGCGGCGGCCTCGTCGTCGACATGACCCCGCTGAACCGCATCCACTCCATCGACCCGGACACCGGCATCGTCGACGTGGACGCCGGCGTCACCCTCGACCAGCTGATGAAGGCCGCGCTGCCCTACGGCCTGTGGGTCCCGGTGCTGCCCGGCACCCGCCAGGTGACCATCGGCGGCGCCATCGGCCCGGACATCCACGGCAAGAACCACCACTCCGCAGGCTCCTTCGGCGACCACGTGCTCTCCATGGAGCTTCTCGTCGCGGACGGCCGCGTGCTGCACCTGGAGCCGACCGGCGAGACAGCCGAGCTGTTCTGGGCCACCGTCGGCGGCATGGGCCTGACCGGCATCATCCTGCGCGCCCGCATCCAGATGACGTTCACGGAAACCGCCTACTTCATCGCGGACACCGACCGCACCGACACGCTCGACGAGACGATCGCGGCCCACTCCGACGGCTCCGAGGTGAACTACACCTACTCGTCGGCCTGGTTCGACGCGATCTCCGCGCCGCCGAAGACCGGCCGCTCCACCATCTCCCGCGGTTCCTTGGCCACCCTGGACCAGCTCAAGGAGTACGCGCCGAAGCTGGCCAAGGACCCGCTGAAGTTCAAGGCCCCGCAGCTGATGACGGTGCCGGACATCTTCCCGTCCTGGACCATGAACAAGCTGTCGCTGATGGCCATCGGCGAGGCGTACTACCTGATGGGTTCGCCTTCCCGCAACGACGTGAAAAACCTCACGCAGTTCTACCAGCCGCTGGATCTCATCGGCGAGTGGAACCGTGGCTACGGCAAGGCCGGCTTCCTGCAGTACCAGTTCGTCGTACCCACCGACGCCGTGGAGCCGTTCAAGGACATCATCTACGACATCCAGTCTTCCGGCCACTACACCGCCCTGAACGTGTTCAAGCTGTTCGGCGAGGGTAACCAGGCGCCGCTGTCTTACCCGATGAAGGGCTGGAACGTGTGCGTGGACTTCCCCATCCGCCCGGGCCTGAACGAGTTCCTGGACCGCCTGGACGACCAGGTCATGCAGTTCGGCGGCCGCCTCTACCTGGCCAAAGAGTCCCGCACCTCCGCCGAGAAGTTCCACGCCATGTACCCGGGGATGGCCGGCTGGCTGAAGACCCGCCGCGAGATCGACCCGACCGGCGTGTTCGCGTCCGACATGTCCCGCCGACTTGAGCTGAACTAAGGAGAACCGACCATGTTGAATGCAGTAGGCCAAGCCCAGCACATCCTGCTCCTCGGCGGCACCAGCGAGATCGGCCTCGCCATCGTCGCCGAGCTCGCCTCCCGCGGCGGCAACCCCACCGTCACCCTGTGTGCGCGCAAGGACTCCCCGCGTATCGACGGCGCGATCTCGGCCGTCCAGCGCGCCGGCGCAGGCCACGTGCGTCTCGTGGACTTCGACGCGCTCGATTTCGCCTCCCACCCGGCCGTCATCGACGCCGCGTTTGCAGACGGCGACGTCGACGTTGCCGTGGTCGCCTTTGGCACCCTCGGTGACCAGGAGCAGCTCTGGCAGGACCAGGCGGCGGCAGTCGCGTCCGCGCAGACCAACTTCACCGCCCCGATGTCCGTCGGCGTCCTGCTGGGCCAGCACATGAAGCGCCAGGGCCACGGCACGATCATCGCCCTGTCCTCCGTGGCGGGCCAGCGCGTGCGCCGCTCCAACTTCGTCTACGGCGCCTCCAAGGCGGGCATCGACGGGTTCTACCTGCAGCTCGGCGAGGCCCTGAAGGACGACGGCGTGACCGTCACCGTGGTTCGCCCCGGCCAGGTGCGCACCAAGATGACCGACGGCCTCGACGAGGCCCCGCTCACCGTGAACAAGGAAGACGTCGCCGAGGCCGCCGTCGACGCCGCCCTGGCCGGCAAACCCTCCGTGTTTGTGCACAAGCTCTTCGGCCCGATCTCTCTGGTGCTGAAGGCCATCCCGGCGCCGATCATGAGCAAGCTGAACTTCTAGTACTGCGCGCATAATTCAGCCGCGACCCGTCCCCGCTGACGGATCGCGGCTGAATTTGTCAGACCGGCCCTATATCCCCAGGACCCTGACTTTTCTGTCTGAAAGTATCAGGACCACCTAGTCCTTGGCGCGGCCCATGCCGAGCAGCACCTGCTCGCGAAGCCGACCGGTCCCCACCACCGCCAGGACACAGCCAACCAGCGCGACCGCAACAAGCCCGCCGAACAGGGCCACCTTGTCCAGCACGTTGACGTGGATCATGACCATGATGGTGCCCATCAGGCTGCCCATGCCGAATCCCAGCAGGGCCACCACCAGCATTGGAACCCCAACCTCGCGCACGGCCACCTTGGTGTGGAACGCGGCCGGCGCGCCAATGAAGTAGAGCGATTTGGTCAGTTGCTTCTGCTCCACCACGGCCAGTGCCTGAGTGAGCAGGGTGGATGACACCAGCAAGACCGCCGCGAAGACGGCGGTGATAGCCACACCGGGGGGAGTATCACCCGTGATCATCTTCAGGACGGGCTCTTCCTCGACTTCCGGTACTGCGGAGATCCAGGCGCCAATACCGCCAATGAACGCCACGAAGTACAGGGCGGTCACTCGCTTCCAGGTGGTTCTCGCGCCTCGGCCGACCCGACGCGTGGCAACGTAGTTTGCGGCCCCGGGGACCCGGTAGCTCAGGCGTGCGAGGAGTTGGATCACGCCGACGGCGATCAGTGCGTTGACGTTGAGAATGCCGCCGGCTACGACCAGCACCACCACGAACTCCAACGCGTCTGCCTGCGGAGCGATGCTCAGCGAGCTTAGGTAGCGGTACAGCACCACCGCACCAACCAGTGAGAGCACCAGCGTGATCATGTTCTGTCCCTTTGGTGGGATTTTCTTGGTGACGCCGAGTGGGGTGACGGAGACTCGTCGCAAAGCAAGCCACACTGAGCACGCAGCCAACACCAGCACGACGATCCAGGCGATGGGGATGACCCACCAGGTGAGCATTTCCCAGGTGTCGACGCGCTTTTCCTGGAACGTCAGCAAACTCCACGCCGGGCACGTAACTATGTACAGCACCGAGCCCAGCACCAACCCGACAAGCGCCTGGCGCAGCGATTCCAGGATCATCATCCCGCGTACCTCGCCGGCGGTCGCGCCGATGAGGCGAAGCACCGCCAGGTGCTCCTCGCGCCCGCCCAGGTTCGCGCGCGCGGCCTGGGTGAGCAGACCCAACAGGCTCGGCACGAGCAGCACGCACGCGAATAGCGCGAGGAAGATATACGTGATGGAGATCGGCCCGCCCAGGTCTTTCGAGACTTCCACGAGCGCCTCGTGCGGGTGTCTGTCGCGCGCCACGAACATCCAGGTGCCGCCCATAAGGGTGCACATCATCCAGCTCGCCACCGTCACCGCAACCAGCGACAGCGCACGAACCCAGCGCTCGCCGATCTGCCGCTGCGAGCGCCCTTCGCTTGTCTGCGACACCGCCGACCGCATCAACGTCACCGAACTCATAGCGCCACCTCCGAGTGGATCAGGCCGTCGCGGATTTCAACGCGGCGGCTGCACCAGTCGGCGATCTTCGGGTCGTGCGTGACCACCACGAGTGCCACTCCGAATTTCTGGCACACGGCCACGATTTGCTGCATAACTTCGTGGCCGGTGGCCTGGTCCAACGCCGCCGTCGGCTCGTCAGCGAAGACCACAGACGGCGGCCCGGCCAAGGCACGCGCGATGGCTACGCGCTGTCCCTGCCCGCCGGAGAGCTGCCCCGGGTACCGGTCCACATAGGCACCCAGGCCTAGGCGAGTGAGCATGTCAATGGCTTCGTCGTGTGCTTGCGACCGCGGCACTCCGCGCATGATCTGCGGCAGGGCGACGTTTTCGGTGGCGGTCAGCTCTGGCAGCAACTGGCCGTCTTGGAAGATGAAGCCGAAGTGCTCCAGGCGCAGGCGCGAGCGTTCGGCGTCGCTCATTGCGGCCACATCGTGGCCGTCGAAAAGCACCTCGCCCTGGTCGGGTACGAGCACGCCGGACATGCAGTGCAGCAGCGTCGATTTACCAGAGCCCGAGGGCCCCATGATGGCCACGGATTCGCCGTTGCTCACCGAAAGGCTGATGCCTTCGAGGACCCGCTGCTGGGGGAATGACTTTGTGATGTCTCTGAGTTCAAGCATGGTTTCTATTTCACAGGTGGTCGCGGCTAAGCACTATGGTCCTGACTCCCGAATATGGGTAGTGCTAGCTCTACCCCGCTACGCTTTCGGACATGCGGCGAAGAATAAACCACGAACAGCGGGCAGCGGCAAAAATTCACCAGCTCACCGCATCGCGGCGCAAGATTGCGGAGGCCTACGAGGTGGAACGCCTGCGCATCGAGCGCGACCTGCACGACGGCGCGCAGCAGCATTTCGTGGCCGCGGCGATGAAGCTGGGCGAGGCCAGGCTGGATGTCGATTCGCCGCTTCTCGACGACGCCGCCCGCGACCTCCACAACGGCCTCGACGCACTCAGGAGAACCGTGCGCGGCATCCACCCTCGCGAGCTATCGGACCACGGGCTCATCGCCGCGATCGAGACGGCCGCCGCGCAGTACGGCCCGCACGTCACGGTCCGCGCGCCGCACGAGCTGCCGCGTATCGACGGCTCCGTCACCGCCGCCGCCTACTTCTTCACCGCCGAAGCACTCACCAACGCCGCGAAGCACGCACCCCAAGAACCTGTCAGCGTGCTCGTGACCTGTGACCACACCCTGAACATCTCCGTGACCGACCAGGGCGGCGGCAACGCGCGCATCACCCCCGGCGGTGGGCTCGACGGGATGCAGGAACGAGTCGCGGCGTTCGGCGGCGAGCTGGAACTCCACTCGCCCGACGGCGGGCCAACCACCGTCACCGCCCGTATTCCGTTGCTGTTGTTCCGGGGAGAAAGTGGGATTGCGCCATGAGAATTGTTATCGCGGACGACTCCGCACTGCTGCGGGAAGGCGTCGCCGGCCTACTCACCCGGCGCGGCCACGAGGTTGTGGCGCAGGTGGATAGTGCGGATCGGGTGCAGGGGGTCGTCGATACGCATGCGCCCGACCTGGTGATCACGGACGTGCGCATGCCGCCGAACATGCGCGACGACGGCCTGCAAGCAGCACTGGAGCTGCGCCACCGGGGCCCGGTCAACGTGCTGGTGTTGTCGCAGTACGTCGCGCCCGCCTACGCGCGGGAACTGTTCTCCGGCGGCGACGGCGGCACCGGTTACCTGCTCAAGGATCGTGTCGCCGAGGTGAAAGACTTCATCCAGGCGTGCGAAACCGTGGCGTCCGGCGGGGTGGTCATCGACCCGGACGTGGCCAGCGCGCTCATGGCCGCGAGCTCGCGCTGGCTAACCACGCTCACGCCGCGCGAGATGGAAGTACTCGAACACATGGCGGAGGGCCTGTCCAACGCGCAGATCTCCGAGCAGCTCTACCTCTCCGGCGCTGCGGTGGCGAAGCACGTCTCCAGCATCTTCTCCAAACTGGGGCTCACCCCCGACGAGGACAACCGTCGAGTACGCGCGATCCTGATGTACCTGGCAGAACGTGGAGTTGGGTAGCGTATGCGAAACTGTTACGTATGACTACCGCTTACCACCCCGACGAGCAGTCGGTTGGGCAAACCGCTGCCCGGACTGTCGCGGCCGGGCTCGCCGGCGGCGTGATCGCCCTAGCCGCCTGGTTCGTGCTGCACAAGATCTCGCTGCCGGCGTTCAACACGTCGATGGTGACCAGGTCTTTGGCCACCGCCGCCTCCTTCGTCTGCATCGGCGTCGGCGTCGTTTTGGCCGTGCTGTGGACCAAGGGCAAGAAGCCCTGGATTTCCGCGGCCGCGATGACGTTGGTGCCGGCGGGGCTGGTGGTGTCCTCCATCGGCATCCCGCTGGGCGCGACCCGGCTCTACCTGGACGGCATCCAGGTGGACCAGGGCTTCCGCACCCAGTTCCTGTCGCGCATGACGGAGAACCTCGGCCACGCCGACATGGCGTACAAGGGCCTGCCCACCTTCTACCCCATGGGCTGGTTCTGGTTGGGCGGGCGCACCGCCAACGTGCTGGGCATGCCGGGCTGGGAGGTGTACCAGCCGTTCGCGATCGCCACGCTGGCGGCGGCAGCGGCGATGCTCACCCCGGTGTGGCGCCGGCTCACCGGCTCGCTGCCCACCGCGCTCGCCATTGCCACCGTGACCACCGCGGTTGTGCTCACGGAGGTGCCGGAGGAGCCGTATGCGGCAGTAGTGGCCATGTTCGTGCCAGCGGCGGCCGTGATGTCGTACCGGGCGGTCAACGGCTCGTGGGCGTCCACCATCGCGCTGGCCGTCTACCTGGGCATTTCCGCCAGCTTCTACACCCTGTTCACCGCGATTGCGGCGCTGACCATGGTTGTTCTGGCCGTCATCCACACCTTCACCAAGCGCTCGGTCCAACCGCTGGTGCACCTGCTGGTCACCGGCCTGGGGTCAATGGCCATCGCCGCGATTTCCTGGGGGCCGTACGTCTGGCGCGTGATCACCGGCGACGAACCGCTGGAGTCCACCGCGAACCACTTCCTGCCCATCGAGGGCACGTACTTCCCGCTACCGTTCCTGTCGTTCTCGCTGATCGGGCTGTTGTCCATGATCGGCTTGATCTACCTGATTTACAGGATCAAGGAGCCGGAGTTGGCGGCCCTTGGTGCGTCGATAGGCGTGTGCTACCTGTGGGCCCTGGCCTCGATGGCGGTCACGCTACTGGGCACCTCCCTTTTGGGCTTCCGCCTCGAGGTGCTGATTGTGGCGCTGTTTGCCACCCTCGGCGTGATCGCGATCGCCGAGTTCGGGCTGAACAAGTACACCACCGCCGTCGCCGCGGTCCTGGCGGTGGGCGCGCTGCAGATGGTGCAGAACATCCCGGTGGAAAACGAGGACTACATCGACCAGGCCTACGCCGACACCGACGGCAACGGCGAGCGCGCGGACCGCTTCCCGCCGGACGCGGGCCGCTACTACCAGGAGATGGCCGACTTCATCGAGGATCACGGCCACATGAAGAACGACGCGGTGATCTACACCGACGAGATCAACTTCATGGCTTTCCAGCCCTTCTACGCGTTCAACGCCTACACCAGCCACTACGCCAACCCGCTGGGCGAGTTCGAGCACCGCAACGACGAGCTGAAGCAGTGGGCGGAGCTCTCCTACGAGGACCCGGAGAAGTTCACCGAGGCCGTGGATAACTCGCAGTGGGAGCCGCCGGTCGCGTTCGTGTTCCGCGACAACGGCAAGGACGGGCTGAAAACCCACATTGCGCACGACATTTACCCGAGCCAGCCGAACGTGCGCTACGAGGGCCTGTTCTTCAACCCGGACGCATTCGAGAAGGACTGGGACCTCGAGCAGTTCGGCCCGTTCGCTGTGGCGGTGAGGAAGTAAGGTGTCCGCTGTGAAAAGAGTCCAGACCACCGCGACTGTCGCGGGTTTGATCGCGTTTGTCCTGCTGCTGCTCGTGCCGTTCCTGCCGGTCAAGCAGACGGAATCCTCCGTGTCGTGGCCGCAGAACGGCTCGGTGGCGTCCGTCAACGCGCCGCTGATTTCGCTCGCGCCGCAGCAGCTCGATGTCACCGTGCCGCTTTCGGCTATCGACGAGCTCCGCGAGGACCAGTCGTTGCTCCTTGGCACGCTGCCTGAGGGCTCCCCGAAGGCCAGCGACCGCGGCTTCTTTGTCACCTCCCCCGACGGCGGCCTGGTGGTCAGCTCCCTGAACGAGGTGCTGCTGCAGCTCACCCCGGCGCAGGTGGCAAAGCTGCCCGACGATGCGAAGCTCGAGGCCCACCTCGCGCACGACTTAACCACCGTGGAGATCCCGGGCACCGATTACGCCGAGGAGGACGACGAGGAGGATTACCGCCCGCAGCTCACCGGCATCTACACCGAGCTCAAGGATGAGCAAAAGCTTATCGACGCAGGCCTGTCCGCCCACGTCGACATCAACTCGCGATTCACCTCGAAGCCGACGCTGATCAAGACGCTGGCGATGGTGCTCGGCCTGATCAGCGCCCTGATCTCCCTGGCCGCGCTGCGGAAGCTAGATAAACCCGCCCCGCGCCTGCGCCGCCAGGGGCTGAAGCCTCTCGACGGCCTGGTGGCCGCCGTCCTCGGCTTCTGGCACGTCTTCGGCGCCAACACGTCCGACGACGGCTTCCTGCTCACCATGGCGCGCGTGGCCGCCAACACGGACTACATGGCCAACTACTACCGCTGGTACGGCGTGCCGGAGGCCCCGTTCGGCTCCCCGTTCTACGACCTGCTGGCGTTGATGTCGCAGGTCACCACGGCGTCGATGTGGATGCGCCTGCCGGCGCTGTTTGCGGGGCTGGGCACGTGGTGGCTGCTCTCGCGCGAGATCCTGCCGAAGCTCGGCCCCGAGATTGCAAACAGGCGCGTCGCCCACTGGACCGCGGCGCTGGTGTTTTTGACGTTCTGGCTGCCGTACAACAACGGCACCCGCCCGGAGCCGATCATCGCGTTCGGCCTGATGGCCACCTGGGCGCTGTTCGAGCGCGCCATGGAGACCGACCGCTTGGTCCCCGCCGCGTGGGGCACCGTCGTGGCGGCGCTGACCCTGGCGTGCGGCCCGACCGGCCTCGCCGCTGTGGGCGTGTTCCTGATTTCTTTGCCCTGGGTGTTGGGGACCATTGGGCGTCGAGAGGCAAAGCTCGCTTCGATCGCGCCGTTCATGGGCGCCGGCATGGCTGTGATGGTGCCGGTGTTCAAGGACCAGACGCTGGCGACTGTGCTGGAGGCGACCGCGGTGCGCTCCGAGGTGGGCCCCGCGATGCACTGGTTCGAGGAGTGGAGCCGCTACTCCGTGCTGTTCGAGCAGACGGTGGACGGTTCGCTGGCGCGCCGCTTCCCCATGTTCGTGCTGCTGATGTGCATCGGCCTGACCCTGTGGTGGTTCGCCCGCGGCGGCGAAAGGACCAAGACCGCGCAGCGCATGATGCTGATCATCGGTTTTTCCACCTTCTTCCTCATGTTCACGCCGACGAAGTGGACGCACCACTTCGGCATCTACGCCGGCCTTGGCGCGGCGATCGCGGCCTACGGCTCGGTGGTGCTCTCGCGGATCGCGCTGCAGTCCAAGCGCAACCGCTCGTTTGCCACGGCCGCGGTGCTGTTCCTGCTGGCCCTGACGCTGGCGGGCTGGAACGGCTGGTGGTACGTGTCTTCCTACGCGGTGCCGTGGTGGGACCGCACCCCGCAGCTGAAGGCCGTGGAGTTCAACACCGTCGTCCTGGCCATCGCACTCGTGGTGTTTGTGGTGGGCGTGGTGCAGTCCATGCGCCCGCCGAAGCCTGTCGACGCCTCCCGCTGGGCCGGCGTCATGTCCGCCCCGATCGCCGTGGCGGCAGCGCTGATTGTGGCGCTGTCCTGCCTGACGTTTGTGAAGTCCTTCATCTCCCAGGCGCCGGACTACTCCGTGGGCATGGGCAACGTGCGCACCTTCGCGGGCGAGCGCTGCGCCCAGGGCGCGGACGTGCTGCTGGAGGAGGACACCAACGACGCATTCCTTTCGCCTATCGACGGCGTCCCGCTCGGCCGCTCCCTAGATTCGGGCGACAACTACGGCTTCCACCCCGACGGAGTGCCCGCCTTCATCGCCAGCGAAAACGCCGACACGTCGGACTCGAGCAACCAGCAGGTGCAGTCCGACGACACCGCCGACGTGGACCCGGGCTCCGACGAGGCGCAGTCCACCTCCCGCGTGAACACGCAGGGCAACCGCCCGCGCTCCATGCGCGGCGTGAACGGCTCGACGGTGCGCCTGCCGTTCGGCCTGGACTACACCCGTGTGCCGGTGCTGGGCACCTTCGAGGACGAGCCGACGCAGTCCGCCGAGCTGGAAACCTCCTGGTTCGACCTGCCTGAGGTTTCCGAGGAGCGTCCGCTGCTGGTGGCGTCCGTGGCCGGCCGCATCAAGCACCACGACATCAACGGCATCGAGCAGGAGGGCAGCGAGCTGGAGCTGCAGTACGGCCGCAAGACTTCTGGCGGCGTGCAGAAGCTCGGCGCGGTGGAGATGCTGGACCAGGGCCCGACCCCGCAGTGGCGCAACCTGCGCTACCCCATCGCTGACCTGCCCGAGGAGGCCGACGTGGTGCGCCTGGTGGCCAAGGACACCTCCCTGGCGGAGAAGGACTGGGTGGCGGTGACCCCGCTGCGCAACCCGAAGCTGGTGGAGCTGAACACCATGTTCGACTCCGAAACCCCGGGGTTGTTGGACTGGACCGTGGCGTTCCAATACCCCTGCCAGCGCCCCTTCTACCACCACGCTGGCGTGGACGAGATCCCGGAGTACCGCATCATGCCGGATGCCCCGGGCAAGGCGAAGCTGTCCGGCTTCATGGACTTCCTCGGCGGTGGCTCGCTCGCCCCGGTGGAGGCCGTGAACACCTCCTACGAGGTGCCGGGCTACCTCAAGGGCGACTGGCAGCGCGACTGGGGCTCCGTGGCCAAGTACGAGCGCCGCACCAACTCCGCAGGCGAGGCGCCGGCGCTGGCGCAGGTGGACATCGCTGAGAACACTAGGTGGGGCCTGTACACTCCTGGTCCGATGAAGGTGCGCGACCCGGAGGAATAACGCCATGAAACTGCCCAAAATTGCCGCTGCCGCTGCCCTGCTGTTTTCCCTGGTCGCCGCCCCTGTGCAGGCCCAGGCACAGCAGAGCTGCGCAGCCCACTACCTGGTCGCGGTGCCAGGCGGCGCCAACACGGCAGAGGGCATCCCGGACTACGTGCCGCACGGCGGCAACGTGTTCATGACCGGCGTGCTCACCCGCCTGGGCACCGGCGGGGAGATCCACCCGCTGTGGGTGTCCTACCGGTCCACCCCGTTTGCCACCTCGGAGTACGAGAAGTCCAAGGCGGGCGGGCTCAAGCGAGCACGCGCCACCGTCAATAAGCTTGCGCGCGCCTGCCCGGACGCGAAGTTCAGCTTCACCGGCTACTCCCTCGGCGCGGACATCGCTGCCACCATCACCAGCGACATCGCCAACGGCCGCGGCCCGATCGAGCCGGAGCGCGTCTCCGGCGTGGCGCTGTTTGCCAACCCGCACCAGGGCGGCAACGGCGCGGTGCTCTCCGCCGGTACGTCCCCGCACTCGCGCGGCTCGCTGGGCTCGCTGCCGGGCGGCTACGGCGTGCTCGGCCCGCGCGTGCTGGAGATCTGCCGCGTCGACGACCTGGTGTGCTCCATGCAGGAATCCCACCGCGGCCTGGTCGCCCCCGCCATGCGCACCAACCTGGCGGCCGGCCGCGTGCCGCTCGCCGAGTTCAACGTGCTGTTCCGCGCCATGGGCCTGAAGTCCCTGGGAATTTTCTCCGACATCGGCTCCCACGGCGGCTACACCCTGGCGCAGCAGCGCGAGGCCTCCAACTGGATCATCGAGCAGTCCCAAGCCCCCATCCAAATTCCCGTTCCGGCGGTAGAGTTGGGGCATGAATGACCTCTTTGAGCTTGTAAACGGCACGTGGGCGAAATCCCACGAAATCCCCGCTGACCGCGGCATTGACGGCGCGTTCTACGTCCTGCGCGATAAGTCGGAAGAAGACGTCCGCGCCATTCTTGAGGACGGCGTCGGTTTGGGCGGCGACTTGTTCAAGTCCTTCATGGACAACCCCGGCGACATCAGCTCTCTCGACCCTGACCTGGCCAAGATCGAGGTCGCGGACGTAGACGAGTTCGTGCGGGGCCTGGGCGAGCTGGAGCGCGTCGGCGTCGGCGGGCCGGTGAGCTACTGGGTGGAGAAGGACTCGCAGGGCGAGGAGTCCGTCGCCTACGTTTTCCAGGCCGGCCTGGGGCTGCCGGACGAGGCCTACTACCGCGACGAGGACCACGCGGAGACCCTCGCCGCCTACAAGAAGCACGTGGAGAAGATGCTCGGCTTCCTCGAGCCGAAGTACCTGCAGGGCCTGACACCTGAGATCGCCGCCGAGCGCATCGTCAACCTGGAAACCCAGCTGGCCGCCAGCCACTGGGACGTGGTCAAGGCGCGCGACGCGGTGGCCACGTACAACCCCACCGACCTTGCAGAGATGCCGCCTTTGGTGCGCGCGCTTCTCGACGCCTCCGGTCTTTCCGGCAAAGTTGTCAACATGATGCCGTCGTTTACTGAGGACCTGGACGGCATGCTGCGCCGGGAAACACTCGCGGACTGGCAGCTGTGGGCCGCGTGGAACATCCTGCGCTCCCGCGCCGGCGTGCTCTCCGAGGAGATCGGCAAGGCCAACTTCGAGTTTTATGGAAAGCATCTCTCCGGCGCCACCGAGCAGCGCGACCGCTGGAAGCGTGGTGTGGGACTCGCGGAGAGCCTGGTTGGCGAGGATATTGGGCGGAGCTACGTCGAGAAGCATTTCCCGCCCTCCTCCAAGGAGCAGATGCTGGAGCTGGTGGAGTACCTGATCGCCGCCTACCGCTCCCGCATCCAACATCTGGAGTGGATGAGCGAGCCGACGAAGCAGCGCGCGCTGGAGAAGCTCGCGCAGTTCAACGCCAAGATCGGCTACCCGGAGAAGTGGCGCAACTACGCGGGCCTGGAGTTCGGCGAGGATCTGGTGGAGAATGTCCGCCGCGGCGCCGCGTTCGAGCACGACTACCAGCTGTCCAAGATCGGCAAGGCCTCCGACCGGCAGGAATGGGTGTCTTCCCCGCAGACGGTGAACGCGTTTTACAACCCGGTGGTCAACGACATCACCTTCCCCGCCGCGATCCTGCAGCCGCCGTTCTTCGACCCGGACGCTGACGCCGCGGAGAACTTCGGCGCGATCGGCGCGGTGATCGGCCACGAGATCGGCCACGGCTTCGACGACCAGGGCTCGCGTTACGACGGGCTGGGCAACCTCAACTCCTGGTGGACCGACGAGGACCGCGCCAACTTTGAGCAGCTGACCGCCAAGCTGGTCGGCCAGTTCAACGGCCTGGTGCCGTCCGTGCTGGAGGGCACGAAGACGAAGGGCGTCAACGGCGAGTTCACCCTCGGCGAGAACATCGGCGACCTCGGCGGCCTGGGCATCGCCGTGGTGGCGTACAAGAAGTACCTGGAGGATAACGGCATCGACGACGAAAAACCCCAGAAGTTCGGCGACCTAAACTCTGAGTACACCGGTTTCCAGCGACTGTTTCTGGCGTGGGCGCGGGTGTGGCGCTCCAAGGCACGCCCGGAGATGGCCGCGCAACTCTTGGCCATTGACCCACACGCGCCGAACGAGTTCCGCTGCAACGTCATCGCCGCGAACATCGCCGAGTTCTACGAGGCGTTCGAGGTGGAGCAGGGCTCCACGATGTGGATCGACCCCGAGGACAGGGTGACGATTTGGTAGAGCACATCAACGAGCAGGGCGACCCGGACTTCAACGTCGGCGGCATCAAACGCGACATGCCGCCGGAGCTGCAGCTGGAGCAGCTGGCGTCCTACATGCACGCCACCTACGAGGACGGGCCGAATTACCTGGCGCTGCTGCCGGACCGCATCACCCACGCGGCGATGCTCATGCTCGGCACTGCCGTCGACCACGCCCTGCCAGCGACAAAGTGGGCCGATGGAGTCACGGTGGAGCCCCACGAGCTGGGCGTCGTGTTCCGTCCGTCGGAGCCGAACGGCAGGTGGGCAGTCTCGCTTTGGGACGGCCCCGCAAACGCCAAAGACATGCTCTGGCGCCCGGACGTCGCCGCCGCCGCGGAGCTGTCCGGCACCACGATCTTGGACGTGGACTCAGTGGCAGATGCTGCTCAGGCAGTGAAAGAAACCGGCGCCGAGGTGGTGTGGGCGCTCGGGGATGCAGAGTTGCCGCAGGCAGACCGCTACATCGTCACCTTCCCCACCACTCAGCCCTCAGTGGACGGGTTGATCCAGGTCAGGGCAGGCTCTGGCCTCGAGGGCACCGAGTACCACGCCGACGGGTTCATCTCCACGCCGGCGGAGATCCGCCGCCGGGTCACAGACGCCGCCGACGCCCTCTAGCCCAGCACGGAATCGGCTTCGTCGACCTCGTCGAAGGTGGGTTCGTCCACCTCGGCGAGGAAGAACTGGGCGCCGTTGGCGTCGTGCACGCCCGCGGTGCCATTTTCGGGGCCGAACTCCACCCCGCCGCCGAGGTTTTCCACCTGTGTGCAGGCCGCGTCCACGTCGCGCACGCCGAAGTAGCTGAACCACTGGGCGTGCTCGCCGACGAACATGCCCAAGAACGGCGCGCCGTCCTCCACGGCGATGAAGTAGCCGTCTTCCTCGCGGATCTCCCAGTCGAAGAGCTCTCCGTAGAAGTCGATGGCGTCCATGCTCGGAGCCGAGTACTCGTACCACACCGGAACACCCGGCTCACCTGCGGCGAGGAAGCGCTCCTCCGGGTCCTTCAGCCCGAACAGGCCGCCGGCCGGGTCCTGGCACAGGGTCACGGTCTCGTCCGAGCTGAGCACCTTGCCGCCCAGCTTCTCCACGTTCTCCGGGCTGCCGATGAACGACGTCACCCACATGTCCATCTGTGCCGGCACGATGCCGGCCACCGGCAGGCCCTCCTTGCGGGCAGTGCCGTCCACGATCTCCCAGCCCAGAAGCTGGGAGTAGAAGTGGGTGGACTTGAGCTGGTTCTGGGTGACCAGGTCCTGCCAGAACGGCATGCCTTCCCTGCCTTCGAATGCGGGCATTACAGGTTCCTCCACTTCTCGGGGTCGAAGTCGTCGTTGGCGGTGCGTTCGTCGAAGTAGTCGCCGTCGTCGCCGTCGACTACTACCGTGGCTGAATCTGCGCCAAGGCCGACGGTATCGCCGTCGATAAGCGAGTGCCCCCGCGAGGTGACCACCGCGTTGTTGACGGTGACCTCGCCGGAGCTGATGGCCTCCTTGGCGTGGCCGCCGGATTCGGCGAGGTTGGCCAGTTTGAGAAATTGTCCGAGTTTGATCGTGTCGCCGGAAATGGGCACGTCGATATGCATAGCGGTTAGTCTAAGGCATGCGAAGAATCTGGGCGTTTACCCTGCCCCTCCTGCTTGTTGGCTGTGTACAGGAAGTCGAGGTCGTTGAAGAAGAGTCCACCGTGACCATCCGCTCCATCGGCGACATCCTGGTCCACTCCGACGTGTACACCACCGCGCGCACGGACACCGGCTTCGACTTCTCGCGCATGTTCGAGCCGGTCAGCGAATACATGCAGGACGCGGACATCACCACCGCCAACATGGAGGTCCCGGTCGCCGGCGAGGAGTTCGGGCTGTCCGGGTATCCCCAATTCAACGCCCCGCCTGAGATCATCGATGCACTCGCCGGAGCAGGCGTGGACATCGTCAACAACGCCACGAACCACTCGATGGACAGGGGGTGGCGGGGGCGTGGTGGCGTCGACAGGCAACATGCGCGAGCGCGGCATGCTCTACACCGGCAGTTACGCCTCTGATCAGGACAAATCCGTCCCCCGCATCATCGAGGCCAACGGCATCACCGTCGGCTTCCTCGGCTTCACCTACGGCACCAACGGCCTGCCAGTTGAGCAGGAGCATTTCGCATCGCTTATCGACGACACCCTGGCCGACCAAGTCGCCGCCCTCGATTCACAGGTCGACGTCGCGGTGGTGATGCTGCACATGGGCGACGAGTATGCGCCCCTGCCCAATGACTTCCAGGAGGAGACTGCCGCGACTGCTTTGGACGCCGGCGCTGACCTGGTGCTCGGCGGGCATCCGCACGTGGTGGAGCCGTTTGCCGGGCCCGTCTGGTACTCCCACGGCAACTTCCTGCACGGCCAGTGGGAGGAGCCGACCAAGGTCGGCGGGATTGGCGAGTTCACGTTTAGCGGCGCCCGGTTCATGCCCACCTACACCGTTGGCCCGCCGATCAGCTACGACCACCACGTGATCCCGCTCGTGGAGGCCGCCGAGTACCTGGATGTTCATAGATGGATGGCGGACCTGCACGAGCGCCTGAACGTCGAGGTGGTGGACTACCTCTAGCGTTCCGCCTGGTCCACCGGCATGATGCTCATCGTGTCGATGTTCACGTGCGCCGGCAGGCTGGCCACCCACCGGACCGCCTCGGCGATGTCGTCCGCGGTGAGGTTCTGTTTGCCCTCGTAGACCTTGCTCGCGCGCTCCTCATCGCCTTTGAATCTGTTCAGTGAGAAGTCCGTCTTCACCCGGCCGGGGTCGATCTCGCACACGCGGATGTCGTTCTCCGCCTCCTCGCGCCGAAACGCCCTGGTCACGCCGCGGAGCCCGTGCTTGGCCGCGTTGTAGCCGGAGCCGCCCTTGTACGCGTCCGTGCCAGCCACCGAACCGATGTTGACCACCAGGCCTTTCGACGCCTTGAGCTGCGTGTACAGCGCGCGGGTGACGCGCATCGTGCCCATCACGTTGGTCTGGAACATCCATTCCCAGTCCGCGTCGTCCGCGTCGCGCAGAAAGTCCAGCTCCTTCGCGCCGCCGGCGTTGTTGACCAGCAGGTCCACGCGTTCAAGAGCCGCAAGCTTCTCGACGCTCCCCCGGTCCACCACGTCCAACTCCATCGCCACCCCACCAATTTCGTCCGCGATTTGCTGGCACTTCTCCAGGCGACGCGCCGCCACGACGACCTTCCAGCCGTCCTTGGCCAGCGCCCTGCAGGTGGCCTCCCCGATGCCTGCCGATCCGCCAGTGACTACTGCTACCTTCTGCTCGCTCATGAGCCGAAGTGTAGGCCCTCCCACAGCATCCAGATGGCTAACGCGATGAAGATGCTGCCCGTGATGACGTCGATAAGCTTGCTGTACTTGGTGATCACCCGCGACATCGCACGGACTGCCAGCGCAAAGCCCACGAACCAGATGGTGCCGGTGACGACCATGACCGGTGCTGCGACCCACCCGAGGTGCGCGAACTGGGCGAAGATGGCGCCGAAGAAGAGGATCGCCTTCGGGTTGGACAGGTTGGTGAGCAGGCCCGTGAGCAGCGGCCTTGGCACCTGTTGCGTGGCGGGGATTTCCGGGTCGGAGGCGCGGATGGCGCCGATGCCCATCCACAGCAGGTAGGCGCCGCCCACGATCTGCAGCACTGACAGGACCTGCGGAAATGCCTGGATCAGCGCGCTTAACCCCGCCAGGGACGCCACAATCCAGATGGTGTTGCCGAGCATGATGCCTAGCGCGCACATCACGCCGGCTCTACGGTCCTTTGACCCCACGCGGATGATCTGCACGAGGTCCGGGCCGGGGCTCGCGATCGCCGCCAGCCACACGCCGAGTAGCGCAATCATGTCGCCTCCATTTGCCGCATGGTGATGTTCAGCCGGCCTTCGAGCAGGTCGGACGTGCCTTTCCTCGCGCCGAGCACGCCGTGTTTCGCCCTCCTGGCCGGCCCGCCAAAGACTACAACGTCGCCGGACAGCAGCAGCGTATCGCGCCCTGCGATGCGGAAGATCGTGTCTTGACCGAACGACAGGCTGACCACCGCGTTTTCGGAATCTTCCTCCGCGTCCACGTGCTGCCCCATGCCCTTACCCGGCGGGTAGAAGTTCACCAGCGCCGTCTCGATCCTCGGGGTCGGACCGACAAGCGGGTCTATTTCCCGCGCCTTCGCCATGACGTTATCCGCGATGACCTGGAAGTTCTCCGGGATCTGCGGCACCGGGTGGCCGTCGACCTCCCTGACCATGCGGTACGGGTTCGTTGCCCAGAACCAGCCCAGCGAGAGCAGCCAGGCATCCATTTGGCCGTGGCCGACCTTTGGTCGTCGCATAGCAACAGGCGTCCCTGCCGCCTTCCTGACCAGCTCGCGCGCTTGGTTGACCAGTTCCTCCTGCTCGGCCGGCGTGAAAAAGGCAGGCAAATGGACCGCACCAGGGATGATGCGGGCGGGCGGCCGCGGAATGACGAGCACGGGAATAATGTAGCGCATTGGCCCGTCACTGTCGAATTTGTAAGTGGTTTTCTTTATCTTTTCCCTGGCATACCCCTTGACAGTCGTTCGTGTGTTCTATATTGTGGAGCGTACCACGACGAGAGGGGCGCCCGTGACCACCGCCACCACAGCACCGAAAAGATTCCGTAACCAGCGAGAACACGACCCGGATAGCGAATGTGCCCAGGCCATCCGGGACACGTATTGGACCATGTTTGGGCACTACGCGTACCCCGGTTTCGATGTCGAGGATTTCGACGCCACAGTGACCCAACTGCAGCTCGCCACCGGCTGGCACAAGGGGTTTGTCAAAAACGCTATCCTCGGCCACGCCGCACTGCAGGACCTCCCCCGCCTGCGCGAGCTGCAGCAGGAAACACGCCTGATGGATGTGGGGCACTTGACCGCGGTCTACACCGCGATTGAGGAGCTCGGGGAGGATGTGGACGAGGAAGCACTCATGCTTATCGACGGCATCCTGGTAAACACGTTCACCCCCACCCGCCACGACCAGGCTGTTCCCCAGCGTAAAACCGTCACAGACCGCATCCGTGCCGCGATCAAGCGCATGGACAAAGGCCGCGCCTACGACAAGCGCAAACGAGAAAAGCGCGAGCAGGACAACTCAGAGAAGTTCGGCGTCCACGAGTACCGCGATCGCGCCATCGTGCAGCTGGACACCAACTCACTGGACGGCCGGAGGATCCAAGCCAACGTCGCCGAAGTTGCGCGCGAACTCGGCATCAGCACCTCCGACGCTGCCATCAAGCTGCTCTCCGGAGAAGCCATCGGCATCGAGATCACGCCGGTGCTGAACGTGTACAGCCCGAAGAACCGCGGAAACGGCGACCCGATCTTCATCCCCGGCTGCGGCTGGACCGAGCCGGAGGCCGCCACCGCCTTCGAGCGCTGGATCGCCGACACATTCATCGACGAGCGCGACCTCGACGCCGAACTGCAAAAACGACTGCGGGGCTACGTCCCCAGCGAGGGAATGCGCCACGCCGTGTACGCCCGCAACCGCACCTGCATCTACCCGGAGTGCAACCGCCCCGCCGAGCAGTGCCAGCTGGACCACCGCATCCCGTACGACGAGGGCGGACCAACAGAGGCGGACAATCTGTTCCCCCTGTGCCAGCACCACCACAACATGAAGACCGACCGGACGGCGTTCTACATCCCAGACCCGTACACCGGGGACATCATCTGGCTGTTCGCCGACGGTTCCTACGTGGTCACCGTGGAAGATGGCCTCCTCCGCGACCAGTTCACGCCTGACGGCCCCAGGTGGCAGTCCAGCATGTCCGCCGTGCGCAAAAACCGGGCGCGCGCAGCGGAGTTTTTCGCCAAAGGCCACAAAATCCTGGACACTTTCGACCAGGACTTGGACCTCGAACAGGCCACCGCCGCAATCGCCGACCTGGAGCAGGAATACGGCATGAAGTTCGGGTTCACCCCAGAGATGCCGTACGTGGAACCCTTGCCCGAAGAACCGGTTGACGCCCCATTCCCCGACCCGGAAGAGGAGGAACACTAACGCAGGTAGAACTTGTCCACCACCTCGTACTTCGGGCCGCCACTTCGGCCCTTGCCCAGGTGCGACTCCAGCAGCAGCACTTCATCGGCCGCGAATTCGGGGCCGGTGTAGATGGCGAGGGCGTGGGCGTGGTCGTCGAGAAGCCATGGATCCCTTGTGCGAGTGCCTGTCCGCGCGACGGTGAGGTGCGCGCGCTGGCGGCGGCGCATGTCCGGGTCGAGCTGGCAATCCGCCATCAGGTCTTTCAGCGGCGCCTTGTCGCCGCCGACCCCGATCCACATGGTGCGCCGATCAAAACACCCGGCTCCTCGGAGGTGCAACCTCAGGGGCCGGGTGAAGGCGGTGGCTTGGGCCAGGTGGTCGGTGACCGCGGCGGCGTCGTTGGGCTGTGACCCGTAGAAGGCGACCGTGATGTGCCAGTTGTCGGGGTCGACCCAGCGCACTTCTGTGCCCGAGAAGTCGCGGATGGGCCGCAGGGCGGTGATGAGGTGTTCGCGAACATCGGCCGGAGGGACGATCGCTGCGAAGAGGCGTCTCATGGCCCACACGCTACCCTTAATTGCCATGTTTGACCTCGCGAAAATCGGACGGGATTTGCCCGTGTCGCGCGTCATCGACCAGTTGCCGGACAAAGGCCCGCTGGTGGTGGAGGCGCCGCCCGGCACGGGCAAGACCACGCTGGTGCCGCCGGCGATCGCGAACAAGGTGGGAAAAACGCTGGTCACGGCCCCCAGGAGGGTGGCGGTGCGGTCCGCGGCACACAGGCTCGCGCAGCTGAGCGACAGCACCAAAGTCGGCTACAGCATCCGCGGCGAGCACAAGGACGGCGAGCTGGTCGAATTTGTCACGCCGGGCGTGCTGCTCAACCGCTTGCTCAAGGACCCCGGCCTCGAGGGCGTCAACGCGGTGGTCATCGACGAGGTGCACGAGCGCCAGATGGACACCGACCTGGTGCTGGCGATGTGCATGGAGGTCGCCCTGTTGCGCGATGACCTGTACCTCACCGCCATGTCTGCCACCCTCGACGCCAAAAAGTTCGCGGACCACATGGGCGCGCAGATCCTGTCGACGGAGGCGGTGACGCACCCGCTGGACATCCAGTACGCGCCTCACGCGGAAAGGATTCAGGGGACGAGGGAGTTTTATCGTCACGTCGCGGCGCAGACCACAAGCGAGCACCGGACGCTCGTGTTCGTGCCCGGGGTGCGCGAGGTGGATCTGGTGTGCGGGTTCCTGGATGACGCGAGACCGCTCCACGGCCGCCAGACCAGCAAGGAGCAGGACGAAGCCTTGAGGGGCGACAACCGGGTGGTGGTGGCGACGTCGGTGGCGGAGTCGTCGATAACTGTGCCGGGTGTGCGCAAGGTGGTGGACGCCGGGCTGTCCAGGGTGCCCAAGCGCGACAACCGGGGCATGACGGGCCTGGTCACGGTCTCGGAGGCGAAAACCAGCGCCGACCAGCGGGCGGGCCGCGCGGGCCGCGAGGGCCCCGGCGAGGTCGTGCGCGTTTTCACCCGCGACGAGTACGCGAAAATGCAGCCGGACATCACCCCGGAAATCCTCACCGCGGACCTCACCGGCGCGCTTTTGACCATGAAGGCGTGGGGGTCGCCGGACTTACCGCTTATCGACGAACCAAAGGACCTCACCGAAGCCGAAACCAACCTCGAACAGCTCGGGGCGACACGAAACGGCACGATCACGGACTTCGGCAAGAAACTGGCGAGCCTGCCCCTGGACCCAAGACTCGGCGCGGCGCTTTTGGAGTGGGGAGCCCAGGCGGCGCCGATCGTCGCGAGGCTTGCGGGCGAAGCTGACGCCAAAAGGCTGCGCAGGCTGGTGGAAGACAAGGGCCCGGTGGACCCGGGCGAGGTGATCGCGTCTGCTTTCCCGCAGTGGATAGCCAAGAAGGTGGGCGAGGAATACCAGCTGGCGTCCGGCACAAGGGCGAAGTTCAACTCGAACGCCGAGTGGATCGCGGCCGCGGAGGTGCAACGGACGCACAACGGGGCGGTCATCCGCGAGGCGGAGCCGATCGCGTTCCCGGAGCACCGCGTGGTGGAGGAAAAGGTGGCCTACCTGGAGGACGGCAAGGTCAGGGGCCGGAAGGTGGCCAGGATCGGCGCGATCGAGCTCAGCTCCACGCCGGTCAAACTCACCCCGGACGAGGCGGCGGAGGCGCTGACGGACGTGGACTTCGCCAGCTTCCCGCTGACCAAGGAGGAGCAGCACCTAAAAGAGCGGCTGGACTTCCTGCACGAGACTCTGGGTTGGCCGGATGTCAGCCAGGGCGATTATTCGCCGGAGGTGCGTGGGGTGGCCGAAGGTGCGTCGATAGGCAGTTGCGACATGAGGCAGGCGATGCTGCGCCAACTGGATTGGCAGCAGGTGGCGGAGCTGGATGCGGCGGCGCCGAAGGAGTACCAGTACGACAGTGGCAGGCCGGTGAAGCGCGTGAAGCTGCAGCACATGTTCGGCCAAAGGGGGCAGACGGTCTCGGGCGTGAAGGTGTTGTACCACCTGCTCTCCCCCGCCGGGCGCCCGCTCGCGGTGACGGACGACCTGGATAGCTTCTGGGAAGGGCCGTACCAGCAGGTGCGCAAGGAGATGCGGGGCCGCTACCCCAAGCACGCGTGGCCGGAGGACCCTACTGGCACTGGGAAATGATGGCGCCGGCACCGGCGAGACCCGCGGCGGCGAGAATGGCGGCGATGCCCATGTCCACGTCCCTGGAGTTGAGGTCGCGGAGCTTCACGTCTAACTGGAACGGAATGCCGTCCACCTGCAGCTGCAGGTGGTTCTGGCGCGCCACGAACGGGATGCTCATCTGGGACGCGAACCCGAGCGGCAGCAGCACCAGCAGCGGCAGGCCGACGCCGAGGGCGGTGGCGGAGCAGCGGTGGGAGACCTCCGGGGCGTACTGGACAAACGCGTCGATGACGGCGCCTTCCTGGGACGCCTCATCCTCGGTCTCAGTTCCCACGGTGACGTGGACGGGGAAGACCTGGGTGGTCTCGTCCGAAAACGTCGCGGTCACCGGCCACTCGTACACACCGGGGGTAATGTCCTCCCCCGGTTCGAGGCGGATGGTGCCGTCTGGTGTGATCATCGCCCAGCTAGGCATGGAGTCCGCCTCGTACCACGCCGCGCCGCGCGGCAGCGGGGGTTCGACGGTGGCGGTCAGCCCCGGAACCACGGTGGTGGGCTCGTACCCATCCTCGGCCTGAGCTGGGGAAACGGACGCGCAGGCGAGCGCGATGGCGCTCGTGAGTGCAATAAGTTTGGTGCGCATTTCTACGGTTCCCTCAGTTGTAGATGTTTATATGGCTTTGAATAATGGATGATTGTAGTAGACAACTCCTGATGTAGTGTTACTCGCCATGTCAAAGCGCACTGTCTCCGTGTGGACCTTGGTCTCACTCATTATCGGATCCACCATCGGGTCCGGCATTTTCGCGCTGCCCCAAAACATCGGATCCGTGGCCAGCCCGGGCGCCATGCTCACCGGCTGGGCCATCGCGGGCGTGGGAATGCTCTCCGTCGCCTTCGTCTTCCAAATCCTGGCGGTGAGGAAACCGCATCTTGATTCCGGCGTCTACTCCTACGTCCGGGCGGGGCTGGGCGACTTCATCGGGTTTACCTCCGGCATGGGCTACTGGCTCGGCTCGGTGATGGCCCAGGTGGGGTACGCCACACTGTTCTTCAACACCCTCGGCTACTACTTCCCGGCCTTTTCCAACCGCTGGGTGCTGGCTATCTCAGTGAGTGCGCTGAGCTGGCTGATCTTCTTCGGCCTGACGCGGGGCCTGAGGCAGGCGGCGGTGATGAACGCGGTCACGACCGTGGCAAAACTGCTGCCCATCCTGGCGTTCATTGTGCTGGTGGCGTTCCTCGGCTTCTCCTGGGACCGCTTCACCATGGACTTCTGGGGCTCCAACCTGCCGTTTGCGGACCAGCTCAAAGGCATCATGCTCTACACCGTCTGGGTGTTCATCGGCATCGAGGGCGCCTCGGTGTACTCGAAGCAGGCGCGCGTGCGTAGCGACGTGGGCAAGGCCACGATCATCGGCTTCCTTTCTGTTTTGGGCCTGCTGGTGGCGGTGTCCACCCTGTCCTACGGCGTGCTCAGCCAGGAGGAGCTGGCGGCGCTGCCGGACAACTCCATGGGCGCGGTGCTCGAGGAAGTGGTCGGCCCGTGGGGCGGCGTGCTGATCTCCGTCGGCCTGTGCCTGTCTGTTTTGGGCGCGTACGTCTCGTGGCAGATGCTGTGCGCCGAGCCGATCGTGCTGATGGCGCAGGACGGGCTGCTGCCGCACTCCATGGGCAGCCACAACGAAAACGGTTCCCCAGTGCGCGCGCAGCTTCTATCGACGCTGGCGATCCAGTTCTTCGTGGTGGTGTTCTTCCTCTCCTCCGCGTCCTACAACGCCATGGTGCAGCTGGCCACCATCATGTACCTGCTGCCCTACATCTTCTCCTCCATCTACCTGGTGCTGCTGGCAATCAGGGGCAAGGGCCTGACCCACCCGCACGCCGGCACGCGTTTCGACGACTCCGGGCCCGAAGTTTCCCGCCGCGACAACCGCAAGCACCTCTTCGTGGGCCTGATCGGCTCCGTGTACTCGCTGTGGCTGATCTACGCCGCGGACCCGGTGTACGTGCTGCTCGGCGCCCTTGCCGTGGTGCCGGGCCTGGTGCCCTACATCTGGACGCGCCGCAAGCACGGCGACAAGCTCTTCAACGCCTTCGAGTGGGTCGTGGTGACGGTGGTGCTGGTCGCGGCGGTGATTGCCATCTTTGGGTTGCTCAACGGGTCTCTAACTTTGGAGTAACTCCCAGCCCAACTTCGCACATAGCGTGACGACGAGCCCAAGGAGTGCCACGCGCACCAGCGTCGACCCACCCTTGAGCACCGTCCGCGCACCCAACTGCGCACCCACGACGTTGGCGACTGCGAGCGCGAGCGCGAGCTTCCAGTTGATGAAGCCGCCGAGCCCGAACACGAACAGTGCGCCTAAATTCGTGGCGGTGTTGACCACCTTCGCCATCGCCGCCGAACGCACGAACCCCTGGGTGAACACGGCGGTGAACGCCATGATGAGGAACATGCCGGTGCCGGGGCCGAACACGCCGTCATAGCCGCCGATGACGGCGACAACAAGCGCGGCGAGGGCGAGGCGCTTGCCGGAAAACACCCCGGCGCCTTCCTGCCCAAACTTCGGGTTCAGCGCCACGAAGATGCCCACCCCGACGAGCAGGATGAGGATGATGGGGGTGGCCACGGAGTCGTCGATAAGCGAGACCGCCCTGGCGCCTAGCGCTGCCGCGACCCCCGCGATGAACGCGTAGACCCACGTGATGCGCGGCACCCCGACGCGGCGCACGAGGGTGGCGGCGGCGGACGCGGTGCCCGAAATCGCCGCGACCTTGTTCGTCGCCAGCACGGACGCCGCTGGCATCGCCGTGGCCGACATCAGCACCGGGATGAGCACGAGCCCGCCGCCGCCGATCACCGCGTCGATCCAGCCGGCGAACGCGGACGCGGCGAGGAGGAAAACGATCACGGGACTACTATGCCCCACATGAACCGTTGGCTTGTCGCTGCACCTCTCTCGGTGGCGCTCGGGCTGCTGTTTTCTTTTCTGGGGGTTCCGGCAGCGTGGATCCTGGCCGGGATTCTGGGGGCCGGGTCGGTGGCGCTGGTGACGGAGGAAGACCTGCCCGTCAATGAGCACCTGTTCACCTTCGCCCGCGGCACTGTCGGCGTGTTTGCGGCGCTGCCGCTGGTGGGGATGAACCCGCTGCCCTACCTGCTGCCGGGCGTGGTGGCGGGCGCGGTGGTGATCGGCATGGGGTTTGTTGGCGGCCTAATTCTGGCCAACCACGGCGTTTCACGGGAAACAGGCGTGCTGTCGCTGTTGCCCGGCGGGGCGTCGCTGATGCCGGCGATCGCGCGCGACGTGGGCGCGGACATCCGCTACGTCAGCCTCAGCCAGTACCTGAGGCTGCTCATCGTGTCCGTGTCGTTGCCGCTGGTGGCGTCGCAGTTTACTTCAGTGACCCGCACTGAGTTGGATCCCTACTGGTGGATGTGGCTGCTGGTCCCGGCGCTGATTGTCGCCGGGGTGTTCGCGGGCAAGCTGTTGAAGTTCCCCAACCCCTCAGTGTTTGGCCCGATGGCGTTGACGGTGCTGGTGGGCGTGCTGGTTGACGTGACCATCGTGCCGCCGCGGCTGCTGTCCATCGTGGGCTTTTTGGCTATCGGATGGATGTGCGGCGGCGGGCTGAACGTGCCCGCGCTGCGCCGGTTCTCCCGCCTGCTGCCCGCCACCCTGGCGTACATCGCCGGGCTGATGCTGGCGTGCGCCGGCATGGGGTGGCTCATGGCCAAATGGCTGGGCTTGAGCTTCTACGAGGGCTACCTCGCCACCAGCCCCGGCGCGCTGGAGACCGTGCTGGTGCTGGCGACCAGCCCGGCCGTGGTGGCGCTGCAGGTGATCCGGCTGATCATGGTGATCCTGTTCGCCGGGTGGCTGCCCAGAATCCTCAAGCGCCTCTAGTGGTGCAGCACCTCGTTGGTGAGCATGTCCATAGGCATGGAGCCGAGCTTGAGCGCCTTGACGTGGAACTCGTGCTCGCTCATTCCCTGGGCGAGCGCCTGGCGGCGCAGGTCCACCCAGTCCTTGTAGCCCAGGGCGTACGACGGCGCCTGGCCCGGCCAGCCCATGTAGCGGTCCAGCTCGAAGGCGAGGTTCGCCTCTGGCATGGCGGTGTTGTCGCGCAGGAAGGCCTTGGCGTATTGGGCGTCCCAGGTGCCGGTGCCCTCCGGGGTGGTCTTGCCCAGGTGGACGCCGATGTCCACCATCACGCGGGCGAGGCGGAGACGTCGTGAGTCGAGCAGGCCCATACGGTAGCCGGGATCTTCGAAGAAGCCGTGGTCCTCCATGAGGTGCTCGGCGTAGAGCGCCCAGCCCTCGCCGTGGGCGGAGTTCCAGCACACGGATCGGCGCCACAGGTTCAGCTCGCTGCGGTTGAGCAGGGCGTAGCCGTGCTGCAGGTGGTGGCCGGGGATGCCCTCGTGGAAGACGGTGGACAGCTCCTGCCAGGTGTGGAACGTCTCCTGGCCCTCCGGCACGGACCACCACATGGTGCCGGGGCGGATCATGTCGTCGCTGGGCGGGGTGTAGAAGATGCCGCCGGAGCCGGCGCGGTCGATGTCGCACTCCACTTTGTGCAGGCCGTCCGGCACGTGGAACGCGTCGGCGGCCTTGTCGTTGATGCCGGACATCCACTCGATCAGCGCGTCGGTGCCGTGGAGGATGTAGCGCTCGTCCTGGTTCAGGTTGCGGTAGGCGCCCGCCACGGAGACGTCGCCGTAGAGCTCGTGCGCGATGGCGCGCTGCTCCTCGACGGTCGTGGCCAGTTCCTCCTGCGCCCACTCGTAGCTGGCGTCCAAGTCCACCTCGCGGCCGTGGAAGAACTCCGCGAACAGCTGGTAGCGCTCGCGGCCCACGCCGTCGTTGTGGGAGGCCTGCGGCGACAGCTCGGTGGACAGCCAGTCCGCCATCTGCAAAAACGCCTCCTTGGCGTGCCCCACCACGTGCGAATCGGGCGACAGCCCCAGGTGGTCCAGCTGGGATTCGGTGTCGCCCAACAGCTCGCACTGGTTGATCACCGCGTCGATCTGGCGGTGGGAAGCAACATCGCCTGTCGACGCCGCCTCGCTCAGCGACTCCCGGTAGCCCGCCAACGCACTCGGGATGCGGGACATGCGCGAGGCGATGTTGTCGAAGTCCTCTTCGGTCACCTTCGGCATCAGGGCGAAGGAGTCGCGGATGGTCTGCACCGGCGAATCGATGTTGTTCAGCCGGCACAGAAGCTCGCCGCGGTGGTGGAACTCCAGCTCCGCGCTCATGCGGTCGCGCAGGATCGCGGCGGTGAGGTTGTCCACGTCGTCGAAGTCGTCCTCGTCGTCGGAGGCGTCCGTGGAGTCGTTGAGCGCGTCCACGTCAGCGACCAGGTCGCGCATCCTGTCCGCCAGGCGCCCCCAGTAGTCCGGGAAAAGTCCTGCAGCTCCCCGTCGTGGCCGTCAATGCCGATTTGGGTGGCCAGGGTGGGGCTGATCTCCGCGAGGTCGTAGACGAAATCCTCACAGGTAGCGTCCAAAAGGGACGGCTCGCGCCAGCGTTCGTTGGTCATGCCGAACGATTGTATCCGACCTGGCCAAATGGACAATTCTATCAAGGGCCAGGTAAATATATTCATATGATCTTCTCGCGTCCACGCACACCGGCAGCCAAGTGTCTGCACCTGATACGGCTGCAAGAAACGACGTCGAGAAGCGATCTTGTGAAGGCAACCGGGCTGTCCCAACCCACCGTCACCCGCGCCATTTCCGCGCTGGTGGACGCCGGCTACGTCACAGAGCGCAACGACCTGACGCAGTCGAAGGGGCGCGGGCGGCCCACCATCCCGCTAGAACTGGCGGACATGCCCGGCGTGCACGCGGGCGTCGCGGTGGGCACTGAGTCCACCTACGTGGCGCTGTTCGACCTGAAGGGCCGTACGCTACTGTGCCGCGACATGGACATCACCGTGAAAAAGGTCAGCGAGGACGACTTCATCCAGTCCATGATGGCGGAGCTGAACCAGATGACCACCAAGCTGGAGCGCCCCATCCGCACCGTGGGTGTGACCACCTCCGGCACGGTGCGCGAGGGCGGCAAAGTCTTCGCGCCGAACCTGGGGTGGGACGGCGTGGACATCGGCGACCAGCTGCGCGAGCAGTTCTCTGTGCCGGTGGAGGTCTCCTCCATCTCCAGCGCGATCGTGGGCTCGGAGATGCAGTCCGCCGCCTCGCTGAACAACCCGTCGGTGATGGCGCTGTTCGCCGACGACTCCATCGCCTGCGCCATCTCCCACCCGGACGGGGTGGAGCCGATCGAGGTGGAGCAGGGCGAGCTGACCACCCAGGGCCTGATCAACGCCATCGGCGTGGAGAATATCCGCACGCTCAAGGACGCGGTGACCGATTCGCGTGAGGACACCCGCTACGCGCTGGACCGCCGCGCCCGCGGCTTGGGTGCGCTGGTGGCGGGGCTGTGCAGTAACTACTCCCCAGCCACGGTGGTGGTGGCGGGCAGCGCGTTCATCGACGATCCGCTGGCCTCCGCCCCGTTCGCCCGCACCGTGCGCTCGGAGGCGAACTGCAGCCCGGAGCTGCGCCTGATCCCCACCCACCGCGAGGTGGTGCGCGACATCGCCCGCGCCGTGGCCCTGGACCACGTGCTGCGCGAGCCTCTCCAGGTGGCGGGGTCGTAGATGAAGCGCGCCGCTTGGGCTTGTGTGCTGCTCCTGGCCGGTTGCGCCGCCCAGGAGGAGGCCGAGCCGTTGCACACCGAGGTGACCACCCAGCCCGCGCCCGACCCCTTCGAGGGTCTGGACGAGGCGGTGGCCGCCATCGAGGAGGAAACGGGCACTGAGGTGGGCGTCGCGCTTTTCGACGGCTCCGAGATGACGCAATCCGGCTCCCTCTACGCGCTGCCGGCCTGGTCCACCATCAAGATCCCCATCGCCCGCGCGGCGGTGGAGCACTGCGACTACGGCGCGGACTACGTCGAGGAGCTGACCGAAGCCTCCATCGAGTGGTCCGACAACGACTCCGCCCGCGCCCTGTGGGACTGCATGGGCAGCGACGAAAAGGCCGGAGAAATGGTCCGCGAGGAGATTGCCAAGTCCGGCTCCCAGGTGAAAGTGGAAGGAGCCTTCGGCACCACGAGCTGGTCCTTCCCCGGGCAGGCCCGCTACGCGTACTACCTAAGCCAGCAGGACGAGGACGACCCGGTGATCATGGAGATGCACCACATCGCCGAAGACCAGTCCTACGGGCTAGGCACGCTGGAGACCGTGCCGTTCAAGGGCGGCTGGTCCGACGACAAAACCGACGGCTCATGGCACACCCGCCAGTTCGGCTGGTTCGACGGCTACGGGGTGGCCATCGGCGCCCGCAGCGAGGATGGCAGCTACGACGACACCATGGACGCCTTAGACAAGGTGGCGAAACTGCTGGATCTGCGGCTCGACGAACTTGTACAGGGTCTGCAGCACTGACAGCACCGTCAGCACGGTGGCGATGATGCTGAGGATCTCCTTGGGTGAGGAGGACGAGCCGGCACCGCCGAAGATGAGCTTCTTCGGGGTGGTGCTGGGCTTTTCGCGCCCGTTCGCTGGGCGGTGCAGCACGGTGTTCTGCTCGCCCTCGATGCCCTCGTTGCCGGCGCCGACGCCGCAGGTGGAGGTCACGCTGGCCTCACCCTCAGCGGTGACCACGCTGGCGAACCCGTAGTAGCGCATGCGCGGGTTGAGCAGGTTGTACAGGTGGCCGTTGCTGTTGTTGAAGTGACCGTTCGCCCGGACGAGGTCGTTGACCTCGTCGTAGCCCCAGCCCTGCATCGCCTTGTCCATGCTGGCGGTGGAGTGCAGGTTCTCCCCCGGCGCGGCCTTGCCCTTGTACGTGGCGGTTTTGATGTCGCCGCAGTTGTTCGTGCAGGTGGAGTTGTACGGGCGCTCGTGGCGGAAGAACTTCGCAGCCTCGGCGCCGCGCTGCAGCGCGATGCGGGACAGGCCCGCGTCGTACTTGGCTGCGCCCACATAGGCATCGCGGGTGGTCAGGCCGTGCTTGGCGGCGGCCTGGCGCAGGGTGGTGCCGTTGAAAGGCACGTTGCGGTCCCACATGTCCCCGCGCAGCTTGCGCAGCTCACGCATGGCGATTTCTTGGTCGGAGGTGAGGTTGAATTTCGCCTCCACGGCGATGACCTGGTCGGCGGGCTGGTTCAGCTCCACCCCGGTGACGGGTGCCGGGTCAGCGGCGGCGAACGGGGCGAGGGTCAGAGCTGTGGCGGCCGCGGTCGTCGCGGCGAGTAAACGGGTACGCATAACCTGAGCGTAGCGTGTACCAGAGCATAAAGCCGACTGGGACCAGGGTGAACAGCAGCTCCGGGACGTGGAACAAACTGAACGAGATGTTCACCGAGGCGAACGGCACCATAAACAGCGCGAGCACGATCGCGCCCCAGCGACTGTAGACGTAGGCCAGCATCGGCAGGACCCACACCCAGTGGTGGTACCAGGAAAACGGGCTGACCAGGCAGGCCGTCATGCCGATGAAGGAGGCGGCAAGCGGGGCGGGAGCTCGTCGAGAAGCTAAAAGCGCAAGGGCGGTGACCAGGGCGCAGAGGATAAGCCAGAGCCACAGCTCGTCGTGGCCGGCGCGGGCGAGGACCTGGCGGATGGACTGCGCGCCCGGGTTGTCGTCGGCGCCGATGCGGGTGGTGGTGAAAATGGCGTCGGTCCAAAAGCTTTTCGCGTCTGTGACCTCGGAAAAACCGGTGGCGACGGTGCACAGGAACGTGAACGCGGCGATAAACACCGCGCCCCAGCGGCGCTGCTGGATGAGCAGGAGGACGAAGAACGCCGGCGTGAGCTTGATGCCCGCGGCGAGCCCGACGCCGATGCCGGGGAGTTTGTGGCGCGGCAGGAAATCCAGGCACACCAGCCCCATGAGCAGCAGGTTGATCTGGCCGAAAAACAGGGTGCCCTGCACCGGCGAGAGGCACAGCACGAACACGGCGGTGAGCAGGAGGGCATCTTTGCTTGTGGACGCCCGCACCACGAGCAGGACCACCAGCACGGAGAGTAGCTTCCACACCACCCCGAGGGTTTCACTTTCCGTCAGCCACGAAAACACCACGCCGGCGAACGGCGGGTAGGTAAACGGCAGGCCGGGAAGCAAGTCGGCGTCGTAGAGCGGCTGGTGTGTGGCGACCTTCTCGCCGCCCAGGAGGTAGACCTTGAGGTCGCTGGGGAAGGCGGTGGTGAACGCGTTGGGCAGCCCGGTGTCGATGTAGCGCCAGATCGCAAACGCCAGCAGGAAAATGAGGCCGATCACAGGTCGAGCCCGTCCAGGATCTCGTCGAGCGCGTCGGCGACCTGTGCGCGCCAGAGCGTATCCACTTTGGCGTCGGCGCGGCCCGGCCCGCCGTTGATCACGGCGGTGGGTTTGCCCTGCTTTTTCGCGTCGAGGATGAACTTGTAGCCGCTCATCACCGCCAGCGAGGTGCCGATCGCGATCACGCTCTCCGATTCGCGCAGCCAGGCATCTGCAGCCTGTCTGCGTTTCTTCGGCACCCCCTCGCCGAAGTACACCACATGCGGTTTGAGCCGGTGGCTTTGGCACGTGGGGCAGGCGATCATGCGGAAACGGGCGACGTCGTCGGGTTTGAGCTCCACGTCGCCGTCCGGGTTCAACATGGAGCCCTCCACTTCCACGGAGTCGAAGTAGGTGGGGTTGGCGGCGGTGAGGAGGGCGTCGATAAGCGAACGCTCGTGCAGCGTCTTGCAGTCGAGGCAGACGACATGCTCCATGTCCCCGTGCAGCGCAATGACGTTGTCGGAGCCGGCCTGGGTGTGCAGCCCGTCAACGTTTTGCGTGATGATGCCGCGGATCAGGCCCGCGCGTTCCAGCTCGACGAGCGCGAAATGCGCGCGGTTGGGCTGCGCCTGGCGCATGTAGCGCATGCCCACGAATGCGCGGGCCCAGTAGCGGTGCACCTGTCTCGGCGAATGCGCGAACTCCTGGAACGTCATCGGGCGGCCCTTGGTCAGGCGGCCGTTTTTGCTGCGGTAATCCGGAATCCCCGAATCGGTGGAGATGCCCGCGCCGGTGATGATGAGCGTTTTCGGGTTTCCTAGTTGCTCGAGGATTTTCTCTTTTGCGTCTGGCGTGGGAGGGGTGGTTTCGGTGACGACCCGCTCGATGGAGCGCACGGCGGAGCGGTGCGCCATGGCGATTGCGGGGTCGTCGAAGTGGGGTTCCATTAAACCGGAAGTGTATCCCCTAGCACCACAACAGACCGTGTTGTCTATATATCCGGTTTGCGTTTTCAGGCCGAAGGAGTAGTTTATCCACGTCTTTACTACACAAGTGAACAATTCTGTCTAGAAGGAGCCGCTCATGCCTAAGTGGGCAACAAGCTTCGGCGCGCAGGTCATCTACGGCCTGATCATCGGCCTCATCCTCGGGTTTATCGCCGTGGACGTTCAACCCCTGGCCGACACCCTGGACTGGGTGGGATCCACCTACGTCAAACTGCTCAAACTGCTGATCCCGCCGCTGGTGTTCACCGCGGTGGTCACCTCGATTGCCAACCTGCGCCAGGTCACCAACGCCGCGCGCCTGGCCGTGCAGACCCTGGTGTGGTTCGCCATCACCGCGTTCTTCTCCGTGGTCATCGGCATCCTCGTCGGCCTGGTGATCAAGCCCGGCGCGAACACCTCGGTGGATGCGGCGACGGCGGCGGAGCCTTCGTCGACAGGCTCGTGGATGGGCTTTTTGAACTCCGTGGTGCCCGCAAACATCCTCGGCCTGGGTGTCTCCGGCGAGTCCGTGAAGTTCAACGTGCTGCAGATCCTGGTGGTTTCCCTGCTGCTCGGCATCGCCGCGGTGCGCGTGGGCAAGGCCGCCGAGCCGTTCATCGAGTTCTCCGGTTCCCTGCTCAAGGTGGTCCAGGAGGTGCTGTGGTGGATCATCCGCCTCGCCCCGATCGGCACCGCCGCGCTGATCGGCAACGCGGTGGCGTCGTATGGCTGGGACGCGCTCGGCTCACTGGGCAAGTTCGTGCTGGCCATCTACATCGGCCTGGCGCTGGTGATTTTCGTGCTCTACCCGATTGTGCTGGCCGCGCACCGCATCCCGGTGCTGGAGTTCTTCCGCCGCGTGTGGCCCGTGACCACGCTGGGCTTTGCCACGCGTTCTTCTATGGGCGTGATGCCGGTAACCCAGCGCACCACCGAGGAAGCCATGGGCGTGCCCAGCGAGTACGCCTCCTTTGCCATCCCGCTCGGCGCAACCACCAAAATGGACGGCTGCGCCTCCATCTACCCCGCCATCGCCGCCCTGTTCGTGGCGCAGTTCTACGGCATCGACCTGTCCATCTCGGACTACGTGCTTATCGTCATCGTGTCCGTGCTGGGGTCCGCGGCCACCGCCGGCACCACCGGCGCGACCGTCATGCTCACCCTGACCCTGTCCACCCTGGGCCTGCCGCTCGCCGGCGTGGGCCTGCTGCTGGCGGTGGACCCGATCGTGGACATGGGCCGCACCGCCGTCAACGTCACCGGCCAGTCCGTCGTGGCGACGGTGGTGGCGAAGCGCGAGAAGATCCTCGACGAGTCCCGCTGGTAGGGCCTACCTAAACGGCACCTCGCCGATCGCGCGGCGCAACTTGCGGGTGCGCAGTCTCTCCGGGTGCCGCGCGAGCTTCTCCACGGCCCTCACGGCGCACATGACGTGGGCTTCCTTCGAGTTGGAGTAGAACGCCTGGGCGCCGGCGGGCAGTTTCGGCACGGCGTGCAGCGGCAGGTCGGACACCGCCAGCAGGGTGCCGTAAGGAACGCGGTAGCGGTAGCCGTTCGCGGCGATGGTGCAGGACTCCATGTCCACGGCCGCCGCGGTGGAGCCGCGCAGCCACTCCCACAAATCGCGCGGGTCCTTCCACTCCCAGTTCCGGTCGCCCGTTGACAGCACAGTGCCGGTGCGCATCAGCGACGCATCCGAGCCGTAGACCTTGGACACCGCCTTTTCCAGGGTGCGCTGGATCTCCGGCACGGCGGGGATGGGCAGCTCGCGGCGCAGGTAGTCGTCCAAAACGTGGTCGTGGCGCTCGTACGCGTTGCCCAGAATCAGGTCGCCGATGCGCATGCGGGCGTCCAGGCCGGCGCAGTGGCCGATCATGATCCACGCCTCCGGGCGCAGCACCGCCAGCGAGTCGGTGATGGTCTTGGCGTTGGACGGCCCGACACCGATGTTGATCATGGTGATGCCGTCGCCGTTTTCGGTGACCAGGTCGTAGCGCGGCATCTGGAACTTCGAGCCCAGCTCCAGGTCCTCCAGCGCGACCGTGTCGGAGACGGTCTCCCCGCTCGGCAGCACCAGGCGCGTGTAGCGCGAGTCAGGATCAGACAGCTCGCGCAGCCCGAACTTCACAAACTCGGTCACATGCATGGCGTAGTTCGTGAACAGGATGAAGCGCTGCAGCGAGTCGGCTTCGATGCCGGTGTAGTGCTCCAGCCGGGCCAGCGCGAGGTCGAAGCGCTGCGGCCCGAAGTGGAACAACGGCTTCTCGGCGCCGTTGAACGCGTCCCAGTGGCCGTCGACAATCGCGTCGTGCACCTCATCCAGGGTGGGGCGGGGCAGGTTCGCGGTTTCGTCGATAGGCGGCATGCCCTTGATGTAGGCGGGCGGGATCGCCACATCGGAGTACCCGACATCCACCGAACATGGATAGTTCGAGGTCAGCGCCTCAAGCTGCGCCGTGAGGTAGCCCTCCATGAGGTCCGGGCGCGAGATGACGGCGGAGTAGGTGCCGGCCTCGTCGACGTAGCCGAAGGGCTCGGAGCGGTCGATCGGCCGCCACTGCTCCACCTCCACCGTGAGTTTGGGGTAGCGCACCTCCCCGTACCGGTCGAACTCCCCCGAGCGCGCGATTTCGCACGACTGCTCGTAGAGGGCTTTTAGCTTTGCGACGACCTCCGGTACCTCACACATGCAGCCAGGCTACTCACGAATGAGCACACGGCGCACGGCTTCGGCGCGACGGCCGATTTCCTCCGCGGTGCAGCCTTCGCGGACGCACTGCTCAATGAGGCGTTGCATGCCGGCGACGTAGACGCGGGACATGTCGTCGATGAGCTCTGCGTCCGCGTCTCCCCACTCCTTCGAGCGCGGCAGCAGCTGCTCGCGCATCGTGTCCTTCATGACGCGCTGCACCTCGTTGTCGAACACGGTGTGCACCGGGGAGTCGATCAGGCGCACGGCGGCCTCGTTCTTGCCGTCGACGACGCTGGCCAGCTCGACGACGGACGCCTCGAAGTTTTTGTCGATGCTGAATCGCTCCGCGAAGTGCTCGTAGGCGTCCAGCACCCAGTCCATGGCGGCGGCGAGGATCACCGCGTCGCGGTCCGCGAAGTGCTGGTAGAACACCTGGCGGCTCACCCCAGCCTCTTTCACGATTTGGGACACATTGAGGTCGGACACCTCATGGTCGTTGAGGAGGCGGAGCACTGCGTCGACAAGTGCCTTGCGGGTACGAAGGGCGCGCGGGTCGGTGCTGTCAGACCGGCGGCCGGGCAGGTCGTGGTTCATCCTGGACTCTCCAAAGACTTTGGACGTTAGGCTTTTGTGATATGAGCCTAACTGATGACACCATCGCATTATTGCAGAACCTCATCCAGAATGGATGCGTCAACTATTTTTCGGCAGATTCTGGACAGGAGGCAACTAACGCCGACACGTTGGAGGCCTTCTTCGCAGGTACAGACGTACTAGTGGAGCGTTATGAGCCGCACCCTGGACGCGTGTCCATCAGCTTCACCGTGGAGGGCACCGACCCCTCCGCCGAGCCGCTGACGCTCCTCGGCCACACCGACGTCGTGCCCGTGGACGAGGACAAGTGGACCACCGCCCCGTTTGGGGGCGAGCTTATCGACGGGCGCGTGTTCGGCCGCGGCGCCACCGACATGCTCTACATCACCGCGGCGATGGCGGCGTGCGTGCGCGACGTTGCTCGTGGGGAGCGGCCGCGCGGCTCCCTGACGTTTGTGGGCTGCGCCGACGAGGAGGCCCGCGGCGGGCTCGGCGCAAAGTGGCTGGCCGAGCACGGGAAGTTCTCCTGGAAAAACTGCCTGTCCGAGGAAGGCGGCTCCCACATCCCTGCCGCCGATGGCTCCGACGCGCTGGCGGTCGTCGTCGGCGAAAAGGGCGCAGGCCAGCGGCGGTTGACCGTCCACGGCGACGCCGGGCACGGCTCCGCCCCGTACGGCCGGGACCTCGCCGTGGCGAAGATCGCGGAGGTGGCCCGGCGCGTCGCCGCGATCGAGCCCGAGGTGCGCGCCGACGAGATCTGGGAAGGCTATGTCCGCGCCTGGAAGTTCGACCCCGCGACCGAGGAGGCGCTGTTGCGCGGCGAAGGCTACGAGGCTTTCGGCCAGCTGGAGAGTTACTCCCACGCCATGAGCCACCTGACCATCTCCCCGACCGTGCTGCGCGCCGGAAACGGCATCAACGTCCTGCCGTCCGAGGCGTGGCTGGAGCTGGACATCCGCCCCCTTCCCGGCCAGACGCAGGAGGAGATCGACTCGTTGTTGCGTTCTGCGTTGGGCGAGCTCGCCGACGAGGTGGAGATCACCCACCTCATCACCGAGGACGGCACAGTCTCCCCCACCTCCGGCCCGCTTTACGACGCCATCTGCCAGACCTTCGACGAATTCTTCCCCGGCGTCCCCGTCGTGCCCACCATTGCGGCCGGCGGGTCGGACCTGCGCTTTGCCCGCCGCAAGGGAGGCGTCGGCTACGGGTTCGCCCTGCACGCGCGCGAGGAGACGCTCGGGTCCGTGCTGGGCCAGCTGCACAGCCACGACGAATCCGTCGCCGTGGAGGACGTGGACCTCACCGTGCGCGCGTACCGCTCCCTGATCCGCCGCTTCGTGGGCGCGTAGTAAAACCTTGCAATTAACTGTGCAATACTTGCTTTATGAGGAAGACCTTCGTAGCTACGACCGCCGCCATCGCGGTCACTGCCGGGGCACTGACCGTGCCCGCCACCCACGCGGCGGAACCCACGACCGCCACGACGACGTCGCCCGCCAAGGCACAGCCCCAGACTCGGGAAGATGAACCGTCCACCCTGGAGATTGTGGGCGCTATCGTCGGCTCGCTCGCTTTTGTCGCAGTGGCGGCTGGCGGCGCGTGCTGGGCAATGCAGAAGGGCTTCATCCCGAACCCCGCACCAAAACTCATCCCGTGCAACCCAGCACCGAAGTCTGCGCCTGCTCCCGCGCCGCGCCCGGCCCCCGCTCCGGCACCGGCACCCGCACCGCGCCCAGCCCCCGCTCCGGCACCGGCACCCGCACCGCGGCCTGCTCCCGCCGCTAAGACGTACCCCAACTGTCGCGCAGTGTGGAACGACCTGGGTGGCCCGATTCACCGCGGCGACGCTGGTTACGGCCCACACCTAGATCGGGACGGCGACGGAGTCGGCTGCGAGAAGCGTCCGAAGTAGCCTTTAATCCGCCCCCGATTCGCAAACACGCAGACCCAAATTGCGTCGATGCGGTCGGGGTTCCGTCTTTCAGAGCCAGAACCGCAAAGCTCGCTGACTTACGCTCCCGAATTTTGCAGAAGTGTCAATAACCCACGGCAAATCCCACCTGTCACAATTGCCCCATCCGTGACATACTGGCCTGCATGAAGATCCGCACCCTTGCAATGACCGCCACCCTCGCCGGCACCGTCGCGCTTGCGCCGACCGCTGGCGCCGACGCCATCGACGACACCCTGGCCAAGCTGCCGTCCGGCCCGATCTCCTGCGACCAGGCCTCCCGCTACTGGACCAACGACGCCGACTACCAGCAGAAAGTCCGCCAGGCCCGCGCGGTCGCCGCGTTCGACCGTCGCGGCCCGCAGATCCTCGACGCACTTTCGCGTGTCGACGAAGCCGCGAACCGCTGCGGCCTCAAGGGCACCCAAGGCGGCGCGAAGCCGGCCCAGAACACCCAGCCGAAGCAGAACCAGCAGCAGCCCCAGCAGCAGCCGAAGCAGAACCAGCCAGCACAGAACCAGCAGCCGAAGCAGAACAACCAGAACCCCCAGAACTTGAACGTCCGCCCGCAGTTCCCGGAGCGGATCAACCTCGCCCCGGCGGGTGCGCCGAGCTTCGACGTGCCGGTGGCGAATATCACCACGCTGCAGCTGCCGGACATCATCAAGATGATCCAGCAGGCGCTGGCGCAGATCCTGGCTTACTTCAACATCCAGCTGTAGAGCTCTTCCCCGCTGGCGTGGATGCGCACGCCGGGGGTGGGCGTGAGCCACATATCGGTCTGCAGCGAGTGCTCGCCGTCGCTGCACAGAAACGAGATGGTCTCGTTGGTCTTGTCCAGCACCTGAACCGTCGCGCGGGTGAGCCACGCGTTGCGGCGGCGCACCCCGATCAGCCGCTGATACTCGGTGAATAGCCAGCCCCCTAAAGGCGACAGTTCCGCAGGTGAGGCGGGCAGGGCGGGGCGCACGGCGTCGTCGGCGGACCAGCTTTCGCCGCGCACGCCGGTAAACCCTTGCTCGTCGCCGTAGTAGATCGACGGCATGCCCGGCACCGTCATCAGCACCGCCGCGGCCAGGACGGCTTTCTCCGGCCCCACCTTGGAGGCGATGCGGTCCACGTCGTGGTTGCCCACAAACGTGTTGGGCAAAACATCAATAGGATGCCGCTCCAGCGCGTGGGCGAGCTCCCAGAAGTTCACGTCCACCAGCGAGGACCAGGTCGCCTTCCACAGCTCGTACTGGGTCACGGCGTCCAGGGAGCCTGCCTTGCCTATCGACGCATAGTCCCCGTGAATGACCTCCCCCAAGAACATCGCGTCGGGGAACTCCGAACGGACCCGCGCAAGCACGTCGGCCCAGAAGTCGGCGGGCACGGCGTATGCGACGTCGAGGCGCCAGCCCGCGATGCCGCGACGCAGCCAGTGCAGCATGATCTCCGCCACGGTGTCGCGGACAGCGGGGTCCGAATGGTGCAGGGCGGCCAGCTCGCCGTGGCCCTCCCAGTCCGTGTCGCCGGCAAGCCCCTGCTCAACCCACGGGTGCGTGCGGGCGACGTGGTTGAAGACCCCGTCCAACATGATGTGGATGCCGCGGGCGGAGCATTCGTCGATAAGCCAAGCGAAGTCCTCTTCGTCCCCGAGGCGGGGGTCGATGCGGAAGTGGTCGAGGGTGTCGTAGCCGTGGGTGGCGGAGGCGAAGATGGGGCCGAGGAGCAGCCCGTTGCAGCCGAGTTCGACCAGGTAGTCCAGCCACGGCTCAAGGGTGCGGAGGCGGTGGGCGGTGTCATGCTCCTCGCGGATCGGCGCGCCGAGGGCGGCCAGCGGGTAGACGTGCCACCAGATTGTGCGGTCCAGCATGCGCCCGAGCCTACCTCCTAGCTGCGAAAACGTTCGCTATCGGTCGACTTTTCCGCTCCCTACGCTACGAATTTTCCGCACGGTTGATCAAAGGCTGCAAGCCCTTGGCGATGCGGTCCTTCCAGGTTTTGGCGATCTCGTCGTAGCCGCGGTCGTGCGGGCGGATGCCGCGGTGGGTGAAGTTGACCTTGGTTTCGCCGTCGTCGTCCTCGGAGATGTCGAAGATCAGGGAGGTGTCGTCCCATTCGTGGTCGTTGTCGTCGGTGGGTTCGACGTTCCAGACCACGCGCTTGCCGTCGTCGGCTTCGCGCACGGAGAAGTCGCGGTCCTCGACGTGGAACTCGCCGCCCTTCTCGCTGGCGTTGCCTTCCGCTTTCTGGTCCCACCAGCTGTTGGGTTTGGTGATCGCGCGGTAGACCTCTTCGCGGGTGGCGGGCACGGAGAAGGAGGCGGTGAAGTCGCGGATGGCCTGGGCGGTGGTGCCGTCGGCGAAGGTCCAGTCGGACAGGGTGTGGTCCGGGTCGTAGATGGCCACCTCGACGCCGTCGTCCTTGTACTTCATCAGCCCGTCCTTGATCAGGTCGCGGCCGGCCTTGTTGAAGCCGGTCACGCCGGAGACGTCGAAGATCAGCTTATCGCCGTGCAGCCGGCGCTGCGCCAGCCCGCGCAGGATCTTCTCGGCGGCGGTGAAGTTGATCATGCCCTGCAGCTCCACCACGTCCGCGCCCTCGCGCCGCTGCACGGACTTGATGCCCGGCGCGATGTAGAAGTTGGAGGACAGCAGGTTCAGCCCCAGCGAGCTGGACAGTTCGCGGAAGATTTTCACGCCGCGCACGGAGTTGCCTTGTTTGTTCAAGCGGGGGCTTAGCGACGCGATCCCGAGCTGCCCGGGCAGCGTGCCGATCAGCCCGCCGGCTACACCGGACTTGGCGGGGATGCCCACGTTGACCATCCACTGGCCGGAGGCGTCGTACATGCCGGAGGAGACCATCACGGCCTGGGCGAGGCGGGCGGCTTCCGTGGAGAGCACCTTTTCGCCGGTGACGGGTTGGGTGCCGCCGTTGGCCAGGGTGGCGGCCATGGCGGCGAGGTCGCCGACGGTGACTAGCACTGCGCACTGGGCGATGTAGCTGGCCACGGCGTCGTGGGCGTCGTCGGTGATCATGCCGCCGTCGCGAAGCATGTGGGCGAGCGCCTTGTTGCGGTCGGCGCTGTCGAGTTCGGAATCGAGCACGCGCTGGTCCACGGCAAGGTCGCGGCCAGCGAGGCGGGAGAAGTAGTCGCGCAGTTTCTCGCTGCGCTGCTCCACCGGGATGTCGGGGCCGCCGATGAGTTGGTTCACCGTGATGGCGCCGGCGTTGATCAGGGGGTTGGCGGGGCGGCCGTCGTCGTCAAGCGAAAGCTCATTGAATGCCTCGCCGGAAGGCTCCACGCCCACGTGTTTGTGCACCTCGTCGGGGCCGTACATGTCCAGTGCGAGCGCGTAGACGAAGGGCTTGGAGATGGATTGGATGGAAAACTCGTAGTCTGCGTCGCCGACGGTGTAGAGGTGGCCGTCGGTGGTGCACATGGCCAGGGCGAGTTTGTCCGGGTCGGCGTTTTTGAGCACGTCGATGTAGTCGGCGAGTTCGCCGCTGTCTTGGTCGCGGACGTCGTCCACGATGGCTTGGAGGTGTTCGGTCACTGACGAGAGCATGGTGCCAGTGTAGAGGTGTGCGCTGCGAAGCCATTTACACCGGATATAATCGGATTTATGTACAACGACACGCTCCCCGATTCCAAGAACACCCACCTCTCCGACGCCCACGCCGAGACCGTCAAGGCGACGCTCGGGCCGGTGGGCGAGAACATCCAGACCATCGCGAACACCTTCTACTCCAAGATGTTCGCCGCCCACCCCGAGCTCATCTCCGACCTGTTCAACCGCGGCAACCAGAAGCAGCAGGCGCAGCAGAAGGCGCTTGCGGCCTCGGTGGTGAAGTTCGCGTCGCATCTTGTGGACGACTCCGCGCCCGACCCGGTGATCATGCTCAACCGCATCGCGCACAAGCACGTCTCCCTCGGCGTGACCGAGGCGCAGTACAAGATCGTGTACGAGAACTTGATGGCCGCGATCGCAGAGGTGCTCGGCGACGCCGTCACGCCCGAGGTGGCCGAGGCCTGGAGCGCGGTGTACTGGCTCATGGCGGACGTGCTGATCAAGGCCGAGAAGGACCTCTACGCCTCCGACGGCGTGACGGACGGCGACGTGTTCCGCCGCGGCAAGGTCGTGGAGAAGACGGAGCTTTCCAGCGCGGTGACCGCCTTCACCGTGGAGGGCGAATTCACGCAGCCGAGGCCGGGGCAGTACACGTCCATAGGCGTCAAGCTCGACGACGGCGCACGGCAGCTGCGCCAGTACTCCATCATCGAAGGCGACGCGTCGCGCTACCGCATCGCGGTGCAGAAAGACGGCGAGGTCTCCTCCTTCTTGCAGGAGCGTATCGACGTCGGCGACACCGTGGACGTCACCTTGGCCGCGGGTGACCTGGTGCTGCAGCCGGGCGAGCGCCCCGTCGTGCTGATCTCCTCCGGCATCGGCTCTACTCCCCTGACCGGCATTCTCCGCCACCTGGCGCAGAACAATGATCCCCGCCGCGTGACGTACGTCCACGCCGACGCCACCGAGGACTCCTGGGCGCAGGCGCAGGAAACCCGCGAGCTGGTGGAAAAGCTGGGCGACGGGGCGCTGAAGACCTACTTCCGCGGCGATGACCAGCGCGTCAACGTCGGCGAGCTCGACGTCGCCGGCGCGGATGTGTACCTCTGCGGCGGCACCGGCTTCCTCCAGTCGCTGCGCGACGACCTCGCGCAGCTGCCCGCCGACAAGGCCCCGGCCAACGTGTACTACGAGCTGTTCAGCCCGAACGACTGGCTGGTTGCCTAACCCTCCTGCTTGGTCAGGCGCGCCCCGCACTGGCCGGGGCGGTCGTGCGGGATGAGCTGCACCTTCACGTCGCCGGCGCCCTGGTCCAAGAAGCCCTCGTGCAGTGCGCACACCACTGGGGCGGGGCGGGTGCCCACTTCGGCGATGAAGGGGCAGGCGTTGAGCCCCACCTCGCGCACCTTGGCGGTGGCGGCGTCTGGGCGCGGCGCCGGGTCGAAGCCCATCTCGCGCAGGGTCTGGCATGTGTGGCGCTCCGCGGTGTCCAGGTCCACGCGCAGGTTGTCGTGGCGGCGGGTGTTCACCCGCTCCGCCCACTGGCGGCCGAGGCGCTTCGCGCTGTCGGTGTCCTGGTCGGCCAGGGTGCTGGCCAGCACCTCCACCAGGGCGATCATGGAGTGGGAGGCCAGGTTCGTGCGCGCCACGCGGGCGGTGTAGATGTGCGAGGGGCGGCCGCGGCCGGTGCCGGGGGCGACGCGGCGGGAGACCACACCCGCGGACAGGAGCTCCTCCAAGTGCCCGCGCACGGTGTTCGGGTGCATGCCCAGGGCTTTGCCGATCTCTGCGACCTGGATGCCGTCCGGGTTTTCCTGGATCACGTGAAACACCTCGAGCTGCTTTAGGCTGAGGTGGCCGACCGCGTTGAGCAATTCACCGGCGGGACGGGGCGCGTGAGGGCGTTCCATACGCGTTCTCCTGGAAGTGTCTTGGTTACATCAGGATTATATTTCAGCTTTAAAGGCTTGACAACTTGGAAACAACGAAGCTGACCTCAATACGCTGCTACAACACATTAATTCCGGCCAATACCAGGTATTTCACAGCATTCGGAGACGGATGTCGCGCGAGACGATACAGTAATAGCGACTAAAGGCCCCCTACCAGCTACAGAAGATAGATCGGCTCATGACCCAATCACCTTTCGGCGGCACACAGTCCCCCTTCGCACCCCCTGCACCCACCGGCCCCGAAGCCGGCACGACGGCGCTGGCCATTACGTCCGCTCCCGTTGCCCGCCTGGTGCCAAGCCTGGTCATGGGGGTTATCAGCGTTGTGCTCTCCGTCTTTTTGTTCCTCTCCTCCACTACGGCCACGGACTCGTCCTACCTGCCACTGACGCTGGTTGCCTGGGTGCTCGCCGGCGTGCTGGGCATCGGCGCACTCGGCATGTACTTCAAAGGTGACGCCGACGCCCGCGCGAGCGGCATGTTCGTCTCCGTCGGGTGGAAAGAAGCGCTGTACTGGGCCACCATCGTGGTGCTTGGCTTGGGTGTGCTGCTCTCCGCCATCCACGCTGGCCTGTACGTGGGCAAGAACTTCTAGGAGAGCGGGAGTAAAACTATGCAGATCAACCGCATCCTGGCCGCCTCGGCCACCGCAGCCCTGGTGGCGGGCACGAGCATACTCGGCGCCGCCGCGCAGGCCCCAGCGCAGGAGAGCTCGCTACCGCAGCTCGGCTCCTGCCTGGCGCAGAAGAACACCCTCGACATCGTGCTGCTCATGGACGAATCCGGCAGCCTGGAGTACGAGGCCAAAGACGGCCAAGTGGACAAGAACAAGCCGGGCACCGACGTTGAGGGCAACCGCGTGGACGCCGCGCAAAGCTTTATCGACGAGCTGGTCACTCGCCAGGAAGACACCGGCGTGGACGTGAACGTGCGCATCGCCGGCTTCGGCCAGGACTACAAGTCCGGCGCCACCCTGCCCGGCGAGTACGGCGAGTGGATCAACCTGGACGGTGGCAGTGCCTCCAAGGCGAAGGACGAGATCGCCGCGTTCAAAGAACGCACGGGCGAGGACTACACCAACTACACCAACGCCCTGTCCGGTGCGTACCAGGACCTGACCCGCTCCGGCAGCCAGGACCCGTGCCGCATGGTGGTCACATTCACCGACGGCGACCTCACCGCGGCGGACGGCCGCGACGGCGCCGAGGAGGAGCTGTGCCGTCCCGGCGGTGTGACGGACCGCCTCCGCGCCGCCGGAGTGACCAACGTGGGCATTGGCCTTTCCGCGCCCCATCTGCCCAGCGATTTCTCGCTGTTCCGCTCCCTGACCCAGGGTGGCGGCCCGTGCGGCACCGCAGCACCGAACGGTGCGTTCTTCGAAGCCTCCAATGTCGGCGGCCTGTTCGCCGCGTTCCACAGCGCACTTTCCACCGGCAACGCTGTGAGCACGATGTCCAAGGCGGACGACGCATTCAACATCGCTCTCGACGATTCCATCAGCCAGCTACGCTTCGCCGCAATCGAACAGGAGGATCTGGGCGACAACGCGGTGCTCACCCTTACCGCTCCGAGCGGCGAGGAGCTGAAGCTGAGCGAGTCCGGCTCCGCCACCCTCCAGGGCGCTGAGGTGGAGTGGGAAACCATCACCGATCCGGTGCTGAAGACCAACGCGCGCATGACGCTCGCGGACGGCCAGTCCTGGGCCGGCAATTGGGCCCTGAAGTTCGCGGACATCGACCCGAACGCCGCTGGCCAGGACGTGTTTACCGTCGCTGAGCTGCAGCCGGGCCTTGCGGTGCGCGTAGGCGGCGGCGAGGAAGGCACCGTCGAGCGCAACAACGAGCAGGACATTGAGCTGCAGCTTGTCGACGCCTCCGGAAACCCCCGCCCCATGCAAGGCACCGCAAATTCGCGCGTGACCTTCCACCCGGAGAACGGGGAGCCGCAGGTGCTGGAGGAGAACCTGGATCTTTCCTCCGGCTCAGCGGCGATCCCGGCCGCGAAGATTGCGAAGCTGCCGGCGTTCGGCCGCCTCGAGGTGGAAACCGCGGTGACCACGAAGGGTGAGCCGGGCACCAAGCTCACCCCGTTCCTCAACGCCTCTGCCCTGTCGGTGGGCCTGCAGAACCTGCCCAAGATCAACGGCGGCATCGCCTACAACGCGGAAGAGACCACCGTGACCACGGAGGTCCCGGTGAAGGGCCCGGGCAAGGTGTGGCTGCCGGAAGGCTCCACCGTCGCCGCGGAGCAGCTGCCGGACAATATCGGCACCGTGCAGGTGGCCTCGGACCACAACTCCCCGGACAACGCCCTTGAGTTGCAGGCCGGCGAGGAGAAGACCCTGCCGGTGACGCTGTCTATCAACGAGCTGTCAGACGGCCTGGTCAACGGTTCCGTGCCGCTGAGCATCTCTGCCCTGGACGGTGCGGACGAGACGTCGGTGGCGGTGCCGGTAGAGGGGTCCTACACCGTGCCGCTGAGCAAGGGCGGCTTCGCCCTCGGCTTCATCCTGGCGCTGCTCGGCGCGCTGCTGATCCCGCTTGCGATCCTGTACGCGATCCGCTGGATCACCAGCACCATCCCGCGCCAGCGCTTCGGCTACTACCGCATGGTGGTGGACGACCACAACGGCCGCCTCACCTACGACGGCGCACCGCAGCCGAACATCAACATCCTGGACGTCAACTCCAACTCCATCCCGGAGCCGACCCGCTCCTTCAGCGCTGGCGGCCGCCAGTTCAGCGTGCGCAACGGCAACCCCAACCCGCTGGCGGCGTCGCCGGTGGTGGCGGACGTTGCGCCGTCTGTAAGCGGTGGCGACGGCGCCCACATCAAGGGCAAGGCCAAGCTGCCGCTGGCGGTGCAGGGCGAGTGGATGGTCGCAGGCCTCGGCGGCGACCGCTACGAGGTCATCGCGCTGCCGCGCCTGCCCATGAGCGAGGAGGAGAAGACCCTCCTGGAAGGCGAGATCTCCACCGAGATGCTCAGCCGCATTGAAAAGCTGAAGTCGCTGGAACCGGCGGCGCCTGCAGCGTCTGAGCCTGCAGCGCCGGAGCAGCCGCAGGGCTTCGGCCCGAACTTCGGCGGTGGTTCCAATTCCCCGTTCGGTCCCGGTAACACCAATTCCCCCTTCGGGCCTGGCAACAGTCCGTTTAGCGGTAAGTAACTCCCACCACGCAAAGGAAACAATCTGATGTATAAAGTTCTCGTTGTCGGTTGTGGCGGATCTGGCGCAAAGTCGCTGGCCTACATGATGGACCAGATCAAAACTACGCTCGCGGAGAACGCTCCGGTCTGGTTCGAGGGCAACGGCCGCAAACTGCCGGACGCGTGGCAGTTCGTCTCCATCGACGTGCCCACCGAGCCTGAGGATAAGGAGCCGGTACCGAACGTGCCGAATGCAGGCGGGCAGTACATTTCCACCGGTGCTTCCTCCAGCTACTCCTTCGTGGACCGCGCGGTGTCCGTGCAGCTCAGCCGCAACAGGGCCCTGGGGTCCATCGCTACGTGGGTCTCTCCGACCCCGGGAGATATCGAAGTCGGTGTGGACGCCGGTGCGGGCCAGTTTCGCAGCGTGGGTCGCATGCTGATCCTGAACAAGCTCACGGACGTGGAAGACCAGCTCAAGCAGGCGAAGGATCGCCTGTACAGCCCGCGGTCCGCCACCCAGCTGGACGCGATCCGCAGAGAAATGGGCCAGGGCCCTGCGAAAGGCGAGCAGGCGGCAGACCCGATCGTGTTCGTGGTCTCCTCCATGGCCGGCGGCGCTGGCGCGTCGATGGCGCTGGATGTATGCCGTCTGCTGTCCGGCCTGGGCCTGAACAACTACCAGGGCCGTTCCGCACTGTTCATGGTCACCCCTGACGTGTTCAAGACCACGGGTTCTGCGGATTCCTTCGGGGGCACGAGCCCGAACGCGCTGGCCATGTTCGGCGAGCTGGCGGCGAGCCAGTTCGGCACGGGTCTGAAGTCAGACGAGCTGCTGTACGAAGCGTTGGGTTACCAGGGCAATCTAAACGAGACTCTTGTTACCCGCGTGTTCCCAGTGGGTATCTCGGCCGGTGTGAACGCCGTCCCCATCTCTGACGGTGCCGACTCCTCCACGGTGTACCGCGCGCTCGGCCGCGGCCTGGCCGCCCTGACCACGGATACCAAGATGATGGGTAACTTCGTCTCCTATCAACTCACCAACTCTGGCAGCCTGCCCTACGACCGGGACTTCTACGGCTGGGGTCTGAGCGAGGACCGCTCCAATACTGCGCCGTGGGGCACCTTCGGCTACGGACGTCTTGCCATGGGCCGCGACCGCTATGGCGAGTACGCCGCGCAGCGCCTCGCTTCCTCCGCCGTGAACACTCTGAAGAGCGGTTTCAAGTTCGAAGGCAGCGCCGATTCCGACGACGATCAGTTGGACCAGCGCCTGGAAAAGTCCTGGAAGAACATCCAGCGCCGCCTGGCCAACACGCTGCCGCTGCCGGCGGACGAGCACCAGACCGCAGCCAACGCCACGGAGACAGACCACACGTGGGCGTCAAACCGCTTCAGCGACACTGCCGTGGCGTGGGCACAGAGCCGCGTGGACATGATGAAGAGCAAGAACATTGTCCCGGCTCCGGAAAGCCGCAAGGGCGCGGAGTGGGCAAACGACGTGGAGTCCAGCTTGTCCACCGCGTACCGCAACCGCCAGCTGGTGGCAGATGACGTGCAGGGTGTCACCAACGGCAGCGGCCCGCTCTACCGCGCCGTGTACCAATGGGCTGGTGCGGATGAGCTGCAGCGCGAGGTGCTCGAGGTGCTCTCGGAGGAGATCGGCCGCTACGGTGTGGCGTTCGGCTCCAAGCTGCTCAAGACCATCCGCCAGCACGTCTCCGACGCTGCTGCCCGCCTGCGTCAGACCCAGCCGGCTGAGGGGCTGTTCCTGGACGGCCAGCTCGGCGCGGAGATCCGCGGCCAGCGCGGCAAGATCGTCGGCGACGGCTACCGGGACCGCATCTACGGCAGCGTGCGCGAACAGCTCTGGTCAATCGCGATGGGCAACATGGCGCGCCTGGCCGGTAACGTGCTGGAGGATTTCGCCCGCTATTTCCTGGTGGACTTCGACAAGGAGATTCAGGCGGCTCACAGCAACCTCAACCACGATTTGAGCGTGGACAACGACCCGGACGTGGGCGTAGCACAAATGAAAACAAACGTGCCGCGCATGTGGCCGAGCGAAGGGGTCGACGTGGTGCCGGACCGCTTCAGCAACGCGGCCAACGAGGTCATGATCACGGAGCCGAAGCACTACCCCGGCCAGTTCGAGGAAGACGTGATCCAATCCGTGATCACGGACGAGAACCGTCAGCTGCGTTTCGACGAAGCACTGGTGGAAGCCGCCCGCCAGATTGTGGCCGGCGACTGGCGCTCCGAAGCGGACGCCGACGACGCCCCGCGTGACCTGCTCACCCTGGTACAGCCGTGGGTGCCGCGCGCACTGACATCCGTGCCGGACTCTGCAGACCTGCGCAATGAGACCAACGGCAAGGTAGAGCTGAAGATCCGCTCGGAGCACGTGCTGGACCGCTCCCGCAAGTTCGTGGGCCGCGCCGGTTTCTCCTTCTCCCGCTTCATTGAAACTTCGCTGCGCTCCTACATCCTGGACGCGCCGGACGAGCCGACCCGCGCGGCCCGCCGCGAGGATATCGCCGGCAAGTTCGCCCAGGCGATGACGAAGGCGCTGCCGCTGGCACAGATCAACTCCAGCTTGCTGCACGCACTGTATCCAGACGACTCGAACGCGAAATACAAGTTCAACTTCTCCACCGTGCCGTTCGCGGGCGATAGCGCGATGGCGGACCGCCTGGCGCGCGTGGAGCGCGACTACCCCAACGCGTACTCCAACCCGAAAAACCCGCTGGGCGGCGCATTGGAAACCAACGGTGAGCAGCGCGAGATTAGCATTTACGGGGCTTACCCGAACTACCTGCCGGTGGTGTTCGATTCGATTCTGCCGTCCGCGGCGCGTCAGTGGGACAAGCTGACCCTGCCGAATGCGCGCACGAATTTCTGGCAGTTGCGCCGCGCACGCCCGATCAACGCGGCGATCCCGCTGACTAATGAGGAACGCCAGGCCATGATCAACGGCTGGTACGTGGGCCGCCTGATCGGCACCACCATCTTCCCGGGCGACAAGAACCGCGCAACCGGCCAGGATAGCATCCACGTGTTCGACCCGGTGACGCAGAGCTGGGAGGATTTCGATACTCCGCTGCTCACTCCGCCGTCGAAGATGCGCACGAACTACGACTGGCTCCCGGCCATCCTGGAGTCGCTGCCCATGGCGTGGGCGAAGGCGGACGAGTCGCCCGCGCTGTCCTCGCTGAACCCCTACCGCGCGCTGCGCCGCAACTGGGACGCCACCGAAAGCGAGCCTGCGGCTGCCATCAACGCTACGCGCGGCTACGACCTGTTGCGCAAGTGGCTTTTCGACGGCATCCGCATCGGCGGCGAGCAGACCAAGCACACGCTCGTGAAGGGCACTGGGCCCGAGGTTTCGCCGGAGGAACGTCGAGACGCTGCAATTGCGTGGCTGCAGGAGGAAGGCAAGCGCGCCCTGCAGCTGGTACCGACGAAGTGGCTGCCCTCCACCACCCCTCCGGGGGGCCCGCAGCGCGAGCTGGCGGACATCTCCGACCGCAACGTGGCTATGCGTGTGCCGCTTTTGATCGACATCGCGAACGGCGTGCTGAAGATGGCCGAGGACTTGATCGGTGCGGTCCGCGAGGCCTACGAGGCTGGCCCGCCGGAGCAGGACACCGTGTACGGCGAGACCGGTCTGGACTTCCTGGACTCGAAGGACACTGGCGGCTCCAGCTCCGCAAACGGCCAGATCAACGATATTTTCGGCGGCTTCTAAAAGGCAGGCGGGTACACCATGGATTTTCCGATTTTTGCGGCGCGCGGCACGAACGCTCGCATGGCACGCCAAGCGCTCGAAGACCTGGCCGCGCTGAACCTGTTGCGCGACTTCATCTGGATCGACGTTGACGTTCTGAGCGGCTCCGACCCGAAGGCCACGGTGGTGCGCTGCGGTGAAGCACCGCAGCAGATGCGCCTTGAGCAGGCGGTTGGTGCGCGAGAGGGCGCTGCGGTGCAGCTGCATGGCATCAACATCATTGGCGAAAGCGAACAGTCTGGCCTGCTCACTAGCAGGAACGTCAACGAGGTCACCGAGCGACTGCACGCGGTCAACGCGGCTCCCACAGGCACCGCCAATAACCTCATGTTCACGGAGGTCAACGCGTCGTTCGACGAGGAGTCGCTGCCAACCTTCAACGGCTACCGCAACCTGCTGGTGGCGCCGGAGGATTCGAAGTCCCCGGACTCGGGCGCGACGATCTTCCATGCGGACGATTCCACGAACGCTGGCCCATCCTTTTCCCTGTGGGTGGCAACCTCCATTGCCAGCCTGGCGGGCCTGTGGGTCGGCTTCGACGCCGCCCCGGCAGCGCAGCTGGAGCCAAACTCGTCTGCGCGCCTGGTGCGCTGCTACACCCAGCGCGTGTCCGGCGAAAAGTTCCAGCAGGAGCTGCAAAACGCCATCTTCGATCTGTCCACCACTCCCCTGCCGCAGGTGGTGGTGAATAAGACTCCGGTGAACGTCTCCCGCGACGCGGAGCGAGGCACGCTGCCGCAGCGCGCGGCACAGGAGTTCATTGAAACCCACGCTCGCGACCACCTGGTGACCAAGCCGCGCGAGACCATGGTCCAGCGCAACGAGCGCCAGACCCGCGGTCAGGCGCTGGGCAATGCGTTCGGCCAGTGGGCAAAGAACCTGTTTGGCAGGATGGGCGAGTTCTGGTCCGAGCTGGGCTCCGACCTTGCCGCCTCTGCAGATGCCGCGGTGCAGTCCAGCATTTACGGCAACGATTCGAGCGTGACCGTGGGTCGCGTCGACGTAGCCCAGGACCAGGGCAAGCGGGCTGTCACCGTGGTGCACAAGTCCGACGATGAACTGACCGCCGGTCTGCGCCCGCTGTGGAGCGATTACGCCGGCATCGCCTCCGGGCTGGTGGACGCGAAGCCGTACCGCGCCAGCGGTGAGCGCCCCAACGCGATGCAGAAGCAGGATGGGCTCACAATCGTGCAGTCTCCCAGCGATTCCATCCCGGGCCCGAGCGAGAGATTCGGCCCGCAGGAGACGCTCAAGGTGCGTCAAGTGCTGGGCAGCGAGAACGTCGCTCCCTACGACATTGAGCGTCAGCGCGAGGTCTACCGCGACTTGAACGCCAAGGCCGCGGACCCGGAGTTCATGACTGCGAAGGCGAACTTCGAGCGCTGGCAGCGCAAGCACCAGCACTCGTTTGCTGCGAACGTCGGCGCTGGTTTGCGCGGCCTGTACGACGAGCAGCAGACCATTCTCAACCAGAAGCAGGCGGAGCTCCAACACCTAAAAGCGCAGGAGCACAAGGCGAGCCAGATGTCCCCGTGGCACGGCATTTTGCGCTGGTTGGGCTGGGTGACGTTCTGGTCGCTGGCCGTGTTCCTCATTGCCTGGTGGATCGGCAACTCCGGTGACGCTGCGCCGCGTTGGCAGTGGGTGGAAAACCTCAACAACGCTTCCGGCAAGACTTACGGCTGGATGTTCGGCATCTGGTTTGCCCTGTGGCTGATCGTCTACATGCTGCAGATCCTGGTTTCCACGCTGCATTCCATCCGCTCGCAGAAGCTGCGGATGGACCAGCAAAAAAAGATCGAGAATGCAGAGCGCGCCGTTGCGGAGGCGCAGGTTGCGCTGCGGTGCATCGAGGTTGCGTACCCGCAGTTCATCAAGGTCTCTGACCTCTACGGTGCGCTGCTAGAGAAGCCGTTCGGCGATATCTCCAACGTGGCCACCCAGACGCTGCAGCCCACCAACGCGCTGCCTGAAGCGATCAACCTGGGCGAGGTTGAGGTGGACAAGCAGGACATCGACCACACCGCGTCCGTGTACCGCCGCCGCTTCTTCGACGAAGGCTGGCTCACCGAGCAACTGCGCACCACCCTGGAGCAGGCAGCGCGCGACATCGCCAACGACCCGGTGAACCCGCTGCAGATCGACCTGGACGACGTGTTGGGCAGCCCGTCGAGCCTGTCGCGCCTGGCATCGCGCGTGTCGGATGAGAGCTTCCTCAACCAGGACCGTTCCACCCGCACCTGGGCGGAGGTCGTGGACGCGTTGCGTAAAGACGACGCGGTGAAGGCCAAGTTGCAGCCGCGCCACAAGCTGCAGTCCCCGGGCTACTTCCGCCAGGACATCCTCACCCCGCTGGGTGTGAACCGGAACCTGCACGACGTGGTGGAAAACACCACCGTGCACGCGGAATCTGCCCGCGGCCAGGATCTGAGCAGCAGCTCTATCACCCTGCACGCCGGCAGCCCGGGTGCGTCGCTGGAAGACATCAAGCTCGTCTCCAGCGCCCCCACTGCCGCGCAGTCGACGGCCTCTAACGCGGAGGAAAAGCTGTCTGACTTCTACGAGGGCGGTGATTTCTAATGAACAAAAAAGAGCTTTACCAGATCTTTCTTGACTGGACTACGGACGCCCGCACCCGCTTCCCGGACCGTCCGGTGCCGGAGCCGATCCAGCTCGCCCAGTACGTGACCAACCCGGACCTGGACACCGACTCCAACTACCCGGGTCTGGTTGAGTGGGCGTCGGTGCTGCGCCACATCCGCTCCCTGTACGAGGCGGGCGAGCTGCGCCCGGGCCAAGCGTTTACCGAAGCGCACTTCGACGCCTCCACCAAGCCCGCTCCCGCCGCGGAGAAGGAGCCGAAGAAGCCGCTCAGCGACGCGATGAAGCTGCGCCGCAAGTCCAAGCCGACGCGCCGCACCGAACCGGAGCAGGAGCCGAAGCCAGAACCGGAGCGGCCGGAGGTGCGTCGCCAAGCAGCACGCTCCTTCACCGCAGACCAGCTGGTGGAGATTGATCCCTGGAGCATCGACAGCGAGGAGCCGTGCGGCGAAATCCGCGTCGCCCAGGACGGTGAGCAGCTGAACGTGCAGTGGTCCATGCCACGCGGCGGCGCGCGCATCTACCGCATATACAGCTCGGAGACGCCGTGGCCGGACATTCTGGACCCGGATGCGCTGCGTGAGATCACCACGGGCACCTCGTTCGTGGATGACGAGCCGCTATACACCGCAGCCCGCTTCTACCAGGTGTGGGTGCACACGGGCGCGACAGAGGAGGAGGCGAAGCAGACCCAGCCGCGGCTGCTGGGCCAGACCTACTTCATTGAGCCGGTGGAGATTAAAAACCCAGTCTACGATGGCGCCCACATCTCTGCACAGTGGTCCGGGCTGGATGGCACAGAAAAGGTGGAGGTGTACCGCTCCATCAAGCCGCGCGGCAAGCTCGATGTCTCCGCGAATGTGGTGAATCAGGAGGGCAACCGTTCCGGTGTGCGCTTCGTGCCGCAGGAGCGCGGTTACACCTACCGCATCGCTGCGAAGCGCTTTGTGCTTGTTGACGGCAACCTGGTCGGCTCTGCCCTGTCCGAAGAAGCTACCGTGGAAGTCGGCGCGGAGCTCGAGGATATTTTTGCCACGACGGAGCAGACCTCCCCGCGCACGGTGCACGTGAGCTGGCCGGCGCCGCTTTCCGGGACGGTGCGTATTTACCGCACCGAGTCCCGCATCGAGGACGGCGCGGACAAGCAGCGCACCCTGGACCTGGAGCTTCTAGACCAGTACGGCCTGCCGGAGCAGGCGTGGGTGAACAGCACCAGCACCGATAAAAACGAGTTTGATGTGACGTGGCCGGATGACTGGTACACGATGCACATCACTGCGGTGAGTGTGGTCGGTGGCCACGCCCGCATCGGCAACTCGGTGCCGTTTACCCGCGTGGGTGAGATTGAGAACCCGCGCCTGCTGGAGCGTGTGGACGAGCAGGTGCTCAGCTTCGGCTGGCCCAAGCACGCCAGCTCGGTGCACGTGTTCATCGGCGAGCCCAACGGCGCGCACGAGACGGAGTACCAGCCCACCGCAAGCAAGACGGTGATCTCGGCCGAGGACTTTAAGAAGACAGGCAACCTGCCGTTAAACCTGCATCGCACGCAGACGCAGGCCGGGGCGGCGTCGCTCGCCCTGTACCCGCAGCGGATGCAAGAGGGCAAGGCGATCGTCGGTGATCCCGCAGTGGTGGATTACCCCGGGTTGGAGAAATACTCCTATGACCTGGCTCTGGACAGAGGCGAGATTTTCCTGCAGATTCATTCGCACCAGCCACACGACGCGTTCCAAGAGAACAACCCGCACTTCGTGCTCGTGCACTGTTCCGGCCGCCTGCCGCTTTCCCAGTCCGACGGCCAGTTTGTGTCGCTGACTATGCGGATGGATCCGAACCAGCCAGTTGGTGCGTCGGAGGGCGAGACGAGTATCTCGCCGCGTTTCGACGAAAACGGCAATTCCCAGTGGTACAAGCTGGATCCTTCCCTCTGGCAGCGTTTCACGTTCCATGAGGACTTCATCCGCCTGTTCCTGCAGCAGGAACACCGTCCGGAGCACATGCCGCGTCGCGCTCTGCTGGACCCGCACCCGAGGAAGTTGTCCCTGGTGGAGTTCCTCCCGCAAAACCAGCCGCAGCCTGCTCCAACCCCGGCCCCGCAGCCGGAGCCGGAGAAGAAGAGCCTGTTCAAGAGGATGTTTGGGAAGTGATGGGGGTATGACCGACAACCGTTGGGCGCACCTGACGTACTCGTCCTTCCAGGCGGCTTCGGGTGGCGGCTGGCAGGTGGGCGATGCGCAGCATGCGTCCCAGAAGGACCGCGAGATGGCGAAGCAGCACGCGGTTACTCGTCTTGTTACGCCCCAGGAAATTGACGTCTTTCTTTCCGCGCAGGAGATCAACAACCTGCCGCGCCGCTGCGACTATGTGCTTGATAGTGGCTGCGGTGTGTTCGTGCAGGCGATGCCTTCCGGCCGTGATGCCACGAAGCGCCCGGGCAACGTGTTTTCGCACGTGGTCATCGACCACTCCCCCGCCGAACCGGCCGAGGCGCACCCGATTCAGTGGTACCGCTCGGACGACCTGCTGCAGCCGTTTGGCCACCGGGCGGTGAATGATTCGTCGTTGCCCGCGGGGCTGGCGGAGCCGAAGCCGAACCAGTACGGAGAGCTGTTTGTCGCCTGGATGATGGTGCGCGGCATGAGCGGCGGCGAGGACGACCGCGACAAGCTTGACGTGCTGCTGCGGGTCCAGGATCTGTTGTCCGCACCGCCACGTTTGGCAATTTTGCTTGTGGACGTCACGGATGACGCCGCCCGGTGGATCGCCGCCCTGTCGTCCACCATGTCGCGCGAGCAGGCTGCCACGTCGCTGCAGTTTTCCACCTATTTGCGCGCCGCCGAGCTTGAGGCGTTTCCCATCGGCGAGGTGTGCACGGTGGTGGCGATGCCGAAGGACCAGCGCGCCGAAGTCCCCGCCCAGTTCGCGGGGTGCGTGGTGGACCCGGCCGAGCCGACCGCGGAAGGCCCCCAGTCGTGGTGGGCGGTACGCACCGCACAGCTCATCGAGGAAGGCACAGATGAACAGGAGCTCGGCGGGCTGATCAGCCCGGAGTTGGACCTGCCGCTGCCCAGCGAACAGGCCGCCGCGCCGTTCGCAGATGAGGTCGCGGGGATCTTGCGCCAGTCCACCGACCTCCAGGCGGACCTGCGTCGTATCGACGCGCAGGCGATCACCAACGAAGCCAGCGCAGGCGATTTACAGGTCGTGGAGCGCTACACCCTGCAAGCCAACGGGCTTCCCAACCGCGCGTTTGCAGATACGTTGCGGCAGGGCTGGGCTCCGCGCCACCCAGAGTTGCAGCGCCAGTGCTTCGAGGCACGTGTGCACCAGAACATGTTCTCCTACCTTCTGGTGCTGAACGACCCGTCCGGGTTTCCCAAACTCCTGAACCGCAGAGCACCCGCAATGCCGACCGCAGACATCCTGGACACTGACTACTTCCACGAGATGTTTGCGGATGCGGCGGTGTTGCAGAAGGCGTCGAGACGCGTGCTCGATCTAATGATGCACGTGCGCTGCGTAGCGCCGAAGAGCTTGCTGTCGGTGCTGGAGGCGCTGCTCACCCTCGAGGAGGAGGCCGGATGCACGCCCTTAGAAGCGCGGGTGCCGGCCGATTTTGCCACCGATGAGGTTGCTCAGTCACGCATCCGCTCGTTGTCCGGCTGGCCGCAAGAATTCCCGCGGGCGCAGCGCGTTTTCAACGTGCTTGGCCGCCCCACTCAGCCCCTGCCCGACTACCCCCACAACCAGCAAAGGAATATTTAAGTCATGAGCCAACAGATCAGCCTGGCACCTGGCGAGGGCCATGACCTCGCCAAAGACGGCCTGGACCTACAGGTGCAGCTGCAGTTTCGCCCCGATTGCGCATGGGACCTGGACCCGGCAAAGAAACCGACGGGTGCCAAGATGCGCGTTTTCCAGGGCACGGTGCTTGTCCGCGACGTGAGCGACACCACCGAGATCAGCGTTGCGCCCAAGGGCCAGGAGCGGTTCCCCTCCGGCGCGTTGGTGTACGCCACGGTGGTTTCGAAGGACACCGGCAAGCGCATCACTCTGCCGCCGCTGGCGGTTGGTGAGCAGCCGAATGCTGCGGTGCTGCGGTTGCAGCCCGAAGGGGCGTCCGTACGCATCATCGCCCCAGAGGCGACCGGCAGTGAGCACCTTGACGGCGCATCTTCGACGGTGCATTCGGTGACCAAGTCGCTGCAGAAGTCCGCCGTCCCGACCGCGCAGGAGGAAGGCCCGCGCAAGGTGGTGGTGGTTGTGGACCACTCCGCGTCCTTCCAGCGCAACCTCACCGAGCAGCAGCGCGACGCCATCGCGCAGGTGGTGGCCGGGCTGTTCAGCAGCTCGCAGTTTGAAACGCGCATCGTGGGCACCTCTGCAGGCAGCCAGGCGAAGAACTTCACCAGCGCCTCGGACTTCAAGGCCGCGCTTGAGGACGCCGCCCAGCTCGCCGAGGTGGACTGGACCCGCAGCACTGACCAGCTGATTTCCGACGGCCTCGCAGCCGCCAACGCCGTGCTGGTCGTCTCCGACGACCTGCCCGGCCAGCTGGCGCAGCTTCCACGCCCGATGCACATCCTGGCCACGCGCGAGCCGGCCGGCCCGCTGCCGGACAACGTCACCTACACCGAGTTCAACGACGCATTCGTGAGCGAGGTGCTGCGTGGCGACGGCACGCAGCTGCGCAAAGCCACCGAGTCCATGTACAACGCACTGACGGCGCGCAGCTAGGAGAAGACGATGACGCAACCGAATTACCCCATGATTCCCACGAAGTGCCCGTACAGCTTCCGGCAGATGGACCCGGACCAGCAGCACTCGGAGTTCGCCCCGCCCGGCGCCGAGCTGCCCGCCGGCTGGCAGAATTCCGGCGTGATCACGTTCGCCCTCGCTGGCGCGCGCACGTCCGGCAAGAGCATCTACATCGCCATGGCGATCAAGCTCCTGGAGCAGCTGACCATCAACTTCGGTGGCACGTTCGACCCGGCGGACGAGTTCACCGAGAACTCCTTCCGCGAGAACTACGAAGTGCCCCTGTTCGGCAGCGACGAGTCCCGCCCGCGCGTGCTCAGCCCCACCGCCCCGATTGATAACCCGGACGCCTACCAGCGTCGCCCGCTGATCTACCGCCTGGGCCGCCCGAAGCGCTTTAACCAGCCCAACCCGCAGCAAATTTTCGTGGTGTTCCGCGACATCGCCGGCGAGGACCTGGAGGCCCGCGACATCCGCGCCAAGTCCGAACACCTGGACTTTTTGCAGCACGCGGACTCGGTGATCTACCTGTACGACCCGCTGGCGGTGTCCCAGATTCGTTCGCTGGTGGAGGGGTTGGTACCCACCGATTCGCGTTCGGAAGCCTCGCCTGCCGACGTGCTGAAGAACGTCATCGAAGTCCTCGGCCCTGCCCGTCCGGACATCTCTTTGACACTGGCGAAGTTCGACATCCTGCAGGAGATCGACCGCCTGGAAACCGGCGGGTTTGCCGCCACCGGCTCCGGTTCCACCTCCTGGCCTGAGGTGATGAACAACTTGGGCGCAGCGTTCCGGCGTGCCGGCTCGGGCGCGTCCCGCCCCTTCGACCGCGCTGATTCCGAGCTCGTGCACGAAGAGACCCGCTCGATGCTGCACAGCCTGGGCGCCCAGGAGATGTTCAACGCGCTGGAGCAGCCGCTCGGCCCGCCGCACAATTACCACTGCCACGTGGTGTCGTCGCTAGGTGCGCCGCCTTCTGGCGATTCCATCAGCGACTACGGCATCGCCCCGTTCCGCGTACTCGACCCGATGCGCCGGGTATTCAACAACTACGGCTTGTTCTAGGAAGATTAAGGACTGAAATCATGGCTTCACCTTTTGTTGACCCGCAGCAGCAGGTCTCCCAGGATCACGTCCAGCGCGAGCAGGAGGCGCTGGCTGAGCGCGAGCGCCGGGCGAAGAAGCGCCGCACCGCGATCATCACCGGCATTGTGACCATCATCCTGGCTATCGCCGCGGTGGTCGCCGGCATGATCTGGCTGTGGACCAGCGCCCCGTGGAACACCGTGCCGGACATCCCGGAGGGCACCACGGCCCCCGAGACGACGGTGGCCACCAGCATCGTGGACGAGACCACCACCGTGGACGCCCCGGCGGAGGGCGAGCCGGCCGTTTAGGCGGAGGCGGTTTCGCTCGCCCCGTCACCCAGGAAGTGACGCAGCCAGCTCACGATTCCAAAGGTCCACGGGCTGGTCTGCCCCTCTGGAGTGAGCCAAATCGACTCCTCGACCGCCTTACTCTGCGCTGCCGAAACCTCGCGGACATACTCGGGCGACGTATTAAAGCCGTACACCAGAACGATGTAGCCCGGTACCGCATAAGCGGAGTAATAATCGGCTATATCGCCCGCCTCCGTGTGCGCCACTGTCCCAAACTCGTGCTCGCTCACAGCTATGCCGGTAAAAGGCGTTTCACTGCCAGGGTTCATCACCACTCCCTTGCAGGCATGACCTAACCCGCTGAGGTACGAACCAATTGGGTTACTGGACCCCGCCTCTGGTGACGCTAATATGCCTATTGAGAGCATGCCGTCCAGTTCGGGCATAACAAGACTCTCCGAGTCGGTTATCCGACTAACTCGTTGAGCAAAAGCTTCCGTCGACACGTGAGTGCCAACGGCGATTCGATCCTCACAAGTCGGATCTGCAGCAATCCCTTCGGTGCCCGGCACGATGCGAAATTCGCCGCTTTCAAGCTCCCACGGTGTATATGGAGGATTACCATATTCCACAAGGGAATTGTCCCCGCTCAAGATTGCTCGCTCGAGTGGCCCGCCCTGCTCCAAATCCTCCTTGCCGAAAATGACGGCTGAATTCAGCACACAGGCCGCTATAGCTATAGCGAGAACCGCTCGAATGTAAGCGTTCCACTTTCTCATTTTTGCGCCCCCTGTCCCTTGGCGGAGGCAAGGTCAATAGTGCTTACTCGTTTCCCCTGAGCATTTCGAACGATTACCCGGCCCGCGACGCTGTCGAGGTCCGGGCCCTCCGATTTACCCAGTCGGAATGATTCTCCTCGTAGCTCTAGTGTGGTGCCAGCTAGGCCATCATTGCGTAGTTGTTGTACGAGAGATTCACGGCCCGCAACGAAGTCTTCCAGTTCATTGGCGGTATCGTGGTTCTCTCTCATTGCAGCGCCGCTCGCGTATAGGAGTACTGCGGCAATTGCCGTGAAGTAGAACCCATCAAGCGCAAGCCCAATCCAAAGCACCAAACTAATTAAGAACGCCAGAATAGATATTGCGATGCCGCGAGTAGAAAGATTCCACGCCACTAAGGCTTGCACGAACCAAACCCCCACGGCCGCGATTGCGGGGGCAAGTGGACTGCTGAAGTTTTCGGTGCGCCAAAGGTCTACCAGCAATCCCAGAGGGAAAAACGTCAACAAATAGAGTAAAGGGCCGGCCTCTGCGGGAGCTAATGCCTGAGCTCGAACTGCAACTGTGCGTTCTCCCAGACCTTGATCGAAAATCGCATCCCGGATGACGTCTTCATCACGTCCCAAGTCGTCAACACGACCTCTTAGTCCTGCCAAGTCAGTGCTGGTGAGATCGACTGCTTCCAGCATTTCGACCCCATCAAAAGCACGCCAAAAGTCGCGCTTCTGTAAGCCGTCAAGGATCCGCGCGTGCGCTTCGGCTGCGTCTCTGCTTGCGGTCTGATAATAATCAAGGACTGTGCCACCCAAAGAAGTAGAGGGAGCACCGTTGGTTTTCGCTACTTCGAGTATGTTGCGTGCCTTTGACAGGTCCTTGTTATTAATTGCGTCGAGCGCCGGACTGTAATAATCCTGGTCTGCTCGATCGAATTCCAACGCACGCATGCCACGTCCGACGGTTTCACGCAACGACCTCATCTCGGGCCTGTCCGCCCCAATGTTTTCCGCCGCTTGAAGACTTACCTGTGCCGCAGAAAGGTTCTTCTCCTTCAGGTGGCTCCTTGTCTCAGCGACAAGATCCTCGAAACGACGCGTATTTCCAAGGAGAAGTAACACGACATCCTTGGCATAGTCACCATTAGGCTTGCCCACAGCGGCAACAACCCGATCATGCTCGACCAGCGCAGCGCGAAGCTGGCCTTCCTCCAGCAAGGACTCAATCTCCTGGTAGATCTTGTGCTCGCGGTCGGAACCGGCAACGGGGCCCGCAGAAGCCTGGACGCTCGAACCAGTGCCGCCACCCTGCAGCTTCGTCGCCTCGGCGGGATCGAGGCCCGCGTCGACGAAGCCGCGTGCGACCTCGGCTGGAATGTGCTCCTCGCTGGTCATTCGCTCCAGGTGGTAAGCCAGCACGAGGTCGCGAAGCTCCTGGTCAGACTGTGCGGCCGCCGCGACCTTGACCACGGCGTCTTTGTTGCGCTGGTCGTTGCGGGAGTCGTAGAACGCGATGGCGCGCTCCGCGTCCGCCAGGGTGACGGGGGTGCGGCCGGTCACCGCAGCGTCGTAGGCCGAGTACTCGGCGCCGTCCTGCCACGCCTTGGGCTGCAACAGGGCGACGAGGTTGGGCGCGGTTGCAGCGTCGATCAGACGGGTGACGTCGCTGCGCACTTCCCCCACCACGCGGATGCCGCTACCGGCGAGCTCGTTCGCCACCTGGTCCAGCTCCGCGTCGCTGAGGCGGTAGCGCGTCAGGCGTTTGCGCAGCTCAGCGTCCGTGATCGCGCCACGGGCACCCGCGTGCGCCACGATTGCCTCCACGATCCCGGCGTTGCGCTGCTTCGCCTGCTCCGCCTGCAGCGGCAGGTACCAGCCCCAAAAGGACAGGTTGGAGGGGTTGAGCTGCATCGCCTCGCGGTCCAAGCGCTCGAGGCCTGCGCGGATGGCGTCGAAAGACTGGCGGTTGCGGCGCTTGGCCAGCACGTTCGTCACCTCGCGGACGCGCTCGCCCGCCTCGCCGGAGTTGGCAGGCATTGCGGTGATTTGGAGCAGGTCGTCCAGGTGGGCCTCGACGAGCAATCGCTCCAGCTCGCCACCCTGGGCGCGCTGGATGGCATCCCACGTCCGCGCGATGTCGGGGCGGGAGGCGTAGCTGGCAATTCGGCTTTGGTCGAAGGGGGCCAGCGACATTCCCTAGTCCCCGCGCATCATGAGGCCAACCTGCTGCTTCGCTGCGGCGACCTCTTCCTTGTCCAGGGCGGAAACCTGCGCCTCGAGGCGGAAGAACTGGTTGGACTTCGGCTCGTGGCCCTGCAGGGTGACAATGCCGTCCGCGTCCACGGACATGATCAGGTTCACCTCGGAATGCGCGGGCAAGTGCGGCAGGTTGTCCAGCAGCGCGCCACCCTCGGGCGAGATCTCCTCGTTCGCCTCAAGGTCGCGGGACTCCACCTCGCCCAGCTGCTCGAAGATGCGGAAGCGTAGCGATGTCGTCCCGTCCTGCACCGTCCTCGCCTGCGTGGTGCCCTCGGCAGGCAAAGACTCGCCCGCGTGCAGAATGTGGCCGACGTACTCTTCCTGGCGCTTCGGGTCGAAGAACAGCACGCCGACAGACTTCGGCAGCACATTGGTGATGGTCTGGGTGGTGGCAGCGCCGCCCGCGCTGCCGCCGAGCACGAAGTGCTTCGAGCTCGGCTCCGGGGCGGCGTCGGTGCTTTCAGTACCCTCCTCGTTGTCCACGGCGAAATCCATCTCACCCTGGCCGTAGATCGCTGCACCCTTGGCCACGGCAAGGTCGTATTCGGTGGGCGTGAGCTCCCAGCCGTAGCGCTCCTCCAGCGCCGCCGGGATCATCGGCATCTTCGAGGAACCGCCGACCAGCAGGTACTTCTCAATCTCCAGGTTCGGGCGCTTCTCTCGGGCCTTCTCCAGAGTGCGGTCCACGATGCGCAGGGTCTGCTCCACCTTGTCGCGGGTGCGTTCCTCGAACTCCTCGCGGGTGACCTCGATCATGGCGGAGGCCTCGTTGCGGTAGGAGCAGCGGATCTTCGCCTTCTTCTTGCGTGACAGGGAAATCTTCGCCTGCTCCACGTTGGAAAGCAGGTCTTGGTAAAACTCGTCGTCGAAGGTGGGGTCCTCGGTCAGGCCGGTCTCCAACATAAACTTCGCCGCCACCATGTTTAAAAGCTCCGCGTCCCAGTCCGCGCCGCCGAGCCTGCGGTCGCCGTCCGTGGCTAGGACTTCCACACCGTTTTCGTTGAGTTCCATGACAGTGCAGTCCATGGTGCCACCGCCTAAGTCGTAGACGAAGATGGTCTGGTGCTCGCCCGGCTCGAAGCCTGCGGACAAGGCTGCGGCCACCGGCTCAGCAATGATGCCACGAACGTCCAGGCCTGCAATCTCGCCTGCGTCTTTGGTGGCCTGCTTCTGCACAGTGCCGAAGTACGCTGGGACGGTGATGACAACCGCGTTGGTGTCCTCGTCCTCCATCTCCTGCGCCACCTCAACCAGCTGGCGCAAGATTAGCGCGGAGATGGATTCCGGGGTGTAGTCGTTGCCGTGGAAGTTCAGGGTGATGCGGTCGCCCATGTTGCGCTTGATCAAAGAGACCGTGTCGTCCGGGTACAGCTTCTGGCCGTTTTTGGCCTCCTGGCCCACGACGAAGCTGCTGTCGTCCTCGAAGTAGACCACAGACGGCGTGGTGGGCTGGCCGTCCTCGTTTTCAATGACCTGCGCTACGCCGTACTCGTCCACGTGGGCGACAGCCGAGTAGGTGGTGCCCAGATCGATGCCAAAGACTTTCTTATTGTCAGCCATGCTCTTCCTTCCCCTTGGCTAAACCAACCACTAAACGTACTTGTGCACCACGACACGAGCGGGAAACGCTGCCCGCTTCGCGTTGGCGTAGATGTAGCCGGGGCTGACTTCGCGGACCACTTTGCCGTCCAACGCTTCGTCGTCAGTTTCCTCAACACCCACGCTGTTGTGCACTTTCTTGTCAAAGTCCGTGCCCGGATCGGCCTCGACGGGCTCGTAGCCGAAGGCCTCGATCGCATCCACGAGCAACTCGCCTGCGTGTTCGAGCTCCGGGGTTTGCGGCAGGTCGTTGAGAAACGCCTGCAATGCTAAAAGACGCTTCACGCCCGGGTTTAGCAGCAACGCCACCTGGTCCCGGCGCGCCTCTTGCAAATCCCCGTGCAGCTGGGCGCGCTCCGCCTGCTGGGTTTCCACCTGGGCGCTCAGCGCGCCGAGGCCTTCCATGACGTCTTGCATGAGGCGCTTGGGCACCATCATGGCTTGCAGGGCGTCCAGAGACTCGCGAAGTTCACGCAGCTCGGTGCTGGTGTTCTCGGGTGCGGCCGGTGCTGTCGGCTCAGGGGGTGCTGGTTGGGCCGGGGCTTCGTCTGCGACGTGTGTGTCCGCGATATTGTCCCACTGACGAATGCTCATTGTTTGGTTCTTCCGTAAGTCTGCTTTGTAGTTACTGTGTCAGCTCTTTGGGTTTAGTCGTCAGCAGAGAGTTTTCGCCGCCGACGGACTTCGCTATTGCTTGGATGTTGCCGCCGCCGTCGAAGAGGTACAGGTCGCCCGGTTCCGGGGTGCGGGTGTCGCCAGCGAACTCCACTTTGCCGTTGATGGTGAAGTCGCTGTTCGGGGTGGGCGGCAGCATGATCTGGCCTCGGCCGTCGCCGATGTAGCGCACGATCAACCCGCTCTGCGGGGTCAGGCCCTGGTTGGCAAAGTAGTCGCGGGCACGGAAGATGAACGACTTTCGCTCGGCGTTGGAAGCGGGGTTTCGCCGGCCCTGGAAGCTGTTAATGCGAAACGCGTACACCACGGCGGCGATGCCGGAGAGCCGGAACTCGGAGCCGAACGGTGCGATGGCGATGCCGGAGAGCTGGAAGAACAGTGCGATAAAGACGACGATTGCCGCCACAACGAGTGGCCACTTCTTGCCACGCTTCAGCCCCACACGAGCCACCCAGTACAGCAGCCCCATACCAATCAGGATGACGAGGTAAGTATCTATGAAATCGCCGAAGCCCTTGTCGCGAGTGCTGGACCTGAGGTAATCCACCACGGTGGTTGGCCCCATAATCTTGAGCACGTAGGACCAAAACGGCGGACTATTCACCCCGTTGCTGTCGTCGGCCCGCTCCCCTTCCGGGTCCAGGCCCACGCGGGAGAGTTCCCGGTCGATGTATTGCGGGTTGTGCACCAGCTGCACCATTTTTTGCTGCAGGTCCTGCAACTGCGGTGCATCGTAGGAGAGGTTTGTGGCGTTTTCCAGTTCGCGCTCGGCGGTGGGCAGGTCCCAATTGTTCACGGCCGCTAGACCTTTGTCCACTGCGGTGTTCAGCTGGAACAGTCGATTTCTCATCTCAGGCAAGACCTTTTTACCAAGGTCGCTGACCGGGTTCTGCCAGCCGTCGATAGAGTGCATTCGATCGAAAGCGCCGTACAGCTCGCGCCGCTCCATCATGCGCTCGACCTCGCCGAACGCCTTCTCCTCCAGTCCCAGGTGGGCGGAGGCGCGGCGCTCCGCCTCCTCATCCACGCGCGGGGCTGCGGTGCTGCCGCCGCTGCCGAGGAGCTTGTGGCCTTCTTCCTTGTCTAGGCCGTTGAGCACGAACTGGTCCACCACCGGCTCCGGGAAGGATGTCAGGCGCGCCTGGTTCACTTTGTGCAGGTGGTAGGCCAGGATGACGTCGTGAAGCTGGGCGTCCGTGTCGCACAGGCTGAGCAGCTTGATCGCGGCGTCCTTGTTGGCCTGCTGGTTGCGCGAGTCGTAGAACGAGATCGCGTCTTCCAGCTCCGCGCGCTTGACCGGCGCCTGGCCCTCCGGCTGCGCCTTGAACGCGGAGTAGCCCAGGTCCTCGTTATTCAGCCACGGGCGCGGGCGTACCAGTGCCACGATGTTTTTCGCGTTGGCGTGCTCAATTTTCGCCATCACGTCCGGCGCCGGCGCCCCCACCACGCGCACGTCGTTGTCCCGCAGGGTGGCAATCACGGACTGTTTGCCGGATTCGCTCAACTGCATACCGTCTAGACGTCGGTACAGATCCTGCGCCTCCACCGCGCCAACCGCGCCTGCGGAGGCGATCACCTGAGAGGATACACGTTCAATCTTTTCAGCCTCGTGCGCAGTGAGTCGGTGGAAGTAGCGCTGCCACACGCTAGACATGGTCGGGTTGATGTTGGTGTCCGCCGTGGCAAGCTTTTCCAGTCCGGCGCGCACTGCCTCAGCGTTGCTGCCCAGGCGGGCGTGGCGCAGTTGTTTGGTGGTGGCGTTGCGGAGCTCGTCGAAACGCTGCTGCAACACCTCGCGCCCGGCGGGGACGGTGTCGAATTGGAACAGCTCATGGATTTCGGCATCTACCAGCGCGGAATCCACCGCCGCCTCATCGTCTTGCGCGACGGCTGCAACGACTTTGTTCCATTTTTGCGCCACCGATGAATTGCTGAGGTACTTCTTTAGACCGTTAGGGTCGAAAGTGTCGGCCACCTGCTACTCCCTACGCTGCGACAACCTGGGTAAGACACGGGAATCCTATCACCATATCCACAGGTGTCGCCCATAAACAGCGGGGCTTCTCAACCCGTGACTTAAGGTGGAGGGGAAAGGAGTGAGGCCCATGACCCGCCGGATACAGACTGCTGCGTGGGCGATCGTCGCCGCCGGCATTATCGGGGTAGCGTCCGCCTCCGCGCTCACGCAGTCCCAGGAGGGCGAACTACCCACCGGTGACGATGTCGTCACCGCCGACGTGCGCATTGAGCGCATGCGCTACATCCCCGACCGGATCGAGGTCCCGCGCGGCACCAAGCTGGTGGTCAACCTGGTCAACGACGGCGAGAAAGAACACGACCTGAAAATCGGGGAGGCCAACTCCGGCCGGCTCTCCCCCGGCGAGACCAGCACGGCCTACTTCGGGGAGTTCAACAAGGACACCCGCGGGTGGTGCACCATCGCCGGGCACAAGACGATGGGCATGACCTTTAAGGTCGATGTGATTTGATCACCGCCACCTGGGCCTTCACCGCGCGCGCCATCAGGGGCAGGAACGCCGCCAGCACGCCGAACGCGATAAAGGACAGCACGATGCGGGCATAGGAGTTGCCCACCACCAGCCAGGCCAGAAGCGCCGCGTTGAACAGCCCGGCGCGCAGGTAGGCGGCCCGGTTGAGCTCACGCAGACCCGCCTTCACCGCCGCCGGGCCGCCGCCCATGGTGGTGGGCATGAGGTAGCTCATGGTGCCAATCAGCAGCTGGCCCGCGAACCCGAGCAACAACGGCAGCGTGGGGATCTCCCCTGCCCCGCCGAACATCCGCACCGCGTACCAGGTCAGCCCGCCGATGAGCCAGGTCACCGCGAACAGTGCGGACAGCGCCGGGTAGGTCACGCGCCCGCGGGGATCCTTCATCACCGTCAGCGCGCTGGCCACAAACCCTTGGTAGAGCCACACCCAGCCCGCCAGGATCAGCACGGTGCCCGCGCCCGCCACCACGGGCAGGCGCAGCAGCGAACCGGCCACCGCCACGGCAACACCGATGCCGGCCAGCGCGAGCGCCACGCCGACGCGGTCCTGCCCGCGGGTGCGCCACATCGCCGGGAACAGCACGCTCAGTGCGCCCATCGCCGCGAACCCGACGAAGCCGCCCACGTTGGTGAACATGTGGGCCTGGCGCACCGCACCGTGCCACTGCCCCGGCAGGCCTGCAGACAGCGCCGCGCCGAACAGCGCGCCCACGGGCAGGCAGCACGCGGAGGCGAGGAAACCGATTACCCCGGCATGACGGCGCGGCGCCGAGCGCACCTGTTTAAAGAGCACCGCCGCGTGCCACGCCAGCGCCACCGCGACCACCAGCGCGCCCGCCCACGTCAGCCAGTACCACCGGATCAGCTGCCCGGCCAGCACGGCGACGGTGCCGGCGTTGAGGAGGTAGGTGCGGGAAAGTTGGGCGGGCCGGGAGGCGTCGTCAAGCTTGTGCCCCAAGAAGCGCTCGGTAAGGTTTTGGGACCACAACATGATCGAGTTGGTCAAAATCCCCAGCGTGAAAATGTGGATGAGCAGCCACGACCCGTCCGGGATGAACGGGTGCGCAAGGCCGGCGAGGATGAACACCGCCATCCAGATGCTCACCGGGCGCGAGGCTTTGCGGTGCCACGCGCGGGGGTTCATGTCAGGCATTGACTCCTCCAGACTTCGGGTTGTCGCGGAAACACCACCAGGTGGCCGCAGCAAAACACGCCGCACCCGCGGCCAGCACGCCGATCACACCGTTGTAGGCGTCCGTGTAGTCCACCCCGCGGTCCAGCGCCGCCTGCAGCAGCGACCCCGTCAGCGCCACAGTAACCAGCGTGCCCAGCTCGTAGGACACCTCCTCCACACCCGCGGCCATCCCGGAGCGGTGCATCGGGGCCGAGCCGATGATCGCGATCGAGGAGACACTCATCACCGAGCCCGCGGACAGGCCCAGAAGCACCATGCCTATCGACGTCCATCCGGCCGCCAACGCCACCGCCCCCACTACCGCGCCGAGGAACCCGCCGGCGATCAACGGCAGGAAGCCGACCTTGTGCAGATATGCCCCGCCGAGTGTGGAGGCCGGGATGGCGGACAGGGCCATCACGGCGACGGTGGCGCCGGCGTGAAGGGGCGTGAGCTCGTCGACAAGCTGCAGCTTCTGCGTGGTCATGAGTTCGGCGCCGGCCAGGACGAACATGCCGCCGGCCGCCGCGAGGACGCCGCCGGTGAACAGGCGGGAGCGGAAGATGTCGAAGGTGAGCAGCGGGTCGTCCAGGCGGTTTTGGCGGCGCACGAACAGCCAGGAACCGACGGCGGTGGCGGCGAGTGCCGCGAGGGTGATGGCGGGGCTGTTGGCGGCCTGCTTGATGGCCATGGTCAGGCCAGACAGCGCGACTAGAGCGTAGAACGAGGAGACCACGTCCCACTGTTTGTCTAGGTTGGGCAGGTTTTCCGGTGCGAGCGCGATGGTGAGCACGAGGGCGACGATGACGATGGGCACGTTGATGAGGAAGACGGAGCCGACCCAGAAATGCTGGATCAGCGCGCCGCCGACCACCGGTCCGAGCGCGCCGCCCGCCACCGCCACCGAGCCCCAGATGCCGATGGCGGTGTTGCGCTCGCGCTCGTCCGGAAACGTCAGGCGGATCAGCGCGAGCGTGGCCGGCATCATCACCGCAGCGCCCATGCCGAGCATGCCGCGCGCCAGGATCAGCTCTAAGGGGCCGGGCGCGAACGCCGCGCCCAGCGACGCCAGGCCGAAGATGGCCAGGCCCACGATGAACATCAGGCGGTGGCCCACCCTGTCGCCCAGCGCGCCGGTGCCCAAAAGCAGTCCGGCGAGCACCAGCGGGTAGGCGTTGATGATCCACAGGCCCTGCTCCGGGGAGGCGTCAAGGGAATGCTCCAGCGCCGGCAGCGCGGTGTACAGGATGGAGTTGTCCAGGCCGATCATGAGCAGCCCGAGCGAGACCACCGCGAAAAATCCCCAGCGCTGCGCCTTAGTCATGGGCAGATGGTACCGCGCGCAAAAAGTGCGCCCCGGTTGCGGGACGCACTGTGTTTAGTTGGCGGGCTTAGCGCATTGCGAGGAATGCTGCGCCGATGCCGAGGACTGCCAGGGCTGCGACGACGCCGCCGATGATGGCTGCGATGTTGATCTGGTTGTTAGCCTGCTTCGGGGCCTCGGCCTTGGCCTTGGCTTCCACCTTCTGCTCAGCCTTGGGCTGCTCGGCGGGGACTTCACCCGGCTGGGCGGGGATTTCTTCCGCCGGCACGAGCGCGGTCAGGGGGTGCTCTTCGGCGACCTCGACGGGCTCCGGCTGTTCCACCTCGACGACCTCCTCCGGCTGCTCGATCTCCTCGACCTCAGCCTTTGCGCGGGCACCGATGGACTCGGCGTACGCGCCGATACGCGGGTTGTCGAGTACCAGGGAGTCCCAGTCGGCGGGGACGAGGACCTTGCCCGCCGGGGTGTCGGCGAAGTACGGCTTTTCGGAGTAGTTGAAGTAGTCGAACTGGCGGTCGTAGTTCATCACCGACTGGTAACCGGCCTGCATCGGGGAGCCTTCAGCGATGTCGGTGACGTACTGCTGAGCACCCCAGTGGCGCAGACCCAGGGTGTGGCCGAACTCGTGCAGGATGGTGTTGCGCACCTGCTCGTCGTTCGCACGCCCGCCGGGGTTGGCAACGTAGAAGGAGCTGTCGCCCACCAGCGACAGGCCCGTGGCGTTGGAGCCGGCGCGCATCCGGTCGCCCAGGACGCCGGGGCGGAAGATGTTGGCGCGATCCCCAAGGTTGTTGATGGTGTTAATGAGCTGGAACGCCTCAAACTTGCTCGGGTCGAAGTACGAGTCGCGGTACTCCAGCGTCTCGCCGCCGTGGACGTCGGAGTAGTTAGGGATGTTGGTGTAGTGCTCGCCGGCATCGATGTGCAGGCTAATGCCGTGGTCAGCAAACAGGTCCACTAAATCATCCAGGCTCTGCGTCGACGGGGCGTAAGAGGTGCGGTTGGCGTTTGCGCACTCGCGGGCAGCAGACGTGTCGCAGCCGAGGGTGTCGTATTCGGAGGCCATCCAGTTCAGCTGGAGGAAGACATCCGGGCGGTTAGGGTCGGCACCCCAGTCCGGCAGGGGGATTTCCGTGCCGTCTGCGAGGACGACGCCTTGCTCTTCCCAGATGTCGGGCAGGCCGTCGCCGTCGGAGTCAACGAGGGTGGCGGTGTTGGTCAGCACCGGTGCCAGCTCAACGTCCTGCTGGGCGTGTGCGACGTTCGCGCCGGAAACCGCGATGGCGGCGGCAACTGCTGCGGCGATGGTGTTTCGGAATGCTGCTCGCATCTCGGTGACTCCTTGGTGTGTGTTTTTCTCTTTGTTACATCCATGAGTTTATGCACCGAGTATGCGCAGGTAAAACGCTTTGGCCCAGGCTGAAAAATACCCTAAATCGTTGAACATTCCGTCCGGATTGTTCAACGTTTCCACCCGTTTTGGCCTGCGGATTGTTCATCAATCCGGGGGCGCGGTCCGGGGTTTCGTCAGCATTGTTCAACGATCAATCCGGCAACGCTCGCGGATGGTTGAACAATCCACTATCACCGCATTTTATGCACCTTAAGGTGTTTTCCAGCATGGATCCCGGCAATTCCGCATCTACCTGCATGTTCCGGTTAACCATACAATTCATACACTCTCAGATTCGGTGGTTTTCCCTCAGGAACCCCCGAAACTCCCTGGATTGTTCAAAGATCCACAGATTGTTCAGCAATCCGGAAACCCCCACTACCCCCGTTTTTACCCCCGATGCGGCGGCAAGGGGCCGTCGCAAAGCAAAAAGCCCCCTCTAACCCGAGTTCCTGCGCATCTTCGCGCGGCGCATATCAATGGCCAACGCGATGCCGATCACCGCCGCGTGCTGGCGTTCGTCCAGGCCGGGCTCGATGCGCACGCGGTAGCTGGACTTGCCCATCAGCATCCGCCCCATGCCGGAATACTCCGCGTCCACGGTCGCGAGCGGGCGGCCCTGGCTGGTCAGCGTGTAGTTCAGCTGGAACGCCTGGCCCTGGATCTGCACGTCCGGAAAGCCCGCGACCTGCACGTCGAACTTCGCGCCGATCCAGGCGAACCGCTGCGTCAGCCGCGCGAGCTCCAGCGGCGGGTTGACCTGGTGCACGACGTACTTGTCGCGGATGAAGTTCACCGGGTCCTCGATGCTCAGCACGTGCGCGCCGGCCGCGTCGAACACCTCCACCCCGCGCGACGCCTTGACCAGGTCGCTCATCTTCAGCGTCTGCCTGGCCGTGCCCAGCAGCTCCCCGCCCGGGCCCTCGATCGCGAACGTGTCGCGGCCCAGGGCCTTCGTTTGCCTTACGACGATCTCACGTTCCCTAAACACACCACCACCCTAACGGGGCGTGGCTGGTTCTGGGTGGGTGGTTTTGGCGGCTGGTTTTGCCTGCCCTGTCCCCCATCTCCACAAACCCCTAGTAAGCCCTCCCTAGTATGGCCATTTTTGGGCCTTAATAGGGGTTTGTTACTCGGGGTATGTCCCGACGCCCGCCAGTCGAGTCGCTAACAGGTGAGACGCTCCCATCTCCGAGAGATACGCCTTGCCGTCGAGGTTGCGAGTACACTAGGGAGCCGTACGCCTCGGTGTCGCCTCTGCGAAAGCATGCGCCCGGGGCTTAAACTTTTTCGACTGGCCGCGCAGCGGAAAACCCCGGCGGGCTGGGGTTCCAGCCTGCCGGGGTTTCGCGCCTAGCTCAGAGGAGCGTTAGTTCGAGCTGCCCTCCGAGGAACCCGCGGAGGAGCCGTCAGCGGAGCCGGCCTCGGAGCCAGCCTCACCAGCGGCCTCGCCTGCGTCCTCGGCGGTTTCGTCGCGGCCGGGGGTGTTGGTGACGGGCGGGACGACCGTCGTCACGCGGTCACCCCCGAGGGAGGAACCGCCCACGCGCACCTCGTCGACGGAGGTCGACTTCTTCGGGCCGATGGCGGTGAACGCCTCGCCGGCCTCGTTGGAGCACCAGTCGTAGAGGACGGAGCCCGCGACAACCACGCCGGCGGCGATAGCTGCCCACTGGCCGTACTGCTGCACGTCCGGACGCATTGCCAGCTCCTGCAGCATGCGGTTCGCGGCCTCGGCCTTCGCGCGCAGCTCGGCGACCTGCTCGTTCTCCTGGCCGCGGCGGCCGTAACCGAAGTTCGGCGTCTTGCGGCGGATCTCATCCTGGATCTCCGCGGAGATCTGGTTGAACTGCTCGTTCACCGCGTTGACGTACGGGGCAGCGACCTCTCCCAGCACCTGGCCCGCCAGCAGCAGCGGCACCATGTACAGGATCGGCGAGCGCACCGCGTTGGCGACACAACGGCCGAGGATGTCGGTGCCTTCATCCACGGTGGCCTTGGTGGTGACCAGGGTGGTCGGCACTTCGGTGACCGTGATCTGCGGCAGCGTCTCCGTGACCACCGGCGGCAGCGTGTACGTTGCCGTCGCGGTCACCGGCGGGGTGTAGCCATCCACCGGGGTCGGTGCGACCTCGGTGACGGTCTTGCCGGAGTCGTCCACAACCACAACCACCTGGCCCGGAACATCCGGCGTGGTGGTCACTTCCGGACCCTCAACGGTGGTGACCACCGTCTGCGGCTCCGGCGTCACCGTCTGCACGGTGGTGACCGGCGTGGTGCGAGTGACCGTGATCGGATCCTGCGTCTGCACCACAGTGGTGACGATCGGCTCCGGGGTCTCCGTAGTGGTGACCTCAGAGGTGACCGGCTCCGGAGTCTCCGTGATGGTGACCTCGGAGGTGACCGGGTCCGGCGTGACCGTGGTGACCTCGCCGGACACGGTGGTGGTCACCGGCGCCGGGATGATCGTGGTGGTCTTGACCTCGCAGTCGCACGGTGCCACACCCGTGGTCGGGGTGGACTGCGCCTTGTTCGTCGGCGTGTTCGGGGTGCGCTCCACCACCGTGGTCTCGGTGACGAAGCTGCCCGGAACCGTCGTCGTCTCGTTGGTCGTGCCCGGCACGGAGGACACCACGGTCTCGGTGGCGGTGACCGGCGGTGCGGTCGCGATCGCCTCGTTGACGTGGTAGCCCGCCGGCGCGGAGACCTCGATCACGATCTCCACGGACTCGCCCGGCTCCAGGGACAGGCCGCGGCCTGCAGACTCCAGCGCCTTGTTGATCTCGGCGGTGAACTCGTCGGCGTCGCCGCCGTCCAGGCGGGTGACGTTGTCCACGATGTCGACGCCGTCCAGCTTCACGGAACCGGTGTTGGTCACCGTGTAGCGCAGCTCCATCGTCTCGCCCTCGCCGATCGGCAGGGCGTCGCCCTCGGTCTCGGCGTCGCGCCATGCGTCGTCGCCCTCATCCGCGCGCTTGATCTCCTTGAGGATCTCCAGCTGCGGGGAGTCGGAGGAGGCGTCATCCGGCGGCGCGGTCACGGTCACCACTGTCGACGGCACCGTGGTGCCCGGCACAGTCGTGTGCGGGTTCGTGGTGCCCGGGATCGTGGTGGCCGGGATGGTCACCGGCGGCACGGTCACGCCCGCGACGTTGTCGTGGCGGCCGGCCGGGGCCTTCACCGTCACGGTCACGTCCATGGACTCGCCCGGCTCGAGCGCGAACGGAGCGACCTTGCCCAGCTGGGCGTCGATGGCCTGCTGCAGCTCGGCGTTGTCTTCCTTCACCTCGTCGGTGAGGCGGATGCCGTCGATAGGCAGAGTGCCCTTGTTGGTCACCCGGTAGGTGATGTCCATGTCCTCGCCGGCGTTGACTAGGGCGTGCTCGTCGCGGCCGTTGATGAACTTCTTCACCTCAAGCAGCGGCGAGTTCGCGCGCGCGGTGGTGGAGACCGTCGTGCCCGGACGGGTGGTGCCCGGCAGTGTCGTGCCCGGGATGGTTACCGGCGGCACCGACGTGGACGGGCCGGTCGTGCCCGGGATCGTGGTGCCCGGACGGGTGGATTCCGGAACCGTGGTCTCCGGCACCTCGGCGCGAGCCTCGTTGACGTGCTCGCCCTCCGGCGCGGTGACCTCGATGCGGATGTCCTGGAAGGTGCCCGGCGCGAGGTTGAACGGCTTGGCCTTCTCGGCCAGCTCCGCGTTGATCTCCTCCTGCAGCTCCGGGTCGTCCTCGCGGATCTGATCCGCGAGTGCGATGTCGTTCAGTTCCACGTTGCCGGTGTTGCGGACGCGGTACCAGATCTCCATCTTCTCGCCCGGAGTGACGGAAGCGTCCTCGCGGCCGTTGATGCGCTTTTCAATGTTCAGGCGGCGCAGCTCAACCGGAGTGCAGACAACGTTGTTCGCCGGGCCGTCCAAGTCGCCGTTCATGTTGGCGACGTTGACCAGGCCGGAATCCGCACCCGGGTTCGCGCCCTCGGCGGTGCACTGGCCGACAGCCTCCGGCAGGTTGTTCGCCGCGGCCTCAGCCAGCGTGCCGGTGACGGTGACCTTGTAGTCCTTGTATTCGCCGGCCGGCAGCTCTGCAGCGTCGGCGACCTTGTAGCGGCCGTTCTCCACTGCCACAGCCTTCTCATCGACGGCCACCTCGGTGACCGTGAAGCCGGCGCCGCGCAGCGGCACATCCCAGATGGTGGCGTGCTCGCCGTTGACCAGGCCGGAGTTGCGCACGCGGATGACGTACTCGTTGGAGTAGTCGTAGGTGCCCTCGTCGTTGCGGGTCAGCGCAACGTTGCCCGCACGGGCGCCAAGCTTCTCGACGGCAAACTGCGGCCGCTCAGGCGCCGGCGCAGTCGTCGTCTCCGTGACCGGCGGCGGCACCGGGGTGGTCGCCGAGGTGGTCGGCGTTGCCTGTGCGGTGTTCGTCGGCACGTTCGGCGTCTTCTCGGTGGTGACCACGGTGGTGGTCAGCGAGCCCGGCACCGTCGTCGTGGCGTCGGTGGTGCCCGGTACCGAGGAGACCTGCGTCTGGGTGGTGGGCACCGCCGGGGCCGTCGCGATGGCCTCGTTGACGTGGTAGCCCTTCGGTGCGTCGACAGTAATTTCGACGACCTTCTTCTCGCCCGGCTTCAGGGTGAAGCCGCGGCCCTCTGCCTCGAGCGCGGCGTTGAGCGCGTCGGTGAGCGCCTGCTGGTCGCCCCCGTCCAGACGGGTGACGTTGTCGACGATGTCGATGCCGCCCAGCGTGACGGAACCGGTGTTGGTGACCGTGTAGCGCACGCGCATCTGGCCGTTGGCGTCCACAACAGCGGCGTCGTCCTCGGTATCCGCGGCGTGCCACGTGTTGTCCTTCAGGCTGAAGATGTCCTTGAGGATTTCCAGCTTGAGGGAGTCGGAGCGGGCGTCGTCGGACGGGGTGGTCGTCTGCGTGACCACGCGCTCAGGGACGGTGGTCTCCGGGATCGTGGTGCGCGGGTTCGTCGTGCCCGGGATCGTGGTCGCGGGCACGGTCACCGGCGGAACGTTCGGCTTTGCGACGTTCACGTGGCCGCCTGCCGGCGCCTTGACCGTGATTTCCACGTCGTGGAATCCGCCGGCCGGGACGTCGAACGGCTCGACCTTGGCCAGCTCGGCCTCGATCTGCTTGGTCAGATCCGTCTTGGTCTCGTCGGAGCCCTCGGTGACCTCGTCGGCGACGGTCACGCCCTTGGCGTCGACGTTGCCCTTGTTGAAGACACGGTAGGTGATCACCATGTCGTCGCCCGGGTTGACGATGTCGCCGTCGTCGAGGTTGTTGATGTACTTCTTGATGTCCAGGATCGGCGAATCCGAGCGGGCATCGTCCGACGGGGTGGTCACGGTGACCACGGTCGACGGCACGGTGGAGGCAGGGATGGTGGTGTTCGGGTTCGTCGTGCCCGGGATCGTGGTGCCCGGCACGGTCACCGGAGGCACGATCGGCTTAGCGACGTTCACGTGGCCGCCAGCCGGCGCCGGCACCGTGATGCGGAACTCGCGGACCTCGCCCGGCTCCAGCGCGAACTGGTCGATGCCGTTGAGCTTGGCGTCGATGTCGCGCTGCAGCGCCTTGGAGGTGTTCTCGTCGGCGGCCTCGGTGACTTCGTCGGCGAGGCGGATGCCGTCGATACGCACGGAGCCCGTGTTGGAGACGCGGTAGAGGATCTCCATGTCCTCGCCCGGCGCGACCTGGGTGCCGTTGTCGTAGCCGTTGATGTACTTCTTGATGGCCAGCGACGGGGAGCCCGCGTGCGCGGTGGCAGTGACCGTGGTCGGCGGGACCGAACGGCCCGGCACGGTGGTGCCCGGGATGGTCGTCGCCGGGACGGTCGAGCCCGGGATGGTGGTGCCCGGCACCGTGGTCTCCGGGTTGGTGGTGCCCGGGACGGTCACCGGCGGGACGGTGGTCTCCGGGATGGAGGTCTCCGGACGGGTCGTACCCGGAATAGTGGTTTCCGGCACCTGGGCGCGCACCTCGTTGGTGTGCTCGCCAGCGTGGGCGGTGACCGGGAACGTGATGTCCTTGACTTCGCCCGGCGCGAGGTCGAAGGCCTCGATCTTGGCGATCGCGGCGTCGATCTCCTTCTGGAGGTCCGGGTTGTCCTCCTTGATCTGGTCCGCCAGCGTGATACCGGACAGGGTCACGTTGCCGGTGTTGCGGACGCGGTACCAGATCTCCATCTCATCGCCCGGGGTGACCGGGGCGTTCTCGCGGCCGTCGATGCGCTTTTCAATGTTCAGGCGGCGCAGCTCAACCGGCTCACAGACGATGTTGTTCTCGCGGCCGTCCGAGTCACCTTCCATCTCGATGGTGTTGACCAGGCCGGAGCCCGCGCCCGGGTTCTGCGTGGTGACGGCGTCACACTGGCCGACGGCTGCCGGCAGCGCGTTCGCGGCCTGATCGGAGACGGTGCCGTTGACCACGACCTGGAAGTCCTTGTATTCACCGACGGCGAGCTCAGCTTCCTCACTGATGAGGTAACGGCTGTTTTCCGGCTTGACCTCAGTGCCGTCGACGGTGACGGAGTCGATGTCGAAGCCAACGCCGCGGACTGGCACGTCCCACACCTTCGCGTGCTCACCGGCAATCGGGCCGGTGTTGCGCACACGGATGGTGTACTCGGCGGAGTATCCGTACTGGCCGTCCTCGTTGCGCTTCAGCTCGATGCCGGCCTGGTTGCCGAGCTTCTCCACCGAGAACTGCGGGTTCACAGGCTCCGGAACAACCGGAGTTGTGGAGGAGGTCGGCGTCGCGTGCGCGGTGTTGGACGGGGTGTTCGGGGTGACGGTGGACGGCTCAACCACACGCGGGGTCACAGTGGTCACCGGGACGGTGGAGCCGTTGGTGGTGGTCATCACCGTGGTGCCCGGGATGGTGGAGCCCGGCAGCGTGGTTACCGGCGGTGCGGTCACCTTTGCCACGTTGATGTGGCGCTGCTTCGGCGCGTCCACGGTGATCTCCACTGCGCGGGACTTGCCCGGCTGCAGGGTGAAGTCCTTGCCGTACTTCTCCAGCTCGGCGTTGATCGCGTCGGTGAGCGCCTGCTTGTCCGCGTCGGTGCCCTTGGTCAGCTCGGTGACCTCGTCGACGATGCCGATGCCGGACACCGGCAGGGAGCCGGTGTTCTTCACCGTGTAGCGGATGCGCATCTTGCCGTTAGCGTCGACCACAGCGGCGTCGGAAGCCTCGTCGACGTTGTCGGCGGTCTTCCAGTCGTTGGTGTCGTTGCTCCAGATGTCCTTGAGCAGCTCCAGCTTCACGACGTTCGAACGCGCATCATCGGACGGCGTTGTCGTCGGAGTCACCTCGCGCTCCGGGACCGTGGTCGGCGGGATGGTCGTGTTCGGGTTCGTGGTGCCCGGGATGGTCGTGGCCGGAACGGTCACCGGCGGCACGACCGGCTTAGCCACGTTGACGTGGCCGCCCTTTGGCGCGGTCACCTCGATGGTGATGTCCTTGAACGCGCCCGGCGCGAGGTGGAACGGCTCGACAGCAGCGAGTTTGTCTGCCAGGTCCGGGATTTCCGCGCCCTCGGTGACCTCGTCGGCGATGGTGATGCCCTTGACCTCACCGACGCCAGTGTTGCGCACGCGGTAGGTGATCTCCATCGTCTCGGCGTCCGCCGCGAGGACATCGCCCTCGTCGCGGCCGTTGATGTACTTGGTGATCTCCAGCTGCGGCGACTCCGAGCGGCCCTCATCCGGCGGCGCGGTCACGGTGACCACGGTGGACGGAACGGTGGTGCCCGGCACGGTAGAGCCCGGGATGGTGGTGCTCGGCTTCGTGATCGGCGGGACCGTCACCGGCGGCACCGTGGTGCCCGGCACGGTCACCGGCGCGGTGGCGACAGCCTCGTTCACGTGCCCGCCTGCCGGCGCCGGCACCGTAATGCGGATCTCCTTCACGCCGCCCGGCTCCAGCTTGAACGCCGGCTCCTTTGCCAGCTCGGCGTTGATGGCTGCCTGCAGGCCCTGCTTATCGGTGGCCTGGGTGACCTGGTCGACGACGCGGATGCCGTCGACAGGCATGCTGCCCTCGTTTACCACGCGGTAGAGGATCTCCATATCCTCGCCCGGTGTGACGGCGGTGCCGTCGTCGTAGCCGTTAACGTACTTCTTGATGGTGATCTTCGGCGACTTCGCCTTCGCCGTGGTGGACACGGCGGTGGACGGCACCGGCTTGCCCGGGACCGTGGTGTGCGGGAGCGTCACCGGTGGGATCGTGGTCGGCGGGACGTCGGCGCGAGCCTCGTTGACGTGCTCGCCCTCCGGAGCCTTAACCGAGATGTGCACGTCGCGGATCTCGCCCGGCTCGAGATCGAAGGTGTCCTGGCCGTTGAGCTGCTTGGTGATCTCTTGCTGCAGCGCGTCGTTGTTTTCCTGGACGTTGTCCGACAGCTTCACGTCGTGGAGCGTGACGTTGCCGGTGTTACGGACTCGGTACCAGATGTCCATCGGCTCGTTCGGCTTCACGATGGCTTCCTCACGGCCATCAATGCGCTTCTCGATGTTCAGACGACGCAGTTCAACCGGCGTACAGACAATGTTGTTGTCCGGACCGTCCGAATCGCCGTCCATGTTGACCACGTTGAGCAGGCCGGAGTTCTTCGTGGCGTCCGCGCCGGTGGCGTCGCACTGGCCGTACGCAGCCGGCAGGTTGCCCGCCGCGGCGTCGGAGATGGTGCCGGAGACGGTGACGGTGAACGTCTTGGACTCGCCAGCTGCGAGAGCTGCGCTGTCAGCGATCTTGTAGCGGCCGTTCTGCAGCTGCGCGTCCTGGCCATCGACCTGCACAGAGTCCAGCTCGAAGCCGACACCGCGCAGCGGCACGTCGTAGATGGCTGCGTGCTCGCCGTCGCCCTTGCCATCATTCCTGACGATGATGGTGTACTCCGCCGTGTAGGCGTACTTGCCGTCCTGGTTGCGCTCCAGGTTGATGGCAGACTGGTTGCTCAGCTTCTCAACCGAGAACTGCGGGTTCTCAACGACGGGCGGTGTCGGACGGAAGTACGCGTTCGCTTCATCTGGTTCGGATTCGACCTTTCGGGCTGGGAGGGTTTGCGGGAACGGGTCAAAACCCACCTCATCGTCGCCGCCATTAAACGTCGGGAAATCCTGCGCGTTCGGGTCGAAAACACCTGCGGCCTTGGCATAATTCCGGTGCTCATACGTGTCGGAACCGATGCTCTCGGGCATCCTAAAATTGATCGGGATCTCTGTCTCCTGGCTGCCTTCCAGAGAGAATATTTTGACCTTTTCTAGTTCTTTTTTGATGAGGTCCTGAATTTTCGACGGGTTCTCACCTTTGTCAACGATATCTTCCAGTTTGATACCCGTGACTTCGCCACTACCCGTGTTCTTGACCACATACTTGATGTTCACAGTGTCGCCGGGGAAAATCTCTGGCCAATTATCCCTGTCAGCATCTTGAGCATCCTTGCCATTGATGTACTTCTTGATAGACAGCGCAGGATCACAGTCACCAGCGGCAGCGACATCGTTTTCCGAGACAGGATCAGGCTCATTTCCGATTACGGAAACCTTGTTAATAGCACACTTTCCGTCAGCGACATCGGCCTCCACGACCAGAGATGTCGACTGTTCAGCTCCAAGAGGACCATGTACCCAGTTGAGGCTGTCGCCGCGTTCCGCAGTGCTTTGAGTCCACCCCGAATCTTCAGTCGAAACTTTTACGTTCGAAAGATCGCCTGAAATGAGATCTCGTACTGTGAATCCCGACGACGCACAGGGAGAGTTATTTGTTACCTTGATGGTCCATTTTGGATGCCCGTCGACCATTTCGAGCGTTTTCTCAACCCCGAGATCAACACCAGCCTTCTCAAACTCGGCTACGGTGAACGCGTTTGAGGTGGCATCGTTGTTATAGGACGTGGGCACCTGCTCGACGGATATCAGACCTACTCGAGGATGTGTGCCGAAGGGGTCCTGAATCGATAGCTGATAAGCGAGATTTTTCTGATTAGCACTAAATCCCAAGTTTCCATTCGAGTACGTCCACGCGTTGCCGTAGGTGACGCCCGGCTCTAACTTTTGGCCGGTGGGTGTCGAGATTCCCGTTACATCGAGCTTAAGCACGTTACCAGTTGAAACGTCAGTTCTGTGCAGGTAGACGCGCCCATCGCTCGAGTTAAGCGACCATATAAAGCTCTTGTCTCTCGGTGTTTCGATATACGTCCGGCCGTCTTCAGACCGGGTTTCGAAGTAGTACGCCCAGTCGTTAGCATTTATAAGCGGATCATGCTGGCGCCGGACCGCTTGGATTTGCGTATCGTCTGGAGAGGTCACCGGTAGGGAAAGCTCTGTACCACTCCCCCCTTCAAACTTAATAGTGTAAATGTCACCAGACCCATTTACCGAGTTGTTCGAGAAAATGTAATTCCCTGCGCGGTCGAATGCACCGTTGGTGATACCAGAGTTGATATCCTTACTAAACGAACCGGCATCCCCCGCAGGTGCAATCTTGCCCAACTTCGCTACGCCACCAGTCTCAGGACTGATGCGTAGTAGGTATCCAGCTGGGTATTTGGGATCCTTTGGATTGTTGTTTAGCCCAGATTGATCACCGTCGTTAAGTGGTCGATCTTGAGAAACGGCATATAGGTAGCCGTCCGCCGGGTTATATGCCAGCCCGTTATAGACCCACTTCGAGGAACTGATGGGTTTGAATGCCTCCGCGCCCTGAGTTCCGTCTACCCTGTACTGCAAGACAGTGTGATTACGCATTGTGTTGCGAGGCCCAACACCGTTCGGGGCGACATCACTCGACTGATAGTAGCTTTCCGCGATCCACGTGCTCACCCCCGCATTTCGAGACACCTCAAGTGCACAACGCCCCTGGTTCTCCGTCAGCTTTAGAGGATCACGCGGCCCATCGACCGCGTCCAAAGTCAATTCCGGCGCATAGGTCGCATCCCACGAGCCACTTGCATTCCTGTCATCTAGTTCCGGGCTAGGCGTAGTAGCTGTGAGCTGCAATGTATCATCAGCAGCAATTGTCACGTTCGAAGAGAACTGGAAAGAAACTGAGCTCTCGTCTACCTTGCTGACACCGGTTACAGTGTACGGGGTTGTTCTGCCGTGGCCGACTACCGCGGCGGTGAAACTTAACTGGGAGACAGGATCTGTGAGTCTTGAATCGCCAAGGTTAACAATAAACCTGTTTCCAGTTATCGGGGACCCTGTCGCATTGAACAAGTTAATCCGAACTATATCGTCATCAATTATGCCGAAGCTTGAAGATCGCGGATTAGTTTGTGCATTTGCCCAAGCTGGCTCTATTCCAGTACTTACGTCGATGGGCGATACTACTGTTTCAGCACCTACTACGATTCCTACGGTGGAAAACGCAGCCAACACTCTTCTACCGATATATCTGTTATTTCGCCTTGTCATAGCCGCGAACCTCTCAATTCTACAAAAGTAGGCAGGATGTTTTTACCCTACATTCTGGTTAGTTTCACCGCTGTATACTTTTTCGGGTCTAAGGTTAAACTCAGGATCAGGCTATTTTCTAGGCGCGTTCCCCGAACCCATTAGCCGCGAGACATTTACAGATCGAAGTAGTGACCCTGCGTCCCTAAAAACCTGACCCTCTCAGAAGGTCTAACTTGGGTAGACCCCGAGCTTTGGCGCAAAATCGACCCAGCTTTGCCCCGTATTTCTCATCGCAAAGGCCTCATTTCCTCGGACCGCTGACTTTCCGGTGCCAGCCTCGACATCGGACATCGCCCCATTCGATTTCAACTAATCGTTGAGCGTGCTCAGTGCAAGGCTGAGCTTTTCACCGCTCCCTACCGCCGCACCCAGCGCTGAGCGCCCTTCGCTATGAGGTTGTCCGCCAAACGAAGCACAATGCCCTTGAGAGCATCGCCGAACTTCATCGGCATGATTCTGATCACGCTCTGAAAAACGATTGGAATCAAACCCAGGACGCTTCCAGATTGGAGGCTTTGCCTCGAGCCGGAGCTGCATAACTATCCAGTAGAAATCGCTAGGCAGCCCGACTGGGGCCAGCTCGACAAAGTGCCCCCTAGCCCACACCGACGACCAAGCCGACCACGAAACAGGACGACCAGCCCTCTACGACAACGCTATCGACACCGACTACACCCACTCAATCGGCATCCAAAAAGGCCAAATCTAACCCCCACGACACGCCGAGCCAGACACACTTTTTGTCGTTTAACCCCACAAATCGCCCCAGCCCGAACCAGAAAAAGAAAAATCTCGAGACACCGTAGGAACGATGTCTCGAGACTTATTTGTGCCCGGGGGGGACTTGAACCCCCACGTTCTTGCGAACACTGGCACCTGAAGCCAGCGCGTCTGCCAATTCCGCCACCCGGGCGGGCGACTTGATTAATATAGAACGCAGCTCACAAAAACTACAAATCGCCAGCGCACACCGCCTTTTATCCCGCGTCTGCAACGGGGCCGACACGCTGCGCGGATAGGTGGTGTCGGGTGCGGCACCTATACTGTCCGGGTTACTTAAATTCTGATGTGAAGAAAGGAGGTGCGCAGGAAATGGCAGTGATGGACAGGCTGGCAAAGCTGGACAGTTCTCTGCAGCGCGGCTTGGACAATTCCATGGCGGCGCTGTTCGGCGGCAAGGTTGTGCCTGAAGAAATTGAGGAGCTGGTCAAGCAGGAAGCCCAGGACTCGCTGGTGGTCACGGATAAGGACGAGTACGTCGCCCCGAACGTGTACGCGGTGGGTGTGTCTTCGAAGGACTTGGAGAACCTGTCGCAGAACCGCGATCTTCCTGTGGACCTCGCCGATCAACTCATGCGCTACGTGCGCAACAAACAATGGTTTTTGGATGGCCCTGTTGTTGTGCGTATCGCGGAGGAGTCGGGTCTGCGCACTGGCCAGCTCCGGGTGTCTAGCTACATCGACACCATGCCGGATGTGGTCAGCGGCTTCGACGCCATTGTGGCGGAGCCGAAGAAGCGCAAGGCCTCGCGCTCGCAATTGAAGGAGGATGCAATGTCCGAACCTAACGCCAACCAGCCGCAGGACCCCCAGGCTGTTGCCAACACTGAGGCAACCACGGTGAGCCTGCTGCTTCAGGACGGCTCGTCGCGCACGTACCTGGTCCACGAGGGCTCCAACATCCTGGGCCGCTCCAACGATTCGGACTTCCGCCTGCCGGACACCGGGGTTTCCCGCCAGCACGCGGAGATCACCTGGGACGGCCAGGTGGCGGTGCTGGTGGATTTGCAGTCCACCAACGGCACGACGGTCAACGACGAGCCGGTGGAAAACTGGATGCTGGCAGACGGCGACGTGATCACGCTGGGGCATTCCAGCATTGAGGTCCGCATCATCGGCGGCGAGGACCAGCCGCAGGCCAGCGCCAACCAGCCGGAGTTCACCGACTCGGTGGCGCACCCCAGCACCGAATACTTCCGCCCGTAAGAAGGGTTTGCCATGGACTCGACCATGATCCTCAGCGCCCGCTTCGGCCTTCTGGCCTTGCTCTGGGTGTTCATTTTCCTGGTGATGTGGACGCAGAGGAAGGATGTGGTGTCGGCGGGTGGCGCGGTGCGTCGTCAAGCAAGTGCCTCCGCCCCCGCCCCCAGGGAGAAAGCCCGCACCCTTGCGGTAGTTGAGGGGCCGCTGCAAGGCTCCCACATGGAAATTGCCAGCTTAGAAGACTTGACTGTCGGCAGAGCGGGAGACAACGATTTCCAGCTGGGCGACGACTTCGCCTCCTCGCGCCACGCGCGCCTGTTCCGCAGGGGCAGCGACTGGTTCGTGGAGGACCTGGATTCGCGCAACGGCACCTTCGTCAACGGGGTGCGCATTGATCAGCCTGAGCGGGTGACCGTGGGCACGGACATGAAGATGGGACGCACGATTGTGAGGCTGATGCCGTGAAGCTCGCATTAGATTTCGTGGCCGTGTCCGACCGGGGCCTGGTCCGCGGCAACAACGAGGACTCCGCCTACGCAGGCCCGCACCTGCTGGTGCTTGCGGACGGCATGGGCGGCCACGCCGCCGGCGAGGTGGCCAGCCAGCTCATGGTCGAGCACCTCGAGCACCTGGACCGCGACCCCGAGGACGCGGACATGCTCGCTCTTTTGGGCGCGGCGGCCGAGGACGGCAACGCCTCCATCGAGGCGTCCGTGGCCGAGCACCCCGAGCAGGCCGGCATGGGCACCACCCTGACCGCGACGATGTTCAACGGCCGCGAGCTCGGCCTGATCCACGTGGGCGATTCCAGGGGCTATTTGCTTCACGACGGCGAACTGCGGCAGCTCACCGTCGACGACACCTTCGTCCAGTCGCTGGTCAACGACGGCAAACTCGCGCCCGAGGACGTCTCCTCGCACCCGCAGAAGTCCCTGATTTTGAAGGCGTACACCGGCCGGGACGTGGAGCCGCACCTGGAGCTGATCCAGGTCCAGCCGGGCGACCGCGTGCTGTTGTGCTCCGACGGGTTGAGCGACCCGGTGACCCAGCAGACCATCCAGCTCGCGCTCGGCGACGGCACCCCGGAAATGGCGGCGAACCGCCTGATCGAGCTGGCGCTGCGCTCCGGCGGGCCGGACAACGTCACCGTGGTGGTGGCGGAGGTCGTTGAGGCCACCGAGAACAACGCCCGCGAGAACCGCGCCGCGGTCAAGGCCGGTGCGCTGGACCCGGGCTACGAGTCCTCCCACCCGGACTCCGCCGCCTCCCGCGCCGCAGCGCTGTTGCGCAAGTCCGAGACCATCACCCCGGACCACAACCGGGCAAAACTTCAAGACGCGGATGCTTCCGACGACGAGGAGGGCCACACTAGCGGCGCTGGGAAGAAGCAGCCGTCGTCGGTGTGGCCTTGGGTCGTCGCAACGCTAGTGCTCCTGCTGGTGCTCGCGGTGGCGGGCGTGATGTGGTCGCAGTCCCGCGCCACCGACGAGTACGCGCTGAAGGTGCAGGACTCCGGCGAGTTTGTGGTGCAGCACACCACACGCGACAACCTGTTCGCGGACACCAAAACCGAGGACATCCAGCGCGCCTGCCTGAACACCAAGGGCGACCTGCGCGTGATTTCCAAGGACAGCAAGCCGGGCGATTGCAGCATCTTCACCACCTCCGACCTGCCCAAGGACAAGCGCGAGGTCGAAGACGTCACCGGCTCCTACGACGACGTATTAGCCAAGCTGAATGAGTTGGCGGACCAGGCGCTGCCGGCCTGCACGGACAAGAAGAGCGCCGACGAGGGCAAGTGCCGGGAGGTGCGATGAGCCGCCTAGTATCCCGCAGCCGCGAGCTGCTCCTCCTGCTGTTCACCACAGGCCTGCTAGCCCTCATGCTCTTTGGCTTAGAGACGAGCCAAGGGCGCACCCTGTCCACCGAGATGCTCTACATCATCGGCGGGTTCATGGGCGTCTACGCCATCGCACACGTAGCCATCGCGTTCTTGGCACCGCACGCGGACCAGGTGATGCTGCCCGTGGTGGCGCTGCTCAACGCCGTGGGCCTGGTGGTGATCTACCGCCTTGACCTGGCAGAACGCCCCGGCTACGGGCCGCTGGCGGAGCGCCAGATGCTGTGGTCCTTAGTCGGCGTGGGGCTGATGGTGCTCACGCTCATTGTCATCCGCGACCACAAGTCCCTGTCGCGCTACTCCTACCTGCTGGGCCTGGTTGGCCTGATTCTGTTGGCCCTGCCGCTGGTGTGGCCGCAGCCCCCGGGGTATGAGGAAGCGCGCATCTGGCTGTGGCTCGGGCCGTTTTCCATCCAGCCCGGCGAGTTTTCCAAGATCCTGCTGTTGATCTTCTTCGCCCAGCTGCTGGCCCAGAAGCGCGCCCTGTTCACCGTCGCCGGCAAGCGCTTCTTGGGCATGACCTTCCCCCGCCTGCGCGACCTCGCGCCGATCCTCATGGTGTGGGCCATCGCCATTTTGATCATGGGCATCTCCAACGACTTCGGCCCGGCGCTGTTGCTGTTCGCCACCGTGCTGGGCATGGTCTACTTCGCCACCAGCCGCGCCTCCTGGCTGTTCATCGGCGTCGGCCTGGTGGCCGTCGGCGGCTACGCCGTCTACCAGGTCAGCTCCAAGATCCAGGAGCGCGTGTCCAACTTCATCGACCCGTTCGCGGACTTCGACGGCATTGGCAACCAGCCCGCCAACGCGCTGATCGGCCTGAGCTGGGGCGGCATCACCGGCACCGGCTTGGGCTACGGCCACCCGGAGCTGGTGCCCGTGGCGCACTCCGACTACATCCTCGCCGCCATCGGCGAGGAGCTGGGGTTTGTGGGCATCGCGGCGGTGCTGTGCCTGTTCGCGGTGTTTATCACCCGCGGGTTCCGCACCGCCATGCAGGCGCGCGACTCCTACGGCAAGCTGCTCGCATCCGGGTTGGCGCTGACGATCGTGATCCAGATCTTCGTGGTCGCCGGTGGCGTGTCCGCGATGATGCCCATGACGGGCCTGACCACGCCGTTCATGTCCGCCGGCGGCTCGTCCGTGATGGCCAACTACATCCTGCTCGGCCTGCTGCTGCGCATCTCCAACAGCGCGAACCGCCCCGCGGACTACGACGCCGTCGCCGCGGGCACCGCGCGCCCTGAGATGGTGGGTGCACGATGAACAAGTCCATCCGCTACGGCGCCGTGGTCGCGCTGCTGATGATCGCGGCGCTGTTGGTCAACTTCACCGTGGTGCAGGGAATGCGCGAAGACGAGTACGCGCAGAACCAGCACAACTCGCGCATCCTCATGGACCTCAAGCGCACCAATCGCGGCGACATCGTCACGGGCGGGACCGTGCTGGCGCAGAGCCACCGCGACGAAGAGACCGGCTTCTACCAGCGCACCTACCCCAACATGCCGTGGTCGTTCGCGCCGATCGTGGGGTTTGTCTCCGACCAGTTCGGCACCTCCCAGCTGGAGGCCACCCACAACGGCGACCTCACCGGCGACTCCGGCACCGCCTCGCGCTTCCTGCGCACCGGGCTCGAGGACGGCAAGAAGGGCGACACCGTCGACCTGACGCTGGACCCGAACCTGCAGGCCTTCTCGTACGACCAGCTGGCCAAGCCGGGTTTTGATGGTGCGGTGGTGGCCGTGAGGCCGTCGACAGGCGAGGTGCTCTCCATGGCCTCGACCCCCAGCTACGACCCCAACGGCATCGCCAACCCAGCGACCGCCGAGGGCGCCTGGGCCGAGGCCACCGGCAACCCGGCGAACCCGCTGCTGAACCACGCGGCGCAGGAGCAGCTGCCGCCGGGCTCGATCTTCAAGATCATCACCACCGCCGCGGGTCTGCGAAACGGCTTCACGCCGGAGTCGCCGCTGACCGGCGAGGCGCAGACGATCCTGCCGGGCACGGACAACATCCCGCTGACCAACGACGGCGGCCAGCCCTGCGCCGGCGGCGGGCAGGTGCCGCTGCGCACCGCGTTCGCCCTGTCCTGCAACACCGCGTTCGTGCAGATGGGCCTCGCCATGGGCCCGGATGCGCTGCGCGACGCCGCCGCCCGCTTCGGCGTGGGCGAGCGCTACAACCTGGGCCTGCCGAATGCCGCCGGCTCGCTGGGCGATCTGCCCGGCGGCGCCGAGCTGGCGCAGTCCACCATCGGTCAGCGCGACGTGACCATGACCGCGCTGCAGGCGGCGATGATGTCTGCGACCATCGCAAATAAGGGCAAGCGCATGGAACCGCACGTGGTGCGGCAAGTGCGCAACGCCGACGGCAAGGTCCTGCACGAAACCGAGCCGGTGGAACTCAACGAGGCCGTAACGGAAGAGGAAGCCGCGACGATCACGGACTTGATGTTCGCGTCCGAGCGGTGGACCTTCGGCTACGACGGCAACGGATTCGCCTCCAAGACCGGCACGGCCGAGCACGCCGAAGGCGCCGCCCCGCACGTGTGGTACGTCGCCTTCGACCCGGCCAAGGACGTCGCCGTTGCCGTGGTGGTGAAAAACGGTGGCAACATGGGCGAGGCAGCCTACGGCGGCCAAGTCGCCGGACCAATCGGACGCGCCGTATTGCGCGCAGCACCCGCCGCCCCCGCACCCGTGGAAGGAGCACAGTAGATGAACACCGAAAACCGCGAGGACCTGCAACAGCTCGTCGGCGACGGCTACCAGCTGCAGTGGATCATCGGCCACGGCGGCATGTCCACCGTGTGGCTGGCAGACGACTTGGCCAACGAACGCGAGGTGGCCATCAAGGTGCTGCGGCCCGAGTTCAGCTCCAACGCGGAGTTCCTCGCCCGCTTCCGCAACGAGGCGCTGAGTGCCCAGGGCATCAACTCCGACAACGTTGTGGCCACCTACGATTACCGCGAAGCAGACACCGACGCGGGCTTCACCGTCTGCTACATCATCATGGAGTACATCCGCGGCGAGTCGCTGGCGGACCTCATCGCCCGCGAGGGCCAGCTGGATGAGGCGCTGGCTCTCGACGTCCTGGAGCAGGCCGCCCACGGCCTGGCCGTGATCCACCGCATGGGGCTGGTGCACCGCGACATCAAGCCGGGCAACCTCATGCTCACCCAGCACGGGCAGGTGAAGATCACGGACTTCGGCATCGCCAAAGCCGCCGCGGCCGTGCCCCTGACCCGCACCGGCATGGTGGTGGGCACCGCCCAGTACGTCTCCCCCGAGCAGGCCCAGGGTATGAAGGTCACCGCGGCGTCCGACGTCTACTCGCTCGGCGTGGTGGGCTACGAGCTGCTCTCCGGCAAGCGCCCGTTTACCGGCGACTCGTCGGTCTCCGTGGCGCTGGCGCACGTCTCCGCCGAGCCGCCCGCGCTGCCCATTTCTGTCTCGGCCCCGGCGCGCGAGCTCATCGAGATCGCCCTGCGCAAGGACCCCGGCCAGCGCTTCCGCGACGGCAACGAGTTCCAGCTGGCCATCTCCCAGGTCCGCCAGGGCCTGCGTCCCGCCCAGCCCGGCGGCCACACCCAGGTCGTGGCCACCGAGCCGTCCGCGACCGCGTCCACCCAGATGCTGGCCAGCGTCGCCGAGGAACGCACCTCCCGCCCCGAGGGCGCCTACCCGCCGTCCGCGGCGACACCAGCGCCGCGCGAACACGAAGCGGACAAGAAGTCGTCTAAGGCAGGCCCGGTCATCTCCGCGATCTTGCTGCTCGCGCTTCTGGCCGGCGGCGCCGCCTGGGCGTACACCGAGGGCGTGTTCGACCGCTTCACCGGCGGCGGCACCCCCACCACCCCGCGGCCCACCATGAGCGCGACCACCCCGACGCCGGAGGAAGAGGCAGACACGGAGGATCCGGTCACCGAGACCACCACCGAGCGCGAGCGCACCACCATCACGGAGCCGCGCAACCCGGGCACCCTGCGCTTCGAGGAGTCCGAGGCCGACAACGCACCGGCCCCGGCGGAGCCGTCCGCCGAGCCGCCCGCCCCCGGAACTTCCGCGCCGGAGCAGCCGTCCGCGGCGACTCCGACGCAGCAGGGTGGGGCGCCGGCAGGTGAGCCGTCGATAGGCAATCAGCCCGAGGTCACGAACTCACCGGCCCCTGCGGTAGAATTGCCCAACCTTGATAGCTTGCTCGGAGGTGGCAGGTAAATGCTCATCGCGGACCGGTACGAACTCGGCGACATCATCGGCACCGGCGGCATGTCGGACGTGTATGCCGCCACCGACGTGTCCCTCGGGCGCGAAGTTGCCGTGAAGATGCTGAAGATCGACATGGCGCGCGACGAAAACTTCCGCGAACGCTTCCGCCGCGAAGCGCAAAACTCGGCGCGCCTGAACCACCCCAACATCGTCTCGGTCTACGACACCGGCTCCGTGGAAACCTCCGGCGTGGACGTGCCCTACATTGTCATGGAGCTCGTCCACGGCATGAACCTGCGCGACATCGTGCGCAACGAAGGGCCCCTGAGCCCGGAGCGCGCCGCGAAGCTGCTGCTGCCGGTCACCCGGGCACTGCAGGCCAGCCACGACGCAGGCATCATCCACCGCGACATCAAGCCCGCCAACATCATGGTCACCAACACCGGTGCCGTGAAGGTCATGGACTTCGGCATCGCGCGTGCGCTGGATGATTCCACCTCCGCGATGACACAAACCTCCGCCGTCATCGGCACCGCGCAGTACCTCTCCCCCGAGCAGGCCCGCGGCAAGGCCGCCGACGCGCGCAGCGACATCTACGCGCTCGGCTGCGTGATGTACGAAGCCGTCACCGGCGTGCCGCCCTTCGAGGGCGAATCCCCCTTCGCCGTGGCCTACCAGCACGTCCAGGAAGACCCGGTGCCGCCGTCCGAGCGCATCAACGCGCCGCTGTCGGACAACGAAGCCGTCAACGTCGACTCCGTCATCCTCACCGCGATGGCGAAACACCCCGCCGACCGGTACCAGACCGCCGACGAAATGGGCGCGGACCTCGCGCTTTTGGAGCGCGGCAACGTCACCACCGCCGCCCGCAACCACCTCGCCGCCGCGGAGGAAGACGCCGGCTCCCACGCCATCGACGCGCAGTACCCGCCGTCCCAGGACCACACCGCCGTGGTTGGGGATGTGGTGCGCGAACCTGTGGTGCGTCGAGAAGCATCTGCCGCCTCCTCCGGGCACACGCGCTACGCGGACCACCGCGCCGCCAACGAAAAAACCTCCTCCAACTGGCTGAAGTGGCTTTCCGCGCTGCTGGGCCTGTTGCTCGCCGCCGCGGTGTGCTGGTTCGTCTACGACTACTTCTCCGTGAACAAGGACAACAACGACCCGGCCATCACCCAAGAGGAAATGGTCCCCGTGCCCGAACTCGCGGACATGCCGCGCAACGACGCCGTCCGCGAACTCGAACACCTCGGCTTCGCCGTCTCCGTCATGGAAGAACCCAGCCCCGACATCAAACGCGGCAACGTGATCTCCACCAACCCCGCCGCCGGCTCCGAGCTCAAGCGCGGCACCCAGATCACCCTGACCGTCTCCTCCGGCAAGGAAATGACCGACGTGCCGGACGTGACCAACCTGACCGCCGAAGAAGCCATCGAAGAGCTGAAGAAGGCCGGGCTGGAGCTCAACCCCAACGTGCGCCGCGAATCCAGCGCCAACATCGACGAAGGCATCATCCTGTCCCAGCAGCCCGCCGGCGGCACCCAGATTGCCAAGGGCTCGCGCATCGCCATCACCGTCTCCTCCGGGCCGGAGATGGTGCAGGTGCCGTCCCTGGTTGGGCTGAACGTCGAGCAGGCCACCGCCACCCTGTCCTCCCTGCAGCTGCGCTCCACCGTCACCAGCGTGGACTCGCAGAAACCGGAGGGCCAGGTGCTCGCCGTCGCCGGTGAAAACACCGACGTGGAATCCGGCACCACCATCGAGCTGCGCGTGTCCAACGGCATGCTCATGAACATGCCGGAAATCACCCGCCAAAGCCCCGAGGAAGCCGAGAAGGCGCTCCGCGACGCCGGCTGGAACGGCCGCTTCGTACCCGGCCCGACGGTGCCCACCGGCGCGCTTGTGGACGACGGCCTGATCGGCCACCAGGAAGTCGCCGCCGGCGAAACCATCCGCAAGGACCAAGCCATCGGCTACAACCTGTGGAAGTTCGACGCTGGCAAACTCATCCCGCAGAATAACGCGGCCGCGCCGCAGGCTGATACAGTTCAACCCCAGAACGCGAACAACGCGCTGCGGAATGTGCAGCGCGGGCTCGGGCTTTAGACGTCGATAAGCACGACGCATTGGCCCGCACACACCAAGGGAGCGCACATGCCTAAAGCAAAAGTAACCAAAGACCCCATCCGCCCAGCTAGCAGCACCTCCGCCGGCACCACGCGCACGCCGGTGAAGGTCAACACCGGCGGCACCCCAGTCTGGTACAAGGTGATCATGTTCGGGCTGATGATCTTCGGCCTGGCCTGGCTGATCCTCTACTACCTCGCTGGCGACCAGCTTGCGTGGCTCGGGCAGCTCGGGCCGTGGAACTACGCCATCGGGTTTTCTGGGATGATCCTTGGTCTGCTGATGACGATGGGTTGGCGGTAGTTCTTCTTCGGGGGTTTTGAGTTGGGGGTTGTGTGAAATCGGATTGTGGCAAATATTTGCCGCAATCCGATTTTTGCTTTGGCGGGGGTTCGAGGCTGAACGCATTCCTAGAGGGACCTGAGAAGCCGATTTATGCGACACATCACTGTATTTAAATAGCGCGATAGATTGCGCCGGGGTTTTACCCACAAATAACAGTATTAATACTGGTGAGCTGGCTTTCGCGACATGTCAATTACTTTAGTTTGACCCCGGATTGGGTGGATTGTTCAACAATATTATGACTCTTCCTTGGCAAGTGACTAGGTGTTATATGAGAGCTCCTCGCTGACAGCCTGAAGAGCCCGCCCCTAGAAAAATCCCACAATTGTTTCCCCGAAAGGAACGCCAATGCGCGCATTCCGCATCGCTGGTGCCGCCAAGGCCGCGATCGCAGCCGTCGCCGCTGTCGCAATCGCAGGCTCCGGTATCACCGCCACCGCCCAGACCTTCGAAGAGTCCTACCCGGAGACCCCGGCAACCAACTCCGCGCTGCCGATCATCCACACCTACCGCGGCTCGGACCACCTGAAGGCGAACATCCTCAACCCGCGCCCGGTGTGCAACTCCACCGAGGACTACCGCACCATCGTGTACAAGGTGAAGGACAACTTCCTGCCGGTGGGCACCATCTCCACCACCAACCTGTCCGACAGCTCCATCCCGCTGTCCCAGGACCTGTCCCGCACCCAGACCATCTCTGCCTCCGTCAACGGCTCCAAGACCGAGACCCTGACGCTCGGCGGCTCCGGCTCGAAGGACGGCCTGCAGGGCAACATCGGCTACTCCCTGGCCAAGTCCCTGGGCTGGGACGTATCCGGCTCCCTGTCCTGGTCCGTCGGCCAGAAGATCGGCCCGTACGACGTGCCGGCCGGCAACACCGGCGAAGCAACCTACGGCTTCCGCACCATCACCATGACCGGCACCCAGCAGCGCTGCCGCCCGAACGGCACCTGGGCAACCCCGACCGCGTGGATCGCCAACATGCCGATCAAGAACGAGGTCCGCGTCAAGAACTACTCCACCCCGGCCGGCTCCTGGGCGCCGAACAAGGGCGCACAGGTCACCGACACCGTGGAGAACCCCAACCCGGCGTACAACGAGGACGTCAAGAAGATCGAGACGGGCGCAAACCTTGACGACGTCACCGTGGTCGACAACGACGAAGCCACCGACGTGACCAACAACGACATCGCGAACGAAGGCGCAGAGGTCATCACCGAGGTCGAGGAAAAGGCTGCTGACGAGGTCAACGAAGTCGTCGATAAGCAGGCAGATGCCCAGCGCGACCTGGACCTCCAGCCGTACTTCACCACCTCCTCCTGGAAGGTGCCGGGCGCCGCTGGCTCCGTCGCACTGCGCGTGAAGAACACCGGCGCGAAGCGCTACTGGGGCGAATTCCCGGCCCTGACCTTCCGCGTCGAGGTCGGCACCGAGGCAGGCCCGGAGGGCGTTGACCGCCTGATCACCACCACCCAGTACAACGGCACCCACATCCGCGACCTGGGCTACGACTTCGACCGCGGCATCCGCACCTTCGAGGTCACCCTGTCCAACCCGATCCTCGCCGGCGACGAGATGCTGCTGGGCGCATTCTCCTTCGGCGACGGCAAGACCAAGGAAGGCCGCCTGTACAACTACATGAAGGTCACCCAGACCGGCCGTCTGTCCGAGGACACCTCGTTCTACAACGACCAGGACGTGGACTCCCGCGACGTGACCGTCTCCGACTTCGGCAAGAAGATCCGCGGCGTGTTCTAAAACACTGCTGAATAGCGCGAAAGCCCGTTGAGTCTGTTGCGGACTCAACGGGCTTTTTTATGTGCGGGGACTAGTTGTCCTGCTCAGCGCGCTTCTTGGCGAAAGACTCGCGGACCTTTGTCTCCAGGTCAGCGTCGACCTTGCCCCAGTACTCGTACACGCGCTCCTCGACGTCCTTGTGCTTAATCGCCATCATCTTGTTGGTGATGTTGTGGACGAAACGCTCCTTCTCCGCGTCGTCGAACACGTCGCGGTAGAGCGTGCCAGCCTGGCCGAAATCGTCGTCCTCGGCGTGCTTGACGTACGCCTCGCGCACCAGGTCGGTGCCCTCCGGATCCGGGTTGACGTAGAGGTTCTCCGCCTGGCCGTAGTCGGTGAAGTTGGAGGAGGAATCCTCGTTGTTGTCCAGGTAGCCGGCGCCCTTCTCGGTGCGGTTGGGCACGTAGTTCGGCTCGTTCTCCTCGTTGAAGAAGTAGGCCATGTTGCCACGCTCGGAGTAGGTGTTCACGTCGTTGAGCGGGCGGTTGACCGGCAGATCCTTGTAGTTCGCACCGATGCGGTGGCGCTGCTGGTCCGAGTACGCGAACACGCGGGCCTGCAGCATGCGGTCCGGCGACAGGCCCACACCCGGCACCAGATTGGCCGGATCGAGCGCGAGCTGCTCAATCTGCGCGTGGTAGTTCTTCGGGTTGCGGTTGAGCACGAAGTAGCCCACCGGGATCAGCGGGTAATCCTTCTGCGACCACGTCTTGGTCAGGTCGAACGGGTTGAAGCGGTAATCCTTCGCCTCCTCGAACGGCATGATCTGCACCTTGACGTCCCAAATCGGGTAGTCGCCGTCCGCGATGGCGTTGAACAGATCCGCGCGCTGGAAGTCCGGGTCGGTGCCGGCCTTCTCGGTGGCCTCCTCATCGGTGAAGCACTCCCAGCCCTGGCGGGTCTTGAAGTGGTACTTCACCCACACCGGAGTGCCCTCCTCGTTGATCCACTGGAACGTGTGGGAGCCGAAACCGTCCTGGTGGCGCGACGTCTTCGGGGTGCCACGGTCGCCCATCAGGTAGGTCACCTGGTGCGCGGACTCCGGCGTGCGCGTCCAGAAATCCCACTGCATCTCGTCATCGCGCAGGCCCGAGTTAGGCTGGCGCTTCTGGGAGTGGATGAAATCCGGGAACTTAATGCCGTCGCGCAGGAAGAACGTCGGGGTGTTGTTGCCCACGATGTCGTAGTTGCCGTCCTCCGTGTAAAAACGCAGCGCGAAACCGTGCACGTCGCGCCACGTATCCGGGGAACCAGCCTCGCCCGCCACGGTGGAAAAACGCGCCGCCATCGGGGTGACGGTGCCCGGCTGGAACAGCTTCGCCTTCGTGTACTTGGACACGTCCTCCGTGATGTGCAGCTCGCCGAACGCGCCGTGGCCCTTCGCGTGCGGGATGCGCTCGGGCACGTTCTCCCTGTTGAAGTGGGCGAGCTTCTCCATCATGTGGACGTCGTTAAGCACATTCGCTCCCTGACGCCCCTGAGTGACCGAAATGTGCTCCGAGGCGACCGGCTGCCCGCCCAGCTCAGTGGTGCGGCCCTTGCCCGCGGGGCGCTCGCCCCTGGAGACGATCTCATCCGCCTTGCTCTGATCAGCCATTGCTCACTCCTTGGATCGTTGGTTGCGTACGTCCCCACCCTAGGCATTTTCACGAGCGCGCGAGTTTCCACGACTACCGCTCCCCGAGAAGTGACTCCACCCTGCGCAATTCGTCGTAAACGTCCCGCTGGTCATAGGTGAAACCACCGGACCAGGCCAGCTCTTTCAACGCATCATCAGTTGGCTCCTCCATTCCCAAGGATTCCGCCAACTGTGCACGCAAGCTGCGTCGACGCTCTCGCAGCTCCGTATTGGTAAAGCGGCGCACCTGAAGCTTCATCAGACTCACCTTCCTTTCACTCACTCGACCCTAGCCAACGGCTCAGACACCAACTCGCCGTTGTTCGAACGATATCTATCCACACCTGTGGATAACTCTGTGCACAACTCCACAGGGCAGTGGAATGTGCTGGTTTGCTTTCGAAAACGCCACGTTCCTTCGGCGTGTCATTTTCGCTGTTCGACGTGTCGTTCGACGAGTTACACGCGTGTAGTTATCCACACTGTGGACAACCGCTGTGGATAACTTGAAAGGTCTGGTTAAAGGTCAAAAAGTGTGTCTGGAATCGGCGATTTCTGGGGCTTGACCTCGGCGTTTCAGGAAAATATATGGTTCGGGAATTTCCGCCTTCCTTTCGGACTGTAAATTCTCGGTTTGCGGCGGCGATCTGGTAGAGCTTGATCACTCAGCCCGCGTGTAAACCCAAAAAGAAGACCCTAGCCGGGCTTTCGCTGGCTAGGGTCTCAATCAATCGTCCGAGAGGGAGGCTAGACGCCCACGATCCTCCGCGGCTCTGCGAGAGAAAGACTACCCCGCACCGTCTGGCAGATCTAGCCCTCCCCTTTGAGCGCCGTCCCTAGTACACCGGCACCGTCGACGGAATCGTCAGCGCCCAGATGGCCACGCACGCCGCCGCGGCCGCGACCCCCGCTGTGATCCAGCGGGTGCGCACGTTTTCCGAGGTCAACGGCCACGCCATCACCGCCCCCGCCGCCAGGCCGCCGAGGTGCCCCCACAGCGACACACCCGGGCTGAGCAGCGTGTACGCCACGTTCACAGCCACCAGGGCGAGTGGCGCGCGCAGGTCCGTGGAACGTCGAAAAGCAATGGCGATCAGAAGCGCCATCAGCATGTAGAGGGCGCCGGAAGCGCCGGCGGTGGGCGTCGTGAAGCTAAATGCGAGCACACTTGCCGACGCCCAAAGGACCCCCGCGACCCACGCCACCACAAACGGGCCAGAGCCAAGGAAGCGCTCCACCTCCGCACCCACCAGGACCAGCATGAACATGTTGAGGAAGAGGTGCGTGATGTCCAAGTGCATGAAGCCGGCCGTGAGCGCGCGGAGGTAGCCCGCGCCGTAGACCTCGGGGCCGTACAGGATGGTGTGGGTGCCCACCGGCGAATCCCACACCACGTCCGTGACCGAACGGGCCTGGAGCGCGGCGACCAGGAAGACGAGCGTGCAGATCGCCGTAATCGCCGTGGTGGCGGGGGCGGTGCGGGGCAGGTTGCGGAGAGTGGGCATGGGATCAGGGTACGAAAAAGCCCCCGCACGGTGGCGGGGGCGCGGCGCGTGTGGCGCTTTGGCTTGTTTGGCTTACGCGATGTCGATGGACTCGATCACGACGTCCTCGACCGGGCGGTCCATGCGGCCGGTCTTCACGTTCGCGATCTCGTCGACGACCTTCTTCGACGCCTCGTCGGTGACCTCGCCGAAGATGGTGTGGCGGTTGTTCAGCCACGGGGTCGCGTCGACGGTGATGAAGAACTGGGAACCGTTCGTGCCCGGGCCGGCGTTAGCCATGGCCAGCAGGTACGGGCGGTCGAACTGCAGCTCCGGGTGGAACTCGTCGGCGAACTGGAAGCCCGGGCCGCCGGTGCCGGTGCCGGTCGGGTCGCCGCCCTGGATCATGAACCCCGGGATGATGCGGTGGAAAATCGCGCCGTCGTAGAACGGGCCCTCGGTGGTGCCCTTGGCGTTCTTGGCGGAGTAATCGGTGGTGCCCTGTGCCAGGCCCGTAATCGTCTCGACCGTCTTCGGCGCGTGGTTGCCGAACAGGTCGATCACGATGTCGCCGTGATTCGTGTGCAGAGTCATGGTCTGAGTCTTCTGAGTCATGCGCTCTAGGGTACGCGGGTTCCGGCGCGCGGGGTGCGGGCGGGTGCGGGGTTGGGCTCACGGCCCTAAAGGTCGAGTCCGGGAGGTCGAGTACGCCCGGTTTCGGTGCCGTACTCGACCTCCGCCGCTCGACTTTCGGCGGCGTATAGCGCCCCTACCTCCGCCAGTGTTCCCCGTGCACCGGTCTGAACACCGTGGCCGGTACTTTCGGCTCGCCGAGGAGACCGGAGCGGGCCTTGAGCTCCAGGATCTCCCGGACGCAGGCCTCCTCGTCCCGGAGAATCTCCGACGGCTCGAAGCGGGCGACCTCGTAGATCTGCTTCCGCAACCAGTTTTCACGCAGGAGCTGGTCCCGCGACACCTTCTTCGCCAACTCCTCGTCTTTCTTCGCCGTCTTGACCAGCCCGTCGATCTCGATCGCCACCTGCCCCCACAGCAGGTCCGGGCGCACGTAACGGCCAATCCACATCTGCTCGCGGACGATGATGTCGCGTTCCCGCAGGATCACGCGCAGGAGGGACTCGTACGGCGATTCGGACTTGGTGGACGACCAGCGCAACGCCTGCCGTGCCCGCCCGATCCCCTTCTTGCCGGCCAGACGCTTGATCGTCGCGTGGAGTTCGGCCTGGATGCGTTCCTGCTCCAGCGGTGGCTTGCCCACAAACAGGGAATCCATCGCGACGGCTCCTGCCCTCACCCCGTGCAGGCGCGCGACGTCGACGGCTGTGCGGACGGGGCTGGTTAACCGGAGGACGTCGCCAGGCGTCGCGCACTCGATGGCCACCACATCCTCTTCGGGGATGCGCAGGCTGCGGTACTCGACCCCTTCCGGCCAGCTTGCCCTGGCGGGCGGTTTTTGTCCTGGGATGGCCAGCAGGACGGGCGCGTTTGGGGCGGGCAGCGTCCACAGGCCGTGCACGACTGCGGCGGAGCGCCCCACCAGCACCGCTTTCCGGCTCGCGGCGCCGACGGCATAGCTGCTGAGAAACTCCCGCTCGTGGTGCTTCAGCCGCGACCATTCTGCCTGGGCGATGAATTTGTTCGCGGATAACTTGATGCACGTTTGACGGTCCGACTCCCCCGGTCTGACCAGCAGCTGCGCTAGCTTTCTCCTGTCCATATTTCCCCCCGATGTTTGTTTGTTTCGCTCAGAGTACATGGCTACTGGCGAGAACGAAAGGGCCCCGCCAAAAGTCGAGTACGGGAGGTCGAGTCCGGCCCAAATAGAGGGCGTACTCGACCTCCCGTACTCGACTTTCGCGGGGCAAAGGCAGGGGCGAGCAGGGCGGGGGCGGCGGGCGCGGCGGGGCCTACTGCTTTACGACGTCAGCTCCGCCCCGCCCGGCGCGCTAGAGCCGAGCCTAGAGCCCTTCGACGACCTCGTCGCGCGCGGCGACCAGGTTGCGCAGGGAGGGTTCGACCTCCTTGTAGCCGCGGGTCTTCAGGCCGCAGTCCGGGTTGACCCAGAGGCGCTCGGTGGGCACGTGGTTCAGAGCGGCGCGCAGCAGGCCGGCGATCTCCTCGGCCGAAGGCACGCGCGGGGAGTGGATGTCCCACACGCCGGGGCCGATCTCGGAGTGGAAGGTCTCGTCGATGTCCTCGAGCAGCTCCATCTTGGAACGGGCTGCCTCGATGGAGGTGACGTCAGCGTCGAGGCCTGCGACGGCGTCGATGATCTGGCCGAACTCGGAGTAGCACAGGTGCGTGTGGATCTGCGTCGAAGGCTGCGCCTCCAAGGAGACCAGGCGGAACGCGCGCTGGGCCCACTCCAGGTAGGCGGCGCGGTCGTCCTGGCGCAGCGGGAGCAGCTCGCGCAGGGCCGGCTCGTCGATCTGGATGACCTTGATGCCGGCCTTCTCCAGGTCCGCGACTTCGTCGGCGAGGGCGACGCCGATCTGGTCCGCGGAGACGGAAAGCGGCACGTCGTCGCGCTTAAACGACCAGGCCAGGATGGTCACCGGGCCGGTGAGCATGCCCTTGACCGGCTTGTCGGAAAGCGACTGGGCGTAGGCCGACCACTCCACAGACATGGCCTCCGGGCGGGAGACGTCGCCGACCACGATCGGCGGACGGGTGCAGCGGGAGCCGTACGACTGGACCCAGCCGTTTTCGGTGACCACGAAGCCGTCGAGAAGCTCGGCGAAGTACTGCACCATGTCGTTGCGCTCCGCCTCGCCGTGGACGAGGACGTCCAGGCCAATCTCCTCCTGCAGCTCGATGACCTGCTTGATCTCGGCCTTCAGCGCCTCGTTGTACTCGGCGTCGGAGAGGGTGCCCTCGCGGTGGTCCGCGCGGGCCTTGCGGATCTCGGTGGTCTGCGGGAAGGAGCCGATTGTGGTGATCGGCAGCGTCGGCAGGCCGAGCTCCTCGCGCTGGACCTTGTTGCGCTCCTTGAACGCCGGCTCGCGCTTGACGGCGCCCTCCGGCAGGGCCGCCACACGGTCCACGACGGCCTTGTTGTGGATGGTGGTGGACTCGGCGCGGGTGCGCACGGCGCGGTCAGACTGCGCGAACGCCTCCTTGGCGCCCTCCTCACCTGCGACAAGCGCCTGGATCTCGGCGAGCTTCTCGTCGGCGAACGCCAGCCACGGGGCGACCTCGACCGGGATGTTGCGCTCGGCCTTCAGGGTGTGCGGCACGTGCTGCAGGGAGGTGGAGGTGGACACGGACACGGCGTCGGCGCCGCGGCCGAGGGAGTTGAGCACGTCGGTGCGCTCGCGCAGGTTGGCGGTCCAGACGTTGCGGCCGTCGATAAGTCCTGCCACCAGGTGGGTGGAGTCAGGCACGGCGGCGCGCACGCGCTCCGGGTAGCCGGCGTCGGCCTCAAGCGTCCACGGGGACAGGTCCACGTGCAGCGCCTCCACGCCCAGCTCGCCCAGGACCGGCAGGGCCTCGCGGGCGGAACCGTACGGGGTGGTCAGGTACACGTTCGGGCGGGTCTCGCGGCCCAGCAAAGCAGACCAAGCGGAACGCAGGTGCTGCGCGATCTCCGCGTCCGGGGTGGACAGGTCGGCCACCACGGCGGGCTCGGCGATCTGGACCCACTCCACGCCGGCTTCCTTCAGCGCAGCGAAGACCTCGGCGTACGCCTCAACCAGCGACGGCAGCAGCGACCACTCCGCCGGCTTGGACAGCGCGATCAGCGTGACCGGGCCGACCAGGAACGGGCGGACCTTGTGGCCGGCCTCGGCGGCCTCCTCCACGATGCGCAGGATGCGCTCCGGCACCGCCTTGATCTCCTGGCCAGCCTCGATCTCCGGCACGAGGTAGTGGTAGTTCGTGTCGAACCACTTGGTCATCTCCAGCGGCACGCGGGTGTCGTTGCCGCGGGCGAGCGCGAACTCCTCGTCCAGGTCAACGCCGCCCGGCACGAGGCCCACGGTCAGAGCGGTGTCGAGCACCTGGTCGTAGAGCGCGACGTCCGCCGGGATGGCGTAATCCTCGGTCAGGCCGAGGTCGCGCAGGTGGTTGTAGTTGTTCACGCGCAGGGCGCGTGCGGTGGAGCGGAACGTCTCAGCGTCGATGCGGCCCGCCCAGTAGCTCTCCAGCGCGCGCTTGAGCTCGCGGTTCGCGCCGATGCGGGGGTAGCCCTCGATGGTGGCCTTGGGGAAGGTGGTCATTGTTGTCCTTTATCTATTCCGATGCGGTCCAGAAAGTCCCGCGTGACGTCCAGGTTGTTGTGCGTGTACACGTGGAGCCCGCCCGCGCCGGCATCCAAAATCTCGCGCGCCAGGTTGGCGGTGAGCTGCATGCCGGCCTCGTACTCGTCGTCAGCTTCGAGCAATTGCTTCTCGACGCCTACCGGCACCTCCAGCCCCGACAATTCCCCCATGCGTCGGACCCTTTTCAGCGAGGTCATCGGCATGATGCCAGGGATGAGCGGGATACGCACACCCGCCAGCCGCGCCACCTCGACGAACTCCAGGAAATCCTGGGCCTCGAAGAACAGCTGGGTGATGGCGAAATCCGCGCCCAGGCGCTGCTTGGCTAGCAGCACGTCCAGGTCGTGGTCGAAGTTGCGCGACTCCGCGTGGCCCTTGGGGTAGCAGGCCACGGAAAGCGCGAGCTTGCCGGCGGCGAGGCGGAACGCCTCTTCCTCCTGCACGTCCTGGATCAGGTTGAGCAGATCCGTGGCGTGCTGGAGGTGGTCTGCCGGCAGGCCGGTTTCCGGCAGGTCCCCGCGCAGGGCGAGGAACCCGCGGACGCCGGCGTCGATAAGCACCCGCACCCACTCCGCCATCTCATCGCGCGTGCCCGCAGTGCAGGCGAGATGCGCGATGGGACGCAGGTCGGTGGTCTCCGCGATGCGGGAGATCACAGCGGCGGTGCCCTCCAGCCACTCGCTGCGGCGCGAGCTGGTCACGGAGACGTAGTCCGGCTTGTACTCGGCCAGGCCCGCGATGAGCTGCTCGATCTTCTCCGCGTCGTCCGTGGGGCGCGGCGGGATGATCTCGAAGCTTAAGGCGGTGCGCTGGCGTTTCGGGCGGGGGCGGCGGATCAGCGGCGCGCCCTCGCGGTCCAGCGGTGCCGAGGCGGAAAGCCTGGTCGAAGGAGAGGCTTCGAACATGGCAGGACCTTTCTCGGCTGGATTGATGTGTTTCGTTGCACCGTGGTTAAACGGTGCCTTGAAACTTATTGACGCCACGTAACCGCCACAATGCGCTACCGGTTTTGGGCGGCGTTTCCGCTGCGCACGCGGTTATTTGGCGTGAATGTTAATCGCGCAAAATGGACCAAGCTGTTCACTTTTGCGTAACGCTTGGTACGCGTGTGGGTGGCGCGGCGGCGGAAAACGGCGAGCCCCGCGGATTTCGCTACCCTGGGCCGCGTAACCACCCGAAACTTTCAAACGCAACACAAGGAGACACCCGTGAACCTGAAGAACATCGGCTTCGCCGCCGCTTTTGCCAACCAGGCGTGGAAGTACCTGCGCGACCAGAACGATAAGCGCGAGCGCGACATCTACCAGTCCCTGCTGGACAACCTGAAGGACGGCAAGCTGGACGATATCCACGACAAGTTCGACATCGACGAGCTGGAGGAGCTCTACGGCACCGCCCGCGCGCAGGCCGGCGAGATCACTCGTGACGCGCACGACCGCCTGGACCGCCGCCGCAAGCAGTTCGAGGCCGCCGCCCCGAGCCGCAAGGAGCGCCAGGAGTTCCTGGAGAAGCACGCGAAGAACGCAAAGAAGAGCGCGAAGAAAAAGAAGAAGGGCGGCGTTGGCAAGGTCATCGGCACCACCCTGGCCACCGCGGCGCTCGCGGGCGGCGCGTGGGCGGCCTGGGAGTTCTTCCTCAAGGACAAGCTCGCGGGCGAGGATGAGCCGGCGAAGACGTACCGCCCGGCGCCGACCCGCACGGAGACGGATACGCGCGGTTCCTCCACCATCGTGTACTCGACGCGCACGGAGGACGACCGGGATCGCACCCGTCGTGAGGAGGGCGTTGAGGGCGGCGTGTTCCCGAATGAGCCGAGTGAGGAGCAGCTGCTTACCGACGCCACCAGCTCCCAGGACCTCGGCGGGGAGGGCCTGACCACCCTGGACACCCTGGCGGACGACCAGCGCAAGGCCACCGACCCCCAGCACTCCGCGGAGGACGACATCGACGGTGGCCGCCACGAGCTGCGCGAGGACTAAATCACGCCGTGGTGCGCCAGCCCGCCATGAGGTGGCGCACCAGGCGGTCGCGCACGTCCGGGAGAATGTCGGCGAGCGGCCGCGTCGCCACGACGAGCTCGGTTGCCAGCTGCATGGGTGACTGGCCGGGGGCGATGATGCCGTGGGGGGCGGCGGCGTCGATAAGCAATTGCACCTTGCCCATGAAGACGTCGCGGCGAGGATGCCCACGCCCGATTCGACGAGCGCCCAGACGAAGGATTCGAAGTGCTCGACGGGGTTGTCCTCGAAGCCGTCGAGAGTGTCGTCGAGGAGTGCTTCGATGCGTTCGAGGAAGACGATCGCGCAGGCGTCGTAGAGCGCGGCGCGGGTGGGAAAGTGACGGTAGAGGGTGGCGATGCCCACTACTCGGTGGATTTGGTGCGCTACGCACTGTTTGGCACACAGTCGTACGACCCGCGCATGTGGACCGCCGTGACCGTGCTGCTGTTCGTCGGCGCGATGTCCGTAGCCATCTCGTGCGCGGCTCTGTACGCCCGCCGAACCTGGCGGATGAAGGATCTCCACCCCGAGCTGACGGTTTAGCCCTACCATGGGCGGGGCACAACATTTCCCCGATAGATCGAAGGACCCCACCCATGTTTTTCAAGAAATCCAACAAGGACAAGATCAACCTGCGTCTGCCGTCTGCGGCGCTGCGCATCCCCACCGGCGCCCTGATCCTGAACTCCGGCCTGGGCAAGTTCCAGGTGGACAAGGAAGGCGCCGAGGGCCTGCGCGACATGGCCACCGACGGCATCCCGCAGCTCGGCCAGGTCGACGCCGAGACGTTCGCCACCGGCCTCGCCTCCGCCGAAACCGCCCTGGGTGCGGCGCTTCTGTGCCCGCTGATCCCGAACCGCCTCGCCGGCCTGGGCTTGACCGCGTTCGGCGCTGGCCTGCTCACCATGTACTTCGGCGGCGACCAGTACACCGAGGACGACGGCATCCGCCCGTCCAGCGCAGGCCTTGCCATTGCGAAGGACTCCTGGCTCGTGGGCATCGGCCTCGCGCTGGCTGCCCTGCCGCGTAAGTAGCCGTGAAGCGCGCCCTCGCCCTCACGCTCGCCGCCGCGCTGATCCCGGCGGCGGTGGCCGCGCCGAAGGCGGAGGCGGTGAGGCTGCGCTGCCACCCCGTGCACGTCATCCAGGCGGCTGGCACGGGGTTTTCGCATTCTTGGGATCCGTCCGCGCGCGAGACGCTTTTCGACGACGCGTCCTCCCCCGCCGACGACCTCCAACGCCGCTTCGGCGCCCGCACCGTGTCCACCCACACCGTGAAGTACCCGGCCTCGCTGGGCAGGTTCAGCGCGCTGGGCAGCGCCGGCAACGGCCTGGAGGGCACGGAGGCCGCCACCTACGGCGAGTCCGTGCGCTACGGCCGCGACGTGGCCACCCTGGAGATGGAGACGGTGGCCCGGCACTGCCCCGGCACCCGCTTCATCCTCATCGGCTACTCGCAGGGCGCGCACCTGATCGGCGACGCCGCCGCGGAGGCCGCTGCCGGGCGCGTGCGCGGGGTGGGCGCTGACGACATCGCCGCGGTGCTGCTGTTCGCCGACCCCGCCCGCGCCCCCGTGCGCGAACCCGCCGAGTCCGCGCGCAAATCGCGCCTTTACGCGGCCGCACCGAAGGGCGTGCGGGGCGCAAACTTTGAGACGGTCCAGACCGGCGGCACCACCCTCGAGCCCACCCGCGTCGGCCTGGCCGGCACCCGCAGCGCCAGCTTTAACGGACTTGAGGGCAAGGTGCTCTCCCTGTGCAACGGCGCTGACATGGCGTGCGCGACGGACCCGGATTCCGTTCTGCGCGCGGTCGCGGACGTGGCCGCGCGCGACGTGTTGCTCGGCCCCTTCAACGCCTTCACCGGTATGCACGTGGCGCGCTTCCAGCAGCTGCGGGCTAGCGGCATGCCCCCGCGCGAGGCAGTCAAAGAATCGGGGCTTTCGCTTCTCGACGCCACCGTGGCCCCCCAAATCCTCTACGAACTCCACCTGATCCTCTCCGCCGCCGGGCGCCACGCGAGTGCCGCGAGCCCCACGCCTGTAGAGCAGCAAGCCGCCATCGCTCTCGCGGCTGCGGCGCCGGAGCTGGCGAAGGAGGGCGTGACCTGGCAGTGGATGCTCCAGGGATTGAATGGGCTGCGCGGCGCGCTTGGTGACTCGCCAGCCGCCGCCTGGTTCGACGCCATGCTCGAGGTGTTCCGCGCGATCCAGGCTGCGGAGCAGATGTACTGGTGGTTGGAGCGCTTCGGCGTGGTTCCCCGCACGCCCACGGGTACGGAGGGGAGGCAGGTGGTGGTGCGGGAGCTCGTCGCAAAGCTGAGTGCTCAGGCAGTGGATGCCGCGGGGCTGCGCGCCGCCTACGACCACCCCGCCAACGCCAACCTGGTGGCATCCGCGAAGCTGGCGGGCGACTTCGGGCCGCGGCACATGTCGTACTACAAGCTGGGCTACACCGACATCCCCGGCGGGTACTCGGTGGAGGGGCGCACCGGCTACGACTACGCGCTGGGCTGGCTCGGCGAGGTGGTCGAGGGGGTTGCCGGGAAGTAGGCAAGAGAAATGCCCACCAGGGTGGACCTGGTGGGCATTAGCTCTTCGGGGGCTTACTTCTCCTTGTCGGAGGAGCCTTCAGCCTCGCCCTCAGCCTTGTCGGTGGACTTGTTGTCCGACTTGCCGGAGGAACCGTTCATCAGCGTCTCGCTGCCGGTGGCCTTGCCGATCATGTAGGAGGAGGTGTACTCCTCCGCACCGCAGGCGCGCATGACGCCGTCGACTGCCAGCAGACCCAGGGAGATGGCGCCCAGGGCGCCAGCTGCCATGCCGAGCTGCTCCGGATTCTCGATGGAGAACGCGCCCTGGATGCCAGCTGCGCGCTGTGCGCGGTCCTCGTTGTAGATGCCCAGGCCCTGCTGGATGCGGTTGTTCGCATCCTGGATAGCGCCGTTGATCTGCGCGGAGACGCCCTCCAGGCCCGGGATCTGGACCTGGGACAGGATGCCCAGCGGGATAGCCAGCAGCAGCGGAGCGGTCAGGCCCACGATGCCGGCGATGCACTTGCCGTCGAGCTCGCCAGAGGAGCCCTTCTGCTCGGTGCGGGTGTTGTTCTCAACGTTGACGGTGATCTCGATCTCGCGCTCGCCGTAGGACTGTCCATCCGGGCCGACCAGGAGGTAGGTCGCCTTGTAGGTGCCCGGCTTCAGATCCTTGCGCGGGACCAGGGTGACGCCCTCGTCGGTCTTCTTGACCTCTTCGAAGTACTCCTTGCCCTTGGTAAAGATGATGTCGTTCACGTTGTCCGGGAAGGTGACATCAACCGGGGAGTTGTTCTTGATGCTGGTGTCAATCACCGGCAGGTCGTGGTTCTCGCTGATCACATTGCCCTCGGCGGTGCGGGTGCCCTCCGGGTAGATGCCGTAGGAGACGACGCGGACCAGGTCGCCGTTGGAGTTGCGCTCCTCGACGCGGACCACCTTGTTGGCGGAGCCCTTCTTCGCGGTCAGCTCGACGGAGCCGCCGTTGTCCTTGAGGTCAACCAGGTCGTTGCCGCTGACGACGACAACCTTGTTGCCCTCGTCCAGCTTCTTCAGCTCCTTGGCGTCGCCCTCGATGAGGAAGTCGGTCTGCTGACGTGCGCCGGTGGTCTTGGACTCGACGATCTCCAGCTTGTAGCGGTTGATCTCCTGGCCGTTCTTGTTGAACTCGGCGACAATGCCGGTCTCGCCAACCTTGTCAGCCTTCGGACGCAGGACCCACTGGCCGTTCCTCTCCTCCGGAGCCTCGAACGCGTCAGCGCCCTTGACCACACGGAAGCTGTTCTCCTCGTTGACCAGGGTCGCCTGGAACTCAGTGGAGGTGGAGATCTTGTAGGTGTACAGACCGCTGCGCTTCGGCTCGACCAGGGTGATCTCGTACTGCGCGTACGCGCCACGCTTGTCGCTGACCTGGATCAGAGCCTTGCCAGCCTTCTCCTTGCCGGTGACGATGAGCTTGTCGCCGTCGCGCTTGACGTCCACGAACTCCTCGCCCTTGAGGACCTCAACCTTCTCGCCGTCCTCAGACGCGATGGTCGCCTCGGCGTTCCAGCCCATGGTGGTGTTCTCCGGGGTCACCTCAGCGCTGCGGCCCGGGGTGATCTCGAAGGTGTAGCGCTCGAAGACGTAGCCGTCCTCGGAGACGTTCTCGATGACAAGGGTGCCCTTGGCGTCGCGCTTCGGGGTCACCTTGATCTCGGAAGCGTCCTTCGCCGGCTGCTCAGCCAGCAGGTCCTTGCCCTCGGCAACCTGGAACTTGGTGCCGTAGAGCTTCAGCTCGTTGTCCGCGGTGATGGTGTAGTTCATCTCGCGGACCGGGGACGGCTCGACGGTGTAGGTGTAGGTCTTGATCGGCAGATCGCCTTCGACCTGCGGCAGCTTTTTGCCATTTTCGTCCAAGAGCGGGTTGCCATCGGCGTCAGTCTGGTCGACCTTGCCCTTGACGTACTCCACAACCTTCACGGTGCGGGTCTCGCCTTCCGGAACCGGCTTGAACTTCAGCTTGAGATTATCCTTGTCGCCGAGCTTCGAGCCGTCAGTACCCTCGGTGAGATACTCGCCGCCCTCTTCGACGACCAGCCAGTTGAACTCCTTGGAGCCACGGGTGATCTCAACGGTCGCACGGTCCCTGACCGTACGCTCGATCTCCTGGTTCTCCAGCTCCTCGACCTCACGCTTAGAAACGTCGATGATCCAGACAGCTGCAAGACGGCCGTTCTCGTCCTTGACGTGGACGGTGACCTGGCCACCCTTCTCATTGGTCGGGGTGACGATCCACTTGTCACCCTTCTTCTCGAGCTTCGCCACGTCATCGCCCGCGACGATTTCTGCGGTGTAGTCCTTGACGTACTCGATCTCAAGGGTTTCCGGCTTCTCGGACTTGTACTCCAGCTCGCGGTTGTAAATAGTCGGGCCAGCGTTCTTATCCTCGATCAGCTTCAGGGTGTACTTGTACTCGAAGCCGTTCTCGTCAGTGAAGACGATCTCAACGTCGCCAGTTGCATTCTCCTTTGGGGTAACAACCCAGACGTCGCCGTCACGCTCGATGGTGACCTTCTTGTCGCCGTCGCCCAGGATCTTGTAGTCGCCACCGCGGTACTCGATCTTCGCGGTGGAGGTGTTCAGGATCTCGCGGGTGACATCGAACTTGGAGGTTTTGTTCTCCACGGTCACGATGTTCTCGCGAACCTCGCCACTGTCCTCGGTGATACGCACGATGACGGGGCCGGTGTAGTCCTCGCCAGCCTTGACGGTGAGGGTGCCCTTTTCCTCGTCCTCGAGAACATCAACCTCACCGTGCTTCGGCTTGATGAGCTTGCCGTTCTCGTCGTAGCCCAGGCCCCAGTCGATCTCCTCGCCCGGCTTCCACGGGATGGTGGTGACGCGGTCCTCGCTACCGGCGTTCAGGGTGTAGAAGTAGTTGTTCACATTGACGTTCAGGGAATCCTTGACCGCAACGGTGTCGGTGACCTTGATGCGGTAGATGTGCTGGTTGCCCTGCTCATCGGTGATGAGGATTTCGACCTCGCCCTCGCCCTCGAAGTCTTCGCGCGGGGTAATGACGAGCTTGCCGTCCTCGGAACGCTCGACGATGACGATGTCGGAGCCCTTGATGATCTCGAAGGACCACTTGTTGCCGATCTTCTCCGGCAGCTCAATGACCTTGGACTTCTCACCGTAGGTGAAACCTGCGAAGTAGTAGTACTCCGAAACTTCCTTCACACGCTCGTAGTACTTCTCAACGTAGTACTTCTCCACGTCGGTGACCGTGGTGGTCACGGTGGTCTCCGGCTGCTTCACGGTGCTGGTAACCGTCTCGGTCTTTGCCGTGTTGGTGGAGGTGACGGTGGTGACCGGCTGCGTGGTGACGGTCTCGGTGACAACCTCGCCCGGCTTGGTGGTGACAACCGGGGTGTCGGTGACAGTTTCGGTGACAACCTCAGAATTGCCCGGCTCAGTCACGGTGGTGACGTGCGGCTCCGGGGTTACAGTCTTGGTGACAAACTTCGGCGGGTTGGAGTCGGTCTCGTTGACGGTGGTGACGTGCGGCTCCGGGGTGACGGTCGTAGTGACAACCTTGCCTGGTACCTCACGGGTGCTCACGGTGGTGTACGCCGTCGGCAGCGTGGAGCGCTCGGTCACGGTAGTGGCCGGTTTGGTCCGCGTCGTGGTGTAGGTCGTGTTCGGCAGAGTCTTCGTGGTGGTGATCTCCTGCGGGCGGGTCACCGTGGTGGTCACCTCGGGCGTGGTGGGGATCGTCTCCACGATGCTCGGCGGGGTCTTCGGCGGGTTCGGATCCAGACCCGGCTGCGGGACCGGAATCAGACGCTGGAAGGACTTACGCGGCACGATGTTGTAGTCGTACTCGAGCGGCACCAGGACGGTGACGTACTCGCCCGGCTTCACAGTCTTTGCAATCTCGTCGTGGCGGGGGAGCTTGGACAGGTAGTAGCTCGGCTGACCCTTCGGTGCCTGGTGGTGCAAAATGCGGAAACCGGTCAGGTTCTCAAACGCGGACTGGCTCACCTTGCCGTTGACGACATCCTCGCGAGCCTGGTTCAGGTAACCCAGCTGGTTGGACAGCAGCGCGCGCAGAATGCCGTTCTTGGTCAAAATGGCGCCAGCCTTGGACTGATCGCCGTTTGCGTAGGCCTTGTAGTCCTTCTGCAGTTCCTTCACCACGTTGATGGCCGCGATACGGACATCCTCGCTAATGGCATCGCCGTTGCCGACACGACCGGAAGCACCGGTGAGCTTGCGGACCTGGTAGTTGCCGGTATCCCACGGGTTACCGAGACCCCAGTCGATGCACCAGCCCGGGCCAGCGCTGGACGGCAGCAGGTCGATGGACTGGTCGTCCTTCGGGGCCTGCTTCAGCATCTGGTCGTAGCGGGCCAGATCCGCGCCGCTGAGCTTCTCGTAAGCACCAACGATCTGCTGGCTGGAAGTGTTCTCGTTTGCGGCCTCTGCGAGCGGAGCGGATACGACCGCGCCCGTAGCCATAACACCAGTGACCATTGCGGTCATGATGCGCTTTTTCAGGTTTGCGTTATGCAACGTCATAGTCCTTCAACGTCTAGGGAGATATTCGAAGCAGCCTGGAGAGTTCCTGAACACGGACCCCAAAACTGACAGACCCCTATTCAATCGCAATGAACCGACGAAAAGAAGTCCTTAACCCCACTGAAAGCCATAAAAGTCCAGATATTAAGACAAAACTCATAACTCCACCCCGCTGACCTCGACCTTTGTCCAACTTTTCCACACAAAAAAATCGAGTGATCTTCACCACAAAACCCGCAATTGTTCAACAAACCGGCATTGAAACGCCGAAAACCCGGTGCCGTACTGGCACCGGGTTTCACAGGTTAAAGGCGGTTCTTACTTGGAAGAATCCTGCTTCTCAGAGGAGGAAGAGGAAGAGCTTTCGCCCTCGCCCTTATCAGCCTCAGCCTGGGACGGCTTGCCAGAGGAGCCGTACATCAGGAACTCGCTGTCAGTTGCCTTACCAAGCTGGTAGGAGGAGGTCACTTCCTCCTTGCCGCAGGCACGCAGGACCTGGTCGACGATGAGCAGGCCGACAGTGATCGCGCCAAGAGCGCCGGCAGCCATGCCGAGCTGCTCGGTGTTCACGCCCTGGAACGCACCCTGGAGGTCAGCGGCGCGCTGCGCACGATCCTCGTTGTAGATGCCCAGGCCCTGCTGGATGCGGTTGTTCGCATCCTGGATAGCGCCGTTGATCTGCGCGGAGACACCCTCCAGGCCCGGGATCTGGACCTGAGACAGGATGCCGACCGGGATAGCCAGCAGCAGCGGAGCGGACAGGCCAACCAGGGAAGCAATGCACTTGCCGTCAAGCTCGCTGGAGGAGCCCTTCTCCTGGACCGTCGTGTTCTGCTGGGTGATGTTGATGATCACCTTTTCCTTGTCGTTGAGCTTGCCGTTCTCAACCGGAACCACCATGAGCTTGACGCCGCCGTCCAGGTGAGCACCCGGCAGGACATGCAGCTTGCCACCCTCGGAGACCTCAATCTCCTTGCCCGGCTCAAGGCGCTTCTTCTTGGAGCAATCATCGTTGTAGCAGACGTAGACTTCGACCGAGTTCTCGCCACCCTTGACGTTGATGTCAAAGCCCTTGTCGCGGGAACCATTAGCGTTGACGTCCGGCGGGGTAAGACCCTCAGCCGTACCCGGGATCTCCATCTCGACGAGGCGGACCGGGTTGCCCTCGGAATCACGCTCCTCGACAAGGATGGAACCAGACTTGTTCTCAGTCGGCTGGATGAACAGCTGACCCTTCGAGTCCGGCGCCGCGTTGGTGATCAGGTCCTTGCCGCGGACCACGTGCAGAGTGTTGCCCTTGCCCGGGATGATCTTGTCGTTGAAGTCGCGCTTGTAGACAACGCGCTCCTCAACGAACTTCAGCGGGGTCGGCTGCTCCACGATCTCGATCGTGTGGCGCTTGACCACCTTGTCGTTCTTGTCCACCTCGACGACGGTGACGGTCTTGCCGATGGAGTCCTTGCCCTTCGGAGTCAGGATCCACTTACCGGTCCTCTCGTCGATCTTGACGTTGACGTACTCCTCGCCCTCATCAACGCGAATCTCGTTCTTGTTGATGCGGGTGATGGTGAAGCTGCCGTCCTCGGTGAGCTTGAAGTTCTGCTCGCGGGACTCGGAGCTGCCGCCCTTGCCGTTTTCGCCCGGAACAACATCGATGTTGTAGATGACGTAGACGCCACGGTCGTTCTTGACCTTGAGCTGGGTCTTGCGCTCAGCGCCGTCCTTCGGCGTGACGATGATGGTGTTGCCATCCTTCTTCACGTCAACCAGGGACTCGTCGGTGACTTCATACTCGGAACCCTCAGGAATGGTGAGGGTCAGCTTAGAGGTCGGGTTGAGGGTGATGTTCTCCTCGCGCGGGGTCGAAGGAGTGACATCGATGATCCAACGCTGGAACGGCAGATCGCGGGAGTTCAGGTTCTCAATGATGACCTGGCCCTCAGCGCCTTCCTTGAAGTAGACCTTGCCGTCCTCAATGCGGTCAATGAGGTGCTCGCCCTTGACAATGCGCTGGTTCTTCACCGAGATGTTGAGCTCATCCTTGGACTCAGCTTCCAAGGTGCGTTCCTGAACGTCACCCTTGGTGACGTTGAGGGTCCACTCGGCGATGGTCTTGCCGTTCGGTGACTTCTCAGCGACGACAATCTCGCCAACGAAGCCCGGGTTCGGCATTACGCGGAACTTGCCGTCCTCAGTCTTGATCAGGGTGGCGTTGTCCTTGCCCTCAATGATTTCGAAGGTGTTGCCCTCGTTACCCGGCTTGAATTCGGCGGTATTGCGGTCGACGATATCCTGCGTGAACTTCGGAACCTCGTACTCGGTGGCATCCTTCGGCTTCGCCACGATGGTGTAGACGCCGACCAAGATGCGGCCGTCCTTGGCGTTCTCGTCCGGAGCGTACAGGTTAAAGATGCCGGTGCCGTTGTTTTCGTTGTGGATCTTAAAGCCGTTATCGGTCGGCTTGATGTCCCAGTTGTCTTCGTTGCCGCCGGTCTGGATCAGCTTCCAGCCGTCGCCGGAGGTCTTGACGTCGACATCCGTGCCTTCTTCGATGAGGTGGGTCTCAACGTCGACCAGGACGTTGACGCCCGGCTTGATGTCCAGGGTGTAGGTGTGAGACTTGCCCTCGGCGTCCACAGCCTTGAGCACAACCTTGCCCTCGGCGTTCGGCTTCGGGGTGATGATCCAGAAGCCGTCGCGCTTCTCGATGGACTCGATGAGGTCCTCGCCGGAGACAATCTCCGGCTTGTTCTCAACGTTTTCAATCTCCAGCTTGTAGGAGTTGGCGTTACCGATAACGCGGGTCTGCGTGTACTTGTCGGAGGTGGCGTCGATGTTGAACTCGTAGACGTTCTTGTTGCCCGTCTTCTCGCCCTTGTCGTTCTTCTCAAACACCTCGATCTTGACGTTGCCCTTGAGCACGCCGTCGTTGATCTTGACGTTGAGCTTGCCGTCCTTCTCCTCGGTGGTGACCAGGCCCTTGCCCTCGACGATCTCGTAGTCCCAGCCTGCCGGGATGTCGATGTTCTGGTTCACACCGGAAACGCCCACGTTGAAGTAGTGGTTGTTCACGGTGACCTCGCCGGTGGTCTCCACGGTGGTGGAATCGTTGACCACGTCGATGACGTACTCGTGGCGGTTGCCCTCGTTGTCCACGACAACGATGCGAACCTTGCCGCGGCCTTCCTTCTTCGGGGTGATCTTGAGGATGGCGGTGCCGTCCTCGCGGACCTCCTTGGTCACCTCGACCAGGCCGTTGGAATCGTCGACGAAGTCGATGTCCCAGGAGCCGAGGTTCTTGACCTCGATCTCCTCGGTCTTCTCGCCGGTGCGGAAGTCGAAGGCGTAGTCGTAGTGGCGGAAGTAGCGCTCGACCTCCTTGGTGGTGGTCTTCTCTTCGCGCTGGGTGCTGGTGACAGTGGTAGCCACGTACTTCGTCTCCGGCGCAGCGGTGACGGTAGCGGTGGAGGTCACGGCCGGCTTGGTCTCCGTAACCGTCTCAACCTTCGGCTCAAGGGTGCGGGTGGCGTACTCGGTCTGCTTCGCGCCGGTGACGGTGGTCGTCGGGGTGACGGTCTTGGTCTCGGTGACGTACTCCGGCTCGCCCACGACGGTCTGGGTCACGGTCCGGGCCGGGGCGGTCTTGGTGATGGTGACGTCCGGTGCGGACTCCTTCTTGGTCTCAGTGACGGTGGAGACCTCCGGGCGGCGGGTGGTGGTGACCGTCTTCTCCGCCTGGGTGACGGTGGCGATCTCTTCCTGCACCGGCTGGACGTACTGCGTCTTGGTCACCGTCGGCTGGACGGTTTCTTCCTTGATGTAGTCCGGGGAGCCGACCTCAACCGTCTTGGTCACGGTCGGGCGCTCGGTGACAGTCTTGGTCGTGGCCGGTGCGGTCACCCACTCGGTCTTGACCGTCTGGCCTTCCTTGACGCCCGGCTCGAAGCCCTCGAGGCCCGGCTGCGCAATGGTGATGATGCGCTGGTTGGTCGGCTCCTTGGACAGGTCCTCGTACACGTTGTAGGAACGCGGCAGCAGGATGGTGACGTACTCGCCATCCTTCACGTTCAGGCGGGAAGAAGCAGCGTCGTCCAGAGCCAGGTAGTAGTTGGCCTGGCCGCTCTGCTCGAAGTAGCTCTTGCGCACCTCGAAGCCGGTCCACTGCAGGAACTGCTGCGCGGAGATCGGCTTCACGCCCGGAACCTGGACGTTGCGGGAACCGGCAACCCAGCCGCGCAGGAGGTTCAGGGTCTCCTTGTTGTTGGACAGCAGCGCCTGCAGTGCCACGTTCTTGGACATTGCGTCGGCGTTCTTGCCCTGCTTCACGTCCGTGAGCATGAGCTTGGTCAGGTTAATGGCGGCGCGCTCAATGTCCTCGTCGATCTTGAGGTTGCCACCCATGTCGCCGTTAAAGCCGTAGAAGCCGGAGGTGCCGTCGAGCTTGCGCACCTCATATGCAGTGTTGGTGCGCGGGACATCGAGGTGGCGGTCGATGCACCAGCCCGGGCCGAGCGGGGTCCAGTACTGGCCCGAGTCCCGGTTCCACTCCTGCTTCAGGTTGTAGTCGACAGCGACCTGCTCAACGGAGGAGTCGAGGGCGGAGTACTGGCTAGTAATACGCGAGTCTGCGTCTGCGGCGGGAGCGACAACGGCTGCACCACCGAATGCAACTGCACCGGAGACCAGGGTGGCCATGATGCGCTTTTTCAGGTTTGCGTTATGCAACGTCATAGTCCTTCAACGTCTAGGGAGATATTCGAAGCAGCCTGGAGAGTTCCTGAACACGGACCCCAAAACTGACAGACCCCTATTCAATCGCAATGAACCGACGAAAAGAAGTCCTTAACCCCACTGAAAGCCATAAAAGTCCAGATATTAAGACAAAACTCATAACTCCACCCCGCTGACCTCGACCTTTGTCCAACTTTTCCACACAAAAAAATCGAGTGATCTTCACCACAAAACCCGCAATTGTTCAACAAACCGACGGTCAGCGGTCCAGCGGGCCCGAACTTCTGTCGCCGCGGACCCGCTTGAGCACATTCTCAGCGGAAATCAAACACATGGGCACGCCCACCCCCGGCGTCGTGGTCGCTCCAGCGTACATCAGCGACTCCACCTTCCGGCTTGTGTTGGACCCGCGCAAGAACGCGGACTGCCGCAGCGTGTGCGCGGGCCCGATGGACCCGCCGGACCAGGCGTTGTAGCGCTCGGCAAAGTCCGCAGGCCCGAGCGTTTGCTTTACGACGATCCTCCGGCCCAGCCCCGCAACCCCACACCGTGACGCAATCTGCTCGATCGCCGCGTCCGCGATCCGCTGCACCTGCTCCGAGGCTTCGCCGCGGTACATGTCGCCGTGGCCCACCGACGGATCCGCGGGCACCGGCACCAGCACGAACAGGTTCTCGTGGCCGGCAGGCGCCACAGACGGATCCGTCGCCGACGGCTTGGACACGTAGATGGACTGCGACGCGCCCAGTGGGCGGCTAGCAACCGGTCCATTAAATACAGCATCGAAGTCGTCGGACCAGTCGTCGCTGAACAGGAAGTTGTGGTGGGCCAGCCCCGGGATTTCGCCTTCGACGCCCAGCATGACCAGCACCGTGCCCAGGCCGGGGTCGCGCGGGGCGAACCAAGACTCGTCGTAGGTGCGCTTACTCTTCGGCAGCAGGCGGGTTTCGGTGTGGTGGAGGTCCGCGGCGGAGATGGTGAGGTCGGCGGGGAGCCTTTGGCCGTCGATAAGCATTACGCCCCTGTCCTCGATGGCCGCGACCTCGGAGTTGAAACGGAACCGCGCGCCGTGTTCGACGGCGAGCGCGTAGAGCGCGTCCATGACCGCGGCGAAACCGCCCTGCGGATACAGCACGCCCTGGGTCAGGTCGGTGTGGCTGAGCAGGTGATACATGCTTGGCGTGCGGCTCGGGTGCGAGGAGAGGAACACCGACGGGTACGTGAGCATCTGGCGCAGGCGCGTGTCCGTGAAGCGCTTGGCCACGAACCTGTCCAAGGGTTCGGTGAGGTAGCGCGCGAGGCGGGCGTACTGGCCGCGGATGCGCTTCAGGGGCTCGAACGAGCGGAAGTTGGTGTACAGGAAGTTCTGAATGGCCAGGTCGTAGGTTTCCTCTGCGCTGTCCAGGTATTCCAGCAGCTTCGCACCGGCGCCGGGTTCGAGCTGCTCGAAGAGCTTGGCGGCGTTGTCGCGGCCGGAGTGGACGTCGATGGGCTCGCCGGTCTCCGGGAAGAGGCGGTACGCGGGGACGAGCGGCTTCAGGTTGAGAAGGTCCTCGGTGCGCTTGCCGAAAAGCCCGAAGAAGTGCTCGAACGCGTCCGGCATGAGGTACCAGCTCGGGCCGGTGTCGAAACGGAACCCGTCGATGGTCTCGTTGCCGGCGCGGCCGCCGTGGATGGGCAGCTTCTCCACCACGGTGGTGTCGATGCCCTCCCGGGCGAGCAGCGCGGCAGTGGCCATGCCGGCCACGCCGGCGCCGATCACGATGGCTGACTTCGGTTGCTCGTTCATGGCTTCCTCGAATTCGCGAGCGCTTTTGCTGTGAGCGCTACTTTGAGGTGGTTGGGCACGCGGACGCGGGTGGTCTGCAGCTCGGCTGCCGGGGTGGCGGCGATGCGGGCGTTGAGCTCCCGAAACAGCGCCTCGGCGGCAGCCACTCCCCCGCGGGCCGCTGGCGGCAGCAGCGGGATGACCGTGTGGGCGCGGTCGAGTTCGTCGGCGATTTGGCTGGTGAGGGAGGACTTTAGATCGTCGTCAAGCGGGGCGTTAAAGTACGCGCGGCCGAGTGCGCGGCTGTCCTCCCCGAGGTCGCGCAGGAAGTTGACCTTCTGAAACGCGCTGCCGAGCGCGCGGGCGCCCTCCTCCAGCTCGCGGCGGTGCGGGGTGTCGCGGCCGCGCAAGAAAATGTCCAGGCACATCAGGCCGATCACCTCAGCGCTGCCATATATATAGGTATCCAGCTGTTGCGGAGTAAATTCCGTCTGCGTCAGATCCGCGCGCATGGAGGCGAAAAAGGCCTGTATATGCTCGGGATTCAGGTGGCACTCGCGGTAGGTGCGAGCCCACGCATGCAGCACCGGATCCGTTTGGAAGCGGTGGGCCGGGGCGTGCAGCACCTGCTCCTCATACAGGTCGAGTGCGGTTTCCGGGCACTCGTTGGCCTGGGTGGTGGTGCCGTCCACGATCTCGTCTGCGATGCGCACCACCGCGTACAGGTTCCGGATGTGGGTGCGCTCCGGCTTCGGCAGCGTGCGCACCGCCAGGGAAAAACTCGTGGAATACTGCGCGATCACCTGCGCCGCCGCCTTGTCCGCCATGGCGTCGAAGCGGGAGAGGTAGGTGTTCACGCCTTGGCAGCTTACCGTGGGGGTGCAACGGGATTGGTCGCACACGGATTCTCACTTTCGCACTTTGTCTACCTGCGGTTTCGAAGTTTGATTCGTAGTGTGGGGACGGAACGTGTGAATTACGTGCGCCGATAGGTAGTACTACGCTGCCCCTGGCCACCGAGCATGACCACATGGGCGTGTTCTAACAAAGGCTCCAACGCGTAACGCAACTGCGCCGGCGACAACCCCGTGGTGGCCTGGAGTTCCTTGAGTGTGACAGCGCCGGCGGGCGGAATCGCCTCGTAAACAGCAGGAACATTCTTTCCAAGTGCGGCGAGACTGTCGGTCGGATCGGCGAGCTCCCGGTGCTGTCCCGTGGACTGCCCGGGCAAGGAGAACACCCCGTCCGACTCCACGATGGCGCCAGCGCCTACAAGTTTTCGCAGCATGTTTCTGCAGGACTGCGCTCCAAGTGGCGAGTAGCGCTGCGTTATTGCTTGGAAAGAGGCGGCTCCATGATTCTGCAGCTCTACAAGCAAATCCTCTTCTGTCGGCGTGAAATGTTCGCCAATGCTTTGCAACCCTTCCAGCCAGGAGTTTTGCTCTTCCGTGAAACGCGAACCGCGTGGGAAGAGCACTTTGAACTCCACGCCGTTGTCAATGAAACGCGGCTTTGGCAGGCGAGCTTCCCGCGTCGCAGCCAAGATTTCCTGGATGCCGCCGCCCTCGCCTTCGATGACGCGCTCACCATCTTCTGTTCGGAGGTAGCGCGCTATCTCGTACAGCCTCTTGTTCACCGGCGATTTTGTCAGAGCGGGGCTCTCTAGCTGTGACACAGACAGTCCGCGCAGCCCACCCGGGCTGACCACGATGAGCATCCGCTCCGTGATGCGAATTTCAACCTTCTTGCCCACATCCACCGAAGGACCCAAGTCCCGGTGCACCAGGGCATTCGCCAACACCTCGCGGATCGCACTGGGAGGAAACTCTGGTTCGTCCACCAGGTGCCCGCTGCTCGTGTACCGGCTGACGGTGTCTGAATTCTGCCGAATCCACTCCATAGCCTCCGTCAGCATCACCGGCAAAGGCCCTTCTATCTCTGTGAGATTCCTGTTCCGGCCCACGCCCTCACCGCGGGAAAGGCGCACCGCAGCCGTGGCGCCGAGTGCCGGCTCAACAGACTGTGGCAAGTACCCCAGTGCGTACAGGCCGCCGAAGCGGACGTTGCCCTCACTGTCGGTGACGTTGGTGACCTGCAGCAGCTGAGCATCGTCGTCGATTTTGGAGATGCGAGAGCGAGAGCCCCGCACAGCCTTCAAAAACCCCGTGAGCACCTCATTGTCCAGGACTCCAGCATCAGTTCCCGGCACGGACTCGAAATCGAAGTGCGACTGCTGCCTTTCGGCCAGCGCCGAGAGCTCCAGCATCTTCAGGTCGTTGGAGTTCATCACGTAATCGCCGTCTGCCTGCCGCAGATACGGTTTGCCGTCGTAGTTCGCAGGCTTCTCGGAGGGCAACAGTGGCGTGACTTCAACGACCACCACGTTCTTCCCCTCCAAGGACAGGTGCGTGAACTCCAACTGTGGCGCGGGTTTGACCGCCGCCCGGTTCACGCTGGTCACCTTCTTTTCCATCTGCGCTGGGTGGTCAACCCCGGTGACCTCAAAGCCCCTGCGCTCGCTCACCCCGAGGAGAATTGCGCCCGATTGCGGCATGTTGGCAAACGCGCACAGCGTTTCCCCAATGCTTTCTGGGACTCCCCCACCTGCGGTTTTGCACTCAACCAGCGTGGTGTCATCTCCAAACGCACGCAACTGGGAGAGCGTCTCGCGCAACTGCCCCTCAGTCCAAGTCATGGTTGTGAGTGTATTCTCACTTTCGCACTTTGTCTACCTGCGGTTTCACAGTTTGATTCGCAGTATGAGGGCGGAAAGTGTGAAAGTGCTGCCACGGAGCAACCGTCGCAAAGCAAAAAGCTCCCTCCGCAACCGGAGGGAGCAATCTGTGGAGCATAGGAGAATCGAACTCCTGACATCCTGCTTGCAAAGCAGGTGCTCTACCAACTGAGCTAATGCCCCGCGTACCCAAGGGTACCGTGGGCCTAGCAAGAATCGAACTTGCGACCTCATCGTTATCAGCGATGCGCTCTAACCGACTGAGCTATAGGCCCTTGGAACGAATAGGAATATTACAGAGCACCCATAACAGCTCCAAATCGCCAGCGTACGGCCCATAAAAGAGGCATTTGCTTATCGACGTTCCACCCTCCCGGTAAGCAGGGGTAACAGGCGGGGGTAGGAGCGGCGGAAAATGGTGAACAATCCGGGCTGTCCTGGGGTTTTGTGCGTCTTTGCTGGTGAGCGGGTTGTTCTCCGGTTCGGGGGGTGCTTTGGCAGGGGCTGATTGGTGAACAATCCGCGCCCGTGCGGGCCCGCAAACGTTGAACAATCCGAACCAAGTGTTGAACGATCTTACCCCGGTTTACCTGCGCAAACTCCTTGCATAAAATCATGGACATCGAAGCAGCCCATGTCCACCACAACGCAAAATGGAGCAACGAGATGCGCGCACAGACCAAGGCCCTCGCCGCCGCACTTGCAGCAGCACTCGCCTTCACCGGCCTCCAGCCGGCCGCAGCCGCGGATGCCTCCGCACTCGTTGACCTCGAGGAAGCCGAATACGCCATCGACTCCGACAACGACGGCCTCCCCGACGACTGGGAAACCGAGGGCGTCGTGCTTCACGACGGCACCGAGCTCGCCCTCCCCGACTGGGGCGTCGACCCCAACCGGCCCGACCTGTTCATCCAGCTCAACTGGATGGAAGAGCACAACGGCAAGTCCTTCGCGCCGTCCGCGGAGGCGCTGCTGGACATCGTCAAGCTTTTCGACGACCACGGCATCGCCCTCCACATCGACGCCGGCGAGACCTACACCAACATCCCCAACTACACCGAGTTCCACGGCGGCGAGACCGTGGCCTACTCGCAGTACTACTTCGCCGACCAGATCACCGGCGTGCGCCTGCTCCAGGACATCGACACCTACCTCGGCGACCGCTCCAACGCCTTCCGCCTGGGCATCATCGGCGACCAGATCGACCGCGGCGACTACACCACCGGCGTCGCCCTCGTCGGCGACAGCGCCTTCTTCGTGGCCAACAACGACCAGATCGACACCGACGAGCAGCTCCGCAACGCCATCCTCCACGAGTTCGGCCACACCCTCGGCCTGCGCCACAACGGATCCGCGGACATCACCCGCAAGCTGCCGCGCACCCAGGCCACCCCGGCCGAATACCTCTCCGTGATGAACTACGACCACGAGTTCACCCACTTCAACTACTCCGAGGAGGGCTACACCGCCGAAGGCCCCAACGGGCCCGTCGAGGTGCCCGCCGACTGGGACTCCCTGGTCCTGGACACCCCGCGCATCGGCCACGACGCCCTCGAGCTCGGCGCCCGCACCGTCTCCCACGGCGCAGCGCCGGCGGTTGCGGCTTCACAGGCGCAGGCTTCTCAGGCGGCCACGGCCACGCCCGCTAAAGACTCGCCCGCCGAGGCCGCTCCGGCCAAGGCCGCAGACGTGAACGTCGCCGCGATCGTCGGCTCCGTGGTTGCGGCCCTGGCCGTCCTGGGCATCGCGGGTGCAGGTTTCGCCGCCATGAACGGCCTGCTCCCCTTCTAGCCCAACGCCCCGGTTCCGCCGGGGCTTTTTTCGTGGGTGCTGGCCAATAGTTGGGGTCGCCGGGGTTGTCCGCAATGCGGAGTCCGCGAGCGATGAAGGCGGGAATGGCGAAGTCGATACCTTGAGGTCGATAGTTGCAGGTCAGGGCCTTTCGACGAAAAGCCGCCGGAACAGGGCTCAAACCTGTGACCAGGAACTATCGACATCGAGGTATCGACATGGGGTTTTGAGGGGCCCGCCCCGGAGACCAGCCCCTACTTCGCCCGGTTGGACATGGTGAAGTTGATGCCGCCGACCAGGTCCGCGATGGCGTTGTACATGATCACCGTCAGCGGGGCCATGATCACCTGGAACAGGAAGCCCACCAGGCCGAACAGGCCCGCGGCGGACATGGCCAGTTTCATGTCCACCACCTGGTCGCCGCCGACGCCTCCGATCAGCGAATTCACTGAATCCACCACCCCGGCGCGCTCCAGCCCGTAGTAGACCAGCAGGCAGGCGGCCATCCAGGCGATGAAGCCCAGAAAGGCCAGCAGCGTTGCCACTTTGAAGGTGGAGCCAGCGCCGATGTGGCGCACGGTCACTTTGCGGACGGCCACGGGCTACTCCTTGTCCTCGCCTGCGCTGGCGGAGCTGTCGTCGCTAAGCGCTTGCTCGAGGGTCTTCTGCCCGGTGGCGACTGCGGTGGCTTCCTCCTCGCCTTCGTCCTCGACGTTGCGGTCGATGGCGAGCAGCTCGACGCCGTCGGCGAGGTCCACCAGGCGCACGCCCATGGTCGCGCGCGAGGACGGGCGGATCTGGTCGACCTCGGTGCGGATCACGCCGCCGGCGGAGGTGATGGCGAAGATCTGGTCGTCCTCCGCGACAGAGAGCGCGCCGATGAGTTTGCCGCGCTTCGGGCTGTACTTGAAGGTCATCACGCCCATGCCGCCGCGGCCCTGCGCGTTGTACTCCTCGATGGCGGTGCGCTTGCCGTAGCCGCCGGAGGTGGCCACGAGCAGGTATTCGCCGTCCTTGGCCACGGTCATGGCGAGCAGCTGGTCGTCGCCCTTGAAGCGCATGCCTTTCACGCCGGCGGTGGCGCGGCCCATCGGGCGCAGCTGCTCGTCGTCGGCGGAGAAGCGGATGGACTGGCCCTGTTCGGACACCAGCAGCAGGTCGTCGTCCTCGCCGACAAGGGAGGCGCCGATGAGCGCGTCGCCTTCGTTGAGGTTGATGGCGATCAGGCCGGCGGAGCGAGCGGACTCGTAGTCGGTGAGGCGGGACTTCTTCACGCGGCCGTCGCGGGTGGCCAGGACCAGGTACGGGGCGTCCTCGTAGGTCTGGATCTGGATGATCTGGGCGATCTTCTCCTCCGGCTGGAACTCCAGCAGGTTGGCCACGTGCTGGCCGCGGGCGGTGCGGCCCGCCTCCGGCAGCTCGTAGGCCTTGAGGCGGTAGACGCGGCCGAAGTTGGTGAAGAACAGGATCCAGTCGTGGGTGGAGCAGATGAAGAAGTTCTTCACCACGTCGTCCTGCTTCAGCTCGGCGCCGCGCACGCCCTTGCCGCCGCGCTTCTGGCTCTTGTAGGCGTCGACCTTGGTGCGCTTGGCGTAGCCGGTGGAGGTGATGGTGACCACCACGTTTTCGCGGGCGATGAGGTCTTCTTCGGTGACGTCGCCGGTGGCGGCGACGATGCGGGTGCGGCGCTCATCGCCATACTTATCGACGATCTCCTTGAGCTCGTCGCCGACAATTGCACGCTGGCGCTCCGGCTTGGCCAGGATGTCCTTGTAGTCCGCGATCTGTTCTTCGATGGCGGCCAGGTCGTCGATGATCTTCTGGCGCTCCAGGGCCGCCAGGCGGCGCAGCTGCATAGCCAGGATCTCGTTGGCCTGGATCTCGTCGACGTCGAGCAGGTTGATCAGGCCCTGGCGGGCGTCGTCCACGGTCGGCGAGCGGCGGATCAGGGCGATGACCTCGTCCAGCATGTCCAGCGCCTTAACCAGGCCACGGAGGATGTGGGCGCGCTTTTCGGCCTCGTCCAGGCGGTACTGGGTGCGGCGGACGATGACTTCGATCTGGTGCTTGACGTAGAAGCGCAGCATCTGGTCCAGGCGCAGGGTGCGCGGGACGCCGTCGACAATGCTGAGCATGTTGGCGGAGAAGTTCGTCTCCAGCGCCGAGTGCTTGTACAGGTTGTTCAGCACCACGCGCGGCACAGCGTCGCGCTTCAGCGTGACGACGATGCGCATGCCCACGCGGTCGGAGGACTCGTCCTCAATCTTGGAGATGCCCACCATCTTGCCGGCGGTGACCTGCTCGGCGATGTTGTGGATGAAGTTGTCCGGGTTGACCTGGTAGGGCAGCTCGGTGATCGTGATGACCTGGCGGTTGCCAATCTCCTCGATCTCGGTCACGCCGCGCATGCGGATGGAGCCGCGGCCGGTGGTGTAGGCGTCCTTGATGCCCTGGTCGCCCACGATCAGCCCTGCCGTGGGGAAGTCCGGTCCCTTCACGCGCTCCATCACGGCGTCGAGGGTTTCCTTCTCCTCGGCGTCGTGGTTGTCCAGGATCCAGTAGATCGCCTCCGCCAGCTCGTTCAGGTTGTGCGGCGGGATGTTGGTGGCCATGCCGACGGCGATGCCGTTGGAGCCGTTCATCAAAAGGTTCGGCACGCGCGACGGCAGGACGGTCGGCTCCTGGGTCTTGGAGTCGAAGTTGGGGGCGAAGTCCACGGAGTTTTCGCGGATGTCGCGGACCATCTCCATGGCGATCGGGGTGAGCTTGCACTCCGTGTAACGCATGGCGGCCGGGCCGTCGTTGCCCGGCGAGCCGAAGTTGCCCTGGCCGTCCACGAGCGGGTAGCGCATCGCCCACGGCTGCGCCATGCGCACCAGGGTGTCGTAGATGGCGATGTCGCCGTGCGGGTGGTAGTTACTCATGGTCTCGCCGACGGCCTTCACGCTCTTGACGTAGGAGCGCTCGGGGCGGAAACCGGCGTCGTACATCGCGTAGATCACGCGGCGGTGCACCGGCTTCATGCCGTCGCGCACCTCGGGGAGCGCGCGGCCCACGATCACGCTCATGGCGTAATCGATGTAGCTGGTCTGCATCTCCTCGTTGATGTCGATTGGTTGAATGCGGTCCAAACCGCCAGTGGTGTCATCAGCCATGTGAATGAGTCTAGCGGGCTTCTCCGGGTTCTCCCGGTTGCGACGTGGTATCAAAGTGGTATGGCTATGACGCTCCGCTTGACCGCAGACGAGGACAAGGCGCTCGTGTTACTCGCGTCCGCATGGGGGTGCTCGAAGCAGGAGGCCGCGCGCCGTGCGGTGGTCACCGCAGCATCGCGATTGCTTGACGACGCCCACGTCACCGACCTCGCCCGCACCCTCGTCCCCTCCTACGCCAGTATGGAATCCCGGATCCGTCAGGCCCGGTCATGAGGGGTTTTTCCGGCGAGCAGCTCTTGGCCGTCGCCGACGAGTACTGCGCCTTCCACGGCTGCCACGTCCGTTCGTTTGCCTCCCTGGCGGCCTGCGCCGCGGTGCCTGGCGCCCGGCTCCACGGCGTGCCGGTGTTCGACTCGGTGGAGGCGGCCGCTGCGGCGCTGGCCGAGACCATCCGGGCACTCGAGCCTCTGTCCGGGTCCAACACCGGATTCTCGGACGTCGCCGGCGAGGTGTACCGGCGCTGGGCTGAGTGAGGATTTGTAAAAGTCGGCCGATCGGGGTGCGCCGATGTCGATACCTGCAGGTCGCGCCTAGGCGCTTCGCCGAGTTTTACACAATCAGATGAAGCCGTCCCGCCGAAGTAGGTCTTCCGTCACCGCCGGGATTGAACACAGCGTGCCGGTGGCGAAGCGCAGCGGACGGATCTGCAACAACTGGAGTTCGATGTTGATCTCGGCATCCTTGACCCGCTGCTGCTTTGTCCAATGGTGGATGCCGTCGTACATGAACCCATAGCGGGGCTCCAGAAGTACGGCGTCCAGGGTGGTGACAAGCCTGTTTCCTCGGCGTACCGGCAACTGCTCCCGGAAAGTGAGGCCGTGTTTGTCCGCGAGCCTCTTCAGTATCAGGCGCATCTCTGTTTCTTTCGGGGAGTCTGCCAGGGCGCTTGAGGTGCTGATGACGGAGGCTAACCATCGGTCGTCGATAAGCTTGTGGCCTGCAAGAATCAGCGACTCTGGAGAGATGGCAAGAAACCGACGGACGCCGTCCACGAGCTGCACGGCCCTGACAAAGACAGGGTCGTCCTCGACCGTTTCGACCTCCCACACAGCTTCACCACGGCGGATCGCCTTCAGCGCCTGGATAGTCGCCAAAGGGGGTGTGGCCAGCTGCACCACCTCGCCGTTGAAGAACACCCGCCAAACGTCTTGGGGTTTGGGGCTGCCGCGAACCATCCCCGGCCTTGTGCTGGTGCCCAGGACTTTTCGGCCGACCTTGGGGTTGATCAGAACGGTGTCGCACGTATCAACCAAGGTTGGAAGGCCGTACAGCGCCAGCGCCCCGAAACCGGAGAGCGTTGTCCCCGGGTGAGACAGTGCGTGCGCGGCGGCGCGGCAACTCGCAGGCACACGGTAGACCACGCGCCTGGGATGGGAAAACGCTGCCGCTGTGGCAATGGGGCCCGGAATGAGCATGTCTGTTGGCACGGAAAAATGCTGGTTGACGGGGTGTGTCGGCATCCCAGGCAGAGGGTCCCGCATGATCGCGTGCCCAAATGTGATGTTCATACCGTTGTAAAGGCCCATGCCTTTTGGACGGTGAAAATGGCGGTTTGGATCCCTGGATGGGGAAAGTTTTCGCCAGTTTTGCAAAAGTCGGCGAGCGACCCTCCCCCGACCAGGCATTATGTACCTGACCGCCCGGAGAACGGACGAGTTTTACAAAAATCCCCCGGTACAAGGCCCGTACGAACCCCCACCGCCTAACATGTTCTCCATGAAGAAAACTGTCGCGGCGCTGGCGGCCGCCGCCCTGCTCGCCGCCCCCTCCCCTGCGTTTGCGCAGGACACCGCCATTTCGCAGCTGTCCTCGACGAGTTCGAAGGGTTCGTCCAAGCCGAACTACTACCCGGACTACGACAAGGACGTGACCGCGCCCGAGAAGCGCCCGCTGGAGGGGTCCTACACGGGTTCGGCGCCGATTTCGCTGGCGATCGCGCTGGCCGCGACGGCGGTGACTGTGCAGCTCATCGTGGATTTTGTGCCGCAGGCGCGCGAGGCGGTGGACAACCTGGCGGAGCAGTTTAATCTGACGCAGGTGCCGGGTTCGTCGGAAGGCAACCGCCTGATTCCTGCGAAGGAGATCACGGCGTTTGTGCAGTCCTACGCGGACCAGTACCTCCCCCAGCGTTAGCTCCGCCACATAGCCTGTGTTACGGTTGTGCCCGTTGTGGTTGCAGTGAACCCATGAGAGCCATGTGACTAATGTGGCAAGAGAGGTGCTGCGGTGGAAGAGCTGCAACCGAAAACGGCCGGTCCCGCACCGGCCGTTTTTCCCGTTAAACTGGCCGGCATGACTGATCTTTCCCAGCTGCTCGACGCAGCCAAGCGCCCCCAGGTCGTCCAGGAGATCACCTCCCTGGTCGACGACACCGTTGCCCGCCAGTCCGGCCTCACCGGCATGGCCCTGAAGTCCGCCGTCGCCGCGGGCAAGAAGGCCGACGCCGACGCAATCTCCAAGGGCGTGAACAAGTTCCTCCCGCAGATCGTGGACGAGCTGAACCCGCACTGGTCCGATTACAAGAACAGTGGCGAGCAGGACTTCGGCCAGTTCTTGGCGGGCCGTGAGGATGACGTCGTCAAGGCAATGCTCGACGCAGGCGACAAGCAGGCGGATTCCATGCCCGGCGCCATCAAGAAGGTGTACTCGACCCTGCGCGGCAAGGCCGCGAAGATCGTGGGGCCGTCGTTGCCGCAGCTCGGCGAGATCGTGGAGCGTTTTGCTTAACGACGTCTAAAGTCGCCAACGCCCCAGCGAAACCATTCGCCGGGGCGTTGATTTTTTGGGCGCTTACACGTCCAGGAAGCGCACGTCCTTGGCCTTGCGGGTGATGAAGCTGCGGCGGGCCGCAACGTCGTCCCCCATGAGGATGGAGAACAGCTCGTCGGCGCGTTGGGCGTCCTCGATATCCACGCGGCGCAGAATGCGGGTCTCCGGGTCGAGCGTGGTCTCCCACAGCTCCTTGGCGTTCATCTCGCCGAGGCCCTTGTAGCGCTGGATGCCGTCGTCGGTGTTGATCTTGCGGCCGGCCTCCAGGCCCTCCGCCAGCAGCGCGTCGCGCTCGCGGTCGGAGAAGGCGTAGCCCGGCTCGCCCTTGCCCCACTTCAGCTTGTACAGCGGCGGGTTAGCCAGGTAGACGTGGCCGTTTTCCACCAGCTCCGGCATGAATCGGAACAGCAGGGTCAAGAGCAGGGTGGCGATGTGCTGGCCGTCCACATCCGCATCGGCCATGAGCACGATCTTGTGGTAGCGCAGCTTGGCGATGTCGAACTCGTCGTTAATGCCCGTGCCCAGCGCGGTGATGATGGCCTGGACCTCGGCGTTCTTCAGCACGCGGTCCATGCGGGCCTTCTCCACGTTCAGGATCTTGCCGCGCAGCGGAAGGATCGCCTGGTGCATGGAGTCGCGGCCGCCCTTGGCGGAGCCGCCTGCAGAGTCGCCCTCCACGATGAACAGCTCGGACTTGGACGGGTCCTTGGAACGGCAGTCCGCGAGCTTGCCCGGCAGGCCGCCCAGGTCGGTGGCGGACTTGCGGCGCACCAGGTCGCGGGCCTTGCGGGCCGCCTGGCGGGCCTGGGAGGAAGACACCGCCTTGTTCACGATGACCTTGGCCTCGGCTGGATTGGCGTCGAACCAGTCAGAGATGTTCTCGTTCACCGCGCGCTGGACAAAGCCCTTGACCTCGGTGTTGCCCAGCTTGGTCTTAGTCTGGCCCTCAAACTGCGGGTCGGCCACGCGCACGGAGACGACGGCGGCGAGGCCCTCGCGGCAGTCGTCGCCAGTAAGGTTGGGCTCCTTGTCCTTGAGCAGCTTGTGGTCGCGCGCGTAGCGGTTCATCAAGCTGGTCAGCGCGGCGCGGAAGCCCTCCTCGTGGGTGCCGCCCTCGTGGGTGTTAATCGTGTTGGCGAAGGTGTGCACGGACTCCTTGAAGGAGCCGTTCCACTGCATCGCCACCTCGGCCTCCAGGCCGTCGCCCTTCTGGTCGAAGCCGATGATGGTCGGGTGGATGGCCGTCTTCGACTTGTTCAGGTGCTTGACGTAGTCGACCAGGCCGTCCGGGTAGTAGAAGGTGACCTTCTTCTCGCGCTTCTTCTTCACGTCCGGCGCGACTTCGTCGCCCGGCTCCACCGTGTCGCCGTCGCCGTCCTGGTCCACCTCGGACGCGTCGACGGTCTCGGTGGTGTCGTCGAACGAGTCGCCGTCGATAGCCGCTGCGGTGTCGCCCTCCTCAGCGATCGCCTCGAGCTCCAACTCCTCGTCCGTGACGCGCTGGTCCGTCAGCGTGATGGTCAGGCCCTTGTTCAGGAAGGCCATCTCCTGCAGGCGGCGCGAGATGGTGTCGTAGTTGAAATCGACGGTCTCGAAGATCTCCGCGTCCGGCCAGAACCGGATGGTGGTGCCGGTGCCGCGGGCGTTGCCGCCCTCTTCCAGCTTCTCCGGCACGGCCATCTCAAACTTCTGGTACCAGTGCTTGCCGTCGCGCTTGATGTCCGCCTCGACGCGGGTGGATAGCGCGTTGACCACGGAAATACCCACACCGTGCAGGCCGCCGGAGACCGCGTAGGACTCCGAGTCGAACTTGCCGCCGGCGTGCAGCTGGGTCATGACCACCTGCACCGTCGGGGCGCCGGACGGGTGCATCTCCACCGGGATGCCGCGGCCGTTGTCCACGACCTCGACGCCGCCGTCCTCCAGCAGGGTGACGTCGACGCGGTCGGCGTAGCCCGCCATCGCCTCATCGACCGAGTTGTCCACGACCTCCCACACCAGGTGGTGCAGGCCGCGCACACCGGTCGAGCCGATGTACATGCCCGGGCGCTTGCGCACCGCCTCGAGGCCTTCGAGGATGGTGATCGATGACGCGTCGTAATGGGGTTGCTGCTCTGCCACTTTCGGGAAGCTCCTCCATGCGTGAATGTGGGCCGAATGTGTAATTCAGGCCCGTTGAACCTGTCCCATATTACACGGTGAGGGGGCCATAACGGGGAGGTGTCCAACGCGCGAGAGGGCGTTTCACGCGCGTTTTTCGCCCACCCCTACCCGTACGTGTCTCGCGGGCCGCGGCCCTTCACGTGCAGGGGCCCGTAGCGCCAGCTCTTCGTCTTCGGCCCGTACACGTGCAGCTTGGTCACCACGTCCGGACCGACCTTCGCCGCAATCGCCGCGAGCACTTCGCGCTGCATGTACTTCATCTGCGTGGCCCAGGCGGTGGAGTCGCAGCTGACGTGCACTTCGCCGCCCTTGATCATCTCCACGCGCGTGTGCTGGCCGATCTTCTCGCCCACCAGCTCGGCCCAGTGCCCCATGACCCAGCCGTGCGCCATCTTCTCGGTCCAGTCGCGCTTGCGGATTTCAGTGCCCAGCAGGTTGGAAAAGGAGGAAACTCTGTAGCTGCGCGGCAATGCGCGCCCGTCCAGGCCCGTGGGGATGCCCCGCACATTTGCTTTACGACGATCCTCCGGCACGTCTAATCCCGGCACCGTGATGCCCGCCTTTGGTCCGTCGTGAAGCGATGGCTTATTGCGCCTGGGGATGGTGCTGGTGCCCTGGCGGGAGAGGTCCGGCAGGGGGCGGCCGCGTTTGCGCGCGGTGGCGCGGACTGTGTCGAAGCTGCGCTTAATCAGATCGCTCACTGGCGCTCACCCCGTCCTGCATGGTCACGGCGTAGCGCGCGGCGACGGCGTCGTCGAGGTTGCCGGGCAGGTCGTCGCCCACCGCGGCGGTGACCAGCACCTGCTCCGCGTCGGCGGCGACGTGCACGAGGCGCTCGCGACGCTTGGCGTCGAGCTCGGCGAAGACGTCGTCGAGGATCAGCACCGGGTCGGTGCCGTCGCTGGCCAAAAGCTGGTATTCGGCGAGGTGCAGCGCCAGCGCGTAGGACCAGGTTTCGCCGTGGGAGGCGTAGCCCTTCGCGGGTTGGTCGCCGAGCATGAGCGCCAGGTCGTCGCGGTGGGGACCCACGAGGGTGGCGCCGCGGTCGATCTCGTCCCTGCGGCGACGCCCCAGCTCAGCGAGCATGGCGGCCTCGAACACCGCCGGGTCCCGTGTCGGCCCGCCGTTGAGCTCGGTCACCGCCCGGTCGAGCGTGGAGCTGTACGCCACCGACGCGGGGCGCGACTCCGGGGCGACGGACTGGTAGGCCTCGGTGATGCGCTCGGCGAGCTCGTCGACGAGGCTGAGCCTTCCCGCCACCACCTGCGCGCCAAGTGCGGCGAGCTGGCCGTCCCACACGTCCAGGGTGGAAAGCGCGCTGGCGCCGTCCTCGTCCTGGTAGCCGCGCCGCAGCGCCATGTTCGAGCTCTTCAGCAGCGCGTTTCGCTGCCGTAGCACCTTCTCGTAGTCCGCGCGGGCGCCGCCGAGGCGGGGTGTTCTGAGTGCCGCGAGGTCGTCCAGGAACTTGCGGCGCTCCGCCGGCTCGCCCGTGATCAGGCGCAGATCCTCCGGGGAGAACATCACCACCCGCAGCACGCCCAACAGCTCGCGGGCGGACTTTAGCCGGGTGCGGTTGATCTGGGCCTGGTTCGCGCCGTGCGCCTTGATCAGCAGGTGCGTGGTCAGCGCCCGGCCGTCGTTGACGGTGGTGGCGGACACGCGTGCGTTTTCGGCGCCGGCGTGGATCAGCGGAGCATCCGTCGATACGCGATGGCTCGACAGCTTCGACGAATAGTGGACCGCCTCCACAATGTTGGTTTTGCCGTGGCCGTTGCGGCCCGCGAAAACGGTCACGCCCGGCTCAAGCTTGAGATTCAGCTCGGGCCACGAGCGGAAATCACGCAGATCGAGCTCGCGGACGTGCATGGGCTAGCCCGGCAGGCGAACCGGCATGAGCAGGTAAGTGAAGTGCGTGTCCGGGGTCGGGAACGTGCCGTCCTCGCCGCGCTCCGGCAGCTCCTCCGGCTGCGGGATCATGATCGCCGGGCGGGAGGCCTCCGTGAAGCCGAACACGACGCGGTCGGTGCCGATGACCGACAGGCCGTCGCGAAGATAGCCCGCGTTGAACGCGATAAGCAGCTCGTCCACGCCGGTGAACGCGGCCTGCAGCGTCTCCTGGGCCGCGCCCGAATCCGCGCCGGAGGAGAACAGCGTCAGCTCGCCTTCCTTGAAGTGCATGCGCAGCTGCGCGTTGCGGTCCGCGACCAGGCTCACGCGGCGGATGGACTCCAAAAGCGGCGCGACCTCCACCGACGCGATCGCCGTGTGCGTCTTCGGCAGCAGCGGCTCGACGTTCGGGAAATCGGCGTCGAGCATGCGCGTGGTGGTTTCGCGGTTGCCGGTGTGCAGGCCGAACAGGCCGTCGCCGCCGATGTTGTCGGCCGTACCGGCTGCGAGCTCCACCGGGTCGTCGATGGAGGTGTCCAGCGTGCGCGCGTTGTCCAGCAGCGTCTTCGCCGGGACGAGCAGGTCGGCCTTGACGTCCGGGCTGGTCGGCTCCCAGGTCAGGTGACGCTGCGCCAGGCGGAAGCGGTCCGTGGCCGTGAGGGTGACATTCTCGCCGTCGATCTCCACGTGGATGCCGGTGAGCATCGGCAGCGTGTCGTCGCGGCCGGCGGCGGACGCCACCTGGGTGACCGCGCCCGTGAGCGCCGCCGGGGAAATGCGGCCCGTGACCTCCGGCAGGTGCGGCAACTGCGGATAATCGTCCAGCGCGATCAGCGGCAGTTCGAAGCGGGAGGAACGCGCCTTCAGCGTCATCACCTTGGAGTCGGTGGAGACCTCGATGGCATCGTTCGGCATGGTGCCCACGATGTCCGCGAGCAGCTTGCCGGCGACCGCGACGCGGCCCGGCTCGTTCACCTCGGCGCCGATGCGCACGCGGGTGGAGACCTCGTAGTCGAAGCCCGCGAACTCCAGGCCGTTGTCGTCGGCCGTAATCACAACCGCGCGCAGCACCGGCTGCGTCGACTTGGTGGGCAGGCTGCGCGCGACCCACGCCGCGGCGTCCGCGAGCTCATCCTTATGGACGCGAAACGACACATTGTTGTCCATGACTGCGCAGTCTCCTTTGGCATTCTTGGCATTTCGGGCAGGGCCAGATCGGACACCACTCTACATTTGTGATTCGCCTGCGCGCACTCTGCCTATCGACGCATCACCTCCCGGATCGCCGCCGAGATTGCACACCCTCTCTTTCTCCAGATTGAATTACAAGAAGTAAAGAGGGGAACAACAGTAGGTGTTGGGGAAACTGTGGATCGGAGTGTTTTTGCGCCGGTCGCACGGCGTGTCGCGCGTGTGATTTGGGTTGTGGATAACTTGTGGATAAGTGCGTCGCCCTGTGGATAGATTTTCCGGCCCTTTGAAATTACACAAACGGAACCGCGTTCTTCCACCAGTTATGCACACACTGTCCCCAGCTTTCGCTTGTGTGACTTCGGTTACAATGTGACGCATTTGGCTAAACCACATCGCTGTAATTACACAGGTGTGGATAGGGTTGTGGAGAGTGGTACGGAAGTGGTTTGCCGGTGCCCCTCACCAGGCAGCACAACGACAGACCCTGGGAGCCAAAGCCTGGGATCGTGCGATTTTCGCGCATTCCCAGGCTTTGGCTCCCAGGGTCTGTGGAGATGGGAGTGGGTCCGCCGCCTAAAGCACGAACTAGCGCGCGCGGGTGCGGGCGCGGTTCTTGATCACCTGCGTGAGCTCCTGGATCTCGTCGTAGGTGCCGCGGTTTTCCGTCATCTCCTTGCGGATCTTGCGGTCCGCGTACATGACGGTGGTGTGGTCCTTGCCGCCGAACTCGTCGCCGATCTTGGGCAGGGACAGTTCGGTCAATTCGCGGCAGAGGTACATGGCAATCTGCCGCGCGTGGGCGACCTGCCTGGTCTTTCCGGCGCCGACGAGCTGGTCCAGGGAGACCTGGAAGTACTCCGCAGCGGCGTCCTTAATGGCGTCGGCGGTGATGTTGACGTCGCCTTCGTCGGGAAGGATGTCGCGCAGTGCGACCTGGGCGACTTCCATGGTGATCGGCTCGTTGATCAGCGACGAGTAGGCCGACACGCGGATCAGCGCGCCCTCGAGCTCGCGGATGGAAGACTCGAACTGGGAGGCAATGAGCTCCAGCACGGAGTGGTCGACCTGGGTGCCGTCGGCTGCCGCCTTCTTCATCAGGATGGCGATGCGGGTTTCCAGGTCCGGCGGCTGCACGTCGGTGATCAGGCCGCCTTCGAAGCGCGTCCTCAACCGGTCTTCGAGCGTGGTCAGCTGCTTGGGTGGCCGGTCGGAAGACAGGATGATCTGCTTGTTTGCCTGGTGCAGGGCGTTGAAGGTGTGGAAGAACTCTTCCTGGGTGCCTTCTTTGCCTTCGAGGAACTGGATGTCGTCGACCATCAGGATGTCCAGGTTGCGGTAGCGCCGCTTGAAGGATTCTTGGCGGTCATCGCGCACGGAGTTGATGTAGTCGTTGGTGAATTCCTCGGAGGAGACGTATTTGATGCGCAGTCCCGGCTGCAGCACGCGTGCGTAGTTGCCGGCGGCGTGCAGGAGGTGGGTTTTGCCCAGGCCGGAGCCGCCCCAGATGAACAGGGGGTTGTAGGCCTTGGCGGGGTTTTCGGCGACGGCGACGGCGGCGCCGTTGGCGAAGCGGTTGGACGAGCCGATGACGAAGTTTTCAAAGGTGTACTTCGGGTTCAGGCTGGCTTCGCGGTCGGGGTCGTGCGCGGGCTTCTCGCGGGGGATGCGGCGGTCCACGGTGGGGTGCGCATTTGCTTCTCGACGGCGCCCCGCCACCTGTGCAGCATGCATCTGCGCCAATTCGTCCAGGCCCATGGGGATCTGCTCCCCCGCCGCCGGCGCTTCAACGTGGGATTGGGTGGGCTGCCAGCTGGGTTCCGGCGTCGGCGCCGGCTGCTGAACAGGTTCGGGCTCCGGCTCCGGTTCAGGTGCGGCGACGGAGACGGCCAGGGCGTAGGGCTGGCCGGTGTGGGAGGACAGCAGTGCCGTGATGTGGGGAGCCAGTGACTCCTCAATGACATTTTTGGCGGCTTGGTGGGGTGCGGAGAGTAGGGCGTAGCCGTCGACAAGCACGACCGGCTTCATCAGCCGCAGGTATGCGCGCTGCTGGGGGGTCAGCGTGGGTACGGACGAGGTGGCCTGCTCCGAGAGGCGCAGCAGCTCGTCGACGACGCCGCGCCACAGGTCCTCGAGGTGTTGGTCCGCCAACGTCGTCTCCAGTCTGTTCCTGTCTACATTCGGTGTAATTCACCGGATTTCACTGTGCAATCCACAACTTCGCTCGCCCGCTCGGCGCGCTGCCACCTGCTGTTCCACAGTGTTATCCACAGGTGTGGATACTTTAGCAGCGAGGGTTGTCCACAAGGTCCGCGCGGCCTGTGGATAACTGTGTGTGAAGATTTACACCGCCGTGACCTGCGCAAACAACGCGTTTTTGGCGAAAGTCTCAACCGGTACTTCACAGTTATCCACAGCCCTGTGCATCCCCGGGCTGTGCGATTGTGGTGATTGCTTTATTGTTACCCGCTCCGACCTTGGGCTGTCGAAACTTCGCCAGGGCCGGTTTTTGTGGATAAACCGCCGCGTCGAACAGCTGTCCACATACTGCCAGCCCTCTCGCAGGGTGCGGGGAGGATTTCCCGCCCCACCTGCGAAAAAACACATTGTTGTAATTACGGGGGTACCCGATTGCCCCTGGAAAAAAGTGCGCGTGTTGATTTGGCCGGGGAGCACAAATTCGCGTAGTCTTAACCCCGTCTTTACGTCGGTTGCACCGGCGTACATCTGAGAGCACCGCCCCCGCCGGGCACCGGGCCGCTTGAATCAAGGCGAGCTGGCGAAGGCGCTGCACGCGAACTGCGCTCCACCTCTGGAGCCGAGCCGCAATCTCAACGCAACGTTTCAACTCTGGAACGGCCACTTCCCCGGGAGGCTTTGACGAGCCGCCGGCTGTTCACGACTGCACAAGGAGTCCACCGTGTCTAAGCGGACTTTCCAGCCGAACAACCGTCGCCGCGCACGCAAGCACGGCTTCCGTGCCCGCATGCAGACCCGCGCTGGCCGCGCCATCGTTTCCGCGCGCCGCAAGAAGGGCCGCGCAAAGCTGACGGCATAGTTTCAACCCGAGCGTGTTACCCCGCCCGCACAAACTTTCTTCCTCCGCAGACTTCAAAGTTGCGATGAGGAAGGGTGTGCGCGCGGGGTCTCGCACGTTAATGGTGCATGTGCACCACCGGAAAGACCCCGTCATCCAGGGCGGGCCGCGCTTCGGGCTGGTGGTGTCCAAGCAGGTGGGCAACGCCGTGACGCGCCATGCCGTGTCGAGGAAGTTGCGGCATGTGGTGGTGGAGCGGGAGCTCGTCGATAAGCTTGAGCGCTCTGTCGATGTGGTGATCCGCGCCCTCCCGCCCGCCGCAGCCGCAACGACCGACGAGCTCGCGCGCGATCTGGAAAAAGCCCTGGACAAAGCGCAAAAGAAGCGATAATGGCCTACTTCAACTTCGCCGGCGGCGAAATTCCCGCCGCGAAGGGGCCTGCGGCGAAACTGCTGGTGGGGCTGATTCGCGGTTACCAAAAGTACATCTCACCCCTTAAGATGGGCGGGACGTGCCGTTTTATGCCAGTATGCAGTGCGTATGCGCTCGAAGCCGTGTCACGCCACGGAGCGGTGCGCGGCGGCGCAATGGCCGCGGCCAGGCTGTGCAAATGCGGGCCCTGGCACCCCGGCGGCTACGACCCAGTGCCGGGCAGCATTGAAATGAGTGAGGAGTAACACCGAAACGTGCTGAATTTCATCTATTGGCCGATTTCCTGGGTGCTGAGGTTCTGGCACGAGGTTCTCGGCTTTGTCATCCCCAAGGATTCGGGCATCTCCTGGATCTTGGCCATCGTCCTGCTCACCTGCACGGTGCGCCTGCTGCTGCTCAAGCCGATGGTCAACCAGATGCGCTCCACGCGCAAAATGCAGGAGATGCAGCCGCGGATGCAGGAAATCCGCGAGAAGTACAAGGGCGACCAGCAGAAGATCGCCGAAGAGACGCAGAAGCTTTACCGCGAAAACGGTACGAACCCGCTGTCGTCCTGCATCGTGCCGATCGTGCAGCTGCCCATCTTCATCGGCCTGTTGCACGTGCTGCGCTCCTTCAACCGCACCAGTGAGCTGGGCATGTCCGTGGAGGAGAACCGCTCCACCGCGAACTACGCCTTCCCGGTGGAAGACGTGCAGTCCTTCCTGGACGCGGACTTCTTCGGCGTGCCGCTGTCCGCGTACATGTCCATGCCGCAGGAGGCCTTCGCCGCGTTCGGCAACGCGGATCTGACCCGCGCGCAGATCATCGCCGTGTGCCTGCCGCTGGTTCTGCTGTGTGCGGCGTTCACGCACCTCAACGCCCGCCTCATGGTCAAGCGCCAGGAGGCCCGCAAGGCCGCCGGCAAGGGCCCGAAGCCGCAGGGCGAGATGGCCGAGATGATGCAGTCCCAGATGGGTCTGATGAACAAGATGATGATGTGGTTCTTCCCCGTCATGATTCTTGCCACCGGCGTGATCTGGCACATCGGCCTGCTGTTCTACATGCTCACCAACAACCTGTGGACGTTCTTCCAGACCATGTGGCTGAACAACAAGATGGACAAAGAAGAGGCCGCCGAGGAGGCGCGCAAGGTGGAGCTCAAGCGCACCACCGCCCCCGCCCCGGGCGCGCGCACCAAGGACCGCCGCACCAAGAAGCAGCGGAAGCAAGGTAAGTAACTTTCTGCTTATCGACGAACAAGTCCCGGCCCGTTTTCGGCCGGGACTTTTTCATGTCGGCGGGCCGACTACAGTGTTGTGCATGTCGGATACCTCCCCTGCAGCCGCAGCCCAAGTTTTCGGAGAACGCCTCGGATTGGCCGAGGCCTACCACCGCTCTTTGGCCACCACGGCCGCCGAGCGCGGCTTCATCGGGCCCAAAGAGGTGGAGCGTTTGTGGGAGCGCCACATCCTCAACTGCGCAGTGATCGCGGAGGCGTTCGAGCCTGGTCTGAAGGTGGCGGACATCGGCTCAGGCGCCGGCCTTCCCGGTATCCCGCTGGCGATCGCGCGGCCGGACCTTTCCATCACGTTGATTGAGCCGTTGCTGAAGCGCTCCACATACCTGGGCGAGGTCGTTTCCGAACTGGGCCTGGACAACGTGACCGTGGTGCGCGGGCGCGCCGAGGAGCAGCCCAAGGCGGCTTTCGACGCCGTCACCTCCCGCGCCGTCGCCCCGCTGGGTAAGCTCGCCGGGTGGTCCATTCCGCTGCTGCAGGGCGGCGGGCACATGATTGCGATGAAGGGCGAATCCGTGGCGGAGGAACTCGAGCGCGACGCGAAGGCCATTGCGAAGGCCGGCGGCGTTGAGGCGGAGATCTTCACTGTGGGCGAGTCCGTGCTGGAGCAGCCCACCACGTTGATCCGTATCCAGCGCAGAAAGAAGGGGGCGTAGATGGAAAACTACGACGAGACTCCTGTGATGGAGGCGGCGATGCGCGCGGCGCGGGTGACGTCGAGAAGCGAAGCGCTGCCGAAGCCGGACCAGCCGCGCGTGATCACCGTGGCCAACCAGAAGGGCGGCGTGGGCAAGACCACCACCAGCGTGAATCTGGCGGCCGGGCTGAGCAAGCAGGGCCTGAAAGTGTTGGTGATCGACCTGGACCCGCAGGGCAACGCGTCGACCGCGCTGGGTGCGGAGCACACCTCCGGCACCACGTCGAGCTACGAGCTGCTCATCGGCGAGGCCGAGGCCTCCGACGCCGTGCAGCCGCACCCGGACAACCCGAACCTGTTCTGCATCCCCGCCACCATCGACCTGGCCGGCGCGGAGATCGAGCTGGTGTCCATGGTGCGGCGCGAGTACCGCCTGCACGACCAGATCCGCCGCGGCTTTTTGGACGAGCACGCCTTCGACTACGTGTTCATCGACTGCCCGCCGTCGCTCGGGCTTTTGACCATCAACGCGATGACCGCGGTGGACGAGGTGCTCATCCCGATCCAGTGCGAGTACTACGCGCTCGAGGGCGTGGGCCAGCTGCTGGGCAACATCGGCATGATCCGCGAGCACCTGAACAACAACCTGCACATCTCCGCGATCGTGCTGACCATGTACGACGCCCGCACCCGCCTGGCCGCCGACGTTGCGGACGAGGTGCGCGGCCAGTTCGGCCAAGTGGTGCTGAACAACGTCATCCCCCGTTCCGTGAAGGTCTCCGAGGCGCCCGGCTACGGCCAGACCGTCATCGACTACGACCCCGGATCCCGCGGCGCCCTGGCCTACTTTGACGCGGCGAAGGAGCTGGCCACCCGCGGCGACTACCAGCCGCACCCCACCACCGGCCCGATCGGCGTGAGCCCCGAGGTCTACAACCAGCTCGAGGAGGAGTAATCAATGGCAGAACGCAAGGGCGGCCTCGGCCGCGGACTGGCGGCGCTCATCCCGTCGGCGCCGTCGGACATCGACAAAAACGGCAAGACCCCGGGCATCGGCGGGGGTGCCTCCGACGTGATTTTTGGCAAGCAAGCACCCAAGCCTGACGACGCACCAAAGGGTGCCCCCAAGAAAGTCCAGGGTGCCCCGACAGTGTCCGCCAAGCGCGACAAGGTGATCCAGCCCGTGCCGGTCGGCGCGCGCTACCAGGAGATCCCGGTCGGGCAGATCATCCCCAACCCGAAGCAGCCGCGCCAGGTCTTCGACGAGGACGAGCTGGCCGAGCTGGTCCACTCCATCCGCGAGTTCGGCCTGCTGCAGCCCATCGTCGTGCGCGACACGCCCGAGGGCTTCGAGCTCATCATGGGCGAGCGCCGCTGGCGCGCGTCCTCCAAGGCCGGCCTGAAGCACATCCCGGCGATCGTGCGCGAGACGTCCGACGAGGACATGCTGCGCGACGCGCTTTTGGAGAACATTCACCGCGTCCAGCTCAACCCGCTCGAGGAGGCCGCCGCCTACCAGCAGCTCCTCGACGAGTTCGGCGTGACCCAGGAGCAGCTCGCCGACCGCCTGGGCCGCTCGCGCCCCGTGATCACCAACGCGATCCGCCTGCTCAACCTGCCCGTGGGCGTGCAGCGCCGCGTCGCCGCCGGGGTGCTTTCCGCGGGCCACGCCCGTGCGCTGTTGGGCATCAAGCTTGGCGACGGCACCGCCGACGCCCAGGCCCAGCTTGCCGACCGCATTGTCGCCGAGGGCCTTTCCGTCCGCGCGACGGAAGAGGCCGTGTCTTTGATCAATTCGAACGGCAAGGTGCCGGATAAGCCGAAGCGCCAGCCCGCCCCGCAGCCGGAGTACCTCACCCGCGCCGCCGATTCGCTCGCGGACATCTGGGACACCAAGGTGTCGGTGACCATGGGCAAGCGCAAGGGCAAGATCGTGGTCGAGTTCGGCGACAAGGACGACTTCGAGCGCATCATGGGGCTCATCCAGGGCACCGACTAGCTAGGCGTGCTTTTCCTCCCGCAGCAGCTCCTTGAAGGAGTAGGTGCCGGTGGGCCGGTTGTCGTGGTCGAGCAGGTAGAGGCGCTTGACGGCCACCACGACCGCTTCGGCGATGGCGTCGCGCTCGTTGGGGTCGGTGAGCACGGCTAGGTCCCCCGGGTTGGTCAGGTAGCCGGCCACCAGCTCCACCGACGGCATCCGGGTCATGCGCAGCATCTCCCAGGTGCGGGCGTGGTTGCGGCAGTTCTGCAGCTGGGTGCGGGCGGCGACCTCGCGCTGGATGTAGCCGGATAGCGTCTCCCCGGTCAGCGAGGAGCTGCCCTTCTCGGAGCCGAAGTAGAAGGTGGCCACGCCGTTGGCCTTCTCGTTCTGGTAGGAGTCCAGGCGCAGGGAAATGAGCAGGTCCGCCTTGAAGCCGTTGGCCAAGTCGGCGCGCTGCTTGTTGGAGGGGTTGTCGCCGCGGGGTCGCGACAGGATGGTTTCCATGCCGGCGGCGACCATGCGGCCCTCGATGCGCTGGGCCAAATCCCAGAGGATCTCTTCTTCCGTGATGGGGCCGTACGGGCCGTCGACGACCAGGCCGCGGTCGGCGCCGCCGAGGTCCGGGTCGATGACCACGCGCTTGCCGGTCAGGTTCGGGCCGGCCTGGCGCACGGTCTCACGCTCGCGGATGGCCTGCGCGGACCCGCCGGTGATGCGGCGGCCCAGAAGCGACAGGGCGTGGAGGGTGTCGGGGCCGCACACGCCGTCGTCCTCCAGCCCGGAGTTGAGCTGGTAGTTCATCAGCGACTCGTAGGTGCGCGGCCCGAAGCGGCCGTCCACCCGGTGCGGGTAAAAGCCCAGCTCGTGCAGCTGGGACTGCAGCTGCCCGACGTCGTCGCCGACCATTTCCTGGCCGGGCTGGTAGCTCAGCACGCGCGCGCCGAGGGTGTAGGACGCCTCGCGCAGCTCGCGCAGCGTCGCCGCGTCGATGGTCCCGGTGGGCACGATGCCGCGGGATTGTTGGAAGGCTTTGACGGCTTCGCACAGGATGTCGTCGTAAAGCATCTCGCTCTCGGAGAAGCGCCGGGTGGAGTCGATGTCGCCCTCGTAGCCGTCTATCAGGCCCAGGCGGGCTAAGGACATCCGGACCTCGGCGACCCGTGTGCTGGAGTCGCCAACGCGCAAAATGTCTTGCATGCGGGCCTTTCTAGTTGGATGGACAGGGTCAGTCTACGCGCCGCTAGAGCTGCGCCTGAATCTTGGAAACGATCTCGGATTTCGGGCGCACGCCCACGAACTCGTCGACCTTCTTGCCGTCTTTGAACAGCATGACGGCGGGGATGGACATGACCTGGAACATGGCGCCGAGCGCGCGCTCGTTGTCCACGTTGACCTTGGCTACCTTGACTTGGCCGTCCATTTCCTGGGCGATCTCGTCGAGCAGCGGGGAGAGCTTGCGGCACGGCCCGCACCACTCAGCCCAGAAGTCCACGAGCACCGGGGTGTCCGCCTCGATGACCTCGTTTTTGAAGGTTGCTTGGGTCACATCAACTGGTGCGTTCATGCGGACAGTCTACAGCGCCGCCAGGTAGTGCTGTGCGTCCAGCGCGGCGCGGCAGCCGGCGCCAGCGGCGGTGATGGCTTGGCGGTAGGTCTTGTCCACCAGGTCGCCGCATGCGAACACGCCTTGAACGCTCGTGCTTGTCGACGGCTCCGCCACCTCAACGTAGCCCCCCTCGTCAACGGCGACCTGGCCGTCCAGGAACGCGGAGCGCGGGTCGTGGCCGATGGCGACGAACAGCGCGGTGGCGTCCAGCACGCTCTCCTCGCCGGTGACAACGTTGCGGATGTTCAGCCCGCCGACCTTGCCGTCCGCCTCCACCACGGAGTCCACCACGGTGTCGGTGAGGAACTCGATCTTGTCGTTCTCGCGGGCGCGCTCGAGCATGATCTTGGAGGCGCGGAAGTTCTCCGAGCGGTGGATCAGGGTGACCTTGGAGCCGAACTTGGTCAGGAAGGTGGCCTCCTCCATGGCGGAGTCGCCGCCGCCGACGACGGCGATGTGCTGGTCCTTGAAGAAGAAGCCGTCGCAGGTGGCGCAGGTGGACACGCCGCGGCCGGTCAGCTCCGTTTCCCCCGGGATGCCCAGGTGGCGCGGGGCGGCGCCGGTGGCGAGGATGACGGCGCGGGCTTGGAAGACCTCGCCGTCGACCACGACCTTCTTGATGTCGCCGGAGAAGTCCACGGAGTCCACCAGCTCCTGGCGCAGATCCGCGCCGAACTTCTCCGCCTGGGCGCGCATGTTGGCCATGAGGTCCGGGCCCATGATGCCGTCTTCGAAGCCGGGGAAGTTCTCCACCTCGGTGGTGTTCATCAGCTCGCCGCCGTACTCGTAGCCCTCGAACACGAGCGGCTTCAGCTCCGCGCGTGCGGCGTAAAGGGCGGCGGTGTAGCCGGAGGGGCCGGAGCCGACGATGATCAGGTCGTGCACCTCGTCGGTGCTGGTGGTGGCGGCTTTGGGCGCCGGGGCCGCATCGGTTTGCGGGGTAACAAAGTTGAAGCCGGGGGAAGTCATGGTTGCAGATCTTAGCGCGCCGGCGCCGCCTCCCCTATCGCCGCGGCGACGGCCTCGCGCGCCCGGTAGCGGCGCGACTTCACGGTGCCGGGTTGCACCCCGAGTTCGGCCGCGGCGTCGCCGACGCTCATGCCCGCGACGTCGATGAGCCACAGGGCCTTGCGCTGCGCCTGCGGCAGCACCGCCAGGGCCTGCCGCATGGCCATGGTGCGCTCCATGTTCTCCATGGGGTTGTAGGCGAGGTACTTGTTCGCGTCGATGTCCACGTGGTCGTTGTCGTCCAGGCTGTACTGGGCGCCGGCGCGGCCGTCCTTGCGCTGGTGGTCTATTGCCGCGTTGATGGTCATGCGGTGCAGCCACGTGGACAGCTTTGCCTCCCCGCGGTAGGTGTGCATGCTGCGCGCCGCCTTGAACAGGGCGTCTTGGACGATGTCCTGGGCGTCCTGCTCGTTGCGGGCGAAGTTGCGGGCGGCGAAGTACATGCGCTTGCGGTGGCGCCGCACGATGAGTGTGAAGGCCTGCCGGTCCCCTCCCAGGTAGTTCGCCACCAGCTGCCGGTCGTTGATGTAGTCCATTGTCCCCTCAAAAATTCAGTTGCCCCCACTATGCCCCGGCCCAAGACCCCCTGGCTAGAGCCGGGTGCGCATTTCAGTGGACAACCATGTGGCCCACCAACGAGATGTTCTTCACATCCGTCTCGCCGTCCACCTTCAGCACCACGCGCAACAGCGGTTCGTTGGTTTCCACGTCGGCGCTGATCTGGCCGCCGCGCAGCTTGCCCTCCGCGATCACAGGCGGGTGCGCGGTCTCCTGCTCTGCTGGCACGCCGTAGAGGGTGTAGTTGGCGGAACCGGAGGCGTCGATAAGCACCTGCTCCAATGTGAACGCCGAGCCGTCCTCGGGCGTGAATTGCACGGAGCTGTCGTCTAGGACCTCCATGTTCAGCGGGCCGATGACCACCGGCATGCCGGGGTCGCGCGTGGTGGTTGTGGGCGCGGCGGATGGACGGTCCACCACGTTTTCGCCGGAGACGAAGTCCACCAGGTAGGTGGTCAGCACGCCCACCAGCACCGCCGCGATGACGGCGGCGAAGGTGAGCAGGCCAATCGTCGCCGGGCCCATGGTGCGTCCGCCGAAGCCGCCGCGCAGCTCGTCCGGGTCCTCCACGTGCTCGGCCACCGGCTCGACCGGCTCGTAGATTTCCACCACCGGGATCTCGTCCGTTGGCGCGTCCTCGTTGGGCACCGGCAGGTTCGCCGCCTCGTAGAGCGCGCGCTCGATGTCGCGGAAGGCGGCCTGGTCCACCGCGTCCGCGTCCACGAGCGCGCGGGTGCGGGCGGTGACGTCGTCCAGGTCGTCGGAGCTGACGTTGCTGGTCAGAAGCGTCAGCGCGGAGGCGAAGGACTCCGCGTCCGTGGCCGGGCTGGCGTCCGGCAGCACCACCGGGAACGCCAGGCGGACGTGCCCCTCGTGGTCGATGCGCAGCTGCTGGCGGTTGTCCAGGCCCAGCGGCACGTCCGCCTCGTGCGCCGCCGCCATCGCGCCGGCTAGCGGTGCCAGCGCGTTTGCCACGGCTTCGGTGTGCAGTGTCTGGCCGGATTCCGCCACGGCCTTGACCGAGGAGCCCTCCACCCAGTCCGCCACCACCAGGGCGCCGGAGCGGTAGGACAGGATCTCAATATTCTCGGCCACCGCGGGCAGGTGCAGCTTGGCCATCTTGCGGGTGCGCCGCGCCACGCCGGCGGCCTTCAGCGCAGCCTCGCGCGGGGTGGCCGGGGCCATCGGCGCGGCGCCCGTGGTGTCCACGAACGTCAGCGCCACATCTCTGCCGGTGGCCACCTCGCGCGCCTGCCAGAAGCGCGCGCCGGTGCTGGCGCCGTGGTCGCGGATCAGGCGGAAGCGCCCGTCGGACACGCCCGCACCCGGCACCAGGCGCGGACCGCGGACCACACCGGCGGACATCGGTGGCGGTACCGGGGAGGCGTTGAAGGTGTCGGCGGCGAGGAACTGGTTGGACACGTCCCGCGGGTCCGCCTCGCCCACCTCGAGCGCGCGGTCCTCGTCCGGGCGGATGATGCGGCTCATGCCCGGGATGCGCTGCAGCGCGCGGCCCAGGTTCTGCACCTCGGGCAGCTTGGAGCGCGACAACACCAGGCCGGTGACCACCAAAAACAGCACGCCGAGCATGACGACCTCGATGAGGTTGCCCAAGCTGGGGGCACCGATTAAGCGTCCGAGGGCCTCGGGCAGGTGCAGGCCGGCGACGTCGCGAAGCAGCCAGCGCACACCGAAGATCACCGCAACGCCGACAAGCGCCGCGGCCACCGCCCAGATGGAGGTGCGCAGCACGTCGCCGGCGCGCAGGGTGCCCAGCTTGCGGCGCAGAAGCAGCGCGCCGATGAGCGCGCCGGCGACGAAGCCGAAGCCGTTGGCCGCGCCGAGCAGCACCACCACGTGGCTGGGGTCCTGCGCGATGTACGGCGCGAGGGCGGACAGCAGGATCTTCGTGCCGGTGATGCCGGCGATGATGAACGTGGGCGTCCACGCTTCCTCGCGGGCGTAGAACACGCGCAGGTGCAGCATCACCAGCGCGTACGGAATCAGCGTGAACGAGGACGCGGAGATGGTTTGGCCGAGCAGGTGCGCCGCCTCGGGGCTGAACGAGCCGTAGGCGAACAGGGCGTGGGCGATGTCGGGGCCCAGCGCCGTCATGAAGATGATGATGGGGATCAGCGCGATGAATGTCAGCTTCGTGCCCATGGTCAGGTCCGCCACCACGGCTGCGTCGTCGCCGTCCGCGGCGTTGCGGGACATGCGCGGCATGATCGCGGTGAGCAGGGTGACGCCGATGATGCCGTACGGCATCTGCAGCAGCATCCAGTGCTGCTGGTAGATAAACTGCGCCGCCGCGTCCGCGTTGAACGCGATGCGGGAGGTAATGACGTAGCCGAACTGGCTGATCGCCACGTAGGTGATGATCGCCAGCGCCATGCCGCCGAACTGCTTCAGGCGCTCGTCGATGCCCCACAGCGGCCGCAGGTCAATGCCCAGCTTGCGCAGCGCGGGCAGCATGATCAGGCACTGCACCACCACACCAGCCGTGGTGCCAAGGCCCAGCAGCAGCACGTGCGGATTGCTTATCGACGTCGGCGCGGCCGGGTTCAGCTGCCCCGGCAGCGCCATATACGCCACGAGCACGGCGATGGAGACGATGTTGTTCGCCACCGGGGCCCAGGCGCCGGGCCGGAAGTGCTCCTTCGTGTTCAGGATGGCCATGAACAGGGAGAACATGCCGTAGAAAAAGATCTGCGGCAGCACCAAGAACGCGAACGAGGTGGTTTGGACGAGGTTGCCCTGCGAGTCCTCGTCCATCATCATCCTGGTCAACAGCGGCGCGGCCGCCACGGCGACGACCGTGACCACCGTCATCAGCGTCAGGGTGAGCGTGAACAGGCGGCGGATGAACGCCGCGCCGTTGTCGGCGTCTTCCTTCTCCGCGCGCACCAGCACCGGCACCACCAGGGCGGTGAGCACGGAGCCGAGCACGATCTCCGTGATCAGGTTGGGAAGGGTGTTGGCGGTGTTGAAGGACGCCGCCACAACCTCGCCGAGGGCCGCGCCGATGAGCACGGTGCGGATGAACCCGGTGATGCGCGAGATCAGGGTGGCCACGGCCATGGAGCCGGTGGCGCGCACGACCTTCTCCCCGCCCTCGGCGGGCTGCTCCTCCTCGGCTGCCTGGGGCTCGGCGACAGCGACCGCCGCCGTGCCCGCCGCGCCAGCCGCTACCGTGTCGGCGGTCTCCGGCGGCGCGATGGTCTCGCCCTTGGGGCTGGTGGTCAGCAGCGACTTATCCGGCGCGCCGTCCTCGAGCTCTTCGCGCGCCGGCTTGGTTTCGCGCGGTGCCGGCACCGGCGCTGGCGGCGCTGGGGCGACAATGCGCCGGCGCAGTCCCTGTTCCGTCACTTGGTTCTCCGATTCTTACGTTGTGTGGCTCGTTCCCGTTCGCGTCCGGAAGGCGGGCTGCCCCGCGCGCCGCGCACCGCGATCACCACCAGCATCGCGGCCAGCATCAGCGCCGCCACGGCGAGCCAGCGGCCCACCGTGAACCGGGTGGTGCGCACGGCGATGTCCACCGGCTGGGAGATCGGCTGCCCGTTTGTGCTGGCCAGGTACAGGTTCAGGTCGGTGCTGCGGGAGGTTTCGGGCAAATCCGCAGTCATCTGCACGGTGACCGACCCGCGAGCCGGGATGCGCAGCACGTCTGGCACGTGCAGGCGGGCGTCCGCTGGCCCGGAGAAGTTGATGGAGGTCTCCACCGGCAGCGGCAGCCCGTTGCGGGCCACGATGAGAAGCGGGCTGGAGTTTGAGGTGCGTGTGTAGACGTTGCCGGGCGGGATCAGGTCCACTGCCGAGCGAAGGTCGCCCAACGCGGCGCGCGAGGCGCCGAGGCGCTCGCTGGTGGCCTGGACCGCGTCGCTGTAGCGCGACATTGCACGGCGCTGGCCGATGGACAGCGCCTGCAGCAGGTCCCGGCGCAGCGGCAGGGTAAACCCGTAGCGCGTGAGCGCGATGCTGGAATCCGGCACCATCAGCCCGGTCAGGTCGTTGATGAACCCGGCCTGCTGCGTCACCTGCAGCACCTCCGCGTCGGTGAACGCGGTGGGGTCCGTGTGCTCCGCCGGCTCGCCCGCCGGCGCGGCATCCACCGGCGCGTCCAGGTAGGCACCGAACGCCATGGGGTGCGCGCCCGCGCCGGTGACCAGCTCCGCCACGGTGCCCAGCACGGCGGCGGCGGTGTCCGCGTCCCAGTTCGCCGGCGGGTTGACCAGGATCGGATCCGGGTGCTCCTCGGCATCCCCCGCCACCCAGGCGGACTGGGCGGCCAGGCGCACCGCGGCGGCGGCGTTGGTGTCGCGGGCGGCCTTGGAGTCCACGGCGTAGTTGTAGCGCAGGTTCTCCTCTGAAAAGCCGGTGGTTTCGGGGTCCACGCCGGTGGCGGCCAGCACGGTGGCCAGGGAGGACTGGTAGCCCACCGTCATCACGCCCGGCGCGATCCAGCCGGTGTCTCTGCCCGGGGCGGCGCTGAGCACGCGCACGGGCTGCTGCGGGGCGGGTGCGGCGGCCCCGGCGAGGTCCGCCATGTCGGCGCGCTCGAGGGCGCTTTCGGACCCGTCGTGCTCCTCCTGCACGCCCGCCGCCTCCGCGCGCTCCCATGCGGCCTGCATGCCTTCGTCCCTGACGGTGGAGCGCGAGTGGTCCGCCCAACCCAACGCGGGCGCGGTGCCGTCCTCGACGTAGCCCGTGCCGGTGACCACGGTGTTGAGCGTGCCGGCGGTGCCCAGCACGCGCTGCAGCACGAACGGCCCGCGCTCCACGGCCTCGCGCATGAGCCACTTATCGCCGGTGCGCGCCACGGCGTTCAGGTCCGCGTTCGCCCACGGCAGGGACACCACGCAGCCGGTGGCGGCGATGTGGCGCACCTTGTCCAGCCACACCTTCGCGTCGTCCGCGCCGGCGCCGGGTTCGCCGTCGGGGGCGACTTCACCTCCCCAGGAGTCGCGCAGGCGCTTCGGCTCTTCCACCACGGCGGGGCGTTCGTCGTCGACGGTGTAGCCGTGCTGCATGCGGTCCACGGTGTCTAGCAGCGCGGGGTCCAGCGCCACGCAGGTGGCGTAGCCGACCTCGGGTGTTTGCGCTGCCTCAATGTACTGGTCCACTAGCTGGCTCAGCCGCCCCTCGGGCGCGAGCTGGCCCGCCAGGGAGTCGTTCGCCAGCACCAGCGGCTGCGTCTCGGGCGCCTCGCCGGTTTCGCCGGGCAGGATGTCCACGTCGGCGGTCACCGGGTACAGCGCGGTCAGCTCCGCGGCCCGGATGTCATCGCGCACGCCTCTGACACCCAGATGGAAGCGGTCGGTGTCGAGGGGGGCACCGGAGGCGTCGAGAAGCTGCAGCATGATGGGGTACGTGCCCACATCCGGCAGGTCGAGGCCCAAGTCCATCTCGATTTCCAGCGAGTCGCCGGGGGCCAATTGCCTATCGACGTCACGCGCGTCCCCCACCACCTGATACTCCTGCGGGCCAGCGATGGTGGCGTAGCGCTGCTCCATCACGGTGGCCACTGCGGACGCGCGGCGCGGGACCAGGCTGAGGCCCTCGAGCGTGTCGTCGGAGCGGTTGGTCACGCGAAGTTTCACGTGAAACGGATCGTGGGCGGAGATGGCGTGCGGGGCCTCGACGACCTCGACGCTCGCCTGCTCGCCCTCGGACGGGCGCACGGTCAGGTTCGCCCACTGCTCCGACACTTCCAGGTTGTCCGGCGCCAGCGGCACGGCGGGGGCGGCGAGCACGACGGCAGCCAGCGCGGCGTACCGGTTCATCTCGGAGTTGCCCTTCCGGCCTTCTTTTCCTTCCTGGCCAGATCCGGCATCCGGTCGTACGCGATGCGGGCGAGCTTGCGCTCATCGGCGTAGGCGAGGTGCTCCATCAGGTCGCTCATGGGTACCCACGCCACCTCGGTGACCTCCGGGTCCTCGTCGTTGAACACGCCGTCGACGTAGCGCAGCAGGTTGTGGTGCACCGTCTTGTGGATGCGCACGCCGTCGGAGACGAACCAGTAGTCGATCGTGCCCAGGGTGTCGAAGGCTTCGCCGGTGATCCCGGTTTCCTCCCACACCTCGCGCTCGGCGGTGACCCACTGGTGCTCGCCGTTTTCCACGTGGCCTTTCGGCATGGACCACAGCAGCCGCCCGCGGCGGTCCAGGCGGCCGATGAGCGCGACGTAGATGCGGCTCATGTCCACCTTGCCGTCCTTGCTCACGGCCTCCGCCATGCCGGAGACCACCAGGCCGCCGGCCGAGGTCTCGTCGCGCGTCTCTATCGACGAGTCGTGCTGCTGGTACTGCGACCTGCGACGATTGTGCTGCTTGCGCCCGCCGCGGGAGTTCTTCCCGCGGCGGTTATTCCGCTTCCGCTTCGGCTTGTCTCCCTGCTGCTGTTGCTGCTCGGCGGGTTTGCCCCCGCGCCGGCGCCGCGGCCGGCGCTTACCGCCGCCGGAGCCCCCCTTGCCGTTGGAGGGCCCCGGAACCGGGCGCTGGTTGTCACTCATTCGTGTCATGCTATCGGTCTTTCGGCCGGTTGTGGTACTTCCCGCGCGGGGGTGGCGGGTATCGTGTCCCGGGTGACGCAGAAGCTCTTCGATATGCCAGACCCGACCGACCCCTTGGCCGCCCCTGCGCTGATGGCGCGGGCGCAGGATGTCGTCGCCAAGCATGCTGCTCTGCTTGAGCCCCTCGCGCAACTGTTTTCCGGCCGCGGCGAGACCTTATATATGGTCGGCGGCTCGGTGCGCGACGCGATGCTCGGCCGCGGGGTGCACGACCTCGACTTCACCACCTCCGCGCGCCCCGAGGTGATCCAGGAGATCCTGGACGAGTGGGGCGAAAAAGTGTGGGACACCGGCATCGAGTTCGGCACCGTCTCCGCCATCCGCCACGGCGAAACCGTCGAAATCACCACGTTCCGCTCCGACCTCTACGACGGCGTGACGCGCAACCCCGAGGTCACCTTCGGCGACACACTCGAGGGCGACCTCGTGCGCCGCGACTTCGCCTGCAACGCCATGGCCATTGAGCTTTCGCTTAACGACGAGCTCCGCCTCTCCCCCACCTTCCACGACCCCGTCGACGGGTTGAGCGACCTTGTGGAGCAGGTCCTAGACACCCCGCAGGAACCCGAGGTGTCGTTCCGCGACGATCCCTTGCGCATGCTTCGCGCCGCCCGTTTCGTCTCCCAGCTGGGCTTTACCGTGGCGGACCGGGTATTCGACGCGATGTGCGACATGGCCGGCGAGATCGGGCGGATTACCGCCGAGCGCGTGCAGGCTGAGCTGGACAAACTCATGCTCGGCGCCCGTCCCTGGGAGGGCATCGACCTGCTGGTGTCCACCGGCGTGGCTTCGTATATTTTGCCCGAGATTCCCGCGCTGCAGCTGGAGACCGACGAGCACATGCAGCACAAGGACGTCTACCGCCACTCCCTGACCGTGCTGCGCCAGGCCACCGAACTGGAGGACGAGGGCCCGGACCTGAAGCTGCGCTGGGCGGCGCTGATGCACGACATCGGCAAACCCGCCACCCGCGCGCCCAAGGAGGGCGGCGGCGTGACCTTCCACCACCACGAGGTGGTCGGCGCGAAGATGACCCGCAAGCGCCTGAAGGCCCTGAAGTACCCGAAGCACGTCATTTCGGACGTGGGCCAGCTGGTGTTCCTGCACATGCGCTTCCACGGCTTCGGCGAGGGCCAGTGGACAGACTCCGCCGTGCGCCGCTACGTCACCGACGCCGGCGAACTGCTGCCCAAGCTGCACAAACTCGTCCGCGCCGACTCCACCACCCGCAACGCCAAGAAAGCCGCGCGCCTGCAGCGCACCTACGACCACCTGGAGGAGCGCATCGCCGACATCGCCGCCAAGGAGGACCTCGCGCGCGTGCGCCCGGACCTGGACGGCAACGAGATCATGCAGATCCTCGGGCTCAAACCCGGCCCGGAGGTGGGCAAGGCGTGGAAGTATCTCAAGGAGCTGCGCCTCGAGCGCGGCGAGCTGGACCACGACGAAGCCGTCGCCGAGCTGAAAGCCTGGTGGGAGAGGGAAAATGCCTGAGTATTTCTACGCAGACCGCCTGTTCAACGCGCTCGAACGCGTGGAGCCTGAGCCGGGCATGCTGCTCGTTTCCGCCCCCGGCATGTTCTCCCCCGAGTTCGCCCGCACCGTGGTGCTGGTGCTCGAGCACGACGCGGACCACACCCTCGGCGTGGTGCTCAACCGCCGCAGCGAAGTTGCCGTCGCCAACGTGATGGACGCGGGCTGGGCCGAGCTGGCCGCCAAGCCGCAGGCCGTGCACATCGGCGGGCCGGTCAGCCCCGAGTCCGCGGTGGGCCTGGGCGTGACCGCGGCCGGCGCGCCCGAGAACCCCTACCTCAACCGCCTGGCCAACCGCCTCGTGCTCGTGGACCTGAACGCCTCTCCCGCCGAGGTGAGCGAGCTTCTCGACGGCATCCGCATCTTCGCCGGCTACGCCGAGTGGGCGCCGGGCCAGCTCGACGACGAGATCCTGCGCGGCGACTGGTTTGTCACCCCCGCCCTGCCCAGCGACGTCGTCGCTCCCGCGGGTGCGGATCTGTGGGGTGACGTGATGCGTCGGCAAGCAATGCCTTTGCCCCTGTTCGCTACCTTCCCCGCGAACGTCGAGGACAACTAGTGGCCGTTTCACGTGAAACATCGACGGAGATTCGGCTGGGGCTTCGCGACACCTGGCTGGTCGCCCTCGGGTTGGTGCCGCTCGGGCTGGCGTTCGGCCTGCTCATGACTCAATCCGGCTTCGCGTGGTGGTGGACCCCGATCTTCTCCACCGTGATCTACGCGGGGTCCATGGAGTTTCTGGCCATCGACATGGTCCTCACCGGCGTCGGCCCCGTGACCAGCGCGATCACCGGCTTCATGGTGAGCTTCCGCCACCTGTTCTACGGGCTGACGTACCCGCGTTCGGAGATCCGCCGCGGTGTGCCATCCGCGTACGCCACCTACGCGCTCACCGACGAGGTCTACGCCATCACCTCCACCCTGCGCGACCGCTCCTCGGGCACTCGCCTGATGACGATTTCCGTGGTCTGCCAGATCGCGTGGATCGCCTCCGGCATCGTGGGTGCTTTGACCGGCGCGGTGATCCCCGCGGGCGTGGAAGGCTTCGACTTCGCCTTGACCGCGCTGTTCGCCGTGCTGGCGTTCGAGGCGTTCCAGGCCAGCCGCGACCTGTCCGCGCCCCTGATCGCCGGCGGCCTCGCTTTGGCGGCGGCCGTCGTGCTGCCCGGCCAGGTGATCCTCGTGGCGCTCGTGTCCTACTTCCTCGTCCTCGTGCTGCGCTTCTGGGCCCCGCGCGTCGACGACCGGCTTACCTGGCAGCTGCCATGAGTAACTACGGACTTCCCGACGGCGTCACCCTCGGCATGGTGGCCGCGGTGCTTATCCCCGTCGGCATCGTCACCGTGCTGCTGCGCGCACTCCCCTTCTCCATGCTGCGTGTGCTCAAAGGCAGCCCGTTCATCGACTTCCTCGCCGTGCTCATGCCCATCGGCGTGATGACAGTGCTGGTCGCCTACACCCTCGTCGGCTACGCCGGCTCCCCCACCAACCTCGCCTCCGCGCTCATCGCCCTCGCGGCCACCCTGCTTCTGCACTGGTGGAAGCGCCGCGCCGACCTGTCGATCTTCGCCGGCACCGCGCTGTACATGCTGTTGGTCAACGTCGTTTTCTAGCCCCTGCTAGGGAGGGGAGTTTTTGCGTCTCGGGGCCTTGTATATCGTCACTGGACGCCTCTGCGTTACACCGCCAGACGAGCTTGAATACCTGCGGAAACGTGTGTTTTACTTGCGCCACCCCGATCCCGGGTGATTTAACGTCAGATTCGCACAAAGGAGTTTCCAATGAAGCGCATCACCGCAGCTGCCCTCGCCGCAACCACCGCATTGTCCCTGGCGGCCGTCCCGGCACAGGCTGAGGAAGGTAACCAGAAGGACCTTTCCGAAATCGTGAGCCCGAATCGCCCCTCCGACGTCACCGATAAGCACCTCGCTGGCGCCAAGGTGAAGGCCGAGGCCCGTGAGCGTCTGAACCCTGGTACTGGCTACTCCGGCCCGTACAAGAGCTCCTCCGAGAAGAACCTGGTGCCGAAGAGCGCCACCTCCTCCCTGAAGAACGACGTCGCACGTGGCTACAAGCTCGGCACCACCTACGACATCCTCGTTGGCACCGGCATCGCCGCAGGCGTCCTGGCACTGGTCGGCGCCGCCGCGGCCGCAGCGGGCAAGATCCCGGGTGTCCCGGGTGTGCCGGCCGTTGAGCAGTTCTTCTAAGCCTCACTAGTCGTTGAAGGACCAGTTGCACTCCTCCATGGTTCGCCTGATGTCGTCGCGCCGCGGCAGGGAGTAGTTCGTGGAGACGAAACGCGTCCCGTCGCGGTAGACGAAGTGGATGTCTGAGTGTTCCTTCAGCGTCTGCAGATACCCCTCCGTAACCAGGGAGTGGCAGGCGGAGCACAGCGGCAGGAGGTTCTCCAGGTCGGTCAAGCCCCCGGTGGCCCAATCCTCGATGTGGTGGATCTCGATGAAGCGCGTGTGCGTGCACCCCGGTGCCGCGCACTGCCCGCCCCACATAGCCAGCAGCGCGTTGACCTGGCCATTCGTTGCCAGGCGCTGTTTACGTCCGGTGTTGAGAATTAGGCCGTCGGAGTTGACCGTCGATAGGCGTATGTCCGCATTAGCCAGCAAGCTTGCGATGGCTTTCGACGGCGCGCCCACGTTGTTGGGCATGTACCCGCGACCGTCCGGTGTCGCCAGAATGTTCACGTGCGCGCCCGGCGTGGTCAGTGTGTTGCGCGGCGTCGTGCGCGCCATGTGGACGATGCCCATGAGCGCCCGCAGCAGCATCCGCCCGATCGGCAACCCGTAGCCGGAAACTGTCTTCCGCGCGGGTCGGTTCTCCTCCGCCTCTTCGGCGCGCTCGAGGGCAATGTTGATTTCCTCGTTGACCTCGGGGTCCAGATCTTCGAGCACCTCGTCGAGGTTGCAGTACGCGATTTCGCCGATCTTCAACGCTGCGACGAACGCGGCGCCGTCCGCTGCATTCATATTGCCGTGGAACGCGATGTCGCCGTTGTCGCGCTTGTGCAGGCTCAGGTAGTACTGCGGGCTATCCTCGCCCTCCCCGTCCTGCGGCTTCTTCCCCGCCAGCGCGCATTCGAGCTCGTGGAAGCCCATCCCGAGGGCGAGATCGACCAGCTCACGCTCGTTTTCCGGGGTCATGTACTTCAGCAGCAGCCGCACCACTGAGTAGCTCAGCGCACCCTCGGTGAAGTGTGTGTGCAGGTACTGAAAGGGCCGCAGGCGGTGCGCGACGCTGACGTACTCGTGGGCGGTTGAGGATGACACGCCCAGGCGGCGCATGAGGAAGTGCGCGGTGGTCGATGAGCCACATTCGATAGCAAGTGCGAGTTCATCAAACGTTTGGATTGCGGACAACAGCTCCGCTTTGCTCTGCGTCATTGCGCGGTGCGTGTCTTCGATTTGCTGGCTTAATGCGACGGCGATTGGGTTGGATTCCGTGGCAACTGCGGCGGTCATTTCGGGCCCCCTTGAGGCGAATACGAGTTCGATTGCGGACATTATAAAACTCGCTCCCGACACTCCTTTGACCTGCGGAAATGCGTTTTATAGTGACCGCTATAACTTGTCCGCAACTCCGCATTGCGGACAACTGGGGGCTCACCAACTATTGGCTATTGCTTATCGACGTCAGCTCCGCCCATGCCCGCCCCTCAGGCCACTCCGCAACTCCGCATTGCGTACAACTCCGACACCACCAACTATTGGGGCCCACCAACGAAAAGGGCCCGCGCCGCTGACAGATCGAGCTAGGGTGTGCGGGTGCGCCACGGTGCCCATGGGCTGGTTGGCTCGGACGTTGACGTGCAACTCCGCATTGCGGACAACCCCGGCCCCGCCAACTATAGGGATCCACCAACGAAAAAGGCCCGCGCCGGTGGCGGGGCGGGCCGGAGGTACGTCGATAGGCTATTGCAACTTTGCTTGCGCCTCGGACCAGAGGCCCTCGAACTCCTCCTCGCTGAGGTGGGTGGCCGTGATGCCCTCCATGGAATCGTAGGTGCGCGGGTGTGGGACGGTGCCCATGGGCTGGTTGGCCTGGCCGATGACGCGGCCGTCGACGTAGATGCCGGTGATGGTCTCGGCGGGGTCGAGTTCGATCATACGGACCATGGTGCACTCGTGGGCTGAGATCTCCTCGAGCTCGGCGATGTTGAGCAGCTCGCCGCCGAGTTCGGGGACGTTGTAGTGGATGCGGACGAAATGTTTCACGTGAAACTCCTAGGAAATTCGGGAGGCGTACGCGGAGCAGATGACCAGTTGGCACATGTGGTAGATCATCAGCGGGATGATCAGCACGCCGAGCGAAGCGCCGCCGAAGATGACGGTGGCCATGGGCAGGCCGGTCGCGAGTGATTTCTGGGTGCCGCACATTTGGATGGCGACGCGGTCTTCGCGCGGGAAGCGCAGCGCCTCCGGGAGGACGCGGGTAAGCCACAGCATAGCGACGACCAGCACGCACGAAAACACGGTGAGGAACACGATCTCCCACGCGGAGACGTTCGACCAGACGCCGGAAACGACGCCGCGGGAGAACGCGGAGTAGACCACCATCCAGATGGAGCCGTGGTCCACGAGCTTGGTCGCCTTCGACTTCGCCAGCTCCCCCACCCGCGGGACGAAGTTGTGCGCGAGCTGGCCCAGGATGAACGGCAGTAACAGCTGCAGCGCGATGTCGCCGAACACGGACGCGTCCACGGACACCCCGTCGCCGGCGCCCATTAGCCACATCACCAAAAGCGGCGTGGCCACCACGCCGATGAGCGAGGACACCGACGCCGCCACCACCGCGCCCGAGACGTTGCCCCGTGCCACGCCGGTGAGCGCCACCGAGGACTGCACGGTGGACGGCACCAGCGACATGAACAGCAGGCCCTGGTACAGGTCCTCGGACATGAACGCCACCGTCGGGCGGGCGAGGAGGCCGATCACTGGATAGATGACAAACGTGAACGCCAGGATCAGCGCGTGCAGGCGCCAGTTGGTCAGGCCCTTCAGCGCCTCCTGGGTGGACAGGCGCGCGCCGTAGAGGAAGAACAGCAGCGCGATCCCCAGCTTCACCGCGACGGCGAACCCGTCCGCGAACGCGCCCTGGGCGGGCAGGACGAACGCGAGCGCCGCCGCGAGAACGATGCCGATGAGAAGCGGGTCGAGCTTCTTCATCTACTCGGCAACCGAGACTTTGTCGCCGGCGTCGGTCACGGGTACTTCGCGCATGCCGGTGACGGCCGGGCCGGAGACGCGGGCGCCGTCGGCGATGCTGAACACCGAACCGTGGGCGGTGCACTTGACGGTGTCGCCCTCAACCTTGGTGATCTTCTTCTGCTGGTGCGGGCACACGCTGGAGTAGGCGACGTAGGTGCCGGCGGTGGGCTGGGCGATGATGAACTTGTCCAGGATCACCGCGGAGCCGACGGGCACGTCGGTCTTGGCAACTTCTTCGGGGGCCGCTTCTCCGCAGGCGGCGAGGAACGCACCGGCAAACGTGGTTGCGGTGCCGAGCAGGAACATGCGTCGTGAACAGGTCATGGTGTGATCGTAGCGCCCTTCATGGCCCGGACGTACTCGGTCAGCTCGGTTTTCAGCGCGTCCATATCGGTCACGCGGTTGCCGTCGATGTACTTGTAGATGATGTTGGTGATCGACGAGCCGGTGATTGCGCCCGCGGCCCCCGCGGCGATCGCGTCGCGCACGTGCTCCGTCTTCGAGATGCCGAAGCCCAGCAGCACCGGCGGCCCGCCGAACTTGCGCACATTATCGACGACCTCGCGCAGGCCCTCCACCGTCGCCTCCTTGTCCGCGCCGGTCACCCCGTCGCGGGAGATGGCGTAGATGTAGCCGCGCGAGTTCGCGGCCACCGCCTCGAGCGTGGCTTCCGACGCCTTTGCCGGGGCGATGTAGATCGGGTCGATGCCGGCCGCGGTGGCGGCTGCGCTGAAGGGGGCGGACTCGCGCACGGGGACGTCGGGAAGCAAAACGCTGTCTGCACCCGCCTCCTTGAACTCGCGGTAGAAGCGTTCGAGGCCGCGCGCGTGCGCGACGTTGCCGTACACCAGCATGCCGATGGGCAGGTCCGGGTAGCGCTCGCGGATGGTGCGGATTTGCGCGAGCGCCTTATCGACGGTCGCTCCGCCCTCCAACGCCCTCACATGCGCTCCCTGAATAGCTGGGCCGTCCGCGACGGGGTCGGAGAACGGCACGCCGAGCTCGACGGCGTCGGCGCCGGCGTCGACGACGGCGGAAACGATCTCCACCGCGTCCTCCGGGTTCGGGTCCGAGAGCATGATGAAGGGCACGAACGCGCCTTTGCCGGTGGCGAAGAGTTTCTCGTAGCGGCTCATTTACTTCTCCTCTCTATCTTCGAGCGTTGCTCGCACGTGGGCGATGTCTTTGTCGCCGCGGCCGGACAGGGTGACCAGGATGTGCAGCGGCTCGGCGTCGGACGGGTGCTCGGCGGCGCGCTTGAGCGCGTACGCGAGCGCGTGGGAGGACTCGAGCGCGGGGATGATGCCCTCGTGGCGGGACAGGGCCTGGAAGGCGTCGAGGGCCTCGTCGTCGGTGACGGGCACGTAGGAAGCGCGGCCGGACTTGGCCAGGTGGGCGTGCTCCGGGCCCACGCCGGGGTAGTCCAGGCCGGCGGAGATGGAGTAGGACTCCTCCACCTGGCCGTCGCCGTCGCACATCAGGTACGAGTACGTGCCGTGGAGCAGTCCGGTCGTGCCCTGGGCGATGGCCGCGCCGTGGGCGCCGAGGCCGAACCCCTTTCCCCCGGGCTCGGCGCCGACGAGCTCGACGCTGGTGTCGTCGATGAAGTCCGCGAAGGTGCCGATCGCGTTGGAGCCGCCGCCGACGCAGGCGACCACCACGTCCGGCAGGCGCCCGGTTCGCTCGAGGATCTGGGCGCGGGCCTCGGTGGAGATGACGCGGTGGAACTCCTTGACAATCTTCGGGAACGGGTGCGGCCCGGCGGCGGTGCCGAGGAGATAGTGGGACTCGTGGAAGGTGGCGGTCCAGTCGCGCAGCGCCTCGTTCACCGCGTCCTTCAGAGTGCCCGCGCCGGATTCCACACCGACGACCTCGGCGCCCATCAGGCGCATGCGGTACACGTTCGGCGCTTGGCGTTCCATGTCGGTTTTGCCCATGTAGATCACGCAGTTCAGGCCGAGTAGCGCGCAGGCGAGCGCGGTGGCGGTGCCGTGCTGGCCCGCGCCGGTCTCCGCGATGATGCGGGTCTTCCCCATCTGTTTCGCAAGGAGCGCCTGGCCGATCACCTGGTTGGTTTTGTGCGCGCCGCCGTGGACGAGGTCCTCGCGCTTGAGGAAGATGCGCGCGTTGCCCTCGAGGGGCAGGTTGCGGCACTCGGTCAGCGGGGTGGGCCGGCCGAGGTAATCGCGGAGCAGGCTACGGTACTCGTCCATGAACGCGTCGTCGTTGAACGCGTCGACGAAGGCTTGCTCGAGCTGGTCGAGCGCCGGGATGAGCGATTCGGGGACGAACTGTCCGCCGAACTCGCCGTAGTAGGCAGGGAGCAGGGTCATTGTGTCAGTCCTTAATTGTGGAAGTCGCGGATGGTGGCGAAGCCGCGTCGCAATGCGGCGGCGTCCTTGTGTCCGCGGGGGTCTTCGAAGCCGGAGTTGAGGTCGAGGCCGGTGCAGCCGGTGCGCAGCGCGTCGGCGAGGTTGTCGGGCGTCAGCCCACCGGCGAGCAGCGCACCGGTGGTGGGGATGCGGGACCAGTCGAACCGCTCCCCCGTCCCGCCGGCGCCGGAATCGAGCACTAGCTTGTCGACGAGCTCCGCCACCCCCGCCGCATCGTTTGGCCCCGTCATGTCGACAGCGCGCCACACCTGGACGTCGAGCTCGCCGCGGACGCGCTCGATCAACGCGCGCTCCGCCTCGAGCGAGCCCTGGTACGGGGCGTGGACCTGTACGGCGGTGATGCCGGGCTGGACCAGTTCGTCGTAGCCTTCGGTGCGGCGCGACACCGCAACGTAGTCCAGGCCCGGCTCCGCGGCGATGATCTCTGCGGCCGTTTCACGTGAAACATTGCGCGGAGAGGCCTCCTCGAAGATTAGGCCGCCGTACACCGCGCCCGCCGCCTTCGCTGTCTGGGCCGCGGATGCCGAGCGCAGGCCGCAGACCTTGTTCGGCCCGTAGACCAGTTCGCGGCAGGCGCGGTCGATGTCCGGCTGGGAGGTCAGCTGCGAGCCGACGAGGAATCCGTCGGAGTGCCCGCCGAGCCTACGGACGGTCGCGGCGTCGCGGATGCCGGACTCGGCAACCACCACTGCCCCGTCCGGCGCGAGCGCGGCCAGGCGCGCGGAGCGGTCGAGGTCGATGGATAGGTCGTGCAGGTTGCGGTGGTTCACGCCGAAGATCTTCGCGCCCAACCGCGAGGCCCGTGCCGCCTCGTCCTCGTCGATGACCTCAGTGAGCACGTCCATGCGCAAAGACTCCGCAACGGACGCGAGGTGCGCGTACTCCTCGTCGGACAGCACCGACAGCATCAGCAGCACCGCGTCCGCTCCGAAGTAGCGGGCGGCGTAGATCTGCACCTCGTCGACGATGAAGTCCTTGCACAGCACCGGCAGGTGCGTGGTGGCGGCGACGGTGGCGAGGTGGTCGTAGTCCCCGCCGAAGTAGTCGGGCTCGCACAGCACGGAGATCGCCGAGGCGTAGCGCGAGTACACGCTCGCGATCTCCCCCGGCTTGTAGTCCTCGCGGATGGTGCCGAGCGAGGGCGAGGCGGACTTGCACTCCATGATGTAGGAGGTGCCGGGGGCGGCCAGGGCATCGTATAGCGACCGCTCGGAATACCGTAACGTGTCGAAACTAACGTGACCCACACGCTCACGTATTCCGTCAATGTGACGTTTACGGTTCGCCACAATTTCAGTCAAAATTCTAGCCACTGTAGTCCGCCTCCTCGTGAGTGCGCAGCCACTGGGACACGGAGCCGTCGGCAAGCAATTGCTTCGCATGCGCGGTGCCCTCGGCGAGCGAGTCCGCCATGCCGTAGAGGTAGAACATCGCGCCGGCGTTCACGGCCACGGCGTCGCGGTGCGCGGCCGGCCCCTCCCCCGCAAACGTCGCGCGCATGGCCGCGGCGTTCTCCTCGCCGTCGCCCCCGCGGAGGTCCTCGAGCGTATGCTTATCGACGCCAAGCTCCGCCGGCGCCACCGTATAGTGCGAGATCTCGCCGTCCTTGAGCTCCCAGACGAGGGTGTTGCCGTGGACCGCGATCTCGTCGGTGCCGGCGCCGTGGACGACGAGCGCGCGGGATCGCCCGAGCGTTTTCATGGTCTCCGCAATAGTTGGTCCCAACCCAGGGTTTGCGATACCCATAATTTGGAACTCCGGTCGTGCGGGACTCAATAATGGGCCCATCGTGTTAAAAAGCGTGCTCACGCCGAGTTTTTTACGCACCGGCTGCACGAAGGCGATAGCAGGATTGTACGCCGGGGCGAACAGGAAGGTGAAGTTCGAGGACTCGAACTGGCGCACCGCGCGATCAGGATCCAGATCCAGCGGGATGTTCAGCGCCTCCAGCACGTCGGCCGAGCCGGACTTGGAGGACACCGAGCGATTGCCGCACTTGATCATCTTCACCCCGCCGGCGGCCGCGACGAGGGAGGCGGCGGTGGTGATGTTGATGGTGTTCGCGCCGTCGCCGCCGGTGCCCGCGGTGTCCATGATCCCCTCCCCCGTCACCGGGAACGGGCGGCCCGCGGCAAGGAACGCCTTGGCCGCGCCCGCGATGTCGGCGAAGGTCTCGCCGCGGGTACGGATGGTGGCCAGAAGCGCCGCGATGTGGACGTCGTCGTAGTCGCCGACGGTCAGCGGGGTGAACGCCTCAACAGCCTCCTCCAGGGTGGGCTCGGGGTTGTTGATGAAGCGTCGGAAAATCTCTACGTGCTCAGCCATTGTCGCGTCCTTTCTGTACGAGTTGGGCAACGCAGCGCTCCAGCAGCTGCGGGCCCGCGGGGGTGAGGATGGATTCGGGGTGGAACTGGAAGCCGATGGAGTAGCCGTCGTCAGTCTCGGCGGCCATGATCACCTCGCCGATCTGGTTGTCCGTCCAGGCCAGCGGCGTGATCCCTGCAGGCGCGTCTGTGGCGCCCAGGGAGTGGTAGCGGGCAACCGGCACGTCCAGGCCGGGTTGGCCGGGGGCGCCGCCGACCGTGAGACCGTCGAAAAGCGAGTGCGAAGCGGTGAGTCGCATGGGCACCGAGGTGCCGTGCTCGGGGCCGCATGGTTGGACGCGGCCGCCGAAGTGCTCGATGAGCGCCTGGTAACCCAGGCAAATGCCGAGGATGGGGATGCGGCCTTGCGCGCGCTCGATGACCTCCATCATGCAGCCGGAGTCCGCGGGGTAGCCGGGGCCGGGCGAGAGCACTATGAGCTCCGGGTCCGCGCCCAGCACCGTGTCGGCGGAAACGGTGTTGCGGTAGACCACGGTGTCGAAGCCGGCGAGCGCGTCGACGAGGTTGTAAACGAAAGAGTCCTGGTTATCCAGCAAAACGATCATTTGTGCACCTCCAGTTCGCGGCCCGCGGCGAGTGCCTGGAGCACCGCGTAGGCCTTGTGCAGGGTCTCGTCCGCCTCCGTCTGCGGGATGGAATCGCGCACTACGCCCGCGCCAGCCTGCACCGTGGCCACGCCGTCGGCCACGAACGCGGAGCGGATGACAATGCAGGTGTCGAAGTCGCCGCTTCCGTGCAGGTAGCCCACCGCCCCGCCGTAGGAGCCGCGGCGCGTGCCCTCCACCCCGCGCAGCAGCTCGGTGGCGCGCAGCTTCGGGGCACCGGTGAGCGTGCCCATGTTCATGCAGGCGCGGTACGCGTCCAGCGCGTCCAGGTCTTCAGCTAGCGTCGCGGTGACACGGCTGACCAGGTGCATCACGCGGGAGTAGCGGTCCACCTGCAGCAGCTCCCGCACACGCCGGGTGCGCGGCTCGGCCACGCGGGCCATGTCGTTGCGGGCCAGGTCCACCAGCATGGTGTGCTCGGCGACCTCCTTGGCGTCGGTGCGCAGCTCAAGCTCCATGCGGGTGTCCAGTTCGTGGTTGACCGTCCCGTCCGGGTTGAGCCCGCGCGGGCGGGTGCCGGCGATCGGGTACAGCTCCACCTGGCGGGTGGTGTGGTCGAACTTCAGGTTGGATTCCGGCGAGGCGCCGAACAGCTCGTAGCCGGGTCCGCGCAGGTAAAACATGTACGGCGAAGGGTTGGACTCGCGCAGCCTGCGGTACGCCCCGAACGCGTCCGCGCACTCCGCGGTGAACGCGCGCGCCGGCACCACCTGGTAGATGTCCCCGTCCGCGATGTGCTCTTTGAGCCCCTCCACGTGCGCGCGGAACTCGGCGTCGGACACAGTCGCCTTGACGACGGCACGCTCCGCCGCCCCAGTGGAAGGCTGATAGGCGGGCACGGGGCCGTCGATAAGCGATGCGAGCGGCTCGAGGTCGATGCCTTCACCCGCGGCGTCCACACCCGCGAGGTAGGCCGTGGACGTCTCGTGGTTGACGCGCAGGAGCACCTCGGCGAGGACGAACTGGAAGTCCGGGTAGGTGTTCGGGCCTGCCTCCACGGCGGGCAGCTCCTCGAACGTGCCCAGGTAGTCGTAGGCGAAGCCGCCGGCGAGGAAGGGGAAGTCCTCGTTGCCGTAGCCTGCGCGGGTGGTCAGCGCGCGGAGCACGTCGGCGGTGGACGGGGCGGTGAGGCGCTCGCGCTCGTCCGCGGCGTGGGAGGCGGGGAACTCGTAGACGCCCTCCCCCACCCGGTAGTCCTCCAGGCCCAGATCCGCGGCGATGACCTTGCCCGACGGGGTGAGTGGCTGAACCTCAACGCGGTTGCCGGTGCAGGTCACGCGCACCGACGCGCGCAGCACCGCCACGGACTGCAGGCCGTTGCGGGTGGTGATGTCGGCGGACTCGAGCAGCACGGAATCGTCCGCGTCGAGTCCGCCGATGTGGGCGAAGAGGCTGGCCACGTCCTCGTGGTAGCGCACCTCGCGGTGGGTGTAGTGCATGTGGTCCTCGGTTCTGTCGTATTCGTCGCACCGAGGGTGAAAAAAGGCCCGCGGCGCTTGGGGTGCAAGCTGGCGGGCCGTGACTTCGTAGGTGGCGCGCCAGTTAGGCGAGCCACCACCAGTTGAAAGAAGTCGTGTACGTCACAAGGGACAACTATAGCGGAACCGAAATTCCGCCGGGATATTTATTCAGGCAAGCGATATTGGCCGCGCGGGGCGGCGGCGACTAGGCCGTCCACTTTCAGGCCGGTAATGGCGGCGTGGGTGGCAACCTCCGGGTTCGTGTGCGGGGCGTCCACCAGGGCGCGGCGGACGATCTCGGCGGCGATGTCTTTGTACGCCATCGGCTCCCCCGCCTCGCGCAACACATCCAGGATCGCTTCTTGCCAAGTCATGGGCACCTACTTCTGGTCGTCGGCGTGGCCGGCGGCTCGTCGTAAAGCATCAATGCTCACCGCGGGCTTGGGCTCCTCCGCCTGCTGCTCCCGCGCCTGCTCCACGGCCGCGGCCGCACGCGCGCCGAAGTTGCCGCCGAGCGACGCCGCGACGACGGCCGCCACCAGCGCCACCGCCGGCAGCAGCCACATCCAGCCGGACGCGATGAAGGAAAACGCGGCGCCGAACGCCAGCGCCACGCCCGCCAGCACCCAAAACGGGCCAGCGACCTTGTGCGCCTGGTCCCAGATCGCGCGGTCTTTGCGCACCGCCGGGACGTGGAGGCCGAACCACTTGTTGCCCGGCAGCTTGCCTCCGGCGGCGAGCGCGCCGGGGATGAGCAGAAGCAGGGTCAGCAGGATGAAGATGATGCCGACAACGACGTTGAGAGTGCTCATATTTTCAAACGGGCTCATGGCTTCCAAGCATACGGCGGTGGCAGAAGCGAAAGAAAAGCGCCCAAAAATGCACTGTGCTGTATAATTACCGGCTACTCTGGACACATGAAAAGTAAGCTCTTAGGGTCGCTACTCTTCTGGGTAGTTGTCGCCATCATTCTCGGGTTCCTGTGCAGCCTGTTCTTCCCGGACTGGCTCGCCCGTGTCTTCATCACCTTCAACGGCCTGTTCTCCAACTTCCTCGGCTTCTTCGTGCCGGTGCTGATCTTCGCGCTCATCGCGCCCGCGATTGCGGGCCTGGGCCGCGGCGCCGGCAAGTGGCTGGGCATCACCGCGGGCGTGGCGTTCAGCTCCACCGTCATCTCCGGCCTGATCGCCTGGGGCACCGGTAGCGCGCTGTACCCGAAGCTGTTGTCGGGCAAGGACCTGATCACCAACGTGGCTGACCCCGACGAGGGCGGCCTGACCCCCTACTTCACCGTGGAGATGCCGCCGCCGCTGGCGATTATGTCCTCGCTGCTGCTCGCGTTCGTGGTGGGCCTGGCCATGACCGCAGTGAAGTCCGACAACCTCTACAACGTGCTGGAGGAGCTCAACGACGTCGTGCTCAAGGTCGTGGTCACCTTCGTGATCCCGCTGCTTCCGCTGTACATCTTCGGCACCTTCCTGGGCCTGGGCATGAACGAGAACTTCGGCGACACCATGGCCGCCATGGGTGTGGTGCTGCTGCTGTCCGTGGTTATGACCCTGGTCGTCGTGCTGCTGCAGTACCTCGTGGCCGGTGTGGTTGCGGGCGTGAACCCGTTCAAGGCACTGAAGAACATGCTGCCGGCGTACTTCACCGCGCTTGGCACCTCATCGTCGGCGGCGACCATCCCGGTCACCTACGAGTCCACGCTGAAGAACAACGTGGACGAGGACGTCGCCGGCTTCGTGGTCCCGCTGTGCGCGACGATCCAGCTGTCCGGCTCGATGATGAAGATCATGCTCTACGCCCTGTCCATCGTCTACATGGCCAGCCTGGACATCTCGGGCGGTCAGATCTTCGGCTTCATCCTCCTGCTGGGCATCATGATGATCGCGGCCCCGGGTGTGCCGGGCGGCGCCATCATGGCGGCCGCGGGCCTGCTGCAGTCCAACCTCGGCTTCGACGATTCGATGCTCTCGCTCATGATCGCGTCCTACATCGTCGTCGATTCCTTCGGCACCGCCGCCAACGTCACGGGCGACGGCGCGGTCGCGCTGATCGTGAATAAGTTCGCGTCGGGCAAGCTGCACAAGCAGTCGCCTATCGACGAGCCTTCGGTCGCCCCCGCATCCGGCTCCACCGCCGTGTAGCAGTCCCCTGCTGCCGCGCTGAACCGCCCTCCGGGGCGGTTTTCTTCTGCCCGTGTTTCACGTGAAACTATGGGCTGTCACTGTATTGGGAGGGTCCTCACTGTAAAAAGAGACGGCGTCACTGTAAAAAGTGAGGGGAAAATGGGCCCTCACTGTAAAAAGAGACGGAGAACCGGGGCCTCACTGTAAGGGTAGGGCTAAAGTGAGGGTATGAGTCAGCGCATGGATGACATCATGGCCCGGTTGCGACGGCAACGGAACGATGATCACTGTATCGAGGCGAAGTCTGGAACGGGGAAACTCGATACCGCGTTTTGGAAAGCGGTGAGCTCTTTTGCCAACACCAAAGGCGGAGTAATTCTTCTCGGTATCCAGGAAAATCAACGTGACGGTAGCTTCAGTCCGGCGCCGGGGTTTGATCCTGCCCGCATGAACGACCAACTCATAAGTGCGCTGCGCCAGGGGCAAGAGAAGCCTCCTGTGACACCCATCCCCCGTTTCGACATTGAGACTGACGAGGTCGATGGTTCTCCGGTGATCCTAGTTTGGGTCCATCCGATGCGGGGTGACGCACAATTGGGCCAGCAGATGCCCTGCTATGTCACAGCTCAAGGCCTGCGGGATGGCGCGTACAAGAGGGTTTTGGATGGGGACCAGAGACTGTCTAGCTACGAGGTGTTTCAGCTCACGACGCTGTACACGCCAGACCTCTCGGAACTCTCACCCATCAGTGAGGCTGGCCTCGACGACTTAGATGGGCAGGCATGGAGGGGCCTAATTGAATCGCTGGAGAAACGCGGTTCTCGTATCCGTCTTGGGACGACCAGTGACGCTGAAGTCTTGGAACGTCTCCACGTACTTGACGGGGCTGGCCTCCCAACTCTGGCTGGCGCCTTAGCTCTCGGACGCTACCCTCAACAATTTTTCCCGCAGCTGTTTATCGACGTGGCTGTGCACCCTTCACCAGAGAAGTCCGTCTCGGAAACCAGGTTTGTGGATCGAGCCCATTGCGACGGTCCCCTGCCGCTCGCGGTGGAGGACGCAATTAAGGCGGTAATGCGCAACCTTCGAACACGTTCAGTGGAAGTGGGATCGACCATGGTCGACGAGCCCGAGATTCCCGAGATCGCGTTACGCGAGGCGATTGTGAATGCGGTGATGCACAGGGACTACAGCCCCCAAGTTCAAGGTCGCCAAGTCCAGGTGGATGTGTACCCCGATCGAGTTGAGGTAAACAGTCCGGGTGGTTTATGGAGTGACCGGACGGTGGACAACATCGATGAAAATCGTTCGGTCAGCCGTAACCCATCGCTCGCCAATCTTCTTAGCAACCTGCCCACTCCTTCAGGGTCGATGCGTGTGGCGGAGAATCAAGGGAGCGGCATCCAACGAATGCGTAAGGGCATGGAACGCTACGGCCTGCCTCAGCCACAATTCGATGCGAGGATTGGTGAGTTCACCGTCACCTTGTATCGCTTCGGAATTCTCAATCCGGAGGTTTCGCAATGGCTGGCCTCCGTGGCGCCAGGAAGTACGCGACAGGAGCAGATCGCCCTGGCTATCGCTCAAGGGCTCGGTGGTGTGTCGGTCAAGGAGTTGCGGGAACATATCGGGCTCGACAGTGATGATGCACGTGATCTGCTGGGTGACTTGGCCGATCGCAATCTGCTCAGGGCGGGTAGTTCCAGCGACACTTTCGTCCTTGCGGTTGGCGAACCTGAAGTCGACGAAGCCGATCGAAAGCTGATTTCCTATCTCACGGAAGTTGGGGAAGCTGCAGCACGCGATATCGCGGACCATCTCGGAGTGAGTGTAAATTCCTTGCGCCCCAGGCTCCGAAACCTGGTTGACGCCGAGGAAATTGTCCCTACCGCGCCACCGACGAGCAGGAACCGAAAGTACCGCCTTCCCGACTAGGTTTCACGTGAAACATCGTCGGCTCCCGCACCACCCCGCTCCCGGCGCAATCGACTACCCTCTTGCGCATGCCCTTCGAGATCGTCACCACCCACTTCGTGGCCCACGAGCGCGACCTCGAGGAGGCGTACGAGCTCTACCGCGAGCGCATCGAAACGAGCGGCGCTGTCATTTCGGCGGTCTCCCCTCGCCCGCACCCCATCGAGGACGAGTTCACCCTCTGGGACCTGCGCTGCCAGGCGGCCTACGACAACTTGCCCGCCCCGGACCAGATGCGGCTGTACGAGCTCAACGCGCTCGTGGACTTCGCCACCACCAACCGCGACAACGCCTTCGAGAAATTCTTCTTCGAGGACCACGACGCGCCGACGCACCTCCCCGCCAGCCTCGGCGGCCTGACCGACCTCACGCTCCGCGACGAGCCGCACGGCACCTTGTCGCTCACCACCATCGTCTACCTCGGCTCACCCGAGCACATGCTGCTTGCGCAGAAGCTTTTCGACGACACCGTGGCCGACCTCAACGCCGTCGCCTACCAGCCATACGTGGCCCCGTTGGAGGGTACGGAGCACGCGGGGCTGGTCGGTCCCCTGTGGCTTCGCGATGCCACGCTGAACATCATCGGCAAGGGCGACGGGTACTTCTCCCCCGGCAAGGAGGCGTGGGCGGGGTGGTTGTTGACGTCGGATGGACCGGAGGACGTCGATAGGCAGTTGCACGAGCGCATCGACGCCGACGCCGTGGTGATCACTCGCGCGGTGCAGGAGCCGTTCTAGATACGAAAAAGCACCGGCGCGGAGGAAGGGAAACTCCGGGCCGGTGCCTTTTAGGGTGCCGCGCTTACGGCGTCATCTGCGGGCTCAGCGGATCAACCTGCTCCGGAGCCTCTGCCCCGCCCAACGGGGAGTCGGAGACCTCGGCGCCGCCGAGCGGCGAATCGGTCATCTCGGCGCCGCCTAGGCCGGTGTCGCCGGAGCCGCCAACGGACGAACCGCCCGCGGAAGAGCCGCCGGACATGGAGCCGCCCGCGGAACCGTCAGAAACCGAGCCACCCGCGGAGGAACCGCCTGCAGAGGAGCCAGACTTGGAGCTGCCGGAGGAAGAACCGCCGGAGGTGGCGGCGCTAGAGGAGCTGACCTCCTTGGTGGTGTCGGTGTCACCGTCGCTGTCGTTGCAGGCGGTGAGGCCGGCGGCAGCCAGCACGAGTGCGGTAGCCGATGCGGCAATACGAGTGTTTGCAGACATAATTCTCCTTCTCGTGTCGGATTTATCCCGGGGTGTCTCGCCCGGATCACAAACTTTCTACGGAGCCTGTCTGCGAAACGCTTGTGAGCGGAGGGGGAACTGACGTACTGCTTCGTAGCAGAACAATAACCCGGTCCCTGCGCTGCAGGAACCGGGTTATTTGGGGGCGCGATTTACATCGGCAGGCCCGGGATCGCCGGGAGGGAAACGCCCGGGATGGAGCCGGAGAACGCCGCTGCCGCGCCGAGCAGAGCAACGAGGGCGAGCGGCACGCCGATCAGGACGCCCAGGGCAGAGGAGCGATACTCGCTGTCCTCGTGGGTCAGGCCCTTGATGCAGACACCGGAATCGGTGGAGCTGCCGATGCCCGCTTCTTCGTAGACTTTGTTAACAGCCTTCTCGAGACGCTCCTTCTCTTCTGGAGTTCGGGCTTTGTCGATCTCCTGCTGGATCTCTTTCTGCTCCTTAAGGCACTTCTGGTACCACTCGGAGGAACCCATCTTCTCGTCGCCTTCAGCGGCGAACGCCGGTGCAGCGAGGACGGACACGGACATGGTTGCTGCGAGAGCAGCGGACGTGATGCGCTTCATAGTGTTCTCCTTGTGTAGGTTTGGTTACCTGTCAAAGAGTTAACACATGTCTAAAAGACGCTTTCAACCGATTCGGCGAATCGTTTTCAAAATGAGACAAAAAGGGGCACCACCCCAGCAGGGACGGGACAGACAGAAGGGCCCCTATACCGGCAGCTTCGGCATATTCGGGAGGGAAACGCCCGGGACCATGCCTGAAGCCGCGGATGCTGCGCCAAGTAGCGCCACAAGGGCGAGCGGGACACCGACCAAGACAGCGATGACACCGCCGCGGTAGTTCGGGCTGTTGAGCATGCTCTTGATGCACACGGCGTCCGGATTGGAGGAGCCGCCGTTCTGTCGCAGTTCTTCCTTCTCCTTCTCATTAGCGGAGCCCACCAGACCACGGCAGTGCTGGTAGACCTCAGACGACGTCTTCTCGTCCTCCGCCGCATGTGCCGGCGAGGCCAGGACAGACAGGGGCATGGTTGCTGCGAGAGTCGCGATGGCGATGCGCTTCATGGGGTTCTCCTTGTGTTGGTTGGGTTACCTTGAGCAAGAAGAACACGTATCCATGAAGTGCTGCAGGGCAACTCAGCAGAATGTGTCCAAACCGAGATATGACAAACGGCCCGCCCCACGATGGGAGCGGACCGTAAGAAGCTCAGGCGAGCCGAATTACATCGGCAGGCCCGGCAGGGCCGGGAGGGAGAAGCCCGGGATAGCGCCGGAGAACGCTGCTGCTGCGCCGATCAGGGCGATGAGGGCAACCGGGACGCCGATCAGCAGGCCCAGGATGCCGGGCTTGGTGTCCGGGTTGTCGATGAGCTGCTGGATGCACTCACCGGTGGCGTTGGTGGAGCCTTTCTCCTTGCCCGGCTCGGCCTTGTCGCCGTCCTTGCCGGTGGCGGCCTTACCAGCGGTGGCTTCCTTGCCCTTCTCGGACTCGGCCTTCTTCTCCTCCTTGCACTTCTTGTACACCTCGGAGGAGCCGACCTTCTCGCCAGCCTGGTCGCCCTCAGCCTGGGCGGAGCTGCCCTGGTTCTCCTTGGCCGGGGTGGTGTCAGCGTCGGCTGCGAATGCCGTGGCGGACAGTGCGGACAGGGACAGGGTTGCTGCGACGGCAGCGGTGGCGATGCGCTTCATGGCAATCTCCTTAAGTAAATCGGGTACCTGCCAGTGATCTGACACGTGTAAAGAGCGTATCGCCCACCAGTCACATTGCGTTACACGGGGTTACCCTGAACACATGGGAATGATGAAAGAGATTGCCGCTATCTTTGGCGTCGCCACACTTGTGGGCCTTGGTGGCGCGGGTGCCGTCTACAACGCCATCGACGTCCCGGAGCGCGACCACTACACCGTCCAGGCAGCCGGTGCGCCGAGCGCGACTATCGACGACCCGCAGGACGTCCTCACCCCCGAGGACGAGCAGCGCCTGCAGCGCGACACCGCCAACATCAACGCGGCCGACGTGGTCACGGATTTCCACTACATGGTGTTCAAAACCAACCACGAGAACATCCTCGACGACGTTGAGGAGCTGCTGCGCTCGCAGTACCCCGAGCTGATCGACCAGTCCAAGGGTGAAAACGGCCGCCCCGCCGACGGCGTGCTCATTGTGGGCGTTGGCCTGGATCCGCGCTAGGCGTTCATCTACGGAGGCGACGATGTCACGCAAGAGCTCATGCTTGACGACGACTCGTATCGCGAATCCCTGCTGGATGCCATGAAACCCGGCGTGAAGGAAGGCAACATCCCATCCGGCCTGTTCCGCACGGCGAACTTGGCCATGGACGCGGACGGGCTTTCGGACCGGAAGTTCAACGACGCGAAAAATGACCGAGGCGGAGCGATCGTCGGCGCTGGCATGGGCGGGTTCGGCGCTGCTACCGCGGTTGGTGCGGGTGTGGTGGCGGTGCGGAGCAATCGTCGTAAGGCAATTGCGAAAGCCCGCGAGGACTACGAGCTTGTCACCCACGAGTACACCCGCCTCGCAGGCCGCCTGGACGAGGTGGACGTGCGGGCGAACTCGCTGTCCTCGGCGTTTGCGGACGAGACGCTGCGCCGCCAGTGGGCCGAGGTGCGCGACCGCTTCCTGGGCATGAACGAGCTGGTGCACGGCGCGCAGGGGCTGAGCACGATCAACATGGACGACGACAAGGACGTGTACAAGCACCGCAAACAGCTTGCGGACGCCGCCGAGTCCGTGGACCACGTCTCCAACGCCGAGGACAACATCGACCGCCTATTCGGTGTCGAGCACGGCGATCCGGCCACGCGCCGGGCGGACCTGAGCACAATCCGCGAGGACGTGCTTCGCGCCCGCAGCGAGGTGAAAGATAGCGGGCTGCGCCAGGAGCTGGACCTGCTCATGCAGCGCATCGAGGCGCTGGACGCCAACCCCTCCTCCCCCACCTACGTGGACGACTTCGTGCGCGTGCTCGGCGATTACCGCGTGATCCTGGACCAGGTGAGGAAGAAGCAGTTCAGCGACGTCAAGCAGCGCGAGAAGCTCACCGCGCCGGCGGTCTACGAATCCGGGTTCTGGTACGGCGGGTACGTCCCGTACGTGCACATGCAAGCCTGGCACGAGTCCAACGTGAAGGCGGATCAGGCGGCATCCTCGAGCAGCAGCTCCGTGTCTTCCTCGGGATTCAGCGCCGGGGGCGGCAGCTCCAGCTTCTAAAGGTGTGATTTAACACACTTTTTGAATTTGAACTTTCCTTTAATCAATCCGTGTTTATACTTAGACACGGAGAAATTCGAAGCGCGGCCCGCCACCTAAGAACACGAGGTGGCGGGCCACTCCATTTGTGTGGGTGCGAAAGTTTTTGGGCAAGCGGAAACCCCTCCGCCTGCTCGCACTCTAAATGGGGGGGTGGGTGAGTGCTCAACCGGTCTCGGGGGGATGGACCGTGGGCGGAGGGGCCCAAAAGCGAATATAGACTATCGCCCCCAGTGTGTCTACATGTAGAGCGAAAAAGTTTCTCGGTGCAGGTGGGAGGGGGTTATGGGATGATAGCCGGCATGACCATTCAGGCCCGGGCGCTGACGTACAAGCGTGAGAAGGAGCAGTCGGCGGCGATCCGCCTGTTGCACGCGGACAACGCCCCGGTGCTGCTGGCGGTCGTGGCGGAGCACTTCCCGCGCGGCGCTGAGGCGAGGCCGGCGGAGCAGCTCTACCAGCTCATGGCGGACGACTTTGCCGTGCTGCGCGGCACCTTCGAGCTGCCGAAAACACCCCAGGCGTACTGCAACGACTGGGTGAAGGCCGGGTGGCTGGTGCGCAAGTCCGGCACCAAGGAAACGGGCGAGACGCTCGAGCCCAGCGAGCAAGCGCTCACCGCCCTGCACATGATGGACAGGGTCAGTGCGCCGAGGTCGGCGGTGACGGCGAGCCGGGTGGCGTCGATAAGCAATGCCCTCCAAGCGCTCGCGCGGGACACCGACCCGGACATTGACTCGCGCCTGAAGCACCTCGAGGCTGAACGTGAGCGCATCGAGGCGGAGATTGCGCAGGTGGAGCGCGGTGAGTTCGAGCTGCCCTCCCCCGCCACCGTGCGCGAACGGGTGGGCGACATCCTGGGCCAGGCGAGCGCGATCCCCGGCGACTTCGCGCGCGTGCGCCACGAGCTGGAAGCGCTGAATTCGCAGTTGCGCCGGCAGCTGCTGGATCCGGAGGGCTCGAGAGGCGACGTGCTGGACGAGATCTTCGCCGGCGTGGACCTGATCGGCGAATCCGACGCGGGCAGGAGCTTCAACGCGTTTTACTCGCTGGTGGTGGACCCGGAGCGCGGCGCGTGGCTGGACACGTGGATCGGGCAGGTGCTCGAGCGCGCCGACAACGCGGCGATGACGGCAGAAGAGCGCGCGCAATTCCGTACCCTGTTCCGCGACATGGAGGACGCCGGCTACGAGGTCAACCGCATGATGACGCGACTGGCCCGCAACCTGCGCAACTACGTGGCCAGCGAGCAGTTCGCCGAGGACCGCCGCATGATCGAGCTGTTGCGCGACACCCGCAAGCTCGCCGCCGACGCCGCGGAGCGCGAGGAACTTTCGGCCACGCACAAGATGGACACCCCCTTGCAGCGCATCGGCATGCAGATCGCCTCGGTGGCGCAGATCAAGCTCGCAGACCCCGGCGCGGAGGTCATCACCACCGAGGTGGAGGCGTTCGAGCCCGGAAAGGGCGACGCGGAGGCGCTCTACCAGGCGGTACGTGAAAGCGAGATCGATTTGGAGGAGCTGATTGCGGCGGTGGGTGAGACGGTTGGGCGGGCCGGAGGAGCGTCGATAGGCAAGGTGCTCGAGCGCCACCCCGCCACCCAGGGCCTGGGGTCGGTGGTGGGCCTTGTGTACCTGGCCCTCAAGCACGGGGTGCGCCAGGACGGCAGCGAAGAGGTGCGCTTTGAGGAAGAGGATGGGAGCATTCGCTTAGCGACGGTCCCGCGGTGGCACTTCGACCCGGCAGCAGTAAAGGAGATGCAATGACGGAACCGCTGTGGACGGGCGACACAGGCACCCTGTCCGAGGAAACCCGGCGCGCACTGGTGGACCTGCTCAAAGGCCCGCTGATCACCGCTGACCGGAAGAAGGAGACGTGGCACGCCATCACCACCGACACGGAGGCGCTGCGCTCGCGGCTGCACGACGTGTTCTTGGAGCTGGTGGTGGACGAGGACGCCGGCATCGCTTTCACGCGCCACGTCCGCCCGGACAACGAGGACGTGAAGGTGCCGCCGGTGCTGCGCACGGAGGCGCTGACGCACCTGCAAACCGCGATTTTGCTGCAGCTGCGCCACGAGCTGGGCATGTCCACCCCGGGCGAGCGCGTCGTGGTGGGCGAAGACGAGCTGTACGGCGCCATCAGTTACGTCCGCGCGGTGGACAACCGGGACGAGTCCGGGTTTAAGAAGCGGTTCACCGCGGCGGTGAACACCATCCGCAAGTACAGCCTGCTCACCGACACGGAGACCGAGGGCCGCTGGGAGGTCTCCCCCGTGCTGCGCCACATCTTCGACGCGGACACCGTCCACGCGCTGCGCGAGGAGTACCTGCGCCTGGCCCAGGAAGGGGATAAGCAGTGACAGCACAATTCCGTCTGGCGCGCGTGCAGCTGGTCAACTGGGGCACGTTCGACGGCTACTACGACATCCCGGTCGGCGAGCGCGGGTTTTTGATCACCGGCGCGTCCGGCTCGGGCAAGTCAACGCTTATCGACGCCTTTTCCGCCGTGCTCGTCCCTCCCGGGAAACTGCGTTTCAACGCCGCGGCGCAGCAGGAAACGGGACGCGACAAGGGGCGCAGCCGCGTGTCCTACATCCGCGGCGCGTGGCGGCGCAGCGAGGACCCGGCCACCGGCGAGATCCGCAGCCAGTACCTGCGCTCCGGGGCGACCGCCAGCATCGTCGCGCTGACCTACCGCGCCGGCAGCGAGGTGCTCACGCTCGCCGCGATCTACCGCTTAAACGCGGGCCAGCAGCAGGAAGCGCAGGTGAAAACGCTCTACGGCATCTTCCCCAGCGAGGTGGACGTGGACGGGTTTGTGCCGCTGCTGCAGAACTCCCTGGACAAACGCAAGCTGGAGGCGAAGTACAAGACCGCCGGCGTGACGTTCACGGAGCAGTACTCCGTGTTTGCCAACCGCTTCCGTTCCAAGCTGGGCATCGGCAGCGAGGAAGCGCAGATGCTGCTGCACCGCACGCAGTCCGCGAAGTCCCTGTCCAGCATGGACGAGCTGTTCCGCAACTACATGCTGGACGTACCGGGCACGTTCCAGGTTGCGGAGGACGCCGTGGCCACGCATGAGGACCTGCGCCAGGCGTACGAGCGGCTCGAGGACGTGCACCAGCAGATTGAGACGCTCGCTCCCCTGCCGGGGCTGAACACCAAACTCAAGAATGCGCAGGCGACACAGGAGAACACCGCGGCGCTGTCTGCCGCCCTGCCCAACGTGCGGCGCGCGATTGAGGCGAAGCAGCTGCGCGAGCGTATCGACGTCAGCTCCGCCCAACTCGCCGCCCTCGAAGTGCAGGCGCAATCCCTTTCTGCGAGGAAGGAAGTCCAGCAGGAGGCGGTGCAGCGCGCCGCGGTGCAGCGGGAGCAGGTGGCCGGGCAGAGCCTGGGCGAGATCGAGCGCAACATCGCCCGCGAGGAACACCAACTTTCTGTACGGAGCGCGAAGCTGCGCGAACTGGCGGCCCTGGTGCAGCTGGACGGGGCGTTGGATACCGAGCGCTTCGCGGAGCTGAAGGCCCAGGCATCGGCGGAGCTGGCGGCCGCGCCGGAGCAGGAAGAACGCCTGCGCGAAGAGTGGTTCAAGGCCCGAAGCGAACACGAGAGGCTTGCTGGCGCGGAGGCGTCGGTGGGGGCGGAGTTGGCGTCGTTAGGCAACCGCTCCTCCAACATTGACCAGCGCTACGTGGAGGTGCGCGCGCAGCTGTGCGCGGATACCGGGCTGACGGTGCGCGAGCTGCCGTATGTGGGCGAGCTTATCGACGTGCTGCCCGAGCAGGCCGAGTGGGAACCCGTGATCCAGCGCCTGCTCGGCGGGTTTGCCGCGACCCTTTTGGTGCCGGCGGAGCGCGAGCGCGAGGTGAGCAGCTGGGTCAACGGGCGGCACCTCGGGATGCGGCTCGAGTACCGCACCGTGCCCGAGGGCGTGGAAGTGCCGCGCGGGCCGAGGAACCCGCTCAGCCTGTTTCATAAGGTGCGCGTGGTGGAGCACCCGATGCGCCCGTGGCTGATGCGCATGCTGGCCAGCACCTTCGACTACGCCCTGGTACGCACCGTGGACGAGCTGGAGCGGCAAGACCAGCGCGCGGCCACCATCGACGGGTTGGAGCGCAACCCGGCCGATAAGACCGGCTCCGCCCGGTACGTGAAGAACGACCGGCTGCGTCTGGGCGAGCGGCGCAACTACCGCCTCGGCTCATCCAACCACGCAAAGGTGGAGGCGCTGCGCGCGGAGCTGGCGGAGGCGAAACGCGCAACCACGGCGGCGGGCAACCGCCTGGCGGAGGTGCAGCGCAAGCAAGAGGCGCTGGCCAGCGACGTTGCTAAGGCTCGGGATATTGCCGGCATGGAGTGGGCCAGCGTGGACACCGCGAGCGTCGAAGAGCAGTTGGCTGGCCTGCGCGCGGAGCTTGAGCGGCTGACCTCCTCCCCCGAGGCCAAGGAGCTGGAGCGGGCGTGGCGTGAGGCGGCTGAAACGCTGAAGGCCACCGAGCAGGAGTTGCGCGAGGTGCGCGACGAGCTCGCCGTGGCCAAGCGGGCGCTGCAGGACGACCAGGCGCGGCTGAAGCGGATCGAGTCGGAGCACGTGGACGTTGAGCCTTCGTTGGCGGAGCAGCTCGAGGCGATGCTTGCGGCCACCACGCGCCGCCTGACCCCGGAGAATTTAAGCGACAGCGCCTTCAAGGTCACCGCGCAGCTGGATGCGCAGGCGAAGCAGGCGGCGAAGACGATCACGGAGTCCAGCAACGCCGTCGTGAACCTCCTGTCCAACTACAAGTCCCAGTGGTCGGCGGAGTCCGCGGAGCTGCAGGCCACGGCCGATTTCGCCGGCGAGGCCATCGCGCGGCTGGAGATGCTGCGCTCGGACCGCCTGCCGGAGTTCCGCGGCCGCTTCCTGGACCTGCTCAACGGCCAGTCCGTGATGCACCTGAACACGATTTACAAGGAGCTGCAGCGCGCGAAGGGCGACATTGAGACCAACTTGGGCCCCATCAACGCGTCGCTGCGTCGCTCCCCCTACACCGAGGGGCGCTACCTGCAGATTGAGGTCCGCGACAACCGCGACCGCGTCGTGCGCGACTTCCTGCAGGACTTGCGCGAGGCGACCGCCGGCAGCCTGAGCGAGGCGGACGAGAAGACCGCCATCGAGCGCTACCACCGCCTGGCCAAGATCATGGACCGCCTCGGCTCCTCCGAGCGCGCGGACCGCAGTTGGCGCACCGTCGTGCTGGACACCCGCAGGCATGTGAAGTTCGTGGGCAACGAGGTGGACGCCGACGGCACGGTGCACAACACGCACGTGGATTCCGCGTCCTTGTCCGGCGGCCAGGCGCAGAAGCTCGTGTTCTTCTGCCTCGCCGCGGCGCTGCGTTACCGCCTGGCGGGCGTGGACGCGGACGTGCCCCGCTACGCCACCGTGGTGCTCGACGAGGCCTTCGACCGCGCCGACCCCGTGTTCACCCGCACCGCGATGGACGTGTTTGAAAGCTTCGGCTTCCACATGGTGCTGGCCACGCCGATGAAGCTAATCAAGACCCTCTCCCCTTACGTCGACGGCACCATCGTGGTCCACTACACCGAAGACCCCGTCGCGCGTTCCACCTTCGAGTTCATTGATACCCATGCGCCTGCCTGACCAGCTGCCCGTGAAGTTCAACATGGAGCTTTTGCTTCTAGACGAACCTTCGGCCGTCTCCGTTCCTTTGCATCCCCCAACACGCGCGCAGGTGCTTGCCGACGAGGCCGGTGCCCGCGAGTTCGTCCGCGCCTGGCAGGCCTGGGAGCCCGCCGAGGAGGTGGAATGGGCCACCCGGTCCTGGGCGGGCCTGGGCAAACAGGACGTGCCCGTGCGCGTGACGCTGACCGGGTGGGACCGGGTGGCGGAGGTGGCGGGGCGCGCCGGGGAGGTTGCGCTGGCCCGCGAGCGGTTTGCGGTGTTGGTTGAGCTGTTCCCGGATTGGCCGGAGTTCCGGGAGCGGGCGGCGCGCTCGTGGTCGGCGTGGCTGGCGTTGTCGGACGACGACTTCACCCGCCTGTGCCTCGCTCTGCGATGGTTTCACGTGAAACCTTCCTCGGGTCTGCGCGCCCGCGCCGTACCGATCGAAGGGCTGGACACCAAGTGGATCGCCGCCCACCGGGGGCTGCTGCAACGCCTGCTCGGGGTGTCTGACCTGGGCTTGGCTGAGGGCGACAGGATGGTGCGCGTGCGGTTCTTGGACGGCGCGCTTGCGCCCGCGCCAGGGTTGGTTGACGTGGCCGTGCCGTTCGGGTCGTTGGATTTGCCGGAGGGTCTGTTGGTGATCGTGGTGGAGAACAAGGAGACGTTCCTGGCGCTGCCCCAGGCTCCCGAAGGCTCGGGCGCGGTGCTGGTGTGGGGATCCGGGTACACCGCAGGCGCGCTTCCAGAGCTGCCGTGGGTGCGCGGGGCGCGCCGGGTGCTGTACTGGGGCGACGCGGATGCGGACGGCTACGCCATCCTGAACGCGCTGCGCACCCGCCTGGCTGCCGACGGCGCCCCCGTCCCCGTCGTCAGCGTGGCCATGGATGTGGAGACGGTGGAGCGCTTCCTGCACCTCGCCGTGGCCGACCCCGGCGACACAACTCGGGTGCTCCCCCACCTCACCGACGACGAGGACCGCGCCCGCCGGTTCCTGGTCGCCTCCGGTGCGAAGCGATTGGAGCAGGAGCGCGTGTCCTTGGAGTGGGCGTTGGCGATACCGGAGTTTGCGGCGGTGTGGGGGCCTTGTGCTCCCACTGCGGAGTAGTACTATGTGTGGTACTGATGGTTCCCATGGGGGACGATATCCAAAAGATCCTGGACGCGATGCAGCGTTCCGGCAACAACATTCGTTACGCCGATCTCCGCAAGGTGTGCGACCACTTCTTTGAGAAGCGGCCCAACAGCGGCGGAGATCACGACACATACAAGACACCCTGGGTTGGCGATCCGCGCGTCAATATCCAGAACCGCCGCGGAAAGGCGAAGCCGTACCAGGTCAAACAGGTGCTGGCAGCGGTGAAGAAGCTAGAAGAGCAGGAGTAGACGATGACTGAACGCTTGTCGGATAAGTACACTTACCAAACCTTCTGGTCTGAGGAGGACGGTGAGTACGTGTCCACCGTTGCCGAGTTCCCGTCCTTGAGCTGGCTCGATGAGGATGCCCAGCGGTCAAGTGCTGGACTTCGGAAGCTTGTCGCTGAGGTAATCGCAGACATGCAGCAAACCGGGGAACCTATCCCCCAACCATTCGGTCAGCGCGATTTTTCCGGACGGTTCAACGTGCGTGTCAGCAGCTCCCTCCACCGCCGTCTTGCCATGGATGCCGCGCGGGAGGGCGTGTCCTTGAACGCTTGGGTGACGCAGAAGCTCGCGAACGCGTAAACGGGAACTTCGGGATGAGCGTTGTCCGGGTCAATATCCAGCCTCACATGCTTGCGTGGGCGCTGGATAGCACTGGCCTGCCGGAAGCTGAATTGGAGAAGCGATTCCCCAAGCTTCCACAGTGGCACTCGGGTGAGACTCGCCCAACGCTGAAGCAGGCGAGGGAACTCGCGAAGCTCGCCCACATTCCATTTGGCCGATTGCTATTGGACGAGCCGTCGGGCGAACGAGTAGGTGTGACGGATTTTTGGACCGTCGGAAACAAGGCGGTGGGCACCGTGAGTGCCAACTTGCGGGAGACTATCCGTTCGAGTCAGAGCAGGCTCGCTTGGTACGCCGATTTCGCTGCTGAAGAGGGTATCGCCCCACCGAAGATGTATGCCTCGGCCACGATCGAGCAGGATCCGGCTGAAACGGCAGAGCGAACCAGGGAACTTCTTGGTATCGAGAGAGGCACTCCCGGGAAGCGACAACGTAGCCGAACTCGCTGCGGCCATGGAGGAAGACGGAATCCTGGTGGCGAGAAACTCGATTGCCGGGAACACAACTTCGAGAAGGCTCAGCGTCGGCGAGTTCCGAGGCTTCACAATCGAAGACGGCGGTTACGTCTTGGTGTTTGTTAACACCGCGGATGCCAAAACTGCCCAGTTGTTCAGCTTGGCCCACGAATTGGGCCACGTTGTTGTTGGGCGCACCGGTATTTCTGATCACTCTGAACATGCGGGCGTCGGGCGTTGGTGCAACAGGTTCGCGGCTGCGGTTATCGCTCCGGCTGTTGCGCGGTCGTATCTAGTAACACCGTGGTGAGTATCGAGTAACGCATTGGTGAGCATCCAGTAACAGTCCGGGGGAGGATTCTGGTGACCGCGTGACTTCAGGGCACGCGGCGTTACCAGAGGAGTCTGACTGTGACTGACTACCGGGCGGTAATGGATCAAGTGCTCAAAGGCTGGTCTGTCCGCCAAATCTGTTCGAGTTTGCGGTGCTCGCACACCACCGTGCAAAAAGCACGCGATGCGCTGGTGGAACACAACATCACAACCCGTGAGCAACTTCGTGGGGTTGCGGATCATGAGCTGGTGGACTGGTTCGTCGACGGGCGCAGCCATGCTCAGGGCGATTTCGTCCCGATCGATTTCGACGCTGTCGCCAAGGCACGCACCGGGCGCAACAAAGTGACCCTGCAGGTGTTGTGGGGTCGCTACACCGCACAGCCTGCGGACCCAGGCCAGCGGTATTACAGCTACGAGCGGTTTCGCCAGCTTGTGGCCCAACACGTTGATGCAGCTGGGCTGACCGCCAGGATCACCCATGCCCCGGGCCATACGATGCAGGTGGACTGGGCAGGCACAAAGATGCGGTTGTTTGACCCCACCGGCGGACAAGGATCGAAGGTCAGTATCTTTGTCGCCTCGCTGCCGTATTCGGGGATGGTGTTCGCCTGCGCGTGCGCGGATGAGCGCCAGGACGCGTGGCTTGCAGCTCATATCCGCGCGTTTGAGTACTTCGGCGGGGTTGCCGAGGTCATCGTGCCGGATAATGCCTCGACAGCCTCGAACGCGATTAGTGCCGCGGACAAAAATCGTCGGGTCAACTCCACCTACGAGGAGTTTTTGGAGCACTACAACACCGCCGCGTTGCCGGCTCGGGCGAAACGACCCAAAGACAAGGCCAGCGTCGAAGCCGCAGTCAAGATCGTCACCCAAAACGTCATCCACGCACTCGATGGCCACCAGTGCGTTGGGATAGACGAGCTCAACGCAAAAATTACCGTCCTAGTCGATGGGATTAACGCTGCCACGCCGTTTCGCGGCAATGCGACGAGCAGACGCGCATTGTTTGATCAGTTCGAACGCGACGTGCTCACCGCGCTGCCTGAAACACCGTGGCAGCGTACCGAATGGAAACGCGCCAAAGTCGCGCCCAATTTCCACATCAGAGTGCACAACGCGCATTACTCGGTGCCCAACCAGCTGGTGGGCCGCACCGTGGATGTGCGTATCACCGGTGACAGTCTCGCCGTCTTCGACGCCGGGCAGCGTGTGGCCAGACACCAACTCGCGCGTGCCCGCGGGGTGTATGTCACCGACACCGACCACATCCCGGCGAACATAGGTGACACCCGTGGGTTATGGACAAGCGAGTACTTCCTGCGCGAAGCCGCCAAGATCGGGCCGGCCACACGCCAGGTGATTGCCGAGCTCATCGAAGCCAAAGCGATCCCTGCCCAGGCGTACCAAGCGTGCCGCAACGTGCTCAACATGGGCAAACACACCAACAAGCCAATCCTCGAAGAAGCCTGCAGACGTTTGGTGTCCACCGACGGCGCCAGGCGTGCTGTGTCGTATACCGCGGTGAAAAACATGATGGCCGCCGTGCGCAAAGACACCTCCACACGACCCACAGGCACCGATGTACCAATCGGTCAACCAACTGGCAGACCCGCTGGCGGTGCGCCTGCCCCGACAGCGCGTGACACCCGCGGCGCCTACCTCGGTGGTGCTGCCCAGTTCAGCCTCGAAAACCTCACCAAGAAGGGATCTGCATAACCCATGCCCCACCCACAACCAGCATCAGCATCTGCCCGCTTCCTCGACGAATCAGTCCTGCCGATCTTTACCGACCTGCGCATGACCGCCTTCGGACAAAGCGTCATCGACATCGCCGCCGATCCCGCCTTCGACGATTGGAGCTTTTCCGACAAGGTGCTCTACGCACTCGACAAAGAGGTAGCGGCCAAGCGTGAGAGGCGAGTCAACAAACTGCTCAAAGCATCCCGATCGCCAAATCCCGATGCTTGTATCGAAGACATCACCTACACGCCCGGCCGCACCATCAACAAAGAGCAAATCACCCGACTCGCTCACTGCCAATGGTGCCAAAGCGCACAAAACATTGTCATCCTGGGCAAATCCTCCGTCGGCAAAACCTACCTCGCCCAAGCACTGCTTACCGCGGCGTGCCGAAACGACTACTCCGCGCGCTTTTTCCGCACCGACACACTTGCCAACCACCTCGCCGTGCTCAAACACGACGACCCAGCCCGCATCACATTCCTCGAAGACCTACACAACACAGACGTGTTAGTCCTCGACGACTTCCTGACCACCCCAATCGATGCCGCTACCGCACACCAACTGCTCAATATCCTCGCAGAACGCGAACCCCGCGGATCCACCATCGTGACATCCCAGTTCACACCCGACGAGTGGTACAAATCCATCCCCGATGCCGTCATCGCCGAATCCATCCTCAACCGACTCGTCGCCGGCGCCGAAATCATCACACTCGAAGGCACCAACATGCGACTGACCCAATAACCCCGCCAAACCCCAAAACGCCCGGGTGTTACTCGATACTCACCCGGGCGTTACCCGATACTCACCACACCGTTACTAAACACGTGGTCTAAACACTCCGGCGGAGGCAGTGGAGCGATTTTTCACCGACGCAGACTCGCTGGATTCCGTTAACCGGCTTTCGCAACGTTTCGGTCTGAGCCGGGAAGCGATGCTCTGGCGGCTAGTTGAGCTGGGCTTCACCTCACGCGAAGAGGCTTCAGGCGTGATCGAACTGGTCAAAGCAAGCCGCTCTGAACCGCGCGAAAACGGTGGCGCTCCTCCGTTTCACGTATTGGTACGCTCGCGCGTCGGCGGCCGATTCTATGGCACGGTTACCCGCGCCTGGAGCCATGGGCAGATCACGGAAAGAGATGCGGAACGCTACCTGGGTGCAGTAGCTATGCCTCGCTTTCCAAGACACCGAGTGAAGAATTCGCGATTGCAGACCAAGCGAGACAGCGAGAGTTGGTGCGCCTCGGCTGGGTGATTATTCGCATCGTCGAATCCGATTTCTACCTGACCCGGAGGAACAGATCCAACGTGTCGTCAACCGCCTTGAAGGACTTGGTATTCGTCCCCGTTACGACTCGGCAGAGCGTCAGAATGTTGAGATAAACGAGTCCGTTTCGGAAGTGCTGGGACCTGTGACGACGAGAGCGATCTAGGGTATTGTCCCTGAGCCAGCGGGGGCTCCGGACGCGTCGTAAGACATCGTGCGGAGCAAAATATCAAACCTCTACTAGCGAGTTGAGCTGATCTACTTGGCAGTCAAAATCACAGACACCAACAACGAGAAATCCCCGGCCAAGCGGGACTATCTCGCCACTCTTCGCGCGTCCACGCGCCGGCCTTCCTGGAGCATATAAGATCTACGGGCGTTTGCTCACTCAGGCAGGATTGACCAGTCTAAATGGACCTGATTCGGGAAGCCTTGCAGAGCTATCTATCTAACGCGAAATCAACAAAAGAGTTTTCAGAGAAGCTGCTGACATACTGCTCCCACACTTCATCAATCTGGTCCCAAGATAGTCTTGGTCCGTAATCGCGGATGCGGTTGTAGATGTCGAGGAGCCATTCGTTGAACGGGTCATCGGTAAATCGATCCCTCTGGTATCGGCTCCACCATTCGTCGATGTAGTCCCAGGACAGGCGTGGGCCGTAGTTGCGGATTCGTTCGTAGATGTCGAGGAGCCATTCTGGGAACGAAAGTTCCGTTTTGGTTTCTTCGGTGTATCGGCTCCACCATTCGTCGATGTAGTCCCAGGACAGGCGTGGGCCGTAGTTGCGGATTCGTTCGTAGATGTCGAGGAGCCATTCCGGGAACGAAAGTTCCGTTTTGGTTTCTTCGGTGTATCGGCTCCACCATTCGTCGATGTAGTCCCAGGACAGGCGTGGGCCGTAGTTGCGGATTCGTTCGTAGATGTCGAGGAGCCATTCCGGGAACGACACTTCCGTGTTTCGGTCCACCGCGAATCGCTCCCACCATTCGTCGATGTAGTCCCAGGACAGGCGTGGGCCGTAGTTGCGGATTCGTTCGTAGATGTCGAGGAGCCATTCCGGGAACGACACTTCCGTGTTTCGGTCCACCGCGAATCGCTCCCACCATTCGTCGATGTAGTCCCAGGACAGGCGTGGGCCGTAGTTACGAATGCGTTCATAGATGATCGCGGCCCATGTCGGAAAATCGGTGTCGGAGTTTTGATCCTCCATGTACCGTTGCGACCAAGTATCGGGATCGAGATCAAGTGCGTCTACGGCGTCGACGTAGTCCTCTTCGCTTAGATTGGTACGTCGGTCCACCCGGTAAAGAGACTGAGCATCCATTTGATTCCTTCGATACGATTACAGCAAGGCAGCCCCTAGATTAGCCCGTTTCATCGGACTCGGCAGCACATTCTTGGTCGGTATAAATCCCGCAATGCCCTGGCGCCCAACTCACAACCAGATGACGTTGTCACCGATAAGCTCTCCCCTGTGTCGTCCCTTATCCCCGTCCACGCATCCGAGCACGTCTTAGGCGGTGTCTCCGAGTACCTGGCTTCCGCGTTCTCGCTGAGGAACCCGGAGACGTCCAACGCCTTGAAGGCGTTCCTGGATGACACGGAGCGCGGCATGTTCCACGGGCCGTATGTGCGGGTGCGCCTCCCCTACGCGCGGGCGATTGGGTGGGACGGGATCCTGGACTGGATGCCGTCGTGGTTCACGCCGTACCACCACCAGGCGGAGGCGTTCCGCAGGTTGCGCAGCCGGGACGAGCACGGGGAGCGTCGCCCGGATCCCACGCTGGTGATCACGGGTACCGGCTCAGGTAAGACGGAATCCTTCCTCTACCCGGTCCTGGACCATGCGGCGAGTGCCCGTGCGGAGGGCCATACCGGTGTGAAGGCGCTGTTGCTGTACCTGATGAACGCGCTCGCCAATGATCAGGCGGATCGTCTGGCCAAGCTGATCGCCAATGAACCGGCGTTGGCAGGTGCCACGGCCGGCATCTACACCGGTGAAGCCAGGGGCAGTGTGAAGAAGGTGACGGCGCAGTCGCTGATCAATGATCGCGAAGAGATTCGCCTCAACCCTCCGGACATCCTGCTCACCAACTACAAGATGCTGGACCAGCTGCTCCTTCGCCCGGAGGACCGGGAGATCTGGCGCAAGTCTGCGACATCGCTGCAGTACCTGGTGTAGGATGAGTTCCACACGTACGACGGCGCGCAGGGCACCGACGTCGCGCAGCTGCTGTGCCGCCTCGGGTTGAAGCTGAAGGAGCACCAGCCCGAGGGGTTCCTGGGCGAGTACGCGTCGAACCCGCTGGGTCGCGTCACTCCGGTGGCAACGTTCGCAACGCTCGGCGGTGACGACGACCGCTCGAAGGTGCTCGAGTTCGCGGGCACCATCTTCGGCGAAGCGTTCACGCCGGACGCGATGGTGAGCGAGAAGACACTCACATACACCGAGTGGACTGAGGAGATCGCGCAGACCTATGGGCGTAGCACCACTCCCCTGCCGCCGGATATTGATGAGCTGCGCGGGATCGTGGACGCGGTCGTGGACGACACCTCCGGACGCGGTCACGCGGACGTGGTGCTGGACATCTTCCGCACGCAGCTGTGGGGTGTGGATGCGGGCGCGGACCTCGACGCAACGATCGCGGTGTACTCGGTGCACCCGATTACGCAGGCGCTGCTGGGCGGCGCCGGGAACGCCAACCCCCTGATCAAGCACGAGGGCGAGGACGCGAAGACGCTGCCGGAGGAGATGTTCGACCCGATCGTGCTACGCAGCTTGGGCGAGGACACCGCGCGGGAGTTCGTCACCCACCTGCTCACCGCGGTGGCGCACCTGCGCGCGCTCGCCGGCGAGGCGTACGGGTTTTGTGGCAAGCGCCTGCCCGGTGTGGAGACGCACCTGTGGGTGCGCGAGGTCTCCCGTATCGAGCGCGCCGTCACCCCGACCGAGGACGGCCAGGTGTTCCGGTTTGCCGACGACGGACACATCGGCGCGGAGGACTCCGCGGTGTGGCTGCCCGCCATTTACTGCCGCGAGTGCGGCCGCGCTGGGTGGATGACGGCGCATGAGCCGGGCACCGATGCGGTGGTGCTCAATGGTGGGGAGATCCGGAAGGCGAGCGTCGATAAGCCTGAGCTCCCGCGGCCACTCATCGATGCAACGAACGAGTACCGGCGCGCCGTGGCCGAAGGCATGGAGCCGGGCGCGTTCGATGGCGAGGACGGCAAACGCGCGCTGATGTGGTTCCACACGTCCACGCGCACGCTGAGCACCACCGAGCCGAGCGATGAGGATCGCGCAGAGGGGCGCTCGGTGCCCGTGCTCAGTACGCGGGGCTGAACGCGGCGGACTACGCGCGTGAGCAGGTGTGCCCGAACTGCGGGGAGTCGGACGCGGTGCGCTACATCGGTTCGCGCGTGGCCACGCTGCTCTCGGTGGGGCTGTCCAACCTCTTCGGCATGCCGCAGCTGGCTCAGGAGGAGAAGAAAACGCTCGTGTTCGCGGACTCGGTGCAGAACGCGGCGCACCGGGCGGGGTTCGTGCAGTCGCGGTCGAGGGGGTTCGGGATTCGTACGCTCATGCGCAGCGTCGTCGGGGACGAGGATGTTGCGGTCGCCCAGATGCCGCTGCGGATCCTGGAGCGCGCGGACGCCGCCGAGGACACCGCCGCGCGCGCGTTTCGAGCTGCTGCCGCCGAAGATCGCGGACGCGCCCACGTTCGTGCCGTTCTGGTCCAAGGACGCGGACGAGAACGCCCGGAGCGAAGCCACCCGTGCGGAGCTGCAGCGCCTGGAACTGGACGCGGTGCTGGAGTTCGGGCAGCGCGCGCACCTGCCGCGATCATGCAGACCCAGGCCATCGACGGCCAGCTGTTCTGGCCCACCATGTCCGCCGTGGGCGCGGAGATGCTCAACGTGCGTGTGGAGCGCGATGGCCAGCGCGAGTTCAACCACGTTGTGGTGGACGAGGCACAGGACTTCAACGCTGGGCACTGGCGGTTCTTGCGGGCATGCGTTGCGTCGGGTCCGAACGACATTTTCATCGCCGAGGACTCTCACCAGCGCATCTACGGCAACCCGCTGACGCTGTCGCACTTTGGCATTTCTACTCGCGGCCGCGCTTCTCGACGGCTCACGCTGAATTACCGAACCACCAAAGAGAACCTGGACTACGCGCTGCGCATTCTGGTCGGCGGCGACATGGAGTTCTTGGACGGCGAAGGTAAGACCGGCTCGGTTGAGCACTACCGCTCCGCGCGTACCGGCCCGGCGCCGATGATCGTGACCGCGGCGTCCGAGGACGAGGAATTCGCCGTTGCGGCTGCGTTGATCAACGGCTGGCTTGGGGAGGCCGAGCGTTCGGCCGCGGAGGGGGTGAACAAGGAAGCGCGAGTCGGGGTGATGTGCCGCACCCGCGGGCAGCTCTCCCGCGTGGTTTCCGGTCTTGCCGACCACGGCATCGACGCCGTGCAGACCAAGAATGCGGAGCTGGCCTCCCACGAGCAGGTCAGCGTGATGACCATGCACGGCGCCAAAGGCATGGAGTTCACCCACGTGATCCTCATGGGCGTGGGCAAGGAGATCATGCCGCTGCGCTTCCGCCTGAAGAACCTGTCCGAGGAAGACGCCCGCGCCGCCCTGCAACGTGAGCGCTCGCGCTGTACGTGGCGGCCTCCCGCGCCCGCGACGCGCTGGTAGTGACCACAGTCGGCGAGCGGTCGGAGCTGCTGCCGGAGGGTTAGGGCGTTTCGGGCTGCGCTGCCTGGTGGTCTGCCTCGTCGCCTTCGCGGTCCTCCCAATCCGCCAGCGTGGTGGTTGGCTCCTCTTGGAGGTGCCAAAGCCTTCGCCCATTCGCAGCACCGCCGACGAGAAACGATGCAGCAGCCGATGGGCTTGTGAATTCGAGATCTGAGAGCAACGTGCCGTTTTGAATCTGGTCCGCATAGCGGTCCCGGGTTGCGTGGACACCTCGCGCGGCGCTGGGCAGAAGCTCTTTCCGGAGCGTCGAACCTGCCAGCACTAAAAAGCCGTCTGCGGTGCGTTGGCCCAGGCCCTGTACTCCATGCCGTGGAACGGTGAGTTCAAACGTCGGTTCTTCCTCTTTTGCTTGTTGATTCAGGGTTGTGCCTGAGGAGTGCACAGCCGACGACTTCCCCGCGGTCGCCTTCGGTTGAAACGCGGAGATGCCCAATGCGCTGATGATCAGGTTGGTGTTCTCGATGAACTCGTCGAGCTCTGCCTGCGTCTCCTCGCTGACACTGCCGGCGGACGGGGTGTTGCCGTTCGCTACCTCATATCGGTCTGCTCTGATAGCGCGCTGGTGGAACGCGTTTTCCAGGAAGGTGATCTCGGTGGCACCCCAGGAGTCATCCACAACAACTACGTAGATGATGCGGTTGAAGAAGTCCTTGTCTTCACTGCGCGCGTGCTCGGCGGCGCGGGCGAACGCTACCCCGTTCTGCCGTGGTGCGGTCTGCCCAATGTAGATCCGTGGCTTATCCGTCTCCGGGTTTGTGCCCACCAGAAAGTACACCGCCGGGTGGTTGAGCTCAGGGCGGCGGCGCAACTCCTCCGAATTGAGCTCGGTGCGCGGGATTGAATAGACTCGGCCGACCCAATTTCTAATCGAGGCCTTGATCGGCCCGGCGGCAGTGCCGTCCCATCATGAAAAGCTGCAGCGTTTTCGGGGAACCCATACGGTTGAGCGTAATCCGAAACTCAGGCTGACTCAGCTTGAGGTGGTGGAGGTCGTCGATGCGTCATCCCGTGCCGACTCCGCATTGCGCCGTGTGGGGCCTGCCGAGATTCGACAGTTGCGCAGCGCCATCAGTTAAGCCGGGGTCGGCAATGCCGAGGAAAACTGTGGCGTGGGAGATAGAGTGTTCCTATGAAAAAGTTTCCTCTCCTTGCTGCAACAGCAGCACTACTCATCACAACACTGTCCGCGCCTGCTGCTAACGCCGAGCTGACCCCAACTGAGCGGGACCAGTTCCGCACCGATCCCGTCGGGGCGATTGCTTGGCAAGCTATTAAGGGCTCTTCGGAATACGTGCGCGCCGATGGCAACACCATGATGGCCGCGTCCTTCTTCTCCATGACTTCGCCCGGGGAGAGTATCGGCCTGCCAGCCCTGGAGAACTGCGCCGAGCGCGTCGGCTCCTCTTCGCCGGCAGGCGGTGTGCGCTACGTGGCGGCAGCCCTGTGCGCAACCTTCGACCCGAATGCCCGCAGTCAGGTGCAGCGCGGTGACTTTGGCTACGCGCCGCTGGGCTAAGCCGGTGCGAAGATAGGCAGATCGCTGCGTGTATGCGGCCGAGACCACCCTGCCAGCTTGCCCTCGGCGGAACGAACGTGTCGATCTGAAATTGAAGGAGCGTGCCTCCAAGTCGGATCGAACGCACCGAAATGCGCTGTTTTGCGCTAGCCTCACGGCCTATAGGAACAGATTCGGTGCGAACGTTCCGTAACAGCATACGGTCAGCGAGGAGACGTGACACGTGGACATAGAGGCACTCGGCAGCTTTGTGCGCGCCCAGCGTAAGGAGCGGAGGCTGACCCGACTGGAGGTCGCCGAGCTTGCCGACGTGTCGGACCGGTTCCTTCGGGAGCTGGAGTACGGTAAGCCGACGGCCGAGCTTGGCAAGGTGATCGACGTTCTTGCCGTGCTCGGGTACGACCTTGAACCCGTCGTGCATAGAGCTGACGAGTTGGGGCGATTTTGAGCGTCGCCCCTTGCGGACTCCGCATTGCGGACAACTGGGTGCGCACCAACTGTTTCTGGGGGAAACCTTTGGTGCGTCGATAGGCGGATGTCCACTGAAATGAGCACGTGAGGGGCTGTGCTTGCGCCGGGTGCGACGTAGGCTGCTGGGCATGGGGATGAAAACTTGGAAAATTGGGGCCAAGGCGGCGGGAACGCACGTTGGGGGCCGGGTAATTGTTGCGAACCGTTTCGGTGAGATTGACGCTTCCGGGCGGGAGCTTGGGCAAGCGGTTGTTGCCGGACTAAATCGGGCGGCCACAAAGTGTCGGACGGTCAGTATGAAGCAGCCGGAAGCAGGTGAGGTGGCTGAGCACCTCGCAGGCATCGCCTTGATGGCTGGCTTGCCGCTGCTGCTGATGCGGCAAGCGACAACCGTCGAATCAGCGGGTTCGGCGGCCAGGTTGATGGTGGAGATCAGCGGGGAGGCGCTCGCGCGGGAACCGCGGTTTGCAGGCGTATACGGGCTCGCGATCTTCGCCCGGGAATGCGCCGACGCCGGCCGTCTGGACATGATGGGGCCGCTTTGCGACACCATCTCCAGCGTGCTGCCGAAACCTCTCTCCCACGCAGGCGAAGCGGATCGCGCGATGCGGGTGGAAATCCGGGAGGTAGAGTTCCCAGAACCTAGCGCTGAATTGGCTGGCGACGGCCTGGCGGAGATAGGCCTAAACTACAAATGCAGCGAGGTGGATGGCAGCGAAATCGGTAAAGACTCCGGCTCAGCGTACTTCCCGCTGCCGCTGTTCGCGCCGGGGACGGCGGAACCGCGCGTGGTTATGGAGATGTGGGTCGATGGCCTGCAATTGATCGTGGACCTGGAGGCGAAGCTCGCGGGGTACGGTGCCCTTCGGGACATGGTGTATGCCGTGGAGGAGGTGGTAGACCGGCACCGGTTCCGCAGTTGGGGGACGCGGCCCGCGTAGCGGCGGTATCGTCAGTGAACAATGGCTATTCAACCCTTGGCCGAAGCGTTCCCGGCGGGAGACTTCCTCGCGGAGGAACTAGAAGAACGTGGTTGGAGCGAAGCAGATTTCGCCGCGATCATGGGACGGTCGACGCGCTTTGTTGAAGAGCTCATCTCGGGCGAGCGGGAGCTGACGCGGGAATCCGCCGAGCTGGCCGGGGCAGCGCTTGGTACCTCGACAGAGCTGTGGCTCAATCTGCAGGACACGTACCGGGTGTGGGAGCGCTTTAGCCGTCGATAAGTTTGGTGTTCGTGGGCAACCACCAAAGATAACGGCGTAAGTTTGGTAGTCTCCCTCGTATGAACTGGCCGCGGGTGGAAACTGAGACGCTCCCGTGGTCGCCCGCGCCCGATTCGTACCCGCGGCGGGCGGCGAAGAGGATGCCGCGCGAGTATGAGGCCGCAGTGGTCCCGAAGATTGCGAACCAGCAGCTCGCGCTCGCTGAGGAGACGCGTGCGCTGGTGGAACAGGCGACGGTCGCGGCCGTGCGGTTCGATACGACGGACGCGCACCGGGTCGTGCCGTTTACCCCGCTGCTGCTTCGCAGTGAGTCGGCCGCGTCTAGTCGCATTGAGCAGCTCACGTCGTCGGCTCGCAAGGTGCTGGAGGCGGAGGTCACTGGCCGCGGGCGGGGAAATGCGGCGCTGATTGCGGCGAACACTCGTCAGATGGAGGCCGCGGTGGAGCGGGCCCGCGCGAGCGTGGATGGCATCGTGGAGATGCACCGGATCCTGCTTACGGATTCCGCTCCAGAGATCGCGGGCGTGCTGCGTAACGCTCAGGTGTGGATCGGCGGCAGCGACTACTCCCCCGCCGGGGCGATGTTCGTGCCGCCCCACCAGCGCCATCTTGGGGAGCTGATGGCGGATCTTGGCGAGTTCATGGCGCGCGATGACCTCCCGGCGCTCGCCCAGGCGGCGATCGCGCACGCGCAGTTTGAGACGATCCACCCGTTCGCCGACGGCAACAGCCGCACGGGCCGTGCGCTTGTGCATGTGGTGTTGCGGGAGCGTAGCTTAACGACGAGCTCCGCCCTCCCCCTCTCCGCCAGCCTCCTCACCGACACAACGGGGTACTTCGCTACGCTCGATGCCTACCGCGGCGGCGATGTGGACCGGATCGTGCAGCTGTTCGCCCGTGCCGCCATCGATGCCGCCGAGCGCGGATCCTGGCTGGCAGCGGAGCTTGGTGCCGTTCGTGCGGAGTGGAACGAGCAGCTCACCGCCCGCGCCGACGCGCTGGCCTGGCGGGTGCTCGACCTGCTGCTGCAACGGCCCGTGTTGACCACTGCTGCGGTGTCCGCGGAGTTTGGCGTGTCAGCGGAGACGGCTCGAAATGCTCTGGACAGGCTGGAAGACGACGGCCTCGTCATCTCCGCGCAGTTGGATAAACGCCAGCGCGGGTGGCGCTCCCCCGACGTGCTCGCGTTGCTCGACGAGTTCGCCGACGCCGCCGGCCGCCGGGGCTGAACCGCTACTGCCAGGGCAGCTCGATGCCGAGGCGCGGCGCCAACGCCACCACGCCGATGCCCACGACCGCCAGCGCGGCCAGCACACCAAGCACGACCGCCGCAGTGTTGGTTTCGGTGGTGGTGTACTGCGTCAGCGTCGGGCGCTGCGCGGTCACGCGCGCGACCTCAGCTTTGGCTTCGGCAACCTCGTCCTCCGCCTCGTCCAAGGCCTGCTGCGTGTTGCCGTAGCTCAGGTACGCATCCTCCGCTGCCTGCTCCGCCTCGGCGAGACGCTCCTCAGCTGCGGCGATATCAGCTTCGAGCTTCTCGCGGTCCACCGACTTCGCCCACTCCAGCTCCTCGGCGGCGGCGTCGAGGGCTGCCTGGGAGGCGGTGACGTTGCCGGAAAGTGCGGCGGCCTCCTCCGACAGGCGGTCGCGTCGCGCTTCGGCGGTGTGCTGGGCGGAGCTTGCGTCGTTAAGCTGCCTGCGCGCAATGGCGAGGGCCTCCTGCGCGGCGGTGTCGCGCTCGGTCTGCGCCGCCACCTGCGCATCCAGCGTGCGCTTGGCCTCGACGTGCTCCGCGCGCTCCGCCGCGTAGTCGTGGGAAACCTGCACAGCCAGTGCGCGCGGTGCCGATTCGGACACCGATTCGAGGGCGCGGCGGTTGAAGTCGCCGTAGCTGGGGTTGGCGTCCCTGCGGTCGTTGAGGTCCACGGTCAGCGGCGCGATGCCGAGCGTCTCGCGCGCGCCGGTAGAGACGTAGAAGCCCTTGCCGCTGGCCTTCGCCTTCCTCGAACCGGCGTCCGGGCCGAGCATGTAGTCGCCGTCCGGGGTGCCCAGCTCGTAAAACTGCATGATGGCAAACGCCGTGCCGTCGGCTGCGGTGCGCACGCCCACGCCGATGCCGGTGATGCCGGAGGCGAGCATGCCCCGGTTGTGCCTGGTGGAGTTGCGCCAGGAGGTGAAGAAGTCCTCGGCAAGGTGCGCCCAATCCGCGCGCGTGGCGGTTGCCGGCCTCACGCTGGGCCAGCCGAGCCAATCGTACGTGGCGTTCTCGCCGCTGAAGCCGTAGTCCTCGAACTTGGCGTGGCGCAGCACGTTCTTCGGATCCATGCCACGGTTCACGTCGGCGGCTAGCACGCCGCTCCAGTCGCGGGCGTTGTCGTTGAAAACGTCGTGGCTCACCAGCGGGTGCATGCCGTGGCGCGCGCGGTACTCGTTGGTGATCTCCACAACCGCGTCCGCGACCAGCCGCTCCCAGTCCTCCTGGGTGTAGTCCGCGCCCGCGGCCTCGCGCGCATCAACGTCTGCGAGGGCGTTCGCGGCGGCGTGCTGCTTCGCCTCCAGCGCGTCCAACTCCTCCCGGACGCCGCGCGCCGCAGTCGCCTTTTCGTCCACGTTGGCCTGCGCCTTCGCGGTATCCTCCGCCCGCTCGCGTGCCGCCTCCTCCGCTCGCGCTAGCTCCCCCGCCTTGGCCTCGTGCGCGGCACGCGCGGCTTCCAATGCGCGCTGCGCCTTATCGACATCAAGCTGACGCCCCTCCACGTCCGCCCGCTCCAGCCGCCCCTTCAGGAGCTCCACCTCGCTTCGTGCGGACTCCACCTGGGCGTCTGCCTTTGCCAGCTCGGCGCGGGCGGAGTCGCGCTGGGACTGCGCAGCCTTCGAGTCCTGCTCGGCTTTGGTGAGGGCGGCGGATGCGGCGTCGAAAAGCGGCTGCCACTTCGCGGTGGCTTCGTCGAAGCCCTGCTGGTTGACGGTCCTGGTGGAGCTGCCGGAGGACTGCGCCTCGGCGGCGGGGAGATGAACGGTGCTGACGGCGAGGGCGCAGGCCAGCGCGGCGGGCGCGATGCGGGAACGTGACATAGTCAGAACTATAGGGCTGCGCTGGGGCTTCGACAGCGGAACGGGTGGTCGGAGGCGGCTGAACCCTCGAGTAGGTGTTGAGGAGGTTCCGCAGTTGCGGAACCCTCACCCCGATGTCTACTGGAACGGACGCGCAGACGAAGAGGCGGGCGGAAGCGCCGGAACCCCCGGGGGGGTAGCGCGGGGGCAACGGAGGTAAGGACTTGCTAAGAAGCTGGCCAAAACCTGCAAGACCGCTTGGGGACACGTGAAAGCCGAAGTAATCTCAACTTGTCATCACTACTAAGAGCGAAGGTCTGTCTATGTCCGTTCGTGTTTCCTCTCGTTCCCTTGCTGCGCTGACGGCGGTGGCCGTGGTTGCGCAGATAAGCCAAGTGCCCGCACCCGCTGCCGAGGCGGCCCCGGTAGCGGACCTGAATCAGGGCGATCTGATTTACAACGTCTCCAATGGTCAGGAGTGTGCGGTCGGCTGGCTTCGCGACGGCTACGCTTTCACCGCCGGACAATGCGGTTCCGACGGCGACCTGTTCCGCGACATCGATAACAACTACCTGGGCAGCTTCGAAACCCTCTATGACCCCGAGACGCGGCGCAACGACTTCGGCTGGATCAAGCTGGACATGGACGTGGCCGAGGGGGACAACGAGTACGAGCTGGATGAGTTCGACGCGGTGCGCGGGGCGGTCTTGCTGTCCCGGCAGGCGCCTGATGGTTCGCTCGCGGTGAGCTGGAACTACGGCTTTGACGGCGGCACCGTTGTGGCGGACAACGACATCGCTGCAGCATCGCCGGTGTTGGGCGAGCCCGTCCTGGCCAACGGCAGAAGTCTTGCGGGACTCTTCACTGGGGAGATGGGCGGCTACTCCTTGATCACCCGTCCGGACCGCATCGTAGAGAGCCCGCATGCGGTAGATCCCGCCTACATTGAAGCGCGGTACGGCGATGCGCAGCACGCAGAGGTGCGGGAGTTTTCCCCGGCAGCCGGGGTCGGCGAGCAGGTTGTGTTTCCCGGGCCGGCTGCAGTTGACCAGGGTATGCCGATTATCAACGTGGGCAAGGGGCGCTGCACGGCCGGCTTCCTTGCAGATGGCGTGGTCTACTCGGCCGGCCACTGTGGTTCCGAAGGGGACGAAATCTGGCTGGGGAACGACGATTTCCGGCCTCTGGAGCGTATAGGCACCTTCCACACGAAATACCAGGAAGACGAGACGCTGCCGGAGGATGATCGCACGAAGATCCGCAACGACCACGGGTACATCACCGTGGACAGCCCGTGGGTGAAGCTCGGTGAGAACACCTTCTCCGGCGACTCCGTTGTGCCGTATGAAGACATCACACCCGGCCTTGAGGTGTGCGCCTACGGGCAGACCACGAAACCCCGCATCCGGTGTGGCGAGGTCAGGGGTGTTGATGGGGCCGACATCGTCATGACCGACAGCGTTGTAGGCAAACCTGGAGACTCTGGCGGGCCTGTGTGGGCGAAAGACGGCAGCGGGCTCGTCGGCATCTTTTCGGGTGGAGCGAAAGACGAAACTGCCGCGTCTGCGTCCTACCCCTACGCCGAAACCGACAACAACAACCGAATCTCGCTTGATATGAAGGGCGTGCTTCGCTCGTTTGAACTTGGCGTTCCGTACTACTCCATCTTTGCGGTGTACCGCACGCTTCTGGGGCTGCGGGGCGAGGCGATCCCGGTGCCAGCGCAAGTAATCAAGCAGGGCGATTTCCTCTACAACGCTGATGGGAAACCGGTCTGTCGGGTCGGTTACGTCGACGACAATCGCCTCTACTTCGCAACTGACTGCGGGCACAAGTACCTCTACACGGTGTTGGGCCGAGAGGTTGCGGTGGTCGAAGGTGGGGCATACCAAAACCACCGCACCGCGACCACCACGCTGGTGGATTCCTACTGGGGAGAGGGCGAGAACCTGCCCGGCGCGGACCGTATCGTCCCGTGGGATGAGCTTGCTCCGGGAGACCCGATTTGCACCACCGGTAAGACCAGCGGGGAGGAGGCGTGCACCACGCTCCTGGGCTTCGACGGCCCACGTTTGGTGCTCGAGCGTCCCTTCGAAGGTGACTTTGCCATTCCGGGTGGCCCGCTGTGGATCCCTGGGAAGGGCTTTGCCGGCGTCTACACCGGCAGCAGGGATCAGTGGGGCCGTGGCATGCGCATCGACATGACCTTCGTACAAGGCCGGGAGTTCTCCCACGCTGCGGAGGTAGCCCTCGCCTACGACCTGGATGAGCCCTACTACCAGAAGACTCCTGCAATGTTCGTGGATGCGGAGCTGCAGCCGACGCAGCCGGTCCCATTCCCAGAGCGCACGTTTAAGGCGGGCGAGACGCTGTACGACTGGTACGGTGACGCGATCTGCGAGATCACGAGTGTGGAAGACGGGCATCTCGTCGTCTCCTCGGAGTGTGGATGGGACGTGTTTACCCGTCTCGGCGATTTGGTCGGCCAGCTAGAAAAGCCCTCAACCGTGAGCGACCAGGTTGCTACTATCCCCGTGACCGGTAACTTCATGTCTGCCGGCGACAACTCCACCACCGCCCTCATCCCCTGGACGGACCTGACCCCGGGCGACGAGGTCTGCGCCGGCGACGCCTGCACCGAGTTCGCGGGCTACGACGGCTCCAAGCTCGTCCTCGTCGACGACCTCCCTGGCGTGCTCCCCGGCGCGGGCCTGCACGTCAAGGGCAAGGGCCTGGCGGGCGTCTACCACCGCGACGGCATCGGTTCCCGCACGGACATGATCGATGACGGCTGGGCCAGCCCCAACACCGAGCAGATCCGCGAGGCGCGCCGCAAAGGCGAGCAGTTCTTCGCCCACAATGACGCCAACTTCTGGTCCAGGGCCGGCGGCGAAGGCGCGGTGGTCCCCTTCCCCTCCCGCAAGCTCGATGAGGGCACCTTGCTTTACGACGCCTCCGGTGCCCCCACCTGCATCATCGGCCGCGTCGAAGATGAGCACCTCTACGTCTCGGCGAACTGCCAGTCCGACGGGTTCTTCACCGCCGCCGGCGAGTACGTGGGTGACCTGGAGGTGCCGGCTGCGGCGACGGAGAGGACGTCGCCAGGCATTATTGCGGTGACCGGCCGCCGCATGGAGCCGGGCGCCAACACCCACCTCGAGCACGCCGCGTGGGACGAGTTGCAGCCCGGCGACGAGCTGTGTTCCGACGCAGGTTGCGGCACGTTCTTCGGCCTCGACGGCGCCCAGATCATCCACGACGCACCCGTGCCCGCCCAGCCCGGTGCGGCGCTGTGGAACCCGCAGAAGGGTTTCGTCGGCGTCTCCGGCGCGGGCGGTGAGGCCACCCGCATCGACATGCTCACTTCCGAGGCGCCGACCGATTCCGCCGCCGCGGTCAAGCGCGCCCACGAGCTCGGCGTGCGCTTCTACCAGCGCGCATCCGCCAACTTCTGGAGCCCCAACCACTACGGCGGCGAGGTCCCCTTCGAACGCCACCCACGCATCAACCAGGGCGATCTGCTTTACGACGCCTCCGGTGACCCCCGCTGCAGCATCTCCCTGATCCAGGACGACGTGCTGTTCACCTCCCCCGACTGCGCCCCCTCCGGCGACACCCTGTACTCCGAGTTCGGCGAGCCCCTGGGCCAGCTGACCGTCCCCGCCGCTGACACGACGACGCGCAACAAGTTCGCCTACGTCGAGCTGGATACCCCGTTCGTGCAGCCCGGCTCCAACGGCGTTACCGGCGATGACGTCGTTGAGTGGTCCGACGCCAACCCCGGCGATGAGGTCTGCGTCTCCACCGCGTCCGGCGAGCGCTGCGGCACCTACCTCGGCCAGGACGGTTCCGCGGTCGTGCTCTCGGACGGCCTCACTGACTCTGCCGATCACGCCGACCCGCGCACCATTGGCGCCCCGGTCTGGATCCCCGGCAAGGGCTTCCTTGCTGTGTACGCGGGTGAGGTTGACGGTTTCCACACCGGCGCCCGCATCGACATGATCACCCGCGGCAACCCCGCCACCAACTTCCGTGCGGTGGCGGATGCCCACGACCGCAACGAAACCTACTACCAGCAGGTCCCGGCCAACTTCTTCAACGTTGAGAACCTGGACGGCATGACGGTGCCCTTCCCGAAGAAGCCAGCGCCGAAGCCGACCCCCAAGCCCACTCCGGTCCCGACCGAGGCGCCTTCTCCGTCGCCTGCCTCCACCACATCACCGGCGCCGTCCTCTGAGCAGCCCGTGCCTGCGACCCTGACGACGACCGTGCCGTCCACGACTTCCGTTGCGGAGCCGACTGCTGCAACCCCGCGGACAGAAACGGCCTCGACCACCCGAATGACCCCGGCTAAGAGCAACGTCGCCCCGGCGGAGGACAGTCACGTTAGCGAGCCGGAGGCAGGAAATGGCAACGACGGTTCGGCGAACGGCAGCTCCACCGGCGGCATCATCGCGGCGATCCTGATCCCGCTGGTGCTGGTCGGTCTCGGCTTCCTGGCCACCCAGGTGGTGGACACGACCCAGTTCGGCCTGCCGCCGGTACCGCAGATCCTCCCTCTCAAACGGTAAACCGCACAGATGGTGAATGGAGGATGGTGAATCCGCGAAAATTTTCGAATTCTCACCATTGGCCTTTCACCATCTGCGGGATCGCCGGCGCTGCTGGCGCGGCCGCGCCGGGAATCGCGCCGCCGCTGCTGCGACATCGGGCACAACCGGAGGGTCGTCGATAAGCGAATGCAAAACACCGGCCCCAAAGGCACCGCGAGTAATCTAGATCACCATGACTAACGCCCAGCTACCTGAGCAACACAGCGACGAGCACCTCGAGCTCTCGCGCCAAGAGTTCGACCGCGAGAACCTCTCGGACGCGGACATCGAGCAGATCAAGGAGCAGCGCGAGGGCGACGAACCCGACGGTTCGTTCATGCGCTGGGTGATCACGCTGTTCGGCACCGGCGTGGGCGCTGGCATTCTGTTCCTGCCCATCAACGCAGGCAGTTTCGGGTTTTGGCCGCTGGTGATTGCCACGCTTTTGATCGGCCCGATGGTGTTTTTCTCCCACCGCACCTACGCGCGCATCGTCTCCGCCTCCCCGGTGAAGGGGCTGGACGTGCTGCAGGTGATCACGGCGCTGACCGGCCGCAAGCGCGGGTTCGCCTCGGCGCTGGTGTACTGGCTGGGCATCTATCCCACGGTGCTGATCTACGCCATTTCCATCACCAACACGCTGGACAGCTTCATCGTGAACCAGCTCGGCGGGCCGGAGGTGAGCCGCTGGGTGCTGGCTACGGCGTCGGCGGGGTTGATGACGGGCGCGTACGCCTTCGGCAAGAAACTCACCCTGTGGCTGGCCAACGTGCTGGTGTATCCGCTGATCATCGCGCTGGCGGCGGTGTCGCTGTACCTGATCCCGAGCTGGGATTTTGCCAGCTTCCGCTCCTACGAGTCCTCCTACCCGGTGTGGCAGGGCCTCCTGTTGATCCTGCCAGTGCTGGTGTTTTCCTTCAGCCACATGGCGGCGCTGAGCCAGTTCGCGCTGGACGTGCAGAAGAAGACGGACGGAGACGTCGCTGCCACGGAGCGCGAAGTGTCCAAGGTGGAGCTGGTCACCGCGATCATGCTGGTCACCTTCACCATGTTCTTCGTCTGGTCCTGCGCCCTCGCCCTGGGCGCCGACGGCATGGACGCCGCGCGCGAGCAGAACGTGCCGGTGCTGTCGTACCTGGCCAACGAGACGCACGCGCCGTTTATGGCGTGGATCAGCCCCATCATCGCCATCTGCGCGATCATCACCTCCTACTTCGGCCACCTGCTCGGCACGGAGGAGGGCACCGCGTACCTGCTGCGCAGTGTGGCGCCGAACTTCGCAGCTCGCTTTTCGACGTCCACGCTTCGCCTCACAGTCAACATCTTCGTGTTTGTCACCGCAGTGATCGTCGCCGTGTTGAACCCCTCGATCCTGGACATGATCTCCGTGGTCGGCGGCGTGTTCGTGGCGTTTTTGGTGTACATCATGCCGGCGCTGCTGTTTCACAAGGCCACGGCGTTCAAGCACTACGCCCGCCGCCCGGACACCATCTTTGTGCTGGTGGTGGGCCTAGTGATCATGGGCGTGGCGGTGCGCAACATCATCGTCGGATAGGTGCCGGTGACGTGTAGGTGAACTTTGCGCGAACATTGTCTTCCGAGTGTTTCGGTTGTGCCCGCACAGGCGCATAATCTCCCGCGTGAGTATCACAATTCTCCTCGTACTAATCATTGTCGTCGCTTTGTTCTTCGACTTCACTAACGGTTTCCATGACACTGCCAACGCGATGGCCACCTCCATCGCCACCGGCGCGCTCAAGCCCAAGGTGGCTGTGGCGCTCGCCGGCATACTCAACCTGATCGGCGCGTTCCTTTCCGTCGCCGTGGCCAAGACGGTCGCGGGCGGCATTGTGAAGCTCGATCTGTTCGACCTCAACGACACAGTTGACTCCGAGCGCCTTCTCCTCGTGGTGTTCGCCGGCCTGGCCGGCGGCATCATGTGGAACTTGTTTACCTGGCTGTTCGGCATCCCGTCCTCTTCCTCGCACGCGCTGTTCGGCGGCCTGATCGGCGCGGCCATCGCCGCCATCGGCTTCGACGGCGTGGTATGGCAGGGCGTGCTGGACAAAATCATCGTCCCCGCCCTGTTCGCCCCGTTTGTTGCTGGCCTCATCGCCGCGATCGGTACCTGGCTGGTCTACAAACTGACCGCCAATGCGGAAAAGGACCACCGCGACAACTACTTCCGCTGGGGCCAGATCGGCACCGCCTCCCTGGTGGCGCTGGCGCACGGCACCTCCGACGCGCAGAAGACCATGGGCGTGATCTTCCTGGCCATGGTGGCGGCAGGCCAGTTCGGCTCCGACCACCCCATGCCGTTCTGGATCCAGCTGGCATGTGCGCTGGCGATTGCTATCGGCACCTACTCCGGCGGCTTCCGCGTGATCCGCACCCTGGGCAAGGGCCTGGTGGAGATCCACCCGCCGCAGGGCATGGCCGCTGAGACGTCTTCCGCCGCCATCATCCTTACTTCCTCGCACTTGGGTATGGCGCTGTCCACCACCCACGTGGCCACCGGCTCCATCCTCGGCTCCGGCCTGACCGGCCCGAAGGGCGAAGTCCGCTGGGGTGTGGCCGGCCGCATGGCTCTGGCTTGGATCACCACCCTGCCCATTGCGGCGCTGGTGTCCTTCATCACCTGGTGGATTGGCCACTGGGCCGCTGAGCTCGGCGGCGACCTCGTGTGGGGCGGCGTCGCCCTGGCGCTGATCATCCTCATCGGCGGCGGCTACATGTTCTGGCAGGCATCGCAGAAGCCGGTGCACAAGGACAACGTCAACGACGACTGGGACGGCGACTCCAACTCGCCGGCGCAGACCACCGGAGGGGCGTCTGAAAGCGAACTGCCCCACCGCGACTCTGGCGAGCCCGCAGACTTCGTGGACACCTCCGTCGGCCTGCGCGCGCCGGGGTCCACCGCAGCCACCCACGACCACCACCCGCGCGGCTAGCCGGAAAGGACAACCCGCATGCTTGAACTGCTGAAATCGCTTTTTTCCGTTGTCGCCGTCGGCATCCTGCTCGGCGCCGGACTGCCGGCCCTGTACGCCCTGAGCATCCACTTCCTCTCTCCCGCTAGCGACGGCTCCGCTCCGCAAGGCGGCCGCCGCGTGCTGGGATGGATCTTCCTGGCCATCGTGTTCGTTGCCGTTATCGCCGCGATCCTGCTTATCGCCCGCGAGCGCATCGAGTACTTCACCGGGTGGGATCCGTACCCGTTCCTCTAGCTCATCCCTAGTTTCCGAAGGGCCCTGGCACGTGCCAGGGCCCTTTTCGTGGACGCGCGCCAATCGTTGGTGTTGACAAACTATTTGCGCGAACCTAGAGTTACCGCGAAGTGAACGGAAGGTTAACAACCTTCCCCTGGTAACGAAAGGAGGTGAGCCATGAAGGGCTTCATCAACAACGTCCGCGCATGGTTCCGCGACGAGGAGCGTGGCATCGCGTCTCTGACGGATCTCTCACCGCTGGCCGTGCTCCCGCACGTCGACGCGCGTTCCTAAAGCAGCGTCGTGACAGCCCGGGCCCGATCCCCTCTTGTGGGGCGGGCCCGGGTTTTCGCGTGCGGAAAGATATAGAAAAGATATCGGAACAATTCGCTGAACAGCGGAAACGGTAGATTTTGACCTGTATCCACCGCGCCATATCTTTCCTATATCTTTCGTGGTCGAAAAATGGTCCCAAAAAGAATTCCCTGGGGAAATGTATAATCAGCGGCATGGTTACGGAGTCTGCCTGGGATGATCTTGCCCCTCACGTCCGCGATGCTCTCGAGGCGATCCATGGTGGGGCGACGGCGGACTCGCAGGAGTCGCTCATCCTGGAGTTCAAGGAGGATCCTGCCTCCCGGGAGGGGGAAAGGGGGCGAAGGCGAAGCTCGTCGAGAAGCTGTTGAATGAAGCCATCTGCATGGCTAACAGTGAAGCTGCGACCGGCCACATTGTTGTGGGAGTGGCGGATAAAGCCACGGGCGAGGCCGCATTCACCGGTACGCAGATGGACGAAGAAAAGCTCGCTCAGAAGATATTCAACGGCACGAAGCCAAACATGAATGTGCAGATCACGCCAGTACGAGCGTGGGGAGCGAGGCTTCTGGTTATCCATGTGCCGGAGGCGCGGGCGCTCTACACCCGGGGTGACGGTGCTGCGAAACGTCGTACGGCAGATGCCCAGTTTTCCTGCCAGCCGATGACTGAGGAAATGCGCCGCTCGATCGACGAGGCCCGGCGCAATCCCGATTATTCGAACGGCCCCGCGGACATTTCCGTGGACGATCTGCCGTTGGCTGTGATTGAAGAGGCGCGGAGGATGCTCCGCGAGCACAGAAGGGCGCGCGGTTCTGAGGCCGCGGTTCCGCAAACAACGACCGGGCTGCTGCGCGAACTTGGTCTGGTGCGCGATGACGGCCAGCTCAAGCAGGCGGCTGAGATTCTCCTCGCCGATCCTGACCCCACAGACGTTGTAGTCCGGCACCTGTGGCGCAGTATCCCGGGGAAGACCCGAAGGCCACGCTGATTTCGGATCCAGTTTTGCTGGCGTTGCCCCGCCTGCGGCGCCTGATTGCGGAAAATGGGGACAGGGAGATCGAACGGGTGCAGTTCGACGGCGGTGAAGAGATCGCCATCAGCCGCTTCCCTGAGCAGGCTGTAGATGAGGTGGTTTCCAACGCGTTCATTCACCGCGATTGGCGGCTGCCCGGCCCGGTTGTGGTTGAGCAGACCTACCGCACGCTAAAGATCACCTCGCCCGGTCCCCTGCCGCCGGGAGTGTCGGTGGATAAGCTGCTGACCACCACATCTGTTCCGAGGAACAACCGGCTCATGGCGGCGATGCGGACGCTCGGTCTGGCGGAGGAAAGCTCGCGCGGTTTCGACCGCATGTGGGCCACGATGATCCGCACTGGGCGAAACGTCCCGGAGGTTTTTGCCACCGGGTCCCATGTCCAGGTGGTCCTGGCCGCGCAGCAGCCCGACACGACCTTTATCAAGGGGCTCAGGAAACTGTCGGAACTCTACGGCGAGGCGGTTATTGGCAGCGTCGCAACGCTGATCGTGCTTTGGCACCTCAATTCCGCGCCTCTGATCACTGCGGCAACTGCAGCCCACAAAACGCAGCTCACTGCCCTCGAGGTGGAAGAACTCATGGGCGTGCTCGTCGAGCTTGGACTACTCGATTCGGTAGCGGACGCCAGCGAGTGGACGCTCAGCGGCGAAGCGCGCAAGCTGCTCGGGCGCGGGCGGGCAGGCGACCTAGCAACGGTGAGCATCCAAGAGTGGATAGAAGCAAAGCTTGTCGACGGCGAATCGCTCCGGTCCGCCGATATCGCAGACCAAACCGGCGTCAGCGTCGCCGAGGCGGGGCGGATTCTCCGCCACCTGCGCAGCCTTGGTCGCGCACAGATTGACCCTGAAGGTCCCCCGCGTGGGCGCGGCACCCGCTGGATCCGGGCGTGAAAGATATAGAAAGATATCGGAACAATTCGCTGACCAGGTAAAATAGTAAAAACCGCCCCCCATATCTTTCCTATATCTTTCGGAACCGAAGAACGGTCCCGAAAAGAATCCCTGGGGAAACGGCGGGAAACGGCGGCAGGGCGGAGCTGAACGTCGATAAGCTTAAGTTTCACCTGAATTTCACCTCAGCGAAACCTGAGGGCGCTACGTTTCTAACTGCTCAACCGCAACTGCCTGAAACGAAGGACCGCCATGCGCAAGCACGTAGCCGCAATCACCGCCCTTGCCCTGCTCACCCCAGTTCCTGTCGCCAACGCGGAGGATCTCGCCTCCCGCTTCACCCTCGGCGTCATGCCGGACACCCAGTTCTACGCCCGTTACGGCACCGAGGCCGCCGGCGACATCTTCGGCGACCGCTACGGCACCAACCCGTTCGATGTGCAGACCGAGTTCCTGGCGGAAAACCACAAGAAGCTCGGCACACAGTTTGTCACCCACCTGGGCGACGTGGTGGACCAGCCGGAAGACCGCGCCAGCTGGGACATCGCGGACCGCGCGATGAAAAAGCTCGAGGACGCCGGAGTGAACTACTCCGTGCTGCCGGGCAACCACGACCTGACCATGTTCGACGGGAAATCCGCGTTCACCGAGTACTTCCCGGAGGAGCGCGCGAAGAAGAACTCCACCTACATGGGCCGCACCGCCTCCACGGAGATCCACAACGGCGGCGACGGCTACGCCTTCCCGGGCCAGAGCGTCGACTCGGAGTACCACATCTTCGAAGCCGAGGGGCAGAAGTACCTGGTGCTCGCGCTCGGTTTCCGCGCCAACGATGAAACGCTGGAGTGGGCGCAGCAGGTCATCGATAAGCACCCGGAGCTGCCCGTGATCCTCACCACGCACGAGATCTCGGGTATCAACGGTGATGGCTCCACCTACTTCACCAAGGAGTACGGCGAGCACCTCTGGGACAAGCTGATCCGTAAAAACGACCAGATCTTCCTCACCATCGCCGGCCACCACCACGGCGCGGGCTACCACGTGGAGAAGAACGATGCCGGCCACGACGTGATCAACATCCTGCAGGACTACCAGATGGCCTACCTGGGCGGTAACGGTCTGATGGGTCAGCTGCAGTTCGACCTGACCAACAACCAGCTGGAGATGCTCGCGTACTCGCCGTGGGTGAAGTCCAAGAAGTACGAGCAGCTCACCTCCTTCGACCACTTGATCATGGAGGGCGAGGGCGATTCCTACACCATCGATCTGGACTTCGCGGAGCGCTTCAAGGCGTTCGCGCCGGACTTCACGGCCGGCGACGCCAACGACCCGGACTACAACGAGGCGCTGAAGCAGACCATCACCGACGGCTACAAGGCCTACGAGGTCACCGAAAAGGACGAGCCGAAAAACGAGCAGGACTACGCGTACGTGGACGGCACCGTCGTGCACTGGCGCCCCGGCCAGACGAAGGTCGAGGGCACTTTGCTTAACGACGGCGAAGCTGCCCCCGCCGGCGCCGTCATCCCCGACGTCGCAAACGGCGACGACATGACCCGCGCACGCCACCGCATCGCGGCGGGCGCAGACGCGGTGACCTTCTCCGACGACAAGCACCCGCTGTCCGCGGACCGCGGCTCCCTGCGCTGGAAGGACCCGAAGTTCAAGCACTCCACCGCCTGGTTCGAAACCGCCACCGGCGCGGACATCAACTCGGAGGAGTTCAAGGACGGCTACACCATGGAGGCGTTCCTCAAACTCGACGAGGACTGGAACGCCGACAACAACAAGTGGTCCAACGCCCTGATCCGCGACGCCTCCGGCACCATCACCCACCCCGAGGACGAGGACGGCGACCCGATCCAGATGCTCGGCGTGTCCAGCCTGCGCGAACTGCGGTGGTACTCCTACGGCGAAAACGGCGAGGGCTTCTCCAACTGGACCCACGAGGTGCCGAAGGGCAAGTGGATGCACATCGCCGTGGTCAACGACCCGGCCGATAAGTCCGTGACCATGTACGTCGACGGCTCCCCGATCCTGCGCGACGGCTACGGCCCGCTGGGCATGGGCGGCAACGGCGACAAGTGGCTGCTGGGCACCTCCGCCTGGGATAACGACAAGGTCGACGGCTGGTTCGGCAACATCGGCGAAATCCGCATGGTGGACCACCCGATCGGCCCGGACCAGTGGCTGACCGCCCGCGGCAAGGCCCCGGCGCCGACCACCACCGCTGCTCCCTCTTCCGCTGCGCCTTCGTCCGCGCCTGCTCCGGTGACGACCACCGTGGCCGTGCCGACCACCGTCACCAGCACTGTGTCAGGCACGCCGACTACCGCGACCACGACCGTGGCCGTGCCGACCACTGTCACCGCCGAGCCGCAGCCTACCGACGACAGCTCCTCCAGCGACGGCTCCTCCAACGTGGGCAGCAGCGTCGGCGCCTTCGCCGGCGGCGTGCTGGTGGGCGTGCTCGGCCTGCTCGTGGCGGTGCTCGCCGGCGCGGGCGGAACGCTCCAGTGGATTGTGGACCAGCTGCGCCCGTTCCTGCCTCAGATGTAGGTTTGCGGCCTAGACCTCGCTGGTTGCGGCGAAGAACGCCTCCGCGAACGTCGCTGGATCAGCAAGGTCAATGCCGCACAGCTCCTGGATCCGTGCAATGCGGGAGCGGGCGGTGTGCCGGTGGATGCCTAGCGCCTCTGCGGTCTGGGCCAGTTGCCCGCCGTGCTGCAAGAACACGGTCAGAGTTCTGGCGTAGTCGGTGTGGCGCTCGGCGTCCTCCGTCTCAAGCACGCCGAATAGTTCCTTGCGTTGTGCTCGCAGAGCCTCCGCCACCGCGGGTTCGGTCAGCCAGCTCGCGCGCGAAGAACCGGGAAGAGAACTGTCGCCGAGTGCGAGCACCCCGCACCGCGATTTCAACGCACGGATGTGGGCTGCATCGAGATCTGCCGCAGGCAGCGGGCGGCTGACGGCGACGCGCACGCGCTGAGCGGTGGCGCCGAGAGCGGCGAGAAAGTCCGCGCCGTCTTGGTCGGGGTGGACCAGCACTACCATGCTCAGCCGGTCGAGGGGCGCCGCGTACAGAAAGTGCCCTTGTGCGTCGGCCGCAGTATCTAGTGCGTTGCGCGCCTGTTCGAGTGCACGCGTTCTATCGGCGGTGATGACGGCTGGGCGGGTGAGACCGGAGTCGTCGATAGGCGTGTCGAAGCCCCGGGGCAGCAGCGTGGACCCGTCGCCGAGTCCGAAGCGTGCCGAAAGTGCGAAAGCGTTGAGCTCGTTGCGTGCCGCGCGCAGCTCCGCGGGGCGTGCCAGCAGCATGTCTGCCAGACCAGCGCAGTGGCGCAGCAGCGCGGCAGGGGGACGCTGCGCCGAGGCAACCTCCAGCGAGTACGGGCGCTTCGGCCCCGACACCAGGCGGTGCGTTGAGCTGCGCAGGCGCGCGCCCTCGTCCACGGCGCGTGTGTACCCGGCGGACTCGGCGGCGGCCACCGGCGCCGCGCCGGGCCCGTTGATGCGCACGCTGGCATCCAGCAGCTCAGCAGCCGTGCTGACCAGCATGTCCAACGAGCCTGGGATGGCGGCGCGGGTGAGGCGTTCCTGGTCGTCGATGAGGCGTTGCTGCTCAAGTTGGGCGCGGCGGCGCTGCTCCTGGTGGATCGCCGTCAGGATCGAAATGAACGGAATGTGGCGCGGCACCTCGAACAGTCCGATGCCGCGCCGCCGGGCCGTGGTGACCACCTGCTCGGGGATGGTGGTAAACGTCAGGCCGGTGCCGAAGCCGATCGCCACGGCCCCGGCGTCCGCCAGGTGGTCGATGTAGCGCCCCAGGTCCGATTGGTTGTCCTTGAAGGCGATGCCCACGGTGAGCACAAGCGAATCGGGTTGGATGAACTCGGTGGCGTCCTCGAGTTCGTTCGTCTGCGCAAGCGCGAAGCCGCTGGTAGAGGGGGCGACAACTTGGCGCAATGCCAGCTCTGGTTTGTGCGTGAGCCAGGTGAAGGTCAGATCCATTGGGCTCCATTCCGTACATCACGTCGATGCAATATCGCCACACTGTACATGGCGCCGGTCACACCGAGTCCCCATACTGTGCTGCAACACGTTGAAACGATGGTTGCAAGGAGACAAGGAGCACAGCATGCAGGATCTGAAGTACCACCTCCCCCAAGAACGCCGCGTGAGCACCGACGGGATGGGGCCAAAGAGCAAGGATTTGGACGCTCGCCGCCAGAGTGCTGTGGCGCGCGCCCTCTCCCCCGGGCTGCCTGGCTATGTGGTCGAGGGTGACGGTGGAGTGCTCGTGGACGCGGACGGCAATGCGTTCATCGACTTCGCCTCTGGCATCGCCGTGACCTCGGTCGGCGCGTCCAACGAGAAGGTTGCTGCGGCGGTTGCAGACGCGGCAGGGAAGTTCACCCACACCTCGTTCATGGTCTCGCCGTACGAGTCCTACGTCGCCGTGTGTGAGAAGCTCAACGAGCTCACCCCGGGCGACTTTGCCAAGAAGTCCTTCCTGCTCAACTCCGGAGCAGAGGCGGTGGAAAACGCTGTGAAGGTGGCGCGTTCCTACACCGGAAAACCAGCGGTAGTGGTGTTCGACCGCGGCTACCACGGACGCACCAACCTCACCATGGCCATGACGGCGAAGAACAAGCCGTACAAGACCAAATTCGGCCCCTTCGCTTCTGACGTCCACCGGGTGCCGGGCTCCTACCCGCTTCGCGACGGCCTGACGGGCCAAGAAGCCGCCGACCGCGCAATCAAAACCATCGAGCAGGAGGTCGGCGCAGAAAACCTCGCCTGCGTGGTCATCGAGCCGATTCAGGGCGAGGGAGGCTTCATCGTCCCCGCGGAAGGGTTCTTGCCGGCGATTGCGCAGTGGTGCCGCGACAACGACGTCGTCTTCGTCGCCGATGAGATCCAGGCCGGATTCGCCCGCACCGGCGAGTGGTTCTCCGTCAACCACGAGGGCGTGGTGCCGGACGTGATCACCACGGCCAAGGGAATCGCCGGCGGCCTGCCGCTGTCCGGTGTCACGGGCCGCGCCGAAATCATCGATGCCCCCATTCCCGGCGCGCTTGGCGGCACCTACGGTGGCAACCCCGTTGCCTGTGCCGCCGCCTTGGCCGCCATCGAGGAGATGGAAACGCACGACCTGCCGGGCCGCGCACGCGAGATCGAGAAAATCGTGCGCACACACCTAGAACCCTTGGCGGAGCTCGACGGAGTGCGGGAGCTGCGCGGCCGTGGCGCGATGATCGCGCTGGAGCTTGAGGACGGCGCGGCCACCGCAGACGTTGCCTCCGCATGCAAGGAGCAGGGGGTGCTGATTCTCACCTGCGGTATGGACGGCAACGTGATCAGGTTGCTGCCGTCGCTGGTGATCCCCGAGAACCTACTTGTTGAGGGGCTGGAGATCCTCGCTGGCGCGATTAAGGAGCGTGTGGCGTAAATGGCGAAACAGTTCGACGTATTGAACCCCGCCACCGAGGACGTCATCGCCCAAGTACCGGACACAGGCAAGGACGAGTGGCTTGCGGCTCTCGGCCGTGCGGTTGAAGCGCAGCGGGCGTGGGCGGAGTTCTCGCCGCGAGGACGCGCTGAGGTGCTGCGCGCTGTGTACGAGAAGATCACCGCGCGCACCGACGAGTTCGCGCGCACGATGACCAAGGAGATGGGCAAACCGCTGGCGGAAGCCAAGGGCGAGGTTGCTTACGGTGCCGAGTACTTCCGTTGGTTTGCGGAAGAGGCGGTGCGCATCCCCGGCCGCCTCGGCCGAGCACCCGCGGGAAACGGCGACATTGCGGTCACGCGCGTCCCGGTTGGCCCCGTGCTGGCGATTACGCCCTGGAACTTCCCGCTGGCCATGGCCACCCGCAAGATCGCCCCGGCGATGGCGGCGGGGTGCCCAATCGTGGTCAAGCCCGCCGCAGAGACCCCGCTGACAATGTTGCTTGTCGCAGACGTCATCGGCGAGGCGGTTGCGGAGGCAGGCGGCCCGAAGGACCTGGTGCAGATTCTCACCACCACCGACTCCGCCGGCTTGTCGGAGACCCTGATGGCGGATGAGCGCTTGCGCAAGATCACCTTCACCGGCTCCACCGCAGTGGGCAAGATCCTGGTCAAGCAGTCTGCAGACAATCTGCTGCGCACCTCGATGGAGCTCGGCGGCAACGCGCCGTTTGTGGTCTGCGAGGACGCGGACCTGGATCTCGTTGTGGAGTGCGCCATGCAGGCGAAGATGCGCAACGGCGGCGAGGCCTGCATTGCGGCGAACCGCTTTATCGTCCACGAGTCTCTGGCCGGGGAGTTCACCGAGCGCCTCACCCAGCGCATGTCGGAGGTGACTATGGGCAACGGCCTTGACGACGGCGTCACGCTCGGCCCGATGATCACCGCGAAGCAGCGCGACGGGATAGCGGAGCTCGTCGATAAGGCGGTTGCGGCCGGAGCCACCGTCACCACCGGCGGCGAGGTCCCCGAAGGCAAGGGCTATTTCTACCCGGCCACCGTCCTCATCGACGTCCCTGCGGACGCCCCCATCCTGCGCCAAGAGATCTTCGGTCCGGTGGCCACCGTGACCACCTTCGCCGACCTCAACGAGGGCATCGCTGCCGCCAACGACACCGAGTTCGGGCTGGCGGCGTATGGATTCAGCGAGAACGTGCATACCTGCCACCGTCTCGCCGAAGAGCTCAAGGCCGGCATGGTGGGCATCAACCGCGGCGCCATCTCGGACGCCGCGGCCCCCTTCGGTGGTATCAAGCAATCCGGCTTCGGCCGGGAGGGCGGCGCCGAAGGCATCGACGAGTATCTCGACGTGAAGTACCTGGCGCTGTAACCAGAAAGGAATCACAACCATGTCCCAATACGCAGTAACCAACCCGGCTACCGGCGAAGTCGTGGAGACCTTCACTGGCGCTACTGATCAGCAGGTCCAGGACGCGATCGCAGCGAGCGCCGCCGCTTTTGCCGGCTGGTCCGCGCAACCGTACAGCTACCGTGCGGAGCGCTTGAAAACGCTCGCGGAGCTTCTCCGCGGCAACAGCCGCGAGCTCGCAGAAGTGTCGTGCACAGAGATGGGCAAGCCGTTGCAGGAGATGGTGGCGGAGATCGAGTTTTCCGCCGATATCATCGACTATTACGCAGACAACGGCGAGAAATTCGCGGCGGAACAGCAGCTACCAACCGAAGGCGGCACAGCGGTGATGCGCCGCTTGCCCCTCGGACCCTTGCTAGGCATCATGCCGTGGAACTTTCCTTACTACCAGGTCGCACGCTTTGTGGGCCCGAACCTGATGTTGGGCAACACCATCGTGCTCAAGCACGCGGAGATCTGCCCGCGCAGCGCACTGCGATTCGAGGAACTCACGCGCGAGGCCGGGATCCCCGACGGCGTGTACGTCAACGTCTTTGCCTCGCATGAACAGGTCTCGGACATTATCGCGGATAGGCGTATCCAGGGGATTTCTCTTACTGGCTCCGGGCGTGCCGGCGCGGCCGTCGCGGCTCAAGCCGGCGAGAAGCTGAAGAAAGTCGTGCTGGAACTTGGCGGCACAGACCCCTACATCTTGCTGGATACGGACGATGTGGCCGCGGCGGCGAAGCTGGCCTTCACCACCCGAATGATCAACACCGGCCAAGCGTGCAATTCCAACAAGCGCATGATTGTGATGGAGCATATTTACGACGAGTTCGTGGCTGAGCTGGTAGAGCTGGCAAAGGCGATGCGGCCGACGACCTGGGACAAGGTGGAAGAGGGCACGTATTGCCCGCTGTCGTCGCGAGGCGCGGCAGAGGGGCTGCGCCAGCAGCTCGACGAGGCCGTTGCCGCCGGCGCCAACCTGCGGGTCGGCGGAGAGCTCAGCGAGTCCGGCGCGTACGTCTCCCCCGCTGTAATCACGGACATCCCCCGGGGGTCTGAGCCCTTCTACGCGGAATTCTTCGGCCCCGTCGCCGAGGTGTACAAGGTCTCCTCGGACGAGGAAGCCGTCGCCCTTGCAAACGACTCCCTATACGGGCTCGGTGGTGCGGTGTTCTCCACGGACGAGGACCGGGCAAAGGCCGTCGCAGACCGTCTGGAGGTTGGGATGGCCAACGTGAACACTCCCGCCGGCGAGGGGGTTGAGTTGCCCTTCGGCGGCGTGAAGCAATCGGGCTACGGCCGCGAACTCGGCCCGGTGGGCATGGATGAGTTTGTGAACAAGCAGCTCTACTACGTGGCCGAGTAGACGGCGGTGCTGGGTGAGTGTGCATTTGCATACGCTCCTGACATAGCCGTTGACGTTTCGCACGGGATCTCCGCAACCACATTTTTGGCTGCGGCGTCTCAAATACGCTCGGGGAAACGCTCCCGAGGAGGCATAACCGATTGAGAAAGGTGGCACCCGCATGGTCCATGTCGGCAAGGAAATCGTGAACGCGCTGGAGGCGCAGGGCGTCGAGCGCACGTTCATCGTCCCTGGGGAAAGCTTCCTCCCGGTGCTGGACGGGCTGCACGATTCTTCCATCGACACAGTGGTTTGCCGGCAGGAAGGCGGCGCCGCCTACATGGCGGAAGCCCAGGGCAAGGCGACGGGCAAGCCCGGCGTTGCCATGGTCACCCGCGGCCCGGGTGCGTCCAACGCTTTCGTGGCCATTCATGCGGCATGGCAGGACTGCACCCCGATGGTGCTGTTTGTCGGACTGATCCCGTTTTCGGACCGGGACCGCGAGTCCTTCCAGGAGTTCGACCCGAAGGCGTGGTTTGGGACGCAGGCCAAGCAGGTGTTCGTTTTGGACGACCCGTCTTCCGCATCCCGCGTCGTGGCCGACGCGTTCTTCCAGGCTTCCACCGGCCGCCCCGGACCGGTAGTGGTCGGTCTGCCGGAAGATGTGCTCTACGAAGAGTTCGAAGGCACTGTGTATCCTCCCCGCCCGGTGTCGCGGGGAGGGGCGTCGCAGGGGCAACGGGACGCCGTCGAAAAGCAGCTTGCTTCCGCGAAACGGCCGCTGATCTACGCAGGTGGCCCCGGGTGGGACCAGGAGACCTCGCGCAAACTCGCCGAGTTCGCGGACGCCCACAACATTCCGGTGGTGCACGACTGGCGCGCAACGGACCGCATCGCGTTTTCCGCTGCCGCCAACGCCGGTTGGCTGGGCTACGGCCGCGACGAGAACGTCGCGCGCCTGTTGGACGACGCCGATGTGTTGGTGCAGGTAGGCGCGGCGCTTACCGACGTCCCGACGGACGGTTACACCCTGCGCCAAAGCCCGGACGCGGTGAACATCATCGCACTGATGGACACAGCGCTGCGCGGCCACTCCGGCGCGGTGACCGAACACATCGTGGCCTCGCCAGCGGAGTTCGTGGACGCGCTGGCCACATTGGACGTGCCGGTGGCGGACGAGCAGCGCTACGCCGCCGCGCACCAGGCGCACCTCGACTTTGCCGCGATCAGCCAGCCGGATACCTGGCGTAAAGCACCTGAAGGCACCGCCCACCTTGAGGAGGTGTTCCGGCAGCTTCAGGAGCAGGTTGGCAACGACGGGATCTACACCTTCGGCGCCGGCGACCACTGCATCTGGGCCCAGCGTTTCCTGCGCACCGAGCAGTTCCCCTCCCAGCTGGGCATGCGCAACGGCTCCATGGGGTACTCGGTGCCTGCGGCGGTTGCCGCCGCGCTGGAGTTCCCGGAACGCACCGTTGTTACGATCGCCGGCGACGGCGAATACCTGATGAACGGCCAGGAGTTCGCCACCGCAGTGCAGGAGGGCACCGCGTTCCTGGCGGTGACGGTGACCAACGGCCAGTACTCCACTATCCGCGGGCACCAGGAGAAGTACTTCCCGGGCAGGGTGAGCGGAACCCAGATGGTCAATCCGGATTTTGCGGAGGTGGCGAAAGCGTTTGGCGGCCATGGCGAGCTGGTCACTGCAGACGACCAGGCCGCCGGTGCCATCGAGCGGGCACTGCGGAAGGTGCGCGAGGAGCGCGTGCCCGCCATCGTCAATGTGATTGTGGCGCAGGAGCTGGGGCTGCCGGAATAGCGCCCTTCCACGGTAGCGAGGCCAGCGCGAGCGCCGCCTGCGACGGGACGGTGACGTCCAGGCCGGTGTGCGCCTTGAAGGACTGCAGGCGGTTGACCACCGTGTTCCGGTGGCAGTGCAGCAGCGCTGCCACATCTTTGGTGGATCCACTTTTCAGGTACGCCTCCACGGTATCCACCACATCCGGCGCACTCTTGCGCAGCTCCACCACCCCGGCGTGCGCAGCGTGAAGCTGCACAGGAAGCAACGGGCGGATCTGCTGCGCCGCTAACGCCCAGGCCACGTCCTGCACAGGGATGAGGCGGCCGGGGTTTTCCGCGGCGTCGAACATGCTCACGCTCGCACGCACAGCGGCTCGCACCGCCGCCAAGTTTGGGAGCTGGTTGAACGTCACCGCACCGAGGTGGTCTGTGTGATCCCGGATGAAATCCTGGGCTTGTGTGCTGGCGGGAAAGAAGGCCGCGTACAGGCCGTGGTATCCGTGGCCGAAGATTTCCCCGCGGGCGGCGAGAGGCTCCAGCACGGTTTGGGCCGGGGCCCACTCGCTGGGGTGGAACACCACGAGGTCGATGGCGGTGCCCTCCGCAATCCCCAGTGCCCTGGAGATGGCCCCCATGGCCTGCTCCCCCAAATGCTCGGCGGAAAAGAGCCGCTCAATGTGGCGGGCGTGGGCGAAACGGGCGTCGTGCCGCGCCCGCGCCTGCTCGGCCGCATACGCGCCGCGGATATGCACCGTGTAGCGCGACACCAGCTTCTGAATGTCCGCCACGTGCTCCACCAGCACAGGCAGCTGTTCCGGGGAAACCGTTGCGCGGAAGTGGTCCCACAACACAGTGAAGTCGATCTGGATGGCATCTACCAGCGCGGACAGGCGCACGCCCTGGTGCGCTCGTTTGGTGCCCAGCTGGCGGGCGTGCGCTGCGAGTGAGTCTTCATCCATCCCGTATTCGAGCTGCACCAGGAAAAGCCCCAGGATGCTGGAGGCTGTCGAGCGGAGCTCGGCGTCGTCCACGATGTCCTCGCGGTAGTAGCCCAAGTCGTGGAACTGCTCGAGGAAAGCATCGACGAGCTCGGGTAAGTCCTCACGAACCTGCTGGACAATGTCGTTCCAGCCGTCCGTCGAATCAGTGTGCATGTGCACAACGTTACAAGCGCGGGTTATGAGATGTGCCAGATGTCCGCAAAGAGGTGCCGATCACGGCGGTTACCCAATAGTGTCAGGGGACACAATTTAGAGCTGCACGGAGGAGGCGGGCTTATGAACGCAACCACCATCATCAACGCGCGCGCAAAAACTATGGACGGGGCGGGCGGCACCGCGACGTCGATACGCATGGGCTTCGGCCGCATCCTGGAGGTGGACAGCGAGCCAGCGCCCGGCGACACGGTGATCGATGCACGCGGCCGCACCGTCATCCCGGGGTTCAACGACGCCCACGCGCACAGCGTGTGGTTCGGCCAGACACTGCGGGAAATCAACCTCGGTGGCGCGCGCACGCGTGGCGACGTGCTGGCGGCACTGCGGACGGGAAGCACTGGCGACTGGGTCGTAGCCAGCGGATTCAATCCGAACCTGCTCACAGACGGGCCGGTGCCGATCGCCGACTTCGATCACGCAACCGCGGGCAAACCGCTGTTGATCAAGCACAATTCCGGGCACGCATACACGGTCAACAGCGAGGCGCTGCGCCGAGCCGGAATCGATCCGGCGAACCCGCCGCAGATAGAAGGCGGAGAAGTGGTCGTGGACGACACCGGCAACGCCACTGGGTTGCTGGACGAAAACGCCATGCGCCCGATCAACGATGTGCTGCAGCCGGAAAGCGAAAGCAACATCACCGACGCGCTTGACCGCGCCGGGCGGCACTACCTCGGCGAGGGCATCACCTCGGTGACGGACGCAGGCGTCGCAGGCGGCTGGATCGGACACAGCCCCCAGGAGTTCGGCTTCTACCAGCGGGCGCGCGAGATGGGAAAGCTCCACGTGCGTACGCAGGCGATGATCACTCTCGACGCGCTGCACGGCATCGACGGCCACGAGGGCGACCCGGAGGTGCACGGCCTCGACGCCGGCATCCGCACTGGACTTGGAGACGATCTGCTGCAGATCGGGCCAGTGAAGATTTTCACCGACGGATCCTTGCTGGGAAAGACAGCGGCCATGACCGAGGACTACGCCTGCTGCTGCCACGCCGGGTACTTCCAAGGCGACACCGAAACGATGCGTTCGCGTGCGCTCGCGGCAGCGGCCGGCGGGTGGTCGCTGGCATTGCACGCGATCGGAGACAAAGCGGTGGATTTTGCGCTGGACGTGATCAGCGAAGCCGTCGATAAGCATGGGCCCCGCACGGTCCCGCACCGCATCGAGCACGGCGGAGTGGTGCGGAACGACCAAATCGAGCGCATGGCCAAGACCGGAGTCGTGCTCGTGCCACAGCCGCGCTTCATCGCGGAATTCGGAGACGCGATGGCAGAGGCGATCGGCGCCGAACGGGCAGCACTTTCCTACCCGGCGAAGCGGCTGCTCCAGCGCGGCGTGGTGCTGCCGGGCAGCTCCGACAGGCCAGTGGCCACGGGCACCCCGCTCGCCGTGGTGCAGAGCTTTGTCGAACGCACCACGGCCGCGGGCAAAGAGTACGGGCCGGAGGACCGGATCACCGTCGACGAGGCGCTGTACGCCTACACCGCGGGATCCGCCGCGGCGACAGGCTGGGCTGGGAAAAAGGGGCAGATTGCGCCTGGCCAGCTCGCAGATCTTGTGGTCCTGGGAGCCGATCCAGCCGAAGTGCCGGCCAGCCAGATCGGCGACATCCCCGTTGAGGCCACTGTGCTGGGCGGGCAACTCGTCCACGGCAGCTTTTAGGAAGGACTTGAACACAATGCAGACCATTCAGCCAACAGATGAGCGGTTCCTCTCGGATTTCGCGGCGATGAGCAAGAACGGCGCAACCCCCGGCGGCGGCGTGGAGCGCCAGGCCGCAAGCGAGGGCGACGTGAAAAACCGCGCCTGGTTCACCGGCGTGCTCGAGGGTTTCGGCGCGGAAGTCGGCTTCGACGAGATTGGCAACCAGTACGGCCTGTTTGAGCTGGTGCCGGGCGCCCCTTACGTCGCTGTTGGCTCGCACCTGGATTCGCAGCCACTCGCAGGACGCTTCGATGGCGCGTACGGCGTGCTCGCCGGTGCCCACGCCGCCGCGCGTGTGGCCGCGAAAGCGAAAAGCGGCGAGCTGACACCCCGGTTCAACCTCGCGGTGGTGAATTGGTTCAACGAGGAAGGCTCCCGCTTCGCCCCGTCGATGATGGGCAGCTCAGTCTTCACCGGCTTCCTCGACCTCGGGGTGGCGCGTGAAGCCACAGACCTGCAGGGAGTTACAGCGGGCGAGGCCATTGATGCGGCGAAGTGGGCGCCGCTTATCGACGCCCCAAAGGTAGCCACCTACGCCGAAATCCACGTCGAGCAAGGCCGGGAGCTGGAAGATAACGGCAACCAAATCGGCCTGGTCACCGCCACCTGGGGCGCAAGCAAGTTCGCCGCCACAGTTCGCGGCGAGCAGGGCCACACTGGATCCACCATGATGCGGGACCGCCGCGATGCCCTGTTCGGCGCCTCGTTGGTGATTGCCGGCGTGCGCCGCCTGACAGAAGAGTTTGAGGAAGGGCAGCTGCAGGCGTCGGTCTCGCAGCTCACGCTGGAGCCCAACTCGCCGGTGACCATCGCGCGCGAGGTCCGCTTCAACGTCGACCTGCGCTCCCCTTCCGCGCAGGTGCTGGAGAAGGCGCGGGCGCGTGTGGACGAGATCGTTGCCGCCGCCTCCGACGAGGCAAAGGTCGATGTCGACCTCGAGCTCACACACGAATGGGCGCTCAACCCCTACCCCGAGGCCGGCGTAGAGCTGGCGCGCACGTGCGCAGAGGAACTCGGACTGTCCCACCAAGAGATCTTCACGGTGGCGGGCCACGACTCAACGAACATGAAGGAGCACTACCCCACCGTCATGCTGTTCATCCCCAGCGTCGACGGCATTTCCCACAACGAGGCCGAGTACACCACGGATGAAGACTGCCTCACCGGACTGGCTTTGCTTACCCGGGTGGTCGAAGAGTTGGCGGTTGGCAAGCTCGCACCCGATGAACGCTGATGCTCACCTGATTCAAACCAACCAATTCAGATGGCAATAGCCCCTACGAAAAGGATCCACACTTATGTCCACTACGTTTAGCCGGTCTTCTTCCGGCGAAAAGATACATGGCGGTCTGCCTGAGCTGCACAGCGACGAACACATCGCGCAGTCCCGCGCCGAGTTCCAGATGGACCAGCTCTCAGCGGCTGACGCTGAGGTGATCAAAGAAAACCGGGCCGGTGACGTACCAGACGGAAACTTCTTGTCCTGGGCCATCACACTGTTCGGCACCGCTGTCGGCGCCGGCATTCTGTTCTTGCCCATTGATGCCGGAAGTTTCGGCTTCTGGCCGCTACTTTTCGCCACGTTCCTTGTCCTGCCGCTCGTGTTTTTCTCCCACCGCACGTATGCGCGCATTGTGTCCGCGTCCCCGGAAAAAGGGCTGGATGTCTTGCAGGTCGTCACAGCCTTAACCGGGCGCAAGCGCGGCCTGGCTACAGCCATCCTCTACTGGCTCGCCATCTACCCGACGGTGCTGATCTACGGCATCTCCATCACCAACACGGTGGACAGCATGATCGTCAACCAACTCAACGGGCCGCACGTGAACCGTGTCGTGCTCGCCACGATTTGCGTGGGCCTGATGACGGGTGCGTTCGCCCTGGGCAAGAAAGCAACCCTGTGGCTGGCCAACATCCTTGTCTACCCCCTCATCATCGCCCTCGCCGCGGTGTCCATCTACCTCATTCCTAAATGGGACCTCGCCGGCTTCATGGAGTACGAATCTGGCACTCCGCTGTGGAAGTCCATGCTGCTGCTTCTGCCGGTGATGGTGTTCTCCTTCAGCCACATGGCGGCGCTGTCCCAGTTCGCCCTCGACGTGCAAAAGAAGAAGAAGGGCGACGTCGCGGCCACCGAGCGCGAAGTGTCCAAGATTGAGCTGATCACCGCGATCATGCTCGTGTTCTTCACCATGTTCTTCGTGTGGTCCTGCTCGCTCACCCTCGGTGCGGAGGGCATGGATGAGGCCCGCGCGCAGAACATCCCGATCCTGTCCTACTTCGCCAATGTCACCAACACCCCGTTCATGGCGGTGATCAGCCCGGTGATCGCCATCTGCGCGATCGCATCTTCCTACTTCGGCCACATGCTGGGCACCGAGGAAGGAACGTCCTACCTCATCCGCGTGGCGGCTCCGAGCGTAGCGGACAGGATTAACCCGCAGGCGTTGCGCTGGTGCATCTACGTCTTCGTGTTCGTGACTACGGTTCTGGTGGCAGTGCTCAACCCGTCGATTCTGACGCTGATTTCCGCGGTCGGCGGCATCTTCGTCGCCTTCCTCGTCTACATCGTGCCCAACCTGCTGTTTAACAAGGCCACCGCGTTCAAGCATTACGCTCGCCGTCCAGACACGATTTTCGTCCTCATCATGGGATTGATCATCATGGGCGTGACTATCTGGCAAATGTTCTAAGAAAGGACCGCTTGTGCTTCGTGCAGATCTTTCCCTCTTCCCGGACTACAAGCCCGGAAAGTCCGACGAAACAAAATTGAAGTTGTCCGCCAACGAGGCGAACTTCGGGCCCCTGCCTACCGCGCTAGAAGCGATCCGTGAATCGGCGTTGCGGGCGAACCGGTACCCCATCTCCGGCTCGCCGGTGTTGCGAAAGGCGTTGGCTGATCGCCTAGGTCTATCGGAAGAGCAGGTTGCGGTCGCGCCCGGGGCGTCGGCGGTGATCCAGCAGGCCGTACTGATGACGTGTGCGGCAGGCGATGAGGTCCTCTTTCCCTGGCGCAGCTTCGAGGCATACCCGCTCTACGCTCGCGTCGGCGGGGCCACCCCGGTCCAGGTCCCACTCGGCGAGGATGAGGCGATTGATTTGGATGCGGTTGCAGACGCAATCACAGACCGCACCCGCCTCATCATCATTTGCAACCCGAATAACCCCACCGGCCTGACCATCACCAAAGACGAGTTCACTGAATTCATGCGGCGGGTTCCGGAAGACATCGTGGTGGTGTTGGATGAGGCGTATTACGAGTTCAACGATGCCAAGGACACTCCGGACGGCGTCGAGGAAATCGCGAAGTATCCAAACCTTATCGGTGCGCGTACCTTCTCTAAGGCCTACGGTTTGGCGGGGTTGCGTGTCGGCTACGGCTTCGGCAACCCGGAGCTGATTCGCTCGCTCGGTCTAGTTGCGCTTCCGCTCACTGTCACCGAACTTTCGGAGCTTGCAGCCGTCGCGTCGCTGGAGGCGCATGATGAACTCATGGTGCGAGTTAAAGAGACTCAAGCCCAGCGCGACCGGGTCTCTGAGGAGCTCGGCGTACAGCGTTCTCACGGAAACTTCGTCTGGATTCCAGGCGTGAACGGCGCTGAGATTGAGCAGAAGATCAGTGCCGAGGGCATCATCATCCGCAGCTACCCAGATTCGGGAGCGCGCGTGAGCATTACCGACGAGGCAGAGACTGATCAGTTCCTTACCGCATGGCGGCGCGCGGGACTGCCTGTTAGCACGTAAGACAGCCTGCTGTTCGCCCGTTCCTGCCGTAAAATAGCGCTATGACCAGCGTCTTCTACACCACGTATTAGCGGCCGAGCTTCGGCAGCTGGATTGCGCCGGACTGCAGCGCGAAGTTCGCGATTAGGCCGAGCACCGCGAGCACAACAGTGGCGATGATGCCGCCCTTGATGCCCGCCTCCAGCGGCTCGGACTTGTAGTCCTCGCCGTCCAGGCACGCCTGTACAGCCTGGGCGTTGTTCGCCTTCTGCTGCGCCGCGGTGTCGGTGGAACCGAATGCCTCGCCGACGGCCGCGGCGGTGCGCTGGATGCCGGTGAGCTTGTTCAGCTCCACGCCCTCGATCCCCTTCTCCGCCACGATTTCCTGGGTGACGCTCTTGGAGCCGATGCCGTCGAGCTCAAGCTTGCACACCGGAGTGTTCTTGCTGCCGGCCATGGTGTTGGACGCGGCGTCTGCGGGGCCGGCCGCCAGGGAAACGGCCATCGTGGCGGCAACCGCAGCGGCGGTGAACTTCTTCATGGGAAACTCCTGTTCAGGGGCGGGAAACAACAATAGTCAATATATCCTGCGCCGAGACGGCTGTCCGCAAGAGGCCGTGGTGTACACCCGTGGTCTCCCCAGTTATTGCTGCGAGTCGTGGTGTTTTATGATTCCGTGTGGCTTAAACCACTCACATCTTAAGGAGTACCTTTGACCACAGCGGGCAAAGAGTTCAATTTGGACCACCTCACCGTCGCCGACAAACGGCAGGTAGAGGAAAACCGGTCCGGCGCCGTCCCCGACGGCGGCACCCTGTCCTGGGCTATCACCCTGTTCGGCACCGCTGTCGGCGCCGGCATCCTGTTCCTCCCTATCGACGCCGGCAGTTTCGGCTTCGTCCCCCTACTGCTGATCACCCTGTTCATCGGCCCGATGGTGTTCTTCTCGCACCGCACCTACGCCCGCATCGTGGCCGCTTCCCCGGTCAAGGGCCTGGACGTGCTGCAGGTGGTCACCGCGCTCGCCGGCCGCAACCGCGGCCTGATGACGGGCCTGATGTACTGGCTGTCCATCTACCCCATCGTGCTCATCTATGGCGTGAGTATCACCAACACGATGGACAGCTTCGTGGTCAATCAGCTCCACGGCCCCGAGGTACCGCGCTGGCTCATGGCCATCCTGTGCGTCGGCGTGCTCACCGGCGCCTACGCCTTGGGCAAGAAGGCCACCCTGGCCTTTGCGAACCTGCTGGTCTACCCCCTGATCATCGCGCTGGCCGCGGTGTCGTTCTACCTCATCCCCCAGTGGGACCTGGCCAGCTTCCGCTCCTACGAGTCCGACGTGCCGTTCTGGAAGGCGATGCTGCTGATCCTGCCGGTGTTCGTGTTCTCCTTCAACCACATGCCGGCGATGTCCCAGTTCGCTCTGGACGTGCAGAAGAAGTACCCGGATGACCTGGAGTCCACCAAGAAGGCCGTGGCGAAGACCGAGCTCATCACCACCGGCCTGCTGGTGGTGTTCACCATGTTTTTCGTGTGGTCCTGCACCCTGGCGCTGGGCGCCGACGGCATGGACGCCGCCCGTGAGCAGAACATCCCCGTGCTGTCCTACCTGGCCAACGAGACCCACACGCCGTTCCTGGCGATCCTCTCCCCGATCGTTGCCCTCTGCGCGATTGCGTCGTCCTACTTCGGCCACGTCATGGGCGCCGAGGAAGGCACCACGTACCTGGTGCGTGCCGTGGCCCCTGGCGTCGCTGAGCGTATGGACCCGAAGAAGCTGCGCTGGGGCATCTACGTCTTCATTTTTGTCACCACGGTGATCGCCGGCATCCTCAACCCTTCGATCCTGGACCTCATCTCCGTGGTCGGCGGCGTGTTCATCACCTTCCTGGTGTACATCGTGCCGATGCTGCTATTCCGCTACGCCAAGGACTACCAGCGCTACGCCAACAAACCCGAAACCTGGTTCGTGTTCGTGCTGGGCGTGGTGATCATGGGCGTGGCCATCTGGCAGATGTTCGCGGGGTAATCACCTAGAGGTGCACGACTTCGAAGTCGCCGTGCTCGGCGAGGTACTCCGCCGCCACGGAGCGGTGGCAAACTCCGGGGTCGGGCTCTGAGCAGAGGAAGGCGGAGCCGTCGATAAGCTTGGGCATTGTGCGCTTGGCATATTCGGCGCGCAACTGCTTCGCAAACTCGTCGAACGGCAAGCCCTCCTTGCGGTACGCGCGCATGAGGTCCTCGCTGGGCGCGAGTGCTAGCTCGTGGGAGTAGCCGATGCCCGCGATGGTGTCGAGGAACCACGGCAAATCCGACTCCTTGGTAAAGCCGGCGAGCTGGTTTGTGTTGTGCCGCCGGATATCCACGACCTGCTTCACGCCATTGTCCCGGAGAATGCTGAAGAATTCCTCCGCGGTCTTCTTGCTGTAACCGATGGTGTAGAGCTGCATGTTTGCGACCATAGCGGTGCGGCTCGCGGTACGTTGGCGCGGTTGCGGACTCCGCATTGCGGACAATTTCGGGTGGACCAACTATTGGTAATTGCCAACGAAAAGTGGGTCGAGACTGTCGGAACTCGAGCGGCAGGAACTGTGATTTTGTAAAAGTTTACATGCGAAACAGTGCATAAGCTCGCTACCTGCGGTGTTAAATCTGGACGCTCGTCTTAATTGTCGATTCGTACAAAACCACCTAGAACCCGCCCCCACCGAGAGCCCACCCAGAACCTGCTCCGCCCCGGGCCCCGCGCCGGGCGCCTGCATCCAAACGCCCTTAACTACACTGCATAACCATGACTGAGGCGACCCCGCACCGCTATACGGCCGAGCTGGCCAACACCATCGAGCAGAAGTGGCAGGCGTACTGGCGCGACAACCAGACGTTTTATGCCCCGAACCCGGTCGGCGACCTTGCCACCGGCGAGGAGCTGCCCACAGACAAGCTCAACGTCCAGGACATGTTCCCCTACCCCTCTGGCGCGGGCCTGCACGTGGGCCACCCGCTGAGCTACATCGCCACGGACGTCTACGCGCGCTACAACCGCATGCTGGGCAAGAACGTGCTGCACACGCTGGGCTACGATGCCTTCGGCCTGCCCGCGGAGCAGTACGCCATCCAGACGGGCACGCACCCGCGCGTGACCACCGAGGCGAACATCGCGAACATGCGCCGCCAGCTGGCCATGCTGGGTCTCGGCCACGACCCGCGCCGTTCCGTGGCCACCACGGATCCGGAGTTTTACAAGTGGACGCAGTGGATCTTCCTGCAGATTTACAACGCCTGGTTCGACGAGGACCTGCAGAAGGCCCGCCCGATCGAGGACCTGGTCAAGGACCTCATGTCCGGCGCGCGTCAGACGAAGGACGGCCGCAACTTCCGCGACCTGACCACGGAGGAGAAGCACAAGGCTATCGACGAGTTCCGCCTCGTCTACCTCTCCGACTCTATGGTCAATTGGTGCCCGGGCCTGGGCACGGTGCTGGCGAACGAGGAGGTCACCGCCGAGGGCCGCTCGGAGCGCGGCAACTACCCGGTCTTCCGCAAGCGCCTGCGCCAGTGGATGATGCGCATCACCGACTACTCGGACCGCCTGCTCGACGACCTTGACCTGCTCGAGTGGCCGGAAAAGGTCAAGAGCATGCAGCGCAACTGGATCGGCCGTTCCCGCGGCGCGGACGTGCATTTCGCCTCCCCCGCCGGCGACATCACGGTCTTCACCACCCGCCCGGACACCCTTTTCGGCGCGTCCTACGTGGTGCTTGCGCCGGAGCATCCGCTTGTCGACGAGCTGGTCACCGCCTCCTACCCTTCCGACGTGGACAGCCGCTGGACCGGCGGCACCGACACCCCGCGCGAGGCAGTCGATGCCTACCTGCGCTCGATCGCCGCGAAGTCTGACGTGGAGCGCCAGGAGAACAAGGAAAAGACCGGCGTGTTCCTCGGCTCGTATGCCGTGAACCCGGTCAGCGGCGAAGAGGTGCCGATCTTCATCGCCGACTACGTCCTCACCGGCTACGGCACCGGCGCCATCATGGCGGTGCCGGCGCACGACGATCGCGACTACGAGTTCGCTACCGTCTTCGGCCTGCCCATCACCCCGGTGCTGGACGGCGATGTCTCCGAGGCGGCGTTCACCGGCGACGCGGAGCACATCAACTCCGCGAACGAGGACGGCCTGGATCTCAACGGCCTGGGCAAGGGTGAGGCTATTGAGCGGGCGATCCTTTGGCTCGTCGATAGGCAGAGGGGTTCCGAGAAGATCCAGTACAAGCTGCGCGACTGGCTGTTCGCGCGCCAGCGCTACTGGGGCGAGCCGTTCCCGATTGTGTACGACGAGAACGGCCAGGCGCACGGGCTGCCCGAGGACATGCTGCCGGTGGAGCTGCCGGAGGTGGAGGACTACAACCCCATCGCCTTCGACCCCGACGACGCCGACTCCGAGCCCGCCCCGCCGCTGGCTAAGGCCACCGACTGGGTCGAGGTCGAGCTGGACCTGGGCCACGGCAAGCAGAAGTACTGGCGCGACACCAACGTGATGCCGCAGTGGGCCGGTTCCTCCTGGTACCAGCTGCGCTACATCGACCCGACCAACGCCGACGCGCTGGTGGACATCGAGAACGAGCGCTACTGGACGGGCCCGCGCCCCGACGCGCACGGCGAAGGCGACCCGGGCGGCGTGGACCTCTACGTCGGCGGCGTGGAGCACGCGGTGCTGCACCTGCTCTACGCCCGCTTCTGGCACAAGGTGCTGTTTGACCTGGGCTTTGTCACCTCCCAGGAGCCGTACCGCCGCCTGTTCAACCAGGGCTACATCCAGGCCTACGCCTACACCGACTCGCGCGGCGTGTACGTGCCGGCCGCCGAGGTGGAGGAAAAGGACGGCAAGTTCTTCTACCAGGGCGAAGAGGTCAACCGCGAGTACGGCAAGATGGGCAAGTCCCTGAAGAACTCCGTCGCGCCCGATGATGTGGTGGAAGAGTACGGCGCCGACACGCTGCGCGTCTACGAGATGTCCATGGGGCCTTTGGACACCTCCCGCCCGTGGGCGACCAAGGACGTCGTCGGCGCGCACCGCTTCCTGCAGCGCCTGTGGCGCCTGGCCGTCGACGAGGCCACCGGTGAGACGTCGGTCGTGGACACCGCGCTCACGGACGAGGACTCCAAGGCCCTGCACCGCACTATCGCCGGCGTGCGCGATGACTACGAGCACCTGCGCGACAACACCGTCGCCGCCAAGCTCATCGAGTACGTCAACTACCTGACCAAGACCTACCCGAACGGTGCGCCGCGTGCCGCCGTCGAGCCGCTGGTGCAGATGGTCTCGCCGCTCGCACCCCACATCGCCGAAGAGCTCTGGTCGGTGCTGGGCCACTCCGAGACCATCACGTTCGAGCCGTTCCCGGAGTTCGAGGAGCAATGGCTTGTCGACGACACCGTGGAAGTGCCCGTCCAAATCAACGGCAAGGTCAAGGCGCACATCGACGTCGCCACCGACGCCTCCAAGGACGACCTCGAGGCCGCAGCACTTGCCGACGAGCGCGTCGCCGACCTGGTGGCCGGCAAGAACGTGGTGAAGGTGATCGCCATCCCGGGCCGCATGGTCAACCTGGTGGTGAAGTAGGGGGCTTGGGCTTTGGGGCGGGGGCCGCCCGGCCCCGGCCCGCCCGACCCCAATTTATTCACCCGCCGGGGCCTCCTCGGTGAACAAATCCCTTTTTGAGTGGTTGAATTGTTCATTTTCCCCAGGTCGCTACGCCCACGAGAGTGATCTATTCATCGCGCGGTGAATGAATTTGCCCGGGCGGCGAAAGTCGGGCGGGCCGGGCCCTGCCCCGCGACCCCTCCCGACACATCGCGGCCGAATCTGTCAGGCGGCCCGCAAACCCCCAGGTCGGCGCAAACGGCTGCCGTGATGTGTCAGGAGCCCGGCCGGCCCGGCCCCGCCTGCCGCCCGGGTCTGTGACTGGTGTGACTGATAAAGTCCCAAGTGAACGGAACCCACGATCACGAAGGATGAGTGCATGTCCACCCCTTATAACGGCGGCGGGTACGAGCCGTACCCGGAGCACCCGGAAGGCAGCCACCCGGAAAACGGCACCGGCGACACCGGCGACCGGGCCGGCGACTACCCGGCCTACAGCAGCCCGAACACCGAAAGCACCTACGACGCGTTCGAGGTGAACTCGGCGGCGTCGATGGCCGGCGCCTCCGCGTTGCGCTTCCACGGCCAGCAGCTCACTGACAACGCCCCCGGCGACGGCGTGTCCCCGCACCCGATCAACGACCCGGCGTCGAACGGCTGGTTCCACGTGAAGGGCACCGGCAAGCTCGAGGTCATGGAGGCGCTGAGCTGGGGCGGCAAGGCGCTGTTCGGCAACGCCAAGCTGTGGATCCCGCTGGGCGTGGCCTGCACGGTGCTCGCGGTGCTGGGCCAGTTCTTGCCGGGCGCGGGTGCAGCCATCGGCTCGATCGGCATGCTGCTGCTCGCGCCGTGGATGGTTGGCGTGGCGTTGCAGCAGACGCTGGTGAAGCAGTTCACGTACAACGAGGCGAAGGCGCCGGCGTACGGCAAGACGCTGGGCGTGACGGCGTTGCTCGGCGTTGTAGCGATGATCGTCTCCATGATCCTGCTCATGGTGCTCGCGTTCGGCGCGCTGACCACCATCGACCCGTCCACGCTGCCGGATAACCTGGAAAACCTCACCCCGGAGGAGATGTGGAACATCGTCCGCCCGATTCTGGGCGCGTTGGCCGTCACGGGTGTGATTGGCCTGCTGGTGCTGCCGTTTTTCATGTTCCAGGCGTGGTACGCGGCGGATAATAACGGCTCGTTCGGCAACGCTATTTCCGCCGGTTTCAAGGCTGGCGCGTCGAATTACCTGAAGATCCTGGGCTTCGTGGTGCTCGCCGGGTTGATCAACATCGTTGGTGCGGCGCTGTTCTTCGTCGGCCTGATTGTCACGATGCCCGGCACCATGCTCGCCGCGGCGCACGCGTACCGCCAGATCTCCGGCGGTCCGGTGCCCAAGGAAGCTACAGCGTAACGACGGCGCGTCCGCTCCACCCACCATCGAGCAGCGAACGCCCAACTTCTTTAACGCCGTCCAATCCGACTTCTTCGGTGCGGATGGCGTTGGTGTCTACGGATTCGTCGAGGAGCGACCACGCCTCGTCGCGAAGCTTGTTCGGCGCGTCGACGGAGTTGATGCCCACCAGCTGCACCCCGCGCAGGATGAACGGCAGGACGCTGGCGGGCAGGTCGTTGCCGGCGGCCATGCCGCAGGCGGTGGCCACGCCGCCCCACTGCAGCTGCGACAGCGCGTTGGCCAAAACGGTGGAGCCGACGGTGTCCACCACGCCGGCCAGGCGAGCCTTCTGCAGCGGCTTGCCGGCCTCGGCGAACTCGGCGCGGTCCACAACCTCAGCGGCGCCGAGCTCCTTCAGCCAGGCGCCATGCTTATCGACGCGCCCCGTCAACGCCCACACCTCATACCCCCGCGCCGCCAGGAGCTGCACCGCGATAGATCCGACGCCGCCGGTGGCGCCGGTGACGAGCACGGGGCCGTCGAGAGGCGAAAGCGCGACGCGCTCCAGACCTGCGACCGAAAGTGCTGCGGTGTAGCCCGCGGTGCCGATCGCGGCCGCCTCGAACGCGGAGAAGCGCTCGGGCACGCGGGTGATGTCTTTAGCGTCGATACGCATCTGCGGGGTGTAGCCGCCGTGGCGGCGCTCACCGATGCCGCGGCCGTTGACGGTGACCAGCGTGCCGTCCTCGAGGGTGCCCACCGCGTCGATGCCCGGCACCGTCGGCAGTTCGCGCAGGATGCCGCGGTTGCCGGACAGCGCCATCGCGTCCTTGTAGTTCACCGACGAGTGGCTCACGTTGATCAGGGTGTCGCCCTCACCCGCGAACGCCGCTTGCGGCTCTATGATCTCCGGTCCATTTTCAGTGACAATCAAGCTGCGATTCATGGCCGCCAGCATAGGCGCACAGGCTGATGTCTGCGGACAGTTTAATCTGGTGTCATGGTTTCCGTGCGGCCGACGACTAGGGTGCTGAAGACGCTCAACGGATCTGACAAACTTCCCCCGCGAACTGCCGCGGCGTACCGATGTGCAACGCGAGTCGACGATCCAGATACGCAGGTCAACTACCTGCGGGAGGCGGTTTCACACGCCCAAGAGGAGCTCGCATTAGCCACCTACATTCAGAAGAGATTCGACCAGGGCATCTTCGAACGGCACCGCAGTTTCGCGGATCCCATCTTCGAGTCGCGCGACACGGCGCGGCCAGCTGGCGCGGCGCTGTAGTGCACGCGGGAGGCGAGTATGCCTGGCTTGTCTATGTGGCAATCCACGACCACTTCCACTCGGAAGTGAAAGCTGCATTGCAAGGTATGCGGCGGGCCGGCACACTTGGACCAAGCGGCGCCGCGGGTGGCGGGCGCGACCTTACGCTGTGAACCGGTGCACAACCAGAGCCATCGAGTGACCCCCAAGGTCAGGTGGCGCCCCCTCGATGGCGGCGCGGCACCCGGAGCCTAGGAGCCAAGCTGGCCAGCGTCCGGCGAACCGCGAATTCGCCCCGCGACAAGGCCGCGCCGGATGGTCGCCCTCGGACCGCGACGCTGCGGCTGGCGAGGGAGCGGACCAGGGTCAGACCGAGGAGAGCGCCCTTGCCTTGATCTGGTCGAACTCCTGCTGGGTAATCGCTCCCGAGTCGAGAAGGGCCTTCGCCGAGGCGATCTCATCGGTCGGGCTCGATCCGGCGGAGCCGCCGGCGACGGACTTGATGTACTCATCCTGCCGCTGCTGGAGCTCCTGGCGCGCCTCGACCGCGCGGTCGGTCATCCCCCGACCTCGAACAAGCAGGTACGCGAGCATTCCGATGAACGGCAGCACGATGATGAACACCACCCACAGCGCCTTCGCGAAGCCGCCGAGGTCCTTGCTGCGGAAGAGATCTCCGAAGATCCACCACAGGGACATGAGCCATGCGAAGAAGATGAAGAACTCGAACATGGCGAGTAGGAATGAGCCGTTGTCGTCGAACATCTGCTGACTGCCTCCTGACTGGATGGACGCTGGCCGAGCGGTCCACGCGGACCCCAGCGCACGACGGTTAGGAACAAGGACGTGCCCGGGCCATCGCCGAACCACATTAGCAGCTCTTCCTCACCAAGTGTGGTAGCCGGGTTGCGACACGCTGACCGGGTTGGGCTGGTGAAGAACATCAAACACAAGCGGACCCGGCCCTACAGACCCCAGACCAACGGGAAGATCGAACGCTTCCACCGCACCCTGGCCGATGGCTGGGCCTACGCACGCTGCTACACCTCCGAGGCCGAGCGCCGCGGAGAGCTCGACGGCTGGCTCCACTACTACAACCACCACCGCCCCCACACCGCCTGCGGCAACCAGCCACCCTTCTCACGATTGACGGGCATTGAGGCCAAGTCAACTGCTAGGCAGCCATGAAGATCGCCATGCCGACCAGGAGAAGGACCCCGTAGAAGGGTGCAATCGACCATGAAGCCCACACGCGCCCGCGAGGGATCCAGCAGTGGAGCCGCGCCAAGGTGCGTTCCCATCGGGTAACGGGCTCAGGAGTCGGATCGGAAGCGTGCGCAACATCCAAGGAGAAGAGCGGTACATCGCGAGTTCCATTTGCCACCGCGTCGTAGAGCGCGCGATACGCCTGCTCCTGCCGGAGGTAGTTCGCGTCGAGGAAGCCGAATAGTCCAGCCGCCAATACCCCCAAGAGCGCGACAGTTCCTGCATGTTGAGTCAACGCGTAGCCATATGTCGCAGTCACAATAGGGAGAAGCCACGCCTTGGCATTCGCGGAGGCGGCTGACATCCTGGTGACCACCGCCTGGATGAAGTCGAGGTGCTTGCGCACGTCCTCGGCCTTCGCAGAACCACCTTCGGCGGCCGTCATGAGGGCGGCACCTGTCGACAAGCGATTCGCAGCTTCTCCCATGCAGCGTCCTTCTGCTCCTCGGTGTAGTTCGTTATTGGCGGCCAGATGCGACCAACGGAGTCGTTGCTCCATCGGGGGACGATGTGAACGTGGAGGTGGAACACAGTTTGCGTGGCAGCTCTCCCATTCGACTGGATGACGTTGAGGCCCTCAGGACGCAGCACGTGCTTGACCACTTGAGACAATCGGGTGGTCGCAACGCCTAGGTGCCGCGCGAGCTCGTCGTCGAGACTCCAGATGTCCGAGATATGGTGCCGGGGAACCACCAAGGTGTGCCCCAGTGTGGCAGGCTCCAGCGGGAAGAAGGCAACTACGTGTTCGTCTCGATACACCTCCCGCGCATCCGGATCCTCCCGCTGCACGATCTCGCAGAAGGGACACTCTTGAACGTCGATCATGGCCGCACAACCCCCTGCGCAGACCACCGTTCCAAGTTGTCGACCAACTTGCCGTACGTGGCCTTCGAATCGATGCCACCGGTCCAACTCAGGACGGTCGGATCGAAGACCGGGATGCCAGCAGCGGGATTGAAGGGACTCCGCCCCAGGGAATCCACGCTTCCCATCGAGGACAGTCCGTGGATATGGACGCCAAGAAGGGGTTTCCTGTCGGCCCATGCCTTCTTGATCTCGTACTTGACCCAGGGGCGACTGGCTGTCTCTTGACCGATGAGCACGATCACTGCCTTCTTGTATGCCATCTCCTTCTGGATCCAGTTCTTGATCGCCTGATCGCCCTGACGGCGAACTGATTCCCATCCCTGAGCGTTCAGCAGTGGCTGCCCCTCCAAGGCGTTGATGTTGCGCACCAACTGGACGCGGTGAACGTCGCGGAGATAGTGGAACGAGTAGAAGACGGACTTAGCCATGATTCCCGAGCGCCTTCCTTTCCCTGCGGCCAGAGCGTCCCGGACGAGCCATGCTTATCAGCTCCGTCTGACACTTCGCCCGAACCGTCTTCGAACTGCTGCAAACGCGAAGACTGCCTTGACTGGTTGACAGGCGCAGCGGTGTTCCCGCTCCGGTGGCACTGCTAGAAGACTAGACCTGAGACCCAACGCACCCAAGGCCGCCAGTTTTCGACCAACGTCTTCGGTCAGTACACCTAGAGGTCCTCCAGCTCCGACAGGGCATCGCCCGAGTATTTGGAATGCGCAGAATCATGGGTGTCGTGCAACGCGTTGGCGACGAACTCCGCCCCAGCCTCACGAGTCGCCATGAAATCGCGGAGATCGGACATCTTTAGGCGCTGGTGGCTGCCCACGAGGTGGAAGGGAAGGTCACCGTCCCTCATAAACTTTAGCAGGTGCGGGCGGCTCATTTTCATGAGCTTTGCAGCCTGGTTCGGGGAGAGCTCCGCATCGTCGGCAAGCAAGTTCACGGTGATGCCGTCTTCGTTTGCCTCCGCGACCCGCTGAAGAAGGACACCCAGCGGGGAATCTTGTTCCTTGCGTATGAATTCGCGCAGACGCTCAAGTTCCGCCTCGCCGAGCGAATTCCCCTCCAACTGACCAAGCAGTGCGTTGGACATGGGGTCCTCCTTCCATCGTTCATCTGTAATAACTGTAACTGCGGGCCGGCGGGAAGTGCAACCCCACGGTTATCCACTTCATATGCACCATCCAAGCCGCAAGCAGAATCTGCGCCTACGGTGGGCCGGGTGAAATCAACGAGCAAAACCAACGACGCCGCTACCCACGTCGCGGCGGTGGTGACCGCGCTGGTCGTGCTCGCGTTCACGGTGGGCAAGGCGTTCGTGTCCATCCCAGGGTTGTGGTCGGCGGAGTCGCACCAGGTCAGCCAGATCCGCCTGAACCCGCTGGAGACCTTCGAGTACGCGCGCGTGTGGTGGGGCCCGTGGTTGAACCTGTTCGGCAACATTGCGCTGTTTCTGCCGGTCGGCTTCGTCGCGTACCGGGGGTCGGTGGGGCGGGCGGTACTGTTCGGCCTGGTGTGCAGCCTCGGCATCGAGGTTGCCCAGTACGTGTTCTCGTGGGGCTACAGCGACACTGACGACGTGCTCTGCAACGTCGTGGGTGCGTGGCTGGGGGCGGGGGCGGCCGGAGGGACGTCGAGAGGCAATCGCGCAACGGTGCTGTGGTGCATCGCCGCGGCCGGTGCGGTCGTGCTGGTTGTGTGGGCGGCGCTAGGGTTGAGCGCATGAGTGAGCGCGGATGGTTTACCAGGCGGGTCTTCCCCGACGGCGGGGAGCCCGACCCGCGCTTCACCCTGGCCAACGAGCGCACCTTCCTCGCCTGGACCCGCACCGCGCTGGCGTTTCTCGCGGGCGGGATCGCGCTCGAGGCGTTTGAGCTGCCCGGCATCGAACCCGGCGTGCGCAAGGTCGCGGCCGCTGCGGTCATTCTGATCGCCATGGCCATTTCCGCAGGTGCGGCGGTGCGGTGGGTGCGCATCGAGCGGGCCTTGCGTCACGACGAGCCGCTGCCCGCCCCCGCCATCATCCCCGTCTTGTGCGTGGTGGTGTTCGTCGCGGCGATGGTTGTGGCGGTGAGCCTGCTCGCATGATCGCCGTCGCCGACCCCGGCCTGCAGCCGGAGCGCACCGCCATGAGCTGGACGCGCACCGCGCTGGCCATGCTCGTCTGCGCGGCCACGCTGCTGCGGTGGGCCGGTGCTTACCCGGCGCTGATCGTGGTGGCGTCGGTGGTGCTGGCGGCGGGCGCGCTGGTGATCGTGGCGCTGAACCGGCGCGCGTACCGCTTCGAAGCCTCCGCGCTTGCCGACGAGCGCAGCGCCCCCAACGCCGCCGCCGTGTTTTTGCTGACCGCGATGATGCTCGGCACCGGCGGGCTGGGGCTGTACCTGGTGGTGGGGTGAGGGGCGGGCCGCGCGGTTAGCCGTTACGGAAGCGTTTTGTCTGCTGGTAGTTATTGCGGTGGACGCGCATCATCGCGCGGCCCTGGTCGGAAAGGTGGGAGTGTCCGGGGGAGGTTTCCTCCACGACGTTGAAGGCGTAGAGCCAGGGGATGAGGAAGTCCATTGACTCGGGTGGCGTGGCGCCGCCGTCGCCGATGAACCATTCGATGGTGGCTTCCCAAAGCTCCCACCCCACCAGTGCTTCGAACAGGCGGAGCGAGTGCTCGACGTAGAACCTGTGGGTGGAATCGTCAGCCAGGAACTGTTCGCCCGCCTTGGTGAGGGTGATGACGCCCTTGCGCTTTTTCAGCAGCCCGGATTCCACGAGCACGTCCGAGACCTCGTCGGGGTCCCGTAGCTCGGTGATCGCGACGATCCCGCGCGCAGTCTCAAGCGGCAGGAGTCCCCTTTTCAGCGTGACGCCGTCGGCGAACAGCTCCACGAGCTGCTCGACTACACCGGTGAGGGTGAGCGGGGGCAAATCGTCGAAGGAGCCCGGCACCTCTACCCCGCCCGGCCCGCCAAGCATGTCGCCGAAGAATTCGGTCACGGCGTTGATCATGGTGGGGTTGCGCTCCGGGTGCGGGTCCATGTCGATGATCTGGAGCAGGTCGGGGCGGGACTGGAGGAAGTCGTCGAAGTGCTGGGCCAGGCCGGGGCCGTCGCCGTGCTCGTCGGCGGCGGCGACCTCGTCGAAGAACATCTCCTCGGCGACGTTGCCGATGCGGGTGGCCACGGACACCGGGTCGGCCTGCGTCATGCGGTCGAGCATCCGCTCCGGCGGCATGACGGGCAGGTAGGAGAACATCAGGGTGATGGTCTCTAAGTCCGGCTCGATGCCGGCGGCCAGCAGGCGGGCTTGGTTGCGGAAGGTGGTCATCAGCTCTGGTCCCGAGCAGGCTTCGACGACGTCGGGCCCGGCGGCGTCGATAAGCATGGGCGTAGGCCCCTCGATGTTGGAGGGGCCGAGGACCTCGACGTGGATGTTCCAGTTGGCGGCTGGGTCGTAGACGTAGGTCATGGGCCGCATCTCGGCGACTGTGAGCTCGTTTTCCTGGTGCTCGCCGGGGCCGGGCACGGCAGTAAAGACGGAGCGCTGCGTGCCCTCCTGGCTGACGTAGAGGTGGGTGGCGGCGCCGGTGAAACCGAGGGATGCGTCGATGATCTGGGAGAGTTCGCCGAGCGTCATCGTTTCCTCGACGTTGACGCAGCGGGAAATTTCGGGCGAGGTGCCTTCCACGATCATGAGCACTGAAACGGTCATACCGGCAACCTTACGGCCTAAACCACGAACAGGAAGGCACACACGACGGCAGTCACCGCGCCCGCGGTCAGCGGCACGGCGGTGCGGCGGACCACATCGATCGGGTTGACCTGCAGCGCACCGGCGACGATGAGCACCGCCGCGTTAACCGGGGAGGCCTGGCGCATGGTGTTGGAGGCGGCCCATATGGAGGTGAGCATCTGCGGGGCGGACACGGCGGAATCGGCGGCGATGCCGGGCACCATCTCGGAGAACGCGAAGTAGGGCGCCACGCCGGAGCCGGTGAGCAGCGCCATCGCGGCGGTGGCGAGCACGAACACCAGCACCATCAGCACGGCGGCGCCGGAGGAGGCCTGGGCCAGGTTGGTCAGGGCCTCGATCACGCCCATCTGCGTGATGCCCTCCACCAGGATGGCGGCGGCGACGATCAGGGAGACCACGCCGGCGGCACCCTCGCCCAGGCCCTTGAAGAACTCCTGCAGGGAGTCGGTGGCGTAGTTGACGTCGCGCAGGCGGATGGCCTCGATGATCATGGTCACCATCAGCGAGACCACGGTCACCGGCAGGATGCCGGCCTCGAAGGAAACCACGCCCAGGCGGTTCAGGGCGGCGGAGACGATGATCAACAGCAGCGGCAGAAGCGGCAGGATGGCGTAGAAGCCGGGCAGGCCCTCGGCGCGCTCGACGGCTTCGCGGATGCGGCGCTCGGACTCGCTGTCCTTGGCTGCCTCAAGCTCGGCGTCCGACGCGCCGGCACCGGACTTGACCAGGTCTTTCTTGTCGCAGTGGCGCTGCCACCACATGTGCACAAACGCGATGACCACCAGCGCGGGGATGGTGGCTTTGGCCACGTTGCCGAAGGTGAACTCGGTGACGGTCATGCCGGTCAGCTCCGCGCCCTGGATCAGGCCGGCCTCCAGCGGCGACGGCGCGATGGTGGAGGCGGTGGCCACGATCGCGCCGACGGTCAGCGGCGTCAGCCCCGCGGCGATCAGCGCCGGCATCAGCGTGGCCACGAGCAGCAGCGACAACGCACTGGCAGAAGGCACGACGAAGGACAACAGCGTAGCGACGGCAAACCCGATGGGCACGAGCCAGTAGGAGCCGTGGAAGCGGCGCAGCGGGCTGGACAGCGCCACCACCGTCTTGGCGTCGGCGCCGATGTGGCGCATGTAGCCGACGAAGCCGAACAGCACCATGATCGCCATGCCGGTGCCGGCGAAGCGGGACTTGAACAGGGACTCGATGATCAGCAGCTCGTCGTAGAACGCGTTGCCGGAGGACTCGATGTCCGCGGTGGAGTGGTCAATGCGCCCGGTGGCTGCGGCGATCATCAGCAGCAGCACGCCGACAGCGAAAATGGAGGAGGCCGCGTGGACCTTCTTGGCAATGAAGTAGCCGACGGCAATGACGGCGAGAATGGCAAAGAAAATATAAAGCACGCTGCGATTATGCAGTGCGAAACCACACCCCGCTGGGCGAATGCGTAAGGTGTGGCAAATCTCTCGGCGAAAACCCGCCGCAAACGCTAAGCCGGCTGCCCGCCCAGGATGAGCACGTGAGCGATGTTCTCGGAGCGGTTCTTCAGCCCCAGGGTGCGGTGGCCGGCGTCCAGCATGCCGGCGGAGTGCGGCGGCACCGGGGTGTTGTTCACGGTGATGTCCCCGTCGGGGGCGACCACGGCGTACTCGAACTCCTCGTAGACCGTGACCGCCAGTTCGGTCTCCGGCGCGATGGTCAGCTGCGCTGCCACGCAGGGCTCGTCGGTTTCCACCGCACCGGTGCGGCCGAACATGCGCCCGGCGAAGACGAAGGCCTCGCCCGCGGATTCGGTGGTCACGCTGCGCAGGCCAAACGCGTCCGGTTGGGCGCGCTGGATCTTGTCGGGGACCGCTTCAGCGTCGATAAGCACCTGCACCTGCGCGCGCTCGAGCACGCCGCCGAGGCGCGCGGTGCCGTCGTGCCGCCATGCGAAGGATTTGCAGCCTGCGGGGGTGTCGTCGGGGCCGCCGAGGCCCCTGAGGAATGCGACCCCGCGCCAGGGGCCCGCGTTCAGCTCAATGAATGACATGGTGGCAAGCTTATATGATCCGGCGCTGCCGGGCTTCCTCCACAGCGGCGGTGCGGTTGTCCACCCCGAGTTTGGAATAAATGTGGATCAGGTGCGTCTTCACGGTCGCCTGCGAGATGAACAGTTGCTGGGCGATTTCCTTGTTGGAGGCGCCGGTCTGCACCGCGCGCAGCAGCTCAATCTCGCGCGCGGACAGCGCCTCGGCCGGGTTGACCAGCCGGTCCGCCAGCACGTTGGCCACCTGCGGGGAGAGCACCCTTTTGCCTTGCGACGCGCTCCGCACCGCTTCGTACAGCTCATCTTCCGGCGCGTCCTTGAGCAGGTAGCCCATGGCGCCTGCCTCCACCGCGGCGACCACGTCCGCCTGGGTGTCGTAGGTGGTCAGGATCAACACCGGCGGCCCGCCGGCGGCGACCAGGCGGCGCGTCAGCGCGATGCCGTCCGCGCCGGGCATCTGGATGTCGGAGACCACCACGTCCACCCCGTCGGGCACCTCGGCGTTGCCGTCGGCGGCCTCGGCGACGACTTCCACGCCGTCGAAGGAATTGAGGACGGCGCGCAGGCCGGCGCGGACGACCGGATGGTCGTCGATAAGCATGACGTTCAGCGTCATTTCTCCTCCACAGGCAGGGTTGCGGCGAGGACGTTGCCCTCCACCGTAAGCTCGCCGCCGACCTCCTCGACGCGGGCGCGCAGGCCTTTCAGGCCGTAGCCCTCGGGGCCGGTGATGCCGCGGCCGTTGTCGAAGACGTCGATGGTTGCGGTCGCACCAAGCCTATCGACGGTCACCACCGCCGACGAGGCACCCGCGTGGCGCACGATGTTGCTCAGGCCCTCCCGCACAACGCGCTCCGCCACCGACGCGCACGGTTCCGGCAGGTCAACGGCCTGGACGCGGACCCCGAGCTGCTCGCCGAGCGCGCGCTGGCGGTCCTGGGCGTGACGCGCCAGGCGCTCAAGGCGCACCGGCAGCGTCTCGCGCTTCGGGGCCTGCGGCTGCGCGGAGTTCTCCGCGACGAAACGACGCGCCTCCGCCAGGTTGTCGGAGGCGGTGGAGCGGATCACGCCCAGCGTCTCGCGCGCCGGGTCGCCCTCGCCGAGCTGCTTGTCCATCGCCCGGCCCAGCAGCACGATGGAGCTCAAGCCCTGCGCCATGGTGTCGTGCACCTCGCGCGCCAGACGCGCCCGCTCCTCCGCCACGCCCGCCGCGTGCTCGGCCTTCGCGGCCTCGCGCTGGGCGGCCTTGAGGTCCTCGGCCATTTGCCGGTAGTGGTCCGCCTCCGCGCGAAGTGCCTGGTAGGCGTGCACGATGATCACCGCCAGCACGGTGCCGATGGTGGGGCCGATGACCGCGCCGGGCCCGCCGCCGGGGGCGGTGGCGGAAAGCGCCACGGCCAGAAACGCCGCGGCGGCCGCGAGCTCCCACCACGCGGGCAGCAGCACGCAGGACAGCATCACCAGCGGGAACTCCAGCCACACGAACTCCTCGGACATCTGCACCAGTCCCACCCACAGCGCCGCCACTACCGCCAGCCAGGCGTAGGGCGCCCACGCCGGGTAGTCCTTGCCGTGGAAGTGCCAGACGGTGCCGGCCATGTACACGCAGGCGAACGCCAGGGGCAGGGCGAGGGCGGTCACGGGGGCGTCGCTACGCAATTGCCCCACGAGCCCCACCGCTAGCAGCACGGCCACGAGCACGTGCAGGCTCACGCGCAGAAAATCGAGCAGGCGGGTGGTGGACAACATGCGTCTGAGCGTAGATCAACCGATCGGTTGAGCGGGATTTCAACCGCCAGCGCGATGTATCAAGGTGCAGGTCAACGGCAGGATTTACACCATGTTCGTAGGAATCAGAGAAATCACGTCAGCCAAGGGGCGCTTCGGGCTGATCGCAGGCACCGTGGCGCTGATTACGCTGCTGGTGGTCGTGCTCACTGGCCTGACCGCCGGCTTGGGCAAGCAGAACACGTCCGCGCTGGAGGCGCTGGACCCGAAGTCTGTGGTCTTCCAGGACCCGGAGGACATCTCGTTCACCACCTCCCGCGTCGAGGCGCGCGACGGGCTCACCCCGCTCGGCGCCAGCCAGATGCTCATGACCAAGGGCAACGGCGAGGACGCGGCCGTGGCCATCCTGTCGCTGCCTAAGGGCACCGAACTTCCAGGGGGCCAGACGCTTTCCGACGAAGCCGTGGCCGCACCCTCCCTCGACGTCGGCGAGGGCGAGACCGTGACCGTCGCCGGCAACGAGATCACCGTCGGCGCGATCGGCGAGGACCTCGCGTTCTCCCACTCCCCCGTCCTGTGGGTGCCCACCGGCTTCTGGCAGGCGGCCATGCACACCGACGCCGACGGCTCAGTTCTGCTGGCAGACCACGAGGTCGACGGCGGGGTGGGCCTGAAGGAGGCCTTCGACGGCCTGCCGGCCTACTCCTCGGAGCAGGGCTCGCTGAAGCTCATCCAGGGCTTCCTCTATGCCATCGCCGCGCTGGTGATCATCGCCTTCCTCACCGTGTGGACGATGCAGCGCACCCGCGACCTGGCCATCCTGAAGGCCATCGGCGCGTCCAACACGTACCTGCTCAAGGACGCCCTCGGCCAGGCCGCGGTGATTTTGGGGCTCGGCGCGCTCATCGGCGGCGTCGCCGCCTTCGGCCTGGGCCTGCTCATGCAGGGCGGCGCGCCGTTCTCGCTGACCGCGCTCACGGCGGTCGCTCCCCCGGTGGCCATCTGGGCCCTGGGCATGGTCGGCGCCCTGATCGCCACCCGTTCCATCACGAAAGTTAACCCTCAGGCGGCTCTTGGAGGTGTCGCATAATGCTCGAACTCAACGATGTCACCGTCGCATTCAAGGACGGCCAGGAAATGCGCACCGTGCTGGACCACCTGGAGTTCACCGCCAAGCCCGGCGAGATGACCTTCATCGTGGGCGAGTCCGGCTCCGGCAAGTCCACCCTGCTCTCCGTGGCGGCCGGCCTGATTCAGCCGGACTCCGGCACCGCGAAGCTCAACGGCCAGATCGTGGACAACGACGTGCGCCGCGACAAGATCGGCATGATCTTCCAGCAGGCAAACCTCATCGCCGCGCTGAACGTGCGGGACCAGCTGCTGGTCACCGACCATATTCGGGGGCTTCGTCCCCGGAAGGAGAGGGCGGAGGAGCTTTTGGCCACCGTCGGCCTTGAGGGTCTGGGCGACCGCCGCATCGGCGAGATGTCCGGCGGCCAGCGCCAGCGCGTGGGCATCGCGCGTGCGCTCATGGGCGAGCCAGCGCTCCTGCTTGCGGACGAGCCCACCGCCGCCCTCGACGCCGACCGCTCCCAGGAGATCGTGGCACTGTTGCGCCAGCTCACCACGGAACGTGGCATCGCCTGCGGCTTTGTCACCCACGACCGGTCGCTGATCGAGAGCAGCGACGAAGTCTTCGAACTCGGCGTCAACGCCCCCGCCTACGTCTAAACTGGCGCGGGTGTTCTACTGCGCCCCCGGCCCCGCCCCGCTCGACCCCGCACTGCTGGCCAGGGAGATCGAGCGCAGGGCGGGGCTTTCGTCGTCCGGGCCCCAGGTGCGCACTCTTCCGCAGGTGCCTGACGACGCCCTCGTGGCCGGCGATGGCTACTGGCTGGCGGGGCGGAGCGCCGTCGATAAGCTTCGCGCTTTGGACCGCAACATGGTCGCGTACGCGGTGGGCGAGGCGTTCATTGTGACCTCGCTGCAGGAAATCGGCGCGACCATGCTGCGCGGCCGCGACCTCGTGCGCGTGCCACACGGCATTTTCCGCGTCCCCGAGTGGGGCCAACGCACGTATGTCGCCGGCGAGACCGCGACGTTTTTCCGCGACTACCTGGAGTTGGAGGCAGCCGGGCGGTTCGTGGAACCCGCGCGCTACCGCAGGAGGGACCGCGAACGGGTGGCCATGACGGTAAACGCCAAAGCGCCGAGCACCGCCGTGGACAGCAACGTGCCGCCCAAGTAGCCCAGGTCCACCGTGGCGGCGCCCAGCGCGGAGCCGGAAGCGATGCCCACCTGGAACGTGACCACGTACACCGAGCTGGCCAAATCCTGGTTGCGCTGGCCGGCGAACAGGAAAATCGTCGTGGCTACCGTGGGCAGCGCGCCCGCGGCGATGCCGAAGACCACGATCACCGCGAACATGCCCGCGCCCGTGTTGTAGTGCAGCGCGAGCAGGCCCGCGACGCCGGAGGCCACCAGCGTGGCCGTGGCAATGCCGTTGAGGCGGATCATGCGCGCGTCCACCAGGCGGCCCGACAGGGTCACGCCGACCAGGCCCGCGATGCCGTAGATGGCCACACCGTAGGGCACGAAGCGGTGGCCTGCGGTGGCCTCGATGAGCAGGGCCAGGTACGTGAAGGTGACAAAGATCGCCATCACGGCCAGCACCAGGTAGATGACCAGAGACGGGATGGCCGACTTCGTCGCCTGCGCGTCGGCCTGCTGCGCCGGCGGCTTCGCGGGCAGGCTGGGCAGGGAAATCACCAGCATGACCAGGGCACCCACCACCGCAGCGCCGAGCACCCAAGTGGAGGCGCGCCAGCCGATCGCCGAGCCCATCGCCGTGGTCAGCGGCGAGCCGACCACCATCGACAGGGTGGACCCGAACGACACCGCAGCCACCGCCTTGCCCATCTGCCCCGGCGGCGCAATACGCGCGGCGACCGGGTTGACCAGCGACCAGAACAACCCGTGGGTAAACGCCGCCGTCACACGCCCCGCCACCAGCGTGGCGTAGCTCGTGGCCGTGGCCTGCAGGACAATGCCGCCCAGCAGGAAAACCAGGGTGGCGATGAGCAGGTAGCGCCTGTTCACCTTCCGCGTGACGTGCATCAGCGGAATGGTCACTACCGCGACCAGACCGGCGTAGACGCTCATGAGCAGGCCAATCTGGCCCTCAGAGACGTTCAGGTCCCGCGCCATCGGAGAAATCAGGCCGATGGCGAACATCTCGAACGTGACGTACACGAAAGCAGCGAAGCTCATCGCCGTCAGCGGGACGACGGGGAACTTCGCTGCTTGCTGCGGAGATTGCTGCGTGTTTCGCACCGAGCCAAGATACGGCTACTGGTCAGACAGCGCAAACGCTGCGCCTGCGGCGCCAAGGGCCACCAGGATCGCCACGATCACACCGATGATCGTACCCGTGCTCGCGGAAGAGCCGCCGGACGCGGCTTCCATGGTCTGCTCAGTCCTGTGGGTGGTCTGGGATACGGTCAGGCTGGTCAAAGTGTCGGTGGTCACCGAAGTGGTGACGTTGCCGTTGGTGACCGTGTGAGTCACTGTGTCCCTGCTCTTGCCTTCCTGCCCACTCGGAACCGCGTTGGTGCTTGTCGTCGGCGTGGTGGTCGGGGCGTCCGGGTTCGGGCCGTCGGTAGGCAGCAGTGCGTTGCCGCCACCTTTGGCACAAGTCTGACGAGCCTCCTCGAACGCCACCATCAACCTTGCCACACGACGAGCCTGCTTCACGTCCGGCAGCTGCTCATACGCATCAACCCACGCCTCGACCTGGTCCTTCGGCATGGCCGGGTAATCGCGAGACTGCTGCTCAACCAGCCCCTCGCGGTCCGGGATCAACGCGAACTCCGCGAAGCCGTCGCGAGCCGGCACAGTGATCTCGCCGTTGCTCACAGCGGTATCAATGATGTTCCAGTACTTGGTCATGTCGAACGCCTGGTGGTCGCTGACCGCCGCCGAATTCCACACCTGCGTGAAGTACGCGCGGGAAGAATCGATGTCCGCCCCAGTGTCCTCAGCGACTCGCTGAGCCCAGTTCTCGATGTTGGCCTCAAGGTTGCTGTTGAAGTAGGTCACGTACGAGCCGGTGAACAACTCCAAAAACGGTGCGACGGTGTCCGGAGCAGCCGGGTACAACTGCTCAAACGCGGACGCCCAGCGGGCCCGCTCATCAGATGCGCCGACGCCGACACTGCGGTCGAGCGAATCAATGTACTTACGTTCAGCGTCATTCACCTTCAGCGAGCACACGCCATCGCTGGGTTCGCCCACGGTAGCTGCACCGGCGGAAGGCACGACAAACGCGGCCGCTGCAGTTGCGACTGCGCATGTGAGCGCTGCTATCCTCCGATTTTTTAACATACCGATAGCGTAGCGCAGAGGAACAACATTTCAGTATCCGAGAGAGGGGTGACGTGGCTCTCTTAAACGGCTCGACCCGTTTAAATTCGGGGAAAGTGCAGGTTACCGGAACGTTAACTCAACTTTCTAAGCAAAATAAAAGGTAAGTTTTGGGGTTTGATACGCCCTTTAAGGGGCATTTGCGCTTGTCAGTGGGTAAGTTACACGCTTGTAATTCAAAGGTATCGACGTTTTTTATGCGTCTGGGGTGGCTGTCGGGGGGGGGGGGCGTTCTCTTTTGCGGTTTCTGCTGTTTGCGGTAGCTGGTCGGGTCAAGGGGGCGGCAGCCGGGGGCCCGGCTACTGTGGGGGCCGAGGTCCAGTCGGCTGTTCCCAGCTACAAGGTTCCAGCTATTCGGCATAAAAGGGGATGCGGACAAATTTTTGGAGTGCGTTTGGGGGACTTTGTCTCGTTGTTATGCACTCAGTGCTTGTCGGTGTTCGGCGATGGTGGTGTAGCCGTCGCCGAGTGTCGACTTCAATCGTCTGTGGATGTAGAAGTCGATGTAGGTGTCAATATAGTCGCGCATCTGCGCCACCGTCATCGTTGACACCACAGGCCTGCCTTTGAGCAGTTCTTGTTTCATCGTGCCGAAGAAGCCTTCGGTGCGCGCGTTGTCGCCGCTGGTGGCCTTGCGTGACAGTGACGGGATGTAGCGCCACCGGTTGCCGCACCATGTATCGGCCTCGCAGTCGGGGCAATCCAAGATGTTGTGGGTGTGGTCGGTAATCAGACTGACCCAGCGTTCACTGCGGTAGAGCCCACCACGATCGGAATGGATAATCGGTTGCGCACCGTCTGGTTTGACCTCGTCGATTCGCGCGATCATTTCAGCGACCAGGTCGTGATTCGGCGACGTCGACATGGTGACCGCAATCGGCATCCCGTCGTAGAAATCGATCGCTGCCGACAGGAACAATTTGCCGTCTGGGCAGTGGATTTCGGTGACGTCGGTGCCGATTTTCTCCCACGGGGCATCTGCGTGGAAATCGTGGGTAAGCCCCTGAGTGTCGGCGTGGTCGATGAAATACTGCGACGGTGCAACAACCGGCCGGGCCACATCCGAATCCGCATCCCCGTCGCTGCTGTCGGGTGGGGTGATCAGCAGCAGGCTTGCTGGTTTGTGGTCGGTTTCACCGGTGTAGGAGGAGTACTTGCCCGACGCCTTCGCCGGTGGGCGGCACCCAAGCTCTTTCATGAGGGTGCGCACGATCTTTTCCGACACTGTATGCCCCATGATCTTTAACCAGGCGTGGATGCGCCGGTAGCCGTAGCTTTGCCCGGATTCGGCGGCTGCCTGCAAGATCAGCGGTTTGAGTGCAGCGTGGCGCTGTTCGCGCTGTTGCACTACCTGCGTGTGTTTGTGTCGGTGGTAGTAAAACGTCGACTGCGCAATCCCAACGACCGCGCATGCTCGAGCGATGGAAAACTCGTGGGCGTCCGTGAGGGCAACCACCACTGCGGCTTTCGCCGCGGTGGACAGCTCACCGTCACGGACGTCGTCTTTTCCCCGCGACTCACCGTCGCGGACGTTGTCTTTTCCCCGTGGCTCACCATCGCTCATGAGCACGTGGATAATGGCGTCTTTGACCGTTTCCCGGTCGCGCATCTCAACAACGAGTTTTTTCAGCTCGTCCATGTCACTGGGTAAATCAGCGATATCGTCTATCGGCCCAGGCCCTGGCAGCCACTCGTTGACTGGCCGGGGTGGTTTCTTCGCATTGGCTGCCTCATCGACTCGCTGCTGCTGATGGTTGCGTTGGACTTTGCGGTGTTTGCTCACGCGTTCCATTGTCGCCGCATAGGCCTCGTCGAAAGTCATCGACGCTGCCGAATCGCGTTCGTCATCGTCGGGCCAAAACCGCTTCGTCCAGGTCAGTGCCGCGGTGTCGTGGACATCGAACTCCACGGCAATGTCACGCACTGTCGCCTGCGAGGTCAACCTGCGTGCGACAACTTTTGCGATGGTCTCAGCGTCGTAGGCGCGTCGCGTGCCATCAAACAACTGGCCGCGACGTCTGGCTGCAACCCAGTTGCCGACCGTGGCCACCGACGGTCGGCGACCACATACGTCTTCAGCCCAGTCGCAGACCGCACGGGCAGACGACCCAGCCAAAAACCTCTCAACCGCACCATCGCGGATATCAGATGGAAACCCTGCGGGCATCGGAATACCTTCCAGCCCCCAACACTCCAACTTTTTGTCCGCGCTCCCAAAACGACGATTGTCGAGGTCCTGATAGCTGGATCCGCGGCTATGGGGCGGGCGGTCACAGCATCTGTGCGGTGCTTTTGCTCGAGCTTGCGGACTCCGCAACTCCGCAGTGCGGACAACTGGAGGTGGGCCAACTATTGGTTGCGGACAAACGATTTGAGGAGCAAGGCGCGGATGGCGGTTTCGATGTTGGTGTCATCGGTGCTGAGCTTGCGGACTCCACAACTCCGCATTGTGGACAATCAAGCAGGGACCAACTATTGGTCCGCACCCACCAAATTCGAGCCGGGATGTCTGGGTCGGTGGGCTGTTTCCAGCTACAAGGGCCCAGCTATTCGGCGTAAAACAGCGATTGTTGAGGACCTGATAGCTGGATCCGCGGTTATGGGGCGGACGCGCTAGCCCTTGCTCGCGATGCGCCGGGCGATGTCGCGGGCGAAGGGGCTCACACCGCCGATGGTCCCGGCGCCGGGGCCGTTGAGCGAGTCGAAGCCCAGGACGAACAGGCCGGGCGTGTCCAGGCCGCGCTCCAACCCCCGCACGGGAGACAGTGCGGGGCGGAAGCCGGTGGCCCAGATCAGGGCGTCGAAATCCGAGAGCTCGTCCAACGACTCGACCATGGGTTCGGCGTCCAGCAGATCGAGTGATCGGGCCCGGCGGACTTCGGGGACGAGGACGATGTCGCCGCCGAAATCGGCGCCTCCGGGATCGTCCTCGCCGCGTGAGATGGCGACGAAGCGCTCGCGGTTACGGCGGAAAAGCTGCTCGCCGTCGACATCCTCCGGCATGAACGCGGGCGGTCGGCGGGTGAACCATTGCACGTCCACCCCGCCGAGTGCGAGGTCCGCGACGATCTGCGCACCGGAGTTTCCGCCCCCGACGACAGCGACGCGCTGCCCGGCGAAATCCTCCGGCCGCCGATACTGAGCCGAGTGCCCCTGCTCCCCCGCGAACGACCCGGGGATGAAGGGCACAAACGGTGCGGACCAGATGCCGGTGGCCATCACCACATTGCGGGTGGAGTGGCCGTTGAGGTGGAAAGCGGAGCCGTCGTGATGCACGTGTTTGACGCGCTCACCTCGTCGGATGGGCAGGTCGTAGCGCTGCTCGTAGTCGGACAAATACTCAACGACGTGATCGCGCGGCGGGTAGCCGTCGTAGTGGGGCATGGGCCAGCCGGGCAGGTTAGAAAACTCCGCGCGGGAGAACAGAGTCAGTGCGTCCCAGTAGTGCGGCCATGCCCCGCCGGGCTCATCGGAGGCGTCGAGAACAACAAACGAAGCGCCATATTTACGCAGGTAGTACGACACGGCCAGGCCGGACTGGCCGGCGCCGACAACGACGGCGTCAAGCATGGGTGTCCCGGGTGCATAGCGCGGTCGCGGGGCGGACAAATTCGGCGATGCGGCTAGCCGGCGCGGTGGCGGGGCCGAACGGGGTCTCGGCGGCGAGTGACGCTGCGAGCGCGTGGACGGTCACCGCCCCGGTGGTTGTGGCGGCTATGGCGGCGTCGGCGTATGGGGTGCGTGCCGCAGCCAGCGCCAGGTGCGCACCCATGATGCCAGCGAGCACGTCGCCGGAGCCGGGTGTCGCAGCCCAAGAATGGCCGGCGTCGACGGCGTGGATCAGGTGCGGCTCGTCCTCCGGCGCGACCAGGGTGATTCGGCCCTTGCGCACGATGGTCGCGCACAGCGTTGCAGCGAGGGCGAGTGTCTCTTCGAAGCGGATTCCCGCGGCAACTCCGGCCGCTTTCTGGAGGCGCGCGAACTCGCCGTCGTGGGGCGTGAGCACTGTAGTCTGCTGCCGTTTGGCCACCTGTTGGCGCAGGTCAGGGTGTTCGGCGAGGAGGGTGAGGCCGTCGGCGTCGATGAGCACTGGCACCTCCTGGCGCAAGATCCAGGAGAGCTCAGCGGCGGCCGCCTTGTCGGTGCCGGCGCCAGGGCCGAACACCCAGGCCTGCACCCGTCCCGCATCCTCGAGCGTTTGCGTGACGACGACCTCCGGATGTGCCCGCACCACCTCAGCGGCCTGCGGACCGGCGTAGCGCACCATTGCCGGCGAGGCGTGTACAGCACCAGACACGGCGAGTAGCGCGGCACCCGGATACCCGTCACTACCTGCGCGGACGCCCACTACTCCCCCGCTGTACTTGTCGTCGTAAGGGCCCGGCTCGACGGGGCGGACCGACGCGGCACGGAGCGGGGTGAGACTACTGGGCCAATGGCCGGGGCCTGGCACGGCCCGGTTGGCGAGCACTAGTGCGGGTCCCTCATGCGCCCATTCGGGCAGGGTTTCCAACAGCGCACTGTGCAGCGGGCGCCCCGGCAGGCCGATGTCCGCGAGCAGCTGCACCCCGCACTCCGGGGCAAGCGCGTGGGCGCGTCGCCACCCGCCGAACGTGACGGTGGCATCGGCGGAAACGTGCAGCTCACCCGCTACGCCGGTGTTTGCATCCACGCCGGAGGGAACGTCCACAGCCAGAACCTGCACGCCCCGCAGCCATGCAACCACGTCTGCGAGTTCCCCGCGCAGCCCGCCGGATCCGCCGATGCCGGTGATGCCGTCGATGGCAAGGGCGTATTCCGCGGAACCTTCGGGCAGCCGTTCCAGCACAGTGCCGCCGGCGTTGGTGAACGCCGAAAGGGCCCGCTCTTGGGCGTGTCCGGCAGTCAGCAACGCATCCACGTTGTGGCCGGCGAGCTGCAACTCGGCACCGGCGTAGAGCGCGTCGCCGCCGTTGCCGCCCGGCCCGGCGAGCACGAGAGCGCGGCCGCCTGCACCGTTCCCCAGCATCGCCTTCGCCGCCTCGAACACCGCGTGTGCCGCCGACTGCATGAGCTCGTCGGGGTGCGACTGGGAATCCAGCAACGGTGCTTCCGCGGCCCGGACCTGGTCTGCGGTGAAAGTCGTGGCGTGCATGCGCACCACCCTACCCGCGCCCTAAAGTGCCTGGCAGGACGGGCAAAAGAACAGGTTGCGGCCCTCAAACTGCTGCTTTTCGACGGAGCGCCCGCACACGTAGCAGGGCTCGCCGGTGCGGCGGTAGACGTAGACCTCTCCCCCGTGGTCGTCCTCCCGCGGGGCGCGCGACATGGCCTCGGGCAAGTGTTCGGGGCGCACTGTGTCGATGCGCCCGGTGGCCACCCCGTCGGCCATGAGCGCGACCAGGTCGGCCCAGATGGCGTCGAAACGCTCACGGCCCAGCTCCCGGCCCGGGGTGAACGGGGAGATGCCCTGGCGAAACAGCGGCTCGGCCCGGTAGATGTTGCCCACACCGGCGAAGTAGGCCTGGTCCATCATCAGCGAGCCGATGGCGCGCCGGGAGCGCCGCACCCGCTCGAACAGTGCGTCCGGGTCTGCGGCGGGGGAAAGCGGGTCCTCGCCGGCGGCGTCCAGAATCGCCTGCTGCTCCGCCGGGGTGATGTAGGCGCATGTCTGTGGTCCGCGCAGGTGGGCGGCTATCTCCCCTGCTCCCCCGTCCGGCACGAGCCGCAGTCGGATCTGGCCGCGCAGCGTGTCGGCGGGCTCAAAGGAGAACTTCCCGATCAGACCCAGGTGCACGTGCACGATCGCGTCCGTGAACTGCAAAAACAGGTGCTTTCCGTGGGCTGCAGCGTGGGTGAGCGGAGTGCCGTCGATAAGCGAAGGCTCGAAGCGCCCCTGCGGGGAGCTCGCGGCAACTGGCGCGGGGCGGAAATCCGTGTTGAAGCGGCGCGCAAGCCGGTGAATGACATGACCCTCAGGCACGGTCGCTGACTGTACTATTGCACCCATGTCGTATGAGATCGGGTTCGACCGCGAAAAATACATCCAAATGCAGTCCGAGCACATCCAGGAACGGCGCGCGGAGGTGGGCGGCAAGCTGTACCTGGAAATGGGCGGCAAGCTTTTCGACGACAACCACGCCTCCCGCGTCCTGCCCGGATTCACGCCCGACAACAAGATCGCCATGCTGGACCGGATCAAGGACGAAGTGGAGATTGTCATCTGCTTCAACGCCGGCGACGTGGTGCGCCAGAAGATGCGCGCTGACCTGGGCATCAGCTACGAAGACGACGTGCTACGGCTCGTGGACGTGTTCCGGGACCGCGGATTTTTGGTGGAAAACGTTGTGGTCACGCAGCTGGAGGGCCACAACCAGAACGTGGAGGCCTTTGTGGAGCGCCTGGGCCGGCTGGGGCTGAAGGTGGCGCGCCACTACATGATCCCGGGCTACCCGAACGACACCGCGAAGGTGGTCAGCGAGGAAGGCTTCGGCCGCAACGACTACGTGGAAACCTCCCGCGACCTGGTGGTCATGACCGCGCCGGGGCCCGGTTCCGGCAAGCTGGCAACCTGCCTTTCCCAGGTGTACCACGAGCACAAACGCGGCATCGACGCTGGTTACGCCAAGTTTGAGACGTTCCCCATCTGGAACCTGCCGCTGTCGCACCCGGTGAACCTGGCGTACGAGGCCGCCACGACGGACCTGGACGACATCAACGTCATCGACCAGTACCACCTGGACGCCTACGGGGAGAAGGTCTCCTCCTACAACCGCGACATCGAGGTTTTCCCGCTGCTGAAGACGCTGCTGCGGGAGGCCACCGGCGCGGACCCGTACCAGTCGCCGACCGACATGGGCGTGAACATGGCGGGCTACTGCATCTCCGACGACGCCGCGTGTCGCCACGCCGCCGAGCAGGAGATCATCCGCCGCTACTACGCGGCGCTTGTGGACGAACGCCGCGCCGACGCCGACTCCACCATCTCCGACCGCAACCTCAACGTCATGCGCAAGGCGGACCTTTCCGTGGAGGACCGCGTGGTGGTCGCGCCCGCGCTCGAGGTGGCGGAGCGCACCGGCAAGCCGGGCGCGGCGCTGGAGCTGCCGGACGGGCGCATCGTCACCGGCAAGACCTCCGACCTGCTCGGACCGTCCGCCGCGGTGCTGCTCAACGCCTTAAAGCTGCTGGCCGGCATCGACGACGACGTGCACCTGCTCTCCCCCGATTCCATCGAGCCGATCCAGACGCTGAAGACCCGCCACCTGGGCTCGGTGAACCCGCGTCTGCACACCGACGAGGTGCTCATCGCGCTGTCCGTGTCGGCGTCCGGCAACCCGGACGCGGCGCTGGCGCTGGAGCATTTGCGCAGTTTGCGCGGGTGCGACGCGCACATCACCACCATCCTGGGGTCCGTGGACGAGGGCATCTTCCGCAACCTGGGCGTGCTGGCCACCTCGGAGCCGCAGTACTGGCGCAAGGCGCTGTACCACAAGCGCTAAGTTTTCCAATACTAACTATTGCGCTCGTTTCGGTTATGGTTTATTGTCGAGCGCATGCGGGAACAGCAATCTCCGGTGGAAGACGCACTAGCCGAGCTCAACAACAACCTTGCCGTGGCGCGCACGCGCGCAGAAGACCACGTCACGCTGCCGAAACAGACCGCCGTGTGGGTCCGTGACCTGCTCGAGGACCTCGCGGAGGGCCGCCTGGTGCGCCCGCCCGAACCGGACGAGGAGATGACTACCCAGCAGGTGGCCAACCTGCTCGGCGTCTCGCGCCCGTTCGTGGTCAAGCTCATTGACGACGGCAAGCTGCCCGGCCACAAGGTGGGCACCCACCGCCGCGTGTACACGCGCGACGCCCACGCGTTCAAGGAAAAGCGGGGTTAAGGTGCGGGAGCTTTCGCTTAGCGACGGCGCACGCGTCCTCGCCGTCGTCGCCCACCCCGACGACATGGAGTACGGCGCCTCGGCCGCCGTGGCCAAATGGGCCGAAGACGGTATCGAGGTGGCGTACCTGCTGCTCACGCACGGCGAGCACGGCATCGCGGGCGGGGATCCTGTGCAGGTGCGCGAGATCCGCGCGAAGGAGCAACGCCGCGCCTGCGACATCGTCGGCGCAGGGGAGCTGGAGATGCTCGACTTCACCGACGGCCTGCTGGAACACACCCTTGAGCTGCGCAAGGCCATCGCCGGAAAGATCCGCACCTTCAAACCCACCGTGGTGCTCACCCAGGACTGGAGCGTTGTCGCCCCGTGGGGCCTGAACCAGGCGGACCACCGGGTGGCGGGCATAGCGGCGGTGGACGCCGCGCGCGACGCTGGCAACGAGTTCCTCTTCCCGGAGCTGGGCCCGCGCCACCAGGCGGAAACGCTGCTGGTCACCGGAGCCCACGAGCCGGACGTCGCGGTGGCGGTGGAGCAGCGGCACGTGGAGAAAGGCGCACAGTCGCTGGACGCCCACGAGGCGTACTTCCAGGCGCTACCGGACCACCCCAGCGGCGCGGAGATCGTCGGCGGGGCGGCCACGCAGGGCGGGGAAGCGCTGGGAGTGCCGCTGGCTATCGCGTTCAAAGCCTTCGACCTCTAACTTTCCCCGCTGGCCTGGGTGGACATAGACTGCCAGGCATGACCAGCAAGATCCTGCTCTACTACAAGTTCCAGCCCATCGCCGACCCGGACGCGGTGCGCCTGTGGCAGCGGGACCTGTGCGAAGGACTGGGGCTGACTGGGCGCATCATCGTGTCCAAGGACGGCATCAACGGCACCGTCGGCGGCGACATCCGCGCCTGCAAGACCTACGCCAAGAAAACCCGCGAGTACTTCAAGGGCATCGAGTTCAAGTGGTCCGAAGGCGGGGCAGAAGACTTTCCCAAGCTCAGCGTCAAGGCCCGCGAGGAGATCGTCTCCTTCGGCGCGCCGGGCGAGCTCAAGGTGGACGACAATGGCGTGGTTGGCGGGGGAGTGCACCTCACCCCGGAGCAGGTCAACGAGCTGGTGGCCGACAACCCCGAGGCCGTGTTCTTCGACGGCCGCAACGCCCGCGAAGCAGAGATCGGCAGGTTCAAAGGCGCGGTGGTGCCGGACGTGGAAACCACCCACGACTTCATCAAGGAGCTCGACTCCGGCAAGTACGACTGGATGAAGGACAAGCCCGTCATCTCGTACTGCACCGGCGGGATCCGCTGCGAGGTGCTCTCCAGCCTCATGATCAACCGCGGGTTCAAGGAGGTCTACCAAATCGACGGCGGCATCGTCCGCTACGGCGAAAAGTTCGGCAACTCGGGGCTGTGGGAGGGCTCGCTGTACGTCTTCGACGACCGCATGCACACCGAGTTCGGCGCGCCGGGCGACCCGGACTACGTGCAGCTCGGCCACTGCGTGCACTGCGGCGCGGCCACGAACCAGTTCTACAACTGCGCCAACGAGCCGGAGTGCCGCCGCCAGTACTTGAGCTGCGAGGACTGCCGCGAAAACAACCCGTACTGCGGGGAGTGCGCCCAGCGCGCTACTGCGTAGCCAAGATCCCCAGCGTGATAATCAACCACGCCATGGTGAAGGGCACCAGCGGGATCCAGAACACGCCGATCCAGGGGATCCAGCGTTCGTAGCGGTTGAGCTTGCGCACGGTGATCACCGCGCAGGTCAGTAGCCCCACCACCGGCGGGATCGAGGTGGTCACGGCCCACCACGTGCGCCAGGACTCGGTGCAGAGCCAGGCGGAGCTGCCGTCGCAAAGCGGACCGCCCTGCGCGCGCGAGATCACCGCAAGAATGAACGCCAGCAGTAGGGTCACGGCTACCGTGCTCATCGCGAACGTGATCGCCTGGCGGGTGGAGCGGCGGTTTTTCCGGTCCACCTCCAGCGGATCCGGCTGGTCCGCGAGCTCGTCGAAGGAGCGCGGCTCGGGCCGCATACGCGAGAAACGGTCGGCGGGGGAGTGAAGGTCGTTCTCCGGGTGCTCCATGGAGCCCAACCTACTGCGCCTTCGGGGAGTGCGGGCACACCACCACAGGCACCGAGGCGTAGCGGATGAACTCGCCTTCCAGCGTGCCCACAAACACGCTGGTGAACTGGGGCGACGGATGGGTCCCCAGGAACATGATGTCGCCCTTTTTCCACTTCACCGAATCAATGGAGCGCTTCCAGCTCTTCGCCGCCGAGACGGAGCTGGTGACGTGGAAGGTGTCGCACACGTCCGGCGCGACCTCCGCCGCCAGCGCCCACGCGTAGTCGCGGGCGTGGTCGAGCATGCCCAGCGTCTGCTCGTTCCAGGTAGACGTGTGCTTCTCGTAGGCGGTGGGGGAAAACGCGATAATGCGCAGCGGCAGCCCCAACTTGCAGGCCAGAGCGGTGGCGTAGTCCAGGCCGGAAAACTCCGGCTCAGCTGGGTCGTCCTCCGCCACGATCGCGTACGTCACGCGGGTGATGCCCTTCTTGGAGAGCTTCACCCCGCGTGGCGCAAGCCCCAGCGGGACGGGGCAGGAGCGCATCATCTCGTCCGCAACGCTGGACGGGCGGAACCGGCCCTTCGGCGTCTTCGCGCGAGAGCCCATCAGGATCAGGTCCGCGCCGAAGTCCTTCGCGGTCTCGTACAGGGAGCGCACCCTGTCCTTGCTGTCCACGAGGCGGGAAACGTCCTTCGACCACTGCTCGCGCGGGATGTGCTCCGTCAGCGCCTTCTCCACGCGGGAGTCGAAGGTGGCCTGCGCCTCCTTCATGCGCTTCTTGCGGCCCTTGGTGGCGTTGGCCAGGGATTTTGTCCATTTGGACTGGGTGCTGGACATCACCTGCACGGTCACCGGCAGCGAGCGGCCGAGCCACGCGGCGAACTCCACTGCCTCGGTGTTTGCCACGTCCCAGCCCACAAGCACGCGCAGGGGAAAGGCAAGGTCCGCAAGATGGGCGCTGTCAGCGCTGGGGGAGCTGCTCAGGGCCTTCCTCCTTGACACATGTCCGCATACGCGAGTTTTCAGATAATACAGACATCATAAACATGTGCCGTCCTGGAGACGGAAAGCGGTTAGTCCGCGGAACCGGTGGCGTACGCGCGGGCGAGGTCGTTGAGGACCCCGGTCAACGAGTCCAGCTTCTCCAGCGCCTCCGCATCCAGCGCGCTGAGCATCTGGGCGAGGGAGCGGGTGCGTTCTGCGCCGACGCGCTCCAGCTCAGCGCGGCCGAAATCTGTCAGCTCCACGGACACGCCGCGGCGGTCGTCCACCGAACGCACGCGCCGCACCAAATTGCGCTTTTCCAGCTGGTTGACGGTGTTGGAGGCCGTGGGCAGGCGCACGCCTTCCTCGGCGGCCAGCCTGCTAATTCGCGTGGGGCCGCTGAAGCCAAGCCTGTGCAGCACGGACAGTTGCGGGCCGGTCAGGTCCGAGTCCTCCGCGTTGCGGAAGTACGCCACGTACAGGCTGGTCATCGCGGGGCGGATGTCCGCCGCGATCCGCATGGCTTCCGCGGAGGGTTCGTCGTGCGCCGCCACTGTGCACCTCTTTCTTCCAAGTACTTTTCAAAATTTAGCAGCAAGGACTGGGGTTATGATGGCCGGGATGTTCACGTACGAGCACGAGGTGTCCCACGAGTGGCAGCGCCGCCAGACGCTGCGCGAGCTCAAGCGGGGGCATTTGCCTATCGACGAGGTGTGCGACGCCGACTTCCTGCTCCGCGCCGCCGCGCAGCACCACGGCGAGGATTCCGCCCGGCCCTGCCCCGTGTGCGGCGAAGTGATGCGTGACGTGCGCTGGGTCTACTCCGAAAAGTTGGGCAGGCGCACAGGCACCGCGCGCAGCGAGGAGGAGATAGACAGACTCGTGGGCGAGGTGGGGGCGCTGACCGTCCACGTGGTGGAGGTGTGCCCGTCGTGCAAGTGGAACCATCTGTTACAAGAAGTCACAGCCGTACCAGTAGTGTGAATCCGAACTGGGCAGGTAGGGTGTCCGGTAGGAATGTAGTAGGTAGCTCGCCCGTTTGCCCTCCCCGCGGGCGCGGCGGGTGCAATTGTGCAGGGAAAACGTGTGACTGAACAGAGCGCTGAAAAGAATACGGCGAAGGCGAAGGGCTCCAGCGGCACCACGGCCGTGAAGAAAAAGAAGAAGTCCCGCGCGTGGCAGTGGGTGCTTGCCTTCTTGCTGTTCCTCCTCCTGCTCGCCTGCGTGCCGGTCGGCTGGTTTATGTGGAAGTACTCCAAGGCCGAGGTCCCGGAACCAGGCGAGATTGAGACGGCGCAGATCTCCTCGATCTACTTCAACGACGGCGAAAACGAGCTCGCCCGCCTCGTGCCGCCCGAGGGCAACCGTGAGCAGGTGCCCCTCGAATCTGTGCCCGAGGAGGTGCAGAATGCTGTGCTGGCCGCGGAGGACCGCGACTTCTGGACCAACTCGGGCTTCTCGCCCACCGGTTTCGCCCGCGCGGCGCTGGGGCAGATCACCGGCAACACCTCTGCAGGCGGTGGCTCCACCATCACCCAGCAGTACGTGAAGAACGCGCTGGTGGGCAACGAGCACTCCTACGAGCGCAAGGCCAATGAGCTGGTCTACTCCGTGAAGATGACCAACCAGTGGTCCAAGGAGGACATCCTCCGCGCCTACTTGAACACTGTGTACTTCGGCCGCAACGCCTACGGCGTCGAGGCCGCCGCGCACGCCTTCTTTGACAAGCCGGCGTCCCAGCTCACCGTCGAGGAGGGCGGCGTGCTGGCCGCCTCCATCCAGCTGCCTAGCGAGCTGGATCCGTGGACGAACCGCGAGGCGGCGGAGCAGCGCTGGAACTACGTCATGGACGGCCTCGTGGAGATGGGCAAGGTCACCCCGGAGCAGCGCGCCGGGATGGTGTACCCGGAGACGCGCGACCCGGCCTCCTACTCCGCCTACACCGAGGCCACCGGCCCGAACGGCCTGATCAAGAACCAGGTGATCCAGGAGCTCGAGGCACTGGGCATCACCGAAAGCGACTTGACCAACCGCGGCCTGCAAATCACCACCACCATCGACGCCGCCTCCCAGGCCAACATGGAGCGCATCGCACGCGAGCGCCTGACCAACCTGCAGGAGGACGCGCGCACTGGCGCGGTGGCCGTGGATCCGTCGACAGGCGCAGTGCGCGCGTACTACGGCGGCGACGACCCCTCCGGCTGGGACTACGCCAACGCCGGCCTGCAAACGGGCTCGACGTTCAAGATCTTCGCCCTCGCAGCCGCGCTGCAGCAGGGCATCCCGCTGACGTCCATGTTCGATTCTTCCCCGGTGACCCTGCCGGGCAACCACGTCGTGACCAACTGGGACGGCGGCGGAGGCGGAATGCTGTCCATGACTGAGGCCACCCGCGTATCCTCCAACACCGCCTACATGCGCATTCAAGACGAACTGGACAACACCACGCAGGACACCGCCGACATGGCGCACGCCCTGGGCGTGGCCAAGTCCATCCCCGGCATTCCGGTGACCCTGCGCGAAAACGGCGGCCAGCCCTACGAGGGCATCGTGCTGGGCCAGTACCAGTCCCGCGTGCTGGACATGGCCACCGCCATGTCCACACTGACCAACCGCGGCTTGATGCACCCGACCCACTTCGTGGACAAGATCGTGGACGCCAACGGCGAGGTCCTCTACCAGGTGGACAACGACTACACCGAGCGTCGTGTCGCCGAGCAGGTCGCCGACAACACCCTCCAGGCCATGCAGGGCGTGGCCGGCTACTCCAACGCCGTCCTCGCCGGCGGCCGCCAGTCCGCGTCCAAGACGGGCACCGCCCAGATGGGCGACACCGGCAACAACAAGGACGCCTGGATGGTCGGCTCCACCCCGCAGCTCGCCGTGGCCGTGTGGGTGGGCACCGCCGACAACACCTCGCCAATCTTTAACGAGTGGGGCGGCATCATGTACGGCTCCAACACCCCGTCCCAAATCTGGAAGCAGTTCCTGGACACCGAGTTGGAGGGCCAGGAGTTCATGAGCTTCCCCAACGCCAACCCCGTCTACTGGGGCGTGAACCCGTACTCCGGCGGTGTCGGCCTGGGCGGCTACTACTCCAACCCGGCGCCGAGCTACACCGGCGGCACCGGCCAGGCGCCGTCCGCCCCGAGCTCCGCGGCACCGGCGGACCCGTCGGCCCCAGCAGCGCCCGAGGCACCGGGCGGGGAGGAGGCACCGGCGCCCGCACCCGCACCGGCGCCAGCCCCGGCACCCGCGCCAGCCCCCGCGCCGGCACCGGCGCCAGCGCCGAACCTCAACGACACGATCAACGACGTCCTCGATCAATTCCAGGGAGCGTTCCAATAAATGACTGAGCCGACGCAGACTACGCAGGTCACCTGGCCGGACCCGGCGGACCGTGTCCAGCCCGGCCGCACCGAGCCGCTCGCGCGCGGCTGGGTGGAGTTCCTCGGCGGGCCGATGGGCCGCTTCGCCCAGATCGGCCGCGCCCGGTTCTGGACGCCGCTGCGCTCCATCCTCGCCGTCGCATACGTCTTCTTGTCCTTCGGCCTGCTGCAGAAGGCGCACTGCGCCGGCGGCAAGGCCGACGACAACGGCATCATCCAGCTCAACTGGGACGGCAACCGCCAGTACACCGCCGCCTGCTACAACGACATCATTCCGCTCTACGGCGCCCGCGGCCTGGACCAGGGCGGTTTTGTCTACGACTACTCGTGGGTGGAAGACGGCCTGACCCGCTACATGGAATACCCGGTACTCGCCGGCCTGTTCCAGCAGCTGTCCGCCTGGCTGTCGCGCAGCACCTACTTCCTGGTGGACAACTTCGTGCCGGATTCCGGCTGGTACTTCTACGTCACCGCGCTGCTCATGTCCATCATCTGGGTGATCACCATCCGCATGGTCGCCGAGCTCGCGGGCAACCGTGTCTGGGACACCCTCCTGGTCGCCGGCTCTCCGCTGCTGATCGTCCACGCGTTCACCAACTGGGACATCCCGTCCATCTTCTTCGCCGTCGCCGCGATGCTGGCCGCCCGCAACCGGAAATTCTGGCTCGCCGGCGTGCTCATCGGCCTGGGCACCGCGTTCAAACTCTGGCCGATCTTCCTGCTCGGCGCGTACCTCACCGTGGCGCTGCGCAAGCGCGACCTCGTCCCGTTCGGCAAGATGCTCGCCGCCATGGTGGTGTCCTGGCTCGTGGTCAACGTGCCGGTCTACCTGCGCAACCCGGATGCCTGGGGTGAGTTCAACCGCCTCAACACCGACCGCGGCTGGGAGTGGACCACCATCTACGCGGTCATCTCCCGCATGACCGGCTGGACCGGCTTCGACTCCGGCGAGGGCGCCCCGGTGATCCTCAACGCCGTGACGCTGATCCTGTTCCTGCTGGGCTGCCTGGGCGTGCTCATCCTGGGCCTGAAGGCGCCGCAGACCCCGCGCATCGCTGAGCTGGTGGCGCTGATCGTCGGTCTGTTCCTCATCTTCAACAAAGTGTGGAGCCCGCAGTACTCCCTCTGGTTTGTCGTCCCCGCGGTGCTGGCGCTGCCGTACTGGCGCCTCCTTTTGTCCTGGATGGTCGTGGACATGGCCGTCTGGCCGGTGCTGATGTGGCACATGATGGGCGCGGACAACATGGGCGTGCCGGGCTGGTTCCTCAACATCGTGATCATCTCCCGCGACGCTTTCATCATCGCCATCATGGTGCTGGTGGTGCAGCAGATCCTGGGCAAGCGCCGCGACAAGGTCCGCGACGCCCACAACGGCCACGACCCCCTCATGTCGCTGCCGTACCAGTGGAAGGAGCCTTTGCCTATCGACGCCCCTCCGGCCGAACCCACGGACGCCGAGCCGGCCGGCTCCACGGCAGTGAGGGCCTAGCCGATGAACGCCACCACAACCCTGGGCATTGCCTCCATCGTGGTGGCGTTTTTCCTGTTTAGCGCCTCGTTCTATTTTGCGGTGAAGGGGCGGAAGCAAGCGTCGATAAGCTTCGGCTTGATCGCCTTCCTCTTCATGACCGTTATCCCTGTCTCCCTCGCCCTCTTCTCGGCGGTGCCGAACCCGCACTAGGCGGATTTTGTACGAATCGACATTTCGGCCGCTTCTGGCGTTGCAAACGCCCAGGTCGGCATTTTGCCGCGTTGATTCGTGCACAACGTGGGTCCGCACCAATAGTTGGTGGCGGCCGGATTGTCCGCAATGGGGAGTCCGCACACTGTTCGCCCGAGCGCACCGGGAACCCGAGGTTTTGAGCTGGTCAAACCGTGGGGTAGTCTGTTCGGGTTGCTTGACGCAACGACCCTCCTGCCATGACCACAAGGGTGATGGCCGAAAACAACCGAGACCATAGGAGGTGATGAGGTCCGTGCGTCACTACGAAGTAATGATCATCCTCGATCCGCAGCAGGATGAGCGCACCGTTGCCCCGTCCCTGGACAAGTTCCTGGAGATCGTCCGCAAGGAAAACGGCAAGGTGGAAAACGTTGATGTGTGGGGCAAGAAGCGTCTTGCTTACCCGATCAACAAGAAGGAAGAGGGCATCTACGCCGTTGTCAACCTCGACTGCGAGGCAGACACGGTCAAGGAGCTCGACCGCGTGCTGAACCTGAACGAGAACGTTCTGCGTACCAAGGTTCTGCGTACCGACAAGTAAGAACCGGTAGGCTCAGAAACCACACGATCAGCAGGTAGGAAGGTTTAGGACATGGCTCAAGGCGATACCCCAATTACCGTTGTCGGCAACTTGGTTGCGGACCCGGAGCTGCGCTTCATCCCGAGCGGCGCTGCCGTTGCGAATTTCCGCATCGCGTCCACGCCCCGCACGTTCAACCGGGAAACGAACCAGTGGGAAGACGGCGAAGCCCTGTTCCTCACCTGCAACTGCTGGCGCCAGATGGCGGAGAACGTCGCGGAGTCCCTGACCAAGGGCATGCGCGTCGTGGTCACCGGCAAGCTGCGTCAGCGTTCCTACCAGACCAAAGAGGGCGAAAACCGCACCGTGTTCGAGGTCGAGGTCGACGAGGTTGGCCCGTCCCTGAAGTACGCCAGCGCGTCTGTCACCCGCAATCCGCGTGAGGGCGGTGCGGGCGGCTACGGCGGCGGCAACCAGGGCGGCCAGCGCGGCGGTTTTGGTGGAAACCAGGGCGGTTTCGACCAGGGTGGCCAGGGCGGCCAGGGCCAGAATCAGGGCCAGGGCGGCTACAACCCGGCGAACGGCGGCTTCGGCGGCCAAAGCCAGGGCCAGACCCAGGGCAACCCGAACCAGTCCCAGCCTCAACATGATCCGTGGGGTTCCGCTCCGGATGCCGGCGGTTTTTCCGGCGGCGCGGGCGATGAGCCACCGTTCTAAACGACAACCACACATCAAGCATTTTTCACCATAAGGAAGGTTAGGATTATGAAGCTGATCCTCACCGCTGCCGTCGAGAAGCTTGGCGAGCCTGGAGAGGTCGTCGAGGTCAAGGACGGTTACGGACGCAACTTCCTGCTCCCGCGCGGCCTGGCTATCCCGGCTACCCGCGGCGCAGAGAAGCAGATTGAAGACATTAAGCGCGCCCAGGCTGAGCGCCAGGTCCGCGACCTGGATCACGCGAAGGAACTGCGTGACCAGCTCGACCAGCTCAAGGGCGTCAAGGTTGCTGTGCGCACCGCTAACAACGGCAAGCTGTTCGGCTCTGTGAAGGCCGGCGACATCGCCGACGCTGTGAAGGCCGCTGGCGGCCCGAACTTGGATAAGCGCCGCATCAACGTGCCGAAGGGCCTTGTTACCAAGACCGGTGGCTACCAGGTCAAGGTCAACCTTCACGACGACGTGGAGGGCAAGGTGAACTTCGAGGTCGTAAGCGCATAACGCTTATCGACGACTGCTCCGCCTGAGAACGGAAAACTGCAGTCCAACGACAACAGCATTTAAAAGCGCGGGTCCCACTTGTGAGGAGTGGGGCCCGCGCTTTTAGTGTGCCGATACAATACCGCCCATGACGTTTTCCGTGGCGCGCCGCGTGCGCACTTTGGCTGTGTCCCTCCTGCTCGCGGCGGCTGCTGCGGCCGGGTTCGCCATGCCGGCGCAGGCCGTGGCGATGTACGCCGGCGACAGTATCCGCGTCGCGTACAGCGACGGTTCCCGTTACGGCTGTTCGCTGAATACGGTGGCGCACCGCGACGGGCAGGCTTACGGCGTGACGGCGGGCCACTGCCTGGCGCCGATTGGTGGCGCGGTGCCGGTGGCGGTGTACGCGGCGGATGGCCGCACGAAGATCTCGGGCGACCTGCGGGATTCGGGCTACGAGATGCGCGGCGACAATACGCTGGGCAGCCCGCTCCGAGACGTCGCCTGGTTCCCGCTGGCCGGCGGCGTTACCAACGCCGCGGCCGCCCGCGGTGGGGCCGTCGACATCCCGGTCATCGGCGCGGTCAATCCGTTGTCGGACGCAGTCCAGCGCATCAACCCCACCCGCCGTGTTGCGGGCTACCACCCGGTGACGGCGGTGAAGCCGGGCCAGATTGTGTGCAAGGACGGCGCGCGCACCTCGCGCACCTGCGGCCCGGTGTTGAAGGTGAACCCGGACACCGGCGAGCTGGCAGTGCTGATCTTGGCGTTGCACGGCGATTCCGGCGGGCCGGTCTACACCGTCAACCCGGATGGCAGCGCGAACATCATCGGCGTGGTCTCCGGCACGGCGTTCGGCGTGCTGCTCGCGGTGGACGGACTGCTGCCGCTGCCCGCCGGATTGCGGTAGTTGTCAGGGTGTGTATATCCTCTCGGATATACACTTGAACTAGGGGTGATTGCTATGGCCGAACCAATTCAGGACGGGCCAGTCCGCACGACAGTGTTCATGTCGGGAAACAGCCAGGCCGTCAGGATTCCGGCGGCACTGCGCTTTGATTCGGACAGAGTGATGATCGAACGTGTGCCGGAAGGTTTGCTGCTGCGGCCGGAGGAAGAATCGTTCGGGCATGTGGTGGCGAGGTTGCGCGAGTTCCAGCGCGTAAACGGTATTGAACCTGGGCTGGTCGAAGAAGTTGATGATCTGCCGGAGGACCTTCCCCCCGATCTTGACCGCGGCGACGAGCGATAGGAGATTCGGTGCGGTACCTCCTTGATACAAATGTGTGGATCGATATTGAACGTGGTGACCATCCAGAGGTTGTTCGCAAAAGTTCTGAGCTAGCTAGTGCGCAGCTTTGCTTATCAACTGTGGTTCTTGGCGAAATTCAGGCCGGAATCGAGAGGTCCCGCAGGCCAGAAGCTATGCGGCGGGTGTACGACCTCCTGCTGCACGGTTGCCCTGTGTTCGAGGTCGATCGGGAGTCCGCATGCCTATACGGCAAGCTCCGGTCTGATCTCCTGAATCGGGGGCAGGTCATCGGCTCGAACGACCTCTGGATCGCGGCGCAGGCGATCCGAAATGATCTAGTGCTTGTGACTGCAAACGAGCGCGAGTTTGCGCGCGTGCCCAACCTGAAGCTGGAGAATTGGCGGTAGCCATGTTCGTCACCCAGGTCCGCATCGACGCGCCGGTGGAGGGCTACGCCCGCGACCTGCCGGTGGTGCGTCGCTTGGCTGAAAAGCCCCTCGAGCTCGCGCAAACCACGATCCTCACCGGCGACAACGGGTCGGGGAAGTCCACGCTGGTGGAGGCGATCGCTATGGCCGCCGGCGCCAACGCCGCGGGCGGTTCCCGCCACGCCCAGTTCCAGGCAGCGGACCATTCCCGGCTCCACGCCTCGCTCACGTTGACCCGCCGCGCGAACCCGAGCGACGTGTACTTCCTGCGCGGCGAAACATACCTCGACCTCGCCGAATACCATGAAAGCCTCGGAATCGAAGACCCGTTGCAAGACCTCACTCGCCGCAGCCACGGCCAAGGCATCATGCGCATGGCCCACGAACGCTTCGGCCCGGACTCTTTGATCATCCTGGACGAGCCCGAAGACGGCCTCTCGGTCTTCTCCCAGCTCGAACTGCTCGGCCTGCTCGCGGTGCTGACCCGCCGCGGCGCGCAAGTGCTCATCGCCACGCACTCCCCGGTGCTGCTCGCCGTCCCCGACGCCCGCATCCTCGCCGTGCCCACCCTGGAGCACATGCCTTTCGAGGACTGCGAGCCCGTCACCGCCACCCGAGAGTTCATCGACGACCCGGCCGGCACGGCGAGATTCCTGGTGGACGGCTAGGGAGCCTGCCCCTGAGCGCCCATGTCGATATCTCGAGGTCGATAGTCGCTGGTTACAGCGTTTTCTGATTTTGGAGGCCCGGCAGGCCAAGAGGCGCTGACCTGCAACTATCGACATGGGGCTATCGACCTCAACGTATCGATCCCGCCGTAGGATGAGCCCCATGTTCATCCAGCACGTCTCCGTCGACGCGTCGAAGGCCCCGCCGTGGGCCCTCGACGCGCCGGCGGTCGAGCACGTCGCGGAGTTCGGCTTCCCGCTGACACACCCGGTCACGCTGATCACCGGCGGCAACGGCGTGGGAAAGTCCACGCTGTTGGAGGGGATTGCCCGCGCGTGGGGGTTTCAGGTCGAGGGCGGGCCGTGGGGCGTCGATAAGCCTGACGCCCACGACCCGATGTTTGGCGCGCTGCGGCTTCGGACCGGGGCGCGCGCCAAGGCCGGGTATTTCCTGCGCGGCGAGACGCACACGCGCGTCACGGAGTTCGACGAACGGTCGCACGGGGAGTCAGTGTTGGAGCTGACCTCGCGGTTTGCCAAAGATGCGCTGTACTTGCTGGACGAGCCCGAATCGGGGCTGTCCGCCGTCGCGCAGATGGCGCTGGTGGCGCAGCTGCACGCAATCGGCGAGCAAAGCGCGCAGGTGATCGCGGTGACGCACTCGCCGATCGTGCTCGGGATCCCTGGCGCGGAGATCGTGGAGGTCGGCGAGCACGGCGTGGACCGCGGCCTGGCGGTGGAAGACACACTCGCGTTCCGGGCGATGCGCGACTTTCTGGCGGACCCGCACGGCATCGCCGAGTACATGGCGGACTGGGCGGAGGACGAGCTGGGTTAGCTAGGACTCTGCAAGTCGTCGCATGAGTTCTTTCCGTTGCGCATAAATCCGGTCAAGTTCCACTTCTGCGCTGTGGCGCGTGTACTCGAAGTCCACGGTCTCCTGCAGCGGTTCTTCGGGTTCTTTGTCGGGCATGTTGCGGACGGTACCACTGTTCGAACACCCGTGTCGGGGCCGTGGTATATGGTGTGCGCCATGACTGCGACACGCGAACAAGCGGACGAACTTCTCAAGGGCATCGCGGGGCCCCACGCCGCCCTGCGCGACGACCAGTGGACGGCCGTCGATTCCCTCGTTAACCAGCGCAAACGCATGCTAGTGGCGCAGCGCACGGGCTGGGGAAAATCGGCGGTGTACTTTATCGCCGCGAAGCTGTTGCGCGAGGCGGGCGAAGGTCCGTCGATTATCGTCTCGCCGCTGCTCGCGCTCATGCGCAACCAGGTCGAAGCGGCCGCACGCGCCGGCATCCGGGCGGCCACGATCAACTCCGCGAACATGACGCAGTGGGAGGAGATCCAGGCAGACGTCGACAAGCTGGACCTGCTCCTGATCAGCCCGGAGCGCCTCAACGCGCCGGGCTTTCGCGAGGAAGTGCTGCCACAGCTCGCGCGGTCCGTCGGCATGCTGGTTGTGGACGAGGCCCACTGCATCTCCGACTGGGGGCACGATTTTAGGCCGGATTACCGGCGCATTTCTTTGCTTATCGACGACCTCCCGGCCAACACCCCCGTCCTGGCCACCACCGCAACGGCGAACGACCGCGTGGTGGCCGACGTTGTTGCTCAGCTGGGCGAAGGCACCGGCGTGCTCCGCGGCGGGCTGGACCGCGAATCCCTGTCACTGAACGTGGTGCGTTTGGGTGACCCCACCCAGCGCGCCGCCTGGATCGCGCAGTACCTGGCGCAGGTGGAAGGCTCCGGCATCATCTACTGCCTCACCGTGGCTGCCGCGCACGACCTGGCGGAGGCGCTGGAGACCGCTGGGTGGAACGTGGCCGCCTACACCGGCCGTACGGAGGCGGAGGAACGCGAGCGCCTCGAGCAGGCGCTGATCCACAACGAGCTCAAAGCCCTGGTGGCCACATCGGCGCTCGGCATGGGCTTTGACAAGCCGGACCTCGGCTTCGTGGTGCACCTGGGCGCGCCGAGCTCCCCGGTGAGCTACTACCAGCAGATCGGCCGCGCCGGGCGCGCCACCGACCACGCCGAGGTGGTGCTGTTGCCCGGCCCGGAGGATCAACGCGTGTGGGAGTACTTCGCGTCCGTGTCCATGCCGGAGGAGCCGGTGGTGCAGCAGCTGCTGGGCGCGCTCGGCGATGATCCAATCTCCACCCCGAAACTCGAAAACGCCGTGGACTTGTCGCGCACACGCATTGACCAGGCGCTGAAAGTGCTGGACGTTGACGGCGCGGTGCAACGCGTCAAGGGCGGCTGGGTTGCTACCGGTGAGTCTTGGGCCTACGACCACAAGCGTTACGACGGCCTGGCGGACGCCCGCGAGCGCGAACAAAACCTCATGCTGGCCTACGAGTCCACGGACGCCTGCCGCATGGTGTTTTTGCGCAGCGAGCTGGACGATCCGACGATCGGGGAGGGGGAGCGCTGCGGGCGCTGCGACAACTGCACCGGCAACCACCTGCCCACCGACGTGGACCCGGCGCTCGCCGAGCGCATCGACGCCCGCCTGAAGGCCCCCGGTGTGCCGCTTTCCCAGCGCAAGATGTGGCCGACAGGCTCCGCGCGCCGCGGCAAAATCAAGGGCGTACTCGGCGGCAAGGCGCTGGGCCGGCTCAACGACGTCGCCCGCGGCCCCGCCCTGGCCCAACTCTTGCGCGACAACGCTTACCGCCCCGCCGAGAATTGGCGCGACGACCAGTGGCTGACCCGCTTCGTCGCCGTGCTGGCGGACTGGGACTGGGACACGCGCCCGGCCACAGTGGTGGCACTCGGCTCGGCGGACCCGGCACGGGCGGAGATGGTCGCCTCCACTGCGGAGGCGCTCGCCCGCGTGGGGCAAATGGCTTACGGCGGGGCAGTGCAGGCCGGCGGGGCAGAGGTGGAGGCGCGCAACTCCGCCTTCCGTGTCAACGCGCTGGATAGGTACTTCGACTACTCGGGGCTTGCCATGGCCGAAGGACCCGTGCTGCTGCTTACCGGCGAGGTGGACTCCGGCTGGTCGGTCACCGTCGCCGCAGCCGATATCGCCGAGCGTTTCGGTGTGGAGGTGCTACCGCTGGCGTTCGCCTCACGCGCGTGAGGTCCTCGCCGCCACGGTCTGCGCAACGGCCGTGCCCAGCAGGATGAACAGGCCGATCGGGAGAAGGTACAGGAAGAGGTTGATGGTGGGCAGATCCATGCCCGCCTGGTATTCCTGCCAGCTCGAGTCGGCGACAGAGCCGAAGCCCACGGCAAGGCACGCTGTGGCGATCCAGACGGCCACACCGTGCGCAGGGCCACTCCGCCGCGCTGCCGCAGTGTAGGTGGCAGCCCATCCGACCGCTCCCGCTGCCGCAAGCACGGCGAGGACGGCGAAGGCAAGGTGGTAGGCCGCGAAGTCGAGATTGCCGCCAACCGTTCGCATCCCAGCCACGCACACTGCTGGAAACGCCACTGCAAAGACGAGGTAACTCCAGAGAATTGCTCGTGGGGACATGCGACGACGGTAACAAAAACACACCGGGTGCGCCCCTGTGACGGAATGTGGATAAGTGGTGGGTTATACAGCCTGGGTAGGGGTTAGATTGTCCACTCGAGTGGACATTTCGCGGTTGTCAAACGCCGTGGTCAACCGAGTTATCCACCTAAAACGTCACTCGGCGTGAGTTTGAAAATATACAGGGTGAACTGCGGAAATGTACCGTTTTCCAGTGGCTTGGAGTCTCGAATCCACACGAATTCCACACCGCAAACACCACCCCTGTGGAAAACTCACCCGCACATTCCCCAATTGTCCACACCCCCTGTGGATAACTCGGTTTGCGGTTTGCATTACGGGGTAGTCTCATACACACAGCGAAAGGGGAGCCCATGGGTGCAGACGACAGCTTCGACGACTACGTGCCGCCGCCGGAACCGGCCGCGGACTACGGGGACTTCAGCGACTCCGACTTTGACGCGTTCCAAGGCAACAGCGGTAACTCGAGGGGGAAAGGTGGGAGGGGCGGTAGCTCGTCGAGAAGCAACCGCTACTCCAACTTCAACCGCGGCAACAACGAGCTGCAGGAATACCGCACGCCGCCGCACGACGAGCTGGCGGAGCGCTCCGTCATCGGCGCGATGCTGCTCAACCCCGACGTCATCCTGGATGTGGCGGAAAGCCTGCGCCCGGACGACTTTTACTTTCCGGCGCACCAGCTGATCTACCAGGCCATCCTGGACCTGTTCGCGCAGGGCAGCAACGTCGACGTGCTCATTGTCGCTGGGCGGCTGGACCGCATCAACGAGCTCGAGCGCGTCGGCGGCGCGCCGTATCTGCACACGCTGATCTCCGAGGTTCCCACGGCGGCGAACGCCCGCTACTACGCGGAGATCGTGGAGGAAAAGTCGATCCTGCGCCAGCTGGTCAACGCCGGCACGCAGGTGGTGCAGCTCGGCTACGAGGGCGAGGAGGGCATGGAGGTCGACGCGATCGTCGACCATGCCCAGCAGAAGGTCTTCAACATCACCCGCAACCAGTCGGGCGAGGACTACCGCCCGCTGTCGGAACTGCTCAAGCCCACTATTGACGAGCTGACCATGATCGCCTCCGGCGGCGCGCTCGAGGCGGGCGTGCCCACCGGGTTCATCGACCTGGACAAGCTCACCAACGGCCTGCACGCCGGCCAGATGATCATCATCGCGGCGCGTCCCGGTGTGGGTAAATCCACGCTCGCGCTGGACTTCATGCGCTCGTGCTCGATCCACCAGAACAAGACGTCCGTGATCTTCTCGCTGGAGATGAGCGCCTCCGAGATCATCATGCGCATGCTGTCCGCGGAGACGGAGATCAAGCTCTCGGCGATGCGCTCGGGCCAGATGGAGGAGCGCGACTGGGAGAAGCTCACCCACCGCCTCACCGAGATCCAGGACGCGCCGCTGTTCATCGACGACTCGCCGAACCTCACCATGATGGAAATCCGCTCCAAGGCGCGCCGCCTGAAGCAGCAGCACGGCCTGGACCTGATTGTGGTGGACTACCTGCAGCTGATGAGCTCCGGCAAGAAGGTCGAGTCGCGCCAGCAGGAGGTCTCGGAGTTCTCCCGCCACCTGAAGCTGCTCGCCAAAGAGCTCGAGGTGCCGGTGATCGCCATCTCTCAGCTCAACCGTGGCCCGGAGGCCCGCACCGACAAGCGCCCGCAGCTGGCTGACCTGCGCGAGTCAGGCTCGCTGGAGCAGGACGCCGACATGGTGTTTCTGCTCTACCGCCCGGACTCGCAGGACCGCGACGACGAGCGCGCGGGCGAGGCGGACATCATCGTGGCGAAGCACCGCGGCGGCCCGATCGACACCATTCCGGTGGCGCACCAGCTGCACTACTCGCGCTTCGTCAACATGGCGCACGGCTAGTTAACCTGCCCTATGAACAGTTAGGCATGGCTTTCCAACGGTGACACGCTGCGGAAACGCGTTTATGCTTCAACAGCACAACGCAAAAGCTGCAAAGGAGAAAGCCATGACCGTGCGTTCCATGAACGGCCCCGCCGCCTGCGCGAGCACGGTGGCCAAGCTCGACCCGAGCATTACCGTCGCCAAGACGGGGAGAACACGCTCCTGCTCAACCTGCCGCGCAACATCGAGGAGATCGACAAGGCGACGGAGGACAAGTCGCTGCTGTCGCGCATCACGCGCTTCTTTGCTTAGCGACGGGCTCCGCCTGAACTACGCAATCGCCACCCCACGCTGCTCAGGCAGCGTAAACGCCGCCGCGCAGGCCAGCGCGAAGGCGGCGGCGAACACGCCGAACACCGCCGTCGAGCCGCCGAAGGCGAGCACCGGCGGAACCACCAGCGGCGCGAGAATTGAGCCGATGCGGCCGAACGCCGCGCCCGCGCCCGTGCCGGTTGCGCGGATAGCGGTGGGGTAGAGCTCCGGGCCGATCGCGTACAGCGCACCCCACGCCCCAAGGTTGAAGAAGCTGAGCAGGCAACCCGCAGCGATGATCTGCCACTCCGTGCTGGCCATGCCGTACGCGAACGCAGCAATCGCCGAGCCCGCGAGGAAACTCGCCAGCGTGGTGCGGCGGCCCCACCGCTCGATGAGCCAGGCGGCCGCGGCGTAGCCGGGCAGCTGCGCCAGGGTGATGATCAGCGTGAAGGTGAACGAGCGAACCAGGGAGAAACCCTGCTCCACCAGCAGGGACGGGATCCAGATGAACGCGCCGTAGTAGGACAGCGACACGCAGAACCAGATAGCCCAAAATGCGGCGGTGCGCCCGCGCAGCTCCGGGCCCCAGATACCGCCATCGACGGGGTGTTCCTGGGCTGGCGCGGCGGTGTCGTACTGCGCGGGGTCAGCCTCGGCCTCGAACTCGCGGACGATCCGTTCGGCTTCGTCGTGCCGCCCCGCTGACTCGAGGAAGCGAACGGATTCCGGCAGTCCCATGCGCACGTAGATGGCGTACATCGCTGGCACCGCGCCGAGCGCGAAGCCCCAGCGCCAGCCGTTGTCGCTCTGCGCCACCACGAAGGTGCCGATGACGGCCGCCATGATCCACCCCACCGCCCAAAACGCCTCTAAGAGCACGACCATGCGCCCCCGGACCTTCCGCGGCGAAAACTCGCTGACCAGCGTGGAGGCTACCGGCAGTTCCGCGCCAAGCCCAAGGCCCACCAGGAAGCGGAACACCATCAGCGACGCCACGGACCACGCCAGCGCTGAGGCACCGGTGGCCAGCCCGTAGAGCAAGAGCGTTGCGGCGAAGACTTGGCGGCGGCCGATCTTGTCGGCGAGCAGCCCGCCCAGGCTCGCGCCGATGGCCATGCCCACGAACCCCACCGACGCAATCCACCCCGTGGTGGTGTTGTCCAAATTCCACTGCGCGGCCAGCGCGGCGAGGATGAAGGACACGAGGCCGATGTCCATCGCGTCGAGGGCCCAGCCGATCCCGGAGCCGACCAGCAGGCGCTTGTGTTTCGGGGTGACCGGCAGGCGGTCCAGTCGCTCAGTGCGAGTGAGCTGCGCAGAAGAGTTCATGCGGGGAGTGTAGGGCGCGCTCGCCCGCGCGTTGGCAGTTTTTATTCACCTGCTCCCGACGACACGGAGTTGAACGCCCGCAGCCGCAGCGAGTTCGACACCACGAACACCGAGCTGAACGCCATCGCGATGCCGGCGAGCATCGGGTTGAGAAAGCCCAGCGCCGCCACCGGGATGAGGATGACGTTGTAGGCGAACGCCCAGAACAGGTTGCCCTTGATCGTCTTCAAGGTCTTGCGCGACAGCCTGATCGCGTCCGCAGCCGAGGTCAGCGAGTTGCGCATCAGCGCGATGTCCGCGGCCTCGATGGCCACGTCCGTGCCCGCGCCCATGGCCAAGCCCAGGTCCGCCTGGGCGAGCGCGGCGGCGTCGTTGACACCGTCGCCGACCATGGCCACGTGTTTGCCCTCGGCCTGGAGGCGCTTGACCACCTCCACCTTGTCCTCCGGCAGGACGCCCGCGGTGACGTTAGCCGGGTCGATGCCCACTTCCGCCGCGACGGCCTCTGCCGCGCCGGCGTTGTCGCCGGTGAGCAGGTGAGGCGTCAGCCCCAGCTCCCGCAGCTGCGCCACGGCGTCGGCGGAATCTGCCTTCACGGTGTCGCGCACCGCGACGAACCCGGCCAGGGCGCCGTCCACCTCGACGGCCACCGGGGTCGCCCCTGCACGTTCGGCGTCTTCGAAGGCGCTGGCCAGACCGCCAAGCGGCACGGAGGGGCGGCCGACGCGGACCGGGTGGCCGTCGATAAGCGCGGACGCTCCCTTGCCCACCTCATTTTGGAAGTTCTCCGAGGCCGGCACCTCGCTGGCCGCCTCCACGATCGCGCGGGCGATCGGGTGCTCGGAGCCGGCCTCCACGCCGGCGGCGAGCCGCAGTACCTCGTCGGCATCGAAGCCGTCCGCTGCGACGACGTCCGCAACCCCCATCTCGCCCGACGTGATCGTGCCGGTCTTGTCCATGACCACCGTGTCCACCTGGCGGGTGGATTCGAGCACTTCAGGGCCCTTGATCAGCAGCCCCAGCTGGGCGCCGCGGCCGGTGCCCACCAGGATCGCGGTCGGGGTGGCAAGCCCAAGCGCGCACGGGCAGGCGATGATCAGCACCGCCACCGCCGCGGTGAACGCGTGGGCAACGCTATGGCCCACCAGGAGGTGTCCGGCCAGCGTCACAAGCGCAACCAGCACCACCACGGGCACGAAGACCTGCGAGATCTTGTCCACCAGCCGCTCCACCGGCGCCTTGCCGGCCTGCGCGTCGCGCACGAGCTTGCCCATCTGCGCGAGCGTGGTTTCGGCGCCGACCCGGGTGGCCTCCACCACCAGGCGCCCGGAAGTGTTCAGCGTGGCGCCGGTGACCGCGGAGCCCTCGGTGACCTCCACGGGCACGGACTCGCCGGTGAGCATGGATTCGTCCACCGCGGAGTGCCCGGAGACCACGCGGCCGTCGGTGGCGATCTTCTCGCCGGGGCGCACGATGAACGTGTCGCCCACCGCCACTTGGGCAATCGGCACGCGCACTTCCTTGCCGCCCCGGATCACGGCGGCGTCCTTGGCGCCCATGTCCAAAAGCTCGCGCAGCGCCTCCGAGGACTGCCCCTTCGCCCGCGTTTCAAACCACCTGCCTAGCAGCAGGAACGTAATCACCACGCACACGGACTCGAGGTAGATCTCGTCCATGCCCGCGTGCGACGGGAAGATGGACATCTCCATGGTCATCCCCGGCTCGCCCGCGTTGCCGAAAAACAGCGCCCACACGGACCACAGGTACGCCGCGGACGTGCCCAGCGTGATCAGCGTGTCCATCGTCGCCGCGCCGTGCTTCAGGTTCACCCAGGTCGCGCGGTGAAACACGCTGCCCGCGGCGAAAAACACCAGCGTCGCCGCCGCAAACGCCGCCCACTGCCAGTTGGTGAACTGCAGCGCCGGCACCATGCTCACCACCATCACCGGCAGCGAGACCAGCGCCGCCCAAATCGTGGTGCGTTTCAGCTTCTCGGCTTCCTCCAGGCGCGCGCCTTCGAGCTTCTCGCTTGTCGACGCCCCTCCGGCCGCCGCCGCGTCACCCCCCACCGCGTCATCAGTCATTTCAAACGCGTCGTACCCGGCGGAGCGTACTTCGTCGATAAGCAACTGCGACGACGCCTTCGCCGGATCGAAATCGACGGCGGCCGTCTCGGTGGAGTAGTTCACCGTGGCGTCCACGCCGTCGAGCTTGTTCAGTTTGCGCTGCACGCGCGAAGAGCACGACGAGCAGGTCATCCCCGTCACGCCTAGCTCGACGTGCTGCAATGCTATGGGGGTTTCAGTCATAACCCCCACTTTAGGCCCGGGCCGGGCCTAAGCGTTAGGCCAGTGTGTAACCAGCTTCTTTCACCGCGGCCGCGATGTCGTCGGTGGAAAAACCGTCACCCTCGACGGTGACAGTCCCGGTGGTGTGGTCCGCCTTCACAGCGGTCACACCGGCGACCTCGGAGATCTCCTCCTGCACGCTCATTTCGCAGTGCCCGCAGGTCATGCCCTCAACGTTGAACTCGCGTTCAGCCATGGTGTGTCCTCCTTATATCTCGATTACGTAGCCGGCGTTTTTCGCCGCCTGCACAATATCTTCGTCAGCGAAGGTGAAGCCGACAACGGTGAGGTGCCCGGCCTCGAGGTCCACATCTACCTCGTGGGTGCCGTCCACCAGCGACAGCTCGTCTTTGAGCGAATCGACCGCGACTTCGTCCTTCGGGCCCGAGATCCGGTACGTCTTCGTCATGGCTGCTGCACGCCTCCTGGTTTCCACTCGTTCCAGCCCGGCTTGGAATAGCTCGGACATTGTTAGGGTTGTACCCGTTGCAATCTCTACAACAATAACCAAAAGCTTTAGGGAGCGTACTTTGAGCACGATCGATGTAACCGATGACACTTTCCAGGACACCGTTACCCAAGACGGCATCGTGTTTGTGGACGCATGGGCGGACTGGTGCGGCCCGTGCAAGCAGTTCGCGCCGACCTACGAGAAGGCCTCTGAAAAGCACACCGATGTCACCTTTGCCAAGCTCGACACCGAGGCCAACCAGCAGGTGGCCAGGGGGTTGGACATCCGGGCGATCCCGACGCTGATGGCGTTCCGCGACGGCATCCTGATTTACCAGAACGCTGGCGCCTTGCCGCCGGCCGCGTTGGACGACCTTATCCAGCAGGTCAAGGACCTGGACATGGATGACGTCCGCCGCCAGATTGCCGAGCAGAACGCCTCCGAGCAGTAGGCCTTTTTATTCAGCGCCCGCGAGACGGGCGCTTTTTTCATGCGTACACTTGCCTAACGACGAACCCCACCACCGGAAGGACACTCCAATGGCGAACCCGTTTAGCAAGGGCTGGAAGTACCTCATGCAGTCGTTCGACACCAAGATCGACCAGAACGCAGACCCGAAGGTGCAGATCCAGCAAGCCGTCGCTGCTGCGAAGGAGCAGCACAAGGCGATCTCCGAGCACGCGGCCAACATCATCGGCAACCGGAACCAGCTGCAGATGAAGATGGAACGCCTGATCAAGTCCCAGGAGGATCTGCAGAACAAGGCGCGCACCGCCCTGCAGGCCGCGCAGAAGGCGGAGGCGGCCGGCGACGCCGAGAAGGCGCAGCAGTTCAACAACGCCGCCGAGGTCATCGCCACCCAGCTGGTGTCCGTGGAGCAGGAGCTCGAGCAGACCAAGCAGGCCTACGCGTCCGCCGACCACGCCGCCAAGGAAGCGCAGCAGAAGCAGCAGCAGTCCGAGGCGCACCTGAAGGAGCAGCTCTCCCAGGTCTCTCAGCTCGAGTCCCAGCTCAACCAGGCCCGCATGCAGGAGCAGACGGCCAAGACCATGGACTCGATGAACCAGTTCAACGACGACAACGTGCCCACCCTCGACGGTGTGCGCGACAAGATTGAGCGCCGCTACGCCAACGCCCTGGGCCAGCAGGAGCTGATGAAGGACTCCATGACCGACCGCATGGCCGAGATCGAGTCCGGCTCCACCGACGCTGCCGCCGCCAGCCGTCTGGACCAGATCCGCGCGTCCATGTCCGGCGAGCTCGAGGCCGGCTCCGGCGCGGGCGCCGGTGACGCGGACCGCCAGCTCGAGGCGGGCTCTGGTGAGGGCGAGGGCTCGCAGGGCGAGGGCGCCGACTCGGCCACCGACTCGGCCGCCGAGCAGAAGCCGTCCGGCAGCTCCCGCCGCGTCGCCGCCGACGCCCCGGAGACCTCCAGCACCGACAACGCCAACAACACCGACGACATCCTCGCCGACGCCGAGAAGTACATGCGCGACGAGGACTAACCGCCTCCAACTAGCAGATCACAAACGGCCGCCTGACAGATTACGGCGGCCGTTTGTGCTGACCTGGGGGTCGAGGGGCCGCCTGACAGATTCCGCCACGAAGTGTCGGCGCCCTCTGGCAAGTTTGTTCACTCGCCGGGAGCGGTTTGGTGAATTAGTTCCACTTGGGCGGTTGAATAATTCAATATCCCCAGGACGCTGGAAGCCCGCAGTCCGATTAGTTCACAAGCGAGTGAACTATCTTGCAAGAGGGGCGAAAAGGCGCCCCAAAGGGCCGAAGCCCCCGGGGGCGCCGTAGAAACGCCGGGACCGCGCGCTAGCTCTCCCGGCGGATGTTGATGAGTACGCCGCGGATGCCGGAGTGGAACCCGTCGCGGAGATTGACGCGCTGGGTCTCGGACAGGGTGTACTCGTGCAGGGTTTCGCAGGCGAACTGCAGCAGCGGCCGGTCGATCTCCGGGGGCAGCCCGCCGCCGGAGAGGAGGTGGGCGTTGTCGCGCTGTTCGCTGGAGGCGGCGTTTTCAAACCACCAGTTGGCGTACTGCTGGCCCACGTCATAGGGGGTTTGGAAGCCGGCGGAGGTCCACACTTCTTCGGGAAGCGGCACGTAGCGGGAGCGCAGCTTGCGGCGCGGAGCCATCATCGACGGCTTCGGCGCAGGCTTGGGGCCGGGCTTCGGCGCGCTCGCAGACGCATCCGAGTTGGTGCCGGCGAGCGACGCGGGCGTCGGCTTCGCGCTTTCGGCGGGTGCCGACGGGGCCGGGGCCGACGGGGCGGGCGCCGACGGGCGGTCGGGCTCGCTGGAGACGTTCTGGTTGCCGGGCTTGTTCGACTCGTTGTTGGCCTCCACCTGTGCCTCGGAAGGCTCGTCCATCTCTGGTTCGTCCGGGCGGTGGGTGCGTTGTTGCGAGGTCGGGGTGCCCACGATGTCCGACGGCTTCGGGGCGGCAGGGGCGGCGGGTGCGGCAGCAGGCGCCTGTCCCGGCTTCGGGGCGGACGAAGCACCCGCAGAGGCGGCATCCGAAGTAGCGTCCGAATCCGAGTTGTCCCCCGCAGCGCCGGCGTCCGGCCGGAGCGGGTCGGGGCCCAGCCCTGGAACCGCGGTGGGGCCGTCCGCCTCTTCGAGCGGAGCAGCGTCGTTAAGCGGGCGCTCCCTGATGCTGGGCGGGAGCGGGCCCTCGAGCACCTGGAGGCGCATGGCGTCGGCGAAGTCTTCGCGCGGGTCGAGGATGGTGGTGCTGTCGCAGGCGTGGCGCAGGGCGGAGGACATGGAGTCCCAGCCGAAGCCGTAGAGGTGCATGCGCGCGCCGCGGCTGGTCACTTCCTCGACGCCGGGGATCATGTCCGCGTCGCCGGAGACCAGCACGAAATCGGTGAATTTTTCGCTCACGCCGTTGACCACAAGGTCGGCGACGAGGCGGGTGTCCACGCCTTTTTGGGTGCGGCGCTCGCCCCACTCGATGAGTTGGCCGGTGCGCAGTTGCACGCCGTCGCAGGTGCGCAGCGCGCGCTGGTAGCGGTGCGGGCCTGAGTCGGGGATGCCGTCGTACCAGAACTGGCGGTGGATGGGTTGGTTGAGTTGGTTGGTGATCATTTTGCCGAGGGTTGCCACAACCTCCGGCAGGTCAATTTCTAACTGTGCGCGGGCGCCGATTTCCCACGAGTTGTAAAAGCTCGCGAGAAGGTATGACGTGTCGACGAACACAAGTGTGCGTTCAAGCATGGCTCCTAAATTCCGATTCTTTTTCGTTGCTAAGTTGCGTTACACGCACCATCTTGCCTGAAAAAGCTCAGTCATTCCACGTCGTATTTGTCACGGTTTCCTGCGAACTGGTTGCGCTCCCCCGGGCTGCGTGATAGTCAGTTAGTTACTCGAGTAACTAACCAATCAACCGGAGGGCAGGGCATGAACACAGAAGCAGAGCCCCTCTTCGTGCAGATCGCCAGCTTCGTCGCCGACCTCATCGTCGACGGCACATTGCAGCCCGGCGAGCAAGCACCGTCGACGAATCAGCTCGCCCAGTTTCACGAAATCAATCCCGCGACGGCGCGCAAGGGCCTTGCATTGCTTGTCGACGACCACGTGCTGGAAAAGCGTCGCGGCCTGGGCATGTTCGTCACCGACGGGGCCCGCGACCAGATCCTGGCGAAGCGTCGCGAGGATTTCGCCGGCGACTACATCGCCCCGCTCATCGACGAAGCCCTGCACCTGGGCTACACCCGCTCCGACCTCCACGACCTAATCGACCGCGTCGCAGAAAGCAGAGGCATGTACCAATGACCATCCACACCCGCGACCTGACCCGCAGCTTCGGTTCCAAGGACGTGCTCACCGGCGTCGACCTGGATCTGGGCCCCGGCATCCACGGCCTGCTCGGCCGCAACGGCGTGGGAAAATCTACGCTGCTGCGCATCCTCTCCGGTCAACTCAAACCCACCTCCGGCACCGTCGAGGTGTTCGGCGTGCGCCCCTTCGACAACGCCTTCGTCATGGACAACACGTGCCTGACCGGCGTTGATACCGCCTACCCGGGCACGTGGTCCGGCGCGGACGTGATCAAGGGTGCGCGGTTGCGCTACCGCACCTGGGACCAGCAGCTTGCCGACGCGCTGACCGCCGACTTCGCCATGGACCAGGCACTGGAAACCCGTTACGAGAAACTTTCCCGCGGCCAACGGGCCATGGTCGCCATCGTCATCGGCTTGGCATCCGGCACCGATCTTCTGCTCCTGGACGAGCCCTACGTCGGCCTGGACACCCACAACACCGAGGTGTTCTACCGCCACCTGCTGGACCAGGCGGACACCGGCCGCACCATCGTCATGGCCACCCATCACATCGAAGACGCCGCGAAGGTGCTGGATACGGCAGTGATTCTGGGGCGTGAGGGGGCCGTCGCAAAGCAATGTGCCCCTGAAGTCGCCGACGCCTTCGCGGTTGTGGGAGGGGAGCTTTTGCCTATCGACGCCGCGCCGCGCCACGCCCGCCCCGCCCGCTTCGACGACCTCATCGAGCACTACCTGGAGGTGTACTGATGAACACGACCTTGCCCGGATTCTTTCGCCACCAGTTCGTCGCGCCCTCGCTGTACAGGTTGCTGTGGATGGTGCCGCTGGCGGCGATGTTCGCGCTCGGCGCGACGATTACGGACCACCCGCTTACTGCGGTGATGACGCCTGCATTTGTGACCTTGTTTGTCATCGGCGCGCTCTCAATGGAAAAGACGGCGTACGCGGCCTACGGCATGCCGCGGGGTCGACGGCTACGACTGGCCGCGATGTCGGTGGTGCCGGCGGTGGTGATTGGCGCGGCCGTCGCGTTGCTGCTGCGGCCTGATTGGTTTGGAGTTGTGGGCGCCTTGGGGGCTGTGGCGATGGGCCTGCTCATGGGGCAGCGCTACGTCACCGGCGAGGTGCCCGAAGCGAGTGAGCGTGTTCGGCCGCGCTTAGGCTCGCGCGGCTTCCTTGTGGAGCTGGTGTGGACACCTCAGCTGCTCTGGGCATTCGGTATCGCGGCGGCGCATTGCGTGACGCTGTACCTGGCAAGCTTCATTGGTTCGGAGCCGCTCAGAGTGTGGATTGGGGCTTTGCCGCTGCTGGTTTGGTACGGCATGTATTGCATGCACGGCTCGGCAATCGCCGGAACAGACGTGGGCGCCAGCTACGGGGTGCCACGTCGGCGCTGGCTTGGAGTATCGCTCGCGGCAACAGTTGTCTCAGTGCTGCTTTATATGGTCGTTGTTGGTGTTGTCTCGAGTTTGAGCTGGGCCGCGGTGGTGGTCGGGGCGGCGGGTGCGTTCGCCTGCGCGGTGCTGGGATCGGTCTTGAAAGCCCGGCGCAGCGAAATGGGGCTGTATCCAACGATATTCCTATTTATCCCCATCTCGCGAGCCGTTGAAGTGGAAAGCTTCACGGACAGTGAGACCGTTTACGTCCTTGTCGTCGCCGGAGCGCTGTTGTTGGTTGGTGTAGTGATGCAGGTGGCGTATTTGGGTGGCTATATGAACCCCAAACAAGCGCTTAAGAACAGGTAGAAAACAGTCTGTGCGCTGCGGGTTTGTGTTGTGTGTGGGGTGTGTGTAACTTATATCGAGTCAGCGAGACCGACAACGCCCCGCTGGAAAGTGAGATTCTTTCCGGTTTGTGTGGCGGGCAGGAAAACAATCGCTGGCAGATTCCAAAGTCACTTGAGGCTGGTCCACTGTTGTGTGGGTTGGTTTGGGTGTGCTGGTGTTGTTTGAGAACTCGATAGTGTGCCAATGTACTTTTGTTGCGTGGGTGTGTTTGCCTGCCTCGTTTTGTGCACTGTGTGGTGTGCGCCCTGTTGTGGGTGTGTGCCGGTGGTGGCGTGGTTGAATTCCAATGATGGATCGCGTCATCTGTTTGGTTCAGTGTGCGTGGGGTGTGGTTGAACATGTTTCACGTATTTTTGGCCGACCCCTGTGTTTTCGACCCCGTCGGGTTGGGGGTTGGTTGTTGAACCTTTGTAATTTTTGGATTTTTGCCAGTCACTTGATGCCCTGGTTTTGGGTGTTGGGTGTTTGGTTTGTTTTTGGTTGGGTTTGGGCTTTTCACGGCCTGTTTCTTTCTGAAACTTTTTGTGGAGAGTTTGATCCTGGCTCAGGATGAACGCTGGCGGCGTGCTTAACACATGCAAGTCGAACGGAAAGGCTCCTGCTTGCAGGGGTACTCGAGTGGCGAACGGGTGAGTAACACGTGGGTGATCTGCCCTGCACTTCGGGATAAGCCTGGGAAACTGGGTCTAATACCGGATAGGACGATGGTTTGGATGCCATTGTGGAAAGTTTTTCGGTGTGGGATGAGCTCGCGGCCTATCAGCTTGTTGGTGGGGTAATGGCCTACCAAGGCGTCGACGGGTAGCCGGCCTGAGAGGGTGTACGGCCACATTGGGACTGAGATACGGCCCAGACTCCTACGGGAGGCAGCAGTGGGGAATATTGCACAATGGGCGCAAGCCTGATGCAGCGACGCCGCGTGGGGGATGACGGCCTTCGGGTTGTAAACTCCTTTCGCTAGGGACGAAGCGCAAGTGACGGTACCTGGAGAAGAAGCACCGGCTAACTACGTGCCAGCAGCCGCGGTAATACGTAGGGTGCGAGCGTTGTCCGGAATTACTGGGCGTAAAGAGCTCGTAGGTGGTTTGTCGCGTCGTTTGTGTAAGCCCGCAGCTTAACTGCGGGACTGCAGGCGATACGGGCATAACTTGAGTGCTGTAGGGGAGACTGGAATTCCTGGTGTAGCGGTGGAATGCGCAGATATCAGGAGGAACACCGATGGCGAAGGCAGGTCTCTGGGCAGTAACTGACGCTGAGGAGCGAAAGCATGGGTAGCGAACAGGATTAGATACCCTGGTAGTCCATGCCGTAAACGGTGGGCGCTAGGTGTGAGTCCCTTCCACGGGGTTCGTGCCGTAGCTAACGCATTAAGCGCCCCGCCTGGGGAGTACGGCCGCAAGGCTAAAACTCAAAGGAATTGACGGGGGCCCGCACAAGCGGCGGAGCATGTGGATTAATTCGATGCAACGCGAAGAACCTTACCTGGGCTTGACATACACCAGATCGCCGTAGAGATACGGTTTCCCTTTGTGGTTGGTGTACAGGTGGTGCATGGTTGTCGTCAGCTCGTGTCGTGAGATGTTGGGTTAAGTCCCGCAACGAGCGCAACCCTTGTCTTATGTTGCCAGCACGTTATGGTGGGGACTCGTGAGAGACTGCCGGGGTTAACTCGGAGGAAGGTGGGGATGACGTCAAATCATCATGCCCCTTATGTCCAGGGCTTCACACATGCTACAATGGTCGGTACAACGCGTCTGCAAGCCTGTGAGGGTGAGCTAATCGCTGTAAAGCCGGTCGTAGTTCGGATTGGGGTCTGCAACTCGACCCCATGAAGTCGGAGTCGCTAGTAATCGCAGATCAGCAACGCTGCGGTGAATACGTTCCCGGGCCTTGTACACACCGCCCGTCACGTCATGAAAGTTGGTAACACCCGAAGCCAGTGGCCTGTCATGGGAGCTGTCGAAGGTGGGATCGGCGATTGGGACGAAGTCGTAACAAGGTAGCCGTACCGGAAGGTGCGGCTGGATCACCTCCTTTCTAAGGAGCTTTTATTATTCGCCCGCAGTTGTGGGCCAAGTGTGTGTGGTTGAGTCGCCGAGTGTGCGACTGCCACGGAAGTATTTTTGCCGGGTGGAGACACACCTTCAAGGTCATGGTGGCATCGTCTGGATGGTGGTGCGGCTGGCCTGTGAAGGGGTTGTGCGCCGCGTGGTGCCTGGTGGGTGGATGCATCCGGTTTGCGTGACAAAAGATTATGCGTTGGTGCACTGTTGGGTGTCTGGGGCAGCACAAGGTTGTTCCTGTTGGGCCCTTGCGTGGATCGGCCACTGTGTTGTGGTTGGTTGTGTGTGGGGGTTGTGTTGTGTGAGAACTGTATAGTGGACGCGAGTATCTTTCTTTTTTGTGTTTTGGTGTTTGTACCTTGATTGTTTGTGTGTCCGTGTGTTTTGTTACGGGCGTATGGTGGATGCCTTGGCATGCTGAGCCGATGAAGGACGTGTGAGGCTGCGTTATGCCTCGGGGAGTTGCCAACAAAGCGTTGATCCGAGGATGTCCGAATGGGGAAACCCAGCACCAGTTGTGTGGTGTTACCCGCAGGTGAATACATAGTCTGTGTGGGGGTTGACGCGGGGAAGTGAAACATCTCAGTACCCGTAGGAGAAGAAAACAATTGTGATTCCGTGTGTAGTGGCGAGCGATAGCGGATGAGGCTAAACCGTGTGCGTGTGATACCTGGCAGGGGTTGCGTGTGCGGTGTTGTGGGGCGCAAATGGTGCAGGCTGTCAACTGCACGCGCAATGTGCACATATCAGCGGAAGCATCTGGGATGGTGCGCCGGAGTAGGTGAAAAGTCCTGTACGTGAAGGTGTGTGTGGTTGTGTGGTTTGTGTTTTCCCCGAGTAGCAGCGGGCTCGTGGAATCTGCTGTGAATCTGCCGGGACCACCCGGTAAGCCTAAATACTCAGTGTGACCGATAGTGGATTAAGTACCGTGAGGGAATGGTGAAAAGTACCCCGGGAGGGGAGTGAAAGAGTTCCTGAAACCATGCGCTTACAATCCGTCAGAGCACTTTTTTGTGTGTGATGGCGTGCCTTTTGAAGAATGAGCCTGCGAGTCAGCGGCATGTCGCGAGGTTAACCCGTTATGTGGGGTAGTCGTAGCGAAAGCGAATCCGAATAGGGTGTTTGTAGTGGCATGTCCTGGACCCGAAGCGGGGTGATCTACCCATGGCCAGTGTGAAGCAGCTGTAAGAGGTTGTGGAGGCGCGAACCCACTTAGGTTGAAAACTGAGGGGATGAGCTGTGGGTAGGGGTGAAAGGCCAATCAAACTCCGTGATAGCTGGTTCTCCCCGAAATGCATTTAGGTGCAGCGTGATGTGAGCTTGCCGGAGGTAGAGCTACTGGTTGGTTGAGCGGGACTATCATCTTAGCGACGTCAGCCAAACTCCGAATACCGGTTTATAGTGGTGCATTGCAGTGAGACTGTGGGGGATAAGCTTCATAGTCGAGAGGGAAACAGCCCAGATCGCCGGTTAAGGCCCCTAAGGGTGTGCTAAGTGGAAAAGGATGTGGGATCGCGAAGACAGCCAGGAGGTTGGCTTAGAAGCAGCCATCCTTGAAAGAGTGCGTAATAGCTCACTGGTCGAGTGGTTCCGCGCCGACAATGTAGTGGGGCTCAAGCACACCGCCGAAGCCGCGGCAAACATTTTTGTTTGGGTAGGGGAGCGTCGTGTGTGGGGTGAAGCCGTACCGGAAGGAGCGGTGGACTGCATGCGAGTGAGAATGCAGGCATGAGTAACGAATGGCAAGTGAGAATCTTGCCCGCCGGATGACTAAGGGTTCCTGGGTCAAGTTCGTCTTCCCAGGGTGAGTCGGGTCCTAAGGCGAGGCCGACAGGCGTAGTCGATGGTTAACGGGTTGATATTCCCGTACCCGTATATGCGCGCCCAGTATCGAAGCGGTGATACTAACCACCCTGACCCGCTAGCCGTTGCCACTTTTCGAAGTGGTTGGTTGGTGGTGATGCGTGGGGCCTGATCCGTTGTAGGTCAGTGATGGGGTGACGCAGTGAGGTAGCCGAGCCGCTGATTGGATTGCGGTGCAAGCGTGTGGCACGACACCACGGTAAATCCTGGTGTTTTTTGTGTGAGGCGTGATGCGTAGCCCTTGCTTGGGTGATGTTGGTGATCCTGGACTGCCGAGAAAAGCCTCTAGCGATGTGCGTATACGGCCCGTACCCATAACCGACACAGGTGGTCAGGTAGAAAATACTGAGGCGAGCGGGTGAACTGTGGTTAAGGAACTCGGCAAAATGCCCCCGTAACTTCGGGAGAAGGGGGACCTGCACTAGTCAAGCACTTCACGTGCGGCAGCTGGTGTGGGTCGCAGAGAAGAGAGGGGAGCGACTGTTTATCAAAAACACAGGTCCGTGCGAAGACGGTTAAGTTGATGTATACGGACTGACGCCTGCCCGGTGCTGGAAGGTTAAGAGGACCTGTTAGGACGTCATGTCCGAAGCGGAGAATTTAAGCCCCAGTAAACGGCGGTGGTAACTATAACCATCCTAAGGTAGCGAAATTCCTTGTCGGGTAAGTTCCGACCTGCACGAATGGCGTAACGACTCCCCTGCTGTCTCAACCACAGGCCCGGTGAAATTGCAGTACGAGTAAAGATGCTCGTTTCGCGCGGCAGGACGAAAAGACCCCGGGACCTTCACTATAGCTTGGTATTGGCATTCGGTGCGGTTTGTGTAGGATAGGTGGGAGACTGTGAAGCATGCACGCTAGTGTGTGTGGAGTCGTTGTTGAAATACCACTCTGACCGTAGTGGATATCTAACCTTGGCCCATGATCTGGGTTGGGGACAGTGCCTGGTGGGTAGTTTAACTGGGGCGGTTGCCTCCCAAAATGTAACGGAGGCGCCCAAAGGTTCCCTCAGCCTGGTTGGCAATCAGGTGTCTAGAGTGTAAGTGCACAAGGGAGCTTGACTGCGAGACTGACTAGTCGAGCAGGGACGAAAGTCGGGACTAGTGATCCGGCACCTACTTGTGGATGTGGTGTCGCTCAACGGATAAAAGGTACCCCGGGGATAACAGGCTGATCTTCCCCAAGAGTCCATATCGACGGGATGGTTTGGCACCTCGATGTCGGCTCGTCGCATCCTGGGGCTGGAGTAGGTCCCAAGGGTTGGGCTGTTCGCCCATTAAAGCGGCACGCGAGCTGGGTTCAGAACGTCGTGAGACAGTTCGGTCTCTATCCGCCGCGCGCGTTGAAACTTGAAGAAGGCTGTCCCTAGTACGAGAGGACCGGGACGGACGTACCTCTAGTGTGCCAGTTGTTCCGCCAGGAGCACGGCTGGTTGGCTACGTACGGAAGGGATAACCGCTGAAAGCATCTAAGCGGGAAGCCTGTTTTAAGATGAGGTTTCATTTGAGGTTCCCAGAAGACGACTGGGTTGATAGGCCGGACCTGGAAGCACAGTAATGTGTGGAGGCGACCGGTACTAATACACCAATAAACACACGCATCGTCGCACACCAACCAAGGGTGTGAACACCGCGAAACAAACACAAGCAAGAGCAACATGCTCCGCGTCCACTGTGCAGTCACTGACACAACACACCAACACCACACACAGTGTTGGCCGACACAATTACATACTGCTGACATGATCAGCCGTACACGCCCCCACAGGTGTGTCGGTGGTTGATGGCGGCGGGGAAACGCCCGGTCCCATTCCGAACCCGGAAGCTAAGCCCGCCCGCGCCGATGGTACTGCCCCCGGGAGGGAGTGGGAGAGTAGGTTACCGCCGACCCAACAACTTCACACAACAAGCACCCGCCACACAACCATTTGTGTGGCGGGTGCCTTCTTTTGGTGTTGCATGTTTGCGGGGTTGCGCATTGCGGACAACACGACCGACACCAACAATTGGTGTGCACCCACAAGCACCCGGTGTCGTGCGGACTTACGCATTGCGGACAACCCCGCCCGCACCCATCATTGGCGGGAACCCACGAATTTCCGTACCCGAGCAAACTTCGCATTGCGGACACCAGCGACACCGCCAACAATGGGTGGACACCAACGGACCTGCCGTCCGGTAGGCGGGGTTTCGTAAAAGCTGACAACAGCGTTTTGCAACCTGGAGAAACACGGGGTGAAAACCGGCCGCTCGTCAACTTCTGCGAGACACCTCTTCCGGCGCCCTTGCGGACGCCGCATTGCGGACAACCACACCCGCACCCATCATTGGCACCAAACTCCGCATTGCGGACAACGGCGGTGCCGCCAACTATGGGTGCACTCCAACGAACTTGCTGTCCGGTAGATGGGGTTTCGCAAAAGCTGACAACACCGATTTGCGACCTGGGGAAACGGTCGCCGGATACCGGCCGGTCGTCAACTTCTACGAGACCACCCCCAGGCTGCCGGCGCCATTGCGGACTCCGCATTGCGGACAACCCCGCACACACCCATCATTGGCCCGCACCCACGAATTGTACGAATCGACGAAACAACCCGCCTCCCCAGAATTCACCTGGGCAAACGTGGCAGCGCTGTCGATTCGTGCACAACCGGTACGCCGCACGTCGCCGCAGGGGCCCCTTAGCTGAGCAGCGGAGACCACCCCCCAGGCTGCCGGCGCCCCTGGGAAATCCGCCGTGCGGACTTCCGCATTGCGGACAACCACGGCCCCACCAACAATGGGTCGACACCCACCAACGCAAGTCAAAACTTCCGGCGCGGAGGAGTCGCAGCTACAGCACAGGCCAGTCGTCGCTGAGCTTGAAGTCCCGAACGCACCCGCTCAATGGGTCGGTGAACTCTAGGCCGGTGCACCTGAGCAGCATCGGTACGGCGAAGTCCTCGTCGTCGGCGGGCAACAGTGTGGGGTAGATGCGGTCGCCAAGAATTGGGGCGGCCTCCGCCATCATTTGCACGCGTAGCTGATGTGTGCGTCCGGTTTCTGGCTGCAAAACATACCGCCCTAGGGCGCCTGCAACCCCGTAGCGCTTCTGCAACGACGCCTCCAGGTCAGGGTCGAGGCGGGAAACGCTGTCAACCACTGTCGTGGCGTTGGGTTCTTCGCCGGGCACCAGCCTCGCTGCGGGTTCGCCGGACTGTTTGGTGAGGTGGTGGTGCCAGGGGGTGGCCGGAGGGACGTCGTGAAGCAATGCGATTGCTTGGTACTCCTTGCGTACCTCGCGGCGCGCGAAGAGCTCCTGGTAGGCGCCGCGGATGGCGCGGCGTTTGGTCAGGAGAAGGAGCCCTGAGGTGGCGCGGTCGAGGCGGTGCGCGGGCGTGAGCTCTTCGTTCCCGGTGGCGCGCCGCAGCCGCACGGTCGCGGTTTCGGTGATGTGGGAGCCGCGGGGCATTGTGGCGATGAATGGCGGTTTGTCCACGACGAGAAGGTCGTCGTCCTCGAACACTGTGGTGATCTGGTGGGGGACGGGCTTTTCGGGGGCCGGGCGGCGGTAGAAGAACACGTCGGTGCCCGGTTCCAGCAGGTCATCCGCTGCAATGGGGGACCCATCTCGCTTTACGACGAGACCTTCGGTGAACCTCGCCAGCACCCCATCCACGTTGTCCTCGGGGTGGCGGTGGCGTTGGGTGGACACCAGTTCCCAGATGAAGTCGGCGGCCGTGATGCCTGGGCCTTCTGGCACACGCGCGCGGGAGGCGCCGAGGCCGTCGCGGGGCGGCAGCGGCCCCGTCTTCTGAGTCTTCTTCCGTGCCATGCTGTGTAGTAGATTAGCCGCCATGGATTTTGGAGCATTGGTTGAACCGCTGGTGGCGTTCTTCTCGGACGGCATCGGCAAGACCATCATGGACGTTCTGAGCGTGATCTACCAGGTGCTGTTCCCCGCGAACGCGCCGGCGGCGACGCCGCAGGAACTGCCGCGCTAACCCCGCGGACGGCACTAGAATGGGGATATAACCAGCCGATCCTAGGAAAGGTTTGCACATGACCCAGGAAGATATCGTTGTTGTTGCCGTCGACGACAGCCCCGCCTCCGACAATGCGGTCCGGTGGGCCGCAAATACGGCGATGAAGCGCAACATCCCGCTGCGGCTCGCGGCGGCCTACTCCATGCCGCAGTTCCTGTACGCGGAGGGCATGGTGCCGCCACAAGAGGTCTTTGACGAGCTGCAGCGTGAGACCCTGCAGACCGTTGACCGCGCGCGCGAAATCGCGCTCGATGTTGCGCCGGACCTGCACATCGGCCACGCGGTCGCGGAGGGCTCTCCGATTGACATGCTGCTGGAGATGTCGAAGGAATGCACCATGGTGGTCATGGGCTCGCGCGGCCTGAGCGGCATTTCCGGCATGGTGCTCGGCTCCGTATCCGGCGCCGTCGTCTCGCACGCGTCCTGCCCGGTGGTGGTTGTTCGCGAAGACAACGCGGTGACTGAAGCGAACAAGTATGGCCCTGTCGTGGTCGGCGTGGACGGCTCTGAGGTGTCCCGCCGCGCCACCGAAGTTGCCTTCGAGGAGGCGGCCGCGCGCGGTGCTGAGCTGCACGCGGTGCACACCTGGGTTGACACTCAAATCCAGGGCCCGGGCGCAGGATATGCGGTCTCCGAGGACCACTGGAAGGCTGTGCAGGCGGAGAAAGAAGAGCTGCTTGGCAGCTACCTGAACGAGCTCGCGGAGCAGTACCCGGACGTGGTGGTGAAGAAGACCATCACGCGCGACCGCCCGGTCCGTGCGCTGGCCAGCGCCGCCGAAGGCGCGCAGCTGCTGGTCACCGGCTCCCACGGCCGGGGCGGCTTCAAGGGCATGCTGCTGGGCTCCACGTCGCGCGCGCTGCTGCAGGAAGCGCCGTGCCCGATGATGGTCGTGCGTACACAAGATTCGTAAGCGAATTGTTACGCAATTGCATGCGATGCGTTGCTCGCCCAAATCATAAGAGGCGCATAATGGCTCCCGTAATGATTAAAGCAATTAGAAGGGTTTGAAACACTATGGCACCTGCAATGGGTCTTATCGGTTGGATTGTTATCGGCGGCCTTGCTGGCTGGATCGGTTCCAAGATTCAGAACCGTGACGCACAGATGGGCATCGGCTTGAATATCGTGGTCGGCGTTATCGGCGGTCTGCTCGGCGGCTGGCTGCTGTCCGTGTTCGGCGTGGACGTCGCCGGCGGCGGGCTGTTCTTCAGCTTCCTCACCTGCTTGCTCGGCGCGGTGATTTTGCTGTGGATCATCAATTTGGTGACCAGCAAGCGTCGATAGGCACAAGCGCGAAATCCCTCGGGTGGAACCCGGGGGATTTTTTCGTGCCCGGTGGAATATACGTACCGGTTTGTCTATATTGATAGGCGACCAACCCAAGAAGGAGTATTCCTTGGCCACCACCAGCAAGAAGAAGCCAGCGCAACGCCGCCGCGACCGGCCGAGCCCGCGCCAAAGGCTGCTGGACGCTGCAACAAAACTGTTCACCGAAGAAGGCATCCGCGTCATCGGCATCGACCGGATTCTGCGCGAGGCGGACGTGGCGAAGGCCTCGCTGTATTCGCTGCTGGGCTCGAAGGACAACCTTGTCATCGCCTACCTGGAGCAGCTGGACGAGCAGTTCCGCGCCCGGTGGGGCGAGCGGGCCGCGAAGGCGCCGGACGCGGACGCGAAGATCCTCGCATTCTTCGACATGGCTATCGACGAAGAGCCGGACAAGGACTTCCGCGGTTCGCCCTTCCTCAACGCCGCGGGCGAATACCCGCGCCCCGAGGTGGAGTCGGAAGAGCGCATCATCGCGGCGTGCATGGCGCACCGCTCTTGGATGCACGAAACGATCACCGCGCTGTTGACGGAGAAGAACGGCTACGAGTCCTCCGCGCTGGCGGATGAGCTGCTGATCTTCCTCGACGGCGGGCTGTCCGGCGCGAGGATCCTGCACAGCGTCGAGCCGCTGCGCACCGCCCGCGCCCTGGCGGAGAACACGCTGGGCGCGCCGCCGCCGGATTACTCCATCTAGCGCGCCGGCGCTACGCTGAGCCGCATGACCACGGCCCACATGCACACGCAGCCGCGCCGCGTTACCGCTTCGCAGGTGATTGGCGAGTTGCTGCTCACGTTCGGCGTGTTACTGCTGTTGTTCGCGTTTTACGAGTCTTATTGGACAAACATCGCCTCGGCCAAAATGCAGGACGAGGTGCAGACCCGTCTGGAAGAGCAGTGGGTCAACCCCCGCCAGGCCAAGGCCACGGAGCTGGGCGACGCGTTCGCGCGCATGTACATCCCGGCGTTCGGCCAGGACTACCAGTTCGCCATCGTCGAGGGCGTCCAGGAGCACCAGCTGCTCACCGGCCCGGGCCGCTACCCGGGCACTCAGATGCCGGGCGAGGACGGCAACTTCGCCGTGGCCGGGCACCGCGTGGGCAAGGGCGCCCCGTTCAACGACTTAGGTGCGCTGAAGGCTTGCGACGCCATCGTGGTGGAAACGCAGACCGAGTGGGTGACCTACCGCGTGCTGCCGATGTCGCTAGACCCGGGGGAGCGCCGCAGGGAAGGCATCGATTGCCTGCCCGGCGAGCTCAACGAACGCATCGCGGCAGGCGACTACGCGCAGGTCAAAGGCCGCGAGATCACGCTGCCGGGTGACATTGAGGTGGTCAACCCCATCCCGGGCAACCGCTCGACGAAGGTGGAGCCGGGCATGGAGGGCCTGATCACGCTGACCACGTGCCATCCGCAGTTCTCCAACGCGGAGCGCATGATCATCCACGCGGTGCGCACGGAGGTGCAGCCGAAGGACCCGTCGGGCGCGCTGCCGCCCGCCATGAAAGCCAAGAAAGAGGTGCGATAGCGATGTATGCGGCACTGTGGCGCAAGCTTCCCGGCCCCGCTCCGGTGAAGTGGCTGCTCACCCTGATCATTCTGGTGGGCGTGTTTTTCCTGCTCATGGAGGTTGTTTACCCGTGGGTGTCGTCGATGATGCCCTACAACGACGTCGCGGTGTAACCCCTTAGAGCCAGCGCGGCACCGGCGGCGCCCAGGCGCGCAGTTTGGCCAGGAGTTCCTGCGGGTCGTCGGCGACGACCATGTGCGCGCGGTCTGTGCGCCGCATGAAGCCCTGCTCCACCATGTGGTCGATCATCGCCACCAGCGGCGCCCAGAACTCGCTGCCCAACAGCCCGATCGGTTTGTTGTGCAGGCCGAGTTGTTGGCTGGTCCATTCCTCGAACAGCTCGTCCAGGGTGCCGGCGCCGCCGGGTAGGGCCACGATGGCGTCGGCAAGCTCGCTCATGCGGGCCTTGCGCTCGGACATGGTAGTCACCACCTCGAGGCGCTCGAGGCCTTCGTACTGTAGCTCGTAGTTGACCAGGTGTTCAGTGAGGATGCCAATGCTTGTCGACGCCCCCTCGGCCACCTCGCCCATCAGCCCCAATTTGGACCCGCCGTAGACCAAGGTGATGTCGGCCTCCGCCAACGCCTCGCCGAATGACCTGGCCAACGCGGCGTTGTTGGGGTTGGTGCCCTCGCGCGCCCCGGCGTAGACCGCGATGGCTTCGATCTCGCGGGACTTCAGCGCCGGGAAGATCTCGCCGCGCAGCAGCGGCGCGAGCTCGGCGTCGGGGGCCGTGGGGTCGATCCAGCGGGCCTCGGCGATCTCCGCTGCCGGCGCGGGGGACAGGCCGGCGCCGGGGTGCAAAAACACTGTCGAGGTGACGGTGCAGCCCGGCTCGTTGGAGGCCGGCGCGCTGAACTGGCCCAGGTAGCTCAGATCTTCCGCGTCGACGTCCAGGCCAACCTCCTCCCGGGTCTCGCGCAGCGCGGTGTCCACCAGCGTCTCGCCGGGCTCCGGCTTGCCGCCCGGCAGCTGGAAGCGCGGGCTGGTGTGTTTGCGCACGCACAGCACGCGGCCCTGCTCGTCGGTGAACACGATGGCGGCTACGGAGATCATCACGGGAGTATTCACAGGGCCAGGTTAGCGATTACTTCCTTCGCCACCGTTTCGGCCTTGACAGACTCGTGCTGGTTAGTGAACACCGCCACCGCGGTAGCGCCTTTGGCCACGGCGTACGCTGCGCCGATGCGGCCGGGCACATCGCCGCCGCCGTGGCGGCCGCCGTCCCACCCGCCGGGCAGCGCCGCCGGCTGGGTCAGGTCCACCGGGGCGACGAAGTCCACCACGGCGCGGGCGTCTTCCACGGAGTCCATGTGGCGCACCAGCACGGTCAGCTGCGGCTCCTCGGGGTAGGACCAGAACTGGCACGCCGGCGGGTCGAAGCGGGTGTCCGTGCCCACGCCGGTGACGCGCTGGCCGTTGGTTTGCGCGACCCAGTCGGTGTCCAGGTAGGGGCACTCGGTCCAGCTGTCGCGCGGGGTGTCGGGGAGTGCTTCTACTGGCAGGGCTGGTTCGGGTGTGGGGGCGGCCGGAGGGTCGTCGATAGGCGAAGGCTCCTGCGAACACCCGGCGAGGGCGAGCACGAACAGGGCGGTGGGTACTCTCAGACGCATGAGCTCCAGATTAGTGCTGTTGGAGCAGCATCCCGGAAAGACCGCGGACTACCGGGCGCTCGATTTGGGCATCACGGTGCTGGCGGTGTGCCTCATGCTCGTCTCCTTCGGTGCGCTCGCGCGCATGCCGCTCAACGAGGCGCTGCTGCACATTGTGCTGACCGCCGCGTTCGCGTTTCTGCTGTTCTACGGCATGGTGGAGATGTACCGCTGGGGCGCGTGGGGGCGTGTGGCCTGGATGCTGGGGGCGACGGCGGTGTGGGTGGCGGACATGACCGTCTCGCCCGTGGCCGTGTACTGGGTGTTCGTGCTGTTCTTCGTGGCGCTGCGCGCCTTCGACAACTGGGTCGGCTACGCGTGGGTGGTGGCGTGCCTGGGCATCTCTATCGCTATGCAGATCCCGGCGGGGCTGACCCTGGGCGGGATTATGGGCCCGGCGCTGTCCGCGGTGGTTGTGGTGGCGATCGCGTACGCCTTCGACACCATCACCCGGGTCAGCCGTGAGAGGCAGCAGCTTATCGACGAACTGCTGGCCACACGCGACCGCCTCGCCGACACCGAACGCGCCGCCGGCGTGGCCCAGGAGCGCGAACGCCTCGCGCACGAGCTGCACGACACGGTGGCGCAGAACCTCTCCTCGATCCAGATGCTGCTGCACTCGGCGGAGCAGGACGTGCGGGCAAGCGGGCTGCCGGAGGGGGTTGCGCAAGTGCCGCTGAGGAAGATGGAGACGGCGCGCCGGGCGGCGTCGAATAACCTGGCGGAAACCCGCGCGATGATCGCCGCGCTCGCGCCGGCGCCGCTGACCGAGTCCTCGCTGCGCGACGCGCTGGCGCGGGTGGCCGGGGACTTCGGCGAGGCCGGCGGCCTGGACATCGGGGTGGAAGTCGACGGCGAGGCCGTCCCGCTGCCCATGCGGGTGGAGGCCGGGCTGCTGCGCATCGCCCAGGGCGCGGTGTCCAACGTGGTCAACCACGCCGAGGCGAGTGCCGCCCGCATCACCCTGACCTACGCGCCGGAGGAAGTGCGCCTGGACGTGGTGGACAACGGCCGCGGCTTCGACGTGGACGCGCAGGGGCTCAAACCCAGCGGGCTGGGCCACCTGGGGCTGGACGCGATGCGCTCGCGGGCCGCGGAGCTGGGCGGAAAGTTGGAGATTGAGTCCGCGCCCGGCGGGCCGACGGCGCTGACCGTGGCAGTGCCGGTTAGTATCAACCAAAAGACTGACCTTGACTCTGACGAGGAGACCGACGTTGATCCGGGTACTGCTGGCTGACGACCACGAGATTGTCCGCCTCGGCCTGCGCTCCGTTTTGGAAGCCGCCGAGGACATCAAAGTGGTGGCCGAGGTAGCCACCGCCGAAGGCGCGATTGCCACCGCGCAGGCCGGCGGCATCGACGTCATCCTCATGGACCTGCGCTTCGGCGCCGGCGCGGAAGGCCAGCGCGTGACCACAGGCGCCCAGGCCACCGCCGCGATCCGGGCCAACATGACCAACCCGCCCAAGGTGCTGGTGGTGACCAACTACGACACGGACGCGGACATCCTCGGCGCCATCGAAGCCGGCGCCGTGGGCTACCTGCTCAAAGACGCGCCGCCGGAGGAACTCGTGGCAGCCGTGCGCTCCACTGCCCGCGGCGACGCCACCATGTCCCCCGTCGTGCGCAACCGGCTCGAATCCAGGGAACGCACCCCGCGCTCCTCGCTCACCCCGCGCGAGCTGGAAGTGCTCCAGCTAGTCGCGGCCGGTTCCTCCAACCGCGAAATCGGCCGCCAGCTCATGCTCTCCGAGGCGACCGTGAAATCCCACCTCGTGCACATCTACGACAAGCTGGGCGTGCGCTCGCGCACCTCCGCCGTGGCGTCCGCGCGCGAGCAAGGCGTGCTGTAGCGCGCTACTTCGACAGCTTGGCGTGCACCTCTGCCGCCAGCTTGTTCAGGTCCTCGTCGATGGAGTTGTGCGCCAGGCGGCGCTGCTCCGGGTTGGCGTGCTCGGCGTTGCGCACGGCCTGCTCCAGCTCGTCGAGACGCACGCGCGCGTCGCCCTTGAAGCCCTCGCCGAGGTTGTCGGTCTGGTCGATGTTCTGCCGGACGGCGTCGATACGCGCCTTGAGCTCGGCGCCGCGGCCGGAGTGGCGCGCGAGATCCTGCGACGTCAGACCCAGACCGGCGGCGCGGTTGTTCACCTGGCCCTGCTGGAACGAGGTCAGCGCCTTGTACACCAGCGGCAGCAGCACCGGCACCAGGATGCGCGCGGCGGAGACCCACTGCTTCGCCTTCTTCTGCGTCACGCCGGACTCCTGGATGCGCTTCAGGTGCGCCTTGGCCAGGTCCTTCTCATGCTTCTGCTTACGCTTCAGGCCCTTCTTCTCCTCCTTGAGCAGGCGCTTTTCCGCCTTGTCCAGGAGCTTGGCCACGCGCTCGTCGGCCTTCGCCTCCTGCTTGGCCAGCTGGCGCGCGTGCGTCTGCGCCGCCTTGACCTCGGCCTTCGTCTTCGCGCGGGACTTGCGGATGGCCTCGAAAACACCCATGGTTGTATCTCCTCTAATCGTTCGCTCTAACGCCCATTCACTCTACCTTCCGGGGCACTACCCCTGCCCAGGTATCGTTTGGGGCATTGTGAGTAACGAACCTGTGCGCGCCTCGGACCTTGTGGGCTGCCGCTTCCGCCAGCGGCAGCGCCGCGCGCACCCGGACGTACCCGAATTGCCGGAGGCGTTGCTGCGCCAGCCGCAGATCGACGCCGCCCGCGCCGCCGTGTTCGACCTGCTGCCCGTCAAGCGCGCTCTGGGCGACGGCGCTGGCAAGGCGTTTGTGCGGGTGGACATCGACCCTGGCTCAGACCGTGTGGCAGCAACGCAGGATGCTTTACGACGCCGCGCGCACCTGATCACCAACGCCACCCTGACCGGCGCGGTGGAGGGCGTGGACGCGGAAGCCGATGTGGACATCCTCGTGCGCACCGACGCCGGGTACCTGCCCGTGGTGATTTCCAACCACCGCGTCGCCCGCTCGCACCCGAGCGCCGAGCTGGAGATGATCCCCACCGGCCGGCTCGGGCTGGGCAAGCCACTTGTGGTGGGGGCGAAGGCGCGCCACCACACCGTGGACGGCTACCGCGTCACGCTGGCGCACCTGCTGCTCGGCGGGCGCGCGGACGGCCGCGGGGCGGTCATCGGCCAGGACCGAACGCGTGCGTACCTGTGCGACCCGTCGCGCTACATCGAGCCGCTCGTGGCCGCGCTGCTGGCGCCGCTGCCGACCGAGCCAAAGCGCCTGAAACAGTGCGCCACCTGCCGTTTCTGGCCGCTGTGCGAGCCGCGCCTGGTCGAGCTCGACGACATCTCGCTGCTGCTTCCGGGCGGCCGCGGCGACGTGTGGCGCGAGCGCGGGATCGATACGGTGCAGCAGCTTATCGACGAAGCTCCGCCCGAACCCGCCGCCCTGGCCCGCGCCTGGCGCGCAGGCATCCCCGTGCTGCGGCGCCCCGGTTTCGCGCCCGCGCCCCGCGCCGACGTGGAGGTCGACGTGGATATGGAGGCCTACCTGGACCAGGGGGCCTACCTGTGGGGCACGTTCGACGGCGCCGACTACCGCGCGTTTGTCACCTGGGACGATGTCGGCGGCGACGCCGAGGAGGAGAACTTCGCCGCGTTCTGGTCCTGGCTGATGGCGCGCCGGGCGGCCGCCCACGCCGAGGGCAAGACCTTCCGCGCCTACTGCTACGCCGCGGGCGGGGAGAACCACTGGCTGCGCTCCTCCGCGAGGCGGTTCGGCTCGGTGGACGAGGCCGAGGTGGCCGCGTTCATCGCCTCCGACGAGTGGGTGGACGTGTTCGCGCACGTGCGCCGATCGCTAGTGGGCACCGACGGGCTGGGGCTGAAGGCGCTGGGCCCGGTCGTGGGCTTTGAGTGGGAGGACGACGACGTCGACGGCGAGCGCTCCGTCGCGCTGCGCCGCGCCGCCCGGTTCGGGGACCAGGCCGCCCGCGACATGCTGCTGCGCTACAACGAGGACGACTGCCGAGCCACCCGCGCCGTGCGCGACTTCCTCGCCGCCGGCGCGCCGGGCGTGCCGGAGTTCGGCGCGGTGTAGCGGCCCTACCGCTCCGCCTTCCAAAGCGCCACGGCCACCAGCGCTAGTGCAGTGAGCATCGCGGCGAGCACCGCGACGAACCCGGCCCACGGCAGCCCCTCGTAGGCCCAGCCGGTCGCCGCCCCCAGGATCGACGAGCCCATGTAGTAGCAGAACACGTACATGCTGGACGCTTCCGCGCGGTCGTGCTCGGCGATGAGTCCGACCCAGCCGGAGGCCGTCGAGTGGAGCGCGAAGAAGCTCGCCGTGAACACGAGCAGTCCGGCGAGCGCGACCCACAGGCTGGGTGCGGCCACGGCGAGCGCGCCCGCCAGCATCAGCAGCGCGGAGGCGAGCACCACCAGGCCGCGGCCGTAGCGCTTGGAGAATGCGCCGGCCCGCGCGCTCGACCACGTGCCGGACAGGTACACCACGTACACCAGGCCCGACAGCGCCGCGGGCAGCCCGTAGTCCAGCACCGCGCGGAAGCCGAAGAAGTTGTACATGGAGACGAACACACCCATGGCGATAAATGCGGTGGCGTACAGCCCCACCAGCCGCGGGTTTTTCAGGTGGCCCAGCATCGCGCGCACCTCCACGCTGGGGCGTATCGACGCCTTCGGCACAAAATTGCGCTGCTCTGGCAACGCCCACGCCGCCAGCGCCGCCAGCGTGAAGGCAACCATGGCGCTGCCGAACATGGCCCAGCGCCAGGAGGTGACCTCCAGAAGCCCGGCCGGGATAAGGCGCCCGCTCAAGCCACCGATGGAGTTACCGGCGATGTACAGGCCCATCGCGCCGGGCAGATCGTTCGGGTCCAGTTCTTCAGACAGCCAGGTCATGGCTACCGCAGGGGTGCCGGCGATGAGCGCGCCCTGCACTGCGCGAAGGGCGATGAGCTGCCCCGCGGTCTGCGCCAGCGGCAGCGCGAGGCCGAGCGCGGTCGCGCCGAGCGCCGAGACCACCAGCACTCGTCCGCGCCCGTACTTCTCCGACAGGATTGAGGCGGGCACCACGCACAGCGCCAGGGCGCCGGTGGCAGCGGAGACGGTCAGGGCAGCGGTGGACGGGCTCACTGCCAGTTCGGTAGTGAGGGTGGGCAGCAGTGCTTGTGTTGCGTACAAGGCGTTGAAGATGGCTAGTCCGAACGCCAGCATGGCCCACGTTGCGCGACGGTATTCCAGGCTGCCTTTCTGCATGCCCACCATGCTAGGAAATTCGCAGCAGGAATTTCGCAAAACCTCTTGCGGGATAAGGTAAGCCTAACCTAGGATCAGTTCTGAGTTCGCAGGGACTCGACGTATCACAGGGAAAGCCAACGCCCGCCGCCTCCAAAACGGAGGTGGCGGGCGCTGGTGTGAGGGGAGGCGGAGCCGTCGTTAGGCAGATGCCTTTGCGTAGCGCTCGTTGACGTCGTCCCAGTTGACAACGTTCCACCAAGCCTCGACGTAATCAGCCTTGACGTTCTTGTACTGCAGGTAGAACGCGTGCTCCCACATATCCAGCATGAGCACCGGCGTGAAGTCCACGGAGATGTTGCCCTGCTGGTCGGTCAGCTGCTGGATGATCAGGCGGCCAGCGATGTGGTCGTAGCCGAGCACTGCCCAGCCGGAGCCCTGCAGGCCGGTGGCCACGCCAGCGAACTGCTTCTTGAAGGCATCGAAGGAGCCGAAGTCGCGGTCGATGGCCTCAGCGATCTCACCGGTCGGGTTGCCGCCGGCGTTCGGTGCCATGTTCTTCCAGAAGATGGAGTGGTTGGTGTGGCCGCCAAGGTTGAACGCCAGGTTCTTGGACAGGGCGCGCAGGCGGTCCGGGTTCGCCTCACCGTTGCGCTCGGCCTCGAGGGCCTCGAGCGCGGCGTTCGCGCCAGCGACGTAGGTCGCGTGGTGCTTGTCGTGGTGCAGCGTCATAATCTCTTCGGAGATGTGCGGCTCCAGCGCGTCGTATGCGTAGGGGAGATCGGGAAGCTCGTAAACAGCCATGATTGATTCCTTTCGTCTGCGAATCAGTTGCGGACCCCATGGTAGAGAAAATTTGGGAACAGTGTTGTGGCCGAAGTCGTTGTGTAGGGCATGGGATTTCTTTTCGCACCTTCGCCAAAGCTTGTCGATGTCAGCTCCGCCCTCCCCGGCCGCCCCGAGCCGGTCCTGGCCAACCCGCGCGAGCACGCCGTGCTGGGCACGCCCACCACGGGGCCGTGGCGCGAGGGCCAGAAACGCGTGCTCGTGGGCATCGGCTGCTTCTGGGGCGCGGAGAAGATGTTTTGGCAGCTCGACGGCGTGAACTCCACCTCGGTGGGCTACGCCGGCGGCGTCACGCCGAACCCGACGTACCGCGAGGTGTGCTCCGGGCAGACCAACCACGTTGAGACGGTGGAGGTGGTCTACGACCCGGAGGTGATCACGCTGAAAGACATTGTGAAGACCGCGCTGGAGGCGCACGACCCGACCCAGGGCTACCGCCAGGGCAACGACGTGGGCACCCAGTACCGCTCCGCCTTCTACACCGACACCGAGGAGGAGGCCGAACAGGTCCGCGGGTGGATCCGCCAGTACGAGCAGGACCTGCAAAGCGCCGGGTACGGCGACATCACCACCGAGGTGAAATCCGTGGAGGCCGACGGCGTGAAGTACTACCTCGCTGAGGAGGAGCACCAGCAGTACCTGCACAAGGTGCCCAACGGATACTGCCCGCACCACTCCACCGGCGTGGCCTGCGGGATCTAGCTAGTAGCCGTGCTTTGAGGGGAACCCGCCTTTAGGCATGCGGGTCTTCGTGGCGTCGTTGTGGATCCAGCGCGCCACACGCACCAGCTCGGGCGGGAAAGCGCCGCCTCATCCGCGTCGTCGCCCGCGCCGTGGATGACCGCGTTCCAGTAGGCGACGGTTTCGTCGTGGTAGTTGTGCCCGTGGGGTGAGGGGTAGTCCTTCGACGGCAGCTGGTCGATGCCGATCTGCCAGTACGTCACCAGCGGCATCCAGCGCATCGTGTCCAGCGCGTCCAAGTGCTGGGCGGGCGGGGCGGGCTCGCCACGCGATCCGGGTTCGCGCAGCCAGTCCGGGGCCTTCCACGCCAGGGACGGCTCCCACCACACCACCGGGTCAGAGGCATGCTGGGCGAAGACGAACCGGGGCTCGACCCAGGTGTTGGCGTAGGAATGGCCGCGGAAGTCGTGGCGCAGGTGCGCGGGGTGGGCGGTGAAGCGGACGTGGCGGCCGCCGTCGATAAGCGGGAGGCGCTGCGGGGAGCCCTTCTCGCGGTGACGGGTGAGGTAGCTGTGGTTGCTGGCGAAGCCGGGCGTGCCCGTGAACACGCCGCCTGAGGTTTGCTCAAGGAACTCCTCGACGGTCTCGAACGCGTCCGACACGCCGTACGCGCCCAGCGATTCTCCGCCGACGTAGAGCTTCGGGCGTGTTTCGGGGTCGAGTTGTTCCAGCTCGCTGCGGATTGCCTCGATGAGCACGCGCGAGGAGTTCACCGGGTTCTTGCGGTCCGCCAAATAGGAATACGCCGAGGGCAGGTAGGAGTACTGCATGGCCACCACGGCCGAGTCGCCGCGGGTGACAAACTCGAAACCCGAGGTGTGAAAGTCGTTGATCCAGCCCGTGCCCGCCGCCGACATCACCGCGATGTGGCTGCGCTCGAACGCGCCGGTGCGGTGCATCTCCTCGACCGCGACGGCGGCCATTTCCTCGAAGTCCGGGGCCTGGTCGCGCTCTGTGTCCAGGCCGACGAAGATGCGGATCGGCTCCATCGCCCCGCCGTCCACGAGGCGCTCGATGTCCTCCTTGCGGGGGCCGCCGGCCACCACCGCGCGGCCCTGGCGGCCCATCGTGTTCCAGTCCACCAGCGACTCCGGCGAACCGGAACGCTCAGGCCGCTTCGGCTGGTCCGCCCCGCGCATGAACTCGCGGTCCAGCTCCTGCGCCTGGCGGCTCACGCGCACCGCGAAGCGGCGCACCACCATCTGGTCGCCAACCAGAATCAGCAGCGCGCCGCCGCCCGCGATCGCCAGCGGCCACGACGCCACCGGCGGCAGCTTCTTGCCCAGCAGCTCGTTGATCGCGTCGATGAACGTCTGGATCGCATCGCCGACAAGCAGCACCACGCCGTAGCCCAGCGTGCCCACCGTGATGCCGAGGATCTGCGGGCTGACCTTGAACTTCTCGTCGCTTTCCACCAGCTTTTCCTGGTGAGCGCGGCGGTGCAGCGACGTGACAAACACGCCGGCGGTCACACCCGTCATGGCCAGGCGCACCGGGCCGGGAAGCAAGCTCTGCGGTTCGTCGGAGCGGACGGGGCGGAGGGCCTGCGAAGCTACCGTCGCAAAGCCATGGCCCAGGCCCTGCAACACACCGACGTTCGCGGCAGTCGCCCACCAGCTGTGAGGCAGCAGCGACGGCGACACCGCACCCCACGTCGCCACCTCAGCCCCCGCAAGCCCCGCGCGGAAACTCGGAGGCAAGCGCCGCAGACCACCCATGCGCACGCCCGGGGAGATGTCAGCCAGCACCTCCAACACGCCCATCGGCAACGCCAGCACACCGTCGCGCTTGACGGAATAGCGCGAACGCGCGCGTTGCAGCGCGTCCGGCAGCTGATCTAAAGCGGTGCGGGCTTTGACGAGGAAATTGGAAGGCACGGAAGCGATTGTTCCAAAAATGTTCCGGTCGCGGGGGCTGCTGCGCGCGGGTAGCCTCGCAGCCGTGAGCGAGAAGATGCCCAAGATTGTTGCGCACCGCGGATTCTCCGGACACCACCCCGAGCTGACGCGCCGGGCGTTCGAAGAAGCTTTGAAGCTGCCCATCCACGGCATCGAATGCGACGTGCGCCTCAGCCGCGACGGGCGCGTGGTGGTCTTCCACGACGCGTCGGTCAACCGCACCACCGACGGCCGCGGCCGCGTGGACTGCCTGGACTTCTCGGCGTTGCGGGAGCTCAACTGCGGCACCAAAGACGAGCCGCAGCAGATCATGTGCCTGGAAGAACTGCTCGAACTCATGCAGGACTACCCGGACAAGCACATCTACATCGAAACGAAGCACCCCACCATCTACGGGCCCGAGGTGGACGAGCAGACCTTGCGAACGTTGCGCTACGCCGGGCTGCACGAATCCGAAAACGTGCACGTGATCTCCTTTTCCCACCGCGCCGTGCGCTACTTCACCGAAATGGCGCCCGAGCTGGAAACCTTCTACCTGTTCCGCCTGAAAGAGATGCGGTGGAACCGCAAGAGCCGCATGCTCTCCCGCCCCTACGGCGTCGGGCCTGCGCTGCAGCACCTGCAACTGCGCCAAGAGCTGCTGGGCTACCGGGGGTTGCGCACCTACACCTGGACCGTGAATACCCCGCGCCAAATGCGCTGGTGCGCCGACAACGGCGTCGACGTCATCGCCACCGACCTGCCGGACGTCGCTTTGGCCGCGTACGGGCAGGTGCCGGCCGCGGCGGTGGCGGGGTAGGGAGGAAATATGACTGGAATCATCGCGCACCGCGGCTTCAACGGCCTGTACCCGGAAAACACCCTTCGCTCCTTCGAGGAGGCGCTCAAGCTGGACATCGCCGGCATCGAGTGCGACGTAAACCTGACGGCAGACGGACAGGTGGTGGTCATCCACGACTTGACCGTAGACCACACCTCTGACGGCTCTGGCGAGGTGGCGCAGATGCCTCTCGACGAGCTCCGCCAACTCAACATCGGCACCGAGGACGATCCGCAGCAGATCATGCTGTTGGACGAGCTGTTGACTTTGCTGAATCAGTATCCCGGCAAGCACATTCTCATTGAGACGAAGCACCCGTCGCCGTTCGGCGGGGTGCTGGAAGAGGCCGTGGCCGACGTGCTGCGCTCCCGAGGCATGGAACGTGATCCGCGCGTCCACCTGATCTCTTTCAACCCGGAGGCGGTCGAACGTTTCCAGCGTCTCTTGCCGGAACTTGAGACGTTTCTGCTTGTTGAGGAGGCATTCGAACCAGTGGGTGCTTGCGGCGCCGGGCCGAGCGTACGCATGGCGAAGGCCCACCCCGAGCTGCTCGGCGGAGAATTCCGCACCTACGTGTGGACCGTGAATCTGCCTAAGGACATGATCTGGCTGCAGCAACACGGCGCGTCGCTGATCGGCACCGACCTGCCGCATATCGCGTTAGAGACCTTGGCGTAGCGTTCGCGGCCGTAGCGTGGCCGGTACGATTGCGCGCATGGTGCAACGCAAGCCGAAAAAGAAGAAGAACCGCGAGGACCTGCCCGAGGGCATGTCCCGCCGCGAGGCCAAGCTGGCCGCCCGCGCAGCCGAGCGCGAGAAGCTGCAGAAGGACCCCCGCCCGTTCGGCGGCCTGGCCGCAGAGGCCGACCTGGTCGCGCTGCAGGAGTTCGTGCCGTCCGCCGTGGCTAAGTTTGACATCAAGGGCACCCCGGTGAACATCGTCACCGTGCTGCCGGGAGCCGGCGCCGCGCTGGTGCGCGAGGAGTCCGAGGGCGGCGAGCGCTTCGTTGCCCTGCAGGTCACCTCCCACTCCCAGAACCCGGGCCGCGACCTCGCGTACGCCCTGAACTGGGTCGTCGATGCGGCGCCGGGTGAGACGCTGCAGTCCACCGTCGCCGATGGTTCGCAGCCGGAGCTCGCTTCGCTTATCGACACCTCCGTGGTGCCCGACATCACCACCTACGACGATTTTGCCTGGTGGTTCCCCGAAGGTGCCGCCGTTCCGCCGCAGATCCAGCAGGCGCTACAGCAGGCCAACGACGCTGTCCTGCCGTCCGAGAAGGTCGGCGTGGACCTGCCGGGCGCGATCTGGTGGGTCAACCCTGGCGGCGGCAAGGCGCACATCCGTTGGGTGCGCACCGAGGACAACGAGGCGCAGATGCTCTCCGCGCTGGCCCGCATCGCCGCGCGCGGCGAGCTGAACCTGGGCGAAGGCACCAAGTTCGCCGGCGCCTTCCGCACCCACGGCCTGGTCGTGCCGGTGTTCGACCTCGACCCGTCCGTGGACGCAGGCTCCTACGAGGAGGCGCTGGCCGCGCTGAACAGGCAGATCGAGGCCGAGTACAGCAACGACGCCGCGTTGACCGCCGACGAGCGCAAGCAGCTGGACAACATCAGGTCCCGTCAGGTGACCATCTAGCGCGTGCGTGATTCTTGAACGCCCCGGGTGACTGCTTTCTTTGCGCAGGCTGAGAATGTAGCGCCAAACGGGGCGGCCAGGATTGTGCTGTTGTCGCACGATATTGGTGTTTGTGACGCGCACGATCCGTTGGCGCAACGTTCTCTTTAATACAACTCTCAGTTAACTGTGCGTTCATGGACGGGGCTTACGGTGCTCCCCATGAGTACGACAATTCCGGCAATCTCCGTGGAGCCAGAGGTCTCCGCGGAGTACGCGGCATCCCGTCGGAAAGGCCGCCGGAAGATTGACTGGCGCCAGGTAGGCCTGGCCACGCTGTTGGTCGGCCCAAACCTCCTGTTGTTGATTCTGTTCACCTACCGCCCTTTGGTGGACAACATCCGCATCTCTTTCTACAACTGGAACATCTCCTCCCCGTCGATGACGTGGGTCGGGCTGCAGAACTACATCGACTGGTTCCAAGCCCCGGAGACCAAGACCATCGTCTGGAACACACTGATTTTTACGTTCTTCGCTGTGGCGGGATCGATGGTGATCGGGCTTGCGCTCGCGGTGCTGCTGGACCAGAAGCTGTTCGGACGTGCGGCGGTGCGTTCCATGGTGTTCGCCCCGTATGTCATCGCAGGCGCAGCCATCGGTGTGGCTTTCCAGTTTGTGTTCGATCCCCGCTACGGATTGATCCAGTACTTCCTCAACCTTCTGCACATTCCGGTGCCGAATTTCTACCAGAACTCCGGTTGGGCGCTGTTCATGATCACGGTGACCTACATCTGGAAGAACGTCGGCTACGTCTTTGTCATCTACTTGGCTGCGCTGCAGGGGCGCCGGCACGACCTTGATGAGGCGGCGGAGATTGACGGCACGTCCGCGTCGCGGCACTTCTTTCGGGTTGTGCTGCCGCAGCTGCGAGGCACCACGTTCTTCCTCCTTATCACAGTGCTGCTTAGTTCGTTCCAGGTCTTCGATGTCATCAACGCGATGACTAGGGGCGGTCCATTCACCTATGGCACAACGACGATGGTGTTCCAGGTCTATACGGAAACCTTCGTGAACGGCCGCGCAGGTTACGGCGCTGCGGTAGCCACGATCATGTTCCTCGTCGTCCTGATTATCACCGTGCTCCAAATCAAGCTGCAGGAGAGGTTGGACAAGTAGATGTCGACGCAGTTCTCAGCTGAATCCAGCAAGTCCGCGAAGCCGGCGCAGCAGCGCCCGGCGGCGATAGTGCGCGATGAGGATTCCTTGCCGCCGGTGCCCGGCAGCCAGGGGTCTAGCGAACCTGTGATCACCGATGCGCAGCGCAAGCGTAAAGGCGCGCCAGCCGAAGCTAGCTCAAAAGGCATGAAGTTTTTGGGGTATGCCGCTTTGGTGCTCACGGTGCTCATGATCTTGGTGCCGCTGTACTTCATCGTGATCACCTCGTTTAAGACCTACCAGGATGTCTACTCGGATCCGATCACGTTCTGGCCCAACCCTCTGGTGCCGGAAAACTACGCGCGTGTGTGGGAGACGTCTGGGTTCCCGCAGTATCTGCGCAACTCCATCGGCATCACCCTCATCCTTACCGTGATCAAGGTCGTCCTCGGGGTGCTGTCGGCTTACGCTTTCGCGTTTCTGCGATTCCCGGGGCGAAATCTGCTCTTCCTTCTGGTGATCGCTGCGCTGATGGTGCCCAACCAGATCACCATCATTTCCAACTACGCCCTGGCTGCCTCGCTGGGGTGGCGCGACACCTGGACCGGTGTCATCGTCCCTCTGGCTGGTGTGGCGTTCGGCTGTTTCCTCATGCGCAACCACTTCCAGTCCCTGCCAGCCGAGATTATGGAAGCAGCAGAAATGGACGGCGCCGACTTTTTCACCCGGCTGTTCAAGGTGGTCCTGCCGATGTCTTGGCCGACTCTGTCGGCGTTCCTGCTCATTACTGTCGTCAACGAGTGGAACGAGTACCTCTGGCCGTTCCTCATCACTGACACTCCGGCCGCAGCCACGCTGCCAGTCGGCCTGACCCGGCTGCAGGACGCGGAAGGCTTGACCAACTGGGCGCCGGTGATGGCTGGCACGGTGCTGACCACGCTTCCCATGATCATCGTGTTCATCCTCCTGCAGAAGCAGATGATCAAGGGCCTCACCGCGGGCGCCGTCAAGGGCTGACCCGCTTCAAACTCCCCGTACCAATTCAAGAATGGAGAACCCCATGTCCACCAGTTCCCTGACGAAGCGTCTCGGCGCCGCAGCTCTTGCTGCTCTGACCGCTGTTTCCCTCACTGCTTGCGCAGGCGGGTCTACCAGCGATGGCGGCAACGGAGGCGGAAACGCTGCAGGCGACGAGAACAAGATTGTCTTCTGGTCCAACCACCCGGGTAAGTCCCGTGATTTGGAGCAGGAGCTCATCGACGCGTTTGAGAAGGAAAACCCGGACCTTTCCGTCGAGCTGGTCGACGGTGGTGCCAACTACGAGGAGTTGGCGCAGAAGTTCAACGCCGCGCTTGCTGGCAATGACCTGCCGGACGTCATCGTCGCTTCGGACGTGACCTGGTTCAATTTTGCGCTGAACGACGCCACGACCCCACTGGACGAGCTGTGGGAGTCCGAAAACATCGACTCCGATTCCTACGTGGATACCCTGCGCGACGACTACCTCTACGACGGGAAGCACTACGGCGTGCCCTACTCCCGCTCCACCAACCTCATGTACTGGAACACCGACGACCTGGCTGCTGCGGGTCTGCCGACGGATCGTGGCCCGGAGACCTGGCAGGAGTTCGATGAGTGGGCGGGCAAACTCAAGGAAAAGACCGGCCACCCGGCGCTGACCATTCCGGATGGCTCCAGCTACCTTGACTGGTACTTCCAGGGCATGGTGTGGGCGTTCGGTGGCGCATACTCCAATGAGTGGGAGCCGACGTTCTCCGACCCGAAGACCATCGAGGCCGCGAAGTTCCTCCAGGACCAGGTGCAGAAGGGCCACATTGAGATCAGCACCGACCCAACTGTTGCTTTCGGCAACGGCAATGCATCGGCGCTGCTGGAGTCCACTGGCTCCCTCGGCGGCCTGAAAGACTCCGCGACCATCCCGTTCATCACCACCTACCTGCCGGGCCCCGGCCCGTCCGCGGCCACCGGCGGCGCTGGCTTGGCCGTGCCGAACGGGATCTCGGATGCCCGCAAGAAGAACGCGGTGAAGTTCATCGACTTCATCACCAACACCGAGAACACGATCAAGTTCTCGCAGAAGACCGGGTACATGCCGGTGCGTAAGGACGCGCTGGAGAACCCGGAGGAGCGCAAGTTCCTGGACGAGAATCCGAACGCCGAGACCGCAATCAAGCAGCTGAACGAAAACACGAAGCCGCAGGACTACGCGCGTGTGTTCGTTCCGGGTGGCGGCAAGCGTATCGGCGGAGCACTGGACAAGATCACCGTTGGTGGCCAGGACGTGGAAAAGGTCTTCGCTGACCTGGACACCGAAACCCAGCAGGTCATCGACCGCGACATCGCCCCGAAGCTGGATAAGTAGCCCGGACTGGCTCGAGCACGAAAAGGAGTCGCACATGGCACCAGTTGAATTCCGTCAAGCGTCCCGCATCTACGACCCGTCACGTCCACCTGCGGTTAGCCGCATCAGCCTCGACATTGCCGACGGCGAGTTCCTTGTTCTCGTCGGTCCGTCCGGCTGCGGCAAGTCGACCACGCTGCGCATGCTCGCTGGGCTGGAACCGGTGGATGAAGGCCAGATCTTCATCGACGGCGTAGACGTGACCGAGACGCGCCCGCGCGACCGAGACGTTGCCATGGTGTTCCAGTCCTACGCGCTCTACCCAAACATGACGGCCCGCCAGAATATGGCCTTCGCGTTGGAAAACGCGAAGGTGGATAAGGCGACCATCAAGGAGCGGGTGGACTTCGCGGCGAAGATGCTCGAGCTGGAAGACCTCATGGACAAGAAACCGGCTGCTATGTCCGGTGGCCAGCGTCAGCGCGTCGCAATGGGCCGCGCCATCGTGCGGGAGCCAAAAGTTTTCCTTATGGACGAGCCGCTGTCCAACCTGGACGCCAAGCTGCGCGTGTCCACCCGTGCGCAGATTCTGCAGCTACAGCGCAAGCTGGGTACAACCACGGTCTACGTCACCCACGACCAGACTGAGGCGATGACCATGGGCGACCGCGTCTGTGTGCTGAAGAAAGGCATTCTCCAACAGGTGGACACTCCGGCGAACCTGTACAGCAATCCGGGCAACACGTTTGTGGCGTCGTTCATCGGCTCGCCCGCGATGACGCTGATTGAGAACGTGCCTTTCATCGATGGCCACGTCGTTGGCGGCAAGGGCCACGCCATGGACTACTTCATCCCCCGCGAGCTAGCAGCCAAGGTGGAGTCCGAGCGCGTGATCGTCGGTGTGCGCCCGGAGAACTGGGAGATCGTGGGTGTGAACCAGCCCGGCCAACACTACGGTCTGCCGGTTCAGGTAGACATCGTTGAGCATCTCGGCTCTGACCTATACGTCTACGGGCACCGTCAGGAGCAGGCCGACGAAGTGATCGCGGTCCGCGGCGACCGAATCACGGTGAAGGTGCCCCGCGGCATCGATGTCGATCACGGTGACACCATCTACCTGCGCCCGATGGAAGGCGGCGTCGTCTTCTTCGACCCGGAGACCGAGATCAACTACGACTACCTGTAGAAGCTGAACCGCTGGACCCGCGCCTGCGCTGAGGCGGGGTGCCGGGGCGCTGGCGGCGCGCTTCACGCTCCGGACGCTCTGAACGCTCCGCTGTTACTGCGCTGCCAAGCGGTACAACCCAGCGGCGTTGTTCCAGAACACGTCGTCGGCAAGTTGCTCGCCGCCCAATTCCAGAGCCACTTCTTCGGCCAAGGCGAGGTCGGCCACCGCGAAGGGGCGGCGCGCCCGGGTGGACGGGAGATCCGTGCCCACCATAAGCGCACCAGGGTTGGTTCGGAGGATCGCCCGCATGGCGCTGGCGGGATCGAGCTCAACGCGGCCGAACCCGGTTGCCTTGACCATCGCGCCGTGTTCCACCAGGCGCAGCAGCGCCTTCAACCCGTCTTCGTGCATGCCCAGGTGGTCGATGCTCACCCGCGGGAGGCGGGTCAGCACCCGCTCGAGATCCGGAAGCTCCCGGGCATCGACGTAGAGTTCGGTGTGCCAACCGGCGACGTCGAAAACGCGGTTAGCCAGCAGCTCAAGGTCGTCCACACCCGCGGAGCCGCCGCGTTTGAGGTTGAAGCGCACTGCGCGCACACCGGCGCGGTCAAGCTCCGAAATGCTTTTCGACGAAACGTCCGCCGGAAGCTGCGTGACACCGACGAAGTTGGGGCCCAGTACCGCGAGCGCCTCGGTGAGGTAGCCCTGGTCGAACCCTTGGAACGAACCGGAGACGACCGCACCTCCGCCCACTCCCAGCCCGTCGACGCGGGCGACGTAGTCCTGGGCCGTGAACGCATCCGGCATGAACCCGTTGTTTTCCACCAGCGAGTGGGTGGGGTCGATGACGTGGAAGTGCGCGTCGAAAAGCGGGCGAGGCATTTAGCCGTAGACCTTCTTGCCGGCGACCCAGGTCTGCCAGGTGATCGGCATGCCGGGGCGGTACGCCAGGTTGATGGCGTTTTCGGCGTCGAGGATGTGCAGGTCGGCGGCCGCGCCCGGCACCAGCGTGCCCTTCGCCGGACGGCCCTGGGGGTCCTTGCCGTCGCCGACGTTGTGGCGTCGCAAGGCTTTGGCGCCGCCGGTGGTGGCGGCTTCGATGGCCTCGTCGAGGGTGAGGCGCTGCTGCAGCACCGCGGTGGTGACGCAGAAGTTCATCGAGGACGTAAACGAGGTGCCCGGGTTCAGGTTGGAGGCGATGGCGATGGTGGCGCCGGCGTCGATGAGCTTGCGGCCCGGGGCGAGCTCCTCGCGGGTGGACAGGTCGCAGGCGGGCAGCAGCGTTGCGACGGTTTCCGATTCCGCCAGCAGCTTGAAGTCCTCATCGGACAGGTAGTTCACGTGGTCGACGCTGGCCGCGCCCATCTCCACGGCGAGCTTCACACCCGGGCCCTGCCCAAGCTGGTTGCCGTGCACGCGAACGCCCAGTCCAGCCGCCTTGCCGGCCTCGAGGACGCGGCGGGACTGCTCCTCGTTGAACGCGCCACGCTCGCAGAACACGTCGATCCACTGCACGTGGTCCTTCACCGCGTCGAGCATCGGGCCGACGACCTCGTCGAGGTACTCCTCGGCATCCGCCCCCGGCGGCACGAGGTGGGCGCCGAGGAAGGTGACCTCGTCGACGTGGCGGGCTGCCACGCGCGCCGCCTCTGCCTCGGATTCGACGTTCAGGCCGTAGCCGGTCTTGGTCTCAAACGTGGTGGTGCCGAGCGCCTGCGCCGCGGCGATGCGCTCCGCCACCAGCTTGTCCAGGCGCTCCTCGCCGGCGGAGCGGGTGGCTTCCATGGTCACGGCGATGCCGCCGGCGGCGTAACCTTTGCCGGCCATGCGCGCCTCGAACTCCTCGGCGCGGTTGCCGTCGAAGACCATGTGCGAGTGGGAGTCCACCCAGCCGGGGAGCACAGCTCGCTTCTCGACGTCTACAGTTTCCTCCGCCTTCGCCGCCTCAGCCGGCGCCTCGTTGGCGGGGCCGACCCAGGTGACCACGCCGTCGTCGATAAGCATTGCGGCGTCTTTGATCGTGCCGAGCTCGGAGACGGTGCGCAGCTCGGAAATACCGGTGATGAAGGTGCTCATAAGTGCCTTTCTTCGGGGATTTTGCAGGGCCCAGGGTAATGAAAAGCGCTGACGCGCCCACGAGGGGGAAACGTCAGCGCTTGGGGTGTGGATTAGTCGCGCGCCTTGAACTCCATCGGGATGCGCACGCCGCGCTCCTTGGCCACCTCGTTGGCGCGGGTGTAGCCGGCGTCCACGTGGCGGATAACACCCATGCCCGGGTCGTTGGTGAGCACAGCCTTGAGCTTCGCCTCCGCGAGCTCAGTGCCGTCAGCCACGGTGACCTGGCCGGTGTGGATGGAACGGCCCATGCCCACGCCGCCGCCGTGGTGGATGGACACCCAGGTCGCGCCGCCGGAAACAGCGGTCATGGCGTTGAGCAGCGGCCAGTCCGCGACAGCGTCGGTGCCGTCGAGCATGGACTCGGTCTCGCGGTACGGCGACGCCACGGAGCCGGAGTCCAGGTGGTCGCGGCCGATGACGATCGGGGCCTTGACCTTGCCTTCCTTGACCAGGTTGTTGAAGATCACGCCGGCCTTGGCGCGCTCGCCGTAGCCAAGCCAGCAGATGCGCGCCGGCAGGCCCTCGAACTCGACGTACTCCTCGGCCGCGTCCAGCCAGCGGTGCAGGTGCTCGTTGTCCGGGAAGGCCTCCTTGATGGCCTGGTCGGTGACCTTGATGTCCTCCGGGTCGCCGGACAGGGCAACCCAGCGGAAGGGGCCGAGGCCCTCGCAGAACAGCGGGCGGATGTAGGCCGGGACGAAGCCCGGGAACTCGAAGGCGCGGGTGTAGCCGGCCTTGCGGGCCTCGTCGCGGATGGAGTTGCCGTAGTCGAACACCTCGGCGCCCTCGTCCTGGAACTCCACCATCGCCTGGACCTGCGCGGCCATGGCCTCACGGGCCTTCTTGGTGAAGGTGGTCGGATCCGCGTCGGCCTCGTTGTGCCAGCTCTCGAACGGGATCTCGGTGGGCAGGTAGGACAGCGGGTCGTGCGCGGAGGTCTGGTCGGTAACGATGTCCACGGTGAACTCGCCGGCGCGGTGGCGGCGCAGCATCTCCGGGAACACCTCAGCGGCGTTGCCCACCAGGCCCACGGACAGGGCGCGCTTCTCGTCCTTCGCCTCGGTGACCAGCTTAATTGCCTCTTCGAGGTCGGTGGTGACCTCGTCGAGGTAGCGCTTGCCCTGGCGGCGCTTCAGGCGGCCCTCGTCAACATCCACGATCAGGCAGGCGCCGCCGTTGAGCGTGACGGACAGCGGCTGCGCGCCGCCCATGCCGCCGCAGCCGCCGGTCAGGGTGAGGGTGCCGGCCAGCGTGCCGTCGAAACGCTTCTTCGCAACAGCCGCGAAGGTCTCGTAGGTGCCCTGCAGGATGCCCTGGGTGGCGATGTAGATCCAGGAACCGGCCGTCATCTGGCCGTACATCATCAGACCCTCGTCCTCGAGCTCGCGGAAATGCTCCCAGTTCGCCCAGTCGCCCACCAGGTTCGAGTTGGCGATGAGCACGCGCGGCGCCCACTCGTTGGTCTTCCACACACCGACCGGCTTGCCGGACTGCACCAGCAGGGTCTCGTCGGACTCGAGGTCCTTGAGCGTATCGACGATCGCGTCGAAGGCCTCCCAGCTGCGAGCAGCGCGACCGGTGCCGCCGTAGACGACCAAGTCGTCCGGGCGCTCCGCAACCTCCGGGTCGAGGTTGTTCTGCAGCATGCGCAGCGGCGCCTCGGTCTGCCAGGACTTCGCCGAGATCTCAGTGCCGCGCGGGGAGCGGACCTCGCGTGCGCCTTCGGACCAGTTCTTCGCCATGGGAATTCCTTTCTGTTGTTGCCCAATCGAGGTATCGGATAGACAGTAACGCCCGTCACACGGATTGGGTTGGTCGGTTTTGGGCGATTTGTCTCGGATATGAGACTTTTTGGGGGAGGGGCGTTCGTGCTCGAGCACAAACCCAGAGCAAGCGACCCAGAGCATGCCCGGATTTGGGGCAAAATCTGGGTCGCTTGCTCAGGGTTTGATGTACCAGGCGCTAGAAGATCAGGTAGGCGATCGGCACCGTCAGGATGATCGACAGCACCACGCGCTGGAACCAGATGATCACCATGTGGCTGATCTTCAGCGGGATGTCCGTGGCGAGCACCGCCGGGATCATCGAGGAGAAGAAGAACACCTGGCTGATGGAGACCACTCCGACGGTGAAGCGCAGCACCTCCGACTCGTGGCCGGATACCAGAGTTGCCGGCAGGAACAGTTCGGACAGGCCGATGGCGAAGGCCTCAGAGGCCAGCCACGGGTCGGGAAGCTGGAACAGCAGCACGAGCGGGTAGAACACCGCGCCGAGGATTTTGAACGCTGGGGTGTAAAAGGCCAGCGCCAGGCCGATGATGCCCACAGCCATGATGCCGGGGATGACCTGGATGGTCATGATCACGCCGTCTTTGAAGTTGCGCCACAGCGTCTTCGACAGCGAGTCAGCCTGCGCCAAAAACGCCATCGCTTCCTTCCACGCGGCGGCGAACACGTTGCCTCCCACCTGCTCTTCCGGTTGCGGGGTGGCGCCCGGGTAGTACTCGTCCGGGATGGTGGAAAGCGGTGGGATACGCACCACGACGATGGTGACCAGAAAGCAGACAATCAACGTCACGGCGAAGTACACGCCCCAGATGTCCATCAGGTCCAGGGTGCGGGCGACGACAACCATGAACGTTGCCGAGGCGGTGGAGAACCCGGCCGCGATGATGGACGCTTCGCGGGCGGTGTAGCCGCCGGTGCGGTACACGCGGTTAGTGATCAAAAGGCCCAGCGAGTACGAGCCCAGAAACGACGCCACCGCGTCCACAGCGGATTTGCCCGGCGTGTGGTAGACGGGCCGCATGAAGCGCTGCACCAGCACGCCGATGAACTCCATCAGGCCGAAGCCGACCAAAAGGCCGAGGAAGATTGCGCCCACCGGGATGAGCAGGCCGACGGGGATGACGAGTTTGTTCAGGATGAAGGGGCCGAGGCGTTCGTCGAAAAGAAAGGCCGGGCCGAAGCCGAAGACCAGCATCGCGCATAGCAGCACGGCCAGCGCGGAGAGGAACGCGAACACCGCGCGCGCCCGGTCCTCGCGCCACTTGCCGGTGGCAAACTGGTAGACGGCGCCGGCGGTGATCATCACCAGCGTGATGTACGGCAGCGCGGCGCTGAGCCCTTCTTGCAGCCAGCCGACGATGTGGTCCAGCAAAATCGTGTTCTTCTCGCCCACTGTGAAGGGGACGAAGAATGCGAACGAGCCGATGGCGCTGTAGACGAAGAAACGCCACTTCTGCTTTGGGTCGATACTGTCAACCTCGTGCGGCTCGGGCATTGAGGGCACGGGGGCGATGCCTTCGCCCTTGATCCAACGGGTGCTTCCGCCACGGCGGCGGGTGTTGAGGGGGTCCTCCATGGTGCTGCTCCTTCGCGGAACTTAGCGCGGGTCTTCGCTCAGCCAAGACTCGATGCGGTCGTTGTGTTGCCCCAGCTCCGGCGCCGGCGTTGGCCCTTCCATGCCGGCCAGCTTGAGCGGGGAAGCGAGGGTGCGGAACCCATCCGTTTCTTCAGCAATCACGCCGCGTTCCTCCGCGAACGGGCTGCGCAGCGCCTCGTCCAGGTCGTAGACGCGGGCGGTGGGCACGCCGTGCTCTTCAAACAGTGCGATTGTCTCGGCGCGGGTTTTGGTGCTCAGCGCCTCCTCGATCAGCTCGCGCAGCGCGACGCGGTTCTCGGAGCGGGCCACTGGTTCGGCAAAGCGGTGGTCAGTGGCCATCTCCGGGATGTCCAGCGCGTTTGCCAGGCGCTCGAACAGCCGGTTCGTGGTGATAGCGATGACCACGTCGCCGTCCTTGGTCGCATACGTGGAAAACGGCGCGGACAGGCCGTGGTCGTTGCCGATGCGGGTGGGCGGGACGTCGTCGTAAAGCGCGCGCATGCCCACGGACTCCATGACGGAGATGAGTGAGTCGTACATAGCAAGATCCAGATGCTGGCCGCGGCCGGTGGATTCGCGTTGGTAGAGCGCGGAGACGGTGCCGATGGCGGCGTAGAGGCCCGGGATGAGATCGCCCAGGGAGATGCCGACGCGCGTCGGCTTGCCGTTCTGCCAGCCAGTAATGGACATGAGGCCGCTCATCGCCTGGGCGACCAGGTCGTACGCGGGTTCCTTGGCCAAAGACCCGGTCTGGCCGAAGCCGGAGATGCTCGTGACGACGAGCCGAGGGTTGACCTCCAACAGCTCCTCGGGGCCCAAACCGAGCTTCTCCAACACGCCCGGGCGGAAATTCTCCACGACCACGTCGGCGCGGCGGACCAAGTCGCGCAGCACCTCTTTGTCGTCGTCGTTTTTGAAGTCCAGCGTGATGCCCATCTTTGAGCGGTTGAACAGGCGGTAGTAGGCGGACGTGCCGTCCACGAACGGGCCGAACTGGCGCGAATCATCACCCCAGGGCGATTCCACCTTGATCACCTCGGCGCCGAGATCCGCCAGGATCATGGAGCAGAACGGGCCCGCGAGCACCCGGGATAGATCGAGGACGCGGATACCGGAAAGTGGTGCATGCATGGTGTTTCCTCCTGCCCGAACTACACGAACGCCGACTCGCCCGTGATGGAGCGGCCGACGATGAGCTGGTTGATGTCGTAGGTGCCCTCGTAGGAGTAGATCGCCTCCGCGTCGTTGAAGATTTTGGCCATGCGGTAGTCCGAGATCAGGCCGTTGCCGCCTAGGATCTCGCGGCCGAGCGCGACCGTCTCACGCATGAGCTTCGAGGTGAACGCCTTGGCCAACGCGGACTGCTCGTTGCGGGCGGAGCCGCGGTCTTCCATGCGGGCGAGCTGCGCCATCATGGACTCGGAGGCGACCAGGTTGCCCTGCATCGTGGCCAGCTTGTTCTGGTTGAGCTGGAACGAGGAGATCTTCTTGCCAAACTGGATGCGCTCGTCCGCGTAGCCGAGCGCGACGTCGAGGGCACCCATCTGCGTGCCGACGGCCTGCCAGCCCACCGTGGATCGGGCGCTCTTGAACACCTTGTTGATGTCCTTGAACGAGTTCGCGCCCTCGAGCTTGTCGCTGTCTGGGACGAAAACGTTGTCCAGGGTGATGTCGGCGTTTTGCACCGCGCGGATGGCGATGCGGTTTTCCATCAGCGTGGCGGTGTAGCCCTCCGCCGTGGTGTCCACGATGAAGCCCTTGACCTGATCGTCCTCCGGGTCGCGGGCGTAGACGGCAACGTAGTCGGAGAAGGTGGCGTTGCCGATCCAGCGCTTTGCGCCGTTGAGGATCCAGCCGCCGTCGACCTTGGTAGCGGTGGTTCGCATGCCCTGCGCGACGTCGGAACCGGCCTCCGGCTCGGTGATTGCCAGCACGCCAGTCTTGCGCACCGCGTACAAATCCGGCAGCCAGCGCTCCTTCTGCTCCTCGGAGCCAAGCAGCTCGATGCTGCCGGTGAACAGGCCGTCCTGGCCGGAGAAGAACGTGCCCACGGAGCCGTCCGCGCGGTGGATCTCTGCCGCGACCAGGCCGGCCAGCAGACGGGAGCGACCCTGGCCGCGCACGAGGCTGATGATGTTCAGCTCGCCTATCGACGGCAGCAGCTCGTGCGGGAACTCCGAGCGGTTCCAATAGTCCACGGCGATGGGCAACACCTTCTCGTTAGCCCAATCGCGGACGTTGTAGAGGATGTCCTTTTCCTCCGCGGGCAGCTCGGACTCAAAATCGTAGAAATCGCCGTTCGGGTACCGTCCAGCCATGATGAGACTCCAATCACAATCGACGCGAAACTATGGTGTGCGCGACAGTGTATGGAGGTTTCGGGAGGTCACATCTGGCTTGCCGCGCGAGTTGTCTTGGATCCGAGACTGCGGGGTGGGGTTCGGTGGGGTGGCGCGCGCCGCGAAGTGTCGGCGCTGTGGGGGTTTGTTCACCCGACAGGACAGTCCGAGTGAACAAACCTCCTGGTGGGCGGGTAATTTGTTCACTTTGCCCAGGTCAGGAAAGCCGATCGCCGGATGTGTTCACGGGTGAGTGAATACATTGCTCCGGGGGCATGCCGTGGGGGCGTGTCGGGCAGGCCCCAGGGGCGAGCCCAGACCGCCTACCGCAGCTGGCCCACCGCGGCTTCGACGGCCTCGACGTAGTCGCCGCCCTTGACCAGCTGCACGGAGTGCTCGATTTCGGGGGAGAGGTAGCGGTCGGTGCCGGGGCCGTCGACAAGCTTGCGCAGCGCAGACACGGCCGCACCGGTGCCTGCGGAGGGCTCGCCGTCGCGCATGTCCAGAGCGCGGGCGGCGGTGAGGATCTCCACGGCGAGCACGCGCTGCAGGCCGTCGATGCTCCGGCGCAGCTTGCGGCCGGCGGACCAGCCCAAAGAAACGTGGTCTTCTTGCATCGCCGAGGACGGGATCGAGTCGGCGGAGGCCGGCACAGCGTTGCGCTTGAGCTCGCCGACGATGCCGGCCTGCGCGTACTGCGCAATCATGTGGCCGGAGTCCACGCCCGGGTCGCCGGCGAGGAAGGCGTTGAGGCCGCGGTTGCGGGCGGGGTCGAGGAAGCGGTCGGTGCGCCTTTCGCTAATCGACGCCAGGTCGGCCACGACAATCGCCAAAAAGTCCAGCACGTAAGCCGCCGGTGCGCCGTGGAAGTTGCCGTTGGAGGCCACGCGGCCGTCCTTGGCCACCACGGGGTTGTCGTTGGCGGCGGCGAGCTCCCGGTTGGCCACGGTGGTGACGTGGGTGAGCGTGTCGCGGAAGCCGCCGGCGACCTGCGGGGTGCAGCGGATGGAGTAGGCGTCCTGCACGTCGTTGGCCTTGAAGCTGTCCAGGGCGGCGGCGAGGATCGGCGAGTCGGCAGCGACGGTGCGGATGTTGTACGCGGAATCGGCCTGGCCCGGGTGGGGGCGCAGCTCCTGCAGGTCCTCGTCGAAGACGGACAGGGTGCCGGTCAGGCCCTCGACGCTCATGGCGGTGGCGATGTCGGAAACCTTGGCGGCCTCGCGCAGGTCCGCGATGGCCAGGCAGAGCATGCCGAGCATGCCGTCGGTGCCGTTGATCAGCGCCAGGCCCTCCTTTTCGCGCAGGACCAGCGGCTCGATGCCGGCAGCGGAGAGCGCCTCAGTCGCAGGGACGATCTCGCCGCCGCGGACGCGGACCTCGCCCTCGCCGAGCAGCGCCAGCGCGCAGTGTGCCAGCGGCGCCAGGTCGCCGGAGCAGCCGAGCGAGCCGTACTCGCGAACCACCGGGGTGATCCCGGCGTTGAGTGCGGCGGCGTACGTTTCCGCGACCACGGGGCGCACGCCGGTGCGGCCGGTGCACAGCGTGGACAGGCGCAAAAGCATCAGCGCGCGGATGACCTCTTCTTCCACCTCCGGGCCTGTGCCCGCGGCATGGGAGCGGACCAGGGAGACCTGCAGCTGGGCCCGCATGTCCTCCGGAATGTGCTTGGTAGCCAGGGCGCCGAAGCCGGTGGAGACGCCGTAGACCGGTGTCGGGTCCGCGGCGAGCTCCTCGACGCGCTCGCGGGTCGCGGCGATCTCACCCAGGGCGGCCTGGTCGATGGCGACCTCGGCTCCGTGGCGGGCGACGGCCACAACGTCCTCGACGGACAGGGCCCCAATACCAACTGAAACTGCGTGTGTCATGGGCGTGATAGTAGCCCACAAAAGTGCGTCCGGTCACACGTTTCCGAAGAACTGTGCGCGCAACCCTTCGGCGGCGGTCTGCAGCGCGCTGACCAGCTGCTGCGTGTCCGCGCTGTCCACGGCGAAGGTCACCGCCAGCGCGGCCGCTGGGCGCGAAAGGTGGTCCAGCACCGCCACCGCCACGGACTCCTGGCCGCGGGAGATGGCTTCGCGCTCGGTGGCGAACCCTTGGCGTCGATAGGCAGCAAGCTCCTCTTTGACCTCGCTGTAGCGGCGCCGCTCGCCCGAGGAGTTGTACGCGGCGCGCAGCTCCGCCTCCGGCAGCTGCGCAAGCATGATGCGCCCCGAGGCGGTCTTCAGCGACGGCAAACGCACGCCCACCTCCGTGACCAGCGACACCGCACCGGGGGCGCGCACCTCGTGCAGGTACACAATCTCCGGGCCGGCGAGGCGCGTCAAGTGCGCCGAACCGCCCGCGAGCTGCGCGATCCGCGCCAGCGGCTTCGTGGCCAGTCGCACCAGCGGCTGCTGCGTGGTGTAAGCCTGCGCCATGCGGTACGACGCCAGCCCCAGCCCGTACGTGCCGGGCTTGCGCAGGTGCACCACAAACCCGGAATCCTCCAGCTCCCGCAGCAGGTGGTAGGTGGTGGAACGCGGCAGGTCCAGCTCGCGCTGGATGCGGGTGGCGGAAATCGGCGCGTCCGTGGTGGACAACAGCGCCAGGATGCGCAACACGTTGTGCGCGGCGGGAACCTGCGGCTTAGTCATCGCACATAGTATGCCCACGGCGCTACCCTCGGAGGGCATGAACACTGTAACTGCACCGCTTTTCACCCCCGCTTCCAACTGGACCGGCCGCAACGACGGCCCCGGCCCTGAGCACGCCCGTTGGCACAGCGTCATCGACACAACTGCCCAGCCCACCGAGGGTGCCGTGCACCTGATCGGCTACGCCTCCGACGAAGGCGTCGAACGCAACGGCGGCCGCCAGGGCGCGGCGAAAGGCCCGGAGGCGTTGCGCGCGGCCCTCGGCTCGCTCGCGGTTCACGAGAGCACATCGCTTCTCGACGCCGGCACCGTGACCACCCAAGACACCGACCTCGAAGGCTCCCAACGCGAGCTGTCCGACCGGGTGCGCGACCTCGTGGCGGCGCAGGGCGCAGACGGGATGACCGTGGTCCTCGGCGGCGGGCACGAGACCTCCTTTGCCACCCACCGCGGCGCCTACGGGGCGATCGGGCCGATGCAGGTGATCAACTTCGACGCCCACTTCGATCTGCGCACCGAAACCCGCCCCACCTCCGGCACCCCGTTCAAGCAGATCGCCGGCCTGGTGGGCGAGGACTTCGACTACAGCGTCTTCGGCATCTCCAAGCCCAACAACACCAAGGTGCTCTTCGACACCGCCGACGAGCTCGGCGTGACCACCGTGCTGGACACCGAGCTGGCGGAGATGACCGTGCGCGAAGCCGCCGAGCGCGCCGTAGAGGCGGTGGCCGGCGACAAGCCGATTCATCTCTCCATCGACCTGGACGTGCTGCCGGCGGCGGTCGCGCCGGGCGTGTCCGCGCCCGCCGGGTTCGGCGTGGAGTACGCCAAGCTGCGCGCGATGGTCGCCGCGGTGGCTGCGACGGGGCGCGTCGCGCTTCTGGACGTCGTAGAGCTTAACCCCGACTTCGACGTGGACAACCGCACCGCCAAAGCTGCCGCGCGGCTGATTGACGATGCGGTTGTGGGGGCGAAGCTGCGTCGATAGGCAGCTGCTTCTTAGAAGAGCAGGTGCGCCACCGGCACAGTGATCAGCACGGTGAGCACCACGCGGATGAACCAGATCTGCACCATCTTCCAGATGCTCAGCGGGATGTCGGTGGCCAGCACCGCCGGCACCATCGCCGAGAAGAAGAAGATCTGGCTCACGCACACCACCGCCATGGTGAACTTCAGCACCATGTCATCCGAGCCTGCGCTGAGCGTCGCCGGCAGGAACATCTCCGCCAGACCCGACGCGAGCGCGCCCGACGTCGCCCACGGATCCGGCAGGCGCAGCGCCCACACCAGCGGGTAGAACGCGACGCCCAGGATCTTGAACACCGGGGTGTAGGTGGCCAACACCAGGCCGATCGTGCCCACGGCCATGATGCCCGGGGTGACCTGCACGGCCATGATCAAACCGTCGCGGAAGTTCGCCCACAGCACCTTGCCCAGAGATTCGGCGCGGTTGAGCTCCAGCTTCGCCTCGCGCCACGCGGCCTTGAAACGGTTGCCCTGAATCTCCTTTTCCGGGTGCGGCTGCGCGCCCGGGTAGTAGTCCTCCGGGATGCGGGTAATCGGTAGGATGCGCACCACGATCGCGGTGACGATGAAGGTGATGATGAACGTGATGAAGAAGTACGCCGTCCAGTGCTCCATCATGTCCAGCGTCTTCGCCACGATGACCATGAACGTCGCGGACACGGTGGAAAATCCCGACGCGACAATCGACGCCTCGCGGCCGTTGTAGCTGCCGTTTTTGTACATGCGGTCCGTGATGAGCAGGCCCAGGGAGTATGAGCCCAAAAACGACGCCACCGCGTCCACCGCGGACTTGCCCGGGGTGCGGAACACCGGGCGCATGATCGGCTGCACCATCACGCCGATAAATTCCATCAGGCCGAAGCCGACGAGCAGGCCGAGGAAGATCGCGCCCACCGGGATGAGCAGGCCCACAGAGATGACCAGCTTGTCCAGGATGAACGGGCCGATGTCAGGGTTGAACAGCCACGCCGGGCCGAAGCCGAACGTGAGCATCGCGCACAGCACGATTGCCAGCACTGACAGCCCCGCGAACACCATGCGCGGGTAATCCTCTTTCCAGCGCCCGGAGACGAACTGGTAGATCGTGCCCGCGATAATGGCGAACAGCGCCAGGTAGCGGGTGCCCTCGCCGAGCGTGGTGGTGATCCAGCTGACGATGTGGTCGAGCAGGATCGTGGACTTGGAATCGCCGATGGTAAACGGCACGAAGAACGCGAAGATGCCGATGGCGCTGTAGACGAAGAAGCGCCACACCGCCTTCGGTTTCGGGTCAGCCTCGTCCGCGGTGCTCTGTGGTGCGGGTTGGCCCTGGTTTTCGGCGCGGGTGATGTGTTCGGTGTTGTCGGTGGGGTCCTCAATGCCCTCGAAGCGGGGATTGTCCAGCTCCGGGATCAGCGCCTCCGCACCCGCCGGCAAGTTCTTCACCGGCCAGGCGGGGGAAAACCTGCGCCGAGAGTTCACCGGCTTCGCAGTCTCGTTCATGGTGTCCTTCCATCTCGTGCGTTTAGCACCGCAAAACCCTGCGGATATTGCGCAGAACGGAATTTTTCGGTGTCGGCGCATAATTTTTACACGAAAAGTGACGCAAAGCACAACTAGATGTCCTATGTTCTCTAGTTACCTGCAAGGTTTCCCTGAAAACTCCCAGCGCATACCCCTTTAGGAGGGTCCCGTGGAAGGTTTTATCGACTCCCTCAACGGTGTGATTTGGTCCAACGCACTCGTCTATCTGTGTCTCGGCGCGGGTGCGTACTTCACGCTCGCCACCCTGTTCCTACAGATCCGCTGCCTGCCGGACATGATCCGCCAGCTCAAGTCCGGAGAAAGCTCTGAGCAGGGTATTTCCTCGTTCCAATCCCTGATGATCTCGCTCGCCGGCCGCGTCGGTGTGGGCAACATCGCCGGCGTGGCCACCGCCATCGCGTTCGGCGGCCCGGGCGCGGTGTTCTGGATGTGGCTGGTGGCCCTGCTCGGCTCCGCCACCTCGTTCATCGAGTGCTGCCTCGCCCAGATTTACAAGGAGACCGACCGCGACACCGGCGAGTACCGCGGTGGTCCCGCCTACTACATTGAGAAGGCGTACAAGCACACTGCCGCAGCCCCGTTCATGCTGGTCTACGCCATTATCTTTGCGGTGTGCATGCTGCTGGCAACGTCCTACTTCCTGCCAGGGATTCAGGCCAACGGCGTGGCTGCGGCCGTCGATAATGCATGGGGCATCAATATCTGGGTTTCCGCCACGATCATGACCGTGCTGCTCGCGTTCATCATCATCGGCGGTATCAAGCGCATCGCGAACTTCGCCTCCATGGTGGTGCCGTTCATGGCCGGCATCTACATCATCATTGCCATCGTGGTGCTGTTCGCGAACGCTTCCCAGATTCCCGAGGTCTTCGGCACCATCGTCCGCGCCGCCTTCGACAAGGAAGCCGCATTCTCCGGCATGCTCGGCGCCGCCATCATGTGGGGTGTCAAGCGCGGCATTTACTCCAACGAGGCCGGCCAGGGCACCGGCCCGCAGTCCGCGGCCGCCGCCGAAGTCTCTCACCCGGCGAAGCAGGGCTTCGTCCAGGCGTTCGCCGTCTACATCGACACCCTGTTCGTCTGCTCCGCCACCGCCTTCATCATCATCTCCACCGACATGTACCAAGTCTTCGAGGGCCAGTCCGAAGACGGCGCGGTGATCTACGAGGGCTCGCTTACCGACGGCATCCCTGTCGGCCCCGGCTACGTCCAAGAAGGCCTGAACTCCTTTGCCGCCGGCCTCGGCCCGTCGTTTATCGCCCTGGCAATCATGTTCTTCGCCTTCACCACCGTGCTGGCGTACTACTACATGGCAGAGACCAACTTCACCTACCTGAACCGCTGGGTGAAGAACGAAGGCGCACGTAAGGCCATCATCTGGATCCTGCGCGCCCTGATCCTCGTGGCTGTCTTCATCGGTGCGACCACCACCCCGGGCACCGCCTGGGCGCTCGGCGACATCGGCGTCGGCGCGACCGCGTGGCTCAACATCGTGGCGATCATCTTCCTGCAGGTCCCGGCGCTGAAGTGCCTGTGGGACTACCGCCGCCAGAAGAAAGCTGGCATTGACCCGCACTTCGACCCCGAGGCGCTGGGCATCAAGAACGCCGACTTCTGGGTGGAGCGCAAGAACCGCATGATCGAGGCCGGCACCTGGCCGGGTGTTGAGGGCAAGGTTGTCACCACGACCCGCAACATCTAGCCGTAATCAAACCGGCTACCTACTGCCGCCGTAATCAAACCGGCTGTCGTGGCTGGCATGATCCGGGTGGTGGGTGTGGTCTGTTTCCGGAGCGGGGTGATCACCATGGTGATCACCGGAATGGTGGGGAGTGCTCATGACGTTCCTTCCGCTCAACCCGGTCGGGGTCGGGATGATGGGTAAAACTGATCAGGATAAGACGGTGTAGCCGGCCTCTTCGATGGCCCGGCGAACCATCTCCGGAGGTACGACACCGGTGACCGTGACGGTGGAAACACCACCAGCAACGAGATCAATCTGGACGTCGTCGACCTGGGGGAGGGCCTGAAGGGCCTGGGTCACGCTTTTCGCGCAGTGCCCGCAGGTCAGGCCGGTGACCTGGTAGCTAGGGGAGGATCCTCCTGCTGACGAGTCGCTGGCGGCAGGGATGGAGGCGGTGTCGACATGTGAGGCAGGTCCGCAACAGCTGCAGCCATGGGAGGCCATTGGCAAGAGGCGGGGCGGGGGGTTGGTCATGGGAAAGCTCCTATGGGTCGGTGGGATGCGGTAACGCTCGCTAGCATATACCCCCCCGGGGTACATTTTCAAGGGGCGGAGGGCACGGCCCTGACGCGGGGCAGGGTGTGGTCACCGAGCAGCCTCCTCGCTGTCGGGAGGGGACAGCGGGAGGCGGAGGGCAAACACCGCTCCGCGACCGGGTCCGGGGGAGGTGGCGGTGAGAGTGCCGCCGTGGGCCTCGATCAATGCCCTGGAGATAGTCAGACCGATACCGGCCCCGCCGTTATCCCGGCTGCGGGCGGCATCCCCCCGGTAGAAGCGTTCGAAGATGTGTCCGAGCTGGCTAGGTGGGATGCCCTCGCCGTCATCGGCGACGTGGATGAGCGCGGTGGACGCCCCCTGTCGGTGGACGCTGATCCGGACCTGCCCGCCGGCCGGGGTGTGCCGTAGCGCGTTCGACAGGAGATTGCTCATCACCTGGCCGAAGCGTTGCCGGTCCACGAGCACCCGGGCGGTGTCCGTAATGGTCTCGACCTGTAAATCGACGCCTTTGTCGGCATAAGCTTCCCCCGCGGCAGCAGCGGCGGTATGGAGCAGATCCCCGAGCCTCTCCTCCGCTAGGTCCAAATCGATCCGGTGTTCCTGGGCCCGGGAGACATCGTCAATGTCTTCCATCAACCGGGTCAGGCGGGTGAGTTGGTCAGCCATGATCGCGTGGGTGGCATTATCCCAGTCCACGACCCCGTCCTGGAGACCATCGAGGTAGACCGTGAGCACCGATAAGGGCGTGCCCATTTCGTGGGCCAGATCAGAGAGCATCTGGCGGCGGACCTGTTCGGTGTGTTCCAGCCGGTCGGCCATGGAGTTGAAGGCATGCGCCAGGGTGGTGACCTCGGGGCCTGCTTCTCCGGCGGGCACGCGGATACGATAGTTGCCGGCCGCCAGGCTGGTAGCGGCGCGGGTGAGATCCTGCAGGGGGGTGCGCAGGCGACGCGATAACCACAGGCTAGCCAGCAGGGCGCTGATCAAGGCGGTGGGCAGGGCGACGGCCAGGGTGATCAGGTTGGCGTCCCGGTAGGCCTGCTCGGCATGGAACAGCTCCAGCGAGGGGTCCTCCCGGCCGGCCATCGACATATGATCATGAAACAGGGTCGGGCCCACCACCGTGGCCACGGCCGCGGCCACCAGCAGGCTAATCACCACGACCAACACCTGGGCGGCCAGGAAGCGGAAGGTCAGGCCGGGTCCGTGATTCATGGCTGCCCCACCCGGTAGCCCACGCCACGCACGGTGTCAATAAACCCCCGGCCCCGGGTGTCGGTGCCGAGCTTGCGACGCAAGTTGCCGATGTGGACATCGACGATGCGTTCATCACCGACCCAGGTGGTGTCCCAGACCTCGGCGACCAGGTCGTGGCGGGTCAGCACCTGGCCGGGGCGCAGGGCCAGGGCAACCAGCAGCTCGAACTCCGTGCGGGTGAGCTCCACGGTCGTCTCCCCCACCCGCACCTGATGGGCGACGGGGTCAAGGATGAGGTCACCAACGATCAAGGGGGTGGTCACCTGCGGTGGGGTGGTGCTGGTGCGCGGGCGGCGCAGCACCGCATGCACCCGGGTCACCAGTTCCCGGATGCTAAAAGGTTTGGTGATGTAGTCATCCGCCCCCAGGGTCAAACCGCTGATCTTGTCGTCCTCGCTGCCACGCGCGGTGAGCATGAGGATGTAGCAGTCCGAGAAGGTGCGGATCCGTCGGCATACCTCCAGGCCGTCGAGTTCGGGCAGCCCCAGATCCAGTACCACAACATCGGGGGAAAAGCGACGGGCCTCGTCCACGGCCTGGGTGCCGGTGTACGCCTGGCGGGTATCGAAGCCGGCCCGGATGAGGTAGGAGGCCACCATCTGAGCCAGGGGTTGTTCATCATCGACGACCAGCACCCGCCCCGGGGGCGTGGCGGTGGTCGGTGTGTGGTCAGCCATAGACCCCAGTATCGCTCCGGCAAGGGGGAATACCACCCTCGCTCAGTGCCCGGCGGGGAAATCTTCATCAAATCTTCAAACATCACCCTTCGACCGCCGTCACCCCTGTGCCCTACCCCGGGCCGGCGGCATCGCCTCTCCTCGTCGGTTCAGCAGGCGCCACCAGGGATTTCACTGCCTGCACCGCATACCCGGGGCGGGTAGAACGACATCGCCCACGGCTGAGAGGTGGTGTTCCGGTGGTGACCCAGCCCACCGAATTCACCCCCTTTTCGCCCTGTTATAAGGCTGTGAGCAGGGTTTTTGAATCCTAGTCCGTCAGGCACCCGTGCTAGATAAAGGTATGGCATCGACCTTGAGGCGGTGTCTTCTCACGGTCCTACCACGATCCAAGGAGATTGACGTGAAACGAGCAGCGATCGCAGCCGCGGCCCTTGCCCTCGCCCTCACGGGGTGTTCGGCCGCCGACCCGGAACCCACCGCCGACGGGACGGAGTCCCAGGACACATTCCTGACTACCCATGGCCTGGCCGACATGGACGCGGTGGAGATCATTGATCACCTCGACCGGCAGAAGGTCACTGAGCGTCCCACGGATCTGATCGCCTCAGTGCGTGCCGATGAACTACTGCTCTCGAGCGATGACCAGGAAGTCGCGCTCGATCTTCCCGACAATCAGACGTATGTCTCGATCGCACCCTATCTCACCTCCACCCACGACTGCTTCTACCACAGCCTCACGACCTGCCAGGGGGAACTCGACAATGAGGATATCCAGGTCACGATCACCGATGAGGCGACCGGTGAGGTACTGGTGGACGAGGCGACAACCACCTTCGACAACGGGTTTATTGGCTTCTGGCTTCCCGATGATGTCACCGGCCTGATTGAGGTCAGCTACCAGGGGCATACCGGCTCCACGGAGTTTTCCACCACCGACGACGGTGCCACCTGTGTCACAGACCTGCGCCTGACGTGATAGCTCAGCAGGATCCTCACCTGCGACTGTCTCCCGTATCACTGAAATCTTGCACCAAGGAAGGTTAAATCATGACGAACGCGTTTTCCCGACGACAGTTTCTGCTCGGCGGGCTCGTCCTCGCCGGCACCGGGGCCGTGGCCGCCTGCACCAGCGACCCTGGACCCGCTGCCTCGGCACCAGGTCCCTCCCTTCGCCCCACTCCCACCCCCACTGCGCTCGGTGAGCCGACGGTGCGCCGGACACTGACCGCCCGGCCCCTCTCCCTGGATATCGGCGGCATCGAAGCCAAGACGTGGGGATACGTCTCTGACACCGGGGATGCGGCCATTGAGGCCACCGCCGGCGACGTCCTGCAGGTCGATATCACCAATGAACTGCCTGAGAGCACCTCCATCCACTGGCATGGCATCGCACTCCACAACGCAGCCGACGGTGTGCCCGGCATGACCCAGGACCCCATTGAACCTGGCGAGTCTTTTTCCTATGTTTTTGAAGTCCCCCACGGTGGCACCTACTTCTACCATTCCCACACCGGCCTGCAACTCGACCGGGGTCTGCACGCCCCTCTGATCGTCCGCGACCCGGACGACGCTGAGGATCAGGACGTCGAGTGGACCATCGTGCTCGACGACTGGGTCGATGGCATCGACGGCAGCACTCCCGACGATGAGCTCGACAAGCTCACCGGAATGGGTTCGGGCGACCATGACGGGAGGATGGGAATGGGAGGTCACGGCCAGATGATGCACGGCACCCCGGACCGGGTACTGGGCGGGGATGCCGGCGATGTGATGTATCCGCACTACCTCATCAACGGGCGTATCCCCCGTGCTCACCGGACCTTCGAGGCTCGCCCGGGCGACAAGGCCCGCCTGCGGTTTATCAACTCCGGCGGTGACACCATCTTCAAGGTGGCTCTCGGTGGTCACCGCATGACCGTCACCCACACCGACGGCTTCCCTGTCCAGCCCTGGGAGACCGAATCGATCTACCTGTCGATGGGCGAGCGTGTCGACGTCGAGGTCATCCTCGGCGACGGCATCTTCCCGCTCACGGCTTTGGCGGTGGGTAAGGACGACCGCGCCTTCGCCGTCATCCGCACCGCCGGCGGCCAGGCCCCCCGCCCCGATGTCGACTTCCCCGAGTTGTCGTCCACCGGACTGCTTCTGTCCTCCCTAAAGCCAGCAGACCGTGCACTCCTGCCCGAGGGCACACCAGACCGAGAAGTTAGCATCGACCTGGGCGGGCAGATGATGCCGTATGAATGGAGCATTCTCACCGACGGCCAATCCTCCTCCGCGACCGTGCAGGAGGGCCAGCGCCTGCGGATGGTCATGCGCAACAGGACCATGATGCCCCATCCCATGCACATCCACGGCCACACGTGGGCGCTACCCGGCAGCGACGGGCTACGCAAGGACACTGTCCTTCTCCGCCACGGTGAAACCATGATCGCCGACCTGATCGCTGACAACCCCGGTGAGTGGGCATTTCACTGCCATAACGCCTATCACATGGAAACCGGGATGCTCAGCTCGCTTCGCTACGAATAACCCCCACAGCAGGGGTGGAGTGCCGAGGTGGGCAGAGTCGCTGCAGACCACCCACCGGGCAGCACGATGACCTCCCTCGGTGTTGTGGTCTTCCGGGACAACCAGAACACCGTCTTCTTCCCCACCGCCCCGGAAAACCGAGATTATCTACGCAGAGGAGGAACGTGCCCCGCTGCCGGACTTCTCCGGCCCGTCGCTGATGGAGGAGGGTGAGGAGATCAGCCTGTCTGTTTTTGAAGGCGAGGTCGTCGTCCTCAACGCTTGGGGCCAGTGGTGTGCACCGTGTCGGGCGGAAGTCGATAACCTGCAGCTTGTCCACGCAGATCATGGAGATGTACTCGTACATATTTCCCAGCGGCTGCGTATCTGTGGCGCACTACGCTCTTGCTCTGCGCTGGCTCACCGACTTCAACACTGCCGGGTATGCTGCTGTTGTTGCCGTTCAGGCGCTACTGTTAATGCTGGTTGCCGCGGTATCGTCTAACGAGGCGGCTTTTCGCAGCCGCTGGTCGGGCTGGTGGCTGCTCACCCCTGCGGCCCTGGTGTTATTGGAGGCTGTGCAGCACCGGTTCCCGTTCGGCGGTTTCCCGTTGTCCGCTTTCGGATACAGCCAGACCGATGGTCCTTTCATGGCGGCAGCGCCCCTGGGAGGGACTCTCCTGGTGACCGCGTTGGCCGCAGTTGCGGGGGCCGTTGTTACCGCTGTCATCTTCGGGCCGAGACGAGCCCGTGCAGCATCCGTGGTCGCAGTGGTCGTGGTACTCGCGGTACCGGCGTTCGCGTCAACGATCGTAGATGATACGGCAGAAGGCAGCCTTGACGTCGTGCTCGTGCAGGGTGGAGGCCCCGTGGGCTTCGCGCGGTCAATACCGATCCGTTTGATACGACCCGCCGGCACCTACAGGCTGCCGACGATATCACCGGGGACCCTGATCTGGTTCTGCTGCCCGAAAACGTCGTCAATATCGACGGCTCAATCGACGGGACGCGCGTTGATGCAGCTTTCGCTGAACTGGCCAGGCAACTCGACACGAACATCGTCGTCGGAATTACCGAATCTGAGGATCAACATTTCAGGAACGCATCCATAGTGTGGGGGCCGGACGGGACCCGGTTAGGACGCTATGAGAAGCATCATCGTGTGCCGTTCGGCGAGTACATCCCTATGCGCAATCTGATTGAACGACTCAGCGAGGACGCACGGTTCATCCCCCGCGACGCCATTGCCGGAGAGGGACCGGCGGTGCTCGATCCCAGCGGGACACCACGATTGGGGATCGTCATTTCTTATGAGGTCTTCTTCGCCGACCGGGTCGCTGATGCCGTTCGCAATGGTGGGCAGCTACTCCTCGCACCGACCAACGCCGCGTCTTTTGTGACCGAGGAAGTACCTGCAATTGAAGTGGCCGCATCCCGGATGCGTGCCCGCGAGTTTGGCCGCACCGTTCTCCAGGCTGCCCCCACCGGATACTCCGCAGTTATCCAGCCCGACGGCATAGTCTCACAACTCAGTGGCCTGGGCACGAACGAACTGCTGACGGCAACCGTTCCCCTTCATACTGGTTTGATGCCGTATGCGCGCATGGGGGATACACCCCTGTTGGTTCTCGCGATGCTGGCTCTTGCATGGCCTGCGGTTACCGGCCTCGTCAGCTGGCGCAGGAGAAGGCAGGTTACGGGAATATCCCACTAAACGTGGATTACGGCACCTGCTCCTCGTTGGCGGGACGCTCGCCGCCCCCATATATGACGAGCACGGACTGCCTCCCCTGTGCCCCGGTCTGGCCTGCCTGGAGAAGCTATCAAGTCCGGGCTGTGTCGGCGATGAGTGAGAAGCGTCTCTGCGGTCTGAGGCGGGTGCCTCACGCCCAGTCACTGTCGCCGGTTCCGGTGTCGGGGCCGGTCCTGGTGAGTGCGGGAAGGTTAGAAGGTGACGCCGTGCTCGGCGAACCAGGGCAACGGGTCGACCGCCCCGCTGCCAGTCGGGTAACGCTCGAGGTGCAGGTGAGAGCCGGTGGAAAACCCCCGGTTGCCCATGCCAGCGATCCTCTGACCAGCGGTGACGCGTTTTCCAACGGTCACGTCGAAAGTCTCCATATGACCGGAGACGGCAATCGAGCCATTATCGTGCTGGATGCGGATCCACTGCCCGAAACCGGAGGCCGGGCCGGAGTCAATGACAGTGCCGCCCATCGCCGCGAGGATCGGGGTACCTACGACGTTGGCGATGTCGATACCCGCGTGGAGGGTTCCGCAGTGCACGCCGGAACCGGAGGTGAAGGTGCCTTCAGCGGGCTTGACCACCGAGGGCGCGCGGGCAGCGCGCTCCTTCTCGGCCCGCTCGGCGTTGTACTGGATGGCCTTGTCCAGCTGCTCGTCGATGTTGGCGACCGGCTTGAATTCGGAGATCGCGAGAATCTGCGGTGCGGCCTGCGTCCCACTCGAGGACAGGGCCGTGTCGTTGGTGGCCAAATCCACCTCGACGGTGGCAGCCTCCGGGGAGACCGGAGCCTCGACCTCGGCCGGGGCTTGGAACCGAGACGCTGATCAGCTCACCGTCATTGACGGCCGTGGACTACCCAGCTACAGCACTCCCCGTCGTCGCCCCGCAACTTTTCCACTCCGCCGAGACGGCGGAACGTGGGCCAGGGCGTCGATGGCGGTGGCAATCACTGCTGCCATTGCCGGGCCAGCGTGCGAAGGGCTGTCGCAGTTGAAAGCTTATCGATGATCAGATACCGCGGCACAGGTATGGACAGGCAGGTCAGTCCAGTTTGGGGTCGGACGTGAACTCCTTGTGGGAGACACCGCCCGCCTCCTGACGGGTAGCCGCTGCGGCACGGATATCCTCGCCATCCTCCAGCGCCTGAACCGCCCGGTCGTAGAAGTCCGGGGAGACCACCACCGCCCGGCGGCGGGGCCCGCGACTGGAGATGGTGACCGGTTCACCTTGGGCGGCATCAAGATAGTGGCTTTGTTCGCTGCGGAACTGACTGAGGGTGACCGTGATGCCCATACCCTTTAACGTACATTTTGTACAAGAAGTGCAGCAACGATCGCGGCCGTTCCGGAAGTCCTGCCCGCCGAACGGGACGCTTAGGGGCAGACACCTCCTTGACTGATACCCCCCATGGGTATAGGTTGAAGGTTGTTGGGCATCTCCACTCCTGCCCTTCAGGACATCAAGGAAAGGATCATCTGATGAGCGCCGTAACAAAGAAGTACATCATCGAAGGCATGACCTGCGGACACTGCAAGTCCTCCGTGGAGGAGGAGATCGGCGAGGTCGCCGGTGTGACCATGGTGGAGGCCACCGTGGATACCGGGCAGGTGACCGTCACGGGTGAAAACTTCACCGACGACGATGTTGTCGCCGCCGTCACGACAGCCGGCTACACCGTCAAGCCCTAATCCCTGGGCCCGGTCCCCGCCTCGCGTAGACACGGCCGGGCCAACCCTGCTGGATATGCCCATCAGGCCCAGCCATGCCGGTTCGATATCCCCGACGGTGCATCTGTGGGCGGGCCTTTTGGGACCTCGGAGATGCACCTCACGACTGTTTACTGAAGGACTGATCACTGATGATTCAAACTCAACCGTCGGTTGACCTACTCCAGGTCGATCTGGGCGTCACCGGCATGACCTGTACGTCGTGCTCAGGGCGGGTGGAACGCAAGCTCAACAAGCTCGATGGCGTGGAGGCCACCGTTAACTTCGCCACCGAATCCGCCTCCGTCAGTTACGACCCCACCAAAGTCGACGCCGATCGGCTGATCGAAACCGTGCGGGGTGCCGGGTACGACGCGTTCACCATGGGGGATCAACACGCCTCCGCCGTGGACAGCGGTCCGGAGGAGGACACCGAGGTGGTCGGTGACCGCCACGAACAGGCCCGCGAGGCCGAGGCCACAGACCTGAAGACGCGTCTGATCGGGTCGACGATCCTCTCCGTTCCGGTGGTCGCGATCTCGATGATCCCGTCCCTGCAGTTCATGAATTGGCAGTGGGCCCTGCTCGTCATGTCCACCCTGATCTACTTCTACGGTGGCGCCCCGTTCCACCGGGCGACCTTAACCAACCTGCGTCACGGCTCGACCACGATGGACACACTCGTGTCTCTGGGCACTACCGCTGCGTATCTGTGGTCGCTGTGGGCCTTGTTTTTCGGCAACGCCGGGCACCCCGGCATGGTGATGGAGATGAGCCTGCTGCCCCGCGATGACGGCATGGACCACATCTACCTCGAGACCATCGCCGTAGTCATCACCTTCCTGTTGCTCGGCCGGTGGTTTGAGGTCCGCGCCAAGGGCCAGTCCTCCGCGGCGCTGAAGTCCCTGCTGGACATGGGTGCGAAAGACGCCGCGGTGATCCGCGACGGTGAGGAAGTCCGCGTCCCGGTCTCCCAGCTGACAGTCGGTGACGTCTTCGTCGTCCGCCCGGGTGAGAAGATCGCCACCGACGGTCGTGTCATCGAGGGCACCTCGGCCATCGACGAGTCGATGCTGACCGGCGAGTCCGTTCCCGTCGAGGCCGCCCCCGGCACCCCGGTCACGGGCGCGACGATCAACACCTCCGGTCGACTGCTGGTCGAAGTCACCCGCACAGGTTCGGAGACCACGCTGTCCCAGATGGCCAAGCTGGTCACTGACGCCCAGGCGAAAAAAGCCCCGGTCCAGCGCCTGGTGGATAAGATTTCCTCGGTCTTCGTCCCGACGGTCATTGTCGTCTCCATCATCACCCTGATCGTCCACCTCGCCGCCGGCAGCGGGGCGAACTGGGCCTTTTCCGCCGCAGTCGCGGTGCTGATCATCGCTTGCCCATGCGCCCTGGGACTGGCCACCCCGACCGCCCTGCTGGTGGGCACCTCCCGGGGCGCGCAGCTGGGCTTGTTGATCAGGGGCCCGGAGGTCCTTGAATCCACCCGCCAGGTCGACACCATCGTCATGGACAAGACCGGCACCGTCACCTCCGGGGTCATGTCGGTCACCGGCGTCCACGCCGCCGACGGCTACACCAACAACGAGGTCCTCGCCTTGTCGGCGGCCGTCGAAGCAGGTTCCGAGCACCCCATCGCCAAGGCGATTGTCACCGAGGCCGAGCGCTCCGGGAACATCCAGGAGGCCACCGACTTCGACAGCACCGCCGGCCGGGGCGTCACGGCCACCGTCAAGGGTCACGTCGTCACCGTGGGCCGTCCCGCCGGCCAGCTGCCCCGTGACCTCACCACCGCCTTCGACCACGCACAGTCGCAGGGCGCGACCCCGGTGGCCGTCTACGTCGATGACCAGCCCGCCGGTGTGGTCGTGGTGCGCGATGTCATCAAAGACTCCTCAGCGGAAGCGGTCGCCCAGTTCCGCAGGCTGGGGTTGAGGCCGTACCTGCTCACCGGCGATAACGCGAAGGCCGCGGCCGCCGTCGCCCAAGAGGTGGGCATCGATGCGGCCAACGTGAGTGCCGAGGTCATGCCGCAGGACAAGGTCGCGGTCATCGAGAAGCTACAACATGAGGGCAAGAAGGTCGCCATGGTCGGCGACGGCGTCAATGACGCGGCCGCCCTGGCCCAGGCCGATCTGGGTCTGGCCATGGGGGCGGGCACGGATGTGGCCATCGAGGCCTCCGATATCACCTTAATGAACAACGACCTGCGCTCCGCGGGCGATGCCATCCGTCTGTCACGTCGCACGCTGGGCACCATCAAGGGCAACCTGTTCTGGGCGTTCGCCTATAACGTCGTGCTGATCCCGGTCGCCGCGATCGGTTTCCTCAACCCGGGGTTGGCGGGCATTGCGATGGGCTTCTCCTCGGTGTTCGTGGTCTCCAACTCCCTCACGCTGCGTAGATTCAAGTCCTCCCACGACAACACAAGTTCCTCACCGCAGCCCGCTCGCCCCTCCGTGCGGCAGCCGGTCACCGCCTAATCCACATCCTTTTCTAGCGATAAGGAACCCCGTGTCCCCCTCCTGTGGCTGAGTCCCTCCAATCACACTCAGACCTCCGTCCCCAAGTACCTGCTCCTGACCTCTCCCCGGCCCCACCCGGCAGGCCCCTCCGGGCCGACAATCTGCCGACTACTTATCCGAATAACGCCACAGGGCGTGGGGACCATGAGGTCCTCATGCCTCATTCCATGCCCTCGGGCTTTCCATCCTGATCGACCCGCAACTGACTCAGGACATACCTGCCCCCTTTTTTCAGCAAGGAGACCATTGTGGATACTCGCACCCCTGATCAGGCCGCTTCTTCCTCGGGTGGGGCCGACACCTGTCACACCACCCATGGCTACATCAACGACAAGGATCGCTATCTCGCCCGCCTCAAGCGCATCGAGGGACAGGCCCGGGGCCTGCACAGCATGGTCGACGAGGAACAGTACTGCATCGACATCCTTACCCAGATCTCCGCGGTCAATGCTGCCCTACGCAGCGTTGCCCTGGGACTACTCGATGACCACATGAAACACTGCGTCCGTGACGCCGCCAAGTTAGGAGGAGAGGAGGCCGACGCCAAGTTCCAGGAAGTCACCGACGCTATCGCCCGTTTCGCCCGGTGACAGGCCGGGACCCGGCCACCACACCCCCGTCGAGAACGGCGGCCAGGCCACTCTGACCGCCCCTGTTGCCGGCTGGAGGCTTCGGAGTCCTGCTGCTGGCGGCGACATGATCGGGTTGATGGCCACTGTTGCTGCTGGTCGAAAAGATCGCGCCACTGAACAACCTTGACCACATCCCCACCTGCAACATCAACCGGTGCTGCCCCCAACACTCCAACTTTTTGTCCGCGCTCCCAAATCGGTTGGTAGCCGGATCTAGGTAGCCGGTTTTCCGCCTGTGGACGCTTGTTGCGCCAACCGCCCCGCTCGGCGCCCTACCGCAGGGAAGCGAACAGCGCTTCGGCCGCGGTGTCGTCCCAGAGCACCACGTTGCCCACTTCGGTGTCGGCGAAGCCGCCGATGGGCACGGTTTCCGTCTCTAGGCCGCCGCGCAGCGCGATGACGATGCGGGCGAGGTTCCACGCGTGGTCGTCGGAGTTGACCGTCAGCAGGGTGGGCGTGACCCACAGCAGACGCGCCATGCGGAACGGGTTCAAATACACGGACGGGGACAGCACGCGCGTGACCAGCCTGGTCATGAACTCGCGCTGGCGCGCCACTCGGTCCAGGTCGCCCTGGGCGGTGGCGCGGGTACGCACGTAGCCCAGTGCTGTGGGGCCGTCCATCTCCTGGCAGCCGGGTTGGAGGTTGATGTTGGCCAGCGGGTCGTCGATAGGCTCGGCGACGCAGATCTCCACACCACCGGCTGCGTCGACCACCCCGGCGAGGCCGCCCATGCCGATCTCCGCGTAGCGGTCCACATGCAGCCCGGTGTTCTGCTCCACGGTCTCCACCAGCAGCTGCGGCCCACCGATGGAGAACGCGGCGTTGACCTTGTCGTAGCCGTACCCGGGCACGGTCACGTACGAGTCGCGCGGGATGGACACCAGCGTCGGCTTTCCGCGCAGCGGCAGGTGCATGAGCATGATCGTGTCGGTGCGCACGGTGCCCAGGTCGCCGCCGGTGCCGAGGCGTTCGACGTCCTTTTCGCTCAGGCCCGTGCGCGAGTCGGAGCCCACGAGCAGCCAGTTTGTCCCCGAGGTGTTCGAGATTTGCTGGTCGGGCATGGCGGCAGTGCGGTTTAGGCGCGCGTCCGCGACCAGCACCGAGCCGATCAGCAAGGCGATGATCAGGGCGAGCACTGCGCCGCAGCCGGGGAGCTTTACTTTGCGACGCACCTTCGGCCCCCGCCGTCTCCCCCTCGAGACCTGCAGCGGGACGTCCTCCGGGGCAGGCCGCGCAGGGCGTTGCTGCACGGGACGCTGCTGCACCGGCCGGCTGCGCGGGTGCTCCGGCGCGCGCCGTGGCTCGTACGCGGCCGGGGGTTCGTAAACGGTGTGGCCCGGCTCGACCCGCGGGGAACCCCCGCGCGCACGGGGTTCTACGCGCGTGAATTCGTCGGGGTGGCGGGGAGCGGGATCGCGTCGAGAAGCAGTTGTGCGACGGCGAATGGGGCGGCCGTAGCGGTCCACGAGGGGCTTGCCGTCTTTGCCCAGCACGAACTCGCCCGCGTTATCGCGGGGGTCGTTGGAATGGGGCGTAGTAGACATGCGCTTAGTGTAACCAGTGTGACGGAAGTGTTTAGATTCCGAGCCACGACAGGTCCAGCAGCGGATAGGCGATAAACGCCACGGCATCGATGAAAAAGTGCGCCAGGATCAGCGGCCACACCCGGCCAGTTTTATGGAAATACCAGGCGAAGATCACGCCCATGACAATGTTGCCGAAGCCTGCGGAGACCCCCTGGTACAGGTGGTAGGACCCGCGCAGCACCGCCGAGGCCGCGATGAACTGCCACGGTTTCCACCCCAGCTGCTTCAAGCGCGTGACCAGGTACATCACCACCACGATCTCCTCGCCGAAGCCGTTGGCGAAGGACCACAGCAGCGACGTTGGGATCTGCACCGCGGCGGTGGTCGGCACCACCACCTTGGATAGCCCCAGGTGTACCGCGGCGACGTACAACGCCAGGCCGGGCAGCCCGATCAGCGCGGCGAACCCCACCCCGCGCGCGGCGTCGGCCCAGCGGGGCCAGCGCCAACGCTCGTCCAAGAGGAACCACGCCAGCCCGCCCCACGCGAACAGCGTCAGCGCGGAAGTCGCCTGCAGTGCCAGGTCCAGCCAGGGGACTGTCGAGGCCGCGTCGTGGATGGTGGTGCTCTGCTGGTTCAGTGGGGCTTGCAACAGCGAGTCCACAAGCCGCAGCGCCGCGCGCAGCCCCGCGGTGCCGAAGGTGACCGCGAGGACGAGCACGATTTCGAGCTTCAGGCGCCGAGTCATGCGCTAACTTTAACGCCATGCAGGATTCGTGGGCGCGCACTATCGAGCAGGTTGTCGGCCAGGAGTACCCCGCCGCCATGCACCATGAGCAGGCCGGCCCCGGCCACCCCGACCCGCGGGTGCTGCATCCGGCGTTCTGGGGCTCGTACGACTGGCACTCGTGCGTGCACATGCTCTGTACCGCGGTGAAGCTGCATGTGCGTATCGACGACCAAAGGCTCGCCGACCTCCTCGACGCCCGCCTGACCGCAGACAACATCGCCGCCGAGGCCGAGTATCTGCGCGCCCACCCCGTCTATGAGCGGCCCTACGGCTGGGCGTGGGCGATGCAGCTGGTCAAGGTGTGCCGCGGCACGAGGTGGGAGGACGCGCTCGCGCCGCTTGAGGCCCAGCTGGAGCGCAGCATCGCCGCCTGGCTGAGCACACAGCAGTGGCCGGTGCGCCACGGCGTGCACTCGAACTCGGCGCTGGCGCTGCTGCTCATCCACGACGCCGCACCGGCCTTGCGCGAGCCGGTGGAGCGCACCGCCCGTGCCTGGTTCGGCGCCGACCGCGCCTACCCGCACACCTGGGAAGTTTCGGGCCACGACTTTGTCTCCAACGGCCTGGCGGAGGCCGCCCTGATGCGCCGCGTGCTGCCTGCCGGCGAGTTCGCCGCCTGGCTAGACGGCTTCCTCACGCCAGAGGCGTTCGCGTTCTACACCGCGCCGATTCCGGTCGCGGACCCGGAGGACGGCCAGCAGGCCCACCTCATCGGGCTCATGCTCACCCGCGCGTGGCTGCTGCGCGAAATTGGGAAACCGGAAGGTACACAGCAGCTTATCGACGCAGCTTCGCCCCACCTGACCGGCCAGAATTTCATGGCCACGCACTGGCTGATCACCTACGCGCTGCTCGCCGAAGACGCGCCGGGAGCGTGACATTCGTGTACAAACGTGGCTATGGGAGCCGGTGAGAACCCCCGGGCGGGCAGCCCGAAAGAGCCGTACCAGCAGCTGGTGCGCACCATTGTCGAGCAGATTTCCAACCACGTCCCGGTGGAGGCGTTCTACTCCGTCGTGATCGCCCACGAGGGCAAAACCTACGTCGCCGCGATGGTCCAGCTTGCGGGCCAACCGCCGCAGACCGCGACGATCGACTACGAGAACGAGCACCGCGAGCTGTTCTACGAGGTGTTCTGGCAGGAGGTCGCGGAGACCGGCCAGGGCGGGCCGACGCAGATCTACGCCGCCAGCTTCGCGCCCAAGTCCAACTCGTTTGTCTACCACGGCAGCCACCCGTACGACCCAGCCCAGGGCGTGCCGGACGCAGCTGCGCTGCAGCGCTTCGCCCAGGGACTTCACGGGGCGCACATCAACACAATGGTGCACGCCCACCTCATGGAGCGCTCAGCCATGAAGCCCGCGTACCGCCCCTCGGGCGCCCACCTCACCGAGGAGCTGTTCACCCGGCTCGGCTACGAAGTCAACGAGCAGGCGAAGTACTTCGGCGCAGATTGGGCCGCGCTGAACGCCTTCTTCGCGCTTTCCTCCGGTCCAGACGGCACGAAGCTCGAGCAGGTGGACGCGATTTTTTACATGGAGAACCTCTCCTACATCTACGGTGTGTTCTCCCGCGCCGAGCTTGAGCCCTTCGCCACCGCCTACATCGACGCGGTGGCGGACGGAAAACCGTTCCACCACGCGCAGGTGCAGATCACCGTGAACAGGCAGAACGGCGAGTTCACGAGCAGCGTGTCCTGGGACGATTGGGCCGAGCGCATCCGCACGACCGCAGAGAACTGGAGAGACGTGGCCAACGACACCCACCCGCTGATGCAGAGGCAGCCATGACCCGCGTCGCCTATTTGGGCCCTGCGGGCACGTTCACGGAAGAAGCCGCGCGCCGCTTCGGCATCGAGGGCGCGCAGTACGTGCCCGTCGAGTCGCCGGCCGCGGCTCTCGCCGCCCTGGACGCGGGCGAGGCGGAGTACGCGGTGTGCGCAATCGAGAACTCCATCGACGGCGCGGTGACCACCACCATGGACGCGCTCGCCGCCACCGAAAGCGCGCGCATCGTGGGCGAGACCGAGCTCGCGATCGCGTTCGCGGTAATGACCAGGCAGGGGCACAAGCTTGACGACGCCCTCCGGCTGGCCACCCACCCCGTCGCCCACCAACAAGTTAAGCGCTGGATCGGAGCGCACGCACCGAAAGCGGAGTTCATCCCGGCGCCGTCCAACGCCGCCGCGGCGAAGATGGTGGCTGACGGCGCCGCCGACGTCGCCGTTGCTCCGGAGCGGGCGGCGGAGCTGCACGGGTTGGAGGTGCACGCCCGCGGTGTCGCTGACGCGGAGACGGCGCGGACCAGGTTCGTGCTCGTCGCAAAGCAGGCTGCTTCGCCGCAACCCACCGGCAACGACCGCACCGCGATTGTCTTCCGCACGAAGAACGAGCCCGGCGCGCTGGTGCGCGTGCTGCAGGAATTCGCGGCGCGCGGGGTGGACATGACGCGCATCGAGTCGCGGCCCACGCGCGAAGAGCCGAACACCTACGACTTCTTCGTGGACCTGGCGGGCCATGCAAGCGACGCGGCGGTGGCGGCGGCGCTTGAGGCCGGCGCCGAACGCACTACCGAGATGCGGCCGCTAGGCACCTGGCCGCGGGAGGGACGATAGCTATGGCATTTACTATGCCGACGGACAGGTACCCATGGGCGGGTAACGCGGTTGAGCGCTTCGAGTACGAAGTGCGCAGCCAGATGCACTATGTGTCGGAGAAGTTCCCGCTGAGCTTGTTCATGGGGTGCAACCCGAGAGGGCAAGTGTTCTTCTTCGTCCTCGGGGAAAGCGACGGCCAGGTGGGGCTGGTGGAGCTCGACTTTGAGGAGCAGCTGCACCGCCTCATGTACGAGGTGCTGCTTCAGCGCCGCCCGGACGAGGACCCGTGCTGGGGCCTTGCAGTGCACTACGACCCGGACGCGGACGAGATCCAGTACCGGGGCCTCGACGGCCTCGGCGCCATGGGAGATGAAGAGCGCGCGCTGGAGGTGCAGCGGGTGGCCAAGGAGATGGGCGGGCTCGCTTCGGAGAGTTAGCCCCAGCCGAGGGCGTGGAGCTCGTGCTCTTCTAACCCGAAGTAGTGGCCCACCTCGTGCAGCACGGTCACCTTCACCTCGTGGCGCAGCTGCTCCTCATCCACGCAGATCGCCTCGAGGGCGTTTTTGTACACGAACACCGCGTCCGGCAAGAACCCGGAGTGGTTCGAGTGCTGCTTCGTCAGCGGCACGCCCTCGAACAGGCCGAGCAGGGCCGGATTGTCCGGGTTGTAGTCCCGCGCCAGGATCACCATGTTTGTCATGTGCTGGGCGAAGTTGTCGGGGATGGTGTCCAACGCGTCGTTGATCATCTCCTCGAACGCCTCGTCGCTGACCGGGAGCATGGCTACTGCACCGGAGCCTGTGCCGGGTCCTGCGCAGCGCCAGCGTTGGCGGGGGCGGGGTCCTGCGCCGCGCCGGCGGTGGGCGCTGGGGCAGCCGGGGTCTGCTGGTCCCTCAAGGGGCGGCGCTGGGGGCGTTCGGGGGGCGGAGCGTCGTCGATAAGCAACTGCCCACGGCCCTGCGTCGCAGACCCGGTGAGGTTGGCAAAGCCACCCTCCGGGCGTGAGAACATCAACGCGCAGTTGACGCTGTGAGAGCCGCCCTCCCAGGCGGCGGGGGACTGCGTGGTCCAGAACGGGCGCAGCGCGATCTGGTAGAGGTTCTCCTCGCTGCCGAGGTACTCCTGCGCGGCCTGGGTGCACACGTCCTGGAGGTGCTTGTCCTGCTCCTCAACGGCCGGGGTGTGGTCCGGGAAAACCTCATCGAGCGAGACCGTGCTGGTGATCTCCAGCTGGTGCGGGTCCGCGCACTTGACCGCGGTGAGCGTGTTGGACGCGTCGATGGACACGCACTGGCCGGGCTCGAACACGCGGGCCTGGTCCTGGTCCACCACACGCCCAGACGTCAGGATCGGCGCGCCGGCGCGGTCGGTCTCCTGCAGCCCGCACAGCATCGTGCGGTCCCCGCGGGCCCACGCGTCCGCCGGCGGCAGGATCGGTGCGATGGAGTAGCGGCCGTTCGGGTCGTACTTGCCTTCCAGATAACGCAGCGTGCCGGCGCCGCACAGCTCCTCGCGCAGCTGGGCCTGGCGCGTCGGGTTCGGCATCGGCGCCTCCGGGCCGAACTCGGAGGTGGGGTAGGTGGCCAGGTTCTGGCGCAGGGACACCTCGAAGCGGTGCTCGCCCTCGCAGTCCGCCTGCTCGAAGCCGGTGATCGTGCCGTCTTCGGCCACCTGCCAGGTCAGGCAGGCCCCGGCGTCGGCGGTGGTGAACGTCGCCGCCTGGTCGGGCGAGACGGTGGAGCTGGCGGTGGTGGAGGAGGCCTGGTCCCCAGTGTCAGTCTCCGAGGGGTCGGCGGCGAGCGTGTACGTGCCCGCGCCGACGGCACCCGCCAGTGCGGCGATGAGGAAGGAACGCAGCGCGCTCTGTTTCGAAGCCATGGCGGCCCATTATTCCACTTCTCGCGCTACCCGAGTAGTCAGCCGGTAGCGATCCGTGCGGTACACCGAGGAGCAAAACTCCACGTTGTGCGTTCCTGACCGGGCGAAACGCACGATGTGCAGCAGGGCTGTGTCCGGTTCGACGTCTAGCAGCGGGGCATTGTCCGGACCGGCGGTGACCGCGGTGACGGTCTGCTCCGCCTCCGTGACGCCCAGGCCGTAATGCTTGTCCAGCAGGGTGTAGACGGAGTGGTAGACGTCGTTTTCCAGAAGGTCCGGCACCAGGGTGGCGTTGTACCAGGCGTCGTCCACGGCGTACGGTTCGCCGTCGCCAAGCCTCAGCCTGCGCAACCGTATGTGCGTTGCGGTGGGGGCGGTGCCGAAAAACTGCGCGACCTCCTCCGGCGGGGTGGTGCGCTCGCACAGCAAGATGCGTGACGACGCCTCCACGCGCTGCGCCCGCATCTCATCCGAGAAACTTGCCAGGTGCAGGCGCGACACCAACGGCGCCGGAGCAACGAACGTGCCCTTGCCGCGCACGCGGCGCAGCCGGCCCGCCGCCACCAAATCCCCGATCGCGCGGCGCACCGTGATGCGGGAGACGCCGTACTCCTCCTCCAGCGCGCGCTCGCCCGGGAGCGGGTCGCCGGGGGAGAACTCCTCGGCAATGCGGGACTCCAAAAGCGAGCGGAGCTGCTCGTGCTTGGGCACAGGGCCGTCTGCGATCGGGAGTGTCATACGCCCACCATAGCGCACTGGTTATGACCGGACGCCGTTGTGCCGTTGCAGTGTCGGTTTCAGGGTCGGTTGCAGGGTCGGCAGACAATGTAAGGTGAACAAGCGTGATTGATCTGAAGCGTGTGCGCGAAAACCCCGAGGCCGTCCGCGAGTCCCAAAGGGCCCGCGGCGAAGACCCTGCGCTTGTGGACGAGCTGCTGGCCGCCGACGAGGCCCGCCGCTCCGCCATCCAAAAGGCGGACGAGCTGCGCTCCGAGCAGAAGGCGTTTGGCAAGAAGATCGGCCAGGCCGCCCCCGAGGACCGCCCGGCGCTGCTGGAAGGCTCCAACGAGCTCAAGGCCCGCGTGAAGGAGGCCGAGGCGGAGGAGGCCGCCGCGCAGGAGAAGCTGGAGAAGCTGCAATACTCCATCGCCAACATCATCGAGGGTGCGCCGGCCGGCGGCGAGGAGGACTTCGTCGTAATCGAGCACGTCGGCGAAGTGCCCGAGTTCGACTTCGAGGTCAAAGACCACCTGGATCTCGGCGAGGCGCTCGGCATCATCGACATGAAGCGTGGCACCAAGGTCGGCGGCGCGCGCTTCTACTACCTGGCGGGCGACGGCGCCTGGCTGCAGCTGGGCATGCTCATGCTCGCCGCCCAGAAGGCGCGCGAAGCCGGCTTCAAGGTGATGATCCCGCCGGTGCTGGTGCGCCCGGAGGTCATGCAGGGCACCGGCTTCCTGGACGAGCACGACGAGGAGATCTACTACCTCGAGCGTGACGACATGTACCTGGTGGGCACCTCCGAGGTGGCGCTAGCCGGCCTGCACCAGGACGAGATCATCGACCTGTCCGACGGCCCGCTGCTCTACGCCGGCTGGTCCTCCTGCTTCCGCCGCGAGGCCGGCTCCTACGGCAAGGACACCAAGGGCATCCTGCGCGTCCACCAGTTCGACAAACTGGAGATGTTCGCCTACTGCAAGCCCGAGGACGCCGAGGAGATGCACCAGAAGCTGCTCGGTCTGGAGCGCGAGATGCTCGGCGCCGTGGAGGTGCCCTACCGCATCATCGACGTCGCGGCCGGCGACCTCGGCTCTTCCGCTGCCCGCAAGTTCGACACGGAGGCGTGGGTGCCGTCGCAAGGCACGTACCGCGAGCTGACCTCCACCTCCAACTGCACCACCTTCCAGGCCCGCCGCCTGCACACCCGCTACCGCGACGCCGACGGCAAAACCCAGACCGCCGCCACCCTCAACGGCACCCTGGCCACCACCCGCTGGCTGGTGGCCATCCTGGAAAACAACCAGCAGGCCGACGGCTCCGTGCGCGTGCCCGAGGCGCTGCGCCCGTGGGTGGGCAAGGAAGTGCTCACGCCGTAATGGATACGCGCCGATACCGCGGCTTCACCGTCCCGCGGCTCTACGAAGGCATCTCCGCCAACCGCGACGAGGCCGTGGAGAAGTTCTACCAGGGCCTCGTCCGGTTCGCCCGCCGCGTCATGCGCGCGACGAACATCGACGTCACGGTCATCGGCGCCGAAAACATCCCTGCGGAAAGCGGCGCGATGCTCGCCGGCAACCACACCGGCTACGCCGACTTCATCCTGCTCGGCACTGGCCCGTATCTGCACGGCGAGCGGCTGGTGCGGTTCATGGCCAAAAAATCCGTCTTCGAGGTGCCCGTTTTGGGTTGGCTGCTCAAGTTGATGAAGCACGTGCCGGTGGACCGCGCCCGCGGCGGCGCCTCCATCGCGCCGGCTGTGGAGATGCTGCGCGAAGGCAACCTCGTGGGCATCTTCCCCGAGGCCACCATCTCGCGGTCGTTTGAGCTGGCAAACTTCAAAACCGGCGCTGCCCGCATCGCCCACCAGGCCGGGGTGCCGCTCGTGCCGTGCGTGATGTGGGGCTCGCAGCGCATCTGGACCAAGGATCTGCCGAAACACTTCCGCAACGTGCCCGTCATCGTGCGTTACGGCGAGCCCGTCCACCTCACCGGCGATGCCGAGGCGGACACCGCCGAGCTGAAGCGACAGATGCAATTGCTTCTCGACGCCTCACGGTCCGAATACGCCTCCCTCTACACCGACGGCGCGGGCGAGGCATGGATGCCGGTCGCCCTCGGCGGCACCGCGCCCACGCCGGAGGAGGCCGAGGAGCTCTACGCTCGGGAACGTGCCGAGCGTGAGGCGAAGAAGCAGCGCAAGAAGGTTTGATGCTTCATGCCTGTCGACGCCACCGGTGACGCCCCGCGCCTGATCATCTCCGACATCGACGGCACCTTCATCACCTCCGCCGGCCGCGTCACCGACAGGCTGCGCGCAGTGATCGTGCGCGCCGTCGAAACCGGCGCCCACTTCGGCCTGGCCACGGGGCGTCCGCACCGCTGGCTCATCCCCGTGCTGGAGCAACTTCCGCTCGCACCGGTGTGCGTGTGCGCCAACGGGGCCGTGGTCTACGACCCAGCCACAGACCGGGTGCTGCACGCCTTTGAGCTCTCCCCGTCCGCGATGGCCGAGGTCGTCGAGGCGGCGGAGCGCGTCCTCGCCGATGTGCCGCACGGCTACGGCGTGGAGCGCGTCGGCTCGTCCGCGCTCGACCCCGAAGAAGAGTGCTTCATCATCACCCCCGAGTACAACCGGGACGCCTGGGACAGCCAATTCGGCGTCACCGACACCCAAACCCTGATCAGCCAGCCCGCCGCGAAGCTGCTGGTGCGCTGCTCGTCCATGACCTCAGCGCAGATGTTCGAACTCATCGCGCCAGAGGTAGACCCGGAGCTCGCGCACGTGACCTACTCCATGGACGAAGGCCTGATCGAGGTGTCCTGCCCCGGCGTGGACAAGGCCGCCGGCGCGCGCTACCTGGCCGAGCGCTACGGCGTCACCGCCGCCGACGCCATCGCATTCGGCGACATGCCCAACGACCTGGAGCTTCTGCGCTGGGCCGGCCGCGGCGTTGCCATGGCTAACGCGGCGCCCATGCTTCACGACGCAGCCGACCACGTCACCGCCACCAACGACGAATACGGTGTCGCGCAAGTGCTCGAGCGCTGGTTCTAGCTCGCCTGCTGCTCCAGGCCCGCGAGCCAGGTGCGGTACGGCGTGGCAATCCGGTTGGGCAGCTGGTGCACCCCCGGGCGCTGGTCAATGGCGGTCTGGATCTGCGCGATGAACCCGTCGGTGCGCGCGTTATCCCACCCCACCCTGCGCACCACGGCGCCTTGATTCTGGAGTTGGGTTTCGCGGTGGCGTTCACGTCGTAAAGCTTCTGCTGCATCCCCGAACACCCCGCTGTTCTTCTCCAGCCCGTCCGCCTCGAGCACGAGGAAGCCGTTGATGAGCACGTCCGCCCAGGCAACGGTGGGCCATCCATCCGCTTCGGTGATGCGGAACCCCACCTGGAACTCGATGGTCTCCACGCCCGTGAGGCGGCCGTCGGCGATCGCGCGCAGAATCGCATCGCGCACGATGGTCTCCAACGCACTCGCGGACGTGTCGGCGGAGTGGCAGATGAGCTCGCGGAAGGCCTTCATGCCGCGGGCGCGAGTGAGAATCTCGGTCTTTTCCAGCAGGTAGTCCGTGGTGAGATGCTCGTGCTTGAACCGCGCGGACTCGATCTGCACCAGCGCCTCGAGCGCGCCGTAGTAGCGGAACGAGTCAAACATGGCACGGATCGCTGTCGCGGTGCGGATGCCGTTGTGCTCGACGAACTCCGCGTCGCGGAGGAGGCCGCTGCGGTAGATCCTGTCCGGGTACTTCTTGCCCCAGGCCCGGGACGACCCAGGCATCGCAAGATCTACCGTGGTCACCCATTTGTATGTGGAAAGGTCGAGCCACCGTGCAGCGGCCGGGCCCGTGATTGCTGCGGTTTTGCACTGTGCTGCGACCTTCTTGATCAGATCCAGCTCAGCCTGACGTTTCTCTTGAATTCCCCCCATGGCAGGGAGTATTGCACGGTCTGTGCTGCTCGTCCACGCGAGCGCCGTGGGTCGAGTGGGGTGTCTGGGGTGGTGATGTACGGATCGTCTAGCACGGTGGGAACTGCTGCTAGACGATCCGCTTTTGACGCACGCGTTTCCCCAGTTCGTAATGAACATCAGTGCCAGTAGTACGCTGATCGTCTAGCAAGCTGCGGCTGTTGCTAGACGATCCGTGCTGCTAGACGATCCGAGCAGACGTTTTGGTGCGAAACCTGCCCTCAAGCACCCACCACAGCCAGCGCACCCCACCCCCACCCGTAAAATCGCGCGCATGGCTTTGATTGCGGCGATTGACCAGGGCACGACGTCGACGCGCGTGTGCATCACACGCACAGACGGCAAGGTTGTTGCCCAGTCGCAGTTCGAGCACACCCAGTACATGCCGCAAAAGGGCTGGGTGGAGCACGATCCGATGGAGATCTGGCGCAACACGCGCCGGGCGTTGAGCGAGGCGCTTGCGGACGAGGACATCAGCGAGCAGGACATTGACGCGCTCGGGCTGACCAACCAGCGAGAAACGGCGGTGATCTGGGAAAAGGCCACCGGCAAGCCGATTTATAACGCCATTGTCTGGCAGGACACCCGCACGAACCACGACGGCGACGCCGCGAAGTATCTGCGCAAGACGGGGCTTTTGCACAACTCGTACCCGGCGGCGCCGAAGTGGGCGTGGATCCTGGACAACGTGCCAAACGCAAGGCAGCGCGCGGAAAACGGCGAGCTGCTCGCGGGCACGATCGACACGTGGCTGATCTGGAACCTCACCGGCGGCGCGAAGGACTTGGACCGCGCGCTGCACTTGACGGACGTGACCAACGCGTCGCGCACACTGCTCATGGATTTGCAGACGCTGCAGTGGGACATGCAGCTTTGCGACGAGCTCCGCATCCCGCCGCAAATCCTCCCCGAGATCCGCCCGTCGGTGGGCAACTTCGGCAAGATCCGCCCCCGCGGTCCGTTGGCAGGAGTGCCGATTACCGGCGTGCTCGGCGACCAGCAGGCCGCCCTGTTCGGCCAGGGCGGCATCCGCGAAAACGACGCGAAGATGACCTACGGCACGGGGCTATTCATGCTGCTCAACTCTGGTGCGACGCCGAAGTTCAGCGAGAACGGCCTGCTCACCACCGTGGCGTACCAGATCCAAGGCCAGCCGCCGGTGTACGCACAGGAGGGCTCGGTGGCGGTGGGCGGTTCGCTGATCCAGTGGCTGCGCGACCAGCTGGGAATCCTGAGCACCGCCGCGGAGTCGGAAACGCTGGCCAGCCAGGTCGAGGACAGCGGGGGAGTGGTGATCGTCCCGGCGTTTTCGGGCCTGTTCGCGCCCAGGTGGCGCCCTGATGCGCGTGGGGTGATCGTGGGGTTGACCCGGTTCGTCGATAGGCGGCATATTGCCCGGGCCGCCCTCGAGGCGACGTGTTTGCAGGCGCGCGAGGTGGTGGGCGCGATGGGCGGGGAGCCGAAAGCGCTGAAGGTCGACGGCGGGATGACCACGAACGACCTGCTCATGCAGATGCAGGCCGACATCCTCGGCCTGACCGTCGAGCGCCCCGCGAACACGGAGACCACGGTGATGGGTGCGGCGTCGGCGGCGGGCATGGGCATTTCGCTTATCGACGAACCGCTCACGCTCGGCCCCGCAACCACCTGGGAAAGCGAAATGGCCGGCCCCGAAAGGGACCGGCTTGTCGCCGCGTGGGAGGACGCGGTGTCGCGCTGTTTGGATCTTGCCTAGGCCCGAGCTTGCGAGGGCCTAGTTCGTGTTGATGTCCACCGCGTTGGTGGACGGGTTGTAGGTGATGAAGCCGCCTTCGAAGTCCACGCGCACGGTGTCGGCGGTGGGGTTGAACTGCTGCGTCACCGGCATGCCCAGCGGGCCGGCGTCCAAGCCCTGCTGCAGCCAGGCCTCCGCGATCTTGCCCACCAGTGCGATGATCTCGCCTTCGTTGTTGCGGGCGCCGATGCCGTTGGAGTACAGCGCCACGGCCGGGCCGGTCGGGCCGCCGACGCCGGCGACGAGCTTGCCCAGGGTGGGCTCGAGCGTGGTCCAGACCTGGGCTGCCTCACTGGAGCCGAACGCGTTGAGGGTGGGCGCGACGGCCGGGCTGATCTGCTTTGCCAGGTTGGCTGCCTGCGCCAGCGTCAAGCCCTCGAAGACCTGGGTGTCGCCGTCGTTGGAGACGGTGGGCAGCTGGTCCTGAGCGGCCAGGAACAGCAGCACCAAACCGATGGCGGTGCCTGCCACGGTGGCGATGGTGTTCGGGTCGCCGGAGGAAAGTGCGGCCAGGGTGCCGTCGGGGGTGCCGTTGCTTGGGCTGCCCTCGTGCTTCGGTGTTGGCGCCGGGGCGGTAGCCGTCGCGGTGGCGGCGTCGGTCGCCGTTGCAGCAGGGGTCGTGGTGGTGGACGTGTTGTCGTTGCTGCCCAAGCGGTCCAAGACGGAGCCGATGCCGGAGCGGCCGCCGCCCAGGGAGCGGTACTTCGTGGCCGCGGTCGCGCGGATCACGGGCAGCTTGGAGTACAGGTTGTCGCCCGGGCAGGTGTTGTAGTGGAAGTCGCGGTGGGCGTTGATGTTGTTAAACATCGCGCCCTGGCCGGCTGCGTACTTGGAGTCGCGGAAGTTGCCCTCGGCGAAGTGGTAGCTGGAGCCGGTGGGGTCGAAGCCCGCGACGGCGGCCTTCCAGCCGATGATCTCGCCCATGGCGCGAAGGGCGGCCGGGGTGGGCTCGGCGGTCTGGTAGTCGCCAAGCATGGACACGCCCCAGGTGTTTTGGTTGAAGGAGCCGACGTGGGCGCCCTGCGGGCCGCGGTCCATGCCGCCGGCGCGGCCTTCGTAGATGTTGCCGTACTTATCGACGAGCGCGTGGTAGCCGATGTCGCCCCAGCCCAGGTTGTTGGTGTGGTAGTTCCAGATGCCGCGCACGATTCCCGGTGCCTCGGCCTCGGAGTAGTTGTTGGAACCGGCCGTGTGGTGCACGGTGGCGGCGGTGGTGGGCTCGGAGTAGTACGGGGTGCTGCTGCGGCCGGCGCCCCACTGCGCGCGGGTGACCACCTCGGGCATGCCGCGGGTGTAGGAATCGGCGACCGGCTGGATGCCGCCTTGCGCGGTGCCGGTGCCGCCGTCCAGGAACACGGCTTCAATGTCGTTGGCGGTGGTGGGGGCGTCGGAGGCGGCGCGGCCGCCTTCGAGCAGGTCCACGTTGCCGGTGGAGACCTGGATGCGCTTAGTGCGGCCGACGTAGATCGGCTCGGTGCCGAACTTGTCGGAGCCCGCCTGCGGGTCTGCCGGGTCCATCTCGAACCACTCGGACCAGGCGCCATCGGCCTTCTGGGAGCGCACGTACGCGGCGATGTCGCGTTCGCCGGTCCAGGTTAGGCCCACGATGGAGAACTCGCGGTCGTTGGAGAATTCCTTGACCACGCGGCGCACGTGATCTTCTTCGCCGCCCTGGGTGCGGATGGCGGCGTCGTCGACGGTGATGTTGTCGCCGGCCGCGAACGACGAGGTGGTGGTGTAGACCTCCGGGGCGCCTGCGCCGAGGGACTGCACCTGCAGGATGCGGTTGCCGCTGAACGCGTTGGCGGCAACAAGTGCTGTGACGAGGAGGACGGACACGATCACGGGCATGATCGCGGCCCGGGCGGGTCGGGCCGCGCCGCCCTGAATGCTGCGACGTTGCTGCACAGTAATACTCCTGGGGTTTTTGAGGTTCGCTGCGAGAGCAGTGGCAAATGTGACAGAAACGAAGTGTAGTGCAAGTTCAAGTCTCAAGAAAGACTTGAGACTTCTGTGGCGTGTCGTGGCGGAGCTCCGTCGATAGGCAACTGTGCGAGAATAGGCCTCATGGCATACGACCTCATTGTTGTTGGATCGGGTTTCTTCGGCCTCACCGTGGCCGAGCAGGCGGCGAGCGAGCTGGGCAAACGCGTGCTGGTGGTGGAAAAGCGCAGCCACATCGGCGGCAACGCGTACAGCGAAAACGAGCCGGAAACCGGCATTGAGGTGCACAAATACGGTGCGCACCTGTTCCACACCTCCAACGAGCGGGTGTGGGAGTACGTCAACCGCTTCACGGACTTCACGGACTACCAGCACCGCGTCTTCGCGATGCACGACGGCACCGCCTACCAGTTCCCCATGGGGCTCGGCCTGATCAACCAGTTCTTCGGCCGCTACTACTCGCCGGAAGAGGCGAAGAAGCTCATCGAGGAGCAGCGCGAAGGCCTCGACCCCACGGCCGCGACGAACTTGGAGGAGCGCGGCATCGCGCTGATTGGCAAGCCGCTCTACGACGCGTTTGTGAAGCACTACACCGCCAAGCAGTGGCAGACCGACCCCACCGACCTGCCGCCGGAGATCATCTCGCGCCTGCCGGTGCGCTACACCTTCAACAACCGCTACTTCAACGACACCTACGAGGGTCTGCCCGTCGACGGCTACGCCGTCTGGCTGGAGAAGATGGCGGAGCATGAGCTTATCGACGTCCGCACGGACACCGACTGGTTCGCCGTCGCTGACGAGATCCGTGCGGAATCCCCGGACGCGCCCGTGGTCTACACCGGGCCGCTGGACCAGTACTTCGACTACGCCGAGGGCCGCCTGGGCTGGCGTACCCTCGACTTCGAGCAGGAAGTCCTCGAGGTCGGCGACTTCCAGGGCACCCCGGTGATGAACTACAACGACGCCGACGTGCCGTACACCCGCATCCACGAGTTCCGCCACTTCCATCCGGAGCGCTCCGAGTACCCCACCGACAAGACGGTGATTGTGAAGGAGTACTCCCGCTTCGCCTCTGACGATGACGAGGTGTACTACCCGATCAACACCCCCGAGGACCGCCAGAAGCTCGAAGCCTATCGACGCCTCGCCGCCACCGAAGCCGAGCAAAACAACGTCCTGTTCGGCGGCCGCTTGGGTACCTACCAGTACCTGGACATGCACATGGCTATCGCCGCAGCGCTGACCCTGTTTGACAACCAGCTGCGCCCGTTCTTCGAAAACGGCGAGCCGCTGAGCCAGCCGCGCGGGCACTAGGGGGGCGGCATGGCAATGCAAGAGATTTTCGTTCACCCCGACTGCCCGGACTGCGTGGGCGTCATCGCCGAGTATAACGACAACCCGAACAGCTTCGGCGACGCGGAGCTTGTCGACGTCACCGAGCTCGGCAGTCTGAAGCGTTTCCTGCACTACCGTGACCGGCTGTCCGGTTACGCCGCCGCTCGGGACGCCGGCAAGATCGGGGTGCCCTCGAAGGTGCTCGACGGCACCACGGTGGAGTTCTTCGACGCGGTGTAGCGGCCACGGCGGCGCGGTGCCGTGGCCGCCCGGCACCGCTGCCCGGCCGACCAATTAAAACGCCGACCAGGTTGTGGAAAATAACCACGCCTCCTGGCCAGCTGATGAACGGGATTATAACGAGAATGGTAGCTCCGGTCGAGTTATAGTCAACTCGAAACAACTCCAAACAACTATCCTGAACTGCGTCGATGGACTGATTTTAGGCGATTTTTGCGGTAAGTTGTTTCGGAGTTGTTTCAAACAACTTTTAAACAACTTTTGTTATTCTGAGCCCATGCTCGATTCGGGTTTTGAGGGTGTGGAGGAAGCACTGTCGGCAATTGAGGCCGGAGATAGCGCTGATATCTGGGAATCCCAGGTACTGGATTTCAAGGAGGATCCTGCCGTCCACCCGATGAACAAGAACCCCGATGCGGGTCTTGTGGAGTTTCTCATCGACGAAGTTATTTGTTTCTCCAACGCCGACGGCGGAGTTGCCTACATTGTCCTTGGCGTCAATGACAAGAAGGCAGGCCCTGTTGCGTTCACTGGTACTGATCGCTCATGCGATTGGTTGGTGGAAAAGATTTACAGCAAGACGCAGCCTCATATTCAGGTCGAAGCTTCTGAAATCGAGCGCTGTGGCAAGCGTTTGATTGCGTTGCGCATCCCGCGGGGGATGGCGTTGTATCAGCGTTCCAAAGGCCAGGCCAGTAAACGCGTCGGGAAAAACTGTGTTCCTTTAGGGGAGGATGAGCGTCGCAGTATTCACCTGTCCCGTTCGAACCCTGACCTGAGCGCTACTGTGTCTCGACGAAGCCCTGAAGATCTCGACCCTAAGGCAATCGAGCAGGCTAAAGCACTCCTTGCCAACCGGAAGCATGCCTTGGGTGATGACTCGCCTGTACCCCAGACGAGTCTTCAACTCTGCAGTGAGTTGGGATTGCTTACGGCCGATGGCGCGCTGACATTTGCGGCAGAAATTCTCTTCATGCAGCCGCTGCACAACCGGACGGTCGTGAGACATTTGCTTCGCGACGTGCCCAGTGGCGATCCGAAAGTAACCGAGATTTCCGCACCGTTGATTACTGCGTCAGAACAGCTACGTGCGTTGATTAAGGCTCACACGTCGCAGGAGATTGCGCGAGTGCAGCTCCCGAACGGGCAAGAGTTTCCCATTCCGGCGTTTCCTGCGGCTGCTGTAGATGAAATTGTTTCTAACGCATTCGCGCACCGCGACTGGGGAGCGACCACTGCAATCGTCGTTGATCAGTCTCCGACCAGTCTGACCGTATGGTCTCCTGGTGGCCTCCCCGTAGGCGTGCCCGAGGAGAGGATTCTGACCACCCAATCGATTCCGCGCAACCCGATTCTGATGGGTGCACTGCGACAGTTAGGACTTGCTGAAGAATCTTCGCGAGGCTTCGATCGCATGTGGGTCTCCATGCTTGCTAGTGGTAGGCAAGCCCCCAGTCTGAATGCCGATGGGCCGTTTGTTGAGGTCACGTTGCCCGCCGGAAATGTCGATTCGGCGTTTATTAAGACGCTGTACCTGTTGCGTACTGAGTTTGGTGAAGCGATCTTCAAGAGTGTGGATGGGCTTTTGGTTGCGCGTCATCTAGCGAACAACCAGATTTTGATGACGTCCACGGCAGCTCGACTCATGCAAGTCCCGGAAGCGCAGGCCCAAGAAACCTTGGGGTGGTACGCAAGTCAGGGCTTCCTAGAACCTTTGCGGGATGCTCCTGAGTGGATACTGTCCGCTCGAGCTCGGACGGCCTTTGAGGGGAACGAATCTACTGGGATTGCATCCGTGACTACCGAGGACTGGATCATTGCTCAGTTGCGCGAGGGGCAGTCCCTGAACGCTCGTGAGGTTGCGAATGAACTCGGCGTAGAGCGTGAATCAGTGAGCCGAATCCTTCGCCACCTTCGAGATTTGGGTAAAGCGAAGATTGCCGACGGTAGCCCGACTCGAGGTCCGAGTGTTCGGTGGGTTTCCCTCTAAACAACTCCAAACAACTATCCTGACCTGCTCAGATGGGTTGATTTCGGGTCAGTTTTACGGCGAGTTGTTTCGGAGTTGTTTCAAACAACTCCGAAAAGGGTTGGTTAGGCGCTCAGGGCCGGGGCGACGAAGGTCGAAACGAGGTACCGGTTGATGTCGACGAACGTTGAGATGGAGGATCAGCTTCGGCGACACCTGCTGCCGCCCGTTGTTTAGAAGATCGAAATGGAAGCGGTGTGGTGAGTTTGTGGTAGCGCTTGAGTGGGGATCCGGTAGCGGGTCCCTGCTCAGGCGCTTTGTGTGTTACTGGTTAGCTTCCAGTCTCATGTTTGGTCCTTCGAGGGTGATGATTTCGGCGCCGGCGATGAGTCGGTTGAGGATGGATTCGGCGATGACTGCGTCCGGGATGGATCTGTACCAGTCTTGCGGGGTGAACTGTGAGGTCACGATTGTTGATCGGTTGCCTTCTCGTTCGGAGAGAATGTTGAAGAGCAGGTGTGCGGTGGCGGCGTCGACTGGGGTGGTGAGGAAGTCGTCGAGGACTAACACGTCGACGCTGATCAACTCGCGGGTGAGTTTGAGCCGGGCTGGGTCGTCGAGTGGCATCACTGCGAAGTGCGCGGCAAGCATGTCGGTGCGGTAGAACCTGGCGGAGTAGTCGTTGCGGCATGCTGCGGTGATCAGTGCTTGGGCGAGGTAGGTCTTGCCGACTGAGGATTTGCCCAAGATGACTATGTTTTGGCCCAGGTGGCACCATTGTCCGTGAGCGAGTCGGCTGACTTGTTCTGGGTTGATGTTGCGGTCAGGTGCGTAGACGACGTCTTCGAGGCAGGCATCGGGGTTTGGCGATCGTGATGCCTTGAGCAGTTTGTTGATGCGGCGTTCGCGTCTGGCCGCGACTTCTTTGTCGAGTGCGTAGAGCACCTTTTGGGAGAAGGTCCACGTGTCGAAGGCTGGGTCGTTGGCGATGTCGATGACGCTTTTGCCGAAGGCTGTCATGCGCATTGCTGTGAAGTCCGCGAGGACGGATTCGTCGAGGAAACGCTCTTGAGGCGGGGTCGGTGGGGTCATGGCGTTGTGGTTCCTTTCTTGATGAGGTTGTCCAGGCTGAACTGTGCTGCGCCACCGAGGTAGGCGCCGCTGGTGTCGCGTGTGGCAGCGGCGGGTGCGTGGGCCGGATGCCCAGGTGTGGCCGGTGCCGGTTGGTCGAAGCCGTGTGGTCGGGTTGCGGCTTCTTTGCGTACGGCGGCCATCATGTTTTTGACCGCGGTGTAGGACACCGCCCGGCGGGTCCCGTCGCAGGAGAGCAGACGCTGGCATGCTTCTTCCAGCACGGGCTTGTTGGCGTGTTTGCCCATTGACAGCACGTTCCTGCACGATTGGTACGCCTGGGCCGGGATTGCTTTCGCCGTGATCATTTCCTCGATGACGGTGCGTGTCGCCGGGCCGATTTTTTGGGCTTCGCGCAGGAAGTAATCGCTCGTCCACAGGCCCTGGGTGTGATCCATGTTCGCCGGTATGTGGTCGGCATCGGTGACATACGCCCCGCGGGTGTGGGCAAGCGTGTGGGTTGTAACGGCACGGCCACCATCGAAGACCGTGAGCACTTGCCCGGTGATGCGCACATCGACAGTGCGGCCAACGAGCTGGTGCGGCACGGAGTACCGCACGCTGGCTACGGTGATGTGGAAATCTGGGGCGATCTTGGCGCGTTTCCACTCGGTGCGCTGCCACGGGGTATCGGGAAGTGCTGTCAACAGGTGCCTTTCATGCGCATCGAAAATGTCTTTGCGGCTTGACTGCTGGTGACGAAACGGTACCGCCTGGTTGATCTGGTCAACCAGCTGCTGAATTCGCGAGTTGAGTTCGTCAAGGTCGACGCACTGGTGGCCATCGAGTGCGTGGATGACCTTGTGGGTGACGATCTTGACTGCGGCTTCGACATTGGCTTTGTCTTTCGGCCGTTTCGCCCTCGTGGGCAGTGCTGCGGTGTTGTAATGCTCCAAAAACTGCTCGTAGGTGTCGTTGACCTTGCGGTTTCGATCCGCCGCGCTGATCGCGTTCGACGCAGTCGAGGCATTATCCGGCACCACAACCTCAGGCACGCCCCCGAAGTAGGCGAACGCGTGGTGGTGGGCATCAAGCCAGGAATGCTGGCGCTCATCCGGACATGCGAGGGCAAAAATCATCCCTGAATACGGCATTGAGGCGACAAACACGCTGACCTTTACCCCCGGTGCGCCATAAGGGTCGAACAGGCGCATCTTGGTGCCTGCCCAATCCACCTGCATGGTGTGCCCCGGTGTGTGGGTGATGCGTGCGGTCAAACCGGCCGCATCGACATGAGACGCCACCAACTGGCGGAACCGGTCGTAGCTGTAATGGAGCTGGCCGGGTAAAGCAGGTGTGGTGGTGTAGCGCGCCCACAGCACTTGCAGTGTCTGCTTGTCACGCCCCGTGCGGGCTTTGACCACCGCATCAAAATCGATAGGGACGAATTCGCCCTGGCCGGTGCTTCGCCCATCGACGAATAACTCGTCGAGCTCATCATCCGTCAACGCCAAAACCTGGTCGACGGTGCGAATCCCAAGGGATCGAAGCACCTGATTCGACCGGGAAATCGTGCGGTGCGAGCACCCGAGCTGTTGTTCAATCTGGCGGTACGAACGCTGCTGCACAAGCAGCTTCATCACCGCCCGGTAATCCGTCATCAGCGGACTCCTTCCGGTAACCGGCTACACCCCTGTGGCGCAACCACCCGAAAGCATCACCCGCCACCGCCAACCCCGCTACCGGAAACCCACTGAACCGCTACCCGAAAGTCACCACACCGCTACCAACTAGCCGGTCGCAACACCCGTGGTGCCCCGTACACTGACCCATCGTGGGAACTTTCATAGCACTTATCGGCCTGCTGCTGGCCACCGTCCTCGTCGCCGCGATCGGTGAACGCACCGGCCTGCCGTGGCCGGCGCTTCTGACCGTGGTGGTCGCACCGGTGATCTTCATCCCCGGCATCGACACCGTCTCCATCGATCCGCACTTGATCTTGCCGATCTTCCTGCCGCCGCTGCTGTGGTCGCTGGCCCGGCGCACGAGCTGGGGGCAGATCGGCTCGCAGCTCAACGTGGTGCTGACCATGTCGATCATCCTGGTGTTTCTCACCATCGCCGCGCTGACCGCCACGGCGATGTGGATGCTGCCCGGGCTTAGCCTGGCCACCGCGATGGTGCTCGCCGCCGCGATTGCTCCGCCGGACCCGGTGGCGGTGGACGCTGTGGCTGGCCCGGCCGGTATCCCGAAACGCATCACCGGCACGCTGCAGACGGAGGGGCTGTTCAATGACGCCGCCTCCATCGTGACCTTCAACGTCGCGATGGCGGCCGCGGTCGCGAACGGCGAGGTCGACTTTGGCAAGGGCGTGTTGCAGTTCCTCTACGCCGCCATCGCCGCGGTGCTGATCGGCCTGGTTGTGGGCAGGTTGGCCGCTGTCTTCGCCAACTCCGTGCCCGATTCCGTGATCCGCACAGCGTTTACCTGGGTACTCCCGTTCGCCATCTACGCAGGCTGCGAGGCCATCGAAGCCTCCGGCGTCATCGCGATTGTCATCGCCGCGGTGGAGATGTCCTCGCGCTCCACCATGACCGCCGAGGACCGCCTGACCGGACACTTCTTCTGGGAGACGGTGGAGCTGCTGTTTACCGGCGTGGCGTTCGGCCTGATCGGCATGAGCGTGCGTGACGCGCTGGACACCGCCGGCACGCACATCTGGCAGGCGGTGCAGGTGGGCGTTGTCCTGTCCGTCGTCGCGTTTGCTGTGCGCTTCGTGTGGATGTGGGTGCTGTACAAGCTCAACGAGAAAAAGCACCGAACGAACGTCTCTCCGCTGCGGCTGCAGGAGGTTCTGCTCATGGCGTGGGCAGGCATGCGCGGGCTGGTCACGTTGGCGCTCGTGCTGGCAATCCCGGCATCAGCGACGAGCTACCACCACGAACTGTCGGTCATCGCGCTGACCGTGCTCACTTGCACGATGGTGGTGCCGGGGTTGTTGCTGCCGTGGCTCGTGGACAAGCTTGACCTGCAAAACGGGCCTGGCGCCGACAAGGCGCTCGAGGAGCTGAACCAGCGGGCGTACGCGGCTGCGCGTAAGGCGGTGCGCGAGCACGGCGAGGAGTACCAGCCCGAGGCGTACAAGATGGTGCAGGAGTGGCTGGACTCGATTGCGGAGAAGCGCTTGCAGGATCCGGAGGGCTCTGAGGAACGCAAGGAGGCGTTTCTGCGGGCCCGCGCTGGGGCGGTGCAGATGCAGGAGGTTGCCCTGCGCGCCGCCAGCCGCGAACTGCAGCAGGCGCGCCGCGAGCGCCGCTACAACCCGTCCGATGTCGACGCGGTGCTCGCCGACCTGGACCGCCTCATCCTCGCGCGCGACCGCAAGGCTCTCACCGGCCCGAGCAGCTTGTGGGAGCCGAAGTAAGGGGCTTTTGCCTATCGACGAGCCCTGACCCACCCCGTTTTCAAAATGCCAAGCAGATCGCTTTCAAAACGCCAAGCAAACCGTTTTCAAAATGCCAACCAAATCGTTTTCAAAACGACAACCTAGATCGTTTAGCTGGTAATATGCAGCGGTATGGAAAATGGGTATATTCCACGACTGGCGGATGCTGAATTAGAGCGATCGCTCCGCAGGCAGGGCGGTGTCCTTATTCAGGGGCCGAAAGGCTGCGGGAAAACTGAGACGGCAAAACAGCAAGCTGCGAGTTTTCTTAACGTAGAAACGGACCCTGGCGTCACTCTCGCTATGGATAATGACCCGCGGCTGCTGCTCGAAGGTGCCACGCCGCGCCTCATCGACGAATGGCAGTTGCAGCCGAGACTGTGGGATTTCGCGCGGCACGCCATTGACGAGCGTCAGGCGAAGGGGCAGTTCATCTTCACCGGTTCTACGGCCCCAGGGGCGGACGCGACGAGCCACTCGGGTGCCGGCCGGTTCGCACGAATGACGATGTCGACGATGACCCTTTTTGAAACCGGAGAATCGGATGGGTCGGTTTCGCTTGCCGCGGCAGTTGCAGGGGACCCGTTGCCGTTTTCGACACCGGCCTTGACACTGCCGCAGCTGGCGGAACGAGTGTGCCGGGGTGGCCTTCCTTACAACGTTGGTCTCCCGTTTGAAGATGCGCTTGAAAACGTCCGAGACTACGTACAAACCGTTGCGGCCGTGGATGTCCACGCCCCTGGCAGAGTGAATCGTGATTCAGAGCGGGTGAGGCGGATGATCCGTTCGTTAGCTCGTGGCGTGGGTACCGAGCTCGAGCTGCAAACCATCGCGACCGATGCCGATACCTCGCGGGAAACAACCCGGGACTATCTCGATGCTCTCGCGAGCATCTTCGTCTCTGTGGACCAGCCTGCGTGGTTCACGCACCTGCGCTCTAAAGCGACGCTGAGGAAAGCGCCGAAGCGCCATCTCGCTGACCCCTCTTTTGCTATGGCAGCGCTGGATCGAGGGCCGGAGCATCTACTTCGGGACCCGGCTTATTTCGGCCAACTTTTTGAGTCACTCGTTGTGCACGAACTACGTGCGCTCACGGGCAGAACGGTGTACCACGCCCGGCTTAACACGAAGCTGGAGGTTGACGCGGTCGCGAACGTCGGCGGCCGGGACGTGCTAGTCGAAGTGAAACTGGGCTACACCCCAGAGGTGATTGAGCATGCGGCCGACACACTCAAGCGGTTCGCAGGGCACCTTAGTGACGACCCAGCCTTGGTGGTGATCACCTCGGGAGGCCCCGCGCTACGCCGCAACGACGGTGTGGCAGTAATTCCTATTGGGGCTCTGGGTCCGTAGCTAAATGCTAGTTTCGGAGGAGTGGCCCATTTGTGTGGCAGCAGTAAGAACCTTTGCTAATCGACAAGCCCCCCACTTTTGTTAAGTTAGGCAATCCTATATAGTCCGTGCGGTGAGTTTCCGGCCCTTCCTTGCAACAGTCGTGCGCAGCGAGCGCATCGCACCGAATTTTCAACGTGTGACGTTCACCGGTGTCGACGAAATGGGCCCCGCTGTGCCCATCATGGATCTGCGGATCAAGCTCATCATCCCGTCGGCGGCAGGGCTTGTTGATTTGCCGGCCGAGGGATGGTGGGACCTCTGGCGCACTATGCCGGAACACACGCGCGGGCATCTCCGCACCTACTCCATTCGCGACCTCCGGCGCAACGACGGTGACCCGGACGAGCTCGATGTGGATTTCGTGCTGCACGGCCACAACGCTGGGCCGGCCTCCGCGTGGGCGGAAAGCGCACTGCCCGGGCAGGCGCTGTGGATCATCGGGCCGACCCGCGATGACGCGTCCGGTGTCGGCATCGAATTCGCTCCCGGCGCTGCCGCGGCAGCTCGACTGTACGGCGATGAAACTGCTCTCCCGGCGATCTCCCGAGTGCTGGAGGACTGGCCCGAAAACCTCGCCGGTTCCGCCGACATTGAGGTGCCGGCGGGCAACAGCCTCCAAATCGATGCGCCTGCCCACGTTGACGTCCGCTGGCACTTCCGCACCGAGCCCGAAGCCGGGCATGGGGACATGCTCTACACGCAGCTCAAACAGGACATTGAGCCGCTGCGGGGCCCAGTAGCTCCCACCACCGATGAGCCCGATAACGACGGTGAGGACCAGCGAGACAATGTCTGGGAAACCCCGACGTATTCAGGAAGCGGGGAACCCATCAACGGTGGGGCGGGCGTGTCCGGCCACACCTACTACTGGATCGCCGGCAAGAACACTTCGGTGAAAGCGATGCGCCGTCTGTTGGTTAAGGAGGCGGGGTTGCCGCGCCAGCATGTCTCGTTCATGGGGTATTGGCGGTGACAGACCATGAGTGCGACTAGACACGCGGGACTCGCCATTGTGCTCGGGATTTCGGCTGTCGTCGCGGTGTTGCTCTCGCTCGCCGTCGGCGCGCGGCAGATGAGCGTGGCCGAAAGCGTCAGCGCTGTGCGTGACGGGCTTGCCCTCGCGTTCCACGCCGAATCTGGGCAGGTCAGTGAGGAAGCGCAAGTGGTTGCCCAACTGCGGGTACCGCGCACGCTGCTCGGCCTGCTCGCTGGCTCGGCGCTAGGCACAGCGGGAGCTCTGCTCCAGGGGCACACGCGCAACCCGCTGGCTGACACAAACCTGCTGGGCATCGCCCCGGGGGCGGCGCTTGCGGTGGCTGCAGCAACCGCCGTCTTCGGCTCGCTGCCGGTGCTCGTCGCGGTGGGGGTCGGTTTCCTCGGCGCGACAATGGCGGTAGCGCTCGTCTTCGTATTGAGCGCGCGAAGCCGCGGTTCCACTCCGATCACGGTGGTACTCGGCGGGTCCGCGCTCGGGGCGGTGTGTTCCGCGCTGACCAGCGGCATCGTGCTCACCAGCACGCAAAGTCTCAATGACATGCGGTTTTGGACGGCGGGCTCCGTCGCGGGCCGGGACATGCACATCGTCGCCGCCGTCGCCCCGGTCATACTGGTCGGCCTGGTGGCTGCGTTCGCCACGGCGAACCGGGTGAACATGGTGAACCTGGGCGATGACGTCGCGCACTCTCTCGGCGTCAACGTCGCGGCTGCACGCGCGGTGGGGATCCTGCTGGTCGCCCTGCTTGCCGGTGCAGCTGTGGCGGGGGCGGGCCCGATCGGGTTTGTCGGCTTGGTCGTACCGCATATCGTCCGCTCCCTGACCGGGCCGGATTACCGGCTGGTGCTGCCGTGCTCGGCGCTTGCCGGTGCGACGCTGCTGCTCTTCGCGGATGTCGCCGGCCGAGTCATCGCCCGCCCCGGTGAGCTGCAAGTTGGCATCACCCTTGCTTTCGTCGGCGCCCCGTTCGCTCTGTACCTGCTGCGGAAGGGGGCGAAGCTGTGACCCGCACGTTCGCAGTCAATGTCGTGCTCGCGGCGTGTGGGCTCGCCGTCGCGCTCGGAGGCATCATGGTGGGTGAATTCGGGCTTGGGCTTCACGACGTCCTCGCCGCCCTTACCGGACAGTCCACCGGAATGGCCCACACCGTGGTCGTCGAGTGGCGCCTGCCGCGTGTTGCCACGGCGCTGGCGGTGGGGGCCGCGCTCGGATTCGCGGGCGCGATCTTTCAGACGATCACTCGTAACCCGCTGGCCAGCCCAGACATCCTGGGCGTTGTTTCAGGTGCGTCGGCGTTCGCACTTACAGCGCTGCTCGCGGGTGGCGGTACCGGGGTGCTGCTCAGCGCGCTCGGGGTGCCGCTGAGCGCGTTTGTTGGCGGGATAGCGGTCTCCGTGGCGATGTGGTGGCTCAGCCGCGCCGGCGGCCTGGGTTCGTTTCAGCTCATCTTCGCCGGCATCATCCTCAACGCCCTAGCGGTGGCGTACAACTCGTTCCTCCTCGTCCGCGCCGACTACCGCGATGTGGGCAAAGCCCAGGCGTGGGTGACCGGCTCTGTCGGATCCTCGGGTTGGGGTGACGCCGCCGCTGTGTTGGTGGCGCTTGCGCTGGTTGTGCCGTTGCTGCGCTGGGCGTCATTCCAGCTCGAGGCCCTCTCTCTCGGGGACGACACGGCTGCGGGGCTGGGCGTCGATCCGCGCCGCACCCAGCTTGTGCTCATGGTGCTTGCCGTGGCGTTGACATCGACGGCGGTGGCGGCTTCAGGTCCGATTGCTTTTGTGGCGTTTGTGGCGCCGCACGTGGGCCGTCGATTAGCACATGCCCCCACGCCCCCACTTGGCACCGCCATGATTGCCGGCGCGCTGATCGTCGCCGGTGCGGACCTCGCGGTGCGCACCGTTGTGCCGGGAGACTTACCGGTAGGCGTGGCCACGTCAGCGTTCGGCGGGGCAGCCTTGCTCTACGCGCTGATGCGCGCGACCAGAAAGGTGACCTTGTAATGCTTCACGTGCGTGATCTCACCGTCAGCTACGGTGCGGCAACGATTATCGACGGGCTCGCCCTCGACGTCCCGCGCGGCGGCGTCACCACCATCGTCGGGCCGAACGGCTGCGGCAAATCAACGTTGTTGCGCGCGGTTGCTGGCCTGATCCCGCGTGAGCGCGGCGAGGTGGTCCTGGACGGCCGAAACACCGCGGAGATGAAACGCCGCGAGATCGCCCGAACGCTCGCGGTGCTGCCGCAAACCCCCGTAGCGCCGGACGGGCTGACGGTGCGTGACCTGGTCGGACGCGGGCGTCACCCGCACCAGACGTGGCTGCGCCAGACCTCGGAGAAAGACAGCGCGATGGTGGACGAGGTGATGGAGCTGACCCAGGTGGCCGAGTTCGCGGAGCGCCCGCTCGAGCGGCTCTCGGGCGGGCAGCGGCAGCGCGCGTGGATCGCGATGGTGCTCGCCCAAGACACCCCGCTCGTGCTTTTGGACGAGCCGACCACGTATCTGGACCTTTCCCACTCCGTCGAGTTACTTGCACTTATTCGCCGTCTTGCCGATGACATGGGGCGCACCGTGGTCATGGTGCTGCACGATTTGAACCTCGCGGCGCGTTTTTCCGACCAGTTGGTTGTGATGAAACGCGGCGAGGTGCAAGCGGCGGGCACGCCCGCCGAGGTTGTGTCGGAGCAGTTGCTTGCCGACGTATTCTCGCTGCCCGCCGTGGTCGCCGAGGACCCGGTGGCAGGAGGGCCGCTGATCGTGCCCCGCTAGCGCGCTCTAGAGCTCCTGGTCAATCTGTGTGATCACGTACGGGATGGTCAGCGGGTTGGGCATGCTCATCGCGTTGGCGGTGTCGGTGTCGAGCCAGTGCACGCCGCCGCGCGTGTTGACGTCGAGGTTCGCAAACGCGGCATCGTTTTTCAGCGCGTCGATCGCGCCGTAGTAGTCCAGGATGAACACGTAGTCCACGTCGTTGAGGTCGGAGTAGTTCTCGGGGGACCAATCGATGAAGAAGCTGGATCCGTCACCGTTGAACTTGTCCGGAATGGTAAACCCGAGCTTTTCAATGAAGGAGCCGCGGCCGTCGCCTGCCGTGTACACGCCGAGCTTGCCGTCGTAAGGCATCCCGATGACCGCGGTCTTGCCCTGCAGCTCCGGATGCGCCTGCCGGAAGTCGGCGAAAGCCTGCTCGGATTCTGCGATGAGCTTGTCGCCCTCAGCTTCCTGCCCCAACGCCGCCGCGATCTCCTTAATCTGCTCGTCCCACGGCACCTGCCAGTCCTCGTGTTGGTCGGAATGGAAGGTCGCCGGCGCAATCTGCTGCAACAGGGCCTGCTTGTCGCTGTCGAAACCGCTGTTGACCGCGATGATCTTGGTCGGATCGAGCGCTGCGACCTGCTCAGCGGTGTCGGTGCTGAACTCGGTGGTGGTGTTGCGGATCGGGTTCGGCTCGCCGGTGAGCTTGTCTTTCGCCCACGGTCCGAGGCCGGACGGATCGCCCGAGCCCTCTGCCTCCCAGGTGGCGTAGCCGACTGGTTGCTCCCCTAACGCGAGGACGGTGTCCACGTCGCCAAGCCCCAGCGTGACAATGCGGTCGTTCGACCCCGCCGCGTCGGTGTGCTGGCCGGAGTCTGCGGACTCGCTGGAACAGCCGGTGAGCAGCAGCGCAGCCGCAGCGAAGGTAGCGGTCAGCCGCTGAAGCGACAGTGGGGAAGTGCGTTTCAAGGTTCGCCCTTTCGGTCGGGAACGAAAGCACCCTGGGTTAGGTGTGCCTAAGCTAACGTGACTAGCTTAGGGTACGCCGCCGCCACCGGGCAACACCTAGGTGGCCCGGGCTTTAGCGGTGCTGACCGTCGCCGAACTCGCGGCGGAAGTTGCCGTCCCAGTCGTAGTCCGCGCCCGGGTCCTGGGTGCCGAAGTTTCCCTGCTCAAAGGTGTCCGGCTGCTGGTCGCCGCTGCCCTGGATCCCCATCACCAGAAACACCGCACCGGTCACCGCGCCCGCGATGCCGATGAACACGGCGGTGGAGCCGGTGAGGAACGCGAACGAGAGCACGGCCACCACGATGCAGGCTGCGCCGATGGCGTAGTTGCGCGCTGGCGAACCGGAGCTGTTGCGTGGTCCACCTGCGGGGTCGTGGGGGAGACCGTCGTCGTTGTATCCCTTGAACTGCATGATTCGCAGCCTACGGGAGAAGCGCCGCTATTGGCTGTTGAGTTTTCCGGACAGGCGGTCCAGGCGGTCCTTGCTTGGCCCGTCGAGGCCGACGATGGTGACGGTCTTGCCTCGTTCCTCGAACTTGCGGGTGACGGAGTCCAACGTGGCCACGGTGGAGGCGTCCCACACCTCGGCCGCGCTCAAATCGAGCACGATGTTTTCTGCCGGGTCGGTGTAGTCGAACGCGTAGACCAGGTCGTTGCTGGAGGCCCAGAACAGCTGGCCGTGGATGCGGTAGGTGCGGGTGTCCACCTGCCCGTCGTTGGTGGTGTCCTCGGCGGAAACCTGCTCGACGGAGGCGAGGTGTGCGACGCGGCGGGCGAAGGTGATCATCGCGGTGATCACGCCGAGCACCACGCCGACTGCGAGGTTGCTGGTGGCAAGCGTTGCTACGACGGTCACCAACATCACCACGGTCTCCGACAGCGGCATGAATTTCAGAGTGCGCGGGTGTACCGAGTGCCAGTCGATGGTGCCCACGGACACCATGATCATGATGGCCACGAGTGCCGCCATCGGGATCTGGCCCACCACGTCGCCGAGTAGCAGGATGAATGCGAGGAGGAATACGCCGGCCAGCAGCGTCGACAGGCGGGTGCGCGCCCCAGATTCGCGGACGTTGATCATGGTCTGCCCGATCATGGCGCAGCCGCCCATGCCGCCGAACAGGCCGGAGGCGATGTTCGCCACGCCTTGGCCCCAGGATTCGCGGGTTTTGTCGGAGTGGGTGTCGGTGATGTCGTCGACAAGCTTGGCGGTCATCAACGACTCCAACAGGCCGACAATGGCCATGCCGAGCGCGTACGGAGCGATGATCCGCAGCGTCTCCAGCGTCAGTGGCACGTCCGGGACGAACAGGCGCGGCAGGGAATCCGGCAGCTGCCCCATATCCGACACGGTGGGTACGCGGAATCCGGCAAACCCCACGACAGCACTGATGACGACGATGGTGATCAACGGGGCGGGGATAGCGCCCGTAAGCTTCGGCCACCCGATCATGATCGCGATGCCGACGGCGACGAGGACGTAGACGACCTTTGGGACGTCGATAAGATGCTCCAGCTGCGCGGTGAAGATCAAAATACCCAGCGCGTTGACGAAGCCGATCATCACCGACCGCGGGATGAACCGCTGCAGTTTCGCCACCCCGAGCGCCGCGAGCACGATCTGCAGCACGCCCGCCAGCAAGACGGTCGCGATGAAGTAGTCCACCCCGTACTCGCGGGCCACTGGGGCGATGACCAGGGCGACCGCACCCGTGGCGGCCGAAATCATCGCGGGGCGGCCGCCGGTGAACGCGATGGTGATGGCCATGATCACCGAGGCGAACAGTCCAAGCGCCGGATCAACGCCGGCGAGGATGGAAAACGCGATGGCCTCGGGGATGAGCGCCAGCCCGACGGTGAGGCCCGCCAGCACCTCCTTGCGCAGGCGAGAGGGCGACGAAAATGCGTAGCGGAAGGACTCCACAACCCCCGTCGGAGCGGGCGGTTCGTGAGATATCTCGGTGTGAGCGAAAGCCATGGAATCTACCGTTCTACATGCGCGGGAAACTGCGCCCTCCGGCAGGCGAGGGCGTGAAAACGTAGCTACCGTATCGGTCCTGCGCATCAAGCGCCAATGCAGCCGCCGCGCGAAACCGGTCCTCATCACGAGGCGGGGAGGTCGCCGCGGATCGTCGCAAAGCTGTACGCCACCATGTAGATGCCGACGATGGCGGCGATCCAGAGAAGCGTCACCTTTGCCTCGTACTCGAGGCGGGGGATAAGGCGTTCGAGCCGCGGGAAGAACTTCTGGCCAAAGAGCAGTGCCACGGTGGCGAGGATGACTGTCGGCAAGATCATCACGAGGCAGTAGACACCCACGGCCCCGGCCTTGGACACGGATGGGATATCCCAGCTGCCGATGATGCCCATCGCTGCGATGTACGGCAGCATCGTCGCCGCCTCGGTAAGAGATGCGCCGAGGCCTAAGGCGACCATGCTCGGCACACTGCTTCTTGCGCTGGCCGCGCGTTTCGGCAACTGCCCGGGTTCGGGCTTCTTGGGGTTGGGCGCGAAGATGCCGAAGATCGCAAGGGTCGCGCCCAGTATCAACGTGATCCATGGGAAGACGTCGGTCTGCGTGATCCGTTCGGCGGCCGAGCCCAGGCCAGCGAATCCGAGGAGGATCCCTAGCCCGAGGAGGAAGTAGACCGCTGCGACGGTAACCAGGTAGGTGGTCAGCGCCGGAACGCGGACGGCGCGCCAGTGGACGATAAGCGCAAGGGGGATGACAAGGGTGCCCAGGCTCAGGCTGTCAAGCAGCGCCAAGCCAACAACGGGGATGACCGAGCTCATGGGGATCTCCGAATCTCTCGTACGAACGTACTACGACTTACGAACGTACGAGAATCTAGACTGGGACGCAACCATGAACGATTTTTCCCTGGACCATCAGTTTTCAGAATCGGCCGCGACAATTGCCGACGCCACTATCCGCATCATCGCGTCGCGGGGGCTCGATGCCGTGAGCGTGCGGGAGGTGGCGAAGGAATCCGGGTTCGCCGCCGGCTCTGTGCAGTACCACGCTCCGAACAGGGACACCCTGCTGGCTCACGCGTTCATCCGCTCCATCCAGCGCCAGAGCGAGCGGGTGGCGGCGGTGCCTGAAAGGGAAGGCGAGCTCGAAACCTGGGTGGCGAGGCTTGCCGAGCTTCTCCCGATCGGAGGGGTGCGTTCCGAAGATGCCGCGATCTGGGTCACGTACGGCTCCGCCTCTGCAACTAGGGACTGGATTGCGAAGCTCTACACCGAGGTGCTTGAAGACTTTCAGGGCAGCGTTGTCGCTGCGCTCGGCGGTGAGGAGGATGCAAAGCCCAAGGCGCGCCTCGTTACCGCACTGATCAACGGTCTCACTCTGGACAACCTGCGGGTTCCCGAATCGGAGTCCGACCGCATCGTGGCCGACCTCCGCGAAGGCCTGCGCCTCCTCTTCTCCAGCTAGCTCGCACCGAACCGCGAGCCACAGCGAGGAATCACCATTGGAGCGATTACGCTTGGCTCCAACTGCCCACAACAGAAAGTGAGAGCTGTGGAGACGAGCAAGACCCTCGCCGTGGACACGCTGCAGCGCGTCCTCATGCCGAAGAAGGGCGAGCCGCACGACGTGCGCATGCTGTACCTGATCGAGCAGGAGCACAACAAGCAGCGTCTGCGCTGGTCCGACCGCACGAGCTTCGAGGTCCCCGCGGGCAACGAGGTCAGCTTCGAGACGTACTTCAACGCGTTCCCGGCGAGCTATTGGCGCCGCTGGTCGCAGCTGGATTCCGTGGTCCTGGCCATGGACGTCGAGGGCCGCGCGACCATCTCGGTCTACCGGTCCAAGCAGGACGGCACGCGCGTGAGCGTCACCAACGTCGAGGCGACCGGCGCAGTCGAAATCCCGCTGCGCTTGAGCAACTTCGAGGACGGCGGCTGGCTGTGGTTCGACATCACCGCCGAGGACGACACGCGCATCGCGGACGCCGCGTGGTGCTCCCCGCAGGAGCCCAAAGAGCAGGTGCTTGACGACGGCACCGTGGTCCCGCCCCAGCCCAAGCAGGTGGCCGTGGGCATCCCCACGTTCAACCGTCCCCGCGACGCCGTCAACGCGCTGCACGCGCTGGCGGAGGACCCGTACGTGGAAGCCTGCATCAGCAACGTGCTCATGCCGGACCAGGGCAACCAGCACCCGGCGGACGAGCCGGACTTCGCCGAGGCCGAGAAGAACTTGAACGGCAAGCTGGAGATTTTCCAGCAGGGCAACCTGGGCGGCTCCGGCGGCTACTCCCGCATCATGTACGAGGCGCTGAACCGCACCGACGCGCCGTTCATCCTGTACATGGACGACGACATCGCCATCGAGCCGGACTCCATCGTCCGCGCTGTGCAGGCCGCGCGCTACGCAGCACAGCCGATCCTGGTGGGCGGGCAGATGCTCAACCTGCAGGACCGCTCGCAGCTGCGCACCACGGGTGAAACGGTGGACCCGGAGATCTTCATGTTCTCCGCCGCCAAGCACGCCGTCTACGACCACGACTTTGCCAAGTACCCGCTCGGCTACGTGGGCACGGACGAAGAGGACCTGGATCCGAAGAAGACCACATCGCGCCCGCTGCACCGCCGCATCGACGTGGACTACAACGGCTGGTGGATGAACCTCTTCCCGCGCGTGGTGGCGGAGAAGATGGGCCTGCCGCTGCCGCTGTTTATCAAGTGGGACGACAACGAGTACGCGCTGCGCGGCAAGGAAGCGGGCTTCCCGACGGTCACCTGGCCCGGCGTGGCCATCTGGCACATGGCGTGGGCGGACAAGGACGACGCGATTGACTGGCAGGCGTATTTCCACATGCGCAACCGCCTCATCGTGGCCAGTATCTACGGACCGGAGAACCCGGAGGCGATGCTGAAGAACATGCAGAAATCCACCGCGAAGCACTACTTCTGCATGGAGTACTCCACCATCGCCATCCAGAACGAGGCCATGCGCGACTTCCTCGCCGGCCCGGACCAGCTCTTCGACATCCTCGAATCCTCGCTGCCGCGGATTCAGAGCATCCGCAAGGAGTACTCGGACGCGCAGGTGCTGCCGTCCGCGACCGACCTGCCCGCGCCCACCGGCGCGCCGGGCGTGCCCACCAACAAGATCGGCGGTCGCCTGGCCAAGGTGAAGAAGATCCCGTGGGCCGTCAAGGCGCTGATGCACCTGCGCAAGGACGAGGACCGCGCGCACTGGGACGCGCCGCAGCTCAACCTCACCGCCGACGAGGCCCGCTGGTACACGCTCGCCCGCGTGGATTCGGCGACCGTGTCCACCGCCGGCGGCACCGGCGTGGCCTTCCGCAAGCGCGACAAGAAGCTTGCCGACGATCTGATGCGCGAGCAGAAGGAACTGCGCGCCCAGATCAAGGAGCGTTGGCCGGAGCTGAAGAAGCAGTACCGCGACGCGCGCGGCGAGCTGACCAGTCACGAGAACTGGGGGAAGATCTTCGATGCGCAGTAAAGAGGTAGACCTGCTCGTCGCCATCCAGGACGCGCTGTACACCCCAGAAACCGCGAGGGCCGCCCGGGGCTTGAGCTACTTCGGCGAGCACGACCTCGGTTGGCTGGCGGTGGCGGGGGTTGGCGGAGCCGTCGATAAGCAAAATCGCTCCAAATGGCTCGCGCTCGGCGCTGGCACCTTCGCCGCGCACGCCGCGACTGTGGTGCTCAAGCGCATCGTGCGACGTCCGCGGCCGAACGACCCGCGCGTGAAAATCGGCGTGAAAACGCCCTCGCAGCTGTCGTTCCCCTCCTCGCACGCTGCGAACACCGGCGCCGCCGCCGCGCACCTGGCGGACATCACCGGAAGGAAGTGGCCGTGGCTGCTCGTGCCGGTGATGATGCTGTCGCGTAACGTGCTCGGCGTGCATTACCCAACCGACACCCTCGCCGGTGCCGCCCTTGGCGCGGCGACGGCGAAGGTGGCAATCGAGGCTGAGAAGAGGATCTAGTGGCAAACACCCGTGAACCCGTGGACGAGCCCCTGATCAAGTCGGAGCCGCACACCTCCGGCGTTGACCAGGTGATGAAGAAGACGCCGCCGAAGAACCTCCCGGACGCGATGATCAAGGGCCTGCGGCCCAAGCAGTGGGTGAAAAACGTCCTCGTGCTGGCCGCGCCCCTCGCCGCCGGCACGGACGCCTTCAACTCCCGCACCGCCGTGGACATCCTCCTGGCGTTTGTGGTGTTCTGCTTCGGCGCGTCCTCGATCTACCTGATCAACGACGCGCGCGACGTCGAATCCGACCGCCGCCACCCCACCAAGCGCTTCCGCCCGATCGCCTCCGGCATGCTGCCGATCAACCTGGCGTACGGCATGGCGGCGGTGCTCATCGCGCTGGCGCTCGGACTGTCGCTTCTGGCTACCGACGGCACGTCTTTGGCCTGGGTCATCGGCATCTACATCGCGCTGCAGCTGGGCTACTGCTTCGGCTGGAAGCACATCCCGGTGATCGACATCGCCCTGGTGTCCTCCGGCTTCATGCTGCGCACCATGGCCGGCGGCGTGGCCGCGGGCATCGACCTGTCCCAGTGGTTCCTGCTGGTGGCGGCGTTCGGTTCCCTGTTCATGGCGTCCGGCAAGCGCTACGCCGAGCTGCTGCTGGTGAAAGAAACCGGCGCGGAGATCCGCCGCTCGCTACAGGGCTACACCGAGACTTACCTGCGGTTCGTGTGGACGCTGTCCGCCACCGCCGTGGTCATGTCGTACGCGCTGTGGGGCTTCCAGCTGTCCAACTCCGTCGAGGGCACCGCCGCCATCTGGTACCAGGTGTCCATGGTGCCGTTTGTCATCGCGATCCTGCGCTACGCCTCCGTGGTCGACGGCGGGCAGGGCGGCGCGCCCGACGAGATCGCCCTGGAGGACCGCGTGCTGCAGCTGCTCGCCGCGGCGTGGCTGTTCTGCATCGCGATGGCCGTCTACGTTGTGCCGAACTTAGGCTGGTAGGCATTGACCCACTAACATCGTCGCAATGACAAAGAACGCCCGCCTCTCCGCGCTCGCCGCAGCCGTAGTCGCGGGCATCTTCGCGTTCTGGGGCGGGTGGACCCGCCGCTGGATGTCCGACGACGGCCTGATCGTCCTGCGCACCGTGCGCAACCTGCTCGCCGGCAACGGGCCCGTGTTCAACGCCGGCGAGCGCGTCGAAGCCAACACCTCCACGCTGTGGCAGTACCTGATTACCGCGTTTGGCTGGCTCACCGGAGCCCGGCTCGAGGACGTGGCCATGTGGCTCGCGCTGATCTGCACCGTGACGGCGGCCGCGCTGGCCACCTTCGCCGCGGGCCGGTTCTGGGGCAAGGTGGGCCCCGTTGTGCCCCTGGGCATCGTGATCTACCTGGCGCTGCCGCCGGCGCGCGACTTCGCCACCTCTGGGCTGGAGTGGGGCCTGTCGCTTTTGTGGATCGCCGGGTGGTGGGCCGCGCTGGTCGCGTGGGCCGAGCCGCTGCGCCGTCGCGCGCCCGAGGTCGGCTACTTCCTCGCCTTCTGGTGCGGCATGTCCTGGCTCGTGCGCCCGAGCTCGCGCTCTACGGCGGCGTGACCGGCATCCTGCTCATCGCGTGCAACCCCCGCAAGACCCCAGGCATCCTCGCCGCGGCGCTGCCCGTGCCAGCCGCTTACCAAATCTTCCGCATGGGCTACTACGGCCTGCTCACCCCGCACACCGCCGTGGCAAAATCCGCCTCCGGCGCCGAGTGGGCGCGCGGGTTCGAGTACTTCGCCGACTTTGTGGGCTACTACTGGCTCTGGCTGCCCGTGCTGGCCGCCGCCGCGTTGGTGGGGTGGATGATGCGGGGGACCGGAGGACGTCGATTAGCAATTGTTTTGCTTGTCACCGGCTGCGCGCTCGCGCACATCCTCTACGTCCTGCGCGTCGGCGGCGACTTCATGCACGGGCGCATGTGGCTGTTGCCGCTGTTCGCGCTGCTGCTGCCCGCGATGGCCGTGCCGATTACGCGCGTCAGCATTGCTTTGGCGACCGCCGTGGCCGTGTGGGCGGGTGTGACCATCGTGCGCGCCCACCCCATCGACTGGGAGGCGTACCAGACCGGCGAAAAGGAACTCGGCATCGTGGACGAGCGCGAATTCTGGACGCTCGCCGTCGGCCGCGAACTGACCGACCCGCCGCGCTACGCCGAAGACTTCCTCGGCTCCAAGCTCATGCAGAACTGGGAAGATGCGCTGGACAAGGGCATCGACGCAAACGCCGCGCAGCTCAACCTCGCCTACGTCTCCGCCGACCCGGAAATCTACAGCTGGTACTACCGCGACCGCGAAGAGGATGCCTCGGATCTGAGCAATCTGCCGCTGACCGCATACCTGATCAACCTGGGCATGACTAGCATGAACGCGCCTTTGGACGTGCGCATTCTGGACACCGTAGGCCTGGCAACCCCCATCGCCGCGCGCATGCCGCGCGACCCGAAAGGCCGCGTCGGCCACGACAAGTTCCTCGACCCTGCCTGGCAGGCCGCCGACACCGACACCTACTTGGACGGGCTGCCGCCGTTCATCAGCTCCATGCGCGCGAAGCAGGCGCGCGCCGCACTGCGCAGCCCCGAAATCTCCGAACTGTTGGCTACCTCGCGCGAACCGATGAGCTGGGAGCGCTTCTGGAAGAACGTGCGCTATTCGCTTGGCGACGGCCGCACGCTGCAGCTCTCCAGCGACCCCGGCCTCTACATCGACGCCGAGACCCGCCGCGCGATCCGCCACGGCGCCAACCCCGGGATGGAGGGCCCGCAGATCGCCTGGCCGGTGCAGGCACACGAGGGGGAATAGCGGGTGACGTTTCGAATTGGTAACGTGAACGTGTCTTTTGCCTGAAAACACGTTTTGAGGGGATCTATGAACTCCAAAAATTCTGTGCGCCGCAAGCTCACTGCGCTGCTCATGGCCCTGGTCACGGGCCTGGCAGCGGTGATCGGCGCTCCGCAGGCGTCGGCGGCGCACCGTGACTGGCTGCGACCCGACTCCACCGGCCACTGCGAGTGGGACCGCGTCGGATTCTGGGTGCAGCGCTGCACGGTGTGGTCCCCCGCGATGAACCGCCACATCCCCGTCCAGATCCAGCCCGCGCAGCGCGCCGGCAACGCTGGCCTGTACATGCTCGACGGCCTGCGCGCCACCGAGATCACCAACGCCTGGGTCAACGACGTCAACGCCGCCCAGATGTTCAAGGACAACAACATCACCTTGGTGATGCCCGTCGGCGGCCAGTCCTCCTTCTACACCGACTGGAACGCCCCGGCGACCTACGACTTCAACCATCCGGTGACCTACAAGTGGGACACCTTCCTGACCAAGGAGCTGCCGCCCTACCTGCAGCAGCACTTCGGCGTTTCGCCGACGAACAACTCCATTCTCGGCCTTTCCATGGGCGGCACCGCCGCGATCAACCTCGCCGCGCTGCACCCGAACCAGTTCCGCCAGGTGCTGTCCTTCTCGGGCTACCTCACCACCACGGTGCCGGGCGGCCAGACCGCACTGCGAGCCGCGCTTCTCGACGGCGGCATGTACAACGTCAACGCCATGTGGGGGTCCTCGCTGAACCCGCGCCGCTTTGAAAACGACCCGTTCTTGAACATGGGCAACCTCCGCGGCCGCGACGTGTACGTCTCCGCCGGCTCCGGCGTGCCGGGCCCGGCAGACCAGAAGTACCTGCCACAGCACCGCGCCGCCGGCATCGCGCTGGAAAACGTCGCGAACGCTACCACCCGCGCGTGGTCCGCGAAGGCCACTGTGACCGGTGTGCAGCACACCGCCGTGTTCACCCCGACCGGCCTGCACAACTGGGACCAGTTCGGCGGCCAGCTCGCGGCTACCAAGCCGCGCATCCTGAACGTGATGAACGCCTGGTAGGGCGCTATCTCGCCCGGACCGCCGGGCATATCCTGCCGAAACCGGCTACCTACAAACGGTTACCAGCTGTTTTTGGGAGCGCGGACAAAAAGTTGGAGTGTTGGGGGCTGGAAGGTATTCCGATGCCCGCAGGTTTTCCATCTGATATCCGCGTTGGTGCGGTTGAGAGGTTTTTGGCTGGGTCGTCTGCCCGTGAGGTCTGCGACTGGGCTGAACACGCGTGTGGTCGCCGACCGTCGGTGGCCACGGTCGGCAACTGGGTTGCGGCCAAGCGTCGTGGCCAGAGCTTGGACGGTACGCGACGCGCCTACGACGCTGAGACCATCGCAAAAGTTGTCGCACGCAGATTGACCTCGCAGGCGACAGTGCGTGACATTGCCGTGGAGTTCGATGTCCACGACACCGCGGCACTGACCTGGACGAAGCGGTTTTGGCCCGACGATGACGAACGCGATTCGGCAGCGTCGATGACTTTCGACGAGGCCTATGCGGCGACAATGGAACGCGTGAGCAAACACCGCAAAGTCCAACGCAACCATCAGCAGCAGCGAGTCGATGAGGCAGCCAATGCGAAGAAACCACCCCGGCCAGTCAACGAGTGGCTGCCAGGGCCTGGGCCGATAGACGATATCGCTGATTTACCCAGTGACATGGACGAGCTGAAAAAACTCGTTGTTGAGATGCGCGACCGGGAAACGGTCAAAGACGCCATTATCCACGTGCTCATGAGCGATGGTGAGCCACGGGGAAAAGACAACGTCCGCGACGGTGAGTCGCGGGGAAAAGACGACGTCCGTGACGGTGAGCTGTCCACCGCGGCGAAAGCCGCAGTGGTGGTTGCCCTCACGGACGCCCACGAGTTTTCCATCGCTCGAGCATGCGCGGTCGTTGGGATTGCGCAGTCGACGTTTTACTACCACCGACACAAACACACGCAGGTAGTGCAACAGCGCGAACAGCGCCACGCTGCACTCAAACCGCTGATCTTGCAGGCAGCCGCCGAATCCGGGCAAAGCTACGGCTACCGGCGCATCCACGCCTGGTTAAAGATCATGGGGCATACAGTGTCGGAAAAGATCGTGCGCACCCTCATGAAAGAGCTTGGGTGCCGCCCGCCGGCGAAGGCGTCGGGCAAGTACTCCTCCTACACCGGTGAAACCGACCACAAACCGGCAAACCTGCTGCTGATCACCCCACCCGACAGCAGCGACGGGGATGCGGATTCGGATGCGGCCCGGCCGGTTGTTGCACCGTCGCAGTATTTCATCGACCACGCCGACACTCAGGGGCTGACCCACGATTTCCACGCGGATGCCCCGTGGGAGAAAATCGGCACCGACGTCACCGAAATCCACTGCCCAGACGGGAAGTTGTTCCTGTCGGCAGCGATCGATTTCTACGACGGGATGCCGATTGCGGTCACCATGTCGACGTCGCCGAATCACGACTTGGTCGCCGAGATGATCGCGCGAATCGACGAGGTAAAACCCGACGGTGCGCAACCGATTATCCATTCCGACCGTGGCGGGCTCTACCGCAGTGAACGCTGGGTCAGCCTGATCACCGACCACACCCACAACATCCTGGATTGCCCCGACTGCCAGGCCGATGCGTGGTGCGACACCCGGTGGCGATACATCCCGTCACTGTCACGCAAAGCCACCAGCGGCGACAACGCGCGCACCGAAGGGTTCTTCGGCACGATGAAACAAGAACTGCTCAAAGGCAGGCCTGTGGTGTCAACGATGACGGTGGAGCAAATGCGCGACTATATTGACACCTACATCGACTTCTACATTCACAGACGATTGAAGTCGACACTCGGCGACGGCTACACCACCATCGCCGAACACCGACAAGCACTGAGTGCATAACAACGAGACAAAGTCCCCCAAATGCACTCCAAGAATTTGTCCGCATCCCCTTTCCAGCACATAGCCGGATGTAGGTAGCCGGTTTTAGCCTTTTCGGGGCAAATGGTGAACTGCAGATGGTGAAGATCTGCGCGGATCGGGGGCTGGATCGGGCCCCGGGCCCGGGCTGGGGGCAGGCGCGGCGGCGAGGGGCGGGGCTCGTCGTAACGCATCGCGTGTCGCACACGACTAAACCTTCAAGTGAAACTTAAGCTTTTGGTCGATACTCTTGTGACACCAGTAGCCAGACGAGGTAGGAGACTCATGCGAGACAACCGAACCACCCCCACGCGGATCGCCGCCGCGCTGCTGCCCGCCGCTCTTGCGCTTTCGCTGGCACCCGCAGTTGCCACCGCGCCCGCCGCCGGCGCCCAGCCGAGCCTGCCGAGCGACCTGTCCTCGCAGCTGTCCTCCAACCGCGGCATCTCCGACGGACTGCGCCCGCACGACCCGCCGAAGCGCACCCCGATCGAGGTGGAGACCAGCCCGCAGATCCCGGGCCTGCCGGACGGCGTGAAGGTGGACCGCATCGAGTGGATCACCAATCGTCGAGTGGCGGTGTTCATCAACTCCCCGTCCATGCCGGACCACCCGATCCAGGTGCAGATCCTGCTGGCGCGCGACTGGCACTCCAACCCGACCGCGAAGTTCCCCGAGGTGTGGGCACTCGACGGCCTGCGCGCGCGTGACGACGAAAACGGCTGGACTATCGAGACGAACATCGAGCAGTTCTACGCCGACAAGAACGTCAACGTGATCCTGCCGGTCGGCGGCGAGTCCTCCTTCTACTCCGACTGGCAGCGCGAGAACAACGGTAAGCACTACAAGTGGGAGACGTTCCTGACCAAGGAGCTCATCCCGGTGCTGAACAACGAGTTCCGCTCCAACGGCTCCCGCGCCGTGGTGGGCCTGTCCATGGGCGGCACCGCCGCGGTCAACCTGGCTGAGCGTAATCCGAACCTGTTCAAGTTCGTCGGCTCCTTCTCCGGCTACCTCGACACCACCACCACCGGCATGCCCACCGCGATCAAGGCGGCGCAGTTGGACGCCGGCGGCTACAACGCCGAGGCGATGTGGGGCCCGCTGGGCTCGCAGGACTGGATCGACCACGACCCGAAGCTGGGCATCGAGAACCTGAAGGACATGACGGTCTACGTCTCCGCAGGCTCGGGCCGCGACGACTTTGGCAACCCGGAGTCTGTGGCCAAGGGCCAGGCGAACCCGGCCGGCATCGGCCTGGAGGTGCTGTCGCGCCTGTCCACCCAGACGTTCGTGGACTACGCCTCCCGCACCCCGGTGAAGCCGATCGTGCGCTTCCGCCCGTCAGGCGTGCACTCTTGGGAGTACTGGCAGTTCGAGATGGCGCAGGCCTGGCCGTACATGGCCAACGCGCTGGAGGTGCCGGAGGCGGACCGCGGCTCCAAGTGCACCCCGGTCGGCGCGATCGCGGAGGCCACCAAGTCCGGCACGATCGGCTCCTGCGTCAACGACGAGTACGACGCGGGCAAGGACACCAAGGGCAAGGCCCAGGACTTCCGCGGCGGCACCGCCTTCTGGTCCCCGGACACCGGCGCGCACGCGCTGTTCGGCGCGATCCTTGCCAAGTACAACGCGCTCGGCGGCCCGGCGGGCTGGCTGGGCTTCCCGGTCACGGGTGAGACGCCGGCGCCTGACGGCGTGGGCCGCTTCGTGCACTTCCAGCACGGCTCCGTCTACTGGACCCCGCAGACCGGCGCGTACGCCATCCCGGGCGACATGTTCGCCGCGTGGGGTGAGAACGGCTACGAGGGCGGCGACCTGAAGTACCCGGTGGCCGAGGCGAACCAGGTGGGCCAGGGCTACGTGCAGAAGTTCCAGGGCGGCTTCCTCACCCGCAACCCGGACGGCAAGCACTTCATCGTCCACGGTGCGATCGCGGAGAAGTACGGCGAGATCGGCACCGCAACCTCTGAGCTGGGGTACCCGACCGGCAACGAAATCGCGGTCAAGGGCGGCTTCTTTCAGCCGTTCGAGCACGGCAACATCTACTGGTCCGCGGCCACGGGCGCGCACACCATCCTCACCGGCGACATCTTCGACGAGTGGGGCAGGCGCGGCTACGAGCAGGGCGAGCTGGGCTGGCCGGTGAAGGACATGGAGAAGATCCAGGCCGGCGGCCTGACCATCGACTTCCAGCACGGCACGATTGAGCAGGTCAACGGCAACGTCAACGTGAGGAAGAAGTAGTGCGCAAGGTTGCATTCTGCTTTGCGACGGCCGCTGCCGCCGTCGCCCTGGCCGCCTGCGGAGGCGCCACTGTGGACTCCGACGACGTGACGGAGACCCCGACGGTGGCCAGCGAGACCACTGAGGCGGAAACTGAATCCGAGACGGAAACTGCGTCATCGTCGGTGGCGCCGTCGTCGTCGGCAGTTGTGCCGTCGCAAGGCAAACGCGCCGACGACCAACCGGCCCGCGAGGTGACCGACGTGCCCGAGCAGGCCAGCGCATTCTCCCCGCAGGAGGAGGCCTACCTGGCCACCCTAAGGGAAAGCGGAGTCAACGTCGACGGGATTGAAGACCAGCTCACAGCCACCGGGGCTACCGTATGCGCGGACGACCTGATCACCCGCGACGCGGTGGCAGGCCAGCTTGTGGAGCAGCGCCGCACCGACATGGATGCGGCGGGCGTGGCGGCGCTGATCAGCGACACCGCACGCGCCAACCTCTGCTCCTAGCAGTACAGAAGGGAGCCTGGGCTCATGCGCGCATCGCGCAACGTATTTGTCGTCGCCGCAGTGATTGTGGTGCTGTCCTTGATCGGTCTGGGGATCTACCAGTGGCGTTCCGGCGAGACCGGGCTGCCGTCCGCGGACGGGCCGTTGGCGACCTCCGAGGCGCCTGAGGAACCCTCGGAGTCGCAGGCGGTGGAGCCGGACTGGTGCCCTGCGGTCGAGTTCGTCTCCGTGCCCGGCACCTGGGAGTCCGCGGCAGACGATGACCCGTTCGCGCCCTCGGCCAACCCGGCGAGCTTCATGCTCTCGATCACCCAGCCGCTACAGCAGATGTACGACATCAACCACGTGCGCGTGTTCACGGTGCCGTACACCGCGCAGTTCAGGAACATCCAGACGGCGCACGGGCGCGCCGAGATGACCTACGACGACTCGCGCGCCGAGGGCACCGCCAAACTGTCGGGCGAGCTGAGGTTTGTGGCGGAGACGTGCCCGTCGACAAAGTTCATCGTCGCCGGGTTCTCCCAGGGTGCGGTGATTGTGGGCGACGTGGCGTCCAAGATCGGCAACAGCGAAGGGCCGATCGACCCGGAGCGGCTGCTGGGCGCGGTGATGATCGCGGACGGCCGGCGTGAAAACGGCGTGGGCGTCAACCCGGGCGCCGAGGTCGGCGGCGTGGGCGCGGAAATTGTCATGCAGCCGCTGCAGGGGCTTGTGGACCGGGTCACCCCGGGCGCGACCATGACCGGCCCGCGTCCTGGCGGCTTCGGCCTGGTTGAGGACCGCGCGTTTGAGATCTGCGCGCCGGACGACACGGTCTGCGACGCGCCGAAGGGTGTGGGTAACGCCATCGACCGGGCTCACGCGCTCATTGCGGCGAACGGCAATCACGCCATGTACGCGACCAATCCGGCCGTCATCCCCGGGACCACCACGCCGGAATGGACTGTAGGTTGGGTCCAGAACGTGGTAGACAGTTTGTAGTCCAAAATCATTTTGTCCTGAAAAGGAGTTACGGGTATGGATCTTCAGCAGCTCATCGCGCAATTTTTCGACGATGACGGCCAAATCGCGCTCCCGGAGCACTTCACCCTCCCGCGCCTGAGCGAGACGATCTACCAGGCCCACCTGGCCACCGGCGGCGGCGACGCGGTGAACATCCGTGACTGGGACTTCACCTCCAACCCGGAAGGCGAGGCGCGCGAGTTCACCCGCACGCAGGTCAACACACGCATCAAGGCCGTCGCCGCGCGCCTCGCCCAGGTAGGCGAGCCGGGGGAACGCGTGGCGATTATGGCCCCGAACTCCGCCGAGTACCTCTTCGCCTTCATGGGCGCGCTGTACGCAGGCCTGGCTCCGGTGCCGCTGTACGACCCGAACGAGCCCGGCCATGAGGCCCACCTGCGCGCCGTGCTCGACGACGCCAACGCGCGGCTCGTGGTGACCAACTCCGCCGGCGCCCCTGCCGTGCGCGCCTACTTCGCCGACCGCCCGGCTGCCGAGCGCCCCCGCATTATCGCCGCGGACTCCCTGCCGGACACGCTCGCAGAGTCCTGGCAGCCCATCACCCCGGCAGAGGGCGAGGACACCGCCGGCGCCATCTGCTTCTTGCAGTACACCTCCGGCTCCACCCGCAACCCGGCCGGCGTGATGATCACCAACGAAGCGCTGGTCACCGACGTACTCCAGATCAACGAGGCGCTGCGCTTCGAAGCGCCCATGCGCATCCCAACCTGGCTGCCGCAGCACCACGACATGGGCGTCATCGTCGCCGTGGTCGGCGTCGTGCTGGGCCAGGTGCTGGAGATCATGAGCCCGCGCGACTTCCTGCAGAACCCGAAGCGCTGGGTGGACATGCTTTCGCGGCGCGACGACGACCCGGCCGACGTGCACATTTACTCCTGCATCCCCAACTTCGCGCTGGATCTGGCCGCCCGCTACGCGGCGCCGGAGACCCCGGACCAGTACGACTTCTCCGGCGTGCACTGCATCCTCATCGGCTCCGAGTCCGTGACCAAGCCGGGCGTGGAGGCCTTCGTCGGCGCGTTCGGCGAGTCCGGCCTGGACCGCACGGTGCTGCGCCCCTCCTACGGCCTGGCGGAGGCCACACTGCTGGTGTCCACGGACCGCACCGAGGAGCGCCCGAAGTTCATTGAATTCGACCGCGAAGCACTCGCCGACGGCAAGGCCGTGCCCGCCGAAGGCGGCGTGCCCATGGCGTCCATCGGCCAGCCGGCGAAGTGGATGCACTTCGCCATCGTGGACACCGAGACCAAAAACGAGCTGCCCGAAGGCGAGATCGGCGAGATTTGGGTCAACGGCAACAACGTCGCCGCCGGCTACCTGGACCGCCCGGAGGAAACCGAGGCGACCTTCCGCAACACCATCGGAGCCACCATCCAGGACGGCCTGCCGAAGGACAACTGGTGCGCCACCGGCGACTTGGGCACCGTGCTGGACAACCACCTCTACCTCACCGGGCGCGTGAAAGACCTCGTCGTCGTGGCGGGCCGCAACCACTACCCGCAGGACATCGAGGCCACCGCGATGGAGGCCTCCGACCACGTGCGCAAGGACTCCGTCGCCGCGTTCGCCGTGCCGGGCGACGACGTGGAGCGCCTGATCATCCTCGCCGAGCGCGCCGACGGCGCAACCGAGGAAGGCGACGCCGCCGCCGAGGACGCCATCCGTTCCGCCATCACCACCAACCACGGCATCTCGCCGGAGGTCGTGGAGTTCCGCGCGCCGGGCGGTGTGGCCCGCTCCACCGCAGGCAAGATCGCCCGCCGCGTCAATGCGAAGCAGTTCACCGAACGCGAACACGCTGCAGCGGAGTAACGAAAAGCCCGGATGGGCCGATACTCTGAACTGTTATGAACGAGCATCAACTGATCCAGTGGCTCACCAGTTGGGTCGAGGGCGCCACCGGCGTCGACTCGGTGGACCCGACCACGCCGCTCGAAACCTACGGCCTCGCATCCCGCGATGCGGTGATCCTCTCCGGCGAGCTGGAAAAGAAGCTCGGCCGCCGTGTTGATCCCACCGTCGCCTACCAGTACCCGACCATCACGGCGCTGGCACAGGCGCTCCTTGCGCAGAGGCAGGCAGCGCCGGAGGTTGAACGTCGAGAAGCAACGAGCTCCCACGACATCGCGATCGTGGGCTCCGCGGGGCGCTTCCCGGGCGCGAAAAACAACGACGAGTTCTGGCAGATGCTTATCGACGGCCGCTCCGCCACCGGCCCGCTTCCCCCGCTCCGCTGGGACGAGTACCTGGGCGATCCGGTGGTGCGCACCAAGATGGCGGAGGAGAACACCGACGGCGGCTACATGGACGGCATCGCGTCCTTCGACCACGAGTTCTTCGGCATCTCCCCGCTCGAGGCGCAGAACATGGACCCGCAGCAGCGCATCATGCTCGAGGTGGCGTGGGAGGCGCTCGAGGACGCCGGCTTGGCGCCCAGCGAGCTGCGCGGGGAGCCTGTGGGCGTGTTCGTGGGCTCGTCCAACAACGACTACGGCATGCTCATCGCCGCCGACCCGAACGAGGCGCACCCGTACGCGCTGACCGGCGCGTCCTCCGCCGTGATCCCGAACCGCATCTCGTACGCGTTCGACTTCCGCGGCCCGTCGATGAACGTGGACACCGCGTGCTCGTCGTCGCTGGTGTCGGTGCACCACGCGGTGCGTGCGCTTCGTGACGGCGAGGCCGACGTCGCCCTGGCCGGCGGCGTGAACATCCTGGCCAACCCGTTCGCGTCGCTGGCGTTTTCGGAGCTCGGCGTGATCTCGCCGACCGGGCGCATCCATGCCTTTTCCGACGACGCTGACGGCATCGTCCGCGCCGATGCCGCAGGTTTTGTGGTGCTCAAGCGCGTCGAGGACGCCGTGCGCGATGGTGACAACATCTTGGCCGTGATCAAGGGGTCGGCGACCAACTCCGACGGCCACTCCAACGGGCTAACCGCCCCGAACCCGGAGGCGCAGGTGGACGTTTTGCGCCGCGCCTACGCCGACGCCGGCGTGGACCCGCACCAGGTGGACCTGGTCGAAGCTCACGGCACCGGCACCATCCTCGGCGATCCGATCGAGGCCACCGCGCTGGGCGAGGTGCTCGGCCGCGGGCGCGAGGCTTACCAGCCGCTGCTGCTGGGCTCGGCGAAGTCCAACATCGGCCACTCCGAATCCGCCGCCGGCGTGGTGGCGCTGATCAAGGTGCTCGAGGCGCTCAAGCACGACACGATCCCGGAGTCCATCAACTTCGCCGCACCGAACCACTACGTGGACTTCGACGCCGAGCGCATCGAGGTCGTCCAGGACCCGCGCGAGTGGCCGCGCTACTCCGGCCGCCGCGTCGCCGGTATCTCCGGCTTCGGCTTCGGCGGCACCAACGCGCACGTGGTCGTGGCCGACTTCGACCCGGCCGACTACGACTTCGACGTGGTCGAGGATGAGCCCGCCTTCGAGGGCGTTTCCGTGGCGGCGCTGCCGGTGTCTGGGCTGTTGCCGTCGCGGCGCAAGGAAGCCGCCGGTGTGCTCGCGGACTTCCTCGAGGGCCGCGACGACGCCGACCTGATCCCGGTTGCGCGCTCGCTGGCCAAGCGCAACCACGGGCGCTCCGCTGCCGTCGTGCAGGCGACCGGCGTCGAGGAGGCCGTGCGCCGCCTGCGCCAGGTCGCCGACGGCAAGATCGGCCCCGGCATCGCCGCCGCCGACGCGCCCACCCCGATGGGCCCCGTCTTCGTCTACTCCGGCTTCGGCTCCCAGCACCGCAAGATGGCCAAGGAGCTCATTGCACGCTCCCCGCTGTTCGCGCGCCGCATGCGCGAGCTGGACGAGATGGTCAAGTTCCAGGCCGGCTGGTCCATGCTCGAGATTATCGAGAACGACGAGCTGACCTACGACACTGAAAACGGCCAGGTCACCATCACCGCCATCCAGATCGCCCAGACCGACCTGCTCGCCGCCGCCGGCATCACCCCGGTCGCCACGATGGGCATGTCCATGGGCGAGATCGCCGCGGCATACGGCGCCGGGGGCCTTTCCGCCGAGGAGTGCATCCTGGTCGCCACCGCGCGTGCCCGCCTCATGGGCGAGGGCGAAGCCATGATCGCCGGCACCGAGCAAGAAGGTGCGATGGCGGTGGTGGAGCTCTCCCGCGAGGAGTTGGCGGAGTTCGTCGAGAAGCATGAGCAGGCTCGCGGCGTGGAACCCGCCGTGTACGCGGGGCCCGGCATGACCACCGTCGGCGGGCCGGGCAAGGCCGTCGACTACGTGGTGGCAGCGCTCGAGGCCGAGGAGAAATTCGCGCGCAAGCTCAACGTGCGTGGCGCCGGCCACACCAGCGCCCTCGACCCGATCATGGGCGACCTCGCCGGCGAAATCGCAGGTCTTGACGCGCGGCCGTTGCGCGTGCCGCTGTTTTCCTCCGTGGACCGCGGCGAGGTGTACCAGCCCGGCCAGATCGTCCACGACGACCAGTACTTCCTGCGCATGACCCGCCAGCCGGTGTACTTCCAAGACGCCACCGAGGCCGCGTTTGCCGCCGGCCACACCACGCTCGTGGAAATCACCCCGAACCCGGTGGCGCTGATGGGCATGATGAACACCGCGTTCGCCGCCGGCAAGCCAGAGGCGCAGCTGCTGTACACCACCAAGCGCAAGGTGGACGAACTGGAATCGCTGCTGGACCTGGCCGCGAAGCTGTACGTGGGCGGCATGGGCGTGGACTTCGGCGCGTTCTACGGTGCGGGCGACGTGGTCCAGGCGCCGAAGACCGTGTTTAAACAGGTGGACCACTGGACGCCGGCACGGCCGTCGTCGTCGCGCGCGTCGCTTTTGGGCTCGCGCGTGCGCCTGCCGGGCGGCGAGGTGGCGTTTTCCACCGCCGCCGACCAGATCTTCAGCCCGCACCAGCTCATCGAGTCCGCCGCCGCCGAGGTCTCGCCCGACGCGCGCGTGGTGGCCACCGAGGAGCACGGCTACCTGCCCGCGGACGGCGAGGTGACCACCATCGTCGCCTCCTCGCTCGGCGGGGTATCCATCAAGGTCTTCGATGGCGCAACACTGCTCGCGGAGGGCTTCGCCTCCACCATCGACCGCGCCCCGGTGCAGGGCGTCATGGAGCAACCGCTTGACGACGAACCTTCGGTGGACAACGCCCCCGAGGGAGACACCGAGACAGATGCCGTGCGTTGGGACCCCAACTCCGGCGAGTCGGTGGCGGACCGCCTGCGCGACATCGTCTCCGAGTCCATGGGCTACGACGCCGCGGACCTGCCCGACGAGCTGCCGCTGATCGACCTCGGCCTCGACTCCCTGATGGGCATGCGCATCAAAAACCGCGTGGAGAACGACTTCCAGATCCCGCCGCTGCAGGTGCAGACGCTTCGCGACGCCTCCGTCGCCGACGTGATCCGCATCGTCGAAGACGCCGTCGCCGGCAAGACGGACGCGCCGCAGCCGATGGCCTACAACGACGAGGCGCGCGACCCGGCCGCGGCGGCCGAGAAGACCCAGGGTGTGGGCGTGGCCCCGCGTGACGCCTCCGAGCGCATGGTCTTCGGCGCCTGGGCCAAGTACGCGGGTGCGGCGGCGGCCGGTGTGACGTCGGAGTTGCCGTCGATTAGCAAGGAGCAGGCGGCCGAGATCGCCGCGCACCTGACCGAGCGCTCCGGCATCGACGTCACCGCGGACGACGTGCTCGGCGCCGAGACGCTCGAGCCGCTGGCGAACCTCGTGCGCGAGGGGCTGGAAACACCTGTGGACGGCAACATCCGCGTCTTCCGCGACGGCGACGCCGAGGTTTCCCCGGTGTTCGTGTTCCACCCGGCGGGCGGGTCGTCGTCGGTGTACGCGCCGCTCGCGCGGAGGCTTGGCGACGACGTGCCCGTCTACGGCGTCGAGCGCCTGGAAGGCTCCCTGGAGGAGCGCGCGGCGGAGTACGTCAAGGACATCGAGCGCATCGCCGACGGGCGCAAGGTCGTGCTCGCCGGCTGGTCGTTCGGCGGCGCGCTGGCCTATGAGGTCGCACACCAGCTGGGCAACGACAAGATCGACTACATCGCGCTGTTGGACACCACCCAGCCGTCCGAGCCGATCCCCGACACGCTGGAAGAGACGAAGGCGCGCTGGGGCCGCTACGCCGCGTTTGCCAAGGAAACGTACGGCCTCGAATTCGACGTGCCGTACGAGCTGCTGGAGACCGCCGGCGAAGACGCGCTGCTGCAGATGCTCACCGAGTTCCTGGCCACCACCGACGCCTCCGAGCACGGCCTCGCCGCCGGTGTGCTGGAGCACCAGCGGGCGAGCTTCGTGGACAACCAGATCCTCAACCACCTGGACTTCACCCGCTGGGCGGATGTAAAGGTGCCGGTGCTGCTGTTCCGCTCGGAGCGCATGCACGACGGTGCGATCCAGCTCGAGCCGAACTACGCGCACATCGACGAGGACGGCGGCTGGGGCGCTATCGTGGACGACCTGACCATCGTCCACCTGCCCGGCGACCACCTCGCGGTGGTGGACGAGCCGGCGGTGGGGATCGTCGGAAAGCATATGAACGCATGGATTGAGGGGAAGCGATGACAACCGCCGAGAAACTCCAAGACCTGCGCGAGCGCCTGGACAAGGCGCAGGACCCGGGCTCCGAACGCTCCCGGAAGCGCCGCGACGACGCCGGGCGCACCACCCCGCGCCAGCGCATCGACGCGCTGTTGGACGAGGGCTCCTTCGTCGAAATCGGCGCCCTGGCCCGCACCCCGGGCGACCCGGACGCCGTCTACTCCGACGGCGTTGTCACCGGCTACGGGCGCATCGACGGCCGCCCTGTCGCCGTGTACGCCCACGACAAGACTGTCTACGGTGGGTCAGTCGGCGTGACGTTCGGGCGCAAGGTCACCGAGGTCATGGAGTTCGCCATCAAGATCTCGTGCCCGGTGATCGGCATCCAGGACTCCGGCGGCGCCCGCATCCAGGACGCGGTGACGTCGCTGGCAATGTACTCCGAGATTGCGAAGCGCCAGCTGCCCCTGTCGGGCCGCGTGCCGCAGATCTCCATCATGCTGGGCAAGTCCGCCGGCGGCGCCGTCTACGCGCCGGTGACCACCGACTTCGTCGTCGCGGTCGACGGCGAGTCCGAGATGTACGTCACCGGCCCAAATGTGATCCGCGAGGTCACGGGCGAGGACATCACCTCCGCCGAGTTGGGCGGGGCGCGCGTGCAGGAGGCCGCCGGCAACATCCAGGCGGTTGTGGCGACGGAGGAGGACGCCTTCGACTACGTCAAGGACCTGCTCGCGCACCTGCCGACGTCCACGTTCGACGCCGCGCCCGTCGTCGCCGCGCAGCCCGATGAGGAGCTCGACGACTCCGCGCTGGACACCTTCATGCCCGACGACACCAACGCCGGCTACGACATGATGGACCTGCTGGTGCAGCTCGGCGACGACGAGGACCTCGTCGAGGTCCAGTCCGGGTACGCCGAGAACCTCATCTGCGCATTCGGGCGTATCGACGGCCGCGCCGTCGGCTTCGTCGCCAACAACCCCATGTACGCCGCGGGCTGCATCGACGCGGACGCCGCCGACAAGGGCGCGCGCTTCATCCGCACCTGCGACGCGTACAACATCCCCATCGTCTACGTCGTGGACACCCCCGGCTACCTGCCCGGCGTGGAGCAGGAGCGCGAGGGCCTGATCCACCGCGGCGCGAAGTTCGCGTTCGCCGGCGTGGAGGCCACCGTGCCGAAGGTCACGCTGGTCGTGCGCAAGGCCTACGGCGGCGCGTACGCCGTGATGGGGTCGAAGAACCTCAACGGCGACATCAACCTGGCGTGGCCCACCGCCCAGATCGCGGTGATGGGTTCGGCGGCGGCGGTGGTGATGCTGCAGGGCAAGCAGCTTGCCGCCATCGAGGACCCGGCGCAGCGCGAAGCCATGAAGAAGATGTTCATGGACTTCTACGACCAGGAAATGACCTCGCCGTACGTCGCGGCGGAGCGCGGCTACATCGACCAGATGATTGAACCGAGCCAAACACGCATCGCTTTACGACGAGCCCTGCGGCAGCTAGCCTCCAAGCAGGAATTCGACCTGCCCAAGAAGCACACCATTAGTCCCCTCTAGTAAGGTTTCTCCCCATGCTTTCTTCCACTCTTGACATTTTCGGCGACCTGATCAGCATGCTGGTCTGGTTTATCAATGGCATCCAGACCGGAAACCCGGCCTGGAACTTCGGCATCGGCTTCTAATCCGCGCCGAAGCCACGCGCACCCGCCTTTCCAGCGGGTGCGTTTTAGTTTTTGCGCACGAGTTTGGCCACGCCGCGCCAGCCGAGCATGAGCAGCGCGGACATCACCGTGGCCACGACGATGAAAGACCAGTGGGGTACGTCGCCGTTGCGGATGCCCCAGATCACGAGCCCGGTGACCACGGTGATGATCCAGATGACCCCGCCGTTGTTTTTGCGCGTGATCAGCCAGCCGAGCGTCACGCCGAGGGCGAACGGCCACAGGGTGGACAGCCAGCCGGTGAAGTTGAAGGGCATGTCGTCGGACTGGTGCGCCGCGCGTGCCAAGAGGGCGAAGGCAGCGATGGCGACATAGTCGGCGGCGATGGCGTAGGGCTTGGAGATGGTGTTGCGCATGCCGCCCACTCTAGAACACCGAGTCGTTCCACCACCGGCGCTCAGGTGCGCCGGCGCGGGAGCCGTCGCTAGCAAGCTTGATGCCCACGACCTGGTGCAGCTCCACGACGTCGTGCTCGAAACCCCATTCGGAGCCCGCCATGTACATGCCCCACAGCTTGGCGGTGTTTTCGCCGACAAGCGCGACTGCCTCGTCCCAATTGGCCTTGAGGTTCTCACACCAGTCGTGCAGCGTGCGCATGTAGTCGAAGCGGATGTTCTCCTCGTGGAAGACTTCGAAGCCGTGGTCCTGCATCTCGTGAATGATCGTGCCGGAGCCGGTGAGCTCGCCGTCCGGGAAGATGTAGCGGTTGATGAAGTCGCCCTGCGACGTTTTGTGGTTGTCCGGGTAGGTGATGCAGTGGTTGACCATCACGCCACCCGGGCGCAGCTTGCCGGCGAGGAACTCGAAGTACGAGGCGTAGTTGTTCACCCCGATGTGCTCGAGCAGGCCGATTGAGGAGACGCCGTCGAAGCCGGTCTCGGTGACGTCGCGGTAGTCCAGGAAGCGCACCTCCGCGAGGTCCTCGAGGCCCTCCTCCTTGATCTTCGCCTGCGCCCACTCGGCCTGCTCCTTCGAGAGGGTGACGCCGAGGGACTTCACGCCTTGGCGGGCTGCGTAACGCACCATGGAGCCCCAGCCGCAGCCGACGTCGAGGTGCTTGTCACCGGGCTTAAGGTTCATCTTCTCAAAGACGAGGCGGAACTTGTTTTCCTGCGCCTCGTCGAGGGTGGCGTCCGGGGTGGGGTAGTAGGCGCAGGTGTAGGCCATGGACTCGCCGAGGAACAGTTCGTAGAAGTCGTTGCCCACGTCGTAGTGGGACGAAATAACCTGGGCGTCGCGTTCCTTCGAGTGCGGGGCGAGGCCCTGGCGGATGGTGCGCTCGAGCCAGGACGCTTGCTCCGCCTCCGGGATTGGCTGGATCTGCAGTGCGCCCATGGAGCGCAGGGAGCGTGCGATGCGGACGAGCTCGCGCGGGTTCGGGCGCTTGTAGTTGTTGTAGAGGGTGCGCATGTCATCGAAGACGTCGTACGGGTGCGCGAGGTGCGCGCCTTCAACCGTCAGGCCATCGGTGACCCAGGCGCGGGCGAGGCCGACGTCGCCGGGGTGGGTGACTATGTAGGACAGACCCCCGGGGCTGTTCACCTTCACTGTGTGCTTGGCGTCCGCCGGTCCCGTTGATGAGCCGTCGAAAGCTTCCCACTTGAACGGGGTGCCAGAAGGGAAGAGGGTGTCGACGATATCCGCCACGGTCATCTGCATTGTCATTCTCCTACGCGTTTTCCACTGTCTTTTCGTAGAGGCCCGGGAAGCGCCGGTCCGGGTCGTACTGGGCTTTCATCCGCTCCGGCAGGTCCCCGCCGTAGAGGCGCTCGAACTCGGCGCGGTCGTAGAACGCCTCGGAGTACAGGGACTTGTGCCCGCCGAGGTCTGAGACCTTCCGCTCGATGACCTTGTTGAAGGCCCCCGGCTCCACCTCCGGGACGCCGGACCAGAAGCCGACGTTCACCCACGTCGTCGCCGGCTCGAGGGGGTAGAGCGGCCACGGCGCCTCTTCGTCGAGGCCGACGCCAGCGAGCGTATCGACGCCGTCCCGCAGCCGGATCGGACACAGCCAAACCGGCTGGATATCGCTGGCTTTGAAGAACCAGTCGAGGAACTCGGCGATCTGCGTGTCGCGCACCTCGATGTCTTGCACGACGCGCTCGGTGCGCGGCAGGCCCTTCGGCTTCTTTAGGAACCGGTACTCCAGGTCGTACTTCTTGTCTAGGCCCACGAGCTTCCAGTAGAACGTGCTGCGACGCAGCTCGCGCGGCCAGAACTTGCGCACCTTGGGGTTCTGGGTGCCGAAGGCGCGGGAGCACCAGAACCAGTCGGTGTCCCAGCGCCAAATGTAGTCGCGGACGGTGAGGAAGTCGTGGTGCACTCCGGACGGGTGCTGAAGCGAGCGATAGTACACGGCATCGCGCGTGTAGTCGGAGGTCCCCGGTGCCTGGTCGACCTGGAAGGCGCAGACTAGGTACTGCTCGGTGGGGGAGAACGCGACGGCGTCGAGGCCGTGCAGGGCGCGCCCGGCCCATTGGCCGGTGGCGGCGGCGTCGGCGAGGGCGTCCTGGAAGGCCGTGAGGTCGTTGTAGCGAATGTGCTGGAGCTCAACAAACGGCTCGACCTCCTCGAGCTCGATGGTGAGGCGCACCGCGTAGCCGAGTGAGCCGTAGGAGTTCGGGAACGCGCGGAAGAGCGCGACGTTTTCGTCGCGTGAACAGGTGACGATGTCACCGGTGCCCACGAGCACGTCCATCTCGAGCACGGACTCGTGCGGCAGACCGTTGCGGAAGGAGGTGGACTCGACGCCCATGCCGGAAACTGCGCCGCCGAGAGTAATAGTTTTTAGCTGCGGCACCACCAATGGCGCGAGGCCGTACGGCAGGGTGGCGTCGACGAGGTCCTCATAGGTGCACATACCCTGCACGTCGGCTGTTTTCGTCACTGGGTCGACGGCGATGACGCCGCGCAGGCCCTCCACGTTGAGCCCGGCGCTCCCCGCGTCGCGGGAACGGAAAAGGTTCGACGTCTTCTTGGCCAAGCGCACCCGCTGGCCGTCTGGCACCCGCCGGAAGCTATCCAGGAGCGCGGCAACCCCCTCCTCGTGCGCGTGCCAGCCGATGGGCACGACGCGTTCAAAATCGACGCTGCGACCGGAAAACATGCGGGAAACGCTCATGTAGTGCAACCATAGACCCAAGTTGCGCGCCGCGCGCAAGATAAAACGTCACGCCAGCTCAAACGGCTTTGCCAGCGGCCGGACGCCCGGCCATGAAGCCGCGTCCGGCGTACACCGCCGCGTAGACCACCCACCCGATTGCTGTGATGAGCAGGAACGACACCGCCCGGTACACCACCGTCGCCGCCGTGGCGTGGGCCAGCGGCAACCCGGCGGCGACCAGCATGCCCACTGCCACGGGCTCCACCGTGCCGAGCCCGCCGGGCGTGACCTGGGCCGAGCCGGCCAGCTTGGTCATGATGAACGCCAGGCACACCCCGGCAAGTGGCGCGCCCTGGCCGGACACGGCCCACACGGCGAAGACCATCGTGGCCAGGTCCAATAGCCGGTTCGCAAGAGAGAGCCCCGCCGCCGCGAAAAACGCCGGCGCGGAAATGCGGATCGCAGAGACCTGGTCGATCACGTCCACGACCCGCCCGCGCACCTTCTCCGGCAGAAACCGCACCCAGCGCTTCAGCACCGCAGGGTGGAGGGTCGCCCAGAACACCGCGCCGATCGTCGCCAGCGCCACTGCCAGCGACGCCACCAGGGACCACACGGACAGCTCCGCGCCCAAAAGCGCCACGGCGACCACGCCGATGAGCACCATCCACACCGTCGACAGCGCGCCTGAGACCACGAAGAACCAGCCGCACAACCCCACGGACGCACCCCAGGACCGGTGCACCCTAAACGTCAGCCACGCCGACAGCGCGGGCCCGCCCGGCACCGTGGTGGACCAGGCGTTGGAGGCGAACACGATCGCGTTCGTGCGCGCCACCCCCGTAATCCGCCCCTCCACGTTGAGCAGGATCTGCATCACCCCGGACATCGCCGCCAGCGACAGCACCGCCGTAGCCACAGCGCCAAGCAGCGGGCCTGTCGACGCCGCGCCAACGGCCTTCCACGCCTCCCCGAAAAACGGCAGCTGGTCGCGCAGCACCACCAGCACGACCACCATGATGGCTACGGGCGCGAGCCAGCGCAGCCACTGGCGCCACGTGTTAGCGCTCAAGTTCCTTCTTCTTCAGCTGCTCCAGCGCCTGGCGTGCGCGGCGCTCCTCCAGGTCGCGCATGAGCTGGGTAAACGGCACCAGCGAGGCATCCTCGGACACCGACACTCCCGCGCGGCCGGGTTGGGTGTCGGGCACCATGTCGGAGATGGGGGTATCGGTGCGCGGTGGCGTCGATAGGCTTGAGCCCTCCCCGAACGCGCCGGCCAAACGCTTGACCCAGCGCGGCGCCCACCAGCTGTCCTCGCGCAGCAGGTGCATCACCGCAGGCACGAACAGCAGGCGGATCAGGGTGGCGTCGAGCGCAAGCGAGAAGATCATGCCGTAGGCGATGTACTTCATCATCACAATCTCGCTGAGCGCGAAGGCGGCGGCGACGACGATCATGATGAGCGCCGCGGCTGTGATGATACCGCCGGTGTGCGCGGTGCCGCGCTTGATCGCCTCGTCGGTGCTTTCGCCGTCCTGGCGCGCCTCCACCATGCGCGAGACCAGGAAGACCTCGTAGTCCGTGGACAGGCCGTAGAGGATGGAGATGATCAGCACCAGGATCGGGCTCATCAGCGGACCCGGGGTGAAGTTCAGCGCGCCGGCGCCGAGGCCGTCGACGAAGACGGCGGTGAGGAAGCCGAGCGTGGCGCCGATGCCGAGCACGTTCATGATCACGGCCTTCGCCGGCAGGATCACGGAGCCGAACACTAGCGCCATCAGCAGGAACGTGGCGATGACCATGTACAGCGCCATCCACGGCAGGCGTTTCAGCAGCGCCTCGATGGACTCGGTTTCCATCGCCGGGGTGCCTGCGACGTAGGTCTCGACGCCCTCGGGGGTGTCGATGTTTCGCAATTGCTTCACGACGTCCGCGCCCCCGGCCCTATCCGCCAACGGGGCGGAAAGCACCGTGGTGCCGTCCTGCGTGGCGTGCGCGGGTTTGAGCGGCGCAGCCAGGCCCTCGACCTGGCGGGTCTGCATCACGATGTCCACGAGCTGCTGGTTGTCCGCGCCGGTGACCACGAGCTTGACCGGGTCGGTGCGGAAGGCGGGGAACTCCTCGTTGAACTCGTCCTGGGCCTGGCGGGTGGCCTGGTTCGGCGGCAGGTACGTCTCGTTGATGCCGCCGAACGTGATGCCCACGATCGGCACGGTGAGCAGGAGCAACAGTGCCGCGCAGCCGACCACGACAGCCTTGGCGTGCCGCATCGCCCACGCCGGGATCTTGTACCAGACGGTGTCTTGGAGGCGGCGTGCACGTCGAGAAGCATTGCGCACCGACCACATGTCGATCTTGGGGCCAAGCATGCCGAACAGCGCCGGCAGCACCGCCACAGAGATCACGGCGGCGAGCAGCACCGCGCTCATTGCGCCGTAGGCCACGGATTTGAGGAAGGCCTGCGGGAACATCAGCAGCCCGGACAAGGCCACGCCCACCATGAGCGCGGAGAAGAACACGGTCTTGCCGGCGGTGTTGGTGGTCACCGCCACCGCCTCCTCGACGTCCGCGCCGCGGTCCAGCTCCTCGCGGAAGCGCGAGACCATGAACAGGCCGTAATCGATGGCCAGGCCCAGGCCAAGCAACGTGATGATGGACTGCGAGAAGATGTTCACCTGCTGGTACTGCGCCAACACCGACAGCAGCGACAGCGAACCGATGATGGACAAAATGCCCACGATCAGCGGCATCGCGGCAGCCACCACGCCACCGAACACAAACAACAAAATGACGGCGACGAAGACCAGGCCGACCTTCTCGGCGCGGGCGATGTCGGCCGCCATGCCCTCGTCCAGCGCGTCGGCCACCGCGGTCGCGCCGGCGACCTGCACGGTCGCGCCCGGCAGCTCCATCGCCTCGAGCGCGGGCTTGATGGTGCGGAAATCCTTCAGCGTCTGCTCGCCGTCGCCCTTGAGCCCGATTGCCGCGAACGCCTTGGTGTGGTCGTCGTTGACGAGCTGCGGGTTGGGGCGCTCGAAGTAGCTGGTGATGTGGTCGATCTCGTTGGGGAACTGGTCCCGCAGGCCGCTGATCTGTGTGTTCATTGACTCCACGAGCAGCGGATCGTCGATGCTGACCGGGGTTGCCGAGTCGTCGGGTGTGCTCACCAGCAGGATCACATCGCCCGAGTTGTCGCGGCCGAAGGTGTCGTACTCGATCTGCGCGGCGGTGGTCGAGTCCGCGCCTGGGTCCTCCCAGCCTTCCTGGGAGAGGCGCTCGCCCAGCTTCGATCCGAACAGCACCTGCATGGCCAGGATGAGCACGATGACTACCAGCGGAATGATCCGGCGGTGGCGGAACGCGAAACGGCCCCACTTGTAAAACATCTCCGGCCTCCTAGTCGCGGGTGTTGTGCAGCAGGGAGCGCAGCGGGCGGAACGGCTGCAGCCACGCGCCGCCGTCCGGCAGCCGGTCCAGGTTCACACGCGGCAGCGGGTTCTGGAACACGCCCGGGATGTCCTCCAAGTCCACAAAATCCACGTCGCGGGAGTTCACCGCCCAGGAGGCGTGCTCGTGGAAACCGAGGACGGTCACCGGGATGCCGGCGTCCACCAGCTCGAGCAGCGGCTCCTGGAAGTTCTGCCCGTCCGCCGAGGCGACCACGACGCCCTGGAGCACGCCCTCGTCGCGGCGGCGCTGGATGTGGGCCAGCATGTCCTGGTCCACGTCCGAATCCTCGTCGCTCTTCGGCTTGGCAAACACCGCGAAACCGACGTTGCGCAGCGCTTCCACCCACGGGCGGATGGAATCCGCGCCTGCGGCGGCGACGTTGGTGAACACCGTCGCCTCCGGTTCGATGTCGCGGCCAAGCTCGTCGGCGCGGGCCTCGGCTTCGTCGATAAGCCAGCGCCCGATCGCGTCGAAGCGGGGACGGTGCGCCGCAGTCGGGCGTCCACCCAGGATCGCGCCGAGGCCCATGTCCAAGTTCGGCGCATCCCACACCAGCAGGTAGCTTTCCGGGCCGGCGGGCGCGCCCGGGGTGTACGGGTGCGACAGCGCTTGCAGATCCATGGCTACTTCTTCTCCCACAGGTACTCGCGGATCACATGATCCTTATCCAGGCCTTTGCCTTCGAACTTAGTGATCACCTGCCGGTCCGTGAGCAGCGGCGCCTCCTCCCACGGCCAACCCTTGTACTCCAGCATCGGCTCCACGTTCACCAGCTCGTCGATCCACTCCGCGTAATCCGCGTGGTCCGTGGCAACGTGCAGCACACCGCCCGGCTTCAACCGAGTGGCAATCAGGTTCAGGGTGCCGGACTGGATGATGCGGCGCTTGTGGTGGCGCGCCTTCGGCCACGGGTCCGGGAAGAAGATGCGCACGCCGTCGAGGGACTCCTCGCCGAACATGCGGGCCAGGACCTCCACGCCGTCGCCGCGCACCATGCGGATGTTGTCGATACCGCCGCGCACCACCGAGCCCAACAGCTTGGCCAGTCCAGGCTTGTACAGCTCCACGGCGATGATGTTCGTGTCCGCCTCCAGCGGCGCCATCGCGGCGGTGGAGGTGCCGGTGCCCGAGCCGATCTCGACGATGGTGGGGTGGCCGGAGCGGCCGAACCACTCGTCGACGTCGATGGGATCGTCCGAGCCCTCCGCCAGTACGCGGCCCAGGCGTGGCCAGTGCTCGTCGAACAGGGCCTCCTGGTTTTCCGTCAACGTGCCGCGGCGGAAGGTCACGGAACCCAGGCGCGGGTAGTCCAGGCCGGTGTCGAACTCGGTTTGCAGCGGGCGGCCCGCCGGCAACTCGCCCGTTCCCGGACGCAAATTTTCAGTATTATTCATCAGATTTATTGTCCACATGAACAGGGCAAACGCAAGCTCCACGGGGCACCCCCGAAGGCGTCGTAAAGCGAAGGCTCAAGAACGGGCGACGGGGGTAGGGCGTCACCCCCGCTTGCGGCAAAGGTCGTGCTCGTGCGGTCTGGTTATATCCAGTGGACGCGGATTGGTCGGAACTTTTGGCCAGATGAACGCCCGTTTCGATAATCTTGTGACGCAACAACGATGAATTTCGCACGCGCACTGGCCATAACCAGTTGAACAAGGAGTACGTATGACCGCCGAAATCAAGCGCCTGGAGGGGACCAACCCCACCGACAACGAAAAGCTAATCGCTTGGATCAACGAGGCGGTCGAGCTCTTCCAGCCCGACAAGGTCGTCTTCGCCGACGGCTCCCAGGAAGAATGGGACCGCCTCACCGCCGAACTTGTCGAGTCAGGCACCCTGATCAAGCTCAACGAGGAAAAGCGCCCCAACTCCTTCCTCGCCCGCTCCAACCCGTCCGACGTCGCACGCGTCGAATCCCGCACCTTCATCTCCACTGAGAACGAAGAAGACGCAGGCCCGACCAACAACTGGATGAAGCCGGCCGCGCTCAAGGAAGAGATGCTGGAGCACTTCACCGGCGCGATGCGCGGGCGCACCATGTACGTCGTGCCGTTCTGCATGGGCCCCATCTCCGACCCGGACCCGAAGCTTGGCGTCCAGCTGACGGACTCCGCCTACGTCGTGCTCTCCATGCGCATCATGACCCGCATGGGCACCCAGGCGTTGGAGAAGATCGAAGGCGAGAATTTCGTGCACTGCCTCCACTCCGTCGGCGCCCCGCTCGAGCCGGGCCAGGAAGATGCGGCGTGGCCGTGCAACGACACCAAGTACATCTCCCAGTTCCCGGAGACCAAGGAGATCTGGTCCTACGGCTCCGGCTACGGCGGCAACGCCATCCTGGCCAAGAAGTGCTACGCCCTGCGCATCGCGTCCGTGATGGCGAAGGAAGAGGGCTGGATGGCCGAGCACATGCTCATCCTCAAGCTCACCTCCCCGGAGGGCAAGGCCTACCACATCGCCGCCGCCTTCCCGTCGGCTTGCGGCAAGACCAACCTGGCCATGATCACCCCGACGCTCGACGGCTGGACGGCCGAGGTCGTCGGCGACGACATCGCCTGGATGCACCTGCGTGAGGACGGCCTGTACGCCGTGAACCCGGAAAACGGCTTCTTCGGCGTCGCCCCGGGCACCAACTACGCCTCCAACCCGATCGCCATGCGCAGCATGGAGCCGGGCAACATCCTGTTCACCAACGTCGCACTTACCGACGACGGCGACATCTGGTGGGAAGGCATGGACGGCGACAAGCCGGCCCACCTCATCGACTGGCGCGGCGAGGACTGGACACCGGAATCCTCCTCCAAGGCAGCCCACCCGAACTCCCGCTACTGCGTGGCCATCGAGCAGTGCCCGGCCGCCGCACCGGAGTTCAACGACTGGCAGGGTGTCAAGATCGACGCCATCCTCTTCGGCGGCCGCCGCCCGGACACCGTGCCGCTGGTCACCCAGGCCCACAACTGGGAGCACGGCACCATGATCGGCGCGATGCTCTCCTCCGGCCAGACCGCCGCCTCCGCGGAGGCGAAGGTCGGCTCCCTGCGCCACGACCCGATGGCCATGCTGCCGTTCATGGGCTACAACGTGGGCGACTACTTCCAGCACTGGCTGGACATGGGCGAAAAGGGCGGCGACCGCATGCCGGAGATCTTCCTGGTCAACTGGTTCCGCCGCGGCGACGACGACCGCTTCCTGTGGCCGGGCTTCGGCGACAACTCGCGTGTGCTCAAGTGGGTCATCGACCGCATCGAGGGCAAGGTCGACGCCGACGAGACCGTGGTCGGCTACACCGCCCGCGCCGAAGACCTGGACCTGACCGGCCTGGACACCCCTATCGAGGACGTGCGCGAGGCGCTCACCGCCGACCCGGAGCTGTGGAAGGAAGACGTCGCGGACTCCCGCCGCTACCTTGAGGGCCTCGGATCCCGCGTGCCGCAGGAGATCTTCGACCAGCTGAAGAAGCTGGACGAGCGCATCCACGCTGCGACGAAGTAATCGCTTGAGTAGCACGGCAGTGATGTTGTATCGTTGCTGCTGGAGAACTTCAGACAGGATCTGTTGTTAATAAAGCTTAAGGCCTGCCGTTTGGCAGGCCTTTCGCTATTCTCATCGGGATGGCGGGGGAACTTGTAAGAAGCCTTAGCAGTGCTCGGATCCAAGCATATTAAGCCCCAGTACTAACCCTTGCGCAGCACGAGCACGAGGTTCGACACCGCGAACTCGCGCAGCAGCGGCACGCGGGTGACCCACCACGCCCACCACGGGTGGTAGCGGGGGAATGCGGCCGCGAGCTGGCCGGTGCCCTCCGCCCAGGCGAGGCCCTCGCCCGCGGAGACGGCGAACAAGCTCTCGCCGAAGATGTTCTTCGGGTCGCGGCCGTGCACTTTTGCGTATCGACGGCGCGCGTACTGCCCGCCGACGTAGTGCTGCCACAGCCCCGTCTCGTGCCCGCCGAACGGCCCGAGCCACACCGTGTAGCTGAGCACCACCAGCCCGTCTGGCTTGGCCACGCGCAGCATCTCCTCGCCCATGGCTTGCCAGTTCGGGATGTGCTCGGCGACGTTGGAGGAGTACACCACGTCGAACGAATCGTCGGCGAAGGGAAGGGCGGTGCCGTCGCCGCGCACCGCCCCGAAGCCGGTCAAACCCGCCGCCGACAGTTCGGAGACGTTTGGTTCCAGGCCGACATAGAAGCAGTCCGAGAACGCGTCGGCGAAGTAGCCGGGTCCGCCGCCGACATCTAGCACTGACTGGCCGGTGACGGGGGTGCCCAGGAGGTCGTGCGAGAGGGCGTCGATAAGCGAACGCGTATCGCGGGCGAGCATGGAGTAGAAGATGCGCGGGCGGAATTGTTCGTAGGAAAACGCGCGCAACAGCCGGAGCGAGCGGGAAAGGGTGGCCATCCGGCGGGTACGGTGCATAGGCATACCGTAGCAACCGTGCTACAGTGCGGTGCATGGCCACGCCGGGATACGACGAATCGCTAGTCGAGCGCAGGATATCGCAGCGCGAACTACGCAACGACTCTGCGCGGATCCTGCGCGCGGTGCGGGCGGGGCACAGCTTCGTTGTCACCAACAACGGCGAACCGGTGGGGCGACTTGTGCCTCTCGACGAACCGAAGCCGCGGCTGGCCATCACACGCCCCGCCACCCGTGTCGGCGGTTGGCTGGACCTTCCGGTGGAGCCGGCGGATGGCGAGCCGTTGGCGGAGATGCTCGATGACATGCGCGAGGACCGCTTTTAGGATGCGGCGGGTGTATACGGATACGTCGGCCATCGCCTGCCTGCTGAAAGCGGAGCCGCACACGCACGCGATGCGGCTGTGGCTCGAGGCAGGGGAGGGCGAGGTAGTTTCGTCGGACTTGCTCGAGATTGAGCTGCGGCGGCTGGCCGTGCGCTTGGGCAGGCCCCAGGGAGAGGTCACGCTGATCCTGCGCGGCATTTCGCTTGCGGAACTGAACCGGGCGACGCTGCGCAGCGCGAGCATGCTGCCCATGTCGTATCTTCGAACGCTGGATGCGATCCATCTGCAGGCCGCGCTGGATTTGGAGGCCGATGCGATGCTCACCTACGACGACCGTCTCGCTGACGCCTCGCGTGAAGTGGGACTCGAGGTTATCGCGCCATGAAGATACTGCTTCTGTGTTGGCGCGACTCCACCCACCCGCAAGGCGGCGGGTCGGAGCGCTACCTCGAGCGCGTCGGGGAGTACCTGGCGTCGCAGGGCCACGAGGTCATCTACCGGACGGCGAAGCACACGGACGCACCGAGGCGATCCCGGCGCAACGGGGTGCGCTACGAGCGCGCCGGCGGCAAGTTCGGCGTGTATCTTGCGGCGCCGCTGTCGATTTGGCGCAACCGTCCGGACGTGGTGGTGGACACGCAAAACGGCATTCCGTTCTTCGCCCGGCTGTTCACGAGAAAGCCCGTGGTGCTGCTGACGCACCACTGCCACAAGGAGCAGTGGCCGGTGGCGGGCCCGCTGATCCGCCGCCTGGGGTGGTTCTTGGAGTCGAAAGTGGCGCCGAGGGTGTACCGGGGCGCGCAGTACGTGACAGTGTCGCAAGCCTCGAAGCGCGACCTGGTGGCGCTTGGGGTGCGTGAGGAGGACATTGAGATCGTGGAAAACGGCGTCGACCCGGTGCCGGCGCACACGCCTGTGCTTCACGACGACCAAAGGTTGCACCTGGTCACCCTCTCCCGCCTGGTGCCGCACAAGCGCATCGAGGAGGCGATCGACGCGGTGGCGGGGATGGATGGCGCCGTCCTGGACGTGGTCGGTTCCGGCTGGTGGGAGGACCAGCTGCGCGAGTACGCCGCCCCGCACGGCGACAAGGTGGTCTTCCACGGGCACGTCTCCGAGGCTTACAAGCACGCGCTGCTTGAGCGGGCCGCGGTGCACCTGCTGCCGTCGCGCAAGGAGGGCTGGGGGATCGCGGTGATTGAGGCGGCGCAGCACGGGGTGCCCACCGTGGCGTACGCGTCGGCGGGCGGGGTGGCTGACTCGATCCGTGACGGCGAGACTGGTCGGCTAGTGCAACCCGGGGAGGAGTTTGGGCAGGTTGTGGGGGAGACCTTGGGGCGTCGAGAGGCAATGGCTCCTGCGGCGCGAAAGTGGGCGGCGCGGTTCTCCTGGGAGGAGACCGGCCGGAGGTTCGCGACGATTATTGGAGCCCCTAAATTAGCTCAGTCGTCCAGTTGAGCTGCTGGATCTTCGTATCCAGCTCGCGGTAGGCCTTCGCGGCGCTGTCGGCCATGTCGCGCAGGGCTTTCACGTCCACGGCGGGGACGAAGCGGACCTCGGAGCGGGAATAGCGGGAGCCGGTCATGGTGCCGGCGTCGGCGACGGCGGCGTAGAGACGGCGGGAGCGCAGCAGTGCGTCGCGGCGCGCGATGGCGTCGGTGAGCGTGGCGCCCTCGAAGGCGGTCTGCGCGTTGGTGTGGTTGATGCGGCGCACCAGCGTCTCAATCTCCTGCAGGAGTGCGGCCGCCTCCTCGAGCATGGCCGCCGGGTCCTCGACGGGCGAGTCGCCCTCCTGGATCATCGCGCCCTGGACCAGGCGTTCCTGCAGCTTGTTCAGGCGGTCTTGCGCCTCGGCGCGTCGCGCCAGTGCCTCTGCGAGCAGCATGAGTGCCTCCTTGTACGTTTCTGTCCCCGTTCCCAACCCTCGCGGATCCGCCCGGGGCACCCCCAACGTCGCGGTAGTAATGCGTGCTCGGTGCAACCCTGTGGTGGGGGTCGTGCCCGTGTGCGTCGTGCAGGCCGCATGCGTTGTGCGTGTGAGCGGAATCGAACCGCTTCAGCCCTGATACGGCCACAAGGCGCCATGAGTGCGCCCTTTTCCCCGGACGCGTGGGGTTGACGTTCGCTGGGTGCCGGCGAGCTTTCCGCTACCGACAGTTTCGATCTAACATAGCAAAACGCCCAGCCGCTGGGAAGGGCTGGGCGTTGGGGTTGTGCGGGTTTACGCCGCGGAGGGGAACAGCTCGCCGTCGCGGAGACGGTCGCGCATCTCGGCCTCGACGAGGACCGGGATGAAGTCCTCGATCACAGCGGAGTTGCGGTGGGTGCGCAGGACAGCATCGAACGCGTCGTTGATCTCGAGTGCGTCGAACTTGCCGGCGTACTCGGCGAGCAGGTCCTCGCGGATGTTGCGCAGTGCGCGCTCGCGGATGATGCTGAAGTCAATTGTGTTAGCCATGTTGTGTTCCTCCTTGCAGAAGCGGTATCTGCTCCTTCTCTAGGCTCAGGGTTACGCGTGTACGTAACCTGTTGTTAACTTGCCGTTCACTTTAGGTCATATGGGGCGAATAGTGCAAGGGGGTCAACGATTGGAATTGTCCATCAATTGGTGATCACCAATTAAATCCGTTAAAGGCCCAGCTAGGAGTGTTTCTTGCGCGTGGTGTGATCCTGGACACACTGTATCAGGGGTACCATGCACCACAGGGCAAACAACGCGACACCGGCAGGAGGCAGCGGGCGCGCGGGCGCGCCGGTACTGGTCACGGAGCCGTCGGCGCGCACTACCACGCCGACGCCGAGCTCGCGCAGCCGCGCTTGATTGTCCAAGGCTGCCTGCGCCGCCGACCAGCGCAGCGACGGCGGGTCCACCGCCACCCCGTCCACCGTCAGCGCACCAGATTCGACAACGTTCATGGCTTTGGGGGCGGGGTCGACGACCGGATGGCCGTCGATAGGCACAAGCGCGGGGCGCGATTCGAAAAGGACATCGCGGCCGCGATGGTCGACGGCAGGAACCTCGACGGTGGTGGGGGCAAGCGCCGCGAGGGCTACCGGCGCGTCTGGGACCTGCAGCAACGCGAACGCGGCAGCGGCGAGCGCGCGCCGGGGCTCGAGCGCGCCAGCGGCCGCGACGAAGGCGGGGATGGCGAGGATGAGCCACTTCTGCCCGTCGCGGAGAAGGCCGCCGCCGGGAAGGTGTTGGATCAGCGGCGCAGTCAGGCCGGCCCAGGAACCAAAAGCCACCGCGAACCCGACTGCCGCCAACAGCAGAAACCGGCGGGGCACCGCGCGCCAGGACAACGCGAGCAGAGCAGAAAGCGCCACCCCGAACAGCGCGAACCCGAGCTCGCGCGAGGCCGGCACCGCCTGCCCGTTCCAGATCCCGCCCAAGCCCAGCAAGGAGCCGAGGGTGCCCACGTGCGCCTCCGCGCGGGGCGCAAACGCCGCAGCCGAGGCGGCCGAGGACGTGCCGGGTGCGTCAGCGAACACGCTCGCCACCACCCACGGCAGGCAGGTGCACACGCTGACCGCAACCCCCGGCCAGCCGCGGGCGAAACACGCCGCCGCCAGCGCACCGGTGGGGGTGAGCGACGCCAACCAGTGCGCCAAGCCCGATGCCGGCCCACACCCCAACGCCACCAGCGGCAGCAGCCACCCCGCCGCGGCCAGCGACCACTGCCCCTGCAGCAGACGTTCCACCACGAACGGGTTCCACACCGCCACCGTCATCGCCGCCGCCCGTCCAAACGGGGAGCGCCCGAGCCGGAACCCCGCCCACGCCGCGCACCCCGCGGCGGCGACCATGAACACCCGCACGAACGCCACCGGCCACGGCAGGATCCCCAACAGCGCGTCCTGCGGCACATTGCGCGCGGCCAGATCACCCCAGCCGAGCGAGGCGCGGGTGAGCGCCATAGCATCGAACACCATCATGTCGCGCAGCGCGAACGCCTCGCCGGGCATAAGAAACGGCCAGGTCAGCGACAACACCAGTAGCGCGCCGTACGCGGGCGCCCACCAGCGGCTAACGGCGGCGCGCATACATCACCAGGCCCGCCACAAACGCCGCCGCGGCGACGACGCGGGTGACCACCGACATCACCTGCAGCCCCCGCAGCCACGCCACGTCGCGCCCCGCCGCCGACACCTGCGCCGCCTTGGTCTCCTCGGCCAGCACCCACTGGTCGGCGCCGCAGTCCCACACCTCGTCGACGATGCGGCCGGTGCGCCGCTCCGCATCCACGGTGCGCACGCAGCCGTCCGAAAGCGCCGCCGAGTACTTGTACGTGTCCAGCCCCCGCACCGAACCGGGGCCCAGGTAGTCCAACCCGACGTCGTCGCCGGACGTGGAGTCGAACATCGGGTAGGTGCGCCGCTCCGGGCGGTAGGGCAAAAGCGGCCCCAGCCCGGCGCGCCCCTTCGCGGGAAAGGCGGTGGAGGGGTCGATGGGAAACGCGTCCACCTCTTCGCCGTCCAGCGTGACTACCGCGTCCAGGCTCTTCGGGGCCTTGGTGAGCTCGATGGTGCGGGTGCGGGGCGACGTGCCGTCGAAAAGCATGGTGTACTCGCCCGGATCCAGGGTGCGCTGCTGCGCAATCACGATGGGGGAGGCGAGGTTGAGCGCGCCGCACACGACGATGATGCCGAGGCAGGCGGCAAGTCGGCGTCGCAGGTTCACCCGTGTCACCCTACCGGGTGGCTAGACTTGCGCCATCGTGAACAGACCCGCCATTTTGCCCGAGCTCGACGGCCTGCGCGCCGTGGCCGCCTACGGCATCGTGGCCACGCACGTCGCCTTCCAGACCGCCACCGGCTCCGCGGTGCTGGAGCGCTTCGACTACTTCGTGGCCGTCTTCTTTGCGCTTTCGGCGTTCCTCCTGGCGCGCGGCGGTCTCCGTGAGGGCTACTACGGGCGGCGGGTGTCGCGCCTTGCACCCGCGTATCTTGTGTGCGTGGTTGTGGTGCTGCTCGCGCTGCCGCCGCTCGCAGGGGTGACGTGGGGCCAGGTCGCGGCGAATGTGCTGCTTGCGCAGATTTACGTGCCGCATTCGCTTATCGACGGGCTCACGCAGATGTGGTCGTTATGCGTCGAAGCCGCCTTCTACTTGGTCCTGCCGCTGTACCTGCGCCTCGGGTCGTGGGGGCGGCACGCGGCGCTGGCGGGGGCCGTGGTGCTGGGCCTGGCGTGGCCGTGGGCGGTGTCGGGTGTGACGGATCCGGCGGTGGTGAACATGCAGATCTGGCCGCCGTCGTACGTCCCCTGGTTCGCGGTGGGGCTTGTGCTGGCGGAGCTGGAGCGCGCCGGCGTGCGCTACACCGGCCCGCGCTGGCCGGTTGCGGCGCTGGCGCTGCCGGTGGCGTGGGTCGGCGGGGTGCTGGGCCCGCGAGGGCTGGCACACCCCTCGCCGGCCGAGTTCAACGTGCGGGTGCTGCTCGGCGCGGTGTTCGCGGCGCTGGTGGTCGCGCCGTTTGCGCTGGGGCAGCGCGAGCGCGGCACGGTGCTGTCGTCGAAAGTCATGCGCACCCTGGGCCACTGGTCCTACTCGGTGTTCTTGTGGCATATGGCGGTGCTGTACTTCGTCTTCCCCGTGCTGGGGGTGCCGATGTTTTCGGGCGGGTTCGCGCTGGTGTACGCGGCCACCGCGCTGGCGAGCACGGCCGTGGCGTACATCTCCTACGAGCTGGTGGAGGTGCCGGGTGCGCGGTTGGTCAGGCAGGCCACGGCGAACAGGCCGGCCACGACCAAGAAGGTGGAGGAACCGGCGTAGTTGGCCGCGGGCCACGCCGCGCGCGCGAGCACGAGCCCGCAGATGGTCATGGCGCCGGCCGCGATGCGGTGCATCGGTAACACGGTGAAGCGGCGCACCACCCACGCGAGGGCCACCGCCGCCAGGCCCTGGAAGGGGAACGCGGCGATCACGGCCACGGTCGGCGCCCAGTTCGCGCCTGCTTTCGGCACGTACGGGGTGCCGTCCTCGCGCCGCCACGGCAGCCACAAACACAGTGCGAGCACGAGCAGGCTGAACGCCCCGCCGAAGATCAGCGAGTAGCGGTAAGCGCCCTCGCCCGCGAAGCGCATCTCGAACTCGCCGTCGGCTCCCGGAGGGACGCGGAAGGCCTGGGCGCCGGCGTCGATACGCATTGGCTCCAGCTCGGTGCCGCCGAGGGTGGCGCGGAGACCGTCGTTGAACGCGCGCGTGGTCAGGATCAGCCGGTCGCCGGTGCGGTCTGGCAGCGGCGCGCGCGAGAGCATGACCGTGTCGGCGCGGGTGAACAGCTCGTGGGCGCCGGCTTCGAGGAAGACGCTGCCCACGCGGCGCTCGCCGTCGATGGTGGCGGGCGCGGTGAGCTGCCACGTGGCGTCCTCAGCGGTGGTGAAGCGGCGCTGGATAACCGTGTGCTCGGGGAAATGCCGCTGGAAGAAGTAGCGGTCCGCGGTGCCCTCCACCTCGACGATGCGGTGGATACCCACGTCGAGCTCGCGGATGCCCACGGGTTCGGTCAGCTGCAGGATGGTGGCGTCGCCGCGGGTGAGCCTGCGCGGCTGGTCCTTGACCAGGGTGACGCTGCGGCAGTTGCTGTGCCCGTCGCACAGCTGGACGGTGGTGTCCGCGGTGGCGGCGATGGTGACGTGCTCCTGCTGGGTTTGGAACTCGATCCAGGCGTCGCGGTCGCCGGGCGCGGGCCACCAGGCGGTCTCGCTTACGCCGTCGAAGGCGGAGGTGAGCGACTTCGACGCGTCGGGACCGCCGAACGCGCCGGCATCCGCGGCCGAGGACGACGCGCGGGCGAAGCCGTCGGCCGCCACCGCCGTGCGGGAGCCTGCGGAGGGGTAGTCCTTCACCCGGTTGCGCACCGTGCCGTCCTCCCACTCGGCGGTGAGGTAGCCGGACTGGCCGTCGATGGTGCCGTAGTTGCGCACCGCAAGCGCCGGGGTGTCGGTGACAACGTCGGCATCCCCGCTGGTCAGGCGCGCCGGGAAGTAGCCGAGCTCGCGCCACAGCAGCGGCAGCACCTCGCCGCCGCCGTCCACCGCGACCGGCTCGCGGTCCGTGTCCATCACATCCGCGTGCGGATCCAGCAGGAAGACGTCCACCTCGCCGAAGCTCGCGTCAGGCTCGCCCAAATTCGGCGTGCGCGGTTGGCGCTCAAGGTCGCGGCGCACCACCACCGCGCCCACACCGATGGAACGCAGCGCTTGCCTATCGACGAGCTCCGCCTGCCCCTCCAACCCCCGAATCGCCTCCGGATCCACCAGGGGCACCGCGTCGCGGAACGCGAAACGCGCCTGGGTCAGCGCCTGGATCGGCTCGTCACGCGTCCACCCCCAGCTCTGGCGCGCGAACGATGTCGGCGGGACCACTAGCGTGCGGGTGCCAGCCGCGTGCTGGTTCAACCACTGGCCCGCCGCGACCCAGTCCTCGGACACCTCGTTCCATGTGCCCTCCGGCAGCAGGCGCAGCGACCACGCCGGCGCCACCGCCACTGTGGCGGCAAGGGTGATGCCGACAGCCTTCGGTCGGTTCACGTTCGCGGCCAGGTGCCCGGCGCCGAGCGCGAGCGGCAGGTGGACCAGGGGGTCGAATTTGTGCAGGTTGCGGAAGGGGGCGAGAGCACCGTCGTAAAGCGAAGTGCTCATGTGCGCCGAGCCGAGCACCCAGAAGCCCACCGCGAACACCGCGAGCAACGGCCCGCGCCACGGCATGTCGCGGCGCGCCAGGCCCGCGAGACCGAACGCGGCGACGAGGCAGGTGGCGATGACGAACGTCGGCTCCGCCACCAGCAGGTGGCCGGCGGCGCGCTCCGTGTCCACGAACGGCGTCCAGCTGGTGGTGCCGCGCAGGATCTCCACCGGGTTGAGCCACGCGGTGGTCACGCCGGCGGACTCGATGAAGTCCGTGAACGGCGGGGAGTAGCGGCCCAGCACCAAAAGCGGCCCGATCCACCACGCGGACACCGCCGCCGCCCCGACGGCGAACTTGCCGGCGGTTTTATAAGCACGCCGCGCGATGAGCAGCACGAACGCCGGCAGGCACGCGGCGATGGTGGCGGTGGCGTTGACCGCGCCCATGCACGCCACCGCCACCACCGCCGGCGCCACCTGTGGGTTGCGGCGCGTCAGCGGGATCAGCGTCCACGGCACGAGCACCACCGGCCACGCCTCCGAGGAAATCGCGGTGAGAGTGGTCAGGATGCGCGGGCTCAGCGCGTACACCGCCGCCGCGAGGACCTGCGGGAACGTGCCGCGGATGCCTACGCGCCGCGCCAACGCGAGCGTGCCGGAGTACGCCAACCCCAGCAACAGCCACCACCACGCGCGCTGGATCAACCAATCCGGCACGTGCAACAGATCCCCCGCCAAGAAGAACGGCCCCTGCGGGAACAAATACCCGTACGCCTGGTTTTGCACCTGGCCCAGCGGAAACTCGTCCGTGTAGGCGTGGGTTGCGCGGCGCAAAAACCGCCCCGGGTCGGCGATCAGATCGAACTTCGTGTCCGCCGCCACGTGCCCCGGCGGCTGAGCAAGCACAACAACGAGCAGAACCAGCCAGCCCGCGAGGTGCGCGCGCATCCCCCGCACCAGCGCCTACTTCCTCGAGCCGTACTCCGGCCCGCCCAGCACCGCCTCATCCGCTGGCACCGCCGTACCCTGTGGCACCGCGGATTGCCCGGACACGGACGCGATGCCGAGCACCCCCACAACACCGAGCACCACGCCAACGACCGTGCTGGCCAAAACGGGCGCGGTGGCGCGCCGGGCAAGCGACGCCGGCAGGGCAAATACTCGATGGGACATGTCGGAGAAGCCTACCAGCAGCGGGTACAGTGACTGTGGTTTGAAACAGGGTTTGAAACAGCTTACAAGGGGACAGGTACATGCGGGCTCGGACAGGTGCGGCATTGCTCGCACTTGCGTGCCTAACGACGTTCAGCTTCGCCGGATGCGCCGAACAGTCTGAGGACAACGCTGCTGAGTCGGCGGTTTTGGAGACTGCGGTTGCGGGCCGGGAGGACGTCGACGAGCAAGAAGCCCCCGAGATGGTGCCGCCTACTTCGCCCCCGGCCGCGCCCGCACCCTTGTCGCCCGCGCAGCAGCGCGTGCCGGACGACCTGCGGCAAAAGGTTGCTTCGCTCATGGTGGTCGGCGTGGCCAACTACGACCAGGCGCGGTTCGCGCTGGACCAGGGTGTCGGCGGGCTGATCATCCCCAGCTGGGCTGAACCGGCGCTGCTGACCGAGGTGGGCCGCGACATCAACGCCCTGCGCGCCCAGTACCACCGGCCGTTCAGCGTCGCCATCGACTTCGAGGGCGGCCGCGTGCAGCGGCACACGCAGGTCCTCGGCGAATTTATGCCGCCGCGCGCGCTCGCCGGGCAGCCACCCGAGGTGATCCGCGGCACGGGCTACGACATCGGCCGATCCTTGCGCGCCCACGGCATCAACGTGGACTACGCGCCGCTGCTGGACCTCGACGTGACCGACCTGGACATCGTGGGCGACCGCTCCTTCCACGGCAACCCCGACGAGGTCGTGCGCGTGGCCGGACTGTTTTCGCAAGGGCTTATCGACGCCGGGGTGACCCCGACATTCAAACACTTCCCCGGCCACGGGCGCGCCTCCGGGGACACGCACCACCACCTAGCCGTCACCCCGCCGCTGGACCAGATGCGCGAGCTGGACCTGCGCCCCTACGGCCCGCTGCTGGAACAGTTCCCCCGCGCCAGCGTGATGATGGGCCACATGATCGTGCCTGGCCTCGGGCCGGACGGTGTGCCCAGCTCCATGAACCCGGACACCTACCGGCTCCTGCGCACCGGCGACTACCCGGGCGGCGTGCCCTTCGAAGGCGTGGTGGTCACCGACGACCTGTCAGGCATGCGCGGCATCCTGGACTACGCCCCCACCCGCGACGCCGTGGCCAGGGCGATCGGCTCCGGCGCTGACCAGGCGCTGTGGTCCTCCGGCGCGGACCTGCCCGGCATCATCGACCACATCGTGTGGTGCGTGCACAACGGCTACATCCCCGAAGCCCGAGTGGACGAGGCCGCAATGAGGGTGCAGCAGCAGCTCATCGACGTGGGGTTGTAGGCGTCTCTCCGGCTATGAGAGATCAAAGATCTGCATTACTGTGGGGCCCGTGACTACGGTGAAGGCAACCTCGCACAGGAAGGGCCGCGCAGGCACCGCCAAGGGCGGGCCGGGCGTGATGGGCCGCGGTGCCAAAATCACGCTCAGTGTGCTCCTAGGCATCCTCGCCGTGGCGCTCGCGATCTATCTGGCGGATCTGGCTACCCACCGGGGCAACGTCCCCCGCGGCACCGAGGTCGGCGGCGTGGACATCGGTGCCATGGCGCCTGATGAGGCGCGCGAAAAGCTGCAGGCCGAACTCGGCGGTGTCGCCGACAAGGCCGTGCCGGTCAAGGCGGGGGAGAAGGCCACCGAGTTCGTTCCCGCGAAGTCCGGCCTGGGCATCGATTTCGATGCCACGGTGGACGCCGCCGGCATCGAGACCGCTAACCCCGTCGAGCGCTTCCGCGGACTGTTTACCACCCGCGAGGTGGATGTTGTGCCGACCGTCGACGACAAAGCCCTGGGCGGCCAGCTCGACCGCATGATCGAAGAGCTGCACGTGGACCCCGTCGACGGCACTATCCGTGTGCAGGGCGGCAAGGCCGAAACCACCGACCCGAAGCTCGGCCAGGACGTGGACCGCACGACGCTTCGCGACGAGGTGACCACCGGCTGGCTCAACCCGGACGGAGTTGAGGTGGAGCCGAAAGAGGTGCAGCCCGCCATCAACGACGACGCCATGAAGGCCGCGCTCGGCGGTCCCGTGCGCGCCGCCCTCGACGGACCGATCACCGTCACCGGCAAGGACGGCGTCGCCGCCGCGGTGCCGCAGGACCGCATCGGCGAAATCGTGCAGTTCCCCGCGGTGGAAGGCCGCATTGCACCCGAGGTGAACCTGGATGCGGCGCGCACAATCCTGGGCGACCAGCTCGCGGAGACCGAGGTAGAGGGCAAGAACGCGCGCGTGCTGGCCGGAGGCGGCGTCGAACCGTCCGTCGACGGCTCCGTGGTGGACTGGGACGCCACCCTGGCCGGCTTTGAAAAGCGCTTGACCGGCGGGGCTTCCCGCGAATGGGACGCGGTGTACAAGGACGTGCCCGCGCAGTTCACCACCGAGCAGGCGCAGAACGCCACCTTCAACGACGTTGTCGGCTCGTTCACCACCAGTGGCTACTCGGGCGCGTCCGGCACCAACATTGCGCTGGTGGCCCAGACCGTCAACGGTGCGGTTGTGAACCCGGGCGAGACGTTCTCCCTGAACGGCTACACCGGCCCGCGCGGCCCCGCGCAGGGGTATGTGGAGTCCGGCATCATCCTCAACGGGCGCGCGGACACCGCGGTCGGTGGCGGCATCTCCCAGTTCGCCACCACTTTGTACAACGCCTCCTACTTTGCCGGCATGACGGATGTGGCGCACATGCCGCACTCCTACTACATCTCCCGTTACCCGGCCGGCCGCGAGGCAACCGTGTACGAGGGCGCGATCGACTTGCAGTTCCGCAACGACAGCCCGTACCCGGTGCGCATCGCCAACAGCGTCGGCGGCGGTGAGGTCACGGTGAGCCTGATGGGTGTCAAGACCGTGACCGTCGAGTCCGTCAACGGTGGCCGGTGGGCGCAGACGCAGCCCCAGCCGGTGAACGTCTCCGGCTCGAACTGTGCGCCGTCTTCGGGCGCGCCTGGTTTCACCACCTCCGACACCCGCATCATCTACGACCTCGCCGGAAACGAGCTCAGCCGAGAAACCCAGACCACGGTGTACGACCCGCAGCCGATCGTGCGCTGCGGTTAGCGGTTAGCAACTAGCCGCCACGCACCCCACACCCGCGCGGCACCGAATGCCGCGCGTCCATTGTTCACGCTATGTTGCCGCCCCGGTCGGGGCCGGCCCTGGACCCATCGCCGATGTCGAATAACGGCGGGTCGGTGATTGTCTGGTTCGGTGGGTCGTCGAACGCGGGGTATTTTTTCCGCACCCGCCTGATAGTCCTCTGACCAGGCGATTCCTGGTACTGGCGGGTCGTGGTCGGTGTCGGTGGCCCGCCGTCGGCGGGGTGGTGGGTGACGTCCCAGGTGGAGGGGTCTTTCTCGAAATGCCCCTTGCCGCCGGCGCCGTCCCTGTTGTCGTTGTTGCACATGTGGTGCTCGCGGCACAGGAGGACCAGGTTTTCCAGGTCTGTGAGACCACCGTGCAGGTACGACTGGGTGTGGTGGGCTTCCAGTTCCACGCCCGGCTTGGTGCACCCGGTCCAGGCGCACACCTGCTGCATGGCCAAAAGCACCAGCTTCTGCTCCACGCTGGCCAACCGCGCCCGCCCGAGGGACAGCGGCACCCCGGTGCACGAGTCCAGCTGCAGGGCGAAGGAGTCTCCCGCCAGTCCGAGCCGGACTATGTCCAACGCGGTCAACGACACCGAGGTGTTGGTGGCGAACTCGGTGTACGCGTCCGCCCCCATGAGGTCTTCCAGCGTCAGCGTTATCACCACGGTGCCGATGCCCTTGCGCGCCGCGGTGGAGGAGTTCGCGTGGTCACCAACGATGTCCATGAGTTGGTCGAACCGCCGCTGCCCGCGGGTGCGCTTGTCCTCGGCGCCGGGCGGCAGGTTCGCCCCGGGCGACTCGCCGGCGGCCAGCGCGGCCTCGAACGCGGCGCGGCTGGCTTTGTCGAAGTAGATCTGCCCCCAGGAACCGCCGTCGCTGTCCTCCTCGCCGAAAATCATGGTTCTCTTCTTAAACGCGGCGAGCGGGTCCTTGTTGCCCTCGTAGTCCCGGCCCTTGCGGTTGGCACGCTTGACCAGTGTGTTCACGTGCTTCCGCAGTTCTTCCGCGGACATCGTCTCCGCCGCCTCGAGCGCCTGCGCGTAGATCTCGTCGCGGCCCGGGTCCGAGTGCTCGTTGAGCTGCATCAGCGCCCGTTCGATGATGCGCTTCTTTTCCGCGTTGGCCTTCGCCGCGGCCTTCCGGGCGCGCTCTTTGGCCTTGCGCGCTTCCTCCTTGCGGCGTTCTTCTTCCTCGGCCTGCTTCTCGCGCTCTTCCTCTTCCATCAGCGGATCCGACGGCGGCGTCGGCACCTCGACCTCGCCGAACATCGTCTTCGCCTGGTTGAGCAGGCTAAAGGCGTCGGCCCGAGGGAGCCCGAGCTGCTTGGTCAAATACTCCACAGGGTGGTTCGCGCCGACCAGCCGGCCAGCCCCGTCGCGCTCGCACAGGTGCGCAAACGCGATGTTCGCGTTGGACAGCAGTGGAAGCGCCGCGTGCAGCCGCTCCATCGCCTGGTGCGTGGACAGCAGGTGGAGGGATTCGGGCTGCATCATGAGCGCCTCGAGAGCTTTCAGGCTATCGACGAGCTGGTCCACGTGGTGGTCAATCACCGTGGTCATGGCCGCATCCCTCCCTCCGGAAACGCACTGTCAACGAATGAACAATGCATACGCTACGACACGCCTCCGACACGACCCCCACAAACACAAACACATGTTCGAATAACCCTAAGCGGCCAGCAACTTTAGCTCGTCGATAAGCAATAGGTGCTCACTCAAAATGTGCAGGCGGCACATGGTCGCCCACCTCGCGCAGTAGCCCCCACGAGGTGAGCTCCGCATAGAGAGGAACACGAGGCATCAACGAATGGTGGGGCGCGTAGCCGTCGTACCACTGCCCGGAGTCGATGTTCGCCACGTCCGCACCCGGGACGGCCTCGAGCATCGACGTGGATGTCGGCGTAACCACCGTGTCCGCCGGCGAGTAGATGGAGGTGTACACGATCCCCGGCGCGGTGTCCGGGCCGCTCGCAAACTCGCGCAGCCAGGCGGAACCCGCGAGCTGCTGCGCCGCCCCCGGCGCGACCAGGGCGGTGAAGTGCGGGTGCTTCGAGGCGAACGCGCCCATCTGTCCTGCCATCCCGCGGAAGTCGGTGCCGTGGAAGTTGCCGCCCATCGCCACCACGCGCCGCACCTTCGCCGCGCCTCCGCGCGAGATGAACAGCTTGGTCATCAGCGCGCCCTGCGAGTGCGCCACAATGTCCACCTGCTCCGCGCCGGTTTTCCGCAGCACGCGGTCCACGTGCTCTTCCACATCCCCCACGATTGAATTCAGGTCCCCGGTGCCGAAAAACCCGGGCGCGATCATGTCGCCGTAGTCGTAGCCCCAGACCCAAAACCCCTGCTCTTTGAGCCTTTGCGCGTTCGCCTCAAACGCCGCGGTGCGCGAGTTGATCCCGTGCACGTACATCACCGGCGTGGGGTGTGTGGGCTGAAAATTCCGGTCGTTGAACGGCATCGGCGGGCGGTTTTGCAGCCCGCGCACCGCCCCGTACCCGGCCGCCAGTGTCATCATCGCGCTGCTGAGTTTCATCCTTTTGAGCATATTGCTTATCGACGTCCTCCGGCCCCACTTGCGGTAGACCAAGCGGTCTGTTATTGTCTGGTCCTGGATCAAGAAGTCCGACGCACCCTGCATAAGGGGAAAGCCTCCCGGCTCGTCGGCTGGCAACCGCGCACATCGCGCACGGTGCCCCCGGGAGAAGATCCGCCGGCACGTGCAACCGCCGCGCCGGAAGTGCGATTCTCAAAGGAGATCAACCATGTCCTCCGACATGAACGACATGTCCAACAAGTCCAGCCAGTCCATCTTCGCCGACGACTGGGCGCCCGCAACCCTGGGCAATGTCAACATCAGCACCGTCACCTTCACCATCGACGGCACCGATGACACTGTCACCGCGGAATTCCCGTCGGCAATGGAGGCCTTCGACTTTGTCGGCCGCACCGGGCCAAAGTTCGAGTACTCCGCCATCGAAGGGGCAATCCGCGACAAAAACGGCACCGTCATCCCGCTGCCAGAGCCGCCCGCTGAGCGCATCCCGTGCGGCCACGACCAGTGCGACCTGGTTGCCAACGGCCACAAGGGGCACTGGATCCCGGTGCTGCGCGCCGCCAACGGGCCCAAAGAAGACTGGCTGCCTATCACCATCATCGAGCACGACGGCAACAAGCTGATCTTTTCCACCGAAGACGGCGTGTACACCTGCTACCACCACGATCCGGAGCGCCTGGCCAACGCCGTTTCCTACAACCGCGAGTGGCCTGTGTTGCGCGGCGAATTTAACGGCCGAAGCTACCCGGTGAGCGTGGTGTCCTCGAAGCCGATCGGGCCCTGCAGCCACGCATAATGCTTTTCGACGACCTCCCGGACCCCACCGTCTTCCTCACCGCGACCCGCAATTTCCAAAACGGCCGCTACTTCACCGTGAACGTGGGACAGCTCTTGCTCACGTTTCGGTTCCCGAATTCGAAGGAGGCGCTGCAGTGCATCCGCCGCCTCGGGTTCCTTTTCGAGTATTCGCCGGGGCGCAAAGCGTTTCGCAACTCCTCCGGCGAGCTGATTTCCGCGCCGCCGGTGTGGGTGGCGCGACGTTATGTCGACGCGGACGAGTGCGAGGTGGAGGGGAACGGCCACCATGTGCTCGGCGGCGAGATATGGGATGCCACCATGCACACCGACGAGGACTGGCAGCCCGTGGAGGTCGTGGAGCAGACCGGTTTGCGCACGGTCATTGCCACACCAATGGGCGTTGACGAGGTCTTCCACCACGACCCGTGGGCAATGCAGTTCGCCGTGAAGTACTGCGTGGGCTACAACGTAATGCAGTGCAATTTTCCGGAGGAAAGCGGCATCAAGGACCCGTTCATCTCCCTCGCACGTGCGGACATGCGCCCGTGTTCGAGGCAGGTGTACGGCCCCGAGGTGCCGTGGAAGATCCGCTACTTCTTGTAGCCCGCACCCCGAAAAAGAAAAGAGAGCCGGCGACGAGAATCGAACTCGCACTCTCAGCTTGGGAAGCTGATGTTCTACCACTAAACTACGCCGGCAGCTCTGCCAACTTTAGCACCACGGATTCGCGGCCCAAAACAGGGAAGTACACTCTGATTCGTGTTGCTTTCAGATCACGACATCCGCGATGCCATTGACTCCGGCCACCTCGGTATCGAGCCGTTCGATGCCGAGCTCATTCAGCCGAGTTCGATCGATGTGCGCATTGACAAGTTCTTCCGCGTTTTCAACAACTCGAAGTACACGCACATTGACCCGAAGCAGGAGATGCCGGATCTGACCACGCTCGTCGAGGTGCCGGACGGCGACGCGTTTGTCCTGCACCCCGGCGAGTTCGTGCTCGCCTCCACCCTCGAGTGCTTCACACTGCCCGCGGACCTGGCGGGCCGCTTGGAGGGCAAGTCCTCCCTGGGCCGCCTGGGCCTGCTCACACACTCCACCGCGGGCTTCATCGACCCGGGCTTTTCCGGCCACATCACCTTGGAGCTGTCCAACGTGGCCAACCTGCCCATCGTCTTGTGGCCGGGCATGAAGGTCGGCCAGCTTGCGCTGTTCAACATGACCTCGCCCGCGGACACCCCGTACGGCTCCGGCAAGCTCGGCTCGAAGTACCAAGGCCAGCGCGGCCCCACCCCGTCGAAGGCGTACCTGAACTTCCAGTAAATCCGTTCTTCACCCTGCCGACGTCGCCGCTCCACGGCATAATGGCCACTTATGCGGATGACTGTGATTGGCACTGGTTACCTTGGCGCGACGCACGCGGCGTGCATGGCTGAACTCGGCCACGAGGTGCTGGGCGTAGACGTTGATGAAACCAAGATCGAGGCGCTGAAGAACTCCAAGGTGCCGTTCTACGAGCCGGGCCTGCCCGAGGTTCTGGAGCGCAACATCGAGGCAGGTCGCCTTGGCTTTACGACGAGCTACGCCGAAGCCGCCGCCTTCGGCCGCGTGCACTTCATCGGGGTGGGCACCCCGCAGCAGCGCGGCTCCTACGCGGCAGATACCCGCTACGTCGAGGCCGTCATCGACGACTTGGTGCCCCAGCTCGAGGGCGAACACCTGATCCTGGGCAAGTCCACCGTCCCGGTCGGCACCGCCGCCGCCCTGCAGGAACGCGCCGACACACTCGCCGCCGGGCACGGCAACAAAGCGACCGTGGAGATCGCCTGGAACCCGGAGTTCCTCCGCGAGGGCTACGCCGTGAAGGACACCATCGAGCCGGACCGCATCGTGCTGGGCCACCGCGCCGAAAATTCCCGAGCCGAGGAGATCGCCCGCGAGGTCTACGCCACCCCGCTGGAAAACAACACCCCGTTCATCGTGACGGATCTGCAGACCGCGGAGCTGGTGAAAGTCTCCGCCAACGCATTCCTCGCCACGAAGATCTCGTTCATCAACGCCGTGTCCGAGGTCTGCGAAAACGTCGGCGCGGACGTGACCCAGCTGGCGGACGCCATCGGCTACGACGACCGCATCGGCCGGAAGTTCCTCGGCGCAGGTCTCGGTTTCGGCGGCGGGTGCCTGCCCAAGGACATCCGCGCGTTCATGGCACGTGCCGGCGAGGTCGGCGCCGACCAGGCCCTGACCTTCCTGCGCGAGGTTGACGCGATCAACATGCGCCGCCGCCAGCGCGTGATCGACCTGGCGCGCGAGGAGCTCGGCAGCGTCATCGGCCGCAACATCACCGTCCTCGGCGCGGCGTTCAAGCCGAACTCGGACGACGTGCGCGACTCGCCCGCACTCGCAGTAGCCGGCCAGCTTTCGCTCGCCGGCGCGTCTGTGCGCGTCTACGACCCGCAGGGCATGGACAACGCCCGCAAGGTCTTCCCCACCCTCGACTACGCAACCAGCCTCGAGGACGCACTGCGCGGCGCGGAGCTGGTCATCCTCGCCACCGAGTGGCAGGAGTTCAAGGAGATGGATCCGCGGTGGGCGGCGGAGCTCGTCGACAAGCAATTGCTTATCGACGGGCGAAACGTCCTCAACATCCAGCAGTGGCAGCAGGCGGGCTGGCAGCTCCGCGCCCTCGGCCGGAGCCTGTAGTTTCGTAGTATCTAATTCGGGCATACCTGCAGGGTGTGCCCGTCTTAGTATTTCTGGCCGGGTGGGGCATGATAGTCCGCATGTCCAAGGAGAAGTCAGGAAAGTTTGCCAAGGGCGCCCTGGGCGCTGCCGCCGCGGCGCTGGGTGGCGTCGCCATCCACGACCTCACACAAACCAAGTACCCGGTCCTGCGCAACTACCCCGTTTTAGGGCACATGCGCTACCTGCTCACGGACATCGGTCCGGAGCTGCGCCAGTACTTCATTGAACGCGACTGGGACGGCCGCCCCTTCAACCGCGACCAGCGCAACGCCATCTACGAGCGCGCGAAGGGCAAGCAGAGCGAGACGTCGTTCGGCACCGTCCAGGACGTCTACGACACGAACCACGAGCACCTCGTGCACTCCATCGCCCCGGTGGAGGAGCCGGCCGAGCCGCCGCGCGCGCTCGTGGGCGGCAAGGACTGCACCAAGCCGTACTCCATCTCCATGCTGAACGTGTCCTCGATGAGCTTCGGCTCCCTGTCCAAGAACGCCGTGCGCTCCCTGAACAAGGGTGCGGCCATGGGTGGGTTCGCCCACAACACCGGTGAGGGCGGCATCTCCCCGTACCACCAGGAAAACGGCGGCGATCTGGTCTGGCAGATGGGCACCGGCTACTTCGGCGCCCGCACCGAGGACGGCGACTTCGACCCGGCGAAGTTCCGCGACAAGGCGCAGGACGACCAGGTCAAGATGGTGGAGCTGAAGCTCAGCCAGGGTGCCAAGCCCGGCATCGGCGGCGTGCTGCCGGCGGACAAGATCACCAAGGAAGTCTCGGAGATCCGCGGCGTGCCCATGGGCGTGGACTGCATCAGCCCGGCCGCGCACCGCGTGTTCAGCACCCCAGTCGAGCTCATCGAGTTCATTGCCAAGATGCGCGAGCTTTCCGGCGGCAAGCCGGCGGGGTTCAAGATGTGCGTCAGCAGCCGCCGGGAAGTGCTCGCCATCTGCAAGGCCATCCGCGCTGTCGGCACCGCGCCTGACTTCATCGTGGTGGACGGCTCCGAAGGCGGCACCGGTGCCGCGCCCATCGACTTCGAGGACCACATGGGCATGCCGCTGACCCACGGCCTGATGCTGATGCACAACGCGCTCGTGGGCACTGGGCTCCGCGACCAGATCAAGATCGGCGCCTCCGGCAAAGTCGCGGGCGGCTCCGACATCGTCATGCGCATGATCCAGGGCGCGGACTACACCAACTCCGCCCGCGCCATGATGATGGCCACCGGCTGCATCCAGGCGCAGCGCTGCCACACCGGCGAGTGCCCCTCTGGCGTGGCCACCCAGGACCCGCGCCGTAACCGCGCAATTGTGGTGGAGGACAAGTCCAAGGCGGTCTGCAACTTCCAGAAGACCACCGTCAACACCGCCGTGCGCCTCATGGCGTCCATGGGTGTCTCCGACCCGTCCGAGCTCACCCCGCACATGCTGCGCCGCAGCGTCTCGCCGACTGAGTCGCGCTCCTACGCCTCGATCTACGAGTGGCTGCGCCCGGGGCAATTGCTTGACGACGCCCCGTCGATCTGGGCCCCCGACTGGAAAGCCGCCTCCCCGGACACCTTCCGCCCCGTGGCGTAGCTTCCGTCTCGCGGGCCTGGGGTGGGCTGGCTGGCCAGCTCCCAGGGCCCAGCTCCAACCAGGTTCAACCGGCCCCACTCAGCCCCAACTCGCGGATCTGCTAGTTCGCCATTTAAGGGTTCGCAGCGCAACTAGCAGATCAGCCTGCTATCGACACCGCGTTTCAATATCACCTGGGCAAACGAAAAGTTGGACACTTGATCTGCTAGCTCGCTCGTGAGGCATTCAAGGACGAACTAGCAGATCCGCGTCATGTCCGGTCACTTATTGGACGCAAAGTGCTTGACCCGCACACTGGCTCAGCGTAGTTTCTAACAAGACTGCGTCCCCGAGGGAAGGAGTAGGCAGTGCTCGCGTTCCGTGCTTCCGCATAACACGAACCAGAAAGACGTATGAGCATGCCTATTTCCCTGAACAACATTTCTCTCGAGTGGCCCAATGGAACCACGTGCTTTGAAGGCCTGAACGCCGTATTTGATAGTCGGCTTACCGGGTTGATCGGCGACAATGGATCCGGTAAATCCTCCCTGATCAAGATCATCCTCGATCAGCTCAAACCGACGAGTGGGTCGGTGGAACGCCCCGCGAACATCGCGTACTTACCGCAGGACCTCATGCTGCGGGCGGACGACACCGTGGCTGATGTTTTTGGCGCTACGGAGACTCTCAACGCAATTGCATCGGTGGAGGCCGGAGAGTTCGACCCCCAGCTTTTCGAAACTATCGGTGACCGTTGGGATATCGCCGCAGAGATCACCGCCACCCTGTCCGCGCACGGCCTCGACCTGCCTTTGGGTAGAACTCTGAATACGCTTTCCGGCGGTGAAACAGTCCGGGTAGCGTTGGCCGCTTTGTTCTCCGGCAACCCCGACTTCGTCGTCTTGGATGAGCCAACCAACAACCTCGACCACCACGCGAAAGAGCAGCTCATACGGGAGCTGGAGGCGGCGTCGGTACCTGTGCTCGTCGCTAGTCATGACCGCGACTTGCTGCAGAGCGCCACCGAAATTGCCGAGCTGCACGACGGCCGGCTGCGAATGTTCTCCGGCAACTTTTCCGCATACAAGGAGACGCTCGCGCAGGAGCAGGAATCAGCGATACGCGGGGTGAGGGACGCAAAAGCGAACCACCGCAAGCAGGTCAAGGAGCGGGAAGCGATGCAGACACGCATCGATCGGGATGCGCGCCGTGGAAAGAAGTTCGCCGCCTCGAAGCGCAAGCCCGGCATGGCGATGGGATTGGACAAGGACAGGTCTGAAAAGACTGCGGCGAGACGGGGGTCGGCCCACGCAGGAGCGGTGGAGGGCGCGCTCGCCGCCTACAACAAAGCCCAGGAAAAAGTCCGCGATGATCAAGCTGTCTTTATCGATTTGCCCGGCACCGAGCTGCCCAATGGTACCCGGGTCTTGGACATTCCCGGACTGACAGTCGTAGGTCCCGAGCGGGTGCGCATTACCGGTCCTAACGGAAGTGGCAAGACTACGCTGCTCAACTCCATCGCGAGTGGGCAGGCAGGCTACGTCATCGACGACGTGGGTTACCTTCGCCAGCGCATTACGCTCAACCCAGAGCTGACGGTGCTGGAGCTGGTGACGCAAACCAACCTCGAGGCAGAGCCGCAGTATATCCGCGACCAACTTGCGCAGCTGCTGTTTCAGAACGACACCGTGCACGCCCCCGTTGGCACGCTGTCTGGCGGGGAGCGATTCCGCGTTGAGCTCGCCCGTATCCTGCTTTCTCACCCAGCCCCGAAGCTATTGCTTCTCGACGAGCCCACCAACAATATCGACATTTCCACAGTGGACTGGCTCGTCTCCGCACTGGACAGCTACGCCGGTGCGATCGTCCTGGTCAGCCATGACGAGGATTTCTGCGCGCGAATAGGTCTCACCCGCGAAGTCACCATTGAGACCTTGCAGTAGGACGAACCCCTAGTGCTGGTGGTAGTCCGCCAGGAAGTTGCCTAGGCGCTCGATGGCGTTTTCCAACTGCGACGCCCACGGCAGGGTGACCACGCGGAAGTGGTCCGGGGTGGGGTAGTTGAAGCCGGTGCCCTGGACCATCAGGATCTTTTCGGATTTGAGCAGGTCCAGCATGAACTTCTCGTCGTCGTGGATGTTGTACATCTCCGCGTCGATCTTGGGGAAGCAGTACAGCGCACCCTTCGGCTCCACCACGGAGATACCCGGGATCTCGCGCAGCTTCCGCACGGCGACGTTGCGCTGCTTGTGCAGGCGCCCACCCTCGGCGGTGAGCTCGTAGATGGACTGCCGGCCGCCCAGCGCCACCTGGATGGCGTGCTGGCCAGGCACGTTCGCGCACAACCGGGTGCCCGACAGCAAATCAAGGCCTTCGATGAAGCCCTTGGCGCGACGGCGCGGTCCGGTAATCACCATCCAGCCGGCGCGGTAGCCGCACACCCGGTAGGCCTTGGACAGTCCGTTGAAGGTGATGCACAGCAGGTCGGGGGCGATTTCTGCCATGGAGATGTGCGAAGCTCCGTCGTAAAGCACGCGGTCGTAAATCTCGTCGGCGAGCACCATCAGCTCGTGCTCGCGGGCGATGTTGGCGATGCCTTCGAGCACCTCGCGCGAGTACACGGCGCCGGTGGGGTTGTTGGGGTTGATCACCACGATCGCCTTGGTGCGGTCGGTGACCTTGGAGCGGATGTCCTCGAGCGAGGGATTCCAGTCGTCCTCCTCGTCGCACATGTAGTGCACGACCTTGCCGCCGGCGAGGGTGGACGCGGCGGTCCACAGCGGGTAGTCGGGGGCGGGGATGAGGATCTCGTCGCCGTCGTTGAGCAGCGCCTGGGTGGTCATGCTGATCAGCTCGGACACGCCGTTGCCCAGGTAGACGTCGTCGATGTCGAAGGGCGGGAAGCCGTCGATCATCTCGTAGCGAGTGACCACCGCGCGGCGCGCCGAGGTGATGCCCTTGGAGGTGGTGTAGCCCTGGGAAGTGGGCAGGTTGGCAATCATGTCGCGCATGATCACGTCCGGCGCCTCAAAGCCGAAGACGGCCGGGTTGCCGGTGTTGAGCTTCAAAATGGTGTGGCCGTCGCGCTCCATCTTCTCCGCGGTGGCGGTCACCGGCCCGCGGATGTCGTAGAAGACGTTCTTCAGTTTGTCCGCTTGGTCGAAATGGCGGTGCTTTTGCAGTGGCTCACTCATGCCACACCACTGTAGGCCTCTTTAGTTCTTGCGGAAGCGGTTTATCGTGTTTTGTGCGACATCGAGCGCATCAGAGGTCAGCTGGTTGAACTGATCCTTGCGCTGCACCCGCATCATGGCCTGCTGGTGCGCCTTGGCGGATTCGATCTCCAGCTGGCGGCGCTTGATCTCCTGGCGGCGCTGCTGCTCCAGCTGCCGCAGGCTGGGGGTGTACCAGGAGTCGGGGCCGACCTTCATCACGTACAGCAGGATGAACAGGGTGGGGATGATCAGCAGGAAAACCGGGTGCAAAGCGGTCAGCCCGAGCGCGCCGACCGTGCCCAGCCAGAAGACGCCTGCGCGCATGCGCTTGCCGGAGCGGCGCGCCTGCATGATCTCGCGGCCGCTGTAAAACACATCGCCCGAGTGCACTTCTTGCCTCTCGACGGCACCTCCGGCCGGCTGCGGCGGCAGATCCCCCAAAATCGGATCGAGGTCGGAGTGGACCTGTGCCTCGGCGACTTGCCGGCAGCGGTCGTCGAACTCGCCCATGTTGAGCCGGCCCTCGCCGAGTGCGCGGCCGAGGGTGTCCATGGCGTCCATGCGCTCCTGGTCGCCGATTCTGAAGTTGCCGTATGGGGTGCTCACGCCGGACATAGTAACGCCCCGGACGGATGTCGTGCACGTCCGGGGCAGGAGGCGGGATTGAGGCTAGTCCTGCGTGCGAGGCAGCTTGCCGTCGTTCCAGCGGGAGTCGTCCTCGTGGTTTTCGGCTTCTTCCACGGTGTGCACGCCCTCGCCGAGGGGCTTGGTGTCCATGTCCTGGTTCGGGTTGTCCGCACCGGCTGAAGCAGCCTTGTTAGCTGCGCCGTCTGCCGGAGTGTCGATGCTGGTGTACAGACCTTCGTTTTCTGCAGTCATGCGTCCGATGCTACCCGCGTTTAGTCCCCGCTGAACTGGGATTGGTGCAGGCGCCAGTACGCACCTTGCTTTTCGACGAGCTCCGCATGCGAACCTTGCTCCACAATCCTGCCGTCTTCCATCACCACGATCACGTCCGCGTCCCGGATGGTGGACAGACGGTGCGCGATGACAAAGGAGGTGCGGTTGGAACGCAGCGCGTGCATGGCCTGCTGCACCATGACCTCGGTGCGGGTGTCCACCGACGAGGTCGCCTCGTCCAGGATCAGCAGCGCGGGCTGCGACAGGAACGCGCGCGCGATGGTGATCAGCTGGCGCTCGCCCGCGGAGACGGACCCGCCGTCCTGGTCGACTTCCGTGTCGTAGCCGTCCGGCAGCGAGCGCACGAAGCGGTCCACGTAGGTGGCCTTCGCAGCCTCGATGACCTCTTCGTCGGTGGCGTCGAGCCGGCCGTAGCGGATGTTGTCCATGATGGTGCCTTTGAACAGCACCGCGTCTTGGAGCACCATACCGATCTGGCCGCGCAGGTCCTCGCGGGAGTAATCCCGGATGTCCACCCCGTCGAGGGTAACGCGGCCGGAATCGACGTCGTAGAAGCGCATGATCAGGTTCACCAGCGTGGTCTTGCCGGCGCCGGTGGGGCCGACGATCGCAGCGGTCTGGCCGGGCTCCACCCGCAGGTTCAGGTCCTGGATCAACGGCTCGTCGGTGTAAGAGAAGGACACATCGCGGAACTCCACCAGGCCCTCGGCGCGGCCGTCCATGAGGGTCTGGGCGCTGTCGGCGGGTTCCTCTTCAGCGTCGAAAAGCTCGAAGACGCGCTCCGCGGACGCCACACCGGACTGCAGCATCTGCATCATGCCGGCGATCTCGCCCAGCGGCTGGTTGAACTGGCGGGAGTACTGGATGAATGCGGTGGCGTCGCCGAGCGTGAGCTTGCCGGAGGCGACCTTCACGCCGCCGAGCACCGCGATGGCCACGTACGACAAATACGAGATGAACTGCATGGTCGGGTGCATGGAGTTGGCCAAAAACTGCGCCTTCTGCGCTGCGCCCGCGAGCTCGTTGTTGCGCTCGTCAAAGGTGCGGCGCAGCTCGTCGGTGCGCCCGAAAATGACCGCCACGTCGTGGCCGGAAAAGGATTCCTCAACATGCCCGTTGACGTCGCCGGTGGCCTTCCACTGGGTGGTGAACTGCTTTTGGCTGCGCGTGCCCACCAGGCCCATGACTAAGCCTGTCAGCGGGATGGCCAGCAGCGCGACCAGCGCTAGCTGCCAGGAAATGGCGAACATCATCACCAGGATGCCCACCACAGTCAGGATTGCGTTGAACAGCGAGGACAGGGACTGCTGCAACGCTTGCTGCACGTTGTCCACGTCGTTGGTGGTGCGCGACATGACATCGCCGCGCTGGCGTGTGTCAAAGTAGCGCAGCGGCAGGTGGTTGATCTTCGCCTCCACCCGCTCGCGCAGGTTGAACACCGCGCGCATGGTCAGCTTGTTTAAAATCGCGCCCTGCGCCCACATCAGCAACGACGCCGCCGCGTACAGCGCCACCACCAGCACGATGAGCTGGCCGAGGCGGTCGAAGTCGATGCCGGAGCCGGGGGTGAGCTCCATCGCCGAGGCCATGTCAGCGAACCGATCCTGGCCCGCGGCGCGCAGGCCCTCGATCGCCTGTTCCTTGGTGGTGCCCGGCGGCATGTGCTTGGACATCACGCCGGAGAAGATCACGTCCATCGCCCGGCCCATCACGCGCGGGGCGTACACGGCCAGCACCACGGACACGGCGTTCATGACAAACACCGCCGTCAGCGCGAGTTTGTACGGCGCGAGTAGCCCTAGCAGGCGCTTTGCGGACGGCCAGAACTGCTTGGCCTTGCGCGGCGCCTTGTTGGAGTAGTCGTCGCCTGCCATCTTCTCTTCGTATTCGGCGAGCTGATCGTCGGTCAGCTCGGATCCGTGCTGGTTGCTCATGCGTCCACCTCCGCCTGGCTCGCCGCGATCTCCCGGTACGTCTCGCTGGTTTGCAGCAGCTCGTCGTGCGTGCCGCGCGCGACGATGCGGCCGGCCTCCATCACCAGAATCTGGTCCGCGTGCTTGATCGAGGACACCTTCTGCGCCACCACAATCACCGTGCGGTCCTGCACGATCTCGCGCATCGCCGCATTCAGGTTCGCCTCGGTGGTCGCGTCCAGCGCGCTAAACGAGTCGTCGAAGACGTACACCTTCGGATCCGCCACGAACATCCGCGCGATGCACAGCCGCTGGCGCTGCCCGCCGGAGACGTTGGTGCCGCCCTGGGCAATCGGCATGTCCAGATCCTCCACGAACCCGGCTTGCGCGACGCGCAGCGCCGCCCACAGCTCATCATCCGTGGCATCCGGGTTGCCGATTCGCAGGTTCGACGCCACCGTGCCGGAAAACAGCCACGGTTTCTGCGGCACCATCGCGACGGCCCCCACCAGGTCTTGGCGCGGGATGTGGGTGACCGGATGGCCGTCGATAAGCACGCGCCCCGAAGTCGGCGAGTACAGCCTGGGCAAAAGCCCAGCGAGCGTGGTCTTGCCGCTGCCCGTCGAGCCGATGATCGCCGTCGTCGTCCCCGGCGCCGCCTCAAACGAGATGTGCTCCAGCACCGGCTTCTCCGCGCCCGGGTAGGTGTAGGAGACATCCTCGAAGCGCACGGAGCCCTTGCCTATCGACGCCCCTCCGGTCACCGACGCCTTCACCTCATGCCCGAGCACCTCCTCGATGCGGTCGGCGCAGACAATTGCGCGCGGCAGCATCATCAGCATGAACACGCCCATCATCACCGCCATGAGGATCTGCATCAGGTACTGCATGAACGCGGTGAGTGAGCCGACCTCCACCAGGCCCTCGTCCACGCGGTGGCCGCCGAACCACAGCACCGCGGCCGTGGCCAGGTTCAAAATCAGCATGATCACCGGGAACATGGTCACGAACACCCGGCCGATGTTCAGGCTCAGCCTGGTGATGTCGTGGTTCGCCTCCGTGAAACGCTCGGCCTCGTGGTCCTCACGGCCGAACGCGCGCACCACGCGGATACCCGCGATCTGCTCGCGCAACAGGCCGTTGATCGCGTCCAGCTTCTTCTGCATGCGCTTGAACAGCGGCATCAGAACCGCGGCGGTGATCCCCACCACGACGGCGAGAATGAGCACCGCGGTGACCACCAGCCACGACATGCCCGCGTCCTGGCGCAGCGCCATGATGATGCCACCGATAGCCATGATGGGTGCCGCGACCATGAAATTCATGAACAGCAGGAACGTCATCTGCACCTGCTGGACATCGTTCGTGCCGCGCGTGACCAGTGTGGCGGCGCCGAAATGAGCCATCTCCTCGCTGTCGAAATCGGACACCCGGTCGTACACGGCGGCCCTGATGTCCCGGCCGGTGTTCATGGCCACCTGGGAGGCGAACCACACCGCCGCGATCGCCGCCGCGATCTGCACCAGTGCCACCACCAACATCGTGCGGCCGGTGTGCCAGATGTACGGCACGTCCGCTTGGGCGACGCCGTTGTTGATGATGTCCGCGTTCAGGTCCGGCAAGTACAGCGTGGCCAGGGTGGTGATCAGCTGTAACACGATGACCAGCGCGATCTTGCCGCTGTACCGCCTGCCAAAGCGCGCGGTGAGGCGGATGAGATCCATGAGTGCTCCTCTCTTTTTGTCCGGGGCAATATTAGACCGGTGGGGGTAGAAACAACGGGCCGAAGGGGTGCGCAGGCGCAGTGCGAACTCCGGCTGCGTCTGCTCCGGGCGGCCTAGCCAGGGTAGTGGTCGGGCAGGCCGTCCTTGCCGTACGACAGACGACGGTGCAGCCACTCGAACGGACCCGGCTTGCCGGCCCACTCGAGCGCCCACGCACCAGTCACCGTAACCAGCCAAACAATCAGCGCCCAACCGAGCTTGCCGGCGATCGTCGCATCGCGGGTCGCCCACCAGAACGCGGGCTGGGTTGTCAGGATGAAGAGGATCGTTTGCGCAAGGTAGCCGCTCATGGAACGTTTCCCCAGCGCCACTAGCGGTTGGGCTAGGTGCGGGAGGGAGCCGGAGGCGTTGATACGCGATTGCAACGGCCGGCACGCGAGGGAGATTGCGGCGAGAATGCCGGGGCCGGTGAGCATGCCGACGAGCTCGTTGGTGGCATTGAGCCCTGTAGCCCACCTGGGTTCGAGCGCGCCGATTTCCGCACAGCCCCACGGGATGCCGACGGACGCGATAACTACGGCTGCAAGAATCGCCCACCCGCGGAGCATCCGGGAGTTGCCGTCGACGTCGCCGAAGATACCGCGGCGGCCCCAGACGAACCCGACCACGACAAGCGGGAAGAAGGCGAGCATCTCGATCACGCCCATTGCCGGGTACACCCAGAAGTTGGTCAGGCCCGCGGCTATGCGGTCGCTGAGGTCGACGATGCGCGCGGGGCTGCCGTCTATTGGTTCCGCTGTCGACGAAAACGCGGCGAATACGCCAGGTGCCCGAAGCACCGCGTTCAGGGCGAACGCAGCACCTGCGAGGGCGTAGAGGGCCTTGTCGCTCCACCCGATGAACAAGCACAGGATGAGTGCCGCGATGCCGTAGGCCGTCATGATGTCGTTGGTGAAAAACAGCGTCTTATGCACCAGACCGAACAGAAACAGGAACCCGTAGCGGCGCGCGAGCACCATGCGCCGGGCGCGCAGCGGGTAGCCGCGCCGCTCGAGGCTGACAAAGATCATGCCGACGCCAACACCGAGCAGGGTGGCAAACATGGGCAAACCGCGCACGTGCACGAAGAGCGTCTCGAAGAAGACGAGCAGCTTCTCCAACACGGTGCCGTCACCGTTGTAGCCGCCGAGGCCCGCCGCGTGGTCGGCGCCCTCGGCAGGGTCCCAGTCAGTGACCATGTTGGCCATCGCGATGCCGACGAGAGCGAACCCGCGGGCGAGGTCGGGGGCCACGAACCGCTGGCGGGCCGCAGTGCGCTCACCGGTGTGTGTTGTGGTCCCTGTCGCGGTCACTTCACTGCCCTCCGCTGCACGGCAGCGTACGCGGCGGCGGCAAGGACCGCGACCCAGACCGCAAGAGTGACCACGCCGGCCGTGCCGTTCCCGGCCGCGCCGCCCGGCAGGAGCTTCTCCAGGGCCGCGGCCCACGGCTGGTTGATCGCGCCGAGGGCAGTCTCCACAATGAGCGACTCTACGACCCAGACGAAGAAGGACGCGGTGCCCGAACCGAGCAGTACGGCTGTCAGGGCCGCGAGGAGCGGGTACGCGATCCACAGCTCGGCCTGGCCGCGCACCATATCTGCGCTGTCGGCGCCTTCCAGAGCGACGCTGTCGACAAACACGTGCGCGCCGCCGAGCCCGATCGCCGAGGCGGCAAATGCCGTCAGTATGCAGGCGAGAGCTGCGATTCCGACGCGACATGCGAGCTCCCAACCGCGGTGGTTCGACGCGAGGTAGGCGTAGCCGATCGTGCCGCGCGAGTGCGCGCTGCCGGCGGGGAAAGCGCCCGCGGCGAACGCCACAGGGAGCATCAAAGCGGCCGGGATGAGCAGCATTGCAGGGTCTGCGGTGCTTGTACCGTTGGGGCCGAGGAGCATCGCGACGGCCATGGGCCCGAGAATGAGGGCGGCCGCGACAAACGCGAGCAGGATGCGCGTCGCGGGGCGGGAAAAGACTTCCCGAAGCGTTGCTTTCAGTGTGTGCATGGAAAACCTCCTACGTCCTATTTCGTCGACTCCAGGAACACTTCTTCGAGGCTTCGGCGGGATTCCTGGAGGGAGTACACCGTCACGCCCACGCGCTGGGCGGCCTCGCCGACGTCTCGGGCGGTGGCGTCGTCGACGACAACGGAGTCGCCGATGACCTGGCCGCCGACGGCCTCAGCCAGCCGCGCCGGGTCGCTGCAGGTCGCCTCAACCCGGTTGGAGCCCAGGAAGTCCTCGAGCGGGCCCTCACCGGCGAGGCGGCCGCGGTTGATCACCACAAGGCGGTCCGCAGTGAGCTGCATCTCGCTCATCAGGTGCGAAGAGACGACTACCGCACGACCCTCGGCGGCCATCTCGCGGATGCGCCCCCGCATCCAGGCCACGCCCTGCGGGTCGAGGCCGTTGACCGGCTCGTCCAGGATGACGTTGGATGGGTCCGCGATCAGCGCGCTGGCCACGCCGAGGCGCTGTCGCATGCCGAGGGAGTAGTTTTTCACTTCCCGTTTTGCCGCCTCCGCGAGCCCGAACGCCTCGAGCGCTTCGTCGGCGCGGGATTCCGGCACGCCGGCGTAGTCGGCGACCATCTTCAGGTGGCCGCGCCCAGTCATGTGTGGGGCGATCCATTCCGGGTTGAGCAGTGCCCCGACGGCGCGTGCGGGCTGGTCGAGGGATCGGAAAGTGGAGCCGTCGATAAGCGCCTCGCCCTCGTCTGGGGTTTCTAGCCCGACGATCATGCGCATGGTCGTGGACTTGCCGGAGCCGTTCGGGCCCAAGAAGCCTGTGACGTCGCCGTCCGGCGCGGTGAACGACAGCGCGTTGACGGCGGTGGAGCTTGAATATCGTTTGGTCAGGTTGTGAACTTCGATCATGGTTCCCACAATCGCGCGTGGCGCGGGTGAAATCGTCCGCCCGCGGGTGTAAATCGGCGTGTACACCCTGGGGTGTACACGGCTAGTGGCCCAGCAACTCGCCGGTGCCCACCAGGCCCGCGCGGAACGCGAAGAGGACGGCGTGGACGCGGTCGCGGGACTCGGTCTTGAACAGAATGCGGTGCACGTGTGTCTTCACCGTCGCGGGGGAGAGCGTCTCGGCCTCGGCAATCTCCTCGTTTGAGTAGCCCAGCGCCACCAAGCGCAGGACCTCCACCTCGCGCGGGGTGAGTCGCTCGAGCATTGCCTCGTTGCGTGCCGCCTCCCGCTGCTCGGGGGCTTGCGCGGCGCCGATGACGTGGCGCGTCACCCTCGGCGCGAGTACCGCGTCGCCGCCGTGGACGGTGCGCAGCGCGTCGAGCAGCTCGTCAGGGTCGGCGTCTTTGAGCAGGAACCCGGAGGCCCCGGCGTCAAGCGCGCCGAGGACGAGGTCGCGCTCGTCAAAGGTGGTCAGCATGATGACGCGGGTGGCCGGGTGCTCGTCGAGCAACGCGCGGCAGGCCTCGATGCCGTCCGTGCCGGGCATCTGAATGTCCATGAGCACGATGTCCGCCGCCGGCTGCCCGGCCACCCCCGCGCCGTCGCCCGCCTGCCAGATCACGTCCATGTCGTCCTGGGAGGTGACGAGCAGGGAGAAGCCGGCGCGCACGAGCGGCTGGTCATCCACAAGCGCGACGTTGATCATCGTGGTACCTCCGCGGTCAGGACGAACTCGCCGCCGTCGTCGGTCACGCTCACGCGCCCGCCGTGCGCCGCGACTCGCTCGCGGATGCCCACAAGCCCGAAACCGTCGGGGTCGTGCTTGCTTTTCGGCGCAGCGTTGACCGCCTCCACACGCACCGACTTCGCGTCGGCGGAAAAGGTGAGCGCACCTTCCGGTGTGGGCGCGTGGCGCAGCATATTAGTGATGGCCTCCTGGCAGACACGGTAGATGGTGAAGAGCGTGAGCGGCGGCATATCCTCGGGGAGCTCGTCGAAGCCCGCGACGGTTAAGTCGAGGCCACGGGCGCGGGCGTCGTTGAACAGCGCGGTGAAGTCGCGTCGGCCCGGGGCAGCGCCGGTGGGTGCCGTGGCATCGTCGTCGCGTAACACGCTGAGCAGTCCGCGCATCTGCGACAGTGCGGTGCGGGATTCGGCGCTGATCGTTTCAAGGGCATCCCTGGCCACTTCTGGGTTGTGTTTGGATGCGTATCGCGCACCGTCCGCCAGGGTGGTGATCCCGGCGAGAGTGTGGGCGACGATGTCGTGCATCTCCCGTGCGATCTGGGTGCGCTCGCGGACGTGAGCGAATTCGATCTGCTGCTCCAACTCGGAGATCTTTTCCCGCCGGTTGCGAAGCTGAGCGCCGAGAAGGAAAAAGAACCCTAGAAACACCCACGACAGCGCCACCGTGCGGACTGCGACGGCGGCGGCGCGCCACACAGACTGGCCGCCCGGCCAGTCCGGTGTGAACATGCTGTGGGTGAAAAGTGCGACGGTGGGTATCGCGAGGAGCCAGACGGTCAACCAGGTGCGGTCGCGCCGGGGGACCCGGGAGGTCGTGACGACCGCGCCGAATGCGAGCGCCGGTTCCCAGTAGAGGGGGATGCTCAGCGCAACAAGGCACAGCGCGACGCTGGCGCACGCGGCGATCCCGGCGACGGCGGCGGCGGGGCGGACGCCGTACGCCATGCAGCAGGCACCGCACACGGCGATGAGGGCGGCGCCGACGGTGGTACCGGCCGCACCGTAGGGGGACTGGACTGTGACCCAGTCGAAAGCGAAGAACAAGGTCAGGATCGCGATGACTACGAGCACGGTCGCCCGCTGCCAGGTTATGTTCATGCGTTCGCCCCGTTCTCGGCGAAGAAGCGCTGCATCGTGGCCAGCCATTGCATGCGAACCAGGATAGGTCCTCCCGGGTGACCCAGCGGCGGTCAGACACCCGCTCCCGTCGAGGTCAGTTCCGCAACAGAAGATCGACACGTCGCGCGGACGTGTCGATTCGGTTGATGTGGTTTTCCGCCACGAGGCCCTAATGGCCGGCGCGGGAGTGGCCGAGCATGTCCTCCCACTCCACGATCTTCTTGCGCTCGCGCGGGAAGGTGGCGTCGGCGGCGCCGAGTGCGCGCTCGGCCTCGTCCAGCTTGTACCAGCCTTCCCAGGTGGCGTAGTCCACACCGCGCTCGCGGAGCAGATCGAAGATATCGTCCGCGCCGGTGTGCGACGGGGCGGCGAGGCGGCCTGCCGCGGCGTCGGCCACGAGCATGTCGGTGGTTTCCTTGGCGTCGGACTTGGTGTTGCCGATCAGGCCGACGGGTCCACGCTTGATCCAGCCGGTGACGTAGAGCTTGTCCTCCGGTGCGGCGCCTTCCTCGGCGGTGACCAGGACGTGGCCGCCGTCGTTGGGGATGACGTGGCGCTCGAGGTCGAAGGGCACGCCCTCGACTGGCTCGGAGCGGTAGCCCACCGCGTGGTAGACCTGCTGGACCGGCCAGTCGGTGAACTTGCCGGTGCCGCGGATGCCGCCGTTGCCGTCGAGTTCCTGGCGCTCGGTGCGGATACCGGTCACGGCACCGGAATCGTCGGTGAGCACCTCCACCGGCTCCTCGAAGAAGTGGATGTGGATCTTGTGCGGCGCGTCGTCCGGCTCGCGCATGGCGTACTGCTCCAGCACCTGGCAGTTCAGGTCGACGGACTTGTCGGAGCGGCGGACCTGCTCGGACAGCTCGTCGTAGTCGATGTCCTCGGGGTCCACGAGCACCTGGATGGTGTCGGACTCGTCGAGCTCGCGCAGCTCCTTCGGCGTGAACTTCGCCTGAGCGGGGCCGCGGCGGCCGAACATGTGCACCGTCTCCGCCTTGTTGTTCTTCAGGGACTCGTAGACGTTGTCCGGGATTTCGGTGACGGTGAGCTCGTCGCCGGTCTTGGCCAGGATGCGGGAGACATCGAGGGCCACGTTGCCCACGCCGACGACGGCGACTTCCTTGGCCTCGAGGTTCCAGTTGCGCTCGAAGCGGGGGTTGCCGTCGTAGAAGCCGACGAACTCGCCGGCGCCGATGGACTTGTCGCCGCCCGGGATGAGCAGCTCACGGTCGCGCACCGCGCCGGTGGAGATGACCACGGCGTCGTAGTAGTCGCGCAGGTCGTCGATAGTGATGTCGCGGCCGACGGTGACGTTGGCGATCAGGCGCAGCTTGTCCTTGTCCAGCACGTTGTGCAGGGACTTCACAATGCCCTTAATTCGCGGGTGGTCGGGTGCCACGCCGTAACGGATCAGGCCGAAGGGGGCGGGCATCTGCTCGAAGAGGTCGACGTGGATGTCGTGCTCTTCGTTGCGGATTAGCAGGTCGGAGGCGTAAATGCCGGCTGGGCCGGCTCCAACTACGGCGACGCGCAGGCTCATAAGTTCGTAGTCCTTTCGCAAAAGGGTGTGTTGATGTTGGACACTATAGCGTATAGACCGAGTGGTCTTAAACCTGCAAATAATTTCATTCTCAACACGCGCAAATCCTTTACATTCACGGCGTTAACCGGCACTTTCTCCAGTCCGGTTGTTTTAGACCGAGTAGTCCGGCACTATTGGCCAGCAATAGCTCCGGGCTGCCCGGATGTGTACAGAGTTGTCTAGTTAGGGAGAGCAGATGAGCGCACCCACGAAGCCCAGGACACGCGCCAAAAAGCCGGAGGGGCAGTGGCTTATCGACGGCTGCACGCCGCTGAACCACGACGAGGAGATCAAGCAGGAGTCCCCGGTCCTGGACGTCAAGCAGCGCGTGATCGACGTCTACTCCAAGGGCGGCTTCGACTCCATAGACCGCGAGGACCTCTACCCGCGCTTTAAGTGGCTCGGCCTATACACCCAGCGCAAGCAGAACCTGGGCGGGGAGTTCACCGGCGAGGACAACAGCGTGCTCGAAGACAAGTACTTCATGATGCGCATCCGCTTCGACGGCGGCATCTGCTCCACGGAGCAGGCCCGCGCCGTCGGCGAGCTTTCCCGCGACTACGCGCGCTCCACCGTGGATCTGACGGACCGCCAGAACATCCAGTTCCACTGGGTGCGCATCGAGGACGTCCCCGTGATCTGGGACACGCTCGAGGAACACGGACTGAACACCTGGGACGCCTGCGGCGACGTGCCGCGCGTGATCCTGGGCTCCCCGGTTGCGGGCATCGCCAAGGACGAGATCATCGACGCCACCCCGGCGATCCGCGAGATCCAGCAGATCGTCACCGACGACGAGTTCCAGAACCTGCCGCGCAAATTCAAGACCGCGATTTCCGGCAACGCCCGCCAGGACGTCGTCCACGAGATCAACGACCTCGCCTTCATCGGCGTCGAGCACCCCGAGCTCGGCCCCGGCTTCGAGTGCTACGTCGGCGGCGGCCTGTCCACCAACCCGATGCTCGCGCAGTCCCTCGGCGCATTCGTCACCCTCGAGCAGGTTCCGGACGTGTGGGCGAACGTGGTGCGGATCTTCCGCGACTACGGCTACCGCCGCCTTCGCAACCGCGCGCGCCTGAAGTTCCTGGTCAAGGAGTGGGGCGTGGCGAAGTTCCGCCAGATCCTCGAAGAGGACTACTTGGGCTACAAGCTTCCGGACGGACCAAAGGCCCCCAACAACCTGGTTGACCGCGACCACATCGGCGTGCACGAGCAGAAGGACGGCAACGTCTACATCGGCGTCAAGCCCACGCTGGGGCACATGTCCGGCGAGCAGCTCATCGCCCTAGCCGACCTCGCTGAACGCTACGGCGTGACCGACCTGCGCTTCACTCCGTTCAAGGAGGTGCTGCTGCTCGGGATCACACCGGAGGACGTCGAGAAGCTGCAGGCTGATTTGGAGGAGATGGGCCTGTACTCCACACCCTCCGAGTTCCGTCGCGGCCTGCTCAGCTGCACCGGCTTGGAGTACTGCAAGCTCGCGCACGTGACCACCAAGTCCCGCGCGATCGAGCTGGCGGATGAGCTGGAGGAGCGCTTCGGCGACCTGGATTCCCCGATCACGATTTCGCTGAACGGCTGCCCGAACGCGTGCGCGCGCCACCAAGTCTCCGACATCGGCTTGAAGGGCCAGATGGTGGCGAACGACGCCGGCGAGAAGGTCGAGGGCTTCCAGGTGCACCTGGGCGGCACCGTCGGCGAGGGCGCGAACTTCGGCCGCAAGCTGCGCGGCCACAAGGTGCTGTCGACCGAGCTGACGGATTACGTCACGCGCGTGGTGCAGCATTACGTGGACAAGCGCGAGGACGGCGAAACATTCCGTCAGTGGGTCGCCCGCGCGGACGAGGACGACCTGCGATGAGCTTTCGCCGAGCCCCGAATCCGAACCGCAATTTCCCCTCGTTTTGCCCTTATTGTGGCGGCGAGGACCTCTGGCCCAACGAGGAGACGGATTTTGCCTGGAAATGCGGGGAATGCCTGCGAATTTTCGAGGTGAAATACCACGGCCAGGACGATCCGGACACCCCGCACGCGCCCGCGCCGTCGACGGAGGAGGCGCTGCAGGCCTCCCTGGCGCGGCACGGGCATACCGCAGTAGTGAAGGAAGAGAAGCGATGACCAACCTGCTCAACCAGCCGGGAGGAAACTTCCGCGACCCCGAGATCAGCCCGGAGGGGCCGAAGGAGACGGCGGCGTTGCCGGAGGACGTCGCGAAGCAAAACGCCCAGTTAGTCGAGGAGTGGGCACCCAAGCTTTACGACGCATCCGCCGCCGACATCTTGAGCTGGGCCCACGAGCATGCCCCCGGCAAGCTGGTGGTGACCCTGTCCATGGAAAACACCGTGCTGGCGGAGCTGGCCGAGCGCCACCTGCCCGACGCCGACTTCCTGTTCCTGGACACCGAGTACCACTTCCCGGAGACGTTGGAGGTGGCCGACGCCGTGGAGGCGCGCTACCCGACGCACGAACTGGTGCGCGCGAAAGCCCAGCTCACCCGCCCGGAGCAGGACGAGGTGTACGGCCCGAACCTGTACCTGCGCAATCCCGGCGCGTGCTGCCGGATGCGCAAGGTGGAGCCGCTGGCGGTGCACATGAGCCCGTACGCCGGATGGATCACCGGCCTGCGCCGCGCCGACGGCCCCACCCGCGCTGAGGCACCCGCGCTGAGCCTGGATGGAACCGGCCGGCTGAAGATCTCCCCGCTGGTGACCTGGTCGCTGGAGGACACTGAGGCCTTCGAGGAGGACAACGACCTGATCATCCACCCGCTGACCCGCCAGGGCTACCCCTCCATCGGCTGCGCCACCTGCACCATGCCGGTGGCCGAGGGGGAGGACCCGCGCGCCGGGCGCTGGGCGTTCGCATCCAAGACCGAGTGCGGCCTGCACGAATAAAAGGAGTGTTAGAGAAGATGACGCAAGCAACGACAACTGAGCTGTCGCCGCACCTGAAGGACTTGGAAAACGAGTCCATCCACATCATCCGCGAGGTGGCCGGGCAGTTCGACAAGATCGGCCTGCTGTTTTCCGGCGGCAAGGACTCGTGCGTGGTGCTCGAGCTGGCGCGCCGGGCGTTCGCGCCGGCGGCCATGCCGATTGAGCTGCTGCACGTGGACACCGGGCACAACTTCCCGGAGGTGATCCAGTTCCGGGACGAGCTCGTGGAAAAGCACGGCCTGCGCCTGCGCGTGGCCGAGGTGCAGGACTGGATTGACCGCGGCGACCTGCAGGAACGTCCCGACGGCACCCGCAACCCGCTGCAGACCGTGCCGCTGGTGGAGACCATCGCAGAGGTCGGCTACAACGCAGTGCTTGGCGGCGCGCGCCGCGACGAGGAACGCGCCCGCGCCAAGGAGCGCGTGTTCTCCGTGCGCGATTCCTTCGGCGGCTGGGACCCGCGCCGCCAGCGCCCCGAGCTGTGGGACCTGTACAACGGCGCGACGCTGCCGGGCGAGAACGTGCGCGTGTTCCCCATCTCCAACTGGACCGAGGCGGACGTGTGGGAGTACATCGGCGCGCGCGGGATTGCCCTGCCGTCGATCTACTTCGCGCACGACCGCGAGGTGTTCGGCCGCGACGGCATGTGGCTGACCCCGGGCGAGTGGGGCGGCCCGCGCGAGGGCGAGCAGCTTGAGACCCGCCGGGTGCGCTACCGCACCGTGGGCGACATGTCCTGCACGGGCGCGGTTGATTCGGACGCGTCCACGATCGACGAGGTGCTCGTCGAGATCGCCAACTCCACCCTGACCGAGCGCGGCGCGACGCGCGCCGACGACCGTCTGAGCGAATCCGCCATGGAAGACCGCAAGAAGGAAGGCTACTTCTGATGACTACGACTACCGCTCCAGCCGCCTCCGCCGCAGCCGCTTTGGCGGACCGCGAAACGCTGCGCCTGTGCACCGCCGGCTCCGTCGACGACGGCAAGTCCACCTTCGTCGGCCGCCTCCTGCACGACACGAAGTCTGTCCTCGCCGACCAGCTCGCCTCCGTTGAGCGCACCAGCGCAGATAGGGGCTTTGAGGGGCTCGATCTTTCTTTGCTTGTCGACGGGCTTCGCGCCGAACGCGAGCAGGGCATCACCATCGACGTGGCCTACCGCTACTTCGCCACCGACAAGCGCACCTTCATCCTCGCCGACACCCCGGGCCACGTGCAGTACACGCGCAACACCGTGACCGGCATGTCCACCTCTCAGGTGGTCGTGCTGCTGGTGGACGCCCGCAACGGCGTGGTAGAGCAGACCATCCGCCACCTTACCGTGGCCAAGCTTCTGGGCGTGCGCACCGTGATCCTGGCGGTGAACAAGATCGACCTGGTCGGCTACTCCGAGGAGACCTTCAACGAGATTAAGGTGGCATTCGACGCCAAGGCCGCCGAGCTGGGCATCGAGGACCCGCACGTGGTGCCGATCTCCGCGCTCAAGGGCGACAACGTGGCTGAACTGTCCGCGGAGACCCCCTGGTATACCGGCCCGACCGTGCTGGAGCTGCTGGAGACCATCCCGGTCAACCACGGCCGCGCCGATGACCTGGACTTCCGCTTCAACATCCAGTACGTGCTTCGCGAGCACGCCACCGACTACCGCGCCTACGCCGGCCGCGTCAACGCCGGTTCCGTCTCCGTCGGTGACGAGATCCTTGCCCCCTACGGCCGGAAAACCACCGTGGCCGGCATCGACTCCACCGACGGCCCAGTGGACACCGCCCACGCCGGCGACTCCGTCGCCCTGCGCCTCGCCGACGAGATCGACCTGACCCGCGGCGACCTTCTGGCCTCGCAATCTCGGCCGGAGGACGTGCGCGAGTTCGCTGCCACCGTGGTGGGGCTGACCGAGAAGGAGCTGCGCGCCGGGCAGGCCGTGAAGCTGCGCATCGGCACCGCGTTCGTGCGCGCCCGGGTGGCCAGCGTGGACCGCGTCCTCGACATTGACGGCGCCGCCGGCGACAACACCTCGCCCGAGGCTGTCGCACTCAACGAGATCGCGCACGTGACCATCCAGACCGCCGACGAGCTGCCGGTCGAGCCCTACGCCGCCCGCGGCGCGGTGGGCAACTTCCTGCTCGTGGACCAGTCTTCCGGCAACACGCTGGCCGCGGGTCTCGTCGGAAAGCGCCTGCGCTAGGAGCACCCGCCATGACCGCGCTGATCACCCTCTCCCACGGCTCGCGCCACCCGCGCGCCAAGGAGGGCATCCGCGCGCTCACCGAAGCGGCGGCCGAAACGCTCGGGGTGGAGTGGGCGGACGCGCACCTCGAGTTCGACCGCCCCACCCTCGCCGAAGCAGCCGCCGCGCTGGACAGCCCGCGCGCCATCGTCGTGCCGCTGCTGTTCACCCGCGCGTTCCACGCGAAGGTGGACGTGCCGGCCCACCTCGCCGAGGCGCGGGCCCACTGCGACCTCACCCTCGCCGAGCCGCTGGGCACCGGCCCCGACATCGCCGAGGTCCTGCACAAGCGTTTGCTTATCGACGCCCCTTCGGCGCCCCACGCCACCCTCTTCCCCGTCGGCACATCAGATACCGAACAGGCGGCGAACTACACACGTCTGGCATCTGACCTGGCACGTTTGGCCGGGATCGAGGTGTCGGTGGTGCAGGCGACTGGGGGCGACCGGAGGTTCGTCGATAGGCACACGCACGTGCTGCCGCTGTTTGTCACCCACGGAACACTCCTGGACCGGATCCCGCTGCACCTGTCAGCTTCTGGGCCGTTAACCACAGACCTCGCGGACGTCGTTGCCAACCGATACCGCGCCGCCGAAAAGGACGCCTGAAATGTACAAGATTGAGACGCTGCTGCTCATCGCCGTGGCCGGCCTGGCCGCCCAACTTGTCGACGGCGGCCTCGGCATGGGCTTCGGCGCCACCTCGTCGACCATGCTCATCGCGCTGGCCGGGCTCACGCCCGCCGCCGCGTCCGCCGTCGTGCACACCGCCGAGCTGGGCACCACGCTGGCCTCCGGCGTCGCGCACACCCGCTTCGGCAACGTGGACTGGCGCACGGCGTTCGCCATCGGCATCCCCGGCGCAATCGGCGCTTTCCTCGGCGCGACGGTGCTGGTGCGCCTGTCCACCGAAGCGGCGCGGCCGGTGATGTCGCTGATCCTCGCGCTGATCGGGCTGAACCTGATGCTGCGCTTCGCGCGCGGGCTGACGCAGCGCAAGCTGGCTGAAAAGCCGCACTCGCGCGGATTCCTGGCCGGGCTGGGCCTGTTCGGCGGCTTCGTGGACGCCACCGGGGGCGGTGGCTGGGGGCCCGTAACCACCTCAACGTTGCTGTCCGCCGGGCGCTCGGAGCCGCGCCGCATCGTCGGCACCGTCAACACGGCCGAGTTCCTGGTCACCATGGCCGCCACCCTCGGCTTCGCGGTAGGCATGTGGAACGACCTGATGGCCAACCTCGCCGGGGTGCTCGCGCTGTTGGCAGGCGGAGTCATCGCCGCGCCGATCGGCGCGTGGGTGGTCACCCGCATGAACCCCATCGCCCTCGGCGGGGTGGTGGGCACCCTGATTGTGTTCTTGAACCTGCCGGTGGTGCTGAAGTTCCTCGGCGTGGACTCCGGACTGTGGGCCGTGCGCGTTGCCGTCCTGATCGTGGGCGCGGCGCTATCCGTGCGAGGCGTGCTCAAGGCCCGGGAGAACTCGAGGGCCGCCGGGGAGCGCGAGGGCGCGACAGTGGTCGACCCGGAGCCAGCGCGCCTACGATAAGCAACCATGTCTGACTTGCTTATCGTCGCAGCCATGAAGGAAGAAGCCGCGGACATCATGTCCGGAGGCGACCACGAGGTGCTCATCACCGGCATCGGCACCCTGCCCGCCGCAATCGCGCTGACCCGCCGCCTATCCGAAGGCCCTCTGCCGTCGCGCGTGATCAACGTCGGCACCGCCGGCGCCCTGGTGGACTTGGAGCCCGGCGTCTACGAGGTTTCCGACGCCGTCAAGCACGACTTCAAAGTCGGCGGCACCTCCGAGATCACCGACTTTGTCTACCCGCGCTGGTTCTCCTTCGACCCGCTCACCGAGCTGCCCAAGGCCAAGCTCGCCACCGGCGACGCGTTTGTGAACCGCTCCGACCTGCGCGACGAGCTCGCCCGCGAGTGCCAGCTCGTGGACATGGAGGGCTACGCCCTGGCAGCGGTGTGCTCCACGTTCGGTGTGCCGCTGACCCTGCTCAAGCAGGTCTCCGACTCGGCCGACGAGTCCGCCTCCGAGGTCTGGGAGGCAGCCCTGGAGCGCGCCCGCGTCGAGCTGGAGCAGGCGCTGCGCGACCACCTGCGGTAATCCAATCACTTCGACGGACTCGCCTATTCTTCGATCGCTGGCGCCGGCTTCCAATGGGCCTTTCCAGACTCGACTCCGTTGAGAATGCGGATCGTCTAGTAGCCCACCCAACGCTGCTAGACGATCAGCCAAGCCGGGTGGTGTTTCCCCAGGTGATGTTGAAAACGATTGCCGGTATTGGCCTAATCGTCTAGCGTTTCGCTGAGGTTGCTAGACGATTCGAACTTTCGACAGCACTGAACCGGAGAATCGGTCCGCGCTGAAGCCAACTCCCACATCAGGCAAAGAAAACGCCCGCCGGGGCAAACCCAGCGGGCGGAGGGAACAGGGCCCTACTTCGCGAACTCCTCCACGATCGTGGCGTTGAACGCCGGCAGGTCGTCCGGGGTGCGAGAGGAGATGAAGCCGGAGTCGACCACAACTTCCTCGTCGACCCAGTTGGCGCCGGCGTTGGCCAGGTCGGTCTTGACGTTGGCTACGGAGGTGAGCTTGACGCCCTTGAGCAGGTCGGCATCGGCAAGGATCCAGCCGCCGTGGCAGATCACACCGATCGGCTTGCCGGCATCCTTGAACGCCTTGACCAGGGCGACGGCGTCGGCGTCGGTGCGGATGGTGTCGGCGTTAATGGTGCCGCCGGGCAGGATAAGCGCGTCGAACTCGTCGACGGAGGCGTCGGCAGTCTTGGCGTCGACAGCTACCTTCGCGCCCTTCTTGCCCTCGATCTCACCGGTCTCGGTGGAGACGACCTTGGTGGTCGCACCGGCGGACTCTACGGCCTCCTTCGGGGAGGTCAGCTCCGAATCCTCAAAGCCGTTGGTGGCGATGATCGCGATGTTCTTGCCGTTGAGGTCGGCCATGGTTTACGTCCTTTCGTCGATGAGTAAGTGCGGCGCCCACCGTACCTATTCTTCGTCGTTGATGGCGTGGGTGCGGCCCGGGACGTCGGGCTCTCCCTCGGCGTCGCCAAGCGGCACGCGGGTGGAGCCGAGGCCTTCCTTGACGGGGACCTTGGTGTTGGACTTCTCGCGCTTCGCCATGCTCATCATGTGGTCGCGCACGGCGAGGAAGGAAGACTTCGAGTCCATGGTTTGGGTCTGTTGCGTGGCCATGGCTATCTCGTCGGCGGTGATTTCACCGGAGCGCAGCGAGACCATCTCAGCCCAGTAGCGCAGCCACACCGCGGCGACAGCGGCAACCGGCACGGCGAGGAACGCGCCGACGATGCCGAACAGGGTGCCGCCCACGGCCACGGCGAGCAGGACCACGGCGGCGTGCAGGCCCATGGCCTGGGACTGCAGGATCGGGGAGAGAACGTTGCCCTCCAGCTGCTGCACGGCGATGATGAGGATCAGCACGAACACGGCGTTCATGAACCCGTTGGACACCAGCGCGATGATCACAGCCAGTGCGCCTGCGGAGATCGCACCGACGATGGGGATGAAGCCGGCGAAGAAGGTCACCACAGCCAGCACCGGCCACAGCGGCACGCCCAGGAAGATCAGGCCCAGGCCGATGAAGATGGCGTCCACCAAGGACACGATGGCCTGGGTGCGGATGAAGCCGGACAGGGTGTTCCAGGAGCGCATGCACACCTCGGTGAGGTGCCAGCCGGCGCGCACGCCGGTGTACTTGCGGACCCACGGCAGGAAGCGGTCGCCGTCTTTGAGGAAGAAGAACAGCAGCACGAGTGTCAACGCGAGCGTCGTGCCTACCGACGTAATCGCGCCGATGCCGGAGAACACCCCGGAGGCGATGTTCGACGCCTGGCCCTTCACAAACGCGGTGGCCTGGTCCACGGCCTGCTGGATGCGTTCCGGCTCGAGGAAGGTGAAGTTCTGTTCCTTCAGCCAGGCGATGATCTGGTTGATGCCCTGTTCCGCCTGGTGGCCGAGCTCGGTGCCTTGCGTCTTCACGGTCGGCGCCATCGCGGCGATGATGCCGCCGAGGATGCCGAAGGTGGCGATGAGCGTGATGAACACCGCGAGTGCCGCGGGCACTTTGTGGTTCCGCATCCAGCGCACCGGGGGCCACAGTACGGTGGCCAGGATCAGGGCGAGCAGGATGGGAAGCAGGCCCATCCAGACCCATTTGAGCAGGTAGAGCAGGATCGCGGTGGCGGCGACGATGATGATGAAGCGCAGTGCCCAGGCGGCGGCGGTGCGGCCGTCAGAGGCGATGATGTCGCCGCGGTCTACGGGCTCTTTGGAGAGCTCCTGGGCCGCGTCTGCCGGGGTGGGCAGCATCCGGACATCGTCGACTGCGGTGTCGAGCGCGCCGACGTAGTCGTTGTTTTCGTGTTTAGTCACGCGCTCATTGTGCCAGAGATGCTGGTTAATGCATATGTCGTGGGAGACGGATGGGCGTCGCAAAGCAAAATGCTCTAGCCCACACGCGGAGTTAAGTGTAGCGTGGGCCACAACCTGATCCCGATGTAAGAAAGGCCTGGAGATGACTGTCTACCCGAACCCCGGAACTGAAGGCTCGAACGTGAAGTACCGCGAGCGCTACGACAACTACATCGGCGGCGACTGGGTCGCCCCGGTGGACGGCGAGTACTTCGACAACATCACCCCCGTCACTGGCGAGGTGTTTTGCCAGGTGGCGCGCGGCAAGGAAGCCGACATCAACCTCGCGCTCGACGCCGCGCATAAGGCCGCGCCCGCCTGGGGCAAGACCTCCGCGGCGGAGCGTGCAATGGTGCTGCTGAAGATCGCTGACCGCATGGAAGAGCACCTCGAGGAGCTCGCGGTGGCGGAGACTTGGGATAACGGCAAGGCCGTGCGCGAGACGCTCGCCGCCGACATCCCGCTTGCCATCGACCACTTCCGCTACTACGCGGGTGCTCTGCGCGCGCAGGAAGGCCGCCTGAGCCAGATCGACGAGGACACTGTCGCCTACCACTTCAACGAGCCGCTCGGCGTGGTCGGCCAGATCATCCCGTGGAACTTCCCGTTGCTCATGGCCGCGTGGAAGCTCGCTCCGGCGCTGGCGGCGGGCAACGCGATAGTGCTCAAGCCGGCGGAGCAGACTCCGGCGTCGATTCTGTACCTGATGGATCTTGTCGGCGACCTCATCCCGGCGGGCGTGCTGAACATCGTCAACGGCATGGGCGACGAGGCGGGTGCGGCGCTGTCCGGCTCCGACCGTATTGCCAAGATCGCTTTCACCGGATCGACCGAGGTGGGCAGGATCATCAACAAGGCCGCGGCGGACAAGATCATCCCGGTCACTCTCGAGCTCGGCGGCAAGTCTCCGGCGCTGTTCTTCGAGGACATATTTGAAAAGGACGACGACTTTAAGAAGAAGGCCGTCGAGGGCTTCGCCATGTTCGCGCTGAACCAGGGCGAGGTGTGCACCTGCCCGTCGCGTGCTCTGGTGCACGAGTCCATCGCCGACGAGTTCTTGGAGCTCGGCGTGCAGCGCGTCAAGCAGATCAAGACTGGCAACCCGCTGGACACTGAGACCATGATGGGTGCGCAGGCCTCCACCGAGCAGATGAACAAGATCCAGTCCTACCTGGAGCTTGGGCCCCAGGAGGGCGCGGAGGTGCTCACCGGCGGCGGTGTGAACAAGATCGACGGCCTGGAAAACGGCCTCTACATCGAGCCGACCGTGTTCAAGGGCACCAACGACATGCGCATCTTCCAGGAGGAGATCTTCGGCCCGGTGATGTCCGTGACCACTTTCAAGGACTTCGACGAGGCCATCTCCATCGCCAACGACACCATCTACGGTCTGGGCGCGGGTGTGTGGGCGCGCTCCGGCACCACGGCATACAAGGCCGGCCGCGCCATTCAGGCTGGTCGCGTGTGGGTGAACCAGTACCACACCTACCCGGCGCACGCGGCGTTCGGCGGCTACAAGCAGTCCGGCATCGGCCGCGAGACGCACCTGATGATGCTGGACCACTACCAGCAGACCAAGAACCTCCTGGTGTCCTACTCCGAGCAGGAGACTGGCCTGTTCTAAGCAGTTGCTTCTCGACGTTTACGCCTCCGGTTGCCCTCGCAACCGGAGGCTTTTTCTTGGCGTTGAGCTGCGGGAACAAAGAAAGTTGCGTCAAGTGGGAACAACTTTGCCGCACGTGCCGTTGTTACCTATGAGTGCGACAGACTCAAGAACGTCGCCGCCGGTGTTATAGTGGTGGCCGTCAAGTTGAGTCGGAGCACATCAACTTACTGATAAACCACTTCTCAACAGGAGGAATAACTCTTATGGCACGTGCAGTTGGTATTGACCTTGGCACCACGAACTCGGTCGTCTCCGTCCTCGAGGGTGGCGAGCCGGTCGTCATCGCTAACGCGGAGGGCTCCCGCACCACCCCGTCCGTCGTCGCTTTCGCGAAGAACGGCGAGGTCCTGGTTGGCCAGTCCGCGAAGAACCAGGCTGTGACCAACGTCGACCGCACCATCCGCTCCGTCAAGCGCCACATGGGCGAGGACTGGACCGTGGAGATCGACGACAAGAAGTACACCCCGCAGGAGATCTCCGCCCGCACCCTGCAGAAGCTGAAGCGCGACGCTGAGGCGTACCTCGGTGAGGAAGTCACCGAGGCTGTTATTACCGTCCCGGCGTACTTCGAGGACGCTCAGCGTCAGGCCACCAAGGAGGCCGGCCAGATCGCGGGCCTGGATGTGCTGCGCATTGTCAACGAGCCGACCGCGGCTGCCCTGGCGTACGGCCTGGACAAGAACGAGAAGGAAGAGACCATCCTGGTCTTCGACCTTGGCGGCGGCACCTTCGACGTGTCCCTGCTGGAGATCGGCGACGGTGTCGTCGAGGTGCTGGCTACCGCCGGCGACAACGAGCTCGGCGGCGATGACTGGGACAACCGCATCGTCGAGTGGCTCGTGGACAAGTTCAAGTCCCAGAACGGCGTCGACCTGTCCAAGGACAAGATGGCTATGCAGCGTCTGCGCGAGGCTGCGGAGAAGGCCAAGATTGAGCTGTCGTCCGCACAGCAGGCCTCCATCAACCTGCCGTACATCACGGTGGACTCCGAGAAGAACCCGCTGTTCCTGGATGAGACGCTGACCCGCACCGAGTTCCAGAAGATCACCTCCGACCTGCTGGACCGCACCAAGAGCCCGTTCAACCAGGTGGTCAAGGATGCCGGCATGTCCGTCGGCGACATCGACCACGTGGTCCTGGTCGGCGGCTCCACCCGCATGCCGGCCGTGTCCGAGCTGGTCAAGGAACTGACCGGCAAGGAGCCGAACAAGTCCGTCAACCCGGACGAGGTTGTGGCGCTGGGCGCTGCTCTGCAGGCTGGCGTGCTGCGCGGCGACGTCAAGGACGTGCTGCTTCTCGACGTCACTCCGCTTTCCCTCGGCATCGAGACCAAGGGCGGCGTGATGACCAAGCTCATCGAGCGCAACACCACCATCCCGACGAAGCGTTCGGAGACCTTCACCACGGCTGAGGACAACCAGCCGTCCGTGCAGATCCAGGTCTTCCAGGGCGAGCGCGAGATCGCGTCCGCGAACAAGCTGCTCGGCTCCTTCGAGCTGGCGGGCATCGCACCGGCTCCGCGTGGTGTGCCGCAGATCGAGGTCACCTTCGACATCGACGCCAACGGCATCGTGTCCGTGTCCGCGAAGGACAAGGCCACCGGCAAGGAGAACACGATCAAGATCCAGGACGGCTCCGGTCTGTCCGACGAAGAGATCGATCGCATGATCAAGGACGCCGAGGCTCACGCCGACGAGGACAAGAAGCGCCGCGAGGAGCAGGAGACCCGCAACAACGCGGAGACCATGGCCTACCAGACCCGCAAGTTCATGGATGAAAACGGCGAGAAGCTGCCGGAGGACATCAAGGGCCGCGTGACCGAGGCTGCCGACGCCGTGGACGAGGCACTCAAGGGCGAGGACTTGGACGCCATCAAGTCCGCCGTGGAGAAGCTCAACACCGAGTCCCAGGCAATGGGCACCGCGCTCTACGAGGCTCAGGCGAACGAGGGCGCAACCCAGGCTGACGCCGCCGCAGGCGACGACAACGTGGTCGACGCCGAGGTTGTCGAGGACGACGACGCAACCGATTCCGACAACAAGTAGACCCGGCCCAGCAACCGAGAAAGGAGGCGACCTCTGATGACGAACCCGCACAATGAGCAGATGCCGGACAACCCGGGCGCTCCGGAGGCCACGGACCCCGAGTACGTGTCCCCCGACCAGGCGGAAACGCTCGCCGACGAGGCCGCTGAGTCCGAGGCGCTTGCCACGGACGAAGACCCCCTCTTAGCCGCGGACGCCGAGCTCGAGGACGCCGCGAAGATCGCGGAGAACGAGATCGACCCGGATGTGGACGGGGATGGCGCAGTCAGCGACATCGAGCTGCAGCTGGCGGAGCGCACCGAGTCGCTCCAGCGAGTCAGCGCGGAGTACGCCAACTACCGCCGCCGCACCGAGCGTGAGCGCGGCGAGCTGGCCAACACTGCGAAGGCGAAGTTCGCCACCCAGCTGCTGCCGCTTCTGGACGACCTGGATCTGGCCGAGCAGCACGGCGACTTGGAGCAGGGCCCGCTGAAGGCGTTTGCCGACAAGTTCCGCACGATCGTTGCCGGCCAGGGCATCAAGGAGTTCGGCGCCGAGGGCGATGCGTTCAACCCGGAGATCCACGAGGCAGTGCAGGACCTGTCCCAGGGCGACACCAAGGCCGTGGGCACGGTGCTGCGCAAGGGCTACATGATCGGGGACCGCCTGGTGCGAAACGCCATGGTGATCATTGCGGATCCAGCCGATCCCGCCGAGCCGGCCGGCGAGCCAGAAGCCGACACCACCGAGTAACCAACACGCTCGGATGCCAGGGCCGGGGAATGAGGTAGCGCGGAGACCCACGCGGCCTCGTCCCCGGCCTTTGTACTTAGATAAATTAGTGAACAAACTTTAGCGAGACAGACTCAATACTCTTTGTAGAGGAAAGGAGGGTGCGAGATGGCTATGCAGCAAGAATGGGCAGATAAGGATTATTACGGCGACTTGGGCGTGAGCTCGTCGGCAAGCGCTGCCGACATTAAGAAGGCATACCGCAAGCTCGCACGCGAAAACCACCCCGATTCCAACCCCGGCGACAAGAAGGCGGAGGAGAAGTTCAAGCGGGTGGCCGAGGCGTACGACGTTATCGGCGACGAGCAGAAGCGCAAGGAATACGACCAGCTGAAATCCATGATCAGCTCGGGCGGCTTCGGCCGGTTCGGGCGGGGAGGAGGGTCCGGCTTTCCGGGCGGGTTTCGCGGCACGGAAGCGGAATTCGACCTCTCCGACATCTTCGGATCAGCCGCTGGTGGACAAGCTGGAGACAGCGGCCTTGGTGATATCTTCGGTGGCTTCTTTGGCGGCCGCGGCGGTGCTGGCAGGAACGCTCGGCCGTCGCGGGGGGCCGACGTCGAAACGGAAATAACCCTCGACTTCCGCGAAGCAGCCAAGGGCACGACCATCCCGGTCGAGCTCACCGGCGAGGCGCCGTGCACCACTTGCCACGGCTCCGGCTCCAAGGACGGCAAGACGCATACCTGCCAGACGTGTTCCGGTTCCGGCTTCATCCGCGAGAACTCCGGCGCGTTCGGCATGGCGCGTCCCTGCACGAACTGTGGCGGCACCGGCGAGATCATCGAGGACCCCTGCACCACCTGCGGCGGCACCGGCACCGTGCGGCGCACCCGCTCGATCACCGTGCGCATCCCCGCCGGCGTGATCGACGGGCAGAAGGTGCGCCTGGCAGGCCAAGGCGAGGCGGGCCCGAACGGCACGCCCGCCGGCGACCTGTTTGTCACCGTGCACGTGCGAGGCGACGAGGTGTTCACCCGCTCCGGCGACGACCTCGAGGTCACCGTCCCGGTCGCGTTCTCCGAGGTCGCCCTCGGCGCGACCATCACGGTGCCCACCCTGGACAGCCCGGTGAAGGTGAAAGTCCCCGCCGGCACCCCGAATGGGCGCACCCTGCGCGTGAAGGGCCGCGGCATCCCGAAGCGCTCCGGCGCAGGCGACCTGATGGTCACCGTCGAGGTGAAGGTGCCCAAGGATCTGGATCCGTCCGCCACCTCCGCGCTGCGCGCCTACGCCCAGGCTGAGAAGGACTCCGGCTTCGACCCGCGCGCCGGGTGGGCCGGGCTCTAGCCCAGGAAGGAGGTGTAGACGATGGATGAAAAACAGGAGTACTTTGTCATCTCCGTTGCCGCCGAGCTGACCGGCATGCACGCGCAGACCCTGCGCACCTACGACCGGCTCGGCCTGGTCACGCCGATGCGCACCAAGGGCGGCGGCCGCCGCTACTCGCGCCGCGACATCTCCATGCTGCGCCGCATCCAGCACCTCTCCCAGGAGGAGGGCGTCAACCTCGCCGGCATCAAGACGATCATCGAGCTGTCCCAACAGATCGAGGACCTCCAAGACGAGCTGGAAACCCAGCGCGGCCACAACGAGGAGCTGCGCCAGAAGTTGCAGTCCGGTTCTCGCCGGGGCGGCGAGCTCGTGCACGTGCCCCGCTCCACTGCGGTGGTCACGTGGGAGCCAGCTGCTTCTCGACGTCGCCGGCGCTCCGCGCGGTAGGTACACACCGCCGGTTGGGGGTGGTGTAGCTAAAAGGTGTCTAAGCAGCGCCTTTAATCTGCATAAAATAGGCCCGAGCCGTTGAAAGGCTCGGGCTTTCGCCATATTCTCCTTTTGGTAACACTTCCAGGGTTTGGACAGGGTCGCTCCAGTTTCTGCCAAGTTCTGGTCCTGATAAAGGAGATCCTATGGGCGCATCCCGCTCTGTTTCTGGTCCACGTTCCCTCGGCTCGCGCAGGCGGGGTACAACAATTGCGGCAGCTGCGGTGTCGTTGGCGCTGGTGGTATCGGCAGTCCAGGCAGTGACTGACACTCCTGAGTTCGCCGAAGCACAAGTGAGCGCAGATCGCGCTTCGAGCACGAAGGTGAAGCTACCTGATACAGATCTGCCATTGGAGATTAGAACGGGTGGCTGGGAACGCCTCAAATTGGAATTAGTTGATCCAGAAGAGCCGGTCTGGGTTGTGATTCGAGATGGCGACGGCGTAGAAATCTCTGCTGACATTCGGAAGTCCGGCGAAGACAATACGCTGTGGACCTACGATATTTTGGTTTCTGATAGCCCTCAAACGCTTCGGGGCACGATTGAGATCTTCGATTCCGCGGGAAATAGGATTCATGATGATCCCTTCCCGGTTTTGTTCATCACGCCTGGTTCGGATGCGGATTACTCCCCCTCTTATCTGCCTTTCGGAACTTTTCGTGAGAATCAAATCGGGAGTGTTGTGCGTGAACCTGTGCCGCCAGCTGATCTCGATAAGCCCAATCCCGTAGAAGTCGTCTACCGTTCTCTCGCTGAGCATTCAGTGTGGAAATACGGATACGATGCGTTGACTCGTGAATACCTAATTCACGTTCCGTCCCTGGAAGATATGGCGAGATCTTATGATGCTCGTTTTGAGGGAAAACCAGTTGACTGGAACCGATTCATCCAGGCAGCACCCTCTGATGATGAAGCCGTTCTGACCTTCCGTTTTGCGGACGGGTCGGAACGTGATCTCAGGGTAGTGAGTTCGATCGAACTGGATCGACCTAGCGACAACGGTGGGGGTTGGACATTTTGGGCCATGGAGGGGGACCCTGACGGCGACGAGGTTGATACTGCTACAGAGGTATTAGCTGGCTCCAATCCGTTCGACTCGAACTCCAAACCCGCGAAAATCACCCCAATTCCTGAACAGCAAGTGACAACGGGTGAGTACCTCTCAATTCCCGTTGAAGTGTCGAACATGCCGAATGGTTCCCGAATTGAGGTACGAGGCCTGCCTGAGACCATGTCCTATTCGGATCTCGGCCAGCGGATCGTGGGTGTCGTGAATGAGCGCTCTGAATTCGAGGTAACTGTGAGTCTCGTTGATGAAGACGGGTCCTCTATCTTCGGCGCAGACGGGTTTGCCATACAGACGACTTTCAGAATTTTAGCCGAGCCCCTCGAAATTTCGGCACCAGCAATGGCAGATTGGAATCAGATTCACTTTGAAGAGGGCGTCTCTGGCTATCCCGGTGAGAAAGTACGGCTGCGTGCAATTTTCTATTCATCGGACAAAGTCGTGGACGAGCCGACGAACATTCGCTACAGCTATTCGCCCCCAGTAGTAGGTGCACTCGGCGGGGGTGTATTCGAAGTACGGGTCCCAGAAAATGCGGTGCCAGGCACTACGATCGCGGTGCCAGTTGAAGCAATATACACGGACGAAAGCTCCAATGTTGCCGTAGGCGTTGTTCAGGTAATTGCGAGGCCCACTCCGACTACCGCTCCTTCGACACCGAAGCCGACCACACCAGCCCCGTCGCTTGCTCGTCCGACGGTGAGCGTCGCGCCGGATTCAGCCGAGAGGTACAGCGACCGGTACACGCCGACGTTCCCAACCGCGTATGCCCGAGCTGACAAGACAAGCCTTTCGGTCGATCCGCTGGCAACGCTGCATGACCAGGGCGAGATGTTTGACAACCAGCCGCTGCCGGTGGGAACAACGTTGAAGGCGAAGACTCCGGGTACGCAGATTGTTCGGGTTCCTGGGGAAGACGGCACCATTCGCCAACTGGTTGAGTACACTCCGCCAGCTGACGCAGCCCCGGGCGAGGTACATGAGGTCACCGTTGAGGTGGTCTACCCGGACGGATCCGTCGATGAAGTGCTGGTGCCGTTCGAAATCGTGGAAAAGACTCAGGCCGATGAGACACCGCTGGGCTACGAATCGGGCAAGGCAGCGGCGCCCAACCGCGCGGTGAAAATTGTGCAAACAGGTACCCGTGACCTGCCGGCGGACGTGGAGTTTATCGCTGGGCACAAGAACGACTTGCGCGGTTGGCGTGTTTCCGTCGACCCGCACACCGGTGATCTGCGTGCTACTGCACCTGAGAACGCCACGCCGTTGTCCTTCACCACGGTCGCGTTGTTTGCGGACGGCTCCACCAAGGAGATCACCACGATCATTGGCGTCGCCGAGGCGCGCGTAGACGCTGACCAGTACCAGCCCGTCTACCGCGAAGCTGTAGCCAAGGCAGGTGAGCAGGCTACGTCGGCTCGCCACGGCAATGTTGGAGCGAACACGAGCTTCGCGCTTGCCGACGCCGCAGGGTTGGCCGACGTAGTCGTCGATAAGCGAAATGGCACCTTCAAGGCGACGGTGCCCGCGAACGCAGTACCTGGGACGAGGTACTTCCCCGTCCTGGAGGTTCGATATGCAGACGGATCCAGCGAGTTCATCACCGCAGAGGTAGTGGCGGATTCCATCGCGCGCACCGCAAAGCCGGAGTGGGCCGAGCTGTCGGTCCCGGTAGGAGACACGACTTCAGAGGACACGAAGCGCGACGTGCCGGACAACACCACCTTCGCGTTGAAGGACACCTTCGAGGCACCAAACTGGGACGTCAGCATCGATCCGGCCACCGGTGAGCTGACCGTTCGCGCAGATGAAAACGTGCGGGTGGACGAAGAGGTTGTTATCCCGGTTGTGGCCACGTTTGAAGATAACTCCCAGAAGGAGGTGAAGGTCCGTGCGAAGGCAGCCAAGCGGACCAAACCGACTGCGCAGACACCTACTCCACCAACCAGCAAGGTGGTGACAACAACTGTCACCGCTCCGGCTCCGCCAGCTCAAAACAGCGGATCGAGTGTCGGAAGCATTCTTGCCCTCGTGCTTGGTGCGTTGGCTCTCATCGGCGGTGCGGGTTTCGCCGCCGTACAAAACCAGGACCTCATCCGCGATGTACTGCGCCAGAACGGGATCAACTTTTAGGAAGGCATCATGCGTAAACCAAAGACAATTGTTGCTCTCGCCGCCACCACTGCGCTTGCGCTGGGTGGGCTCGCGGTCGCTCCGGGTAGTCCCGCAAATGCAGCCACCGAGATAGAGGGGCAGGTTGCCAAATACACCCGCGATGGCGCTGGTTCGCTTGCAGCCGCAACCCTCGACGCAACTCATCAGTATTCGCAGTTGGAGTTCACCTGGAACGCGCCGCTGTCCGCAGCGGGAAGGCTGCGTACGGACATCCAAACGTCGATGTACATCGGCGGTGCGCCGCAGTTCACCACACCTGCACAGGTGAATCGAACCGGTGACGCAGTCGAGTTGGTGAGCGTTGACCCGGGGACGGGAATTGAAGTCGTCCGCACGATTCGAATGCACGACTCGCGTGTCGACGTCACCATTGAGGCGACGAACACCACGCCTAGACAGCAGAACCTGCAACTTGATCTTCGCCACTTTGTCCGCGCATCCATGGATGATCCAACGCAGTTCGTGGGTGAGGTCGAAGACGGAAAGATGATCGCCCGTTCTGTCACTCCGGGCTACGACATGCAGGTGGAATTCGGTGGCGACTACCAGACGTCTGGGTTCGCAGGGGAACCCAGTGAAGCCATTCCGAACGCCAGTTGGGGGCAGGATGGCCCGAAGGGAGCGCAGGCTCCAGATGGCGATGCGTCCTCGCAGGGAGCGGGTTGGTGGCGTGGCTGGAAGTCGGGGGAGACCGTGACGGCGTCGATAAGCGTCGAGCTCACGCCGCAGCTGCGTACGCAAGACATAGATGAAGACGGCATTCCCGACGAGTGGGAGCGGGGCTCATTCACACCGGAAGGCGGGCAAAGGCTCGACCTGGCGAAGTGGGGTGCGCGCCCCGATCAGAAGGACGTGTTCCTCCAGCTCAACTGGATGGAGCCGGAGCTCAACAGCAACGCATGCAACGTCAGTGGGCGTTTCCTTAAGAACATCGAAAAGACGATGAACTGGGTCGAATGCGCAGAGGCCAACAAGAATGCCTACCGGCCGTCAAAACAGATTTTGGACGAATTGGTCAAAGAATTTGATGAAAACGGCGTGAAGCTGCACATCGACGCGGGCAACTGGTACTCGAATTTCGTCTCTGCTGAACCGGGGCAGCTCAAAGGTGGTCCCATCAAGTTTGAGAAGCACCCGTTTAACGGCAAGAGCGGACGCGAGGTTCTGGATGGCTACAGCACCAGGCTCCTGAAAGACAGGGAGGCGGTGTTCCACGTTGGCGTCATCGGCGACGAAATGGCACCGGGTAACGACGCTTCCGGATTGGGGTCAATGCCAGGTGGATCGTTCTACGTCGCATGGTACGAACAGATGAATCGCGACGAGCAGGTGCGCAACACCATCCTCCACGAATTCGGTCACAATCTCGGGCTCGGGCATTCTGGTGCGATTAACCAGCCCAAGCGCGCAGAGGGGTACAACTGGGTGCCCGGGTATGTGTCCACGATGAACTACCTCTATCAGTTTGAGCACTTCGGTTTTACAAAGGGGATTTCACGCAACCCATCGCAGCTTGAGGAACGGTGCGCCACCCTGAAAATTGAGGATCCGTGTTTTGTGGGCGAGTACGAGATTGGCTCTGACTGGGAGAACCTCAATTTCACCGGTGGCAAGGTTGGGCAAGCGATCGGACACATTGAGACCCCAGAAGTCTCGAAGAACGAGGATGCCAGCACCCGCGATTTGGTGCTCGTCGCCGCGGAGAAGAACAACGGCAAGGGCGGCTTCCGGTTGGTAGATACGGAAGAGCGTCCGAATGGCATCGTGACCGCGAACTCCGAAAACGTCATCCACGCTGAGGTGAGTAACCACGGTGTAGACGAGCACACTTACCTGTTGGAGTACACCTACGACGGCCGCACCTACACCGAGAAATACACCGTTCCAGGCGTGAACGATCCCTCCGGAGGTGCACTGCCTATCGAGGTTCCAATCACGGGGCTTACCGGCTACAAGGGAGAACTACTGCCCATCCGTTTCAGCCTGTACAACGAAGCGAATGAGGTTCAGTACAGCCAGGACCTCAACGTGCCGGTCCTGGACTTCACGAAGGAAGAGCTGCGCGAGGTCATCGACCAAATTCCGGCTGATGCCAAGCCAAATGTGAAGAAAGCCGTTGAGGAGAAGCTGAAGCCCGCTCTCACCGCTACAGCGACAACCACTCCTTCGCCGGCCACTCCGACCTCCAACGCCACAGCTCCCCAAGCGCCCGCGCCAGTGGTGCCGACCCCGTTGAAAACGCGACCGGAGTCGCCGAGCCCTACACGCCCGGTGACTCCTGCTGAATCGCCTCGCACGTCCACGGTGACCACAACCACGACACCGGCTGTCGCGTCGCCTCAGCGCGACGGTTCGTCAAACCCGTCGAATGTCGCCTCCATCGTCGTGGGGCTGATCATGACGCTTACCGGACTCGGTATCGCAGCCTGGGGCTGGGTGAACGCGAACGGCATGCCACAGCTGCCGTTTTAACGGTGTCCTGTAAACTCCCCCCGAAAGCTCCGGAACGATCCCTGCGAAAGCACATCGCCGGGGTTACTGAATTTCCTTTTTCAGCAGTGGTCACGCGGGAGCCAGCTTCTTCTCGACGCCACCGGCGCAGCGCGCGGTAGGTCCTTACAAGCGTTGCGCTCGGAGCCCATCAACGCGTGATTGTCTGGACGAAGGCGTGGTCGAAAACCCCCACAGAACGGCTTAGCCGGGGAGATCCGCCGGCGAAATTGCAAAAAGGGAGAGGACTTCAATAGTTCCTCGCCCTTTTTCGCTTAGCAAGCTCCCCCTACATCCTGTCCATTTGCTTTTCGGTATCAGCACGCAAATCCGCTTTATTCACCGATCGGTACCCGTTGGCGAAACCCTTCAGAATTTTGACTACCCACCAAATCACCGCAATTACGATGAAAGCCAGGATCGCATAGACGAGAAATTCCTGCATCGAGAAATTAATTGTCGGTCTCCTATCAGGTACAGCAATTACGACAAATTCACCGCAATGGTAAGGCGGCCAGTTATCTGATGCAGGACTGAGAAATCGTTCGTATCCAATCTGATACGTAGCGATCGGCACAAAACAACCAATGTCCTTTGATGCCTCGGTGGCCACCAGAATGGTCAAGCCTAAGACGTCGCGCGAGGGAGTCGAGGAGGTCCCCTGTCTACTCTCCCCCGAAAGCCCCGGAACGATCCCTGCGAAAGCACATCGCCGGGGTTACTGAAATCCTAGAAAGCTCTGTTCCTAAGGGCCGAGAGCCAGCTGCTTCTCGACGCCGCCGGCGCAGCGCGCGGTAGCGGCCGGGGTTTTAAACTCGGCCGCATGACGACTAAGGCTGGCGCTCCGCCGCTGCTCAAAGAGACCGGTCCGTGGCGGTTCCGTTTCCCGGAAGTCATCCTGCTGGTTGCGGCGTTGGCGTGGATGGTGGTTGAGGACGCGAACAGTGAAATCAGCGCCGGTTTTGGGTTTGCATTGTTTTTCGTCGCTCCGATGTTGCTGGGTGTCTTGCTGATGTGCATGGTGCTGGGCATTCCGCTGCAGCGCCAGCCGGTGAACAGGTTTTGGGGAGATGCCGCCTACATCGTGGTGGGCGTTCTTGCCGCCGTCATTCTGGCCAAAAGTGACAATCCGTACGGTGCGCTGCCGGCCATCATGCCGTACCTCGTCGCAGCCATAATCCTGACTGGTGTCTCCGCGGCGCTGCGGCGTGCGATCGCGCTCCTGGCGTGGAAGAGGAAGTGACGCGGAAGTTCGTATACTCGGCCGCATGATGGTAGGTGTCAGCGAACCGCCGCTGCTCAAAGACACGCGACCGTGGGGTTTTCGCATCCCCGAGTTTCTGCTGATCGCCATTTTGTGTGTCGCGTTTCCAGGCGTGGCGGTATTCGGCGGCCACGTTGTCGTCCCCCTGCTGGGGATGCTTGCCGCCGCGCTGCTCATCGGGCTTCCGCTGCAGAACCGCCGGGTGAACGATTTCATTGTTGACGCTGGCTACCTGGGCGTCGCGTACGTCGTCGGCCTGGTGCTGAGGCTGACCGGGTTTCCGTACGAGGATCAGTTTTGGCTCAACGCCACATTTGGTGCGGCATCCATTGTGCTGCAGGTTGTCGGGTGGTCGGCGCTGATCCGGCGGGCTCTGGGATACCGGCAGTGGAAGTCGGACACCGAATGACAAAACGCCCGCGCAATGAACACGTGAGCGCGGGCGTTTGTGCTGTAAAAATTCGAAACGCTTCCTAGCCATGGAGGGCTAGGGGCTTTTTGAAGCCTCCACAACACTACATACGCCGATGTGTTTCCGCATTGAGGAGGCTACCGGGCCGGACTTAACCGCCGAACTCGATGGCCGCGGCACCGCCGATGTGGCGGAGGTTGGACTTGGCCAGGTTGAACAGGCGGCCGACGCCGCCCTCGAGGAAGGCGGTGCGGGCGCCGGACTTGGTGAAGCCCTTCATCATGTCCCAGGTGATTCCCGGCGGCAGGGAGAGTGCCTCCGGGTCGGTGACAATGTCCACGAGCACCGGGCCGTCGTAGGCCAGGGCCTCCTTGAGCACCGGCTCGAGGTCGTCCGGGTCCTCGATGCGGAAGGACTTAATGCCCACGCCCTTGGCAATCTCGGCGTAGTTGGCCTGCTCGTGGTCGGTGCCGAAGTACGGCATGCCGGCCACCATCATCTCCAGCTTCACCATGCCCAGCGAGGAGTTGTTGAAGCAGATCACCTTCACCGGCAGCTGGTGCAGCTTGATGGTGAGCAGCTCGCCCATGAGCATGCCCAGCCCGCCGTCGCCGGACCAGGAGATGACCTGGCGGTCCGGGAACGCGGCCTGCACGCCGATCGCCATCGGCAGCGCATTCGCCATGGTGCCGTGAAGGAACGATGCGGCCTCGTCGCGCTTGCCGTTCGGGGTGAGGTAGCGCGAGGACCACACGTTGCACATGCCGGTGTCGACGGTGAAGTAGGCGTCGTCGTCCGCAAGCTTGTCCAGCACGGATGCGGCGAGCTCCGGGTGGATCGGCTTCTTGGACTCGAAGGCCTTGGAGGTGTAGCTCTTCACCACATGGTCCAGCAGCTGGTAGTGGCGCTTGAGCATTTTGTCCAGGAACTTGCGGTCGGACTTCTCCTCGATGTGCGGGAGGATGTTTTCGATGACGCTCTTGACGTCGCCGACGACCGGGTAGTCCACCTTGGTGCGGCGGCCGATGTGGGTGCCGTCGATGTCGATCTGGGCGACGTTCTCGTCCGGCAGCCAGTCGGTGTACGGGAAGTCGGTGCCCACCATGATGAACAGGTCGGACTCTTCCATCGCGTCCAGGCAGGCGCCGTAGCCGAGCAGGCCGGACATGCCGACGTCGTACGGGTTGTCGTACTCGAAGTACATCTTGCCGCGGAAGGAGTGGCCGATGGGGGACTTGATCTTCTCCGCCAGGGCGAAGACCTCGTCGCGTGCGTCGCGCGCGCCGTAGCCGCAGAACAGGGTGACCTTGTCGGCCTTGTTAATCGCCTCCACCAGGCGGGCAGCCTCGTGCGGGTCCGGGTAGACGCGCTTGTTGGCGCCGGTGGCGTACACGGAGTCCGCGGTGTGCGGGCCCTCGGCGGTGTCGGCGGCGAAGACGTCGCCAGGCACGATCATCACGGACACGCCGTTGCCGGCCAGGGTGTTCTGCAGGGCGTTGTGGAGCACGCGCATGCCCTGGTCTGCCTCGTGGACAACCTCGCAGTAGGAGGAGCACTCCTGGAAGAGCAGCTCCGGGTGGGTCTCCTGGAAGAAGGAGGAGCCGATTTCCATGGTGGGGATGTGGGACGCGATGGCCAGCACCTTCGCGCCGTTGCGGTGGGACTCAAACAGGCCCTGCACGAAGTGGGTGTTACCCGGGCCGCAAGAGGCGCCGCACACGGCGAGCTCATCGGCGGCGAGGGAATCGGCGCCCGCGGCGAAGGCGGCGGCCTCCTCGTTGCGCACGTGGACCCACTCGATGTCGCTTTGACGCACGGCGTCGGACAGCGGGTTGAGCGAATCGCCCACCAGGCCGTAAATGCGCTTAATGCCTTGATCCTCTAGGCGCTTGACTACTTGTTCTGCAAAGTTGGGCATTGTCTACCTAATTCTCCTTATAGGTGGTTTCATTCAACGTGCGCCATGGTAACGACATTTACGCAGGCGGGTCGGCGCGCTGTTGCAAAGCAGACAAGAACGCGGGGTCTGTGAAGTAGTCGGTGTGGTCGCCTCTCACACCCAGCACACGCTCGCCGCCCCACCCGATGTACGACGGCGACGAGCCGAGCGCCGCCGTCGGCCCGGAGCGCAGCAGCAGGATCGGGTCTTCGGGGAATCCACCACGTGCACCGTCGCCTCCGGTCCGGCGAGCGTCAGCTTTGAGACGTGCTCGCCAGACACGCCAGCGCTGCCCAGGATCCACAGGTCGTCCGCGAGCAACCCGTGCTGGTGCGCCGCCTTGGTGGCCAAAAGCGTGCCGTAGCTGTGGGACACCACGGTCTTTTGCGCGTCAGGGAAGCGCTCCTCCAGCGCGGCTTGGAACATGGCGAGGTCGTCCGCGCCGGCGTGGGCGCGGTGGGGCGAGGCTGCGTCCGTGAGTAGCGGGGGAGGGGCGTAGCCCTGCCACACCACCACCGCGGCCCCGGTTTTCTCCGAGAGCATCCGGGCCTTTTCCAGCTCGCCCGGCAGCTGCGATGGTTTGCCGGTGGTCGCGCCTGCGACCATGGTGATCACGCGCGCCGGGTCCACCGCGTCGCCGACGAGCACCGTGCTCGCCGTCGGCCCGGCCTCCAGGAGAACGCCGCCGGCGTCCTCCACCGCGCGCAGCGTGGAGGCCGGCACCGTCTGCGCGTGCCGGGCGTGCAGGGATTCGAAGGACTCGTCCGGGTGGTCGAACAGCGGGTCGTAGTCCTGCTCTTTACCAGATGCGCCCAGCAGGGTCCGAGACAGCCTCAGGTCCAGCATCATGGACATGCCGTTGAGCCACAGCACGACGCGGGAATGGGAGTACATGCCGATGAACTGAGCGGCCTCGTCTAACTGCTGCTGCAGGGCGGCGGCGGCGACCAAAGCCACCGAGGCTTGCTCCAGCCGCTCGGCGCTTGCGCCTAGCGACGAGCCGTAGTCCGCAAACCTGGCCGCAGAGACCTCGAACGCGGGGCCGCGGAACCCGGAATCCGCAATCACAGCGGCTGAAAACGGCGCGTGTTCCGCGCGCTCTCGCGTACCCTCAGCGGCCAATCTGGTGGCGGCGGCCGCGGCGAACAATTCGGATGCGATCAGTGCTGGTTTGTATGTCATGGCGTGAGCTCCTTGCCGAATCGGGCATCTGCCTGCTCCACTTCGGACGCAAACGCGGCGACATCGTGGAGGTGGGTGTCAAGGCGGGACGTGGTGTCGTCGACAAGCAAATGCTCCGTGTCCTGCAACGTTGCGAGCGCGGATGCGGAGCGCGACGGGCTCAGGTGGGCGGTGGGAAGGGCGCCGAAGCTGCGGATGCAGCTGCGGGCGGCACGTGCGGTCTCTGTGGTCAGTTGAAGAAATGTCATGCAACGAACCATCCGCGAACGCAACAGCCGACGCAATACCCTGTTCCAAATCTGTGGATAACTCCCTTGAGGCGCACCTAGAGTTATCCACATGAAGATCGCGCTATTGCAATTCGCCTCCGGCAGCGACAAGATGGAAAATTTGGCCGCCATCGAACCGCTGGTCCGCGACGCCGCCGCCCAAGGCGCAACGCTGATCGTCCTGCCCGAGGCCGCCAGCCAGGCGTTCGGGCAGGGGCGGCTGGATACGCAGGCAGAAGAGCTGGACGGTCCGTTCGCCACAGGGCTCAAAAAGCTTAGTGACGAGCTCCGCGTCACCATCGTCGCCGGCATGTTCCGCCCCGCAGACACCAACACCGTGGACGGCAAGGAACTCAACCGCGTCTACAACACCGCGCTGATCACCGGCGGCGGGGTGCATAAGGGATACGACAAGATCCACACTTACGACGCCTTCAACTACAAGGAGTCGGACACAGTGCGCGCAGGTGGTGAGCTGGTCACGTTCGTCCACGACGGCGTGACGGTGGGGGTGGCCACCTGCTTTGACATCCGCTTCCCGGAGCAGTTCCAACAGCTTGCCCAACGCGGCGCAAAGGTGGTTGTGGTACCCACGAGCTGGGCGGACGGGCCGGGCAAGGTGGGGCAGTGGCACATCCTCACCGCCGCGCGTGCGCTGGACGCCGGGGTGTTCATCGCGGCGGCCGACCAGGCGCGCCCGGACTTCGAAGCCAAGGCCGGCGAGCCCTCAGGCCCCACGGGCGCGGGGCATTCGGTGGTGGTGGACCCGTTTGGCACACGCCTCGCGGAGGCCGGCTACGGCCCGGAAACCCTGGTGGTGGAGATCGACCCGACTGACGCAGACGAGGCACGCAAGCAGCTGCCGCTAGAGGCGATTAGGCAGCACAGCGCTATGCGCTAAACCACTCCGGCGCCGCATCGGGGGCGACGGTCTGCACGTCCCGCGCCCCGGCCACCTCCAGCGCCGCGGCCAGGCTCACCGCGCGCTCCTCATTCGCGCACACGATCACCTCGCGGCCCCACCACATCCCGGCGCCGGAAACCACCTGCTCCAGCGGCGCACCCACCCGCGACTGCGCAATCCACGCCACGTCCAGCCAGTCCTGCGCCTTGGCAAGTGCGTCCAGCGCCGCCGTGTCGTAGAACCCCTCCGGCCCGCTCGCACCGACCACGAGGTGCACCTCCGGCGGATCGGTCTGCTCCAAATAGTGGAAGACCAGCGCCTTCGCCGCCGCGAACCCACCCTCGGCGGCAACCAGGAGCAATTGCCTATCGACGTCCCCGCGTACCCCGCCCCGCGCCGCCCCCAACGTCAACCAGTCGCCCGGCTGCAACTGCATCTCGTCGGGAACGTGGAACTCCAGCTGCCCGAGCTGGTTGGACGGCAGCGCGGGGACCAGGCCGGTCCACTCGCCGGGGCGATTCGGCGACATCACCGGGATGACCTGTCCGGGGGCGTAGGGCACCGGCGTGCCGGCCTCCAGGCGCACGACCTGCACCCCGCCGCGGCGCTCCACGCTGGTCACCTGCGCGGCGGTGGCGGCAGGCACGCCAGCAACGTCCGCCTGTGAGGCGGCATTGCGCATGAGCTCCGCCGCCTGGATCAGTTCGGGCGCGTCGGCCCCGGCTTCGTCGATAAGCATGTGCACCGCATTGGGGTACTCCTCGGCCGGGAACCCTGTGCGGCGCAGGTCCAGCGCCAACGCCTTCAGATCGTCGCGGACCTTATCGGCGGGGCGCTCGAGCACGGCGAGGGCGGCGCGCATGAGGACTGGCGGCATCTCGTCGCCAGGAGGCAGCATCATTTCTGCTTGCGGGTACGCCTCGGAGAAGCGGGCGCGCCACGCGCGGCTGACCTGCGGGCCGTGGGTGCGCAGTATCTCGGCAAAGTGGGCGGAAGGCATGAAAACAGGTTACCTAGCGCCTGTGGGCTAAAGTTGCACCCGGCTTGAATGTGATAAGTGGATAGAAAAGAGGTGCTGTGGTGGAATTCACCCCGTATACGCTGCTCACGGACATCGGCTGGATTTCGGTCCTACTCATCGTCGGCAACATTTTGCGCAACCGGCTGAAGGTGCTGCAGGCGCTGCTGCTGCCTGCTCCGATCACCGCGGGACTGCTCGGCCTGCTGCTGGGCGACGAGATCCTGGGCGTGATCCACTGGTCCGACCAGGTGGGCACCTACACCACGCTCCTGATCGCGGTGGTGTTCGCGTCCATGGCCTACTCGATGGAGCTCGGCGGCTCCGTCGCCTCCGGCGCCCGCAACATGTGGGGCTACTCCACCGCCATGTTCATGGGCCAATGGGGCCTGTTCGTGCTGCTCGGCGTGTACCTGTTCGCGCCGGTGTTCGGCACTGAACCGTGGTTCGGCATGATGCTGCCGGTCGGCTTCGTCGGCGGCTTCGGCACCGCGGCGGCCGTGGGCTCCGCGCTCGAGGAGATCGGCGTGGAGGGCGCGTCCTCCATCGGCTTCACCTCCGCCACCGTGGGCACCCTGGTGGCCATCGTGGGTGGTGTGATCATGGCCAACTGGGGTATCCGCAAGGGCAAGGCCTCCCAGCTCGCCGGCACGCTTCCCGACGACCTGCGCACCGGCTACATCCACAACGAAGACGAGCGCCCCTCCATCGGCAAGGCCACCACCAACCCGTCGTCCATCGAGCCGCTGGCGCTGCACGCCGGCTTCATCGTCTTCACCGTGCTCATCGCCTACATGGTCAACAGCGTGATCAAGGGCCAGTGGCCGAACGTGTCCATCCCGCTGTTCGCCATGGCGTTCGTCATCGGGCTTATCGGCCGCCTGCTGCTCAAGCTCGCCGGCCGCCCGAACTACCTGGACAGCTCCACCATCAACTCTGTTTCCGGTGCGGCCACGGACTACATGATCGCCTTCGGCATCGCCTCCATCGTGCCCGCAGCGCTGGCCGGCTACTGGCAGGCGCTCGTGCTTATCTTCGTGCTGGGCACCCTGTTCTGCGTGGTGTGGATGTTCTGGGCCGGCCCGACCTTCTTCGGCGACAAGTGGCTCGAGCGCGGCCTGTTCGGCTGGGGCTGGGCCACCGCCGCAGTGGCCACCGGCATCGCGCTTTTGAAGATGGTGGACCCGAAGCTCAAGTCCGGCACGCTCAACGAGTACGGCGTGGCCTACGTCGGTTTCGCCCCGTTCGAAATCGGCACCACCATCATTGCGCCGATCGCGGTCATCGCGGGCTTTACCGCCGTCTTCGGCTGGATCGCCTTCGCCATCGCGGTCGGGGTGGTCGTGCTTGCTTACGCGATGAAGTGGATACCGGTCGCGAGATCGTCGTAAAGCTTGGTGCTTAGAACGGCCGGCGGCGCAAAGCGGCAGGGATATACTGCTGGCCGGCTAACCAAGACGCTGCCGCAGGATTCATCGAGTTCATTAGGCGGAGACAGACTTTGTGGTACCGCATGAGCTCGGTTGGCTCCAAAAGCGGTTCCAAGTGGCTCGCTCGATTGCGGGCGAATCGCACGGTGCTCGCCCACTTATAGATCACGGCGTGGCTCGCATGTTGGAACGAAGATCCCTGCTTAGGGGCAAATGCCGAACTGAGAGCCTCGTTCCAAATCCTCATCCTGGGGTTCTGGGAGGAAGTTACTTCGGGGCGTGGCAGAAGGAACAACCAGGATCCGAACGGCAGGGCTGCCACAAGATCGTCATGCGTTGGGTTGGGCTTTGTTGGGTTGCCGTCTTCGCCCAGAAGGGCGGGTTCAGCCTTCTTCCACATGGGTGGCCGGTTGGCGGGCGAGATAATCTGCCGGAGCCGCGGCGCAGGATCTTTAAGCCATCCGCGGGGATACGGTTCTGATCGACCGGGCTCGTTTACGGGCTCGTTCTCGTTCCACCCTTGAAGTAGAGCGTCGATACTGTTGCGCAGCTGCACCTCGACCATTCCGGTGGTCGCAGCGACGGCACCGGCCGCCCCAATATTCCATAAATAGATTTCAAGTGCCTTCGCGTCGGAGCCCCCAGCGACGGTCCGGTATGTATCGAAGCGGGCGTCCGACAAGGCTTTGGTGATAGCCAAGGTGGTTTGCGTTTGCACGAACTCATATTTACACTGGCAACTACAAGACGGGTTAAAATCCGGTATCAATAAGAATCCCCGCTAGGTTTCGCGCCTAGCGGGTTTCTTTGTTGAAGGGGGTATCCCCCGCGTGTGATCTGGTGCGATGCTACTTTGAGCCAACCCCGCGCACCTTTTTTGCCGTTGACAGGAACAGACTCAACTTCTTGTGCGTTACACCTAGTGCGAAACAAACATTAGGCAAGAAAGGACCATGGAATCATGGCGAATAAATACACGCAGAAGACACAGGAGGCCCTGCAGCAGGCGCAGATGCGCGCCTCTGCCGCCGGCAACCCGGAGATGCGCCCGGCGCACGTGCTGGAAGCGCTTTTGAAGCAGGAGGACGGCATCGCCGCCCCGGTGCTCAAGGCCACGGGCGTGGACCCAGACACCGTCGCGCGCGAGGCCAGCGAGCTGATTAGCACCTACCCCAGCGCGCAGGGGCAGAACATGGCCAACCCGGGCATCAACCGGGACCTGCAGACGGCACTGCAACACGCGCAGGATCTCGCGGGCGAGCTTGGCGACGAGTTCGTGTCCGCCGACGTCCTTTTGGCCAGCATCGCAAAGGGAGGCGACGACGCCGCTGAGCTGCTGACGAAGCGCGGCGCCACCTTCGAGGCGCTCAAGGAAGCCTTCTCCTCGGTGCGCGGCGGCAAGACCGTCACCTCGGACAATCCAGAAGATCAGTTCCAGGCGCTGCAGAAGTACTCCACGGACCTGACCGCGCGTGCGCGCGAGGGCAAGATCGACCCGGTGATCGGGCGCGATTCGGAGATCCGCCGCGTGGTGCAGGTGCTTTCCCGTCGCACGAAGAACAACCCGGTGCTCATCGGTGAGCCGGGCGTCGGTAAGACTGCGATTGTGGAGGGCCTGGCCCGCCGCATCGTGGCTGGCGACGTGCCGGAATCGCTCAAGGGCAAGACGCTGATCTCGCTGGATCTGGGCTCCATGGTCGCGGGCGCGAAGTACCGGGGCGAGTTCGAGGAACGTCTCAAGGCTGTGCTGGACGAGATCAAGGAGTCCAACGGGCAGATCATCACCTTTATCGACGAGCTGCACACCATCGTTGGCGCCGGTGCCTCCGGGGACTCCGCGATGGACGCCGGCAACATGATCAAGCCGCTGCTCGCCCGCGGTGAGCTGCGCCTGGTCGGCGCGACCACGCTGGACGAGTACCGCCAGTACATCGAGAAGGACGCCGCCCTGGAGCGCCGCTTCCAGCAGGTCTACGTGGGCGAGCCGACGGTGGAGGACACCATCGGCATCCTGCGCGGCCTGAAGGAGCGCTACGAGGTGCACCACGGCGTGCGCATCCAGGATTCGGCGCTGGTGTCGGCGGCGGAGCTGTCCAACCGCTACATCACCAACCGCTTCCTGCCGGACAAGGCCATCGACCTGGTCGACGAGGCCGGCTCGCGCCTGCGCATGCAGATCGACTCCTCCCCGCAGGAGATCGACGAGCTCGAGCGCATCGTGCGCCGCCTGGAGATCGAGGAGATCGCCCTGCAGAAGGAGTCCGACGCCGCCTCCGCGCAGCGCCTGGAGCACCTGCGCGAAGAGCTCGCGGACCAGCGTGAGCGCCTCGGCGAGATGAAGGCGCGCTGGGAGAACGAGAAGGCGGAGGTGAACAAGGTCCAGTCCGCGAAGGAGGAGCTCGAGCGCCTGCGCAACGAGTCCGAGATCGCGGAGCGCGAGGGCGACTACGCCAAGGTCTCCGAGCTGCGCTACGGCCGCATCCCGGAGCTCGAGGCAGAGGTAGCCAAGGTGGAATCCGAGGCCAGCAACAAGACCATGCTGGAAGAGGAGGTCACCCCGGACATCATCGCGGACGTCGTATCCTCCTGGACCGGTATCCCGGCGGGCAAGATGATGCAGGGCGAGACCGAGAAGCTGCTGAACATGGAGTCCGTGCTCGGCGAGCGCGTCGTGGGCCAGAAGGAAGCCGTGGTCGCGGTCTCCGATGCGGTGCGCCGCTCCCGCGCGGGCGTGGCGGATCCGAACCGCCCGATCGGTTCCTTCCTCTTCCTCGGACCCACCGGCGTGGGTAAGACGGAGCTGGCGAAGTCGTTGTCGGAGTTCCTCTTCGACGACGAGTCGGCCATGATCCGCATCGACATGTCCGAGTACGGCGAGAAGCACTCCGTCGCCCGCCTGGTCGGTGCTCCTCCGGGATACGTCGGCTTCGACGCCGGCGGCCAGCTCACCGAGGCCGTGCGCCGTCGTCCGTACTCGCTGGTGCTTTTCGACGAGGTCGAGAAGGCGCACCCGGATGTCTTCGACGTGCTTCTGCAGGTTCTGGATGAAGGTCGCCTCACCGACGGCCAGGGTAGGACGGTGGATTTCCGCAACACCGTGGTCATCCTCACCTCCAACCTGGGCGCCGGTGGCAACCGCGAGCAGATCATGGACGCGGTGAAGCACCACTTCAAGCCGGAGTTCATCAACCGCCTCGACGACGTGGTGGTCTTCGACCCGCTGAGCCAGGACCAGCTCGTCGGCATCGTGGACATCCAGCTCGACGGCCTGGCTGAGCGCCTCGCCGCCCGTCGCCTGACCCTCGACGTGTCGGATTCCGCGAAGTCCTGGTTGGCCGAGCGCGGCTACGACCCGGCCTACGGCGCCCGCCCGCTGCGCCGCCTAATCCAGCAGGCCATCGGCGACCGCCTGGCCAAGAAGCTGCTGGCGGGTGAGATCGTCGACGGCGACACGGTCCACGTGGACGTCGCCGACGGTGGCGAGGGCCTGGACGTCACCGCGAGGTAGATAATGGGTGCATGACCCAACTCGTGCATACCCCGGAAGCGCTGGCTAACGCGCTTCCGGACGGCCCCGTCTCACTCGTCCCCACCATGGGCGCGCTGCATAGCGGCCACCTCGCTCTCGTCCGCACCGCCAAGGCGTTGGGCAACCCCGTGGTGGTGAGCATCTTCGTCAACCCGCTGCAGTTCGCGCCGGGAGAGGATTTGGAGAAATATCCGCGGACGTTGGCTGAGGACGTCGAAAAGCTTGAAGCCCTCGGCGTCGACGCCGTCTTCGCGCCGTCGCCGGAGACGATGTACCCGCACGGACCGCGCACCACGATCCAGCCCGGCCCGCTCGGCGCGGTGCTGGAGGGCGCGACGAGGCCGACGCATTTCGCGGGCGTGCTCACGGTGGTGGCGAAGCTGTTCGCGCTGACCGGCGCAGCGGACGCGTTCTTCGGCGAGAAAGACTACCAGCAGCTCGCGCTGATCCGGCAAATGGTGGATGACCTGCACCTTCCCGTGCGCATCCACGGCTGCCCGATCGTGCGCGACACCGACGGCCTCGCGCTGTCCTCGCGCAACCGCTACCTCTCCGCCGAGGAGCGCGAGATTGCCCTTGCCATCCCGCGGGCGCTGGCCACCGGCAGCCTCGCCGAAGCGCGCTCGCTTCTCGACGCCACCAAAGGCCTCCACCTCGACTACCTCGTCGCCACCGCCCCCGACATGTCAGATCTGCCGGAGGGGTACACGGGTCCGGCGCGTCTGCTCGTGGCGGCGAAGGTCGGCGCGACCCGTCTGCTGGACAACGCCCCGATCGAGCTCTAGCGCTGCAAGCGACCCGCGCCCTCCTAGAACGTGTGCTCGTCGGCCGGGAACTCCCCGGTGTGCACGGCGCGCTTGTAGTCCGCGGCCGCGGCGGCCAGGTCCGCGCCGACGGTTCCGAAACGGCGCACGAATTTCGCGCGGTGGTCGCCGGCGGGCATGTCCGCCATGTCGTGCCAGACCAGCACCTGGGCGTCGGTGCCTGCACCCGCGCCGATGCCGACGGTCGGGACCGGGCACGAGGCGGTAAGTTCCGCCGCCAAATCCGCGGGCACCATTTCGAAGACCACCATGTCGGCGCCGGCTTGGACGACTGCGTGGACGTCGTCACGCAATTGCTCCGCTCCAGCGTCGCGGCCTTGGACCTTGAACCCGCTCAAGTTGTCCACGGACTGCGGGGTGAACCCCACGTGGGCGCATACCGCAAGACCTGCGTTTTTCAGCGCCCGGATGCGCGGGGCGATCCGCACGCCGCCCTCCAGCTTCACCATGTGGGCGCCGGTGCGGCGCACCAGGTCGGTGGCGGTGCGGACGCATTGCTCGTCGCTCGCCTCGTAGCTCCCGAACGGCAGGTCCATGATCACCAGCGCATTCCCGGCGCCGCGCACGACGGCCGCGCCGAGGAACGCCATCTCGTCCACGGAGACCTGGCTGGTGGTGTCGTAGCCGTAAACCACGTTGGCCGCGGAGTCGCCGACCAGGAGACACTCGATGCCGGCCTGCGCGAACACGCGGGCGGTGGCGTAGTCGTACGCGGTGAGCATCGCCCACTTCTCGCCGTCAGACTTTCTGCGCGCGAAGTCCGCGACGCGCATTTTCTTGGTGGGGGCTAAGTATCCAGTCACGCATGCAGTCTAGGCCAGCAGCAACCGTAAAAATCCCAAATCGGCGGCGGAAGGGTTTAGACTGCCGTGCATGCAGGCAACCACCACGATCCTCACCCGCGTTGCAATCCCGGGCGTTGAGAGCGAGCAGCTGCAGGCGCACCAGATTGGGCCGAATCATTTTGTGGTGGCGAGCGTGCCGTTCGTGGATACGACGCTAGCGATGGGCGACATCGTGGAGTGCGTGACGGTGGGCGGCGCGTTCCACGTGGATCGCGTTGTGGTGCGCGGCGGCGCGTCGACGGTGCGCGTGCTGCCGGAGGATCCAGAGGGGCTGGACCCGGACGAGATCGCCGGCACCCTGCTGGCGTTCGGGTGCCGGGTGGAGCTCGGGCCGGGCGGCATGCTCGCAGCCAGCATCGGCGCGGATTGCCCGCGCGAGGGGATCACCGAGTGGCTCAGCGGGCTAGAGGAGCAGGGCACAATCCAGCTCGCTCCCGGGTACATGGCGTAAAACACCGTTACACTTGCGGCCATGAGCGTCTTTGTCTCCGCCGCTGAACTCAACGAGCGAATCCAGACTGGCCAGAAGCAGACCATCATCGCCGCGCTGTGGGAGCCGAAAGCAGGCAAAGCGTGGTCCAAATTCCAATCTGAGCACATCCCGACGGCGCTGTACTGCGACCCGTCGGTGCAGCTCGCCGGCTTGCCCGGCCGCGCGGTGGGCCGCAACCCGCTGCCCAGCATCGACGTGGTGCGTAAAGCCGCCGCGAGCTGGGGCATTGAGGACGGCCGCCCGGTGTACATTTACGACGGAGGCAACGGACTGTTCGCCGCCCGCGCGTGGTGGATCCTGCGCTGGGCCGGGGTCACGGACGTGCACATCCTCGACGGCGGCTTCGCTACCTGGGACGGCGGAGGCTTCCCCACAGTCGCGGGCCCGGGCGGCATCGTCGTCCCGCGCGACGTCAAACTCACCGAGGGCAGCTTGCCGTCCGCAACCATGGAGGACGTCAGGGCATTTGAGGGATTGCTTATCGACGCCAGAGGTGCCCGCCGTTTCCAGGGCCTCCGCGAGATCCTGGATTTGCGCGCCGGGCACATCCCGGGTGCCCGGAACCTGCCGGTGAACGACCTGTTCGACCCGGAGACCCACAAGGTGAAGGGCACCGATGAGATCCGCGACCGCTTCTCCGAGCTGGGGGTTACCCAGAACACGGACCCGGCCAGCGTGATCACCTACTCCGGATCCGGCAACCACTCAGCCCTGCTGCTGGCCGCGATGGAGCAGGCCGGCCTGCCGCTGCTGACGCACTACGTGGGCGGATGGTCCCAGTGGAGCGGCAACCGCGACAACCCGGTGGCGACGGACATTTAGTGTCGGGCCGCGCGGTAGCATAGGCCGCGATGGTCATCCTGCTGTTCGTTCTCGCACTCGCGGCGCTGCTTGCCGCCGTGGCGCTGTTCGCATCGGATGCCCGCGAGGGCAGCGCACAACCCGAAAAGCCCGCTAAACCGGCCAAGCCCAGCAAGCGCGCCCGCCGCGCCTGGGCCCGCGAGCACGGCTACGCGTTCGCGTCCAGGGACGACATGCTGGCAGGTGAGTGGTCGCGCGGCGCCGCCGCCGGGGGAGCCTCGGCCCGAAACGTTGCCACAGGCAGTGCCTACGGGCACGACGCGCACGTGGCTGACCTGGGAGAGGCCACCGTCATCGCCATGGGCACCGGCGCGGAAACCAGCGCGGTGGTGGATTTCCGCCGCACGGATTTCGCGGCGGAAGGCTCCGATGACCTGGTGGAGCTGGACACGCACCACGGGTTCACGTGTTTTGCTACGCAGGCGGGGGCGGGCCGGAGGTTCGTCGATAGGCGAGTGCTCACCGCGCTCGAACAACTGCCCGCCGCAGTGCAGGCCGTTTGGTTCGAGGGCGCGTGGGCGATTGCGCAGCTGGGCCGCGACGCCACCCCGCAGGACTGGGACGCCACCCTTGCGCCCCTGGCGTTGCTCGCGGACGCGGCCCGGACGCTCCCGCCTCTCGACGATGCTCCGCTCACCCTCCCATTCCCCACCCGCGACATCCCGGGCCAGGCCCCCGCGGCCGAACCTGAGGTAGACGACGAGCCGGTGATGCAGCGCCCCGAAGACCCCGTGGAGCTGCCCACCCGCACCACCGGCGGCGAGCGCGGCGAGGTGGCCGACCACACCATCGGCGGCGACGACGTGGAAACCATCGCCGGCGACGAGCGCCGCGTGGTGGACCTGACCCGGGTGCGCCGCATGCAGGGCCCGAGCTCAATTTTCGACGACAAGGAGTAAAACGATGAAGGAAAAACTCGCTGAGCTGGTCAAAGAGCTGGCAGTGGTGCACGGCAAAGTGACCCTGTCTTCGGGTAAGGAGGCGGACTACTACGTGGATCTGCGCCGCGCGACGCTGCACCACGAGGCCAGCCCGCTGATCGGCAAACTGCTGCGCGAGCTCACCGACGACCTGGACTTCGACGCCGTCGGCGGCCTCACCCTGGGCGCCGACCCCGTCGCCACCGCCGTCATGCACGCCCCCGGCCGCCCGATCGATTCCTTTGTGGTGCGCAAGGAGGCCAAGAAGCACGGCATGCAGCGCCGCATCGAGGGCCCGTCCATCAAGGGCAAGCGCGTGCTGGTGGTCGAGGACACCACCACCACGGGCAACTCGCCGCTCACCGCCGTCGAAGCCTGCCGTGAGGAGGGCGCCGAGGTGGTCGCCGTGGCCACCGTCGTCGACCGCGCGACCGGCGCCGATAAGGTGCTCCGCGATGCCGGCCTGGAGTACCGCTTCCTCCTCGGACTCGAAGACCTCGGCCTTGCCTAATTCGCCTGAAGACGAGCTCCGCGGCCCCACCGAATGGAACGAAGGCCGCCACGGCGTCGGCCCCTGGGAAGGTGAGTGGCCCGACGACCCCCGCCTGGACCCGGAGTTTCTCCGCGACGGTGACCGCCGCAACGTCGTCGACGCGTACCGCTACTGGTCGCTGGATGCGGTCGTGGCCGACCTGGACCAGCGCCGGCACCCGTTCCACGTGGCCATCGAGAACTTCGAAAACGACATGAACATCGGCACCGTCGTGCGCACCGCCAACGCCTTTCTGGCCCGCGAGGTGCACATTGTCGGACGGAAGCGGTGGAACCGGCGCGGCGCGATGGTCACGGACCGCTACCAGCACATCCGCCACCACGAAACGGTTGCCGACCTCATGGAATGGGCCGCCGCGGAGGGCATCCCGGTGGTCGCCATCGACAACACCCCCGGCTCCGTGCCGCTGGAGACCGCCGAGCTGCCCCGCGAGTGCGTCCTGCTGTTCGGTCAGGAAGGCCCCGGCGTGACCGAAGCAGCCCAGGAGGCGTCGGTGATGACCTGCTCGATCGCCCAGTTCGGATCCACCCGCTCCATCAACGCTGGCGTCGCGGCCGGCATCGCGATGCACGCCTGGATCCGCCTGCACGCGGACCTCTCCCAGGCGTGGTAACCATCCCGCCCAGGTTTCGCAAAACTTTACATGCGTCAGAACTTATAATCTTCTGACCTGCACGTTTAAAGTTGAACGACCGTATCAATTGTCAACTTTTGCACGTTTCGTTTAGGAGGCTAGGCCCAAAACCCGCCGCCACCCCCACAACCCGCCGGAACCGGTGAAACGAATCCGGCCACTCTGGCAATATAGGTACGAACCGTTTGAACTTGAGGAGTCCCCCTGTGCCGGAAACGTGGGCGCACCGCGCCGACCTGGCTGAATCTGCCGTAAATGAACGCCACGCGCAAAAGCTTTGGGGCCTGCCCAAGACGAACCTGGCGGTGGTGGCGTGGCCGCCGGGCCCCAAGGACCGCCTGTTTTGGCACTGGCACTACTGGTGGCAGGCCCAGTACCTGGACTGCCAGGTCGACGCCGCCACCCGCCGTGAGACCAAATCGCGCCGCCGCCGGATCGCGGACACGCTGCGCGGGGTGCAGCGCCGCAACCGCGGCAAGCTGCTGACCAACGTCCACTACGACGACAAGGCGTGGCTGGCGCTGGCGTGGAACCGCGCGACCCGCATCGGCGGGATCAAGCGCAACCGCCACCTGGACGACCTGGAGTTTGACCTGCTCGCGGGCATCGACCCGGTGACGGGCGTGCTGCCGTGGCGAAGCGGCGAGACGTTCTACAACGTGCCGTCGAACGCCACCGCGGCGCTGCTGTTCGCCCGCACCGGCCGCCTAGACAAGGCGCGCGAGATTGTGGACTGGATCTTCGACAACCTGGTGCGTGAGGACGGCCTGCTTGACGACGGCATCCGGATGCGCATGAGCGGACCGGAGGTCGTCGATAAGGTGTACACCTACAACCAGGGCACCGCGCTCGGAGCCAGCCTCGAGATCGCGCTCGCGCTGCGTGAGGACGTCGGCCTGGCGCACGACGAGCAGATCGATTCCTTCGTTTACTCGGAGCGCGCGGACGCGTCGATGTTCTACATCACCCACATCCGCGCGATTGTGCAGGCGATTGCGCTGCACCTGGCCACCCCGCAGGGCGTGCTGCTGAGCCCGCCGGAGGAGTCTGGGGAGGGCGACGGCGGCCTGTTCAAGGGAATTCTCGCGCGCTACCTGGCCGAGGTTGCCATGCGGCTGCCGGAGGATTCGAAGGAGAACGTCGCCACCCGCAAGATCGCGGCGCGGCTGGTCATGCAGTCGGCGGAGTCGCTGTGGTCGCACCGCCTGGAGGTCGACGGTTTGCCGGTGTTCGCCGCGGAGTGGACCCAGGATGCGAAGTTGCCGCACAACTACGGGCTCGGGCCGTCGTCTATAAGCGAGGCGGTGGGGCTCGTGCGTATCGACGAGCGCGACCTGTCCGTCCAACTTTCCGGCTGGATGCTGCTGGAGGCGGCGGCGAGGGTGGCTGCAGCGCAGGCGTAAAACGGGCATACTGGGTGCGTAACTGCAACCCCTAGCAGGAGGATTTCCATGCCTATCGCAACCCCCGAGGTCTACAACCAGATGCTGGACACCGCCAAGAAGGGCGGCTTCGCGTTCCCGGCGATCAACTGCACCTCGTCGGAGACCATCAACGCGGCTATCAAGGGTTTCGCCGAGGCGGAGTCTGACGGCATCATCCAGTTCTCCACCGGCGGCGCCGAATTCGGCTCTGGCCTGGGCGTGAAGAACAAGGTTGCGGGCGCGAAGGCGCTGGCGTCGTTCGCGCACGAGGTGGCGCAGCACTACGACGTCAACATCGCCCTGCACACCGACCACTGCCAGAAGGAAGTGCTGGACGACTACGTCCGTCCGCTCATCGCCATCTCCCAGGAGCGCGTGGACCGCGGCGAGCTGCCGCTGTTCCAGTCCCACATGTGGGACGGCTCCGCAGTGCCGATCGACGAGAACCTCGAGATCGCGCAGGAGCTCCTGGCTAAGGCGCACGCGGCGAACATCATCCTCGAGGTGGAAATCGGTGTCGTCGGCGGCGAGGAGGACGGCGTCGAGGCTCGCGCCGGCTCGAACCTGTACACCAACGAAGCCGATTTTGAGAAGACCGTCGATGCCCTCGGCACCGGCGAGAACGGCCGCTACCTGCTGGCCGCCACCTTCGGCAACGTCCACGGCGTGTACAAGCCGGGCAACGTGAAGCTGCGTCCGGAGGTCTTGGACATGGGCCAGAAGGTCGCCGCCCGCAAGCTCGGCCTGGACGAGGGTGCGCAGCCGTTCGACTTCGTCTTCCACGGCGGCTCCGGCTCCGAGAAGGAGAAGATCGAGGAGGCCCTGCGCTACGGCGTGATCAAGATGAACGTGGACACCGACACCCAGTACGCGTTCACCCGCCCGGTCGCGGCGCACATGTTCTCCAACTACGACGGCGTGCTCAAGATCGACGGCGAGGTGGGCAACAAGAAGACCTACGACCCGCGTTCCTACCTGAAGAAGGCCGAGCAGGCCATGTCCGAGCGCGTCATCGAGGCGTGCCAGGACCTCCACTCCGTGGGCAAGTCCGTGTCCAAGTAAGCATTTGCTTCTCGACGAACCTCCGGCCATCCCCGGAGGTTTTCCTTTTGCCCTGTTTCGGTCTGGTGCGAACTTTCCCGGGCGCGAACCACACCAGCCCCAACAGCTTCCTGCGCCACACCCGCCCCAGGCCTCGGGTCAGTGTTTGTAAAACATTACATGCGCGAGGTCTTATAGCCTCCTGACCTGCAACAGTAAATCTGCGCACCTGTCCAGGATGTCGACTTTTGCACGTTTCGTTTAGGCCTCAACCGTTCTCATGCCCGACCGGTTCCCCTCCCGCCTAGACTGTCTAACCATGGCGAAGCAGAGGATGGGTACGCGGGAGCGTCTTCAGCTGGTGGACAAATCGGTGCAGGCGCGCCTGAAACGCGTGCGCAAGCGTCTGCTCCCGATCCTGCAGATCGGCCTCGCGGCCGGACTGGCGTACTTCCTGGCACGCGACGTCGCCGGACACCCGCGCCCGTTCTTCGCACCGATCAGCGTGGTCATCATCATCGGCATGACGGGCGGGGACCGAGTGTCCAAATCTGTGGATATGGCGCTCGGCTGCATCCTTGGTGTGCTGGTTGGCGACCTCATCTTTTACCGGCTCGGCGACGGCGGCTGGCAGATCGCCGTGATCGTCGCTGGTTCGCTGCTTATTGCGTCGTTTTTCTCCAGTTCGATCCTGGTGAACAACCAGGCCGCGATCGGCGCGATCCTAATCGCCACGATCATGCCGCCGGGCGCGGAGGTTACGGGTATCGACCGCACCGTGGACGCGATCATCGGCTGCCTGGTCGCCTTGGCTACTATCGCGCTGATCCCGCAGGCGCCGATGCAGTCGGCCCGCGCGGAGGTGTCCAAGGTGCTGGGCATCATGTCGTCGGTGCTCGACGACGTCTCGGACGGACTGCGCGACAACGACCCCGCGAGCATCGACGAGGCTCTCGACCTGATCCGCGGCACCCAGACCGGCATCGACGACCTCGCCGCCGCCATTAAGGCCGGCCAGGAAACGTCGCGGGTCTCGCCGTTTTTGTGGGGCACGCGCCGCTACATTAATTCGCTCGCGCGCGTGATCCCGCCCGTCGATAATGCGGTGCGCACGACTCGTGTGTTGGCGCGCAGGGCGGGCGTGCTTGCCAACGACAACGATTCCGCCACCCCCGCCCAAATCCAACTCCTGGACACCCTTTCCCAGGTGTGCCTCGAACTTTCCGAGGTCTACGACGTCAATTCCCGAGTCGCCCAGGCCACCGTGATCCCGCAATGCGTCAACGAGCTGCGCCAGGCCGCTCAGGAAGCTGGCATGGACGTCATCCCGGAGAACGGCGTGCTGTCCGCGTACGCCATCCTGGCGCAGACACGCTCACTGATCGTGGACCTGTTGATGGTGTGCGGCATGTCCCACGAGTCCGCCCTCGCCGCTCTCGCGCCCACCTCGAAGACGCCCAAGGTCGAGCCGGAATCGTTCGACTTCGACTAGCGGGCGTCGGGTTTGGCAGCCCAAACCAACCCGCACAGCGAAAACCCCGGCTGGAAAACCCAGCCGGGGTTTGAGGCGTCTAGCGCTCAGGCGCTTAGCGCATAGTGTTTAGCGCTTGTTGATGTCGCCCTCGACGTCGCCCTCGACGTCGCCCTCGACGACGCCGTCGGTCTCGAAGCGCTCCTTGCGGACCTCCTCGGAGACGCGCTCGGTGTCGCGGACGGTGTCCTTCTCCAGGGAGACCTTCTCCACCGGGACGGACTCCTTGGAAACGTTCACGCGGTCCTCGGAGAGGGTGACGGAAGCTTCCTGCTCGCCGATGTTGCCGTCGTAGTTGGCACGGTCAGCGTCGGTGATCGGCTCGCGGACAACGCGGACCTCTTCGCGCTCAACCGGGACCTCAACGGTCTCGGTCTCGTTGACCACGTACTTGCGCAGGCGGACCTGGCCGGTCTCGACGCGGTCCTTGGAGACGTTCAGCTGCTCCTCGGAGCGGATGATCTCGCCGTTGTCTGCGACGTCGTGACGGTCGGTGTCGGCGAACTCGCGGCGCTCAGCGTCGACGTCGGTCTCGACGTCGCGGCGCTCGCCGGCAGCGTAGCCAGCACCTGCAGCACCTGCTGCGCCCGCACCAGCAGCGCCGGTCTCTGCGAAGCGGTTACCAGTCTCGTAGGTGGTCACGTCCTGGGTGTTCTCCAGGCCGTAGTGGCGGTAGAACGCGTCCTGGTCCTCGGTGGTGAGGTGGCCGTTCTCGTCCAGGTCCGGTGCGTCCTCGATGCGCTCCTTCGGGAATGCGAGGTGCAGCTCGCCGTCGCGCAGGCTGTGGCCGCGCAGCGGGACGATGGAGTCGCCGCCACCGAAGAGACCGTGGTTGACGGAAACGAAGTCCGGCTGGCCGGTGGTGTCGTTGACGTAAACGTCCTTGACGCCGCCAACCTTGTCGCCGTCGACGTCGTATGCGGTTGCGTTTGCGAGGTCCTCGATGCGGTTGAAGTCAGCCATGATTTCTCCTTAAAGGTTTTGGCTAGTAAATTTATTTTGCTACCGCGGTTTCCGTCTGGAGCGGTCCTTGCGGGAACAAAAACGAATGTAGGGAAGAGTTCCACGGCGCGTTTGGACGTCCGTTCAAAATCGCGGTTAGAACAAAAATTCGAGCGACAAACCCGCCCACTTCAGGTAGCCCTAGTCACACCCCTTTGACGTGGGCCTTTGCCTATCGACGCCACGTAAACCGCCAAAACCTACAACAAGGCTCAGTACCGGCGAGGTAACGAAACGCTAACCAAACGCCACAAAATTCCCACTGTGAGATAACTCACATTCTAGAATTTAGCCCTCGCGGACGCTCTGGATGTCGCGCAGATGGCGGTAGAACGTGACGCGGGTGACGGGGCGGGGGCGACGGATGCCGTCGATAAGCACGGCGATTTCCTCGCCCCCTGATTGCAGCGCGCGGCCTGCGAGGACCCGGGAGGCGTCGGTGCGGCGCACGGGCTGTCGCCGTAGGAAGCGGCGCGTGGGCACAAGCGGGCTGACAAACGGCACCGCGACCAGCCCGGGCGCGTCTACGGTGGGTACGAGCCGCGCCCCGTACTCGCCGCCGCCGACGAGTACGTCGGAGTCCACCACAACTTCGCCCACGTACGGCGCGGAGCCGTCGCCAGTAAATAGCTCGGCGGAACCCGCGACCACCTCGCCGAAATCCGTGCGTATGCAGGGCATCGGCCGCACCGCCCCCTCGACCGCGAGCGCCGCATCGCCGGCGCCCCACATCACAGCCGCGGGCGATTGCCTATCGACGGGCACGTACCCGACCTCCACCCACATCACATCCGCGCGCATCAGGCGGGTGAGGACGAGCCCCAAGGCGCGGTCGTCGCCGGAGACCACCACGCGCACGGGCTCGGAGGGCTGCTGCGGCGCAAACGACGGTTCGCCCAGGTGGGAGACGTTGGGGCTGGCCTGGATCTCGTCCAGGGACGGCGTGGGGTCCTCCGGCATCACCTCGCGCGCGATGTCCACCAAAAACTTCAGGTCACGCTGGCTGGGGTGCTGCGGAAGGTCGAAGCGCTGGGCGCCGGGGATGACGGGCGCGTCGCCGCACGCGCAGTGGATGAGCCGCATGGCGCTCACGCTACAATATGGCCGTTATTGCGCCATATATAAGGAGTGTGCGATGTCCGCCATCATCATTGTGGGCGCCCAATGGGGCGACGAAGGCAAAGGCAAAGCGACCGACATCCTCGGCGGCAAGGTTGATTACGTGGTTAAACCCAACGGCGGCAACAACGCGGGCCACACCGTTGTGGTGGGCGGGGAGAAGTACGAGCTGAAGCTGTTGCCCGCCGGCGTGCTCAGCGAGAACGCCACCCCGATCCTGGGCAACGGTGTGGTGGTGAACCTGGAGGCGCTGTTCGAGGAGATCGACGGCCTGGAGGCCCGCGGCGCCAACGCGTCCCGCCTGAAGGTCTCCGCCAACGCCCACCTGGTGGCCCCGTACCACCAGCAGCTGGACCGCGTGCAGGAGCGCTTCCTGGGCAAGCGCGCCATCGGCACTACCGGCCGCGGAATCGGCCCCACCTACGCCGACAAGGTCGCGCGCGTGGGCCTGCGCGTGCAGGACGTCTTTGACGAGTCCATCCTGCGCCAGAAGATCGAGTCCGCCCTGGACGTGAAGAACCAGATGCTGGTGAAGATGTACAACCGCCGCGCGATCTCCGTGGACGAGACCATGGACTACTTCGGCCGCTACGCCGAGCGTCTCGCGCCCATGGTGGTGGATGCGGAGCGTGTGCTTAACGACGCCCTCTCACGCGGCGAGCACGTCCTCATGGAAGGCGGCCAAGCCACGATGCTGGATGTGGACCACGGCACTTACCCGTTTGTGACCTCCTCCAACCCCACCGCCGGCGGCGCCTGTGTGGGTTCCGGCATCGGCCCGACCCGCATCACCGGTGTGCTTGGCATTATTAAGGCGTACACCACCCGCGTCGGCGCAGGCCCCTTCCCCACGGAGCTGTTTGATAAGTGGGGCGAGTTCCTCCAGGTCACCGGCGGCGAGGTGGGTGTGAACACCGGTCGCGTGCGCCGCACCGGCTGGTACGACAGCGTGATCGCCCGCTACGCCTCTCGCGTCAACGGCTTCACCGACTTGTTCTTGACCAAGCTGGACGTGCTCACCGGCATCGGGGAGATCCCCATCTGTGTGGCCTACGACGTGGACGGCAAGCGTTTCGACGAAATGCCGCTGACGCAGACCGACTTCCACCACGCCGAGCCGATCTACGAGACCATGCCGGCCTGGGACGAGGACATCACCGAGTGTCGGGAGTTTGAAGACCTGCCGCAGAAGGCGCAGGACTACGTGCTGCGCTTGGAAGAGCTCTCCGGCGCGCCGATCTCCTACATCGGCGTCGGCCCGGGCCGCGACCAGACCATCGTGCGCCACGATGTGATGCAGCGGTAGTGGGGTTCAGCGCCGTTGGCGGTAGTTGCAAAAGTCTCAGCAACTCCTTGGGGTTGAGCTCCCGGGTCTCTCCAACATGGTCGGCGACGTCAACGCCCAGCTGCAGCAGCAGATCGGCCTGTTCAACCCGGAGGTTGCAGTCCAGGTGGATGTGATTAACCAGCAGCTGGCTCAGTACGGCACCGATCTCGGTACCGTCGCTGGCGCACTGGCTCTGATCGCGGCTGGCATCCTCGCTGGCACGATCATCTACGACGCGTGTGCTCCGGAGGGCTCCCAGAGCTCCGTGAACGAGCTGCGCCTCGAGGGTTCCTCCGGCAAGACCTACGCCGGTTCCTCCAAGAAGGAGGAGAAGGCGGCGAAGCAGGGTTCTTCTGAGAAGAAGTAGCCTCGGCTAAGCCCAGGTTGGCCCCCGCGCTCCCGCGAGGGAGGGTGGGGGCCTTTGCCTATCGACGCCCCTCCGGCCACCCCCATAAGGGTGAAAAACGCAGCGCTGCGTCACATTCTTACTCGAAATTAAGAACCGTCTCGTTCCGCATCACCTGCAAGTGCCTCCAGGATCTGCGCGCGCACAGTTGCCTTCCAGGAAGTTTTGTGTCCCGAACTTTCTAGCTGCGGTTCTGTATGTGGAGGGTTTGCCCGGCTTGGTCGGACGGGATATATGCGCCATTGCCGCCCCTCAGCAGTCTGTTAAGAACGGCGTTTTCCGGACGTTGACCAACTTGTAATGCTTTGATTTTTTCGTCGGGGTGACCGTCGACATTTGGTTGGGCTGTGCTCGACATATGTCAATTTAGTCAACCGCGGACGTGGGTTGACATGCGTAAACATGCATAAAAACGTCATTGCAGTGTCCTTGGAGCGTCCGTACGCTTGCCCATGTTGGCCCCTTATGGACAGTTGCCTAGCTGTACACATGTCTCGGGCTCAGCGTTCTGTTGTTTCAGAGATTCCTCGAAAGGGACTTTTATGAAGAAGAACTACATCGCTCGTCGCCGTGGAACCTCCGTGGCTGCAGCGGCACTGTCGTTTGCGTTGGTTGCGCCGTTTGCGCAGTCGGTGGCTGTTGCTCAGGAAACTCCTGCTGCTGTTGCTGACCAGACTGCCGACGCTTCCTCAGCAGCCGATCAGAGCGAAACTATTGATGCTGACGCCATCGCAAGCGGGCGTGTTACTAAGGCAGCAAACCTTACTGATGCGCAGGGCGTCGGTAAGGGGCTTATCTCGGGCCACGTGTATATGACGGGGCCGAAGGGTAATCCGGGATCGACCATTGACAACGGCAACATTCCGCTCGATGGTGTCACGGTCTACGCGCAGTTCCAGGACAAGGATGGCTCCTACTCGCCGATTTTCTCCGCTAAGACCCACACCCTGCCAAATGTGGTCGGTGGTAACGGCGGTAAAGGCACGTTCGCTTTCGGAACCGAGGATAAGGGCATTACTTGGACCGACAAGCTGGGCGTTGAGCACACATGGGCTGCTCGTACGGATCAAAAGCACCGCATCTGGGTTGAGCCGTACACCAACGACCGTGGAAACAAGGTCGTAATGTTCCGTCAGGCAAACGGCTTCGTCCCGGGTTCCTTCAATGGTCTCGTTGAAGGTCCCCTTGGTTCGTTCGCCGCTGCGGATGGCAACATCCAGTTGACGGCCGCGTTCTACCAAGAGGTTCCGCCGAACCACGAAACCAGCTGGATGGCAGCCAAGGGTGACAAGCTCGTTGAGGATCCGGAGGGTCCGATCGACGCACCGGCTACGCAGCTGAATGAATCCAACGTGCTTTCCGGCCGTGTTTGGCTTGAAACTGGTGGCCCGGATAAGGGCATTGTGGCAACTGGCCCTGCGATGAACTCCATCGACGAACCCGCTGACGGTTACACGGTGTACGCATCGACGCTGACCAAGGACGGCGCCGCAGCAAACCAGAAACTGCACGAGCAGTTCAAGGACGACCCGAACAAGCTGGCGGATGCGACCAAGAAGATGCTTGAGGATAACCCTGAGTACATCCTCAAGACCGTCTACGGCAAGACCGATCCAGACGGGTACTACTCGCTGCGGTTCGGGGAGCTGACTGATGCAAATCAGACCAACGAAGATTCCCTCAACAAGGACAACGTGTTCGTGTGGGTGGAGAACGAGGATGGTGTGGTTCAGAACGGCTACACCGGTTTCCACACTCCTGTCTTCCAGAAGTACAACGATGGTGGAAACTTCCGTGCATCGGCAATCCCGGCCAGGAACAGAACTGTTACTTCCCGGGTTGAAGACCAGGGGAAGCCACGCTACGGCAAGCAGGTCAATTCGATCTACAACGTCAACTACGCACTCATGCCGTACACCCCGGTTTCGATCGTTGCTGACTACAACGCCACTGATAAGCCGGCGGCACCGGGCACTACGGTGACCCCAGAGTTCAGTGGTGACCTCTCTACGCTGCCCTCGCAGGTTGAGTGGCGTGACCAGCAGGGCAAGGTTCTCAAGACCTGCGAGCTTGACCAGTCCAAGGGCATTAAGGCTCAAGTTGCAGCTTGTACCTTTGACATCCCGGAGGATGCAGAAAAGGGCGATTACTTCAACGTAGTCCTGGTTTCTGGTGGCAACGACGTTTCCGCGTGGACCGTCCTGGTCACCAAGGACTCGGACGAATACACGCCTGCGTACGAGGACAAGTTTGTTGTCCCGGGTGAGGAGACGAAGTCCACGCCGATTTTCACCAAGGTGGACGAGGAAGGTAACCCGACTGAAGAAAAGGTCGAGGCTCCTGAGGGTTCGAAGTTCGCGATTCCGGGGGACTTTAAGGCTCCGGAGGGCTACGAGGTCGCGATTGATGAGAACACCGGCGAGATCACGGTGACGTTCCCGGATAAGTCCAAGCTGAACGCGGATACCGTTGAGGAGTTCGATGTCCCGGTGACGGTGACGTACCCGGATGGTTCCACGGACAAAGAGGTTAAAGCGAAGTTCAAGCTGGACACCGATGGTGACGGCAAACCGGATAATGAAGACACCGACGATGACGGTGACGGCATTCCGGATGACCAGGAGAAGGAAGACGGCACCAACCCGAAGGCTCCGAACCAGAACCTGGACTTCGAGCCTGAGTATGAGGATGGTTCTGGTAAGCCGGGCGAGGATGTGACGGTTCCGGCTCCGACGTTTACGGATAAGGACGGCAAGGAGACCACTGCTCCGGATGGCACGAAGTTCACTCCGGGGGAGGGTGCTCCGGATGGTGTGACGGTTGATGAGAACACTGGTGAGATCACTGTTCCGGTGCCGGAGGACGCGAAGCCGGGTGACAAGATCACGGTTCCGGTGGATGTGACCTACCCGGATGGCACGAAGGACACTGTTGATGTCACTGTCACCGTCGATGAGCCGGATGTTCCGGCTCCGGCCGAGAAGGACAATGAAAAGTACCAGCCTGGGTACGAGGATGGTTCTGGTAAGCCGGGCGAGGATGTGACGGTTCCGGCTCCGACGTTTACGGATAAGGACGGCAAGGAGACCACTGCTCCGGATGGTACGAAGTTCACTCCGGGGGAGGGTGCTCCGGAGAGCGTCGAGGTTGATCCGAACACCGGTGAGATCACTGTTCCGGTGCCGGAGGACGCGAAGCCGGGTGACAAGATCACGGTTCCGGTGGATGTGACCTACCCGGATGGCACGAAGGACACTGTTGATGTCACTGTCACCGTCGATGAGCCGGATGTTCCGGCTCCGGCCGAGAAGGACAATGAAAAGTACCAGCCTGGGTACGAGGATGGTTCTGGTAAGCCGGGCGAGGATGTGACGGTTCCGGCTCCGACGTTTACGGATAAGGACGGCAAGGAGACCACTGCTCCGGATGGCACGAAGTTCACTCCGGGGGAGGGTGCTCCGGATGGTGTGACGGTTGATGAGAACACTGGTGAGATCACCGTGAAGGTGCCGGAGGACGCGAAGCCGGGTGACAAGATCACGGTTCCGGTGGATGTGACCTACCCGGATGGCACGAAGGACACTGTTGATGTCACTGTCACCGTCGATGAGCCGGATGTTCCGGCTCCGGCCGAGAAGGACAATGAAAAGTACCAGCCTGGGTACGAGGATGGTTCTGGTAAGCCGGGCGAGGATGTGACGGTTCCGGCTCCGACGTTTACGGATAAGGACGGCAAGGAGACCACTGCTCCGGATGGCACGAAGTTCACTCCGGGGGAGGGTGCTCCGGATGGTGTGACGGTTGATGAGAACACTGGTGAGATCACTGTTCCGGTGCCGGAGGACGCGAAGCCGGGTGACAAGATCACGGTTCCGGTGGATGTGACCTACCCGGATGGCACGAAGGACACTGTTGATGTCACTGTCACCGTCGATGAGCCGGATGTTCCGGCTCCGGCCGAGAAGGACAATGAAAAGTACCAGCCTGGGTACGAGGATGGTTCTGGTAAGCCGGGCGAGGATGTGACGGTTCCGGCTCCGACGTTTACGGATAAGGACGGCAAGGAGACCACTGCTCCGGACGGCACGAAGTTCACTCCGGGTGAGGGTGCTCCGGAGGGTGTGACCGTTGATGAGAACACTGGTGAGATCACCGTGAAGGTGCCGCAGGACGCGAAGCCGGGTGACAAGATCACGGTTCCGGTGGATGTGACCTACCCGGATGGCACGAAGGACACTGTTGATGTCACCGTCACCGTCGACGAGCCGGCAAAGACCCCGGATTGGAACGACGAAACCACTACTCCGGGTGAGCCGGTCGAGATCGAGAAGGATCCGAACTCCGGTGATTTCACGCCGGGTTCGACGGTTGAGGTCACTGATGGCCCGGGCACCGCTGAGATTGATGACAACGGTAAGATCACGGTGACTCCGTCTGATGAGGCGAAGCCGGGCGACAAGATTGTCGTTGATGTGAAGGATCCGGAGGGCAAGGTCATCGACACCGTCACGGTGACGGTCACCGATCCGGATGCCACCCAGGCCGAGACCTTCGACCCGAACTACGAGGAGCTCACCCAGGTAACGGTCGACGGTGACAAGGCAACCAACAACCCGTTCGGCGGGGAAGATGCGCCGCTGAAGAACATCGATTCCAAGGCATCGGACGGCTCCCAGGATTGGGAGTTCCAGATGCAGGAAAACGGTGTCATCGTGGCCACCGCACCGACGATGGCTGAGGTTGGCGAGGCTGTCGGCGAGCAGCTGCCCACCATTGACAAGAGCTGGGAGAAGTTCGTTGAGACCTTCACCCCGTACGCTCGCCCGACCGTGACGGTGGACTTCACCTACGAGGATGACTCGAAGGACGAAGGCGTCGACGCGAACTTCGACCTGCTTGGCAAGGACGGTAAGTCCCTGCTGGATCCGAATGGCGACTTCGACGGCGACGGCCACACCAACAAGGACGAGATCGAGAAGGGCACCAACCCGGCTGACAAGGACTCCAAGCCTTCTGAGGGCGACGATGTCAAGGACACCACTCCGCCGACCGTGAACCCGATCAAGCCGGGTGATAAGACCATCTCCGGTACGGGTGATCGTCCGAACGAGGACATCATCGTTGAGCTGCCGGGTGGCAAGAAGGTCGAGACCAAGACCGACAAGGACGGCAAGTGGACCATTGATGTTCCAGCTGGTGTTGAGCTCAAGCCGGGCGACAAGGTGATCGTTTCCGACGGTGCTGGTAACAAGACCCCGGCTCAGGTTGGTATTGACACCGGTAAGTGTGTTGCTACGTCCCTCGGGTTTGGTCTGCCGCTGCTGGCGTTGATCCCGCTGGGTCTGGCGTCGCAGATGGAGATTCCGGGTCTGTCCAACGTTGTGGCTGACGCGAACGCTCAGCTGCAGGCTGCGAACACCCGCATCCAGCAGCAGCTGGGTCTGTTCAACCCGGAGATTGCCGCGCAGGTTGATGCGGCGAACCGTCAGCTGGCGCAGTTCGGCACTGACATCGGCACCGTTGCCGGTGGTCTGGCGCTGATCGCGGCCGGCATCCTGGCTGGCACCCTGATCTATGACAACTGCTCCCCGAATGGTGGCGGCAGCTCTGTGAAGGATCTGGAGCTGAAGGGTTCTTCCGGTAAGACCTACGCTGGTTCTTCGAAGAAGGAGGACAAGGCTGGCGAGAAGGCTGCTGACAAGAAGTAGTAGTTTCGCGTAGCCCGGCTAAGTAGCCCCTGTTCTCCCTTTATGGGAGGGCAGGGGCTACTGCTTTATGTGACGCCTGGTACCGATGTCGACGGCCCGATCACGGTCACCGACCCGAACCTGCCCAACGGCGCAGTCGAGGCCGAGGTGCCGGTGGACGGCCACGAGAAGAACCGTGACGACAACGATTCCGACACCGCGTCCGTGACCACCCCGGACGTCCCGGCGGACGGCAACGCGCACGTTGTCGGCCGCGTGGACAACCCGGACAAGGACGGCGGCTACACCGGCAAGCTCGTGGACCGCTCTGGCAAGGAGATCGAGGGCGGCGTCGTCGAGATTGACCCGGAGACCGGCGAGATCAAGGTGACCGTGCCGGCCGGCACCGACCCGCGCGAGGCCTTCGTGGCCGTGCGCGACAAGGACGGCAAACGCGTCACCGACAAGGACGGCTACGACCTGCGCGTCAACATCGTCGCCCCGAACTACGGCGACGCCACCGCGGTGAAGCCGGGCGAGAAGGGCACGTCCAAGGATCCGTTCGCGGGCCAGGACCTCACCGCCGCAGTGGTGGGCGCCGAGGTCGAAGGCTCCAAGGGCGCGGACAACTGGAGCTTTACTATCGACGGCACCTCCGGCGTGATCACCGGCCAGGCCCCGACGAACGAGCAGCTCCAGGATTCCTTCACCGAGAAGTTCCCGAACGGCAAGACCACCTGGGACGACTTTGTGAAGCAGTTCGACGGCATCGCCAACCCGTCCGCGACCGGCACCATCACGCTCGACGGCGTGAAGGATCCGCTGACCGGCGAGGCGAAGTTCGAGCTGGTGGGCCAGGACGGCCGCTCCATCCTGGACCCGAACGGCGACTTCGACGGCGACGGCGTGTCCAACCGCGACGAGATCGAGGGCAAGTCCGACCCGTTCGACGCGGACTCCACGCCGTCCGAGGGCCAGGATGCGCCGGAGAAGCCGGCTCCGGAGCCGGAGAAGCCGGGCCTGACCGACGACGAGCGCAAGCGCTGCATCGCCACCTCCGTCGGCTTCGGTCTGCCGCTGCTGGCGCTGATCCCGATCGGCCTGGCCACCCAGACCGCCATCCCGGGCCTGAGCCCTGTGGTGGAGCAGTACTCCGAGCAGATCCGCCTGGCTAACGCCCGGATCCAGCAGGAGCTGGGCGTGTTCAATCCGGAGATTGCGCTGCAGGTCGAGGTGATTAATAAGCAGCTGCGCCAGTTCGGCCTGGACGTGGCAACCGTGGGCGCAGGCCTCGCACTGATCGCCGCCGGCATCCTCACCGGCACGGTCATCTACGACAACTGCACCCCCGGCGGCATTGGCAGCTCCGTGCAGGACCTCGAGCTGAAGGGCTCCACCGGCAAGACCTACGCCGGTTCTTCCGAGAAGAAGTAACCGAGTAGGGCCCGGTCCCTAGCCGAGCCGAGCGCCCCCGCTTCCCGCACTGGGAGGCGGGGGCGCTTCGTCGTTGGGCCGCCGCAGTTCCTCGCCCCGATCCGTGTGATCACTTTTAATGATCGATCATTATTTGTGAAGTATGCTGCTCAATATGGATATGAGGCATCGTATTAACGAAGCTTTAGAGCGTCAGAGACTGCCGTTGAGTATTTCCAAGCTGAGAACCTTCCCCTGTGAAGGTGGCCAGTGTGGACATGCGCTCGTCGCGGTTGATACGGAAGGTGGTTCGTCGACCTTTGAATTGCCCGTATTTGTGATGACGGGCGGATTTAGTCCACGGCAGCAGCCTCGCCTGGAGCGAGACGGGTTTATGGTGCTTGCGGAGAAGATCCAGCCGTCCGTTGCAGAACGCCTAAGGCGTTCGGGAACTGCTTTCGCCGATGTCCGAGGGAATTGTTTTTTTCGGGAAGGGCAGGTGGTGATCGATGTTCGTGGGCGCACTGAAATGCCGGACCGAAAGAAGACAGCAAACCGGTCCACACGTGCGGTAAATCTGTTTGCACCCAAGCGTGCGCAGGTGGCCGCGCTCATATTGTCCTATCCGGAAGTGTTGTCGATGTCGGTGCGGGATATTGCAAAGGCATCCGGAGTCTCTTTCGGAACCACTGTCAACGCTTTGAATCTCTTTGCGGAAACTGGGTACTTGGTCGCACGCGGTTCCGAGCTTGCCCTCGCCGGTCATCGGTTCGACGCTTTTGCAGAGTCGTGGGCTGACGCATTCCCGGCCGGGTTAGGAAAGAATATCGAGATCTACCGCGGGTTCGGCGATATTCATCGTTTGAAGGAAGAGTTTGGTGGTGTCTGGGTAAGCGGCGAGGCGGCGGTGCCGGAACTGGTTCGCGGCGGAGAATCAGTGCAGCTGTACCTCGAAGACCCGGATGACGCTGCACGAATCATACGTGCATGCAGGATCCGTTCTTCCCCGGAAGGCACTATTACGCTACGACAGGCATTCTGGGATCTTGATGTAGTCCAGCAGCAAGCGTTAGTAGTGGCGCAAGAATCCGCTAGTTTAGGTGGGCGGCCTCAGGTCCCGCTTGCGCTGCTGTATGCGGATCTGTGGACAGCGGGGGATCCGCGTTTGGCTGAAATTGCTCAGGAGATTCGGCAGCGCATGAACGATCGGGGGAACTGGTGACGAAGTTTGAAGACGCAGAGTTGTGCGTCTTGTTTGAAGAACTGAACGAACATGTCGATTTAGAAGCCGTGATGCTCATTGGTGCTAAATGTCGTGACATACACCAGCTGAGGTACCGCGACACTTTGCCGGCGAGAACTACCGAGGATGTGGATCTCGCTCTCGCCGAAGATGGATGGAAGCCGTTTGAAACATTGCGGGAACTCTTTCCGTCTAAGTCGAATGCCTGGCAGAAGCTCACCATTGGTTCTCTTCCAGTTGACGTTGTTCCTTTTGGGGCGGTGGAACGGCCGCCAGGGACGGTTGCTGCGGGGGACGGTATGGAGATGAACGTTTCCGGTTTCCAAGAAGCTTTTGACGCTCGGGAGTTCTTTTCTCTTTCCAACGGTATGAAGATTGGTATTCCGACCGTGCCAGGGTTTGCTGCGTTGAAGCTTCACGCCTGGTTGGACAGGCATTCAGGTGGGGTCTTCAAAGATGCGACTGACCTAGCTTTAGTGCTTGCTTGGTATGAAGCTGAGGATGAATTTCTCTGGGACAATTTCGACGAGGTAGAAGATGAAGATCTAATCGGCGAAACGGACCGAATGGCGGCAGCTGTACTGGGGCGCAAGGTCCGGCAGCTGCTCGGTCCATCCGCTGCGGCGTTTTTGGCAGATCGGTTTGAGGAAGAGACGAATAGCGAGCTGGATAGATTCGCAGAAAACTTGACGGTGCAGGGCGAGCGCCCCCTCCCGTTCCGCCGGCGTCGACAGCAGGTGTCTGACCTTGTGGGAGCGTTGACGCCGGCTCAGGACTAGAGGGGTATTTACCCAGCTCACGCGTTTGCGTACCAGCCTGCATCCATAACTGTGGGATAATTCGTTCCCATGACTGTTCCGCACTCTGCAGAGCACCCCACCGACCACTCCGCCGACGACACGGGCGCTATCCCCACCGTCCCCGCTGCACCCGCTGCCAGCGAGGAACCGGCGGAGATGCCGCGCCGCGCGCTGATCTTGGGCGAGTCCGCGATGGCGCTGGACCTAGAGCAGGCCTACAAGCGCATGGGCTTTGACACCCGCATCGGCGCCGCGAGTATTGCGGAGGCGTTTTACCCGGGCATCATCGTCACCTCCGGCGACGCTGAGGACACGATCGAGACGGTTCAGGAGGTCTCGGAGCGCGTCGGTGCGGTGGTGGCGCCGTCGGTGGAGGCGTGCCGCCACACCGCGGACCGCATGGCGGTGCGCAAGCAGGCCAACGAGGAGCTGGGCCTCCCCGTCCTGGATTACGAGTTCGCCGCGACTCCGCAGGAGATGCACGACGCGGTGGAGCGCATTGGCTACCCGTGCGTGGTCAAGGCGCCGACCAGCAAGGACGGCGAGGGTTTCAGCTTCGTGCACAGCGACGCGGACCTCGCGGACGCGTGGCGCGCCGCCGACCGAGGCCTGGGGCAGGGCGCGGTGGTGGAGCGCTTCATCGACTTCGACTTCGAGGTCACCATCCTCGCGGCGCGCTCCATCGACCCGAGCACGGGCGAGTTGGCCACGTGGTTCTGCGAGCCGATTGGCACCCGCCACAGGGAAGGCCGGCTCGTCGAAAGTTGGCAGCCCGCGCCGCTGCCTGAGGCGGCGATGGATAACGCCCGCTCGATCGCGGCGCGCATCACCGGCGCGCTGGCCAGCTGCGGCATCTTCTCGGTGGAGATGTTCGTCTCGGGCGACGACGTGTACTTCTCCCAGGTCACACCGCGCCCGAGCCGCGACGGCCTGGTCACATTTGTTACCCAGCGCATCAACCAGTTCGACCTGCAGGCACACGCCACGCAGCGGCTGCCCATTGATTCGACGCTGATCAGCCCGGGTGCGGTCCGCTTCCTTGAGGGCCACCCGTCGCAGGCCGCGCTCGCCGCGGCCATGGCGGTGGAGGAGGTCACGGTGCGAATGCTTGGCGACGGCACCCTGGTCCTCGCCACGGCCGATTCCGCGGCGGAGGCCCGCCAACGCACTGACGAGGCCGTCCGGGAGATCTACAGGGTCGACGGCAAACCCGGCGAGAATTAGATCACACCTTTCGGTTCGTCTTGGTGGCGCTCTCACCGGTAAACTGTTGCATGTTTGCCCACGACGAAAGGTGAAGCCATGTCTCAACGCCAATCATTGCTGGTAACCCTCGCAAACCGCACCTTCGACGGACTGGATCTGCAGCAGCTTGCAAGCCGTCTGGAGTTGCCCCTGGTGCGGCTTTCGGGTGACAGCGTGGCAGAAATCTTCAACTCCGAGCAGATCACCGAAGAGCCGGCGCTGTACGCGGGCACCGGCGACTACAACTTCGACGCTCAGCTCGCCGCAGCCCTCGGCGCCCCGGTGCTGCTCGCCGCAGGCGACGAAACGGCTGCCAAGCTCGCGGAAGCGAGGATTGGGGAGTTGGGGGCGACCGTGGCGTCGATAAGCAATGGCGATTTTGACAACGTTGAGCCCGTCGAGGCCCAGCAGGTGATGAGCCCCGTGGTGTTCGAGCGCCAGCTGATCGAGCAGGCGCGCGCCAACCGCAAGCACGTGGTGCTGCCGGAGGGCGAGGACGACCGCATCCTGCAGGCCGCAGACCAGCTGCTCAAGCAGGGCGTGGCCGAGCTGACCATCCTCGGCGACGTGGACGACATGAACCGCCGCGCAGCCGATTTGGGCCTGGACCTCACCGGCGCGAACCTGGTCAACCACCTCGAATCCGAGCTCGCCGAGGAGTTCGCCGCCGAGTTCGCGGAGCTGCGCAAAAAGAAGGGTGTGACCATCGAAGAGGCGCGCGAGACCATGAAGGACGTCTCCTACTTCGGCACCATGATGGTGCACAAGGGGCTTGCCGACGGCATGGTCTCCGGCGCCGCGCACACCACCGCGCACACTATTAAGCCGTCGTTCCAGATCATCAAGACCGCCCCGGGCGCGTCCGTGGTGTCCTCGGTCTTTCTCATGGTCATGCAGGACCGCCTGTGGGCGTTCGGCGATTGCGCCGTGAACCCTAACCCGACCGCGGAGCAGATCGGCGAGATCGCCGCCGTGTCGGCTCAGACCGCCGCGCAGTTCGGCATCGACCCGAAGGTGGCCATCCTGTCCTACTCCACCGGCACCTCCGGCTCCGGCCCGGACGTGGACCGCGCCGTGGAGGCAACCGCGAAGGCCAAGGAGCTCGCGCCGGATGTGGCCATCGACGGCCCGCTGCAGTTCGACGCCGCCTGCGACCCGGGCGTCGGTAAGAAGAAGGCCCCGGATTCCCCGGTCGCCGGCCAGGCCAACGTGTTCATCTTCCCCGACCTGGAGGCGGGCAACGCGGGCTACAAGATCGCCCAGCGCACCGGCGGCGCGCTCGCGGTCGGCCCGGTGCTGCAGGGCCTGAACAAGCCGGTCAACGACCTGTCCCGCGGCGCGACCGTGCCGGACATTGTCAACACCGTGGCCATCACGGCGATCCAGGCGGGGGCGAAGTAAATGTCCTACGTACTCGTCATTAACTCCGGTTCTTCCTCCATCAAGTTCCAGATCGTCGACCCGACCTCGGACGCGTCCGCGGACCCGTTCGTCTCTGGCCTGGTCGAGCAGATCGGCGAGCCGCAGGGCCGCATCACCATCAAGTACGAGGGCCAGAAGTTCGTCGTGCAAAAGGCAGTGCCCACCCATGCCGACGGCCTGCAGGAAACCTTCAAGCTTCTCGACGCCAAAGGCATCGGCCCGACGCAACTCGACATCGTCGCCGCAGGCCACCGCGTCGTGCACGGCGGCATGGTCTTCTCCGAGCCGGAGCTGATCCTGGACCCGGTGGTGGACATGATCCGCGACCTGATCCCGCTGGCGCCGCTGCACAACCCGGCCAACATCGACGGCATCGAGGTCGCCCGCGCCCTGCTGCCGGACATCCCGCACGTGGCGGTGTTCGACACCGGCTTCTTCCGCGACCTGCCCCCGGCCGCCGCCCTGTACGCGATTAACGCCGAGGTGGCGGAGCAGAACCTGATCCGCCGCTACGGCTTCCACGGCACCTCCCACGAGTTCGTCTCCGCGCAGGTGCCGGAGCTGATCGGCCGCGATCCGAACCACACCCGCCAGATCGTGCTGCACCTGGGCAACGGCGCCTCCGCGTCGGCCGTGGCCAACGGTCATCCGATTGACACCTCGATGGGCCTGACCCCGCTGGCCGGCCTGGCCATGGGCACCCGCTCCGGCGACATCGACCCCGGCATCATCTTCCACCTGGTGCGCCAGGGCGGCATGTCCATCGACGAGATTGACAACCTGCTCAACCGCCAGTCCGGTGTGAAGGGCCTGTCCGGCGTGAACGACTTCCGCGAGCTGCGCTCCATGATCGAGGAAGAAAACGAAAACGCCTGGCTGGCCTACATGGTCTACCTGAACCAGCTGCGCCGCTTCATCGGTTCCTACATGATCGCGCTGGGGCGCGTGGACGCCATCACGTTCACCGCCGGCGTCGGCGAGAACGACCAGCACGTGCGCATGGACGCCCTGGACAACCTGAAGATGTACGGCATCGAAGTCGACCCGGAGAAGAACGCCCTGCCCAACGACGGCCCGCGCATCATCTCCACCGACGACTCCAAGGTGAAGGTCCTGGTCGTGCCCACCAACGAGGAGCTGGCCATCGCGCAGAAGGCCGCCGCCGTCGCCGCCCGCGTGGGGTAGTGCGGCTTTTCAGCCCCGGCACCGGTTCGCGAGTTCTGGTGCCGGGGCTTTCTGCTGCGCTTTTATCTGATCGTCTAGCAGGTTGTGCGGTGCTGCTAGACGATCAGCCCCATACTGAAACTCAATGCCATCAACACCTGGGGAAATGCGTAGCGGGGTGCCGGATCGTATAGCAGGACGAGGCGGCTACTAGACGATCTGCGACTGGTGGGCTGGTCTGTTTTCGCGTCGACCGCGCCTTGGTTAAAAATATGACGATTGCCAGCCCTGTGATGGATTGCACAAAAGTTCTCTTGAACTCGGGCGTAGCAGGGTAGAGGTCTGCGTTGACCTCGGGCGGAGCGTCTTGCAACTCCCGAAAGCATAATTGTGTTGTTTTCATGGGATTGCGCGCTATAGATTTACAGAAGCAGAAAACCGTATTGTTGGCTGTTGATTGAGTCGGCGGTAGATAAAAAGATTCAGAAAAGGGGTCTTGCAATGACTGGAAAGCATGACCGCGCGATTGCGTGCCGGCGCGGGACATCGGTAGCCGCGTGCGCGCTCGGCCTGTCGCTTGTGGTGACGGGTGTCCAGCCGGTTGCAGCCCCGCAGACCGCTTCGCAGGCGTCGGCGCAGCTGCTGACCGATGCGCAAAAGTCGTTGGTGAGGTACCCAACCTCCACAAGCGTGAACTACGGTGAGACAACCAAAATCAGCCCGAACGTTAACCGTCTGACTGTCTACCCACCGAACGGATACAAGCTCGCCGACAGCGTTAACCCGGGCTGGGGGGCCACAATCGACCCAGAGTCCGGAGAAATTTCAATCACTCCGGACCCGGACGCCGATCTTGGAGAGAGCGACAAGATCGAAGTTCAATTCACGTTCAAAGATGGCTCCACCAAGACCGTCGACGCCGCCGTTAGCGTGCAACCCGACCCGGAATACGTAGACCAGAGCGACAAGGTGTTCTGGACTGGGAAAGCAATCAACGCTATCGACATCCGGGTGAACAAAGCTCCCCGGAGTTCGGCGCTCACCATCGATGAGTCCACGCTGCCACCAGGTGTCACCGCCACGCTGCGTAACTTCGGCAATATCAAGCACATCTTCCTGAAGGGCACCCCGACTGAAACCGGCACTTTCACGGTGAAAACCCAGCTGGTGGAGGGCGGAAGCGTTGTTGCCGGCGCCGACGGGCCACTCGAGCAGACCTTCACGATCACGGTGAAAGACTCTGCAGATTTGCCGGCTCCGGTCGCACAAAACATCGTTGACGATCCGGCACCGGTGAAGCCCGGTGAGGAGGTCAACATCGCCATTCCCACAGAGAACGCATCGTCCGTCGAGGTCACTGACCTGCCGGAAGGCTTGACCTATGACCAGGAAAACAGCAAGATCACCGGTAAGCCGACGACGTCGGGCACGGCGAGAATCGACATCATTACTAACGACGCCAAGGTGATCACCGACACCATCGACATCCAGGTGGAGGAGGCAGGCGGATCGACGACACCGGCAACGACGACGCCTGAAGACTCGACGCCGGAGCCGACCTCCGACCAGACCACGTCCGCACCGGAGCCGTCTGTCCCGGTTACTTCTGAGCCGACCTCTGCGACGCCGACCTCCGGGCAGTTGACGACTCAGCCGCAGCCGACGCCAACTACCGCGCAGCCAACGTCCGGTCAGCCGACCTCGGGCCAGCCGACCACGGCGCGGCCGACCTCCGATCAGCCGACAACCACCGACCAGACCACGTCCGCGCCAGAGCCGTCTGCCCCGGCTACCTCTGAGCCGACTTCGACGACCCCGACGTCTGGTTGGGTGCCGACACAGCCGGAGCCGACGTCAACTACTGCGCAGCCAACGTCCGGTCAGCCGACTTCGGGCCAGCCGACTTCGGGCCAGACGACTACAGCTCAGCCGACCTCGGGCCGGACCACGTCCGCACCGGAGCCGTCTGCCCCGGCTACCTCTGAGCCGACCGCAGCGACGCCGACCTCTGGGCAGCTGACGACTCAGCCGCAGCCGACGTCAACTTCTGCGCAGCCGACGTCAACTACTGCGCAGCCAACGTCCGGTCAGTCGACCACGGCGCGGCCGACCTCCGACCAGCCGACAACCGCCGACCAGACCACGTCCGCGCCGGAGCCGACGACAAAACCGTCCACGCCGGGTTCTTCCGAGCCGACCTCGACGACCCCGACGTCTGGTTGGGTGCCCACGCAGCCGGAGCCGACGTCAACTACTGCGCAGCCAACGTCCGGTCAGTCGACCACGGCGCGGCCGACCTCCGACCAGCCGACCTCCGACCAGACCACGTCCGCACCGGAGCCGTCTGTCCCGGTTGCTTCTGAGCCGACCTCTGCGACGCCGACCTCCGAGCAGTTGACGACTCAGCCGGAGCCGACGTCAACTACTGCGCAGCCAACGTCCGGTCAGCCGACTTCGGGCCAGCCGACTTCGGGCCAGCCGACTACAGCTCAGCCGACCTCGGGCCGGACCACGTCCGCGCCGGAGCCGTCTGCCCCGGCTACCTCTGAGCCGACCGCAGCGACGCCGACCTCTGGGCAGCTGACGACTCAGCCGCAGCCGACAACCACCAAGCCGACCTCGGGCCAGACAACCGCGGCGCAGCCGACCTCCGACCAGCCGACAACCACCAAGCCGACCTCGGCGCGACCCACTACGCCCGCACCGCAACCGACGACCAGTGCGCAGCCGGCCCCGTCGGTCGACGACTTCGCCTGGGACAAGCTGACCGTGCAGGCGGGCACCACCAAGGTGACCGTGCCTTCCCGCAAGCCGTCCGAAACCGTCAACGTGCGCGTCGACGGCGATGCGCCGGAGTGGCTGTCCGTGGCGTCGGATGGTCAGGTGTTGGCCGATCCGGGCCGCGACGTCAAGCCGGGCGAGTACACGGTCGACGTGGTTTCCGGAGCGGGGGAGCGCGACATCATCACGGTCAACGTCACCGCTCCGGTGAGCGACGCCGACCGCATCAGCGGCGTGAAGTACAAGGACTCCTACGTCCAGGCGGGAAAGACGAACTCCAGCCGCCAGCCGATCGCCACCATTGACCGCGACGGCATCGAGTACAAGAGTCAGCCGCTTCCGGCCGGCACGAAGTTCTCCACCAAGAGTGCCGAGGGAACCGTTGACCCGGACACCGGCGTCGTCACTGTGAAGGCGCCGCTGCGCACTCCGGCGGGCGAGACCATCGAGGTCCCGGTCGACTTCACCTACCCGGACGGCACGACGGGCAAGGCCACCGCGGTCTTCCACGTCGACGTCGGCGCGCAGAACGAGGCCTACAAGCCCGCCTACCAGGAGGGTCTCGGCGCGCAGCCGGGCAAGACTGTTGTGGTGCCGCTTCTCGACGGCACGTTCCCCGTCAACAAGGACGGCCAGAACATCGGCCAGTACGCGCTGGCCCCGGTGTTCGACGACAAGGGCAACGAGCTCGGCGCGGACAAGGCCTACAACGGCTGGGATATCAGCATCGACCCGGACACCGGCAACATCTACGCCACCGCCCCGGAGGAGCACCCGGAGCAGATTACTGTCCCGGTGACGGTGCTGTACTCCGACGGCACGGTCTCGGACAAGGACAACGAGCCCACCGTTTTCGCCCGCATCGCGGCGCTTAAGGGGCAGTCGTTGGCGGACTCCACCGAGGCCGCGGGCTACGGCAAGCCGTTCTTCGACGCGGACGGCAACATCCGCATGTTCCCCACGGGCTCGATGCCCCCGGGTGCGACCTTCGAGCAGACCGGCCTGACGGCGCTGCCGGTGGAGGTTGATCCGGAAACGGGCGCGATCACCGTGAAGGTGTCGGAGGATGCTCCGGTTGGCGCGAACTTTGACATCCCGTTGAAGCTGACGCTTCCGGACGGCTCCGCGCAGGAGATCACGGTGCCGGTGTCCACTAAGTCGGAGGCCGCAAACCAGGTGGTGTCCTGGCGTCCGGTCAAGGTCACCGAGGCCGGCACCCCGGTCACGGTGGCGCCGAGCCAGGCCCCGGCGGGCACGACCTACGCGCTGGCCGCGTCCTTCGACGCGCAGGGCTGGCAGGTGTCTGTTGATCCGAAGACGGGCGAGATCACGGTCGCCCGCAACGGCGACGAGGACGACCCGCAGGCGGCGCTGATTCCGGTTGTGGTGACGTTCGCGGACGGTTCGCAGCGCGTCGTCGAGGTGCCGGCAACGACCGTGCGCGGCACCGCGGCGGTGGCGAATGTGGAGTACCCGCGTGTGGTCATCAACGCTGGCCAGACCGCAATTTTGCGGCCGAGCGTCGCGGGGGCGTCGTTCTCCCTGGTCAAGCCGATCCCGGGGCTGCGCACGCAGATCGATCCGGTGACGGGCGAGCTCACCGTCGTCAGCTACGACGGCACCGTCCCGGGCCCGCGCGACATTCCGGTCCAGGTCACGTTCGAGGATTCCTCGAGCACGATCACCTCGGCGCGGGTTGAGGTCCGCACCAAGTCCGGCATGAGCACGCTCGCCGAGAGCACATTGCTTGACGACGTCTCCGCTGTCGGCCGCCCCGACTTCACCACACGAGTCACGCTGCCGGTGCCCAAGAAGGCCGCGGACTATCCGTTCAGCTTGGGCGAGTTCGACGCGGAGGGCTGGGAAGTCTCGTTGGACCGTGCCCGCGGCGTGCTCGAGTTCCGCGTCCCGGCCGACGCCGCCGGCCAGGTCAAGCAGATCCCGGTGAACGTGCGCTTCGCCGACGGCTCCACGGGCCAGTTCAATGTGACGGTGGAAGTGGATGGCGTTGCGGCCGGAGGGTCGTCGCAAAGCAATGGCTCCTCGAAGCCCTCGCCGTGGGTGTGGGCGCTGGCGGTGCTCGGTTTGTTGGGTACAGCTGGCAAGGTTCTGTACGATAATTGCGATAAATTTCAACACTTTTTAGAGCAGTGGGTGTAGGGACACATGATGCACACAGGTAAAAGAGCAATCGCGGCTGTTGTCGCGCTAGGCCTCACCGCCGGCGTCACGCTGCCGGTCCAGGCCGATGCGGCCGTGGATCTGTCCAAGAGCTACCAGGTCGGCGTCACCACCGGCGCCGCCGAGGGCTTCCAGAACGTGGACGTGAACAAGGGCCGAGTGTCCTGGCTGATGTACAACAGCCTCACCTACGGCCTGATGCCCACCGCTTTCTACTTGGACGCCTACGCGGACGGCCAGAAGGTCGAGTTCGCGGGCGAGAAGACCAAGGTGGAGCCCGCCTCCAACAGTGAGGGCGACGTGGTCACCCTCACCCACACCGACCCGAACCTCGGCGTGGAGCTCGTGCGCACCTTCACCGTCACCCCCGCAAATGTGGACGTGCGGGTGGAGCTGAAAAGCGACAGCAAGCGGGACCTGAAGCTGGTGCTTACGGACGGGCTGATGTCCTACGACTACCCGTTCAGCTCCGAGGAAGCCGACCCGAACGAGTACACCATCGACGTGGGCAGCCGCTACAAGCTGAACACCAAGTTCGAGGGCGCCGACACCACCGGCACCGGTGAAAGCCAGCAGGCCGCAGAAGCCGGCAGGAACGACGGCGACCGCTACTACGCGGGCGTGTGGCAGCGCCACGACAATAGGCTCAGCGCACGCATGACCATCGCCGGCGACGCCAACGAAGCGCTGAAGGACTCCGACGGCGACGGCCTGCCCGACGACTGGGAGATCAACGGCTACACCGACGCCGACGGCAACGAGTTCCCGCTGCACCGCTGGGGCGCAGACCCGAACAAGCCGGACCTGTTCCTGCAGCTGAACTGGATGCAGTCCGAGTGGGAGACCAAGGGCTGCTCCGAGAAGCGCGAATACGCGGCAACGGAGAAGGACTTCGGCGAGTTCCTGGAGTGCGCCGACGCGAACGTGAACGTCTACCGCCCGTCGCGCAAGATCCTCAACGACCTGGTGGACCTGTTCGACCGCCGCGGCTACAACTTGCACATCGACGCCGGCGACTACTACAGCAACATCCCGGGCATCACGCCGCAGGGCGGCGACACGATCCCGTACGCGCCGATCTACTTCAAGGACGGCAACGGCCGCGCAGAGGTGCCCGGTGTGCGCCTGGTCAAGGACCGCAAGAACCTGCTCGGGCACGCCAGTCCGTCTTCCGCGTGGGCATCATCGGCGACCAGCAGGAGGCGGGCAACCTGTCCTCCGGCAACGGCCTGATCTCCGACGGCGCGTTCTACGTGGCCAAGAACTACCTGATGACGTCCCAGGAGCAGATGCGCAACACCATCCTCCACGAATTCGGCCACAACCTGGGCCTGACCCACTCTGGCGCGTCCAACGTGGACAAGCCGAACAGCTCCTACGTGCCCAAGTACAAGTCCGTGATGAACTACCTGTACCAGTTCAGCCACTTCGACTACTCGGACAAGAACTCCACAGACAACGACAACACCAGCATTCCGCAGGCCTGTTACGACGGCACCGCCAAGTGCTTCACCGGCAGCTACGACATCGCACCGGACTGGCAGAACCTGGACATCGTCAACGGCGAGATCGCCAAGGCCACCGGCTCCACCGGCGTGTCCGAGGACCCGTCCGAGTCCGGACACAGCCACCCGCAAGTGGATGAGCTCGTGCTCATGGCAGCGGAGGAAAACAACGGCAAGGCCGGCATCCGCGTGCTTGGCGAGCGCGAGGGCGTGAAGAACGTCATCATCGCCAACCGCTCCGACTCCAAGGTGTACCTGGAGCTGTCCAACCTGGGCATCGACCTGCACGAGTTCACCCTCCAGGTGGACTACCCGGGCGGCAAGTTCCGCAAGACCTACCCGGTGGAAGGCGTGCTCAAGGAGCACGGCAAGTACAACGTCGAGGTGCCGATTGCCAACACCGCCGGCTACAAGGATTCCTCCATGCCGGTGAAGTTCCGCGTCTTCAACGCCGACGGCCGCCTGGTAGCCGAGGAGACCAACGAGTTCTCCGTGCTCAACTACACCACCGAGCAGATGGACCAGCTGGTCAAGGACCTGGAGAAGAAGAACTCCAAGCACCTCCAGGCCGCGCGCGACACCGTGGGCAAAAAGGACCCGGCGAAGCCGACCCTGGCCAAACCGGCACCGGTGCCCACCAAGAACAACCAGCCTGTGCGGACTGGCAATCGACGCCCGGCCGTGACCGAGCTCAACGGCGCAACCCAGCCTGCGCCGAAGCCGAAGCCGGGCACGAACCCGACGCAGAACCCGAGCCGGAACGAGCCGGCCCCGAACAACCAGACCGGAGAGACCGGTAAGGGCGGCAAGGCATCCGGCGGCAGCACCGGCGCGATCGTGGGCATCATCATCGCGATCCTGGCGGTCGTCGGCCTCGGCGGCGCCGCAGCCGCGATGGGCGGCTTCATCTAAGCACCCCCGCCGAAACGGCCGCCGTAATCCTGACAGATTACGGCGGCCGTTTGCGATGACCAGGGACGATAAGGCCCGCCTGACAGATTCCGCCGCGATGTGTCGGCGGGCCTCCGCTCCGTTCGGTCTCCGCCGCCCAAACCCCCGAACCCAAACCCCTAAAACCAGGTGGCGGGGCGGACCTTGTTGGCCAGGTCCACCAGCGCGTACCGGTGTTTCGGGTACGGCGCCACCCGGGCCTGGTCCCGCAACGTCTGGGCCAGGCCGCGGCGCAGGCCCCGGATGGTGAAGGGGTACTCGAACAGCGCCACGTTGGTGGAGGCCTGGTGGGCGCGCAGGTACGTCAGGCCGGCCTCGATGACGGCGACCTTGATCTGCAAGAAGCGCGGCTCGGTGGAGGGGATCTGCTCGAGGCGGCGGGCGGCGAGCCGGATGTGGTCTTCGGTGGCGCCCTCGGCAACCAGGCACAAAATGGCGGTCAGCTGCGCCATCCGGTAGTGGCGCGACGCGTTGGGCACCTTGTCCAGGGCCTTGATCGCCAACTCCACTTCGCCTTCGCACATGAGCATCCGAGCCAGGCCGAACGCGGAGGAGACGGTGGTGGGGTTGGTCATCCACACCAGGGCGTAGAGGCGGGTGGCGTGGAAGCGCAGGCCTCCGGGGGCGGTCACGGTCAGCGACCACGTGTTGTCTGTGGCTCCGTCGGCGGCCATGCGCTCGAACACGGCGTCCGGCACGTCGCGGAGGTGGTGGGTGAGGCCGGCGGCGGCGGGCGAGAGCTCGTCGTGAAGCAGTGCGCTCGATTGATACCCGCCCTCCTGCAGGATGAGCTCGCTGACTGCGGCGAGCGCGAGTTTGGGGGCGGCCTCGCCGGGTAGCTGGTTGAGCACCTGGGAAAACGAACCCTTCGCGGAGGCGAAGTCTCCAAGCAGCGTCTCCACCACGCCCGCGTACCAGGAGTAGCGCCAGTTGTCGCCGAAGCGCTCCGAAAGCGAGCGCAGCCAGGTGCGCGCCTGGGTGGTCAGGCCGAGGTCGATCATGGTGCGCACGACGCCGAAGGGGATTTCGATGGAGTGCTCGTACTGCGGGGTGGTCATGGCCTGGCGCAGCGTCTCCAGCGTTTCGCGTGGTTCGGCATACGAGGAGCCCTGGAGCATGGCGGCGCCGACATCGTCGCGGTTGACCAGCGGCGACGGTAGCGCGGCGACGACCTCTTGCGGGGTGATGTCCACGCTGCGGGCGATGCCGTCGATGAGCTGGTCGGTGCGGAACACCAGGTGTTTGGTGCCGAACGTCGTACGCTGAGGGGAGAACAGGGAGTGCTGCGCGGGGTAGGTGCGCCCGTCGCGCACGGCGACGATCTCGCGCAGCACGCCGAGCATCTGCGCCTCCAGCTCGGTGAGGCTGGTGAAGCGCTGCGCGGGGTCCTCGTTGCAGCAGCGCGTGATCAGCCGGTACAGGGAGGTGTACTGGCGGAACAGCGGCTCGTCGGCGGGGGAGGGGATGCCTAGGTCGTACACGCCGTCGGTTTGCGGCAGGTCCACCACCAGCGACGCCAAGGTGCGGCCCACGGTGTACACGTCGGAGGCGACGGATGGCCCTTCGGTGGCCACCTCCGGCGCCTGGAACCCCTTCGTGCCGTAGATGAACCCGAAGGCGCCGATGCCGGAGACCGCGCCCATGTCAATCAGCTTGACTTGGTCTTCGGTGACGATGATGTTGTCGGGCTTCAGGTCGTTGTACACCACCCCGCGCGAGTGCAGGTAGTCCAGCGCCGGCAGGACTTCGAGCATGTAGGCGATGGCGATGTCGGGTTGGAGCACTTTGCTTGTCGACGCATTCCGCCATGCCCGTAAACTCGGCCCGCCCACGTACTCCATGACGGTGAACCCGCCGGGCACGCGCGGGTCGTCGATGAAGTTGTAGATCTGCACGATGCCGGGATGGGTCATCTCCGCCAGGAACTCGCGCTCGGCAGCGGCGGCGGCCGCCTCGTCCGGGTTGTCCGTGGAGTGCAGGCCCTTGAGCACCACCACGCGGCCCGCCACGTGGTGGTCCTGGGCCAGGTAGATCCAGCCCATGCCGCCGTGGGCGATCACGCCCATGATCTCGTACTGGCTGGCCACCACGTCGCCCGGGTTGAGCACCGGCGGGGCGATGCCCTTTTTCACCACGGCCGGCTCCGGGTCGATCAGCGCTTCCTTCGGCTCGGTGGGCTCCACCCAGGGCAGCTCCACCATGCCGTCGGCGACGACACGGGTGGCGCGGCGGGTGCCGCGGCGCTCGCGGAACGTGTCCAGGGCGAGCCGGCGCGAGCGCTGCGAGGGGTCCTCGCGGTTGCCGCCCTTGCGCAGCTTGTCCAAGTCTTTGAGCAGGCCGGCCATCTCGCCCATGGCGGAGTAGTCGGTTTCGCCGTCGGAGTCCCAGCCGTCGTCGTCATCGTCGTCTGCGAAGGGGTCGAACGCGACGGCCTCGGTGCCCGGATTGTCCTCCTCCTCATCATCCGCGAACGGGTCGAACGCGACCGCCTCGGTGCGCTGCTCCAGCGGGTCCTGCGAATCCTGCTCAGTGCTCACTGCTCCTCCTTCCGGTACATCAGCGGCGGCGGGGAGGACTCCGCGATGGAGCCCCCGAGCCAGGTGGAGTAGAGCTCGTACCACGTGCCGTCGTTACGCATCCGCTCCAGCGTCGAATTGACCTGCCGCACCAGGTCCGTCTGGCCCTTCGGGATGCCCACGCCGTAGTACTGCGTCGCCAGCGTGCCCGGCAGGATCGTCGCGTACGGGTCCTGCGCGGACAGGCCCGCCAGGATGGAATCGTCCGCCACGATCGCGTCCGCCTGGAACTGTTGGGTGGCCATCAAACAGTCGGACCAGGAGCGGGTGCGCAGAATGTTCGAGTGTGGGGTGTACGTGCGCGCGATCTGGGTCAGGTTCGTGCCGTCGACGATGCACACCGTTTTGCCGCCGAGCTGGTTGATGTCCTCCACGCCCCGGTCCCGCGGCACCAGAACGCGCACGCGCGAGGTCAGGTACGGGGTAGAAAAGTCGATCGCCTCCGTGCGCTCCGGCGTGATGGACATGGTGCGGATGACGATGTCCACCTCGCCGTGGTTCAGCGCCTCGGCGCGCGCCGCCGAGTCCACAAACCGCAGGTCCAGGCGGTTGACCCCGGCAGTTTCCTCGCCGAAGATGTCGTCGGCGATCGCGCGGGCGAGATCCACCTCCAGCCCGCGCAGCTCGCCGCTGGCGGTGTCGCGGAACGCCAGCAGGTAGAGGGACTGGTCGATGCCCACCACCAGTCGGCCGCGGCGCGTGATGCGGTCCACGTTCGGGGTGTCGTCTTCAGCGGTGCGGGGGTTCAGCGAGCCCTCCCAGTCCAGCTTCGCCGGCACGTACGGCTCCGCCGGCACCCCTTGCGCGTCCTCGAGGGCCGCGCCGGGCGGCAGCGGCAAGAGCTCGCGCGTGGTGGAGGTTTCGTGCTCTGGGGCGATGGTGGCGCGCACCGGGGTCGGCTCCTCCGAGCACCCCGAAAGCCCCAGCGCCAGCACCGCCGCGCACGCGGTCCATGTCCTTCTCACAGGTACTCACCCAGCCTTCTGCGGATGCCCAGCCACGTGCAGACCACGGCTAAAACGGACAGCAGCGCCACCCACGCGGAGACCTGCCGCGTCGCGTCCAGCGAGGCGTCGATGTAGGCCTGCGTGCCCTCCCTCGACGACGCGATGAGCTTGGACAGCGTCGCGTCCAGCTCCCTGAACGGCGCCTCGCCCGCCCCGCCGCCGGAGGCCAACAGCGCCGCCGCCTGCTCGTAGCTGCCCGTGTTCAGCGCGCCGACGAGTTCGTTGTGCTCGTAGGCCCAGGTGCGCAGGGCGTCGCGTGCGTCGTCGATAAGTTGCTGCTCCCCGCCGTACTCCTCTGCGGTCTCGAGCGCCGCGCTTACCGACGCATACGTGCCGTCGAACGCCCGCGACGAATGCACCACGGACTGGCGGCGCAGCAGCGCGAACGTCTCGTCCGTGCGCGTCTCCAGTGCGTCGAAGCGGGCGGCGGTGAGCTCCTCCCACGGCTTCGCCGCGCGCTCGTACTCCACGGAGCCGTTGCGCCAGGACTGGTAGTTCGACACCGCGGCCCAGCTCAGCGCCACCACCACCGCGAGCGTGCCGGCGATAAAGCCCTTGTTCAGGCGGCGGCGGAATACCCGCCACAGCCACCACTGGGTGAGCACGAGGAAACCGAGCGCCGCCACGAGGCCGGACAGCGGCACCCACTGCGGCTCGGAGAGGCGCCGCATCTCCTTGGCCACGTCCTCGCGGGTCAGCGCGTTGATCTCGGAGGCGGACACCAGCAAACGGGTGCGCATAATGCTGGACGCCTCCGACATGTAGGCCACGCCCACAGGGTTGCCCATGCGCTGGTTCACGCGTGCGCGCTCGTTCAGGCCGGCGTAGACTGGCAGGTCCCGCTGGATGTCGCTGACCAGCTCCTCGATGCGCTCGCTGGTGGCCGTGTCGGCCTCCACCGCGCCCTTGTAAATCTCGCCGGCGGAGCTGACCGCCGTGTCCAGTGCTGCGGAGTAGGCCTGCACGTCCTCGTGCGACAGCGGCCCGGGCTGGACAAACCCGCCCGCTGCGATGGTGTCCGCGCGCAGCAGGGAGGTGGACAGCAGGTGGGCAGCCGCGCTCATCGGCTCCGTCGCCTCGCGCACCGTGTCCAGCGCCTGGTTGCGGCCGGCCATGGACTGGCTCATGGACAGCCCCGCCGCCAGCAGCATGGCGGTCAGCAGCACCATCACCACGATGAGCTTGCCGGGGGTGGTCCGCGCGAACGCGTGGCCGCGCCGGCCCATGCGAACGGGACCGGCCAGCGGGCCGTGGAGGACGCCGTGCAGGCGCGGGTGCGCAGGGCGCGCTTCAAGCTCGTCGAGCCACGCGTCGTCGCTCGGCCTGCTTTGCGTCACCATTCCGCAATAATAACTGTTCGCGCCTACAGTGGGGGCCATGCTTGGCGACGGAAACGGCTGGGTCACCACACCCGACGGCACACGACTCTGGGGGCGCTTCGGCGCCGCCGGCCTCTTCCTCGTCGCCGGTAACGGAGCGGACGCGAAAGTGCTGCTGCAGCACCGCGCCGGCTGGACCGCCCAGGGCGGCACCTGGGGCATCCCCGGCGGCGCCCGCGACAGCCACGAAACCCCAGCGCAGGCGGCCGTTCGCGAGTCCGTGGAGGAGTGCGCCATCGACCCGGGCCGCATCGACGTGGTCGAAGAGCTGGTCACCACGGACCTGCCGGAGTGGAGCTACACCACCGTCATCGCGCTGTGCGAGGCACCGCTGGCCGTGACCGCCAACGAGGAGTCGGAGGAACTGCGCTGGGTGCCCCTGGCGGAGGTTTCGGGGTTTGAGCTGCACCCGGGCTTTGCGGCGTCGCTAAGCAATGTGCTCGCCAAAGCCATGGTGCATACTGAACCGCATGATTGAAGTGCAAGGCCTGACCAAACGGTACGGCGCCGTCCAAGCGGTTGACGACCTCACGTTCACCGTCAAACCCGGCGTCGTCACCGGCTTCCTCGGCCCCAACGGCGCAGGGAAATCCACCACCATGCGCATGATCCTGGGGCTGGACCGCCCAACATCCGGCACCGCGCACATTAACGGCGTGCCCTACCGCTCGCTGCAAAATCCGTCGCGCACAGTGGGCGCGCTTCTCGACGCCAAAGGTGTCCACCCCAACCGCTCCGCCCGCGCCAGCCTGCTCTGGCAAGCGCAAGCCGCCGGGCTGCCGCGCACCCGCGTCGACGAGGTGCTCGAGCTGGTGGGGTTGACGGATGTGGCTGGCAAGAACGTCGGCGGATTCTCCCTGGGCATGGGGCAGCGCCTCGGCATCGCGGCGGCGCTGCTCGGCGACCCGGAGTACCTGATCCTGGACGAGCCCGTCAACGGCCTCGACCCCGCCGGCATCCGCTGGGTGCGCGAGCTGCTGCAGTCCCTGGCGGCGGAGGGGCGCACCGTGCTCGTGTCCTCCCACCTGCTCGCCGAGATGGCGCAGACCGCCGAAGACCTGATCATCATCGGCCGCGGCCGCCTGGTGGCCAACACGTCCGTGGCCGAGTTCATCCGCGAAAACTCCGGTGTGACCACCATCGTGCGCACCCCCACCGAGGACGCCGCGGCCGCGTTGGCCGCCGCGCTGCAGCACGCCGATGTGGCCATGCCGTTCAAGCGCGCGGTCGATGGGGACGGACGCGCCGTGTTCGAGGTCCCGGACCGCACCTCCGACGACGTCGGCCGCGTCGCCTTCGCCGCCGGCATCGCCCTGTCCGAGCTGTCCGAGCGCCGCGCCTCCCTCGAAGATGCCTACATGCAATCCACCGAGGGCCACGCCCAGTACGTCTCCGGAGGTAGTAATGCTTAACCTGTTCCCCGCCGAGTGGACCAAACTGCGCTCCACCGCCTCCTTCTGGTGGAACTCCGCGCTGATCCTCGTCTTCGGCGCCTTCTTCGGTGCTCTGTTCGGTTTCGCCTCCAAACTCGGCGGCATGCCGTACGCGCCCCTGACCGTCGCCGCCACGATGGCGCTGATCACCGCGATCGTCGTGATCGTGCAGGCCTCCATGGCCGTGACCACCGAGTACCGGTTCGGCATCCCGCCGACGAACTTCAGGGTTGCGCCGAAGCGGTGGCAGGTGGCCGTCGCAAAGCTTGTGCTCGGGGCTGTTTTGGCTGCGCTGGCGACCTTCCTGGGGCTTGCCGTCGCGTTTACGGTCGGCGACCTCACCGCGCCCGTGCCCGCGAACTGGGTGAGCAACACCGCCTCCCGACGCGCCCTGTGGGCCATCCCCCTCGGCATGGCCCTGATCACCCTGTTCCAGCAGGGCGTCGGCTGGATCACGCGCAACACCGCCGGCGCCGTGGTCACCGGCATGGGCATGATGCTGCTGATCGAATCCATCGTCGGGTTCATCCCGCGCTACGGCGCCGACGTGGCCAAGTTCCTGCCGTTTGGCAACCTCATGGCGTTTATGACCAACAGTCCCGCGAACTGGACGCTGCCCGTGTCGCTTCTGATCTTCGCGGTGTGGGCCGTGGCGGCGTGGATCATCGGCGTGGTGCTGCTGGAGACCCGCGACGCGTAGGGGGTTCTGCGCCTCTCAGTGCATCCCAAACCGGCTACCTACAACCGGCTACCAGGCGATTTGGGAGCGCGGACAAAAAGTTGGAGTGTTGGGGGCTGGAAGGTATTCCGATGCCCGCAGGTTTTCCATCTGATATCCGCGTTGGTGCGGTTGAGAGGTTTTTGGCTGGGTCGTCTGCCCGTGAGGTCTGCGACTGGGCTGAACACGCGTGTGGTCGCCGACCGTCGGTGGCCACGGTCGGCAACTGGGTTGCGGCCAAGCGTCGTGGCCAGAGCTTGGACGGTACGCGACGCGCCTACGACGCTGAGACCATCGCAAAAGTTGTCGCACGCAGATTGACCTCGCAGGCGACAGTGCGTGACATTGCCGTGGAGTTCGATGTCCACGACACCGCGGCACTGACCTGGACGAAGCGGTTTTGGCCCGACGATGACGAACGCGATTCGGCAGCGTCGATGACTTTCGACGAGGCCTATGCGGCGACAATGGAACGCGTGAGCAAACACCGCAAAGTCCAACGCAACCATCAGCAGCAGCGAGTCGATGAGGCAGCCAATGCGAAGAAACCACCCCGGCCAGTCAACGAGTGGCTGCCAGGGCCTGGGCCGATAGACGATATCGCTGATTTACCCAGTGACATGGACGAGCTGAAAAAACTCGTTGTTGAGATGCGCGACCGGGAAACGGTCAAAGACGCCATTATCCACGTGCTCATGAGCGATGGTGAGCCACGGGGAAAAGACAACGTCCGCGACGGTGAGTCGCGGGGAAAAGACGACGTCCGTGACGGTGAGCTGTCCACCGCGGCGAAAGCCGCAGTGGTGGTTGCCCTCACGGACGCCCACGAGTTTTCCATCGCTCGAGCATGCGCGGTCGTTGGGATTGCGCAGTCGACGTTTTACTACCACCGACACAAACACACGCAGGTAGTGCAACAGCGCGAACAGCGCCACGCTGCACTCAAACCGCTGATCTTGCAGGCAGCCGCCGAATCCGGGCAAAGCTACGGCTACCGGCGCATCCACGCCTGGTTAAAGATCATGGGGCATACAGTGTCGGAAAAGATCGTGCGCACCCTCATGAAAGAGCTTGGGTGCCGCCCGCCGGCGAAGGCGTCGGGCAAGTACTCCTCCTACACCGGTGAAACCGACCACAAACCGGCAAACCTGCTGCTGATCACCCCACCCGACAGCAGCGACGGGGATGCGGATTCGGATGCGGCCCGGCCGGTTGTTGCACCGTCGCAGTATTTCATCGACCACGCCGACACTCAGGGGCTGACCCACGATTTCCACGCGGATGCCCCGTGGGAGAAAATCGGCACCGACGTCACCGAAATCCACTGCCCAGACGGGAAGTTGTTCCTGTCGGCAGCGATCGATTTCTACGACGGGATGCCGATTGCGGTCACCATGTCGACGTCGCCGAATCACGACTTGGTCGCCGAGATGATCGCGCGAATCGACGAGGTAAAACCCGACGGTGCGCAACCGATTATCCATTCCGACCGTGGCGGGCTCTACCGCAGTGAACGCTGGGTCAGCCTGATCACCGACCACACCCACAACATCCTGGATTGCCCCGACTGCCAGGCCGATGCGTGGTGCGACACCCGGTGGCGATACATCCCGTCACTGTCACGCAAAGCCACCAGCGGCGACAACGCGCGCACCGAAGGGTTCTTCGGCACGATGAAACAAGAACTGCTCAAAGGCAGGCCTGTGGTGTCAACGATGACGGTGGAGCAAATGCGCGACTATATTGACACCTACATCGACTTCTACATTCACAGACGATTGAAGTCGACACTCGGCGACGGCTACACCACCATCGCCGAACACCGACAAGCACTGAGTGCATAACAACGAGACAAAGTCCCCCAAATGCACTCCAAGAATTTGTCCGCATCCCCATTTTCGCTTGGTAGCCGGTTCTAGGTAGCCGGTTTTTGGGAGGGGGCGCTCTGGGCGCGCGGGACTAGCCCGCCAGGACCACCGCCACGGCGGCGCTGTTGTTCGCGGCCTGCTCCGGGATGCTCGTCGCACCCTCGGGGAGGTCGCCCTTCGCGCGGGCGGCGCCGCCGACGCGGCGGGCGATGTCTGCCGCCACCTGCTCAGCGCCCGGGACGGCCGGGTCGAAGAAGACGTAGGTCTCCGGGAAGACGCCGTAGACCTGCTCCGGCATGTTCATCACCGCGGCGTCGGGGGAGCTGTTGGCGACGTTGTACTGGCCCTTCAGCTGGTCCGCGGTGCGGCTGGCCAGGTCCGGGGTGCCGGAGTTGTTGTAGACGTACACCTGGGCCGACGCGTTGTCGAGGCCCGCGCCCGCCGGTGCCGGGGCCGGCGCCGGTGCGGGCTGGCCGTTCTCGCCCTGGCCCTCGGCGCCCTCCGGACGCTGGGCGTTCGGGTCCTGCGCGTTCGGATCCTGGGCCGGCTGGCCGTCGGTGGTCTGGGTGTTTTGATCGGCGCCCGTTGCTGCGCCGCCCTGGCCCTCGGCACCCTGGCCAGCGCCGTCAGCGCCCTGGCCGTTCTGACCAGCCCCGTCGCCGGCGGGGGCGGCTGCGGAGGAGCCCACCACGGTCGACGAGGCCGGGGCGGCGCCTTCGCCGTCGCCGCCCTTGTCGTCCTGCGTCATCTTCCAAATCCCCCACAGCGCCAGCAGCGCCGCCACGGCGATCAGGATCATCGCCAGGCCGCGCTTCGGCAGGCCGCCTTCCGCGGCGCCGCCAGCAGCAGCTGCCTTACGACGTCCCTTCGGCTCGCCGTCGTAATCCTCCTCGTAGGCGCCGTCGTAGGGCTCGTCGTAAATCGCGTCGTCGGCGTTGCGGGAGCGGCGGCGCGCGCCGGCGGCACCGGCACCTGCACCAGCTGCGCCCGCCGCGGCGGCGCCTGCGCCGGGGAGGTGGCGGGTGTCGTCGGCGTACCCGGCCTGGCCAGCACCGTAACCGGCACCGTAATCAACGTCCTCGATGTACTCGGAGTCGTCGTCGCGGCGGTGGGCGCCGCGGTACTCGGTGTCGTCGACGATTTCGGCGTCGATCGGCTCGGCATCGTACGAGCCGTCGTACGCCTCGTCGTACGCGCCGCCAAACGAGTCGGAGTTGCCGGTGTAGCGCGTGGAGCCGGAGCCCGGCTCGAACTCGAAGTCGGGACGGTTGTTGCCATAGTTGTCGTTAGTCACATCGGCAACTCTAACCACACCGCCTCGGAATCCAGGCGCAACACACCGTAAAGCTGAACTAGAGGTTGGGGGACCTTTGGTCGTCGCGAAGCCTTTGCAAACGCCGCACCAGCTGGGGCTCGGCCGCGAGCGCATCGGGCGAGTCGAGCAACCGGTTGAGATGCTGGTAGTAGCGGATGGGCTGCATGCCCAGCTCAGCGCGCACCGCATCCTCGCGCGCGCCGATCGACCTGGGGGCGCGCGCGGCGAAGCGGAGCACGGAAAGGTCGGTCTCGGTAAGCATGCCTAATATATTGGCATGACCATCCGACCCATCGTTATCCACGGCGACCCGGTGCTGCATGAGCCGACCAAGGAAGTCACGCAGCCCGTCGAGGAGCTGCAGGAGCTCATCGCCGACATGCACGAAACCATGGACGCCGCCCACGGCGTGGGCCTGGCCGCCAACCAGATCGGCGTGCCGCTGCGCATCTTCGTCTACCACTGCCCGGACGGCGATCAGATGCGCCGCGGCACCGTGATCAACCCGGTGCTGGAGACCTCCGAGATCCCCAAGACCATGCCCGCCGACACCGGCGAGGACGACGAAGGCTGCCTGTCCGTGCCGGGCTACGGCTGGCCCACCGGCCGCGCGGACTGGGCGAAAGTGACCGGCCTGGACGAAAACGGCAACGAGATTGAGATCGAGGGCACCGGCTTTTTCGCCCGCTGCCTGCAGCACGAAACGGGTCACCTGGACGGCTTTTTGTACACGGACGTGCTCACGGGCCGCTACAAGAAGGAGGCCAAGCGCGTGATCCGCGACAACGGCTGGAAGGAAGCCGGCCACACTTGGCTTCCGGGCACGGACGAAGATCCGTTCGGCCACGACGACTAACGCGCTAAGATATCGCCATGCGTATCCCCGCCGCCATCGCCGCCGCGTCGCTCACCCTCGCTCCGGCGACGCCCGCGGAGCCAGTCGAGCAATTGCTTGACGACGTCTCCGCCACCCACGAGACCTCCATCACCGCCATCAACAGCGCAGAGACCGACGACGAGGTGCGAGACGTGCTCATCGCCTGGCGCAAGGAGCTCATCGCGGCCTCCGACGAGCTGGCCGAGCTGCGCGAGGACGCCACCGAGGACGGCCTGACCGAGGAAGAGGAGGCCACCTTCGACGAGGCTGCGAAGACGCTGAAGCGCGAGCGCGCCGGCGTGCGCCAGCTGCGCGCGGAGCTTCTGCCTGACGACGAACCCGTGGTCGTGCCCGCCCCCATCGAGGGCCTCGGCGGGATCCTGGGCACCACCGCGATCGACGCGTTCGAGCGCTCCGAAACCGGCGACGCCCCGATCGTGTTCGGCATCCCCGGCGCGGAGCGGACGCGCGATGCGGAGGAGGCGACCACACCGACGGTGGTCGAGGAGCCGACCACCCCGTCGACGTCCCCGGCTGTCGTCACTACGCCGGCCACCAGCGCGCCGGCCAGCACCGAAAGCAGCACCTCCCCCGCGTTCGGCCCCGAGGTGACGCACAGCGTGGAGCGTCTCCAGGACACCGAAACCTCCACCGACGAAACCACCACCACGGACACCACGACGACGGAGACCTCGTCCACCACCACGGACTCGTCGACCAGCTCTTCCTCGTCCACCACCACGGACACCTCCGCAACCACCACCGCGTCCTCGACCACCACGTCGAGCAGCCGCACGGTGCTGGAAAACCGCACCACGTCGGCGACGTCCAGCTCGACCACACCCACCTCATCCTCGTCCACCACGTCGAAGACGTCGTCGGCCACCACGACCGAGGACGATGACGAACGCGACGACGACCTCGCCGACACCGGCACCCCGATGCGCGCCCTGATCGCCATCGGCATGCTCTCGCTGATGATCGGCGCTGCCCTGGTGCTGACCGGCGCGATCCGCCCGCGCGGGGCCCGCAAGTAGGCGTGTCCCGGATTTTCCGCTCAGACGACGTCGCGGTGGGCGATCGCGTCGTGGTGCGCCAGCGCCGCGGCGAGCACGCCAGCGACATCATCGGGCACGTCCTCAGCCTCGACCCGCTGGTGATACGCCCGCAGGAGGTCGGCGGCTTCCCCTCCTCCAAGGAGGCGATCGAGGTCACGGACCTGCACATCATCAAGAAGCTCTCCCCACGTACCGTGCGCAACTCGGAGATCCGCGGGCTGGAAAAATGCCTCGCAGACCGCCTCGACGTGCGCGAATCCGCGTGGGCCGGCGGCTGGCTCATGCGCGTCGGCGACACCGAGGAGGCCAACTCCGCGGTCCCGCTCGGCCCCTCGGCGGGCTTCGAGCCCTTGCCTATCGACGCCATCCGGTCCTTCTACGACCAGCGCGACCTGCCGGTGCGGCTGGTCATCCCGGAGCGGATCGGCAAACCGGCGCTGAAGGTGCTCGATCACGCATGGGAGCTCCGGGACGAGCAGGTTGTCTGGGTTGCGGGGGAGGCCTTTGGCGTGGCGTCGATAGGCGAAGTGCCCGAAGGGGCGCTGGAGCACCACCGTAGGCGGCTGGCGCTAGGCTAGGCCGCATGCGAATCGCCACATGGAACGTCAACTCGGTGCGCACCCGCGCCGAGCGGATCGCCGCCTTCCTCGAACGCGAGGACGTGGACGTGCTGGCGATGCAGGAAACCAAAACCGCGGACGACAAGTTCCCCTACGCCACCTTCGAAGCCGCAGGCTACGAAGTCGCGCACGTGGGGGTCAGCCAGTGGAACGGCGTGGCGATCGCCTCGCGCGTGGGGCTGGACAACGTCCGCGACAGCTTCACCCGCCAGCCCGCGTTTGCCAAAAAGGGCGACCCGTCGGTGGAGGCGCGCGCGGTGGGTGCGGTGTGCGGCGGGGTGGACGTGTGGAGCCTGTACGTGCCCAACGGCCGCGACATCGGCGACCCGCACTACGACTACAAGCTGCAGTTTTTGTGGTCCCTGGCGGACCAGGTCGACCCCGGGGAGCTGCAGGTGTACATGGGCGACTTCAACGTCGCACCCCGCGACGAGGACGTGTGGGACGTCGCCTGGTTCGAGGGCAAAACGCACGTGACGGAGCCGGAGCGCGCCGCGTTCCAGATACTGCTGGAGGCCGGGCTGCACGAGGTCACGCACGAGCAGCAGTACACGTTCTGGGACTACAAAGCCATGCGCTTTCAGAAGAACGAGGGCATGCTCATCGACTTCCAGCTGGCCACCAAGCCCATGTTCGACCGGGTCCAACGCGCGTTCGTTGACGTGGAGGAGCGCAAGGGCAAGGGCGCGTCCGACCACGCGCCCGTGATCGTGGACTACGACACCCGCGGCCTGGCCTACGACGAGGTGCGATGAGCCTGGATTTGTCCTGGTGGCAGTTCGCCGCCATGGTGGTGGATTACGCCATCAAGTTCGTGATGATCGGCGTGGTCCCCGGCGGGCGCAAACCCTCCTCCGCCAACGCCTGGCTGCTTTTGATCCTGCTGCTGCCGGTAGTGGGCCTGCCGCTGTACCTGCTGTTCGGCTCCACATTCGTCTCGCGCCGCCGCCACCGCATCCAAGTCCAGGCGCGCCGCGCGCTCGACGGCGCGTGGGCGGGCCCCGACGACACCATCGCCCACCTGCCGCCCGAAACCGCCTCGCTGGTGCGCCTCAACCGCGAACTCACCGGCTACCCCGCCGTCCGCGGCGAGGTGCGCGCGCTGTGGGCGGACTACCGCAAAACGATGCTGCGGATAGCCAAGCTTATCGACGAAGCATCCGCCACCATCTCCATCGAAATCTATGCCGTCGCCTGGGACGACACAACGGACGTGGTGTTCCGGGCGCTGCAGCGCGCCGTCGCGCGGGGAGTGCACGTGCGGCTGCTTTTCGACCACATCGGCTCCGCCAAATACCCCGGCTTCCGGGCTTTGAAGAAGCGGCTTACCGACATCGGCGTGGACTGGCACATGATGCTGCCCCTAGCTCCCTTGCGCGGCCGCTGGCGCCGCCCCGACCTGCGCAACCACCGCAAAGTGGTGGTCATCGACTCTGAGGTGGCGTTCGTCGGCTCGTTCAACCTCATCGACCGCGGCTACCTCATGCCCGGCCATGTGAAGGCCGGGCGCCAGTGGGTCGACGCTTTCGTGGAGCTGGAGGGGCCGATCGTGGAGTCCGTCGAGTCCATGTTCGCCGTGGACTGGTACACCGAATCCGGCGAGACGCTCGACGTGGTGGCTGGTTCCGGTGCTGGGGCTGGTGAGGGGGTGGCGGAGCCGTCGACAGGCGATGTGCTCCAGCTTGTCCCCTCCGGGCCCGGATACCTCACCGAGCCGAACCTGCGCATGTTCAACTCCATCGTCCACAACGCGAAAGAGCAGCTCACGCTGTGCTCGCCGTACTTCGTGCCCGAGGAATCGCTGCTGGAGGCCATCACCTCCGCGTGCTACCGCGGCGTGCGCGTGGACCTCTTCGTCGGCGAAAAGGCCGACCAGTTCATGGTGCAGCACGCGCAGTCCGCGTACTACGAGGCGCTGCTGGAAGCCGGGGTGCGCATCTGGGAATTCCCCGCCCCGTACGTGCTGCACACAAAGTTCGTGCTTGCCGATCCCGGGCGCGAGGGCGCCGTCGGCGTGCTCGGGTCCTCCAACATGGACATCCGCTCGTTCTCGCTGAACTACGAATCCTCCCTGCTCGTCGCGTCCGGCGCTTTGCTGCCGGCGCTGGAGCAGCTGGGCGCGAACTACCAGGCCGTCTCGCGAGAGCTGACGCTGGAGCGGTGGGCGCGCAGGCCCTGGTACCGGCGGTACGTGGACAACGTGATGAAGCTGACGTCGGCGCTGCAGTAGGGGTCGCGGTGCGCGGTGGTGCGCGGTGGTGCGCGGTGGTGCCCCGGCCCGGCCGCCTCCGCCTCCTCGCCCCCACCGCTAAACCGGCTACCTACAACCGGCTACCAGGCGTTTTAGGGGATGCGGACAAATTCTTGGAGTGCATTTGGGGGACTTTGTCTCGTTGTTATGCACTCAGTGCTTGTCGGTGTTCGGCGATGGTGGTGTAGCCGTCGCCGAGTGTCGACTTCAATCGTCTGTGAATGTAGAAGTCGATGTAGGTGTCAATATAGTCGCGCATTTGCTCCACCGTCATCGTTGACACCACAGGCCTGCCTTTGAGCAGTTCTTGTTTCATCGTGCCGAAGAACCCTTCGGTGCGCGCGTTGTCGCCGCTGGTGGCTTTGCGTGACAGTGACGGGATGTATCGCCACCGGGTGTCGCACCACGCATCGGCCTGGCAGTCGGGGCAATCCAGGATGTTGTGGGTGTGGTCGGTGATCAGGCTGACCCAGCGTTCACTGCGGTAGAGCCCGCCACGGTCGGAATGGATAATCGGTTGCGCACCGTCGGGTTTTACCTCGTCGATTCGCGCGATCATCTCGGCGACCAAGTCGTGATTCGGCGACGTCGACATGGTGACCGCAATCGGCATCCCGTCGTAGAAATCGATCGCTGCCGACAGGAACAACTTCCCGTCTGGGCAGTGGATTTCGGTGACGTCGGTGCCGATTTTCTCCCACGGGGCATCCGCGTGGAAATCGTGGGTCAGCCCCTGAGTGTCGGCGTGGTCGATGAAATACTGCGACGGTGCAACAACCGGCCGGGCCGCATCCGAATCCGCATCCCCGTCGCTGCTGTCGGGTGGGGTGATCAGCAGCAGGTTTGCCGGTTTGTGGTCGGTTTCACCGGTGTAGGAGGAGTACTTGCCCGACGCCTTCGCCGGCGGGCGGCACCCAAGCTCTTTCATGAGGGTGCGCACGATCTTTTCCGACACTGTATGCCCCATGATCTTTAACCAGGCGTGGATGCGCCGGTAGCCGTAGCTTTGCCCGGATTCGGCGGCTGCCTGCAAGATCAGCGGTTTGAGTGCAGCGTGGCGCTGTTCGCGCTGTTGCACTACCTGCGTGTGTTTGTGTCGGTGGTAGTAAAACGTCGACTGCGCAATCCCAACGACCGCGCATGCTCGAGCGATGGAAAACTCGTGGGCGTCCGTGAGGGCAACCACCACTGCGGCTTTCGCCGCGGTGGACAGCTCACCGTCACGGACGTCGTCTTTTCCCCGCGACTCACCGTCGCGGACGTTGTCTTTTCCCCGTGGCTCACCATCGCTCATGAGCACGTGGATAATGGCGTCTTTGACCGTTTCCCGGTCGCGCATCTCAACAACGAGTTTTTTCAGCTCGTCCATGTCACTGGGTAAATCAGCGATATCGTCTATCGGCCCAGGCCCTGGCAGCCACTCGTTGACTGGCCGGGGTGGTTTCTTCGCATTGGCTGCCTCATCGACTCGCTGCTGCTGATGGTTGCGTTGGACTTTGCGGTGTTTGCTCACGCGTTCCATTGTCGCCGCATAGGCCTCGTCGAAAGTCATCGACGCTGCCGAATCGCGTTCGTCATCGTCGGGCCAAAACCGCTTCGTCCAGGTCAGTGCCGCGGTGTCGTGGACATCGAACTCCACGGCAATGTCACGCACTGTCGCCTGCGAGGTCAATCTGCGTGCGACAACTTTTGCGATGGTCTCAGCGTCGTAGGCGCGTCGCGTACCGTCCAAGCTCTGGCCACGACGCTTGGCCGCAACCCAGTTGCCGACCGTGGCCACCGACGGTCGGCGACCACACGCGTGTTCAGCCCAGTCGCAGACCTCACGGGCAGACGACCCAGCCAAAAACCTCTCAACCGCACCAACGCGGATATCAGATGGAAAACCTGCGGGCATCGGAATACCTTCCAGCCCCCAACACTCCAACTTTTTGTCCGCGCTCCCAATCAAGCGGGTAACCGGTTCTAGGTAGCCGGTTTCGGCGCATTGGCGGGTTGGGGCGGCGCGCCCCCGCAAGCCAGCGCACCGAAAGCCCAACCCACCCCGCGCATATAAACCCGCCTCCGGCACCCGCCCCAGCCGCCGCAGAGGATAGGCTCGTCCATTATGGATCCATTCCGCGATTTTGCCAGGTCCGACGGCCCCACCCTCGGCGTCGAGTGGGAGATTTGCCTCGTCGACCCGGTCACGCGCGACTTGGTGCCCTGCGCCGCCGAAGTGATTGAAAAGGTGCAGGCCCGCCACCCGGACGTCCATCTCGAGCCGGAGTTCCTGCAGAACACCATCGAGCTGGTCACGCCGATCTGCACCAACACTAAGGAAGCGGTGCAGGCCCTGCAAAAAGACCTCAACGCGGTCAAGGAGGTCGCCGACGAGATGGGCCTGAAACTCTGGGCAAGTGGCGGCCACCCGTTTTCGGATTTCCGCACGAATCCGCTGAGTCCGAAGCACACGTACGAGGAGATCGTCAACCGCACGCAGTACTGGGGCCAGCACATGCTGCTGTGGGGCATCCACTGCCACGTCGGCATCAGTCACGAGGACAAGGTGTGGCCGATCATCAACGCGGTGATGACCAAGTACCCGCACCTGCTGGCCATTTCCGCGTCGAGCCCGGGGTGGGACGGCATCGACACGTCTTACGCGTCGAACCGCACGATGCTGTACCAGCAGCTTCCCACCGCGGGCATGCCGTATCAATTCCAGAGCTGGGACGAGTGGGTCGGTTTCATGCGCGACCAGCAGACGTCGGGCGTGATCAACCACACGGGCTCCATGCATTTCGACGTCCGCCCGGCCGCGAAGTGGGGCACCGTCGAGGTGCGCATCTCGGACGCCACGAGTAACCTACGCGAGCTCGCGGCCGTCGTGGCGCTGACGCATTGCCTGGTCGTCCACTACGACCGCATGCTCGAGCGCGGCGAGAAGTTGCCCACGCTGCAGCAGTGGCACGTCGCGGAGAACAAGTGGCGCGGCGCCCGCTACGGCATGGACGCCCTGGTGATCACGAGTCGCGACACCGACGAGGACTGGATCAAAAACGAGTTGCAGTTGCTTATCGACGAGCTCACGCCCGTCGCCGCCGACCTCGATTGCGTCGACGAGCTGAACTTGGTCCGCGAGATCATCGAGCGCGGCGCTGGCTATGAGCGCCAGCGCGCGATCTACCAGCGCACCGGGGATTGGAAGGACGTCGTGGACGCAACCTGCGCGGAGATGTGGGAGCTCAGCCTTTAGGGTTGACGCGCCGCGGGTGGTAGCTGGCGGGGCGGTCGTTGCGGGTGAGCTGCTCGTCGTCGCCGTAGAGGCCTTCGCGTCGCGCGATGCGGCTGAGACGCTGCGCGGTAACGGGGCTGGTCATCAGGGCGAAAATCACGAGCAGCACCATCATGCCGATGTCGCCGCGTTCGTGCACGCTGAATTCCTCGGCGGTGACCACGCGGATGATGGTGCCGGTGATCATCAGCACCAGGCCGGTGGTTTGGGGTTTGGTGATGGCGTGCACGCGCGCCAGGGTGGAGTTGAACCGGGCGGTGCCCACGGCGGCGGAGAAGACCATGAACGCGCCGGGGAGGATGAACACCAGCGAGATGATGTCGGAAATCATAGGGAACCGTCCCTCTTGCGGAAGCGGGCCACGGACAGGGTGGCGATGAAGCCGAGCAGGGCGATGACGATCATGACGTTGACCACCGTGGTGTCCAGCGTCCAGCAGATGTACAGGGCCAGGGCGCACTGGAGGGAGGCGGTGATGCCGTCGTTGGCCAGCATGCGGTCCATGGAGTCGGGGCCGACGATGGCGCGCCAGGCGAAGATGAAGAACCCGGCGACCAGGAACACGGCGGCCACGGTGAGGCAGACGGTGTAGGCGGTGCTGTGCATGTCAGCGGCCTCCTTCGAAGATGGCGATCATTTGGCGCTCCAGTTTCTGCACGTTGGCGATTTCGCGGGCGATGGCGGCGTCGCCTTCGGCGTCGAGGACGTGGATGGTCCATTCGCGGTTGGCCAGGTCGATGTCGGTGACGGTGCCGCCGGGCTGCAGGTTGTAGGCGCAGGTGGCCAGGTACAACACCAGCTCGTTGCTCAGGCGCATGGGCACGCGCAGCACGGCGTTGCGCGGCTGCGGCGCGCGGCGCAGCGACAGCCACGCCACCTTCGCGGACGCCACGAGCAGGTCGAAGAACCACTCGACCATGAACGCGGCGAGCTTCAGCCAGTTCACCCGGTTGCCGCTGCGCGGCACCGGCGGCAGCGGCAGCGCCAGCACGATGAGCAACCCCAGGCCCAGCCCGGCGACGAGGTTGCCCCAGCTGAGCTGGCCCATCAGCAGGATCCACATGAACGTCAGCCACGCCACGGTCAGCGGGCGGAAGCGGTGGGCGACTCCTTGGAGCATTAGCGGGTCACCTCGTTCGATTCAGCGTCCACGGGCTCCGGCACGACCTCGGTGGTCACACCGGTGCTGGTGGGCCCGGCGGGGCGGGACGAGTCCCTGTGTTCCAGAGAGTCCCGGCCGCCGCCGGCGCCGGTCTGTTCGCGGAAGGCGTCGAGGTTGCGTGTGGGGGCCGAAGGGTCGTCGATAAGCACGGCGCTTCTGTAGATGGACAGATCCTGGGCGGATTGCGCGGCGCGGTCCGTGATGTTGGAGATCGGGCCAGCGAGGAACGTGATGCTTGTCGACGCAAGCACCAAGAACGCGGTCGACAAAAGCATGCCGGTGGGCACGCGGCCGACGTCGTCGCGGTCGCCGGAGGAGACGGTTTCGTCGCGCGCGGCCAGATTCGCGGGGCGCGCCAGGACGACGTCGCCTTCGGGGGCGTCGGCCCGGTCGCGCAAGAACCCCTTGGACCAGACGTTCATCATGGCGTACAGGGTGAGCAGCGAGGTGATCACCGCGCCGCCGATGAGCACCCACGCCAGCCAGGAGCCGTCCTCCGCGCCGGCCTGGATGAGCATGACTTTGCCCAGGAAGCCCGACAGTGGCGGGATGCCGCCCAGGTTGAGCGCGGGGATAAAGTAGAGCACCGCAATCACGGGCGCGGTGTAGAGCAGCGAGCCGAGGCGGCGCAGCTGCGCGGAGCCCGCCTGCCGCTCCACCAGGCCCACCACCAGGAACAGGGAGGTCTGCACCAGGATGTGGTGAACCGCATAGAAGATGGCTCCGGACAGGCCAGCCACGGAGCCGAGGGCGATGCCGAAGATCATGTAGCCGATGTGGCTGACCAGGGTAAAGGACATCAGACGTTTGATGTCGTTTTGGGCGATCGCGCCCATCACACCCACGATCATGGTCAAAAGCGCAATGACCATCAGCGTGGAATCCAGGGCGCCGTCGGTGAACACGGTGGAGCGCACGCGGATAAACGCGTAGACGCCCACCTTGGTCAACAGCCCGGCGAACACGGCGGTGACGATGGAGGCAGCGGTGGGGTAGGAGTCCGGCAGCCACGCGTCCAGCGGGAAGATCGCCGCTTTGATGCCGAAGGCCACGATGAAGGTGGCGAAGATGGCGGCGCGGGTGCCGTTGGGCAGCTCCTCCATGCGGATGCCGGCCTGCGCCATGTTCACGGTGCCCACCGACGCGTACACCAGCGCGAGGGCGAACAGGAAGACCATGGACGACGCCATGGAGACCATGACGTAGCCGATGCCGGCGCGCACGCGCTGCGGGGACGCGCCCAGGGTGAGCAGCACGTAGGAGGCCACCAGGAACACCTCGAAGCCGACGTAGAGGTTGAACAGGTCGCCGGCGAGGAAGGACAGGTTCACGCCCATGCTGAGCAGCATGTAGGTGGGCAGGAAGACGGCGACTGGGTCGTCGTCGTCGCCGTCGCGAAGCCCCTGCGAGATGCCGTACCACATCACCGCGAACAGCACGATGGAGGAGACGAACAGCATGATCGAGCTCAGCCGGTCCGCCACCATCGTGATGCCCACCGGCGCGTCCCAGCCGCCCATCTGCACGGTCTGGATGCCGTGGGTGTCGGCGACGATGATCATCACCGCGGCGATCACGGTCAGCGCCGCCAGGGTCCCCAGGGCGATGAAGCGTTGCAGGTTCACGCCGCGGAACAGCACGATCAGCCCGGCGGCGAACGCGGGCAGGATGATCGGCATAACGATCATGTACGGCATCGCGGGCAGCACCCAGTCGGCGAAGGCCATGAAACTATTTCGCATCGTGGCCTCCCTTGACTTCCTTCACCGGGTCCTCGAACGGCTTGGGGCCGAACTCGTCGCCGGAGGGGCTGGCCTTGCCGGTCTGCGCGTCGTCGGACTTGTCGCGGTCCGGGGAGGCGGACTTCGGCCGCGCGGCAATTGCGCGATCCTCCTCGTCCCGCTCCACGATGTCGTCGGTGCGGTAGCGGTACTGGCGGTAGGCCAGGGCGAGCATGAACCCGACCATGGCCATGGAGATCACAATCGCGGTCAGGATCATCGCCTGCGCCAGCGGGTCCGCGCTGTCGGCGGCCGCTTTGGAGTCGCGCCCGATGATCGGCGGGGAGCCGGCGGGCCCGCCGGACTGCAGAAGCAGCAGGTTGGCGCCGTTGCCGATCAGGGTCACGCCCATGATCATGCGGGTCATGGACTTGTCCAGCATCAGATACACGCCGCACGCGATCAGCACGCCGGAGCCGATGAGCAGGAACAGGTTCGCTTCCATTTACTCGCCTCTCCTTTCGCGTTTGCTTATGGACGATCCGCTGGCCGCCGCCGCCCTGCGCTCGTTGTAACGGGCTCTGCGGTTCCTGGACATGAGCCTGCGGCGTTGCTCGTTTTTGGCCTGCAGCTTGCGCGCGCGGTCGCGGGCGCGCTGCTTTCGAGTGTCCTCCTCGCGGTCCAGGTAGGCGCCCATGGAGGCCAGCACGTGCATGATCAGCCCGACGACGATGATGTAGACGCCCGCGTCGAAAATCAGCGCGGACGGCACCGTCACGTCGCCGATCAGCGGCACGTCGAACTCGGCGTACGAGGAGGTCAGCGGCGGCATCCCGAAGAACATCGGGGCGACCGCGGCCGCGGTGGTGAACATGATGCCGATGCCCAGCACCTTGCCCGGGTGCACCGGAAGCGTTTCTTCTGCTTCTCGACGTCCTCCCGCTAGGTACCGCAGCGTCAGCGCAAGCGCGGCGACGAGCCCGCCGGCGAACCCGCCGCCCGGGGCGTTGTGGCCGGAGAAGAAGAAGTAGGCCGACAGCAGCATCATCGAAGGGAAGAGCAGGTGCGTGACCACATCCACCAGGATGGAGCGGTTCTGAGCGGTCTCCGTCTCCACGCCGGAGGCGAGCCAGCGCGCCTTAGTGGTGGACAGGGTGGGCCGGCGCGACTCCGGGTCGAAACGGAAGGTGCCGAAGATCAGGCTGGCGATGCCGGTGGCGGCAACCACCAGCACCAGCGTCTCACCGAACGTGTCGGCCGCGCGCAGGTCCACCAGCAGCACGTTGACGGTGTTGCGGCCGTGGCCGATCTCGTAGGCCAGCTCCGGCATGTACTTGGAAATCGGCTCGGCGACGCGCGCGGACATGGCCGTCATCGCCACCGTGACCACGGAAACACCGGTGCCGATGGCCAGCCAGGCGCGCAGGCGGTTGTCCTCGTTGCGCTGCTCCGTTTCCGTGGGCATCTTGCGCAGCACCAGCATGAACACCACCATCACGATGGTCTCCACCAGCGCCTGCGTCAGCGCCAGGTCCGGCGCGCCGTGCAGCACGAAGATCAGCGCCATGAAGTAGCCGGTCAGGCCCACCAGGATCACGCCGGAGAGGCGGTTGCGCTGCACGGCGGCGAAAAACGCCAGCCCCGCCATGACGGTGACGGCCAGGCCCTGCCAGACGTTGTCCCACACCTGCATCCGGATGTTGTTGGAATCGCCCAGGATCAGCGCGGCCAGCGGCACCACGGCCAGGAAGGTGAAGATGACGGCCAGGTTGATGGTCAGCGAGCCGCGCTGCGTGGACGCCGTCAGCTTCAGCGACCAGCGGCGCAGCGTGTTCATGATGGTGTCCCACACCGCGTTGGCGTCGCCGAGCGCGGGGCGCTCGAACTGCGCCTTGGCCACTACGTCGCGCTGCCAGAACATGATGGCGCCGGCGAAGATGATCACGCCGGAGAGCACCAGCGGCACCGTGAACCCGTGCCACAGCGCAAGGTCCGCGCCTGCAACATCCGGGAAGCGCACGTTGAGGTACTCGTTGATCGGCGCCGACAGCACCGCCGGCGCCACGCCGAAGGCCACGGTGCAGGCGGTGAGCACGGCGGGGGAGAGCCACAGCTTTGGGCTGATGGCGTGCATCTCGCGCACCGCCTCGGATTGCCCGTCCTCCCACGGCTGGCTCTTGGTGGCGAATGCGCCGTAGACGAAGTACAGGGAGTACGCCATGGTGAGGATCGAGCCGGCCACAAGCGCCACGAGGGTGATCTTGCCGGGCATGCCGGTGAGCAGTTCCTCGTGCAGGATGGCGTCCAGCGCCGTCTCCTTCGCCACGAACCCGAACAGCGGCGGGATGCCCGCCATGGAGGCGGCGGAGATGATCGCCAGCGTGGCCAAAAGCGGCTGCTTTCGGCCCAGCCCGGACAGCTCGTGGATGTCGCGGGTGCCGGTGGTGTGGTCGATCGCGCCGACGACCATGAACAGCGTGGCCTTGAACAGCGAGTGTGCGAACGTGATGGCCAACCCCGCCATGGTGGCCTCGCGTGAGCCCACGCCGATGACGGTGGTGATAAAGCCCAGTTGGCTGACGGTGCCGTACGCCAAGATCAGTTTCAGGTCCCGCTGCTTCAGCGCCATCCAGCCGCCCAGCAGCATGGTGAACCCGCCGGTGGACAGCACCACCAGGTGCCAGGTGTTCACCGCGGACAGGTCCGGCGCCAGACGCGCCACCAGGTAAATGCCGGCCTTCACCATGGCCGCGGAGTGCAGGTAGGCCGACACCGGGGTGGGTGCGGCCATCGCGCCGGGCAGCCAGAAGTGCCAGGGAGACTGGGCGGACTTGGTCAGCGCGCCCAGCATGATTAGCACGATGGCGGCGGAGATCGCCGGCGTGTTTTCAATGTCGGTGATCTGGGGGATGTCCGACAGCTTCCAAATCTGTGCCTTGAAGCCCAGCAGGTTGATGCCCACGAGCATGGCCAGCCCGCCGAGGGTGGTCACCATCAGCGCCTGCATGGCGGCCCGTCGAGAAGATGCGCGCTCGCCGTAATAGGACACGAGCATGTAGGACAGCACCGACGTCAACTCCCAGAACACGTACATGAGCAGGAAGTTGTCGGCGATGACCAGGCCGTACATGACCGTGGCGAAAAACGTCAGCTCGAAGCCGAACTTGGCCAGGCGGCGCGGGTTGGAGTCGAAATAGCCCCAACAATAAAACAGCACCAGTGCGCCGATACCCAGGATGATCAGACTGAACAGCCCCGCGAGCGCATCCAGGCGGAATTCCAAGTTGAGGTTTGTGGACGGCATCCACGTGAACGCCGCCTTGACCTCGCCGCCGTCGCGGAATACCCCGGTGGCGAACAGGCGCGCCACCCAAATAAACCCGCCCAGCGGCACCAGCGCGAGTAAGCCGAACGCGGCGCGGCCCACCGTGCGGAGGAGCACAGGGGCGGCCAGCGTGGCGGCGGTGAGCGCGATGAGCAGTTTCAGCACGGGGTGCGCGGCCCTCCTCTGGTCGTGTGCGTGCAGGGCACACCGCGCCTCAAGCGGGGCAGCTCATTGAGTTCACACAGAAAATACTCACTCCAGCGACAACTGGGTATCTACGCGTCAACACCGGTGGCGCGGCCGTTAGAAATTCACTGTAGCGATTTTTGATGCTACTTGCCGTAGCGCTGAAGAAAAGTCGCCTCCGCCACCGCGATGCGCTCGATCTCTGTCGGATCGACCGATTCGTCGACGCCGTGGATGCCGCACATGGGCTCCTCCACGCCGTAGAGTGCGATCTCCGCGTCCGGGAAGGTGTTCTGCAGCGTAATGGTCAGCGGGATGGAGCCGCCGGAGCCGACCACGGACAGCTTGTCGGCGCCGTAGGCCTCCTTGAGGCACTCGCCGAGTGCGGCCACCGCGCCGGCCGACGGATCCGTCGCAAAGGGCTCGTTGACCCCGCTGACCTCAACCTCGACCTTCGCGCCCCACGGGGTGTGGGACTTGATGTGTTCCTCCATCTTCTGCGCGATCTCGGCTGCACTCTGGCCGGCCGGCACGCGCAGGTTGAACTGGGCCTCCGCGCGCGAGTTCACCGCGTTCATCGCTTCGGCCACCGGGGTGGAGGTGAACCCGATCATGGTCACCGCCGGGCGCGCCCAAACCAGGTCGGCGGGGTCGTCGTCCGCGGTGCCGAGCAGCTGCACGCCCTCGAGCACGGTGGCGTCGGCGCGGAAGGACTCGCGGTCGTAAGGGTCGCCGTCCCACTTCGATGTGGTGTCGACGCCGTCGATGGTGGTGCGGCCGTGCTCGTCGAAAAGCGAATTCGCAATCACCACGAGCGCGTGCGCGGCGTCTGGGGCGCCGCCGCCGAAGCTGCCGGAGTGGACCTGGTTCGCCAGCGTCTCCACGGTGACCTTCACCTGCGCGCCGCCGCGCAGCGAGGTGGTCAGCGTAGGCACGCCTGCGGCGACGTTGCCGGAGTCCGCGATGAGGATCGCGTCCGCCTCGAACACCTCCGGCTTTTCCACGATGAGCTTGCCCAGCCCATCCTTGCCGCCGAGCTCCTCCGAGCCCTCGACCACGACCTTCAGGCCCAGGTCAGTGCCGCCGTTTTCCTCCAGCAGGCGCAGTGCCTCCAGGTGCATGGCCAGGTTGCCTTTGCAATCCGCGGCGCCGCGGCCGTGCCAACGGCCGTTCCGCTCCGTCAGCTCGAACGGGCTGTTCGTCCAGGCGTCCGGGTTGTTCGCGGGGACCACGTCGTAGTGGGAGTACAGCAGCACCGTCGGTGCGCCGTTTTTGGGCTCACGCTTGGCGACGATCGTGTCAGCGTCATCCACCGTCGGGTAGCGAGTCACGTCCAGACCAAGATCCTCCAGGGCGTTGACCGTCCAGGCGCAGGCATCCTCGTGCTGGTCCGCCAGCTCAGGCGTGGAGTGCACCGAATTGAAGGAGACCAGCTTGGACAGGTCGTTGAAGATGCGGTCGCGTTGCGGGGTGTACGAGGCGTTTGCTGTGTTGTCAGTCATGGCACCACGCTAGCAGCGTTGGCGGGGCCGGCTCGGCGGAATTTCTGGGCGGTGCCGGGCTAGATGCTTACCCCAGGATGCTTACTGTTCGAGTAACCCCCGGCGTTCTCGCCCGTGCTACTCGAGAAGTAAGCATCCTGCAGTAAGCATCCTCGGGCCGGTAAGCATCTAGCGGTAAGCATCCTCGCCCCGGCATCCTCCACACCCCTTGCGTTCCTTGCACTCAACCCCGTCGAGTGCTAAAAATGTGGCTGGCACTCACGCAAACCGAGTGCCAAACAAACCGATAAAGCGGGTGAGGCTGAGACCACTCGTCAGCCGTGCCGTCGCGGGCGCCTGCTTGCACCGACGACCTGAGTGATCGTCCATGAACGCCTATATATAAGGAGTGACACACTCGCATGGCAAAGATGATTGCATTCGACGAGGAAGCACGTCGCAGCCTCGAAAACGGCCTGAACACCCTGGCTGACGCCGTGAAGGTCACGCTGGGCCCGAAGGGCCGCAACGTGGTGCTGGAGAAGTCCTGGGGTGCCCCGACCATCACCAACGATGGCGTGACCATCGCCAAGGAGATCGACCTCGAGGACCCGTACGAGAAGATCGGCGCCGAGCTGGTCAAGGAAGTTGCCAAGAAGACTGACGACGTCGCCGGCGACGGCACCACCACCGCTACCGTGCTCGCCCAGGCGCTCGTGCGCGAGGGTCTGCGCAACGTCGCTGCTGGCTCCAACCCGATGGGCATCAAGCGCGGCATCCAGGCCGCCACCGACAAGGTGTCCAAATACCTGCTGGACCAGGCCAAGGAAGTTGAGACCCAGGAGGAGATCGCTTCCACCGCCGGTATTTCCGCGTCTGACCCGGAGATCGGCAAGAAGATCGCTGAGGCGATGTACGCCGTGGGCAACGGTGGCGTGAACAAGGAATCCGTGATCACGGTTGAGGAGTCCAACACGTTCGGCGTGGACCTCGAGGTCACCGAGGGTATGCGCTTTGACAAGGGCTTCATCTCCGCATACTTCGCCACCGACATGGAGCGCGGCGAGGCCGTGCTCGAGGACCCGTACATCCTGCTGGTCTCCGGCAAGATCTCCAACGTCAAGGAGCTCGTGCCGGTGCTGGAGCAGGTCATGCAGTCCGGCAAGCCGCTGCTGATCATCGCCGAGGATGTCGAGGGCGAGGCCCTGTCCACCCTCGTGGTGAACAAGATCCGCGGCACCTTCAAGTCTGTGGCTGTGAAGGCGCCGGGCTTCGGTGACCGTCGTAAGGCGATGCTGCAGGACCTTGCAATCCTTACCGGCGGCCAGGTCATCTCCGAGGAGGTCGGCCTGTCGCTGGAGACCGCCGGCATCGAGCTGCTCGGCCAGGCCCGCAAGGTTGTGGTGACCAAGGACGAGACCACCATCGTCCAGGGCGCTGGCGACCAGGCGCAGATCGACGGCCGCGTGAAGCAGATCCGCGCCGAGATCGACAACTCCGACTCCGAGTACGACCGCGAGAAGCTGCAGGAGCGCCTGGCCAAGCTCGCCGGCGGCGTTGCGGTGATCAAGGTCGGCGCCGCCACCGAGGTGGAGCTGAAGGAGCAGAAGCTGCGCATCGAGGACGCTGTGCGCAACGCGAAGGCTGCCGTTGAGGAAGGCATCGTCGCCGGCGGTGGCGTAGCACTGCTGCAGGCAGCCAACGAGCTCGCCGACGACCTCGGCCTGGAGGGCGACGAGGCCACCGGCGTGAAGATCGTCCGCGAGGCCCTGTCCGCCCCGCTGAAGCAGATCGCGCTGAACGCCGGCCTGGAGCCGGGCGTGGTGGCCGACAAGGTTGCCAACCTCCCAGACGGCGAAGGTCTCAACGCCGCCACCGGCGAGTACGTGGACATGCTGGCCAGCGGCATCGCCGATCCGGCCAAGGTGACCCGTTCTGCGCTCCAGAACGCCGCGTCCATCGCCGCGCTGTTCCTCACCACCGAGGCTGTCGTGGCCGACAAGCCGGAGCCGGCTGGTGCTGCGAACCCGGGCATGGACCCGGAAGCTATGGGCATGATGTAAATCAGCCCTAAGGCTCGAAAGCGCGTCCTTCGGGGCGCGCTTTTTTCATGCTTATCGACGTCAGCTCCGCCCCACCCCCGTATTGGTGTAAAAAGTCACAGGGGGACGGTGGTTTTGGGCGTGTACAGATCGTCCTCGCAACCGAATGAGTTACACGTTCCGCGACCAATTCAATTGGTGTTAACTTTCGACCGTCAGTCGGGGCAGGTTATCGGCCCGGTCGCGAAAAGGTTACGTTTCGGTGAACGCATACCAGCTTAAAGCTGCCTGTGTGGTGCAAATCCTATTTTGAGAATGCGCTTGACGTAGCTGGTCGATGTGGCAAAATTCCTCCTGTGACGCCCACCGGGTGTCAGTACCTGTCAAGTTTTGCCAGACAATCACTGGCACCTATCGAAAAGGGGAAATCAATGCCTTTCGATCTCAAGTCCGCTAAGAAGGCTCTGGACCAGTTCGCAACCTTCGCGAAGAACCTCTCCAAGCTCTTCACCAAGACCCCGAAGACCCTCCTGGACTTCGCTACCAAGGTCGCGCCGGCTAAGTAAGCCTTCACCTCACTCGACACAAACTTTTCTAAAGGAGAATCATCATGGAAGCATTGACCAACTGGGTTGCACTGTCCTCCGGCACCGGCGCCAACGGCATCACCAAGGTTCCGGGCGCTCTCGTTGAGCTGCTGGGCAACCTCGGCGAGCTGGCTGAGGCTGTCTCCAAGCTGATCGGCCTGGTCGCGTAACTGTAACGCGCATAGCCGAAGGTCCCGTCGCAAAGCGGCGGGGCCTTTTTGTATTCCTGCATACCTGAGCAGACCTCGCCCGCGCCGAATACACTGAGAGTCATGGCTGACAATAAAGACGACGAACTGCCGATGATCGACCTCGCCGAGACCGAGGGCTGGGTCGTCGACGACACCGACGAGGACGATCCCGTCCTGCTCATGCCGGACGGCACCGCCATTCAGACATGGCGCGAGAATTACCCCTACGACGAGCGTCTTTCTCGCGACGACTACGAGAAGGAAAAGCGCGCCCTGCAGATTGAGCTGCTGAAGTGGCAGAACTGGACCAAGGACACCGGCCAGCGCCACATCATCCTCTTCGAGGGCCGTGACGCGGCCGGCAAAGGCGGCACCATCAAGCGCTTCAACGAGCACCTCAACCCACGCGGTGCACGCACCGTGGCGCTGGAGAAGCCGTCGCCGCGGGAGTCCACCTCCTGGTACTTCCAGCGTTACATCGAGCACTTCCCGGCCGCCGGAGAGATCGTCTTCTTCGACCGCTCCTGGTACAACCGCTCCGGCGTGGAGCGCGTCATGGGCTTCTGCACCGAGTCCCAGCACGCCGAGTTCCTGCGCGAGGTGCCGATGCTGGAGAACATGATCCTCGGCTCCGGCATCTCCCTGACCAAGTTCTGGTTCTCCGTGACCCAGAAGGAGCAGCGCACCCGCTTCGCCATCCGCCAGGTGGACCCGGTGCGTCAGTGGAAGCTCTCGCCGATGGACCTGGCGTCCCTGGATAAGTGGGAGGACTACACCCGCGCCAAGGAGGAGCAGTTCCGCTACACCGACACGGACGAGTCGCCGTGGATCACCATTAAGTCCAACGACAAGAAGCGCGCCCGCCTCAACGCGATGCGCTACATCTTGTCCAAGTTCGAGTACACGAACAAGGACCACGAGGTTGTCGGCGAGCCGGATCCGCTCATTGTGAAGCGCGGCCGCGACCAGATCGGCGACTAGGGGCTTATCGCTTTTCGACGCCCGGCTGATTCCGTCAGCCGGGCGTTTTGCTGTCTATCCGTGGGGGCGGCTGCCCAAAGGTTTCGAAGAGCGGATTTCGAAAACCATGGAAATTGGGCTGATCCTCGAAAGGTGGAACTCGAAATCTTCAGTGTGGTCAGCGGGTAGTGACGGAAAACACGTTGGCGGCGAGGGTGCGTGCGGAGAGCTTTTCGCTTTCGCACCAAGGCCCTGACATGAGTTGCATAATCTTTTAACGTGCGGAAACGGGTTGGACAACGCGAAGGCTGGGGAAAGGCTGTGGGCAGGCAGTGTGTCCAACTTTTAAACGCTGGTTTCGCTGTGTTTTCATCCTGACGTTTACCGCGTAGCATCCATGACGCAATAAATAGGTTCACAATGATCCGAGGATGCATGTCCCAGACTGTCCACCCCACATCCAGCCGCCGCCAGCATGGCGCAGTGGCGGTTTGGGCAGCGCTGATTCTTGCCGCGCTGACGCTTGTCGCGGGTGTCGTGTCCCCGGGAGTGCAGCAGGCGGAGGCCCAAACTACCTCAAATGACGGCGTGAACTTTGGGGACTGCTCGTTCCGCAGAGGTACGGGAGTTGCCGAGACATGGGCCAACCAGATGTGCTGGCTGGATGTTTCGGATTTGACCACACCGGGCGCAAAGACGAAGAGGGTGGGCGATTACACCATCACCTTCAACCTCGGGATTGAAACGAAAAACACCAGCACCCGGTTCACCGCCAATTCCAACCCCAGCTGGTCCGGCACGGCATTCGCTAAAACGAACACCGGGTTCTTCGAGCGGTACCCAAGCTCGACGTCGCAGGACATTCTGCAGATGGAAGGTGCGGGTGACCCGTTCGCCCGTTTCACACTGTCGGACATTGTGGTGAAGCGAAACGGGGTGGCCGATCCGCTCGCGTCGTACCGCTTCGCCGTGGTGGACGGCGAGTCCACCGGTGCCGGCGGAGACGGCGAGATGATCAGCGTCGACGGCGGAACAGTGGGGCAGGCGGTCCGTCTCACCCCGCCGAACGCGAAAGATGCCTGCACCGGCGGCAGGGACCCGCAGTTCGGTCCCGGGAACGAGCCGAAAAACTGGGGCAGCATGTCCGACGGCCGCTCCCGCGGGTTCGTGTGCTTCTCCCGCTCAAGCGGCACGTACGGCACGTGGGTGGTTGGCGTTGACAACCCGAAGACGCTGCAGGTCAGCATGGGTTCCAACAGCACCGGAACGCAGGGCGTGGCTATCGGCATCGCGCTGAGCCGCATCGCCTTCGACAAAGAAGGCTCCGCCACGGTGCAGAACGCCTTTGAAAAGGTGGCGGACCCCACCGCGCGAACTGCCAGCTACTCGGCGTTTTTGCAGGACGGCTCCAACCGCACCACGTTATCCACCCCGGCGGGTGGTTCGACCACGGCGCTTCGCCGCGTCGGATCCGACGGCGTCCCACTTGACCAGCTGGGCTACACCTCCACGCTCGACCCGGCAGACCGCGCGTTCGACCGCTACGACCCAGTGTGGAAGTGCACCCTCACCTCGGGCGGAACTACAAGCGACACGTATCTGATCCGAAAGGGAACCGTCCCCGCTGGTTTCACGCTCTCAGAAAACCCGAAGACCGGAACGTCCACGCTGTTGATCCCCGCGGCCGAAACTCGAGTGCCAAACTGCTCGGTCACCTGGGAATCCCGGTTCAAACCAGCCAAGCTCAACCTCGCCAAAACGGTTGACGGCAATGCCGCAAACTTCGCGGAAAACAGCCTGCAGAAGTACACGCTGCACTACAAGTGCACTGTGCCCACGGGGTTCGAAACTGCATATCCAAGCGTCAAGCTCGAAGACGACGTTGTTGTGGAAAAGGGGCGCTCCGCCAGCGTGGACAACCTGCCCCAGGGCAGCACCTGCACCATCACGGAGAAGGTCCCGGCGCCGCCTGCCGGAACGAAACTCACCCTGTCGTGGAACGGCACGGCTGCGCCGTCCGCTTCGGCACCGGTGACGGTCCAGCTGCCAACCACGGCGGCTGCTCCCACAGCTATCGGCTCGGCAAACGCCAACAACTCCTACACGTACACGCCGGGCAAGCTCGTCTTCAGCAAGACGATCGTCGGCGACCCGGTCACAGACGGCAAGGTTGGCGGGACCTACCGCTTCAACCTGACGTGCGCCGGGACCAACATCAGCCGAGAATTCACGCTGGATCTGACCCAGGCGAAGCCGTCCAACTCCATCACCTTGGACAACATCCCGGTGGAGCGGGACTGCTCGATCACGCCGCTGACGGACCTCACCGAGGAGCAGCGAAAGACCATCGAGTTCACCGGCCGCGATTCCCAGCTCGCCGGCGCGCCGCTGAACCCGTCGGGCGCGGAATACCACTTCACGCTCCACGAAGGCACGACGCCGGAGCTCCACTTCACCACGAGCTACGCCTACCTCACGTTCCCCCTGCACATCCGGAACCAGGTCAACGGTCTCGCCGCTGGCGACCCCGATGTGGCCAAGCTGACCTACACGGTGCACTACCGGTGCGAGGTCGCCGGCCACCCGGCGAAGGAAGGGACCGTCACACTAACCGGCTCCGACGGTGAAGCGGTTGTCGAGGGCGTGCCAGCCAGCGCCGCGTGCAAGGTGTGGGAGGACGAACCCGGCGAAACCGCGAACACGAAGTTCGTCGGTGCGCAGGTCAGCGCGTCCAACGCTGGCGACCAAGTGACCACGTTGACCAACGCGGAGGCGAAGAACCGGGCCATTTACACCATCCGGCCGGTTTCCGGCACGGACCGCAACCTGGTCACTGTGATCAACACCTTCGACCCGAAGCTGGGCACGGTGCAGCTGAACAAGGTGGTCAACTCCACCGTCACGGGCAAGCTCCCCAGCACGTACGCGTTCTCGTTCCGCTGCGGGACGCGCAATGTTGCCACGGGCGTGGCGGGGCAGTCCCGTTCCGTGGAGCTCACCGGCCGCGCCACCGTCGCGGCGAACGGCACCGTCACGCTGAAGGCGGACGACGCCGCGGCAAACGACCTCGGCGGTAGTATGGGAGTGCCTTACGGCAACACGTGCACCTTCACGGAGGAGACCCCGCAGGTCGCGGGCGGGATCCTGTTCAGCACGGACGCGCAGAGCATCACCCCGACGATCTCCCAGGACACCACCACTGCCACGGTGACCAACACGTTCGCTCCGGCGGGCAATGGGTTGACGGTCAATTTGCGCACTGGTGGTCGGACGACGCTGGCGCCATCGTCGTTAAGCTATGAGCTCACCTGCGACAATGGCTTCACCGACCGCTTTGACCTCGCACCCGGCGGAAGCGCCGAGTTCACTGCCGGGCAGGTGCCGCAGGGCACGCAATGCACGCTCGCGGAAAGCGGCGACAGCGCGACCCGGACAACGAAGGACGGGCGGCAGTACCCGATCAGCAGCACGTCCGAGTATCTCTACGCCGCTGACGCTGGTGGCAGCAAGGATGTGGGGGCGAATGGGCAGTTCACCATCGGCAAGCAGTCCACCATGGACGTGCACCACGAGTACGACCTGATCCAGGCGCCGGTGCAGGGAACCAAGGAAGTGCGGTTCAACGACCCGAACAACCTGATCTCGCAGCCGCGCCGGGACATCAAGACCAACCGCGTGTTCCCGGTGACCTTGACGTGCACCAACCCAGACGGCACGGAAGGCCCGCGCCTGTCCACCACGGTGCAGCAGGGCCAGGCGCCCGGCGGCACGACAGCGGCGGTCGGCTCCAGCTGTACTGCCACCGAGGGGGAGACCTCCACCGCGGTGGGCATCACGTTGGACAAGTCCATGGCGGTCAACGGTGCGCAGGTAAACGGCGGCTCCGCCGACTTCGTCGTCAGCGACGGCGGCACGACGCTGCTGTTCATCAACACCTACTCCCGCCGAGTCACCCAGATTCAGCTGGACAAGAAAGCGATCCTGCCCACCGACAGCATCCGCACCCAGTACGCGAATGCCGGAAAGGACCTGCAGGACGCGCTGTACAACCACTCGTTCACCCTCGTGTGCCGCGACCCGGAGACGGGTGACACCGCGGTGCTGCAGGAGCAGCAGAAGTCCATCAAGGGTGAGGGCACTGCGCTTTTCGACGGCGTCCCGGTCGGCGCCGACTGCCAACTCACCGGCGACAAGTTCGGCTCCCTCGCCCTGGCGATGAACGACGGGCAGGACGACCTGAAAGCGTTCTTGCGCCCGGCCTTTGTGGATTGGGTTGTGGACCGCGAAGGCGGTAACGCCTACCCGGACCAGAAGCTGGACAACGACACGACCACGTCGCCGGTGTTCCTCACCGTGGACGACCCGGCGAAGAACCACGTCCGCCTGGACAACCATTACGAGTACGAAACCTCCGAGGTGCGCCTGAGCAAGGAGCTCGCCGGAGCGGCGGGCAACCTCGACGAGATCCCGGACGATTACACGTTCAACTTCGCGCTGCAGTGCAAGGCGATCGGCTATCAGACCAGCTCGGTGGGCGAGACCTCCTTCATCCCGGAGAAGCTGCGCCCGGCAGATGGCTACGTCATCCCGGCGAGCATCCGCAAGGGCGACTTCAGTAACAGCGCGTTCGTCTCCGGCGAGGCGAAGGTCCCCGCCGGGTCGTTGTGCACGTTCAACGAGCAGGATGCGGCCAACGTGCCGGAGGCGCTGACCATCGCCCCGGAGCAGAAGGTCGTGCGCGGCTACGCCCCCAACCCGGGCGAAACCGCGCCGGCGGACCTCCACTTCGTGAACAAGGTGGAGCGGCGCACCACCCCGGTGCGTCTGGCGGTGTTCAACTCCGGCTACCTCGTCGGCGCGGACGAGGCGGGCTACACCGCGCAGCTGCGTTGCGACGACCCCGCGCAGACCGTCGTGACCAGGCAGTTCCCGCTGACCGCCCTGTCCGGATCGGAGATGCCCCGCAGTTTCGAAGCCCCGGCGGGCGGGCAGGTCGTGGACCTGCCGGTGGGGGCGAACTGCACTCTCGACTTCACCGGCAGCGCGGCGCTCGCCGCTCGCGGCCAGCTCGAGGTGACCGACGGCGCACGCACCCCGCTGGCGCAGTACGCCACGTGGGGGAGCGGGTCGCCCGCGCTGCCCACCGGCTCGCTGTCCAACCTCGCCCCGGACGAGGTGAACGGCTCCGACAAGGCGTACTCGTACACCTTCGCCACCGCGGCGAACCTGCCGTCGGCGGAGACCGCGCTGACCGTCGGCGCGGACATCTACCACCCGCGCGCCCACTACGACGTCGCGTTCACCAAGACTGCCGCCGGCCCGAACTCCGGCACGTTCACGTTCCACCAGTCGTGTTCGTCGCGGAGCGAGGAGTTCCAGCTGCACGCCGGCGAGACGCACACCATCGCGGACGTGCCGGTGGACAGCGACTGCGCCGTGGACGAGATCGACGACGGCAACCCGGACGCCGTGTCGGTGTTCCAGGTGGTCTCCAACGGTGAATTGATCACGCCGCTCAAGGGCGACACCGATTCGGTGCTGTTCACCGCGCAGCCGGTCTCCGACCCGACAGACCTCGCCCGCTCCGGCGACCGCTGGTCGCTCACCGCGAAGAACACCTTCCCAGGCGTGAAGGTGCAGAAGCTTATCGACGGCACCCCGCTGGGCCAGCTCACCGGCGACGCCTTCGGCACCACGCTGCTGCGCCACGACGCCACGTCCATGCAGATGACCTACACCGTGACCAACACCGGCGAGTTCCCGCTGAAGGACTTCACGGTGACGGACCCGTCGCTCGCCGGCCTGGACGTCACCCGCGGCGGGGTGGTTACGCGCATCGGCGACGACGGCGCCGTGCCGGACAGCATCTGCCCGACCACCGAGCTGGCCGCCGGCGAGGACTTCTCCTGCACCTTCAACGTCTCCATCCCGGCAAGCGCCAACGAGACCTGGCGCTACCCGGCCGAGGGCGACGCCGCGGTGACCGTCACCGCCGCCGCGAACGCTGGCGGGGCGACCCAGACGGTGGCGGCGAAGGATGCGCAGGGGGCGTTGAAACCTTCGGCGTCGATAAGCATGCTGCTCCCCGAAACCGGCGAGCAGACCCTCGTGCTGTTCCTGCTGCTCGGCCTGGTCCTGTTCGGCTGGGGCGCATGGCGGGTCAGCCGGCGCGACGAGCGCGCGGAAGGCGGTGAGCTCGTTGAGATGTAGAAAATTCGCCCGCTACAAGCGGACGGTGTACGGGCTTTCCTAAACCGGCACACGTAATTCCGAAAACCAACTCCACACACCCACCCACTCCCAGAAAGGGATTCTGAACCATGTCGAACCTGACCAAGAAAACCTTCGCGCTGGCCGCCGCGGCCGCGTTCGCAACCGCCACCCCGCTCGCCGTCGCCCCGGACCTCGCGCCGGTTGCCATCGCGCAGCAGGCCAACAACGCTATCGATGCGTCGAAGCCGGTGAGCCTGACCATTTCCAAGCAGGACAACACCCCGGGCCAGGACCAGAAAGCCATCTCAGGCACCGAGTTCAAGGTCGAGCGCATCAAGATGACCAACGGCCTGGACACCGCAAAGGGCTGGGAAGAGGCCAACGAGATCGTCGAAGGCGGCGCGACTGCCGCGACCGTTGATGAGACCATCGGCACCAAGGCCACCGGTTCCGACGGCACCGTCAAATTCGACAACCTCGAGGTCGGCCTGTACCGCGTCACCGAGCTGGTCAACGGCGACTACACCGTCGCCGCACCGTTCCTGGTCACCCTCCCGCTGACGGAGGAGGACGGCACGATCAACTACAACCCGACGATCACGCCGAAGAACCAGCTGATCAACCCGACCAAGGCCGTCTCCGACACCAACAAGAACGTCGGCGACACCGTCACCTACACCGTCAAGGCCCCGGTCCCGGCCGGTGACGTGCTGCAGGACGGATCTCGCACCATCTCCGACTACCGCATCGAGGACCAGGTGCCCGAAGCATTCACGCTTGACGACGGCTCCGCCGAGGTCACCCTCCTGAACAGCACTGAAACCCTGGCCGAGGGTGACTACACCGTCACCTACGAAAACAACCGCCTCGTGGTGAAGTTCACTGACGCTGGCCGCACGAAGTTGGCGAACCTGCGCAAGGACAACCCGGAGCTGCAGGTCCAGGTTGTCTTCGGCGCCACCGTGAAGACGATCCCTGCGAACGGCACCGTGGTCAACACCGCCGAGGTGTTCGTGCCTAACCGCAAGGAGCCGATCAAGTCCGTGCCGGAGCGGGAGAAGATCGACGGCGACAAGAAGACCAACGACACCAAGACCCAGTACGTGAACGTGCAGTTTTCCAAGACGGTCAACGACAAGAACAAGGACAACGAGAAGACCGGCGCCGGTGCCGAGTTCCAGGTTGTGCCGTGCGCGGACGGCAAGGTCTCCAATGACGCTGTGGCGCTCAACGCTGCGAACGCGGCCGGTGACGCCAAGACCGGCAACACCTTCACCACTGTCGGCGGCGACGACTCCACCCCGGCGTCCGTGACCGCGTTTGCGCTCCAGTTCGACCCGGAGACCGAGTACTGCGCCGTGGAGACCAAGGCGCCTGAGGGCTTCCTGCTCAACCCGGAGCCGCAGAAGCTTGTCAAGGGCGAGGATGTGAACGGTCGTCCGGTGTACACCGTGACCACCAACGACGTGACGGACAACATCTGGGGCCGCCTGCCCGCGACCGGTGAGCGCACCATGCTCTACATCCTCGCGCTCGGCCTCGTGCTGTTCGGTGGCGGCGCTGCGTACCAGCTGAGCCGCCGCAACGCCTAGTACGCGCAAATGGTGAATCACCGATGGTGAATATGCCCGGAATTGGCGCATTTTCACCATCCGCCGTTCACCATCTGCGGCCCCCGCAAGCCCCCACCATGACAAGGAAGGACATAATGCACTCACGCACGGCACCCAGGCTCGCCGCCGCGCTCGCCGCTGCCTTCCTTGCCTGCGCGCCCGCCGCATCGGCAGCAGACCTCCGGGTCGATCTGAGCGAGAGCGTCGGTGCGGACTGGTTCGCGCGCATCGGGGACCGCGATGTGGAGCTGTTGCTTATAGACGACCTCCGGCCCACCCCCGATACCCTCCAATCCCTGGACATCCCGGCGATCACACGCGACCACCCCGAGCGCCTGCGCAAGGTGGACACCAATGCGTCGAAGGAAGGCACCGCCACCTTCACGGGCCTTGACTCTGGCGTGTACCTGGTGCGGGTGGCGGACAACCCCGGCACGCAGGACGCGCGGGTGTCCTACGCCCCGTTCGTGGTGGCGGTGACCCCGGACAAGCCGGGGCAGGTGGTGGCGCCGAAGGCGCAGGAGCTGGGGATTAGCGTGGACCCGCTGACAGCGTGCAACACCCCGGAGTGGCGCGACGCTGCGGCGCCGGGGACGTACGTGGAGTACGACTTCGTCTCCACCGTGCCGAACGTGTCCACCGACGGCACGCTGAATCAGTACACGCTGACCTTGGATTTTTCCCGCGGCCACACCGTGCAGTGGGACGACGACGGGCCCCGCAGCGTGGTGGCGCGAGGCGAGCAGGCGCTGCGCTTCGACGCAGTGGCGGCGGCCACCTCGAAGCAGGCGCCGGGCACGGCCCGCAAGGACCAGCCGGTGGATAAGCTGCAAGCCCCGCGCCTGACCATTCACGGGGCGGGCGAGAGCACCGAGCTGAAACGCGGCGAGGACTACAACGAGCAACAGCAGGGCAACGACGAGGCGACCTTCACCCTGACCAGTGCGGGCCTGGCCAAGCTAGCCCGCGCGAAGTCGCTGGATCCGGCCACCACGGTGGAAACCTGGGTGCCGGCGAAGGCGAACGACAAGAAGCCGTGGGGCAGCGGCCCGGTGCGCAACGCCACGCTCGGGGACCTCGAAGCCACCGCGACGCTGACGGCGGACGGCATGGACGCCACCCGCGCGCCCGTGACAGTCGAGCACGTCAACCACATCAACGTGGTCCAGCGCGGCAAGTGCTTCGACGCTGCCGCGGCAACCACCACCGTCACCGACGACGAACAAAGCACTGAGACCGAGACCGAAACCCAAACCCAGACCAGTTCGGCCCCCTCCGACGCCACCGTCACCGAGGTGGTCACCCGGGAGACCACGCGTGCGGACGGGTCCACGGCCACTGTGACTGAAACCGTGGTGAGGGAAGATGAGGGAGACGGGACGCCGTCGATAGGCGAGCGTGTTGGCAACCTCGCATATACCGGCGCGGGCGTCATCGGCATCACTGGCGTGGCGGTGCTGTTGATCATCCTCGGACTGATTCTGCGCAGGCGTAATGGCGAAGAAGAGTAAACGCGGCAGCAACGTCGTCTCCTGGATCGTGCTGATCCTGGGGGCGCTGCTGTTGCTGTACCCGATCGCGTCTACGCTGTCCGCGCAGTACCGGCAGATCAAGCAGAACGAAGAGTACGCGGGCGCGGTGCAGGAGCTCAGCGACGACACCAAGGCCCGCGAGCTCGCCCGCGCCCACGAGTACAACGACCGGCTGCTGGCTGCTGGCCCTCACGCGCGCGCTCCGCGTGACGAGGACCCCGGCTTCGACGACTACATGTCCCAGCTGACCCTGCCGGAGAGCTACCACGTGATGGCGCGCGTGCGCATCCCGCGCATCAACGTGGACCTGCCCGTGTACCACACCACCAGGGCGGACGTACTTTACGACGGCGCCGGCCACATGTACGGCTCCACCCTGCCCGTCGGCGGCGACGGCACCAACGCGGTGATCTCCGCGCACACCGGCATGGTCAACGCGGCGATGTTTGACCAGCTGCCCATGCTCAAGCCCGGCGACGACATTTTCATCGACGTGCTCGGTGAGCGCCTGCGCTACCGCATGACGTCGCGCGAGGTGGTCAAGCCCGACGATTACGACGCCGTGACCTACGAGCCCGGCAAAGACAAAATCACCCTAATCACCTGCACCCCGTACGGGCTCAACACCGATCGCCTGCTCGTCCACGCTGAGCGAGCTCCCCTGGATCCCACGACGCCAGAGCCCACCGTGGATGCCTTTGTGTGGTCCTGGTGGATGATCGCGGTGCTGCTGCTTGTTTTGCTGGTGCTCCTGCTGATTCTGTGGAAGCGCTGGCGGGACCGGCGGAAGAACCAACGCGGACGCGGCCCGATCGGTAACTAGGCAGCGGTGCGGTCCGAGTTCGCGCTGCGGGACCTCTCAGGTGGCGCTAGTTTTTGACGCATGATCTCCCGCCGTGCACTCGTCGTCGCCACCACTACCGCCCTCGCCATCGTCGTCCCGTTCGCCGCTCCCGCTGGCGCCGCCCAGCCGGAAGCCTTCCCCGAGTCCACCCGTCCGTACCTGTAC